>NZ_CM172787.1:0-3497500 GCF_057653695.1 Rhizobium sp. SRDI943 | reverse complement strand
GTGTTTTGGGTTTTGCCCAAGGCGTCCGAGCCCAGTTCTAGTGATCCCATGGATGGCCTAGCCGGCCGGATATGGGTGAAGGACTGGAGGTAGGAAGGAAGCTTGTCGCTCTGGGTCGTTGTTGTTTGCTGTCTTTAGGGATGAGCATCTGACGGACGACTTGATTACCGTTGCCTGACCGCGCGGTATCGGATCCAATCTCGAGAAGCTGGTCTTAAGACAGGCTGCAAGCGAGCTGCTCGGCGTAGCTCCAATAAAGCAGATCTGTCGAACACGTTAATGGCATTGTTGGATTGACTGGGTTGTAAAAGGTAACCCGGTCTGTTGCCGTTTCTTTGGAACGGGCAACGAGATGATGAGCATTGGCAATGAGAACGATTAAGTGTCGTAAGGGCATTTGGTGGATGCCTTGGCATGCACAGGCGATGAAGGACGTGATACGCTGCGAAAAGCCGTGGGGAGCTGCGAATGAGCTTTGATCCATGGATCTCCGAATGGGGCAACCCACCTTAAATACCTAGAAAATCATTCTGGTTGTCGGATCTTCGATCCGACATTACGGCGAACGATCGCCGACGGCCTCTGGCCTGTATGGGAGTTTCCCATGCTGTGCGGAGTGCGTCGCCGGTTGTCTGGCGTGAGTGAAAACCCGAATGGTTTCTAGGTATTGTGATAAGGTATCTACACCTGAATACATAGGGTGTAAGAAGCGAACGCAGGGAACTGAAACATCTAAGTACCTGCAGGAAAGGACATCAACCGAGACTCCGCAAGTAGTGGCGAGCGAACGCGGACCAGGCCAGTGGCAATTGTGATTAAAGTGGAACGCTCTGGAAAGTGCGGCCGTAGTGGGTGACAGCCCCGTACGCGTAGATATCATGATTGTCCTAGAGTAGGGCGGGACACGAGAAATCCTGTCTGAACATGGGGAGACCACTCTCCAAGCCTAAGTACTCGTGCATGACCGATAGCGAACAAGTACCGTGAGGGAAAGGTGAAAAGCACCCCGACAAGGGGAGTGAAATAGAACCTGAAACCGGATGCCTACAAACAGTCGGAGCCCGCAAGGGTGACGGCGTACCTTTTGTATAATGGGTCAACGACTTAGTGTAACAAGCAAGCTTAAGCCGGTAGGTGTAGGCGAAGCGAAAGCGAGTCTGAATAGGGCGATTTAGTTTGTTGCATTAGACCCGAAACCGAGTGATCTAGCCATGAGCAGGTTGAAGGTTGGGTAACACCAACTGGAGGACCGAACCCGCATCTGTTGCAATAGATTGGGATGACTTGTGGCTAGGGGTGAAAGGCCAATCAAACTCGGAAATAGCTGGTTCTCCGCGAAATCTATTTAGGTAGAGCGTCGAGCGAATACCCCCGGGGGTAGAGCACTGGATGGGCTATGGGGACTCACCGTCTTACTGATCCTAACCAAACTCCGAATACCGGGGAGTACTACTCGGCAGACACACGGCGGGTGCTAACGTCCGTCGTGAAAAGGGCAACAACCCTAACCTCCAGCTAAGGTCCCCAAGTCATGGCTAAGTGGGAAAGGATGTGAGGATCCCAAAACAACCAGGATGTTGGCTTAGAAGCAGCCATCATTTAAAGAAAGCGTAACAGCTCACTGGTCTAAATAAGGGTCTTTGCGCCGAAAATGTAACGGGGCTGAAGCCATGCACCGAAGCTGAGGATGTGTAGCAATACACGTGGTAGCGGAGCGTTCCGTAAGCTGATGAAGGGAGACCCGTGAGGGCTCCTGGAGGTATCGGAAGTGCGAATGTTGACATGAGTAACGATAAAGAGGGTGAGAGACCCTCTCGCCGAAAGACCAAGGGTTCCTGCTTAAAGTTAATCTGAGCAGGGTTAGCCGGCCCCTAAGGCGAGGCAGAAATGCGTAGTCGATGGGAACCACGTTAATATTCGTGGGCCTGGTGGTAGTGACGGATTGCACAAGTTGTTCATTCTTATTGGATTGGATGGGCAGCGGAGCGGTTCCAGGAAATAGCTCCACCGTATAGACCGTACCCGAAACCGACACAGGTGGTCAGGTAGAGTATACCAAGGCGCTTGAGAGAACTATGTTGAAGGAACTCGGCAAATTGCACGCGTAACTTCGGAAGAAGCGTGACCCCATGGTAGGCAACTATTATGGGGTGGCACAGACCAGGGGGTAGCGACTGTTTATCAAAAACACAGGGCTCTGCGAAGTCGCAAGACGACGTATAGGGTCTGACGCCTGCCCGGTGCTGGAAGGTTAAGAGGAGAGGTGCAAGCTTTGAATCGAAGCCCCAGTAAACGGCGGCCGTAACTATAACGGTCCTAAGGTAGCGAAATTCCTTGTCGGGTAAGTTCCGACCTGCACGAATGGCGTAACGACTTCCCCGCTGTCTCCAACATAGACTCAGTGAAATTGAATTCCCCGTGAAGATGCGGGGTTCCTGCGGTCAGACGGAAAGACCCCGTGCACCTTTACTATAGCTTTACACTGGCATTCGTGTCGGCATGTGTAGGATAGGTGGTAGGCTTTGAAGCGGGGACGCCAGTTTCCGTGGAGCCATCCTTGAAATACCACCCTTATCGTCATGGATGTCTAACCGCGGCCCGTCATCCGGGTCCGGGACAGTGTATGGTGGGTAGTTTGACTGGGGCGGTCGCCTCCGAAAGAGTAACGGAGGCGCGCGATGGTGGGCTCAGACCGGTCGGAAATCGGTCGTCGAGTGCAATGGCATAAGCCCGCCTGACTGCGAGACTGACAAGTCGAGCAGAGACGAAAGTCGGTCATAGTGATCCGGTGGTCCCGCGTGGAAGGGCCATCGCTCAACGGATAAAAGGTACGCCGGGGATAACAGGCTGATGACCCCCAAGAGTCCATATCGACGGGGTTGTTTGGCACCTCGATGTCGGCTCATCGCATCCTGGGGCTGGAGCAGGTCCCAAGGGTTTGGCTGTTCGCCAATTAAAGCGGTACGTGAGCTGGGTTCAGAACGTCGTGAGACAGTTCGGTCCCTATCTGCCGTGGGTGTAGGAATATTGACAGGATCTGTCCCTAGTACGAGAGGACCGGGATGGACATATCTCTGGTGGACCTGTTGTCCTGCCAAGGGCATAGCAGGGTAGCTACATATGGACGGGATAACCGCTGAAGGCATCTAAGCGGGAAACCCACCTGAAAACGAGTATTCCCTATCAGAGCCGTGGAAGACGACCACGTTGATAGGCCGGGTGTGGAAGTGCGGCAACGCATGAAGCTTACCGGTACTAATAGCTCGATTGGCTTGATCGTTCTCATTGACTATGCTCATCGAACTTCGTTCGATGTGCCAGACCTTTGTCCTGGCGCTGTCGCGGCTTTGCCGCTTCGCTCCGGACGGGCCGCGCCACAAGGCGCGACGGCCACTTGGCCTTGCGGAGCGCTGCTCCGACGCCCTCAAGAAGGTTCAAAGACGTGTTCAAAAAAAGAAAACAGGCTAACGCCTGCCAGCTTCTCAAAACATATAGTTGCGCTTTGCCGACCTGGTGGTTATGGCGGGGTGGCTGCACCCGTTCCCTTTCCGAACACGGCCGTGAAACGCCCCTGCGCCCATGGTACTTCGTCTTAAGACGCGGGAGAGTAGGTCGCTGCCAGGTCTGCAAAACGCAACTGATGTAAAACAATCTTCTCAGAACAAACTCTGCGGCCCATGCCGAACAAAAAGGGCCGCTCACAAAGCGGCCTTTTGTGTTAGAATGCATCGGCAGGAAAACACGAGACAAATTGCAAAAGCAATTTGCTCGGGCAGTCGGTATTTTGCCAGATGGCAAAACCTGGACGGACGACGCAAGCGTCGCCTGGATAACGCGGGGTGGAGCAGCCCGGTAGCTCGTCAGGCTCATAACCTGAAGGCCGCAGGTTCAAATCCTGCCCCCGCAACCAATCCTTTCCTTAGATACTCCCAAGCCCCTGCCATGCAGGGGCTTTTTGTGTTGCCAGAAGAGAGCAATATCGCTGGCGCGAAGACTTCATCTTCGCTGGCGATGGTAGCTCCTCGTCCTGCGGACCATAACCTGAAGGCCGCAGGTTCAAATCCTGCCCCCGCAACCAATCCTTTCCTTAGATACTCCCAAGCCCCTGCCATGCAGGGGCTTTTTGT
The DNA here is from genome assembly GCF_057653695.1 of Rhizobium sp. SRDI943. Lineage (NCBI taxonomy): Bacteria > Pseudomonadati > Pseudomonadota > Alphaproteobacteria > Hyphomicrobiales > Rhizobiaceae > Rhizobium > Rhizobium sp. SRDI943. The sequence goes on along the minus strand of NZ_CM172787.1, from coordinate 3,493,373 downwards.
GTTGCCAGAAGAGAGCAATATCGCTGGCGCGAAGACTTCATCTTCGCTGGCGATGGTAGCTCCTCGTCCTGCGGACCATAACCTGAAGGCCGCAGGTTCAAATCCTGCCCCCGCAACCAAACAAATAGCCGCCTTCAGGGCGGCTTTTTGTTTGGTAACGGGTCGAGGGTTTAATGCCTAATCAGGGGCCCGCAAGAAGGCAAAGCCGACGCAGCGGGACAGAAAACTACAAAGCCTGCCCCCGAAACCAAATCCTTCCTCTTAAAGATCAGCATCTACCTTCTTATCGCTGGCGGAAAAGCTTCGCTTTCCCTGGCGATGGTAGCTCCTCGTTCGCAGAGCTCACCATAACCTGAAGGGTGAGCGGTCGATCGGGCCCGCCCGATAAAACAGTCCACTGAACTGTTTAAGACCCGAACGGGGCAAAGCCTCAAACCGAAATCAAATTCCATAAAAATAATACGCAAAAGCCCCGGACCGTAAAACGGCCGGGGCTTTGTTGTTTTTGCCGAATGGCGCTGCCGACCCAAGATTTGACGTTGGAACTGCTACAGCAAATTCGGCCACCTTCCGGCAACTTTCGTCAGAGCTTGCCCGTTCGATCCACGGCGCCTTTCTGGTCGGGATACTACTGCCAGATAGCATACCGCCTCCACATCGCACTTTACAACTATATAACATAGTTGCTACGTTGCTAACGATAGAGAGGCGGGCCTGCTGACTTAATGAAGGACGCTGCGACGATGCCTGGGACTTATGCTACTTTTTCCGACGATAGTTTTGCGGGCCGAACGGTCTTAATCACGGGCGCAGCGAGCGGGATGGGTCTTGAAACTGCAAGGGCCTTCGCCAGCAAGGGCGCGGAAGTCGTCATGGCCGATCGTGATGAGGCGGGGTTGAAGCGCTACGGTGCGGAGCTGCGCAATGACGGCACGGCTGTCCATACCGTGACGGTGGATGTCAGCAATCAGGAAAGCATCGATAGGGCTTTCGATTATTGCGACGCCAATCTCGCGCGCCTTGACAACGTCGTGACATGTGCGGCGATCATCACGGCCAAGCGTATATTCGAGCAGGATCGGGCGCATTGGCACCGCGTGCTCGACGTCAATCTGCTCGGCAGCTTCTTCGTCGTGCAGGGCGCAGTCAAACGCATGCTCGACAACCCCGATGGCGGCAACATCGTCTGCATCGCCTCGGATGCCGGCGTGCATGGCGGCGGCGGGCTGATTGCCGATACCGCCTATGCGGCATCGAAGGCCGGGACCCTGTCGATGGTCAAATCGGTGGCGCGGGAACTTGCGGGCAAGAAGATCCGCATTAACGCGCTGAACCCCGGGCCGACGGATTCCCCGATGCACTCTCATATCGACCAGTCGCTGAAGGACCGTATTGCCGGCAATCTGCCGATGCGGCGCATGGGGCGGCCGGAGGACATGGCGGCGGCAATCATGTTCCTGTGCTCGGATGCAGCCAGCTTTACCTACGGCGCCGCGCTCGATGTCGATGGCGGATCGATGTTCCGCTAGACGGGGAGGGGATAAACGTATGCAGCAGACAGCCCGCCGTTATGCCTATTCGGCCGATATTCCCGAACTCGATGATGTCGATGTGCTCGTCATCGGGGGCGGACCATCGGGATTATCGGCCGCGGTCGCGGCGGCACGTCTTGGCGTGCGGGTACGTCTTGTGGAGCGCTACGGCTTCCTCGGCGGCAATCTCACGGCGGGCCTCGTCGGCCCCTGCATGACCTCCTATTCGCTCGATGGCAGCCAGCAACTGATCCGCGGCATCTACGAAGAATTCGTTCAGCGGATGATGGCGCTCGGCGGCGCGCTGCATCCGAGTACCATCCCGGCAGGTTCGGCCTATTGCGGCTTCATCGTCTACGGCCATGACAAGGTGACCCCTTTCCAGCCTGAGGCGGCGAAGGTCGCGGCGCAGCGTATGTGCGTCGAGGCAGGAGTGGAATTGTTGCTGCACACCATGGTCGTGGATGCCATCGTCGATGACCATGATGCGGACAATCCCCGGGTGCTCGGGGTTGTTTGCGCCGGCAAGGGCGGGCTGAGGAGCGCTCGTGCGAAGGTCGTCGTCGATTGCTCGGCTGATGGCGATGTCGCCCATTATGCCGGCGTCCATACCCGTCAGGGGCGGGAAAGCGACGGCCTTTCCCAGCCGCAAACATTGTTCTTCCGCGTGCAGAACGTCGATGACCAGGTGGTGGAGGATTACATCCGCGCGCATCCGCAGGACTTTCGGCCTTTCGCCTCGATCGTCGCCAAGGCGACGGCAGAAGGCCGCTTTCCCGCGCCTCGCCGCGGCATCGGCCTCTACAAGACCATGGAACCGGGCGTCTGGCGCATCAATACCGGCCGCGTGTTGCGCCGCAATGGGGCTGACTCCCTTGAGCTCTCGCTTGCCGAGGTTGAAGGCCGCGAGCAGACAGTGGCGCTGCTCGATTTCTTCCGCGACAATCTGCCCGGCTTCGAACAGGTGGAACTGCGGGACACGGCAACCCAGATCGGCGTGCGGGAAACCCGACGGATCGATGGCGCCTACGAACTGACGCTGCAAGATTTGCATTCCGGCCGCGCCTTCGAAGATGTCGTGGCGTTGTGCGGCTATCCGCTCGATATTCACGACCCCACAGGCTCGGGCGGTGGGACCGGTGGCGCGGGGCTCGATGCCGCCAATATCTACCAGATACCTTACCGCGTCATGCTGCCACGCGTTCATGAGGGCCTGCTGGTGTCCGGCCGCGCGGTCTCGGCGACGCATGAGGCGCTCAGCGCCATTCGCGTCATGCCGCCCTGTTTTGCGCTCGGCCAGGCGGCCGGTGTTGCCGCGGCACTTTCGGTCGGCAACAGGGCAAGCCCCCGGCATGTCGACTACGCGGATTTGCGCAGGGAACTTCTGGCCCAGGGCGCCTATCTTGGCTGACGGAAGGAGAAAGCGCGGAAGCTATATACCCGTGTTTTCTCAAGTCAGGCCTTCAGATGAAGGGTCACCAGCACGGTGCATTCGGCGCCATCGGCAAAGCGGGTTGCAACGCGCAGCCAATTGCCGAAGGCGTTGAGCCGGGCCACGGCAACGCCGTCCTGTTCGCCCGGCATGGCGAATTCCGTTCCTTCGCGAACCCAGTGCATGCCGTCAGGCGAGATCTCCACCCAGCCCTTGGGTACAGTGCCGACGGGAGGCTTCAATGCTCGAATAAAGAACACGGCTTCATGCGCCCAGCCGGCCTCATAGGGTTCGCTCGCGGCGTCACCGCTCCAGCGCTCATTGCGGGTTATCACCGCCGTGATGTTTTCGGGAAGCATCAAAAATCCCCTGAAATGCAGATGGAATCGACGTAGAGAAAGGCACGCTTGGCGACATCCGTCTCGGCGAACAGGCAGAAGTTCAGCATGCACCAGAGGTTTTTCATCGCCGGAATCCGGATCGACTCGAAGCCGGACACATCGAAATTCCGGTCGTTGCACTGCAAGCCGGTCGCCTTCATGGAGGCGAGGTCGAAATCGAAGCGCATATAGCTCCAGTTCACCTTCGTCGGGATCTCGTTGTAGCAGAGCCGTTGTTCACCATCCGGCAAGTCCAGCCAGCCTTCAGGCGCCAGGTGATAGTGGCTAACGGTCTTGTCTTCCCGGCCGATGGCGGTGAAGGACGTGGTCTCACGTTTGTACTGCCATTTCTGCAGGTGCTTGCCGTCGAGTGCGTTGAGAAAGCGCAGATGTGGCATAACCCGCTCGCCGTCTCCGTCGCGATCACCGCATTGCAGGTCGAACAGGAAGCCGATCGATCGCACGTCGGTTTCCGATAGTTTCAGTTCCGTCGCCTCCGGCTTGAACGTGAAGAAAATCTCGAAGCGGATCGGCCCGCGCTTGCGGAAGGTATGGCGCTTGATTGCAACGTTCTGCGCACCGGGTTTCGCCTTTGTGGCGATTTTCAGCGCATAGGACGAATCCATACCGCCGTGGGATCCTGCATCCCAATGCCCGAGCGTTGAGAGCATGGCGCTCGAGTGCTGGGCAAAGCCGGGCAGCATGACGTCGAGGCTGTCCTCGTAATTGCCGACCAACTGTGACCAGCCGCAATGCCCGCGCGAAAAATCGTCAAAGGACAGGATGCGCGGCAGAGGATCGAAACGGCTGAGCGCCGGATCTGCGCGAAGCATGGCGAGCCTCATGGCTTCCATCATGTCGGCTGTGGAAGAGGGGACTGATGTCGTCATTATGGCGTTGACCTCACTGTATGCGGAGCCGTTTGACGGCGCCCCAATCGATTTCGATGCCGAGACCCGGCCGTGTCGGCACGTCGAGCCGGCCATTCTTCTGGCGTAGGCAGCCGGGCGCCAGATCGGCCAGGTCGCGCTTGAAGGGGCTAAGATCGCATTCGCATTCCATCACCCGGAAATTCGGAAGGGCGGCCGCCAGATGCGCGCTGGCCGTCTCGCAGATAATGCCGGACATGCCGATATGCGGGGCGTAGCCCACATCGTGCAGGGCGGCATAGTCGGCCATACGCCGTGTTTCGGATATGCCGCCGGCACGCGCGACATCCGGCTGCAGAATTGAAAGGGTTCGGTTGGCGACGAGACGCTGCGCCTGATCGGCGGTAAAGTTGCTCTCTCCGGCTGCGAGCGGCACGTCGCAGCGTTTGCGAAGTTCTACGTAGCCTTGCTCGTTTTCCGGCGCCAGCGGCTCCTCGAACCAGAAGTAGCCGTTGGCCGAAAGCGCCCTGCCGACTTCGATCGCCTGGTCCAGATCATAGGCCCAGTTGGCATCGACACAGAGTTCGATATCGTCGCCGGCGCGCTTGCGCAGCCGTTCGATGCGCCGGCAGGCTTCCCTGACGGGATTGGCCATCTTGACTTTGATGCGCGGGAATCCCTCGCCGATATAGCGCTCCAGTTCCCGATCCGCCTCAGCATCGTCGACCCAGTTTACGGCGGCGGCATAGACCTCGATCGCTTCCCGGCCGATGCCGCCAAGCAGCTTGGCGATCGGCATGCCGGCGGCCTTGCCCATGATGTCCCACAGCGCAATATCGACGCCAGCGATCGCCTCGATCAGCATGCCGCCGGCGCGGCCTGACAGCGAGCGCCGCATGGATTGCCAGAGCGCGCCGATATTGCGTGCGTCCTGTCCGATCAGCCGTGGTTTTAACGAGGTTTCGATCAGTTCCGCATAAGCCTTGGGCGAAAACCGGGCCAAAACCTCCCCGACGCCGACGATGCCGGCATCGGTGCGCACCTCGACGAGAACCATCGAGACCTTGTGATAGGTGCCCCAGGACGTGACGGTCGGTTTGGGCAGCGTCTGGCTGAGCGGATGGGCGACGACATCTGAAATGAGGATCGCCTGTCCGGTCGAACGTTGCACAGAATCCATCGGCTCTTTCGTTCCCAATGTTTTGCTCGCTGCTCTTGGTTTTGCTCGCTGCTTTGGGGCGTGTCTGTTAGTCCTAGCTAGATGTTGGCGACTTGGCAACTGATAAACCTAGTTGCTAAGTTGGAAACTGCATGTTAGCTTTGTGAATATGAGGACCGAGATGACTGAAATTCCCGAAAGGAAACCCGTTTTCACCGCCAAGCCGCCCAACCCTTCGCGGTTGGCGGATGGGGTGTCCGATGCGATTGCCGCCGCACTCTTTGATGGACGCATCTCGCCTGGCGAGCCGTTGCCGCCCGAAGGGGAGATCGCCAGGGAGTTCGGTGTCTCGAAGCCGATCGCCCGCGAGGCGCTTCGCCAGCTGACGGCAGCCGGGCTGATCTTCACCCAACAAGGCAAGGTTGCCCGCGCCAAGGCGCTGAGCGGCGACTCGATGGACAAAATCTACGGCTACGCGGTGCGTTCCAGTCTCAAGCGGCTGCGCGAAGCCAATGAAATGCGCCGCGTCGTCGAGACGGGAATTGCCCGGCTCGCTGCCGAACGTCGCGATCCGGAAGGTCTGGATATCATGCGGCAGGGCTTGGCGGGCATGCTGGCTTCCGTGCAGGAGCCTTCCGGCTTTACCGCCGCCGATATCCTGTTTCACCTTGGCCTTGCCGTGACGACGGGTAATTACATGATCCGCGTGCACATGGAGAGCATGCGTTCCGTGCAGCGCGAGGTGTCGGAATTGTTTTCACGTCGCGCCAATCGCAGCGACGCTGACTGGCGGGCAACGATTGACCGGCATCAGGCGATCTACGATGCAATTGCAGTTGGTGATGCCGATCTCGCCGAGCAAAAAATCCGGGAGCATTTCGAAGCTGCCGACATTGCCTCGCTCGAGGTGGCCGACAAGTTGAAAGATGCCGAGCGATGAGCGCCGCGCGCTTCTCACTGAAAGGCCGGCGCGTGCTGGTAACCGGTGGCAGTTCCGGCATCGGCCGGGCTGTTGCGCTTGGCCTTGCGGAGCATGGAGCGGAACTGATCCTGCATCATTTCGGCAATGAGACGGGTGCGCGTGAGGTGGCCCGGGCGACCGGCGGCACAGCGCCGGTACTGGAAGCAGACTTCACCGACGGGCGTGCGACGCGGGCTTTTGCCGATGAAGTGCTGGGAACATACGGCCCGATCGATATCCTCATTGCCAATGCCGCCATCGAACATCGGCGGCCCTGGCAGGAATTGGATGAGGCGCATGTCAACGCCCATGTGGCATCGAATTTTTCGGCGCTGCTGACGCTGACGGCAAAGCTGGTTCCACCGATGGCCGAGCGGGGCTGGGGCAGGGTCGTCGCCACAGGCAGTATCATGGCGGTGCGGCCGCGGGCGGAAACGGTTGTTTATGCGTCGCTCAAGGCGGCGCAGTTGACCGCGATCAGGTCGATTGCGCGCGAAACCGGCCATCGCGGCGTCACGCTGAATGTGGTTTCGCCGGGTGCGATCGAGATCGAAGCCAATGCCGCGCGCTACGGCGACCCGGCGTTCCGCAAAGCGGTAGCCGCCAAGATCCCTATGGGCAGGCCGGGCCAGCCGCAGGACCTGGTTGGGGCGTTTGTTTTTTTGTGCAGCGATGCTGCCAGCTACGTTACGGGTGCAAATATCCCGGTCGACGGAGGATGGTCGATCGGAGACGCGCCCGGGAACCTTCCGCACGCTGCCGGGTGAGCGGCCTGCGGCAAGGTTTTCGAGATCATGCGGCGGAACCATCCGCCGCAGCTTGCAGCCAAATTCCAGGCGAATGCCGTTTGCATTCAGTCGGTGAAGGCTGATTGCCGACGACCAAAAAGGGAGGAAACCATGAAGGCCGCATTAGCAGGTATCGCAGCATCCGCGTTGACATTGTGCATATCGACGTCTGCCGTCTTCGCGACGGATCTCCGCATGACGGTCTGGACCGGGAGCGAGGCGCATCTGAAGATGCTGAATGGCATTGCGGAGAGCTTCAAAGCCACACACCCCGATGTGAACGTGAAGTTCGAGACCGTGCCGGTCAGCGACTACACGCAGAAACTGACCTTCCAGATCGCCGGCGGCAATGCTCCCGACATAGCCTGGATGATGGAGGATGCCGCTCCGGCTTTCGAAAACGCCAATCTTCTGATGGATCTCGGCCCGACGCTCAAGGCGGCGGAAGGCTATGATTTCGACGATTTTTCGAAGCCGGCCATGGGCCTCTGGCAGAAGGATGAAACGGTCTACGGCATTCCGTTCTCCACCTCGCCTTTCATGATCTACTACAACAAGGACATGTTCGACAAAGCCGGGCTCGAAGATCCGCTGACGCTCGCCACCAAGGGCGAATGGAACATGGACAAGTTCCAGGAAGTCTCCAAGAAGCTCGCGGAAACCAATCCCGGCAAATGGGGCTTCGAGTTCAAGGATGGGGAAGGCTATGCCTCTCGCATGACCCATGCCCTTCTGCCGCCAATCCGCGCCTATGGTGGCGATATCTGGTCGAACAAGGAATGCGGCTTCGACAAGCCCGAAGCGGTCAAGGCGGTCAAGCAGCTGCATGACATGGTCTTCAAGGACAAGTCCATCGTTCCGCCGGGCGAACAGGGCGATTACTTTTCCGGCAATTCGGCGATGACGGTCAACCAGATTTCCCGCGCTTCGAAGATGGCGGAAGCCGGCTTCAAGTGGGGCATCGCACCGTTGCCCACCGGCCCAGGTGGTGAGTCACCCGTTATCGGCCAGGCCGGTCTTGTTGTGTTCGCCCAAGGCAAGAATACGGAAATCGCCGCGGAATTCGTGGCGCATATGACCAACAAGGAAAACGTCGCCACCATGGCGCAGTTCTTCCCGCCCGCCCGCAAGAGCGTTCTGCAGGCCGATGCATTCATCAACGGCAACAAGCTCGTGCCGCCCGAGATGATGAAGAATGTGGCTGCCGCCATAGAAAAGGGCCGGGTGGTTTCGGTTAACGAAAAAGCGCCACAGATCCTTGCCGCCATGGCGCCTCGCGTCGATGCCTTGTGGAAGCCGGATGCCGATGTCGATGCCGCCATCAAGGGCATCTGCGCGGCAATCCAACCGCTGCTTTGATCAGAACGAAGATGGCCGATACCGTTCATAACTCCATTCGAACCGGCCAAAAGACCTGGCTGACGTTGAAGATGAGAGAGATGATGGAGGCGTGGCTGTTTGTCAGCCCCACCCTCATCGGTTTCCTCATCTTCTTCCTCGGTCCGCTCTGCGCAGTGGTCTATTATTCAATGACCGAATGGAACCTGCTCAGCCAGCAGGCCACCTTCGTAGGCCTTGCCAATTTTCAGAATGCGCTCTTCGAAAACCCTGACTTTTGGCTGGTGGTACGCAATTCGGTTATTTTCGCGATCGGTCTCGTGCCGCTCAACATGGCGCTCGCGCTCGCTTTGGCGCTCGCCCTTTCCCGGCCGTTCTTCGGGGTCGTGTTCTTTCGCACGGTGTTTTTCGCTCCCGTCATCACCTCGGCCATCGCCTGGGCGATCGTCTGGAAATTTCTGCTGCAGGGAGAAGGCGGTTTCATCAACCAGGTACTGGCGCTGGTCGGGATCACCGGCCCAAACTGGCTGCGTGAACCGAGCTGGGCGATGGCAGCGGTCATCGTCACCCGCGTCATCAAAATGGTCGGCCTCAACATGATCCTCTATATTGCGGCGCTGCAGGCAATCCCGCGGGACTATGAAGAGGCAGCGCGTCTGGAGGGCGCCTCACGCCGGCAGATTTTCAGCATGATCACCTGGCCGTTGCTGGCGCCGACCACGCTGGTTATCATGGTCATCACGACGATCGGCTCTTTCAAGGTCTTCGATCACATATACCAGATGACCGGTGGCGGCCCGGAAAACGGCACATTGGTGCTTGCCTTCTACATCTACCAGCAGGGCTTCAAGTTCTTCAATGTCGGGTATGCCTCGGCGCTCGCGATGATCATGTTCGTGATGATCATGGCGCTGACCCTGGTGCAGGTGATGCTGCGGAGAAAGGGATCGGAGTGACCCAGCGCCAAATCCAGATCCTCTACCGCGCCTGCTGGACGATCGCACTCTTGATCGCCGCCATTCCTTTTGTTTTCCCATTCGTTTGGATGGTATCTGCCGGCTTCAAGAGCGTGACCGAGATATTCGGTGCACCGACGCTTATTCCGCGCGTTTGGCGCTGGCAGAATTTCGTCGAAGTGTTCACCTACCAGCCGTTCGCGCGGCAGTATTTCAACTCGCTTTACATCGCGATCGTGGTGACGGCGCTCACCCTCATCATCTCGTCTCTGGCCGGTTATGCGCTGGCGCGCATGCGGTTTGCCGGTGCCGGGCTGCTTATGCTTTTTCTAATCTCGGCGCTCATGGTGCCGGAGGAAGTGACGATCATTCCGAACTTCTTCCTCATGCGCTGGTTTGGTTTGGTGGATACTCACTGGCCGCTGATCCTGCTGCCCACCTTCGGCCCTCATGGGGTGATGGCAACGTTTCTGATGCGCCAGTATTTCCTGGCCCTGCCCAAGGAGTTGGAAGAAGCCGGCAAGATGGACGGCCTCTCACGCTTCGGCGTCTGGTGGAAGATAGCGCTGCCGATGGCGCGTCCGGCCCTGGCTGCGGTTTCCATCATCACCTTTCTGTTCTCATGGAACCTGTTCCTGGAGCCGCTGATCTTTCTGAGCTCGCTCGACATGTTCACGCTGCCTTTGGCCTTGTCGAACTTCAACGACAGCTACGGCTTGCCGCTGTGGAACCTGCAGCTTGCCGCTACAAGTCTTGCAGTGGTGCCGATCCTGATCGTCTATCTGATCGCCCAGCGGCAGATCATCGAAAGTTTTGCGCTATCAGGCGTGAAGGGATGAGGAATTTTCGTTCATGAGCAGTGTATCGCTTAAAGGCATCGAAAAACGCTTCGGCGCCGTCGAGGTCATCCGCGGCGTCGATCTCAGGATCGATCCGGGCGAGTTCGTCGTATTCGTCGGTCCGTCGGGTTGCGGCAAGTCCACCTTGCTGCGGCTGATTTCGGGGCTGGAATATCTCAGCGGCGGTGAGCTTGCGATTGGCGGCCGGGTGGTCAACGAAGTGCCGGCTTCGAAACGCGGTGTTGCCATGGTCTTCCAATCCTATGCCCTCTATCCGCACCTGACCGTCCGGGACAATATGGGTTTCGGGCTGAAGGTCCGCAAAGTTCCGGCACAGGAGCGTCAGAAGCGCGTCGATGAAGCAAGCGCCACGCTGAAGCTCGAAGCATTGCTCGATCGCTACCCCCGCGAGCTTTCCGGCGGTCAGCGGCAACGCGTCGCGATCGGCCGGGCCATCGTCGGAAATCCCGATGTCTTCCTGTTCGACGAACCGCTGTCGAACCTCGATGCAGAATTGCGCGTGCACATGCGCTCTGAAATCGCCGCGCTGCACAAGCGGCTCTCCACGACGATGATCTATGTAACGCACGACCAGATCGAAGCGATGACGCTCGCCGACAAGATCGTCGTTCTGCGCGACGGCCGCGTCGAGCAGGTCGGCTCCCCCCGGGACCTATACGAGCGGCCGGCAAATACCTTCGTGGCGCAGTTCATCGGAAGCCCAAAAATGAATCTGCTGCCTGCAGATATCGCGCCTTTGCTGACAGGCGCAACGGCAATGGATGCCGCCGCCGAGACCATCGGGATAAGGCCGGAGCATCTGACGGTCGTGGAACCTCGAGACGGGACGCTACGCGGAACCGTCGGGCTTTGTGAATATACCGGGGCAGTAACGCTGCTCCACGTCAAGCTGCCGGACGGGCACGATTGCCTCGTCCTGCACGACGGTCATGACACGAAGGCGGGAATCCAAATAGGGCTCACCGCCGATGTCTCGAAGGTGCACTTTTTCAAGGGCAACGGGCAGACAATAAAGCAGACCGAACGAGGTCGGACTGCTTGAACGTGCGGCCGCTCTTGGCGCGCACGAGCCGCGGAAATCTCTTAAGAGCCGGGTTCGTCTACTCGCCCTGTCGTAAGTTGCGAAGTCGGTCGAAAAGGACGGCGAGCACGATTGCGCCACCGATAAAGCAACCTTGCCAGAACGCGTTGATGCCGAGCAAACCAAGACTGTTACGGATGACCTCGATGAGTGCGGCGCCGACCAAGGCTCCAAAGGCGGTGCCGACGCCGCCCGCCAGATTGGCGCCGCCGATAACCGCGGCGGCAATGACCTGAAGTTCCATCCCGGCGCCGATGTTTGTGGTGACGGCGCCGAGCCAGCCGGTCTGAATGATGCCGGCAACCCCCGCCGACAGGGCAGAAATCATATAGACGATGACCTTGATCCTCGGCACGGGAACGCCTGTCAGTGTCGCGGCGTGCTCATTGCCGCCGATCGCAAAGACATAGCGGCCGAACTTGGTCCAGCGCAGCACGAAACCGGTAATGAGTGCCAGCACGACCATGTAAAGCACTGGATTGGCGATGCCAAAAACCCAGGCGCCGCCACCCAGCGCCAATAGTTTGTCGTGATCAGGTCCGAATTCAAAAACCACAGTGTTGTTGGATGCAACCATCGCAAGGCTGCGCGCAATCGACAACATGCCGAGCGTGACGACGAAAGGGGGGAAGCCGAGATAGGCAATCAAGACGCCGTTGAAAGCGCCGACCAAAAGAGCCGTACCGATCGAGGCGGCGATGCCGACTTCAATACTGTATCCCGCATGCATGACGACTGCCAACACCATGCTGCACAGGCAAAGTACGGAGCCGACGGACAAATCGATGCCGCCGGTGATGATGACCAGCGTCATGCCCAGCGCGATAATTGCGACGAAGGTGACGTTGCGGGTGATGTTGTAGATGTTCTTCGCCGTCGCAAAGGAGTCCGTTGCCATCGACAGAAAAATGCAGGCTAGAATGACTGCAATCAGCACCCAGAATGTCTGGCCGCTCATGATCGTTGCAAGCCAGCTCCGTTGCTTCTGTCCGATCGTTTGGTCAAGTGTAATCGCCATCGTCGACCTTCTTCCTTCCTGTTGCAACGGATAGCATCGATCACACCTGTTCGATGGCGCCGGTGATCAGTCCCGTTACTTCCTCCGGCGAACTTGCCGCAATCTGCTTGTCGGCTACTTTTCTGCCTCGCCGCATCACGATCACACGGTCGGCGACCGAAAAGACGTCGGGCATGCGGTGGCTGATCAGGACAACGACAATGCCCCGGTCCCGCAATTGGCGGATCAGATTCAGAACCTCAGCGACCTGGCGCACGGAAATGGCTGCGGTCGGCTCGTCCATCAATACGATTTTTGCTTCCGACAGCATCGTGCGGCCGATCGCGACCGCTTGCCGCTGGCCACCTGACATTTGCTTGACGAGATCGCGCGCCCGCGTCTCGGATTTGAGCTCGCGAAATATCTCGCCGGCGCGCTTGTACATGGCCTTGTGGTCGAGGATGGGAAGAGGCCATACGCCGCGGCGCAATTCTCGTCCCAGGAACACGTTCGCTGCCGCCGTCAGATTGTTGCAGAGCGCCAAGTCCTGGTGAACGATCTCGATGCCATGCTGGCGCGCTTCCTTCGGCCGATGAAGCACGAGATCGGCGCCGTCGAGCCGCATGGTTCCATGGCTCGGCCGGAAGTTGCCGGCGATCATCTTCACCAGTGTGGACTTGCCAGCCCCGTTGTCGCCCATGAGGCCGACAACCTGCCCCGCTTCGAGTGAAAACGAAACATCGTTGACTGCCTGGATGGCACCGAAATGTTTGGAAATATTGCTGAGCTCAAGAACCGCCACCAGCCTCCTCGCCTCCCAAAACCTGCGGGCTATCCATCACACCAAACCCTGCTTGTCTTCGAGGCAAGGCTCCGGCGAGTTCTCTTTTCCAGTATCCTCCCAGGAAAAGCGATCGGGAGCATTTACGCAAAACCCTGTGACAGCGTCAACTCATTGTCCCGGCTATTGACCTTATTGTCGCAAAAATCTGTTTTGTCAGACAAATATCATTTGACGAAAGTGGCGCCCGGATATTAGCTATCAATGGGGGAGAAAGAGCATGCTGATCCTTGTGACCGGTGCGACGGGCAAGGTCGGGCGGCGCTTCATTGCTGGGCTGCTTGACGATCCGAGATTTTCCAAAGCCCGTATTCGTGCGCTTTGTCATAATCGTTTGTACGAGGCGACCGACCGTGTCGAGGTCTTCCAAGGCTCGATCGCCGATCGCGATGTCGTGGCAAAGGCGCTGGATGACGTTACCCATGTCGTGCATCTCGCCACATGCAAGGAAACGCCTGAAGACATCATGGATGTCACGGTCAAAGGTCTCTTTTGGCTGCTCGAGGAGTTCCGTGCGAGCGTCACGGCACGCCAGTTCATCCTGATCGGTGGTGATGCGGGTGTGGGACATTTCCACTATCGCCACGACGGCCCGATCACCGAGAACGCTCGCCATTGTGCCTATCCGGGAAGCTATGCGCTGTCCAAAGTCCTGGAAGAGGTGATGCTGGAGCAGTTTGGCATTCAGTATGGCCTCAATGGCTGTTGTCTGCGCGCCCCCTGGATCATGGAAAAGGACGATTTCAAGTATTCGCTGTCTTTTGGAGACGACGTCTTTGGCGGTCCGGACTGGAAGACGCTCGTTCCTGAAGACGCGGCACGACGCTATGCGGCGATGGGTACGGTGCCGCTGCTCTTGGATGCCGACGGACGTGCACTGAAACGCAATTTCGTCCATGTCGACGACCTTGTGTCGGCAATATTGGCAGCGATCGACAACCCCCGGGCGGAGCGGCAGCTCTTTAATATCTGCATGGATCGACCCGTCGACTATGCTGAAGTCGCCGCCTATCTCTTGCGCACGCGCAATCTCGGCTCTGTCGACATACCGAGCCGCTTCCATTCGAATTGGATGGACAACAGCAAGGCCAAATACCTGCTGGATTGGCAGCCAAACTACGATCTCGAAATGCTTATCGACTCGGCCTGGCAATACGAGCGTTCGAAGGAGGAGCCTCGCATCGTCTGGTATCCGGGTTGATTTCGTGTGGCGGGCACGCGGTGTCCGTCTGTTTCAAGGGAGGAAACTATGAGGAAGGCATTACTACTTACAGCCGCAGTTTTAGCACTGACCGCCGGGCAGGCCTTGGCCAAGAAGCAACTCGTCATCGTCGTCAAAGGCCTCGACAATCCGTTCTTCGAAGCAATCAATCAAGGTTGCCAGAAATGGAACAAGGAGAACCCCACGGCGGAATACGAATGCTTCTACACCGGTCCGGCATCGACATCCGATGAAGCCGGCGAAGCGCAGATCGTTCAGGATATGTTGGGCAAGGCGGACACGGCTGCCATCGCAATCTCGCCGTCAAATGCAAAGCTGATCGCCCAGACCCTGAAGACGGCCAATCCGACGGTTCCGGTGATGACGCTCGATGCCGATCTTGCCGCCGAGGATGCAGCCTTGCGCAAGACCTATCTCGGCACCGACAACTATCTGATGGGCGCCCGCATCGGCGAATACATCAAGAAGGGCAAGCCGAAGGGCGGCAAGATCTGCACCATCGAAGGCAATCCAGGAGCGGACAATATTCTACGCCGCGCACAAGGAATGCGCGACACGCTTACTGGCCAGAAAGGCTTGACCGAGCTGAAAGGCGAGGGTGGCTGGACCGAGGTCGCCGGTTGCCCGGTGTTCACCAATGACGACGGTGCCAAGGGCGTTCAGGCAATGACCGATATCCTGGCGGCCAATCCCGACTTGGACGCATTCGGCATTATGGGTGGCTGGCCATTGTTCGGTGCACCGCAACCCTATCGCGACCTGTTCAAGCCGCTGGCCGACAAGATCGCCAGCAACGATTTCGTCATTGGTGCCGCCGATACGATCGGCGACGAGGTCGCCATTGCGAAGGAAGGGCTGGTGACAGCGCTCGTCGGCCAGCGGCCATTCGAGATGGGCTACAAGGCACCGTCGGTGATGATGGATCTGATTGCCGGCAAGCCGGTTGAAGATCCGGTCTTCACCGGGCTCGATGAGTGCACGAAGGATACAGTCGATACCTGCATTCAAAAGTAGGTTTCACGGTTTGGCGCACCCGGTTCAAGGGTGCGCCGAACTGCCCCACGAGACGGATCGAGAGATCCGCTGGGCTTGACGCGCCCTGAATTCCGCGCTTTGTGCCGGCGTCAATCGCAGGCGACTTCCTCGTTATTACGATTGTTTTGATCATACGTGCAGACAGTCGAAAGAATGCTGAGGCAGTAGAAATAAATGCCTGACAAAAAATCGGGAAAGCCAACGGCTACGGTCGAGGTGGAGATGGTTGACCGCTCGACCACCACAAGGCGCCCAAATTCTCCCCGCATGACTGGGGCGAGTGTTCATGTGTCTTTGGCAGGCGAGATCGGTCTGCGGATCGTGCGCGGCGACTATCCGCCGGGCACAATCCTGCCAAATGAGGCAAAATGGTCGGAAGTCTTTGACGTCAGCCGATCGGCGGTGCGCGAAGCGATCAAAATGCTGATGGCCAAGGGCCTGCTTTCTTCCCGCCCGAAAATCGGCAGTTGGGTCGAACCCAAGGAACGTTGGAACCTGCTGGATCGAGATGTCTTGGGCTGGTATGCGGCATCTCCTGATCGCGAATCCTTTCTGAGGGCCGTGCAAGAACTCAGGCATATGATCGAGCCGGAAGCGACTGCGCTTGCTGCGGAGCGCCGAACTGAGGAGCAGATGACCGTGACCTTGCCCCCAAGTTTTATCCAGTTTTGAGTTCGCTCCAGCGGTTTTTGGTTGCTGTTGTTGGTTCGGTAGCGGCGGGTTGCGGTGCGGAGCCATTTCGGCTGCGCAGCACCGCATCACGTCGCGGGTTGAGTGTCTGAGCGAATTCGGCCGGTGTCAGCCAGCCAAGGCCTGAATGCGGGCGTTGATCGTTGTAATCGCTACGCCAGTTTGAAAGCGCGGACCGGGCGTGAGCAAGCGACGAGAACAGAGTTTCATTCAAGAACTCGTCTCGCAGCCGCCCGTTGAAGCTTTCGATAAAAGCGTTCTGGATAGGCTTGCCAGGCGCAATGTAATGCCAGTCAACTTTGGTCCGGTCCGCCCATTGCAGGATCGCGTTGCTGGTGAACTCGCTGCCGTTGTCGCTGACGATCATCCTCGGCTTGCCGCGCTCCTCGATAATCCGGTCAAGCTCCCGTGCGACGCGAAGACCGGAAAGCGATGTATCGGAGACGAGCGCCAGGCACTCCCTCGTGCAATCATCGACGACGGTCAGAATCCGCAACCTGCGCCCATCGGTGAACTGATCCGACACGAAGTCTAGCGACCAACGATCATTGGCCACCATCGGCACCAGCATCGGCGCTCGCGTGCCTATCGCTCGCTTGCGACCGCCGCGCTTGCGCACCGTCAGTTTCTCCTCCCGATAGAGCCGGAAGAGCCTCTTGTGGTTCACAAGGTGTCCCTCGCGCCGGAGCAGCACATGAATGCGTCGATATCCGAAGCGGCGACGTTCATGCGCCAACGCCTTCATTCGCTCGCGAAGCTCATGATCATCGTCGCGCCTGGTCTCGTAACGGACCGTCATTCGGCAAAAACCAATGGCTTTACACGCCCGCCGTTCGCTCATCTCATGATGGCTCATCAGATGCGCGACAGCTTTCCGCTTGGCCGCGGGCGTCACCACTTCTTTCCCAGAAGGTCTTTCAAGGCAGCATTGTCGAGCATCGCATCCGCCAGAAGCCGCTTCAGCTTCGTGTTCTCGTCCTCAAGCGTCTTCAGCCGCTTGGCCTCGGACACCTCCATGCCGCCGAACTTGGCCTTCCATTTATAGATGCTGGCATCGCTGACGCCATGCTTGCGGCAAAGCTCCGAGACCGGCGTGCCTGCCTCGTGCTCCTTCAATATGCCGATGATCTGTTCGTCTGTGAAACGATTGCGCTTCATCCTCTGGTCCTCTCAAATGGGCCAGAGCTTACTTCAAAATGGATTATTTCAACGGGGCAAGGTCAACCGCGATCAGTCAGGCCCTGCATGACATGGATCAGGCGACATCGCTCCAGCAGCGGACGGAATCCGATACGCGATTTCACATCGCGATCTTGCGCGCCTCGGGAAATGATCTGTTGGTACCGCTCGGCGTATTGATCGAATCGGCGCTGAACCACCTCTTCGCCCATGTAACGCGGGAGGAAGACAACTTGCGGTACGCGCTGAAACTTCACGAAAATATTGAGAAAAACATTCGACTGCAGCGGCCGAACATGGCGCGCAATGCAGTCCGCAAGGCGTTGGCAAATACCGACGACATCATAGCCCGGTGGTCACGATAGATTTTGCATCCTGTCCGGCTGGCGCGTTGCCGATAGCTTGATGCAGGGGAATTCAAGCTGCTACGGTCCTCGATGCCTACCCAAAACCCGCGGCTTGTGCTATTTTCCTTGGCAACCTTCGGGGGCTGAGCCATGCGTGGGCTGCTTGCATCGGTGACGTTGATTTTCACAGCGACGGTGGCCGCTGCGGGGAGCCCCTTGTTCGATGCCGTTGCCACCGGCAACACCGCCGTCGTCGAGCAGGTTCTGGCTACCGGTGCCGATGTCGACAGCCGGACACGCGATCAGGCAACACCTCTCATTAACGCCGCGCTCGGAGCCCAGCTTCCCATAGCTGAATTGCTGATCGGCAAAGGCGCCGACGTCATGGCTCGGAATTCAGGCGGCTTTACGCCGCTTCATGCCGCGGCCTTTTCCGGCAGCTTGCCGATCAGCAAACTGCTTCTCCACCACGGCGCGACGCTCGACGATGCGGCCAACAAAGCGGGTGTGACGCCGCTGATGGTCGCCGGTGAGGAAAACCACGTCGCTCTCGCCACGTTTCTTCTCGCTGAGGGGGCTGACGTCGGTCATGCGGAGGTTCATGGCTACACGCCAATCACGCGAGCGATCTGGAAGGGCAACACCGACATCGTGCGGCTTTTCAAGCGGCATGGCGCGCCTTGCCCTCCGGCCAGCCGCATTGGCGAAAAAGAATACGCGAAGTGCATGGAAATTCATGATTGAATAGGAGGCGCAGATGTATGCGGGGACCATAAGCGGTGCGCGAGGAATTGGGCATTCTATGGCGGTGATCCTTCTGGCTTTGGCAGCTGTCGGTGGATCGCGGGCTTTCGCCGACGACTCGGTAAACACGGGCTACTTCGGCGGCGTGGCGATCATGGGATACGACCCCGTCGCCTATTTCACCGAAGGCAAAGCGGTGAAAGGCTCCGAGGAATTCTCCCACGAATGGCTGGGGACGCCGTGGCTTTTCGCCAATGCCAAACACCGCGAAATGTTCATCAGCGAGCCGATCAAATATGCGCCTCAGTATGGCGGTTACTGCGCGGGCGAGGTGGCTCTGGGGTCGGTGACGATCAACGTCGATCCGGAAGCGTTCAAGATCATCGACGGCAAGCTTTACCTAATCTACGACAAGGGATCAGCCGAGGGGTTTGCCGCTCATGTGGCCGAGGCAGTGCCGAAAGCCGACAGCAACTGGCCGAAGGTCGCCGCCGATCTCGAACGGGATCAGTATCACTGACCGCGGCTATTTGACGGGCGAAAAATAGAAGACCTTGGTGGAGTTCACGTAAGCATAGCTGGTTTCTGCGGGCGAGTTTGCAGGTCTGTAGACCGGGCCGCAATCGGCTCGTCCAAATGCGTTTTCACTCTGCTCGCAAAGCATGTCGCCATTGACGAAAACCGTTCCGGTGATCATCTGCGTCGCCGAGCGGAAGGCCGCCTTGCCGTCGCGTTCGATTTGCATGAGTGCAGGGCTTCCTGAGGGCTCGGTCTTGCCCCGGAGGAGTTTACCGATGACGGTGCTTGCGATTTCTTCACCGTGCAGCCGATCCTGCTCATTGCCCTTGAAACCGAACGGCCATTCCGGCAGGCCGGCCTCGCGCAGGGCATCGAGGATAAACACCAAATCCTGCTCGTTGCGGAAATGGGCATTGCTGATACGCCAGCCCGCCAGGGAATCGCGTCCAGCCACAAAGCGAATTCCTTCGGCGACAGTTGCACGAGCGTCATCGAGGCGACCGGCACGGGCATAGGCCATAGCGAGTGGGGTAACGAAATCGCCATTTCCCGGAGAACCATCGCGCGCGCGTTCGAAGCTGTCGATGGCCTTCGTGTAGTCGCGCTGCAAATAAAACACCAGGCCGGCCGTATATCGGTTGATGGCGGAGAGGTTCGGATCGTGCCTGAGCGCCGTCTCGACGGCCGCGCCGGCTTCGGCATGATTTCCGGAGAACAGTTGAACGTATGCCAACGCCATATGAGCTTCGGCATCGGCAGGCCCAAGCGATACTGCCTGCTGCGCCGAGGCGACCGCCTGCTCGTAGCGGCGGTCGACGACTTGCATGACGGCAAGAACAGCGTATGGCGATGATAGAACCGGGTCGAGAGCCAGCGCGCGGCTTGCCTTCTCGTAGGCTCTTTTTCGCGCCAACGCGCTCTGCAGAACGTCGTCGTACGCGCTTCGCCAGACATAAGCGGTCGCATGCGCGTCGGCCGCGAAGGCCTCTGCAAAACCGGGGTCGAGCGCCTCCGCCTTGTCAAAGAGCGCCAGTGCCTCGAGCAGCCGGGAACGGCGGCCGGTGCGCGTCGCCTGCTCAGCACGAAGGTAGTAGTCGTATGCCTCGAGATTGGCGGTCGGCGGACGGGTAATCCGTTCCGCCTCGGATTGAGTGAGTTTCAGGCCGAGCGCTTCGGCAATCTGCCGGCTGAGCTCATCCTGCACAGCCATGACATCTGCCGCGGCGCGATTAAATCGGTTAGCCCACAAGTGGTCACCGCTTGCGGCATCGCTCAGCTGTGCATTGACGCGGATTTGATCGCCTATCCGTTGCACGCTGCCCTCAACGATAAAACGCACGCCGAGATCGCGTCCGATGTCGGCCAAAACGAGAGGCTTGCCTTTGTATGCAAACACCGAATTATGACCGATGACGTCAAGGTCCGAAAGCATGGTCAGATCGGCAATCAGGCTGTCTGTAATGCCATCGGTGAAATAATCCTGGCCGGCGTCGCTACTCAAATTGGCGAAAGGAAGCACCGCGACAGATGGACGTTGGGGCACAAATGGCCATTGCCATGCGAGGACAATCGCAGTGGCCGCAATCAACAGTGCTGCAAGTGTGGCTAGGACGACCGCCCGGCGGCGCGGCCGACGGGAGGCGACGACCTTGCCTGCCTCGGAGGGATCTAACAGAACACGATAGACGCGAACGGGATCGGCTATGTTCTTCAGTCGCTGCTCACCAAGAGCCGAGAAGCCGACATCAGCCTTGTGTACCGTGTGATCGAATGCGGTGCCGGATATGCAAATCCCGCCGGGCTGGGCAAGGCTCTCCAGGCGCGCCGCTATGTTGACGCCGTCTCCATGAATGTCCTCTCCTTCGACGATGACATCGCCGAGATTGACGCCGATGCGGAAAAGCATTCGCTGCTCGGGCCGCAGGGCCGCATTGCGTTCCGCCTTTTGTTGCTGGATTTTGACGGCGCAGCGCAAAGCATCCACCACGCTGTGGAACTCAACCAGAATCCCGTCGCCCATGGTCTTAATCAGGCGGCCGTGATGCGTGGCGATCTTCGGTTCGAAGAGTTCGTGGAGGTCGGTGTGGAAGCGGATACGCGTTCCCTCTTCGTCGATCTCGCTCAGGCGGCTATAACCGACCACATCCGCAATCAGGACTGCTGCAAGGCGGCGCTCCATATCAGCTCTTTCCGGGTGTCCGATCCCTTACCGATATCTTACAGCAGGTGCCGTGCCGTTGCCATTACAGTTGCCCGAAGTGGCATCACGTTCGCGGGTCACATGCTCCCGTGGAGAGGGCGTGACCTGAGGCTTGTCGCGCGTCCGCCATAACATGTGCTGTTCGCCGTATCGGCTCGACAGCAGTTCCCCTCAACATAGACCAAGATCTGAACCGGTAAGTCCTGCCTTACGAAGTCCTTCCACGCGGCGGTCAAAGTCCTCGGGGTTTCGAAATGGAAGGACCCGCCGGCGGCGCTCGACAGAAAAATCAGGATTGATCCTGAGTGCCTTTTCCCAGGCCTGCCGGCTCTCCTCCGGCCGGTCGAGGTGCCCATAGCATGAGGCAAGCAGGGCGTAGGCGGTCTCCGACTGAGAGTTTTGTTGGAGCCGCTGCTCGATGGCTGCAATCGCTTGTTCATACTCGCCGAGAGAAAAGTGCGCATCGGCGCGAAATTGGAAGAGAATTTCCGGATGGTGCGGATCGAGCCGCATCGATGCATCGAGTGTTTCCAGGGCGCCGGCGGGATCGCCGGAGAATATCTGGATATGGGCCATCAGCAACAGGAGCTCGGCGGAGTTGGGCTGTAGCGCGAGGCCCTGCTGCACCTCCGCCTGCGCCCGGTCCAGTTCCCGGTTCCACATGCAAGCCATGCCCAGTGCGAAGCGGCCGTTGGGCTGTTCCTCGGCCATCTCCACGGCCTTCTGCGCGAGATCCATCCCGATCCGCAGCGAGCCTTCCGGATCGGTGCTCCAGGCGTTGACGTAGTCTAGCACGTGGGTGAAGGAAATGAGGGCCTGGGCGGCCGCATATTGCGGATCGACGGCAATGGCGTCGGCCGCCAGGCTGCGGGCGGCTCTGTTTCCGGTTCGGGTGTGGGACGACGCCTGCTCGCGGCCACGTAACAACAACTCGTAAGCGTCGACATTGAGTGCGCGCCCTTGGGCTAATCGGTCTTGGTCACCATGCGTGAGGTTCAGCCTGAGCGCGGCCACGATCTCCTGCGTGAGCTCATCCTGAACCGCGAAAATGTCGGTGAGGTCGCGATCGAACCGGCTGGCCCAGATATGTCCGCCATTGCTGGCGTCGATCAATTGGGCGGTGACACGCACGCGGTTGCCGGCCTTGCGGACGCTGCCTTCGAGGACATAGCGGACGCCGAGCGCCTTGGCCATGGCAGGCACGGAGGCCGTTACATTCTTGTAGACGAAGGATGAGTTGCGGGCGATGACGTGCAGTTCGGACAGCTTGGAGAGATCGGTGATGATGTCCTCGCTGATACCGTCGGAAAAATACTCTTGTTCGGCATCGCCGCTCATGTTGTTGAACGCCAGTACGGCGATGGACGGCTTGTCGGGAACGGCCGGAGCCGACGGCATTTCGATTGCGGGCCGCACCTGTCGTGCCGAGTTCGGCTCCGGAGTTCCGATCTGAAGTGAATAGACCTGCATCGGTTCAGCGATATTCTTGAGCTCAATTTTACCGAGATCGGTGACGGCAAGATCAAGCCGCGCTTTCACCTGGCGGTAGGCATCTTCGGAAAGACAGATGGCGCCGGGCTTGGCAATTCCTTCCAACCGCGCGGCGATGTTGACGCCGTCGCCCATCAAGTCGCCGTCGTTTTCCTCGACCACATCTCCCAGATGGATCCCGACCCGGAACTCGATGCGATGCTCTGACGGCACGCCGATATTGCGCTCGACCATGGCGGTCTGCACTTCGATCGCGCAACGCACGGCGTCGACGACGCTGCGAAACTCGATGAGGCTTCCGTCTCCCGTTCGCTTGACGACCCGGCCATTGTGCACGGCAATTGTTGGATCGACCAGGTCGCTGCGCAGCGTTCTCAACCGCGCCAGGATGCGATCCTCGTCCGCACCGGCGAGGCGGCTGTAGCCGACCACATCTGCGACCAGGATCGCCGCCAGTTTTCGCGTCACGTTCGTAAGTCCCAATTCCTCGTCGGATCAAAGTAACACAGTGTGACCGACAACGCCGCCAAATCCGATTGCCTTCGCTAAGAAGCGGTCCGGTGGCCGGTTGCTTAGACTTGAAGATAGTCGGTGAACCTTATGCGATATCTGTGGCTAAGCTCCGTCTTTTAGAGAGAAGGCAAGGACGTAGTCGCCGACGTCTTTCGAATAGGGTGCGCCGCCAACCGATATCAGGACATATTGCTTGCCTGTTTTCGGTGAGACGTAGGTCATGGGCGTTGCGCTCGAGCCGACCGGCAGGGGGTATCTCCAGAGCTCGGCACCGTTCTCGGCATCATAGGCACGGATATAATAGTCCTGGAAGCCAGCGAAGAAGACGACGCCGCCGGCGGTCGCAGACGTGCCGGCGTAGCTCGGCAGGCCCATCGGCATAGGCAGTTTGGTTTTGATCTTGAACGGCCCGAGTTCTTCGGCTGTACCGGCAGGAACCTGCCACGCGATCTTGCGCGTCTTCAGATCCACTGCAGTGACGGTGCCGAAGGGCGGTTGCGTGCAGGGAACGCGGAGCCTCGATGTCCACATCTCGGTGGCCATGGCGTAAGGCGTACCGCGCTGGGGGGCGGAGGGGCCGTGCGCGGTCGTGGTGAGGGCAAAGTCGACATACTCCTCGCGTGGGATGAGTGCGAAGAGACTGGGGACGCGGATATCGTTCATGAAGACCCTGTTGTTGGGCAGATCGACCGATACGCTTCCCCAATTGAGGCCACCCAGATTTCCCGGCTGCTGGATCGCATATTGCGTGCCGATCGGGGTGAAGTCGCCGTCATAGCGCATCTTGCGGAAGGCGATGCGACATGCCAGCTGATCGAACATCGTCAGGCCCCAGGCCGTCTGCTCCGTCACGCGCTCCGCACCGATTGTCGGCATGCCGACGGAGTAGGGCTGCGTTGGGGAGAGTTTCTCTTCCGGCACGCCGCCTTGCTGCGGCACCGGCTTCTCCTGAACTTCGGCAAGCGGCGTACCGGTTCGGCGGTCGAGGAGAAAAAGCTGCCCGCGTTTGGTGGTCTGCAGCAGAGCAGGCATGGTGGCGCCATTGCCGTCAGGCAGGTCGATCAGGATCGGTTGAGCGGGCAGATCATAGTCCCAGATGTCGTGATGCACGGTCTGGAATTTCCATTTTTCCCGACCCGTCGTCACATCGAGTGCCACCAATGTCGCATTGTATTGATCGGCGAAGGCAGGGCGATTGACGCCGTAATAATCCGGCGTGGTATTGCCGAGCGGTGCATAGATAAGGCCAAGCTTGTCGTCGAATGCGGCCGTCGTCCACATGTTGGGCGTGGCCCGCGTGTAAGTCTGGCCCTTCGGCGGGAGTTTGGTGATCTCCGGGTTGCCGAGATCCCATGCCCATTCAAGCTCGCCGGTGACGACGTTGAACGCACGAATGACGCCAGAGGGTTCGCCGACCTCCTGATTGTCCGTGACCCAGCCTCCGACGACGATCAGGTTGCGGGCAATCAGCGGCGCCGATGTCTGGAAATAATAGCCCGTCTTGACTTCGCCCATGCCCTGGGAAAGCTGCACGGTGCCATTGACTCCGAAGTCCTTGCAGGGCGTGCCGGTCCTGCTGTCGATCTCCAGGAGACGGGCATCGATCGTCGTCTGCACCAGGCGCTCATTGCAAAGACCATCGGCGGACTGGGCTTCCGTCGGCATCTTGTAGTAACCGAGGCCGCGGCAGCGTTGCCAATAAGGCGCCGTCGCCTTGGGATCGAAAGCCCAGCGGGGTTTGCCGGTATCTGCATCGAGCGCTGCGATCACATCTGTCGGCGTGCAAGTGTAGACCGTATCGCCGATCTGCAGAGGCGTGTTCTGATCGGCGCCATCGCCTTTTCCGGTGCGATATGTCCAGGCGAGATCGAGCTTGGAAACATTGCCGCGGTTGATCTGATCGAATGGGGAATAACGATCTCCTGCCGTGGAGCGGCCATAGGATGGCCAGTCGGAGGGAGAGTTGTCGCCCTTGGCGGTTTTATAGGCGGTGATGTCGGCGGAGGGGCGGATGATCCCATGCGGCACGAAGCTGAGACCGAAACCCGCGACAAAGATGAGAGCGGTCACCAAGGCGCCGCCATAAAAGAGCTTCCGGTTGGCGGCCGGGGAAAGCGATGGTGCAAAGAGAAGGGCAAAGCCCGCCAGCGCGATGGGGGACATCAAGCGGGCAAACAGCGCCCAGAAATTGAGACCCGACTCCCATAGCGCCCAGGGAAGGGTGAAAACGGCGACCAGCAGGACGATGAGCCCGCCTGCCGTCTTCCGGCGCCACAGCAGAAGCGCGGCAACCAGATAGGCAAGCCCGATGATGGCGTAATAGGGCGAGCCGCCGAGGCGCAGCAGCCAGGCGCCGCCGCCGATCAGCGCCAATCCGATAAGGGCTAGAACAATACAGAACAGGGTGGCCAGAAATTTCATAGTCTCCTCATCCAATCCGCCGCCCGATCACCTGGATTCCAACTCCGACCGTCGCATGGCCCTCGGGAAGCACAGGGCCATGGGTTGATGGTCAGAGACGCGTCTTCGGGAGAGGGCTGCTCTCTCGTTCAATTTTTACCTGATGTACCTGTGGTCACTGACACGCGGCCCCGACCCGGCAATGATGCCGCCGCCGCTCTGCGGCAACGGCTTGCCATTCCAAATCGAGTCAATACTTCTGAAAGGGGCACAGATGGTTCTCGGCGAAAAGCTTGATCTAGCGAACGGGCGACCGACAGGATTCGACTATATGCGATTACTGTTAGCCTTTTCAGTGCTTTGGATACACACGGCCCGCGTCACTTATGGCGATGACCTGTTTCTTTGGGAGTCGCCATTCCGTCCTTTTATCAAATCAGTGCTGCCCATGTTCTTTGTCCTGAGCGGTTTCCTGGTGGCCGGCAGTCTTGAACGATCGAAGACATTGATCTCCTTTCTCGGTAATCGATTTATCCGGATCTACCCCGCTCTCGCGGTAGAGGTATTGTTGGCTGCCTTTATACTCGGAGCGATCTACACTGAGTATGACCTGCGTGACTATTTCACCGATCCTCAGTTCTTTACATATCTGATGAATGTCACAGGGCACATTCACTTCAATCTCCCCGGGGTATTCCTGGATAATCCTGACGCCGCAATGGTGAACGGCCAGCTCTGGACGGTGCCTTTCGAGCTTGAGTGCTATGCCGTGATCGCCGTTCTCTTCCTGCTCGGTGTGGTCAGGCGGCGGGTGATTGCCCTTATCGCCACGCCGGCTTTGATCATAGCCTTCGGTATTGCAAGATATTGGAAACATGAAAGCGATTGGGCTACTATGCCGACGACCGCGTCTGGCAATCTGCTCATTTGTGCTTTTCTTGTGGGGGTGACCTTCTATCTCTACAAGGGCAAGGTTCTTTGGGATATCCGAATTTTCCTCGCCTCTGTGGCAATGATATTGTGGGCCTACTGGTTCACCTCCTTTGGGGACTTCATTGCCATTCCGGCCATGGGGTATGTCACGGTCTTCCTTGGTCTTACCTCGCCCCGCAAGCTTGGCGTCCTGCGTGGGGCCGACTACTCCTACGGCGTCTTCCTCTATGGCTATCCGATCCAACAGGCGTTCGTGGCGCTCGGCCCCTGGGCGAATAACTGGTGGTTGAACGGCATCGTCTGCAGCATTGTTGCCGCTTGCTTTGCCGCCTTCTCGTGGAGATTTATCGAAAAGCCGGCGTTGAAATTGAGGAAACAAGTTACCTGGCTGGAAAACCTCAGTCTCCAACGCGGCGTAAAACGGCAACTGGCCGGCGCGGTCTCGAAATAGGTTTGTCGATACCGGCCTCGATGCCGGCAATTCCATCGCAGGTGCTGAACCGGCAAGGACATCAGCAGGGCTCGCTATAGCGGCGGGCCTTGTTTCGTTGTTGCGTGCCGATCACCTCAGATAAATATCCGGTCCATCGTAGCGGCCGAGTTTTCCATAGGCTGCTGCGCAACCCTGATGCCGTCGATGTCACGCTTGCCGGACGAGCGTAAGCCCGATCGTTGCCAGCGCATATGCGCTCGAGCGTAAGCCTATGGCCAAATTCATCTTTTCAGAATCGACAAATGAACGTTCAGTTCGGCGAGAGAACGCCGGGATCTGCGTTGCTGGCTCCCGTATAAACCCCCGAGAGCTAAATCTTTCTGAGGGCAATATCCAAGGATTTCTTGGATTTAATCGGGAGAACGGCCCCACTGGATGAATAGTCGAATATTCTCCGGCGCTGTTCCGTCGATTTGCTGGACTGAAGTTAGCAATATTTTAACCGCAATAGATAAAATACTTTGATCGGACTTCGTTTCGACTTCGGGTTTTGTCATGTCATCGAGGGCTGACGGTGACTTGAAGGAGGTGTGAAGAGAGGATCAGAATAATGCTGAAGAGCACGCTCGTCGTGGTTGCCGTCTCTATCGCCGCCGGAGCAACCATTCGCGCCTCGGCCTTTGCAATCTTTGCATTTCTGGTGGTCACGTCCTTGGGCGGCGTGATCCTGCTGAAAGGTTCCTCCTTGGCGGAGGCGGTCGTTTCTTGCGTCGAAGTGCTTGTATTGATGGAGATATGCTATCTGGCGGGTCTATTCGCTTTCTCCTTGTGGCATATTCAGAAGCGCCGGAAAAGGAACGCCATTACTGAGCGCTCCCATCTCACAGGCAAGCGTCCTCATGGGTAATGACATGACCGAGGCGGCAGAATTCTCGGTTGCGCTATATGTCAGGTGTAAAGCGCGCCGCGATCTTTTAGATTCGCTTGCCACGCCTTGGTCTCTGGTTTTGCGTATATCTTTATCGCAAAACCGCAACATAGTTTTATGCGACATGCCTTAGGAATCGACTTTGGGCAGCAAGGCGTGCCGGGAAAGCAGCGCCGACAGCGTTTTTGCCATGATCACGAAATCCAGCGCGAGCGTCCATTTGGACAAGTATTCAACGTCGAGGGAAATTCCGTTCCGATAGTTGACGTCGTTGTGCCCGCTGGTTTGCCAATGGCCAGTCAGGCCGGGACGAACGGCCATGTAGGCATAGGCATGTTCACCGTAACGCTGCAGCTCTTCCTTGGTAATGGCGCGAGGCCCGACGAGGCTCATTTGACCCAGCAACACGTTGACCAATTGCGGAAGCTTGTCGAGGCTCGACCGCCTCAAAATATCGCCGACGACCGTGACGTGCGTGTCGGTCGTTGCGTCGGACCCTGTCGTCCGAAACTTGAGGCAACCAAACTCTTTTCCCTTATAACCGATCTTGCGATGAGAATTGAAAACAGGGCCCCAATCACTTAGCGCGACGATGACCGCCGCCGACAGAAGGAGCGGCGACAGAAAGAATAAGAAACTTGCCGCAATGATAATGTCCAATGCGCGCTTCAGAATTCTGCTGATTAGACGGGGTTGTGACGAATTGAATGGACGCCTTTCCTGTCGAGCCCTGGCGAAATCCCGCCAAGGTCCGGTTGGGTTGATGCCCTGATTTTTTCCCGCCACCCGCGTCTCCGTTAGACGAATTCCAGAAATCACAGCCAAAGCTTTGTTTTAATGCAAGGTTGAAGTCTGTGACCAAGGTCATAATCATGAATAAATTCTTTATACTCTAAAGAAATTATTATGTATATTAAAAATATTACCTTTGC
Source organism: Rhizobium sp. SRDI943 (assembly GCF_057653695.1). Lineage (NCBI taxonomy): Bacteria > Pseudomonadati > Pseudomonadota > Alphaproteobacteria > Hyphomicrobiales > Rhizobiaceae > Rhizobium > Rhizobium sp. SRDI943. The sequence continues at coordinate 3,464,613 of NZ_CM172787.1, read as the reverse complement.
TTTTGGCTATATTCGGAAATGTTATTTAGTTTTATTTTAAAATTCGGTGTTGTTGTTGTACTTAGTGGATGTGTCCTTCGGATAGGCGATTGTCATAAATTGTATAAAAATTGTCATGCAGCCTCAAAGAATTGTCTGCGATAGAATTCAATATGAATTTTATGATATATAAATATGAGGATTATTCATGATAATGTATAGTTTTAACACGAAGTTTTTATTTTATTATTGTTTGACTTTCTAAGCTAACCTATTACGAATGTCGCTCCAGATAATATGTTATTTAGTCTGCGTGGAGTTGTGCGTATGGACGGGGCGATCAGCACCAGAGATAACAGAGCTAGAGGAAACGCAGCGCGAACAAGCGAAGCGGTTACTTGCGGGCCTGTAGGTATTGTTTACGACGGCCGGGCGGATTTGGATCACGAGTTCCCGTTTTACCGCTCGAGTGTTCGAAAGTTTCGCCGCGGTGAGATTATTGCCGGCGCCGGCGTTGTCCTTGACATGTTCGCCCGCGTACAGCGCGGAATGGTGAGCGCAAGCACCCCGCTTGCCGATGGACGAGAGTTCATCGTGGAAATCGTTCCGAAAGGCGGCTTGATCGGCGAATTGGAGGTGCTCCGCAAGCAGTCTCTCAGCCTGGAATATCGGGCCTCGTCGGATTGCGAACTGCATTACTTCGACGGTCGGTTGCTGCGGGACCTGTGTGCGAACGATCCGCAATTTCAGGTGAAGATCCTGTCGAAGGCGCTGGCACGTGTTTCCGAACTCGAACTGCGGATCATTTCCAATGCCGGATCGAGTCTAAGGCAGAGACTTGCCCGAACGCTGCTGCGTCTTTCTGCCCTCTACAGAATGGATGCGCAAAATAGCGGCGACGAGCTGATCATCTCCCAGCATGAGCTGGCCGCGACACTGCCGGCGTCGCGTGAAAAGGTCAACCAATGCCTGCGGCGCTTGCGCGAGAGCAAAGTGGTCGACGGGACACAGGGCAAAATCCGTATTCTCAATCGGAAGGCGCTGGAGGCTTATGCCGAGGGGGCGGGTCTCGCCTGAGGCGTCGCCGCGACAAAAAAAGACGGAATGGCAGAAAGCCTCGACAGAACCCGCCGCCGGCGGGTTTTGTGTTTGATGACAGTGCGAGTTGATGGACAGGCGGAGCAGGCTGAATGATCAGGTTGGCGCTTGTCTTCATGCACGGCGTCCCAAAATCGCTGCGCATTTTGGCGCGGCATACTTAGACGTCGCTCTCGGAAGCATTCCTCCAGTATTTCCAGCCTTCACCCTGTATGAGCCCGCGATCGGACAGGTCCTTCCAGCTTCTGTAGGTGCCAGTATCGTCGTAGACGAAGTCATCCATGTCCTTGCCTGAGGAGTATACGGTATATTCTTCCGTATGTTGGGACCGGTGTGCCGCATCGGCGACCTTGTGCACGAAGGTTGACAGGAACTTGAAATGCAGAAGGGCGCCGGATACGCCGAGCGCTCCGCGCATGTCGCCCAAATTCAGGGAGAGCGGCCAGACCTGGTGCGATGACTTGAGAAACAGACGTTCACCCGCCACATAGACGAGTGGTATCTTGTTGAGCGCGGGGCCGTCCCAGAGGCGGTCGTGGAAATAGACGCGCCCGCGAACGCCGCCCTTGATCCATATCGTCCAGTTGTGTTTGTCGAAATGCGCCACATAGCCGGAGCGGTCGAAGAGATTGCAGACCTCGAGCGGGTTGCGACCGGGTTCGCATATGTTTTCGAGAACGGGATGCGGGCTGTACATGTCGATCATGACCGAGCGGAGGGAATGGCCGCCCATGGAATCCATGTAGGAAGTCAATTGATCGATCGGCCGTGTGTCGCAATGCGGATAGACCAGGAACTCGTCTGCATCGACATACAGGACCCACTTCTCCCGGCAGTGGCGGTTGATGACTTCGTTGATCCAGTCGTTTCCGAACCTCGCCGCCTTGTAGGAACCATGAGCCGAAAGAAGGGAGACATCGTCGAAGCTGGACAGCAACTCGGCCGTGCCGTCGGTCGAGCCGTTATCGATGCAGATGAAGTGCTCGAAGCCGAGATCACGATAATACTGCAGGAAGAAGGCCAGCCGGTGCCCTTCGTCGCGGATGACGCAGATGACGACGTGGCGCGCCTGCTTGAGCCCGCTGCGCAGCAGGTCATAGCGAACCTGCCGAGCCTTGAGCGACCGGCGCAGGCGGGCTTTCACGTAATGTGAGATACTGGCGGCGGAAGCCCTATAACTCATATTCTGTCCTGAACATTATCCATTCCTGGAATGAATGGATGAATACTTGCGCTTCCGTCTGCAAATCCACGGCTCGACCGGCGACGCTGAGTTCAGTCACGCGGACATTCAGGTCGGACCAACCATACATCATCATACTGCGTAGTCGCCGACCAACAGGCCTTGGACCCGCGGGTGGGGTCCGTCTTTCTCAATCGCGTGTTCGATGCGTGCCCGTATCGACCTGTATTTATACAGCATCTTACGGTCGAAGCTTATTCCGCGATACAGCGAGTTGTAAATCGGATGCGCTTTGCGCAGGTCGACGTAGACCTGGCTTTCTTTATCGGTCCATGGAAAGAAGGTTCCATGCCACGGCTTCGGATGCGCCATATAATGGACGATCGACAAGGAGGACATGTTCACCAGATGAAGGAACTGTTTGGGAAAGTTCCAGCGGTTGGATACCAGGATGAGCGATGAACCGCAGACATAATTCAATGCACCCTGATCATGTTTGCCCTCGCACGCCTCGGGATTTCTAGCGAAAAGCTCGAGAGCCTCCTGCCCGATCCAGCCGTTTCGATGAAATTTCAGGACGCCTGCGTTGAAATAGTGGCTGTCCTTTCCGGTGTCGAGGAAGTCATGGATCGCCGTGTAATCGCGCGCCGCGAAAAACCTGCCCTCGGGCACAGTGGCGCTTTCGAACGCACCGAGATCGCTGACGATCTGGGTATCCCCATCCAGGTAGATGATCTGGGTATAGTTGGAAGGCAGTATCTCGCAAAGGACCAGCTTGGCCATCGTGCTGACGCTGATGCGTCCCTGGAAATGCGAACTGTCGAGCTTGCCGAGCGAGTCCTGCAGCGCTTCGGTCGCATCGGTCAATATGACCCCACTCCTTGCGAGCAGGGCTTTCAGCTCTTCGAAATTGTCGAGATGTTCCGACATCAGAACGCAGACGTCGGTCGCAGGGCTTGCGAATTTGCGAGCCTGAAGCGCCGAGAGAATGGTTGGAAATGAATACTCGACATCCGTGACGTAGACGACGCACTGGTTGTTCATGTCATCACCTTTCCGATTGTGCGCAATACAAGTGAATCGGTATTGTCTTTGCGAGGCGAGGGACCAGTTGTGAATTGAGCCGACGGGTCTGTCATATGAAGGCCCTGTTCGGTATATATAGGCCAGTATCCAGTGCGCTGGTGCTGAATCGGTGTCTGGCTGTTGGCGGCTTTTGTATGTTTCATTGTTGAGATATTCACCATGAAGAGTGCCTTGCCTGTCATAAGGCTATGTTTCGACATGTTGTTTCGCGGTACGGCGAGTGGTGCCGGAACCCTTGTCGGAATGCGGAGGGAAGGGGGATTGTGATGTTGATCACCACACTCGGGGCAGCCGTGATTTCGATCGCTGCCGGGGCGTCCATCCGCGCCTGGGCTTTCGCGATTTTTGCAATCCTGGTGGCAATCGGCTTCGGCGGCGTGGCTTTTGCCGGCGGGTCGTCCGTGATCGCGGCCATGCTCTCCGGTATCGCTATCCTCGTAATCATGGAAATCGGCTATCTGGCAGGTGTGTTCCTGTCGGGGCTTCTGCGGCGCAGTGCCAAGCTGCGCGAAAACAATTCCGTTGCAGATAGCGTCGCGACCACCAGCGAGCGCCCGCAAGGCTGATGTCGGCATAAAATCTACAGCATAGCCTTCTGCGACTGACCTCCGACGGCGCTTGTTCGATGGACTGCTTTTACAGGCGATCCTTGAAAGATGCGGTGCGGCCGACCGGCTTCGGCCCAATGCGGGCACGTCGATGGCTCGACGAGATTGCCATCCCGCGCCGTGGCGGAGTTCCAAAGCGGGCGTCATCGTGTTGAAAACATCGGCGCTCTCATCAGAGATGTCGATGTCTCCAGCGGGGTTCGATTTGCGAGCGATCGGGTCGCGCGCCGGGGGGATGTATTGGTTGCCAGGCAGCCGGCCGCCAGGCCTGCCGTGGTGCTGAACAGCAAGCCGAGATCCGTGCCGCTCCCCGATATCGCCGCCGAGGCGACCTGCGCGATGGATGCCATAACCGCAGCGTTTCCGATCGCGTGCATCTCCCGATCGCCTGACCTATGCCGGCCGGAGGCTCTCACAAGGCTATACAGGAAGGCGGCGAAGAGAAGAGTGCCGGTCAATCCGACATTGGAGAGCAATGCAGCGATGAAGCTCGAGGCTCGAACCGTGCCGAGCCCGGCGCCGAAGGTGGCGGTATCGACGAATGCGATCAATGCCAGCGTGTTCCAGGCAGTGCGCTCTTCGCCGGATTGCGATTGAAGCTTGTCCGACAAGGTGGTGTTGACCAGGCCGGCTATGGAATCCCAGGCATCGGGGACAAGGCTTAGCGCGGCGATCCCGCAGGGAATCAAGAACAGCGTGATCACCAGGAAAGTCACATGCGGGGTCTTGGCTGGGCCGCTGATCAGTCGTTTCAGGCAAAACAGAACGAACATGCAGACCACGGAAATGCCGGCGATATAGGCGGTTGTCGATGTGCAGAGGATGATCGTCGGACCAATGAAAAGCGTCGCAAGCCCGGCCATACGGCTTTGGACGCGCTCCAGCCAAAGCATGAGCGTGAAGGAAAAATAGGCCAATGCGACCGCGCCATAAGTGCTTGCTTCAGGGAACGGACCGACGATGCGTTTGAAGCCACTGATCGTCTCGGCCGTATGCATCGTATAATTCGCATTCCTGATGACATCGAGCAGGTAGGACTGGTCGGTCAGGAATGTTCCGATATCAATCAACGCCAGGGTAAAACATGCGATCGAGGCGACGATTAACTGCAGTGCGATGAAACGGGCATAGCCGAGCCTTGCAAGCCCCGAGACGACGGCAAAGCAGGCGAGGTCGCCGAGCAGATAGACGGACTGGCTGAGATTGGACGAACCCGGCGACAGGGGAGCGGCCACCGTCGACATCATGCCCGTGGCGTCTCTTGCAGAGGAGTAGACGAGGGTCGCGCCTGCAAAGATGCGCGGCAAAAAGAAAGATGATGCCACGGAAAACAGGATATAGGCGGCAAACCAGAAGCCGGGACCCGGATAGGCCATGCTGGCGAGCGTCGCCTGTGTTTGAGCCGGGCGCAACAGGGCGGCCACGACGAGAAAAAGCACGAGAAGATGGCTTGGCTGGATGCTGCTGCCGCCGAGCGCGGGCAATTGCAGAGCCGCTGCCGCTCCGAAGAGCGTCGACAGGCAAAGGGTCGTGATCGCAAAACGCGCGCCGTTGACCATGCTGAGCAGGCCAAGCAGCAGAACGATGAAACCGATCGGTTCTATCGACATGCTTCAGATCCCGATCCGGACGGAGCGGCGGAGGCATCGGGTTTGCCGAAAACCGGCATCCGCCTTTCGGGGCGCTGCTTGAGGCGGTAGTCGCCAGCTGTCGTCGATGGTCACAACCGCCCCCTAATTCGATCCCGTCTGGGATATCCAGCCGGGAGCCGCCTGATTATCGCCTGCTACATCAGACAGCGGGACGGTCGAGCTTTGCTGCTGCGGCGCGGACTGCAACTGCAGCGGAGGCGACGGCGTCTGAAGGTCCGTATTAATGCCGATTTCGACGACATCATGCGGCCGCAAGCTGGTTGTCTCGTCCGCCTCGATATTGCGATAAGTGCCATCGTCGTTGCGACGCACGATCCTGTAGTTCTTCTGCGCTCTGCCAAGACCCGGCGTGTCCATGTTCATCTGTGCGAGTTGAGCGCTGTAGCCAGCCTGTTCGCCGAGAAGCTGAGCCACCTGAATGTCGATTGCCGCCCTGCCGATCGCGAGATTGACCTGGTTGAGCAGCTCCTGGTTGTCGCTGTTCTGCCGGTTGACGATATTGATCTTCGAGCGATCGGCTTCGCTGAGTCCCTGGCGAGCCGTGGTCAAGGCGACCTCGAGATCGATCAGGGTGCCTTGTGCATCCGCAACGCCGCGGTCGACCGAGACCTGACGGGAATTACTGACCAGGCCTTTGCTCACCAGGCTGTTGACATTATCCAGTTCCTTTTGCGCGAGTTCGATCTGCCGCTTTTGCGAATTGATCTTGGCCTCCAGCGACTGGACCTGCTGGCCGTAGAGACGGGTGAGGTCGCTCGCTGCATCGATCTGGCTTTCAATATCGACACGTCGAAGCCGCATCAGGTTCAATTCCTGCGCCTTCAGCTTGCCTACATCGGGTGTTCCGGCGAGTTCGGCAGGGATATCGAAATTTTGTTCGCCGGCGATCTCGGCGCGCAATCGCGCTTGGCGCATCAGAAGATCGCGCCGGTTGAGAATGGCCGTTCGATAGGCGCCGGCAGCCTGGATCCGGTCGCGCTCGAAGATGGTATTCTCCTCGCGGTCGCGAAGGAAGCCGCCGGCGATGCTGACGGCCTTCATGACCGTCATATCGGCCTCAAAAGCATAGCGCCCGGGGGTCTGCACGGTCCCGGTCACGAAGATCGGCGCATGCTGGGCAATTTCCACGGCGATGAACGGCTTTCCCGGCAGTTCGGCCTTTTCGGCGAGCGCGGTGGCGATCGCATCGGAAACCTGTTCCGTCGTCTTCCCGATCGCCTGCACCTGGCCAGCGATCGGAATCGCCAGATTGCCGGCATCATCGACTGTATATGTCCCGCCGAGTGCTTCCCAGCTGGCATACCGGGAATCCGAAGATCGCCACTCGACGACCCGCAGTCTCACCTGATCTTCCGGCACGAGGGTATAGTTTTCGGCATGGGCGACGCTCCAGCCGGTCACGCAGGAAAATACCAGCAAGGCAAGGGCGGCGGAGATAAAGCGGTCGGACCAGGATGTGCGCTGCATTGTCAGCTATCTCCGTTTCGTTGCTATCGACGGTGAAGGCATCTCGCGCGGCGAGGGACTACCGAATTCGAGAATGCGGGACGGAGAGGCGCGCCCGATAAGTAGATCGGACAGCGCCAGCAAATTGCCGTTCAAACGTCCCCAACGGTCGATCAAACGATCATTGAACAATAGGCCCCGCGTATTCGCCAGGATGTTACGGCCGATCTGTGCGATGGCACGGCCCTTCGACATTGTGCCCTTCCGGATCAGGTAGACAGGATTGGCAACCTGCGAATAGCCAAGTCTTCGGCCGGGCTGGCGCCCGGATCTGACGCCGAGATGCACTCCGCGGGCGCCTTCGACACGTACGGACCTGCCGTAGCGGGCGATGGACCGGCTGAAATCGACATCCTCGAGCCAGCCGTAGAGCGGCAGCTGTTCATCGAAGGCCAGCGCGTGCTCGAGAATGGGTGAAAGGCGAACCGCCATGTTGCATCCGTAGGCGTTATAGACTTCCGTCACATGCCCGGCCCCTTCGGCCGCAGTTTCAAGAACCTGCAGGGCGTTTGACATGCTGAGGCCGCCGTCGAGGATGCCATCGGCCAGAACTTCCCCGGTGGCGATCGCCACGTCAGGGTTTGCCGCAAAGACAGCTGCCATACGTGACAGGAAGGTCGCGGCGGGAATGAAGTCGTCATCCAGGAAGATCAGAACATCCGTATCGGCGGCGGCGGCCTGGATGATCCTGTTGCGCTGAGAGGTCAGGCCACGGCTGCCGACGATGACTTCCACATCAAGGCGGTCGGCGAGCCCGGCGGCGTCGTCGATCACGGGCACGCAGACGATCAGCCGCTCGGCCTGGTCCGGCAGGGCGGTGAGATAATCGACGGTCTCCTTGAGTATCGAGGGGCGGCCTGCCGAAGCAATTCCCACCGCCATTCGCAATGGGCGGCGCGCGTGGCCTGCCACGGCTTTAGCGCCGCAAGGAACAGGCGCCGGTCCGATCGGGCTGTCCTGCCTGGTTGCTGCTGCCGAAGGTGAAGTCATGACTCTATTCTTTTCGGTGCATGGTTGATGACCGCGCCGAGGATCTCCGCGCCGACATTCCGCAGGGTCTCAATGACGTGCATGGTATCGTCGATCGAGGTGTGCCCGTGCGAGGTGACCACGAGGACACCGTCCAGTTCCGGCGCGATGGCATTGGCATCCGGCGAAGCGGAGAATGCGGAAATGTCGACGAATATGGCGTCGAACTCCTTTTTCAGGTCGGCGAAACTCAACTGCGTGCGGCGGGAACTGAGGCGAATGGCGGGCGTCACCGCTTCGACTTTGCCGAGGGGTAGGAATTTCAGCGTCGGGGTGAGGGGCAATGCCGCCGTCTGGATCAGTTCGCCGTTGTCGAGAACGTCGATGAGGCCTGTGGAACTATGGGGTGCGATCGACTTGCTGAGCGACGATTTCTGTGCGGCCGCATCGATCAGCAGCGTCTGCGCTCCTGATATCGAAGAGAGCACCGCAAGTTCGCATGCGATGGTCGATGCCCCGCCGCCGGGATTGACGGCGACGATTCCAATAACGACTCGGCGTTTGCGCCGAAGACCAACGACCGTGGCGCTCAGCTCCGCCATGCCCGGAATAACAGGATAAGCGGCTACCGTGCCGCTGCTGCTGGTACCGGCGGCGAGGAAACGCGCAGAATAATCATTGCGGGTCCTCGATGTCGCCAGCAAAGTGACAAAGGGCAGCCCACCGGCATCCGCGATCTGATTGGGCCGGACGATCCGGCGATCGCCGGCGTGCCTTATCATGGCGAGTGCGAAGCCGACGCCAAGACCAACCGCCGCCGCAAAGGCGATGATGAGCGTGCTGCGTGGTCTGGCTTTCGAAAGAGGCAGGGTCGCCCGAGAGACGATCGTGGCATCCGACACCGGGTAGGTGATGCGCTGCTTGGCTTCGGTCAGCTGATTCAAGGTATTTTCATAGAGGGTGCGGCGGGCGTCAGTCGCGCTCTGCAGTTCGGCAAGCTTGAACTGATCGCGCGGATTGCTGGTGAAGCTGGCCAGGGCACTGGCAGCTTCGGCCAATCCGCGCTGCTGCTCGCTGACGAATCTGGTCAGCCATTCGCTGTATTGCCGGGACGCACTGGCCTTCATCGCGATATTCTTCTGGATATACTGCCTGGCCAGCGTGTCGGCGATGTCGACGGCCTTCTGCGGGGTCGATGCTGCAGCCGATATCTCGATGATCGTCGAACTCCCGATCCGGCGTACTCCCATCATGTTCAGCAGCGTGGCGATCGCCCGGTCATGGATCCGCCCGTCCTCGATCTGCTGTTGTGGTTGTGTGTCACGCGGTCCTGTGCCCGCCGCTTCCTGCGATGCCGTATCCGGTTCGGAAGAAACCCCCATCAACCAGTTCTTTGCCCTGACCTGCAGCGAAGGCGTCTGATCGACAAAGTCAGGATCGGTATCGAGACCAAGTGCCGTTACCGTTCCACCGACGACATCGCTGGATTTGGCGATCTCCAACTGTCCCTCGATGAACGCGTCTTCCGCGAAAGCCCGCTGTGCTTCGGAGCCGCTGACCTGGGGGAAGATCACAAGTTGCGTGTTGGCAACGAAGGTCGGTTCGGCGGTCAGCACGTAGCTTCCTGCCAATACAAGGAAAGCGAAAGTCGTCGCCGCAATCCACAGCCAGCGCATTCTGAGAAAGAAGAGCATATCCCGCAAGGTGAGCGGCGAATTCCCGCCGGTGGCTGCGGCAGGCAGAGATATCGGAGAAACACCGCTGAAGATCGTGCTTGAGGTCATGTCGTCCTAATCCAAAATGGCGAAATCACGGAGTAACCAGGTAGTGGCAGCTTGGAGGGACGGGGAGTAGCGTGTCTTCCGATTCCAGGCCTGATTGGCGGCTCTCCCCATGAATGCTCAATACGAGCCGCGCTGGGAAAACAGAGCGGGAATGGTCTTGGCAATGATGATGAAGTCCCGGCTGAGCGACCAATTGTTGAGATAGTGAACGTCGAGGGAAACCCGGTACTCGTAACTGACATCATTGCGCCCGCTGGTCTGCCAGTGACCGGTCAGGCCCGGGCGGACGGCCATGTAGGCCCATATATGCTCGCCGTAGCGCGGCAATTCCTCGGCCGTGATCGGCCGGGGGCCGACAAGGCTCATGTCGCCACGCACGATATTGATCAGTTGGGGAAGCTCGTCGATGCTCGACCGCCTAAGGATATCACCGACGGCCGTGATCCTCGGATCGTCCTTCAGCTTGCGTGTCTCTTCCCATTCGCTTCGCGCAGCTGGGTTGTTTTGCAGCAATTCGGCAAGCTGAGCACCCGCATTGGTTTTCATCGTGCGAAACTTGAGGCATCCGAACGGCGTTCCGCCGACGCCGACGCGCGTATGGGAATAGAAGATCGGGCCGCGGTCGCTTATCTTCACGATCATCGCGACGATCAACAGAAGCGGGGAGAGCAGGATCAGGGCCGTGACTGCAATGAGAAGGTCTAGCGCGCGCTTCGACGATCTGCCTGCCGCACGAGGCCGGGACGAATGGAGATCGCCGCCTTTCGCGGAACGTCCGACACGCGACCACGCCTCGAAACTATGTGCTTCCCATGTCATCGGTGGTCTCCAAAACATTCCGATTAAGAACCGTTCAAAGTTTGCTGCGCCGCACTCTGGTTGTCTGTTACCAAGGTCATAATCCTTAACAAATTCTTTATGCTACTAACGGGCAATCGAGAATTAGGATTACACCTTGATGGCCTTATTTTCATCTAAAACGACAATCTAATCTAATTCTTGGTGATTATCTGCTGATGATTATTTATTAGTTTTGATATCACCATTTCGATTATTGCTGTTTTTTATTCACTAAGCCATTTTATTAGGCAGTCATATTGGATTGCGTGGCTGTTTTTTGGCTTAATTGAGATTTTGATCCCTTTCTATGGTGTATATTTTGTTTTGAAGTTAAATATATACTTTATCTTTACGTCATATCTCCGTGATGTTATTTGACTCTCATATTAAGGCAATATAAATGATGCAGTGCAGCATTGCCTATGGTTATCGAGTGGAGTTACGCGCATGGATGGGGCGACACACGCATCAGATCGCAGGGCCGGCATCGGCAAGGCGGCGATATCAGCTAACAGCGGCATTCATCTGAACAGCCGCATCGTCATCGACGACGAATTCCTTTCCTGCCGGTCGAGCGTCCGGCGTTTCCGGCGCGGCGAGATTATCGCCGGGGCCGGCGTCCTCGTCGATACGTTCGCGCGCGTGCATTCGGGGGTGGTCAGCGCAAGCACGATGCTGCCCGACGGCAGGGAATTCATCGTTGAGATCATTCCAAAATCCGGCCTCATCGGCGAGCTCGAGGTTCTGCGCAGGCAGACGTTGAACCTCGAATACCGCGCCGGTTCCGCCTGCGAACTGCATTTCTTCGAAGGCCGGCTGCTGCGCGACATGTACGCCAGCGATCCCTGTTTTCGTGAAAAGGTCTTCTCCAGGGCGCTGGCGCGTATTTCAGAGCTTGAACTTCGGATCATTGCGAATGCGGCGTCGAGCCTGCAGTCGAGGCTGGCCAGTACGCTGCTGCGGCTCTCCATTGTTTATGGAAAAGATGCGGCAAACAGCGGCGACGAACTGATCATCTCGCAAAATGATCTGGCCGCGACGCTGCCGGCGTCCCGCGAGAAGGTCAATCAATGCCTGCGGCGCCTGCGGGAAGGCAAGATCATCGACGGGGGCCAGGGTAAGATCCGCATCCTCAACCGCAAGGCGCTGGAGGCTTGTGCCAACGGCGCAGTTTCGGCGAAGTGATGCGCCCGTCGCTTCCAGAGGTCCTGCGATCCGCCGCAAGCGTCGGCCGGTTTCCCGGCCCCGGCATGACAAAGATCGATCGCGTGGTCATCATCGACGACTATTCAGTCGCCAGAGGCGGTGCGACGGCGCTGGCCGTGCTGTCCGCCAAGCTTTTTCGGGAACTCGACATCCCCGTGACTTATATTTGCGGGGATGACGCCTCCAATGCGGAGCTTGTCGCCCTCGGAGTCTCAATGGTCGGGCTGAACAGCCGCGACCTGCTCAGCGCCGAACGTGCGAAGGCTTTCGTGACCGGCATTCACAATGGCGCCGCCGTCCGTATGGTCGCAAACTGGATTGCCGCAAACGACACTGCCAATACCGTCTACCATGTGCATGGCTGGCACCAGATTCTGTCTCCTGCAATTTTCAGGGCGTTGCTGCCGGTCGCCAGACGCTGCGTGGTGCACGCGCATGATTTCTTCACGGCCTGCCCCAACGGCGCCTTCTTCGACTATCAGGCGCAGGAAATCTGCCTTCGACGCCCGCTCGGCGGAAGCTGCATTGCGACAGCCTGCGACAAGAGAAGTTATTCGCACAAATTGTGGCGGGCTGCCCGCGGCTCCAATATCCTCCGGCTGCTGAAGGATCGGGCCGATTTCGGCCGGATCATCCTGCTGCACGAGAAGATGGCAAGCTTCCTCGTCGGCGCCGGATATCGGCCCGAACGATTGACGACGATCCGCAATCCCGTCGCTCCCCTATCCATCAAACGCATCGAGGCGGAGACCAACGACGAGTTCGTCTTCATCGGGCGGTTGGACGAGGAGAAGGGCATAGAGGACGCCGTGGCCGCCACGCGCAAAGCCGGCGTTCGGCTCTGCGTGATCGGGGACGGGCCGCTGATGCCGCTGGTTGCGGCTTCGGGGGATCACGTCAGGGCCGTCGGCTGGCAGTCGCATGCGGAGATCGGCCCGACCATCCGCAAGGCGCGTGCATTGTTGATGCCGTCTCGCTATCCCGAGCCATTCGGCCTCGTCGCTATCGAAGCGGCCAGGAGCGGTCTGCCGGTCATCATGTCGCGCAGCGCCTTTCTTGCCGAAGAAATGCAAAGAGCCGGCATGGCGATCGCCTGCGATACGGCTGACGAAAGCGCCTTTGCCGATACGTTGACGAGATTTAGCCAAATGCCGAGCCATGAGGTCCGCGCCATGAGCGAGCAGGCTTTCCTGAAGTCGCCGGATCTCGCCTCGACACACGAGGAATGGCGCGACGCGCTTCTTTCCGAATACCACAGCCTGATTTCGACGAATGTGGTTTCCCAGCTGACAGACGGTGTGGCGATACAAGGAGTATTGAGTTGACCCTTAAGGCAACAACCTCTCTTCCCGACGCGAGGGCATTTCTCGGCGATGCGCCTGTCATGGCGAAAAGACGTGTCACTGAGGCTGGAAGCGCGAGCGATACCAAGCAGCTTCGTGTCGCCATCGTGCATTATTGGCTCGTTTCGATGCGCGGCGGCGAGAAGGTCGTCGAAGAGCTGTGCCGGATGTTTCCGCAGGCCGACATCTTCACCCTCGTCTGCAACCGCGATCGCATCAGCGATTTTCTGAAGACGCGGAACATCCGCACGTCCTTCTTGCAGAAGATCCCAGGCGCGCAACGGCATTATACCAAGATGCTGCCGCTGATGCCCTTCGCGCTCGAGCAGTTCGATCTGCAAGACTACGATCTCGTGCTGTCGAGCGAATCCGGACCCGCCAAGGGCATCATCACGCGCGCTGACGCGCTGCATGTCTGCTACTGCCACTCGCCGATGCGTTACATCTGGGATCAGTTCCATGTTTACCGGCATGGCCTGCCCTGGTTGGGTCGCGCCTTGATGTCGATCACCGCGCCCATGCTGCGCGCCTGGGACGTGACGACGTCCTCGCGGGTCGATGTGTTCGTCGCCAATTCCGATTATGTCGCAAGCCGCATCCGCCGCTTCTACGACCGGGAATCCATCGTCATCCATCCGCCCGTTGCGACGGACGATTTTGCGGTGGGCAAGGGGAAAGGCGAATTCTATCTCTATGCGGGACAGCTGACCACCTACAAGCGGCCGGATATTGCCGTTCGCGCCTGCACCGAGGCCGGGCGGAAGCTGGTCGTGATCGGCGAGGGAGAACAACTGGCCTATCTGAAGTCGATCGCCGGACCGACCGTTGAGTTTCTCGGCCATCAGCCCTTCAACGTTCTGCGCGACCATCTGTCGCGATGCCGCGCCCTGTTGTTTCCGGGCACGGAGGATTTCGGCATCCTTCCGGTGGAAGCCATGGCATCAGGGCGGCCGGTCCTGGCTTTCGACGCCGGCGGCGCCCGGGAAACCGTTTCCTCCCCGCATGTCGGTTTTCGCTTCGCGCAGCAGACCACGGAAGCTCTATTGGAAACAATGGCGGCGTTCGAAGAGGTGGAGGACGATATCGATCCGCATGCCATCCGCGCGCACTCGCTGAAATTCTCTTCCGCCGTGTTCCGCGACCGTCTGTCCAGCCTGATCGAGCAACAACTATCCACCCATGGCGACCGATCCGCCGAGGTCTTCAGAAGACGGGCGGGCTGAGGGCAAGGAACGGAGCTGCCTGTCTTGCTGCTGCGCCGAAACCGTCTCAATTCGCCGACGAGGAATAGAAAATAGATCATGTCAAGCGTATCTCAGAGGACGGCGACGGCGAGTATCTGGACCATCAGCGGAAAATTCCTGGCGCGACTGCTCGATCTCGTCAGCCTTCTGATCCTCGCAAGGCTTTTGAGCCCAGCGGATTTCGGCCTTGTCGCCATCGCGACCTCGGTTCTGGTCATCGTCGAGACAATCCTGGACCTGCCACTGACGCAGGCCCTGATGCGTCAGCCGTCGCCTTCGGACGATATGTTTGCCACCGCCCTTACCCTCAGCCTGCTTCGAGGCGTGGCCATCAGCACGCTGATGATAATCGTCTCCTGGCCGATGGCTTTGATCTATGACGATTCCCGGCTTTTCTCTCTTGTCGCCGTGCTCTCCATCGCGCCTGCCATGCGCAGTGTGATCAGCCCGCGCATGGTTCTCTTCATGCAGCGGTTCGATTTCAAACGCGAGTTTGCACTCGATCTCATCACCAAGGGGTCGACACTGCTGTTCGGTGTCGGGGTGGCGGTCGCGACCGGCAGCTATTGGGGACTGGCGATCGGCGCGGTTGCAGGCCCGACCGCCGCGGCGATCACCTCCTATGTCTTTGCGCCGATGCGACCGAGGTTCAGCCTTTCCGAGTGGAAGCACTTTCAGGATATGATCAGCTGGAACACCGTGTCGCAGGTGCTGAGTTCGATCAACTGGCAACTGGACCGGCTGCTTTTGCCGCGCTTTACCGGCTTGTCGACGTTCGGCGCCTTCAGCGTCGCCGACAATATCGCCGCTATTCCATACCAGACCTTCGTCGGGCCATTGTTGCGTCCGCTGATGGCGGCATTCTCGACCGTCGATGACCGTCGTAATCTGATCGCTGCCTATCTGAAGGCGACGAACGCGATCACCTTCGTGGCAGCGCCCATCCTCATCACGCTCGCTTTTCTTGCCGAGCCGGCCGTGCGGATCATCGTCGGCGAGAAATGGGCATCCGCCGCGCCGATTCTGCAATGGCTGTGCATCGTCAGTCTGCTCGGTCTTCCCACGAACATGATGCCGCCATTGGCGATGGTCCTGAACAAAACCCGCTATCTCGCTCTCCGGATGTTTGCCGAGTTCGCCGTCAGGGTTCCGGTCACCATCCTGGGCATTGTCTATTTTCAGGTAGCCGGAGCGTTGGGCGCGCGGATCGTGGCGGTGCTTGTCGCCTATGTCGCATCGCTCATCATTACGCGGCAGCTGATCGGCGCGACGTTTGCCGCTCAGTTGTATGCCTTTTTACGGCCTCTGGCCGCGAGCTTGCCGATGATCGCTTTCCTGCTGTGGATCGAGCCGATGCTCTCCGCCATGCCTGTCGGCCTCAACCTTGTCGTCAGCCTGGCGCTTTGCGGCGGGGCGGCAGTAGCGATCTTCTGGGCCTTCGCGTTGCTGCTGTGGCAGGTTGTCGGAAGGCCCGACGGCATCGAGACCATCGTCGTCCAAAGGCTCATGCCGCGACGAAACGGAGTTCTCACCTTTTGATCGAGACAAGTGTAGTCCAACGATTGGTTTGGCGTTTTCGGAGGAGCAGAATGCGTTACGGGATATCTTCTAAGGCTCTGGGTTTGCTCATCGTTCTCGGTCTGGGGGCGTTGCCCGGCCAGCCCAGCGTGGCTCAGCAACCACTCAATATCAATGCGTATCAGCTAACGTTCGAGGAGAGTTTCGACAGTCTCGACGTCTCGGCCTGGGGAGAGAGAAGCTCCCGCTGGATCGCCCATACGCCCTGGAACGGCGATTTCGGTGACGCCCGTTTCACCGATCCGGCCCCCGGCTTTCCGTTTACCACCGATCAGGGAATTCTGAAGATCGAGGCGCGCAAGGAGGCCGATGGAACCTGGCGATCGGGCCTGTTGTCGTCGGTGAACCCGAAAGGCGAAGGGTTCTCGCAGCAATTCGGTTATTTCGAAGCACGGATGAAGCTGCCGCCGGGCAAGGGAGTCTGGCCAGCCTTCTGGCTCATCGGGCTCGATCGGTCGAAATACACCGCCGAAATCGACGTCCTGGAATATTATGGGCGCGCGCCCTACGAATTCAGCATGGGCTTCCATATCTGGCGTCAGAGCCAGGGCGGCCAGAACACCACTGGTGGCCATTGGCAAACCGTCCAGGACGGAATTCTGAACAGCGAATATCATACCTACGGCGTCGATATCCAAGCTGACAAGACGAGCTTTTATCTCGACCGTCAGTTCATCTGGAGCTTCGACACGCCGAAGGAGTTCCACATGCCGTTCTATCCGCTGGTGAACCTGGCACTCGGCTCGGGTTGGCCGATCGATGAAACGCCCAATCCTTCCATCCTGCTTGTCGACTATATTCACGTCTACCAGCGGAAGCCCACCGACGCGGCAAATTGAACAGCCGACGGGATAGCCGTTCCGTCGCTAAAGCGCGTCGCGATCTTTCAGATTCGCTCCTCGCGCTTTAGGTCCTTGTTTTTACGCATGTCGTTGTCGCAAAACCGCTGCACACTTTTGCGCGACATGCTCTAGCGGCCGCAGCTGAGGCCGGTTTGCGGGTCGAAGAGATGCATTGCTTCCTCGTCGAAAAGGAGGGTGAGCTTTTCATTGTCGCGGATTGGCGTGCGTGGTGGCAGGCAGGCCATCAGGCGCTGATTTCCGGCAAGGGCGGTGACGACGAGTTCCGGGCCGGTCAGCTCTGCGACTTCAAGGATTGCCTCGATCGACGGGCCGGTGCCGTCTGTGCGAAGCGCCTCGGGACGAATGCCGAGGATAAAGTCGCGGCCATTGCCGGCCGTCTCGCGGAAACGAGCGGGCAGGGGCAGGCTGACATCGGAGCCTGAAAGCGCCAGGCGACCGTCACGCGCCGTTGCCTTCAGCAGGTTCATCGGCGGCGCGCCGACGAAGGTCGCGACATAGAGCGTTGCCGGATGGTTGTAGATCTCCTCCGGCGTGCCCAGCTGCTCGATGCGGCCGTCGCGCATGACGGCGATGCGGCTTGCAAGCGTCATCGCCTCGATCTGGTCATGGGTGACATAGACGACCGTGGTCTTCAGCATCTGATGCAGCCGCTTGATCTCGGTGCGCATCTCCATGCGCAGCTTGGCGTCAAGGTTGGAGAGCGGCTCGTCGAAGAGGAATACCTCCGGCTTGCGCACCAGCGCACGGCCGATGGCGACGCGCTGGCGCTGGCCGCCGGAAAGCTGGCTCGGCTTGCGGTCGAGGAGGTTTTCGATCTGCAGGAGCTTTGCGGCGTCGCGCACGGCATTGTCGCGCTCCGGCGCCGGCACCTTGCGCATTTCCAGGCCGAAGCCGATGTTCCGGTGCACCGTCAGATTGGGATAGAGCGCGTAGGATTGAAAGACCATGGCGATATCGCGGTCCTTCGGATGCACGCTGAGCACCGAGCGGCCGCCGATCCTGACATCGCCGCTCGTCGCCTCGGCAAGGCCGGCGATGATGTTCAGCAGGGTGGACTTGCCGCAGCCGGAGGAGCCGAGCAGCACCAGGAATTCGCCGCTTTCCAATGAGATGTCGATGCCTTTCAGCGTCTCGACGTCGCCATAGGTCTTGCGGATATTCTGAATTTCGAGCGCGCTCATCGCACAGGCTCCTCGGGAGATGACGGGCCGTCATAGTTGCGGGGAAGGGTGGATATGGCGCGCGAGGCGACTGCGGTTCCCGCCTCCAGACAAGAAATCAGCGGCTCATCGCTTGCGAGCGCGGCAAGGAAGGCGGCGTTGAAGACATCGCCGGCGCCGATCGTATCGACGACCTCGACAACGGGTGCCGTCACCGAAACCAACAGGCCGTCCGGCCCGATCGCGAGAGCGCCGTCCGGGCCGCGCTTGACGACGATGATCGCGCCCTCCGGCATATGCGACCTGATGTGACGGGCCGCCTCGACCGGATCGGCAATGCCGGCAAGTGTCGTTGATTCGACCTCGTTCAGCAGCGCGATACCGCTGCGGGAGAGCCATGCGCGTGTCGCTGCGCAATTCTCGTCTGTCCAGCCGTCGAGTGGCCAGCCGGTATCGAGCGCGACGGTGATGCCATGGCTGTCGGCCCAGTCAAAGAAGGCGTCATAATCCGCTGTCAGGTCATCGGTCAGGAACGAGCCGCAGAGAAGGGCGTAGCCGCCCTGCAGCCTGGCACCCTCGATGACGGCGAAGACATCTGCCAGGCTGAAACGCGGCAGGTGGCCTTTTGTCGTGAAGAAGGTGCGCTCGCCGTCCGGATGGGTGATGCCGACGGAGAGCGTCGTTTTCTCCGGACGTACCGGCCACTTGTCGGAACGGTGGCCGAAGGCTTCGCTCAGCCAGCGGCCGAACTGGTCACTGCCGATATTGGCGGAGATCTCGAATTCGACGCCAAGCGCTTGCCAGGCGAGCGCGCTGTTGCCGGCGGCTCCGCCAACCCGTAACTCGTCATGATCGACGATGATTTCCGTCCCGGCCTTCGGCCAGGGGGCGGCCGGTCCGAGGATGAGGTCGATGTTGACGTTGCCGATGACTGCAAGCGGCCGCATTCATTCGCTCCGGGTGATCTTGGTGGATCGGACCGGCGTTCCGGCATTTTCCACGCGGGCATCGGCAAAGGCGATCATCAGCCGCTGGGCGACCGGCAGCATGGCGAAGATCGCGGCAAGGCCGGTTGCCGGGGCAAAGCGGATCGTCACCGCGCCGGCGACCGCCGCTTCGCCCGAGGCGTCGAAAAGGATGACGGGGGCGCCGGTCTCGACGGCGGATGTCGCCATTGCCGTCACCAGGCCGGCCGTCTCGTCGAAGCCACGGAACAGCACGACGCCGATCTCCGGCCCCAGCATTTCCATCGGCCCGTGGCGCAACTGGCCGCCTTCGAGCGAGAAGCAGGGACGGCGCGACAGTTCCGTCAATCCGAGCGCCAGCGCCTCGGCGATACCCTGCAGCCGGCGGCCTGACGTGACGATGGTCGCGACATTTTCGAGGGCGGTGAGCGCGGCGGCGATGTCATGGTCTTCCGGCGTTTTGAGGGCGGCAATCGCGGCGTCTGGATCGTCACCGAGGGTGGCGAGGATTGCCAGATGCAGGGCGAAGGTCACCGTCAGGCTCCGGGTCGCGGCGAAGGCAAGCTCGGTGCCGCCGGTGCCGATGAGTGACGGGGCGGCGCTTGCGAGGAAGGAGCTGCCTTCGAGTGTCAGGCCGAAGGTCTCCTCGGTGCCGCCGGTTTCGTTGAACCAGCGCACGACCTCGGCGCTTTCGCCGGATTGCGAGGTGACGAAGATCGTCCTACCGGCGATCGGCAGCGGCTGGCCGAGCTGCTCGGACAGCGGCATGGCGACGGTATCAATGCCGAGGGCACGGTAGAGTGGCTCGACGGCGCGGTTGACGGCATGCGAACCGCCCATGCCGATGAGCAATAGCCGCCCGGTCCGCTTCAGCGAGGCGGCGGCCCTCGTGGCCATCGGCTGGGCCGCTTCATAGGAGGAGATCGCATCGGCATGCTGGCGGGCCATTTCGCGATCGATCGCGGCAAGTCCGGCCGGCCGGGGTCTTTCTGCTGTCATGTTCATCCCTTGACGCCGCCGCTGGTGAGCCCCGAAATCAGGGCGCGTTGCATGACAAGACCGATCAGCACCGGGGGCAGGGCGGCGAGCACGCCTGCCGTCGCGATCAGTCCGTAATCGGAAACGCGGCCGCCGGCGAGATCGGCGATGGCGACGGTCAGCGTCTTGGCGCGCTGGTCCGAGGTGAAGAGCAGCGCATAGAAGAATTCATCCCAGGCAAGCAGGAAGGCAAAGAGGCTCGACGTCGCCATCACGGGGGCGGCGAGCGGCAGCGTGATGATCCTCAACGTCTGGAACAGGCCGGCGCCGTCGATCATCGCCGCGGATTCGATCTCGCGCGGGATGGAATCGAAGCCCGATTTCATCAACCAGGTGGTGAAGGGCGCGAGAATTGTCAGATAGACGAGGGCGAGGCCGAAGACGTTGTTCAGCATGCCGAGATGGGAGAGGCCCATATAGAGCGGCACGGCGAGCGCCACCGGCGGCAACATGTAGGTGGCGATCACCATCGATAGCGACCAGCCGACCGAAGGTGTGCGCGACACAGCCCAGCCGGCCGGAATGGCGAGCGCGATGGCGGCGATCGTCGCCATGCCCGCCACCTCGATGCTGTTGCGCAGCGACGAGGTGAAGGCGGCGCCGGCGCTGTTTTCGATCGTCGAGAGCAGTACGCCGTAGCGAGAGAAATCCACCGTCTGCGGCCACCAGCGCAGCGGCTTTGCGGCAAGGTCGGCGGCCGGCGAGATGCTCATGATGAACAGCCACAGGATCGGCGCCAGGATGACGGCGGCAAGCAACAGCGCGCAGAGATGAATGAAGACAGAAAAGAGCGGGCTCTGGCGTTCCATCAGGCCGCACTCCCGGCGGTCTTGCGCACCAGAGCGGCGTAGGCGGCAGCAAGCAGCGTCACCAGCAGCGTGACGATCAATGCCAGCGATGCGCCCGAACCTGCCCGCTGGAAGGAGAAGGCTTCCTGATAGACGAGGATCGACAGCGTGCGCGTGCTGTTGGCCGGGCCGCCGCGGGTCATGACCCAGATGATGTCGAAGACCTTGAAGGCTTCGATCGTGCGCAGCACCAGGGCCACCATCAGCGGGCCGGCGAGATAGGGCAGGATGACGAAGCGGAAGCGAGCGAAAGCGCCGGCGCCGTCGACCAGCGAGGCGGCGGTGATGTCGCGCGGCACGGCCTGGAGGGCGGCCAGTGCGATCAGCGCCACCAGCGGGAAATTCTTCCAGCAGTCGGCGACGATGAGGGCCGCCAGCGCCGTGCCCGGTTCGCCGAGCCAGGAGCGGTAGGCCTCCAGCAGTCCGAGTTGGGTCAGCGCGGCGTTTAGCGCGCCGTATTCGGGATTGTAGATCAACCGCCAGAGTGTGGCGTTGACGACGGTCGGCAGTGCCCAGGGCAGGATCATCAGGGCGCGCAGCGCGGTGCGGCCGCGAAACTGCTGGTTCAGCAGCAGGGCTGCCAGAACGCCGATCGCCATTTCGGCGGCGACCGAGACGATCGCGAACCATGCGGTGGTGATCAGCGTGCGCTGGAAATTCGAGCCGGTGATCATCTTCGCGTAATTGTCGATGCCGACGAAGTTTCCTTCGGTGCCGACGAGCTTGGCATCGGTGAAGGAGAGGCCGACGGTATCGATCAGAGGCCAGCCGATGACTGATATCATGACCACGAGAAGCGGCAGCATCAAAAGCCACGCGCGCGTTGTCAGCCAAGTGCCCGACATCAAGGCGACCCTTCTTCATTATCGGTTTGGAGACCGGGCGACGGCGGGCGCCGCCCGGGGTTTCATGGCTTAATCAGAGGCCGCTATTGTCGGCCGCCGACTTCAGCGCATCTTCGGGAGAGGACTGGCCGAGCAGCGATTCCTGGATCGCCTGTTGCAGCGCGGTCGAGAGCTCCTGATATTTCGGCGTCGTCGGACGCGGATACATCGCGGCAAGGCCGATCTTGGCGGCGGAGATCAATTCTTCCTGACCCTTGGTGACATCAGGGTCCTCATAGGAGGACGCCCAGATCGGCAAGCTGAGCTTGGCATAGGCATTCTGCGTCGCCTGCGAGGTCATGAAGGTGATGTATTTCCAGGCCTCATCAGGATGCTTGCTGGCCGAGGTGATGCCGAGGCCCATCGAGCCGTTGACGGCCGAAGCCTCGCTTTTGCCGGCAACACCCGGCGCCGGCACGACGCCGACCTTGCCTGCGACCTTGCTGTCCTTCGGATCGTTGGCCATGTTGTACATGTAGGTCCAGTTCAGCGCGAAGGCGGCATCGCCGTTTTCGAAGACCTTACGGACGTCCTCTTCGAGGAATTCCTTGGAGTTCGGATTGGTGAGGCCCGAGGAATAGCTGGAGACCATGTATTTCAGTGCATCGAGGCCACCGCCGGTCTGGAAGGCCGGCTTGCCGTCCTTCAGGAAATCGCCGCCATAGGCGCTGACGAGCGTGGTGTAATCGCAGATCGCGGCTTCGGCCTGCGACCAGCTCCAGGCGATCGGCGTGGCGAGCAGGCCCTTGTCCTTGATGGTCTTTGCCTGTTCGGTCAGCTCGTCCCAGGTCTTGGGCGGAGTCTTGATGCCGGCCTTTTCGAGGATCTCCTTGTTGTAGAACAGGTATTTGGTGTCGAGGATCCACGGCATGCCGTAATATTTGCTATCATATTGCACGGTGGTCCAGGCTCCCGGCAGCACACCTTTCTTCATCTCGTCGGTGACGCGAGAGGAGACGTCGACCAGCACCTTGTTGCTGGCGTATTCTGCCGGCCAGATGACGTCGAAGAGGACAACGTCGTAACCGCCGCCGGAACCCTGCGCCAGCACCGTCTTGTCGTGCAGGCCTTCATAGGGAACGAATTCGAGATTGACCTTGATATCGGGGTTCGCCTTGGCGAAGGCGTCGGTCATGGCGCGCACATCGGCCTCGCTATAGGCGGCCTGGGCCATGAAAAGCGCGTTCAGCGTCGTTTCGGCGAAAGCATGCGGCGCAAGGGATGCGCCGATCAATGCCGCACCGAGAAGCGTCTTGTTAAGGGATTTCAGCATTGCAGCCTCCAGTTTTTGACATTTACGCATTGCCGAGGGCGGTTCTCCGCCATCGGTGTTCGAGAAAGCACGCGCGGAAAGCGTGCCGGTTCGTCGTCTCGGAGCGTCGTTGGAGCCGTTGCCCGCCTCCTGCGTTCCCTGGAACTCTCCGGTTCCTCATTAAGTCAAGTGTATTGACTTATTACTTCTTCAACATTCTATTGGAGTCAAGAGGGAATTGCACATGAATGACAGCCGCCCGATCCGGGCCAAGAGCGGCACCAATCACGAAGGCACCAGCGCACATAACCGGCGCGTGATGATCGATGCCCTGAGGATCAACGGCGCGCTTTCACGCGCCGATCTGGCGCGGGCGACGCGGCTGACCAAGCAGACGGTGTCCAATATCATCGAGGAACTCGAGCGCGACGGTCTCGTCAGTTCGCAGGAGGCGGTGAGAAGGGGCAGGGGCCAGCCCTCGACACCCTATGGCCTAGTGCCCGAGGGCGCCTTTGCGATCGGCCTGCAGATCGACCGGCATGTGACGCGGGCGGTCGCCGTCGATCTCGTCGGCAGTGTTCTCGTGCGTGATGAGGCCGGGCTACCACCTGGAGGTCCGTCGAATGGGACGAAGGTCATCCTCGACCTCGTCGCCGGCATACGCTCAAAGCTTGCCGGGGTCGTCCAGCAGTCGGAAAAGCGGCTGGTTGGCCTCGGCGCCGCCATGCCTGGGCCTTTCGGGGTTGCCGGCAGCGGTGACGATCCTTGGATGATGGAGGCCTGGCAGAAATTTCCGTTGTTGGAAACGCTGACCGCCGGCACCGGGCTCGATGTCGGCCTGCAGAACGATGCGGCGGCGGCGGCGACCGCCGAGCGCATGGTGGGAGTTGCCCACGGCCTCGACCACGCCGTCTGCCTCTTCGTCGGCTATGGCATCGGCGCCGGCCTCATTCTGAACGGCGAACTCTACCGCGGCACCAACGGCAATGCCGGCGAGATCGGCATGGCGCTGCTGTTTGCCGACGGCAAATCGACGCCGCTCGAACATCGCGCCTCGCTCGCCTCGCTCTATCAGCATCTATCGGTCGATCCCGCCGACCCTCATCTCCACGCACGTATCAACGATCTTGCCTTGAGAGGCGATCAAAGCATCGACGCCTGGGTTGAGGCGGCCGCTGTGGACCTGCGCTGGAGCATCCATCTCATCGAGACGCTGTTCGATCCGCAGACCGTCATCCTCTGCGGCAGCGCGCCGGAAGCGCTGGTGAACAGGTTGATTGCGGCAATCGGCCCATTGCTGCCCTCGATCGCCGAACGTAGTGGCCGGACGCTGCCGCGCCTGCAGTCCGGCATGGCCGATCCCTGGTCGGTGGCGCTTGGCGCTGCGGCCGGACCGATCAGCCGTGCGTTCGATCCGCGTTTTGCTGCAATTTTGAAGGATTCCCTTTGATTTGGAGGCTGAAACCGGGCGTTGCACAGCCGTGTAAGGGCAAAATGCGGCTGTTTTGCAAGTTTCGTTCCAACTCGGCGCGCGAATAAAGGCGCTTCTTTCCAATATAATTGAACATTAAACGCGTTCTAAAATTGCGTTTGTTTTAGTGTAGATATATTGTATTTCAAATACATTTGAGATCTCTACAAAATTTCTTTAAATATTTCCCGAAATGTTACGAATAATGATTGTATGACTGCTTTGTGACAACTGGAATTGGAACATTTCATGTCATGTAATATTCATTGGCGGGGGCAATTTCAACCAGCTAATAGGGCGTGCGCTGAAAGTGCGCGTCCTTTTACGTTCGAGGTTCTCATGCAAGCCAAGCTTCTCGGCGCCGTTGGCGCCCTTCTCGCTACAGCGTTTCTTGCTGGTCCCGCTGCCGCCGCCGATAAGACCAAGATCGACTTCTGGTTCGGCAATTCCGGGGACATCGCAAAGCGTGTCCAGGAGCAGTGCGATCGCTTCAACCAGTCGCAGGCCGACTACGAAGTCGTCTGCACCAGCCAGGGCAGCTATGACGCCTCCCTGCAGAACACCATCGCCGCCTTCCGCGCCGGCAAGCAGCCGACCATCGCCCAGGTCTCCGACGCCGGCACCCTCGACATCATGCTCTCCGGCGCCTACTACCCGGCAAACAAGCTGATGACCGACATGGGCTATACCGTCGACTGGAAGGACTATTTCTCCGGTATCTCCGGCTATTACGCGACATCGAAGGGCGAGATGTACTCCTTCCCCTTCAACTCCTCGACCGCTCTTCTCTACTGGAACAAGGACGCCTTCGCCAAGATCGGCAAGGATCATGCTCCGGCAACCTGGAAGGAAGCAGGCGAGGACCTCAAGGCTCTGAAGGATGCAGGCTATGCTTGCCCACTCGGCTTTGACATCTCCAACAATGAAGTCTGGCAGTACATCGAGCAGTTCGAAGCCGTCAACGGCGAAGCGATCGCCACGAAGAAGAACGGCTTTGAAGGTCTGGACGCCGAGCTGGTGTTCAACAAGAACCCGCTTCTCGTCAGCTACGTCAAGGATCTCAAGTCTTGGTACGACGACAAGCTTGTCGTCATCAAGAACAAGGCTGTCGGCCAGACCTTCGTCGAAGCCTTTGCCGCCGGCGATTGCCAGGTCATCCTGACCTCGGTCGGCGACCACGGCAATGTCGGCCGCACCGCCAAGCAAGGCATGAACTGGGACGTTGCCATGCTCCCGACCTACGGCGACGCAGCCCGTCACAGCTCTTACGTCGGCGGCGCTTCGCTCTGGGTTCTGCAGGGTCACTCCGACGCCGAATACAAGGCTGCCGCTGCCTTCTTCAACTTCATCGCAAAGCCGGAAGAAGCTCTTACCTGGTCGACCGTTACCGGCTACATCCCGGTTCGCAACTCCGGTTTCGAATATCTGAATAAGCAGGGCTTCTACGGCAAGGCGCCTTATGCCGGCCGCGAACTCGCCATTCAGAGCCTGACCGCTTCTCCGGCTGGCGATGCGGCTCCGCAGGGCATCCGCCTCGGTGGCCTGCTGCAGGTCCGCACCGAAATCGCCAATGGTCTGCAGGCAATCTTCGTTAACAATGCCGATGTCAAGGCTTCGCTCGACAGTGCTGCCGAACGCGGCAATACGCTGCTCCGTCGCTTCCAGCAGACCTACAAGAACGTTCAGCTCCCCTGATCGCTTGGATAATGAGCCGCACCCGGCCCGCGTTTTGCGCGCCGGGTGCGTCTTTGTAAGTCTCAAATTGTCGCGGATGCGGCCTCGCCGCGCACGCCTAAAGCGCGCCGCAATCTTTCCGGTTCGCTCCTCGCGCTTTAGATCTATATTTTGACGCATGTCGCTACAGCAAAACTGCTGCGCGACATGCTTTAAACCAAACCAGGACGAAAACGACCACTCATGGAAAAGCGCGTCACTTTCTCCTCGACGACGATCGGACTGCTCTTCGCATTTCCGATGCTGTTGCTGATCTTCGTCTTCTTCTACTGGCCGAGTGCGCAGGCGCTCTATTGGGCGTTCACGCTCGAGCAGCCATGGGGCGGCGGTAATGCCTGGGTCGGTTTCGACAATTTCAGACAGCTGCTCACCGATCCTGTTTATTGGGACTCGATCACCCGCAGCATGATCTTCGGCTTCAGCTCGACGGCCATTGCCATGGGGCTGGCGCTGATCCTGGCGCTTTTGACGGATCGGGAGCTGCGCGGCCACAAAGTCTACCGGTCAGTCTTCATCTGGCCTTACGCGATTGCCGCTCCCGCTCTCGGCCTCGCCTTCCGCTTCATCCTGGCGCCGGAGGCCGGCCTTCTGTCGGTTATCAACCACGTCTGGCCCGGCCTCTGGAACCCCGCACTCGACGGCAAGGACGCGATGATCGCCGTCATTGTCGCCTTCTCCTGGAAATATATCGGCTACAACTTCATCTTCTTCCTCTCGGCGCTGCAAGGCATTCCGCGCTCGCTGATCGAGGCCGCCGCAATGGACGGTTCGGGACCGATGCGCCGTATCTGGGATATCCAGCTGCCCCTGCTGACGCCGACGCTGTTCTTCCTGCTCGTCATCAACATCACCGAGAGCTTCCAGGATTCCTTCGGTATCGTCGACATCATGACGCAGGGCGGCCCGGCGCGTGCCACCGAGCTCATGGTCTACAAGATCTATTTCGACGGCTTCAGAGGTCTCGACTATTCGGGCGCCGCAGCGCAGTCCATCATCCTGATGGTGCTGGTTGTCCTACTCACCATCTTCCAGTTCCGCTTCATCGAGCGGCGGGTGCACTACAAGTGAGGTCGCGGACATGATCGAACGCACGCCGATATTCAACTTCATCTGCTATAGCCTTCTCGCGCTCGGTATGGTGATCGCGCTTTTGCCTTTCGCCATCGTCATCATCGCGTCGACGCTTGATCTGGAGACGGTCAATCGCGTGCCGCTGCCGCTGACGCCGGGCTCGCATTTCTGGGAAAACGCTGAGACCGCCTGGGTTCGCGCCGATCTCGGCAACAAGCTGTTCCACAGCATCATCTTCGCCGCAACCGTCGGCGCCGGCAAGGTCATGCTGTCTTCCATGGCAGCCTTCTCGATCGTCTACTTCCGCTTCCGTGGCCGGTATGTGATTTTCTGGATCATCTTCATCACGCTGATGCTGCCGCTGGAAGTCCGCATCGTGCCGACCTATTCGATCGCGGCCAACGCCCTGCAGCCTTTCCAGACGATCCTCGACGTCACCGGCATAAGCTGGCTCGTTGCGCAGATCACCGGCATCCAGATCAAGCTCGAATGGGGTCTGCTGAATTCCTATCCCGGTCTCGTTTTGCCGCTGGTCGCAACCGCGACCGGTACCTTCCTCTACCGGCAGTTCTACCTGACGGTTCCGGACGAGCTTGCCGAGGCCTCGAAGATGGACGGATCAGGCCCGGTCCGGTTCTTCTGGGACATTCTGCTGCCGCTCTCCCGCCCAAATATGATCGCGCTCTTCACCATCATGTTCGTCTGGGCCTGGAACCAGTATCTCTGGCCGCTGCTGATCACCACCGATCCGAATTTCGGCATCGCCGTGACGCAGCTCAAGACCCTCATCCCGTCCGAATTCGGTCTGCCCGACTGGAACGTCGCCATGGCCGGAACCCTGATCATCATGTCGCCGCCATTGATCCTCGTCATTCTGATGCAGCGCTGGTTCGTACGCGGCCTTATCTCCACCGAGAAGTGAAGGAGTATTCCCTTGGCACCGATCTCCATTCGTGGCGTGAAGAAAAACTACGGCAAGACCCCCGTCGTTCACGGCGTCGATCTCGACATCCAGTCGGGCGAGTTCATCGTCATCCTCGGCCCATCCGGCTGCGGCAAGTCCACGCTGCTGCGCATGATCGCCGGCCTCGAGGAAATCACCGGTGGTGAAATCGCCATTGACGGCCGCGTCGTCAACCAGCTGGAGCCGCGCGAGCGCGGCTGTGCCATGGTGTTCCAGAACTATGCGCTTTATCCGCATATGAGCGTTGCCGAGAATATCGGTTACGCATTGAAGGTGGCCGGTGTCTCGAAGGCAGAGCGGAGCCGGCGCATCGGCGAGGTCGCCAAGGCGCTCAGCCTCGAACCCTTCCTCGAACGCCGGCCGGCCGCTCTTTCCGGCGGTCAGCGCCAGCGCGTCGCCATGGGCCGGGCGATGATCCGCGAGCCGAAGGTGTTTCTCTTCGACGAACCGCTGTCGAACCTTGACGCCAAGCTGCGCATTGCCATGCGCGCTGAAATCCGCCGCCTGCACCGCCGCCTCGGGGCCACTTCGATCTTCGTCACGCATGACCAGACCGAGGCGATGACGCTGGCCGATCGGCTGGTGGTAATGAACGGCGGCAGGGTGGAGCAGGTCGGCACGCCCGAAGAGGTCTATCATCATCCGGTCTCGCGCTTCGTTGCGGGCTTCGTCGGCACGCCGGCGATGAACCTGCTCGAGGGCACGATCAATGACGAGGGCGTCTTCGTCTACGATCAGAGCCGCATGGTGGCGCTGCCACGCGAGCGCGCCGCACCGCTGAAAGGCAAACGCGTCGTGCTCGGCATGCGTGCCGAGGCCGCCCGGCTGGTGGCCCCGGATGCGCCAGGCGCCTTGGTAGCAACGACCGATTTCATCGAAGAGCTCGGCGCAAGCCGCATCGTCCACGCCGATTTCGACGGGCTACCCTTTGCCGTGGCGCTGACTGAGGCCGTGAAGGTGAAGTCGGGCGATCCGATCGGCATCGCGATCGATTACGACCAGATCCACCTCTATGCCGCCGATACCGGCCGGATCATCGAGAAGCCTGTTATGAACAGCGCAGGCGTCGTCCACGCCTAAAGCGGTCTGCGACGTTCCTTTGCTATGATCTTGGCAGAGCGTTCGGCGGCTGAGGATGTCAGCCGCTTGCTCGACGGTGAATTGCTCTAACGGTGGATCGGGTCGATCCAAGCGACGTCTTCCGGCTTTTCGACCGGCTCGATGTCGAGGTTGACGACGACCGGTTCCTGACCTGATCGGACGAGCACGCATTCCAGCGTCTCGTCGCGGCTGACGTTGATCTCCTGATGCGGCACATAGGGCGGAACATAGATGAAGTCGCCGGGGCCGGCCTCCGCGGTATACTCCAGATGCTCGCCCCAGCGCATGCGGGCCTTGCCCTTGACCACGTAGATGATGCTTTCGAGATCGCCGTGATGATGGGCGCCGGTCTTG
Source organism: Rhizobium sp. SRDI943 (assembly GCF_057653695.1). NCBI lineage: Bacteria > Pseudomonadati > Pseudomonadota > Alphaproteobacteria > Hyphomicrobiales > Rhizobiaceae > Rhizobium > Rhizobium sp. SRDI943. Next base: position 3,434,832 of record NZ_CM172787.1, on the reverse strand, counting down.
GCGTTGGCATGGATCGTCACCGTGCCGGCCCAGATCTTCTCGGCCCCGGCGCGCGCATTGTTGATCGCGGTCGCGCGGTTCATGCCTGGCGTCTGCGCGGTGTTCGGATCGAGCGAATTGCCGGGAATGACCTTGACGCCATGTTCCCGCCAGTCGACGTGATGATGCTCGTGGTCGTCGCCCATGCCTTGCCTCCACCTTCGATCTGAGCAGTCTAGGCGGGGGTCGAGCAGCGGCCAAGTGGATTCACGGCTGCCCGGGGTTTCATGAGTGCGCCTGCAAGTGTTCTCGATGACTGCCGGATGCTGATATATCTGATTGGCACGAACATGCCGGCTGGTCGCCCCAGGCGGAATAGTTTTTGTCGAAAGTCGGAAAAGCTAGACGAAGTTGGACTGCACAATATGTCGGCACCTCGATAGCTTCTTTGCACAACGAAAGAGCCGAGCCGATGAGCCACCTCCCGCAGATCGATTACGACACCGCCTCGGAAGAGGTTCGTGCGGCGCATGACGAGGAAGTCAGGCTGCGCGGGCGCATGACCAACATGAAGCGGACGCTACTGCACTCGCCGGCCGCTCACCGCATCTATGCCGAATGGTTCACGCTGCGCGCCGAGCTCGATCCCGCCATCAGCGACCGGGAAATCTGGATCTTCTCGCATGCGATCTCGAAGGCGGCGAAATCGAAGATCGCCATCACCTTCTTTCGCCGGGCGCTGATCAACAAGGGCTTCGATCCTGACGCGCTGGAGCTTTCCGAAGAGGAGGCGCTGCTGGACGCTTTCGGTAAGGCGATCGTTACCGATTCCAACGCCGTTCCCGCCGAAATCTGGGCGAAGCTGAAACAGCGCTACGAAACCAAGGTGCTCGTCGATCTCGTCGCCTTTGCCGGCATCATGCTTGCCACCGCCGTCTTCAACAATGTCGTCGAGGTCGATTTCGACCCCGAGCTTGAAGCTTTTGCCGAAGGCAACAGTTCATCCGCATCCTGAATTTCAAAGATCATTTGAGGGAGTCCATCATGTCTATCATCACCAAGCGCTCGCGCCTGCTCGGGACCGTTTTCGGTCTTGCGCTGGTTTTAGGCGCAACCGCCACACAGGCCGAGACGCCGGCCAATGTTCTCGTCGTTGCGCAGTCGATCGACGACGCCGTCAGTTTCGACCCGGCCGAAGGATTCGAGCTCACCACCGTGCAGTCCTTCAACAATCTCTATCAGCGACTCGTCCAGTCGAACCGCGAGGATGGCACCAAGATCGAGCCGGCGCTCGCTGCTTCCTGGGAAGCGGGCAGCGATGGCAAGAGCCTGACCTTCGCGCTCACTGACGCCAAGTTTTCTTCCGGCAATCCGGTGCGTCCCGAAGACGTGGTCTTCTCGCTGACTCGCGCCGTGAAGCTCAACAAGTCGCCGGCCTTCATCCTCAACGAACTCGGCTGGACGGCCGACAATGTCGATACTGCCGTCACGAAGGTCGACGACACGCATGTGAAGGTCACTTGGAGCGCCGATGTCGGTTCGGGCTTCGCGCTGTCGCTGCTGACGGCGCCGATCGCTTCCGTCGTCGACGAGAAGACAGTCGCCGCGGAAGCCAAGGACAATGATTTCGGCAATGCCTGGCTGAAGGTCAATTCGGCCGGCAGCGGTGCCTATACGATCGCCACCTACACGCCGCACGAAGCGCTCGTGCTGCAGGCGAATGCGAATTCCTCCGACAAGCCGAAGCTCGAAAGCGTCATCATCCGCAATGTGCCCGATGTCGGCGCCCGCCGCCTGCTCGTCGAGCAAGGCGATGCCGATATCGCACGCGGCCTCTCGGCCGACCAGATCGATGCGTTGAAGGGCAAGAGCGGCATCAAGGTCCTCTCGGTCCCGTCTGCCCGCACCGATTATATCCTGCTCAACAGCAAGGCGAACGAGACGCTCGGCAAGCCGGCCTTCTGGGAAGCGGCGCGTTACCTCGTCGATTACGACGGCATTACCAAGAACCTGCTGCGTGGCCAGAGCAATGTGCACCAGGCCTTCCTGCCGGTCGGCTTCCCCGGCGCGCTGACGGACAATCCGTTCAAGCTCGACGTCGAGAAGGCGAAGAAGATCCTCGCCGACGCCGGCATCAAGACGCCGTTCAAGGTTGAATTCATCGTCTTCAACGACCAGCCGTTCCTGTCGATCGCGCAGTCGCTGCAGTCGACCTTCGCCCAGGCAGGCATCGATCTCGACATCCAGCCGGGTGTTGCGAGCGACATCTATGCCCGCGGCCGTTCCGGCAAGTTCGAGATGACGCTGCGCTACTGGATCCCGGATTATTTTGATCCGCATTCCAATGCCAGCGCCTTTGCGATCAACCGCGACAACTCCACCAACACGGCCGCCAAATATGCCGGCTGGGTGATCCCGGAGCTGACCGACGAGACGCTTGCCGCCGTTAAGGAGCAGGATGCCGCCAAGCGCGTTTCGCTCTATCAGGACCTGCAGAAGAAGATCCAGGCAAGCTCGCCCTTCGTTTTCATGCTTCAGGGCAATGACCAGGTCGTGCTAAGCGACAAGGTGAAGAATTACGCCCAGGGCCTGAACGCCGATCAGGTCTATTACGACAAGGTTGAGAAATAAGTGCCGCAGACGGCAACACCTTTGACTGCCGACACCAACGACTCCCGCCAGAGCAGACGCTGGCGGGAGTTGTCTTTCGTCCGGCCACTTCTCAAGTGGCTCTGGTCCTTTGCGCTGACTCTGTTCGGCCTGGCGCTCGTCACCTTCACCATGACGCGGCTGTCGCCGATCGATCCAGCGCTGCAGCTCGTCGGCGATCACGCGAGCCAGTCGACCTACGAGGCTGCGCGTGTCGAACTCGGGCTCGATCAGCCGCTGCCGGTGCAGTTCCTGCGTTATCTCGAAACGGCACTCTCCGGCAATTTCGGCCAGTCGATCTCGACAGGCCAGCCGGTGGCGAAAGATATCGCCCGCACCTTTCCGGCGACGATTGAGCTTGCGACCGCGGCGATCATCCTTGGTGCTGCCATCGGCCTTGCGCTCGGTATTGCGGCCGCCATGCGGCAGGGCACATGGGTGGATAGCGCTGCCCGCTTCGTGTCGCTGTTCGGTTATTCCGTGCCGATCTTCTGGCTCGGGCTGCTGATGCTTCTACTCTTCTATGCCCGCCTGCACTGGGCACCAGGGCCTGGCCGGGCGGACGTCGTCTTTCAGTACACGGTCAAGCCGATCTCCGGCTTTGCGCTGATCGATACATGGATGTCCGGCAAGACAGGTGCCTTCAGGGACGCGTTGGCGCATCTGGCGCTGCCGGCGATCGTGCTCGCCTTCCATGCGCTTGCCGCGATCTCGCGGCTGACGCGGGCGGCGATCCTCACCGAGCTCGGACAGGAATATGTGACGACGGCCCGTGCCAAGGGCGCCAGCCTTAGCCGTATTACCTTCATCCACATCATGCCCAATATAGCGGGTACGCTGCTGACCGTGATCGCGCTTTCCTATGCGAGCCTGCTCGAAGGCGCGGTGCTGACCGAGACCGTCTTTGCCTGGCCGGGCATCGGCCGTTACCTCACGACGGCGATGTTTGCCGGCGACATGCCAGCGATCCTCGGCGCCACACTCGTCGTCGGCGCGTCCTTCGTGCTGCTCAATGCGCTGACCGATCTCGGCGTCTCGCGCCTCGATGCGGGGAGGCGGCGATGAGCGTGATCGTGCATGCTCCGGTCGGCGGGCCGTCCTTCCTCAAGCGCATGCTGCGCTCACCCTCGGCGGCAGCCGGTCTTGTCGTCGTTGCCGTCATCCTGCTTGCCGCACTTCTTGCGCCAGTAATCGCCCCTTACGACCCCAACCTGCAGGAAACCGCCAACCGGTTGATGCCGCCGACCTCGGCGCATTGGTTCGGCACCGATGCCTTTGGCCGGGATATACTGTCGCGGCTGATCTATGGCGCGCGGCCGACCCTGCTGCTGGTGCTTGTCGTCGTTCTGCTGATGGCGCCGCTCGGCATCGTCGTCGGCATTCTCGCCGGTTTCTTCGGCGGGCTGACCGAACGCCTGTTGATGCGCGTCACCGATATCGTCATGTCCTTCCCGCGCCTGTTGCTCGCCTTTGCCTTCGTCGCCATCATGGGACCGGGCCTGATCAACGGCGCGCTGGCGCTGGCGCTGACAAGCTGGCCCGCCTATGCCCGGCAGGCCCGTGTCGAGACAGCGGCCCTGCGGCGCAGCGATTATCTTGCCGTCGCCGAAATGGTCGGTATCAAGGGTGTCCGGCTGCTCTGGGGGCATATCCTGCCGTTGGTGCTGCCATCCGCCATCATCCGGCTGGCGCTCGATCTATCTGGCATCATCCTCGCTGCCGCCGGCCTCGGCTTTCTTGGCCTCGGCGTGCGTCCGCCAACGGCGGAATGGGGATCTATGGTTTCGGAAGGAACGCAGGTGATCTTCGATCAATGGTGGGTGGCGGCGGTGCCGGGTCTTGCAATCTTCATCACGTCATTCGCTTTCAACCTGCTTGCCGACGGGCTGCGCGATATCCTGGATGCACGCCATGACTGAGCCGCTTCTTTCCGTCGAGGATCTGACAATTTCCTTTCCCTCCGAGGCCGGCCTTCTCCGCGTCGTCGACGGCATCTCCTTTGCCATCGGCCGCGAGGTGGTGGCGCTCGTCGGCGAATCCGGTTCCGGCAAGTCGATGACCGGCCGCGCGATCATGGGCCTGCTGCCGCGCCAGGCGGATATCCGGGCAAGGCGGCTGGAGTTCGACGGGCAGGATCTCACAGCACTTTCGCCCTCCGGCTGGAACAGGCTGCGCGGCGCCGGCATCGGCCTCATCCTGCAGGATCCGAAATATTCGTTGAATCCGGCGCATCGGATCGGCCGGCAGGTCGAGGAGGCATTGCTGCTGCATGCCCGGCTCTCGGCTGGCGAGCGGCGCGACCGCGCTCTCGACATGCTTGACAAGGTCGGACTGCCCGATCCGAAGCGGGTCTATTCGAGTTATCCCGCAGCGCTTTCCGGCGGCATGGGGCAGCGTGCGATGATCGCCGCCATGCTGATCAACCGCCCGAAGCTTTTGATCGCCGACGAACCGACTTCGGCGCTCGATCGCGGGCTGCAGGACCAGATCCTGACGTTGCTGCGCTCGCTGACGGAAGAGCTCGGCATGGGGCTGCTGCTGATCAGCCACGATCTGCAGCAGGTTTCGCGTTATGCCGACCGGGTGATGGTGATGCGGCGGGGCAGGATCGAGGAGGAGATGGCATCCGCCGATCTCGCCAATGCCAAATCGGCCTATACCAGGGCGCTCTGGGCAGCACGGCCTTCGGCCGCCACCTACGGCACGCATCTGCCAGTCTATGGAGAAGAGCCATGACCGCGCTTTCCCTGGACAATCTTTCCGTCACTTTCCATGGCCATGGCCAGGGCGGCGGCAAAGGCTTCACCGCCGTTCGCGATGTGAGCTTCACAGTTGCATCAGGCGAGACCTTCGGTCTGATCGGCCCTTCCGGCTGCGGCAAGACGACGGTGTTGCGCGCCGTTGCAGGATTGAATATCGGCTGGCAGGGTGCCATCAGCGTGTTCGGCGAGCCGCTGCATCCGGGCCGGAAGATTACCGGCGCGCTGCGCGGCAATATCCAGATGGTGTTCCAGGATCCCTATTCCTCGCTGCATCCGCGCCATCGCATCTCGCGTATCCTGGGCGAGCCGTTGTCGCTGCGCGGCATTGCCGGCGTCGAGGAGGCGGTGCGTATCGCGCTCGATCAGGTCGGCCTCTCGGCTGCGATCGCCGGCCGCTACCCGCATCAGCTTTCCGGCGGCCAGCGCCAGCGTGTTGCCATCGCGCGGGCGCTGCTGCTGAAGCCGAAGCTGTTGTTGCTCGACGAGCCGACTTCGGCGCTGGACGTCTCGGTGCAGGCGGAAATTCTCAATCTGCTCAACGATCTGAAGGCTGCACATGGCATGACCTTCGTGCTGGTCAGCCACGACCCCGGCGTCGTCGCCCATATGTGCGACCGTGCCGTCACCATGCAGGCGGGCGGCATCGAAAGCCTGCTCGACCGCGCCGCGCTGTCTGGAAACGGCTGGGTCGAGCAGTCAAGCCTTCGCTGAGTTTCAGCCAAGCGAAAGGATCAGCACGTCGCGTGGCGGCACGACGATGCCGCCGTTACTGACATAGTCGATGGGCCAGGTCGCCTTGTCCTGCGCAAGTGCCCCCCGGGCGAGTGTCACTTCGGTCTTCTGCGCCGTTCTCGTCGGATTGACGAGCCAGAGGAAGCTGCCCTTTTCCCCCTCGTGGACGCGAGCGAAGAGGGCGGTGTTCGACAGCGTCACATGCCGCTTCTTTCCACTCCATCTCAGCAGTTCGGCAAAGAACGCGCCGTTCGCCTTTCCCTGTGTGCGGTAATAGGCAACGGAGGGATTGGTGCCGATCAGCAGCGTGCGGCCCTTGCCGTAGGTATTTTCGACGACGGCAAGACGGCCGTCGGTGAAGTGGCCGCGTCCCGTTCCGCCGGTCAGCCGATAAGACTGCAGGAAGCCGCCACCGTCGACCGCCGCGCCGTCCAGATCGAAATGGATGCGGTCGCCGACATCGGGCATGAATTCGACTTCCTCCTCGCGCGCGCCGAAGATCTCGTCGAGGCCCATGTTCGGCTGGACGGTGCCGACCTGACCACGATCGCCGAAATAGCCGGGGCATGCTTCGGCAATCAGCGTGCCGCCGTTTTCGACCCAGGCTTTCAGGCTCTTTGCCTGTTCTGATGTGAACATGATCGGGTAGGGGAAATAGAGGAAATCATAGGCCGCGATGTCGTCGATATGCACCCAGTCCGGCTGCACGCCATTTTCGAGGAAGGCACGATAGGCCCCCCACATGGCTTCCGGATAGGGTTTCTCCTTGCGGTCGTGGTTCAGGAGGTAATCGAACTCCTGGGTTTCGCGAACGACAAGGATGCCGACCTCGCCGCGCACCGGCTTTGCCTCCCAGAGGGCACTTTGCGCCTTGTCGTTTGCCCATTTCGCCATGGCGCTTGCCATGTCGGAGCGCGGCGTGCGCGAGCCGTCCATGCCGTAGGAGCCGAAGGCGCCGAAGAGCGGACCGTCGAGCAGCGGGCGCCAGCGCAGATTGATCACGCCGCGGGCGCCGCCGGCAAGCGAGGTCATGCTCCAGAGACGGATGTCCTCGGGCTCGGCGACGCGGCCGTCTTCCTTGTCGCGGCCGATCACCTGCGGCTGCAGCCAGAGCGGCCCGCCCTGGCGTTCGGCATGCCAGAACGGTTTGCCGCGGGCGGCGGCACGGTTGATGTCGACGCCGTACCAGTTCTTCCAGGCTTCCGACCCCTTGCGGGCCTGGATCCAGGTGAAGCCGTAAACCTCGACCTTGGATGCGGCGAGCCAGTCGTCGCAGCCGTTGGCCGCCATGTTGGGAATTGCGCCGGATATGCCGTGGGCAACGATGGTGTTCTTCTGGTCGACGGCGCGGATGGTGTCGATGCGCCATTGCATCTGGTCGTAGAAATTGTCGCGCTTGAACTGCAGCCAATCGATGCATTCGGGGTAGGGCGCCATGTGCACCGGCGGCTCGATATCGTCCCATTCGGCAAAGCTGTAGCGGTACCAGGCTTTCGCCAGGATCTTCAGGCTGCCGTACTTCTTCTCCAGCCATTTGCGAAAGGCTGATTTGGCATAGGGGCTGTAATCGACATCGGCGGAATAGTTGCACTCGTTCCAGACGTCATAGCCATAGATCGCCGGATGATCCTTGTAGCGGGTGGCGAGCGCGGTCAAGAACTTGCCGGCGGCTTCCTTCACTTCGGGGCAGTTCAGCGTCAGGGCGCCGGCGCCGCCACCATTGTTGGAGAAGCCGCCGGTCGCCGACGAGACGCCCATATAGGAACCGAGTTTGGTGCCGTCGGCATTGACCTGCAGCGCATGAGCATATTTGCGCACTGCCCAGTCCGGCACGGCATGGATCAATTCGGCGATGACGGTCTTGATGCCGTTTACAGCGGCAAGGTCCATCTGACGGTCGTATTCCTCCCAATCGTAGACGCCGGGGGCGGTTTCGATCGCGCTCCACATGAACCAGTGGCGGAAGATGTTGAGGCCGTCCTGCCCGGCGGTGGCGTAGTCGCGTTCCCAATCTTCGCGGGGCGGGTTGGACTTGCGGAAATAGACGGCGCCGTAGGGCAGCTGGATATCTTTGTTGAGCATTTTCCTGTCCTTCTCTATCGATGACCGGACATGGCTTCGCCGTCCGGAAAGAAGGCTCCGGCAGTCGGCAATCGAAGATGTCGTCCGGTTGTTCTAAAAAGCGTTGATCTAGCGCGGCCCTCCGGCGAGGAGTTCCAGGGTGCGGATGAGGGCGGAATGGTCGCGTTCGCCGTCGCCATTGGCGATGGCGGCATTCATCAGCTGCTGCGTGGCGGCCGTGTTCGGCAGCGACAGATCGAGTGCGCGGGCGGCATCGACGGCAAGCGTCATGTCCTTGCGGTGCAAGCGGATGCGGAAGCCGGGCTCGAAGGTCTCCTTGACCATGCGCTCGCCATGCACTTCGAGGATGCGCGAGGAGGCAAAGCCGCCCATCAGCGCGGTGCGCACCTTGGCCGGATCGGCGCCGGCACGCTTGGCAAACAGCAGCGCTTCGGCAACCGCCTCGATCGTCAGACCGACGATGATCTGGTTGGCGACCTTCGCCGTCTGGCCGTCGCCGCTACCGCCGAGATGGGTGATGTTCTTACCCATCTTTTCGAAAAGCGGCTTGGCGCGCTCGAAAACCTGCTCCTTGCCGCCAACCATGATCGTCAGCGTGGCGGCCTTGGCGCCGACCTCACCGCCGGAAACCGGGGCATCGAGATAATCGCAGCCGAGCGCCTCGATGCGTTTGGCGAAAGTCTTGGTGGCGACCGGCGAGATCGAGCTCATGTCGATAACCAGCTTGCCCTGGGAAAGGCCGGCGGCGACGCCGGCTTCGCCGAACAGAACCGCCTCGACATCTGGTGTATCCGGCAGCATCAGGATGACGATGTCGGAAGCGTGCGCCACCGCCCTGGCGCTTGTTGCGGCTTTGCCGCCCTTGTCGACAAGATGCTGCGAGGTTTCCTTCACCCGGCTCAGATGCAGCGTGTGGCCGGCGTCGATCAGGTGTTCCGCCATCGGGCGGCCCATGACGCCCAGTCCGATAAATCCGATGTTCATGCTGTCCTCGCTGACGTCAGATAGGGTTTCATCCAGCCGAGGCCTTCGCTGGTGCCGGATTTCGGCTTGTACTCGCAGCCCACCCAGCCGTCGTAGCCGAGGCGATCGAGTTCGGAGAGGATGAAGCCGTAATTGATCTCGCCGGTGCCGGGTTCGTTGCGGCCGGGATTGTCGGCGATCTGCACATGGGCGATCTTCTCCTTCAGTCGGATGAAGGTGGAGACCAGGTCGCCCTGCATGATCTGCATGTGGTAGAAATCATACTGGATGTAGAGATTGTCCGAGCCGACCCGGTCGAGTATGCGTTCGGCATCAGTGGTGGTCGACAGGAAGAAGCCGGGAATATCGCGCAGGTTGATCGGCTCGACCAGCAGCTTGACGCCGACGTCGGCACAACGCTTTGCTGCATATTTCAGATTGTCGACCAGCACCGTTTCCAGCGTTTGAAGGTCTGCACCCTTCGGCACCAGCCCGGAGATGACATTCACCTGCCTGCAATCGAGCGCTGCGGCATAATCAAGCGCCTGCGCGATCCCGTTGCGGAACTCCTCTACGCGGTCCGGCAGGCAGGCGATGCCACGCTCGCCGCCGGCCCAGTCGCCTGATGGCACGTTGAAGAGCGCCTGTTTCAGGCCGCTCGCCTCCAGCGCCTCGGCGACCTTCTCCTTGGGTTCGGCATAGGGGCCGAGATATTCGAGGGCGCCGAAGCCGTCCTCTGCGGCTGCCGTGAAGCGGTCGAGAAAGGGCAGGTCCTGGTAGAGGAAGGAAAGGTTGGCGGAAAATTTCGGCACGGGATCGTCCTTAAATATTGGCAGGCGCGACGAAACGATGCCGGTGCAGCATGCGCTTGTCGCGAGGGTCGGGATTGGGAACGGCGGAAATGAGGCTCTTCGTATAGGCCTCCTCGGGAGCGGTGCAGATCTGCTCGGCCTCGCCGAGTTCGACGATTTTGCCGCGATGCATGACGGCGACGCGATCGCAGAAATAACGCACAACCGAAATGTCGTGCGAAATGAAGATGAAGCTCAGGTTCAGCCGTTGGCGAATATCGAGCAGCAGGTCGAGGATCTGGCTGCGGATCGAGACGTCGAGTGCCGACGTTGCCTCGTCGGCGATGATGATGCGCGGATCGAGCGCAAGGGCGCGGGCGATGCCGATGCGCTGGCGCTGGCCGCCGGAGAAGGCATGCGGATAACGCTCCATGCCCATCGGATCGAGGCCGACCAGACGCATCAGCTCGGCGACGCGTTCCTCCAGCGCCTTGCCCTTGGCCAGCCCGTTGACAACAAGCGGATCGCCGATCACCTCCTTGACGGTCATGCGCGGATTGAGCGAGGCGAAGGGGTCCTGGAAGACCAGACGGACTTCGCGGTGGAAGGTGCGGAGTTCGCGCTTGGTGAGTTTCGTGACGTCGATCTCGCTACCGTCCTTGCCGCGATAGCTGATGCTGCCCGATGTCGGCTCGACGGTGCGCAGGATGAGCCGGCCGAGCGTCGTCTTGCCGGAACCGCTTTCACCGACAATGCCGAGGTTTTCGCCGGGATAGAGATCGAAGCTGGCGTCGTCGACGGCGCGCAGCGTATTGGCCTTGCCGTGCCAACCGTAGATCTTGCCAAGGTTGCGGACGGACAGGATCGGCTGCGGCGCATCCGGCGACAGCGCCACGGCCGGCAGCCGCCCTTCGACATGATGGGTGAGCTTGACCGTCGAGGCCAGCAGTTGGCGGGTATAGGGATGCTCGGCGGCATGGTAGATCGCATCCACCGGGCCGCGTTCGACGATGCGGCCGAAGCGCATGACGGCAACATCATCGGCCACTTCTGCGACGATCCCCATGTCATGGGTGATGAGCAGCATGGCCATGCCGCGTTCGACCTGCAACCGCTTGATAAGGTCAAGGATTTCGGCCTGGGTGGTGACGTCGAGCGCCGTCGTCGGTTCGTCGGCGATGAGAATGTCGGGATTGCCGGCAAGTGCCATGGCGATCATGGCGCGCTGGCGCATGCCGCCGGAGAACTCGAAGGTGTAGCGGTCGGCCATCTTGTCCGGGTTCGGAATTTCGACCTGGCGCAGCAGTTCGATGGTCCTTTCCCGGGCGGCACGCTGATCGAGATTGCTGTGCAGGCGCACCGCCTCGATGATCTGCGAGCCAATGGTATGGACCGGTGACAGCGAGCTCATCGGCTCCTGGAAGATCAGGCCGATACGACGGCCGCGTATGGCGCGCATCGCCCGGTCGGACGGTTTCAGGGCGGCGATATCGGTGATGCCGTTACTCCCGGTGACCCCGTCGCCGTTGTTGAGCAGGATGCGGCCGGAAACGATGCTGCCGGGGCTGTCGACGATCTGCAGCAGCGAGCGGGCGGTGACGCTCTTGCCGGAGCCGCTTTCGCCGACGAGGCAGAGCGTCTGACCGCGTTTCAGCTCGAAGCTGACATTTTCGACGGCGTGCAGGATGTGGGTGCGCAGCCTGAAATCGATCGAAAGGTTTTCGACGGAGAGAACGACGTCGTCTGAAAGATCGGTCATGGTTTCCTCCTCAATTGTCGTAGGGGTCGGCGGCATCGCGGAGGCCGTCGCCGAAGAAATTGAAGGACAGGACGGCGACGACGACCGCGAGTGACGGCCAGATCAACAGCCACGGCGCGGTCGCGACGGTGCGGATGTTCTGGGCGTCCTGCAGCAGCACGCCCCAGCTGACGACCGGTGGTTTGAGACCGATGCCGAGGAAGGACAGCGAGGTTTCGGCGACGATCATGGTCGGCACGGCCAGTGTCACGACCGCAAGGATGTGGCTCGTCAGCGACGGCAGGATGTGGCGGAAGATCAGCCGTGCTTCGCTCGATCCGTCGAGCCGGGCGGCGACGACGAAATCCTCGCTGCGCAGCGCCAGGAACCGGCCGCGCACCTCTCGCGCCAGGCTGGTCCAGCCGAGCAGCGAGACGATAATCGTTATGACGAAATAGACATTGACCGGCGACCATGTCAGCGGGATCGCCGCCGCCAGGCCGAGCCATAGCGGGATGGTCGGCATGGCGCTGACGACCTCGATGACGCGCTGGATCAGCGTATCGACCCAGCGGCCGTAGAAGCCGGAGATGGATCCGAGCACGACGCCGAGGATCAGCGACATGCCGACGCCGACGAGGCCGATCGACATGGATACGCGGGTGCCGTAGACGAGCCGCGAGAAGACGTCGCGGCCGAGCCGGTCGGCACCGAGCAGATACATCGGGTCGTTCTGGTTGAGGGGGCCGATCAGGTGGCGGTTCATCGGGATCAGGCCCCAGAGATCGTAGGCCGCGCCTTTGACGAAGAAGCCGATCGGGACGACCTTGGTGTCGTCGACGACGAAGGTGCGGCGCAGCGCCACCTTGTCGATCTCGACCTTGTAGCCCTTCACATGGAAATTGAACTCCGAGCTGCCGTCCGGTTTTTCGACGAAGAAGCTGAAGCCCTGCGGCGGAGCATAGGTATATTGCGGCCGCGAGGTCATCGGCAAAGCCGGTGCAAGGAATTCGGCGAAGAGACCGACCAGATAGAGGAAGAGGATGATGGCCCCGGCCACCATCGCCACCTTCTGGCGGACCAGTTTGCCGGCGACCAGCCGCCAGGGGCCGATCGCGGCGGTCGAGACGGTCTTGCCCTGTTTCAGCGGGCTGATCGAGGGGCCATCGGCAACAGTGTGAAGCGGACCAGCGTGGTTTCCGAAGGTTTCGTGCGTGCTCATCGCATTCCCCTCAATTGAACCGGATGCGCGGATCGAGCAGCGCCAGCAGCAGATCCGACAGCAGCATGCCGACAAGGGTCAGCGCGCTCAAAAGCAGGATGAAACTGCCGGCGAGATACATGTCCTGCGAGATCAGCGCGCGGAAAAGCAGGGGACCTGCGGTCGGAAGGTTCAGCACGATGGCGGTGATCGTCACGCCGGAGACGAGATGCGGCAGCACCCAGCCGATCGCCGAGACGAAGGGATTGAGCGCGATTCTGACCGGATATTTGAGAATCACCTTGTATTCCGGCAGTCCCTTGGCGCGGGCGGTGACGACATAGGGCTTGTGCAGCTCGTCGGTCAGGTTGGCGCGCAGGATGCGGATCATCGCTGCCGTTCCGGATGCGCCGATGATGATGATCGGGATCCAGAGATGGGCGAGGAAATCGCCGACCTTGGCGAGGCTCCAGGGCGCCTCGGCATACTCAGGCGAGATCAGCCCGCCGACGCTCTGGCCGAGATATTTATAGGCGACGTACATCAGCGTCAGCGCCAGGATGAAGTTCGGCACGGCAAGGCCGATGAAGCCGAGAAAGGTGAAAACGTGATCGCCGATGGAGTGGCGGCGGACGGCCGAATAGATGCCGATCGGCAAAGCCACGATCCAGACGAAGAGCAGGCTCAAGAGCGAGATCACCAGCGTCGAGCCCATGCGCGCCCAGATCAGCCCGGAGACGGGCTGGCCCCACTCGAAGGAGTAGCCGAAGTCGCCGCGGCTGACGATGCCCCAGATCCATTTCAGATATTGGACATAGAAGGGGTCGTCGAAGCCGTAGATTTCCTTCAGCCGCTCGATCTGCGCGGGATCGACGGTCTGGCCGCTGTCGCTCATGGTGGCGATCATCGAGGTCAGATAGTCACCCGGCGGCAGCTGGATGATCAGGAACGAGATCAGCGACATGCCAAACAAGGTCGGGATCATGTAGAGCACGCGCTTGAAGATATAGCCAAGCATCGAAACGTTTCTCCTCCCGTCGGGAACGCTGTGACGCGCTTCCCCCGGATCTTCACCCGCCTTCGGCCCTCCAGGCCGAAAGCGCTCCTCCGTCGCATGTCATCTCATTTCCAGGTGAGATGCAGGACCTCAAGCCGATCGATACCTGGCACCTCCACCTGCGCGCGGCCATTCCCGAGGCTGAAGCTTGCGGCGCGGTCGGCAACAACGAGCCACGCCTTCGCCACCGATCGGCCCTCCGGAATCTCCACCGAAACGGTCTGCGCTGCCAGAGGGTAATTGTCGCGGATCGGGCCTTTCATCATCATCGGATTGGTGAGATTGAAGAGGCTGAGCGCCAGACCCTCACCGTTTTCGCGCAGCGCCAGATCGACGACGCCCTTGCCTTTGACGGTGACGCGCGGCGTCTTGCCGAGCGCCCAATGGACGGTGTTGGCGATGAGCCGCGCATGATCGACGGCAAAGACCTCCCAGAAGATCTCGCCGATATTCCAGGGAATATAGACCGTGCGGCCACCCTTGCCGGTCTCACGAGCGATGACGGCAGCGCCTTTCGGGGCCTCGCGCGGATAGACCTCTTCCATCGGCAGGTCGGGAAAATCGGGGATATAGAGGAAGGGCGTCTTCGCATCGGCCGACGGTTCGGCGTGGATCAGGCGGGTGCCGCCCATGATGCGTTCGGCGCCGTCGAAACCCCGATTGATCGGGTGATTGCCGGAAAGGGCGACATAGGTGTTTTTGACGATGCCGCGCGGGCCGGAAACGTATCTGGCGCCGAGCACGTCGGCCAGACCGAATTCGTCACGCTTCTTGCCAAATTCGTCACGCAGCGACGTCTCGTAAGAGGCAATCACGCTGCCGCCGCGATCGACATATGCGCGGATCGCCGCGTTCTGCGCATCCGAAAGGCAGGAGGCGTTGGCGAGAATGATCAGCTTGAAGCGGTCGAGGGTTTCCTCGGTCAGCACCTGGTCCGAGAGCAGCTCGAAGGGCAGTCGGGCTTCGACGAGGGCGTGATAGAGACCGAGATCGTGCTTCTCGGCGGAATGCCGCTCTTCCGGCGCCCAATGGCGCAGCGTCGTCGAGGGATCGACGACAGCGATTTCGGCGGTCGGCTTCATGCTTTCCAGCACGGGCTCGACGGCTGCCTGCAGGCCGAATGCGTCGGCCACCGGCTCGACCCAGCGTTTGTCGGGCACGACACCGTTGAATTTGGTGAACCAGGCGTAGAGGCCGTGGGCAGTGCCGTCGTTGATCCAAAGCTGCATCTCCTCACCCGAGGTGACGGCATCCTTCCAGCGATATTCCTCCTCCGGGCCGATCGAGGTGATCAGCACAACCGGGCGGTCGGGGAAGGTGGCGCGGATGCGCTTGCCGTTACGGCCAGCCGACCAGCCGAGCTCCAGGCCCTTGCGGCCCTGATGGTCGACGACGAGGAAGGGGCAGTGCCTGGCGATGACCGAGAGGTCGAATTCCATCAGCGACGCGCCGCCCATGTTCGGAATGAAGCTCGCATGCGGGCGGATCGCTTTGACGGCATCGTCCCATTGCGCGATCATGTCGGTGAGCACGCGGCGGCGCCATTGCACCCAAGCCTGCCAGGCCGGATCCTCGGCATCGGGTTTTACAGGCAGGGCGTGGCCGGACATATCCTTGAAGCGGCGGGCGCTGTCTTCGCTATAATCGACGCCGTGGCCCTGCCAGCGATTGGCGAAGACCGCATCGATATCGTATTTGCGGACGATCTCCTTGACCACCTCAGGCATGAAGACGCTGTTGTAGTCGCCATAGGCATTGGTCACCCAGACATCGGGATAGGCCCAGTGGCGGCGTGGCGTGCCGTCGGCATTGATCATCACCCATTCCGGATGGGCTTTGGCGGCATCATCATGGATCGCATGCGGGTCGACGCGGGCCATGACATGCATGTCGAGCTTGCGGGCGGCGTCGACGAGCGCGCCGAAGATATCCTTGTCGCCGAGATATTTGCTCACATAGTGGTAGGGCACTTCGCTCGGATAATAGGCGATATAGCCGCCTGCGCTGAGGCAGACCGCCTTCGATTTCGTGCGTTTGAAGACATCGATCCAGAATGCCGGGTCGTATTTCTCCGGGTCGTCTTCCACGAAGGTCAGCTGGGTCCAGCGGGTCGCGGTCTTGAACCAGTCCGGCGTCCTCAGCGTGTGGGTGTTCTGTTTTCTGGCGTCGAGCATCGTCTTCATCCAATCATTGGCAAAAGAAGGCCCCCGGCGCCGACCGGCTCGTCGGGCGCCTGGTATGGCTCATGAAGTTGAAGGCCATCAGGCCTTGTAGAACTGCTCCGGCATGGTCGGAGCGGGCGTCGGCCAGCCGAAAGAGTTCGGCATGATCTTCGTGACGTTTTTCATGTTGTTCTTGACGACGCCGTATCCGTCCGGCGGCAGCGAGATGCCGAAGACATAGAAATTGTCGGCGGCGCCTTGCAGGATCTGCTTCATGACCTCGCGCTGGCCTGATGCGTCGGAGGTCGCCTTCAGCTTGTCGTAGAGCGCAAGCTGGTTCTTCGTGCTTTCCGGCGGTTCCTCAGCATTGGCATTGGCGCGGTCGCGATACCAGAGCTGCCAAGCGGGGGCATACATGGCGTTGGCATCGGTCGGCACGTAATAGCGCGGGTCGAGCATGGCGGCGACGCCGCCGTTTGCGCCGAACTGGTGGGCAGTCGCATCGAAATCACGGCCCTGACGGACGCGGGTTTCCCAGAGCGAACGGTCCATCGAGCGCATCTGTGCATCGATGCCGACCGCCTGGAACATCGGGATCACCAGCTGGAAGAGATCGAGGAAGACGGCGCGCGCCTGGTCGATCTCGAAGATGATCGTCAGGCGGCGGCCCTTTTCGTCGAGGCGGAAGTTCTGGTCGTCGCGCTTCGGCACGATCTGGTCGAGCATGGCATTCGCCTTGTCGACGTCATAGGCCGTGAACTGCGTGGCGAGCTGCTCGTTGTAGAGCGGGTCCTCCTTCTTGATCGACGGCTGGGCGGGCGCGCCCTGGCCGACGAGCACCGCATCGATCAGCGACTGCCGGTCGAGTGCTGTCGAGAGTGCCGCACGGAAATCCTTGTTCCGGAAGAGCTTCCGCTTGGTCTCGTCATTGTGGTTCAGGTTGAAGATGAAATTCATCACATTGGCTTCAGTCGAGGTCAGTGTGTAGAAATCATAGCCGCCCTGCTCACGCGCATCGTAGAGAACCGACTTGTTGTTCGGCGTGGCGATATACTGGTCCATCAGGTCGACTTCGCCCTGCATGGCCTTCAGCAGCAGAACCTGCGGGTCGGCGACCATCTGGTAGACGATACGGTCCATATAGGGCAGCTGGTTGCCCTCGGTGTCGACTTTCCAATAGTAGGGATTGCGCTCGGCAACGGCGCGTTCGGTGTTTTCGCCGGGCGCTATCGTGAACATCCAGGCATGCACGCAGGGCTTCTTCGAGGAGTTGAGGAAGAAGGCGTTGTCGTCCTGGAAACCGGCGGCTGCCTGGAAGGAGGCGATCCAGCTTTCAAAGCCGCGTTGCTTGGCGAGTTCATCGGCCTTCGGATTGTGGTCGATGTGGAACTGCTCCAGATAATGCTTCGGCGTGCGCGTCGTCTGGTCGTTGTTTGCCCAGGCGACCTGCAGCGGGAACAGGCCGTTCGGCTTGTCGAAGATGACCTTGAAGGTCTGTTCGTCGACGATCTCCAGCTTGGCCGGCTTGCCGCCAGACTTCCAATGATCCTGACCGACGAAGGCGACGCGCTTGTCGGTGAAAACGGTGTCGTACCAGAACTTGATGTCGGCGGTGGTGTAGGGATGGCCGTCCGACCATTTCATGCCCTTGCGCAGGCGGATCGTATAGACCTTGGAGTCGGCATCGCCCTCGAAGGACTCGGCGACGTTCAACGTCACGCCAGACCAGTCGGGCGTATAGCGCAGCAGCGGCTCGTAGGCCTGGTAGCGGAACAGCATCGACAGCGACCCGCCGCCGACCAGCGCCATGTTCCAGTCGCCGCC
The DNA here is from genome assembly GCF_057653695.1 of Rhizobium sp. SRDI943. Taxonomy (NCBI): domain Bacteria; kingdom Pseudomonadati; phylum Pseudomonadota; class Alphaproteobacteria; order Hyphomicrobiales; family Rhizobiaceae; genus Rhizobium; species Rhizobium sp. SRDI943. The sequence goes on along the minus strand of NZ_CM172787.1, from coordinate 3,416,892 downwards.
GTATTTGCCGACGCTTTCGACTGGTTTGACGACGAGCGGATTTTCAGGAAGCCGGTCCTTCAGACCCGGCAGGGCGCCGCTCGACACCTTCGTTTTCAGAATATCCGCTTCCTTGAAGTCAGCGGCGAAAACCGGCAGGGCCGGCAATATCAGGGCGGCCGACGTCCCGGCCAGAAACGCACGTCGTTTCAGCTTGATCATAGGGGATCTCCTCCAAAAACCGTGCCCTTATTCATTATTTTGCTATTGGGCTTGGGATGAGAGAAAGATTACATTTGGATATTGTTAGGTAAAGCGTTATGTTTTCGTTAGTGCGAAAATTTGCTTTTGGGATGCGGTTGATATAGCCAGCGTCCCATCAACCGAATGTAGGGGTGCCAGGTGGGAAGCAGAGGCCGGGTTACATTGCAGACCATCGCAAGGGAGGTCGGCCTGTCGAAATATGCGGTGTCGCGCTCGCTTGCCGGCAAGAGCGGCGTCAGCGAGGAAACGCGCGCGCTGATCCGCGAGACAGCGCAACGCCTCGGCTATACCAGGCCGTCCGGGCAGGGTGCTGGAGGCGAGGTCGCGGTTGTCTTTCACGATCTCGATGCCGTTAACAGTGAGCTCTACATGCAGGTGCAGAACGGCGTGCAGCGCGAGGCTCATCGGCTTGGCATGACGCTGCGCGTACGCTGGACCCATGATTCCAGCCAGTTGGAGGAGCTGGCGCGCGCTTGCGACGGGCTGATGCTCGTCGGTCCGCATGCCCGTGAGGCAGTGGCGGCGGCGAGTGCCACCGGCGTTCCGATCGTGCGTTTCGGCTGGGTGGATGCACTCGAACAGATCGACCATGTCGGCGGCACCGACCATGAGGCGGGGCAGGCGGTGGTGGAATATCTGGTCGGGCTCGGCCATCGGTCCATTGTTTACGTCTATGGCATGCCGGGCCTGCGGGGACGCCAAGAGCGGCACTACGGCGCCCGCGAAGTCGCCGAACGTTATCCTGACGTTGCGCTTCATGTTATGCAGTTCGACGAAGAGAATGGCTTCAGAGCGGCCTTCCGAGCGCTCGTGGAAAAAGGCATCCAGCCGACGGCTTTTTTCTGCGCCCATGACGGGCTGGCACTGACCGTGGTTTCCGAGTTGCTCGGTCAGGGATACCGCATTCCCGACGATATTTCGGTCGTCGGGTTCGGCGACTACTCGCCCGCAACGCAGATCTCGCCGGCGCTGACGACGGTGAGGATGGAGGGGCAGGAATGCGGGGCGGTCGGGCTGCGGCTCTTGCTCGAGCGCATCGAGAATCCCGCCCGGCGCGGCGCATCATGATTGCCTCCCGCATTATCGAGCGCCGCTCGGCCGGACCCTGCAAGGCGGCGGCGAGCGTCGATGCCGCCGAGGTTTAACCGCCGAGCGAAGCAATCGCAGCCTTGACTGCGTCCGCGCCGGACTTGGTCGGCCGGTATTCCAGACCGACGGCGCCGTCGTAACCGTTGGCAAGGATCCAGCCGAGGCGTCGGGCAAGGTCGATATCGCCGGAGCCCGGTTCGTTGCGGCCGGGGTGATCGGCGACATGGACGTGGATGATACGGTCGAGACGGCCGTTCAGTACCTCCTCGGTGCGCTCGTCCATCACGGCGGAATGGTAGATGTCGTAGACGATACCGATCTCGGGGCGAGCGACGTCATCGATGATGTCGAGACCTTCGCGGGTCGAATCGAGGAAATAGCCGACATGGTCGATGCGGATGTTGAGCGGCTCGACGCCGAGGCGGACACCGCTGCCTTTGAGGATATCGGCGCCGGCTCTCAGCGTTTCGGTGAGTGCCCTGCGCTGTTCTTCGCGGGTCAAGCCTGGGAGATCGTCGCCCGCCTGGGCAATCAGCACTGGCGCGCCGAGACGCTTCGCGACACTGACGGATTCGGCAAGGCCTTTCAGCCAGGCCTGCCGATTGGCGGCGTCGGTCAGCGCGATCATCGGTTCGGCGACGAGGCTGGAGACGGCAAGGCCGGTTTCCTTCAGCGCCGCCTCGATCGCATCGAGATCCTTGTCGCTCCAGCGCCAGAATTCGATCGCCGTCAGGCCGGCCGCATGGGCGCGGCGGATGCGATCGGGAAAGCTGTCGCCCTCTTGGGCAAACAGCCACTCTATGCAGGCTGAATAACGTCGCATGAAAACTCCTCCCATCCTGTTGATGCAGGCATGCGACAGATTGGAGCCTGCCGCAAGAGGAGTTCAGGCGCTTGACGCCCGGGTTCATTGGCGGAACACTCGGCAATCAGGCCGGAATCTCCGGCCGTTTGCGGAGGAAGACATGGATCTCGGATTGAAGGGAAAGATTGCCGTCATAACAGGTGCGTCGGTCGGCATCGGGCTGGCAATCGCCGAGGGGCTGGCGGCTGAGGGCGCCGACCTCGTGCTGGCAGCGCGCGGCGGTGAGCGGCTCGAGGCGGAAGCCGCCCGTATCGCCGAGACGTACGGCGTCAGCGCCACCGCTGTCGCGGCCGATGTGGCGACGGTTGCGGGAACCGAGGCGATCATTACGGCGGCGGCCGAAAAAGGCGGCGCCGATATCCTCATCAACAATGCCGGCACCGGCTCGAACGAGACGGTGATGGAGGCGCCCGACGAGAAGTGGCAGGACTATTGGGACTTGCATGTGATGGCCGCCGTGCGGCTGGCGCGCGGCATCGCGCCGCAGATGAAGCAACGCGGCGGCGGTGTGATCCTGCACAATGCCTCGATCTGCGCCGTTCAGCCGCTCTGGTACGAGCCGATCTACAATGTCAGCAAGTCGGCGCTGATGATGTTTTCGAAGACGCTCTCGACCGAGCTCATCAAGGACAATATCCGCGTCAACTGCGTCAACGCCGGCTTGATCCTGACGCCCGACTGGATCAAGACCGCCAAACAATTGACGGCCGAGACCGGCGGCAACTGGGAAGGCTACCTGCAGAGCGTCGCCAACGAGCACGCCGCCTCCAAACGCTTCGGCACACCGGAAGAGCTGGCAAACGTCTTCGTCTTCCTGAGTTCGGAGCGCGCGAGCTATTGCATCGGCTCGACCTATTTCGTCGATGGCGGCATGCTGAAGACGATCTGACCGAGACTCCCGGCAGGGCGCGCGGCGGCCGGTCTTTCTCAAGGCTGCCGGGCGTTTCTGTGGACGTTGCCGATACAAGCTATAAATAATAGCTATTTTGTTGTATGTTCACGCTTTTGACGCTATTTGCCTGCTATTGGCAGGATAAATACTGCAATTTCTACAGGGCGACGACGATGCTGACGAAAAAGGGAAAATACGGGCTGAAGGCGCTGGTCGACCTGGCGCGACTGGCGCCGGGCGAGACTGCCTTCATCAATGACATCGCGGCCCGCAACAATATCCCGAAGAAGTTTCTCGATACGATCCTGCTGGAACTGCGCAATGTCGGCATCCTGCGTTCGAAGAAGGGACCGGGCGGCGGTTATTCTCTGTCGCGGCCGGCAACCGAAATTCGCATCGGCCATGTCATCCGCACGCTCGACGGACCCTTAGCGCCGATCCGCTGCGCCAGCCGTACGGCTTACGAGGCCTGCGACGACTGTGCCGATCCGGAAACCTGTCAGGTGCGGCGCTCGATGACCGATGTTCGGGACGCGATCGCCGCCATTCTCGACAATATGACCCTCGAGCAGTTCGTCGCCGATGGCGGCAGCATCGACGGCGTGAGGGAAGAATTCCCGATCTCCGCCGCCAGCTGATTAGGCGCCGCCGACCTTCGACATATATTCGCCTGCGGTATGCACCAGCTTTTCCCGCGGCAGCGATAGCGCGTGAATGCGGGCGTTGCGCCAATGGCGGTCGAGATTGAGGCCGATGCCGGCCGATGTTTCCCCTGCAAGTTCGAATAGCGCGTTTGCGGTGTCGAGTGCCGTTTCCCCGGCAAGGATCGCGGCCGCGGAGGCGGAAAAATGCGCGTCCACCATCGCGGCCTCCACAGGATTGACCTGGGCAATGTCGAGTTTGCGGCCAGCACGTTCCAAGGCTGCCGCCGCCATTTCGATACGGATGGCGCGTTCGCCGATCCCGGGGAGGACGCTGGTGCTGCGATCGCCAATTGCGATCATCAGGTCGCTCCATGCGGCCCGCGCGATGCCCAGGCTGACGCCGGCCTTGAGCAGCAGGCCGAGCGAGATGGCGATCGAATGTCCGGACGAGGGGGCAGGGGCAATCGCATCGGCATTGACATGAAGCGTGCCGACGATCGCCGTCGCCGAGCCATTGGTGCGCTGGCCGAAGCCGTCCCAATCGTCGACCACCTGCACGCCTTCCTCAGCGCCTGCGAGGTAGAGCGTCACCGGGCGGCTGGGCGGAGCGGTGGCGGCAGCGGCGATCCAGTCAGCGAAGAGAATACCAGGTCCCTGCCGCGTGCGCCCGCTCAGTCGGTAGCCCGGACCTTCGGCGGTCAGTTCGGCCCCGTCGATGAAGGCGGCGCCCGCGAAGCGGTCACCGAGCAGCGCGCGGGCAAACAGCGATGCCTTCAAATCCTCAGCAGCCTGAGTGCGGAGCGTTTCCAGCGCAGAAAAATGACTTTCCAGCGCCTCGCCGATCGATGCATCGCCCTCGGCGATGATCGCAACGATTTCGGCGAGCAGGGCGTTCGACACGTCGAGCCCTTCATGGTCTGGCGGAACAGCGATTGCCGTCAGCCCCGATACCGACAGCGCGTCCAGCTCGGCAAAGGGCAGGATGCGGTTGATATCACGCTCGCTCGCCTGATGCCGGAATGCAGCGGCGAGGTCGCGGGCCGTGGATATCGCCTCCTCTTCGCTTTCGATGCGATGCGCGGGAGGCCTCAGGCTCTGATGAAACTGCGATACCGTTCCCATTGGCCACTCTTTTTCGACAGATACAGGAGTGAGGGATTGCCCCTCAAATGATAAGGCCGGTTTTTCTACAAAACCAGAATGGTTTGGATTTTCTTACCAGCTTGATTGCCTTGTCCTTTACTCTACTTACGGTGACGTGGGGCTTCCTTGATCGAGAAATATGATGAGCGACTCTCGTGCTCGCAGCAGCGAGGTTTCGAAAATGGCGCGCCAGCCGAGACCGCGCCTGACGCTGGATATTGCCGCTATCCCAACCTATGCGATCGGCGATATTCACGGTCGGTACGATCTGCTTGTGAAAGCCGAAGCGGCGATCCTGCGGGATGGCGCGCGGCTGCCCGGGCGAAAGCTGATCGTCACGCTCGGCGACTATATCGACCGCGGCCCTGAATCGGCACAGGTCATCACCCATCTGATGGAGCCTCCGCCAGATGGATTCGACCGCATCTGCCTTGCCGGCAATCACGAAGTCGCCATGCTCGACTATATCGATGGCTGGATCTCTTATGACGATTGGATGCAGATGGGGTCGGCGGAGTCGCTCAAATCCTATGGCCTCGATCCGGAGCATCTACCGCTGGTCTTTCCCTCCGGCGCGAAGCTTGATGCCTTCATCCGCCAATCGCTGCCGCGTACGCATATCGATTTCATGCGGGCGATGCCTGTCCTGCTGGAGACCCCGAGCGTGATTTTCGTGCATGCCGGCATCAATCCGAAGCTGCGGCTCAGTGAGCAGACGGACGAGGATCTGGTCATCATCCGCCAGCGGTTTCTCGAAAGCCGGGTGCCGTTGCCGAAGCTCTTCGTTCACGGTCATACGCCGAACGATGAACCCGACATACGGCCGAGGCGGCTCAATCTCGATACGCGCGCCTATCGCAGCGGCAAACTCACCGTCGCCCGCCTGTGGCAAGGCCAAGTGCATCTGTTTTCGACCTGACTTCCGTTTCCCCGGCCGGTGGGGTCGTGTCAGACGACCCCTTGCTCAACCGGCTCCGTCTTCGCTGGCTCTACAGTAGCCGGCCGCTTGCGGCGCCAACCGCGCAGCACGACGTAAAAGACCGGCGTCAGAAACAGGCCAAAGATCGTCACGCCGAGCATGCCCGAGAAGACGGCGGTGCCGAGCGACTGGCGCATTTCGGCGCCGGGGCCGGTGGCGATGGCGAGCGGCAGAACACCGAAGATGAAGGCGAATGCCGTCATCAGGATCGGGCGCAGGCGAAGATGGCTGGCCTCGATGGCCGCCTCTACCGGCGATTTGCCCTCGTCTTCCGCCTGCCTGGCGAACTCGACAATCAGAATGGCGTTCTTGGCCGCAAGGCCGATCAGGACGATCAGGCCGATCTGCGTCAGGACATTGTTGTCCATCCCCCTCAGCGAGACCCCGATCAGCGCCGCAAGCACCGCAAGCGGAACGATGAGAATGATCGCGAGCGGCAGAACCCAGCTTTCATATTGCGCCGCCAGCGCTAGGAAGACGAAGACGACAGACAGGGCGAAGATGTAGATAGCGGTGTTGCCGGTGTGGGTCTCCTGGTAGGCGAGTTCTGTCCATTCGAAGGTGGTGCCCTGCGGCAGGATCTTCGCTGCTAAGGCCTCCATCTTGGCGATGGCATCGCCCGTCGAGGTACCCGGCGACGGATTGCCCTGAAGCGGCACCGAGACGTACATGTTGTAGCGCTGGACAAGCGCCGGGCCGCTGGCATCCTGGATGTCCATCAAGGTTCCAAGCGGAACCAGCGCCCCGGTCGCCGACCGGACCTTCAGGGCAAGGATGTCTTCCCGGTCCATGCGGTATTGCCGGTCGGCCTGGGCGCGAACCTGGTAGACGCGGCCGAACGCATTGAAATCGTTGACGTAGGCGACGCCGAGATTGATGGAAAGGGCGTTGAAGATATTGGGAATCGGCACATTCAGGAACCGCGCCTTGTCGCGGTCGATCGCCAGGAAGTATTGCGGGCTTGCATCGGAGAATGTCGTAAAGACACCGGTCAGCCCCTCGGTCGTTGCCGCCGCACCCATCATCTGCCGGGCGAGGCCGAGCACGCGCGTCATGTCGGCGTTTTCGAGATCGGAAATCTGCATCTTGAAGCCGCCGGAATTGCCGACGCCACGCACGGATGGCGGCGGGATGGCGATGATGAAGGCTTCCTGGATGCTTTGCAGCTTTCCGTAAAGCTCGCCGATGATCTTGTTGGCGTTCTCGCCGCCTTCTTCACGTTCGGCAAAGGATTTGAACGGGACAAAGACGACGCCGGCATTTGAGGCATTGGTGAACGTCGCCCCGCTGAAGCCGGCAAATTGCACGGCATTGCCGACGCCGGGCACGGTGCGGGCGATATCGCCCACCTGTTTGACGACGGCATCCGTACGCGCGAGCGAGGCTCCATCAGGTAGCTGTATGACGATGATCGCGTAACCTTGGTCCATAGTCGGGATAAAGCCCGCGGGAACTTTCGTGCCCATGTACCAGGTCGCTCCGAGCAGGCAGACGAAGGTGACCATCGCGGCTGTTAAACCAACCCAGCTGCTGACCAGATGCCGAACGGTCCATGAATAGCCGGAACTCAGCCGATCGAATCCATGATTGAAGCCGTCTGCAAGCCCTCTTCCCAGACGGGATGCGACATTCATGCGCTTGGTTTCATGGTCATGGGTTTTCAGCAATATGCCTGCGAGCGCGGGCGACAGTGTGAGCGAATTCAATGCGGAAATTGCAGTGGTGACGGAGATCGTCACCGCGAACTGCCTGTAGAACTGGCCAGAGATGCCAGGAATGAAGGCCGTCGGGACGAACACGGCTATCAGCACCAGCGAGATGGCGACGACGGCGGTTCCGACTTCATCCATCGTGACATGGGACGCCTGCTTCGGCGTCATGCCGCGTGCCAGATTGCGCTCGACGTTTTCCACCACTACGATCGCGTCGTCGACGACGATACCGATCGCCAGCACGAGACCGAACAAAGTGAGCATGTTGAGCGAGAAGCCGAAGGCGAGCAGAACGGCGAAGGTGCCGATCAGCGATACCGGGATGGCAATGATCGGAATGATCGCGGTTCGCCAGGATTGCAGGAAGACAAGAACGACGATCGCCACCAGGAGGGCCGCTTCTGCAATGGTTCTATAGACCTCGGTGATCGAATCCGAGATGAATTCGGTCGTGTCGTAGACGATACGATATTCCAGACCCGGCGGGAAATTCTGGGATATGTCCTTCATGAGCGTCTGGACTTGATGGGCCGTGTCCAGGGCGTTGGTTCCCGGCCGGGCGAAGATGCCGAGAGCAACGGCGGGATCGTTGTTGAGATAACTGTTGGTGACGTAATCCTGTGCGCCGAGTTCTATCCGGGCGACATCCTGCAGCTGCACGAGCCGGCCCGATGTCGTCGATTTCACAATGACATATCGGAACTCGCGCACGTCGGAGAAACGGCCGTCCGTTCGCACCGTATATTCGAATGCATTCTTGCCGGTGACGGGCGGGGCCCCGATCTTGCCGCCCGACACCTGGACGTTCTGATCTCTCAACGCGGAGACGACGTCATCGGATGTCATCCCGTAAGCGGAGAGCTTTTCCGGATCCAGCCAGATTCGCATCGAATACTGGCGTTCGCCAAAAATCTGCACGTCGCCGACGCCGTCAAGGCGCACGAGAACGTCGCGGATGCGGTTGCGGGCGTAATTCGAGACGTAAAGCTGGTCATAGCGGTGCGATGGCGAAAGCAGGTGCACCACCATCATCAGATCCGGCGAGCTTTTGTCGGTGGTCACGCCAAGCCGCTGGACTTCCTCGGGAAGACGGGGAAGGGCGATGGAAACGCGGTTCTGGACGAGCACCTGGACCTTGTCGAGATCGGTGCCGAGCTTGAAGGTGATCGTCAGCGACATGGCGCCGTCGGCGCTGGAGTAAGAAGACATATAAAGCATGTCCTCGACGCCGTTGATCTGTTGTTCGAGCGGCGTCGAAACGGTATCGGCGATCGTCTGCGGGTCGGCACCCGGATAGGAGGTGCGCACGACGATGGTCGGCGGCGCTATCTCCGGATACTGCGATACCGGCAATTGCGTGTAGGCAATGCTGCCGACGACGAGAAAAAGGATCGAGATGACGGCCGCAAAGATCGGCCGGTCCACGAAAAAATGAGCAAATCTCATTGTCCGCTCTCCGCGCCGGCAGTTTCCGGCGGAGCGTCCTGCCGCTCCTGCGGCAGTTCGGTCATCTGAGGCGTGATCTTTGCGCCCGGCCGGGCGCGCATCAGGCCGTTGACGATGATCGTCTCGGTGCCATCAAGACCCTCGCGTATGACGCGGTAGCCGTAGAGGCGCGGTCCGGGCCTTACCGGCTTGGTCGAAACCGTGCCGTCTTCGGCGACGACATAAACGACGCGCTCATTCTGGTCCGAGCCGATGGCCTCGTCGGGGACGAGAATGGCCTGGTAGGTGTTGGAGGCTTCGACCTGTATGCGACCGAACAGGCCGGGCTGAAGGACGAGATCAGGGTTGGGGAAGCGGGCACGCAGACGAATGGTGCCACTCTCATTGTCGACCCGGTTCTCGGCGAAATCGAGCTTTCCCTTGAACGGTTTGGCACTGGGATCCGAGATCGTGACGGACACATCCAGTCCGCCACCGCCCTGCTGGAGATCCTTGCCCAGTTTGCGCGCCGTGTCGGCGAAATTCAGCAGCCGGCGCTCGTCGACGTCGAAATAGAAATCGATCGGATCGAGCGAAACGATCGTCGTCAGCACAGTCTGGTCGGTCTGCACAAGGTTGCCGGCCGAGATCAGCCGGCGGTCGATGCGGCCGCTGAGGGGCGCCTTGATCTCGGTATATTCCATGTCGAGAGAGGCGCGGTCGGCTGCGGCCTGTGCGCCGCGGACATTGGCCTCGGCCGAATCGAATTCGCGGCGGCGATCATCCAGCGTCTGGGCTGACTGGCTGCCGCTCGAAGTTAGCGATTGCGTGCGCTTATATTGCGCGTCGGCAAAGACCAGGGCGGATTGCGCCGATTCGAGTGTGGCCTTTGCCTGATTGAGCGCGGTTACGAACGGCCGCTGATCGATGACGAAGAGCAGGTCGCCCTGCTTGACCAATGCGCCGTCCTGGAAATGAATTTCCTGCAGGTAACCACCGACGCGCGAGCGAACCGAGACCTCGTCGACCGGCTCGAAGCGGCCGATGAACTCGTCGCTGTCGACGACATCGCGAACGACCGGCTTGGCAACGGTGACGGGCGGGGGTGGTGGGGCGCTCTGGGCCAGTGCGGGGAGAGGCATGAATGCGGCAATACAGCCAAGCACCACCATCTGTCGAAGCGCGTAAGTCATACCGGTCCTCCAATCTCGACGGCCGATTCACTGCCGCCAACCTCAAGATGAAGTGATGCTGTTCATGTCTTGCTGCTTTGAACGAGGGCCTCTGCCCCCATGATTCCCCCGGCGTTCAATCCCTTGGAAAAGGAAGGCCGGCACGCAATGCACATCCGAAAAATCGTAACCCTATGGAATTGGACTATAAACGGCAGCGGCGAAAAATTGCAAATGCCAATTGGTAACGGTTCCGGAATCCATCAAAACTTCACAGAAGGCATCAGCTCTCGACGATCTCGTCTCTGCCGGGCGGCAGGGCGGCGAGTTCGGCCCAGTCGAGCTCCTGTTCCAGCATGTGAAAGACATCGTCGTCGATCTCGTCGGCGCGGCGCATCGCAGCCAGTCTGCGGCGTTTGGCGACGATGACGTTGCGGCGCTGCTTGTCGAGCCTGCTGACCTCGCGCGGGTGTTTCCCGTCAGCGGTGATTTCGCGTTCGGAAGTGTAGACGTCGCGCAGGATGCGAGTGGATTTGTCCTCGCCGCCGGCGAGTTCGGCAAGGGCCGCATCGATCAACGTGACGCGGGCCCTGGCGAGGTCGCGATCCAGGGAGGTGTCCGGATCGAATTTCAGGAAACGGATCAGCGGCCCGAGCGTCAGGCCCTGGACAATGAGCGTGCCGAGAACGACGGCGAGCGCGCAGAGCAGGATGATGTCGCGATCGGGGAAGTCGATCGGCAAAGCGAGCGCGGTCGCCAGCGTGACGAGGCCGCGCATGCCGCACCAGCCGGCAAGCAGGCTGGTCGCGAAGGTCGGAACGGCTTGTGTCGTGCGTCCGCGCGCGGCGAGAAAGTTGATGACGCGGTTATAGAAGAGCACCCAGGCCAGGCGGACGACGATGACGGTGACGAAGACCATGGCGGCGAAAGTGATCGCGAAATTCAGACGGCCGGGATCGAGGTCGAGGACGATCTGACGGGCCTGTAGTCCCATCAGCAGGAAAGCGAGCACGTTGAGCAGAAAGACTGCGGCTTCCCAGACCGAATAGGAATGAATGCGGTGGCGGGCCGTCTGCCGCTCGGGCATGTAGCGGGCAATCACCATCGCATAGACGACGATCGCCAGAATTGCCGAAAGGTGCAGCCGCTCGGCGATGATCCAGGTGCCGAAGGTGGCGACGAATTCGAGCAGGGTGCCGCCGAGCGTGCCGGCAAGCCTCAGGCCGACGACCATGTAGAGACGGCCCATGAGATAGCCGAGGATGAGGCCGCCAGGCACGGCGAGCGCCAGCTCCGCCAGGGCGCCGGCGAAGAAGGCGGGACTTGCGGCGGCTGCAACCGCAGCGCTGAAGATCAGCAGCGCCACGGCGTCGTTCAGGAGGCTTTCACCCTTCAGGATCACATAGGTTTGGCGCGGCAGGGTGAAGCGGTCGAGCATGGCGGTCGCGGCTGCCGCATCCGGCGGCGCGACGATGGCGCCGAGTGCCACGGCTGCGGCAAGCGGCAGGCCGGCCATCGTCACGCTGACGGTGGCGACGGCTGCGGCCGTCAGGATCACGGCAATGGCGGCGAGCGAGAATAGCGGCAGCCAGTTGCGCCTCAACGTCCTCGGCGGCAGATCATAGGCGGCGTCGAAGAGCACGGGCGCGATCAGCAGCGCCAGCGCCAGCTCGGGATCGATCGCGACCTCCGGCGCCCAGGGCACGGCCGCGACGATGACGCCGGCGATCGCCAGCATTGTCGGATAAGGGATCCGGAACTTCCTGGAGAATTGCAGAAAGACGATCGCCACCAGCAGCAGCGTCAGCATGCTTTCGAAGAACGCCATAGAGCTCCCCAATGCGCACCTCCGGCGGAGGCTGTTCCTGCCGCAGAATTAGGGCGGAACTCGGCTGCGGCTACTGTCGGCGCCTGCAAGCGGCGAAAGGAGGAACCGTAGGATATGTTTGACCTGATCTGCGGCATTTTAGCCGCCGCTGCTGAATCTGCCGTCCATACCCTTGTGCGGCGCGCATGCTCAATATATCTACTGATATTATAAGTATGCTTATAAATAATGGTTACAGGTTTTCATGAACGCCACTCCGACCCTCGGTTTCCTTCTCCACGACGTCGCACGGCTGCTGCGCAAGCGGTTCGAGCAGCGCGCGAAGTGCCTTGGGCTGACCCGGTCGCAATGGCAGACGCTTGCCTATCTCTCGAACAATGAAGGCATCCATCAGGGCGGCCTTGCCGAAATCCTGGAAGTCGAGCCGATCACGCTGGTGCGCATTCTCGACAAGCTCGCCGAGCGCGGGCTGATCGAGCGCCGCCAGCACCCGACCGACCGGCGCATCTGGCTGCTCTATATGCGCGACGAGGCGCACCCGTTGCTCGCCGAAATGCGCGAGCTCGGCGACACCACCCGCGCAGAAGCGTTGCAAGGCGTTTCGGCCGAGCAGCGCGAGCTGCTTTTCCACATCCTATCCGTAATGAAGACGAACCTGGTTCAGGCATGCCGGAGCCCGGTTGACGAAAATGAGACGAACGATGGCTGATCAATCCCCCCTCCGCGTCGTTGCCGACGCCAATACCAAGACCAAGACCAAGACCAAGACTCCTGTCGAAGGAAACGAAGCGAAACAGCAGGAAACGGTAGCCGAAGCGCCTTCATCCAATTCAGCGCCGGCTGCCGCCGTGGCTGCGCCTGGCGGCAACAAGGTCCGCCGCCGGCGCAGTCCCACGCGGCCGATCCTGTTTGCCCTGCTGCCGGTGGCGCTCGTCGTCGGCGGTTATTATTACGTCAATGGCGGCCAGGTGATGTCGACCGACAACGCCTATATCCAGGCCGATATGGTCGGGCTTACCACCGATGTCTCGGGCATCGTCGACCAGATCAACGTGCATGAGAACGAGGCGGTCAAGACGGGGCAGGTGCTCTTCAGCCTGCGGTCGGATTCTTTCAAGATCGCGCTCGATGGCGCCAAGGCGCAGCTCGGCGCGCAGCGCAACCAGATCATGAATCTCAAGGCCAGCTATCAGCAGTCGCTTGCCGAGATCACGCAGGCGCAAGCCGATCTGCCTTATTATCAGGATCAGTTTGACCGGCAGCAAAACCTCGTCAACAACGGCAGCGCGACGCAGTCGGCCTATGACGAAGCCAAGCACAATCTGGAAGCCGCGCAGCAGAAGGTGACCGTCGCCAAGGCGGAAGCTGCAACGACGCTCGCCCAGCTCGGCGGCAATGCCGACCAGCCGGTCGAGGAAAACCCGCTCTACCTGCAGGCCAAGTCGAATGTCGACAATGCCCAGCGCGAACTCGACCACAGCGTCGTTAAGGCGCCGTTCGACGGCATCGTCACCAATGTCAACGCGCTGCAGGTCGGCTCCTATCTGCAGGCTTCGCAGCAAGCCTTCTCGCTTGTTGCCACCGACCATCTGTGGATCGCCGCCAGCCCGAAGGAAACCGAACTCACCTATGTCAAGCCCGGCCAGACGGCCGAGATCTATATCGACACCTATCCCGGCGTGACATGGAAGGGCAAGGTCGAGAGCATCAGCCCGGCCTCCGGCTCCAGCTTCTCGCTGCTGCCGGCGCAAAACACCACGGGCAACTGGGTGAAGGTCGTGCAGCGCATTCCGATGCGCGTCAGCATCGAGGACACCGAAGGCAAGCCGCCGCTACGTGTCGGCATGAGTACGGTGGTCGATGTCGAGACCGGCCATGCCCGCGGCCTGCCTGATTTCGTCAACAAGCTTCTGGGTCGGCCTCAGGGCAAGGATCATGAGTAACGCTTCCGCTTCTCCGGTGACGCCGATTGCCAATCGCGGTGCGATCACGGCTTGCGTCATTCTCGCCGTCATCATGCAGGCGCTGGACACGACGATCGCCAACGTGGCGCTGCCCTATATCCAGGGCAGCGTGTCGGCCTCTGCCGACCAGATCAACTGGGTGCTGACTTCCTATATCGTCGCGGCGGCAATCATGACGCCGCCGTCGGGCTTTCTCGCCGCCAAGTTCGGCCGCAAACGCGTGCTGCTCGTCGCCATTGCCGGTTTCGTGGCGGCCTCCGTTCTCTGCGGCCTGGCGCAATCGCTGAACCAGATCGTCGCCTTCCGTCTGCTGCAGGGCCTGTTTGGGGCATCGCTGGTGCCGCTTTCCCAGGGCATCCTCCTCGACATCTACACGGTCGAGGAGCGCGGCTCGGCGATGGCCCTTTTCGGCGTCTCGGTCATGGTCGGGCCGGTGCTTGGGCCCGTCATCGGCGGCTGGCTGACCGACAATATCAGCTGGCGCTGGGTGTTTTATATCAACGTGCCGATCGGCGCGCTGGCCTTCATGGGCATCGTCGTCTACGTCACCGAGACCAAGAGGGATCTGCTCGCCAAACTGGACTGGTTCGGCTTCGGGATGATGAGCCTCGGCATCGCCGCGCTGCAGCTCTTCCTCGACCGCGGCGAGCAGCTCGACTGGTTCTCTTCCGGTGAGATCATGCTCGAGGCGTTGATCTGCGCCTCAGCCTTCTATCTGCTGATCGTGCATACTCTGACGGCGGAGAAATCCTTCGTGAACCCGAAGCTGTTCCTCGATCAAAACTTCTCGATCAGCATGATCTTCATCTTCGTGGTCGGCATTACCTATCTCGCCTCACTGGCGCTGATGACGCCCTATCTGCAGACGCTGATGGGCTATCCCGTTATCACAGCCGGCATCGTCATGGGGCCGCGCGGGCTCGGCACCATGCTCTGCATGTTCATCGTCGGGCGGCTGGTCGGCAAGGTCGATACGCGCGCGTTGCTGGCGCTCGGCCTGGGGCTCACCGCATGGGCGATGTACGACATGACCGGCTGGACACCCGACGTCTCGCAATGGACGATCGTCTCGGTCGGCTTCATCCAAGGCGCCGGCCTCGGCTTTCTGTTCGTGCCGCTGACGACGATCGCTTTTTCCACGCTGCCCGCCCATATGCGCGGCGACGGCACCGGTCTCTACAACCTGTCGCGAAACATCGGCTCGGCGGTCGGCATCTCGATCGTCTCGGCGCTGATCGTCGAGAACACGCAGAGCAATCATGAATCGATCGCGGCCTATGTGACGCCGTTTAACCACGCCTTCAATGCGGTGGCGGCGCAGGGGCTGAGCCCGGTGACGGCGGCCGGCCGTGCTTCGCTCAACGAGATCATCACGCTGCAAGCGACGATCATCGCCTACATGGACGATTTCAAGCTGCTGATGCTGATGTCGCTTGCAGTCATTCCGCTGGTGCTGCTGCTGCGCAAGCCGAAGGCAGCACCCGCCGTCGACCACAGCGCCGTCATGGAATGAACTCCAGATTCGCGCAATTCCGGACGAAAAACCGCTTACACTTTTCGGCATCATGCTCTAGCGAAACGGCTTGCTGAGATAACGCGATCCCTGAATGGCGAAGCGCCATGGTGCTTCGGCATTTTTCGTGATGCCGACGCGTTTTCCCGAGACGATCGGCACCGGGGCCGACGGCGCGATCGCATAGGGCGGGCGGTCGAGCAGCTGGTCATTGATCCCGATATCGATGCCGAGCGCCTGGCAGAGCTTGCCGGGGCCGCTGCAGAGCGACGTCAGCATATCAGTGCCGCGCCGCTCCATCATCCGAGGGATTCCCGTTTCCGGCTCCAGGGCGCGGATGAGTGCAGCCGAGCCCGGATGGCAGACGAAATTCAGGCACCAGTACATGCCGTAGATGCGGTAGATGTAGACATTGCCCGGCTTGCCGTACATGGCGCCATTGCGCTTGGTCGGGCCGCGGAAGCTGTGCGAGGCCTCGTCATCCGGGAAATAGGCTTCGGTCTCGGTGATGCGCCCACCGACGCCGTCCACGGTCAGCTGGCAGCCGAGCAGGTCGCGAGAGACGGTGATCGCATCGCGCTCGAAAAATTTCCGGAGGCTTTCGCCCGTAAGGGGGCCGGCGCCGACCGCGCCTGATATCGTTCCACCGTCGGTCATATCAGACGCAGATAACATTCAGCGCGCTCGCCGTCATCCCGAAACCGTTTCATGCGTTTGCGCGATAGGGATCAGCGGCCGGCATTCGGATCGCGCATCGGGATCGAGGATGATGTGACCGAGACCGGGTCGCTCGCCGGGAAGGAATCTTCCAGGCCCTCTTCCAGCTCTTCTTCGAGCAAAGCAGGATCCTTGCTGCGCGCGCCGTCGCCATGGGCAGGTTCGATCGCTGCGGCAAGCAGGGCCTTGGCACGCAAGACGGCGTTTTCCGACGTCAGCTCAGGCGTGCTGCGCAGCGTCACGGCAATGCTGTCTTCGCCTTCGCCGCCGAATTCGACGACGAAGCCGTCTTCCGTCTGGTAGACGGTGATATCGTTGAGTGCCATGGCCGTTCTCCAAGGGCGCTCATATTAGCAAGGCGCGTTTTAGTGAAGCGCGTTTTCGGAATTTTGTCGAGCGAAGACCTTCACCAGCCAGTCGATGAAGACGCGCACGCGCGGCGAAAGCTGGCGGTTGCGGGGGTAGAGCAGGGAAACCGGTGTCGGAGTCAGCGGAAAATCCTTGAGCACCTGGATCAACGTTCCCGCGGCAAGATCTTCTTCGGCGTGATAGCGCGGGATCTGAATCATGCCGAGGCCCATCCTCGCCGCTGAAATATAGCTTTCGGCGGCGTTGACCGCGACGGTAGCGGGAATGGAAACGTCACGCACCGTGCCGTCGACGATGAATTCGAGCGGCAGCAGGCTGCCCGTGCTGCTTGAACGGAAGCCGATCATACGATGGCCGGCAAGCCGGTCGGGATGCTGGGGCAGGCCACGGGTGGTGATATAATCGGGAGAGGCGAGTGTAACCTCATCAAGCATGGCGACGCGCCGGGCGACCATGTCGCTATCCCCAGGCGTGCCGACGCGCAGCACGCAATCGATGCCTTCGCGCACGAGATCGACTAGCCGGTCGCCCTCGCTCATGTAGAATTCAATCTCAGGATAGGTCTCCAGGAAGGACGGCAGGCTCGGCAGTACGAAATGGCGAGCGAGCGTGCCGTGTACGTCGACACGCAGCATGCCCTTCGGCTTGGCGCCGGCAAAGGCGCCTTCGGCATCCTCGATATCGGCAAGGATCGACAGGCAGCGTTGGTAATAGGCCTCGCCGTCAAGCGTCGGACTGACATGGCGTGTCGTGCGCTGGAGCAGGCGCACGCCGAGGCGGGCTTCGAGCTGCTTTATCGCGTCGGTGACGGTCGAGCGCGGCAGGCCTGTGTCTTCGGCGGCAAGCGTGAAGCTGCGGCGTTCCACGACACGGCAAAACACGCGCATGGCATCAAATCTGTCCATCTGTTTGTTCGTCAATCCCGGATAGTGATGCCGAAGAATGCATGATTATCCGCAGAATGAACAGGTGTATCTTCTCCTCATCGAAAACGCGCTGCGGCGCAGGATGTAGGAGAAGGACAATGGCTTCCAACGAAAACGGCAAGGTGGCACTGGTCACCGGCGCTTCCCGCGGCATTGGAGCGGCAGTCGCCCGACGCCTCGCCAATGACGGTTTCACCGTCGTCATCAACTATTCCGGCAATGCCGCTCCGGCCGAGGAACTGGTAAAGGAGATCGAGCAGGCCAGCGGCAAGGCGCTGACGGCGAAAGCCGATGTCAGCGATGCCGAGGCCGTCCGCCGCATGTTCGATGCCGCGGAAACCGCCTTCGGCGGCGTCGACGTGCTGGTCAACAATGCCGGCATCATGATGCTCTCCCCGCTCGCCGAGGCCGATGACGCCAATTTCGATCGGCAGATCGGCGTCAATCTGAAGGGCACCTTCAATACGTTGCGCGAGGCAGCCAAGCGTCTGCGCGACGGCGGACGGGTCGTCAACTTCTCGACCTCAGTCGTCGGCCTGAAGCTCGAAACCTACGGCGTCTATGCCGCGACCAAGGCTGCCGTGGAAACGCTGACGGCGATCATGGCCAAGGAGATGCGCGGCCGCAACATCACCGTCAACGCCGTCGCGCCCGGTCCTGTCGCCACCGACCTTTTCCTCAACGGCAAGTCGGACGAACTCATCGCCCGCACGGCGAAGATGAACCCGCTGGAACGCCTCGGCACACCGGAAGACATCGCATCTGCAGTTGCCTTCCTCGCCGGCCCGGACGGCGGCTGGATCAACGGCCAGACGCTGCGCGCCAATGGCGGCGTGATCTGACGAAAGACCGGCGGCGGTCTCCAGGCTGCCGCCAACTCAAAGTTTCCACTTCAAGCAACCCCAATCGAATCCAGAAGGAATAGGACCATGAGCAAACAAGTCATCGTCATCACCGGCGCTTCCAGCGGTTTCGGCGCGCTCACCGCCCGCGCCCTCGCCAAGGCCGGCCATACCGTCTATGCCGGCATGCGCGCCACGGAAGGCCGCAACGCTCCGGCCATCGCCGATGCGGCTGAATTTGCCAGGAACAACAACGTCGATCTGCGCTCGGTCGAACTCGATGTCGCCTCCGACGCGTCGGTTGTATCAGGTATCGCCAGGATCATCGCCGATGCGGGCCGCCTCGATGTCATCATTCACAATGCCGGCCATATGTCCTTCGGCCCGGCCGAAGCCTTCACGCCGGAACAGTTCGCTGAGCTCTTCGACATCAACGTGCTCTCCACCCAGCGCGTCAACCGCGCGGCACTTCCGCATCTGCGCAGGCAAGGCAGGGGCCTGGTGGTCTGGGTATCGTCGTCGAGCAGCCGCGGCGGCACGCCTCCCTACCTCTCGCCCTATTTTGCCGCCAAGGCGGCGATGGATTCACTTGCCGTCTCCTATGCCGGCGAGCTGACCCGCTGGGGCATCGAGACCTCGATTATCGTGCCCGGCGCCTTCACCAAGGGCACCAACCATTTCGCCCATTCCGGTTCGCCTGATGATACCGCCCGCGCCGCCGAATACAATGAAGGACCCTACAAGGGCGTGCCGGAACAGGCGCTGCAGGGCCTGGCAGCGCTCGAACCTGCCGACGCCGATGCCGGCGCGGTTGCCGTCGCCATCGTCGATGTCGTCGGCAAGCCGTTTGGCACCCGGCCATTCCGCGTCCATATCGATCCGTCCGAGGACGGCGCCGAGATCGTCAACGGCGTCGCCGATCGTGTCCGGGCGGAATTGTTCCGCCGCATCGGCCTCGACGACCTGTTGAAGCCGGCCGTCGGGAATTAAACCTGGCCCAACCGCGGCGCGCGGGAACAACCGCGCGGGGAACCTGGGGCCAAGCCATCATCGCAATTATGTGAACGTGATTGCGGAATTTTTCCTTACAATCCTGCGGGGAGTGCGTATATCTGCCTTATCGCGAGAGAGTGGAATTCCCTGCCACTCTCTTTGCGAACCTCCAGAGCCTGCCGGGCCTTTGCTACGGTGCGACAGGCTTGATGTTCAGAGTTGTAGATTGCGGCCCGTCGAAGGTTTCCCCTGCCTTCCGGGCCGTATTTGTTTTAGCGCTCAGACGTCGTTCAGTCTCGCCTCGACTAGAAGCTTCACCAGCCAGTCGACGAAGACGCGCACCTTGTTGCTGAGATGGCGGTTCGGCGGGTAGACGACGTAAAGCGGCAGCGGATCGCGACGCCAATCCGGCAGCACGCGGACGAGTTCGCCCATTGCCATCGGCTCGCGCGCCATGAAGATCGGCACCTGCGCGATGCCGAGGCCCGTCAGCGCCGCCGTTAGATAGGTGCGGCTATCGTTGACCGAGGCGATGTAACGCGGGCTGGTCTCGATCACCTCGTTGTGCCTGCGGAATTCGAAGGGCAGCGTCCGGTTGTTCTGGGCGCGGAAATAGTTGACGGTGTAATGATCCGCCTCCAGATCCTCCGGCCGTTCGGGCATGCCGAATTTCTGGATGTAGCTCGGCGAAGCACAGGTGATCATCTCGACTTCGGAGACGCGCCGCGCAATCAGCGATTGGTCGGCCGGCGTGCCGGCCCGCAGCGCGCAATCGACATTTTCCGCAAGATAATCGACCGTGCGGTCGCCGACACCGAGGTCGATACGGATATCGGGATAACGCTGATAAAAATCGCAAAGTGCCGGAACGACGATCCAATCGGCGAAAGCGCCGGCCATCTCGACACGCAGCCGTCCGCTCGGCAGGCTCTGTGAATTAGAGAGGCTGCCATCGAGCTCCTCCAGTTCCGAAATGATCTGGGCGGCGCGTTCGTAATAAAGCGCGCCGTCCGTCGTCACCATGACCCGGCGCGTGGTCCGATTCAAAAGCTTGGTGCGCAAATGCGCTTCCAGGCCTTGGATGAGATTGGTCACCGTCGCCTTGGGCATGGCGAGCATGTCGGCGGCGCGGGTAAAATTGCCTGTCTCCACGACGCGGATGAAGACGCGCATTGCCGAAAGCTGATCCATCGGTTTCAATTCCGCAGTTTGCGTTGCACCATTGTTCGGGATCTGGAACAGTGTTATCGCGATATCGCTTCTTATTCCCTGAATGGAATAACAATATCTTTTTTGTACAAAATGCAAGCGGGCTCGCTCTGTCTGCTTGACACCGAAAGCGCAAAAGAGACCAGACCCATGACGGTGGAATTGAAAGATATGATGCTGGATAAGGTGGCCATCGGCCCCGTTTCCGCACGTATCTACATGGGCGCCGATTATGGCAAGGGTCCGCCGATCGTGCTTTACCTGCATGGCGGCGCGTTTCTGGATAGCGACACACACGTCGACCGGCCGGTGGCGATGAGCCTCGCCAAGGCCGGCGCTATCGTTGTTGCCGCCGATTACAGCAGCCTTTCCGGCAATCTATTTCCAAAGGCGCTGGAAGTTGCCTTCTCCGTTTTCACCTATCTCGCCAACAAACGCGCCGGTCTCGGTGACCGCAAGTCGCTGCTCTTCGTCGCCGGGGAAGAAGCGGGCGGCAATGTCGCCGCCGGCGTGGCGCTGAAGGCGCGCGACCAGATGCCGGATGCGCTCGACGGCCAGGTCCTGATTTCGCCGCTGCTCGATCCCTTCATGGGCACGTCCTCGATCCGCAAGGCCGAAGCCATCGGCATGCGCCAGCGCTGGACGGAGGGCTGGAGCCACTATCTAAGCGGCGGCGGTTGCCACCCTTACGCGGCGCCTTGCCTCTGTTCGCGTATTTCGGGCGTTGCGCCGGCGCTGATATTCACCGCGGAGGACGATCCTCTGCACGACGAGACAATTGGTTACGGTACCCGCCTGAAGCAGGCCGGTGTCGGTGTGCGCCAGCATGTCCTTCCCGCCGGGACGGGCTGGCCCTCGATTTATGGTGGGAAATCCGACGGAGCGCCCGACTGGCAGGAAAACGTCAGCCACCATTTCGGAAACTTCCTTCGGGACGTAAGCGTTCAACCGCAATTGCATTGAAGAAGACCTGATATTTCGGCGGCCTTGAGCCGCAAGGAGAGTACCGATGACGTCCAGAAAGAAGCGCTGGGCCCTTGTGGGCGCCGGCATAGGCCTTATTGCGTCCGTTTCCGGCGCTGCATTGTTTTTCGAACTGCCGATGAGCACGACCGCTACGGCCGCTTCCGCCCCCGCACAGGCTCCCGCTGTGCCGGTGACGGTGGCCGTCGTTGCGGCGCACGACGTGACGGCTTGGGAAAGTTTCTCCGGCCGTCTGGAAGCCGTCGACCGGGTGCAGGTGCGTTCCCGTGTTGCCGGCGCCATCCTGTCGGTGGCTTTCCGCGAAGGGGCGCTGGTCAAGCAGGGCGACCTGCTCTTCACCATCGACCCGGCCCCCTACCAGGCGAGCGTGGCGCAGGCGCAAGGCCAGGTCGCTTCGGCCGAAGCCAAGGTCAGCTTGGCGCAGACCGAACTCGACCGCGGCCGCAGGCTTTCCGACAACCGCACCATCTCCCAGAGTGATCTCGATCAGCGCCAGAGTTCGCTGGCCGAGGCTCAGGCGGGGCTGCGTTCGGCGCAGGCTGCACTGCAGTCGGCCCAGCTCGATCTCGATTATACGCAGGTGCGAGCTCCGGTTTCCGGCCGCATCGGCAAGATCGAGGTGACCGCCGGTAATCTCGTCGCCGCCGGTTCGACCTCGCCGGCGCTGACAACGCTCGTTTCCGTCGATCCGATCTATGCGAGCTTCAATGCCAGCGAAGAGATGGTGACGCGCGCGCTTGCCCAGCTTCCGCAGACGGATAGCGCCCTGCCTGCCGTCGAGCAGATCCCGGTGGAGGTCGGCACGCTGACCGACAGCGGCACGCCGATCAAGGGCAAGCTGCAACTGATCGACAACGAGGTCGATGCATCAAGCGGAACGATCGGCGTGCGCGCCGTCTTCGACAATCCGGGCGGACGTCTCATCCCCGGTCAGTTCGTGCGGGTGCGCATGGGCCAGCCGAAGGCAGAGAACAAGATCGTCATCAGTGACCGCGCCGTCGGCACGGACCAGGACAAGAAGTTCGTCTTCGTCGTCGATGCTGAGAACAAGGTTGCCTATCGGCAGGTCCAGCTCGGCACACTGGCTGACGGTCAGCGGGTGGTCGAAGGCGGCCTGAACGTCGGCGAGAAGATCGTCGTCAACGGTCTGCAGCGCATCCGTCCAGGCGCAGTCGTCGCGCCTCAGATGGAAGAGAAGGTCGCGACCGCGCAGTAAAGACTTTCGCCTTCCCCTCCGGGGGAGGGCCAATACCCGAAATGATATGACCCGCCGGCGGCCCCCAAACCGCCGGAGAGGGACTTTGCATCCATGTTCACCCCGGAGAGGGCTTTGATATGAACATATCCAGATTCTTTGTCGACCGCCCGGTCTTTGCCGGTGTTCTTTCGGTCCTCATCGTGGTCGCCGGCCTGATCGGCCTGCGCGCGCTGCCGATTTCCGAATATCCGGAGGTCGTGCCGCCGTCGATCGTCGTGCGCGCCACCTATCCCGGCGCCAACCCGTCCGTCATCGCCGAAACGGTGGCAACGCCGCTCGAAGAGCAGATCAACGGCGTCGAAGGCATGCTCTACATGGCGAGCCAGGCGACATCAGACGGTGTGCTCAACGTCACCGTCACCTTCAAGCTCGGCACCGATCCTGACAAGGCGCAGCAGCTCGTGCAGAACCGCGTATCGCAGGCCGAACCGCGCCTGCCGGCGGAAGTCCGCTCACTCGGCATCACCACAGTCAAGAGTTCACCCAACTTCATCATGGTGGTGAACCTCGTCTCCGACGGGGACAATCACGACATCACCTATCTTCGCAACTACGCGACCTTGAACGTCAAGGATCGTCTTGCCCGCATTGCAGGCGTCGGTCAGGTACAGGTCTTCGGCGCCGGCGACTATTCCATGCGTGTCTGGATCGACCCGCAGAAGGCGGCCGAGCACAATCTCGCCGCCAGCGACATCAGCAGCGCGATCAGCTCCCAGAACATCCAGGCCGCCGCCGGTATCATCGGCGCGTCGCCGAGCCAGCCCGGTGTGGATCTGCAGCTCAACGTCAATGCCCAGGGCCGCCTGCGCACGCCCGAGGAGTTCGGAAACATCATCGTCAAGACGGGCGCCAGTGGCGAGATCACCCGCCTTCGCGATGTCGCCCGCATCGAGCTCGGTGCTGCGGACTACACGCTGCGTTCGCTGCTCGACGGCAAGCCGGCCGTCGCCGTTGCTGTGCTGCAGGCGCCGGGTTCGAACGCGATCGAGATCGCGGACAATGTGAACGCGACTATGGATCAGTTGCAGCTCGCCATGCCTGAGGGCGTCAAATACGAGATCGTCTATGATACGACGAAATTCGTGCGGGCCTCGATCGAGAAGGTCATCGACACGCTGCTCGAAGCCATCGCGCTCGTCGTCCTCGTCGTCATCCTGTTCCTGCAGACGTGGCGCGCCTCGATCATCCCGCTGATCGCCGTTCCTGTCTCGATCATCGGCACCTTCGCGGTCATGTATGTCTTCGGCTTCTCGATCAACGCGCTCAGTCTGTTCGGACTGGTGCTTGCGATCGGTATCGTCGTCGACGACGCGATCGTCGTGGTCGAAAACGTCGAGCGCAATATCGAGGAAGGCCTGTCTCCGCGGGCTGCCACCTACAAGGCGATGAGGGAAGTCTCCGGTCCGATCGTCGCGATCGCGCTGGTCCTCGTCGCGGTCTTCGTGCCGCTTGCCTTCATCTCCGGCCTGTCGGGTCAGTTCTACCGCCAGTTCGCGCTGACGATCGCGATTTCGACCGTCATCTCGGCCTTCAACTCGCTCACCCTGTCTCCGGCGCTGGCAGCCCTTCTCCTGAAGAGCCATGATCAGCCGAAGGACTGGCTGACGCGGTTCATGGACGCTATCTTCGGCTGGTTCTTCCGCGGCTTCAACCGTGTCTTCGGCGCGGGCTCGAATGCCTACGGCAAGGGCGTGGGCGGGCTGTTGTCGCGCAAGAGCATCGTCATGGTGATCTATCTGGCGCTGGTCGGTGCGACCTACAGTCTGTTCAGCACGGTTCCCGGCGGCTTCGTGCCGTCGCAGGACAAGCAGTATCTGATCGGCTTCGCTCAGCTGCCGGATGCCGCAAGCCTCGACCGCACGGAGGACGTCATCAAGCGCATGACCGACATCGCGCTGGCGCAGCCGGGCGTTGCCAATGCGATCGCCTTCCCGGGCCTGTCGATCAACGGCTTCACCAATTCCTCGAATGCCGGCATCGTCTTTGTGACGCTGAAGGACTTCGAAGAGCGCAAGACGCCTGATCTCTCGGGCGGCGCAATCGCCATGGCGCTGAACCAGAAGTTCGGCGTCATCCAGGATGCCTTCATCGCCATGTTCCCGCCGCCGCCGGTCAATGGTCTCGGCACGACGGGCGGCTTCAAGCTGCAGATCGAGGATCGTGCCGGCCTCGGCAACCAGGCGCTCGACGAAGCCACGAAGGCAGTGCTTGCAAAGGCCTACCAGACGCCTGAACTCGCCGGGCTGTTCTCCAGCTTCCAGATCAACGTGCCGCAGCTCTATGCCGATCTCGACCGTGCCAAGGCCGAGCAGCTCGGGGTTTCCGTCACCGACGTCTTCCAGACGCTGCAGATCTATCTCGGTTCGCTCTATGTGAACGACTTCAACGCCTTCGGCCGCACCTACAGCGTCCGTGTGCAGGCCGATGCGAAATTCCGCGCCCAGCCGGAAGATATCGGCCAGTTGAAGGTCCGGTCGGCATCGGGTGAGATGATCCCGCTTTCGGCCCTCTTGAAGGTGGAGCCGAGCACCGGTCCGGAACGCGCGAACCGCTACAACGGCTTCCTTGCCGCCGATATCAACGGCGGTCCGGCACCGGGCTTCTCGTCGGGCCAGGCGCAGGCGGCAATCGAGAAGATCCTTCACGAGACCCTGCCTGCCGGCATCGACTTCGAATGGACGGATCTGACCTATCAGCAGATCCTGGCCGGCAATTCGAGCATCGTCGTCTTCCCCCTGGCACTGTTGCTCGTCTTCCTCGTGTTGGCCGCCCAGTATGAAAGCCTGACGCTGCCGCTTGCGATCATCATGATCGTGCCCATGGGCGTGCTGGCCGCGCTGACCGGCGTCTGGCTCACCGGTGGAGACAACAACATCTTCACCCAGATCGGTCTTGTGGTGCTTGTCGGTCTATCGGCGAAGAACGCGATCCTGATCGTGGAATTCGCCCGCGAACTGGAGTTCGAGGGAAGGACACCACGGGAGGCCGCGATCGAGGCCAGCCGCCTTCGCCTTCGCCCGATCCTCATGACCTCGCTCGCCTTCATCATGGGCGTCGTGCCGCTCGTCATCTCCACAGGCGCCGGCGCGGAAATGCGCGCGGCCATGGGTGTCGCGGTCTTCTCGGGCATGATCGGCGTGACCTTCTTCGGCATCTTCATGACGCCGGTGTTCTACGTGCTGCTGCGGCGGTTGACGGGCAACCGTCCGCTCGTCCAGCACAAGCCGGACGAACACAAGGAAGAAGAGGCGGAGGTCATCCGGCTCGCGGCGGAATAAACGGAATTCAACCTTCCTTTGTCGGGTAAATCGGGCGGGAACTTCGGTTCTCGCCCGTATCGATTTCAGGGCATGAGGCCGAAGTGCGCGCGGCCTTCGGACGACGCCCTCGAGGGCATGTGACAAATATGCGTTACGTCCGTCAAAACGGTTTGCAACGATGGGCGAGGGGACTATCAAAGACGGACAACAGTTGGGAGGACTGAATGACGAGTTCGAGAGAAGGTCATGACGGCAGGCGGATTGCCTTTCTCGGCACCGGCCTGATGGGCGCGCCGATGGCTCGCCGGCTGCTGGGCGCGGGCTTTGCCGTCACCGTCTGGAATCGGGATCTCAGCAAGGCCGAGGCGCTTGCGGAAGACGGCGCGGTCTGCGCGAAAACACCTGATGATGCCGTTTCCGGCGCCGACGTCGTCATCACCATGCTGACCAACGCCGAGGCGGTGAAGGACGTGTTGTTCGACCGCGGAGCGGTCGATGCGATGACCTCTGGCACAACGGTCATCGACATGAGTTCGATTGCCCCGCATTTCGCCCGCGACCATTCTGCAAGGCTTGCCGAACGCGGCGTCGATCACGTCGATGCGCCGGTATCAGGCGGCGTCGTCGGGGCGGAAGCGGGTACGCTTGCGATCATGGCGGGCGGTGACAAGGACGTGATCGACGGGCTTGCGGATATCTTTGCGCCGATGGGGCGGGTGACCCGCGTCGGTCCGAGCGGGGCAGGCCAGCTCGCCAAGCTTGCCAACCAGCAGATCGTCGCGGTGACGATCGGCGCCGTCGCCGAAGCGATGATGCTGATCGAAGCGGGCGGCGGCTCGCAGGCGGCCTTCCGCGACGCCATTCGCGGCGGCTTTGCCGAGAGTCGTATCCTTGAGTTGCACGGCAAGCGCATGGTCGAGCGGCAATTTACCCCAGGCGGTTCGTCCAGCAACCAGTTGAAGGATCTGAACGCCGCCATGGAAACGGCCAAGACCCTGTCGCTGACGCTGCCGCTGACGGCGGCGGTGCATGCCGAATTCACCGAATTCGTCGCCAACGGCAATGGCGAAAAGGATCACAGTGGCCTGCTCCTCCATCTCGAAGAGAAGAATGCCCGGCCGGGAGAAAAACAGTGACGGACAGCCATTCGCCGAAGCGGCGCCTGCGTTCGCAGGACTGGTTCGACAATCCCGATCATATCGACATGGCAGCGCTCTATCTCGAGCGCTTCATGAATTACGGCATTACGCCGGAAGAACTGCGCTCCGGCAAGCCGATCATCGGGATTGCCCAGAGCGGTAGTGATCTTACGCCCTGCAACAGGGTGCATGTCGAGCTTGCCAAACGGGTGCGCGACGGCATTCGCGATGCCGGCGGCATTCCGATCGAGTTTCCGACACATCCGATCTTCGAGAATTGCAAGCGCCCGACGGCCGCACTCGACCGCAATCTCGCCTATCTCGGCCTCGTCGAAATCCTCTACGGCTATCCGCTCGACGGTGTCGTGTTGACCACTGGCTGCGACAAGACCACGCCTTCGGCGATCATGGCGGCTTCGACGGTCGATATCCCGGCGATCGTGCTCTCCGGCGGGCCGATGCTTGACGGCTGGCATGAGGGGGAACTGGCGGGCTCCGGGACGGTGATCTGGCGGATGCGGCGGAAATATGCGGCAGGCGAGATCGATCGGGAGGAATTTCTGCAGGCGGCGCTCGATTCTGCGCCTTCCGTCGGCCACTGCAATACGATGGGCACCGCTTCGACGATGAATGCGCTGGCCGAGGCGCTCGGCCTTTCGCTGACCGGCTGTGGCGCCATTCCGGCCGCTTACCGCGAACGCGGCCAGATGGCCTACCGCACCGGGCGGCGCGCCGTCGAGATCGTGTTCGAGGATCTGAAGCCGTCGGATATCCTGACGCGCGAGGCTTTCCTGAATGCGATCCGCACCAATTCGGCGATCGGCGGCTCGACCAACGCGCAGCCGCATCTGGCCGCGATGGCGAAGCACGCCGGCGTCGAACTCTATCCCGACGATTGGCAGGTACATGGTTTCGATATCCCGCTGCTGGCCAATGTCCAGCCGGCGGGCGCCTATCTCGGAGAGCGCTTTCATCGTGCCGGCGGTACGCCGGCGATCATGTGGGAGTTGCTGCAGGCCGGAAAGCTCGCCGGCAACTGTCGCACGGTGACGGGCAGGACGATCGCCGAGAACCTAGAGGGCAAGGAAGCGCGCGACCGCGAGGTTATCAAGCCGTTCGCTGAGCCGCTGAAGGAGCGGGCGGGCTTCCTCGTTCTCAAAGGCAATCTCTTCGATTTCGCGATCATGAAGATGAGCGTGGTCTCGGAGGATTTCCGCCGGCGCTACCTTGAGGAACCCGGGCACGAAGGCGTCTTCGAGGGCAGGGCGGTGGTTTTCGACGGTTCCGAGGACTATCACAAGCGCATCAACGATCCCGAACTCGGTATCGACGAAAATACCATCCTCGCCATCCGCGGCGCCGGGCCGATCGGCTGGCCGGGTTCGGCTGAGGTCGTCAACATGCAGCCGCCGGATCATCTCCTGAAGCGCGGCATCAGCAGCCTGCCGACGATCGGCGACGGCCGCCAGTCGGGCACGGCGGACAGTCCCTCGATCCTCAACGCCTCGCCGGAGAGTGCAGCGGGAGGCGGCCTCGCCTGGCTTCGTACCGGCGATATCATCCGCATCGACTTCAACCACGGGCGCTGCGACATGCTGGTCGAGGACGCCGAGATCGAACGGCGCAAGGGCGACGGCATCCCGCCAGTGCCGGCGGATGCGACGCCGTGGCAGCAGATCTACCGCCGCTCGGTGACGCAATTGTCGGACGGCGCGGTGCTGGAGGGAGCGGCGGAATTCCGCCAGATCGCAAAAAACCCGCCGCGGCACAACCACTGATCTTAAAGGTGCCGCAGACTGCAAGTCCTTTGATCCAAAAGGGGAAAGTCGTAACGAACAGTTCACCTAGTCATTAGTTCGGTCATCAGCACAAGGCTTCATTAATGCCGGCTTGAGACCATATTGCCGTTATGCAAGCTTCTAAGGCTGGGACCGCGTTGCCAGAGATCAAAGCCACACGATCCGAACGGGAGTTCCAGGATCTTCTGCGTCGGCTCGAACTCGCTCTCGATGCATCCCAGATCGGTGTCTGGGAGCACAGCATCGAGCAGGACGGGATCTTGTGGGATGCACAGATGCATCGTCTCTACGAGACCGGCGAGACGTGCCGGCTGGTGCCGGCATCGCTTTGGTCGGATGCCATCCATCCCGATGATCGCGAGCGGGCCGAACGCGACTTCGAGCAGGCGATAACGACGCGCGGCGCCTATAATTCGCAATTTCGGATCGTGCTGCCGAGCGGTGAAATCCGCCATTTGCGTTCGCGCGCGCATTTCTATGTCGATGCGGAGGGTCTGCCTTCCTTCATCGGCGCCGAATGGGATGTGACGGCCGACATACTGCTCAACGCGGAACTGGCGCGGCAAAAGGTGGTGGCCGAGGCGAGGGCGCTGGCGCTCGAGGAAAGCAATGCCCGCATCGAGCATGTCGCCGATCATGACTATCTCACCGGCCTGCCGAACCGGCGCCTTCTCGACAAGCGGCTGGCGGAGTTGCCAGCCGACAAAAGCATCACGACGCTTGCCGTGCTGCATCTTGACCTCGACCAGTTCAAGCAGATTAACGACAGCCACGGTCATGCCGCTGGCGACGCCGTTCTCAGGGCCGCAGCACTTAGAATCACCGCCGCCATTCCTGCAAATGGCGTGGTTGCCCGCGTTGGCGGCGATGAATTCGTCATCGTACTGGTCAATTTCGCCGATCTCACTGAGCTGAAGCTGATCACCGAGGACGTCCAGCGTCGGCTGCGGAAGAAGATCCGCTTCGGCCAGGAGATGCTGCAATCCGGCGCCTCGATCGGCGTTTCCTGGAGCGGCGATCGGCGTGCGCGCAACCTGCTGGCCGAATCCGACCTGGCGCTCTACCAGGCCAAGAAGCTCGGGCGCAACCGCGTCGAATTCTTCACGCGGCAATTGCAGGAGGATCTGCGCTCCAAACGTCGCCTCGCCGAAGCGCTGAAGCTTGGGCTGGAGCGCGGTGAGATCCTTCCCTATTATCAGGTGCAGCTCGACGCCCGGACGCGGGAGGTCATCGGCTTCGAGGCGCTGGCGCGCTGGAAACATCCGGAGAAGGGCGTGCTCGCTCCGGGGGTATTCCTGAAGATTGCCGATGAGCACGGACTTGCGGCGGAGATCGACGCGGCGATCCTCAAAAGCGTTCTCGAAGACCGGCTGTTCTGGCTGTTGCGCGGCCTTGCGGTTCCGCGCATCGCCGTCAATATCTCGGCGTCGCGGCTTGCCGATCCTGCACTGCTCGACAAGCTGAGGAAACTCGATATCCCGCCCGGCGTGATCGTCTTCGAACTGGTCGAGACGATTTTCCTCGACGACAGCGACCAAAAACTGCTCGATCATATCGGCGATATCAAACAGATGGGCATCGACATCGAGATCGACGACTTCGGATCGGGCCATGCCTCGCTGATCGGTCTCGTCAAGCTGCGGCCGAAACGGCTGAAGATCGACCGGCAACTCGTCACCGAGGTCGTCAGCTCGGCCGAGCAGCGGCGCGTGGTGGGTTCGATCGTGGAAATCGCGAAGGCACTCGATGTCGAGGTGATCGCCGAGGGCATCGAGACCGAGGCGCATGCCGTTGTGCTGGCGCAGCTCGGCTGCGACGGCCTGCAGGGTTACGCGTTCGGTTATCCCGCACCGGCGGCGGAGACAGACCGTCTGTTCTCATCGATGACGAGCCGAATCGAAAAGCAGAAGACCGTGATGGGCAACTGAACGGCCGGCGACCCGTCCGCTGGCGACTGTCATCGCTCCCGGTTTTTGCCGCGTCGCGGAGGTGATTTTGGACGAACGCTTCTCTCGTCTTTCAAATTCGCAGGCGGTCTCTTTTCGGCGCGGCTTTTTATTCGCATCGGCAGGAAGATAATTGGCGTGCAAGTAATTTTCTTGAGCTTGCAACGGCATTGTTTCATGGTAATGCGGAAACGAAGCTTTCTGTATTGCATCGAAAAATGATTATACGCGTCGTCAAGTCCATGAGCGCGGCTCTCCATCGTTCGCAGGTGCAATCGAGAGCTGGGGCCTGACAATTGCTTTGCCGTTGCCGGGATGGACTTGCGGGACATTTAATCTAGGAAAGTCGCATGAATTCGGAATTTGCCGTTCGTTCGATGCGGCCCGGCGAACTTGAACTCGTGCTCGAATGGGCGCGTCAGGAAGGCTGGAACCCTGGCCTCGACGATTCGCTTGCATTCCTCGAGGCCGATCCGTCAGGATTTTTCGTTGGCTCCATCGGCGAAGTCCCCGTCGGTTCGATCTCGGTCGTCAAATATGGTGAGAGTTTCGCCTTCCTGGGCCTCTACATCGTCCATCCCGATTTTCGCGGCAAGGGTTATGGCAAGGCGATCTGGGAGACGGGCATTGCCAGCGCGGGAGACCGCACGATCGGTCTCGACGGCGTCGCCGCACAGCAGGACAACTACCGCAAGGCCGGCTTCGAACCAGCCTATTCCACCATTCGCTACGGCGGCGTCGCCACCTCCTTGCCGGTCTCGACGCTTGTCGCGCAGTCGGTGCTGGATTCACGCCTTGAAGGCCTGCAGCGCTATGATTCGGCGATCTTTCCGCAGCCGCGGGATGCCTTCCTCTCCTCCTGGTGCACCGGCCGCAAGGGCCGCCGTTCGGCGGTGGTGCGCAAGAGCGGCAAGATCCGCGGTTACGGCACGATCCGCCGCTGCTACGAGGGCTACAAGATCGGCCCGCTCTTTGCCAATGATGCCGACAGCGCCGCGGCGTTGCTTGCCGAATTGATCCCCGAGGCGAAGGGGGCCGCAGTCTTCATCGATATTCCCGCAGAGAACCACCAGGCGGTCGCGCTTGCCGAAGGCATTGGCCTTCAACCGGTGTTCGAGACGACGCGCATGTATCGCGGGCCGGCGCCGGCCATCCCGCTAAAGCACGTCTTCGGCGTGACGACGCTGGAACTCGGTTAAAGCCTTTCCCGACCGGGAAGGCTTTAATCCACGGGTGAGGCGGGCACGGTCGGCGACGAAGCTTTCGGACGGCCCTTTTCGGCGATCGCAATGCCGCCCAAGGTCAGCACCAGTGCGATTACATGGAAAGACTGTAGCTGCTCGCCGATCAGGGCGACGGAGAGCAGCGTTCCGAACACCGGCACGAGATTGATGAAGAGGCCGGCCCGGTTGGCGCCGATTGCGACGACGCCCTTGATATAGAGGATCTGCGCCACCAGCGATGGGAAGATCGCCGTGTAGAGAGTGATGACCCAGCCGGTGTGGTCCGGCCACTGCGCAGCACCCCGGCCGGCCTCCCAGAGGAGCAGCGGCAGCGAGGTCAGCATGGCGCCGAACGCCGGGACCGCCATCAGCGTGCGCCAGTCGAGCGGCGGCTTCCAGCGCAGGAAGATCGTGTAAACGGAATAGGCGGCAATGGCGATCAGCATCAGCCCGTCGCCGCGGTTGAGGCTGAGTTGCAGCAGCGTTGCGAGGTCGCCATGCGCGGCGGTCAGGGCGACGCCGATCAGCGTCATGCCGAAGCCGAGACATTGCGCCAGCGAGATGCCGGTACGGAAGAACATGAAATTCAGCAGGAAGATCAGCATCGGGATGCCGGCCTGCTCAATGGCGACGTTGATCGCCGTCGTATGTTGGACGGCCGAGTAAAGCATGGCGTTGAAAAGGGTGTAGCCGATGACGCCGTAGAAGAGGAGCAGCGGCAGGTTCTTCCTCACCACCGGCCAGTCCTTCCGCAGTTGCGGTAGCGAAATTGCGGCGATCATCGCGACGGCAAGGAACCAGCGCAGGAAGGTTAGCATCATCGGGCTGATATGCCCGAGCGCGAGCTTGCCGGCGACGGAGTTGCCGCCCCAGCAGAGGGTGGCGATAACGAGGCAAATATAGGCCGTGGCTTGCAAGAGCGTTCTTCCCGTCTTTCCGCGATCGCCGAGCGCGGCGTTTTGTGACGGGAAATAGCCTGCCGGCTGCTGATTTGTCACGTAAAAAGCCCAATCTGCTGTGACAACAGGGTCGCTTTCCAAAAAACAAAGCTTTATAGATGCGCGGGTTTGAGCAGGTGCGCGGTTCCGCGCCGGTAACAGGAAGAGTTGGATGACGAACGTAGTCGTGGTCGGTTCGCAATGGGGTGACGAAGGCAAGGGCAAGATTGTCGACTGGCTTTCGGAGCGTGCGGATATTGTCGTGCGCTATCAGGGCGGACACAATGCCGGCCATACGCTTGTCATCGACGGCACGAGCTATAAGCTCTCGCTGCTTCCGTCCGGCGTCGTGCGCCCGGGCAAGATGGCGGTGATCGGCAACGGCGTCGTCGTCGATCCGCATGCGCTGATCGCCGAGATCGGCCGGCTGGAGGCGCAGGGCGTGACGGTCACGCCTGACAATCTGCGCATTGCCGACAATGCGACGCTCATCCTGTCGCTGCACCGCGAGCTCGACGCGATGCGCGAGGATGCTGCGTCGAACAGCGGCACCAAGATCGGCACGACGCGCCGCGGCATCGGTCCGGCCTATGAAGACAAGGTCGGCCGCCGCGCCATCCGCGTCATGGATCTTGCCGATCTCGAGAGTCTTTCCGGCAAGGTCGACCGTATTCTGACGCATCACAATGCGCTTCGCCGCGGCCTCGGCGTTGCCGAAGTCAGCCACCAGGCGATCATGGACGAACTGACCTCGATCGCCGATCGGGTGCTGCCCTTCCGCGACACCGTCTGGCTCTTCCTCGACAAGGAGCGCCGCAAGGGTGCTCGCATCCTCTTTGAAGGCGCGCAGGGCAGCCTGCTCGATATCGATCACGGCACTTATCCTTTCGTGACCTCCTCGAACACGGTGGCCGGCCAGGCCTCAGCCGGTTCGGGCATGGGACCCGGCTCGCTCGGTTATATCCTCGGCATCACCAAGGCCTATACGACGCGCGTCGGCGAAGGCCCGTTCCCGACTGAGCTCACCGACGAAATTGGCCAGTTCCTGGGCGAGAAGGGGCATGAGTTCGGTACTGTGACGGGGCGTAAGCGCCGCTGCGGCTGGTTCGACGCTGCACTCGTACGCCAGTCGGTCGCCACCAACGGCATCACGGGCATCGCGCTCACCAAGCTCGACGTGCTCGACGGTCTCGAGGAATTGAAGATCTGCGTCGGCTACATGCTCGATGGCGAACAGATTGATCATCTTCCGGCAAGCCAGGGAGCGCAAGCTAGAGTCGAACCGATCTACATCACTTTGGAGGGATGGAAGGAATCGACCGTCGGCGCCCGCAGTTGGGCGGATCTGCCGGCACAGGCGATCAAATATGTTCGCCAGGTCGAAGAGCTGATCGGGGCACCCGTCGCGCTCCTGTCCACCAGCCCGGAGCGGGATGACACGATACTTGTGACCGATCCGTTTGAGGATTAAGCTCACGGGTCACTGTGGAGGATGGTTCGGTAGAGTGCCGGACTTCTTGAGAAAGTACTGATGGCGGATTTTATTGCAGTCATTCGGCGGGCCGTCGACGGCCTGGCTGAAAATACCCCCGAGATGCGGGTGAAAGTCTACGAACGTGCCCGCGGCGCAGTGCAGCGGCAGCTCGAGAACATGAAGCCGCGTCCGCCGGAAGCCATGCTGCAACGCCAGCTCGAAAAGCTCGAGGCTGCCATCCGCGAAGTGGAAGGCGAACACTCCGAGGCGATGCCGCTCGACGAGCCGGTTGCAGCCGTCACCGCGTCGGAATCCTTCGAAGAGCAAGCGGTTCACGACGAAAGCGAACCGGCGCCGGAGACGGCAGTCGAGGAACCGGCATACGAAGCCTATGCGGAACCGCAGGCGGCCGAGGCCGCCGACGAGCCCGATCACGTGGAAGCCGCCGCACCGCAGCAGGCTGAGGAAGAGGTCGCTGCCGAGGAACCTCTTTCCCAGGAAACACTCGTTTCCCCTGAAACAGCCGCTCCCGCGGAAACCCCTGTTTCCGCCGAGACATCAGTTTCGCCGGAGACATCCGGTCCGGCCGAAACATACTGGCACCCCTCGCATGAGGAGGAAGCACCAGCCGAGGAATGGCATGCCAGCGAGGCGCGCGACGTCGCTGCTGAAGCCGTGCCGGCCGAACATGACGGCTGGGAAGCGCCAGCCTCCGAGCATCACGACGAGCAAGCCGACGAAGACCGTGCCGACGAGCAGCATCCCCTGGAAGCCGACGAGATCGCGGCCGAACCGGCGGCGGTAGAAAGCGAGGAGCCGGAGGCCGAGGAGGCTTACGAGCCCGTCGAGCCATTGCAGCCGATTACCCGCGGCATAGACCACGCATCCAACCGGCTGGTGGAGCCGGTCGCCGACTTCGATCGTCCGCAGGAATTTGTCGAGCACAGCCGCGAGGAGCCGTTGCAGGCCGAAGCTGCGGCGCATTTCGACCCCGTCTGGACCGAGCCCGTTGCCGAAACGCCGGCTCCGGCGCCCAAGGATGCGGAGACCGAATGGGCGGAAGAGGAACTCCGGCAATATTCGGAGACGGCGCCGGCGCCGATTACCGCCGATGCCTCGGCGCGCGCCTTCGAGGAGGTGATATCGAGCCTCGAAAAAGTGGCACCCGCCGCCATCATGCCGGCCGCCAAGGAAAGTTTTTCCTGGGAGACGGCCGCCTTCGACGATCTGCCGCCGATCGAGGCCGACAGCGGTAAGAAGACACCGGTTGCCTCTCATTTCGACGATGTCGATATTTTCGCGGAAGTGCACAACGGCAAGCCGGCGCCCGCTAGCGGCGCGCCAAGCGAGGACTGGCGAGAAGCGAAAGCGCTGCGCGGCTACGACCGCCGCGGCTCGGTCGCCGCTGACGACGATGACGCCAATCCGTCGATGGATATCGATCAGATTGTCGCCTCCAAGCTGCAGGGCAAGAGCTTCCGTATGGAACCGAAGCGCCGCCGCTTCGGCATCGGCACCGTGATCACGCTCATCTTCGCACTCATCCTGATCGGTGGCGGCGCCTATGCAGGCTGGACGAACAGAGAGGCATTGGTGGCGATGGTCGACGGGCTCGTCAGCTCGGCACCGTCGCAGGCGACCAGGAACGAGGCGGCAACGCCGCCGGACGGTTCGTCGACGCCTGCCCAGCCGGGCGCGGTGACGCCAGCCCAGCCGACCGCACCAGGAGCGCAGAATACTCCAGCGACGCCGGCACAGCCGAACCCGCAGGTAGCGTCAATGAACAATGACGGCGCTGCGGCCAATTCGAAATTCACCCAGCGGCTGCTGACTGATGGAACTGAGGTCGATAGCGGACCGGCGACCGTGCCGGGAACGCCGACCGCGGAAGGAAAATCGGTGGCCGAACAGAATGTCGCGGCAGCCGATACGCCGCCTGCCAGCGCGCAGGGTGATGCGGCACCCGCCGCCACGCCGACGCCGAACGGTGCGGCGGCATCGCCGCCGCAGGCCGCGCCCGTCGGTTCGTCGCAAAAGATGTTCCTCTATGAGGAGCGCATCGGCCAGAGCTCGCCGACGGCGATCGAGGGATCG
This sequence comes from Rhizobium sp. SRDI943, assembly GCF_057653695.1. Taxonomy (NCBI): domain Bacteria; kingdom Pseudomonadati; phylum Pseudomonadota; class Alphaproteobacteria; order Hyphomicrobiales; family Rhizobiaceae; genus Rhizobium; species Rhizobium sp. SRDI943. The sequence goes on along the minus strand of NZ_CM172787.1, from coordinate 3,380,252 downwards.
GTCGTCTGGAGCGTGCAGCACGAGGCCGGCCAAGGCGGCCGGCAGGAGGCGACGGTGCAGGGCAATGTCACGGTTCCTGAGCGCAATCTCTCGGCTCTCGTCACCTTCAAACGCAATTCCGATCCGTCGCTGCCGGCAAGCCATCTCGTCGAGATCGTCTTCTCGGTGCCGCCGAATTTCGAAGGCGGCAGCATCGACAGTGTCCAGCGCATCTCGATGAAGCGCACGGAACAGGACCGCGGCGATGCGCTGATCGCGGTTCCGGCCAAGATCACCGACGATTTCCATATGATCGCGCTCAACGACTACCCTGATGCGCGCAAGGCCAATCTCGACCTGATGTCGACCCGCAACTGGATCGATATTCCGATCACCTACCGCAACGGCCGCCGCGCGCTGCTGACGATGGAAAAGGGCGGTACGGGAACGGACGCCTTCAATACTGCGATCAAGGAATGGACCGCGCTCGGAGATGTGTCGACGAGCCAATGAGGTGTTTACGCAATGCCAGCGCTCCCGGATCTTGATGGGGTGCTGAGGCTGCGGACAGAGATGAATGAAAAAGAAAAGGCGGGCCGCAAGGACCCGCCTTCTTCAATTGTATCACGCGGCAGGTTATGCCGTGGCTTCAACGACGCGGGCGGCCTTGGCCCGTTCCAGGGCTTCCTTGCGAACCGCGTCCTGCACCTTTTCGAAGGCGCGGACCTCGATCTGGCGAACGCGTTCGCGACTGATGTCGAATTCGGTCGAAAGGTCTTCCAGTGTCACTGGATCTTCAGCGAGGCGGCGAGCCTCGAAGATGCGGCGTTCGCGCTCGTTCAGCACGCTCATCGCTTTCGCCAGCATGCGCCGGCGGGTGTCGAGCTCATCCTGTTCGATCAGCACGTCTTCCTGGCTGTCATGGTCGTCCACCAGCCAATCCTGCCATTGACCGCCGTCACCTTCGGCCGCCTTGATCGGCGCGTTCAGCGAGGCGTCGCCGGAGAGGCGGCGGTTCATCGAAATGACCTCCTCCTCCGAGACCTTCAGTTTGGTGGCGATCTCCGAGACGTGCTCCGGCTTCAGGTCGCCGTCATCGATTGCCTGGATGCGGCCTTTCAGCCGGCGCAGGTTGAAGAACAGGCGCTTCTGGTTGGCGGTCGTGCCCATCTTCACCAGCGACCACGAACGTAGGATATATTCCTGGATCGAGGCCTTAATCCACCACATGGCATAGGTGGCGAGGCGGAAGCCGCGCTCGGCATCGAATTTCTTGACGGCCTGCATCAGGCCGACATTGCCTTCAGAGACGACTTCGCCGATCGGCAGGCCATAGCCGCGATAACCCATCGCGATCTTCGCGACGAGGCGAAGATGGCTGGTGACGAGCTTGTGGGCGGCATCGCGATCACCATGCTCGGCATAACGCTTGGCGAGCATGTATTCCTGCTGCGGCTCCAGCATCGGAAACTTGCGGATTTCGTCGAGGTAACGATTGAGACCGGCTTCACCGGCGGTAATGGACGGCAAGGTATTTCGGGCCATAGTGCACCCTCCTAAAGTGAATTCCGGTTCCCGATGGAAACGCATCCTCGCGTTAAAAAAGGCGAACCGGGACGTGCGGCTCTCTCCGAGCCCGCACTAAGTCAATATACAGATAAGTGTGGCGAAACGGCGGTTCAAGGTGCCGCTCACGCAGGTGTGAGTTGGGCAGGCGGCATTCGGAGCCCGGCTTTATCGCCGCAGCGCTTCGACCAGTTCGACCATATCATCCGGCAGCGGCACCTCAAAATGCATGATTTCGCCGGTGCGGGGATGCTCGAACTGCAGCATGAAGGCATGCAGCGCCTGGCGGCCGAAACCGTTGACGATCTTGCGTATCTCTTCGGGCAGGAGATTGGCCTTGGTCTTGAAGCCGGCGCCGTAAACCGTGTCGCCGAGCAGCGGATGGCCGATATGGGCCATATGGACACGGATCTGATGGGTGCGGCCGGTTTCGAGGCGGCACTCGACCAGCGAGGCGAACGCGGTCGCATCCGGCTTCTCATGGAAGCGTTCGATCACCTGGTAATGCGTGATCGCCTCGTCGGCGTCCTGACTGTCGGGGCGTTTGACGGCGCGGCGCGTGCGGTCGCCGGTGGCGCGGCCAAGCGGCGCGTCTACCATGCCCGACAGCGAGCGGGGCCGGCCCCAGACGACTGCCTGGTAGGCCCGCTCCAGCGGCATAGTGCGGCCATGGTCGGCAAATTGCAGCGACAGGTGGCGATGGGCAATATCGTTCTTGGCGACGACCATGACGCCTGTCGTGTCCTTGTCGAGACGGTGGACGATGCCGGGGCGGCGCACGCCGCCGATGCCGGAGAGCGTATCACTGCAATGGTGGATCAGCGCGTTGACCAGTGTCCCTGTCCAGTTGCCGGCGCCGGGATGGACGACGAGACCGGAAGGCTTGGAGATGACGATGACGTCGTCATCCTCATGGAGGATATCCAGCGGGATGTCCTCGCCCTGCGGCGTCGGATCTTCCGGCTCGGGCAGCATGAGTTCGAAACTATCGCCGGTGCGTACCTTGCGCTGCGGGTCGGTGACGGGTTCGCCGCGCAGAAAAACCTGGCCGTCCTTGATCAGCGCCTTGATGCGGCTGCGCGAAAATTCCTCGCCGACCTGCGCCGTCAGCCAGGCGTCCAGCCGGCCTTCGGCGCTTTCATCGGCGGTCAGGACTTTTCTATTGCCGGCTGCTTGTTTAAAGGGGTCGCTCAAGACGCTTCTTCTCCGACGTATTTTTTTAGAACGGGACGCACAGATGACAGCAATCGAGCCAGACGACCAGGAAGAGAAGCCCCTTGATCCGGCGATGGAAAGTGTCCGGCGCAAGATGGTCCGCCTGCAGATCGTTTCCGGCGCCATCATGTTCGTGAGCCTTATGGCGGTCTTCGGCGCGGTTGTCTACAAGGTGATGCACAGCGAACCGAAGGAGACGGCGTCGGCTGTTGCCGCCTCCGGCGTGCCCTCGGATGCGCCGCTTGCGGTGACCGTTTCCTTGCCGCTCGGCTTCAAGGTGCAGTCCACCTCGTTTTCGGCGGAGCAGATCCTGTTCTACGGCGAAACGGGCGAGGGCAAGAACAAGGCGCTGGTTTACGATCTCAGGACCGGCCGCACCGTCGCGGACGTCACTGTTACGGGCAATTGAGGCCGGCATGGCCGCCGTCCCGATCGACATCGACAGCGCCGACGATCCGCGCGTCGCTGAATTCCGCGAGATCCGCGAGCGCGACCTGACAGGCCGAGAGAACCGCTTCATCGCCGAAGGCACGGTCGTGCTGCGCATGCTGGCCGAGGCGCATGCGGCAGGCCGCGGCTTTTTCGCCGAGAAGATCTTGCTGCTGCGCAACCGTGTCGAGGGCGTCCTGCCCATCCTGGAGCGGCTTCCGGCCGATGTGCCGGTCTATGTCGCCGGGGCGGATGTGCTTGACGGCGTCGTCGGTTTCCATCTGCACCGCGGTGTTCTCGCGCTCGGGAGGCGACAGGATCGCGGCGAGGCGGCCCTTCTCGACGCGCTGCCGGAACGGGCGCTGGTGCTCGTCGGCTGCGGCATTTCCAATCACGACAATGCCGGCTCGATGTTCCGCAATGCGGCCGCCTTCTGTGCGGATGCAGTGCTGCTCGACGAAACCTCCTGTGATCCGCTCTACCGCAAGGCGTTGCGTGTCTCGGTCGGTTCTGTGCTGAGCGTTCCGCACCGTCGCGGCGGCAAGGCGCTGGATGTACTCGTGGCGCTTGCCGAACGGGGCTTTGCCATTTGGACGCTTTCGCCGCACGGCAAGACCGATATCCGCGCCATTCCCGCCTCGACGCGCATGGCGCTCGTCGTCGGCACTGAAGGCGAGGGGTTGCCGGAGGCGCTGCTTGCGCGGTTCCAGAGCGCGCGCATTCCGCAGTCGGAGGAACTCGACAGCCTCAATGCCGCGACGGCGACGGGGATCGCGTTGTTTTCCATGGCCTCGGCGATGGGCCGGGTCTAACGCACATCCTTTCATCGGAATCGATTTTCAGGTTCTGCGTCAATTCAAACATGTTGGCGCGCCGGGCGTCCTATGGCGCGCGCGGGGGATCGGCGATGATCGCGGCCGCCCTGTCGGCAAGGCTGACACGATCGTTCGCGTTCTTTTCCGCAGCTTCGACGAGCAGCGTGCGGATCGGTGAGGCGGGACCCTCGCTGAGTGCGGTCAGCGCCACCATATTGGCGGCGATCGAGGCGATCTCCTCGCGGATCGCACCGTCGCGTCCGGTTACGGCCTTTGCCTTTTGCAGGCGCTCGGCAAGGGCGGCGCTGCGCTTGCGGACATCCTCGCCGATCTCAGCCGTGATCATGGCGGTGTCGAACGTGGATGTGGTCGTGTCTTCGGCCGTCATTTCCGCCGGCAGCTCCGCGACCAACCCGGCAAGGCCGGCGTCGCGCAGCACCCGGTTGACCTTGCGGATCTCGGTGTTGGCGGCCTTCAACTGCTCCTTCAACTTGGCGATCTCCTGCTGGCGACGAGCGACCAGGTTTTCCTTTTCGGTGGCGGAAGCGCTCTCGCGCGCGGCCTTATCCTCCAGGCGGATCACCATATGCTGCTGCTGCGTCAGTTTCTGTTCGGCATCCTTGGCGCGCTTCTGCAGCAAGCTGACGTCCTGGCGCAGCGTGTCGCGTTCGTCGCGTAGCGCGTTGACGCGGAATTTCAGGCTCTCCGCCTCGGTCTCGCGCGCGGCCAGGTCTATCCTCAGCCCATCGGCCTGTTCACCGAGTTTGCCCAGCCGCGTCCTCATCGTCGTCAGTTCGCTCTCCTTATTGGCAGCGGACTGCTCGGCAATATGCAGATTGGTCTTCAACTGGCTGATATAGTTCTCGTCCTTGCGAAGATGCGAGCGCTGGTCGGCCGCCTCGACATGCATCTCGCCGATCTGGGCCTGCAATTCGCCGATCTCGGCGGCAAACCTGCCGGCGTCGACGGCGAGGGCGTCGTGGCGAAGCTGGAGTGACAGGGATTTCTCGCGCTCACGCAGAAGGTCCTGGGCGGTGCGGGCGTTTTCGGCGGCATAGAGCGCGCGCACCATATCCTTCTGGGCGCGAACCTCCTGCGGGCTCAGCGGCATCGTCGCTTTCAGCCTGTTCTCCGTATACCAGACGATGCGGCGGTGAACAGCGGGCGAGACCAGAAAGACGAGAAAGGCCGCGGTCAGGAAGCCCAATCCGAACAAGAGAGCATATTCGATCACGGCGCGGCCATCGGTAAGAAGGTTGATACGAGGTCAGCCGCGATGATTAAGCACGCGTGACGCGCATGGCAAGGCCGCCGGTGGGGACGGCGGCAGATTCCAGCGGCTTTGAGGCCTCAGAAGGGGTTCCAGGTCGGCGCCTGGGTGATTTTGAGATAGCCGACATTGACGCCGAGGCGGGCGCCGACGCCGGTGCGGATCGGCACGACCAGCACGTCGTTGTTCTTGAGCAGCGTCATGCCGAAGCCGGCGATCACATAGGCCGAGCCGCTGACGCCGCCGAAGCGGGCATAGATGCCGTTGACGGAAGGCAGGTCGTAGACCAGCATCATCACGCGCGAGCCTTGGCCACCGTAATCGAGGCCCAGCGAGGGTCCCTGCCAGTAGAGATTATGTTCGCCGGCGTTCTTGGTGTTCAATTGGCCTTCACCATAGGTAAGGCCGGCGATGAAGGCGCCGCCGCCTTCCTGTCCGAGGATATAGCCGTTCGGCAGGCCATATTTCTGGAAGGCACTCTCGACCACTTTGGCAAGTCCGCCGCTGGCGGAGCCGAAGAAGGAGTGGCCGGCGTCGACGATTTCCTGCATCGTGTACTGGCCGTTGTCCTGGGCGGCAGCCGGCCCGGCAACCATCAGCGAGGAGAAGATGAGGGCCGAAAGTAACCTGCAGAAGCCGATGAATCGGTGCGGAAATCGAGGGCGCATGGTGTCATCCGTTCGTCGTTTGGCTAGGAGCGGGCAACCGCTCGCGGCGATTGGTGCATTTTGCGCCGATGATCTTAACAATCGGTTTACCAAATATGGTGTCATTATGGCATCGAGTACGATCGCAAACTTCGCGCAATTTTGATGAAGCATATTCCGGGCGCAATGAAATTGCCGCCCATCAGGAGACAATGATGTCCAAGAACCCCAATCTCACCCTGTCCGGCCCAGATCTGGCCGCGCTTCTTTGCAGCCGAGTTTGCCACGATGTCATCTCGCCCGTCGGCGCGATCAACAACGGGCTGGAACTCCTGGATGAGGGCGGCGCCGATGCCGACGCGATGGACCTGATCCGCACCAGCGCGCTCAACGCTTCCGTCCGCCTGAAATTCGCACGTCTCGCTTTCGGCGCGTCGGGTTCCGTCGGCGCATCGATCGACACTGGCGAGGCCGAGCGTGCAGCCAAGGATTTCGCCGTCGCCGAGAAGAAGACCGAGGTGATCTGGAACGGACCGCGCGCGATCGTCGCCAAGAACCGTGTCAAGCTGCTGCTCAACCTCTTCCTCGTTGCCTATTCCGCCATTCCGCGCGGCGGCGTGCTTGAGGTAACGCTCGAAAATCCCGAGTTCGATGCCAAGTTCAAGCTCACGTCCAAAGGCAAGTTGATGCGCTTGCCGCCGAAATTCGTCGAGATATCGACCGGCACGATCGAGGAGGCGATCGATGCCCATTCGATCCAGCCCTATTACACCGTGCTTCTGGCGCAGGAGTGCGGAATGACGCTTGATCACAGCGCCAGCGCCGACGAACTGGTGTTCACGGCAGTGGCTGCGGCAGCCTGATTTCGGAGCGCAGACGTGCGTCGGCGCTCCGTCCGGTAACGATTCGTTAGCCTGATGGACCTATTCTCCAGGGTTGTAAGAGGCCTCTTGCTGCGACGAATGCGGGGGCAAAGGAGCGGCCATGCAAAGGTTCATGATCACCGATAATTCGGACATCGTCCGTAAGGTCGGCAAGCGCATTCTCTCCGAACTCGACTTTCTCGTCAGCGAAGCCTCCAACGCCGGCGAAGCGCTGCAGCGCTGCCAGGCGGAACTGCCGGAATATCTGATCGTCGATTCCGGCATGGAAGGCGCCCTCGACCTCATCGCCGCCATCCGTGCCATGGAAGGCGGCAAAGAGGTCAAGATTTATTATTGCGTCGTCGAGGCGGATCTGAAGAAACTGATGGCGGGCAAACGGGCCGGTGCTACCGACTTCCTGCTGAAGCCGTTCGATCGTAAGATCCTGACCGCCGTTTTCGGAAACCGCGCGATCGCCGCCTGACCGGCAGATCTCTTTTCGCCGATATCGGCATCACTGGCGCATGATGCCGAGTGCAAGCGGTTTCAGCCGCCCTACGCTATTTCCTAAAGCGTCGCGATCTTTCAGATTCGCTTGCCACGCTTTAGGTCTTTGCTTTTCCGCATGTCTTTATCGCAAAACCGCTGCACACTTTTGCGAGACATGCTCTAGATCGAAATGACAGAGCATCTCAGGCCGATCCGGCCTGAGGTCATGTGTTGTGAGGGTGGGTTCTTATTGCCCGCAGGCAGAAACGAAAAATCCCGCCGAAAAGGCGGGATCTTCGTTTGTCCGACAAGGGGGATCGGAAAAAAATATCAGGCGGTTTCGGCGTATTCGGCACCATCCGGCTCGCGAAGAACGTAACCACGGCCCCAGACGGTCTCGATATAGTTGGCGCCGCCTGCAGCGTTGGCGAGCTTCTTGCGGAGCTTGCAGATGAAGACGTCGATGATCTTCAGTTCCGGTTCGTCCATGCCGCCGTAGAGGTGGTTCAGGAACATTTCCTTGGTGAGGGTGGTGCCCTTGCGGAGCGAAAGCAGCTCCAGCATCTGATATTCCTTGCCCGTCAGGTGGACGCGCTGGCCGCCGACTTCGACCGTCTTGGCATCGAGGTTGACGATCAGTTCGCCGGTCATGATGACCGATTGGGCGTGGCCCTTGGAGCGACGGACGATGGCGTGGATGCGGGCGACGAGCTCGTCCTTATGGAACGGCTTGGTCATGTAGTCGTCAGCGCCGAAACCGAGGCCGCGAACCTTGTCTTCGATGCCGGCCATGCCCGACAGGATGAGGATCGGTGTCTTGACCTTGGACAGCCGAAGAGTGCGAAGCACTTCATATCCGGACATGTCGGGCAGGTTCAGATCGAGAAGGATGATGTCATAATCATACAGCTTGCCCAGATCGACGCCTTCTTCACCGAGATCGGTGGTATAAACATTAAAACTCTCTGATTTCAGCATCAACTCGATGCTCTGCGCCGTCGCGCTGTCATCCTCGATTAGAAGTACCCGCATAATTATCCCCTTTACCGCCGCCGAAAGGTGGTCTGGCCCCCTACACGATACCGAACACGCTACGTGATTTGAAAGCTGCCACGAAATGGTTAACAAATTCTAATTCACTCTGGCAAGGAGTATCGAATTTATTAAACAATTTTTCCATTTCTCTGTTTTCCAATAGGAATCTCAAAAAGGTGCTCCTCAACTTTAACATTAGGAAACAGCGCTAAGTGATTCATCCGACTCGCCAATGAAAAGGTTCGAACTTATGCCGCGGCATTTACCGACCCTTAAATCATCGGGCCTATCATTAACGATGCCCGTAAACGAAAGGTTACCAGCGGTAGGTATTTGTTAATATCGCAGGAAATTTTTTAGCAAACCGTGTCAAAGCGGCGCGCAGGGCGGTTTCAAGTTGAGCCGGGGTCTCGCATCACGGGAGTAATGCGTATGAAGTCGCGAGAAAGTCTCGTTCGCCTGAAGGAATTTCAGGTGAACGAAAAACGACGTCAGTTGCAGCAGTTGCAGATGATGATGTCCGAATTCGAACGGATGACGAAGGATCTGGAGAGCCAGATCGTTGTCGAGGAAAAGAAGTCCGGTATTTCCGACCCGAATCACTTTGCTTATCCGACCTTCGCCAAGGCCGCGCGTCAGCGGGCCGACAACCTGCAGGTTTCGATCAAGGAACTGAAGATGCAGGAAGAGACGCTGGAAATGGCGCTCGAGGAGATGCAGGCGGAATATGCAAGGGCCACAGCGCTGGAAGAGCGTGACGGCGGCGCCAGAGCAAGGGCGTAACAGAAACGGCTGGGTGCCGGCTTTGGCGCCCTGGGATCGCCACTGAGAAGCCATGTATGATGGGCGCGCTGTCCGTTATACATGGCTTTTGGTGTTTGCCTTATGCGTCGCTCCCATGGGAAACGAGATTCGTCCCCCGCGGGGACGATTTGTCTTATGCATGTCCTGTCCCAAAGCGCGCTGTGCGTTTTTGGGCGACATGCATTAATTCACGACATCCTTCCATTCCGTATGGCGTTGCGCCTGCGCCTTGAAGAAAGGGCAGAGCGGGATGATCTTCCAGCCGCCGGTGCGGGCTGCCTCCACGGCGTGGAGCGCCAGTGCCTGGCCGACACCTTTTCCGCGCAGCGCATCGGGAACGGCCGTGTGATCGATGATGACGAGCTTCGGCGATGTGCGTGAATAGGTCATCTCCGCCTCGTGCCCTTCGACCTCGGCCGCATAGCGGCCGCCGGAGGCGCCTTCCTCACTTCGAATGTCCATTGTCTTTCCTCGTAACGGATATTGTCTTAGCGGACCGTGACATGGCAGCGCGGTCGTGCCAAGCCGTAGAGGCAATACAGGCAGGAGACAGAGTGTTCATGCAAAATGTCGGATCGATAAGAGATTCAGGGCAATGAGTGCGCTTTCGATGGCTCGCCCCGTGCTTCTCGTGGCCGCGCCGTTCTTCCTGGCGCTCGGTCTCGTCTTGCCGCTGGTCCGTTTCGAGACGCTGTATTTTTTCGACAAGACGCCGTCGCTGATCGAAATCATCGTCTCGCTATGGCAAGGCGGGGACGGGCTGCTGGCGGCAATCGTCGCCCTGGTTTCGATCCTGCTCCCGTTTCTGAAGATGGTCGGCATCACCGTGGAGGCGATGGGGATCACCGCGGAAGCGACGGCCGCCGGCGGTGGGGCCGGCAGCCTGTTCTATCGTCGCGTCGTACCGCATCTGTCCAAGTGGTCGATGATGGATGTGCTGCTGGTCGCGATCGTCATTGCGGCGGCGAAGACGACGGGGCTGGCGGATGCATTCACGCAGCCGGGCCTTTGGTGCTACGCAGCCTCGTCAATGATTTCGGGCCTTCTTCATTCCCTAACGGGAGATGCGTCCGGCCCGAAATAAATGTCGTCAATGCTGGGGTGTGATCAGTGACGATATTGCTGGATGCGCGTGGTGCGCAGGCCGGCAAGACCGTGGCTGTTGATCGACGACTGCCAGGAGAGGAATTCTTCGACCGTGAGCGTGTAACGCTCGCAGGCCTCTTCCAAGCTCAACAAGCCACCGCGAACAGCCGCGACAACCTCTGCCTTCCGGCGAATCACCCAGCGCCGCGTATTGGGCGGCGGAAGATCCGCGATCGTCAGGGGGCTGCCATCGGGGCCGATGACATATTTTACTCGGGGACGTATCATTTCGGTCATTGGACTCTCTACACAACGCAAGACCACGAACCCCACTCTAGCCTGCCACATTTAAAAATTGCCTAAACCCATCGTAAGACTTTGATAACAAATTTAGACGCCCGCCCGGCTGGTGACGTCGGGCAGCGGCATGCTGCTACGTCAATTTGCAGCGCCCGCATGGGAGCCATGCGGAATAAATATTAGCTGATTTCCCGGGATGATCTGATACGTGCGGCAACATAAGAATGAGCGCAAGACGTCGTCTACGTTCGTCCCGCTGTATCGGTCCAGTTCGCGCTTTTGAGGCTTCGTGTCCTCGGGATGCGGCGAAGAAGCCGTCTTTGCTGATGCCCCGACGCGAACTTTTCGCCGCCGGCAGCAAGGCTGAGCCGAAGCTGGCTATACGAGGATACAAAGATGAAAAGACGTGGACGCGCAGTCGGCGACTGCGCTGAGGATGCTGCATTTTCGCCTTCGCAGGCCGATGGCGTCGGGGTTTCGTTTAACGACGGTAAGGAACGGCTCGGGGTGATGGCGAAGCTTGTGGGCTTCGATTTCTATCTGCTCTCGGCTTTCCCGCGGGGCGACCGCACGGATTTCACCGAAAACCGGTTGATCAGCAATTGGCTGCAAAGCCTTGTCGGCTTTTATGACGCTGCCGATCTCTTCTATTGCGGCAGACTGGTGACCGCGATGAAGCGGGCGATCATGCCGGTCTTCTGCGAGGAGGGGTCTTTTGCGGGCAGCGCCGCCAATCAGGAAAACCGCAAACTCGACAGGCTCTTTCAGATGCACGGGCTGAAGAATACCTTCGCCTTCGCGCAGCATGATGCTGACCTGAAACAATACACCTTCGCCTTTTCAGGCAGCTGTCCTATGCCCACGCGAGAGCAGGCGATGGCGCTGCTCTCCGGCTGCATGGAGCTTCTGAATAAGGTTTCGCGTAGCGGCAGCGTGGAGGATGGTCCGTTGGAGACGCTCACCCGGCGCGAAATCGAATGCCTGCCACGAATTGATTTAGGGAATCACGCAGCAATTCAAAGTGCTACAGCGTCCTTTGCGCGTCTAAAAAGACGAGCGGCGCTGTCGGCAAGAGCAGCGACGAGATCGCAATCATTCTCGATCTCTCGTCGCATACGGTGGCGGGTTATCTGAAGAGCGCGATGTGCAAGCTCGATTCGGTCAGCCGCATGCAGACGGTCCTTTCTCACAAAGCTAAAGCTTGGCAGCATGTCGCGCAAAGTGTGCATCGGTTTGCGCGACATGCGTGAAAACAACGACCGAAAGCGCGAGGAGCCGATCTGAAAGATCACGACGCGCTTTAAAAGCCTTTTCCGCGGGTCAGCTCCGACACGACTGTTCCGGCAACGATGCGCATATCCATCCAGATCGAGAAATTCCCGACATAGTAGAGATCGCTGGCGATGCGGGCACGCGCCTTGGCCGGACGATCGGTCGGGCCGCGCAGGCCGCGCATCTGGGCAAGACCCGTCATGCCGGGACGCATCGCATGGCGCTGATGATATTCCGGTACGAGTTCTTCGTAGAGCACGCCGCCGGCGCGCATGCCGATCGCATGGCAGCGCGGACCGACGACCGACATGTGGCCCAGCAGCACGTTCAGCAACTGCGGCAACTCATCGACATTCGTACGGCGCAGAATGGCGCCGATGCGCGTGACGCGCGGATCGTTCATTACCGTCTGGGCAACGCCGGAGACGTCGCAGAGGTCGGTGCGCATGGAACGGAACTTGTAGACCTTGATGGCCTTGCAGTTCTTGCCCCAGCGGGTCTGCTTGAAGAGCACCGGCCCCGGGCTGTCGATCTTGATCAGCAGGGCGACGAACAGAAGGAAAGGGGCAAGGACGAGGAGGGCGCTCAACGACGAAACAATGTCGAACGCCCGCTTCAGGACCAGATCCAGCAACGGCGCCTGCGGCGCATCGCTGTGGATAACAGGGGTCTGGATCTTCAGGCTCGGCTGCTGGCGGCGGCTCGGCCGGAAGGACTCTGTCGAAATGCTGTTGTTTAGTTCCGTGATGCTCAAGGATCGTACTCTGTTGTCTTCGAGGGGGCGCGGCGGCAAAAGGCGATCAATGGTTTACCCTGTCACCAGGGCTGCACTTAGGTCTTGGTAACCCTACTAAAACGGAAAAATGCGACAATTGTGTAATGGTGTCCAGAGAAATATCGCATCGCAGCAAATCTTTCGCATTTGCGTTAAGTTGAGGCAAGCTCATGATATTTCGTTAATAATTGGAATTTTGTCAAAGTTTTTAGGCCTTTGGAGGGGTTCGCCGCAGGCTGGCGACGTGCCGATTCGACACGTGGGCCGTGGCTCTTAAGCGTATTTCTTAACGAAAGACGATGCGAAATTTTTCTGATGAAGATATCGATCATCGTCGAAGCCGTGCCGAAATGTGACAAAATCAAGGCAGGATTGATGGCGCGCGGCGTCTTGAAAAGATGCAGGGCAATGAATTCGCAGCCCGAATCGCTCAATCAGGCCCGATAACGCGAATCACTTCACAGCTAGAAATAGGATCGTGGCACGCTTTAAGGGGAGGCGGCTCGCTCAGTTGGGGTGCGCATGCATGAGGTCGACCGCGGATCGTAGCGGCGGGCCTGAACACGTGGCGGCGATGCAAAGGATTTGCCGCTTGCCGGTCTTCAGCGATTCCCGCGGGTGGTTACGCCGGTTCGAGGACGCGTTTCCTGCCGCCCCAGGAGATGAAGTTCGGGTTGGCGAAGTCGAAATCGGCGGCCGTTCCCGTTTTGCCGTAGGTCAGTGGCGTCCCGTCCAGCGTCACCGTCGAACCGCCGGCTGCGCGCAGCACCGCATCGCCGGCTGCGGTGTCCCATTCCATCGTGCGGGTGAAACGCGGATAGACGTCGGCCTTGCCTTCGGCCAGCAGGCAGAATTTCAGCGAGGAGCCGATATTGGTGCATTTGAAGATCGCTTGATCGGCGAGGAAGCTTCCAGTCTCCGGGCTGTTGTGGCGAAGGCTTGCAAGCGCCAGCCTGTCGTCCGGCTGTTCGCGCACCGTGATCGCGCTGCGTGCGCCAACCGTGAAATCGTCCATGACGACGAGCCTTTCGGCGTGGCCGCGTTCTCCGGAGAAGGCAAGCCCCAGCGCCGGCGCATAGACGATGCCGGCAATCGGGGCGCCGTTCTCGATATAGGCGATGTTGACGGTGAACTCCTGCCGTCCGTCGACGAATTCACGGGTGCCGTCGAGAGGGTCGACCAGGAAGAAGCCTCGGCCATCGATGTCGGGCACTTTGCCAGCGGCGACCGATTCTTCCGCCACGACGGGTATTTCGGGATAATCTCTGGCGAGATGCGCGAGGATGATGCGCTCGGCCTCCTCGTCGGCGACCGTGACCGGACTTGCATCCGCCTTCATGGCGACGGGGAAGCCTTCGCGCAGGACCGTGATGATGGCCCTGCCGGCTTCGAGCGCCGCCTTTTCAAATGTCCTCAGCATCGTCCTTTTGCCGTTCGCCACGCGGCGAGCACCCCGCTGTCGCTCGTCCGCAAACCATCCCTGTCACAACCAGATACTCAAGTTATATGGTGTTCCCCGTCATGCTCCGCATCCCTCAATACAAAGCCTGATGATGCTACCATAAATTTTCAGCCTTGTCAGACGAAGAAGCGGGCATCGCTCGTGAAATGGCATTCGTCAAAGAAGCTGCCTTGGGGTCTGAATTTGCTCCATTGTCCAATTCTGTGGAATAGCTTACGCAGCAAGCGGCGCAGGAAATCGACGGCGATATCTCCGGACGGTTAACCCAGTGGCGGTTTCTGGCTAAAAATAGGCCCTGCTCTGCCGTTTTTCTGTGGATTTTGGTTCAAAACGCGCCATTTCGGCCTGTTCAGACAAGAATCTGTCGAAGTAAATCCTTTTTGTCTTCACATTTCCAACGAAACCGCTATGCATTCGGCCTATGAGGTTCTCTGAAACGGAGAACTGAAGAACCAAAAAGAGATGCAGCATTTTCGGCTCGCATCCAGGGGAAAACGACATATGGAGTATTTCGTCCAGCAGCTCTTAAACGGGCTGACGCTCGGATCCATCTATGGCCTCGTGGCTATTGGCTATACGATGGTTTACGGCATTATCGGCATGATCAATTTCGCCCATGGCGACATCTTCATGCTTGGTGGTTTCGCCGCTCTTATCGTCTTCCTCGTCCTCACATCCATCTTCGCAGGTCTCCCGGTGGCCGTTCTGCTGCTGGCGATGCTTGTTGTCGCGATGCTGATGACGAGTTTGTGGAATTGGACGATCGAGCGCGTCGCATACCGTCCCCTGCGCGGTTCCTTCCGCCTGGCGCCGCTGATTACCGCGATCGGCATGTCGATCACGCTGTCCAACTTCATCCAGGTGACGCAAGGCCCGCGCAACAAGCCGATTCCACCGATGGTGAGCACGGTCTACCAGTTCGGCAACATCTCGGTGTCGCTGAAACAGATCATCATCATCGTGATCACGGCAGTGCTGCTCACGATCTTCTGGTACATCGTCAATCGCACCGCACTCGGCCGTGCCCAGCGCGCCACAGAGCAGGATCGCAAGATGGCGGCGCTGCTCGGCGTCAACGTCGACCAGACGATCTCGATCACTTTCGTTATGGGTGCGGCACTCGCGGCCGTGGCCGGCACGATGTACCTGATGTATTATGGCGTCGCCTCGTTTAACGACGGCTTCACGCCTGGTGTGAAGGCCTTCACGGCAGCCGTTCTCGGCGGTATCGGTTCGTTGCCCGGCGCCGTCTTCGGCGGCCTGCTTATCGGCCTTATCGAGTCGCTGTGGTCGGCATACTTCACCATCGCCTACAAAGACGTCGCGACCTTTGCGATCCTGGCTTTCGTGTTGATCTTCAAGCCGACCGGCATCCTCGGGCGGCCGGAAGTCGAGAAGGTATAACGTCATGGCAAACATTGAAAATTCTGCAGGCAAGCCCGATGCCGGACTTGTCCGCAAAGGCCTTACCGAAGCTCTTTTCGCCGCCGTCCTGTCGTTCGGCATGTTCGTTCTCTATGTCGGCCTCAAGACCGACCAGAACATCAGCAACGAGCTGATCATCGTCCAGCGCTGGGGCCTGCTTGCGATCTTCGTCGCGGTCGCCGCCATCGGCCGCTTCGCCACAGTGGTTTTCCTGCGGCCGCATCTCGACAGCCGCAAGCTGGCAAAGGCGAGACAGGGCGAACTCGACATCTCAACCGAGAAGAGCTTCTTCCACCGGCATTTCCTGAAGATCGCGCTGATCGCGCTGCTGCTTTATCCCATGGTGGTGGTGGCGATCAAAGGCCCTCAGGGCTCGCTGACATATGTCGACAATTTCGGCATCCAGATCCTGATCTATGTGATGCTCGCCTGGGGGCTGAACATCGTCGTCGGCCTCGCCGGCCTGCTCGACCTCGGTTACGTCGCCTTCTATGCCGTCGGCGCTTATTCCTACGCGCTGCTTTCGAGCTATTTCGGCCTATCCTTCTGGGTGCTGCTGCCGCTTTCGGGCATCTTCGCGGCACTCTGGGGCGTCATTCTCGGCTTCCCGGTGCTGCGCCTGCGCGGCGATTACCTCGCCATCGTGACGCTTGCCTTCGGTGAAATCATTCGTCTCGTCCTCATCAACTGGACTGACGTGACGAGGGGCACCTTCGGTATATCGAGCATCCCGAAGGCAACACTCTTCGGCATTCCTTTCGATGCGACGGCCGGCGGTTTTGCCAAGCTCTTTCACCTGCCGCCCTCCTCGGCCTACTACAAGATCTTCCTTTTCTATCTTATTCTGATGCTCTGCATGCTGACGGCCTATGTCACCATCCGGCTACGCCGCATGCCGATTGGACGCGCCTGGGAAGCTTTGCGCGAAGACGAGATCGCCTGCCGTTCGCTCGGCATCAACACGGTGACGACCAAGCTGACCGCCTTTGCGACGGGCGCGATGTTTGCCGGTTTCGCCGGCTCGTTCTTCGCCGCCCGGCAGGGCTTCGTCTCGCCGGAATCCTTTGTCTTCCTGGAATCGGCCGTCATTCTCGCCATCGTCGTTCTTGGCGGCATGGGTTCGTTGACCGGCATCGCGATTGCCGCGATCGTCATGGTCGGCGGCACCGAGTTGTTGCGCAGCATGGACTTCCTAAAACTCATCTTCGGACCCGACTTTACGCCGGAACTCTACCGCATGCTGATCTTCGGCCTCGCCATGGTCGTCGTCATGCTGTTCAAGCCGCGCGGCTTCGTCGGCTCGCGTGAGCCGACAGCCTTCCTCAGAGAGCGCAAGGCGATATCCGGAAGCTTCATCAAGGAGGGGCATGGTTGATGAGCCCCGTAACGAATACGATGTCTGACGACACTCTTCTCAAGGTCGAACACCTGTCGATGAAGTTCGGCGGCCTGATGGCCATCAACGACTTCTCCTTCGAAGCCAAGCGTGGCGATATCACCGCGCTGATCGGGCCGAACGGCGCCGGCAAGACCACCGTCTTCAACTGCATCACCGGCTTCTACAAGCCGACGATGGGCATGATCACGTTCAACCAGAAGAGCGGCAAGCAATACCTGCTGGAGCGCCTGCCGGACTTTCGCATCACCAGGGAAGCCAAGGTCGCACGCACCTTCCAGAACATCCGGCTGTTCTCCGGCCTGACCGTTCTCGAAAACCTTCTGGTTGCCCAGCACAACAAGCTGATGAAGGCATCGGGTTATACGATCCTCGGCCTTATCGGTGTCGGCCCCTACAGGCGGGAAGCGGCTGCGGCAATCGAACTCGCCCGTTTCTGGCTCGAGAAGGCCGATCTGATCGACCGCGCCGACGACCCCGCCGGCGATTTGCCCTACGGCGCCCAGCGGCGTCTCGAAATTGCCCGCGCCATGTGCACCGGTCCGGAGCTGCTCTGCCTCGATGAACCGGCTGCCGGCCTCAACCCACGGGAATCGGCAACGCTCAACGCACTGCTGAAGAGCATTCGCGCCGAAACCGGAACGTCGATCCTTCTGATCGAGCACGACATGTCCGTGGTCATGGAAATCTCCGACCACGTCGTCGTCCTCGAATACGGTCAGAAGATTTCCGATGGCACACCGGATCACGTGAAGAACGATCCGCGGGTCATCGCGGCCTATCTCGGTGTCGAGGATGAAGAAGTGGAAGAGGTGATCGCAGCCGTCGAGCAGCTCGAGGGAGGCGCAAACTGATGGGCGATGAAGTAATGACGGGTCAACCGCTCCTTCAGGTGAATAGCGTCGAAACCTATTACGGCAATATCCGGGCGCTGGCCGGCGTCGATGTCCACGTCAACAAGGGCGAGATCGTCAGCCTGATCGGCGCCAACGGCGCCGGCAAGTCGACACTGATGATGACGATCTGCGGCAGCCCGCAGGCCCGCACCGGTTCGGTGGTCTTCGAGGGCCGCGACATCACCCACATGCCGACGCATGAAATCGCCCGTCTGCGCATTGCACAGTCACCGGAAGGCCGCCGCATCTTCCCGCGCATGACGGTTCTGGAAAACCTTCAGATGGGCGCTGGCCTCGACAATCTGAAACACTTCGCCGAAGACGTCGAGAAGATCTTCACGCTCTTCCCGCGTCTCAAGGAACGTCACGCCCAGCGGGGCGGAACACTTTCGGGCGGTGAACAGCAGATGCTGTCGATCGGCCGCGCGCTGATGGCGCGCCCGAAGCTGCTGCTTCTCGACGAACCCTCGCTCGGTCTCGCGCCGCTGATCGTCAAGGGCATCTTCGAGGCGATCAAAAAGCTCAACGAGGCGGAGGGGCTGACCGTTTTCCTCGTCGAGCAGAACGCATTCGCCGCCCTCAGGCTTTCTCACCGCGCCTACGTGATGGTGAACGGCAAGGTGACGATGAGCGGCTCCGGCAAGGAGCTTCTTGCCAATCCCGAGGTCCGCGCCGCCTATCTCGAAGGCGGAAGACACTAGGTCGAAGGAGAGTTTGACATGCAGGGACTTTTCTTCGAAGCGGATGCCGGCCCCCTTGTGGCGATCCGTGTCATCGTCTTGCTCTTAGGCTTTTGGACGGCCTGGCGCGCCGGCAAAGCGGTTGCCGAAGGCTGGGCCGACTATCCGTTGGTCATCGTCTATACATTCCTGCTCGCCTGGGCGATGCAGTTCCTGCATCATGCCCTGTTCAATGGGCCGATGCTCAACGCCTTCTACTATATCCTCGACTTTGTGACGCTGTTGGTGTTCTCGACGGCCGGCTTCCGTTACCGCCGCACCAATCAGATGGTTAACAACTATTACTGGCTGTACGAAAAAACTTCCGCGTTTTCGTGGAAGGACAAACATTGACAGTCCGTTGAAACTAGGCATGAATTGCCTTCCGAGTGGAACAGCTTTCCTGGCGCAGTCAATGGTGGGTAGTGCGCTGGGCCTTGGACCGGAACCCGCCCAAAAATTGGGAGTAATAATATGAAGAAGTCTCTTCTGTCGGCAGTGGCTCTGACGGCGATGGTCGCCTTCAGCGGCAACGCGTGGGCCGACGTTCTCATCGCTGTCGCTGGTCCACTGACTGGACCGAACGCCGCATTCGGCGCTCAGCTCCAGAAGGGTGCCGAACAGGCAGCCGCCGACATCAACGCGGCTGGCGGCATCAACGGCGAGCAGATCAAGATCGAGCTCGGCGACGACGTCTCCGACCCGAAGCAGGGCATTTCGGTCGCCAACAAGTTCGCCGCTGACGGCGTCAAGTTCGTCATCGGCCACTTCAACTCGGGCGTTTCGATCCCGGCTTCGGAAGTCTATGCCGAAAACGGCATCCTCGAAATCACCCCGGCCGCGACGAACCCGACCTTCACGGAACGGGGCCTCTGGAACACGTTCCGCACCTGCGGCCGTGACGACCAGCAGGGTGCCATCGCCGGCAAGTATCTTGCCGATCACTTCAAGGACGCCAAGATCGCTGTCGTTCACGACAAGACCCCTTACGGTCAGGGCCTTGCCGACGAAACCAAGAAGGCTATGAACGCCGCCGGCGTCACCGAAGTCATTTACGAAGGCATCAATGTCGGCGACAAGGACTTCTCGGCACTCATCGCCAAGATGAAGGAAGCCGGCGTCTCGATCATCTATTGGGGTGGTCTGCACACCGAAGCCGGTCTCATCATCCGCCAGGCGGCCGACCAGGGCCTGAAGGCGACGCTGGTTTCGGGCGACGGTATCGTTTCGAACGAACTGGCCTCGATCGCTGGCGACGCCGTTGCCGGTACGCTGAACACCTTCGGCCCGGATCCGACGGCGAACCCTGCGAACAAGGAACTCGTCGAAAAGTTCAAGGCCGCTGGTTTCAATCCGGAAGCCTACACGCTCTATTCCTACGCTGCGATGCAGACGATCGCCGGAGCCGCCAAGGCTGCCGGTTCGCTGGATCCTGAGGCCGTTGCCAAGGCCATGAAGGAAAAGGGCCCGTTCCCGACCGTTCTCGGCGACATTTCGTTCGACGAAAAGGGCGACCCGAAGATTCCTGGCTACATCATGTACGAATGGAAGAAGGGTCCGGACGGCAAGTACAGCTACTTCCCGCAGGGCATGTAAGCCTCGCTCCCCTTTATGGGACATGATTATCGAAGCCCGGTTCCGACCGGGCTTCTTTCTTTTTGCGGGCGTTTCAATTTTCGCCTGGCTGGTCTAACTCTTGGCATCGTTTTGAAGCATCGAGCGGAACCGTCCATGTCCAAACCCCGCATTCTCGTCACCCGGCGCTGGCCAGCCACGGTGGAAACCGTCCTTGCTGAACGTTTCGATGTGACGTTCAATCGTGACGATATCCCGCTCGCTGAAAACGAGCTGCGGCTGGCGCTCTCGACCTTTGAAGCCGTATTGCCGACGGTTTCCGATCGGTTGCCCGCCGCCGTCTTCGACGGCGTGCCTGTCGTCACCAAGATCCTTGGCAATTTCGGCGTCGGCTACAATCACATCGATATATCCGCTGCCAAGAAGAGAGGCATTGCGGTCACAAATACGCCGGGCGTGCTGACCGACTGCACGGCCGATATCGCCATGTTGCTGCTGCTCTCCGTTGCCCGGCGCGGCGGTGAGGGCGAGCGGCAGCTACGCGCTGGTGAATGGAAGGGCTGGTGTCCGACGCATATGGTCGGCACCAAGGTGACCGGGAAGACGGTCGGCATTATCGGTTTCGGCCGAATCGGCAAGGCCTTCGCGCAACGCTGCCATTTCGGCTTCGGCATGGATGTGGTGTTCTTCAACCGTTCACCGATCGATCCGGCCGAGGCGGCGCGTTATGGCGCGCGGCAGCTGCCGACGATCGAGGCTGTGCTGGCGGTGGCCGATTTCGTCTCGCTGCATTGCCCAGGTGGAGCAGAGAACCGGCACCTGATGAATGCGGCGCGGCTTGCGGCGATGAAGCCGGGCGCCTTTCTCATCAATACGGCGCGTGGCGACGTGGTGGATGAGGCGGCGCTAATTGCAGCGCTCAAGGCGGGCACGATCCGCGGCGCCGGGCTTGACGTCTACGAGGCGGAACCTGATGTGCCGGAGGCGCTGCGACGGATGGAGAACGTTATGGTGCTGCCGCATCTCGGCAGCGCCACGGAAGAGACGCGGACCGCCATGGGCATGAAGGTGGTCGAAAACGTGACGGCGTTTTTCGAGGGCAGGGATGTGCCGGATCGGGTGGTTTAGCGACTAGAGCATGATGCCGAAAAGTGTGAGCGGTTTTCGGACGACATCATGCTCTAACTATTTAATTTAGAACAGGATGATTTTAGGCCGAACAGGCCTAAAATCATCCTGTTCTAGCCTCCAACACCATCTTACATCTCGTACAGCACATGCGTGGCTTTCACGGCGGCCGAGGCCCGGTTCTCGACGCCGAGCTTCACGTAAATCTGTTCGAGGTGTTTGTTCACCGTCCGCGCCGACAGTCCCAATATTTCACCGATGTCGCGGTTGGCCTTGCCCTTGGCGATCCAGAGCAGCACTTCGGATTCGCGCTGGGTGAGCGAAAAGCGCTGGCGCAGCACCTCGTCGTCGCTGCGCTGACTGGCGGCGGTGAGGCGGAAGAGATATTCGTCAGGGCCGATTGCGCCGAGGAAGGCGAGCTGCAGCGCCGCCTGGCCGGCATGGGCGATCGAGATGATGCCGTCGCGCACCGCTGCGACGCGGTCGTGCATCCAGCCGGCGATATGGCGCACGACGATTTCCATGCCGTCGTCGCTGCCCATGGCGGCATTGACCAGCCGTGTCGCCTGCGGCGTTGACCAGTGGATGGCGCCGTCGCCCTTGACTGCCAGCAGATGACGGCCAGCCGCGTCCAGGGCGATGCGGGCGCTTTGGGCCGAGCGGGCATTGCGCAGATGGACGCGGATGCGGGCGCGCAGTTCATCGATGTTGATCGGTTTGCTGAGATAATCGACGCCGCCCGATTCCAGCGCGTGCACAACATGCTCGGTCTCGGTCAGGCCGGTCATGAAGACGACAGGCACCTGCGCTACTGTGGCGTTCGCCTTCAACCGGCGGCAGGTCTCGAAGCCATCCATGCTGGGCATCACCGCGTCGAGCAGGATAAGATCGGGCGTGATGCGCTCGACGATACCAAGGGCTGCCGCACCCGACGTGGCGATCAGCACGGAGAAGCCGGATTGTTCGAGCGCGTCAGTCATGAAGCCGAGTGCTTCGGCCGAGTCGTCGACGAGCAGAACGATGTCGCGGGGGAGGGCCGGCTCAGCCAATGGATTCCACCTTTTCGTCGAAGTCGTGCAGGAAGGTCATGAAGCCGGCGAGATCGAAGGCGGCGACATAGGCGCGAAGTTCCTCCGTGAATGGCTGATTTGCCTCCACCTTGGCAAGGTCCGAAAGCTTGGCTTCGATGCCTCTGATATAGCCGATCTCGCCGAGCCGCAGCAATTCCTGCACATGGGCAGCACCTGGGCTCAGCATCGGCGCTTCGATCTTGACAGGGACGGTTGGCATGGCATCGGCATAGATCCATGTCAGGCCGAGATGCAGGGCGAGCTTGTCGCGCAGCTGGCGGATGTCGACCGGCTTGCCGATCGCATCATTGTGGCTGTCGTCACTGTCGCTGAGAACGGCCGCATCACCGATATTGGCCGACAGCATCAGCACTGGCGCTGTCTGTCCGGCCTCGCGCAGACGCGAGACGAGCTGCCAGCCGTTCATGCCGGGCATCAGGATATCGACGAGGAAAAGGTCCGGCATGATGCCCTCGATCAGCGTCAGGCATTCGCCGCCGCCTGCCGCCGTCAGCACGATGAAATCGAGCGGCGCCAGGATCTCGCGCATCATCTCGCGGTGGTCCTCGTTATCATCGACGACGACGATCGTGCGGCGCGGGCCGTCATAACCGACGATGCGCTTCTCCTGCGGCGCTGCGGCCACTGCGCGCATGACGGCGGACAGCATCAGCCGGACGCGGAACGTCGAGCCTTCCTCCTTCACGCTTGAAACCGAGATCTCGCCGCCGAGCGTGTTGGTCAGAAG
The DNA here is from genome assembly GCF_057653695.1 of Rhizobium sp. SRDI943. Classification (NCBI taxonomy): domain Bacteria; kingdom Pseudomonadati; phylum Pseudomonadota; class Alphaproteobacteria; order Hyphomicrobiales; family Rhizobiaceae; genus Rhizobium; species Rhizobium sp. SRDI943. The sequence goes on along the minus strand of NZ_CM172787.1, from coordinate 3,357,288 downwards.
CCGGGTGATGGTGAGGCCGAGGCCGAGCCCCGGCATTGGCCGCACGCTTTCGGCCTCGCCGCGCTGGAAGGGTTCGTAGATGCGGGGCAGGTCTTTCTCGGTGATGCCTCGGCCGGTATCGGCGACGGTAAAGGTCGCGACCTGGCTGCGATAGCCGACATCGAAGGTGACGCCGCCCTCGTCAGTGAACTTGATGGCATTGGAGAGCAGGTTGACGAGAATCTGGCGCAGGCGCTTTTCGTCGGTGCGGACGAATTGCGGCAAGGCCGGCGCGCGCTCATGGATGAAGGCGAGCCCCTTTGCCTGCGCCTGTGGCCGGAACATATCGACGATCTGGTCGAGGAAATCCTGGATGTTGATCTCGTTGGAATAGACCTGCAGGCGGCCGGCTTCGATCTTGGAAATATCGAGCAGGCCGTCGATCAGCCCGGAGAGGTGTTCGGCGCTGCGGCGGATGACCTTGATCGAGGACTGGCGCGGCGCCGGAATGGTCTCGTCGCGTTCGAGGATCTGGGCGTAGCCGAGCACGGCGTTCAGCGGCGTGCGTAATTCATGGCTGAGCCCGACGACATAGCGGCTCTTGGCGCGGTTGGCGGCCTCGGCCGTTTCCTTGGCGTTCTGCAGGGCAGCGTCGGTCTTCTTATGGGCGGCGATTTCCTTGAGCAGCAGCGTGTTCTGGCGTGAGGATTCCTCCTCGGCAACGACGCGGCTGTCATGGGCGAGCACATAGAACCAGCAGACGACGCCTGCGATCACCGAGAAGACGAAGAAGACGATGAAGATGGTGCGGTTGACGACCTCGGCCGTCTCAGGGGAGGCGGAGGCGACCTGATGGGCGATCATCGCCAGGATCGCGCCGATGGCGGTCAATGCCAGCACGACGGCGATGCCGTAGCGGCCGAGGCGCGTCGTCAGCTTCTCGATGATGGTTTCAGACAGCAGCACCTTGGCGACGGTGCCGACTTGCGCATTGAAACGGGCGGCCGGCTTGCACATGTCGTGGCAGCGGCTGTCGAGCGAGCAGCAGAGCGAGCAGATCGGCGCGGCATAGGCCGGGCACCAGGCCATATCCTCCGGCTCGAAGGGATGCTCGCAGACCGAGCAGGTGATGTTCGTCAGGTTCTTCCAGCTCTGGCGCGGCTTGCGGGCGAGATAGAACTTGCCTTTCGTTGCCCAGGCGATGACAGGCGAGGCGACCAGCGCGACGACGAGGGTAATATAGGGAGCGAGCGAGGCGGCGATCTCGCCGAAGGCACCGAAATGGGCAATCAGCGACACCGTCGCCGATAGCGTCATGGCGCCGAGGCCGACCGGGTTGATGTCGTAGAGATGTGCGCGCTTGAACTCGATGCCGGGGGGAGCCAGCCCCAGCGGCTTGTTGATGAAGAGATCGGCGGAGATCGTGCAGAGCCAGGCCATGGCGATGATCGAGAAGATGCCGAGCGTCTCCTCCAGCAGCCGGTAGATGCCGAGTTCCATCAAAAGCAGGGCAATCGCGACGTTGAACACCAGCCAGATGACGCGGCCGGGATGGCTGTGGGTCAGCCGCGAGAAGAAGTTCGACCAGGCGAGCGAACCTGCATAGGCGTTCATCACATTGATCTTTAGCTGTGAGACGACGACGAAGGCCGCCATCAACAGCAGCGCGGCATTGTGCCAGGGGACCATGTAGCCGAAGGCGGTCAGATACATCTGTGCCGGGTCGGCGGCGCGATCGAGGGGGACGCCCGAGGTGAAGGTCAGCACGACCAGAAATGAACCGGCAAGCAACTTGGGCGCGCCGATGATGACCCAGCCGGGGCCGGCGAGAAAGATCGCCAGGCGGTGGCGCCACTTGCGCTGCGGGTCCGGCGGCAGGAAGCGCAGGAAGTCGGCCTGTTCGCCGATCTGCGACATCAGCGCCAGGATGACGGCGGAGGCGGCGCCGAACTCCACGAGATCGAACTCGGCGACGGTGCCGGGCGGGCCGGAGGCATGACGGATGCCGGCAAAGGCGCGCCAGAGATCGAATTTTTCCCAATCCAGCAAGGCGATGAAGATGAAAGGCAGGATATTCAGCACGATCCAGAAGGGCTGGGTCATCAGCTGGAACTTGCTGATCAGCCGCACGCCGTGCGTCACCAGGGGGATCACCATGACGGCACTGATGATGTAGCCGATCCAGAGCGGGATGCCGAGGGTGAGCTCCAGCGCCCCGGACATGATCGAAGCCTCGATCGCAAACAGCATGAAGGTGAAGCTTGCATAGATCAGCGAGGTGATGGTCGAGCCGATATAGCCGAAGCCCGCGCCGCGCGTCAGAAGATCGATGTCGACGCCGTGGCGGATGGCGTAGCGGCTTATCGGCAGGCCGATCGCCAGCATGGCGATCGAGGCGACGATGATGGCGTAAAAGGCGTTGGTGGTGCCGTAGGAAAGCGTGATCGCGCCGCCGATCGCCTCCAGCGCCAGGAAGGAGATTGCGCCGATCGCCGTCTGTGAGATGCGCTGTGAGGAAAAATGGCGGGCGCTCTTGGCAGTGAAGCGCAGCGCATAATCTTCCAGCGTCTGGTTGGCGACCCAGCGATTATATTCGCGTCTTACCGGAATGATGCGTTGGCGCGCTGCCATGTCTTCCTTTCCGGCATTCCGGTTGGGCTCATCGTCTCTTCGGCAGTTTTGGCGGGATGGATGGGAAAGGCAAGAGGCGGGCACCAGCTGGTTCACAGAATGGCAATATTTTTGCAATTGATCTTTCACATAACAGCTCTAACTCTCCGGCGTTCGTTCAACTATTTCGGGTATCACCATGTCTGTTTTAAGCTTTTTCCGCCTGAGCACCGCCCTCGTCTGCCTCCTTTCCATCGTGCCCTCGCTTGCCGGCGCCGAGCAGGCCACGGCGGCGAAAGCGCCTTATGCGCAGGCCGGAAACACCAACAAACGCGGTGACGCCTGCTTCTCGACGGTGGACACCAACGCTGCCGTTCGCCTCCTCTCCGGCTTCCTCGAAATCTGGACCCCGCGCACGCCTTTCGTCGATGCGGGTGTCGAAGCCCCGGCCAAGGATAATTGCCCGGCGGTTGCCAAGACGGATTGGGACGGCATTCCTTCCAGCAAGACCGACGGCCATATACTCAACCAGGCCGTCCATGACGCCAACATCGCCTATGTCGTCAAAGCAACGCGGGCGCGGACGGCCGATCAGGCCGTCGCCGCCTATCTCGACGATCGGCGCGGCAAGAATGCCAGCATCGTCGATGGCCTCGGTCCGCTGACGGATGCCTGGAAGGCCGGCTCGAAGCAGACCACCACGATCACCGAGGTGGCGGCCGACGCGACGACGGCCAAATATGACGACAAGGGCAACAATCGCGGCGCCGGCAGCAAGCCGGACACGGAAAACAAGACCGATGCCAATCCCGACATGGGCCTTGCAATCGACTTCATCAACGCCGCAAGCGGTGACGGCTCGACGGAGCCCGCAAAACGCTATTTCAAATATGGCCGTCCCTACCGCTGGAGCCAGGACGTGTCGGTCGTCCCGACGCTAGAGCCCGCCAAGAGCGGCAAGCCGGTCGAGGATGGTGGTTTCCCGAGCGGGCATACGGCGGAAGCCTGGCGGGATGCGCTCGCCATGGCCTATCTCGTGCCGCAGCGCTTTCAGGAAATGATCACGCGCGCCAGCGAGCTGGGTGAAGACCGTATTCTCGCCGGCATGCATTCTCCGCTCGACGTGATGGGCGGCCGCATGCTCGGCACCGCCACGGTCGTCTACAATCTGAACAAGGCCGACAATGCGGCGCTGAAGAGCGATGCCTACGCCCAAGCGCAGTCATGGCTCGTCGCCAAATCAGGCGTTGCGGATGCGGGTGCGCTCGAGGTTGCCGCCCACGCGGCACCGCTCGCTGCAGACCGTTTCGCCGATCATGACGCCAATCGCGCCTACGTGCTGCAGCGCCTGAGCTACGGCCTGCCGACGATCCATGCGACCGATCAACCGGCGCGCGTGCCGCAGGGCGCCGAAGCGCTTCTCGAAACGCGTCTGCCCTATCTGGACGGCGAGCAGCGCCGCGATGTGCTGAAGACGACGGAGATCGCCTCCGGCTATCCGCTGCTCGACGATGCGGAAGGTTACGGCCGTCTCAACCTGTTTGCCGCCGCCGACGGTTACGGTGCGTTCGAACAGGACGTGACCGTGACGATGGACGCGGCAAAGGGCGGGTTCAATTCGATCGACACCTGGCGGAACGACATCACCGGCAGGGGCAGGCTGGTGAAGCGTGGCAACGGCATCCTCGGGCTGTCGGGCGCCAACAGCTATTCCGGCGGCACCATGCTGGAAGAGGGCGCGCTGGTGGCCCTGTCGTCGTCGGCCTTCGGTCGTGGCGGGCTGACGGTCAACGGTGGCTCGCTCGTTTTGGCGGCCGACAAGCCGTTGACCGTGAGCGGCGATTATCAGCAGCTCGCCAATGCCACGACGAAGCCGGCGCTCGGCGCAAACGGCGCGGGGACGCTGGTCGTCGAGGGCAAGGCGGCGCTGGCCGGCGACCTCGCCGTGACGCTTGTCGACGGTTATGCCCCGACGCCCGGAACGAAGATCGAAATCCTCAAGGCGGGTGCCGTGACCGGCACCTTCGGCAAGGTCACCGTCTCCGGCCACAAGGCGAGCCTCTCCTATGGCCCGACATCCGTCACCTTGACGATCGACGGATAATTTCCGGTATCGAGATAGGGCATCCCTGCTGCGAGGATGCCCTTCCTTCTCTGGCCTGCCTGTTTGACCCCCGCGCCTACGTCATTTTGCGTATGTGTTTTTGCGCTGCAGCACCCGATAGTCCCTTAAGCAACAGTTAATCTCCGTTTCCGGCCTGTTGCGGAACAAGAAGAGGGGCTCAACCAGATGAATCTCAGAACTACTATTGCGGGCGCTGCACTCGGCGCCGTCATGGCGGCCTCGGCTGCCTTCAGCGGTGCGGTTGCCGCCGACGATACGATCAAGGTCGGCATTCTGCACTCGCTTTCCGGCACCATGGCCATCTCCGAGACCACGCTCAAGGACGCCATGCTGATGCTCATCGACGAGCAGAACAAGAAGGGCGGCCTTCTCGGCAAGAAGCTCGAGGCCGTCGTCGTCGACCCGGCTTCCGACTGGCCGCTATTTGCCGAAAAGGCACGTGAGCTGATCCAGAAGGACAAGGTTGCCGCCGTCTTCGGTTGCTGGACGTCCTCGTCGCGCAAGTCCGTTCTGCCGGTTTTCGAAGAGACCAACTCGATCCTCTTCTACCCGGTCCAGTATGAAGGCGAAGAGTCCTCGCGCAACATCTTCTACACCGGTGCTGCTCCGAACCAGCAGGCCATTCCTGCTGTCGACTACCTGATGGAAAAAGAAGGCGTCAAGCGCTTCGTTCTCGAAGGTACGGACTACGTTTATCCGCGCACGACCAACAAGATTCTCGAGGCATACCTGATTTCGAAGGGTATTCCGAAAGAAGACATCATGACCAACTACACGCCGTTCGGCTTCTCCGACTGGCAGACCGAAGTTTCCAAGATCAAGGAATTCGGCTCGGCCGGCAAGAAGACCGCCGTCGTCTCGACGATCAACGGCGATGCCAACGTTCCCTTCTACAAGGAACTGGGCAACAAGGGCATCAAGGCAACTGACATTCCCGTCGTCGCCTTCTCGGTCGGCGAAGAAGAGCTTGCCGGTCTCGACACCAAGCCGCTCGTCGGCCATCTCGCTGCCTGGAACTACTTCGAGTCGGTCGAAAGCCCTGCCAACAAGAAGTTCATCAAGGACTGGCATGCGTTCACCAAGAACGACAAGCGCGTGACGAACGACCCGATGGAAGCCGCCTATATCGGCTTCAACGCATGGGTTAAGGCCGTCCAGGCTGCCGGCACGACCGACACCGACAAGGTTCTCGACACCATCATCGGCGTCAGCGTTCCGAACCTCTCCGGCGGTTATGCGACCGTCATGCCGAACCACCACATCACCAAGCCGGTGCTGATCGGTGAAATCCAGGCCGACGGCCAGTTCGAAATCGTCCAGCAGACACCTGCCGTCGTCGGTGACGAATGGTCAGACTTCCTGCCTGATTCCAAGGATCTGATCTCCGATTGGCGCAAGCCGATGTCCTGCGGCAACTTCAACGTCGCTACGGGCAAGTGCGGTGGCAAGGGCTCCTGAGTACGACTCCGATCCGATGATTGCCTGAAGGATTCCGTCCGGGTTTGATCCCGGGCGGAAGCTCCGTCCCAGCGATTGCGCCGCGAGGCCAACCCTATCAAGGGCGAGAAAGCCGATGTATCGCGCCATAAAGATTTTCCTCATCACGGTTTGCCTGACATTTTCGGGCCTGACATTTTCGGGCGTGATAATCTCGAGCGAAGTCCATGCCCAGGATGATATCCACGTGCTTATCGACGCGCTCGGCGTCGGCGACTTCCCGGAACGCGAAGAGGCCATCAAGGCGCTGGTCGCTTCCAAGGATCCGCATGTCAGCCAGATCCTGCAGCAGTTGAGCGACGGCCTTCTCTACGTCAATTCCGATGGCGGCCCGGTTCTTCTCCAGGGCGGTACCGATGACGAACCGACCTATTCCGATCCGATCACCGGCGAAGCCGCTGCCGATGTCGATCCGGATCTGATGACGAAGGTGAAGATCAACAACGCGCTTCGCGGCGTCATCGGCGCCGCCACCAGCCAGCTGACGCTGATGAGCCCGGACCGCTCCGCGCGGCTTGCCGCGGCGCAGGGCCTCCTGAAAGATGCCGATCCCGCCAATCTCGACCTGCTGAACTCGGCGCTTGCGGCCGAAAAGGACGCTGAGATCAAGAATACGATGGAAGCGGCGCGCGCAGTGCTGCTGCTCAAGACGGATGCGAGCGTCGAAGACAAGAAGGCTGCGATCGATACGATCGCGGCGCGCGGCAATCGCGATGCGCTGACCATCCTCACGACCACACTCGAAACCGCGCCTGACGACCTGAAGCCGGCGATCCAGGCGGATATCAGCTCCATCAATCGCAGCCTGGCGCTGTGGGATATCGTCCAGAACATCTGGTACGGATTGTCTCTCGGCTCGGTCCTGCTGCTTGCCGCGATCGGCCTTGCCATCACCTTCGGCGTCATGGGCGTCATCAACATGGCGCATGGCGAAATGGTGATGATCGGCGCCTACACCACCTATGTGGTGCAGGAATACATTACTTCCGCCTTTCCTGAACTTGCCGATTATTCGCTGGCCTTTGCCGTGCCTGCGGCCTTCGTCTTTACCGGCTTCGTCGGTCTGGTGATCGAGCGCGCCGTCATCCGCTATCTCTACGGCCGGCCGCTCGAAACGCTGCTCGCCACCTGGGGCGTGTCGCTCATCCTGCAGCAGGCGGTGCGCAGCAGCTTCGGCCCGACCAACCGCGAGGTCCGCAATCCGACCTGGATGTCCGGCGTCTTCGATCTCGGCGGGCTCTCCATCACCTGGAACCGCCTGTGGATCATCGTCTTTTCGATGGTGGTCTTTGTGGCGCTGCTCCTGCTGCTCAAACGGTCCGCCTTCGGCCTGCAGATGCGTGCCGTTACGCAGAACCGGCGCATGGCGTCGTCGATGGGCATCCGCACCGGCTGGGTCGATGCCTTCACCTTCGCGCTCGGCTCGGGCATTGCCGGCATCGCCGGCGTGGCGCTCAGCCAGATCGACAATGTCTCGCCGAACCTCGGTCAATCCTACATCATCAACAGCTTCATGGTCGTCGTCTTCGGCGGTGTCGGCAATCTCTGGGGCACGCTGGTCGGTGCACTCTCGCTCGGCGTCGTCAACAAGTTCCTCGAGCCCTTCGCCGGCGCCGTGCTCGGCAAGATCCTAGTGCTCGTCCTCATCATTCTCTTCATCCAGAAGCGTCCCTGCGGGCTCTTCGCACTCAAAGGAAGGGCGGTGGAAGCATGATAACGGCCTTCCTTCTCCGATCACTCGATCGCAAGATCGTTATTGCCATCGCCCTCCTGCTTCTGGTCGCGGTTCTTGTGCCGGTCCTGAACCTGATGACGGGGCCGAGCAATCCGCTGCACGTGCCGACTTATATCATGTCGCTGTTCGGCAAGTATCTGACCTATGCGCTGCTGGCGCTGGCGCTTGATCTCGTCTGGGGCTTCTGCGGTATCCTCTCCCTCGGCCACGGTGCCTTCTTTGCGCTCGGCGGCTATGCGATGGGCATGTATCTGATGCGCCAGATCGGCACGCGCGGCAGCTACGGAGATCCTGTTCTGCCCGACTTCATGGTGTTCCTGAACTGGAAGGATCTGCCCTGGTTCTGGTTCGGCTTCAACCATTTCTGGTTTGCGGCGCTGATGGTGCTCGTCGTGCCCGGCCTGCTCGCCTTCGTCTTCGGCTGGTTTGCCTTCCGCTCACGCGTCAACGGCGTCTATCTCTCGATCATCACCCAGGCGATGACCTATGCGCTGCTGCTGGCCTTCTTCCGCAACGACATGGGCTTCGGCGGCAACAACGGCCTTACCGATTTCAAGGACATTATCGGTTTTAGCGTCCAGGCTGACGGCACGCGTGCAGTCCTCTTTGCTGCAACTGCGATCTTCCTGGCTCTATCGCTGCTGATCGCCTCGGCGATCGTGCGCTCGAAGTTCGGCAAGGTGCTGGTCGGTGTACGCGATGCCGAAAGCCGCACGCGCTTCCTCGGCTACCGCGTCGAGCATTTCAAGCTCTTCACTTTCGTCGTCTCGGCGATGATGGCCGGTATTGCCGGCGCGCTCTACGTGCCGCAGGTCGGCATCATCAATCCCGGCGAATTCGCGCCTGCCAATTCGATCGAAGTCGTCATCTGGACGGCGGTCGGTGGGCGGGCGACGCTGATAGGTCCGATCATCGGCGCGATCCTCGTCAACGGCGGCAAGACGATCTTCACCGGCCTCTTCCCGGAGTTCTGGCTGTTTGCGCTCGGCGGCCTCTTCGTTGCCGTCACGCTGTTCTTGCCCAAGGGTGTCGTTGGCACGATCGCCCAATATCTCGGCAAGCGGAAGGTCGTCTCCAAGGTGGCACCATCGGCGGCTGAGGAAGATGGCATCGAGCCGAAAATCCAGGCAGCGGAGTGAGCGCCATGATCCCCGACGACAAACCCACCAGCGTGCTTTACCTCAACGGCGTCTCGGTTTCCTTCGATGGCTTCAAGGCGCTGAATTCGCTGTCGATCGTCATCGAACCCGGCGAGCTTCGCGCCATCATCGGCCCGAACGGCGCCGGCAAGACGACGATGATGGATATCATCACCGGCAAGACCAGGCCCGATGAGGGCGAGGTGTTCTTCAACGGCACGATCGATCTCACCAAGAAGGATGAAGCCGATATCGCCCAGCTCGGCATCGGCCGCAAATTCCAGAAGCCGACCGTCTTCGAAAGCCATACGGTGTGGGACAATCTGGAGCTTGCGCTGAACCGTCGTCGCGGCGTGTTCTCGACGCTGTTCTACCGGCTTTCGGGCGAGGACAAGGCGCGCATCGAGGAGATCCTCGAAACGGTGCGGCTGACGCATCGCCGCAACGAATTCGCCGCCAACCTCTCGCATGGACAGAAGCAGTGGCTGGAGATCGGCATGCTCTTGGCGCAGGAGCCGAAGCTGCTGTTGGTCGACGAGCCGGTGGCCGGCATGACGGATGCGGAGACGGCGGAAACCGCGATCCTGCTCAAGGATATCGCCAAAACCCGCTCGGTCGTCGTCGTCGAGCATGACATGGGTTTCATCCGAGACCTCGGCGTCAAGGTGACCTGCCTTGCTGAGGGATCGGTGCTGGCCGAAGGGTCGATCGATTTTGTGAGTTCGGATCCGAAGGTCATCGAGAACTATTTGGGGCGGTGAGCGTCGTGTTTGCCGGCTGCCCCTCACCCTAACCCTCTCCCCGTAAACGGGGCGAGGGGACGTGTCATGCGAGAGGTGGACGAGGGACGGACAGGTCGCGGCATATTCCCTTCTCCCCGCAAGCGGGGAGAAGGTGGCGGCAGCCGGATGAGCGGCAGCGGCCTGCTCCGACAGCAGTTTGAATGTAAAGGGAAACCGATGCTGACAGTCGAAAACGCAAACCTGCATTATGGCGCCGCTCAGGCGCTGCGCGGCATCTCGATCAAAGCGGAGATGGGCAAGATCACCTGCGTGCTGGGGCGTAACGGCGTGGGGAAGAGTTCTCTTCTGCGCGCAGTTACCGGCCAGCATCCGCTGTCGGCCGGCACCGTCGCCTTCAATGATACCAAGCTCAACGGCCTGCCGCCCTTTGCCCGTGCCAAGCAGGGCATCGGTTATGTGCCGCAGGGGCGCGAAATCTTCCCGCTACTGACAGTCAAGGAAAATCTCGAAACCGGCTTTGCTCCGCTTGGCCGCCGCGAACGCAACATTCCCGATGACATCTTCAGTCTCTTCCCGGTGCTGAAGTCGATGTTGTCACGTCGCGGCGGCGATCTTTCCGGCGGGCAGCAGCAGCAGCTGGCGATCGGGCGGGCCATGGTGACGCGGCCGAGGATTCTCGTGCTCGACGAGCCGACCGAGGGCATTCAGCCATCGATCATCAAGGATATCGGCAGGGCGATCCGCTATTTGCGCGACTCCACAGGCATGGCGATCCTGCTCGTCGAGCAGTATCTCGATTTCTGCCGCGAGCTTGCCGACTATGTCTACATCATGGACCGCGGCGAAATCGTGCATGAAGGGCTTGCCGAGACGCTGGATACGCCGGAGGCCCGCCGCCACCTGACTGTCTGACCGGCAGATGCCGCATTTTGCAGCAAAGCGCGCGGCGCCTGGAAAACCTTCCGCCGCCGCCAAGGGTCTGCTCGGGGCGGCATAGGAATTGCTTGCTTTCCGTTATTCGCGCGCTTGAATGAAAACCAGGGGCGCGACCGAAAGGGACGATATGACGATCGCGGCGGCAGGCACGAGACCGCAAAGAGCGGAAGGGCGCGGGCATCTGGCGGCAAAGCTGTTCGATGGCCGCACGCGTATCCGTGAACTCTATCAGGAGGGGGCAGCGAAGATCCGCCTGCCCGATACCTTCGACGCCTCCATGGAAGCCGTCATCATCAATACTGCTGGCGGTTTGACGGGCGGCGATCGGATGGATTGGAGCGTTGATGCCGGCCCCGGCACGCGCATCGACGTCACCACTCAGGCTTGCGAGAAGATCTACAAGGCATCGGCCGGCATCGCCGAGGTGGCGACCAGCATCAAGGTCGGAGCCCAAGCCCGTGTCGACTGGCTGCCGCAGGAAACGATCCTCTTCGACCGGGCCGCACTTTTCCGCCGGCTGGATGTCGATCTTGACGAGAGCGCCGAATTTCTGGCTGTCGAAGCCGTGCTGCTCGGCCGCAAGGCGATGGGTGAGGCGGTGGTATCGGGGCTGTTCCGCGATCGCTGGCGGATCCGCCGCTCGGGTCAACTGATCCATGCCGAGGAACTCAGGCTTTCCGAAGGTGTGGCGGCACTGGCGGCGCGGCGGGCCGTGCTCGGCGGACAGGTGGCCTTTGCGACGCTGCTTTATGCCGGGCCGCTTTCAGAAGCCTATCTTAGCAAGGTCCGGCCGCTGGTCGAAGGATCGATGGGCGGTGCGAGCGCCTGGAATGGCAAACTCGTCGTCCGCCTTGCCGCAGCCGACGGCTTCTCACTCAGAAAAATCCTGATCCCGGTCATTTCCGCCTTGCGCAATGGTGCGCCTGTGCCGAAAGTCTGGAATCTATGAACGTAAGCATTCGGTCAAGCAGATGGACAAGCGATGAACCTCACTCCGAGAGAAAAAGACAAGCTGTTGATTTCCATGGCGGCGATGGTGGCGCGGCGGCGACTGGAGCGCGGCGTCAAGCTGAACTATCCCGAAGCGATCGCGCTGATCAGCGACTTCGTCGTCGAAGGCGCGCGCGATGGCCGCCCGGTTGCCGAGCTGATGGAAGCCGGCGCCCATGTGATCGGCCGCTCCCAGGTGATGGAGGGCATTGCCGAGATGATCCACGACGTGCAGGTGGAGGCGACGTTTCCTGATGGCACCAAGCTCGTCACCGTGCACGAGCCGATCCGGTGAGGAGATAGGGATGCTCGAGCTCAGGCCCAATTGCGAATGCTGCGACAAGGATCTGCCGCCTGATAGCACTGAGGCACGGATCTGCACTTATGAATGCACCTTCTGCGCCGATTGCGTGGACGGCGTGCTGAAGGGTGTCTGCCCGAACTGCGGCGGCAATCTCGTTGCGAGGCCTATTCGGCCGGCGGCGATGCTTGCCAAAAATCCGGCGTCGACGAAGCGTGTGCTAAAAGCCGAGGGCTGCGCGCCCAAGGCGGCTTAAGGAGGACGAGATGATTCCAGGCGAAATCTTTGCCGCGAGCGGCGACATCGAACTGAATGCCGGCGCGCCGACGGTGACGCTGGAGGTTTCCAATACGGGCGATCGGCCGGTGCAGGTCGGCAGCCACTATCATTTCGCCGAGACCAATGCGGGACTTTCCTTCGATCGCGCGGCGGCGCATGGCAAGCGGCTCGATATCCCGGCGGGAACGGCCGTGCGCTTCGAGCCGGGGCAGACGCGCTCGGTGACGCTGATCCCGCTTTCCGGCAAGCGCGAGGTCTACGGTTTCCGTCAGCTGGTGATGGGCAAGCTTTAAGAACAATAGGCTGGAGGAGTGCATGCGCTTGAATATCTGCCTCGTCGGGGCGGCGATGCTGCTGACGGCAGGTGCTGCCTCTGCTGAGGATGTCGATTGCAACAGTCCCAAGACGCAATCGGACATGACTGCCTGCGAGGCGGCGCGTCATGAGGCCGCCGACAAGGCTTTGAATGCGCAATACAAGAAGACCCGCGCCGTCCTGACAGCGATCGACAAGGACCTGGATGGCGACAGGAAGGGTGCAGAGCAGGCGCTGGTCAAGGCGCAGCGCGCCTGGATCGATTATCGCGACGCCGAATGCGACGCCTTCGGCTTTCAGGCCCGCGGCGGCACGATGGAGCCGATGCTGGTCGCCGGGTGTCTCGCCAACATCACGGACAAACGCACGAAAGAGCTGAAAGAGCTCGAAGATACGATGAGCAACTAGGGTGATCAGGAAAATCATGATCGTCGGCAATGGCGACATTGAGGAGGGCGGGGCTGGCATCATCGATGCCGCCGATTTCGTCATCCGCTTCAATGATTGCCGCTCCTATGGCGCCGGCGGCAGCCGCACGGATGCCGTCGCGGTCTGCAATACCGGCAGACCGGCAAAGGCGATGCTCGGCTCGCGTGAGTGGCGCACCCATCCGGGCGTGGTGTCGGCGGGCGAAATCTGGAGCGTGCGCGACCCGGAAAAATTCGCCGCGATGCGGGCACCGCTTGCCGTCTCGCATCCGGAACTCGACGATTTCTGCGACGACTATACGGATGAATTCAGTGTCTACTGCGCCGATACCGGCAAGAAGCACGTCGTCATCGGCAAGGCGGTTCACGAGTCCGTGGATGCCTCGCTTTCGGCGTTTTCTCCGTCGCCCTATGTCGTGCCGAGCAGCGGTATGATCGTCATTGCCGAGGTGCTGAACACATATGCCGAGGCCGAGGTGACGCTTGCCGGCTTCGGCCACGTCGGCTGGGAATGGCACCCATTTGCGGCCGAACGACAGCTTGTCGATAGTTATATTGCCGCTGGCCGCCTCAAGCGGCTCGGCGGAAAAACACTCGTCTCTTCCTCCCAAGGAGCCTGATAGATGCCCTACAAGATCTCGCGCGCCGCCTATGCCGGCATGTTCGGACCGACCACCGGCGACAAGGTGCGCCTTGCCGATACGGAGCTCTTCATCGAGATCGAGAAGGATTTCACCACCTATGGTGAGGAGGTGAAGTTCGGCGGCGGCAAGGTGATCCGCGACGGCATGGGCCAGAGCCAGGTGACGCGGGCGGATGGCGCGGTCGATACGGTCATCACCAATGCGGTGATCGTCGATCATTCGGGTATCTACAAGGCCGATATCGGGCTCAAGGATGGGCGCATCGTCGCGATCGGCAAGGCCGGTAATCCCGACATGCAGCCGGGTGTCAACATCATCGTCGGCCCCGGCACGGAGGCGATCGCCGCCGAAGGCAAGATCGTCACCGCTGGCGGCATGGACAGCCATATCCATTTCATCGCGCCGCAGCAGATCGAGGAAGCGCTGATGAGCGGCATGACCTGCATGCTCGGCGGCGGCACCGGACCGGCACACGGCACGCTTGCCACCACCTGCACGCCCGGTCCCTGGCATCTGGCGCGCATGATTGAAGCCGCCGACGCCTTTCCGATGAACCTTGCCTTTGCCGGCAAGGGCAATGCCTCGCTGCCGGGGGCGCTGACCGAAATGGTGCTGGCCGGCGCCACCTCGCTGAAGCTGCACGAGGATTGGGGTACGACGCCAGGCGCCATCGACTGCTGCCTGTCGGTTGCCGACGAATACGACGTGCAGGTGATGATCCATACCGACACGCTGAACGAAAGCGGCTTCGTCGAGGATACGATTGGCGCCATCAAGGGCCGCACCATCCATGCCTTCCATACGGAAGGGGCGGGCGGCGGGCACGCGCCTGACATCATCAAGATCTGCGGCCAGCCGAATGTCATTCCGTCGTCGACCAATCCGACGCGTCCCTATACGGTCAATACCATTGCCGAGCATCTCGACATGCTGATGGTCTGCCATCACCTGTCGTCGTCGATCCCCGAAGATATCGCCTTTGCCGAAAGCCGGATCCGCAAGGAGACGATCGCCGCCGAAGACATCCTGCACGATATCGGCGCCTTCTCGATCATCTCGTCCGACAGCCAGGCCATGGGCCGCGTCGGCGAGGTGGCGATCCGCACCTGGCAGACGGCTGACAAGATGAAGCGTCAGCGCGGCCGGCTGAAGGAGGAAAAGGGCGACAACGACAATTTCCGCGTCCGCCGCTATATCGCCAAATATACGATCAACCCGGCGATCGCCCATGGTCTCAGCCGTGAGATCGGCTCGGTTGAAGTCGGCAAACGTGCCGACCTCGTGCTTTGGAACCCGGCCTTCTTCGGGGTGAAGCCCGATATGGTGCTGCTCGGTGGCTCGATTGCGGCCGCCCCGATGGGCGATCCGAACGCCTCGATCCCGACGCCGCAGCCGGTACACTACCGGCCGATGTTTGCCTCCTATGGCAAGAGCCTCACCAATTCCTCCGTCACCTTCGTCAGCCAGGCCTCGCTCGATGCCGGCCTGAAGGGCCGGCTCGGCGTCGCCAAGGAGCTGGTCGCGGTGAAAAACACGCGCGGCGGCATCTCCAAGGCATCGATGATCCACAACGACCTGACACCCGAGATCGAGGT
This sequence comes from Rhizobium sp. SRDI943, assembly GCF_057653695.1. Lineage (NCBI taxonomy): Bacteria > Pseudomonadati > Pseudomonadota > Alphaproteobacteria > Hyphomicrobiales > Rhizobiaceae > Rhizobium > Rhizobium sp. SRDI943. The sequence continues at coordinate 3,341,972 of NZ_CM172787.1, read as the reverse complement.
CGATCCGGAGACCTATGAGGTCAGGGCGAACGGCGAGCTGCTGACTTGCGAGCCGGCGACGGTGCTGCCGATGGCGCAGCGCTACTTCCTGTTCTAGGCCCAGGTCGGATGTGTGATGGACGGCTCCGATGAGGACAGGCATCCGCTGGTTGTTGCGGATCGTATTCCTGCTCGTGTTTTCGGCGGCCTGCGGAATCTTCATTCCCCGGCCGCTGATTGCGCCGGTCAAGGCGTCGTCTGCGGCGGTGACGCATCGGATTCTGCTGCTGTCGGGCCCGATCCATACCGATATTGCCATTCCGCTCGACGCGGAAACGCGGGCTGCCTTTTCCTTCCTTGACGATACCGGTTTTCCGCTCGGCCATCCGAATGCGGAGTGGCTCATTATCGGCTGGGGCGGTCGGGCCTTCTATCTGGAAACTCCCACATGGGCGGAACTGAAGCCGCTGCCGGTGTTGCGCGCGCTGACAATCGACCGTTCAGTGCTGCATGTGGATCTTGCCGGTCACATCACCGAGCCGCAGCCGACTGTTGCGGCATTCAATGTCAGTGACGATCAATTGGCGCAGCTGCGCAATTTTATCTCGGACAGCTTCGTGCGCGACGCGGGCGCGGTGGTGCCGATCCCGGATGCCGGTTACGGCGAGATCGACCGTTTCTTCGAGGCCAGGGGATACTTCAACGCTCTCTTCGGCTGCAACACCTGGAGCGGCGCCGCCCTGCGTTCGGCTGGGCTTCGAACCGGCTTATGGAGCCCGATTCCACAAGCATTGCGATTGTCTGTTTCTGTCTACAATTGAAGCAGCCGTAGAGCCAGTCCGCTCTTAAAGTGAATTGTGAACAGCGCTCTCCATATGGTTGTAAAAATCAGTGGAAGAACCGATGTTTTCCCCAGCTAAACCATTCTGGAACATCTGCCCCGCAGTGATCAATAAATCTCTTTTATATCAGTAATTTAAGTGTCTCTCTGCGCTGTTCGATTCAGAGATTGGAAAACTGCACCCCCTGCTAGAAAAGTTCTATCCACCGATTCGTCCCAAACCGTTCGAATCTTAACGAGTCGATTAAGACACCCGCAGCAATTGGGCTCTTATCAATGCCTGGAAACGCCGAGCAGGAAGGTTGATTCTCATGAGAAACTGGATTTCGCTGCAGGCCGATTTCGGCGATCTTCAATACCGCAAGAACGTCTACGTCTTCGCCCTGAAGATGGCTTTTCTCGCCGTTATTCTCTCGGGAGTCATTATCGCATTGACGATGCCGTCGCTCGATCTTCTCGGGTTGCTGCCGGTGACACTCGCTCATGCAATTGGCTTCAGCGCGATCTTTTCCTGGCTGATCGGCGGTACGGTTTCCGGCATGCTGTCACTGTTCGCCGGCTTTGCCATGCGCGATCTCGCGCTCTCGCGGGCGGAATTCGAAAAGCTCAGCCGCACCGATACACTTTCCGGACTGCTCAACCGGCGGGCTTTTACCGAGGCGCTTGAGAATACTGATGGCGACGCGTCGCTGGTCATTTTTGACGTCGACCGTTTCAAGACGATCAATGACCGCTTCGGCCATGGCTGCGGCGATGCCGTTATCATTGCCGTTTCGGCCATGCTCACCTCCGCCTTCGATGAGATGTCCGTCGTCGCACGGCTGGGTGGGGAGGAGTTTGGCGTCATCGTCTCCGGGGAACCGCTGGAGGCGCGGATGGAGCGCGTCGAAGGTGTCCGAGCCCGGATCGCCGGTGGCGCCATCAAGGCCGAGGGGCACGATATCCGCATCACCGTTTCCGGCGGCGTTGCCGATCTCGTCGCCGGGCGCAACAAGCAGGCGGTCTATGCCTCCGCCGACCGGGCGCTCTATCTCGCCAAGGCGCTCGGGCGCAATCGCGTCGTACACGAGCGGGAAGGTCTGCATCACGCCTGGCACGGGCTCGTCGATAAGGGCGTCGATGGCGAGGGCGGACCGGAGAGCGACAATGTGATGCAGGCTTACGGAATATAAAAACGGGACCCGAACGAAAGACCATTGGTGCTTGCATCGGGAAGAGCTATTTTGCATGGTCGTCCTCTCAGCAAAACGGACATATCATGCAGCGCGTCACCTCCTATCTTCCTGCCGGAACCCCTTCCTCCCATCCGATCGCCCAGGTCAAGCTGCCGCATGATCTACGCCATCTGCGCCGCAAGCTGCTGCATCTGGAAAATGGCGAGATGGTCATGCTCGATCTCAAGGATCCGGTGCTTTTTGCCAATGGCGATCTGCTGGTGCGCGACGACGGCGAACTGATCGAGATCCTCGCTGCCGACGAGAAGCTCTTCGAGGTTCGCGGCCGCGACCGCACGCATCTGGTCGAGCTCGCCTGGCATCTCGGCAACCGGCATCTTGCCGCGCAGATCGAGGAAGACCGCATCGTCATCCTCCGCGATCATGTCATCCGCACCATGCTGCAGGGCCTCGGCGCCGTCGTCCTCGAGATCGACGAACCATTCCAGCCGGCGCGCGGGGCCTATCATTCCCAAGGCGGGCATTCGCATGGGCATGATCACGATCACGATCACAATCATGACCACGGGCATGATCACGGCCATGACCATGATCACGAACATGGCTACGAGCACGAGCATGAACACCGCCACGATCGCGGTCATGATCATGACCACAAGCACGACTGAGCCTTGATGACCGGGGATCGCGAGCTGCAGGCATTGCTGCGCCTGACCGCATGGCTGTCACCGGCCTTTCCGATCGGCAGCTTTGCCTATTCGGGCGGGCTGGAGCGGGCGGTTGCCGACGGGCTCGTCACGGATGCTGGCTCGCTTGCGGCCTGGACCGCCACGCTGATCGGTAATGGTTCGGTCTGGAACGATGCGGTGCTTCTGGCTGAAAGCCACAGGCACCAAGTGGAAGCCGTACGCCTTGCCGAGATCGCCGTGCTTGCCGAGGCGCTTGCGGGATCACGCGAGCGCCATCAGGAAACGATGTTGCTCGGCGAGGCTTTTCTCGCAGCGGCGCGGGCCTGGCCGGACGGGGTGTTCGATCGGCTACCCGGCAAGGTCGCTTATCCCATTGCGGTCGGGGCGGTAACGGGCGCCCATGGCATAGAGCCCGAGAAGGCGCTTGCCGCCTTCCTGCATGCCTATGCCTCACAAGCGGTTTCATCAGGCATCCGCCTCGGTGTCGCGGGGCAAAGGGATGGTGTCGCCGTGCTTGCCGGTCTCGAAGACCATATCACGGAGGTCGCCCGGCGGGCGGCAGCCTCGACGCTTGACGATCTGGGTTCGGCGACGGTGCAGGCCGATATTGCCAGCCTGCGCCACGAGACGCAGGCGACGCGGCTGTTCCGTTCGTGATTGTCCGAAATTATCGCTGCGGTGAGAGCAATTCCAGCAAAAGTGCGCAGCGGTTTTGCGTCCGGAATTGCGTGAAAACCAAGAGATAGAGCGCTTCCGTGATTCGAAGAAAAACAGGCGCTCTAAGTCATTTGACGGTGGCGCGGGCGGGCGGCTTCGTTATCATCGGGGTTCGATTGGAGTAAGGCATATGAAATCAAGAAACGGACCTTTGCGTGTCGGCATCGGCGGGCCGGTCGGCTCGGGCAAGACGGCGCTGACCGAAAAGCTCTGCAAGGCGATGCGCGACGACTATTCCGTCGCCGTTGTCACCAACGATATCTACACGACAGAGGATGCCGAGGCGCTGGTGCGGATGCAAGCATTGACGTCGGACCGCATCGTCGGCGTCGAGACGGGCGGCTGCCCGCATACCGCCATCCGCGAGGATGCGACGATCAATTTGCAGGCGATCGCCGGCCTCAACCAGCGAATCCCCGATCTCGACGTTGTCTTCATCGAATCCGGTGGCGACAATCTGGCGGCGACCTTTTCGCCCGATCTTGCCGATATCACCATCTATGTCATCTCGGTTTGCCAGGGCGAGGAAATCCCGCGCAAGGGAGGCCCCGGCATCACCCGATCGGACCTGCTTGTCATCAACAAGAAGGATCTGGCGCCCTATGTCGGCGCCGATCTCGAGGTCATGGACCGGGATGCGACGCGCATGCGTGCGAGCCGCCCCTTCGTCTTCTCCGACATGAAGCGCGGCGACGGCGTCAGTTCGATCGTCAGCTTCCTCAGGGAGCAGGGCGGGCTCTAGAGCATTCCGTTTTTCTCCGAATCACGGAAATGCTCTATCTCTTTGTTTTCACGCAATTCCGGACGCAAAACCGCTACGCACTTTTGCTGGAATTGCTCTAAAGCGGGATGATTTTGGCGGTCAGACCTGCCGCAGCAGGTTGACGTCGCTGATGGCGATCGCCCGGCCGCGCACCGTGACACCTTTCGTTTTCAGCGTCGAGAAGGCGCGTGAGAGCGCCTCCGGTGCGAGGCCAAGCTTGCGGGCAAGCAGGTTTTTCGGAAAGGGCAACCGCAGCGAACCGGCCGCACCGTTCCCGGCACAGTGGGTCAGCAGATAATGCGCAACGCGCTGCGGCGCGGTCTGCATCCGGTCGCTTGCCAGGCATTCCATCGTCGAGATCAGATGCAGTGACAGGCTGCGCATGATCGCCTTGCCGATCCGCGGCCGCTCCTCCAGCAACAGCCGGACCTTGGGAATGCGGAAGCATGCCAGCACGGCATGATCCATCGCCTGCGCGCCGGTGCGATAGGTTTCGTCGGCGTGGATCAGGCATTCCGCGAAGCCGTCGCCGGGCTCGCAGATGCGGATATCGGCCTGCCTGCCGTCGCCGTTGTGGCGATAGAGCCTGACATAACCGCTGAGTACGCAATAGAAATAGGCCGCCTTGTCGCCCTCCTCGAAGAGAACGTCGTGCGGGTCGCAGAGGCGAACGGTGGCGCAGGCGCGCAGGGCTTCAGCCTCGTTGTGGTCGAGCCCGGCCATGAAGGCGGCCTTGGCGAGCACAGCGGCCTCATGGCCGTTGAATGTCAGCGTCCTGTTCATCTCCCGGTCTCCTGATATGGCCGGTCTTTCCAATTCCACGTGCATGCCAGGCAAAATACGGGAGGGAGATGGCGGTGGATTTGATTTCGGTCAATCGTCAGACATGACCAAAAAACGAAACGGGCCGGGAGATCGCTCCCGGCCCGTTCCTTTCCTGGGTCTTGCTTATTCCGCCGCGAAGGGCGGCAGGCGCAGCACGTTGGTGTCGTTGCCCTTGGCGCTCTTGCGTTTGCCTTCCGGCTTTTCGATTGCGGTCAGGCGCTCCTCCAGCGAGTCGATCTCGCTTCGGTTCTCCCGAGTGACACGGGTGAGATCCTCGCGCGACAGCGGCAGCTCCTCCTCGTCCTTCCTGCCGACCAGGCGGCCGAAAGCCCAGCCGAGCAGGCGGGACAGGTCGTCCATGATCAAGAAGAAGGAGGGCACGACGACGAGCGAGAGCACAGTCGAGACGATGATGCCGCCGATCACCGCGATCGCCATCGGCGCGCGGAACGAGCCGCCTTCGCCGACACCAAGCGCGGAAGGCAGCATGCCCGCCGACATGGCGATCGAGGTCATGATGATCGGCCGGGCGCGCTTGCGGCCGGCTTCGACCATGGCCTCGACGCGCGGCATGCCCTGATGGCGCATCTCGATTGCGAAATCGACGAGCAGGATCGCGTTCTTGGTGACGACACCCATCAGCATCAGGATGCCGATCATGACAGGCATCGACAGCGGATTGCTGGTGAGGATCAGGCCGGCTGCGACGCCGCCAATGGCGAGCGGCAGTGAGAACAGGATGGTGAAGGGCTGGATCACGTCCTTGAAGAGCAGGATCAGCACCGTCAGCACCAACAGCAGGCCCATCAACATGGCGTTGACGAAACTCTGCTGCATCTCGCTTTGCACCTTGGTGTCGCCGCTTTCGGCAAGGTGCACCGTGGCCGGGATATTGGCGTCGTTGACGATCTGACGGAAGCGGGCCGAAGCCGTGTCGAGTGCTACGCCCTGCGGCAGGTCGGAACCGATCGAGACGACGCGGTAGCGGTTGTTGCGCTTGATCGAGCTTACGCCTTCCGAATAGTCGATATTGGCGACGCTCGCGAGCGGAACGGTGCCGCCGCTGGCGGTCTGGATCTTCAATGTCCGGATGGCCGCGAGATCGCGACGCATGTCGAGTGCGGCCTGGACGCGGATCGGGATCTGGCGATCGTCGAGCGAGATCTTGGCAAGGGCGGCATCGACATCGCCGATGGTGGCGACGCGGATCGTCTCGGAGATCTGCTGCGGCGTAATGCCGAGGCGGGCCGCCTCATCCATGCGCGGGTGAACCTGCAGTTCCGGACGGGGAAGGGAGCCGTCGGCGCTGACATTGGCAAGCAGCGGATCGGCGCGCAGCTTGGATTCCAGAATACCGACGGCGTCGTTCAGGTCCTTGTCGTTCTTGGAAAGGAAGTTGAAGGAGAGGTCGCGTTCGCCGCGGTCATTGAGCTTCAGGATCCGGACGTCGGGAATATCACGCAGCTTGGCGAAGACTTCCTTTTCGATATCCCACTGCGGGCGTTCACGGCCGTGGACCTCCACCTTCGGCAGTTTCGGGCCAATGACGGGGATACGGCCGATCACGTCGTTGACCATCTTCTTGACCAGCGATTGGTCGAGCTTGTCGAGTGCCAGCGTGATGGTCGCACGGCGCAGTTCGAGATCGCCCTTCGGCGATGCGCCACCGAGGACGAAGACGCTATCGACGCCGTAGATGTCCTTGACCCTGTCATAGATCGCATCCGTCGTCTTCTCGGTGTCGTCAAGGCGTGCATTGGGCGGCAGCTCGACGGAGAGAACGATGCGTGAGGCATCTTCCGGCGGCAGGAAGCTGCCGGGAACCTGCATCAGCAACAAAACGGAGCCGACCAGGAAAGCGAACGCGACAATCAGCGTCGCATAACGCGTGTACCAGCGTCCGGTGGTGCCACGTATGAGACGGGTGTATCCCCGCATCAGCAGGCCATCATTGTCGTGATGGTCTTCCATGGCGTCTTCGGCGCGCATCAGATAAGCGGCCATCATCGGGGTGATCAGTCGCGCGACCATCAGCGAGAAGAAGACGGAGAAGGCGACGGTCAGACCGAACTGGATGAAGTACTGGCCCGGGATGCCCGGCATGAAGGAAACGGGCACGAAAACGGCGATGATGGTGAAAGTGGTGGCGATGACGGCAAGGCCGATTTCATCAGCCGCCTCGATCGCCGCTCGATAGGGCGTCTTGCCCATCTTGATGTGGCGGGCGATGTTTTCGATTTCGACGATCGCATCGTCGACAAGGATACCGGTGGCGAGCGTCAGAGCGAGGAAGCTGACGAGGTTCAGGGAGAAGCCCATCATGTCCATGATCCAGAAGGTCGGGATCGCGGACAAGGGTAGGGCGATTGCCGAAATCAGCGTCGCGCGCCAGTTCCTCAGGAACAGGAAGACGACGATGACGGCGAGCAGCGCGCCTTCGAGGAGCGTATGGATGGCGGCCTCGTAGTTGCCGTAGGTGAAATAGACCGAATCGTCGATCAGTTCGATCTTCACATTCGGATTTTCGGTCCGCACCTTGTCGAGGTTCTGCGCCACGGTTTCGGCGACGCTGACCTCGCTGGCGCCCTTGGAGCGGAAAACGCCGAAGGTAACGACTGGCGTATCGTTGAAGCGCGAGAAGGATTTCGGCTCCTCATAGGTGTCCTTGATGACGCCGAGATCGGATAGTTTGACGAAGCGGCCGTTCGGCAGGCCGATCGTCGTGTTGGCGAGGTCGGCGACGTTGCGGGCGTCGCCGAGAACACGGATGGCCTGTTCGCTTCCCGCCACCTGGCCGCGGCCTGAGCCGAGGTCGATGTTGGTGCCGCGCAGCTGCTGGTTCACGCTCGCGGCGGTGATGCCGTAGGCATTGAGCTTGTCAGGGGTAAGTTCGATGCGCACTTCGCGCTCGGCGCCGCCGTAACGGTCGACACGGCCGATGCCGGCCTGGCCCTGCAGCGAACGCTTGATCGTATCGTCGACGAACCACGAAAGTTCTTCCAGCGACATGGCAGGCGAGGAAACGGCGAAGGTCTGGATCGCCTGTCCCTCGACATCGACCTTGGAGACGATTGGTGCTTCGGCCGTAGTCGGCAGATCGCTGCGGATGCGGTCGATCGCATCCTTGGTGTCCTGCACGGCTTGTTCGGTCGGCACTTCCATCCGGAACATGACGACGGTCTGCGAGCTACCGTCGGTCACCGTCGACTGGATTTCGTCGATGCCGGTGATGGAGGCCACCGCGTCTTCGATCTCCTTCGTCACCTGCATTTCGAGCTCGGCCGGCGAAGCGCCGCTCTGCGTCACGTTGATCGAAACGAGCGGCACGTCGATGTTCGGAAAACGCGTGATCGGCAGCGCGTTGAAGGACTGCATGCCGATGAACACCAACAGGCAGAAGGCCAGCAGTGGTGCAATGGGATTTCGGATGGACCAGGCTGAAAAATTCATCGGATGGTCTCTTTAGTTGGAAGCCGGGGGCTGTTCACGCACCGGCGTGATGTGGTCGCCGTCGCGAACGTAAGCGCCCGCCTTGGCCACGACCTCGTCGCCGGTCTTCAATCCATCGATGACCTCGACATAGGCGCCGTCCTGGATGCCGGTCTCGATCTTGGCGAATTTCACCACGCCGTCCTCGACCTTGCGGGCGGAGGAGCCTTCGTTGCCGGTGAGTACAGCGGTCAGGGGAAGCGCTACGCCTTCAGTCTCGCGCACGGTGATCTCGGCGCTGCCATACATGCCTGAACGCGCCTTGCTGTCATCATCGATGGAGATATGGACGAGGCCAAGGCGGGTGACCGGATCGACGGTCGGCGAAACCAGGCGTACGGCGCCGGAAAGCTTCTCACGGCTGCCGGAAAGCGAAATCGTCGCCTTTTGGCCGGCCATGATCCTGACGACATCGCTTTCAGCGACCTCAGCGACAAGCTCGATATCACCGTCGCGGATGATGGTGAACAGCGGATCGCCGTTGCCGGCGGCAATGGCGCCGACCTTGGCGTTCTTCGCCGAGACCGTGCCGGCGACCGGCGTCTTCACGTCGGTGCGCGCCAGCTTCAAATCCGCATCGGCGATCTGGCTGTCGAAGACCTTGAGATCCGCTTCGGAGACCTCGATCGCCTGTTCGGCGGAGACGACGCGGGCATTGGCTGCGGCGGCGGTCGCATCGGCCTGTTCGACCTGGGCGGTGGAAACCGTGCCCTTCTTGACCATTTCCTGGGCGCGGGCCTGCTGCTGCCTTGCCTGTTCGGCATTGGCCTGCGCCTCGATGAGCTGGGCGCGCAGCTGGGCGAGGCTTGCCTCGCCCTTGGCCTTCGTCGCCATCATCTGGCTCTTTTCCAGGACCACTGCGTCATCGTTGAGCGTCGCCAACGTGCTTTCGGCCTGAACCTTGTCGCCGATATCGGCTTTCAGCGTGCGGATCGAGAGGCCTTCGACCTGCGGCTGGATATAGACTTCTTCGACGGGCTTGACCGTTCCGGTGCCGATGACACGGTCGACGAGGGTGCGGTTCACCGCAGTGGTGACGACGATCGCCGGCAGGTTCTGCTGCGGTTTTGCGACCGGCGCTTCCTGCGAAAATGCGGTGGATGCAGCAAGTGCCGCTGCAAAAAGAGTAGAGGCGCCTAGAATTCCAGTCGGCTTGCGTACCATGCGTCTTCGTCCAATCTTATGATAAGGTTGGCCGAACTCGAGCGTCTGCCACTCAGCGCGCGATCAGGCCACTGCCCTTCCTGCATTCTCAGAGGTATCCGCCGATCCTTTGCCGCCTTCATCCCTCGCCGGCAAATTCGGCTTGTAGGTGGTATCGATTTGCTCGATCTACAAGTCCGGCAGAAAACAATTCCCCATTAGGCAATAATAATTACCATTCCGACGTCAATCAATCACCGCAAGGTTATGTCAACATTACGAAGATTGATCGCGCCTCATCCCTAAGACGTTTGACGCCCGAAAAATGCGACAGTTGCAAGGCATTTTTTTCGGTTGCTGGATGCAGATGATGTAGGCCGACTGACCGGAAATCTGAATCAGCATCCAAATCAAATAGATAGAGAATGTCGTCCGAATACCGCGGACAGTTTTTGCCATCATGCTCCAGAAAATGACGAAACGCGCGGAAATCTCCCGCGCGTTTCGCTTCGCAATCCTGCCGAAACTACTTGGAAGCGGCGTCGGTGATATCGTGCGTCCAGGCGCCCGACGGCTCCTTGCTTATGATCTTCTGGTCGAGCAGCGCCTTTGCCGTGCGGGCATAGAGCGCCTCGTCCAGCTTGCCGGAGCTGTCGCCGACCAGCTTGGCGACTTCGCCCATCATGCGCTTCTGATGGTTGTCGTCCTGGCCGCCATTATCCATGACGATCTCGGCGGCTTCGTCGGGATTCTCGGTGGCATATTTCCAGCCCTTCATCGATGCGCGGACGAACTTGACCATCTTCTCCTTGAAGGCCGGATCTTTCAGCTTGTCTTCCATCGCATAGAGGCCGTCTTCAAGAAGGTCGTTGCCCATTTCCGTGTAGTTGAAGACCGTCAGTTCTTCCGGCTTGAAGCCGGCATCGATCGCCTGCCAATATTCGTTATAGGTCATGACAGAGATGCAGTCGGCCTGCTTCTGGACAAGCGGCTGCACATCGAAGCTCTGCTTCAACACGGTGACGCCGTTCGGACCGCCTTCTGTGGACAGGCCGAGCTTGTTCATCCAGGCGAAGAAGGGATACTCGTTGCCGAAGAACCAGACGCCGAGCGTGTGGCCCTTGAAGTCGGCTTCGGTCTTGATCGGGCCGTCCTTGCGGCAGACCATTTCCAGGCCCGCCTTCTGATAGGGCTGGGCGATGTTGACGAGCGGAACGCCCTTTTCGCGGGCAACCAGGGCACCGCCCATCCAGTCTACGATGACATCGGCGCCGCCGCCGGCGATCACCTGCTCGGGGGCGATATCAGGGCCGCCCGGCTTGATGTCGACGTCGAGGCCTTCCTCCTTATAGAAGCCCTTTTCCTTGGCGACGTAATAACCGCCGAACTGGCTCTGCGTGACCCATTTCAGCTGCAGCACCACCTTGTCGGCGGCCATCGCATGGGCCGATGCAAGCGACATCGCGCTCGCCATCATTGCAACCATCAACTTTCTCATTTTCTTATCCTTACCCTCTGAAGTTATGCCCGGACCCGTTTCTGGAGCCCGTGCGCGCCTAGCCACCACGGATAGACGGATGCCAGAACGTCACCGCCCGTTCGGTCAGGGCGATGATGCCATAGAAGATCGAGCCGGCCAGCGCCGCGACGGCGATTTCCGCCCAGACCATGTCGACATTCATGCGGCCGATCTCGGTGGAGATACGGAAGCCCATGCCGACGATCGGCGTCCCGAAGAATTCCGCAACGATGGCACCAATCAGCGCCAGCGTCGAGTTGATCTTCAGTGCGTTGAATATGAAGGGCATTGCCGCCGGAAGCCTGAGCTTCAGCAGCGTCTGCCAATAGCCGGAGGCATAGGTGCGCATCAGGTCACGCTCCATGCTGCCGGAGGCGGCAAGGCCGGCTACGGTATTCACCAGCATCGGGAAGAAGGTCATGATGATGACGACGGCGGCCTTCGACGGCCAGTCGAAGCCGAACCACATGACCATGACAGGGGCGACGCCGATGATCGGCAGGGCCGAAACCATGTTGCCGATCGGCAGAAGGCCGCGGCGCAGGAAGGCGATGCGGTCGGCCAGCACCGCTACGACGAAGCCACTGAGGCAGCCGGCGATATAACCGATCAGCACTGCCTTGAAGATCGTCTGCCTGACGTCCGCGCCGAGGATCGGCAGCGATGCCATGAACCGCGCGCCGATGGCGCTCGGCGGCGGCAGCAGGATGAAGGGAACGCCGGCGCCACGCGTGACCGCCTCCCAGAGAATGAGGATCCAGGCGCCGAAAATCGCCGGAATCAGAAGCTGGAGCGCCGACTTGCCGGAAGTAGTGACGGGCTGCAGTTTCGACAGCTCGGTGACGCATCGCCAGGCAAGCAGCCAGCAGGCGAAGAGCAGCAAGAAGAAAGCCCGCGTCGCCGTGCCCTCGTTGCCGGAAAGAGCGGAAAGCAGCATCCAGGCGGCGCCATGCGCGCCGATAAACAGCACGGTGGCACGATAGGCCGGCGGCTGCGGCGCTAGAGACAGCAGGGCAGCCGCGATGACGATGATGAAAATGAGGCTTGCCGTGTCGTCAGTGAGGGGGCGCGCCGCGCCCTCGCCCAGAAGCGGCAAGGCCGTCAGTGCCCCGATGCAGAGGAGGAGGGCGACCATGGCTTGCCAGGAGAAGGTCAGATGTCTCATGCCGGCCTCCCGCCCATGGCGCGGTCGACGATCTTCGCCGCGACGCCGACAATCGCAACCAGGATGCCCGCCAGCAGCGATCCGGCGACGAGGGCGGCCCAGATATCGATGGTCTGGCTGTAATAGGAGCCGGCGAGCAGCTTCGAGCCGATACCGGCGACGGCACCCGTCGGCAGCTCGCCGACGATGGCGCCGACGAGGCTGGCGGCGATCGCGACCTTCATCGAGGTGAAGAGGAAAGGGATCGAGGCTGGAACACGCAGCTTCCAGAAAGTCTGCATCGGGCTGGCATAATAGGTGCGCATCAGGTCGAGATGCATGATCTCAGGTGAACGCAACCCTTTCACCATGCCGACGGCGACCGGAAAGAAGGAGAGGTAGGTGGAGATCAGCGCCTTCGACACGAGCCGGGAGGCGTCGGAATCGAGATTGAGGAGATGTGCAACGGCATTGTCGCCGGTCAGCACGTTATAGGAGATGATCACGATCATCGGCGCGATGGCGAGGATCGGTATGGTCTGGCTCGCCACCAGCCACGGCATCAGCGAGCGGTCCATGGCGCGGTTATGGACGATCAGCACGGCGAGAAGGATGCCGAGCAGCATGCCGAAGCCGAAGCCGAGCAGGGTGGAGGAGAGCGTTACCCAGCTGTGATAGACGAGGCTGCGATTGCTCGAAAGGCTGCGCAGGAAGGTGTTCTCGTAGACGTTCTGCGCCACCTGATGCGGCGCCGGCAGGATCGGCTTCGGCTGCGCCAGAGTCTTGCCGATGAATTCGAGGGTCGTAGGTGTAACGCCGGCGCGGCCGTCCATGTCGCGCTGGAACGGCGCGTTCATGAGGATGGCGGCGATATACCAGATGACGACGAGCGCCAGCAGGATTGTGGTGACGGGGACGATCTTGTCCTTGAAGGTGTCGGGTTTCACAGCGACTGCCCCCATTGGTTGGCGTCGAACGCGCAGCCACCCCCCTCTGCCCTGCCGGGCATCTCCCCCACAAGGGGGGAGATCGGCAGGAGGGTAGCGCCTCGCTCCGTGTTAGCTCTGCAGCGAACGGAACGGCGATCCTTGTTTGGGGAAGCCGGTGCAGCATATCGATCTCCCCCCTTGTGGGGGAGATGCCCGGTAGGGCAGAGGGGGGTGGCCCCAGGGCGCACGCTCCCGCTCCTCATGCGTGCCCCGTCCTCAACCCTTCGCGGACGCGGTGGGCAATCTCCAGGAACTCGGGGGTTTCGCGGATGTCGAGCGGGCGTTCGGCCGGCAGGGTCGAGTCGATCACATCGGTCACGCGGCCCGGGCGTGGAGACATGACCACGATCTTGGTCGAGAGGTAGACCGCCTCGGGGATGGAATGAGTGACGAAGCAGATCGTCTTGTTGGTGCGGGTCCAGAGTTTCAGCAGCTCTTCGTTCAGATGGTCGCGGACGATCTCGTCCAGGGCGCCGAAGGGCTCGTCCATCAGCAGCAGGTCGGCGTCGAAGGCGAGCGCTCGGGCGATCGAGGCGCGCTGCTGCATGCCGCCGGATAGCTGCCAGGGGAATTTCTTCTCGAAGCCCGAAAGACTGACGAGATCGAGCGCTTCGGCGATGCGCCGCGTCCGGTCAGCGCCGGAATACCCCATGATCTCCAAGGGCAGGGCGATGTTGTTTTCGATGGTGCGCCAGGGATAGAGCGCCGGCGCCTGGAAGACATAGCCGTAGGCGCGGGCCTTGCGCGCCTCCTCCGGTGTCATGCCGTTAATCGAGATCTCGCCCGAGGTGCTCTTCTCGAGATCGGCGATGACACGCAGGAAAGTGGTCTTGCCGCAGCCCGACGGGCCGATGAAAGAGACGAAATCGCCCTTGCGGACATCGAGATTGACATTGCTCAGTGCGCTCACCGGGCCATCGTTGGCCTGGTAGGTGAGACAGAGATCCTTGGCGGATACGACGGAGGGTGCTTGCATCAATGCGACCAGTCTTGTTTTCGCCGCGGGAACGCGGTTTGCGTGCTATTATTACCGCCGGTTTTATCGACGACACACTCCATGGAGGATGAGGATGGACGTGACATCAAAGCCCACCTGCCATATCGTTCGCCCCAATCATGCCTATGACGGCAAGCAGGGGCTGAGCTATTTCGCAGGCATCGCCGCCGAAACGGTCGGCGCCAAGGGCATCTGCATGCATCTGTTGACGATCCCGCCCGGCGTGCGCGCCAAGGCGCATCTGCACGAGGCGCACGAGACGGCGATCTACATGCTCTCCGGCGAGGCGCATACCTGGTACGGAGACGAACTGGAACATCACGTCATCGTCCATGCCGGCGAACTTTTCTATATCCCGGCGGGTGTGCCACACCTGCCGGCGAACCTCAGCAGCACGCCGTGCACGGCGATCATCGCGCGCACCGATCCGAACGAGCAGGAAAGCGTCGTGCTTCTGCCGGAGTTGGACGCTTTGGTGCCGGCGTGAGGTCATTGGCATAGAGGCAGCGGTCCTCGGTTGATGGCCGTATCGTCATACGCCATCGTCATACGCCGCTTGCCGGAATGCCGCTACGCGTCACCTTGCGCGGTGCAGTGATATCCTTCCACTGGGAAAGCGCCTTGCTGACAGCCGTGACCGGCTCGCGCCTGACGAATTCGCCGTGACCCTCGCGGGTCTTGATCGCACCTTCCTCGATCGCGACGACGCCGCGCGTCAGCGTATAGCGCGGCAGGCCGGTCACTTCCTTGCCTTCGAAGACGTTGTAGTCGATCGCCGACTGCTGGGCCTTGGACGAAATGGTCTTGGAACGTTTGGGGTCCCAGACGACGATGTCGGCATCGGCGCCGACAAGGATCGCGCCCTTCTTCGGATAGATGTTGAGGATCTTGGCGATGTTGGTCGAGGTGACGGCGACGAATTCGTTCATCGTCAGCCGGCCGGTGTTGACGCCATGCGTCCAGAGCATCGGCATGCGGTCTTCGAGGCCGCCGGTGCCGTTCGGGATCTTGGTGAAATCACCGACGCCGAAACGCTTCTGCGCCGTGGTGAAGGCGCAATGGTCGGTGGCGACCACCTGCAGCGAGCCGGAGGCAAGGCCTGCCCAGAGTGAATCCTGATGCTGCTTGTTGCGGAAGGGCGGCGACATCACCCGGCGGGCGGCATGATCCCAGTCGGGATTTGAATATTCGCTCTCGTCGAGCGTCAGGTGCTGGATCAGTGGTTCGCCATAGACACGCATGCCTTTGGCGCGGGCGCGGCGGATCGCCTCGTGCGCCTGTTCGCAGGAGGTATGGACGATATAGACCGGGCAGCCGGCCATGTCGGCGATCATGATGGCGCGGTTGGTGGCCTCACCTTCCACTTCGGCGGGCCGGGAATAGGCATGCGCCTCGGGGCCGTTATTGCCCTCGGCCAGCAGCTTTGACGACATCGAGGCGACGACGTCGCCGTTTTCAGCGTGCACCAGCGGCAGGGCGCCGAGTTCGGCGCAGCGCTGGAACGAGGCGAACATCTCGTCATCGTCGACCATCAGCGCGCCCTTGTAGGCCATGAAGTGCTTGAAGGTGTTGATGCCCTTGTCGCGGACGATGGTCTCCATCTCCTTGAAGACCTGCTCGCTCCACCAGGTGACCGCCATGTGGAAGGAATAATCGCAGTTGGCGCGAGTCGATTTGTTGTCCCACATGGTCAGCGCCTCGAGCAGCGACTGGCCGGGGGCGGGCAGAGCGAAATCGACCACCATCGTCGTGCCGCCGGAAAGGGCGGCGCGCGTGCCGCTTTCGAAATCGTCGGAGGAATAAGTACCCATGAAGGGCATTTCGAGGTGGGTGTGCGGATCGATACCGCCGGGCATTACATAACAGCCGGTCGCATCCAGCGTCTCGTCGCCCGAGAGGTTCGGACCAATCTCGATGATCTTGCCGCCGTCGATTTTCACGTCAGCCTTATAGGTCAGGTCGGCGGTGACGATGGTGCCATTCTTGATGACTGTGGTCATGATCATATCCTCAATCGTAAAACGCTAAAGCCAGGACTGCGCCGCGGCCCTTTTCAGTGCGGCGCCAATTCACGAACGCTGCGCATTCCATCAGGTCGACCCACTGTTGCGGCGCTGCATCCTTGAAATGCAGATAGTTGTTGATCCGAACGGTCAGAGCTTTTCCTGGCTCGATGGTCAGTTTCGACATCCCAGCATCGGGGTCGTCGAGACAGCTCATACAGTCGATCCAGGCGTCCATGTTGCGACCGTAGAAGTCAGGAAAGCCGAACGTCTCGGCGAAGCTGTCATGAAATTTATCATGCCCGACCAGTCGAGTGCCATCCATGACGACCACCGCTTCGGTTGCGCTCACACCACGATCTCCGCCGTTTCCACCACGGCATGAAATAGCACATCGGCTCCCGCCATCGCCCATTCCTTGGAGATCTCTTCCGCCTCATTGTGCGAGAGCCCGCCGACGCAGGGGCACATGACCATCGTTGCCGGTGCGACCTTGGCGGCCCAGCAGGCGTCGTGGCCGGCGCCGGAGATGATGTTCATGTGGCTGTAGCCGAGTCGCTCGGCGGCATCGCGCACCGACGTGACCAGTTCCGGATCGAAGGTGATCGGCTCGAAGTGGCCGATCGCCTCGATGGAACAGCCGACGCCGAGTGCGTCGGTGATCTCAGGCGCCTTCGCCTCGATCTTTGCCCGCATACGGTCGAGCTTCTCCTTGTCGGGCGAGCGGATGTCGACGGTGAATACCACCTTGCCCGGCAGGACGTTGCGGGAATTCGGCGAGAAGAACACCTGTCCGACGCCGCCGACGGCGCCCGGCTGTTCGCCCATCGCCACGCCCTGGACCATTTCCAGGATGCGGGCCATGGCAAGGCCGGCATTGACACGCAGGTTCATCGGCGTCGAGCCGGTATGGGCTTCCTTGCCGATCAGCGTGAATTCCAGCCACCAGAGGCCCTGGCAATGGGTGACGACGCCGATCTGCTTTTCCTCGGCTTCGAGGATCGGTCCCTGCTCGATGTGATATTCGAAATAGGCGTGCATCTTGCGGGCGCCGACCTCTTCGTCGCCGACCCAACCGATACGCTTCAATTCGTCGCCGAATAAATTGCCCTCGGGGTCCCTGCGATTATAGGCAAAGTCCAGGCTGTGCACGCCGGCGAAGACGCCTGACGCCAGCATGGCGGGGGCAAAACGCGCGCCTTCCTCATTCGTCCAATTGGTCACGACGATCGGATGTTTGGTCTTGATGCCGAGATCGTTCATGGTGCGCACGACTTCGAGAGCCGCAAGTACGCCGAGCACACCGTCATATTTGCCGCCGGTCGGCTGGGTGTCGAGATGTGAGCCGACATAGACGGGCAAGGCATCGGGATCGGTGCCGGGGCGGGTGGCGAACATCGTGCCCATGCGGTCGACGCCCATGGTCAAACCGGCATCGTCGCACCATGTCTTGAAGAGGCTGCGCCCTTGCGCATCGGCATCCGTCAGCGTCTGGCGATTGTTGCCGCCTGCTATGCCGGGGCCGATCTTCGCCATGTCCATGAGACTGTCCCAGAGACGGTCGCCATTGACGCGCATGTTCTCGCCTGGTGCTGCCACCATTTTGTATGCCCTCACCTGTTTGCGGCAGTCATGCAAGGGGCATGCCTGCCTGTTCCCGTGGTCCGTTCCTGCGCCCCCTTATTGGTTTTGTCGAGCGCCGGAAAATCGCCAGTTGCCTTTGTTTTACATCTGACGGATAATTTGACCGATTGGTAAACATTACAACTTCCACCGCCGGGCTCAAGACGAAAATCACGAAAATCGCCGATAAAAATGCGGGTAGTTGCTCAAGGAAGCGGCGAGGGTCGTCCCCAACCAAAACTTGAGCGAAGAAGTTGAATTTCAAGGGGAAACGACAGCCTGTGACCATACCGAGAGCAGCGAAAACCCTGAGGCGGACGCGAATCCAGGAAGAGAAGGAAGAGCAGATCCTGGAAGCCGCGCTCGATGTGTTTTCGGCAAGCGGCTTTCGCGGTTCGACCATCGACCAGATTGCCGAAGTGGCCGGCATGTCGAAACCCAACCTGCTCTATTATTTCCGCACCAAGGAAGCCATGCACCGGGCGCTGATCGACCGGGTGCTCTACACCTGGCTGGAGCCGCTGCGGGCCTTCGACGCCGAAGGCAATCCGGAGGCGGAAATCCGCAGCTACATCCGCCGCAAGCTGGAGATGGCACGCGATTTTCCCCGCGAGAGCCGGCTTTTCGCCAACGAGGTGCTGCAGGGCGCGCCGCATATCGAGGACGAGCTGAAGGGACCGCTGAAGGAATTGGTCGACGAGAAGGCGGAGGTCATCCGCACCTGGGCGAAGTCAGGCAAGATCGTCAAATGCGATCCCTATCACCTGATCTTCTCCATCTGGTCGACGACGCAGCATTACGCGGATTTCGACGTCCAGGTGCGCGCGGTGCTGGGGCAGGAACATTCGGGCGAAGGGCGTTTCGAGGATGCGGCGCGGTTTCTGGAACAGCTCTTCATCGGCGGGCTGCGACCGGATCCTCTCGGAGGGTGAGGGTTTTACCCGCTCCTGCGAAGCTGTACCCGGGCAAGAATATCCGTCACGCCTTCCATCGTATAAGGCTTCTGCAGCACGGGTGCATCCGAGTGGCTGTTTGCCTGGGCGATGCCTTCCCCATACCCCGTGGCAAAAACGAAGGGCACGCCATCAACTGCCAGCCGGTCGGCAATCCCGAAACTCGTCTCATCGCCAAGATTGACATCGAGAAGCGCCAGATCGAAGGACTGGCCGGCCAGGATTTCCATCGCCTCAGTGACACTTGGTGCCGTTGCGACGTCGGCGCCCAGGCGGCGCAGGATATCCTCCCCATCCATGGCGATGATCAGATTGTTTTCCACCAGCAGCACGTTCAGGCCGGAAAGCGGTTGATCGTCGGGATTGGTCTTGGGTTCGGTTGCTCCGATCGGAACCGGATTTGACCGTTCGCTGGTCGGGCCGACGACATGTCGCGCCGGAATGCAGAAATCGGCCTCGAGCCCATCCCTGAGGTAGCGGACCTCCGCCTTGCCGCCGAGGTCATAGGGGATCGAGCGGCGGATGATCGTCGAACCGAAGCCATGGCGGGTGGGTTCGATGACGGGCGGACCATGCTTTTCGCGCCAGCCAATGCGCAGATTGCCCTCGTCGTCGCGGTGCCAGCCAAGTTGGACCGTGCCGCTGCCGGTGCCGGAAAGGCTGCCATATTTGGCGCTGTTGGTCATCAGCTCGTGGAAGACAAGGGCGGCGGTGGAAAAGGCGTGCGGTTCCAGCAGTACATCCTCGCCGCCCATCTGGATGCGTTGCGCATTTTTCCCGAGATAGGCGGCGGTCTCTGCCAGCAGCAATTGCCGGAGCGAAGCAGGCGCCCAGTGATCGCGGGTGATCTGGTCATGGGCGCGGGCGAGCGACTGGATGCGGCCCTCGAGCTGGCGGATGTAGTCGCCAAGGCCGACCGACGTTGCCTGCGACTGCCGGATGATACCGGTGATAAGGCTCAATATGTTGCGGACGCGGTGGTTCAGCTCGGCAATCAGCAGTTCCTGGCGCTCGTTTGCCGTCTGGCGCGCCATACTGACCTCGTCGGTGAGGCGCAACACCACCTCGATCAATGTGACGCGGATCGTTTCGGCGACACGGCGCTCGGCCTCGGTGAAGGGGAGGGAGCGGCCGCGCACCAGTTCCGACCAGGCTTCGAAACTCTTGCGCGGCGTCAGCCGCGGGCCATTCGGACCGTATTCCACCGGCTTGTACGGATCGCCGCCCCAGCGAACTGTGCGCACCAATTCCTGACGGAAAAGCACCACATAATCGCGCGGCGAACGCGAGATCGGAATGGCGAGCATGCCTGCTACAGCATCGTCGACCTCAAGATCCAGATAGGTTTCCGCGAGCCTGTCCACGGCATAGATGCGGCCGGCGGCGTTGCGGTTGAGGTGGCGGACGAGGGCTGCGAAGCCTCTCTCATTCGGCCCGTTACCGGCAAGTGCCAGCCGGCCGTTGATCCAGACGCCGATCCCGTCGGCAGGAATGGCGTCGGCGAGCGCCTCGATCAGCCAGGCCGGATCGTCGAGCAGGCTCGCATTGTCTGCGACGGAGGTGAGAAGCCGGTCGGCAATGCGGCGCGCCTTGGTCTCGTAGTCGAGAGCCAGTCGCCGTTCGCGGCTTTCAAGGCGCGACGCAAACATCTGGCCGAAGAGTTCGGCAGTGGAGCGGCTTTGGGCCGAAGGCAGACGCGGGCCGTAGTGATGGCAGGCAAACAGGCCCCAGAGCCTACCGTCGACAACGATCGATATGGAGAGCGAAGCGCCAACGCCCATGTTTTTCAAATATTCGATGTGGATCGGCGAGACCGAACGCAAGACCGACATGGAGAGGTCGAGCGGCCGGCCGTGCTCATCGAGCGGCGGCAGGATCGGGACCGGGACGGCGTCGACATCAGCAATGATACGGAACAGGTTGCGCTGATAAAGCGCGCGCGCCTGTACCGGAATGTCGGAAGCCGGATAGTGCAGCCCGAGGAACGATCCGATGCCGGCCCGGGCGGCTTCCGCCACGACTTCGCCGGAACCGCTTTCGTCGAAACGATAGACCATGACCCGATCGAAACCGGTAAGCGCCCGCGCTTGTCTTGCACCCTCACGGAAGAAAGCTTCCAGTGTTTCCGTGTGATCGAGGCGGGACATCATGCTGCGCATCGAGAGTGACGCGGCGTCGTGCCTGTCTTCCTGGCAGCGCTCGCCTTCGATGATGACCTGACCTCCGTTCAGGTGCACGGCAAGGTCGAACCTGTTTTGATCGGACGTCAGAGCAATGCCGAAAATGCGCTCGACGACGTCCGAACCGCGCAACGTGGTAAGCTTGTTGCGGATTGTGTGGAGTGCTTCGGGTGTAATCAGAGAGAGAACAGGACGGCCGATCGCGTTGGCCTCTGTCACTCCGATAAACTCCGCCAGATTTGCGGAGGCGCGCATGACAATCCAGTCTGAGGATGCGGCCAATAGAAAGCCGAAGGGCTGGACGGAGCCGAGCTGGTGGATCGGCTCACGGTCGCAATTGGTGAGATCGACCGGTTCGTGCGTGCCGTTCATGGGACGGCTTCCAATTCGACTTGCCCCGCTTTGAGGAAGAGATCGAAGACATCGCGGGCTGCGGCGACAGCCGCACCCGGATCGTCCACCTCGCTCGCGTCGAGACGATCCATGAAAAGCCGTATGGCGCCCTTCGGGCCCTGCGGGCTCAGATAGCTGCTGGGCAAGTGGTCGGGCACGGCCTTGGCGAGCAGCGCGCCGCCGAGCTTGGAGCCTTCAAGGACATAGGCGGCGCCCCAGACCGCTGCTTCGCAGCGCAATACCGGTTGCGGCAGCAGCACCGGCAATCGATCATCGAGTTCCCGGATGTCGGCAGCCAATAGATGCGCCCGCCTTCGTTCCGGCCAGTCCGGCAGCAGACGGCCGATTCCTCCATTCTCAAGCGCATGTTCGACTGATGGTACGACCCGGGCATGCGCGCGCAAGAAAGCCTTGTAATCCTGGATGCGTGAGAGGTCGAAACTGCCGAAGAGAGTGTCCACCGCGGTGTGGCAATCTGCAGTTTGTGCGCGGAGGGCGCTGCGAAGTGACATGCTGGCGTTTTTCCGAGTGATATGGCGGCCGCCCACAACGGACGGTGAATGAGCGGATATACTGCGGTATCGCGTTATTTCCAGAGAAAGCCGAAGAATAACATGGGTTTCTCGTCGCTCGCAGGCGCGGCGAGCGCTTCAGCCCATCATTGCCGGCAGTCTGGCGGCGAGCGTATCGATCGCGAGCCGCACCTTCGGCAGCATGACCGGGGAGCGCAGCCACACGGCATGGGCATCGAAGACATTGGCCGGTTCCTGCTTCAATACCTGAATGAGCCGGCCTGCCAGCACCTCCTCGCGGACCAGCCAGCATGGCAGCCAGGCAAGACCGCGCCCAGCGACGGCCGCATCGGAAATCGAAGCGAGGTCGTCGAGCCGTAGTCGCGCCTTTGGCACCAGCCGCCGTCCGGGATCGGCTGCGGTCGGAAAGATCCAACCCTTGTCGTCATCGCCCCGCCTGTAGACGATGCCTTCATGCTGGGGAATATCGAAGACTGTCTGCGGCGCGCCATGTTTTTCCAGATAGGCGGGCGATGCGCAGACGGTCATTCGCTGGCGGGCGATCGCGCGGGCCATCAGATCCGGATTGTCCTTCAACGGCCCGTTGCGAATGACAAGATCGAAGCCGTCTTCGAGCAGGTCGACGATACGGTCGTTGAAGGAAAGGTCGAGTTCGAGGTTCGGATGTTCATCGAGCAGGCGTGCCAGGGTCGGCGCGATGCAGTGGCGGCCGAAAAGCACGGGCATCGAGATGCGCAGCCGGCCGCGCACGTCACGCCGGCCGGATTCCAGCATGGCTTCCCCGAGGCGGATTTCCTCGACCGCCCGCAGGCAGCGCTCGTAGAAGAAGCGGCCTTCCTCGGTAAGGCTCTGCATGCGTGTCGTGCGGTTGAAGAGGCGCACGCCGAGACGCTGCTCCAGACGTGCGATCGTCTTGCCGACCGCCGAACGCGTGAGATGGAGCCGCTCGGCGGCAGCCGAAAAGCCACCTGCCTCGACGGCTTCGACAAAGATCGAGATACCCTTCAGCCGTTCCATTTGTTTCCTCTTTGGAACCATTCTGGAGAATTAATATCGCAACTGGTGCGAAATATTCAACGATATCCTTGTCCTCCCTGCAATGAACAAGGAGCAAGACAATGCAGCCGACACGGCAATGGCAGATCGACGCGGTTGGACCGGAGCGCCAGCTGACGATCGGCGAGCGGAGGCTCGAACCGGTTTCGGGAAACAGGGTTCTGGTCCGGACGGAAGCCGTCTCGCTCAATTTCCGCGACCGGCTGGTGCTGGAGAGCGGCATGGGGTTGCCGCTGCAATTTCCCTTCGTGCCTGCTTCCGATATGGCGGGGGTCGTCGAGGCAGTCGGACCCGAGGTCAGCCGTTTCAAGCCGGGCGATCGTGTCATCTCGACCTTTTCTCCCGACTGGATCGACGGACGCGGCTTGGGCGATGCGCGCACGCCACCTTACAAGACGCGCGGTGGCTTTTATCCCGGCGTCCTCTCCCAATACACCGTGCTTTCCGAGGAGTGGTATTCACGCGCGCCTGATACGCTCGATGCGGCGCAGGCGAGCACCTTGCCCTGTGCCGGGCTGACTGCCTGGTTCGCCCTGATCGAACGCGGCGGTCTGAAGGCCGGCGACAAGGTGCTGGTGCAAGGCACCGGCGGCGTGGCGCTCTTCGGTCTGCAGATCGCCAAGGCGCATGGCGCGGAGGTCTTCATCACATCAGGCAGCACCGAGAAGCTCGAGCGCGCCATTGCTCTCGGCGCCGATCACGCGATCAACCGCCATGAGGGTGACTGGGTGGAGCAACTCTATCAGTTGACCGGCGGCTATGGCGCCGATCACGTGCTCGAGATTGTCGGCGGCCCGCATCTCGGCCAGGCGCTGAAGGCGGTGGCGATCAATGGCCGCATTTCCGTGATCGGCGTGTTCGAAGGGTTCGAGGTTTCCGGCCCGGCCGGCCCGCTGCTGCTCAAGGCGCCGGTTGTGCAGGGCATATCCGTCGGCCATCGCCGTGCGCTGGAAGACCTCGTGCGGGCAATCGACCAGACCGGGCTGAAGCCTGTGATCGACAAGCGTTATGCCTTCGACGAATTCCCTGAGGCGCTCGATCATCTCTATCGCGGGCCCTTCGGCAAGGTGGTCGTCGAGTTCTGACGGCGGCGAATTTCCCGTCTCCCCGCAGTATAATTCTAAGGGGGAGACGGGGGCCGTTCAGGCGGCAGCGGGGACGCCCTGCTCGAAGGCGAAGCCTTCATCGGCCCAGCCGGTCATGCCGCCGATCAACAGCTTGGCCTGGAGGCCGAGACTGGCGAGGCGGAAGGCAGCCTTGTCGGCGCCGTTGCAGTGCGGGCCAGCGCAATAGACGACGAAGAGTGTATCGCTTGCCCATGTCGACATGCGGTGCGCCGTCATCTTGCCGTGCGGCAGGTTGATCGCTCCTGGAATATGGGACTCTGCGAAGAGCTGCGGCGAGCGCACGTCGAGGAGAACGAAATCGACTTTGCCGGCCACAAAGGTGGCATGCACGTCCGAGCAATCGGTTTCGAAAGCGAGCTTAGCGGCAAAGTGAGCGGCAGCGGCATCCGGAGCCGCAGCAGGTATTTGGGAAACGGGACTTGGCATCGGTCTTTCCTTTTTTCTGAAGTTGCCGCCTGGTATCGCCGATGCTAAAGCTGTGCGAAATTGGCCAACATGACCGACAGCGTAAAGATCATGCCAAACTCATCGCCGCAGCAGAGCAAAGGACCGCTGGTCGCCGCGCTTGCCTATGATGGGCTCTGCACCTTCGAATTCGGCATCGCCTACGAGGTCTTCGGCCTGCCACGCCCGGAGATGGGCGAAGGCTGGTATCGCTTCTCGGTCTGCGGCATCGAACCGGGTCCGCTTCGCGCTGCGGGAGGGCTGACGGTCGCAGTCGACAAGGGACTGGAAGTGCTTGACGAAGCGGACCTGATCGTCGTGCCCGGCTGGCGGTCGATCGATGCCGCCGTTCCCGAGCCGCTGGTTTCAGCGCTCAAGGCAGCGCATGAACGCGGCGCGCGGATCATGTCGCTTTGCTCGGGCGTTGCCGTTCTTGCCGGGTCGGGTCTGCTAACGAACCGCAGGGCGACGACGCATTGGCGTTATGTCGCCTCGATCGCCGCGCGCTATCCCGACATCACGCTCGATGCCGACGTTCTCTACATGGACGAGGGCAGCCTGCTGACGGCGGCGGGCAGTGCGGCCGGCATCGATCTCTGCCTGCATGTAGTGCGCGGCGATTTCGGTTCGGAAGCTGCAAACAGCGTGGCAAGACGCCTCGTCGTGCCGCCGCACCGCGAAGGCGGACAGGCGCAGTTCATTCACGCGCCGGTTCCCGAGGAACGCGAGGGCATCCG
Organism: Rhizobium sp. SRDI943; assembly: GCF_057653695.1. Lineage (NCBI taxonomy): Bacteria > Pseudomonadati > Pseudomonadota > Alphaproteobacteria > Hyphomicrobiales > Rhizobiaceae > Rhizobium > Rhizobium sp. SRDI943. Next base: position 3,316,653 of record NZ_CM172787.1, on the reverse strand, counting down.
CTTGGGGCCGCTGATCGAATGGATGCGCGAAAGCCTTTCCGAGGAGCAGCCGATCAGCCTGCTTGCGAAAAGAGCGGGCATGAGCATGCGCACCTTTCAGCGGCGCTTCGAAGCGACGACGGGCCTCAGCGTCGGCGAATGGCTGTTGAAGGAGCGGCTGCGGCATGCCCGCGATCTGCTGGAGAAGGAACTTGCTGTTTCGCTCGATGACATCGCCGCCGCCAGCGGCTTTGGAACACTGGCGACGATGCGGCATCATTTCCGCAGGCGACTGGGGACGAGCCCCAATGCCTATCGGAAGTCATTCGGCGGTTAGAGCATCCCATGCTTGCATTTCCTTGCCATTTCACCTAAGTGGGCGCTCTCGATGTTTCTGGAAAGGGAGCGCCACGATGACGAATATCTCAGCACGCCCCGAGAGGGTTTCGGCTTAACTCGGCCGACGGGCCGATGAATGCCGGTTGAACATCGCCGTTTTGGCGATGAAAGACCACTCATATCCAGGTTCATTATCATGGGCAATTTCATTGGGAGCGAAAGCTCCCCGATGACGTCGTCGGCACATCCGGCGGTCATCAATCGTTTCTTTTCCGGTAGCGCCTGGATCGAAGGCGCCGCTTTAGACCAACTTGACGAAATGTCCCGCCTGCCGGGTGTTATGGAAATCGCCGCCTTTCCAGATCTGCACCCCGGAAAATATGGTGCGACTGGCGTGGCATTGTTGTCGTCCCGGCTGCACCCGCTGTTGATCGGCAATGATATCGGTTGCGGCATGTCGCTCTTCGGCCTGGATCTTCCGTTGCGCAAACTGAAGATCGACAGGGCGGCGGAACGGCTTCGCCGGTTTGAAACGCAGGCGATCGGAGATGCCGCGGAACTTCTCGCGGAGGCAGGTCTGTCCACCGATCTGACACCCGGTGCGCTTGGCACGATCGGCGGCGGCAATCATTTCTGCGAGTTGCAGGCTGTGGAGGATCTCGCCGAAGGCGGATCTGCCGAGGGACTCGATGATCAGGGGCTCTATCTGCTGGTTCATTCCGGTTCGCGCTCTCTTGGTGCCACCATATTCTCGGAGATGGTGGCCGCTCATTCGGGGCTCGCAGCCGGTCTTGCTTCCGGTTCTGAGGCCGGCACCGCCTGGCTTATGCGCCATGACCAGTGCGTTGCCTGGGCATCGTTGAACCGACGACTGATCGCAGAACGGGCGGCCGCAGCGCTTCATGTCGATCTGCGTCTCATCGCCGACGTGCCGCACAATCTCATTCGCCCGTCCGATCGTGGGTTTGTGCACTACAAGGGTGCGGCAGCGGTCGTATCGGGCAAACTTGCGCCGATTGCGGGATCTCGAGCGAGCCTCAGTTATGTGGTTCGTCCGAGCGCTGGCGTTGCCCGTTCGCTGGATGGCATCTCTCACGGGGCCGGTCGCAAATATGACCGCGCCACCATGCACGGGCGTGTCGGCCGCAATCGCTCCGAACGAGAACAGCTGTTGCGCAATTCCTGGGGCGGTATCGCCATCTGCGACGATCGCTCCCTTGTCGTCGAGGAGGCGGCATCCGCATACAAGGATGCCGGGCAGGTGGTGACCGATCTGGAAAATGAGAGCCTGGTCGTGAGGCTTGCCAGCTTTCGGCCGCTTGTCACCTTCAAGAAGGCGGTTGATGAAGCGGAAGTTGAGCAGCGCCGGCGAAAACCTGAATATCGCAGGGAAGGAGGACGTGGCCATGAGCGCTATTGATCTTCTCATTACCGCAGGCAACGGCCCGGTGGAATGCCGCATGGCGCTGGCGGCGCTTCTCGGCATTCTCGAGCGGGAGGCTGTACGGCTCGGGTGCTCTTTCGAAACCAATCTTGGCCCGATGCCGGATCAGCACGGTGCAAAGTCGGCAATCGTCAGCCTCAATGGTTTCGAGGCGGAGCAGATTGCCAATGACTATTGCGGGACGATCCGTTTTACCTTCAAGAGCCAGGTGCGTCCGGGTCACAAACGGCAGAACTGGTATGTCTCGGTTCAGCGTATCGATACAAAACCGGAAGGCGGCGAGGTGACGATTGATCCAGCCGACCTGCGTTTCGAGACGCTGAGAGCCGGCGGACCGGGCGGGCAGCACCAGAATACGACCGACAGTGCGGTTCGCGTCCTGCATCGGCCTACGGGTCTTGTCGCGACCGCGCGCGATGAGCGTTCCCAGCATCGCAACAAGGCCCTGGCGCTCCGGCGTCTGGAGGCAATGCTGCGCCATCTCGAAGTGGAGAAGCAGGAGGCGGCCAAATCCGGGCGCTTCATCGCCAACCGAACCATCGAGAGAGGCAACGAAGTCAAGAGTTTCAAGCTGTGATCCGCAATCGCATGGACTGACCACAAACAGCAAACGGCGTCCTTCCGCGAAGGGCGCCGTTTTCACAGGTCACGACATGCCGCGTATTTCCGCGGCGTTGCAGATCCTTACTCCGCCGCCTGCCGGGCCATCGGGTTGTTCGGGTGCGTGGTCCAGTTGGCATAGTTCGGATCGACCACGCGGCCGGTGCGCTTGTCGAGGGCGCCGGCGGGAAGCTGCTCCATGGTGATGCAGTTCTCGACCGGGCAGACGCTGACGCAGAGATTGCAGCCGACGCACTCCTCGTCCACCACCTCGAAATGGCGAGCGCCATCGACGAAGTTGGTGATCGCCTGGTGCGAGGTATCCTCGCAGGCGATGTAGCAGCGGCCGCATTTGATGCAGGCGTCCTGGTCGATCTTCGCCTTGGCGATGTAGTTGAGGTTGAGATATTGCCAGTCGGTGACGTTGGGCACGGCGCGGCCGGTAATGTCGTCGAGGCTGCGGTGGCCCTTTTCGTCCATCCAGTCGGAGAGGCCAGTGATCATCTCCTGGACGATCTTGAAGCCGTAGGTCATCGCCGCCGTGCAGACCTGGACGTTGCCGGAGCCGAGCACGAGGAATTCGGCCGCGTCGCGCCAGGTGGTGATGCCGCCGATGCCCGAGATCGGCAGGCCGTAGGTTTCCGGATCGCGGGCGATCTCGGCCACCATGTTGAGCGCGATCGGCTTTACCGCCGGGCCGCAATAACCGCCATGGCTGCCCTTGCCGCCGACCGTCGGGTTGGGGGCGAAGTTGTCGAGATCGACGGAGACGATCGAATTGATCGTGTTGATCAGCGAGACGGCATCGGTGCCGCCGGCCTTGGCGGCGCGGGCGGGGCGGCGGATATCGCTAATGTTGGGCGTCAGCTTGGTGATGACGGGCATGCGGGTGTACTGCTTGCACCAGCGCACGACCATCTCGATATACTCAGGCACCTGGCCGACCGCCGAGCCCATGCCGCGCTCCGACATGCCGTGCGGACAGCCGAAATTGAGCTCGATACCGTCGGCGCCGGTCTCTTCGACCAAGGGCAGGATCGCCTTCCAGGCCTCTTCCTCGCAGGGTACCATGATCGAGGCGATCAGCGCCCGGTCCGGCCAGTTCATCTTCACCTGCTTCATCTCTCGCAGGTTGGTGTAGAGGTCGCGGTCGGTGATGAGCTCGATGTTGTTCAGACCGAGCAGGCGGCGGTCGGCGCCCCAGATCGCACCGTAGCGCGGGCCGTTGACGTTGACGACGGGTGGGCCTTCCTCGCCGAGTGTCTTCCAGACCACGCCGCCCCAGCCGGCCTTGAAGGCGCGCTCGACATTGTAGGCCTTGTCGGTCGGCGGCGCAGACGCCAGCCAGAACGGGTTGGGGGACTTGATGCCGACGAAATTATTGCGGAGATCAGCCATTGTTCATTCTCCCCTTCAAGCGACCGCGACAGCCGGAGCGGCTGCTGCGGTGAGGGCACGATGGATGGATTCAGCCGCATCGCGGCCATGGGCGACGGCGGAAACCGTGAGATCGTCGCCGCCGAAGACGCAGTCGCCGCCGGCCCAGACGCCGTCGAGCGAGGTATGGCCTTCGCCATCGACAGCGATGCGGCCGGATTCCATGCGCAGCGAACCGAGACCAGAAGCGTCAAAGCTCTGACCGATCGCCTTGAAAATCTGGTCGGCGGCAATCACACCGGTTTCGCCGGTGCCGACCAGGCGGCCTTCGACAATCCTTGTATATTCCACCTCGATAGCGGCGACTTTGCCGTCCTGCGATAGGATCGATTTCGGCGCCAGCCAGTGGCGGATGATGACGCCCTTGGAGCTTGCCAGATCCTGCTCGAATTCCGACGCGTTCATGTGTTCCTTGCCACGGCGGTAACAGATCGTCACCTCCTCGGCGCCGAGCAGCTTTGCCTGCACGGCAGCGTCGATCGCCGTCATGCCGCCGCCAAGGACGACGACGCGGCGGCCGATGGCGATGTCGCTCTTGTCTTCGGCCTGGCGGAGGGCGGCGATGAAATCGACGGCGTCGTCGACGCCTGCAAGGTTCTCGCCCTCGATGCGTAGCGCGTTGACGCCGGCAAGGCCGATACCGAGGAAGACGCCGTCATATTGCGCCTGCAGATCGGAAAGCGAGAAGTCGCGGCCGAGACGCTCACCGTGCCGGACCTCGATGCCGCCGATCGCGAGGACGTAGTCGACTTCCTTCTGGGCGAAATCGTCGACCGTCTTGTAGGTGGCGATGCCGTATTCGTTGAGGCCACCGGACTTTTCCCTGGCATCATAGATGACGACGGAATAACCGTTTACGGCCAGTCGATGGGCAGCGGCAAGGCCGGCCGGGCCGGCGCCGACAACGGCGATCGTCTTTCCGGTCGGTTCGGCTCTGGCATAGAACTGCCGGCCGGCCTGCATGGCGGCATCGGTCGCATAACGCTGCAGGCGGCCGATCTCGACCGGCCGCTCTTCAGCCGTGTTGCGCACACAGGCCTGTTCGCAGAGTTCTTCGGTGGGACAGACGCGGGCGCACATGCCGCCGAGGATGTTCTGGTCGAAGATCGTCTTTGCCGAGCCGATCGGATTGCCGGTCGAAATCTGGCGGATGAACAGCGGAATGTCGATCGAGGTGGGACAGGCCGTCATGCATGGCGCGTCGTAACAGAAATAACAGCGGTCAGCGGCGACCAGCGCCTCATGATTGTCGAGGCGCGGATGAAGATCGGAAAAATTAGCCTCATACTCGGTGGGCGAAAGCCGGCCGGCATGAATCCCCGTTTCCAGTCGTTCCATTGAAGTTCCCTCATTATTGGTAAACGGCCTGTGAGGGAAAGCGTAACTCAGGTTTAAAAATTTATCAAACGGTAAAATTTTGACGATTTTGTCTTGCTGTCTCGCAAGTAATCCACTGTTTTTGCTGGAAGAAATTAATCGCTCTATATCGGTGAAACGGCTGAGCGCGCGATGAAGGAAGGGCATCCGAAAAAAGATTCAAAAAAGTCGAATTTTTTTCGGATGGCAGGGAACCAAAGTTTGATGTCGTCGTTATTGCGATATCCGGATGGTGATCGCATCGACCCAACATGCGCGCCCCCAACCCACTATCCGGACGTACTCACGGTCCCCTCCCGGTGAGTGAAGACAGCCGGTGCGCCGCCCTCGCACCGGCTGTTTTTCCGTTTTTGGCTGTCTCCAAGGCTTTCACACTCGCTTGAAGATCTCGAATTCAGTTTCCGGAATGGTCAGACGATATTCGATGCGGCCGGGAACGAGGTTCAACTCCGCCTTGCCGTTGACCGAAGAAGGCACGACACGCTCCAGCACGGTGCGGCCGAAGCTGTTGTCGCTGAATTCGTGGACTTCCGACTGATCATGCAGCACTTCCGCCCAGGCGACTTCGATCGCTTTCCTGTCGTTGATCATGGCTTCGCGGCAATTCAGCGTGATGGACGCGGCGCCGCCTGATATCGCGCCAAAGGAGGCGGAGTTGACGATGAGTTCGTGGAGGGCGAGCCCGAGATGCACGGCGGCATTCGGCGTCAGATGAGCGTTGATCCCGTAGATCGGCATGGAGCCGGCCGTCTCCGGCCAATAGGGGGCAAACTGCTTTTCGGCGAGTTCGAAGAGATAGGCGCCACGCCAGCTCGAATCCGTGATCAGGTCCTGCGAGTTGGAAAGCGATTGCAGCCGTCCGCGGAACTTGAGGAGGAAGCTGTCGAGAGAGAGCGTGTTGCGCGCCGTCTGCGTGGCAATGCCCTGGATGATGGCGAGGAGGTTCTTCGAGCGGTGTGAGAGTTCGCGCAGCAGCGACTTCAGAACTTTTTCGCGATGCCGGCTTTCGGTGACTTCAGCCATGACGGACAAAAGTCCATATGCGCCGCGTTCGCCGGTGCGCTGGATCTTCAGTTCATAAGTGCGCCTTTCGCCGTCAACGTCGATCTCGACTTCGGCATTGTTGGGGATGCCGGTTTCCAGCACCTTGTGTTTCAGCGCTGTCAGATATCGCCCATGGGCGTCGCCGAAAAGGGCGGCGTCGCTGCTGCCGGGCGTAAAGAGTGCTGCAAAATGCGGCGGCAGATTTTCGGCGTAGAAAATCGACAGTCGGGCGTCCTGGCAGAGGATCGAAATCCCGGCGCTGCCGAGCGCGCGTTCCATCATTGCGGCTTTGCCTTCGAAGGTAAAAGGCATGCCGGACAATGGTTCAGTCGTATTCACTCGGCCGCCTTTCCTTGTGACATCTTGAACGTCGCTGAAGGGAGCGCCCTTACAGACACCGCCTGCCAACTCTAGAACAAAGCGCTGCAAAAAACCGTTAAAGCCACCGGAGCGTCCCGGTAGCACCGGAACGCCTGCTTTGGCGATTTGGTTCCGAAGGCCGGAAAATTGCGTCTCAGGCGGCTACTCTGGTCGATTCATTGAAGAAAAGAGCCTGGCTGATCAGTGCCTTGACCATGTCGGGATTGAACGGCTTGGTGACCAGGAAAGTCGGTTCCGGGCGCTCGCCGGTCAGAAGCCGTTCCGGGAAAGCGGTGATGAAGATCACCGGCACGCTCGACGTCTTGAGGATGTCGTTGACTGCGTCGATACCGGAGCTGCCATCGGCAAGCTGGATGTCGGCCAGCACCATGCTCGGCTTGGTCTTGTTGTAAAGCGCCACGGCCTCGGCATGCGTACGGGCAATGCCGGTGACGCGATGGCCGAGGCTCTCGACCATCTGCTCGATATCCATGGCGATCAGCGGTTCGTCTTCGATGATCATGATATCGGTTGCGACCTGACGGGAAATCTCCTGCGACGCGACGTCGAGCAGATGCATGACATCCTGTTCCTCGGTCTCCAGAATTTCGGCGATTTCGGCGACGCGGAAATTTTCCACGGAGGCGAGCAGGAAGGCCTGACGGGCGCGCGGCGAAACCTTGGAAAGGTTCAGCGTGGCGCGTTGCTCCCAGGCATAGGGCGAGGTCGGCTCTGGAATCTGGACTGCGGTGGAACCAAACAGTTGCGTGAACAGTTTGTAGAGTGCGACCCGGTCATTCGCCGTATCCGGAAAAATCGACAGATCGGCGATGATGGCTTCGAGAACGGCGGCGACATAAGCGTCGCCCGAAGTCTGAGTGCCGGTAAGGGCGCGGGAATAGCGGCGCAGATAAGGAAGGTGCGGCGCAATCCGAGTAGAAAGTGTCATTAATGGGCTCCTGCATACAGGCCGGCATTGGCTTCAATGAGCGGTTAACGCCGCCTTGATAAAAAAGTTCCGGAAGGGGAGGAACTTTTTTCGTCGCGCCGCATTATTCCAGCCGACGAAGAAAGGGCGTAGCGTTTTGACCCATGCAACGGCAAATGCCAGCGACATCGACAATGGAACGTTCGATGTCGATGGTTGAAATCGTGTTTGATCCCATCCACGCCCCTCGAACAGACAACCGGCGAGAAGACGAATTGATGACTACACGCAAGAAAGAAGCAGCCGATCAGCGAAAGCTGGAGCTGCGGGCAAGCGACATCCTGGACCCGAACAACCAGATCGGCGTCAGGCTGCGGTCGCTCTATTCGGCCGCACAGGATGAGGCGATTCCCGATCGTTTTCTCGACCTTCTCGAAAAGCTCGACCATGCTGAAATGATGGCTTCTGCCAAGATGGCCGAATAGGATCGCCGCATGGAAGACAAATCGCAACCCAGCTTCAAGCGGGAACTGCTGGCGGCACTCCCAAGCCTTCGCGCCTTCGCGATCTCGCTCATCGGGCGGCACGACCGTGCCGACGATCTCGTCCAGGACACCATCATGAAAGCCTGGGCCAAGCAGGATCATTTCGAGATGGGCACCAATATGAAGGCCTGGCTCTTTACGATCCTGCGCAACGAACTCTACAGCCAGATGCGCAAGAGCGGCCGCGAAGTGCAGGACAGCGACGGGCTGTTTACCGAATCGATGGCGATGCACCCCTCGCAATATGGTGCGCTCGATCTGCAGGACTTCAAGAAGGCGCTCGACCAGCTGCCGCCGGATCAACGCGAGGCAATCATCCTCGTCGGCGCCTCGGGTTTTTCCTACGAGGAGGCGGCCGAAATCTGCGGCTGCGCCGTGGGCACCATCAAGAGCCGCGTCAACCGGGCCCGCCAGCGGCTGCAGGAGTTGCTGCAGATCTCAGGCGAGGCTGATTTTGGCCCCGACGCCACCTCGGCGCCGCTGACGTCGAAGGCTTTCGCGTTCTGACAAGAGTCATATTTGGGAGGAAAGCCGGTTGCCCTTCGGGGCGCCGGCTTTTTTGCGTTTTTCGGTTATGCCATTGATATAATTGTGTGTATTCGCCCCTCATCCGGCTGCCGCCACCTTCTCCCCGCGAGCGGGCGAAGGAACATGTCGCACCCTCACCGTTCCCACCTCGCTCTCGCAGGGCACGTCCCCTCTCCCCGTTTTTACGGGGAGAGAGTTAGGGTGAGGGGCAGCCGCTTGCTGCGCGTCTCCTCAATCAATCCTCGCGCTTTGACCCTACCAGATTGGCCGCGACGATTGCCGCCAGAACACCGGCGGTCAGGAGCGGCTGGGCGCGGATAAGACCGAGCCCGACCGTTGCCAGCGATTCGAGCGACGCACGGCGTTCACGGGCGCGGCGTGCTTCCCGGGCGTTGATGATCGACATCGCCACCAAGGCGATGATGGCGATCAGCAGCGCGCAGGCGGCCAGGAAGAGAGCAGCGCCGACCGGGCCGTAGATGCCGGCGAGCCAGATAGCGCCGGCGGTGACGGCCAGCGCGTAGGCGGTGAGGAGGAAGAGCACGGCAAGCGCAATGAAGATGCCATTGCGCTTGGCGCGCGCAACGGTCCGGTGCACGCTTGCGCCCGTCAGCAGGCTGAGGATCGGTAAGAGCATCGCGCTTCCTCAGCGCCGGGCGAGGAAGGCGATGGCAAGGCCGAAAGCGGCCGCAGCGCCGATGGTTGCCAGCGGATGCTTGCGCACGGTCTCGCGCATTTCCGTCGTTCCACGCTCATAGCCGTGCTGCAATTCGCGCAGCAGATCCTCGCTGCGGCCGAGCAGTTCCTCATAGCCGGCACCAGCCTGGCTGCGGATTTTTTCGCCCTGATGGCGTGAACTCTTGCCGACGAGGCGCGTCAGTTCGGCGAGTTCGCCGCGCAGCGCCTCGATCTGCTCCTCGATGCCGGATTCCAAATTGTGGAAGGTGCCGTTGCGGCGGCTGCGGCCGGACTGGAAGATAGAATAGCTCATGGCTGTCTCCATTGGCTGGGGCGCGCACAAGCCCGCCTGTTTCGCACGAGGGTCACCACCGTCCGTTGCATGAATGATATCGCCCGGCATTGACCCAGATCATGCCGGAAACGTGCCGGGCGATCAAAAGTTCCGCTCGCGCGGTGCTCAGGGGCGGGAAACGGCGCTATGGGCGAGTACGAAGGGCGTGCCATCTGATGGTACCTGGTTGATCCGCAGCGCGCAGCCGAACACCGAGAGCATCGTTTCGTTCGTCAGCACTTCGCCTATGCTGCCGGCAGCGGCGAGACGGCCGGATTTCATCAGCACGATGCGGTCGGCAAAGAGCGCCGTCAGGTTGAGATCGTGCATGACGGCGATGACACCGCCGCCGCGTTCGCAGAAATTGCGGGCGAGCGTCATGATGGTCAGCTGGTGGCTGATGTCGAGGCTCGAGACCGGCTCGTCGAGCAGCAGCCAGCAGGGCTTGCCGTCGACGATGGGCTCGGCGATCTGGCAGAGCACGCGGGCAAGCTGCACGCGCTGCTGCTCGCCGCCGGAGAGTTCCTGATAGAAACGGCCTTCGAAGCCGGTCAAGTCGACGGAGGCAAGCGCTGCCGTCGCCGTCTGCTCGGCCTTGTCGGGATGCAGGTTGAGGCCTGACGTCAGGCCCATGCGGACGATCTCGCGCACGGTGAAGGGAAAGGAGATGGTGCTTGCCTGCGGCAGTACCCCACGAATGGCGGCAAGCTGCCAGGGTTTCAGCGCCTGTACTTCGTCGTCGCCGATGCGCACCGAGCCGCCATAGGCAAGTTCGCCGGAGATGGCTTTCATCGTCGTCGTCTTGCCGGAGCCGTTCGGCCCGGCAATCGCCGTCAGTTCGCCGGCCTTTGCCGCAAAAGTCACGTCGCTGATGATGGTTTTGCCGGAAAGGCGCACGGAGACGCCGGAAACTTCGATCATCTCAATGTCACTCACGGGGGTCACTCACGACATCACTCACAGGGCAAGGCGCGAACGCTGCCTCAGCAGGATCCACAGGAAGAACGGCCCGCCGACCGCCGCCGTGATGATGCCGATCGGCAGCTCGGCCGGGGCGACCAGGGTGCGCGCCAAGACATCTGCGAAGATCAGCAGGGAGCCGCCGAGAAGAGCTGCGGCCGGCAGCAGGAAACGATGGTCGGGGCCGATCGCCATGCGCAGGATATGCGGCACGACGATCCCGACGAAACCGATGCCGCCGCTGACGGCGACGGACGCGCCGGTCGCCGCAGCGACACCGACGATCGCGACATTCTTCAGCCGCTGCACCGGCACGCCCATATGAAAGGCGGCCGCCTCACCGAGCGTGATGGCATTGAGGCCGCGGGCCATGAAGGGCAGGGCGGTAAAGGACAACAGGATGATCGGGCTGGCGGCGGCGATCTTCGTCCACGTGGCGCCGGCAAGCGAGCCCATGCTCCAGAAGGTCAGGTCGCGCAGCTGCTGGTCGTTGGCCATGTAGATCAGCAGTCCCGTGATGGCGAGGGCGAGCGCGCCGAGCGCGATGCCGGCAAGCAGCATCGTCGCCACCGAGGTCTGTCCGTGACGGGTGGCGATCCTGTAGAGCAGCAGCGTCGTGACGAGGCCGCCGCCGAAAGCGGCTGTCGGCAGAGCGTAGATGCCGAGAAGCGCCTCGACCGGCGCTGCGAGACCGCCACCGAGCACGATCATCGCGACCGCGCCGAGGCTTGCGCCGGAGGAGACGCCGACGAGGCCGGGATCGGCCAGCGGATTGCGGAACAGGCCCTGCATCACCGTGCCGGAAACGGCCAGCGAGGCGCCGATCAGGAAACCGAGGATCGCCCTCGGCAGGCGGATATCGAAGATGATGATCCGGTCACGTGTGCTGAGCGCCGCCTCGGAGCCGGCCATGTTGCTGATGACGTCGAGGATCGAGGCATCCGAGGCGCCGGTCGTTACCGAAAACAGCATCGAAAAGACCGAGCCGACGACGAGCAGCGCGATCGCCAGCAAGGCGAGCCGCGTCCTGTCGCCCGCCTGCCTGATTTCGCGGATGTCCGCCATCGTGAATCGTCGCCTTTGTTCCATCATGGCTTGCGGCAGGGCCATGATCAGCCCCCGTAGATCGCCGTGTTGAGCTCGCGCGCGGCGGCTGCGGTGCGCGGGCCGAAGCCGAGCAGGTAGACGCCATCCATTCGGATGATCGCTTTTTTCTCGCCTGCCGGCGTCAGCGCGATCGCCGGCTGAGCCAGCAGGTCCTCGTTCTTGGTGCCGGCGCCGTCGCCGCGATTCATCATCAGGATGATGTCGGGCTTGGCTTCGATGATCGCCTCGTCCGTCAACGGCTTGTAGCCCGGGAATGCGCCGACTGCGTTGATGGCGCCGGCGAGCTTGACGATGCCATCGGCGGCCGTGCCGGTCCCCGATGCCATGATCCGGCCGTTCTGGGCGCTGAGGATGAAGAGAACGCGCTTGCGCTCGGCCTCCGGGCGCTTTTCGGCATCGGCGATCGCCGAGTCGAGGTCGGCCGCGACCTTTTCTTCGAGCGCCTTTGCCTTGTCGGGCACGCCCAGCAGCGTGCCGACACGGTCGATCTTGGCGATGATGCCGTCACGGGTAAAGGCGCTCGGCACGGTCTCGAAGGGCACGCTGGCATTCTTCAGCACAGCCAGCGCTTCCTGCGGGCCTGAACCTTCGATGGCGATGATCGCCGTCGGGTTCATGGCGAGGATGCCTTCCGGTGAGACCGCACGCATGTAGCCGACGTTCGGCAGCTTCAGCGCAGCCTCCGGATAGATGCTCGTCGTGTCGCGGGCGATCAGCCGGCTTTCCTCGCCGAGCGCATAGACGATTTCGGTGATGTCGCCGCCGACCGAAACCAGGCGCGACGTGTCGAGCTTCTTTTCCTCGGCGTGGGCGGCGCGGATGAAGGCGAAGCCTTCGACGGTCGGCGCCGTCGGGATCAGCGGCAGCGCCATGATGGCCGCCGTCAGGGCCAGTTCCCAAGGGCGGATCCGGCGCAGATTGTTACGCATCGTCATCGTTGCGATCCTTATGCGGCCACGCTCGCTGCCCGCGGCAGGTTTTCCATGATCTCGCGCCACTCGGCGCGTTCGTCGGAGCCTTCCTTCCGCTTGCCGAAGAACTGGATGATCATCTCGCCTTCGGCATTGTAGGCCTCCAGCGAGGTGACGTGGCCGTCCGTGGTCGGCTTGCGTACGGCCCAGGTCTCGGCGATGTGATCCTGGCGCAGATGCAGGTGAAAGGTCGGGTCCATGATATTGATCCACGGACCCATCGGCTGCACGTTGAAGATCGGGCCGGAATGGATCTGGACGATGCCGTTATTGGCGACGAAGCACATGATCGGCAGGCCGGATTTCACCGAGGCATGCATCATGTCTGCCGTCGCGCTGTTGTCGAGCTTCCAGGCATAGTCGTCGCCGACGGTGCGCACGGCCGCCTGGCGGCCGATCTTCAGGCGCTTCAGCATGCCGAAGAACTCATGCGTATCGGTGAGCTTGCTCCAGTTGTCGCGCAGTTCGTCGCGGTTGACGTCGGCGGTTTCATCGACGGCATTTAAGGTCTCAGCCTCGACAAATTCCTGCGACTGTTCTTCCAGCTTCAACTCGGCGACGATCGCGTGATAGGCCTCGACATTCGAGCTCGGGCGCAGGTGCACCTTGTGCACCGCGTTGCCCGCCTTATCGAAATATTGCAGGCTGAGGCGCTCCTGGTCACCATCCTTCTTGGATACGGCGAAACCATGCTCCCAGCGGCTCGGGAAGATGCGCAGATCGATATTCTCGCCGAGAACGATCGCGGCCTGCGCGCCGCTCTTGATGTTTTCGAAGACACCGATCTTCTCGTGAACGGCACTTTCGTTGCGCGACAGCGCCATGACTTCGCCGAGGCCGGCCACGCGCTCGAGAAGCTTCAGCGCACTGCCATCGATTCGGGTCACGCTGATGCCTGTTTCGGCGGCGACGAGGGCTGCCTCGGAAATCTTCAGCTGGGCGGCGATATCACGCTCGCGCATCTTCGGATTGTCAGCGCGAAACGCACGGATTTCGGCTGGTGCCGGTCTTGTCTGTTCGGTCATGTCCTACCCTACTTATTGAGAATGAGCTTGCCCTGACGGGTGATCTTCAGGCGATAGACCAAGCCGTCATGTCTTATCATGATCTCGTTCGTGCCGCGGAAAAGATCCGCGCTTTCGACGATCCGGTGCTGCGCCGCAGGCTCGCTCTGCAGCGGCACGTGCTTAAAGTTATCTGGCTTTTCAACCATCATTTCGGTTGGCAATTCCATAAGGCCGGTGATCAGGGGTCCCCGGTTGTGATGACAATTATCTTGACTTTCTTACTCATAGTTTTTTAAAGACGCAATAGGAGACAAATACAGTCAAGTTTTTAAGATTGCTGATATGAGGCCGCCTGGCGGCGGTTCGCGACAATGGCGGAGAAGATGATGACGGGTAGGTTTGCGGCTGTTGCAGCCGGCATGGTGATGGCGGTTTCAGGCATTTGCCAGGCGCAGGATGCGGCAACAGCCAAGCTGGATGTCGAACTCAACGCTCTGGCGCCATCGCAAAAGGGCTGCATGATGACTTTCGTCGCCGAGAACAATCTCCAGACCCCGATCAACAAGATCTCCTTCGAGCTTGCTTTTTTCAACGACAAGAATGCCGTCGACCGCATCACCGTGCTCGACTTCCGCGATCTGCCGCAGGGCAAGAAGCGCGTGCGCCAGTTCGATATGCCGAATGTGAAGTGCGAGACGGTCACCCGCATCATCATCAACGACACGCCGGTCTGTGACGGCCCGGCGGCGGGCGAATGCATGAAGGGTCTCGTCACCCGCTCGCAGATTTCCGTTCCCTTCGAGGGCTAGAGCGGTTCAGCTTTTCACGAAAGCGCAGAACCGCTCTAACCTTTTGTTTTTACGCAGTTCCGGAGGGAAAACCGCTTCGCACTTTTCCTGGAATTGCTTTGAGAATACGCCGGGAATGAATCCCGGCGGGCATGGTCAGACTGTCCGAGGCATACAAATGGCAATTTCAGCGAAGACCAGATCGAGACAGGTGCTCATCGGGGAGCCGGACGCTGACGGCGGTCTGAACGACAACAACATGCATCCCGGCCACGAGCTTTCCGACCTGCGCAATGTGCAGCGGCAGCCGGCTGGCGAGGCGGTGGTCCATTATGCGCGTTTCGCGCAGATACCCTCCTTTCCCGATCATCCGGAGGCCGAACCGACAGCCTCTGTTCCTGCGCCGCCGATGGATGCAGCGGTAGAAAAGCAGGGAGACGAGAAGGCACCGGTGCGGAGACGGGTGGCGCTGACGTACATCTGCTCGCTGATCTTTCACGCGACACTGGCGGCTGTGCTGCTGATTGCTTTCCCCAAAGCGCCGGAGGAGGCAATCGAAGAAGCCGGTCAGGCGATGAGCGTCGTCATGTATGGCGATTCCGATATCGACCAGGCTGCTGCTGGCGAGACCGAAACGACCATCCAGCAGGAAATCATTCCCGAAGAAGTGCAGCCTGACACGATCCAGCCGACGCAAACGGCGGAAGTTCAACCGGAAACCGTGCAGCCGACCGAAGTTTCGCCCTTCGAAGCGCAGGATCCTATTCAGCAGGCGCCGGCACCGGAAGTGACGCGCGTTTCGCCCGAAACGGCCGCGGCCGTCGAGCCGGAGATTCTGGTGTCCGAGGTGCCGGCGGAGGAGTCCGTCGCGCAGCCAATGTCGACGGTTGTTCCCGAACAGCAGCAGGTGCCGCTCGACGCAGTGCCGCCATCCGAGGTACAGCCGACTGCGGTCCAGCCGAGCGAGGTGCAGCCTGCGGAAACCCCGGCGGAAGTCGCGGAGGAGACTCCACAGGGGGTGAAGCCCATAGAAACGGCAGAAATCCAGCCGAAACCGGAACAGCCGCCCGAGGTTGTAACGCCGACGCCAAAGCCGAAAGTGGCACAGGAGAAGCCCAAGCCGGTCGAGAAGAAGCGTCCGCCGCAGAAGGCCGCTGGCGACAAGGGGGAGGGGCAGCAGACTTCAACGCGTGGCGTTGCCGAAGGCAATTCATCGGCGCAATCCGACAACAGTTCGCAGGCCGCCAACGGCAATAACGGGGTGGGGACGGCCGCGACCGCAAACTATAAAGGCAAGGTCCGTAGCCGTATTCGGCGTGCGATCAGGAAGCCCCGAGGTGTCGAAGGCAGCGTTGTTGTCACCTTCTCAGTCAACGGCGGCGGCGGCCTGACCTCCGCTCGTGTCTCGCGTGGGTCCGGCGTTCCGGAGATCGATCAGCTTGCTCTCGATGCGGTGCGTCGTGCGGCACCCTTCAGCCCCCCGCCCGGTGGGCAGGCGATGACCATGTCAGCGCCTATCGAGATCGTGCCATAATAATATGATAAAAATAATCAACTTTATACTTTACTCTAAAAATCAAGTTTAATAAGGTCCACCCGCACACGCAGGAATCGTGTGACGATCAACGAGCGAACGGGTGGCATATGGCTCGCAAGGGCAAGAAGGGTTCGAACCGGGAGGTCCGCGATAGCGCGGGCGAGGACGCTGGTCAGGCATCCCTCGGTCGGTCCAAACTGGATGGCCGCAGTTTCCTCTATGTCGGTGGCCGTGACTGCCAGGTGGCGCATCTTCGCCAGATCTGCAGCAATTTCGGCGCCGAGCTCATTCATCATGACGGCGGGTTGCGCGAAGCGGTTTCCCGCATCGATACCGTGCTTCCCTCGGTCGACTGCGTGTTCTGCCCGATCGACTGTATCAGCCACGATGCCTGCCTGCGTGTGAAGACCGGCTGCAAGAAATTCGGCAAGACCTTCATCCCGCTGCGCAATGGCAGCAAGTCCAGCCTGGAGCGTGCGCTGCAGACGATGAACGAACGAGACAATTCCCGATGAACGACCAGCGCCCCGACGGCTTCACCATGATCGGCCTGCATAAGCTCGCCGCGCAGACAGGCGAGGGCCTCGTGCCCGAACTCTACGAACTTTTCCAGCAGCATGCCGAACGCAAGCAGATCTACCAGAATGTAACGCTGTTCCCGACCTGGGAAGCGCGCATGCCTGGGGAAGCGACAACAAGACCGCTTGGCCCGGCAGCGGCAAACGGCGATAATGTTCTCGCCTTTCCCTTGCGTTCTGCAAGGGCGGGCAAGAGGAAGGCGTAGGGAGATTCCATGTATATCGCAATGAACCGCTTCAAGGTTGCAACCGGGAGCGAAGGCGATTTCGAGACGGTCTGGCGCAACCGCGATTCCAGCCTGCCCGAGGTGCCTGGCTTCGTCGAATTCCGCCTGCTGCGCGGCAAGGTCAACGACGAGGAGGGCTATACGCTCTATTCCTCGCACACGGTCTGGAAAAGCGAAGCGGATTTTCAGAACTGGACGAAGTCCGAGAGCTTTCGCGCGGCGCACCGCAATGCCGGCGATCACAAGGCGATCTACAAGGGGCCGCCTGTTTTCGAGGGTTTCAACGTGGTCGACGGCATTTAATTGCGGTTGATGCGGCGTGACTTAGCTCTTGGTTGAAATCTTAGCTTTGTATTCGCCTTGGCCCCACGCGCATCCTCATTCCTGTGCTCGTCACAGGAATCCAGCCACGGTGCGTCCGCGCCGTGAATGAACCCATATCGCGGGGGAAGAGTCTTTTGCGCCCAAGGACTTGGGCGCACTGGATTCCTGTGACAGGCACAGGAATGAGGGAGGAGAGGGCTTGAACGGTCAGTAAAAGCTCTCAAGCCCTGACGCGCAGAACCGCGCCTGCCGCAACGGCCAGCCAACCAAGCATCATCGCCCAGCCGCCGGTCGGCGCGGCATAGGGGAAGAGGCTAGAGCCGGTAAAACGCAGGGTGACGAGATCGCCCGCAAAAAGCAGCGTTCCGGCAATCATCAGCAAACCGGCCAGCCAGGCGGTTCTGAGCCTGGCGTTGCCGAGAGCCAATGCCAGCAGGGCAGGGGCGTGGGCAAGGCACATGGCAGATGCGGATGCCGCAAGATTGGCCTCGCCGCCGCCATGGGCAGCTAGGGCGGCAAGCGCCACGCCGGCTACGCCAAACAGGCCGGCAAAGAGATAGAGCACCGGCTCCAGACGCGCGTTCAAGCTCATGGTTGTTCCTTGTCGTCAGGGGCCTTGTTCTGCATGTGATGGGCGAGCCGTTCCACCGGCGCCCAGATGAGATCGCGTAGCGCCTGGCTCGATATCGTCTCGTCCAGGGCGCGGCGGAAGCAGAGCAGCCATTCGTCGCGCTCGACAGGACCGATCTCGGCGACGAAATGGCGGCTGCGCAGACGCGGATGGCCGCGCTTATCGATATAGAGCGGCGGGCCGCCGAGATAACCGCTCATATATTCGTAAAATTTCTCTTCGCTGCCCTCAAGGCTCGGCGGGTGTACGGCGCGCACGTTTCTCGCCTCCGGCAGCCTGTCCATCAGTTCGTAGAAGCGGTGCGTCAGTGCCCGCACGACGGGATCGCCGCCGATCGCCTGATATAAGGTGGTGAGCTTCTCCGTCACGAAACCATCCCCATTGCCTCAACCATTCCCCGGCCTCTTCATGCACCGGGCGGAAAATGATCGCAACTGTCATCAAGGTGCCGCGGCATTTCGCGCATAATGCCCGCACCGCAAGGGTTGCGGCGTTTTCTCCTTGACAAAACCGTCCGGACGGTATCTTTTATCTGAATGTCGAACGCTCATCATCGCAAGAAACAGCCCGTGCTCGTGCGCCAGCAGTTGCTGGAGGTCGCCGCGCGCCTTGCTGCCAGCGACGGCATGGCCGCCGTCACGCTCGATGCGGTTTCCGCTGCGTCCAGCGTCAGCAAGGGCGGGCTGCTGCATCACTTCCCGACGAAGAATGCGCTGCTCGATGCGCTGTTCGAGAGCCTGCTCGAAAAGTTCGACGCCGATATAGAGGAACTGATGCGCGGCGATCCGCTGCCGCAGGGGCGCTTCACCCGCGCTTATCTGAGGGCGGTATCCGGTCTCAAGGAGCGTCCCGACGATTCCAGGAGTTGGACGCAGGTGACGATCGCGCTTCTTGCCGAACCCCGGCTGCGTCTTCGTTGGCGCCAATGGGTGCAGGCGCGGGCGGAGGAATATATCGGCACCGACTCCTCCCTCGACGCGCAAGTCGTGCGTTTCGCCGCCGACGGTCTTTGGTTCGCAGATACGTTGGAAAGCCATGATATCAACGGCGTTGTGAGGCGGGATCTTATCGATCGCCTTGTCGAACTGACCGGCAAGTAATTCGAAAAGGAATTCGCCATGAGCCAGGCCGCCGTCTACGGGCTGCTGTTTGCAGCCATCGTGCTCGAGGTCATCGGCACGACCGCACTGCAGCTGTCGCAGCAGTTTACCCGCATCGGGCCGACGGCACTCGTCGTCGCCTGTTATGCGGCCGCCTTCTATTGCCTGTCGCTGACTCTGAAAAGCATCCCGGTCGGTATCGCCTATGCGATTTGGAGCGCTTTGGGAATCGTGCTGATTTCCTCGGTCGGCCTGGTGTTCTTCAAGCAGCGCCTCGACCTGCCGGCGATCGTCGGCCTTGGGCTGATCATATCCGGCGTTATGGTCGTCAATCTGTTCTCGAAGTCCGTTTCGCATTGATATTGCTGTGATATTGGCAGGCGGCTTCTCCGCCTTCGGCCGATAAATTTTCCCCTTTGTCAAAATACTGACAAAGGTCTATGTGTTCCTTGGACGTGGAGGAGACGAGGCGCAGCCAGCGCCGTTTTCCAAAGCGCTTTGAATCCTGCCTTCCCGCCTATCGATATTTCCAGGTTCTACAGGAGCACATCATGGCCATTCGCACCGTCGTCTGGGGAGAGAATATTCACGAGACTACCAATGAGATCGTCCGGGGGATCTATCCCGAGGGCATGCACACGACGATCGCCAATGCGCTGAACACCGATCCAAGTATCTCGGCGACGACAGCGACGCTGCAGGAGCCGGAGCACGGCCTCAGCGAAGCACGTCTTACTGAGACCGACGTCTTGACCTGGTGGGGCCACAAGGATCACGGCGCGGTCTCCGATGTGGTTGTCGAGCGTGTCGCCAAGCGCGTCTGGGAAGGCATGGGCCTGCTGGTGCTGCATTCCGGCCATTTCTCCAAGATCTTCAAGCGGCTGATGGGCACGCCCTGCGCGCTGAAGTGGCGCGAGGCGGGTGAGCGCGAGCGACTGTGGACGATCAACCAGCGCCATCCGATCGCCGCCGGTATCGGCGAGCATTTCGAGCTTGAGAACGAGGAAATGTACGGCGAGCAGTTCTCTGTGCCGGAACCGCTCGAAACGGTGTTCATCTCCTGGTTCCAGGGCGGCGAAGTGTTCCGCTCAGGCCTGACCTGGCGCCGCGGCGCCGGCAACATCTTCTATTTCCGCCCCGGCCACGAGACCTATCCGACCTATCATGACGTCAATGTCCAGAAGGTACTGATCAACGGCGTGAAGTGGGCCTATAATCCCGAGGGTGCATTGAAGAGCATTACCGATGCTCCAAATGTGCCGGTAGAAAAAGCACTGGAGCCGATCGTCGAACGCGGCCCAAGACTGCACCAGGCCGGCGAAGCCGGTTACCGCTGAGGAGCATCCATGCGACTACTCGTTCTTGGCACGGGGGTGATGGCGAAAAACCAGCTCGCCCGCTTCCCCCTCATCGACGGCGTGACGGTGGTCGGCGCCGTCGACACCGATCCCGAGCGGCTGTCGGCCTTTGCCGACAAGTTCAACATCGAAAAGCGATTTCTTTCGCTGGAGGAGGCGATCGCCTGGGGTGAATTCGATGCGGCGACAAATGTCACGCCCGACCGCATCCATCACCCGACGACGATGGCGCTGATTGCTGCGGGCAAGCATGTGTTCTGCGAAAAGCCGCTGGCGGAGAACTATGCGAAGGCGCTGGAGATGACGGAGGCGGCCGAAAAGGCCGGCGTCATCAACATGGTCAACCTCACCTATCGTAACGTCGCGCCGCTGCAGCGCGCCCGTGAGATGGTGCTCGCCGGCGAGCTCGGCACGATCAGACATGTGGAAGCCTCTTATCTCCAGAGCTGGCTGGTGTCGCGCGCCTGGGGCGACTGGCGCACGGAATCGACCTGGCTGTGGCGGCTTTCCACCGGCCATGGTTCGAACGGTGTGCTCGGCGATGTCGGCATCCATATTCTCGATTTCGCCGCCTATGGCGCGGCGACCGACATCGATCACGTCTTTGCCCGGCTGAAGACCTTCAACAAGGCGCCGGGCGGCCAGATCGGCGAATATCTGCTCGATGCCAATGACAGCTTCACCATGTCTGTCGATTTCGCCAACGGCGCGCTCGGCGTCATCCATGCCAGCCGCTGGGCGACAGGGCATCTGAACGAGTTGAAGCTGCGTATTTATGGTGAGAGGGGCAGCCTTGAGGTCATCCATCGTCCCAGCGGTTCCGAGCTGCATGGCTGCCTCGGCGAAGATGTCGAAACCGCGACCTGGACGAAGATCGAGGTTGAACCGGTGGCGACCAACTATGAGCGTTTTGCCGAGGCCGTGGCAAGCGGCGTCCAGCCGGACCCGAACTTCCGCCACGCCGCCAACCTGCAGAAGGTGCTCGACCTTGCAATGGTGACCGAGCGCGAGCGGCGCGAGCTGAAGGTCTGATCCTGCGTCACTGAAAAGCCGCCGTTCCGACGGCGGCTTTTGCAACGCATCAGCGCGTCATCGGCTTTCAGTTTGCGAGAATTTCACGCTATGCTTCTGCATGGGCAGCTCGAGGCTCTCCTTCGGTCCGTTCGTTTACGATCCCGTGACAGGAAGCCTGTGGCGGGAAGGGAAGTCCGTTGCGACGGGACCACGGCCGGCGGCTCTGCTCGGCATGCTGCTGGAGGCTGAGGGCCGCGTCGTCACCAAGGCGGACCTGATGGATCGGGCCTGGCAGGGGCTTGCCGTGGAGGAAGGCAACCTCACGGTTCAGATTGCCACGCTTAGGAAGATTCTCGGCGCAAGGCCCGATGGCACGGAGTGGATCGTCACGGTTCCCAGGGTTGGTTATCGCCTGCCGCGCCAGGAGGATGGCGGGATGGCGCCTGCGGCGTCGCGCCCGCCTTCCGTCGCGGTTCTTCCCTTCGTCAATCTCGGCGGTGACGCCGACCAGGATTATTTTGCCGATGGCGTGGTGACGGAGATCATCACCGCCCTTGCGCGTTTCCGCTCCTTTTCCGTTGTCTCGCGCCATTCCGCCTTCGTCTACAAGGGACGCAGCATCGATGTGCGACAAGTGGCTGGGGAACTCGGAGTGCGCTACGTGCTCGAAGGCAGCATCCGGCGGGAGGGCGGGCAGGTGCGTATCAATGTGCAACTAGTCGACGGTGTGACGGCGACCAATCTCTGGGCCGATCATTTTGAAGACGGCATAAGCCACATCTTCGCCTTCCAGGACCGTATCACTGAACGCGTCGCCTCGATCGTCGAGCCGGCGATCGAGATCGCCGAGATCCAGAGGTCACGACGCGACAGGCCGAACAGTCCTGCTGTCTACGATCTCTATCTGCGTGCCCTTGCCGCGATCATCGACGAGTCGATCGAAAACAATGCCGTCGCCTATGCCTTGCTGCAGGAGGCTCTCGCCATGGAGCCGGAAAATGCGATGCTGCTTTCGCATGCCGCCTGGGCGCTCGAACATCGCATGACCATGGGTTGGCCGCGGCTCGGGAAGGACGACAAGGCGGAATGCATCAGTCTTGCCCGTCGCGGGCTTCAGCATTCGGCAGGTGATCCCCGCGTAATGGCCCATTGCGGCATGGCATTGCTGCAGACTGGCAAGGATTATGAAGGCGGCATGGCTGTGCTGGAGGCCGCCGCTGCCGCCAATCCCAACGATCTTCTGGTCGCGGCCTGCTCCGGCATTGCGGCCTTGCACTGCGGCGATATCGAACATGCGCTCGAGCGCCTGCATCGCGCCGTGAAATTGGGACCCCGCGATCCGGATGCACGTTTCTCGCTGACCGGCATCGCCATGGCCGAAATCTTCCGCGGCAATTACGAGGCTGCAATTTCACACGCGTCATGTTCGCTGGCACTGAACGCCCATTTCGACCCGACCTACTGGATGCTGATCGCCGCACACGCGCATCTCGGCAATATGGAGCAGGCGCGCCAGTTCCTGCATGCGCTCGAGGCGATTGCACCTGATGTGACGCTGGAAGGCATTCTGGCGGGTCAGCCGGCAAAGGATCCACAGCGTTTTGCGCCGGTTCTGGAAGGGCTGGCGCGCGCCGGGATGCGTCCGCGGCCATAGGCTTTTTGCAAGTTTTTGCAGCTTTTAACCGGAGCTTTAAGGACCCAGCCTCGTCGCTTCGGCCACGCTGATACCATCAATCAGGATGGAGGATCGGCTCATGCTTTCCAGCATGCATATTCTATCGCTCAAACAGGGCAAGCTTTACGGCGACCGAATTCCGATAGAGGCGCTGCCGCAGGGGGTCAAGCTGCCACAGCCCCTTGTCGTTCTGTTCTCGCTGATCGGCAGGTGGCGCGAGCGCACGAAAAAAGGCCCCGCCGAAGCGGGGCCGGAAGTTGCCGAGCCGCAACAGGCGGCTTCGGTTGCCTGATTATTCTATGACCTGCACCACACGGTGGGTGCGGGGTTCGACAATCACGCGTTGATTGTTGATGACCGTATAGGCATATTTCGGATTGTCAGGCACCGGTGTTACGACGACGTCTGCCGGAAGCGGCTTGCCGACGACGATCGGTTCCTCGACCACCACGGAGGCGGTCGGGGCCGGCTGCTGCTGGACATAGGTGACGACCTCGCGCGGCGGCGGATCCACAACGGCACCGGCGACACCGCCGGCCACGCCGCCAATGGCAGCACCCACGGGGCCGCCGACGATTGCGCCGGTGATGGCGCCACCGGCTGCACCGGTCACGGCTCCATCAGCGAGCGCATTGGTTGCAAGTGACGACAGCGCAAGGGCGCTGGAGACAAGTAGGACCTTGTACATTTTGCTTCTCCTCTGCTGGGGTTGCGTTTGGGTAACGACCACGCCAATCCGAGGTTCCAGCAGGAGAGAGTCACGCTTTGGAAGGCCGGTTCACATTATGTGAGGCGGCTGAAGCCTGAGTCGGGAGGCATTATTCCAGCCGCCGGCGGAAGAGCCAGGCGGCGGCGCTGAGCGTAACAGTGGCGATCAGCGCCAGCGGGATCGTCTGGTTCACCACCTCGCTCAGCGGAATATCCTTCAGGAAGACGCCTTTGACGATCACCAGGAAATAGCGCAGCGGATTGATCAGGGTCACCGGCTGCAACCATCCCGGCATGTTCTCGATCGGCGTCGCAAAGCCTGAGAGCAGCATGGCCGGAACCATGAAAAGGAAGGCGCCGAGGATCGCCTGCTGTTGTGTCATCGACAGCGCCGAGATGAAGAGGCCAAGGCCGGCGACCGAGCCGAGATAGAAGATCGCGCTGCCGTAAAGCAGGAAGAGCGAGCCGCGCAGCGGCACCTCGAAGAGGAAGACGGCGGCCAGGATATAGACGGTAATGTGGAAGAGGCCGATCATTATCGGCGGGATCAGTTTGCCGATCAGGATCTCGTGGATGCGCAGCGGCGAGACCATCAACTGGTCGAAGGTGCCGAGTTCGCGCTCGCGGGCGATCGACAGCGCCGTGACGATGAGACCGATCAGCAGCGCGATGCTGGCGATCAGGTTCGGCACCATGAACCATTGATAGGTCAGGTTCGGGTTGAACCAGTTGCGCGGCACTGTCGAGACGATGTCGGCGCCGGCACGTTTGCCGGCCGGCGTCTCGGCGGCAAGCGCCGCCCCGATCTGCGAGAGATAGCCCGCGACGATCTGCGAGGCGTTGGAGCGGCGGCCGTCGAGCACCACCTGCAGGTCGGCCGGCGCTCCCGCCTCAATATTGCGGGAAAAGTCCGGGCCGATCTCAACGGCCGCAATGGCCGTCTGGTTGTCGATCGCCACCCGGACCTCCGCCTGGCTTCCTGCAATCTCGATTTTCCGGAAGGTTGGCGAGCCATCGATGCGCTCGATCAGTTCCTGGCCCCAGTGACCGTTGTCGCGGTTGAGGATCATCACGTCGACATTGCGGACTTCGAGCGTCGCCGCATAGGAGAAGACGAGAAGCTGGACGATCGGCGGGCCGATCAGGATGGCGCGGCCCTTGGGATCACGCAGGACGGCGAGCAGTTCCTTGACGATCAGGGCGTAGAGCCTTGTCCACATCTCAACCGATCCTCTTTCTGGTGCTGCGGGCTGCAAGCACGAACATGATGGCGCCGATCGTCAGCATCACGCCGATCGCCTGCAGAAACATCGGCCAGATATCGCCGGCCAGGAACACCGTCTGCAGGCTGGGGATCAGGTAGCGCGCCGGCACGATGAAGGTGATCCACTGGATCACGGTCGGCATGGAATTGATCTCGAAGAGGAAGCCAGACAGCAGGAAAGCAGGGAGAAAGGCCGAGATCAGCGCCAGCTGCGAGGCAAGGAACTGGTTCTTCGTGGCCGTCGATATCAACAGGCCCTGGCCAAGCGCCGGGATCAGGAAAGCGGCCGACAGCGCATAAAGAGCAGCGACGGAGCCGCGGAACGGCACGCCGAAGAGAAAGACCGCAAGCAGCACGCAGAGCGTCATCGAGGTGAGGCCGAGCAGAAAATAGGGCAGGATCTTGCCGGCGAGCAGTTCGACCGCTGTCACCGGTGTCGCCATCATCGCTTCCATCGTACCCCGCTCCCATTCGCGGGCGACGACGAGCGAGGTCAAAAGCGTGCCGACCAGCGTCATGACGATGGCGATCGAGCCGGGCACGAGGAAATTGCGGCTGGTCAGTTCAGGATTGAACCAGAAGCGCTGTTCGACCGAAATGGCGGGACTGTGGGAGGCGACGTCCGCCTGCCTCTGCCGCTCCCAGTTGGCAACGGTGCCTTGGGCATAGTTCTGCACGAAATTCGCCGTGTTCGGTTCGGAGCCATCGACGATCACCTGGATATCGGGGCGGTTGCCGGCGGTGTAGCGCGTGGTGAAGTCGGCGGGGATGACGACGATGCCGCGCAGCTTGCCGAGCACGAGGTCTTCCTCGAACAGACGCCGGTCGCGGCCGATGGCCACATCGAAATAGCGCGAGGCCTGGAAACTGGCCGAGAGATCCTGCGTCAGCGGCGTCATCTCCTCGGTCACGAGGCCGATGCGGGTGCGGGTGGTATCGAGCGAGACGCCGTAGCCGAAGAGAAAGAGCAGGATCAGCGGCAGCACGAAGGCGATGAGGATGCTGCTCGGATCGCGGATCGCCTGGAAGCTTTCCTTGCGCACGAGGGCCAAGAGACGTCGCATCCGGCCGGAAGAGGTGCTCATGCTGCATCCTCCTTCTCGGATTGCTGCACCAGGGCGATGAAGGCATCCTCCATTGTCGGGTCAGGCAGCTCCTTGGTCGCGACGCGGGCCTTCAATTCATCGGGCGAACCAAGCGCGATCGAGCGGCCGCGATAGATCAGCGAGATGCGGTCGCAATATTCCGCCTCGTCCATGAAATGGGTGGTGACGAGCACGGTAACGCCCTTTTCGACCAGCGCGTTGATATGCGTCCAGAATTCGCGCCGGGTGATCGGATCGACGCCGGAGGTCGGTTCGTCGAGGAAGAGGGCGCGTGGCTCGTGCATGACGGCGCAGGCAAGCGCCAGGCGCTGCTTCAGGCCAAGCGGCAGGTCCTTGGCCGGCTGGCTGATATGGCGGCCGAAATCGAAGATGCCGGCCATCAGGTCAATGCGCTCGCGCCGGTGTCTTCCGCGAAGGCCATAGACGCCGGAGAAGAATTCGAGGTTCTGCATGACGGTCAGATCGCCATAGAGCGAGAATTTCTGCGCCATATAGCCAAGCTGGTTGCGGGCTTCGGCGGCATCGCGACGAAGGTCGAAACCGGCGACGCGGCCTTCGCCACCGGTCGGCTTCAGCAGGCCGCAGAGCATCTTGAAGGTGGTGGATTTGCCGGCGCCGTTCGGGCCGAGCAGGCCGAAGATTTCGCCGCGACGGATATCGAAGCTGATATTGTCGGCAGCGGTGAAATCGCCGAAGCGCTTGGTCAGCCCCTTGGCCTCGATCACCGGCCGGTCGTCATCGCCTTTCGTCGGCCCTTGCGCCTCGGCCAGTCTCGATCGGCCGCCAGGACCACCACCCAGCATGTCGATAAAGGCATCCTCAAAGCGCGGCGGGGCAGGGGTGAGCGTCGCGCCATCGCCGGCCGCGCCGATATCCGGTTTCTTGTCCCTGGCGGCGACGAGGCGGATCGCTTCGCCCTGGATCACGCCGTCGATGACGCCATCGGCCTGCAGAAGCCCGGCGAGCACCTGCCGGCGGCGCCCTGTCATGCCCGAGACGCGGAAAACCCGGTCGCTAACACGGCCGGTCATGTCATCAGGTTTTCCCGAAAACAGCAGCTTTCCCTGGTTCAAGAGCAGCACATGGTCGCAGGCTTCAGCCTCGTCGAGATAGGCGGTCGACCAAAGCACGCCGATGCCTTCCTTCGTCAGGTTCTCGACCATCTTCCAGAGGTCGCGGCGCGAGATCGGATCGACGCCGACGCCCGGCTCGTCGAGCAGCAGCAGGCGCGGCTTCTTCAGAAGCGCGCAGGCAAGACCAAGCTTTTGCTTCATGCCGCCGGAGAGCTTTCCGGCGAGCCTGCCGGTGAAACGCTTGAGGTCGGTAAAAGTGAGCAGTTCGTCGAAGGCGCTTGCGCGTTCGCTTTTCGGCAGGCCCCGCAGATCGGCATAGAGATCGAGGTTTTCCTGCACCGAAAGGTCCTCATAGAGACCGAAGCGCTGCGGCATGTAGCCGATCGCCGCCTGGATGCCGGCGGGGTTCTTGCGCGTGTCGAAGCCGAGAACCTCCATCGTTCCCGTGTCGGGCAGCATCAGGCCGGTCATCAGGCGGATCAGCGTCGTCTTGCCGGCGCCGTCAGGGCCGACGAGACCGGTGATTGCGCCGCTGCCAATCGTGCCGGAGACGGCGTCAAGGGCGGCTGGCGCATCGCCGAAGCGCTTGGTGACACCGTCGATCCGGACGAGCGGCTTGTCGCCCCGGCCGGTCTCGGCGGCGGTCATTGTCCGCCCGCCGTCGGCGTGGGAAAACGCACGGTAACCGGCATGCCCTGGCGCAGATCCGGGCCGGGCTTGTCGATGACGATCCTGAGGCGATAGACGAGGTCTGTCCTCAGTTCCGGCGTTTCCACCGATTTCGGAGTGAATTCGGCAACCGGCGAGATGAAGCCGATCGTGCCTCCATAGGGTTTGTCGGGCGCCGTATCGGAGGTGACCGCAACCTTCATGCCGGGATGGATGAGGCCGAGATCGGGTTCGGCAACATAAGTGCGCACCCAGACGGGTTCCGTCAGCGACAACACGAAGACGGTGTCGGCGGGGGAAACGATAGCGCCGTTCTCCCGCACACGGGAGAGCATGACGCCGTCGTTTGGCGCGCGCAGTTCGGTATCATCAAGCGAGGTGCGGGCCGAAGCGAGCGTTGCCTCCGCCGCCTTCAGCTGGGCGTCGGCAGCGGCGATATCCTCGACGCGGGAGCCTTCCAGCAGTAGTTTCAACGCCTCGTTGGCGGAGTCGGAGCGTGCGGCGGCCATCGCCCTTGCAGCGGTCGCCTGATCAAGGCTCGCCTCGGAAATCGTGCCCTGCGGGCGCAACTGGCGGGCGCGGTCATAGGCGAGGTTGGCATTGCGGAGATCGGCAATACTTTCGTCATAGGCGGCGCGCGCCTGGGCGATCTCGGTCGGCCGCGGACCGGCCTTCAGCTTGTCGAGCGTTGCCTGAAGGGCTGCGACATTGGCTTCGCCCGAGCGGACCGCGAATTCATAGGGTGCGGCATCGAGCTTTGCCAGAACCGTTCCAGTTTTGACGAGGTCGCCTTCGTCGGCATGGAGTTCGGCGAGGCGGCCGCTGACGCGGAAGCCGAGCGAGACCTGGCGGATATCGACATTGCCGTAAAGGACGAATTCGCGGCTGGCCTCAGGCAACCAGCCGAGCTTTTGGGGCAGCGCGTACCACCAGGCGGCGGCACCCGCAGCAACGAGAAGAAGGATGACGAGGGGAAGGACGCGTTTCATGCTGCACTTCCTTTCGGCGGGCCGATGGCATCGACCAGCTCTGCGGCAAGGCCCCGCACGGTTTCCACCTGTTCCGGGCCGACGCCGTCCCATTCCATCTGGGCGAGCACGGCTGCATGGGCGACACGAAAGACGAGGATGCTGCCGAGAAGGGTAAAGGTGCGCAGGCGCACATGTTCCGAGGCGGGATCCTCATGAAGGATGGCGCCGATCAGCCGCCGGCCCATCTCGATCATCGGCCGCATGAGGCCCTGATAGACCCGTGTGAAGGCTTCGGTCGGTTCCATCTGCTCGCGGATCAGGAAGCGCGCCCAGGATTCGGATTCCTTGCCGACGAACAGCGTCACCATGGTCTGCAAAATCTCGGTCAGGAAATGGCGAGCCTCCGCTTCACCGAGCGATTTTCCCGCCGCGTCGAGCGCCAGCAAATGCGCGCCCACGCGCGCCCTCATGTCACCGACATGCGTATTGATCCGCATCATCAGATATTCGGCGGTGGCGATGTAGAGACCTTCCTTGCTGCCGAAATAATAAGGGATTGCCTGCAGGTTGACGCCGGCCGTTTCTGTGAGCTGGCGTGTCGAGGCGCCGTCGAAACCATAGCGGCCGAAGACGTCGAGGGCGGCGGACAGCATCTTCTGGCGCGCGATATCGGCACGGGCGGAGGCCGGTGACTGGCTGTCGTGTTCTTTGATCATGACAGTTTTATAACATTGACGACAAAGTAAGTCAATCGATTGATATATTTCGAGAGCAAGTGTTGTCGACCGATGCCTTTGCTGATGCGAAGGTGACATCGCTCATGGCTGGATGCTTGGCCTGATTGGGGATCGAGATGTGCCGTTCAGCGGTTCAGCGTCAATTCGGACCAGGCGGTCTCAGCTGTTCTGCAATGTCCGGAAAGAAGGCAAAGAGGCCTGTGGGAACGGGCCTCTCAGGGTTCTAGGGGTAGGGAAGATGAACCAAGCCTCGGGGTCGGCTGCTAAACAGGTAGCGATACAGTATCGCTAATTTTCACGACACTAATGTGTCTGGCGCCAACCGACTGCGAAACAAAAAGCCCGCCACTTTTTCGTGATTCCTGTGACCATGTTTTGACACAAAACTGCCTTGCTCGTTCCGTATCGCCAGTTCGATGCGTATTCAGATTTATATCATCGCGCTACTGCTCAGCGCCATCATGTGGTCGATCTCGTTCGATGCGGCCCGCGAATCCTATCATGCCGCGCAAAGCGCGGGAGTGATGCCGAACCTTCATATAAACAAGAAGCTGGATCGCATTTTGTAGACTGCGATACAGCGTCCAGGTCATTGCCGATGTTGCATTCCCGGCTCGCGGCCGGGATCTATTTCCTTATGCGTTCCGAGCCCTTCCGGACAGAAAATCAAATTTCGTAAAATTTGACCGATCCGCTTAAAAGCCCTGAAAATACTGATGTGTAGAGTGGTCTCATGAAAGCGACCGAAGCGTGGACAGACGCGTCGATCGTTTGGAGCCGGGCAAACCGAACGCCCGCCGATCCGCAAACGGGGACTTCGACATGCACAGAACTTTTGCCGCCATCGCCTTGAGCCTGACCATCACTGCCGCTGCCGAGCCGGCATTCGCCATCGGCCCAGCCAGCCTTGCCCGCGACCTGATGTACACCTCCGCCATCGGCCATTCGCCCGAGGTTCCGTTGACGACCCGCGCCGGTTTCGTGCGCCCCGGCGTTCCGTTCGTCCTGCGCAGCCCGGCCGAGATCGAAGGCGAGGGTTACCGGCTCAAGACCTATTCGCAGAGCCTGACCGTTGTTGTCGACTACGTGTTTTCGACGGCGGTCGAGGCCGTACAAGCGGTTGCGTTTCTGCGCTGACACCTGACTAGATTCTAGGTCGATCCGGCCTAGAATCATCCTGATCTAGGCGTCGAGTTCGCTGCGGACGTCGAGATACCAGTCGACGAAGGCCTTGACGCCGACATCCAAGGTCGTAGCCGGCTTGTATCCGGTCAGCGCGACCAGCAGATCCGGGGCTGCGAAGGTGCGCGGCACGTCACCCTTCTGCATTGCCAGCATCTTGCGAATGGCAGGACGGCCGAGCGCCTTTTCCACCGTTTCGACGAAATCCATCAGGCTGACCGGCTGGCCTCCGCCAATATTGACGACACGGAAGGGCGCCTGGCGCGAGAGCGTTTCGACAGCCGTGTTTTCGAGGCGATTTTCCTCGGACGGGACGACCGCCGATAGCCTGACGATCGCCTCGATGAGATCGTCTATATAGGTGAAGTCACGGCTCATGTTGCCTTCGCCGTAGATCTCGATCGGCTGGCCTTCAAGCATGTTCTTGGTGAATTTGAACAGCGCCATGTCGGGCCGGCCCCATGGGCCATAAACGGTGAAAAAGCGAAAAGCCGTGGTCGGAATCTTGTGAAGATGGGCATAACTGTGCGCCATCAGTTCCATCGATTTCTTCGTCGCCGCATAGATGGTCAGCGGCTCGTCGGCGCGATCGGTCTCGTGAAAGGGGACGGTCGCATTGGCGCCATAGATCGATGATGTCGAGGCCAGCATCAGATGGCGGATTTCGACGCGCCGCGCAATTTCCATGATGTTCCACGAGCCTTCGACATTCGAGCGAAGATAGGCCTCTGGATTTTCCAGGCTGTAGCGCACGCCGGCCTGCGCGGCGAGATGAATCAGGATATCGGGCTTGGCCGCCAGAACCGCCGCTTCCAGCGCTGGCCGGTCCTCAAGCATTGATATGACGGGTCTGAAGGCCGGAAACTGGGAGAGTGCGGCATGGCGCATCTCCTTGAGCTTGACGTTGTAATAGGGAGTGAGTCCATCAAAGCCTGTGACGTCATGCCCTTCCTGCAGCAGGCGCCTGGCCAGATGAAAACCGATAAAGCCGGCAGTCCCTGTAATGAAGTAGCGCATTCCCACCTTTTCTCGGCTCCCTGCCGACGGCAAAGAGCCGATTCCGTATCAAGTGACCCCACTTACAAGATAAAAAGAGGCCGAGTCGATAGGCCTTTGAAAGAGAAGGCCACAGCACTGTCCCTACTGCCGGCCGCCTGTCCGCCGCTGCCTTGCCGGATGAGGACGAGACTATCGATATCGTCTGCCGGTCAGCCGCAACTCTCTGCCGTTATGCTGCTTTGCAACATGATTGCTGGCATGTTATGGCCGGCCGGTCGTCTGCAAGCAGGTCAGGATCGATGAGAGATATAGTTTATTGGATTCTCTGCGCCTTTCTGACCGTTGCCATCGCCATCGTGTCGTTACGCTATGTCACGAACTTCTGGCTTCTGTCCTTCGTCTACAGCTTTCAGGTTCACCTCGGCGTCGTGTTCGTCGCCGCCAGCCTCGTCATTCTGGCCATCAAGAGACAGATTTACGGCTTCATCCTTCTGCTTGCCTCGCTTCTTCTCGTCGCTCACGGCGTCCTCATGCTGCGCGAGTTCTCGGAGGGCGACAGAGGCACCGACAGGCCGCCGCTTTTTCGTCTGATGTCGTTCAACATCGCGATCGACAACTGGAAAAACTCGACTGAAATCACCGATATGGTGATCGCGTCGAATGCCGACGTCGTCAATCTGCTCGAAGCCAAGCCGCTGACGTTCCACCTGCAGCAATTGTTCAAGGCCTATCCCTACCATATCGGTTGCGATGCCGGGAAGGATACATGCGATACGCTGGTGCTCTCCAAAC
Source organism: Rhizobium sp. SRDI943 (assembly GCF_057653695.1). Classification (NCBI taxonomy): domain Bacteria; kingdom Pseudomonadati; phylum Pseudomonadota; class Alphaproteobacteria; order Hyphomicrobiales; family Rhizobiaceae; genus Rhizobium; species Rhizobium sp. SRDI943. Next base: position 3,284,282 of record NZ_CM172787.1, on the reverse strand, counting down.
GCCCGTTCGTCAGCCGTCAGGTCGCAAGTATGGGTAGTCTTCGAAAAAACAGGCTTGTTATAGCAAGCGTCGACTTCGGCGGCGAAACTATCAATCTGGTTTCGGCGCACCTGACCAAACCATATTTCGACGATTTCCAGATGGCTGAATTGGAAGATCTCGGCAAAGCGCTTGGCTCGATCGACGGCCCTCTGGTGCTGTCAGGTGATTTCAACTCCTCGGCGATCGCCCCGAGCATCCAGGTTTTCCTGCGCGAGCAAAAGCTGAAAACGATCACGCCAGAACCAGCAACATGGCCGATCGGCGCCGGCGCGCTCGGGATCGCCATCGACCACATATTTGCGCGCGCGCCGCTTCAGCTGACATCGCTGAAACGTCTCGATGATAATCTCGGCTCGAACCATTCGGGCCTGGTCGCCGACTTCGTTCTCGACAAGGACCGCGAAACTTCACCGGCAAAATGATTTTGCCTGGGCACGGAAATCTTGCCGGGGCCACAAATCAGAATCTGGTTCGGCCGCCTTTTTTGTCGATCATCTGAAACCTCTTGCCGTCGGTCTTCACGTTGACGCAATCGGTCTTCTTGCTGGGGAACAGGACGCACACCTGGCCATTGGTTATCTTGTAGCCATTCTTATTGCCGTCGCGATATTCGTAGCCGTTCTTGGCTTCTTTCAGTTCGGACGTACCGGGCAGGTGCTGGCGAATTTCCGACTCGTTTGCGGTTCGCATGCTTGCCGTTTCGGCAAACGCCATTCCCGGCACCATGATTGCAAGGAATCCGGCGAGGACGGGCAAGGTACGCATCAGGGGGATATCTCCGGTCATGTCTGTCGGTACATCCATTCTACGAGAACCCCAAGAGGAAATTCAACAGTGAGGAAGGTCGCGCCGGAAAAGGCCCGACCATCGCTCCGGCTGCGATTTACGTTCTTCCAAACTCATCGACGATACGGATGATGTCGTCCTCGCCGAGATAGGAGCCCGTCTGAACCTCGATGAGCTCGAGAAGAATCTTGCCGGGGTTGGCGAGGCGGTGGACTTCGCCGAGCGGGATGTAGACGCTTTCGTTCTCGCGCAGCATCCGCACGTTCTCGCCGACCGTCACCTCAGCCGTTCCCTTGACGACGATCCAGTGTTCGGAACGATGGTGGTGTTTTTGCAGCGAGAGCTTCTTGCCCGGCGTGACGAAGATACGCTTCACCTGGAAGCGGTCGCCGTTGAAGATCGAGGTATAGCCGCCCCAGGGTCGATAGGATGTCGGATGGGTTTCGGTGAATTTCGCGGTAATGGAAGAAGACGCCAGCATCTTGACCAATTGTCCGACATTCTGGCTGTCTTTGAGCGGTCCGACATAGACGGCGTCCTCGCTGGCGATAACGGCGACATCCTCCATGCCCTGGACGGCAAGATGCACACCACGGGTCATGACGAGCGAATTGCGGGTATTGACGACGGTGGTGTTTGCGGCGGCGACATTGCCGTTGTCGTCGCGGGCGCCTGATTTCCAGACAGAATCCCAGCTGCCCATGTCCGACCATTTGAACGGCGAGGGGACGACGGCTGCCTTGGAGGTCTTTTCCATGATCGCATAATCGATGGAGATATCGGGGCTCTTGGCGAAATGGTCGGCGTCGAGACGGGTGAAATCAAGGTCGCGGCTCGCCTTCGAAACGGCCTTGCTGGCCGCCTTCAGCACATCGGGTGCATATTCCTGCAGTTCGGCGATAAGTTCCGTCACCGGGAACATGAAGATGCCCGAGTTCCAGTAGAAGCCGCCGTCGGCGAGCATCTGCTCGGCCTTCTCAAGTGCCGGCTTTTCGACAAAGCGCTTGACCTTGTGCGCACCGTTTTTGAGGGCATCGCCGATCTCGATATAGCCGTAGCCTGTCGCCGGCTCAGTCGGGTTGATGCCGAAAGTGACGAGGCTGCCGTCGGCAGCGGCATCGCGGGCGATGCGGATGCAATCGAAATAGCTCTTGTCGGCAAGAATTTCGTGATCAGAGGCGAGCATCTGGATGATGGTGCCCTTGCCGAACAGCTCGCCAGCGAGCGTTGCAGCGGCGGCCACTGCTGCGGCTGTGTTGCGGGCGACCGGTTCGAGCAGTACGGCAGCGAGCGGGATGGCAAGCTCGCGTGCCTGCTCGGCGACCAGGAAGCGGAATTCCTCATTGGTGACGACGATCGGGGCTTCATAGAGCTCGGGATCGGAAACGCGTTCAAGAGTTTCCTGAAACAACGTCTTGTCGCCGACGAACTGGATGAATTGTTTCGGTGCGGTGGCACGGGAAAGCGGCCAGAGCCGCGTGCCTTTGCCGCCGGCCATGATCACGGGAACGATTTTCTGCGTCATTGGCGGGTTCCTTGAAGTAAACGGCTTGTTGGTCGCATGTTACCGGGCGCCTGCCCAGTCTGTTATTCGATTGAGCCCTGTATTCAGCAGCTCCAGGGCTGCAGCTTCGCTGCCGGCCTCCGTGTAGCAGCGCATTTCCGGGGCATTGCCGGACGGGCGGAAATGAATGATGCCGCCATCTCTCAGCGTCACCCGAAGTCCGTCGATGTCGGATTTCGTCGCTACCTCGCCGATCGGCTGCAGGAAAGCCGAGAGATTTTCGTCCGAAGCACGCAGATGTTCCATCAGTGCGGCACTCATCTCCAGCGGAAAATTCTCCAGGCGGTCGGCGGCGGCAAAGGGCAGCTGATAGGAGGCGGCAACGGCCGAAAGCGGCTGCTTGCGGATGGCTGCGAGCGACAGGATCGCGAGCATCGGGATAAAACAATCGCGTGTCGGCAAGGCACGCACGTTCCGGCCGTTGATATCAAAGGCGGTTGCGGTCAGCAGCCCGCCATTGGCTTCAAAGCCCATGACATGATCCTTGCCAGCCGCCACGGCCTCTTCCATGCCTGAAATGACGAAGGGTGAGCCGACGCGGGTGCGCCGCACGGCGAAAGAGCCCGCGGCCTCGATGCCGGAATTGGAGGTAACCGGTGTCACCACCGTGCCGGCGTCGAGGAAATTGGCTGCCACAAGGCCGAGAAGGTCACCGCGCAACGGCGTGCCGGTTTCGTCTGCGACCAGCGGACGGTCGCCGTCGCCATCGGTCGAGACGATCGCATCGAACTTGTGCTCGGACACCCAGCGCTTCATCAGCGTGACCGTCTCGTCTGAAACGGCTTCGGTGTCGACGGGAATGAAACTCTCCGAACGTCCAAGAGCGGTGATCTCGGCGCCGTAATGGGCGAGAACATCAACCAGCAGGTCGCGGGCGACGCTGCTGTGCTGGTAGACACCGATCTTCATGTCGGACAGCGCGCCCTGCGGAAGCAGGGCTGCATTGCGTTCGAAAAAGAGCTGCCGGCAGATCGCTTCATGCTCCTCCGTCTCGGCTGGCGCCTGCGCCACCGTTTCACCGGTTCGCTCGATCTCGGCCGCCAATGCGGTGATAGCAGCCTCGTCCGATTTGTCGATCTCACCATCCGGGCGATAAAACTTGATGCCGTTGCGGTCCGCCGGAATATGCGAGCCCGTCACCATCAGGCATGCGGCCTTGCTCTTGAGACCATAGAGGGCAAGGGCGGGTGTGGGGACGGTGCCACAGTCGAAGATCCGGAAGCCGAGGGCGGCAAGCGCACCGGCACAATTTCCCGAGATTTCAGGGCTTGAATCGCGAAAATCGCGGCCGATCAGAATGACGTCGCCGGCCCGCGCCTTGCCGGTCTGCAGCAGATATTTGCCGAACGCGGTGGCGTAGAGGGCAGAGGCGCGTCCCTTGAGGTCGACGGAAAGTCCGCGAAGGCCGCTCGTGCCGAATTTCATGGGAAGACATGGCTCCGATTTCACCATCAAAGTTCTACTCAGGCCGCCTGCCGGCGTAAATACCAAAGCCATCATATAGTTAAATACGGACGACGATGCCTCGGACAGCCTCGCAATCTTCTCTCACCGAATTCTGAGGGTGTAGACCATTGCCGAGCCGGCAGGCATTGCAGCGTAGATCGATTTTGTTAGAACCGTGTGTCCGTTGTTTCGTCATATGCGAAGGATTTTCCTAGATGAGCGATACATCCATCAGTCTCGAGGGGAGCTGGAAGGCCGCGCTGGAGGGGGAGTTTTCGAGCCCCTACATGCAACAGCTCAAATCCTTCCTCGTCACGCAGAAAGAGGTCGGCAAGCGGATTTTCCCCAAGGGCAGCGAATATTTCCGCGCCCTCGATCTGACGCCGATCTCCAACGTCAAGGCCGTCATCCTCGGCCAGGATCCCTATCATGGACTTGGGCAGGCCCATGGGCTGTGTTTCAGTGTCCGGCCGGGCGTGCGCATACCGCCCTCCCTGGTCAATATCTACAAGGAGATGGAGACGGATCTTGGCATAGCGCCGGCACGTCACGGTTTTCTCGAACATTGGGCAAAGCAGGGCGTACTCCTGCTGAACAGCGTGCTGACCGTCGAGGAAGGGCAGGCGGCTGCTCATCAGGGCAAGGGGTGGGAACGCTTCACCGACGCCGTCATCCGCAAGGTCAACGATGAATGCGAATCCGTCGTCTTCATGCTCTGGGGTTCCTATGCCCAACGCAAGGCCGCCTTCGTCGACACGACGCGGCATCTCGTGCTCAGAGCGCCGCATCCCTCGCCACTTTCGGCCCATAACGGGTTTTTCGGCTGTGGGCATTTTTCGAAGGCGAATGCCTTCCTGCAGTCGCGCGGCCGTGCGCCGATCGACTGGCAATTGCCGGCCGATCCCCATGGGGCCTAAGCGGGACGCAATCTTTCAGATTCGCTGCTGCACACTTTTGCGCGACATGCTTTAGTGTGAACACAAGTCGATGTTCGTTCACTAAAAGAAGACAATGCGTTTTGCTCTGCGGGTCTGTTATACGGGCGCTTCAGCGCGCATCTTAGCCTCATCGAAAGCCCGCAACGGCGGGCATGAAAGGGGTTTGACATGCTCGATCAGATCAAGGGTCTGCACCACGTCACGTCGATGGCGCAGGACGCCCGCACCAACAACCAGTTTTTCACCCATGCGCTCGGCCTGCGCCGCGTCAAGAAGACTGTCAATTTCGACGCGCCTGATGTCTATCACCTCTATTATGGTGACGAGACCGGTGCGCCCGGCACGGTCATGACCTATTTCCCGTTCCCGAAGATGGCGCAGGGCCGTCCCGGCACCGGAGAGGTCGGCACGACGGTGTTTTCCGTTCCCAAGGGTTCGCTCGGCTTCTGGAGCGATCGCCTTGCCGCGCTTGGTGTCGGCGGCCTGAAGGCCGAGGAAAGTTTCGGCGAAATGCGGCTGAATATTTCCGGCCCCGATGGCGATGGCTTCGCCCTCGTCGAGGTCGAGGATGATACCCGCCAGTCCTGGACACATGGCGGCATCAGCGAGGACCATGCCATTCGTGGCTTCCACTCCGTCGCCATGCGGCTGAGGGACGAGGGCGCAACGGCCGAACTCCTGAAGTTCATGGGCTATGAGGTCGCCGAGGAAAGGGACGGCGTCAGGCGGCTGATCATGCCCTCCGGCAATGGCGCGCATCTCATCGATCTCGAGACCATGCCGAACGTTGCCCGCGCGCTTCCCGGCGCCGGCTCCGTCCACCATGTCGCCTTCGCCGTCGAAAACCGCGAGAAGCAGCTCGAAGTGCGCAAGGCACTGATGGACACCGGCTATCAGGTCACGCCGGTGATCGACCGCGATTATTTCTGGGCGATCTATTTCCGCACGCCGGGCGGCGTGCTGTTCGAGGTCGCGACCAATGAACCTGGCTTCGACCGCGACGAGGATACGGCTCATCTCGGCGAAGCCCTGAAACTGCCGCAGCAGCACGCCCATCTTCGCGCGCTGCTCGAGCAGCACCTGCAGCCGCTCGAAGCGTAAGGAGAGGCGATATGACCGAAACCGGATATGTGCACCGGCTGCATGCCGGTGCACCTGATAAACCCATCCTGCTGGTGCTGCACGGCACGGGTGGCGACGAGAACCAGTTTTTCGACTTCGGTCGGCACCTGCTGCCCGAAGCGACGATTCTCTCGCCGCGCGGCGATGTTTCCGAACACGGCGCGGCGCGGTTCTTTCGCCGCACCGGGGAGGGGGTCTACGACATGCCCGACCTTTCCCGGGCGACGGAGAAGATGGCCGCCTACGTCAAGGCATTCGCGGACGAGTACCAGGCTTCCAATATTCTCGGCCTGGGTTTTTCGAATGGCGCAAATATTCTTGCCAATGTCCTGATCGAGAAGGGTATCTTCGATGCCGCGGTTCTGATGCACCCGCTCATTCCGTTTCAACCCGAAGCCCAGTCGCCGCTGGCGGGAAGAAAGGTGCTGATGACGGCCGGGCAGCGAGACCCGATTGCGCCTGTCTCCATGACCGAGGCGCTGTCCGAACATCTGAAAAACCGAGGGGCGGAGGTCAGGACGGTCTGGCATCCCGGCGGTCACGAGATTGCGCCGCTCGAGATCGATGCGGTCCGCGATTTTCTCGGCCTTTATTGACGTGTGCACCGCCGCTCGGCGGGAAAATGATTGCGGGACCGGGAATGCCGGTCCCGCATCTTTGCTGGAACAATGATCCTATCGTCGTGATCGATAGGACATTAGGGGCGAGGAGGATATTTGCCCCTGATTGCCTTCATGTAGAAATTTCCCGGTGATTCCGCCATCGTCAACCCGACGACGACGCCCTTGGGAACGCCTTCATATTCTCGCCTCTGACCGTTGGTCAGATAGACCCGTAGATGCCGGCTGTCTTCGTCGTAGGTGATCGCCTCGATAAGTTTCGAATCAACCGCAGTTTCCACTTTGCACCCCGCAGTTTTGGATCTGAGATTCCTGATCAAGAAATGTCATTCACACTCGCAACGCGCCATCATCATGCTGCGCCGCGGGGGCGTCAAGCATCATCTTCTTTAACGTTTATTTTTTCCTGATGGCTCTCGTTATGGTTGATTTTTGCAGCTTTTCCGAAGGTCTCGCCTGTGGATATCCGATACCCGTGGCTCCTCCATTTGGGGAATATTAGCCGATAACGTCGGGAGAAACGCAATAATCGCCGGTTTAACGTCGGATTAACCATCATATAGCAAACTATAGCGTAATATTAACCGCAGCACCCTCCCAAGTATGAATGATTACATCCGCAAGACCTCGCCGCTGCAACGACCAATATCGGTGTTGCCGAGTCGCAGGCGCTGCGCGCTCAGATGAAGACCACGCAGGAGACTCTTGCGCTTTCAATCGGGAGCCACAAGGATGGACGATCATCCTTGCTTGATGTGCTGGATGCGCAGCGTTCGGCCGCGACCAGTCAGACCAACCTGGCGCGGGCGGTGCAGCAAATGGCGAAGGACTATGTCACTCTGAATGTGGCAATTGGTTCCGGTTACAACTTCGGTGGGCCGCGATCAGGCCAAATTCTTATGAACACTGAGCCTCATGCCGTTGCAGCGATGGATAAGAGATGGATTATTTCCGACAACCCGCCATTCGGTCGGGTCTCATAAATGGGTTCCATGTTTAACTATCTATTGCCATGGCGACAACAGATACAGATACTGGCTGGCAACCGTAAAAAACGCGCTCGGCTGACGTTTGCCGAAGGCGAATTCGCTGCGGTCTACGCGATGAGCGATGTTCACGGCTGTTATAATGAACTCGTTGAGGCACATCGCCGCATCGAGCAGGATGCCGCGCGCATTCCGGGACCGAAACTCATCGTCATGCTCGGCGATTATGTCGATCGGGGGCCCGATTCGAGCGCGGTGCTGGAGTTCCTGAGCAAGACCTCGCCGCCGGGGTTTCAACGTCTCGTCCTGTGCGGCAATCATGACGCGGAGCTGGTGAAGCTCTATCGCAAACCGGCGAGCATTCTCGAATGGCTCGGCTTTGCCGGAACGGAGACGCTGCACTCATACGGTATCGATATCGAGCATCTGCTGCAGTCGGCGGCTGGAAGCGAAACAATCGCCCGCGTCATTCGCAACATGATACCCGAACGGCATATCCAATTCCTTGAATCATTGCCGATCATGGTGCGGATGGGAAGGGTCGTCTTTGTTCATGCGGGCATCAAGCCGGGCATCGACCTCAAGAAGCAGAAGGACAGTGACCTCATGTGGATCCGTCAGCCCTTCCTGAATGAAGGGCCGCAGCTTCCGGTCCTGGTGATCCATGGGCACACCCCGGCGCGAATCCCGACATTCGGTCCGCAACGCATCGGCATCGACACTGCGGTTTCGGCGACGGGCCGGCTGACCGTGCTGACGATAAAGGGAACGCGGGTCGGAATTCTTTAAGTCGGCGAGCATGGTGTCGTCCGAAACGCTTGCACTTTCGGCATCATGCTCAAAACCAAACGCCGCGGTTTATGCTCCGCGGCGTCAGGACGATCAGATATTCAGCAGGCTATCTCAGGCGCCGGTCACGTCCTGATAAAGGTTGGTGCCGATGCCGGTATAGGTAAAGCCGTGTTTGCGGACCTCGTCGCTGCGGTAGATATTGCGCAGATCGACCAGGATCGGAGCGCGCATCGACTGCTTCAAGCGATTGAAATCGAGCGCGCGGAACTGGTTCCATTCGGTGACGATGACAAGCGCATCCGCACCAGCGGCTGCTTCATAAGGGCCGCTCGCATATTCGATGTTCTCGATCACCTTACGGGCGTTTTCCATGCCCTCGGGATCGTAGCCAACCACTTCGGCTCCGTTGTCCTGCAGGGTCTGGATGACTGCGATCGCCGGGCTGTCGCGCATATCGTCGGTGTTCGGCTTGAAGGTCAGGCCGAGGATCGCGATCTTCTTGCCGCGAATGTCTCCGCCGACGGCCGAAATGACTTTGCGTCCCATTGCCCGCTTGCGGTTGTCATTGATCGAGATCGTCGTCTCGATGAGACGCATCGGCGCGTCGTAATCCTGCGCCGTCTTGGCAAGGGCAAGCGTATCCTTGGGGAAGCACGAACCGCCGTAACCCGGGCCGGCATGCAGGAACTTGGAGCCGATACGGCCGTCGAGACCGATTCCGCGCGAAACGTCCTGGACGTTTGCGTCGACCCGTTCGCAGAGATCGGCGATCTCGTTGATGAAGGTGATCTTCATTGCGAGGAAGGCATTGGCCGCATATTTGATCAGTTCCGAGGTGCGGCGGGTGGTGAAGACCAAGGGGGCCTGGTTGAGATAGAGCGGGCGGTAGACCTCGGTCATGGTTTCGCGCGCCCGGTCGTCGTTCAGCCCGATGACGATACGGTCGGGCCGCTTGAAGTCTTCGATCGCCGCACCTTCACGCAGGAATTCCGGATTGGAAACGACGGCGACATCCGCCGCAGGATTGGTTTCGCGCATGATGCGCTCGACCTCGTCTCCCGTGCCGACCGGCACCGTCGACTTGGTGACGATGACCGTGAAGCCTTCCACATAGGTGGCAATCTCGCGTGCAGCGGCATAGACATAGGAAAGGTCTGCGTGGCCGTCGCCGCGCCGGGACGGCGTGCCGACTGCGATGAACACGACATCGGCGCTGCGGACACTTTCGCCGACATCCGTCGAAAACGACAGTCGGCCGGTGCTGGTATTTTCGGCGACCAATTGTTCCAGACCCGGCTCGTAGATCGGAATGCGGCCTTCGCGAAGGGCTTCGATCTTACTCAGATCCTTGTCGACGCAGATGACGTCGTGGCCGAAATCCGCAAAGCAAACGCCTGAAACGAGGCCGACATAGCCTGATCCAATCATCGTGATGCGCATATTTCCCTCAAATCATTAGAGTAGAACGTCATGCTGCGTCGCAGCATGAGTTCGTCATAGTTAATCTGGACGAAAAGACAATACCGAAGATCGCCTGGTACCCATATCGGAAATCGAACTCCGGGCACCGCAGCTTACCGCGCGCTGCCCCGTCGATAGCCAAAACATAGGTTTGTGTGGGCGATATGACAAGTCGAGCGGCTCGTCAGAGCAGGCTCGACTTCAATCCGGAAACTGGATCAATCAGTCTATGTCGCTGCCTCGGCTGTTATAGCCGATACCAGACGTAGGGGTCTGTTCCCGATTGAATCTTGTCCCAGCGCAGATCGGTATCGCGCCAGTTCTTGATGCTACTTTTCCGGTTGTCGAGGACGAGATCGCCCCTGTCGGTTCTCACGACGAGGACCGCATGTCCTTCACCGGAGGGCGTATATGCCGTCGCGATCCGCAAAGCGCGCGACGACCAGCCCATCGCGATTAGCCGGCTGCGCTTGGTCAACGCGAAATCTTCGCAGTCGCCGCTGCGCACATTCACCTTCCAGACGTCGCCATTCAGTTCGTTGCGGGAGTCGTTCCGGCCGACCATCGTGCGATTGACGGCGGTGTTGACGTCCTTCAGTTGCAGCATTTGCTTGTCGGTCATCGCAACGACCGCCAAACCGTTGTTGTCGCGGCATTCGGTCGGGTTCTGGGCGCAGAACAGCACCTGGGCGAAAGGCGGAATGATCTTGCCTTTTTCAGAGATATAACTGACCGCCGAATTACCGGTCAGACCGCGGGCAAAACCTGCGGGACCGGCGGCAAATGCCGAGCACGCATTGCCTGCTGTAAGGGCCAGTGCCAGAAGTGTAACGAATGTTTTCTTCATCTCTTAAATCCCTGTCAGGATAACCGATTGAGATCAGGCTTGCCTTTTTTCTCGGTCAATGGCATGGCGATCTGATGATCTGCCAAGTATTGGGCGCAGAATATCTGTCCCGTTTCTGCTGCTTGGAAGGAGCATAGCCGGGCCTTGTCTCGATTGGCTTAAACCTTTCGCGACAATTTTAAACGATGTGGAATTCTGTTACACTTTAGCACGCAAGTGCTTGATGTTCAACTTATGTTAGTACGAGTAAATTAATCTCTTTGGTTGCAATGGCTTTGGTCGCTGCCTACTCTGGTAAACGAATTCACATGTTCTCCAACCTCATCAATAAGCGGGTCTTGCGAGAGGTTTTGCTTTTTGCCTTCATCGGCCTCGTTATATTGACGCTCATACCGTTCGGGAGCGTTACACCCTTTCCCTTCGCCTTCGCCGCGATCGGGATGTTTGCCCTCGCCATCATTTCGGGATTGCTGTTTAGAGAGCCGAGACAAAGCAGATGGGTTTTCAGTATCGCTTTGTTTCTACTCGTCGTCCTGGCGGGCTGGGCGTTCATCCAAACCACCGAACTGCCCGCCAATTGGTTGGCGAATCCCGCCTGGAATGCTGCGCGTGACCTTGCAGGTGCCCAGTCCGCGGCGATCTCGGTCGAACCGGCCGACACGCTCGCGTCGATCCTCTGGGTCGCGCTGCCTTTCGTCACGTTCCTGACCGGGCTTCTCTTATGCGATACCGATCAGCGCGCGAGGAAAGTGCTCACCGGGCTCGGGCTTACGGCGGGTATCATCGCTGTTTTCGGCCTGATGCAGTTTTTGCTGTTTCCCAAAATTTTGATCGTCGTCGAAAAACACGCCTACCTCGACAGCCTGACTGCGGTCTTCGTCAACCGTAATACTGCTGCGACCTTCCTCGGGCTTGGAACGCTGCTGATGCTGACGTTGGTCAGGGATATTACCCGAGCCTATTCGAAGTATCCGCCCGGCGAGCCGGGCCGAAACGCTCTCCTCTTGAGATCGTGGATCTATATCCTGTTCTTATGCGCATGCTTCACCGCGCTGATGCTGAGCCGCTCGCGCGCCGGGATATTTGCGACCTTTGTTGCCGCTCTCGTCTATTTTCCATGGCTTGTCATTAATTGGAACGGCTCGAGGCGTCATCTGAGACCGGCGCCAAGATGGCGTTCGCTGCTGAAGCTCCTCTCGGCGATTGCTTTCGTCGTACTGTTGCTGACCGTGTTTGCGGGCCAGGCGATTTTGCGTGCGCAAGAGCGGCGACTCGAGGATGACGATCGGTTTTGCATTCTGCCGGGCATATGGCGTGCCATCTCGGATCATTGGTTGACGGGAACGGGGCTCGGAACCTTCCGGACCGTGTTTTCCGCCTACCGCGATCCGGCTTGCGGTATTTTTGGAGTCTTCGACCGTGCGCATAATTTCTATCTCGAAGGATTTCTGGGCCTCGGAATATTGTTCCCGATTGCGACAGTCCTTGCCTTGTCGGTGCTTGCCAGAGTGTTCTGGCACGGGCTCGCCCAAAGACGGCGTCTCAGGCACTATGTTCTTCTTGGCCTAGCGGCGACCGTTTTGGTCGCCCTTCATGCGGCGGTCGATTTTTCGCTGCAGATACCGGGTTTTGCTGTGTTTTACTCCGCCTTCCTGAGTGCGGTTGTCGCGATATGTCTCGGGCGTAGCAACGGAGAGGCGGACATGGCATATGAGCGGCCGTTAACCACGTAAAGTTTAAATGGATGGATTTTAATAAGATTTTCGGAAAAGATCGATTGTGCAGGTGCGAACGGTTGACTCTGAAACCCAAGAAATTTTATAGCGGGTGCAGCCTTCGGATTGTTGCGACGCAAGAAAAGTCGGGCCGAAGTCGTTTTTCGCTTCCTAAGGGGCTCGGCGTTGCCAGCCTGCCACAGTTAGGGGATTGTTAATCGGCTTTCAGTGTTATTGATCGGGGATTGTCTTGTATTTTGTCAGATCGCGGAGCAGTAGCTTCAAGGGCGTCAACACAGGGTATTCTATGGGTTGTTCTCGTATCGGTAGTACACGCGTCGCCATTGTTGTAGCGCTGACGACTATATTGGCAAGCTGCACGTCGTTACCAAGATCCGGTCCCGATCACAAAGACGTTGATCGAGATGCAGCGGTGAAAGTGACGACGAAGGAACGTCGTGTCGGTATCGACTACGCCCTGGTTGATCTCAGCAAGAACGTTCTGTCGTATTTTACCGCTCCCCAGCCGACCTCGTTCAAAGGGTTTGGTGGTGGCCGAGGCGGGGCGCCCGAAATTCCACTCGGTTACGGCGATGTCGTTTCGGTTGCCATCTTCGAAGCTCAGTCCGGCGGTCTCTTCATTCCGTCCGATGCAGGTAGCCGACCCGGCAATTACATCTCGCTGCCAGAGCAGACCATCGATAGAAACGGAACGATCACAATTCCCTATGCGGGTCGGGTTCCGGCTGCCGGTCGCCTGAAGGAGACCGTAGAGCAGGACGTCGAGGATCGCCTGGCGAGCCGCGCGATCGAACCGCAGGTAGTTATTACGACAACGACAAGCCGCTCCAGTCAGGTTGCCATCCTCGGCGATGTCAACAATCCGCAGCGCGTTGAGATCAGCCCGGCGGGTGAGCGTGTTCTCGATGTCATTTCCGCCGCGGGCGGTTTGACGACCAACAATATCGAAACGAATGTGACGCTGCAGCGCCGCGGCAAGACGGCAACCGTCGCCTACACCACGCTGTTGAAGAACCCGGCCGAAAATATCTATGTCGCACCGGATGATACGATCTCGATCGATCATGAGCGCCGTACCTTTCTTATGCTCGGCGCCGCAGGCACCAGTGGCCGCTTCGATTTCGAAGAGTCTAACCTGACCCTTGGAGAGGCAATCGCCAAGGCGGGCGGCCTGCGCGACGACCGCGCCGATCCGGCTCAGGTCTTGCTCTATCGTCTTGTCCCGAAGAAAACGGTTCAAGCGATGCACGTGGACACGACGAGATTTGCGAGTGAAATGGTTCCAGTGATCATCCGTGCGAACATGCGTGACCCGGCAACCTTGTTTGCTGTTCAGCAGTTCAAGATGGAAGACAAGGATATTATCTATATTTCCAATTCGGACTCTGTTGAACTGGTCAAGTTCCTTGACATCGTGAACTCGGTATCATCCACTGTTTCCGGAGTGACCGACGATGCGAATGATACCCGTAACGCGGTACAGGATCTTGGAAATTGATTGAAATAGGTCGCCGGCATCGGTCTGAATGATCGATGCCGGAGGCTTATAGCGGATTTGATGAAGGAAATTGTGGTTATGGCAAGATCGGCTGTTTATCGTAAGCTTGCATATAGCGGAATTGCCGTCGCGATGTATGTCGGCATGAATTCAAGCGCCTTTGCGGCAGCCTGCCTAGGACCGGCAAATCTGACATCCGTCGATATAAGCGGGTTTACGGCTAGCCCCGCCGTCCTGCTCGACATGTCCGATCCGTTGGTTCTGTCCTCGCGTGTTCGCGCGCTGGTCGGAAGCAGTAATGATGCGCTGTCGCCGGTGATCGAGCAGGCCAAGAAGGCTAACGCCGTACAGATGGCGGCGATCGGCTCCGGTCTCGGGCGGGCTGCAAACAGCTGCCAGGTGACGGATCCGCAATTCAAGCTAGCGATCGAAAAGGCTGTTGCCGACGCGGCGAGCGCTGATCCGAACCTGGCGCCGCTGCTTGCAGCCTTTGCAAAGGTCCTTGCCGAAGGCGGGACCGCGGCGCTCGGCCCGGGTGCAAGTGCCGCCGCCGCATCGGGCATCGGCAATGACGGGCAAGTTGGACAAACCGGGCCTGGAGCGGACGATGGTACGCCGTTCGACGGCGCTGCGACGACTGCGGGTACGCTGAAGGTTTCGAATGCCGGCTCGGATGATTCATCGTCGACTTCAACGACGACGATCGTCAGCACCGGAGCGGGAGGCCAGTCGTCTACCGACCCGACGGAGTCGACGAGTCAGAGTGTCCCGGTCATACAATAGCTGGAATTGCCCTTAGATCTTAGCGCTTGACGCCTTTGTTGGAGATCGAAATTGCTATCGCCAGATAAACTTACGCCGCGTATCGACCCCTCCCGCGATACCGGAAATGATGCTGATTTCATCGATTTCGACAAGCTCATCGCAATCGCCCGCCGACAGTGGCGGATGGTTGCGGCGTGCGGTTTCGCCTTTGCCATTCTCGGCATTGTGTATGTCTTGACTTCGGTGCCTGTCTACACCGCCGACACCAGCGTGCTGATCGACCGCAGCGATAGTCAGGTGATCAACCAGCTGGCGGCGTTCGGCCAGATGGACGATGACGAAGGTACTGTCCTCAGTCAGGTCGAGCTGTTGAAGTCCGACACCATCGCCTATGCTGTTGTCGACAAGCTGAAACTCGTCGACAATCCGGAGTTCATGGGACCGAAAAGCTCGCTTTTTTCTGTTTCAACGTTGAAATCCTTTATGAATTTTCGGTCGTGGTTTGCCGATGACGCAGCCGTCGCACCTGATCCGGAAATGAGGCGGCGAGGCGCTGCCGAGACTGTCGCAGGCAATATCGATGTCGAACGCGTCGGCCGCTCCTACGTCCTCGATGTCAGTTATACAGCGCAGTCGCCGGACCTAGCGCGTGATATCGCGGCTGGGATCGCCGACGTCTATCTGGTCGACAAGCTCAATTCAAAATACGAGGCGACGCGCCGGGCCGGCCAATGGCTGCAGGAGCGCATCGAAGAACTCCGGCAGCAGGCGCTGGACACCGACCTTGCGGTTCAGAAATTCCGCGGCGAGCATGGGCTTGTCGAGGCCGGATCCGGTACGCTGATCAGCGAGCAGCAGCTTTCCGAGATCAATACGCAATTGATCAATGCGCAGGCCGAGACGGCAAAGGCCGAGGCACGGTATGCGCGCGTCAAGTCGATCATCGACGCCAAGCAGACCGATGCGATCGTCACGGATGTGCTCGACAGCTCCATTTCCAACGACCTGCGCAAGAAATATCTGGAGGCTTCCAAGCTTGAGACCGAAATTGAGGCGCGGCTCGGTCCCGATCACGTCCAGGCGGTTCGGCTTCGTGCGGAAATGGAAGAATATAAAAGGCTCATGTTCGATGAGTTGAACCGCATCGCCGAGAGCTACCAAAGCGAGCTGCAGGTCGCGAAATCGCGGGAAAACTCTTTGCGCGACAGTGTTACACAGGCGACGGGCGTAGCCGCAACGGCTGGCGAAACGCAGGTACAGCTTCGCGAGCTCGAGCGCACGCGCGATACCTACAAGAATCTCTATCAGAGCTTCTTGACGCGCTACCAGGAAGCAATTCAGCAGCAGAGCTTTCCGATTACCGCTGCGCGCATCATCACGACGGCGGAGACGCCGACGAAGCCGAGCGCTCCGAAGAGAGCTCTCGTTGTTGCTTTCGCGATGTTCGTAGGATGTGCATTTGGCAGTGGTATAGCGGCCTTCCGCGAATTCCGAGATCGGTTCTTCCGCACCGGCGATGATGTCCGGGACGTGCTTGATGTCGAGTCTCTCGGGGTCATGCCGCTGATTGAAAATAACGTCGACGATCCGACGCTCGTTGATCCCAGCAATCCGCGAAGCATCGCCAGGGGCGGAAAGACGACGACCTATGTCGAGGAGCATCCACTCTCGGCATTTGCCGAGACGCTTCGAAGCGCCAAGATTGCGATCGACCTCAGTGCTGCCGATCAGCGCTGCAAGGTCATCGGCGTCGTGTCGAGCTTGCCTGGCGAGGGGAAGTCGACGACATCCATCAATTTCGCCAAGCTTCTGGCAATGCAGGGTGCGCGTTGCCTGCTTATCGATGGCGATATGCGCAATCCCGGTGCCACCCGGGCGATCGGCCGCCATGCCGAGGCCGGCTTGCTCGAGGCGATCGTCGACAGCCGTCCGCTCAAGGACCTGATCCTTCTCGATCCCAAGACAAAGCTGGCATTTTTGCCGACGGTGGCAAGGTATCGTGTTCCGCATTCGTCGGAACTGCTTGCCTCACGCGGCATGGATCAGCTTCTTGAAACGGCGCGTCAAAGCTTCGACTATATTATCGTCGACCTACCGCCCTTGGCGCCGGTCGTGGATGCGCGCGCTATCAATTCGAAACTCGATGCGGTGGTTTTCGTTATCGAGTGGGGAAAGACATCGCGCAAGGTCGTGCAGTCGACCCTGCTGTCCGAGCCGGAACTCTATGCGAAGTGCGTCGGTACTATCTTGACCAAGGTCGACCCGTCGCAGATGAAACTCTACCGGACATTCGGTTCGAGCGAATACTATTATAAGCGTTATTCGCGATACTATACCGAAAGCTGATGTTCCGCAGTCAGTCCGTTTCGATTACCAGGATCGCCTTCGTTATCGTCAGCGTCGTCTTGGTGGTGCTGGCCGGTCGAGAGCTCTACGCTTCGATAAGAACGGCCAGCATCTCGATCGTCGCCGAAAGGATCGAGCGTGGCGAGACCGTTGCGGATGATGTCGTGACCAAATATGCGTCGCGCAGTGTCGACGTCGTTGACGGACACTATTGCCGATCCGACATCGTGGCTGCTGGCGTAACCCTCGTTCTGGCGCAACTCGATCGGCAGAACGTCAATGTCAATTACGACGGCTGGGCCGCTGCGGCCTCGAGTGCGCGCCAATATCTGCGGCATGCGCTTTCGTGTATGCCGACGAACAGCAATTTTTGGCTTCGTCTTGCGGCTGTGCAGTCGACAATTGCGGAAGAGCCGGCCTCGATCGCGGGAATGATGAAGCGTTCGGTTGCGCTTGCGCCGTATGACCAGGTGATGATCCTGACGCGATTTTATTTCTGGAACGATTTCACCAATGCAACACTCGCCGCGGCAGCGCGCGCGCTCGATAGCGATCTCATGACCATGCTGAAACGGGGCGATCGTTGCAGGGTCAATGCCACGATAAGAGAGATCAGCCCACAGCTTCGCCCGATCTTCGATCGAAGCTGGACGAGCGTTGGAGAGGCCGCGACGGCGCGGTTCCGACAGCGCTGCAGCAAGTAAATCATCGAGACAGGTTTTTAAAGACTGTTCCGAGTTCGTTGCCAACAGGCTGAGCACCCATGGCTCTTTCTCTTGACGCGACTCAACTTGCACAAAACAACGCCCGCCGTCTTCGCTGCGGGCGTGTTTTTGATTGGCTATTGACGATCAGACTTCTGCGTCCGCGCCATTGATGTTGAGCGTCAGAACACCGGCGTCGGTGTGGCCTTCGCCGTCGGAGATTTTGTAGAACTGGATGGTTTCCGTGACGTGATCGCCCGGAGCAACATCTACTGCCAGATCATAGGTGAATGATCCATCCGCTTTTACATGGAACGTGCCATAGGTGCCGGCGACGTCGGTCGTTGCGCTCGGGTCGCCGTTTACGGTCGTGGTGCCGAACTGACGGAGGAAGAGATGACCATTGTCGCCGGCAATGTCGTTGTCCAGAGCGTTGCCGCCGATGGCGTCGCCTTCGGTGAAGCTGTAGTGGTCGTCGACCGCGATCGGCTTTACCTGGGTTACGCCCTGAATGTTCAGGGTGAACAGGCCGACATCGGTATGACCGCTGCCGTCGGAGATCTTGTACGCGACTTTCTCCTGGAGCAACTCACCATTGGTGAAGTTGACCTTGGCAGCATCGCTTAGCACATAGGTGTAGCTGCCATCGGGCTTAACGAAGAAGGTGCCGTAGTCGCCCTGGATCTCGGTGACCTGGCTGTTGCCGCTCTTGGCGCCTACGCTCGCGCCGTCGAAGGCGCGCAGGAACAAGTGTCCGTTATCGGATGAATCGTTGGAAAGCAGATTTCCTGAAATGGCGTCGGTTTCCAGGAATGTTGCACTATCGTCGGTTGCGTGAACAGCCATCAGTTCTCTCCTTGAATTATTCTTTGCTAAGTCAATTCTGACCTTTAGCGAGCTGGTCGATTAAGGATATCTTAATACAGAGAGTCAAGGGTGCAGTTAACAGCAAGTGAACATATTCGGGTGTATAGTACAATAATGACACACCTGTAACACGCATAAGGCGATGAAACGCATGGTAATTATTGTGTTAATAATAAGTGAAAGTGCCAAATGGCAGATGCGGACCTCTGTTTCTTCAGAGGAGAAGAATGTTTATTCAGGGGCAATTTATAAGAATACGTTGCGGTTCTGATGCGCAGATGAGATGTTGATATAATCACTATGGGTTACAGCGTGAAAACTCAATCTTGCTTCGGCTCCCGCACCGGCGCCTGCTTTTCGACGAAGTAACTGGTGCCATGATTTTGTAACATTTGTTTATCAAGTAATGCTTCTCTCGAGGCGCAATTGGCGTAAACTAATACGCGATGCGTGGAGAGTAATTTTATTTACACTAGAGATATTTGGTAACATCGCACCTAACTGTGCGACGCAATTTTGTTGCAATGCAAAATATTCAAGAAATGAAGATGTTTTGTGGTCAGCTTAAGAATTATCGCGAGATAGAACGCATTTTAGTGTTCCATTTTAGCAGGCAGAGAGAGGTCCGCGGTTAAAAGATTTTCCAGTATCTTTGGGAGATCACGGCGTGACCGTCTACTATGTAAATTCGGCAACAGGATCCAATCAGAACAGTGGAGTGAGCGAGCAGTCGGCTTTCGCGACGCTTTCCGCTGTCGAATCCCTGAGGCTAAAGCCGGGAGACAGCGTGCTGCTTGCCGCCGGAAGCGTGTTTAACGAGCAATTCGACCTGAAATACTCCGGCACTGTCAGTTCTCCGATTACAATTGGCAGTTACGGCGTTGGCGATGCGCCGGTTATTCACAGCAGCAATGACGGTATCCACGGCTCGAAGGCTTCAAACATCATCGTGGAGAACATCAAGATTGCTGATACCGGGGGTGCGGCGATATATGCGGGAAATGTCTCCAACTGGACCGTCCGCAACGTCGAGGTCGAAAATACCGGACTTGCCGGCAAGCCCGGTTCCGTCAATTTCCAGAGCAGCCAGAACATTACCATCGAGAACAGCAAGATTTCCGGGGTAAATGGAGACGGCATCTGGATGGATAAAGTGATTGGCGTTACCATCGTTAATAATCTGGTCATCAACAGCCAGGGCGCTGCGGCAGACGCCGTTCAGTTGAACGACAGCAGCAATATCCTGATCAAGGGTAACCACCTAGAGCAGACGGAGACCAATAGCGCAAAGGGCGTCCTGGTGCTTGTTCGGGCTGTGGATGCAGCGGTCGAGGACAACACCGTGATCGGCGGCGGTTTCGGGATAGGTGCCAACGCGGGCACGAATATCGCCATCCACGACAACGACATCTCGGGATACGGCGGCTATAGTTGGTCCTACGGTATCGGCCTTGGCGATCAGGGCAATGCGACAAATTACGATATCAGTGGAAACTATATCCATGACGGCGTCTGGGGCGTGTCGATCAGCGCTGCAGGTTACCCAAGTTATACACGCACCGATATCGATATTTATGGTAATGTCTTTGACGACCTGTCGTCCTCGGCGCTGAAGGTCGACAGGCCTGCATCCGGCTCTTTCTATGATAATATCATCGACAGCGCGGTGTCGACGTTGACGATGCCGGTCGCAATTGTCCTCCAGAGCACCTTCTCGATCAACGACAATAAGACGCTGGAGCAAGCGCAGGCCGAAGTCGACGCTGCGACTGGCAACACCCAGTCCAACAATGAGCAGACGCCTACCACGCCGGTTGTGGAGCCGTATGTCGAACCGTCAACACCGACGCAGACAAGCACTCCGGCGCCCGCGGCCGAAGCGCAGGTTCCGACCGCACCCACCGTCGCCGTTCCCAGGATTGTCGCAGCCCATGACAGCCTGAAAATCTCCACGGACACGGGCAGCGCCTATCATGGCAACCTTCTCGAAAACGATAGCGCAATCAATGGAACCGTGCTGCTTCGTCGCTTCGGTGACAGTGCAGTGGATAAGCATGGCCTGACGCTGACCGGGAAATACGGCGTCATCCACGTGGAGAGCGATGGTGATTACACCTATACCGTCGATGCGGTGAAAATCGCCGGTCTCAGCGGAAAGGTCAGTGAATCCTTCCAATACAAGATTTCTGACGGCGCTTCTCACATCGATACCGACTCGCTCGGCGTGTATATCAATGTGGACGCGTTCCATAGCAGCCAAGCGTCGCACCTGCTGGTTTGAATCACGCCAAATTTAGAGAGCGCCGGCCCCGCTGTTCAACACTTGAAAGCTTGATGATGAAGGGGTGTCGGCGGTCGAAGGCCGGGGAGATGCGGATAAAAAAATATTTCCGCCGTTCATAGGAAAAATGAACTATAGATTGAATTTATAGTTAATGCCTCAGTAAACGTCGCCCATATGCGCGCCACGCGTTCATTCCTCTGCGCCGTTGTTGGGCGATTTGCGATTTTCACTTGCTTAGGTTGGTATATTTAGCGTAGCGTCAAGTCAGAATCCCTGAAACCGCTCGTTATAAATTGGAATTTTTGGTCACTTTTTGGTTGGATTCATGTAATAGGTCGTGGGCTTGCAAGCGGGTCCGGCGCCGTTGGGGTCCAAGGCAGTCGTGTCATTGATCGGGCGTGATGGACCCGGAGCTAGAGTGTGCGCGGGCATATTTGCTTTCGTGCGATGCGGTAAGAGAGGGATTACTTCGTGTTTCAGAGTTCAGCAGCTGATGTCAGCGAGCCATCCAAAGCATTGAGGAAATGCAAGGGGGGACTTGTCTTCATTGGAATAGCAAGCGCGCTTATCAATATCCTCTATCTTACAAGTTCATTTTTTATGCTTGAGGTGTATGACCGGGTCATCCCCAGCAAAAGCATACCCTCGCTGGCGGTCCTGGCAATACTTGCATTAATGCTTTACGTCTTCCAAGGAGCGTTCGAGGTTCTGCGAAGCAGGATGCTCGTGCGTGTTGCCGGCGCGCTTGACGAGATGGTAAACGGACGTGTGTTCCGGGCGCTGATCAAGGCTCCGTTGAAGGTCAAGATCGGCGGCGACGGGCTTCAGCCGCTGCGCGACTTCGACCAGATCAGAACCTTCCTGTCCGGCATGGGCCCGACGGCGATGTTCGATCTGCCCTGGTTGCCGTTTTATATCGTGATCTGCTTCCTCTTTCATCCGGCGATCGGATATATCGCGATCGGTGGATCGCTGGTTCTCGCCATTCTGACCTTCCTGACCAATCAGGGAACGCGTACGCTCTCAAAAAAGCAGTCTGACTCCGCCAATATGCGAAATGCCTTTGCGCAGACCTCGATCCGCAATTCCGAGGTCATTCACGCCATGGGCATGGCGGGTACGATGGCCGAGATCTGGGACCGCAAGAACAGTGAATACCGGACGATCACCCGGCAGGCATCGGATGTCGGCAATGGGTATGCCACCTTGTCGAAGATTTTCCGTATTGCTTTGCAATCGGGAACGCTCGCGACCGGCGCAATTCTGGTCATCCAAGGACAGGCTTCTTCGGGAATTATCATCGCCGGCTCGATATTGACCTCTCGCGCCCTGGCGCCTGTCGAAGCGGCGATCGGAAATTGGCGTGGTTTCGTTTCTGCCCAGCAGAGTTGGGCGCGGCTTTCGAGCCTGCTGAAAACCATTCCTGAGATTCCAGCCCCCCTTGCGCTCGCGGCTCCCACCAAGCAAGTCACCGTCGAGGGCTTGGCAAGCGGACCGCCAGCGGGCCAGCGCCTGGTCATCTCCGATGTCAGCTTCGGCTTACGGGCAGGGAGCGCGCTTGGGGTCATTGGTTACAGTGCCTCGGGTAAGTCGTCGCTGGCGCGGGCGATGATGGGCATCTGGCCGACAGTCAGAGGATCCATTCGCCTCGATGGCGCGGCACTCGACCAGTGGGACGGTGACGCACTTGGCCGGCATATTGGTTATCTCCCGCAGGATGTGGAGCTTTTCTCGGGGACCGTCGCGCAGAATATCTGCCGTTTCGCGAAGGAAATGTCGCCAGAGACGGTGGTTGCCGCAGCGAGGGCGGCGCGTGTTCACGATCTCATTCTTCGTCTGCCGAACGGTTATGAAACCGAAATCGGCGAAGGTGGTGCCGCGCTTTCAGCCGGCCAGAGGCAGCGTATCGCGCTTGCAAGAGCGCTTTACGGCGAACCATTCCTCGTCGTGCTCGACGAACCGAACTCCAATCTCGACGAGGAAGGCGAGCGGGCGCTGAGTGCCGCGATCATGAGCGTGCGTGCACGCGGCGGCATTGTCGTTGTCATCGCACATCGGTCCGGCGTTCTGGCGGTCTGCGACTTCGTGCTGATGATGCAGGATGGCCGCATGATCGCGTTCGGTCCCAAAGAGGAAGTTCTCGCAAGGGTCAGCCGGCCGGAAGCGGCGCGCACGCCGATTGCCGAGCGCGTGGCTCAGCTTAAAGTCGTGGTCGACGGCATGAATGCGGCCGAATAGGCCAGAGGGAAGATTGTGAATAAAGTTATCAGTGAATCGAAACGCTCCCTCAATCGGCATGTTGCCGTTGTCGGTGTGTTGTCGATAGCCCTCGTTTGCGGCATTGGCGGTTGGGCGGCGACGACAGAGCTTTCGAGCGCAGTCATCGGCGAGGGCGTGATCGTCGTCGACGGTGATGTCAAGAAGGTCCAGCACCTGACAGGCGGTATCGTGTCGGAATTGCTAGTCTCCGAAAACGACCATGTGACGGCAGGGCAGGTGCTGATACGGCTCGATGGGACGACGACAAGAGCGAACCTCTCGATTGTCGAAAGCACGCTCGCTCAGCTTTATGCACGCCGCGCCCGTCTGAAGGCGGAACGAATCGGCGCCGATTCGTTCGAGGTCGAGGAAAACATCAGCGATCTGACTTCCAGCACCTCCGCGGCGAAGCTTCTCGATGGCGAGCAGAAGTTGTTCGACAGTCGCAGGACGGCGCTTATCGGAATGAAGAGCCAGTTGGCATCGCGCAAGGACCAACTGGGCGAGCAGGTAAAGGGGTTGGTCGTTCAGATCAATGCCACCAACGATGCCTTGGGCTTGATCGAACAGGAGCTCGAGGGCATTGATACGCTCTACAAGAAGGGGCTCGTCACGCTTCAGCGTTTGAATACGCTCAAGCGCGCCCGCGCCGATCTCCAGGGCAATAGCGGCCAGGAAATCGCAGCTAAGGCGGAGGCCGAGGGTAAGGCAATCGAGATCGATCGCCAGTCGATCCAGCTGGATGAGGATCGTCGTTCGGAGATCGCAAAGGACCTGACCGACGTCGAGGCGCAGATCGCCGAATATGAAGAGCGCCGCGGAACGGCGCTCGATCAGCTGCACCGTCTCGACATTACCGCACCGTTGACGGGGCGAGTTCACGAACTTTCGGTTCACACCGTCAATGGTGTCATTGATCCCGGTCAGACGTTGATGCTCGTCGTTCCCGAAAATAACGAACTTATGGTCGAGGCGAAAGTCGCCACCCGCGATATTGACCAGGTTCACGTCGGCCAGTCCGTCGATGTGCGTTTCAGCGCTTTCGATCAACGCACGACGCCTGATGTGAGCGGTGAGATTACCTCGATCGCGCCCGATATCGTCAAGGATGAGCGCACAGGCATCAGTTACTATCCGCTGCGCGTCAAGCCGAAGGCTGAAAGCATTGCCAGGATGAAGACGATAAAGCTCTATCCGGGCATGCCGGCCGAGGTCTTTATCAAGATCGGCGACCGGACCGTAATATCCTATCTGACGAAGCCGCTGACCGATCAGATGCAGCACGTATTTCGCCAGGAGTGATTGGCGGCTGTTTCACGTCGTTAATATCCTCGGCGTCCCAAAGCAGCCATCCGCCAAGGTGAGGTTGGATAGTTTCGCCTTGCTCGAAAGGGCATGATCGGCCGTTTCACGAAATTGTCACAAGCCTGCTGCAAGGTCTCCCCATGATGTGTTTGCTGCCTTGGCGAGCCGGGCCGACTGCGAGGCGACCGGTTTATGGATTGGTTCTGTTTCTGGCGTGTCTGGTGGCGTTTTCAGCGGTCAAAAGCGGCCATGCCGATAGTCCACAACCGCTGAAAATAGTGGCTTTCGGAACATCCTTGACGGCCCGCGGGGGATGGCAGTCCGCTCTTGAGACAGGGCTTTCAGCCTGCCTGCAAAGGCCCGTGAAAGTCGAGAGCGTTGCAAAGAGCGGCGAGACGTCACTATGGGGCCTTGCCCAAGTTGATCGCGTCATTGCCACGCAGCCGGATATCATCCTGATTGAACTCTATGCCAACGATGCGACATTGCATCGGTTCGTGTCGCTTGCGCAAAGCCGAAAGAATATCGGCGATATCCTCGACCAGCTCCGGCAGCGCCTGCCGCAAGCGCGGATCATTGTCATGGCCATGAATCCATTTTCAGGATTGCGTGGGCTGATCCGTCCCTTTGTCGACAGTTATGTCTCAGCCCATCAGGCAGAGGCGGAAAAACGTGGTCTGGAGTTTGTCGACCACCGGCCCAACTGGGAGCGTCTGACGCCGGATGATCTGGCCACGGCGATTCCTGATGGCGGGCATCCTCAGCCCGACATGGCCTCCAAAATCATCGCGCCTGAACTCATCAAACGTATCGCCGGCAAAAATTGCGGAGAATGAAAATATTCGCTCGTCAGCGTCAAAGTCTATGACGGCTCTTGGGGGTCAGACTGTCGTAATATAGTTTTTCAGGTAGGTGACCAGCGAAGCCCGACCGGCTTCCGACGAATCTTCGTGAGATGGGCTATCCAGCTCTTCGAGCAGATAGTTCCGGAGATCGTCATCGGTGTTTGCGACATAGATGCCCGGCCGGCCCACGAGCTGGCTCACCGTGGCGAGCTGATGATCGTTTCGGTGTTCGCCGAGAGCCGCCTGGCGAGGAACGAGAATGATCGGCTTCCCAAAACGCTTGGCCGTAAGCACAGTGCCAATTCCCGCATGAGAGACGATGACACTTGCATCGCGAAAGACGTTATCAAAGTCTTTGGGCTCGATATTCTTGATCCATTTCATATTCTGTGGCGTGTAGGTGCCCTTGCCGATCTGCGCCAGAACCGGTTTCGACAGTTCGTTTGCGAACGTGTCGACAGCCTTGACGAGGCGATCAAACGGCAGCTGCGTTCCAACGGTGACAAGGATCAAAGGACAGCTCCTGCGTAATGGGGGCCATCCGGCCTCGACAGATGTTGCCATTGCGTGAGCCAGAGCGTCGCAATATGGCCGGCCAATTTACCCGATAGGGACAGCTTCTCGACATTGGCGACGCTATCGATCCAGATCGTCCGCTTGCCCGTCAATTTGCCGGCCAGCAGGCAAAAAAGGCCGGGTGCGGCACCGGTCGAGATGATGACGTCGGGCCTCTGCTTGATGACGATGGAGAAGGCGGTGAAAAAGCACCGGATCGACATGGCAATCGAGTCGCGGCTGCAATCGGGAAGGACTAGTCCGCCCCGAATGTCGTATTTTGCAAGCAGTCCGGGGATGGTCGTTGCGAAGACGATATCGCAGCCCTCGAATGCGCCGCGCATGGCCATCAGCTGTTCCCAGTGACCGCCTCCCGACGAGGCAGCGAGAACCTTCAATTTTTTCTCAGTCATAGACAGGCATCTCCTATATTTGACCGATGGATAAGGGCGAAAGCCGTTCTGTTCGAACAGCGATTGTGTCACGATAGTTCAATAGAAGTGTACCATTTTTGGCCCGGTTGATTGAAGCCTTGAAGTTCATGGACAGCCAATCACTTGTGATGTTTCAGCTGGAAGATAATAAGGGTCAGAACTCTTCCAAGGGCGCGGGCGCAAACAATATCAGAGAGCGGCATCGGGCTTGTATTCCTGGTATGCATGTCCGAGAATCCCATTAACCATGCCCGCGCCGCGTAAAACGTGGGTGAGGGCTCGCATGCCCCAATAGGGTGAAATCAAGATCGAGGGTAGCATGAAGAGCCCAAGCATAACTCTCGAGGCGCCATAGGCGCCGCGATAGATCCGGCGCTTGAGGTTGCCATGCAGGACCTCGCTGACTGCGAAGGTATTGCCGAGGCGGTATTGTCTTTGCAATACCCATTTCCAGGTCATCCGGCTAGCCGGAACGATATCATGGACAAGCGCCTTGTCAGCCCAGAAGACCTGCATGCCCCGGCGGATGGCTTGGTTGAAGAAAAGGTAATCCGTGCCCCCGGTGAAGCGCATCTTCTCTTCAAAACGCAGATTCCATGAGCGGATCAGAGGATAGTCGAACATGACGTTGTTCGATGCCGCATAAGAAATGCGTTGACCGTCCTTGTTCTTCTTGCGCTCGAACACCCTTGCCTTGATGAAATATTCCGGCGGGTTTTCGGGATAGACCGGTTGGACGGGGCCATAGACGCAATCGGCGCGGTTTTTCTCCCGTGTCTCCAGCATCGCATCCAGCCAGCCGTCAACCGGCCATTCGTCATCGTCGAGAAAGCAGAAGAGGTCGGTGCCGGGAGGTGCCGAATCCAGTGCGCGATTGCGTGCAAAGGGTATGCCCTGGTTTTGTTCGATGACGTAGATCAGGTCGTAGGCACCTGTTTGGCCAAAACTCTCTACCGTGGCCCTTGCACTGCCGGCCGCATCATTATCCACGATCACCATGGTAAGATGATAGGGGCGACCCGGATGCCTGACCTGGCGCGTCATGACGTCAAGCAGCTTGGCAATCCCGTCGAGGCGGCGATAGGTCAGCACGCCGACGGCGATCTTCAGCGGTGCGGCGCCTGCTTCTGTGCTGACGGATGA
Organism: Rhizobium sp. SRDI943; assembly: GCF_057653695.1. Taxonomy (NCBI): domain Bacteria; kingdom Pseudomonadati; phylum Pseudomonadota; class Alphaproteobacteria; order Hyphomicrobiales; family Rhizobiaceae; genus Rhizobium; species Rhizobium sp. SRDI943. The sequence goes on along the minus strand of NZ_CM172787.1, from coordinate 3,256,937 downwards.
ATGCGGAAAAGTCTCTTGCTGATTCATGACTGTCCTCTCCGCAGCATATTTCCCAAACGCTTACGCGCCGCCATCAAGGCCACTTCGGTCGCGGCAGCATCGCCGAACGGACCGCCAGCCACCGTATTGCGAGCTTCGCCCCGGAGCTTCAGCAGCGACGTCGTTTCGGCAATTCCGCCGGCCACCAGGCTCTTACCTAGTGCCTGCAGCCCATCATAGCGGCGTGCCAGTTCCAGCCCTGTCGCGATCATGATCCGCGGGCGCAGCATTTTTGCTCGGCTTGTGCCGGTGTAGCGGTTCGACTCATGAATGCGCTGAAACGTCAGCGGTGTTTCGACGATGGCGCCGCGGCCGAGAAAGGCAGCAGCAAACTTGATATAATTGTCGCTGAGGACGACGTCTGTCGCGACGGACATCGGCAGTATCTGGGACAGCAGATTGCGGCGGAAGCTCAGGCCCGATGTCGGAACCGGAAGCGAGGGAAAGCCACCCCTGCGAAGCGTGTCCCGCTTGTCGAACAGCGTCACTTGCAGCTCTGCGGGAGGCTGGTCGCTTTCCTCGGTCGTCACCCGGTCGAAGCACCAGTCGATTTCGTTGCGATCGTAGATCTCGGCGATACGAGCGAGTTTGCCCGGCAAAAATGCATCATCGGCATCGAGGAGAAAGAGGATATCGCCGCTTGCGGCCGCAAAACCCGCATTGAAGCTCGAGGCCTGGCCACCATTTTCCTTCAACACCGTCAGGATCTGTTCCCCGTAGGAGGCAAGGATCTCACGGGAATCGTCCGTCGATCCGTCGTCGACCACCACCACTTCGAAGTCGGGATAGGCCTGCGACAAAACGCTGTCGATGCATGGACGCAAAAAGCGACCATAATTGAAATTGTTGACGAGCACCGAGAGTTTCAAATTACTGCCTCCTGGGCCAATCGATCACCGCGCGAGCGTCTGGGGCGCATATCGGCGAATTCCAGCACGATATCCACGCATGTAGTAATATTTCCAGATAGCCCAGAAACGCTTCTTCGATTGCGGCAAGAGATAGAGCATGGCTGCCCGAAATGCCCACTGCGCGCTTTCGATCCAGATCGGTAGCGGAACTCCGCTCAGCCTCACCCCTGCAGGCACCTCGTCGGGAAAAAGCGCCGGCATGCCATAGCCAAGCCGTTCACCTCGCTTCTGTACCCAATCCTCGGTGACACTTGATGCCGGTATCCAGTGATGAACCACGGCCTCTGCGCATCGATAGGATTTGGCGCCATTTGCGGCCAGACGAATGATGATTTCCGCATCTTCGCCCATGGCAAATATCTTTCCTGGAAGAGGGCCGATATCTTCCCGGTAGCGGACGCTCGTTCCGAGCAACTCTCGCCGAATGATCGTGTTGGGACCCCAGACTTTCGTCGGGTCACACGGTCCGCTTTGCGTTTCATCGACGATCGCAAACGTGGATCCCATGGGAATCCAATCGATAAAGCGGCCCTTCGGCTCCTTTTCCCAATCGGGGACGATTCTGCCTCCGAACACGCCATAACCCGGATGGGCGATGGCGCAGTCGACGATCGCCTGCAGCCAGTTGGGTTCCGCGCGGATGTCGTCGTCCGTAAAGACAACGAGATCGCCCTTGACCCGATCCAAAGCAAAATTCAGCGCGCCGGATTTTCCGGGCTTGCGCTGCTGCAGGATGGTGATGGGAAGCTTCTCGCTGTACGATTTCAAAAGATCAAACGTATCGTCATTGCTATTGTTGTCGACAGCAATCAATTCCCATCGATCGTGGGGAAGCTCCTGGCGCACCAAGGAATCCAAAGTGTGGCGCAGCCGGCGGCTGGCGCCATTGTAAGATGCAAAGAGCACGCTGACGAATAGATCCGACATCAGTTACCAACCCTCTTGGTGAAGTCGAAAGAGAAAAGCTTCATATTTTGACTGCCTGTGCGATGTTCGAACGATCGGCTCTTACGCGGGGTTCGACCGTGTCTTGCCGAAAAACTCGCGCCTGTGACCCTCGCCGACTACCCTCAGCTTACGAAGATTGCGCAACCACCGCCGCGGTTTGGTGAGTACGCCGCGGTTGAGGAAATACTGCCGCAGCAGGCTCGGTGCCTGACTATGCGATCCGCCATGGGCGACCCGATAGACCGCCCCGCGAAAGGGAAGCTGCGTGAGCGGTGCTCCCCGTTGCGCAAGAATATCCGCTATGCGGACGTGGCTGCCCAGCATCGACTTGATCCAGTCGAGCGAAGCATCTTCAAACCGGGTCGGCAGTTGGTAGAGATCGGCGCGAATAATCAACGAGGTACCGCAAAGATGACTGAAGTCGTCGTGGCCAAACAGGAAACTACCGCCATCGTCCCAGATATAACCATGGTCGATCGTCCATCCGTTGGCGTTTCGATTCTCGGACACGTGTTGAACGATCCGAGAGCTGACAAAATCGTCGTCATCGACAATCATGAAGAAGCGACTGTCGGTGGCGGTCAACATGCCACTTAGAACGCGACGGCCTTTGTCTGCCCGGAAGGCATCAAGGAAGTCTTCCTTGCTGCCCTTTCCAAGCTCATGCAGGTCGTTCGGCGGAAAGGTGACACGCACGGCAGAGAATTTCTCCGGCAGGTCTGGCAGATCGGCGCCTTCGTTGGCCACGATGATGCCACGCCAGTCCCCATTGGTCTGGTTGGAAATTGAGGCCACGGTCTGGGTCAGATTTCCCTTCAGCCTGCTCCAGTCGCGGGCATTGTCCTGATGTCTGACCGGGATAATGAAGGTGACAAGGGTCATCGGATTACCTCCTGATCCTGCAAGCGCGCGGCGTCTCAGTCATCCGCGAGCTCCTTGCCCGGCCTGGTGACGCGCCCATTCGATTCCATCTTCAAGCGACGTTGCCTTGTAAGAAAGGTCCGTCCCGCCGGAGAAGGCATTCATGAAGCGGCGGATCTTTCCGTAGCTGTTGTCCAATACGGCATGCGGCCGACCAAGCAGCAGCGAGCAGATATGAACGTGCAGGCGATCGGTGACGATGGCGCGGGCGCGTGAAATCTGGCTGATGCCGCGCTCGAAGCGGTTGTGCGCCGCCGCGTCCAGCTTGCGCAATGCCACTTCGCTCGGCTTCAGTGCCAGGAAAGCCGAAGCTGCCCCCAATTTCTTGGCGATATCAACCTTGCGTTTCGACTCGGTGATCCAGTCCTCCACAGGAATATCAGAAGGGATCTTGCGATCGGTGCCGCCAACCCGTTCCGCATCCTCTCGCAGCATGGCGAGGACGGAAATCTGCGTTGCCCTGTCCGGCAGCGGCCCGATGGCGAAGGCCATGTCGGGGCATAGCCGTACGGTGCAGTCGAAGTGCTTCTCGGAAAATTCCTTCGATTCTTCGTCGCGCACGAGCAGCACGAAATTCTTATGACGCGCGATTGCGCGTGCGGATTGCTCGATGCGCTCAGGTGAACTGTAGTGAATAGACTGCGGAAACTGGACGATCTGCCGATCCGGGAAACGCTCCATGATGGCTTCGCGGAAATCCTGGTGGGAAACCCAGATGTCGCCGAAATTGCCGCCACCATGAATGAAAATCGGACCGGTCGGCACGCGCTTTTTCAGCTCATCTGCGGAGAAGTCCGTCGTTCTCGAAACATAGTCCGGGCGTTTGCCGAAGCGATCCTTCAGATAGGCCATTTCGCCCATCCAGATTGCGGAGTCGCCGCAATTGCGGATGTCGGGAAAATCGAGGATCGCAAGCGGTTCATCGCGTGAGACATAGTCTTTCAGGCAATCGTGGATCATACCATTAAGTTTTGCGATCAGCTCCGTTCTGGATTGGCTGGTCATTCTGCCTCGCTTGTTGATGTTCGTTTAGCTTTTAGGCCGACTTGGGTACGGCCATACGTTTGGCTTTTGACAGGAACTTGACAAAGATACGCTGAACTTCGGTTTCCGGGCCATTTGGCTTCTTCATCGCGAGCCAAAGGACAAAGCTGGAACCGAGATAGAGAATGCCGCCGGTGACGACGAGGATGGCCAGGTGGAGTGCCAGCGCCAGCTTGTCGGTAGGGGTGTTCAGAAGATGCGACAATCCCCAGACGCCGGCAGCCATCAAGGCAACGCTGGCAAGCGCGCGGAAGTTTGCCGCGAGCTGCTGGAAGAATGGCAGATTGATCAAGCGCTTGACCAGAAGCATGTTGACTACGGTGGAAATCAGACCCGTCAACACGCGGGCATAAACGACGCCCGGAAGCCCGGCCATCATCAGACCGGCGATGATGATGGGCACGCGGACCACCAGCATCTGCGTGTCGCGGATGAACAGCATCTTGGTATGGCCCTTTGCCATGCCCAGCGGTTGGACGAGCGAACCGAGGGTCTGCAGAGCGAAGACCGATGCGAGTGCCTGTACGATGAAGATGGCGGGAACCCACTTTTCCCCCAAGGCAAGCCGCATCATCGGATCAGCTACGACTGCCATCCCGATTCCGGCCGGAAGCGCCACCGCCGCCAGAAGCGCCTGTGCACGCTGATAGGCGGCGACAAGCCGGACCGGGTCGTTGCGGACTTTCGAAAAGCCCGGGTAAATCGTCTGGTTCAACGGCGCCGTCGCCTCGCGCGTCGGCAGAGTCGAAAGGGTGTTGCCGACGGTATAATGGCCGAGCTGCGTGGCGCCCAGCATCTTGCCAATTAACAGATACTCGACCCGCCAGTTCAGGGTGTTGACGATCTGTCCGGCCGTCAGCCAGAGCGAGAACGAAAACAATTCTCGTGCATGCCGGAAGGTCACCCGTGGCCAGAATGGCAAGACGGTGTAGGAAACGATGATATTGGTAATCTGATAGGCGAGGGTACCAAGAACGAGAGCCCAGTAGCTCTGGTAGATGGCAGCGATTGCCACCGTCACGACAAAGCCAACCAGCTTTTGCGACACGTTGAGAACGAATTCTTGCCAGAAGATCAGATCACGCTGGAGCATGACGCGACGCGGATTGGCGAGACCACTCAGGAGCAAGCTGAAACTCAAAGCAAGCATGACGCTTGTCAGCCGGGGCTCGTTATAAAATTCGGCTATTGGATAGGCACTGGCGGCAAACAGCAACGCCAAGATCGCACTTCTTGTGACGCTCAACGTCCAAACCGCACTGAAATGAACCTCGCTCGGCGCCTCGTGACGAATGAGCGCCTGGTTGAGTGAGAGTTCGGTGACGGAGCTCAAGATGACCTGGATCGTCGTTGCAATGGCAACGAGACCGAAGTCGGCCGGTGCGAGGTACCAGGCGAGAACGAAGGTGCTGAGCGCCGAGAGCCCGTTGACGATGGCGCGGGATAGGCTCAGCCACATGCTGCCTTGAATCAGTCGATCGGTAACACTGCTCATGGTCGAACGGCTCCGCACGTCAAGGATACTGACCGTCTAAGCGGGCCGAGCGCCCATCCAAAGTGCTTGCCCCCCTTGCGGGAGGCGGGAGTGTTGGTGGAGTTTGAAAGGATCATGCCTTATCGCCTCGTCATGAATCCGGTTTGCATCATCACAGGACGCTTGCCGTTTTCTTGGAAAAATCCTGCTTCAGCCGATCCAGCTCCAGCAGCATTCTGTTGTGCGCATTTATCATGGACTCGTCGGAACTCAGCTGTCCTGGTTTCTCCGCCACCCGCTGCAGCGTCTTGACCGTCGACCCGAAGACATAATTGCCAGTGAGCTGACGGATGCGGCGGTGGCGGAACGTTATGTTCTTCAAAAGGTAGGTGTTTTTCCGTACCAGTGACGCTCCTGCTTCGACGAGGTTTGACGGGCCAATCGCGTCGAAGTCGATCTCGAGATCAAGCGCACTTGCCCAATCGTACCATTTGGCTCGATTCCCCGGCGCGATCGGCCGGATAGCCCGCCAGGGAACGCGCAGCGCGTCTGAGATGATGCAGCCATGCATCGCCTCGGACACCACTTTATGCGATGCGCTGATTTCGGTCAGAACCTTTTCCACCGGCCAGCGCGGATCGATATAGTGTATGCCTGCGAGTTCGCAGGCCTTATCCCAGCTGCCGTACATGGCGCTTTCGTAATGCGGCATGAAGGAGACCGGATAACGCTTCTCGATGCTTTTCGCATCCCAGCAGCTGCGCGTGAGAATGCCCGAATCGCCGATGGCGTAGCTCGGATCGATGCCGAGGATTTCGGCTGTCTTCTTTCCACGCACGAAATAAAACGTCCAGTTGCGATCGACTTTCGGCGGGTTGGTGTAGCCGCCATAACCCGAGCCAAAGACAATCTTTTGCATGTTCGGGTCGAAATTGTCGTAGAGGATCGAGCCGATGCCGAGAAAGAGTTGACCTTCGTCGTCATCGAAGAAGCCGGGCAGCAGACGCTCCCAGAGCCAATGGTTCAGTTCGTCGCCAAAATTCTCGTGTTTCCCCCGGTAGGCAAACATCTTCATCGCGCTTCTCCAGTCGGCAAGTGCGTCACGATCTGCGAGACCGTCTCGTCTTCGCGTGCCATGCGTCCGTAACGCGAAATGATCTTGATGTCGCTGCGGATTATCTTTGCCGGATTGCCCGCGACGAGCGAGCGCGGCGGCACGCTCTTGGTCACCACCGAGCCCGAGCCGATGACGCATTCGTCGCCGATCTCGACGCCGGGCAGAATGATGCTGCGGGCGCCGATAAAGCAGCGCTTGCCGATCCTCGTGTGAAGATAGAGCCCGCGCGTGAGATCGTGGGTCAGAATCGCCGCCTCAAAGGCGACGTAAGTTTCCGCGCCGATATGCAATCCCTTCGGGTTGGTCTTGTCGAAACGCACGCTCAAGGAAAAGCTGGCCGTCGGATCGATGTCCATTCCCCAGAATTTCGTATAGTAGAGCCACTTGGCCTTCACAAATCCGTTCCGCAGTGGCCGAAATACATTCAGTCCCCACTTCGGCTTTTTTCCTGTCTGCACCATCAAGTCCGACCCCGGCTGGAAAATTCGTCTAGCACGGAACTGTAATAGTCCTCGAGCGTCCCCGTCTGACGACGTAAGTCGAAGCGTTCGGCCACCAGAAGCGGTGCCCGCGCGCTAAAGGCTGTCCACAGAGCCTGGTCGTTGAGCAGTCTTCCGACCGCCTCCGCCATTCCTGCGACATCCCGCTCCTCCACGAGATAACCAGTTTTCCCCTCTTCGATCGCTTCGCCGACGCCTCCCGAGCGAAATGCGACGACCGGAGTACCGACGGCTTCCGCCTCGAGATTTGCGAGGCCGAAAGCTTCGGCGTGACCATTGTCGAGGGTCACGCTTCCATGGAGATAAAGCTCCGCACTGGCGAGCAGATCTCTTATCTCAGTCTGCGACAGATTTTCATGGATCGTGACGCTTGGCAAGGAACGACGCGCCAGTGCTTCGATTTCCTCCTTCAAGGGACCCTGGCCGACCATGACGAATTCGACCGGAGTGCCGGCGGCGGCCACACGTGAAAGCGCATCGATCATGAAACGATGGCCCTTATAGTCGACGAAGCGGGCAATTGAAACCACGCGCCCTTTTTTTCGTGGACGAGGCTCCATTTTGAAGAGATCGAGATCGATGCCGATATGATGGCGATAGACGCGTTCGGCCGGAAAGCCGAGTGCCAGCAGCCGATCTCGGATGAAATCGGAAACGGCGATGTTCCAACTGTTCCAGCCGGCCATCTCGTTCCGGCCCTTGGCGAAGAAGCGCACCTGATTGAAGCCGCCCGGCTTTTTCGGGTCGCCGCGATAGGTGGCGTCGAAGCCGTGGAAGGTCGTGATCAGCGGCTTGCCGGCGGCCCGGGCCAACGGGCCGATGACATACCCGTTCTTGCCAAAATGGGCGTGAACGAGATCGGCTTTGCCGATCGCAGGAAAGAGGAAGGGAAGGCCGATCTGCGGGATTTTCAGTAGCAGTTCACCGGCCCGCGCAATGGGAGACCGACGGATGTCATGAACCGGAACAGTGGATTTTTTTGTATGCGCCGAAGAAATTCGCGAGCCGGCAAGAATTTCAGCTTCGAAAGAACGAAACGCTACCGCCTGGTTGAGAACAAATGCCTGGCTGGCAGGCAAAAATTTTTCCACATAAATAACGGCTTTTTTCATGAATCTGTTTGCGTCTCCGTTGTCTTGTGCATCACATCGCCTCTATTGCCCGGCGGATACCGTCGATCGCACTTCTTGGCGCATTATTTTCGTCGTAAAGATTAACGCGCTTCGTGCAAGCCGCAGCGGGATCGGCCGCTTTCTCATCGCGCTCGCCGTATTTTTCCGACATGCCCCATACTGTCACGCCTTTCAAGTCGCCATGTTCGGCCGCCACGGTGATCACGTCACTGAAAATATCGGCGTAGGATGCCGGCGTGAAGGCTTTGTCGCGGTTCAGGAAGTGGCAGGACGCGTCCAGTTCGGTGATGAAAACGCCGACACCCATGTCCTTCAGCGCCGCGCAGAAGCGCCCCATTCCTTCCGGATCGATCCGGTCGAGTCCGGGGCGGAAATGCGCCTGCAGACCCACCGCATTGATCGGCGTTTTTTTGGCGACGAGATCCTCGACGATTTTCAGGATACGCGCGCGCTTCTGTTCGAACACGTCGGATTTTTTCTCCAGATGCGTTTCGTTGAGCACCAGCGTCGCGCCGGGATTGGCCTGGTGCGCCATGTCGAAACTCATACGGATATAATCGTCGCCAAGAAGGCGTCGGAAAACACAATCCCGCAGATCCGGTGCATCATACTCCAACGGTTCGTTTACCACATCCCATGCATCGATTGAGTTCTTATAGCGAGTGACAACCTGTTTTATATGACGGTTCATGGCCGCCTGAATGGTCTTTGCGTCGTTGATGTCAGACACCCAGCCCGGGACGCGATACCAGATCAGCGTATGGCCATAAACCCTCATGTTGTTTTTGCGCGCAAATGCAACCATGCGGTCGGCGCTGCCGAAGCTGAAAACACCCGGTCTCTTTTCCGTCGAATTCCACTTCAACTCGTTTCGCGGCGTTATTGAATTGACGTTGTCGATGTAGATCTCGGCAGCGGTTGGATCGTTGATGTTTTGCAGGTCGATTGCCGATCCGAATCGGAACGACTTCCTGTCGGCAAGGACGCGCAGCCCTGCGGAGGCAGGCACCTGTGCGAGGGCCTGGCCCGCACGGACATACAACAGGGCGAGCGGAACCGAGGCGAGGAAACGTCTTCTATTCATTCTATCTCTCACTGTTAGCTTTTTTCATGTCCGCGGTGGAATTTGAAAGGCCGGGCTCGTCGGCACCGATCCATCACGGGGCCTCGCGTTCAATTCAGCAGAGTAATACAACCTCAAATATACTTTCCCGGCAGGGGATATTGTTCGCGTCTGCTAGACTTTTCAGCATATTCCAAGATATAAACCGCTCGGGGAGGGCGCTCGTGATGGAAGATTGGTCCAGCTATCTGATGAGCTATTTTCACATGGCATTTCAAAATGCCGTTTTTTTTATGGCGGCCGTTCGAAACGGTCTGTCTGTTCTCGATGACTGGCAGTTCGCAGTCCTTGTTCTCGGCATTATCGGCATCATTTTTTTCCCGTTCGCAGCGCTGGTCAGAATGTCGTGGCGGTTGCGCCGATCGGAGGTCGTCATTCGCTCGCTGAACGAAGACCTTGCGCAAGTCACGCAGGACCTCAATGTCGAGCGTGTCTGGCGTCTGGCGGGTGGGGACTGTACCGAACGGCCGAGTGCGGACAGTTTGAAAGAGCTCTACAAGATAATGGCCAGACATCACGACGATGCCAGTCACATGGCGTGATCAGCCGACGCGTGGCATGAAGCCGAAGAACCTAATGCCGATGTTCCTGACTTTCAGCCGGAGCCTGGGTATGGGGAGGCTTGGAGACTGATTCCGGTTGTGGGCTGTCGGTCTCGACTGCGGGATCCGGCAACGGCAGCCATCTTCTGCCGGAAAAATAATTTCTGGTTCTTTTCTGAGGTCCTGAAGTTGCATCCAGCGAGAGCGTGAAGTTGTAATTCCCGGGATTGAGAACCTCGCGGCTGAAGCTGATACCGGCTCCGAAGCCGTCTTCCTTGATGTCCTTCAGATTCGTGATCGCGTTCAGGGTTTCGTGAAAATCGAGCCATTGCGGCTGGCGCAGCATGATTTCGAAAATTCGCAGAATGCCGGGATCGAGCTGGCCATTTTCATCGGTCTCGGGATTGATGATTTTCACGCGCATATTGTTGATCGTGCCGGCGGCGTCGCCGCGAACGATGACGAAGATAGAGCTCGAGAGCTGATCCTTCTCGCGCTTGCCGCTCCGCTCGAAAAAGCATTCGAACGTATCGGCGTTGAAGCTCGCCGCCGCCCAATCGCTGGTTTCGATGCCGGCATTGCGCAACGCCGCACACATTGCGGCGCCGGATATCCGCCATGTCCGCAGGAAAGTCGACGCGGTCTCTACCACGGGCGGTTCGATGACATGCAATGGAAGCGTGAAGGTGGCCGGTGGTGTCGGGCGGGGAAGGGCTTTGGGGGGAGGCGGTGTGACCTCCTGGGGGAAGAGATCGAAGCCAAAATAATGGCTGACCGTCTTTAAGTGTTTCATGTTGTTGGAAAGCAGCACCGTTCCCATGATCAGCGAGAGGGAAATCGTCAGCAGCAACCAGAAGACCACGGGAATCCGCGGTTTTCCCACAGGCTGTTTCGCATATGCGGACGACGAATTATCGGGCAAGCTTGTCTTCTCCGGCGCGAGAAGGGTTTCGATCGGGCTGTCTAAATCCAGCAGTATACATTTATCCGTTAAATATCTTTGGCTTCTTGTCGGCAATTGGGCACCTTTGTGCCTCGCCATCAGGCAGGGGCTACAGATCTCGGCGCCGCCGCCGTAACACCATTTCAATCGGCAATCTCCAATGTAACTGCGGGAAATCGCAATGGCAGATAGCGGATGATCTTGCCATTCAGCCTATGAATCGTCCGCTTTTGCATAGATTTTGTTCGCTCTCATTATGGATTCCGTTGAATTTTCTAGGGTATTCCTTGGTATTATTAGGTAAAATGCCAAACTATATTATTATGTATCATGTTTATAAATAACATTAACGCAAAAGTTTTATTTTGCACTATAAAACTATAGATTATATTCTGACTATCCTTGTGATTTGGCGGATTTCAATCAAATTTTCGACGTATTCTTCGATAGGGTTGCCGCGCAATCGCCGAGGGGAGGAACATGTCCGTCGAGCTAGACGCAACCACCTATGTTCACGCCAAACCAACAACCGCGCACGCCTATATCTTGCCCGCGGTGGTCGACGTGCTGGAGAGCCATTTCGACGGTTCTCTCGAGAACGACGTCTTTGATTTGGGATGCGGTACCGGCGGGGCGGCGGCGGCTCTTGCGGGAAAAGGATATTATGTCGTCGGCGTCGATCCTTCCAGCGATGGCATCGCCAAGGCCAATGTCAATTATCCCGAATTGCCGTTGAATGTCGGCTCGGCCTATGACGACCTTTCCAGGGAATACGGCACCTTCAATGCTGTCATCAGCCTGGAAGTCGTCGAACATGTCTACGATCCGAAGGCTTTCACCTCGACGATGTACGATCTCGTCAAGCCGGGCGGCATCGCCGTGATGTCGACGCCTTATCACGGTTATCTGAAGAACCTGGCCCTGGCTGCGATGGGGAAAATGGACGATCATTTCATGCCGTTGAAGGATCATGGGCATATCAAGTTTTGGTCAAAAGACACGCTGAGCACGCTGCTGCTGGATGCCGGCTTCGACAATGTTCATTTTGAATATGTCGGAAGGATTCCCGTTTTCGCCAAGTCGATGATTGCCGTTGCGCGAAAGCCTCTTAGAGATGGCGTCGGAGCGACACTGATTTCGGAGGGCATTCGTGCGCTGCGACGGGTGCGATAGAGCACGATGCGCATCCGCGCCAGATGGTGCTGGCTACGATAATCCACAGGTTGTTTTTACTGTGTGTGCTGCTGAAAAAATTCCTTACGAAATATTTACTTTTAGTTGCATTCTTGCTTAAACTCTCCATTATACAGCCGGGCGTGCTGATAAAGCGGGAGACTTATTCACATGAAGGCTAAATCGCCGAATTCGATTGACGTTTATGTTGGCAACCGCGTGCGCGTTCGGCGAAAGACGCTCGGGATGACCCAGAACGGCTTGGCCGAACTTCTGGGCATTACCTTCCAGCAGATCCAGAAATACGAAAAGGGAACGAATAGAATAGGCGCCAGCCGTCTTCAGCGCATATCCGAGATTCTTCGCGTGCCCATCGGCTTTTTCTTCGAGAACGGCGGCGCCGGACCGATCGACGGCGCGACGAATGAATTGAACAGCTTTTTGTCCTCGAAGGAGGGGTTGGCGCTCAACAAGGCATTCATCGCCATCGAAGACCCGAATATCAGGCAAAAGCTGGTGGCGTTGGCCAAAAGCCTGGCAGTCACGGGATTGTCTGACAGCGGCAATGAGTTGCAAGATTCGGTTGTGAACAGCTGAGGATGGATCGTGCTTCATCTGCAGACATTTGGCGATCTGCGGTTGATCGAGACGAATGGCGACCAGGTTCGCTATCCGATCAAGGGCCTGTTGATGATGGCCCATCTCTATGCCGGCGCGAGCCATGAGCTCAGCCGGTACGAATTGGCCCAGTTTCTGTGGAATGATGTCGAACCAGAGCTGGCGCGGCTCAATCTGCGCAAACTGCTTTCCCGCATCCGCGAGACAGACGGCGGGCGCGCCGAATTGCCCTTCGATTTCACCGCCACCACGGTTCGTCTCAACACGCAGGCAGTTTCCAGCGATCTGGATATTTTTCGCGCCGGCGGTTCGCCGCTGCAGCGGCTGAACGCAATCGCCGAATTAACCCAGCGCGGGTTCATCGGAAATATCAAACCAGCGACAAAGCTGATAGACGCCTGGATCAGGGCCCAACGGGACGCTCAGGCGCTGCAGTTGCGGCAGGCACTGCTGGACGCGTTGCCGGATGCGCAAAAGCCCGGCGCTACGCGCTCCATTTCCGGCGCCGCTCTGCAGATCCTCGAACGGGATCCGAATGACGAGCAGGTCAGAGCCTTACTGCACCGGCTATCCGGCGGTTCGTCCCTCAGCGAAAGATTGCCGAACGATGACGGCCATGCCAGGGTACAGGTGAAGCGTTCCGAGGCCGGCGGTGAGGCAACTGCCGACATCGAACGCATGTCGCCAGCGCCGCTGATCCTGCCTCGACTGGTGCTGCTTCCCCCGACATCGAAACATGCCGATGCCGGGCTTGCGCTTGCCAATGCCCTGATCGAAGACGTCACGATCGAACTCTGCGCGCTCAGAAACATTTCCATCGTAGCGCCCCATACGGCCGGCCAGATCCGCCGCGATTCCGAGAAGGCTGCTGTGGTCGCCCGTCACTCGATCGCCTATCTTCTGGATACACGGCTTTCCGAAGAGGGATTGTTCGCCCAGCTGGTTTATTTTCCCACGGACGAGATCATCTGGGCCAATCGCTTTACGATGACGCCCGATATATTGCCGCGTCAGAGACGGCTGATTGCGCAGCAGTTGACCATGTCGGTGGCCCGCGAGCTGGCTGAAAACGAGGAAGAGCGCTTACGCTTCGAAGCCAATCCTGAGGCCTATCACGCCTATCTGGTCGGCTCGAGCCTGATGAGCAAATTGACATTGCCGCATATCCGCCGGGCACGAAAAGCTTTCAAGCAGTCGCTGTCGCACAAGGCGGATTTCTCTCCGTCATTTACCGGGCTGGCGAGAACCTTCACCAGCGAGTGGCTCGTGACGGCGCAGGGTAACAATGAGCTGCTGCATCTGGCGGAGCAGAACGCGCTTCGGGCCATCGAGCGGGATCCGGCCTCGGCGGCGGGCCATCGCGAGCTTGGCGTCACCAAACTCTATCTCGGCGATGTCGATGCCAGTGTCGCCGCACTTGATCTGGCGGAACAACTCAGCCCGCATTTTGCCGATGTCATCTACAGCCATGCCGACACGCTCGTGCATGCATCCCGCCCTGGCGACGCGCTCGCCAAGATCAGAAGAGCGATTTCGCTCAATCCGATCGCGCCTGACGCCTACCTCTGGTGCGCTGCGGGAGCGAGCTTCTTCCTGGAACAGTACGAGGAGGCCATCGCCTATGTCGAGGCGATGAAAGACAAGGCGCCGGCCCATCGCATCGCCGCGGCCAGTTGCGCAATGATCGGCGATCGAAAACGGGCGCTGTTCCATCGGCAACGAGCCGAAAGCATCAACCCGGTCTTCGACGTCGAGAAGTGGCTCACCATCGTTCCCTTCAAGGAAGATTGGCAAAAAGAGCTTTATCGGGAGGGCCTGCTGAAGGCCGGTTTTTAACAATAGCTGAGGGGCGTTACATGGCAAAAGCTGTTATTATAGGAATACCTGGTGAGGCGGGTCTCTGGCTTGCCGATCTCGACGCGGGTACGGTCAAGCCTCTCAATCCGACGGGGGAATTGGCGACTGCAAACGGCCTGCGCAAGGCCGGCGGCACTTTCGTCAAGGGCGTCGACCTCGCCGTTGCGGTTTCGTCGGCGCAGGTTGCCCTTTCCGGTCACGTCGACGGCTGAGCCGGCATTCTGACAAACCAGTTCCTATATTCCGACAGGGTTATGTCGCCGCGGGAAACTCTTTCCCGCGTCGAACCTCTTTTGGCCGGGTTCGGCATTACCAGGGTTGCGCGACATACGGGACTGGACGACATCGGAATCCCCGTCTGGTGCGCATACGCCCCGAATTCCCGCTCGATCGTGATTGCCCAAGGAAAGGGCCTGACCGATCTCGATGCCAAGGTCTCCACCGTCATGGAAGCCCTCGAACGGGCGGTTGCCGGCGAACCCTCCGTCGACCTTGTCCGCGGCACCTCTTCCCGTCTGCAGGAAATGGGGCACAAGACCGACACGCTGAACTGCCTCACCGCTCTTCATAAACCCGATCTCGGACCGGACGAGGAGACGGAATGGGTTGCCGGCGTCGATATCCTCACCGGCGGCGAGGTCTATATCCCCTTTGAAGCGGTGGTGCTCGACCGCACACGTGACGCGCGATACTGGATGTCGTCGGACGGCCTGGCATCGGGAAACAATGTCGAGGAAGCGATCTTCCACGGCGTCCTGGAGCGTATCGAACGTGACGCCCATGTGCTGTGGCAGGTGGGCGCGGAACCGGATCGTTATGCCGGCTGCGTCGATCCCCGCGGCTTTAAGGACGGCGCCCTGGACGGGCTGATCGACAAGATCGAAACATCGGGATTGGCGCTCAGGCTCTTCGATATCACCAGCGACATCGCGATCCCCTGTTTCACCGCCATGCTGGGCCCTGGAGATCCGATTCTGGGCCACCGGGATATTCGCCTCGTCGAGGTAACCGGCGGAACCGGCGCTCATCCGTCTCCCGTGCGCGCGGCCATTCGGGCGGTGACGGAAGCCGTGCAATCCCGGCTGACCTATATCAGTGGAGCCAGGGACGATATTTCTCCCGCAACTTTCTCACGATCGTTGCCGCCGCTGATGCGGCGGGCCTTCGATGCGGTTGCCGCACCGCCCGCTGCCGCCATCGGCAATGCCGGGGCGGCAGGACTTCGGCAACAAAATCTGGCGCACTTGCTGCAGCATGTGCTCGATGCGCTCAGAAACAGGCGGATCGCTTCGGTGATCGCCGTGCGCCTCAGCGAGGACACGCTTCCCTTCAGCGTCGTCAAGATTGTCATCCCCGAGCTCGAAAATCCGGAGGGGGAGCGCGCCCGGCGGTTTGGAACGAGGGCGCTTGCCAGGGCAATAGGGTTTTGAAGATCATTTTCGCAGGTCCCAGTCTTCCCGATGCGGCGTCGCTTGCCGGCGAGGGGATACGCATCCTGCCGCCTGCCACGCAAGGCGATGTCCTGGCTGCTGTGGAACAGGGCGCCAATGTCATCGGCCTGATTGACGGCGGCTTCGAATATGCCGCACCGGTCTGGCACAAGGAAATTCTCTATGCTCTTTCGCTGGGCGTCGCGGTTTTCGGGGCGGCAAGCATGGGCGCGTTGCGCGCTGCGGAATGCCATCCGTTCGGCATGATCGGGATCGGCCGCATTTTCGAAGATTATCGCACCGGCCGGCTGGTCGACGATGCCGCCGTCGCACTCACGCACGCGCCGAGCGCGCTGGGCAGCAAAGCGCTGACGGTACCGCTCGTCAATGTCAGCGCAACGCTCGATGTGATGGTGGATCGCGGGCTGCTGCCAAGTGGGGTGCGCCAGGAGCTCGAAGATGCCGCAAGCGCGATCTTCTTCAAGAAGCGGTCATGGCGATCGATCGTCGAGCAATGTGGAGGGCTGGCCGAGCGCGATCGTACGGATCTGCTCGCGGTACTACTGTCGAATGCCATCGATCAAAAACGCATCGATGCCTTGGCGTTGCTGAAAGCCGTGCAGGACGCCCGTGACATTCGCTCGAGTGCCGATCTGCCCTGGAAACTGCACGAAACCTCATTCCTGACGCGCCCTGCATTGTGAACCGAAGCCGGCAATAGTCACCGAGGGTTGTGTCACGCTTTTTTCACGGGCTGGATCACCTCCACACGCGTATCATTTCTTCAATTCATTGGAGAAATGGGGCATGGGCGTGACATCGGTTTTCAAGATAGATGCAGACCAAGGGGCGGAAGACGGTCTGGAAGAGCTCGTCGCGTTGGCGCGAATGATCGCCTATGCGCGACAGGTCGCTCAGGATGTCAAACTGCCGTTCGCGACGAATTGCCTCGACCTTGCGCTTGAGGCCGTGAAGCAGGAGGTGGGGGAGGGGTTGACCAGGGAACTGGCTGAATTGAGCTCTCCAGTTCCGCAAGTGAGTGTGAGAAGTCATTAGTACGGCGCGTCCGATCGGACACGCCGAGAACGCTCCACCACTTCAAACCCGCGATAACCCCGAAAATCAGCTTCGATTTTCGGGGTTATGCGTGTGGTTGCGCGCAGCCAAGCAGTCGTCAATCGAACGGAGCCGTTTATTTCAATCGCCGTGAGGCAACGCGCTGAAACGGACGCCCGGTAAGGGCCTATGGTTCGGCGTTTCGTGTCAATTGTAGGTTAGGGAAGCCCGGCTCGTTTCCGGCCGCTGGCGCTTTATTCAGAAGCTGTTCGACTTCCATCTCACGGATGGTTTCGAGCGAGGGGCAAGCGGCTTCACTGACGTTGCCTCCGGGCAGGGAGGCGGCGCGATTTCGCACTCAATGTCTTCTGCACGACCAGCCTTTCGACGACCGACCCTTCATCTTAATGGGTCAGGTTGCGCTTCTGTGCCAGCAGCAGAATGTAGTCGTCGGCGATGTCTGCGATGGCCATTGCGACTTCCGCCGGATCGCATCCCTCGACCTTCGTATTTGCAATGAACTGATAGACCGCCTTCTCGATCTGCTTCCGGCAGATCATCACGCGCTCATCGTAACCAAATTCCGGAATCTGCGATGCTATATCACTCATCAGGTCGGCTCCCTCACTACTTACAGTGACCATGACACAAATTATAAGTTGAGCAAGCAAATGCTTTATGAAGGGTTAATTCGTTGGCGAGGTGCGACCATTTCGACACAGGTCGGGGTGTGAAACAGGCTATTGGCGTGTTGAATCAGGACTGACCAACTTCGCCCAAGCGTATCGGTTGTTTCGTATCGGGAGGCTCGCCAAAGGGGATAGGTATGTCCTGCGCCGCGGGTTGTGGGTCATATTTCCATTGGCGAGTGCAGGCTTATATGCCGACCTTTGAAATGACAGACCGAATGCTGTTGGCTGAATCGATCGGTACAGGTCGCGTGGAGTTGGAAAATATCTTTATTTATCAATATATTACCTTTTTGTTCGGCAGTCTTGAATTGCATCGGCAGCTTTTTCCCGCGCAATCATCCCGAGATTGTTGGGCTATCGGCTGGGACAACCTCACCAATGATGAAGGCAGTTGCCGGGTCGTTGAGAGCCCCGGGGCGGGAAGTGGCTGTCGGTAGATCTTCTGTTCCGGCGTCGAAGGTAATGTCGATGCTTTTGAAACTTTAGGCACAATAAGTTTGTATCTGTAACTGACTTTAGAAAGTAAAATTTTATCAAAAGGTAAAATTATTAATTACAGATAATGGTTGTATTTAAAAATCAATTATAAGATGACTAAGGAGTTTCATCCCGATAGTCATAAGAGGTATTATGCTTCCGTGTGGCATCGATACTTATGATGTTTTGCCGGATGATAATCTCGGCTTTATGACAATCTTTCTGTCTCTGCAATTCATTGCGGATCCGAAAACACCCCCGAGATGAATTGAAGCGCCGGTCGAAATATTGACAAAAAAGAACCCGAGCTTTGACCTTCACTTGCCGATGATGGGGGATTTTCTGATCAAGCCGATCTCAACAGCATGATACCACTATCCAAGCAAGATCTAATTATGCTGATGCAGCGAGAACGGCGACCGCATTATGGCAACCAGCCGGGAAGCAAAGTTGAGGACCCGCCGGGGTGGTTGGCGGGTCCTCCAGTAGGAATGCTTGCACAGTGCGTACGTATGATTGCAGTTAAAATCGACATTGTCGAAGTTCATTATTGGGGTAATTCTTTTTTATGTAGATTACTCCATTTTTTAGCAATTACTATTCTGTTTTAATATAAAATTTTGTAGTACAAAATAGTGGAGATAGTCGTCAGGCCTCCTGCGAAATCGCCGCAGAGCATTCGCCAGACCGATCGATCTCAGACAAGCGGCTGAGCAATGCCTCCGTTCTAAAGCGAGACCAACCGCCAACCAACGGGAGAAGCGGGTCTATCTCGTCGAATTTCCTGAGATTCTTTTGCTTTTGTTCCCTCGCTGGCCAGACTTTCGATAACGCCCTGCGTGAGGCTCTGTTGGCTTTTGTAAAGATCAATCTGGTGAGGATGCCGGAGGCGAGCATTGGGCTATGATGATAAATGTGTCTGAGCGAGGTCGCAGCGCTGGACTAGTCTTTCAAGCGGCAAATTTTGAAAATGCATAAAGATGTGCCGACGCGCGGGCGCAGCAGACGACAAAAGCCGGTAGAGTTTCATTATCGATGGCACCCATTTTACGGGGGTTGTTTTCGGCACGAAGGTCGCGAGGATCGGGCCAGCAGTGCGACCGTACGGATAGAGGTTCGACCGGGCGAAGTCATTCAGGTTGCAGAATGGACATTGGACCGGGCGTTTTGCATCGGCATGGGGCCGGCGTTGATGATCATCGATGGCGGGGCAGTTGTGCTCGACGAGGAGGGGCGGCCGGGTTTCGGGCTGCTGCAGCGATCGCTGGGCGCACCCGGCAAGAAAGCTGGCAATCACAGCTGTGCACCGATGGATACGGATCAGCTTCCTCACAGGTAGATGGTAACCGTCTTTTTGGCGGCGCGCGTCACTTTTGCACCGGCAATCTATCGACTACGAACAGCTGCTGGCTAGAAATATCTTTGTCGAATAACCATTGCTCCATTTATTGAAACTCAAACGTCCATCTTGGTGTAACTTCCTCGCGATCGTGTGGACTTCGGAGTTGAGAGCTTGAAGAAATCGGCAAGAAGTGAAGTAACTGTTGCTGTTGTAATCCCGGCCTACAACGCGGAACGAACTCTGGCTGAAACAATCAGCAGCGTTCGCAATCAAACGCATCATGCGCTCGATATCGTCGTGGTGGACGACGGTTCTAAGGACGATACCCTGGCTGTTGCGCAAGAAATCGTTAAAATTGATCCGCGCGTGCGAGTATTGAAACAAAGAAATTCCGGCGTCGCTGCTGCTCGAAATGCGGGTTGGCGCTCTACCCCTGCCGACCTAGTGGCATTCCTAGATGCTGATGACCTTTGGTCACCTGATAAAATTGAGCGACAATTGGTGGCATTGGAGACAGGCGGCCCACAAGTGGGGCTAGTCTACACTTGGTATGCGATGATCGACCACAAGAATTACGTCATTTACCGCAGCAATGAGATTTCTGTCGAGGGAGATGTGCTCGACGAAGTACTTGCCAAAAACTTCATCGGAAATGGAAGCTCGCCACTCGTACGGCGGAATGTCCTCGACGCGACGGGAGGATTTGACTCCTCACTCCAACAGCGCGAGGCGCAGGGATGTGAAGATTATCTCTTCTACTGCCTTGCCGCTGAACTCTCGCATTTTGTAGTGGTGCCGGATCATCTTGTCGGCTATCGCCAAACCCCCGACAACATGTCAGCGAACCTCACGCGAATGCTTCGGTCCTGGATTCTGGTCGCGGATGAAATGCTAAAAAGACACCCGGAAAGGGGCTTTGCAATCCGGGCCGGCCTACGCGGCTGCGGCCGGTGGCTCGCCCAGAGGGCGGTTGAACAAGGCCGATACCGCGCGCTCATCGGACTTGTGGCTACCATGTCGCGACATGATAAGCCAATTGCCGCCAAGATGCTTGTGGTCGACGCGAGATCAAAGGCAATGAAGAGCCTCAAGAAAAAGGCCCGGTCATGGCTGAAGCAGGAACCTTATTTCTCTCCAAATCCCAATCATCGCTTTGCTCTAGGAACAAAGTACGATGCGGGTTGGACGGTGGCCCCCCCCATTCTTGTCTCAGCCAAATAGCAGATTTGCAAACTCTGACTGGGTGATCCCGCGAAAGACCTCCTGTCTTTTCAATGCGAGCTTATCGGCATCCGCCCGCACCGTGCCACCGACGCAGCTTAACCCGATCCGGTAACCACATTGTTCGGCTATGTCCCGGATAGCGGGGTCGAAGTCGCCGTACGGATAAGCGACCGCCAGCACTTCTCGACCTAGACGTTTTTCAAGCATTGCTTTGGAGCCAGCAAGCTCTCGCAATAGGCTCTCCGGTGCCAAGGCAGATAAACGCACGTGCCGGACACCGTGGGCGCCCAGCGTCACGTCGCTGTTCGCGACTGCCGCAAGTTCCTCCCAAGTTAGCAGTGGAGTTGGCGATCCATAGGCCGAATCCCATATTGCCGAGCCGCCGACCCGATCGGTTGGGACAAAGAGTGAGGATGGGAAGCCGTATCGATGGAGCAGTGGGAGGGCATGCGTCATGAAATCGCGTGTAGCGTCGTCAAAGGTCAGAACTAATGTCTTTTCGGGCGGTTTGGCACCTTCATCGAAACAAGCAAGCAGCCGATCCAAAGTCATCCCGCGCCATCCGGCGTCGCGCAGGAAGGCCAGTTGAGTTTCGAAAGCCTCCGGAGACTGGCGGTATCGAGCAAGCTGTTCAGCACCGTCGTCCGAAACCTGATGATACATCAAGATCGGGACATCGTTCCAGTCGGCGGCCGCTTCCACAACTTGCCCCCCTCTCCAGCGTACTTGGCTGGCGACCTGAAGAGGCAAGGGCTGCGCCGTGTTTACTTCCACGCGTGTGGGCTCAAGGAAGCCCCCGTGCTCCACCTTCTCGAACCTTTGGATTCTATAGAGCGGACTCTTGGCTTCGACCGAGAGAGTTAAATCCGGATGCTGGTCAAACATCTCACCTATGCCGACCGCACCGAATTCATGCGGCCACCCAAATCCTGTCTCATGCGGCATATCAATCAGGAGGTTGGCGTGGGCAGTAACGAACCAACCACCCGTGCGAAGACTGCCCGCAATCTTATCGACTATCTGCTGGAGTTTTTCTCTGTTCTCGAAATAGTACAGAACTTCACTGCAGACGATGAGATCGTAAGGCCCTTCTAGCGCGTCGCTCAAAAGATCCAACTGCCGATAGGCTACCGCGTAACCATGGTCCTGAAGCGAGGCCGCTCGAGCGACTGCCGACGCCGAAATGTCGGTCGCCAGCAGGTTGTCGACGCGGGGGGCCAACATCCGTGTAAAGGTTCCTTCCGCGCAGGCCAGCTCAAGGCCGTTTGAAAAGCGCCGATCGTCCAACAACGAGAGTGTTTGAAGATATTTCACAGTCTCATAGTTGTTTCGGTAGTCCCAAGGGTCTACCTGGGAAAACAGCTCCTCCCAGTACGCCTCCGTATCGTATCTCGGCACCTCATCGCCCACTGGGCCGGTTTTTTTCGACGGCATCTCCATGGACATCTGCGTTGAGGCTGCAACCGCCCGCTGGCTTTCCTCTTCAACGATTCGATCGAATTCGGCGCGCCCGGCGTGCGCCATGCCTGATATCGAGTCGACACGTGTTGGTGTCGGCTCTTTCTTGCTCCACCAACCCGTTACTGTCTTTGCTTCGGCCCAATATGATACTTTCGCCATGAGCTTCAGCACCTGTTGAGCTACTCCGCTGTAGCTTGGCGCTGCCATGCTGGCGGCGGCGCGCCCGTCATCCTGATCAGAAAGATTGACGAAGCCATCTTCTGCCAACAAAGCTGCTGCTGGGTGGTTCAGATCGTCGAACTCCGGGCCGAACTCCCTCCTAAGTCGATTTCGTATAGCATCCGCTTCGATTGCTCCGAAGACAACAAACTCCAGTTGCCCCAGCAGCGTCGAACCTCGCCAGATGCAACAGCGCAACCGCTCAATGTCGGGCAAGATAAGGTCGACGATAGGTTGATCCAAATCAATTGGCTGTATCCTTGTTCTCCCGATCGTGGTGGGCACGTTGGTCGGCAGCTGGTCAGCGACCTTTCGCTCCAGTGAACGAACCAACAGGGAACCAAAAGCTTCTTGGGGAGCATGCCGATCAAGCCAAGCCTCTAGGGCCGGAAGCTTGTCCTGGATCTTCGACCAGAGTCCGGGCCAGATCGGCTCGTCGGGGAAGGCGCCGACCACAATCCCGTCTATCATTATTGCGCAGAACGCGTAGACATCGGCGTCAGGTGGGATAGGCTCTGCCACCCGGTCAAGCAGTTCGACAGGATTGTCGCCCTGACCTATTGAGGCGCCGACAAGCCAGATCGCGAGATACCAGCACGCCATTCCCAAAGCAGCTTTTGTTATTCCCTGGGCGAGCGCCGGCACCGGATAGGCAATGCGCGGATCGGAATTGTGGCCGCGCCGGATCACCTGAAGACCAAAATCGAGATGCTTAACCCTGTTTGACGACAGCGAACCGGCCGCTACGCTAACGTCAGCCATCAGGCCTTCGACCGGCGCGAATTCGGCGCCAGCTCGAGCGAGACGCTGCCACAGGTCCCAATCCTCGCACATTTTCATCTCTGGATCGAAGCCGCCGACTTCTGCAAGCCGGGACCGGCGAAGCAAGGCGGCGTGGATCGCGAAGGGGCAATAGCGCGCTGTTTCGGCAAACGGATTGTCCATTTTTACTGCGGGGTGAGACTGCCACCAGGGAGCACCATTTTTCAGACGGCGCCAACCGCAATGCAGAATGTCGGCCTGCGGCAAAGTTCGTGTGTGATTCAGCATGGTTTCGAGATGGAAGGGTGCCAGCGCGTCGTCTGAGTCGAGAAAGACGACCCAGTCGCCTTTCGCCTGTGCCAGGCCCGCATTGCGAGCAGCCGAAACGCCGCTCTGCTCCTGCCGCAGCACACGGAAGCGCGTATCCCGAGCCGCGAAACGGTCCGCGATCTCAGCGGTCTGATCGGTTGAACCATCATCAATGATGAAGCATTCCCAGTCGGGATGACTTTGCGCTATCAGGCTCTCCAAAGTCGAAGAAATCGTTGTTTCCGCTCCATGCGCCGGTGTGATGATGGAAACCATCGGCATAATTGTTGCTTCCTACGATAACGATCACGCTAGTGTACCGTGTCAGTTCGCGAGTATGATGATCTTTACTACTTTGAGGCAAGGTGTATTTAACCGGTGGCAAAAGTGAGCCGAAATGCCTGAACAGCTCAAGGATGATGCGCTTGATCGCGCGAAGCGACGGGACCAATACTGGCGCCGTGATCAGTGGAAGTCCTTGATCCACATCTGTCTGCAATGGAACGATTTGCTGTTAGAACTTCTGGCACGCGATCTGAAGATGAGATATCAACGGTCCGCAATTGGCCTCGGCTGGTCCTTGATGCGGCCATTGAGCCAGCTGCTGGTTTTTTCGCTGATCTTTCGTCACGTTCTGCCTCTAGATATTCCCCATTACACCACTTTCGTCTTTTCCGGCGTGTTGGCCTGGGGTTGGCTCAGCACTGCGGTACCCGCAGCGACGACTTCCATAACTGGCAGCAGCGAACTGGTGCGCCGGCCGGGCTTTCCGGTCGGCATACTTCCTGTTGTCGCAGTCATCACACAAGCAGTGCACCTTCTGCTCGCTCTGCCACTCCTCTTCATCATCTCGTTTATCGAGACCGGGGGCCTGACTTTGAGCGTCGTCGCACTTCCACTCGTCTTCCTTGCGCAGGCGCTATTCACGATGGGCCTGTCCTATCTTGTTGCGATTGCGCATGTCCACTTCCGGGATACTCAACATTTGGTAGGCGTAGTTTTGATGCTGGGTTTCTACCTGACACCCGTGTTCTACAGCCCACTTAAGGCGAGTGAGCCGATGGCGTTAATTCACACCTTGAACCCGATGGCCTGGATTCTCGAGGGCTACCGCGCCATTTTCGTCGAACACGCGTGGCCTCCCGTTGATATCTATTGGAAGACTGCGCTGATTTCTTTGCCGATGCTATTTGCTGGAATTTGGCTGGTCGAGCGCGGCAGCGCAAGCCTAGTGGACGAACTATGAGACAAGGCGCCATCACCGTCCACGACGTCGGCAAGCGCTACCGTGCGCAAGGGGGTGCACGCTCCACCACGTTGAAGGGTTACCTTTTGTCCGGACGGTCCGTGGTGCCGTCGAAAAGCTTTTGGGGCCTGCGCCACATCAGCTTCGCGGTTGCGCCAGGGCAAGCTGTCGGCGTGGTCGGGCTAAACGGGGCCGGGAAGTCCACTTTGCTGCGTCTGATCGGCGGCGTTGGTCGTCCCGACGAAGGGCAGATCAAGGTGATGGGTCGAATTGGCGCCTTGCTCGACATCGGGGCGGGCTTGACCGACGATTTGACGGGGCGCGAGAACATCTTCCTGCTGGGTGTTATCGCGGGAATGCGGCGGACCGAGGTTGCCGAGCGGTTTGACGAGATTGTAGCCTTCGCCGAGCTGGAGGCGGCCGTTGAGAACCCGGTTCGCAGTTATAGCACCGGGATGCGCATGCGCCTGGCATTCGCCGTGGCAGTCCATGTGCGCCCGGACATCTTGCTTATCGATGAGGCCCTCGCCGTAGGCGACCAAGCCTTCCAGCAGAAGTGCATTGCAAGAGTGAAGGAGATACTGAACGACGGCGCCACTATCTTCTTCGTGTCACACGACGTCTCGCAGGTAAGAGAAATCTGCGACTACGTGCTGTTCCTGAGAGGCGGACGCGTCGTGGGCTACGGACCAATCGACGAAATGCTCCCACTTTATACCTCGGCTGTCGAGGCGAAGGTCGCCAGTGTCCAGCACGAACCGTTCGGCGTTACAAAATTGCCCGTCGAGCTTGTGCCGCAGGTCAGCCGGTTCGGCAATGGCGAACTCCAGATCACAGCCGTAGCATTGCTGAACGAGCAAGGCATGCCGACAAGTACCATCGTTGCGGGCGACCGGCTGTCGATTTCACTGACCTATGTGGGCGCCACCAGAGATCGCAACGCCGTTATCGTCATCGGCATCTATGCGGCGGACGATACGTGCTGCTTCGAGACCGACAGCAAGTTGGCCGAATTCGCCCCTCTCGTAGATACGGACACGGTGCGCATCGAAACAACACTCAATCGTATCGACCTGGCGCCAGGCGACTATCGCGTTACGGTGGGCCTTTTTTCGGCAGACTGGCAGCAGGTTTACGATTATCATGCTGAAGTCTATCCTCTCGCCGTGACCGGCCCCGGCCCAAGAAAGGGTATGCTGAATCCCCCGACACAGTGGCAGCAGGTGCAGTCGCGCCCCACCGCGACCTCGCCGGACCACGGCTCATTGGGGCAGCACAGCTTGGATCCGAACTCCTGATGCGCCTTGCGGTCCGAGACATCGACATTCTTGACCTTCCGCCAGATTTTGGGCCGACTGGTGACTATCAGGGTGCACTTGTGCTGATCCGGGTCGCCGGTCGTCCGTGCGGCCAAGCTGTGATCGCCTTCGACACCGATGGCGGCAAGACGCCAACTAAGGATCGGATTCTGTCTGCGGCCAGTTCGTCGGTGTTCGAGGCTTGGCTGAGGCATCGGCTGGCCCTCCCTGACCCGTCGCCGACTCCAAATCAGCTGCCGAAAGCTTCCGTCGTGATCTGCACGCGCGATCGTACCGAAGATCTGGAGCGCTGCCTCACCGGGCTTTTGGCTATGCCCGATAAGGCCGATATTCTAGTCGTCGACAATGCCCCATCGAACGAGGCCACGCGAGATTTAGTCGGGCGCTTCGATACTGTGAGATATCTGCGCGAGCCGCGTCCTGGTCTTGACGTCGCGCGCAATACTGCCCTTCGCAACACAGAAGCAGACGTCGTCGCCTTCATCGACGACGATGCGGTCCCCGACCCGCTATGGCTTAGAACCTTGCTTCGCAATTTCGAGGACCCCCTGGTGCTGGCCGTAACCGGCCTTACTATGGCGTCCGAGCTGGAAACGGACTCGCAGATCGCCTTTCAACATTTTGGCGGTTTTTGCCGTGGTTTCAGGCGTCAGGTCTATGACGCCTACAACCTGGACCCTTTCACCGGATGGCATGCGGGTGCCGGTGTCAACATGGCATTGCGCCGAACGATGGTTGACGTGGTGGGGTGGTTCGACGAGGCCCTCGACGCTGGAACACTAAGTCTGGCTGGTGGCGACACAGACATGTTCCGGCGCGTGCTCGAAGCCGGGTATCGGATCATCTACGATCCCGAAGCTCTGAACTGGCACCGCCATCGTCGCTCAAGCAAGGAACTGCAGCAGCAGATGTATGGCTACGAGGCTGCATCGCTCGCCATCTTGACGAAGGCCCTCGTGTTCGAGGGAAACCCGCGTGCGCTCCCTCGCATGGTTCGTTCGTACATCAGGCTTTTTCGGCGATTGTTTCAACCTCGACGGACACACCAATTCAGCCTGCCTTACAACGACGCCTTAACCCAGTTCAGAGGGGCTGCGAGCGGCCCGGTTCGTTATCTGAGGGCGCGGGCGCGAGCAGTGAAGGCAGGGCATAAGCGTGGTTGACATCAGCGTTATCATACCAACCCATAATCGTGCTGCCATGCTGAGATCGCTTCTGGGCAAGCTCGACGCCCAGCGAGATGGGACCCCAGCGTTCGAAGTCCTGGTTGTGGCTGACGGGTGTGAGGACGACACGTCGACAATGCTCGCGTCGCTTCGTACCCGCGTTCCTTTTCGTACCCTGTCGTTGCCGGGCGTCGGTCCGGCACTCGCCCGCAATGCGGGGTCGCAGGTCGCGAGCGGCCGTTTATTGATCTTCCTTGATGACGACATTGAGCCCGGGGAAAACTTCGTTGGGGCGCACGTCGTTGAACATCAGCGCCACCCTGGGGGCGTAGTGATGGGCCCCTATCCGCCACTTCCGCACATTGCAAGGGACCGCTTTCGCCTCAGCGCGCGCGCATGGTGGACGAGGCACTTCGAGCGCGTGTCCCTCCCTGGACATCAGTTCGCCTTTACCGATGTGCTGACAGGAAACCTTTCGCTGGATGCGGAACTATTTCACGCAATGGGCGGCCTCGATCCTCAATTCGCCCGTGCACGAGAAGACTTCGAATTTGGTCTGCGTCTGATCAAAAAGGGAGTTCCAATTCGTTTTGCTCCTGACGCATTGGGCTATCATCTCGAACATCAGACGGCGACACTGACCGGAAAGATGGTGCGCAGGCATCAAGAGGGACGCTCCGATGCCTTGATGGCTCGCAAGCACCCCGACATACAGCGGCGGCTCGAGATCCATCGGTTTGCCGGAAAAAAGGGGCGGAAAAAACGTCTGCAAAGGATCATCGCTACCCGCGCCGGTTCTGTCCTTGACCCCCTCGTCAAGGCTGGCCCCCGCGTCCTCCAAATGTTGGAAAAGGCTGGCCTTCGCAGGCTCTATGAGAAGGTAGAGCGACAGCTCAATGGATATCATTATCTTCGCGGCGCCGCGGAAGTTTTGGGTGAGGATTGGCGGCTTCCGACGGATCCGACAGCTTCCGCTGACGAAATCGAGGTGCTCGAGATCAATCTGGACCAAGGCCTTGAGGCAGCCGAAGCTATGCTGGCGGAACGCCGACCCCTCGCTGCTCGTATCGTGAATGGGACGGTACCCGTCGGCGACATGGGTCACCAGATCGGCGCCGAACCGTGGGACGCACGGCATCTCCGTCCGTGGCTGAACGGCCAGGCAATACGCGGATATCTTCCTGTGGCGCTTGCCGAATGGCAGATTCAGCCGAACAACGTCCCCCCGCATTTGTCCGACTTCACATTGAACACCCTCAATAACCCCGGTTTCCGCGCGCATATAATCGAACAGCACGTCCAATGGATGCAGGCGAAACTGAGTTCAGCACTCTATGACAATACGACCAAATCGTAGCGGCCGACGCTGCTGCGGCCGAGTGCCAGGTTCAGACGCCCTACCGCGCTCATGCCGATGCGCCTGCCGTGGGGCAGTTCCGGCTGTCGAGTACGGCACGCTCGGCGAGTGCCGCCGCCGTCTCAGGCCTTTCGATTAGGCTTGTCCTACGGGAAGACCATCCGACAGGAAGACCACGAGCCCATCGGAGACCAGGAGCGAAACGGCATCACGGTGAGAGGTGGCGAGATCAAGATAGTGAATCGATATGAGAAAACTTATATCCTTCAGATCGGACGGAAGTGGTTCCCGCATCATCACTCTCTCAATCACGTCGTGAACATACGCCATCTGCACCTGGGACGAGAATCTCGAAAGTCATAGTTTATTCCGCGGCGTGCCTCATTTGGTCCCTGAACCAGTCGAGAGTCATCGCCACGCCCTGTTCGTAGGTGATGTTGCACGACCATTCGGGCATGACATAGTGCGCATTGGTCAAATCAGGCCGTCTGTTCGTGGGGTCCTGCGGTGGTGACGGCTCGAAGACGATCGGCACGCCGCCAACGAGCCTGGAGACATATTGCGCGACCTCGAGAACCGAAATCTCGCGATCATTGCCGACGTTCAGAGGCCCCTTATAGTCGGTTTCATTTATCCAGAAATATCGCGCGAAACCATCGACAACGTCATCGACATAGCCCCAACTGCGTGACTGAAGACCGTCACCGAACACGGTAATCGGGCGACCCGAAAGCGCCTGGGTGATGAAGTTGGAGACCGCGCGCCCATCGTCGGAGCGTGTCCGGGGACCATAGATATTGAAGGGGCGAACGATCTTGACGTCGAGCCCTTGGGTACGCTGCATCTCGAACAGCAGCGACTCAGTGCACCTTTTGCTTTCGTCGTAGGACGAGCGCGGTCCGGTGCAGTCGACCTGACCCTTGTAGGATTCCGGCTGCGGCGACACCAGAGGATCGCCATAGACTTCGGAAGAGGAGGTGAAACCGAAACGTCCGCCCTTCTTCAGCAAGTCGAGCAACCGGAATGCCCCGAGAAGATTGGCGGAGATCGTTCTCTTCGGCTCCTTCATGTACCACGGCGGCGATGCGGGGGATGCAAGGTGATAGATTTCGTCGAACTTATCCGAGGTCTGCAGCGTCTCGACATCAGATTTCACGAAGTGGAAACGGGGGTCCCGGATGTGCGCGATATTTTCGAAAAGCCCGGTCCAGAGGTTGTCAACAACGACTAGCTTCTGGACGTCCTTCCTCAGCAAAAGTCGATCGCACAAGTGGGATCCGATGAAGCCAGCCCCGCCAGAAATCAATACGCTTTTCATTGCTTCGTGCCTCGTGACTTGAGATTAAGCTGTTTGCTTATTAGCATCACCTGTAATGCATGACAATTATTTAGAAGAGTTCTAAGAATTACTCACTTATTAATGTCAATTGTTAAAAGTAACCACTTTAAGGTGTTTCTGACGAGCTGCGCTCGACAACGAGCAGCCGGGCCGGACCGGATGCTACAGATGTTCGTCGCGCGATCATCGTGACCTGCCCAATCTCGACCATCCGTTCCATGAGACGGCCGCGACCATTTGCGGTTCGATCGGAGGAATCGGCATGGTATCGAGAACCTCTCCAACGAGTTCCGGATCCAGGGAGCTGAGGTTGCCTGTGGAAAGGAGGGTTCCGAATGTGTGTTATATTTTCGAAAGGTCCGGTGCAAAGATTGTCAACAACAGCCAGTTTCTGGGTATCATTTTCGAAGTAGAAATCGTCGCATAAATGCGATCCAATGAAGCTGACCCCGTTTCTCACATCGTTTCGCCTCGTTACTTGAGAATATATTATTGTTATTACAGCGATCGACAGTTTAGTATGGGCACGAAGTCCGGGGGTGGATCGGACTTTGGTCTGAATTTCGCGCGCGCGGAAACGTCGTCATAGAAGTCGACAGCGCTTCTGGTTCGGGACGCTTATCTCGGCTTCCCGCCATTCGTGGTGACGCTGGGCTTGCTGTCGATTGCCCGAGCCCGGCAGGCGTTACATCGAACAACCGTCGTCTGGCGCTGGGCAAGGGGCGCTTGGTTTTTCGAGATCGCAAAGCCGGTTCTCACCGGGTCGTTCTGGCGCGGCTGACCGGCTTCGTCCGGCGTATCAAGCCTTGATGATTGAGGTCAGCCCTCCGGGGGCGACGCAAACCGGCTCGCATCGAACAGGTCTGTCGCGGCGACCGGAATGATATCCTCACCTGACGTCGCGACATTGACCTCACGATGAACCGTGCGGGGGGAAACGCGAGGCGCGTTCAATCCCATTACTTCGCCGGGAGAATGCAGCGCCCATTTCATCAGCGCCGCGTCGGACGTCGATTCAAAGAAACTTGCTTCTTCCCAGGAAGCGGTCATGGGCAGAGAGGCGATCATATCAGCGCCCTGCTTGGAGGCCTGGTGTGCAACACGGAGGGGTTCGAAGCGGGCGTAGGCCGGCAATGCAGGCGCCGGCCTGTCCGGAAGGACATCAATTGGGCCGATCGACGCAGTCTCCAGTTTGTCATCTGCGCCCGCGTCGTGCTTGAGGGCGGGCGGGCGCATCGCCGGTATCGGAATCGGCAAAGATGAAACATCCCCCGCGGACCGTTTGTCGTCCCGCTCGACCGCGCCGGTTTGCAGCGCGAGCGCATTCAATGCCCGGCTTCTGGGCGCGGGCAGAAGCGCCGTCACGAGCTTATTGTCTATGGTGTCGCCGTTCGGCCTGGCCGACGCGCTCACGTCTTCGTCTTCTCCCGCGCTGCTGGCGATCTGGATCGAGGTGGGGCCGCCGCGCTTCTTGTAGTTTGCAACCGCCTGATTGTATCCCGGCAGCGGCCTGCCATCGGCCGGGAGATGGATCGTCTGCCCATTCGGGAATATTCGAGCGAGTTCCTGCCGGGACATGCGGGGCCAGGCCCTGACATTGCCGACATCGAGATGCACGAAGGGCGATCCCGAGGTAGGGTAATATCCGACACCGCCGACCTGCATCTGCATTGCAAGCGCACGCAGCGTCGAAAGCTTCACGCCGGGAACGTAGAAGTCCATCGCCTTGCCCAGCATGTGCTGGCTCTTCTTGGCGACGCCCGTGATGCGCGAGCGGTTGCGGAGCATGTTGTTGGTGGTGGGCGAACGATAGGCGGAGACGATGTGGATGTAGTCCTTGCCGCCGCTGCGCTTGTACACCTCCCAGACCAGGTCGAGCAGCCGGGGATCCATCCGGGTCGGCTCGTTCCTTCGCCAGTCGCGCAGAAACCGATTGATCTGGGTGAGGCCCTTTGGATCGAACTTTCCGTCCCGCTTGTAGGTGATCGTGGCCCTCTCGCCTGTATGGGTAAAGAACAGCTTCAGGGCCCGATCTTCCGCCGAGGCAAATGTTGCGGAGCCGACAAGTGCGGGCAGCGCAAACAGAGCCGGCAGAATGGTCTTTGCGACGAACCGTTCCGCACGCGACAGCAGTGTGGCAATTCCGCCCAAGGCTCCGCCCGATAATCCTTGCACTGGATACTTCAACACGAACAATTCCGTCCTACACCAAACACTCGACGGTGTGCGGGAATCTCCGCATCCATCACGCTTAGTAAAGCCAGCTTATGGTCAACAAATTGCTAACGAGCGGATGCGTATGCTCGGCGAAGTGAGGATGCGCGTCATCACAAGCGCAATCGGACCCTACGCCCGCGAGAGGAGCGCATCGAGCGCATTCTGTGCTGCTCTGAAATCCCCGCCGCTCTGAAACGGTTACAACCGCTCCCAACCTTCAGTCTCCCGGAACACGCGACCTCAACTCCCGCCTAGCGGCTGACCAGAACATGCATCGACCTTAAACCCGGATCAATCAATAGGGCGGGCCAGTTGGGAATGAGGCATCCGATGCGCTGCTAACCGCCAGCCTCGTCGATCGGTAGAGACGCGACGCCTTGCCCAGAAATGCGTACCTCGGTCGGAACTGGAAAAGTTCGCTGAACAAACTCTGGCTATGTCCTTAGAAGTTTGGACTATCCTCATGGCCCTCCAACTCAGGACACCCCCTGATGTTGCCGAAACCGATCGTTCGCCGGTCGCCCGATTCATCCAGACCACTGAGCACGATGACATTGTCATCCTGCTGTATAATCTCGCTACGATAGATGCCGGCCCGAAGCGCCCGGTTTTTCGCCTGGCTTATGTTGCATTGCCCGGGCGGCGGAGTGACGTGCCAGTATCTCGTCCCTTGCCCATCCGAGTGCCATCCGCCCGAAGCTGCGAATGCTGACAGGCTGGATAGCAGTATCCCAGACGCCAATATTGCGCTGCCTAGAACCAGTTTCATGTAACCTCCGTAAGCTGCGGCAGGGCTGGTCTTCATTCTGCTTGTCCTGTTTTCAACGGACAGCCGGGTTTCCCATGGCGTCACCACATTAGGTGGCTCGCGCTAACACTGTGCTAACGCCCGCTTCGGCGGCAATTTCCGGATACTAAAAACAAAGGTTTTTTTCGACGCGGTTCGCCTTGTGCTACCGATGTCACCGCTCGGAGGAAGAGCAAGTAAAGGGAAATATTTCAATAATTTCAATGTGTTTGTGGCGCACCCGACAGGATTCGAACCTGTGACCTTTGGAATCGGAATCCAACACTCTATCCAGCTGAGCTACGGGTGCATGCCTACGGCGGTTTGAATCGCCTGTCCGATGGGTGGTTCTTAGCCTAGCTTGCGGCTGGCTTCAATCGCGAAATTCTCAGAAATACGGGTGCTTGCGCTTTGAAGGGTGTTTTTATCCGTCGGCCCGGGGAATGCTTACAAAAATCTCCGCCGGCCTTGCGGGCGGCGGAGTGTGTTTGTCGCGAGCTGTCGCTTTGTGGCGGTCAGATCTGCATGGCGCCGGGGCCGGGGATGGCCTTTGACGGTACCTTGCCGAGGATGATCATGCCGAGGACCTCGTCCTTGGTCACATCCTCGGTGCGGGCGTGGCCGACGACCTGGCCGTTCTTCATCACCGAGACGCGGTCGGCGAGGTCGAAGACGTCGTGGATGTCGTGGCTGATGAGGAAGATGCCGATGCCTTCCTTCTTCAGTTGCTTGATCAGCTCGCCAACCTGCGCCGTCTCCTGGGGGCCGAGCGCTGCCGTCGGCTCGTCCATGATCAGGATGCGGGCGTTGAAGAGGATCGCACGGGCGATCGCCACCGATTGCCGCTGGCCGCCCGAAAGCGCCTTCACCGGCTCCTTGAAGCGCTTGAAGTTGGGGTTGAGGCGCCCCATCACCTCGCGGGCCGAGGCTTCCATCGCCACGTCGTCGAGCGTGCCCCAGCGGGTCTTCAGCTCGCGGCCGAGATAGAGGTTGGCGGCGGCGTCGACATTGTCGGCGACGGCGAGCGTCTGGTAGATCGTCTCGATCCCGTATTTCTTGGCATCGCGCGGATTGCGGATATCGGCAGGCTCGCCGTTGATCAGGATCTCGCCGCCATCACGCTTGTAGGCGCCGGAGAGGATCTTGATGAGCGTCGACTTGCCGGCGCCGTTATGGCCGAGCAAGGCGACCACTTCGCCGGGGTAGAGATCGACCGAGGCATTGTCCACGGCGTGAATGCCGCCGAAGGAGATCGAGATGTTTTTCAGTTCCACGAGGGGAGTGCGTTGATCAGCCATGTCTGGGGCTCCTCTCACTTGGCACGGGCGCGGTAGACGGTGTCGAGCCAGACCGCCACGACAAGGACGGTGCCGACGACGACGCTCTGCAGCGGCGTATCGACATGCGCGAGCACCATGCCCGACTGCAGCGACTGCATGACGAGCGCGCCGAGCATGGCGCCGGCGATGGTGCCGGTACCGCCTGCCAGCGACGTTCCGCCAATGACGGCGGCGGCGATGGTGTAGAGCTCGTCGAGCGTACCCTGCGAGTTGGTCGCGGCATTGAGGCGGGCGGTGGAGATCGCCGCTGCTATGGCTGCGAGAATGCCCATCAGCGCGAAGATGCGCACGGTGACCCAGCGGGTCTTGATGCCGGCGAGCTCGGCCGCTTCGGGGTTGCCGCCGATTGCGAAGACGTAGCGGCCGAAGCGCAGCCTTGTCGCGATGAAGGTCATGATGATGCCGACGACGATGGCGATCAGCACCGGCACGGCGATACCGTAGGGGATATCCAGGCCGGTCTCGGGCCAGGGAATATTGTTGGTCTCGGCATATTTCTTGGCGATGTTGATCGGCCAGTAATAGCTGTTGGCGATCCAGACCGCGCCGAGGATGAGCACGCAGCTCAGGATGGCGAGGAAATATTCAGCCCACATCGGCCGGCGGGGGAAACCGAAGCGCCGGCGCTGCCGGCGCGAGCCGACGATGCTGGCGATGACGAAGAGGCAGGCGCAGATGCCGACAATCCAGCTCCAGGTGGCGCCGATCGAGCCTTCGGCACCGCCGCCCATGATGCGGAAGGTCTGGTCCATCGGCGCAACCGTCTGGCCGCTGGTGACGAGCCAGGTGGCGCCGCGCCAGACGAGCAGGCCGCCGAGCGTGACGATGAAGGAGGGAACGTTGAGGAAGGCGATGATGATGCCCTGGAAGGCGCCGATCAGGCAGCCTGCCGCCAATCCGACCAGCAGCGTGATCGCCCAGGTGAAGGGGCTGTCGAAACCGATATATTCCGGCAGGATCTTTGCCTGCGTCACGCCCATGATCATGCCGCAGAGGCCGAGCACGGAACCGACCGAAAGGTCGATGTTGCGGGTGACGATGATCAGCACCATGCCCGTCGTCATGACGGCGATGTCGGTCGTCTGGACCGAGAGGTTCCAGAGATTGCGCGGAGTCAGGAAGAGGCCGCCGGTGATGATGTGGAAGCCGATCCAGATGATGATCAGCGCGCCGATCATGCCGAGCAGACGCGTGTCGATCTCGGTGGCGCGGAAAAAGCGGGTCACCGGACTGGCTTCCGCCGCTCGCGGTCCGCTTGATGTTGTGGATTTTACCATTTCGGCCATGGGTTTGCCGTTCCCCCACTTTGTTTGGACGGACGCGCCGGCGTGCTAGAGGCTGCCATCGGCGTCATGCATCTGTTCTTCAACTCACCATCGCGATGCTTCCGGAAGCCGGTCGCGTGGCGTCGCGACACCCTTCCGGCAGCGAATGAAAACCCGCGATGGTGCGGCGAGGCGGAGAAAACTTCGTCGTTGGAATTCTCATCCGCATCCGGCGCCGCAACGGTGTTTCGCTGCGGCGCCGGCAATTCCAGTTTACAAGCCCTGGCTTACTTGCAGGCAGCGACGCTGTCGGCCTTGACGCCCTGGCACGCTTCCGCCTTGGAGATCCAGCCGGCGTCGATGACGACGTTCAGATTGTCCTTGGTGATCGCAAGCGGCTTCAGGAAGACCGACTGCATTTCGACGCCCTTGGGGCCGCCCTTGAAAGCCTGGGCGCCGTCGATCTTGCTCATGTCCTTGCCGCCGGCGAGGTCGAGAGCGATTTCAGCGGCGCGCTGGCCGAGTTCGCGGCTGTCCTTCCAGACGGAAACCGTCTGCGTGCCGAGAGCGATGCGGTTGAGGGCCGCCTTGTCACCGTCCTGGCCGGAAACCGGAACGGAGCCGGCGAGGCCCTGTGCGTCGAGAGCAGCGATCGCGCCACCGGCGGTGCCGTCATTCGAGGCGACGACGGCGTCAACCTTGTTGTTGTTGGCGGTCAGGAACTGCTCCATGTTGCGCTGAGCGTTCTCCGGCAGCCAGCCGTCGGTATAGGCTTCGCCGACATTCTTGATCTTGCCGGCGTCGATGGCGGCCTTCAGGACTTCCTGCTGGCCCGAGAACAGGAAGTCAGCATTCGGATCGGAAGACGAGCCCTTGATGAAGACGTAATTGCCTTCCGGCTTGGCCTTGAAAACGCCTTCAGCCTGCAGTCGGCCGACTTCCTTGTTGTCGAAGGTAATGTAGAAGGCAGCCGGGTTTTCGATCAGGCGGTCGTAGCCGACGACGGGGATGCCTTCAGCGGCGGCCTTCTCGATGGCCGGGCCGATCGCATCGGAATCCTGGGCGAGAATGATCAGCGCGTTGGCGCCCTGGGAGATCAGCGATTCGACGTCGGTAAGCTGCTTTGCGGCAGAAGACTGCGCGTCAGCGGAAATATACTTGGCGCCCTTGGCTTCGAGAGCCTTCTTGATGGCGGCTTCGTCCGTCTTCCAGCGTTCTTCCTGGAAATTCGACCAGGAAACACCGACGACGAGATCGGCAGCCATGGCAGCGGTATGCACGGAAACGAGGATGGCAGCACCTGCCATCAATTTCAAAATAGACTTCATAATGTCCTCCCGAGTGGATTGCGACCGGCCCAGCCCATGCTTCCTCCGGCCACCGCGAATAGCTGTCGAGAAAGGTTCGGATTTTTTTCTCGACAGTCGAGAAATTTAGTGTCAGAGATTTTTTCAACTGTCAACACTGCACTGCCAGCTTAATTTCCTTGCGAAACATCGGCTGGAGATGCAGTGGAAACCACGGGAAGAGCAAGCAGGAGGAGAGGGCGGCATTCATGCTGACCAAATCGAGCACGGAGCTGGTCCGGCAGAGAAACAGCGTGCTCGTGCTGTCCGTGCTGCGTCGCCACGGTGCGCTCGCGCATACCGAAATATCCGATTTCACCGGGCTGTCGTCGGCCACCATTTCGGCGATCACCACTGAGCTGGAAAAAGCCCAGATCATCGAAAAGTCGGAACATCAGCCGGCAAGCGGCCGCGGCCGGCCACGCGTGCTGCTGCGCCAGCGGCGCGATTGCGGCTATCTTATCGTCGTCATCATCTCCTCGGATGCGGTGCAATATTCGCTGGTCGATTATGCCGGCAAGCTGATCGACCGCTTCAGTGAGGAACGTTCGCATGATCCTGCAGGCGCTGCCCGCTTCGTCGCTGCGGTGCGGGCCGGGCTTTTGCGTATTCTCGATCGTTCGAAGATCAGCCAAGAAAAGGTGCTGCTGATCTCGATCAGCAGCAAGGGGCTGGTCAATTCGACGGAGCCGGTTCTGGTATGGTCGCCGATCTTCGGCAGCGACCAGATCGATTTCGAATTGGCACTCCGGCCGGAATGGCAGGCCAAGGTGATCCTCGACAACGAGACGCTGCTGGTCGCAGCCGCGCTCGGCGCGCGTGAGGAGATGGTGAAGGGCGCCGATTTCCGTTCGCTCGCCGCCCTTTCGCTCGGCCACAGCGTCGGGCTTGGCATCGTCAGGCGCGGCAACCAGACGGGCCAGGAGATATCGGCGCCGAATTTCGGGCACATGCTGCACATGGCCAATGGTGGGCTCTGCCGCTGCGGCACCCGCGGCTGCATCGAGGCCTATGCCGGTTTCTACGCGATCCTGCGCAGCGCCTTCGAAGTGCCGCTCGATACGATCCCGGCAAAGTTCGTGCCGGTGGCGGAACTGGACAAGATCGCCGCAAAGGCGCGCCAGGGCCACCGCGTCCCCGCCTTTGCCTTCCGCCAGGCGGGGCTGGCGCTCGGCAACGGGCTGTCGCGCATGCTGAGCTTGACGGAGCGCATGCCGATCGCCATCACCGGGCCGGGCACGCGTTATTACGACCTTCTTCGGCAAGGGATCGAAGAGGGTCTCGGGCAGTCGCATATTGTGCGCATGGAAGGCATGCCCGAGATCAGGGTGGTGGCCGACGAGCAGATCCTCGTCTTCGAAGGACATCTGAACCGGGCGCTGTCTGTCATCGACGAGGATATCGTTCTCTCGGGCGTTCAGGGAATCCAGGCATCGGCGATTATTCAGGAATCGGGTTGAGGGTTTCTTTGAACCGACGTGTGGTGATTGCAGCAGCAACGGGCCAGTCGGTAGTATGCGACTTTGAGGGGTGTGCCGTGCCAGCCCCCCTCTGGCCTGCCGGCCATCTCCCCCACAGGTGGGGAGATCACAAGTGGCTAAACCTTACCGCCCGTCTAGCGTTTCGTCGTGCTGTGACGCCTGTTGTCGGGCGAGCAAGCGCGGCCAGCCAATCTCCCCACCTGTGGGGGAGATGGCCGGCAGGCCAGAGGGGGCGTTGCGGCACGCCGTTCACCAAAAGATCTCTGAAACGCGAAATGGCCGGGCAAGTGCCCGGCCATCTCATGCATGGCTTCCGGCCGGGAGAGGGCCGTCAGCCGATCTTGATGAGCTTGCCTTCCTTGACGGACTGGACCGCGGCATCGGCGAGTGCCAGCGCTGCGAGGCCATCGGCGCCTGATGGAGAGATCTTGGAGCCCTTCTCGATCGCGGCGATGAAGCTGGCGATCTCGTTTGCATAGGCTTCGGTATAACGGGTCATGAAGAAGTCATGCAGCGGCGGGCGGGTGTAGCCTTCGCCGTTTGCGACTTCGATCGAGACCGGGCGCTGGTTTTCGGCCGAGACGAGGCCCTTGGAGCCGTGCGCCTCGATGCGCTGATCGTAGCCGTAGGTGGCGCGGCGGGAGTTGGAGATGATGGCCTGCTTGCCGGATTTCGTCTGCAGGATGACCGAGACGCTGTCATAGTCGCCAGCTTCGCCGATCGCCTTGTCGACGAGCACCGCGGCGGTCGCGAAAACCGACACCGGTTCTTCGCCGAGCAGGAAGCGGGCCATGTCGAAGTCATGGATCGTCATGTCGCGGAAGATACCGCCGGAGCGCTTGATGTAATCGACCGGCGGGGCGCCGGGGTCACGCGAGGTGATCGTCACCATCTCGACATCGCCGATCTTGCCTTCGTCGATGACTTTGCGCACCGCCATGAAATGCGGGTCGAAGCGGCGGTTGAAGCCGACCATCAGCTTGGCGCCGGTCTCTTCCACCACCTTGATGCAGGCCTTGACGCGGGCGACGTCGAGGTCGATCGGCTTTTCGCAGAAGATCGCCTTGCCGGCGCGGGCGAAGCGCTCGATCAGGTCGGCATGGGTATCCGTCGGCGTGCAGATGACGACGGCGTCGATATCCTTGGCTGCCTCGATCGCCTCGATGGTGCGGACCTCGCAGCCATAGGCGGAGGCGATCGCGTCGGCTGCCTGCGGAAAGGCGTCTGCGACCGCAACGAGCTTTGCATTGGCGTCGCCGCTGACAGCCTTTGCATGAACTTTGCCAATGCGGCCGGCGCCGAGAAGACCAAATCTCACTGTCATTCTAACCTCCCTTGAATTCGGAACAAATAAACCGAACTGCCAAAATTATGGAATTTTCATTCCACCTTCTGTGGACCGCGTCAAGCCCGCGGATCTTTCACATTTGCAAGATTCGAACCAGGCCTGTCCTGGTCGGATTGAACTATTCTGCCGGAGCAGGTTTTGGTCAGGGCAGAGCCGATCGCTTCTGATCCTGGCGGAAAGATGCCCGGCCTTTCAGCCAAGAGAATACTTTAATCTGACCAGGAAAGGCTCTAGAGACAATCACGGCATGGGCCGAAGGCAGTGCGACAAATGCGACCGCGGGGCAGGAATGCAACTCATAGATCCGAATCATCCGGCATATCGGCGCCTCTGGGTGCGAATTGCCATTGTTGCCGTCTGCTTCGGCTGGGCCGTGGTCGAACTTGTCACCGGCGATCCGTTCTGGGCGGTGCTGGCCGGCGGGGCAGGCGCCTATTCCTTCTATATATTGTTCTGGACCTTCAATCCGCAGCCTCCGGCCATCGAGCTGCCCGTGCAGCCGGACCCCGAGGACGAGGACGAACCCGCGGCGGCCGCTGAAAAACCTCCTAAGGACGGGCAGGCGGAATAGTCAGCGGCTCAATCGCCGCAGCGCTTCGTCGATCAGCAGGTTGGCCAGCATCATGCGCTTCGTCGCATTGTCGCGAAAGAGCAATTCTATGCCATCGGGATGATTGGCGCGCGTGAAGGCGCGGCGCTTTTCACGGAGCGTCAGCGGCCTACCGGCACCTTTGGTTCCGCGTGCTCATTGTCGTCGTCTGTTTTGGATGGGCGATCGTCGAATTCGTCGGCGGCGACCCTTTCTGGGCGTGCTGGCCGGCGGTGCGGGTGTCTATTCCTTCTATATGCCGATCTGGCTATATGCTGATCTGGCCTTCGATCCGGCGCCGCCCGAGACTGCAGTCGTCACACCCGATGACGCGGACGGGAACGAGCCGGCAGGTGACGAAGAGAAGAAGGCCGAATAATCAAAGCGTGCCGCGATCTTTCCGATGCGCGCCACGCTTGACGTCTGGCTTGATACTCTCGCAAAACCGACGCACGGCTTCGCGTGCAGCCAGCCCGATCCCCGGCGCATTCCCGTCCTGTCAGAGTGACAATTCCTTGGCTTGCGCGTCGATCTTTTCGCAGGCATTCCCGAATGGATCGTGCATCGGTACCAGCGGCGAAACGCCGAGCAGGAGAAGCGCCTTCAAATGTGACCAGCCACCTCCCAGCAACGGCGCAAAGGATGTCATCACGATGCGTTCCTTGCCATAGAGACGCTCGTACTCTGGAAAATTGCAGAAGTTCTCGTGATTGCTGTTCTTCAGATGGAAGGACTCGGCCTCAGCACCTTCGGCAAGGATAGCTTCGTGCGTATCGAGCATGACGGCATAGTACTCGATCGATACGTCGGCGGCGGGAGTGACCGATGCAATCGTCGTGCCGTTCACGAGGTCCTTTACCTGGATCAGAATGCCGTTCAGGTGCAGCGCATGGCCAGGCGACAGATAGAGATCCGAATGGGGTGCGTGCCCGCCCAGTGCGTGGCGTGAAACCCGGATAGGCACGACGTCCTTCTGCCAGCGCGCGCCGCTCTTCTTGAAGCTTTGGCGGCCGACCCACTTTACGGAACGCGTGCTACCGTCAGGAAGGGCAACGCGATCGCCGATGCGCAGATCCTCGACAGGCTTCTCACCGCAATCCGTGAGGATCGCCGTTCCCCGCAGGAAACATTGTGCGCCGCTCCCGCTGCCGCCACCGCCACTGGAGCCACCACTTCCGCCTGAGCCACCGCTCCCGCCAGAGCCTCCACCGGAGCCGCCCCGTCCCCAAAGCCGCCCCAGCGCATTGGCCGGAGAGGTGGTAATTGCTGCGGCCAAGGCGGCCACGCCGGCAATACGAGCTCCGGCGGCTGCGGCTACACCTAGAAAATGTCTGCGCGCAGTGTTGCGTGGTAGCTTCGGATCTTCCGTAGATGACATGTCGGCGTTCTCCTGAAAAACATTTACACCGCCCTATGTTACACTGGGTTGTATCGCATTCAATTTCGCTAAATTGCGCTAGGTCCTACCGAAAAGGGCGTAGGCATGGTCTATTGGGGTCCCGAAATACGCTATTGCCGCTGCCAAAAAGCGGAAGATTTATCTGCTACCCGAACGCGAAAGAATCAAACTGATTACCATGGCCACAGGTTGAAACGCAGGAAAAGCAGCCCATATAAAATTCGCGAATCGAGCCGGAAACGGCGGCTCTTCCAAAGCCTCGGAACGTTTGTCTGCGTTCGAGAAAGCTTCAGCTGTGCGGCAGCCGGCGCATCGCCTCGTCGATCAGCAGATTGGCGATCATCATGCGCCTGTTGGCATTGTCGCGGAAAGGCTCTGCGATGCCATCAGGATGATTGGCCTTGGCAAAGGCGCGCCGCTTCTCGTTCAGCGTCTGTTGGGTATCGGCGGCAGCGATCGCGAGTTCCGCGGCGATCTCTTCCGGAGCGATGCGGGCGAGATGGTCCGGCATGACGGGCTCGGGTGGGGGCGCAGGCGCCGGTTCCTCCGCGATCGCGGCGGCGGGATCGAGTTCCAGATTGTCGAAATAGGCCTGGCCGACGCGTTGCGAGACGGCCGAGACGCCCTCCATGACATCGAAGGCAAGCCCGGTGCCAAGACCGGAGACGCGATGGACGGCCGGCACTTCGGCGTCTTCGGCCGTCTCGTCCTCCGCCTTCAGCCGCTCGAGGACTGATTGAAATACCGACTGTCCGAACAGCATCCCGCCTTCCTTGAGAGCATTTCCGTTTTTCTTCGAACCACGGAAATGCTCTATCTCCTTGTTCACGCAATTCCTGGGAAAGTCGCTTCGCGCTTTTCCCGGCAAAACTGCTGCGCACTTTTGCTGGAATTGCTCGAGGCGCATTAAAAGAGAGCAAGATGGTGCAGGGCTTGCGGGTGTCGTCAGCCGGCCTGCTTGCGGCTCTCCTCAAGGATGATGTCGTAGAGCAGCCTTGCGCTCGGCGGCAGCGCCCGTTCCCTCGCCGTGATCATGCTGTAGGGCTTGACGTTGATGTCGAAATCGATCGGCAGCATGCGCACATCCGAGGCATTCGAGCCTTGGCTGGCAAGGAACTGGGCGACGTCGACGGCGACCGGAGCGATCGCATCGGTCTCGCAGATGATGGCGCAGGTCAGAAGCAGCGAGGAGGTGTTGACGATGTTTTCGGGCAGCGCCACGCCACGCGACAGGAAAACGTCCTCGATCGTGCGGCGCAGCAGCGTGCCGGGCGGCTGGAACACCCAGTCGTAATCCCTGACGTCGGCGAGGCTGCTCATCTTGTGCTTCATAAGCGGATGGCGGCTGCGCACGATCAGGCAAGCCCGCTCGATGCCGATCTCCGTCACCTCGAACAGGCGCGGGTTGAGATCATCGGGAATGCGGCCGATGATGAAGTCATGGCGGGCGGCGAGCAGTTCGCGGGCAAGCACATTGCTCGTCTCCACCTGGATGTTGATTTCGATGCCGGGATAAGCCTTGCGCACCTTGTTGATCGCCGGCACGACGAGGCTCATGGCCGGCGCGGTCACCGCGCCGATGAAGACCGAACCGCCCTTGCCGCTTTTCAATTCGCCAATCTCGCGGCTCGCCTCGCGCAGTTCCAGGAGGATCTTCCGAGCCCTTCGGGCAAGCGCTGCGCCGAAGGTCGTCAGAACCACGCCGCGGGCCACCCGCTCATAGAGCGACGTCTTGGTGATCGATTCCATTTCGGACAACATCCGCGATGCGGCGGGCTGCGAAATGTTCAGGACTTCCGCAGCTGCGGAAATCTGTCCGCTATCTTCGATTGCGACGATCATGCGCAGGTGATTCAGCTTAAGTCCTGCACGCAAAAGGCTGTCATCGCCGAAATTATCGCTGTGGATATCGACGTGATCCATCAAAAATGGCTCAGAAATAACCGTCATGGTTGCAGCCTCCTCGCTGCGCTCCATCAAAAGTAATACTTTTTAACGATATACCAAAATTGTTATGCACGTTAGCACTTATTCTATTTGACAGTTATAGGAATCCATACCAGTTTGCCGCCGTGTGCTGGTTGGCACTCAACACGTGTGAGATCGTGGAGGAGACCTACTTCGTTTCTCACCATCTGAAGTAACTATCCAATACGGAACCTGCCACAGTTTCGGGGCGGGCGATTTTTCGTCCGCTGCTTATTAACAAGGGAGAGAGAAATGAAATCCATTATCTCATTGATGGCTGCGGCTGCCTTCGGCGTCGCTTCGTTCGTTGCACCGGCTCTGGCCGCGGATAAGGGCACTGTCGGCATCGCAATGCCGACCAAGGCTTCTGCCCGCTGGATCGACGACGGCAACAACATCGTCAAGCAGCTCCAGGCTGCCGGTTACGGCACTGACCTGCAGTATGGCGACGACGACATTCCGAACCAGCTTTCGCAGATCGAAAACATGGTCACCAAGGGTGCCAAGGTTCTCGTCATCGCTTCGATCGACGGCACGACGCTTTCCGACGTTCTCCAGAAGGCACACGACGCCGGCATCAAGGTCATCGCTTATGACCGTCTGATCCGCGATTCGGGCAACGTCGACTACTACGCGACGTTCGACAACTTCCAGGTCGGCGTTCTGCAGGCTGGCTCTATCGTTGACGGCCTCGGCCTCAAGGACGGCAAGGGCCCGTTCAACATCGAACTGTTCGGCGGCTCGCCTGACGACAACAACGCCTTCTTCTTCTATGATGGCGCCATGTCCGTCCTGCAGCCTTACATCGACAGCGGCAAGCTCGTCGTGAAGTCCGGCCAGACCGGCATGGACAAGGTCGGCACGTTGCGTTGGGATCCGGCAACGGCCCAGGCCCGCATGGACAACCTGCTCTCGGCTAACTACACCGACGCCAAGGTCGATGCCGTTCTGTCGCCTTACGACGGTCTGTCCATCGGTATCATCTCCTCGCTGAAGGGCGTTGGTTACGGTACTGCGGCTCAGCCGCTCCCGATCGTCACCGGTCAGGACGCTGAAATCCCGTCGGTCAAGTCGATCATCGCTGGCGAACAGCACTCGACGATCTTCAAGGACACCCGCGAACTCGCCAAGGTCACTGTTGCCATGGTCGACGCTGTGATGTCCGGCAAGGATCCGGAGGTCAACGACACGAAGACCTACGACAACGGCGTCAAGGTCGTCCCGTCCTATCTGCTGAAGCCGGTTGCCGTCGACAAGACCAACTACAAGCAGATTCTCGTCGACAGCGGTTACTACTCTGAAGACAAGCTGAAGTAATGAGAAGGACCGGAGCCCGCGCTTGCGGGTTCCGGTCTTCGATTTTATGATCGCCCGGCTGGTTGACGGCTGCAGGCGCTGGAACTTTGACTATGGACAATACTATCC
This sequence comes from Rhizobium sp. SRDI943, assembly GCF_057653695.1. Taxonomy (NCBI): domain Bacteria; kingdom Pseudomonadati; phylum Pseudomonadota; class Alphaproteobacteria; order Hyphomicrobiales; family Rhizobiaceae; genus Rhizobium; species Rhizobium sp. SRDI943. The sequence goes on along the minus strand of NZ_CM172787.1, from coordinate 3,212,030 downwards.
TCGAAATGCGGAGCATCACCAAGACGTTCCCGGGCGTCAAGGCGCTGGAGAATGTGAACCTCAAGGTTCGCCAGGGTGAAATCCACGCATTGGTGGGCGAAAACGGGGCCGGCAAATCGACCCTGATGAAGGTGCTATCCGGCGTCTATCCGACAGGAAGCTATGAAGGCGACATCATCTACGAAGGTGAGACGCGCAACTTCAAGGTCCTGAAGGACTCCGAAGAAATCGGCATCGTCATCATTCACCAGGAACTGGCGCTCGTGCCGTTGCTGTCGATCGGCGAAAACATCTTCCTTGGCAACGAGAATGCCAAGAGCGGCGTCATCAGCTGGGACGAGACATTCAACCGCACCAAGCAGCTGCTGAAGAAAGTAGGCCTGTCCGAATCTCCGAACACGCTGGTCACCGACATCGGCGTCGGCAAGCAGCAGCTCGTCGAGATCGCCAAGGCGCTGTCGAAGAGCGTCAAGCTGCTCATTCTGGACGAGCCGACCGCCTCGCTGAATGAACGCGATTCCGACGCGCTGCTCACTCTGCTCATGGAGTTCCGCAAGCAGGGCATCACCTCCATCATCATTTCCCACAAGCTGAACGAGATCCGCAAGGTCGCCGACCAGATCACGGTCCTGCGTGACGGCATGACAGTCAAGACGCTCGACTGTCACGCGGACGAGATCAGCGAAGACATCATCATCCGCAACATGGTCGGCCGCGATCTTGAAGACCGCTATCCGCCGCGTTCGGTGCCGATCGGCGAAACCATTCTCGAAGTGAAGAACTGGAACGCCTACCACCAGCAGCACCGCGACCGTCAGGTCCTGCACAATATCAACGTCACCGTCCGCAAGGGCGAAGTCGTCGGCATCGCCGGCCTGATGGGGGCAGGGCGCACAGAATTCGCCATGAGCCTGTTCGGCAAGGCCTATGGCCACAAGGTTTCGGGCGAGGCGCTGATGCACGGCAAGCCGGTCGATGTCAGCACCGTGCGCAAGGCAATCGATGCCGGGCTCGCCTACGTCACCGAAGACCGCAAGCAGCTCGGCCTCGTGCTCAACGACACGATCCTGCACAACACGACGCTCGTTAATTTGGCGGCGGTGTCGAACGCGTCCGTTATCGACAGCTTCAAGGAAGCGCGGGTTGCGACCGACTATCGGTCGAAGTTGCGTATCCGTTCCTCCAGCATTTTCCAGGAGACGGTCAATCTTTCCGGCGGCAACCAGCAGAAGGTGGTGCTGTCGAAATGGCTGTTCTCCAATCCCGATATTTTGATCCTCGACGAGCCGACGCGCGGCATCGATGTTGGCGCAAAATACGAAATCTATACTATCATCAACCAGCTTGCCGCCGATGGAAAGGGCGTTCTGATGATCTCGTCGGAAATGCCCGAACTGCTCGGCACGTGTGACCGCATCTACGTGATGAACGAAGGACGCATCGTCGCGGAACTGCCGAAGGGAGAAGCAAGCCAGGAAACCATCATGCGCGCTATCATGCGCTCAGGGGAGAAGAAACAATGACGCCGATCAATCAACCCATCGCAGAGCAAGGGCGTGTCGTCTCCATCGGAGACTACGTTCGCGGCAACATCCGCGAATATGGCATGTTTATCGCGCTTATCGCGATCATGGTGTTCTTCCAGTTTTCGACCGGTGGCGTTCTCTTCAGGCCGCTCAACCTGACAAACATCATTCTGCAGAACTCGTTCATCGTCATCATGGCGCTCGGCATGCTGCTGGTGATCGTTGCCGGCCATATCGATCTTTCGGTGGGATCGGTCGTCGGCTTTATCGGCGCTATCGCCGGCGTAATGACGGTGCAATGGCACACCAATTATGTTCTGGCGGGTATCGTCTGCCTTGCCATGGGCGCGCTTGTCGGCGGCATCCAGGGCTATTTCGTCGCGTATCACAAGATCCCGTCCTTCATCGTCACGTTGGCCGGCATGCTGGTCTTCCGCGGCCTGACGCTGTTCGTGATGACGGCATCGGGGACCGGCACCAGCATCGGTCCTTTCCCGCCGGCTTTCCAGCTGATCAGCATCGGCTTCCTGCCGAACGCTTTCGATATGGGCGGCATCAACTCGACCTCGATCATTCTGACCGTTGTCGGCGCCGTAACCCTCTTCTATCTGGCATGGCGCAAGCGCCTATCGAATGAAAAGCATGGCAATGATGTCGAGCCGCTGGGCTTTTTCCTCGCCCAGAACGCCCTCGTCACGCTCGCCATTCTGGCGCTCGGCTACCAGCTGTCGATCTATCGCGGCTTCCCGAACGTGCTGATGGTCATGCTTGTTCTGGTGGCCGCCTATGCCTTCATTACCCGCCGGACGACGATCGGCCGCCGCATCTACGCCATGGGCGGCAATGAGAAGGCGACGAAGCTTTCCGGTATCAACACCGAGCGGCTGACCTTCCTGACGTTCGCAAATATGGGTCTGCTTGCCGGACTGGCCGGACTGATCGTTGCCCTGCGTCTCAACTCGGCGACGGCCAAGGGCGGCTTTGGTCTTGAACTCGACGTGATCGCGGCCTGCTTCATCGGCGGCGCATCCGCCCAGGGCGGCGTCGGCAAGGTGACCGGCGCTGTTATCGGGGCTCTGATCATGGGCATCATGAACAACGGCATGTCGATCCACGGTCTCGGCACGGACTCGCAGCAGATGGTCAAGGGTGCGGTGCTTCTCGCTGCCGTGTTCTTCGACGTCTACAATAAAAACAAGGGCTGAGCGTCTCAAGGCGTCAGCCAGGCATTCGCAGTCATATGAATGATGGATTCCGGCTCCTGATGGAGCCGGACAGGCGGAGCTTTTTCCTGTCTTCGCCGAAACGAGAAGGATCGAAGACGTGCTTATTTCACAGATCAAGGGTGTAAACGGAGAGATCATCGTCGCCGTGCGTGAGCAGGGCGGCGCTGCAAGGTCGATCAAGAACGCCGTCAGCGTCTATGCGCTGGCGATGGAAGCCGCAGACGGCGGCAAGTCTCTTGCCTCAGTCATCGAAGCGCATGGCTACGGGGACGCCGTCGATCTTGAAAAGGCCTATGCGGAAGACCGCTTCCTTCCGCCGATCACCCATCCAGATGCCGCGCACCTGCATCTGACCGGCACCGGCCTGACACATTTGGGCTCGGCAGCAACGCGCGATTCCATGCACAAGAAGACCACCGAGGCCGCCGAGGAAACCCTCACGGACTCGATGAAGATGTTCAAGATGGGCCTTGAGAACGGCAAGCCGAAGGCCGGCGAAAAGGGCGTCCAGCCCGAATGGTTCTACAAGGGCAACGGCCATGGCGCCGCAGCCCCTGGCGCGCCCCTCCTCTCGCCCTCCTTCGCGCTCGACGGCGGTGAAGAGCCGGAGATGGCCGGCATCTACGTGATCGGCAAGGACGGCTCGCCCTTCCGTATCGGTTTTGCGCTGTCGAACGAATTTTCCGATCACGTCACCGAGCGGATCAACTATCTCTATCTCGCCCATTCGAAGCTGCGCCCGGCCAGCTTCGGCCCGGAAATCCGTGTCGGCGCTGCCCCGGAGGATATTCGCGGCACCTCGCGCATCAAGCGCGGCGACAAGGTGATCTTCGAAAAGCCGTTCCTATCCGGTGAGGCGAACATGTCGCACACCTTCGCCAATCTGGAATATCACCATTTCAAATATGGCCTCTTCCGTGTTCCGGGCGATGTGCATGTCCATATGTTCGGCACGGCGACCCTTTCCTTTGCCGACGGCGTCAAGACCGAAGAGGGCGACGTCTTCGAGATCGAAGTTGCCGAATTCGGCCTGGCGCTCCGCAATCCGCTGAAGGTGGCCGCCGAGGAAGAGATCGCCGTCAGGCAGCTCTGAATTCAAGACCTGGCCGCATCCGGCGGCCGGCTCTTTGCTCGTAAACGGTAAAGGAGGCTTGTTAAGCCCATGACCATTTATCAAAACCTGATCGCCGGCGAATGGGTCGGCTCGAACGCGACGAAGAATATCAACCCATCGGATACGAATGAGGTCGTCGGCCTCTATGCCGATGGCAGCGCAGACGACACGAGAAACGCCATTGCTGCCGCCAAGGCTGCCTTCCCAGCCTGGTCGCGCTCCGGCATCTGGGAGCGCCACGTCATCCTGAAGAAGACAGGCGACGAGATCATGGCGCGCAAGGATGAGCTCGGTGCGCTGCTTGCCCGCGAAGAAGGCAAGACGCTGCCGGAAGCCACCGGCGAGGTGATCCGCGCGTCGCAGATTTTCGAATTCTTCGCCGGCGAGGCACTGCGGCTGGCCGGTGAGGTCCTTCCGTCGGTTCGCCCGAATATCGGTGTCGAGATCACCCGCGAGGCGCTCGGCGTCATCGGCATCATTACGCCGTGGAACTTCCCGATCGCCATTCCCGCCTGGAAGATCGCGCCGGCGCTCTGCTACGGCAACACTATCGTCTTCAAGCCGGCCGAACTGGTGCCCGCCTGTTCCTGGGCGATCGTCGATATCCTGCACCGCGCCGGCCTGCCGAAGGGCGTGCTGAACCTCGTCATGGGCAAGGGCTCGGTCGTCGGCCAGGCCATGCTCGAAAGCCCCGACGTTCACGGCATCACCTTCACCGGTTCCACCGGCACCGGCAGACGCGTCGCCGCCGCCTCCATCGAGCATAACCGCAAGTTCCAGCTGGAAATGGGCGGCAAGAACCCGATGGTCGTGCTCGACGATGCCGATCTCAACGTCGCCGTCGAGGCGGCCGCCAATTCCGGCTTCTTCTCGACCGGCCAGCGTTGCACCGCTTCCTCGCGGCTGATCGTCACCGAAGGCATTCACGACAAGTTCGTCGCCGCGCTGACCGATAAGCTGAAGACGCTGGTCGTCGACAACGCCCTGAAGGCCGGCACTCATATCGGCCCCGTCGTCGATGAGCGGCAGTTGAAGACCGATACGGACTATATCGAGATCGGCAAGTCGGAAGGCGCCAAACTCGCCTTTGGCGGCGAGGTGATCTCCCGCGAAACGCCCGGCTTCTATCTGCAGCCGACGCTGTTCACCGAAGCGACCAACCAGATGCGGATCTCGCGCGAGGAGATCTTCGGGCCCGTGGTGTCGGTAATCCGGGCGAAGGATTACGACGAGGCGCTGGCGACGGCCAATGACACGCCGTTCGGCCTTTCGGCCGGCATCGCCACGACTAGCCTGAAACATGCCACGCATTTCAAGCGCAATTCCGAGGCCGGCATGGTGATGGTCAACCTGCCGACGGCAGGCGTCGATTTCCACGTGCCGTTCGGCGGCCGCAAGGGCTCGTCTTACGGCCCGCGCGAGCAGGGCAAGTACGCCGCCGAATTCTACACAACCGTCAAGACCGCCTACACCCTGGCTTGAGACAAGTGCGATAACCCGGGCCGTACGAGGCGGTCCGGCGATATCCTGAAGGATAGAGACTATGAAAAAGAAAGCGGAATGGCCGCGCAGGCTGAGGTCGCAGGAATGGTACGGCGGTACGAGCCGCGACGTGATTTATCACCGCGGCTGGCTTAAGAACCAGGGTTATCCGCACGACCTGTTCGACGGCCGGCCGGTGATCGGCATCCTCAACACCTGGTCGGATATGACCCCCTGCAACGGTCATCTCAGAGAGCTCGCCGAGAAGGTGAAGGCGGGCGTATGGGAGGCCGGCGGCTTCCCGCTCGAGGTGCCGGTGTTCTCGGCATCCGAAAACACCTTCCGCCCGACCGCGATGATGTACCGCAATCTTGCCGCGTTGGCGGTAGAAGAGGCGATCCGCGGCCAGCCGATGGATGGCTGCGTATTGTTGGTTGGCTGCGACAAGACCACGCCGTCGCTTATCATGGGGGCGGCTTCCTGCGACCTGCCTTCTATCGTCGTCACAGGCGGACCGATGCTAAACGGCTATTTCCGTGGCGAACGGGTCGGCTCGGGCACGCATCTGTGGAAGTTTTCCGAAATGGTGAAGGCCGGCGAGATGACGCAGGCCGAATTCCTCGAGGCTGAGGCCTCGATGAGCCGTTCGTCGGGCACCTGCAACACCATGGGCACCGCCTCCACCATGGCTTCCATGGCCGAGGCACTCGGCATGGCTCTGTCAGGCAACGCCGCGATCCCGGGCGTCGATTCCCGCCGCAAGGTCATGGCGCAGCTGACCGGCCGGCGTATCGTGCAGATGGTCAAGGATGACCTGAAGCCCTCCGAGATCATGACGAAGCAAGCCTTCGAGAATGCCATCCGCACCAACGCGGCCATCGGCGGATCGACCAACGCCGTCATCCACCTGCTCGCCATTGCCGGCCGTGTCGGCATCGATCTTTCGCTTGACGACTGGGATCGCTGCGGCCGTGACGTCCCGACCATCGTCAACCTGATGCCATCGGGCAAGTATCTGATGGAGGAGTTCTTCTATGCCGGCGGCCTGCCGGTGGTGCTGAAGCGCCTCGGCGAGGCGGGCCTGCTGCACAAGGATGCGCTGACGGTATCCGGCGAAACCGTCTGGGACGAGGTCAAGGACGTCGTCAACTGGAACGAAGACGTTATCCTTCCGGCCGAAAAGGCGCTGACAGCTTCGGGCGGCATCGTCGTGCTGCGCGGCAATCTCGCGCCGAAGGGCGCGGTGTTGAAGCCTTCGGCGGCTTCGCCACATCTGCTGGTGCACCGGGGCAGGGCGGTCGTGTTTGAGGACATCGACGACTACAAGGCCAAGATAAACGACGAGAACCTCGACATCGACGAAACCTGCATCATGGTCATGAAGAACTGTGGGCCGAAGGGCTATCCCGGGATGGCCGAGGTCGGCAACATGGGTCTGCCGCCGAAGGTGCTCAAGAAGGGCATCCTCGACATGGTGCGTATTTCCGACGCCCGCATGTCCGGAACTGCCTACGGTACCGTCGTGCTGCACACCTCGCCGGAAGCGGCGGTCGGCGGTCCGCTCGCAGTCGTGAAAAACGGCGACATGATCGAGCTGGATGTGCCGAACCGTCGTCTGCATCTCGACATTTCCGATGAGGAACTGGCGCGGCGGCTCGCTGAGTGGCAGCCGAACCATGATCTGCCCACATCCGGCTATGCCTTCCTGCATCAGCAGCATGTCGAAGGGGCCGATACCGGCGCCGATCTCGACTTCCTGAAGGGATGTCGTGGAAACGCGGTCGGCAAGGACAGCCATTAACAGGTGCAATCAGGACAGTGAATCGACGAAGAGGCGGGGTATCACCCCGCCTCTTTTTTTGTCCGCCGGTTCCTTGCAGGCTAATGGTGATCAGGCGTTTGAGACCACCATGCTGTGATCTTCGTCGGCGCCATGTTCGAAGAGCGCGCGGATTGCCGGCCATTTGCGGCGGAAAGCGGCGACGCAGGCGGGGTCGAAATGCGATCCGCTGCAGGCGATGATTTCCTCGTAAGCCCGCTCGATCGGCCAGGCCTGCTTGTAGGGCCGGTCGGAGCAGAGCGCTTCGAAGACGTCGGCGACGGCGACGATGCGCGCTTCGATCGGGATGGCGTCGCCGGACAGGCCCTTTGGATAGCCGGTTCCGTCCCATTTCTCATGATGGCCGGCGATGATGGCGGTCGCGACGCGGGAGAGCTCGGCGGAGCTGTTGGCCAGAATGGCGACGCCGATCGGGACATGCTCGCGCATGCGTTCGATCTCGTGCCGCTCGAGCTTGCCCGGCTTCTGCAAGATGGCATCGGGAATGGCGATCTTGCCGATATCGTGCAGGGGAGCAGCGAGATAGATATTGCGCCGCTGGATGCGATCGAGGCCGAGGCCTTCGGCGATCAGCTCGGCGATATTGGCGACGCGCTCGATATGGTCGCCGGTATTGCCGTCGCGCGAGGCCATCGCTTGGGCAAGGCACCAGATGATCTCCTGCTCGCGCATGTCGGCCTGTTCGGTGGCGTGGCGGAAGGCCATGTCCAGTGATTTCGCCCGGTCGGCAAGCGCCAGCTGGGCCTTGTGCAGGGCCATCAGGTTGAGGACGCGTGCCTGCAGTTCCAAGGGGTCGAAGGGCTTGGCGAGAAAATCCGTGGCGCCGGCCTCCAGCGCTTCCAGCCGAACCGACCGCTTCGCCTGCGAGGTGATCATCACGACGGGCACATCCTCATAACCCGGCTGGCGCCGCAGCCTGCGGATCATCTCGATACCGTTCATCTCAGGCATCATATAATCCACCAGCACAACGTCGAAATCGACCTCCCGGCAGCGGGCAAGGGCTTCGAGCGGATTGGTGAAGCTTTCGACCACACAGCCGGCGAAACCACAGACTGCGGTCTCAAGGGCGAGAAGGCTGGATTCGCTGTCGTCGACGATAAGAAGAGGCATGGACGATCCCGTTAAATCCCAGAAGCAAACAGGCTGCCCTCATCGGAGGGCGCGTTCGTCGCCTCATCCATGCCGGCAACTGAAGATCATTATGAAAGCTTGCATCATGCCGCTTCTTAAACGACGCCTGCCGAAATACACTAGGCGTCGCCGCAGACAAGCTTGTGCCTGCGGCCTTAAAATAGAGTTAGTCTGCAATGAAAAATTGACGAACGGCAATTATGACGTGTGATGGGTGTCGGAAAACAGCGGAATTTCGAGACCGTCGGCCGCTATATTCAAGTCCAACATGTTTGTTTCGCGACGAGTTCGGCAGCTATTCTACCGGCCAATCGCAGGGTGCGATAAAGCTGCATGTATGTTCAGCTCTGGCTCTGGCTTTGCATCTGTCCGCCGTCCTCGACCTTCACGGTGACCGTCAGCGTTTCGCCCGGCGTGCCGATGCGCATGCCTGAAATCGGCGCGGCATCACGATAGCAGAGGCCGGAGGCGACTCTGATGTAACGGGCATCCGGGCAGATCTCGTTGGCGGGATCGAAGCCGACCCAGCCGAGGCCGGGAATATGGGCCTCTGCCCAGGCATGGGTCGCCGCCTGTTCGATCTTTTCCTCCATCATCAAATAACCGGAGATGTAACGCGCCGGCACCTGCAGGGCGCGGGCGGCGGCGATGAAAATATGCGCATGGTCCTGACAGACGCCGCTCTTCCTCTCCAGCGCCTGCTCGGCCGTCGTCTCGGTATTGCTGGTGCCGGGCCTATAATCGACCGTTTCGTGGATCGCCGCCATCAGCGCATGCATGCGGGCGAGCTCGTTATCGCCACCGACGCCCTTGATCAGTTCCTTCACCAGCTTGCCACCCTTTGTCAGCGGTGTGTCGCGCAGGAAGAGCCAAAGCGGGCAGAAGCCGGTATGCGGACCGGTGACGCCGTTGTTGTCCCCCGTCTCGACCTCGCCTTCGGCGAGGATACGCGTCACCTCTTGTTCGCCTTCCAGCGAGACTAGATTGACGTGATTGCCGTACTGGTCGTCATATTCGACCTCCGGCGTAGCGCCCTCGACCTTCAGGGCCCAGCCGAGTACTTTTTGAGTGGAGTTCGTTGGCGGCGTCAGCCGCAGCCGTTGCAGCGAGAACTGCGCCGGTTCGTCGTAGCGGTATTCGGTGAGGTGGCTGATCTTCAGTCTCATGTTGTTATCCGCTTATACATAGAACCGGTAGCCATCGGAAATTTCCGCGCCGAGCTTGTTGTTGCGCGAGACGAAATCCTCCAGGAACTCGTGCAGGCCCTGATCCATGATATCCCGGATCGCCCTCGTCTGCAGCGTGGTGCGGATTGAATCCGCGGTATCGTGGGCAGGGAGCCGCGCCTCGTAATCCTGGGCAAGATAGCCGAGATTGCTGACGATCTTCTCGTAGCAATAGGCAAGCGAGCGTGGCATCTGGACATTCAGCGTCAAGAAGTCGGCGATGTTCATCGCCCGGTATTCGCCGTCATAGGCCCAACTATAGGCGCGGTGCGCGGAGACCGATCGCAGGATCGATTCCCACTGCACATTGTCGAGGGAGGAGCCGACGGCCGAGACCGAGGGCAGCAGCACGTAATATTTCACGTCGAGGATGCGGCTGGTATTGTCGGCCCGCTCGATGAAGGTGCCGATGCGGGCAAAATTATAGAGCTCGTTGCGCAGTGTCGAGCCATGGAAGGCACCGCGGATGAGGCCGGCGCGGCGCTTGATGACATCGATCACCTCGGGCATTTCAGCCGCCTTGACGCGCTTTTCGAGCAGCGACTTCAAGTCGATCCAGCATTCGTTGGTGGCTTCCCAGGTCTCCCGCGTCAGCGCCGTGCGCACCATGCGGGCATTGTTGCGGCCGGAATCGATGCAAGACATGACGCTCGACGGATTGGTGCGATCGCGCAGGAGATAGTCGATCGCGTCGGCGTTGGTCAGCTTGTTATGGCCCTCATCATAAGCCTCGCGCACGCCCGCACTTTGTAGAACGCCATCCCAATTGTCATCACCGGTGCTGCTGCGGGTCAGCGACATGCGCAACCCCGCATCGATCAGGCGGGCTATATTTTCGGCGCGCTCGATGTAACGAAACATCCAGTAGAGGCCGTTTGCTGTTCTTCCGAGCATCAGTCCTCCAATACCCAAGTGTCTTTGGTGCCGCCGCCCTGGCTGGAATTGACCACCAGCGAGCCCTGCTTCAGCGCTACGCGGGTGAGCCCGCCCGGAATGATCTGCACCTTGTCGGATACAAGCACATAGGGGCGAAGGTCGACATGGCGCGGCGCAATGCCCTTGTTGACGAGGATCGGCACCGTGGAGAGCGACAGCGTTGGCTGGGCGATGTAATTGTTCGGTTTGGCCTTCAGCTTTTCGGCGAAATCGGCGCGCTCCTTCTTCGATGCCGTCGGGCCGACCAGCATGCCGTAGCCGCCGGAGCCGTGCACCTCCTTGACCACCAGCTCTTCCAGGTGTTCCAGCACATATTTCAGGCTGTCGGCTTCCGAACAGCGCCAGGTCGGCACGTTTTCGAGCAGCGCCTTGCGGCCGGTATAGAATTCGACGATCTCGGGCATATAGGAGTAGATCGCCTTGTCGTCGCAAATGCCGGTGCCCGGCGCATTGGCGATGGTGATGTTGCCGGAGCGGTAGACATCCATGATGCCGGGAATGCCGAGCGCGGAATCGGACCGGAAGGTCAGGGGATCGAGGAAATCGTCGTCGACGCGGCGGTAGAGCACGTCGATCGCCTCGTAACCGCGTGTCGTCCTCATTTTCACCTTGCCGTCGATGACGCGCAGATCCGCGCCTTCGACCAGTTCGACGCCCATCATGTCGGCGAGGAACGAATGCTCGTAATACGCGGAATTGTAAATGCCCGGCGTCAGCACGGCGACGCGCGGCTTGCCCTTGCAGCCGGGAGGGGCAAGCGAGGCGAGGCTCTGACGCAGCAGGTAGGGATAATCCTCGACACGTTGCACCTTGTTCTCATGAAAGAGCTCAGGGAACATCTGCATCATGGTTTCCCGGTTTTCCAGCATGTAGCTGACACCGGAGGGCGTGCGGGCATTATCCTCCAGCACGTAAAACTGGTCCTCTCCGGTGCGCACGATGTCGGTGCCGACGATGTGGGTATAGACGCCGCCGGGCGGCCGGAAACCGATCATTTCGGGGATGAAGGTGACGTTATTCTCGATCAGCTCACGCGGAACGCGGCCGGCGCGGATGATCTCCTGCTTATGGTAGATATCGTCGAGAAAGGCGTTGAGCGCGATCACCCGCTGCTCGATGCCTTGGGCGAGCTTGCGCCATTCGCGGGCGGAGATGATGCGGGGAATGATGTCGAAGGGGATGAGCTTTTCGGAACTGTCGGCATGGCCGTAGACCGCGAAGGTGATGCCGGTCTTCCGGAAGATGTTTTCCGCATCGCGGGACTTGGCAATCAGATGCGCCCGGTCTTGGCTGTTGTACCACTCGAAGTATTTGTCGTAAGGCGGGCGAGGGCTTTCGTCCCCGGTAATCATTTCATCAAATGCCAAAAGCGCGGCTCCCCTTTTTGTTCATTTGAATACAACGCAAATGGCAATGCAAGAACCATGCGCAGTTCAGGGAAAAGATTTTGCGCTGCGGGAAACGGGTGAAAATCTGGGCATTTAAAGTGATGCGCTGCGGCATGGCGGATATTCATCCAAGGTGTCTGCGCAAAATCTGAGCATGTGACCGTTTTTCGTTCTGTCAAGGCGATCGAATATGGTCATGTGTGCGAGGCTCGCCGCCCCTTGCCGAACCGCCATCGGTCTCTGCATCAGTGAAATTTCAAATAAGCATCAACCCTTCGCTTTTGACTACAGCCGCCGGGTGGGGCTATCAGCACGGCGAACCCTCCTCTGTCGAGCCGCGCGCCCCATGTCCCTCGATCGCCTTGCCCCCGCCGTTTTCGTCCTGCTCTGGTCTACGGGCTGGGTGGTGGCGAAATATGCCTCGCTGCATTCCGAGCCCTTCACCTTTCTTTCGATACGTTATGCGCTGTCGGCGGCGGCATTCCTGGCACTCTGCCTTGTGGTGCGGGCGCAATGGCCCAGCCGGGCGAGGGCGCTGCGCGCCGTCTATTCCGGCTTCTTCCTTCATGGTTTCTATCTCGCCGGTCTCTGGTGGGCGATCGCCAATGGCGTGCCGGCCGGCATATCGGGCATCATCGCGGCGCTGCAGCCGCTGCTGACGGCAATGGCAGCTCCCTTCCTCATCGGCGAGCGGCTGCAGCAGGCACAGAAACTCGGCCTTGCCCTCGGCTTCATCGGCATTGCCATCGCCATTTCGCCGAAGCTGCTCGATCCGGCGACCGCCGATCTCACGTATGCCGCCCTGCCTCTGGCGATCAACCTCGTCGCCATGGCGTCCGTCACCTACGGCACGCTCTATCAGAAGAAACACCTGCAATCCGGCGACCTCAGAACCATCGCGACCTTGCAATATATCGGCGCGCTGATCCTCACCCTGCCGCTGTCGCTGATCTTCGAGCATCAGCATTTCGACGGCGCCGCGCAGGCCTATGGTGCGCTTGCTTGGTCGGTCTTCGGCCTGTCGATGGGCGGCGTCGGGCTGCTGCTCTATCTGATCCGCCGGGGTCAGGTGTCACGCGCCGCCTCGCTGATCTATCTGATGCCGCCAGCGGTTGCTCTCGAAGCCTTCATCGCCTTCGGGGAACCGCTGACCCTGCCGCTGATCGTCGGCACCGTGGTGGTCGTGACAGGCGTCTATCTCACGAACCGCAGGGCGTCCAGCGAGCATAGGCCTGCGGAGGTTTAGAGCGCCGCGCGTCCTTTCGGACGCCCAAAGCACGATGCGCTAGATAATAAAAAGGCCGGAGATCCCCGGCCTTTTTGCCTTTCAATCTTTCAACGATCAGGCGCGTTCGCGGCGCTGGCCGCCGCCGTTGCGGGAGCCACCGCGGTGGTTGCCGCCGTTGCCGTCGCGGCGTGGTTCGCCGGCCTGGGCCTGCTGCGGGCCGCGGTCCTCGCCGTGCTTGCGGGCCGGGCGGCCGTGGGCATGGCGGCTGTTGCCGCGGTGATGACCGCTCGGCTCACCATTGGCATGGGCGCCGTGATGGGCCGGACGCTGCGGCTTTGCAGAGGCGCGGAAATCGGAGGTCGAGGCCAGATCGTTGTCGGGGCCGAGATCCGGCGTCGTTTCACCGCGGCGCTGACCGCGGAAATCCTCGTTGCGGCTGGTCTGGCGTTCCGGACGCGGACGACGCTCCTCGCCGCCGGCGCGGACTTCGCTGCCTTCACCTTCGCGGCGCGGGCGGCGTTCCTGACGGTTGCCGCGATGCTCGGAGCGATTCTGGTCGCCACGGCCTTCGCCACGACCCTGACCTTCGCGACCCTGGCCGCCATTGCGATTGCGGTTGTTGCCGTTGCCGTTGGCGCGACGGGGGCCGCCGCTGATGTTTGCCGGCGCTTCGCCGCTTGCGACAGTGATGTCGATGCCCATCAGGCGCTCGATATCACGCAGCAGCTTGGCTTCGTCGGGAGCGCAGAAAGCGATGGCGATGCCGTCGCGGCCGGCACGCGCCGTGCGGCCGATGCGATGCACATAGGCGTCGGGCACTTCAGGCAGGTCGTAGTTGTAGACGTGGCTGACGGCCGGAATGTCGATGCCGCGGGCGGCGACGTCGGTGGCGATCAGCGTCTTGATGCTGCCGTCGCGGAAGGCCTTCAGCGCCCGCTCACGCTGACCCTGGCTCTTGTTGCCGTGGATCGAGGCGACGGAATAGCCGATGTTTTCAAGATGCTTCATCAGCTTCTCGGCACCATGCTTGGTGCGCAGGAAGACCATGGCGCGGCCATCGGGGTTTTCGGTCAGCGACTTGCGCAGCAGCTCCGTCTTGTCGTTCTTGCCGGCGACGAAATGAACGTACTGCTCGACCTTGTCGGCAGCCTTACCTGGAGGCGTGACTTCGACCTTGACGGGATCGACGAGATATTCGCCGGCAAGATCGGCGATCGCCTTCGGCATGGTCGCCGAGAACAGCATGGTCTGACGCTTTTTCGGCACCATCTTGGCGATCTTGCGCAGATCGTGGACGAAGCCGAGGTCGAGCATCTGGTCGGCTTCGTCGAGCACGAGATAGCGAACGGCAGTCAGCGTGATCGCGCGGCGATTGATGAGGTCGAGCAGGCGGCCGGGCGTGGCGACGAGAATGTCTGTGCCCTTTTCAAGCTGAAGCTGCTGCTTGTTGATCGAGACGCCGCCGACGACGACATTGATGCGCAGCGACGACTTGCGGATGAACTTCTTCAGGCTCTCGGCGATCTGGTTCACCAGTTCGCGGGTCGGCGCAAGGATCAGCGTGCGCGTCGTGCGGTTGTCGGGGCGGCGTTCATCGGCGAGCAGCTTTTCGATAAGCGGCAGGCCGAAAGCGGCGGTCTTGCCGGTGCCGGTCTGGGCAAGGCCGATCAGGTCGCGGCCTTCGAGGAGGAGAGGAATTGAATGTTCCTGGATGGGCGTCGGCGTTTCGATGCCGAGCTGGAACAAAGTAGCGACGATCGGCTTGGAGACACCAAGCGATTCAAAATTAGTCAAGGTATAACCTTTCGGGGCGCCACAATGACTATCGCCGGAACGCACCATGCGATCCGGTTTCATTCTGGCGTCAAGAACCCCGCGTGAAGTGGGAACTTGTGAGTTGGAAAAAGCTTTCCAGCGCTTCTGGCCGCTCATGGGAGTGCGGCGCTCTATCGAAATGCGCTTTTGTCCCTTCTTCCTGCATCTGTATTTTTCAGCAGGGGCACGCTCACGCGGCGGCCGGAAGGGTGAAAGCTGACCCGCATTTGGGCTAGTTCGCGTGGAAAGTCAAGTGCGGTGCACAAGAAAGCCTCAGCCTTGGTCGGGTGAGGGCATGACGAGGACGAAGCTTTGCGATGCTGTCTCTGCGCCGTTGACGAGGATGGCGATGCGATGTTCGCCTGGATAATAGCGCCGCGTCGTGATTGGCCGCATGGCGTGACGACGCTCAATTGTATGGCTTTGCCCCGGAGCGAGCAAGATCGCCTTGCACTTGAACACCTTGGGTGAGAGCGAACCGTCGCTCTTCACATGGTGAACGGCGTAGTCGATCATCAGCGACTGCGCTCGCTCGCCTGCATTCGTCACCCGGATTTCGAAATCCAGCCCTTCGCCGAACATCACCTCGCCGTTTACGAGCCGCAGTTCGCATTCGAGCGAATCGCTGGCCGCGAAGCCGAAATTGGCGAGCGCCTGCGCGTGGCCGTTCTTCATCAGCGTGCGTGAGGCATGTTTCAGCAGCCAGCGGCGTTCGGGCGAAGCGCCTTCGATATGACTGGCGATGAACGCGGCGACCAGATCCGGGTGGTCCTTGGCGACGTCGTTCAGGCTGTTGGCCACGGAGCGGCGCACATAATCCTCCGGATCATCCATCAGCGCGGTCAGGATGGGCAGGATCGGAGCCGGATCCTTGACGAGCTGCGGCAGGCGCATCGCCCAGGGCAGGCGCGGCCGCGTTCCCTCGCTCGCCAGCCGGCGTACATGCTGGTCGGGATCGTCGACCCAGCCGGAAATGATGGCCAGCGCGCGCTGCTGGTCGCGGTGGATGAAGGGGCGGATACCGAATTCGGCGGTGAAATGCGGCGTCAGCGCCTTCAGGAGCTCGAGCCCGAGATCGAAATGATCAAGGCCGCGTGCGGCGATGAACTGATTGATCGGCAGCAGCATCCAGCCGGAGAGCCCCGGACTCCCGGCAGTGGGCAGGCTGGCCTTGAAAATGGCTGCGGCCTCCCGGAAATCACCGGGAAGCGTGGCAAACAGCGCGTCGCGGATAAGCGCCGAGCGCTCCATCAGCTCCAGCGCTCCGAGGCCATCGGTCGCCAGCATCACGAAGCGTTTTTTATCGAAAGTTGGCGCGTTGCCGGCAATGCGATCGGCCATATCGCCGACCAATGCCTCATGCAGCAGGTTCTTGAGCGGTTCCGGCATGCTGGTCCTTCCTCTCTATGCGGCCGCCGCATGCCGGCCGCATAAGGGCAACATGGTCTGCGAAACATCTGGCGATTTGCTATCGGAGAATAGAGTGATCGCACCCGCTCGAGCAATCGTGTGCAGATAGCGGAGGTGTGCGTGTGGCGCGAGTTAGCGTAGCGGTGCCGTCGATTTCCTTGGAATAAGTGTGGGGGCCGAGATCCGAATACGCTCGTCGGCGGGACTGTTGTCGCCGGCAAGAAGATCGAGAGCGTTTGCTGCAATTTGCTCAAACGGCACCCGCAACGTCGTGAGCGGCGTAGGGAGGTGGCCGACAATCGGAATGTCGTTATAGCCTACGATCGAGATGTCCTGCGGCACGGAAAGACCAAGTTTCGTCAGTCCCGACAACGCGCCGATAGCGGTATTGTCGTTGACGGCGAAAATAGCGGTTGGGCGGGGATTAAGATGCATCAGGGTTTCGACGGCCACCGCACCGGACTCGATGCCGAATGTCGAGGGAATGATGTATGAGGGATCTGCATTCAGTCCGGCCTCTTCCAAGGCGTGGCGGAAACCCTCCACGCGTCCCCGCGAACTGGAGGCATAGGATGGACCGGCGATGACGCCAATTCTGCGATGGCCGAGATCGAGGAGGTGGCGGGCGGCGAGGTACCCACCGAGCCTGTCATCGCCGACCGACGAGAGGCTGTGGCCATCCGTCCGGAGTGCCAGGACATAAGGAATACCGCGTTTTGCCAGCTCGTCCGGAAAGTCATCGTCTTCCCGCGCTGTCGAAAGAATCAGACCATCGACGCCGCGTTTCAGCAGAGACTCGGCCGCAAGCCGGTCTGCCTTTGGCTTGTCGTCGGTCGTTGCGACAATCGCGAAGCGGCCGCTACGGCTGCAGGCCTTGGCCAGTGCTTCATAAAGCATGGCCATGACCGTATCCGTCAGCCTGGGCACGATCACCCCGATTGTCATCGTGTTGCCGCGCCTGAGGCTCGCTGCGGAAACATCCCGAACGTATCCGAGCTCTTCGGCAACCTTGCGCACGCGACGCGCTGTCTCGCTGTCGGAGCGGGGAAGCCTCTCGTCCAGTATGCGGGACACGGTAGATTTGGAGACACCGGCTGCGGCAGCGACGCCGTGAATAGTGACGCGGGTCTGTCCCGGAACTTCATCCGTCTTTGAACTCATTGAGCCTTTTCCATTCGAGTCGGCAATCGGCCGTCGCCATTCTGAGCATGCACCAAAAAAGATATTGACTCCAGAGAATTCGAGAACGATAGTGGGAACGTTCCCGTAAACGATCCTATATCGGTCGCGAGTGAACCGCGATCGCACGAAGGAGGAGACCAATATGCAACCGATGGATATGCGCGGGCTGAGCCCGGCCCCCGTTACCGCTTTCACCCGCGACGGTGAAGTTGATCACAAAGCCAACGCCAAACTCGCCAAATGGCTAGTTTCGATGGAAGGCGTCAAAAGCCTCGTCATCCTCGGCCATGCCGGCGAAGGCACCTTCCTCACGGAAGAGGAGCGCCTTGCTCTCATCCGCACCTATGTCGAAGCTGTCGACGGTGCCGTTCCGATCATTGCCGGGATTACCGGTGAAGGCACGAAGGTCGCCGCTGAAGAGGCGAGGAAATGCAAGGCTGCGGGTGCCACCGGCGCACTCGTCTATCCGAACCACGGCTGGCTGCGTTTCGGCTTTCAGAAGGGAGCGCCCCAGGATCGCTACAAGGCAATCTGGCAGGAGTCTGGCCTCCAGTGCATCCTGTTCCAGTATCCCGACGCCACCAAAGCATCATACGATCTCGAAACACAGCTTGCGATTGCCACACAGGAAGGCGTCGTCGCCACCAAGAACGGCGTGCGCAATATGAAGCGCTGGTATGTCGAAATTCCAGAGCTGAAGAAGGCCAATCCAAAGCTGCAGGTTCTGAGCTGCCACGATGAATGGCTGCTGCCGACCATGTTCGATGTCGACGGTCTGCTCGTCGGTTATGGCAATATTGCGCCGGAGCTGCTCATCGACCTGATCAAAGCCGGCAAGGCGCAGGACTATCCGGAAGCGCGCAAGATCTTCGAGCGCCTTCTTCCGGTGACGCGTGCCGTCTATCACCGCGGCTCTCACATGGAAGGCACCGTGGCCCTGAAACTTGGACTCGTGCACCGCGGTATCCTTGACCACGCTACGATCCGCGAGCCGCTGAAGAACCTTGGCGAAAAGGCCGAAGCAGAGATCTTCGCCGCCTTCGACGCCGCCGGAATTGGCCGCGTTGACCAGTTGCTGGCTGCCGAGTGACCTCTTTGACGCCCCTGCGCAGGTCGCAGGGGCGCATTCCGATGGGAGGAAACCATGGGAACCCGCCGAGTCAGGCTTAATAGCTTTGAAGGCCATTGCCCTGACAGGACGAACTGACACGCAGTAGCAACCATCAAGCAGGAGCGCCCCTGGCCGGGAGAGTAGTAGGCCACGGGGCGAGAAGGAGGAACCAATGAATGTCATGCAGCCTATGCCGGCTGAGACGGCGAATGCCGCTGATCGTCAGGCCGAAATCAGCGCTCGTCTGGAGCGCCTTCCCATCACCCGTGAGGTATTTTGGGCGCGCAATATCGTCGGCGCCGCAACGTTCTTCGACGGCTACACGGTCATCGCCATCGCTTATGCCATGCCCGTCCTCGTGCGCGAGTGGGGTCTGACCCCCTCGCAGACCGGCATGATCCTGTCGATGGGCTATCTGGGGCAGTTGATCGGTGCGATCCTGTTTGGCTGGCTCGCCGAGAAGGTCGGCCGGCTGAAAGTTCTTCTGTTCACCATCCTGCTCTTCGTCAGCATGGATGTCGCATGCCTGTTTGCTGCCGGGGCCGGCATGATGATGGCCTTCCGTTTCGCCCAGGGGATCGGCACCGGCGGCGAGGTCCCAGTCGCCAGCGCCTATATCAACGAGTTGATCGGATCGAAGGGGCGCGGCAAGTTCTTCCTCCTCTATGAGGTCATGTTCCTGCTGGGCCTCGTCGGCGCCGGGCTGATCGGCTACTTCATGGTACCGGTTTACGGCTGGAAGGCGATGTTCGTCGTCGGTCTCGTTCCCGCACTTATCATGATTCCTCTACGCTGGTTCCTGAAGGAATCACCGCGTTGGCTAGCTGCCAACGGCCGCTATGGCGAAGCAAACGCTATCGTTACCCGCATGGAAGAAAGTGCTCGTGCAGCCGGCAAGGAATTGCCCGAACCGAAGCTCATCCAGGCGCCGGTCCGCCGCCAGTCGGACTGGCGCGAACTCTTCCAGGGCATTTACTTGAAGCGGACACTTTCCATCTGGGTCATGTGGTTTACCGCCTATACGGTCGCCAACGGTACGATCACCTGGCTGCCGACCCTGTATCGACAGGTTTTCAACCTGCCGCTTCAAACCAGCATCTTCTATGGTTTCCTGACGTCGATCGGCGGCGTGATCGCCGCCGTCATCTGCGCGCTGCTCATCGACAAAGTGGGACGCAAGCGCTGGTACACCGGTGCGCTGCTTCTCGCTCCCCTGCCGCTGCTGGCTCTCGCATGGCTCGGCGCGACCTCTCCTATCCAGGTTTTGGTTCTAGCCGGTCTCGCTTATGCGATCGTCCAGACCGTCACATTCTCCCTTTACCTGTACTCGGCAGAGATCTACCCGACACGCCTCAGGGCTTTGGGAACCGGAACCGGCAGTGCCTGGCTTCGCCTGGGATCATCGGCCGGCCCGATCCTCGTCGGCACGGTGATGTCTTCCATGGGCATCCAGTATGTCTTTGCGAGCTTCGCAGCCATTCTGATTGTCGGTGCAATCGTCACGATGTTGTTTGCGGTCGAAACCAAGGACCGCGTGTTGGAGGAGCTTTCTCCGTAACGGTTGAAAATGCGATCTGATCGGCTTTGATCTGGCGGATGGAAATCCGCCAGTTTCATTTGGTCGCCGTTGAGGGCACGGGGTCGGCGCCGCCGGGAGGGTCAAGCGGCGCCGGATGCGGTTTTCGCTATCGCTGGCAGACTTTGACGCGATGGGGATTGCCCCAATCGTCGTGCAACCATTCGAAGTGGCAATAGTCCGGCCGGTAATAGGTCCGGTAAACGGGGTAAGGGCGGTAAGCGGGATAGGCCGGGTAGGCGGGACGGGCTGCCTCCGACAGCAGGGCGCCACCGACGACGCCGGCGGCAAGGCCGCCCCAGAAGGCATCGCGTGGACGGGCATCGGCGGTGGTGGCGGTGGCGAGCGAGGCGCCGGCGAAGGTCAGCGCGATCAGGCCCGTCGCCATGGTCTTATGAAGAACGGACATGGTATTTTCCTTTCATGGGCATGGCTTCCATAAAGCCATGCCGGAGACTCGGCCCTGATCGCGGCGGCGCAATGGCCGCGCAAGCGGTTTTGGGATTAAATTTTCGTCATGATTTCAGCGGATCCCGACATCGAAAGGAATTATGGCGGGCGTCCTTTCAGTCTCGTGCAAGCCGGGGCTGGTAATCCCGAATTATCTTCAGCTTGGTGAGCTGGCTCCTAAAATTCCGCTGTCGAAATTTATGGTTAAAACCTTGTTAAAAGCCTTGGCGTTATAGTTTTTGTAGTCGATATTTCATTCATTGCGGGAGCGATATTTTTTGAAATCAGCCGGGGAACTTCTTGAGTTGGCTTGCCGCCGGATCGCTGATCTGGATACCCCGGCCTATGTCAAGAACAGCGAGCTGCGTTATGTCGCCGTCAACGAGGCCTATGCCCGTTTTCTGGGCCGCGAGATTTCCGATTTCATCGGCAGGCGCAGCCGCGAGCTCCTCGATCGCCCCGAGGAAGAGGATCGTGAGGATAAGGAACGCCGAGCGCTGGTGTTCGGCACCGAGGAAAACGCCATCTGCTTCGATGCGGCGGGCCTCAGTCATGAACGCATCCAGATCGAAAGCTTCTCGCCATCGCTGGATCGGGCCTACGTGCTCGGCATTTTTGAAGTGCGCGAACCGACGCGCCGGGCGATCGGCGATCCAGGGATCGCTAGCGATCCTGGCATGACGGGCGACGCCGGCGTCGCTGCCGATTTCGCTCGTGTGCGCGAGGCACTGGAACAGCTCGACTATCCGATTGGCATCTTTGCGGGGGATGGCCGCCCCCTGGTCGTCAATGCCGCCTATCGCAACGACGCAAAGCCTGCGGCTGTCAGCGACGCGGCCTGGCACGAGAGCGTCAATGAACTCGACCTGCTGCGCACCATTCTGGAGGACCTGCCGGTGGCAGCCTTCGTGCGCGACGAGAAGCATCGCCTCGTCTATGCCAACCAGTATTACGAGACCTTCAGCGGCCATAGCCGTTCCCGGGTGTTGGGGCTGACCGAACATGAAATGTTCGGGCTGGACGGCGGCGAGGCGATCTATCAGGAAAACCTGCTGGCGCTGGAAGGCGGCACGTCTAAGGAAATCGAAAGCCTGTTGCCGAGCAAGGACGGCCACATCTATTCCGTCCTTTCGCGCGTCAATCGCGTCGTGACAGCGGACGGACGGCCCTATGTCGTCGGCTCTTTTTCGGACATCTCGCCACTCAAGGACCGAGAGAAGGCGCTGATCGAAGCGCAGAAACACAAAGAGGTGCTGCACCGGGATATCGAGAATATCCTGCGCTCGCTGCCGGTCGGCGTGCTGATCCTCGATAACGACCACCGGATCCTCTACGTCAACGACGAGTTCTACGGCATCTGGGAGCTGCCACTCGACGATCCCTTCGACGGCCGCCCTTTCATCGACGTCATCCGCCGCAATTATGAGCTCGGTCGTTACGACGGCACTCAGACGCCCAAGGAGATCTACGATTTCCGCAAGCATCTGTTCGAGACCGAGGAGCCCGAGCCGATTGAGCTCGGCTGGGCGGGCGGCAAATCCGTCATCTTCGATAGCCGCCGTATCTCGAACGACCGGATCCTGCTGACCTATGCCGACATCACGGCCGTGCGTGAGCGGGAAAAGGAGATCCACGAGGCCCGTGCCGCGCTGGAGCGGCTCGGCGAAATGATGCGCGATGCGACCCATGCCATGCCGCAGGGCCTAGCCGTTGTTCAGGACGGCATCATCAAGATGTCCAACGAGGCGCTTTCTGACATCTTGCAGATTCCGGCCACCTATCTCGAGCCCGGCGAGGGCTGGATCGGCATGTTCGAATTTTGCGCGGCGCGTGGCGATTTCCACGATGCCGCCGGCGAAATCCTGCAGGGTTGGCGTGACAATATCGCGGCCAGGCTGCCGATTTCCACCGTCTTCCATGTCGGCGGCGAGCGCTGGGTGAACATGGATGCGACGGTCAGCAAGGGGCAGCACTGGGTGGCGCTTTTTACTGAAGTCACCGAACTCAAGAGCCGCGAGGAGGAGTTGCGCCAGCTGCTGTCGCGCGCCGAGGCCGCCGACCGCGCCAAATCCGAATTCCTTGCCAATATGAGCCATGAGATCCGCACGCCGATGAACGGCGTGCTTGGGATGGCGGAGCTGCTTGCCAAGACTAATCTCGACACCCGCCAGAAGACCTTCGTCGACATCATCGTCAAGTCGGGCAACGCGCTGCTGACGATCATCAACGACATCCTCGATTTTTCGAAGATCGACGCCGGGCAGATGAAACTGCGCAAAGCTGCTTTCGATATCACCGAAGCGGTAGAGGACGTGGCGACGCTCTTGTCCTCGCACGCTGCCGAGAAGAACATCGAGCTCCTGGTGCGGGCTGCACCCGATCTGCCCGCCGCCGTAATCGGCGACGCCGGGCGTTTCCGCCAGATCGTTACCAATCTTGTCGGCAACGCCGTCAAGTTCACCGAGCGGGGCCATGTCTTCGTCGATGTCGGCTTCCAGCCGGCCGCCGGCGGCGAGATCATGGCGAGCATCCGCATCGAGGATACCGGGATCGGCATCCCGCCGGAGAAGCTTGAATCGGTCTTCGACAAATTCTCGCAGGTGGACGCCTCATCGACCCGGCGACATGAAGGAACCGGCCTCGGTCTTGCGATCACCGCCGGGCTCGTCGACCTTTTCGGCGGTTATCTCAACGTCGAAAGTGAATGGGGCAAGGGCTCTGTCTTCACCATCAACCTGCCGTTTGCGGTGGCGGCCGCCCGCCTTGAGCCGAAGCCGTTGCCGATCAACGTGCAGGGTGCGCGTATCCTCGTCGTCGATGACAATGAAGTAAACCGGCGAATCCTCACCGAGCAGCTTTCGCTCTGGGGCTTTGACGGCGTGGCCGCCGAAGGCGGCGGCACCGGGCTTGCGATCCTGGAGGCGGCGGCCGATCTCGGCGTTACCGTCGACGCTGTCGTGCTCGACTATCACATGCCTGATATGAACGGCGCCGATGTCGCGCGCCAGCTGCGCGCCGATCCCCGCTTCGTCGAATTGCCGATCATCTTCCTGACGTCGATGGATATTTCGGGCACAGAAAAGGAATTCGCAGCACTGAATGGCCACGCGCATCTGATGAAGCCGGCGCGCGCCAACGTGCTGCGCAACACCGTCGTCGAGGTGGTGCGCGCCAGCCGCGTCAAGCAGGTCTCCGAGGCCGAGATCGCCCGGCTGCAGAAGGAAGCGATCGTGCCGGCGCCAGCGCCCGTGCCGCAGAAACGCGCCGCTGAATTCGTCGACGTGCTCGTTGCCGAGGACAACGAGGTCAACCAGATCGTCTTCACGCAGATCCTGCAGGGAACAGGCCTCTCCTTCCTCGTCGTCGAGAATGGCGAGGAGGCGGTCGCCGCCTGGGAGCGGTATACGCCGCGCATCATCATGATGGACGTCTCGATGCCCGTCATGAACGGCCATCAGGCGACCCAGACGATCCGCGAAAGGGAAAAGGGGCACGGCCGCCGGGTGCCGATCATCGGCGTCACCGCCCATGCGCTCGAAAGTGACCGCGAGCTCTGCCTCGATGCCGGCATGGACGACTACATGTCGAAGCCGATTAGCCCCGAACTGCTCGAGGAAAAAATCCGCCAGTGGCTGGGAACGAGCGAGCAGCAGCCGGAGCGCACAAGCTACTGATCTGAACCTTCGGGAAACAGGATGCTCTCGAAATCCTGAGCGCCGTTGAGGATATGCAGGATCTCGATACGATCCTCGCCGACACGATAAAAGATCAAATAGCTGCCGTAAGGACGGCGGCGAACGGCGGTATGTTCGTAGCGTGGAACCAATGAAAAACCGTTTGGCATTTGCGCCAGACGCTCACACCGTGCCAGCAGTTCGTGAATGAAGCTTGCCGCCCGCTGCGGATCGACCTCAGCGATATAGTCGCCAATACGTTCGAGATCCGCCTCCGCCTGCGCGGTAATGAGGACGATCACGAACGATCGTCATATTTGCCTGAAAGGCGCGCGGCGACATCGCTGATGGGCTTGAAGCGGCCTGATTCCGCGTCGGCGATCCCCTGGCCGATCGCCAGATCGAGCGCCATCAGCCGTTTTTCCCGCTCCTCGACAAGCCGAACACCTTCCCGCAGAACTTCGCTGCGAGAGTTGTAACGACCCGATTTCACGAGTTCGTTCACATAGTTTTCGAGTTGCTGTCCAAGATTCGCGCTGCTGGCCATATTGGTTCCTCTCGGGCGATTATCGCACGAGGTGATAACTGTTAGCAATGCAGCCGCTTGAATCGATCGTACTTGCCGAGATTACTTGACGCCGCAGAGCATTTCGCGCTTGCCAGCAAAGCCCTTGCGGCGCTCGACGGCGAAGCCCGCGGCGATGAGATTGCGGCGCACGAAGCCGGCCGCTGCATAGGTGGCGAAAGTGCCGCCGGCTGCGCTTTTCTCACAGACGAGCCGCATCAGTTCCTGCGACCACATATCGCTATTGCGCGACGGGGCGAAGCCGTCGAGATACCAGGCGTCGAAGTCGTCTTCGGCTGCCGCGACGCCGTCCAAGGCATAGCCGCATACGACGCCGAGCGTCGTCTGGGCATCGAGATCGAGGCGCACGATACCGGCCGGTATTTCCGGCCAGGCCGCCGTCAGCACCTGACGTTCGGCGTCGATCTCCGGCCAGTGCGATAGCGCCCGGCCGATTTCTTCACCGCGCATCGGGTGCAGTTCGAAGGAGGTAAAATGTAGCTGCTGGCCGTCTGCACGGTGGAGCTTCCATTGCCGCCAGGTCTCAGCGAAGTTCAGACCGGTGCCGAAGCCGAGTTCTCCGATCCGGAATCTCTGCCGCCCGTTCCAGCGCTCTGGCAGGCCATTGCCGGCGAGAAAAACATGGCCGCATTCCAACCGCCCATCGGTCTGGCAATAAAAATGATCGCCAAAGGCGGTGGAATAGGGCATATCGCCGTCGCGCCATTCGAGCGGCTGCGGCGCGCCCGCGCCAATCTGATCGGGGTTCACGTCTGTCATGGAAAAAGCCGATAATCCTCAGCCGGTCTCAGGTCAATCGTCCTCAGAATTGCTGATCGTCGGCGGCGGTATCATGGGACTCTGGGCGGCCGTCCATGCCGAGCGCCGGGGCATCCGTGCCGTTATTGCCGACGCCGGCAGGTTGGGCGAAGGTGCAAGCGGCGGCGTGCTCGGCGCGCTGATGCCACACATGCCGTACCAGTGGTCGGAGAAGAAGCAGTTCCAGTTCGATGCGCTGGTCTCGCTCGAAGCCGAGATCGCCGCGCTCGAATTCGAGACCGGGCTTTCCGCCGGTTATAGCAGGTCCGGACGGCTGATCCCGCTGCCGAAGCCGCATCTCAACACAATAGCGCGCGGCCGTTTCGAGGACGCTGAACAGCATTGGTGGGTGGGCGACCGCCGCTTCCACTGGCATGTCCTCGACAGGCCGCCGATCGACGGCTGGATCGAAGCGTCTGCCGGTGAGAGCGGCTTCGTGCACGACACGCTCGCCGCCCGCGTTGCGCCGCGTTTGCTGATCGCAGCGCTTATCGCCTTCCTGCGGCGGGCAAAGCATGTTCGTATCCTGGAGCATGCGACGGTTGCCGGCCTCGATCCCGATCGCGGTACGGCCGAAATCGAGGGCGAAACCATTGTTTTCAGTCACTGCATCCTGGCTGCCGGCCATCAGTCCTTTCCGCTGTTGCAGGGACTGACGCCGGGGCTGAAACAGCCGCTCGGCCAGCCGGTCAAGGGGCAGGCGGCACTGTTGAACGCCGATATCGACCCGGCGCTGCCGACGATCTTCCTGGACGGGCTCTATGTCGTCGCGCATGAAGGCGGGCATGTGGCAATCGGCAGCACCAGTGAGAACCGTTTTGACCATCCTACATCCACCGACGTCCAGCTCGACGCGCTGATCGAGGCGGCGCGCGGTATCGTGCCGATGCTTCGCGACGCTCCCGTTGTCGAGCGCTGGGCCGGGCTTCGCCCGAAGGCGATCGACCGTGATCCAATGATCGGCCGCCATCCCGACCACCGGCGCCTGATCGCGCTGACCGGCGGCTTCAAGGTCAGCTTCGGCCTGGCCCACCGGCTGGCAGAGGCGGCGATATGTATCGCAGGCGATACAGACTGCGGATTTTTGCTGCCGGAAAGCTTCGCAATTTCAAGCCATATTGCGGCGGCTTCACGTTAAACGTGAATTAGGCGCCGCTACGTTTCGTTATTCTGTCATGCAAATCACCTATCTGCTTGCGCATCGACAGCGCCGGATCAAAACGGCGCTCACTTCCTTGATGGAGGAAATTGCATGCGCTATGCCATTTGCTTCACGCCTCCGGCGGGCGACTCGTTGTCGCTCGTGGCCGCCAATTGGCTTGGCCGAAACGTGTTTTCGGGCGATATGATGGAGCCTCCGGCCGTTCGTGGTCTCGGCATTCACGAGATCGCCTTCCATACCGCCGTGCCTCGCCGCTACGGCTTTCACGGTATTTTGAAGGCGCCCTTTCATCTGTCCCACGACATGGCCGAATCGCAACTCCTGCGCGATCTGATGCGTTTTTCCGGGACCTTCGTTCCCTTCCAAATTCCGCGTATCGAAGTCGCCCGGCTCGGCAATTTCTACAGCCTGCTCCCGAGCGCTCCCTGCGAGCAGATCCAGTATCTCGCCTCGGCGATCGTGCAGGAATTCGATCGTTTTCGCGCACCGCTCAGCGAGGCCGAGATCGAACGCAGCGATCCGGACGGGCTGTCGGCGACGCAATTTTCCAATCTGCATCGCTGGGGCAATCCCTATGTGATGGAGGAGTTCCGCTTCCATATGCCGGTGACAGGCCCCGTCAACGCGATCGACATGCCGCGCATCGAGCCAGCGTTGCGGACGATCTTCGAGCCTGTCCTCTGCGAACCTGTTACGGTTTCGAACGTGGCGCTGATGATCGAAGAGGGCACTGGCGGTCCTTTCCGCGTTCATTCGCTGCATCCGATGGGCGAGGTCAGTGCGCGCAAAATCGCTTGAATCTGCTGGTGAGCTAAACGCTTGTGCCGTAAAGGCAAAATCCGGCTGAGCAGTTTCCGTCTCGACATTCCGGCTGCGGATGCTACCGTTCCCCGTCTTTTCAGAAGGTGATTTGATGGTATCCGAGACTTATCCGCGCAATCTCGTCGGTTACGGGCGTCTGACGCCCGATCCGAAATGGCCGGACGAGGCACGCATCGCCGTGCAGTTCGTCATCAACTACGAGGAGGGCGGCGAAAGCTCGATCCTCGACGGCGATCCGGCTTCCGAAAACCTGCTGTCGGAGATCGTCGGTGCGGCCGCCTGGCCAGGGCAGCGCAACCTCAACATGGAATCGATCTATGAGTATGGTTCGCGTGCCGGCTTCTGGCGCCTCTGGCGGATGTTCACCGATCTCAAGGTGCAGGCAACCGTCTACGGCGTGACGCTGGCGATGGCCCGCAACCCCGAGGCCGTTGCCGCGATGAAGGAGGCGGGCTGGGAGATCGCCAGCCACGGCTACCGATGGCTGGAATACAAGGATTTTCCTGAAGATCTGGAGCGCAAACATATCCTCGAAGCTGTGCGCCTGCACACCGAGCTTACCGGCGAGCGGCCTTACGGCCTGTATCAGGGCAAGCCTTCCGACAATACGCTTCGGTTGGCGCAGGAGGAGGGCGGTTTTCTCTATTCCTCCGATTCTTATGCTGATGACCTGCCTTACTGGGTGAAAGGCGTCGCCGGGAAACCCTTCCTGATCATCCCCTATACGCTCGAAACCAACGACATGCGTTTTGCGACGCCGCAGGGCTTCAATGCCGGCGATCAGTTCTTCACCTATCTGAAGGATGCCTTCGATACGCTTTATGAGGAAGGCAAGGCGGGCAGCCCGAAGATGATGTCGGTCGGTTTGCATTGCCGCCTCGTTGGACGTCCCGGCCGGGCGGCGGCGCTGAAGCGCTTCATCGAATATGTCCTGAAGCACGACAAGGTCTGGATTCCGCGCCGTATCGAGATCGCCGAGCACTGGCACAAGCACCATCAGCCGGAAGCGCTCTGATGATGTCGCGAGAGGATTTTGTCTCCCGCTTCGGCGGCGTCTTTGAACATTCGCCTTTCATCGCCGAGCGCGCCTATGACGCCGGCCACGTGACGGAGCCGCTGACGGCGGCCGGTGTGCATGCGTCGCTAACCGCTGTCTTTCGGGTGGCAAGCCCGCAGGAGCGTCTCGGCGTGCTCAGCGCCCATCCTGACCTTGCCGGGCGCCTCGCGATAGCAGGCGAACTCACTGAAGACAGCCGGAAGGAGCAGTCCGGCGCCGGTCTCGACCGCCTGAGCGCGGCCGAACATGCCCGCTTCACCGAACTCAATTCGGCCTATGTCGAAAAATTCGGCTTTCCCTTCATCATTGCCGTCAAGGGGCTCGGTAAGGACGACATCTTGGCGGCTTTCGAAACACGGATCGGCAATGGCAAGGACGAAGAATTTGCGACCGCGACGGCGCAAGTCGAGCGGATCGCGCTGCTGCGACTGACGTCGATGCTGCCGGAGGCTGAATGAACGAGCGGCGCGCGATCGACTATCTCAATGAGATGTATGAGGCGGCATCCGAAGCGTTGTCTTTCGTCGGCGGAATGGATGGGGCGGCGTTCGCCGGGGACAAGCTGACTTTCAAGGCTGTCACCTTTTGCCACTTCACCATCGGTGCTGCGGCATCCCGTCTGCTCGTGACTCATCCGGAATTTGCGAGCGAGCATCCCGATCTGCCGTGGACGAAAATCTGCGGCACGGGCAACCGTATCCTCGACGGTGTCTTCGATCTCGATCCTTCCGACATCTGGGAGGCGACGTATCGCACGCTGCCGGAGCTTCTTTCCGCGATCGATGCCATCCGTCACTGGCATGCCGAAGGTGAGTAAGCGATTGCCCCCACATCTCGACATCCGTCCGCTTACGAGATCCGCCTTTGCTCCCTTCGGGGAGGTGATCGAAGCCGATCCCGCTTCGATGCGGTTCATCAATGGCGGTACGACGGAGCGGTTTCATGCGCTGGCCGCCACCGAGGCGACGGGCGAAGGCGCACGCGTCATCATCAACCTCTTTCGCGGCCAGCCGCGCAGCTTCCCTTATGACGTCGCCATGATGGAGCGCCATCCGCTCGGCACCCAGAGTTTCTCGCCGGTCTCGGGCCATCCTTTTCTCGTCGTCGTCTCCGAGGATGAGAACGGTCGCCCGGGCAGGCCGCAGGTGTTTCTGGCGCGCGGCGATCAGGGCGTGAACTATCGCCGCAACGTCTGGCATCATCCGTTGATGGCGCTCGGCCAAGCCTCAGATTTCCTGGTCGTCGACCGTGATGGGCCGGGCAATAATCTGGAAGAATACTTCTTCGAAACCCCTTATATCATCAAAGAGCCAGCCTCATGACCGGACTGACCACGCATGTTCTCGATACCGCTCTCGGCAAGCCGGCCGAAGGCTTGAGGATCGATCTTTTCCAGCTCGACGGCGAGATTCGCAGGCATCTGAAGACGGTGGAGACCAATGCCGACGGCCGGGTCGACGGCGGCCCCATCCTCATTGGCGAAAATTTTCGGGCCGGCACCTATGAACTGGTCTTCCATGCCGGCGATTATCTGAGGGCCAGCGGCACGCCGCTGCCGCATCCCGCTTTCCTCGATCTCGTGCCGATCCGCTTCGGCATTGCCGACGTCACGGCGCATTACCATGTGCCGTTACTGATTTCGCCCTATGGCTATTCTACCTACCGAGGGAGCTAGAGATGCGTTTTGCAGCGATCGCCGACATTCACGGCAACCATCTGGCGCTCGAGGCGGTGCTTGCTGATATTCGCGCACAGGGGATCGAGGAGATCGTCAATCTCGGCGATTTCTTCAGTGGGCCACTGGAGGCCGGCCGGACAGCAGATCTTCTGATGTCGCTCGGCCTGACCTCGGTTCGCGGCAATCACGACCGCTACCTGCTCGAACAGGAGCCGGCGGCGATGCATATTTCGGATGCGGCCGCCTACAGTCAATTGTCGCCGTCTCATCTTAGTTGGATCCGAAGCCTGCCGTTCGATACCGTCTATCGCGGCGAGGTCTATCTCTGCCACGCAACGCCGAAGGACGACAATCTCTACTGGCTGGAATCGGTGTCGCCGGAGGGCGTCGTCTTCCTGAAGTCGATCGAAGCGATCGAGGCGCTGGCCGAAGGCACTGACCTGCCGCTGATCCTCTGTGGCCACAGCCACATTCCCCGCGCTGTGCGCCTCTCCGATGGCCGCCTGATCGTCAATCCGGGCAGCGTCGGCTGCCCGGCCTATGACGACGAACTGCCTTATTACCACAAGGTGGAGGCTGGCCATCCGCTGGCGAGCTACGCCATTCTGGAAAAGACGGCAGCCGGATGGACATGGCAGTTCCGAACCGTCGCCTATGACCAGATAGCGATGTCGGCACTGGCCGCCGAAAGGGGCCGTGCCGACTGGGCAGGCGCGCTGGCAACGGGTTGGGTGAGATAGAGCACGATGCCGAAAGTGTGTGCGGTTTTCGGGCGACATCGTGCTCTAACTATTTAATTTAGAACAGGATTTGGATTTTGGGCCGGACCGGCCTAAAATCATCCTGTTCCAGTCCAGACCCGCTTGCGCGGCGGTCAGTCCTTCTTTGGTCCCGGCTTCGGCGCCGGAGGAATGATCGTTTGTGTCGGAGTTGCGGTCGGTGTTGTCGGCCTTGCCGGGGCTGCGGCGGGCGTTGCCGGTCTTGCCGGTTTTGCGCCATCGAGATTTCCAAGAAGGGATGAGATGGCATCGTCACCTTCGAAGCCGGCTTCCTTCAGCAATTTGTCGAGGATCGGTTTATTCGCCTGATAGGAGAGGAGCTGGCTGGCCAGTCCTTCGCCGAGCCCGATGCCGTTTCCGCCGGTCGCTCCGTTTCCGCGGCCGAGCATGCCGCCGGTATCGAATATCCTGATGTCGGAGATCTTCTCGATCGGCTTGACCGCTTCGGCGAGCGCCTGCGGAATGATGCGGATCCGTTCGCGGGTGATCTCGAACTCGATGATAGCAGAGCTCAACTTGTTGCGCGCGTCGTTGAGCAATGCCTCGCTCTCGGCCGCGGCCTTGCCGGTTTCGAGAATGCCCTTGGCCTTGATGATCGCCGCATCCGCCTCGGCGGTCGCGAGCGTCTTGATGGCCTCGGCCTGGTCGCTTGCCGCCTGTTTTTCGGCTTCGGCGCCGACGGTGACGGCGGTCGCTTCCGTCTCGGCTTTCTTGCGTGCGTCGATGACGGCAATCTGCTTTTCGCGTTCGGCAATCTCGATCGCCTTGGCGGTGCCGACTTTTTCCTCCGCCGCTATCGCCAGCGCGCGGGCCGTTTCCGCAGCCGCCTTCGCCTCGGATTCTTCACGGCTCTTGTTGGCAACGGCGATGGAGCTTTCCTGTGCCACGATCTGGAGGTCGCGCTTGGCTTCGGTTTCGCGTTGCTGGACGGCGCGGGCGGCGTCGATGTTGGCGCTTTCGCGAGCCTGTTTGGCAGATGCCTCGCGTTCGGCGATCGCCTGTTCGGAAGCGATGCGGGCTTCCTCCTCGGCGCGTTTTGCGGCCTGCTCCTGCTGCGCGGTTTCGGCGCGTGTCGCCGCGGATTTGTTGGCGATGTCCCGTTCCTGGCTGAGTTCGGCTTCCCGCTTGGTCCGCTCGATGGTCAGCGATTGCTGGCGGGCCTCGAGATCCTTCTGGGCGATGGCGACTTCGGTGTCGCGAACGATCTCGTTCCGCTCCTTCTTGCGTCCCTCGGTGATGCGGGTCAATGCCGCAAGGCCTTGCGCGTCGAAGAAGTTGTTGGCGTTGAAATGCTTGATATCGGTCTGGTCGAGGCGTGTCAGCGACACGGATTCGAGTTCGAGGCCGTTCGACTGGAGATCGGCGCCGACAGCTTCCTGCACGGCCTTGACGAAATCCATGCGCTGTTCCTGCAGCGCGTCGAGATTCATCGTCGCGGCCACCGAGCGAAGGCCGTCGACGAATTTCGCCTCGATCAGGATGCGGAGAGCCTCGGCGTCGTTGGTGCGGTTGCCGAGTGTCTGAGCTGCAAGCGCAATCGAGGAGGCATCGGGTTTCACGCGCACATAGAACTCGGCGCCGATATCGACGCGCATGCGGTCCTTGGTGATCAGTGCATCGCCTTCACCGCGGCGAACCTCGAGCCGCAGCGTCTTCAGGTTGACCCGGGCGGTCGAATGGAAGATCGGCAGAACGACCGAACCGCCGTCGAGCACGACCTTCTGGCCGCCGAGACCGGTGCGCACATAGGCCTCATCGCGGCTGGAGCGCGTGTAAAGAGAAGCGAGGACAAAACCGATGCCGAAGATCAGAACAATCCCAATGCCGGCTGGTAGAATAACGTCGTACATCATTGCTGCTCCCTCAAAGATTGATTGTCCGCATCGGTGGGGTCGACCGGCGCGGGAATGGCGATAAACACATTTGCCTTGTGATCGACGAGAAGAACCAAAGCGCCGATTGCGAGTGGACCTTCGCCCTTGGCGGCTCGGGCTCGAAGCACATGCCAGTTTCCATGCTGATCCTTGACGCGGACGCGGCCCGGCAATCCCTGATCGAGCGGGCCGATCGACACCTCGGCTGTCCGGCCGAGCAAGGCGTCGAGATCGACCGCATAGGTTTCGTCGTGCGGTACGATCCGCGCCACGGTTCTGCTCGACGCCCTGACCATGGGGATGGTTGCGAGCGCGGCAGGTATGACGGCTATCAAGCTTGGCAGCGGCGCCCAGAAGGCGTTGGCGACGGCCTGCAACGCAAAGCCCGTCATCGCGAAGAAGCCGAGCGTCAGCATCATGAGAATCAGTAGCGGAACACCGCCGAGATTGAGCCAGGAGAGATAAGCCAGAATGCCGTCATGGCCATGAACCTCTGGCTTTCCTAGGAATTCCGTCATCGAAAAACCCATGACCATCGCGAGCATCTCGATCGCGGTCAGGCCGACAAGGATCGCTGCGGCGATGGCGAAGGGCGCACATTCAGGGGCGAAAAGGAGTGCCATCGTGTTATCGGTTACCCGCCTTGAAGCGTGCGAGCCGGGCTTCGATTGCCTGTTCGCGGTGCAGCCGGTCGAGTTCGTCCAATTCGGAACTGTGGCCATGCTCGCCAGCGGGAACTCCGGTCAGCCGCGAGACCGCCGCAGCAGCGCGCGCAGCATCTGCACCCGGTGCGGGCTGGCTGTGACCGGCCGCTGCCTGTTCGGGATGCCGTGCGAGACTGCGTTTGAAATCAGCAAGGCGGGCGTCCGCCTCGCGGCGCGTGGCGAGCACGGCCTGCAAGGCTTTCTGGCCTTCGTCCACCTGTTCCCTGGCATCGGCCAGCGCCTTGTCGAGCGCTGCGATCTGGGATTCGAGATCGATCTGGCGGGCAACGCCGGCCTTTGCCAGGTCATCCCGCTGAGACGAGACGGCGATGCGGATCTTCTGGTCGAGCGCGTTCATGTCTTCGACGATTTCGTCTTTGCGACTCTGGATGCGGTATTCCTCCGCACGCGCCCTGCCGAGATCGGTGCGGGCCTCATCAGCCGCCGCATCGATCTCGCGGATTGCCTGTTCGATGACGGCAATCTTGTTGACGCCTTCCGCCTTGTCGATCGCCGCATTCGCGATGCCCGCGATCAGGCGACCCATGCGTGAGAGAATGCCTTCGTTCGTCATGTTTTCCTCCATCCGAGCGGAATTCGGCGTGACGCCGATGTGAATCTCGTAGCGATCCTGGCCGGCAACGAGGTAGGCCGGAAAAATACTCTCCCATCCCCGTGAATAACCCGCGACATCGAAGGGCACGGCAACACGTCCGTGCAACGTGGCGATCGTCAGGTCCGAGGGGCCTTTGATGGCGAAGAGCTTGTCGTCGAGCGGCAGATGCGGCGGATCGGCAGTCACGCCGCGATTGGCGGCGAAATCGCGAAGGCCGAGCGTGACCAGCCTTGCCGGCAAGCCCGTCTGCTCGCGGACGGTTTCATAGGCAAGGTCATGCAGCACGACGAGATTGGCGCCCGTCCTGTCGGAGACGAGGCCGGTCAGGATTTCGATCATCCTGAGATAGGCGGCAATGGTGTCGTCCAGCGCCTGCCGGGCACTGTCGTCAGGCGCCAGCGTGTAGCGCAGCAGCGATGGATGCGGTGTCTTGCCTGTGGTAGCCATAGGTAAAACATAAAGCACCGCTTTTGTGCTTTCAAGAGGTCGCGCTAAAAATACAACCTAAGCTTAACGTGCGGTTAGAAGGACTGAGGCAGCGTCCAGTATCGAGATATTTGGGGAGCCGTTGCTACATACGTCGCTATTGGCAGCTTTACTGCCGGCCGTCGATGATTGAAGAATTCACATCGTTGATGTCGCGCTTGCCGCAGAGCGCCATGGTGATGTCCATCTCCTTGCGGATGATGCCGAGTGCCAGCGATACGCCTTCCTTGCCCATGGCGCCGAGACCATAAAGGAAGGGGCGGCCGATATAGGTACCTTTGGCGCCGAGTGCCACGGCCTTCAGCACGTCCTGGCCGGAGCGGATGCCGCCGTCGAGATGGATCTCGATACGGTCGCCGACGGCATCGACGATCTTCGGCAGCATGCTGATCGAGGAGGGGGCGCCGTCAAGCTGGCGCCCGCCATGATTGGAGACGACGATCGCATCGGCGCCGGTGTCGGCGGCTGCCTTCGCATCCTCCGGATCGAGTATGCCCTTGATGATCAGCGGGCCGCCCCATTGTTCCTTGATCCAGGCGACATCCGCCCAGGACAGCCGCGGATCGAACTGCTCGTGCGTCCATGCGGAGAGCGAGGCGATATTGGTGACATTTTTCGCATGGCCAACGATATTGCCGAAGTTGCGGCGCTTGGTCTGCAGCATGTCCAGGCACCAGAAGGGCCGGGTCGCCATCTGCCAGACGTGTTTCGGGGTGAATTTCGGCGGCGCCGACAGGCCGTTGCGCAGATCCTTATGCCGCTGGCCGAGGATCTGCAGATCGGCGGTCAACACCAGTGCCGAGCATCCGGCGGCCTTGGCGCGGTTGATGAGGTTGACGACGAAATCCTTGTCCCTCATCACGTAGAGTTGGAACCAGAAGGGGCGCGTCGTCGCTGACGCCACGTCCTCGATCGAGCAGATGCTCATCGTCGAAAGCGTGAAGGGAACGCCGAACTCCTCGGCGGCGCGTGCCGCCAGCATCTCGCCATCGGCATGTTGCATGCCGGTCAGGCCGGTTGGCGCCAGCGCCACCGGCATCGACACTTTCTGGCCGATCATCGTCGTCGCCAGTGTGCGGTTGGTCATGTCGACCATCACTCGCTGGCGCAGCTTGATCTGGCTGAAATCGCTCTCGTTGGCTGCATAGGTCGATTCCGTCCAGGCACCCGAATCCGCATAGTCGAAAAACATCTTCGGCACACGGCGCCGTGCGAGTTTTTTCAGGTCAGCGATGGTGAGCGGAGCGGCCATGAATCGAACCTTCACATCTGAATGCGGCCATCGGCCATAACATGAATTTGGCAGGAGCGTTACGGGAAACTGGCCGTGCCGGGCTGCTTTCACGGTCCGAATTCGAGAGTAACAGGGCGTGTCATTGAAGCTCCTTCTTCAACGCAATGCCGGCCACATAGGTCTCGGCGATCGCCCGGTCGTCGCCCATCGTCTGCAGCAGGAAGAGTTCTTCGGACAGCGTCTTCACCACTTCCATCTTCAGCGCCATGGCCGGTGTCGCTGTTGCATCGAGAACGACGAGATCGGCCTCGGTGCCGGGTTCCAGTGTGCCGATCCGGTCCGCCAGCGACAGGGCTTCGGCATTGCCACGCGTCATCAGGTAATAGCTTTCCAGCGGGTTCAGCCGTTCGCCGAGCAACTGCTGGATTTTGTAGGCTTCGTCCATCGTCCGCAGCATCGAATAGCTGGAACCGCCGCCGATATCGGTCGCTACCCCGATGCGAACAGGCTTTTCCCGCCGCGCCAGCGCCTTCAGTGGAAACAGGCCGGAGCCGAGGAAAAGGTTCGAGGTCGGGCAGTGGACGGCGACGGCGCCCGCCTCGCTCATGGCATCGGCTTCGCGCTCGGACAGGTGGATGGCGTGGCCGAAGAGGCTTTTCGGCCCGAGCAGGCCGTAGTGGGCGTAGATGTCGGTATAGTCGAGCGCGTCGGGATAGAGCTCGCAAGTGAATTTGATCTCGTCGTGGTTTTCCGAAAGATGCGTCTGGATGTGCAGGTCAGGAAATTCACGGGCAAGCGCTGATGTCGCTTCCATCTGCGCCGGTGTCGAGGTGATGGCGAAGCGCGGAGTGATGGCGACGTGGTTGCGGCCCTTGCAGTGCCAGTCCGATATCACCTGGCGGGTCTCGTCATAGCCCATCTCGGGCGTGTCGAGCAGGCCCTGCGGGGCATTGCGGTCCATCATCACCTTGCCGCCGACCATGCGCATGTTGCGCCTCAGCGCCTCGGCAAAGAAGGCGTCGGCCGAGGTCTTGTGCACGGAGCAATAGGCGACCGCCGTCGTCGTGCCGTGGCGGATCAGTTCGTCATAGAAATGCGTGGCGATCCTTTCAGCATGGGCGCTTTCGACGAAACGGCACTCCTCGGGAAAGGTATATGTATTCAGCCATTCGAGCAGGTTGGCGGCGTAGGAGGCAATCACCTGCATCTGCGGAAAATGCAGGTGCATGTCGATGAAGCCCGGCATGATCAGATGCGGGCGGTGGTCGATCTCGGCCGTGTCCGCGGATGCTTTTGCCTTGACGTCGGCATAGGGGCCGACCGCCGCGATCAGCCCATCTTCGACCAGCAGGCCGCCATCCTCTTCGTAAAGATAGCTTTGGCTGTCGGCGAGGCTCAGCGGCGCGCGATGGAAGGAAAGCAGGCGGCCGCGCAGGAGTGTCGTCGTCATTGTTGCTTGCCTTCGACTGCGCTCTCGAACCAGGCGACCAGCAGCTTGCGCTCGTCCGGCGTGATATCGGTGATGTTGCCGGGCGGCATGGCATGGCTGCGGCCCGCCTGTATATAGATCTCGCGGGCATGGGCGGCGATTTCCGCGTCTTTTTCGAGCATCACGCCCTTGGGCGGCCGCGCGATACCCTCATAGACCGGCTCGGCCGCGTGGCACATGGAACAGCGCGTCGAGACCAGTTGCTTGACGGCGGGGAAATGCGGATCGCCGGCGAATTGCTGGAAGGCGGGCGCGACGGCTGCCGCATCCGTTTCGCCGGTCAGCAGCTTCGGCACGGTCGAAAGCCAGATGATCAGGATGAAGAGAATGACGGTGACGATCCAGGTCCAGGTCGGCCGGCCTTTCCTGGCATGCGTCGTGTTGAACCAGTGGCGGATGGTGACGCCCATCAGAAAGACCAGAGCCGCGATCACCCAGTTGAACTGCGTACCGAAGGAGAGCGGATAATGGTTCGACAGCATGAAGAAGATGACGGGCAGCGTCAGGTAGTTGTTATGCAGCGAACGCTGCTTGGCGACCTGCCCATATTTGGGATCGGGAACCCGTCCGGCGATGAGGTCGGCGACGACGATCTTCTGGTTCGGAATGATGATCATGAAGACGTTGGCCGACATGATTGTCGCGGTGAAGGCGCCGAGATGCAGGAAGGCGGCGCGGCCGGTGAAAAGCTGCGTATAGCCCCAGGCCATGAAGACGAGCACGACATAGAGCACCGCCATCAGCCCCCAGGTATTCCGCCCAAGCGGCGACTTGCAGAGCAGATCGTAGACGACCCAGCCGAGGGCAAGCGACCCTAGCGAGATCAGGATTGCGACGGGCGGGCTGATATCCAGCACATGCCGATCGATCAGGAAGAGGTCGGCGCCGCCGTAATAGACGATGCACAGCATCAGGAAGCCGGAAATCCAGGTGAAATAGCTCTCGTATTTGAACCAGGTCAGGTGCTCCGGCATCTGGGCGGGCGCCACCAGATATTTCTGGATATGATAGAAGCCGCCGCCATGGACCTGCCATTCCTCGCCATAGGCGCCGGGCGGTAGATGCGGGCGTTTCACCAGTCCGAGATCGAGCGCGATGAAATAGAAGGACGATCCGATCCAGGCGATCGCGGTAATGACATGGAACCAACGCGCCGCGAAGGCGAGCCATTCCCATGCTATGGCATATTCATACATCGAGTTCCCCTATCTTCCTCCGACTCGCGACATTGCGGAAATTTTGGCGGGGAGGGAAGAGGAGATTGAACGACTGCACACGCGCAACGACCGGCGCGGCCAAAGGAGCAATGGAATGATCACCGCGCTCTACAGCGATCAAGTCATCGCCGAAAACGCGCCGATGGACCGCCGGCTTGCCGCGCTCATCCTCTCGCGTGGGAACCGCGTCGGCTATATCACGTCCGGTCCGGACCCGCAGCGGGCGTTTTTCGATGAGAAGCGGCGTTATTACATGACGTACGGGCTTCTTCTCGATCCTTTCGTCGATCTCGACACACTCTCCGGCGACGAGGAGATCAACCGGCTGCTTTCCTGCGACGCCATCCATCTTTCCGGCGGTCATACCGGCGATTTTCTGAGAAGGCTGCGACAAAGCGGCATGCTGGACAAGTTGCGCTCATGGGCACTGGACGATGGCATTCTCATCGGAACCAGCGCCGGGGCGATTTTGATGACGCCGACAATCGCCATCGATGCGCTCTTTTCCGGCGGTTCGCCTGATGCGGTGCAGGATGGCGCGGCTCTTGATCTCCTGCCCTTCGAATTCTTCCCGCATCTGAACGACGATCCCGGCTATCTCTCCGCGCTGCTGCGCTACAGCGAGACGACGGCAAGACCCATTCTCGCGTGCCGGGACGGCGAAGGTCTCATCCTCGGCAACGGACTCGTCGAGATCTTCGGCGCTCCGCTGACGATTTCCGGCGGTTTTGCCGAAGCTGCCGATCGCAGCCGCATCGCCGATCTGCTGTCGCGTGCCTAAAAGCTGCCGAGAAGGCTGTGTATTATCCCTGCCTTATACTTGATCTGCTAATTCAGCAGGCCTTGAACTACGACGACTCGATTACAGTTATTTTGCGGGCCGCCGGAATAAAATAAGAACCGTTAGATCATCGGCGGCGCATTCATCGACGGAGAAGATGCCCATGCGCAGCATTCTGACGTGTGTGATGATTGCGTATGCGTCGTTGGCGACGGCTCACGACGCACCTTCGGGGTGGAGTTATGACCCCTATTGTTGCAACGGCGACAGTCATAATGGCGATTGCCAGATGATCCCTTCAAAAAGCGTGGCGGTGACGCCGGGCGGATATCGTGTGACGCTGCTGCCGGGCGACCACCGGCTGGTCACGCATGCTCATGTCTTCCTGCTGCCGATGACGAAGGCGATGCAATCCGGCGACAATGACTACCATCTCTGTCTGTTCCCAAACGAGGACACGCCGCGGTGTTTTTATGCGCCGGAGATGGGATATTGAGGGCGGACCACAGGACCGGACCCGGCTCACGAACCGGGTTTGGCATGTCGTTGTCCGAAAAATAGTTTTAGGCGACATGCATCAATTGCCGGCTGCCATCATCTCCTCGAGGATCCAGTTGCGGAAGGCCTTGATCTTGGGCACGTTGCGACGGTTTTCGGGGTAGACGAGCCAGTAGGCCTTGCCGTCGCTGCGGGTCAGTTCGAAGGGCTGATAGAGCCGGCCGAGCGCGATCTCAGCCGCATAGAAGGCCGGATGCAGAATGGCGACGCCATGGCCGGCGATCGCCGCATCGGCTTCCACCGCCTGGGAGCCGAGCTGGTTGCGCGGGCGCCGATCGAGATCCGTCTCCGTGATGCCGGCTGCCTCGAACCATTGTTTCCACCAGATGTCGCCGGCGTCGAAGAGATCGAACTTCAGGAGATCTCGCGGTTCTTTGATGCCGCCTGCCGTCTCCGCTAGCTTCGGGCTCAGCATCGGCGTGAATTCCAGGCCCATCAGCCGGTGCAGCGCCAGCCCCGGCCAGTTGCCGTCGCCCCAGCGGATGCCGACATCGATCTGCTCGCGGCCGAAGTCGATAATATCCGAACTCGCCTGAAACCGCACAGCGATCGCCGGATGTTTCAAGTGGAAGGAGCCAAGGCGCGGCGCCAGCCACTTCGAGGCGAAGGTATGGGTCGAACTGATGGCGAGCGTGCCTTCGACGCTGTCGCGCGCCGTCGCCATCGCGTCGTGCAGCATGGCGAAAGCTTCGGTTACCTTCGGCGCCAGCCGCTCGCCGGTGTCTGTCAGTGCGATCTGGCGCGGACGACGCAGGAAGAGCGGCTCGCCGACATTCTCCTCCAGCAGTTTGATCTGATAGCTGACGGCGGTCTGCGTCATGCCGAGCTCGTTGCCTGCCTTGGTGAAACTTCCAAGCCGGGCAGCGGCCTCGAAGACGCGCAACGCATTCAGCGGGAATTGTTTCGACAGTTTCATGGATAAGTTCTCTTGATGCAAACAGACGGTCGTTCGATTGGAATTGCAGCATTTTTGGCCGCAAACTGCAACTCCTACCATCAAACCATCGAGGTGATGTCATGGATTGCTATGCTATCGAACAGAGCCCGCCGCAGCCGACCATCGGAATTTTCCGGCGCATCGGCGGCCGGCTGGCGCGGATCTGGCGCATGCCCAGCCTTGATCTCGATACGGCGCCAGATCGCGTAAAGCGCGATCTCGGCTTCCTCGACGGGCGCGATCCCTATTACGAAGACGAGCGCATGCGGTAGGCGCCAAGCGCCGTCAGGATCTCGGCGGCGGTCATTGCGGCGATCACTTCAGGGCGCTTGTCCCTGACCGCCGCGCCGCCGATCGGCAGCGTCAGCCGCTCCATCCAGCCGCGCTCACCGCCGCCTTCGCGGGAAAGCCAGCTGGCGAAGGTGGCGCGCTTGGTCGCCGAGCCGATCATACCGGCATAGGCGAGATCCGTTCTTTCAAGCGCTTCGCGGGCGACGAGGAAATCCAGCGCGTGATCGTGCGTCAGGATGACAACCGCGCCGCCGGCCGGAATAGCCTTCACCAGTGCTTCCGGCATCGGCACGAGCCGCGTCTTCGTCTCGGGAGGCAGGTTGGCGAGTTCCTCCTGCCGCGTCTCGACGACCGTCACCGATAGCGGCAACGGCGCAAGGGCTATTGCCAGCGCCCGGCCGACATGGCCGGCACCGAAAAGATAGACCTCTGGCAGACGCTCGATCTCACTGGTTAGCCTGGCTTCGATTTCGTCAGCAACCACCTGCGTCACCCGGCGAAACCGCAACTGCGTGCGCCCACCGCAGCACTGGCCGATATCAGGCCCGAGCGGGATATCCATCTCCGCCACCCCGCCGGTTCCCTCCAAGATGTCCCGCGCATTCGCGATCGCCATGAACTCGAACTGCCCGCCGCCGATCGTGCCCCACAATGCGGTTTGCGATACCAGCATGAAGGTACCGGCCTCGCGTGGGGTGGAACCTTGTGTGCCAGTGATGTCGACGAGGATGCAGTCTGGGTGGGTGGCGAGGAAGGGGTGGATGTCGGTCATGGGTGGCTGACCGATGGGTTCAGGCGTGTGTCACCCCCCTCTGTCCTGCCGGACATCTCCCCAACAAGGGGGGAGATCAGTATGAGGCGGCGGCTTCCCGGAACAAAGAAGTCGTCGCGTAGAGTCGGACTTTGGTGATGTAGCGGAAGGGTAGCGAAGCGCAGAGCGTTCCGTCTTGCTGATCTCCCCCCTTGTGGGGGAGATGTCCGGCAGGACAGAGGGGGGTATCGCTCACTCCAAGCTCTCTGCCCGTCCCGATCAACCGTCGGGGGCAACAAATGAGCCGGACGCGTTTCCATCTCCTACACCCGCTTCATCCGCTCGACTGCCATCAGCACCCGCTCCGGCGTCGCCGGGGTGTCGAGCCTCGGGCAGACCTTGTAGTTGGCGACGCTTGCCACCGCCATCGACAGCGCTTCCAGCACCGAGATCGCCAGCATCAAGGGTGGTTCGCCGACGGCCTTGGAGCGGCCGATGGTGGCCTCAGTGTTCTCGGACCATTCGGCAAGGCGCACGTTGAAGATCTTCGGACGGTCGGAGGCGAGCGGGATTTTGTAGGTCGAGGGGGCATGGGTGCGCAGCCGGCCCTTGTCGTCCCACCAGAGTTCTTCCGTCGTCAGCCAGCCCAGTCCCTGCACGAAGGCGCCTTCGACCTGGCCCATATCGATCGCCGGATTCAGCGAGCGGCCGACATCGTGGAGGATGTCGGTGCGGTCGATCAGATATTCGCCCGTTAGCGTGTCGATCGAAACCTCGGTGCAGGAGGCGCCGTAGGCGAAATAATAGAAGGGTGTGCCGCGGCCGGCCTTGCGGTCCCAGTGGATCTTCGGCGTCTTGTAGAAGCCGGCGGCGGAAAGCTGGACGCGGGCGAAATAGGCCTGCTTGATGAAATCGGGGAAGGGGATTTCGATCTCGCCGACGCGCACGCGGTTCGGCAGGAAGACGACATCGACGGCCTCAACATCCCATTTCTCGGCGGCGAAGG
This sequence comes from Rhizobium sp. SRDI943, assembly GCF_057653695.1. NCBI lineage: Bacteria > Pseudomonadati > Pseudomonadota > Alphaproteobacteria > Hyphomicrobiales > Rhizobiaceae > Rhizobium > Rhizobium sp. SRDI943. Next base: position 3,168,886 of record NZ_CM172787.1, on the reverse strand, counting down.
CTACCAGCCGTTCCTTAATCTGTCGGGCAGCGTCATAGGCGGCCATGCCGTTGAGGTCCGAGCCGGAGGACGCCGCGGTGGCCGAGGTATTCGGCACTTTGGCGGTGGTCGTCGCCGTGATCTTCACCCTGTCGATATCGACCTGGAAACTGTCGGCCAGCACTTGCGCCACCTTGGTATAGAGGCCCTGGCCCATTTCGGTGCCGCCGTGGTTCAGGTGGATCGAGCCGTCCTGGTAGATGTGGACGAGGGCGCCGGCCTGGTTGAAGGCTGTCATGGTGAAGGAGATGCCGAATTTGACCGGCGTCAGCGCGATGCCTTTTCTGATGTAGCGACTGTCGCGGTTAAAGGCGATGATGGCGTTGCGCCGCGCCCGGTATTCGGTCGTTTCCTCCAGCTCCTCGACGATGCGGGCGATGATATTGTCCTCAACCTCCTGATGGTAGGGGGTGAGTGTGCGCTCCGAACCCGGCTGGCCGTAGAAATTCAGCTTGCGGACATCCAGCGGGTCCTTGCCGACGGCATAAGCGATCTCCTCGATGAAGCGTTCGGCGCCGAGCATGCCCTGCGGCCCGCCGAAACCGCGGAAGGCGGTGTTGGAGACGGTGTGCGTCTTCAGCGGCTTCGAATTCAGATGCACATGCGGATAGAAATAGCTGGAATCTGCATGGAAGAGCGCACGGTCGGTCACCGGTCCCGAGAGGTCGGAGGAGAAACCGCAGCGCGCCGCATAAGTGGCGTGGACCGCATGGATGCGGCCTTCGGTGTCGAAGCCGAGCTCGTAATCGACGAGGAAATCATGGCGCTTGCCGGTTGCACTCATGTCTTCGTCGCGGTCTGGACGGAATTTGATCGCGCGGCCGAGCTTCTTGGCGGCGATCGCCGCAAGGGCCGCGAACTGGTTGCCCTGCGTCTCCTTGCCGCCGAAGCCGCCGCCCATGCGGCGCACATTGACGGTCACGGCGTTCGAAGGAATATCGAGCACGTGGCCGACGATGTGCTGGATCTCGCTCGGATGCTGCGTCGAAGACCAAACGGTGACCTCGTCATCCTCACCGGGGATCGCCACCGCGATATGGCCTTCGAGGTAGAAATGTTCCTGTCCACCGATGCGCATCTGACCTTTCAGACGCATGGCGGCTTTGGCCATTTCCGTGTCAGGCTCGCCGCGCCTCAGCGTCATCGGAGTGATGACGAGCGGGCTGCCATTGGCGAGCGCGCCGTCGATATCGCTCCAATGCGGCAGGTCACGATAGTCGATCTTTGCCAGCCGTGCGGCGCGGCGGGCGGCATCACGCGTCTCGGCGATGACGGCAAAGATCGGCTGGCCGTGGAATTGAACTAAAGTTTCGGCCAGCAGCGGCTCGTCATGGCTGCCGTTGGAGCTGACGTCGTTGACGCCGGGCACGTCCTTGCCGATGAAGACCCAGACCACGCCGGGATAGGCGGCGACCGCGGAAAGGTCGATGCTGAGGATTTCGGCATGCGCCCGGTCGGAGAGGCCGAGGGCGCCATGCAGCAGACCTGCGGGTTCGGGAATATCGTCGATATAATCGGCGGTTCCGGTGACATGCTTATGTGCTGAATCATGCTGCAGCGAGCCGTGCATCGGCCCCGCGATGATGGCCTTGCGGTCTTCGAAGGTGGATTTGTCCATTAGCGGTGTCCTCCTTCGCGAGGATGTGTGGTGCCGCGCGGCCCCCTCATCCGCCCTTCGGGCACCTTCTCCCCGAGGAGAGAAGGGGGAAAAGAGACGGCGCGGCAGTCGCTTCTCCCCAGCGGGGAGAAGGTGGCGGCAGCCGGATGAGGGGAGTGGCTTGCGCTGACATGTATTATCTTCATCACGCCACCTCCTCGAATCGCTTCAGTTCCGCCGGCGCTCCAACCGTCTCAAGATAGAACCGCGTCAACAGGTTCTTCGCCGTCAGCTGGCGGTATTCCGCCGTGGCGCGCCAGTCGGTCAGCGGTTGGTAGTCGGCGTCGAATGCGGACCGGGCTGCCTCGATCGTCGCTTCCGTCCATGGTTTGCCGATCAGTGCTGCCTCCACGATGCGGGCGCGTTTCGGCGTCGCCGCCATGCCGCCGAAGGCGATGCGGATGTCGGTGATCATCTCGGCCGCGTCGAGCGTCAGCAGGAAGGCGCCGAGGACGGCGGTGATGTCCTCGTCGCGGCGCTTGGTGATCTTGTACGCGGCAAAGCGATTGGTTGCTGCCGGGTAGGGCACGAAGACGCTCTCGACGAATTCGCCGGGCTTCCGATCCTGCTTGCCATAGGCGATGAAGAAATCCTCGAGCGGCATTCTGCGCTGGCCTTGCAGGGACCGCAGCGTCAGCGTCGCGCCGAGCGCGATCAGCGGCGGCGGGCTGTCGCCGATCGGCGAGCCGTTGGCGATGTTGCCGCCAATCGTGCCCATGTTGCGCACCTGCTCGCCGCCGACGCGATCGATCAACCGGCCGAGCGCCGGGATTTTCTTGGAGATTGCTTCGAAGGCCCTGGTGTAGCTGACGCCGGCGCCGATAGTGACGCCGTCTTCGTCTTCTCTGACCGACTGCAGTTCGCTGAGGTGGTTGATGAAGACCACCGGGCTCAGCCTGCGCATCTGCTTCGTCACCCAAAGGCCGACATCCGTCGCGCCGGCGACGATGATCGCGTCGGATTCCTGCGAAAGGACCTCGGCCAGTGCCTGCATCGAAGCCGGCACGATCAGCCGGTCTTCGCCATTCGCAATCCTGATCGTGCCGCTCGCCAGCATTGCCCAAAGCCGCGAGACGATTTCAGAACGCGTCCGTTCCAGCGGGTCGAAGAGTGTGCTCGGCCGCATCAGGCTCACCTGCTCGGCCGCCTTGACGATCGGCTCGTAGCCCGTGCAGCGACAGAGATTGCCTTGCAACGCCTTTTCGATTTCCTGGCGGCTCGGCTTTTCCTTGGCGAGCCAGAGACCATAAAGTGACATGACGAAGCCCGGGGTACAGAAGCCGCATTGCGAGCCGTGGCAATCGACCAGTGCCTGCTGCACTGGATGCAGCGCGCCGTCCCTGCCGGCCAGATGCTCCACCGTTACCACATGGGTGGCGTGTAAAGAGCCCATGAAACGGATACAGGCATTGACGGATTCATAGGCGAGCTTGCCGTCCGCCAGCCGGCCGACGAGTACGGTGCAGGCGCCGCAATCGCCCTCCGCGCATCCTTCTTTGGTGCCCGTCAGGTGTCGCTTCAACCGCAGAAAATCGAGAAGCGTCTCGGTTGGCCTGACATCGGTGAGCGCGATGTCCTCGCCATTCAGGATGAAGCGGATGCTGTCGTTCATGATATTCCCGGTTGTTTTTCCAAATGGTTAAGCCGCCGTCCAGCCACCGTCAATCGAGATATGCGTTCCGGTCACTTGCCGGGCCGCATCGCTGGCAAGGTAGAGCGACAGCGCGCCGATTTCCTCGGCCTTGACGAATTCATGCGTCGGCTGCGCCTTGAGGATGACTTCGCTCTTTACCTGTTCCTCGGTCATGCCGCGCGCCTTGGCTGTATCCGGTATCTGCTTCTCGACGAGCGGCGTCAGCACGTAGCCGGGGCAGATGGCGTTCACGGTTATGCCGAATTCGGCAAGCTCCAGCGCCGCCGTCTTGGTCAGGCCCAATATACCATGTTTTGCCGCGACATAGGCGGATTTGAAGGGGGAGGCGACGAGCCCGTGGGCCGAGGCGATGTTGATGATGCGGCCGTACTTCTTCGCCTTCATCAGCGGGATCGCGGCGCGCATGGTATGAAAGGAGCTCGACAGATTGATCGCAATGATCTGATCCCATTTCTCGATCGGGAAATCCTCGATCTTCTCGACATGCTGGATACCGGCATTGTTGACCAGGACATCGACGCCGCCGAAGGTCTTGGCGGCCGTTTCGATCAGGTCGGCGATCTCGGCGGGCTTCGTCATGTCGGCCGGATGATATAGCGCCCGGCCTTTGGACATTGATTCAAGTCGTTCGACGATCGCCTTGATTTCATCTGCCTTTCCGAAACCGTTGATGACGATGTTGTCGCCCGTTTCGGCGAAGGCAGTGGCGATCGCAAGGCCGATGCCGCTGGTGGAACCGGTGACGACGACTGTTCTGCTCATGCTGTTCTCCCTGAAATCGCGATGCTGCGTTGCAGCGTTGGCTGCGAAGTTATGCCCAAAGCCGGCGGGCTGGCAATTCCGCTTTATTCGCTTTTCTCGCCCGCATCCGTGTCCTATTGATTTGCTTCGACAATTGACATGCTGAGGGAGGGTTTTCATGAGCGGATATGTTCTGGCGATCGATCAGGGAACGACGTCGACGCGGGCGATCGTCTTCGATGGCGACATGCATGTCGCCGGCAAGGGCCAGAAGGAATTTACTCAGATCTATCCGCGCTCCGGCTGGGTCGAGCACGATCCCGAGGAGATCTGGGATTCGGCTGTCTCCACCGTCCACATGGCGCTGCGCGATGCCGGGATCGAGGCCAAAGATGTTGCAGCGCTCGGCATCACCAACCAGCGCGAGACCGTGGTCGTCTGGGAGCGCGAGACGGGCCGGCCGATCCAGAATGCCATCGTTTGGCAGGACCGGCGTACGGCAAGCTATTGCGACAATCTGAAACGACAGGATCTCGAGCGGCTGTTCACGAAAAAGACCGGCCTGATCCTCGATCCCTATTTTTCCGGCACCAAGCTCTCCTGGATGCTGGCTAACGTGAAGGGCGCGCGGGCGCGCGCCGCCAGGGGCGATCTCTGCTTCGGCACGATCGACACCTTCCTGATCTGGCGGCTGACGGGCGGCAAAAGTTTCGTCACCGATGCCACCAATGCCTCGCGCACGCTGATGTACAACATCGCCGAAAACGCGTGGGACGAGGATCTGCTCGATATTCTAAGGGTGCCGGCCGCCATGCTGCCGGAGGTCAAGGATTGCGCCGCCGATTTCGGCACGGTCGATCCTGATATTTTCGGTGCTGCTATCCCGATCCTCGGCGTGGCCGGCGACCAGCAGGCGGCAACCATTGGCCAGGCGTGTTTTGCGCCTGGCATGATGAAATCGACCTACGGCACCGGCTGCTTCGCACTGCTCAACACTGGCGCCGATATGGTGCGTTCCAAAAATCGGCTGCTGACCACTATCGCCTATCGCCTGAACGGCGAGACGACCTATGCGCTGGAGGGTTCGATCTTCATCGCGGGTGCGGCCGTGCAGTGGCTGCGGGACGGGCTCGGCATCATCGGCAAGGCCGGGGATACGAATGAACTCGCCGAGAAGGCCGATCCGACGCAGGAGGTTTATCTTGTGCCAGCCTTCACCGGCCTCGGCGCGCCGCATTGGGATGCCAAGGCGCGCGGTGCGATCTTCGGGCTGACGCGCAACAGCGGCCCGGCAGAACTCTCCCGTGCGGCGCTGGAGGCCGTCTGCTATCAGACCCGCGATCTGCTCGATGCCATGCAGAAAGACTGGAAGAACGGCACCGACGACACCGTGCTACGCGTCGACGGCGGCATGGTCGCCTCCGACTGGACGATGCAGCGCCTTGCCGACCTGCTCGATGCCCCGGTCGATCGTCCGGTGATCCTGGAGACGACGGCGCTGGGGGCTGCCTGGCTCGCCGGCAGCCGGGCAGGGGTGTGGCCGGACAGGGATGGTTTCTCCGCGACCTGGAAACGCGATCGGCGATTCGAGCCCGACATGGACGAGAAGGTGCGGGCGGCGAAGCTCAAGGGCTGGAAGAATGCTGTCCGGCGAACACTGAGCGAGGGGTAGAAGCGATGAGAACCGCGTCGTAGCCCCGCTCGTTTCCGCGAGTTGGTTCGCTATTTTTTCAACCACGGCGTCGCCGTGCTCCAGAAGATCACGTTCGCGCCGAGATAATCCTCGGCGAAGGCGGTGAATTCGGCCTTGGTGAAGGGCTTCTTCGTTGCCGGGTTCTTGTAGGTCAGCGTCGGTTCCTGCACGGCCATGCCGACATAGGCGAGCTTGCCCTTGTACTTGTTGAAGAAGGGATAGGAGTTCTTCATCTGCGCCTTGCGGTTCGGCACGATATCGGGGCCGCCGAGGCCAATATTGTTCTTCGCCGCGAAGTCGAAGAGGCGGCCCATGTAATTGTGGTCGTTTTCCCATTCGCAGGGCCAGAAGTTGACGTATTGCACCACCATCGACTTGGCGAAGGCTTTCCTGGCAAAGGCGAGGTTTGCCATCTCGCCCTCGAAATAGGCATCGCAGCTATAGCCTTTCGGCTCAGGCTTGGGATCGAGGTCGATCGCCGTCTCCGGCAGGTTGACGCCGTACACCTTGCCGTCGAACTTTTCGGCCAGCGCCTTCAGCAGCGCCTGATAACGCTCGCGCACGGCCGGGTTCCATTGCTGCGCCACCCAGCCGGAGCCGACCGGCTTGTTTTCGCCGGGATTGTCAAACTGGGCAGTGAGACCGCCGTCATATTCCGGGTCGTTCAACATGTACCCTGGAATGTTGCGCGCCTTCGGCTCGAAGAAGCGATCCTGGACCTGGATGAAGAGTTTTTTGTTCAGGCTTTCTGCGAGTGCCAAGTCCTTCTCGATCTCCGAAAAATCATACTGGCCCTTGGCCGGTTCCAGGCTCTTCCAGTTGTAGACGATCTGGACGCCTGAGATATCCGGCCGCGAGAGCAGCGCCTTCGAGGCCTCGAGTTCGCCGGAGCTGGTATAGATGAAATTCTCGGCGGCGAATGCCGCCGGATGCAGGGAAACGAAGACAGCGCAGGCAAACAGCAGGCTTTGCAGTGGTTTCATTTTGCGTCCTGATAGCCGCGAGTTGATCGGTGCAGCGGCAGACACATCCGATGCAAAATGGGCAACTCCGTGACATCTACCCCAGAACCAGCGACGTGGTTAATCGCGCGGCACGGCCTTCGTTAACGGCAGGGTTCAGGCATTTTCCAGCGCGCCGAGATGCACCTTGGCGTGGCGCTTGCGATACTCGGCAGGCGTCACACCGATCTGCCTTGCAAAAGCCCGGCGCAGCGTATCGGCATCGGCAAAGCCGCATTCGACGGCGACCTGCTTCGGCGCATGGCCTTCTTCCAGCAGGTGCCGTGCGGCGGTGATGCGCGCCGCTTCCACCCAGGCGGCGGGTGTCATGCCGACCTCGTCGCGGAATAGCCGGGCGAAGTGGCGGGGGCTCAATTCCATTCGCTGCGCCAGCGTCGCGACGCTGTGGTTGACCGCGGGATTGGCGGCGATCCAGCGCTGGACCTCCTGCAGCGCCGAGCGGCCGGCAGGCGCTGCCTCGCCTTTGCGGCTGAACTGCATCTGCCCACCCGGCCGCTTGAAGAACATCACGAGCTGACCCGCTACCCTCATGGCGATCTCATGGCCAAGATCCTCCTCGACGAGCGCCAGCGCAAGATCGAGCCCGGCGGTGACACCGGCCGCGGTCCGCAACTGGCCATCCCTCACTTGGATGGCATCCGCCTCCACCGTGATCCCAGGATAGGCTTCGACCAGCCTGTCGGCCACCGCCCAGTGGGTGGTGACGCGGCGGCCGTCGAGCAGGCCGGTTGCCGCGAGCAGGAAGGCGCCGCTGCAGACGGAGCCGTATCGCCTTGCCGCCGGCGCTGCCGAGCGCAGCCAGGCGACCATCGCGGCATCCGGTTGAATATCCGCCGCATTCGGACAGCCGGCGACCAGCAGCGTATCCACCGCGCCGATATTGTCGCCGATGACGTAGTCCGCCACCAGCCGAACGCCGGAGGAGCTGCGGATATGGCCATGGCCGACGGCGATCACCACGGGTCGATAGACCTCCCTGCCTGTCTGGACATTGGCTTCGGCAAAGACGTCGAGCGGTCCCGAGACATCAAGAAGCTGGACGCCCGGAACAGCGAGAATGGCAATGGTCTTCGATCTGGTCACGGCGGCGTCCTGTCGATACCGGTTTTGGCAGAAAATGACGTATTACGTCGATTTATGACATATGCACCTGTTCTAATGTGGAAGCAGGTTCAAACGCAAGGAAAAAAGCCATGACCCTGACGATCGACGGCATCAGCATTCCTAACAGCAAGCTGGCGCGCGAGGTGACGGAGGTGGTGCGAGACACTGCCTCGCCGCTGCTCTTCCACCATTCCAGCCGTGTCTATTATTTCGGCGCGCTGGCCGGCAAACAGCGCGGCCTCCGCTTCGATCCGGAGCTACTTTATACTGGCGCGATGTTCCATGACATGGGGCTCACCCACCAGCATAGCAGCGCGGATGAGCGTTTCGAGGTTGATGGCGCCAATGCGGCGCGCGATTTCCTGAAGAGCCGCGGCATTGCCCAGGCCGATATCGACACCGTCTGGACGGCGATCGCGCTGCATACGACGCCGGGCATTCCGCAGCATATGCACCCCGTCGTGGCGCTGGTGACAGTGGGTGTCGAAATGGATGTGCTAGGACTGACCTACAAGGACTACAGCGATCAGCAGCGCGAGGCGGTCGTGCATGCCCATCCGCGCGGCGATCAGTTCAAGGAACATATCATTCAGACCTTCTATGAAGGCATCAAACACAAGCCGGAGACCACCTTCGGCAACGTCAAGGCCGATGTTCTGGCCGACAAGGATCCGCACTTCCACCGCGGCAATTTCTGCAGCGTCATTCGTTGCTCGCACTGGGCAAGCTGACCCAAAAGGGCGGTGACCCTCTCCGGTCGCCGCCCCTTTATTATCAATAGCGCTTTATTTCCCATCAATAATTTTTTGATGCGGCCTGTCGGGTAAGCGGTTACTCCTTCGTCATTCGGAAAGAGGAGTGAGCGATGCTTTATGCAATCCTTTGTTACGCCCATGAGGAAACCGTCTTCGCCTGGACCAAGGAGGAAGAAGCTGCCGTCATGGAGAAACTCTACGCCGTGCAGGAGCCGCTTGCCGCATCCGGCAAGCTCGGCCCTGTCGGCCGGCTGATGCCGACGACGGCTGCGACCACGGTGCGCAAGGGCAAGGACGAGCCCTTGGTCATCGATGGGCCTTTTGCGGAAACGAAGGAGGCGCTTCTCGGCTTCTATGTGGTCGACTTTGAAACGCTCGATGAGGCGATCGCCTTCTCGAAGCAGCTTTCATCCGTCAATCCAGGTTCCACCTCTTACGAAATTCGGCCTTTCTACGTCTTCAGGCCCGGAGATGCTTCATCATGACAGACATTGCCTGGATCGACCTCGCGCTTGCATCGGCCCGCCCGAAGGCGCTCGGCGCGCTGCTGCGCTATTTCCGCAATCTCGATACCGCGGAAGAGGCGTTTCAGGAAGCGTGTCTGAGGGCGATCCGGACATGGCCGGAGAAAGGGCCACCGCGCGATCCCACAGCCTGGCTCATCTTCGTCGGCCGCAACAGCGGCATCGATTCGGTGCGCAAACGGGCGAAGATCCAGGCTCTGCCGGATGAGGACGTCATCTCCGATACCGAGGATGCCGAAAGCGACATCGTCGAGCGGCTGGACGATTCCAACTATCGCGACGATATTCTGCGGCTGCTGTTCATCTGCTGCCATCCCGATCTACCCGCGACCCAGCAGATCGCGCTGGCGCTGCGCATCGTCTCCGGCCTTTCGGTGCCGCAGATCGCGCGTGCCTTCCTGGTTTCCGAGAGCGCCATGGAACAGCGCATCACCCGGGCCAAGGCGCGCGTCGCCAAGGCCGGCGTGCCTTTCGAAACGCCGAGCCCGCAGGAGAGGGCCGAACGGCTCTCGATCGTCAGCACGATGATCTACCTGATCTTCAACGAGGGCTATAGCCAGGCCGATCCCCGGCATGAGGCGGCTGCCTTCAGCGACGAGGCGATCCGGCTAGCTCGGTTGATGCTGCATATCTTCCCTTCGGAACCGGAGTTGATGGGGCTGCTTGCGCTCATGCTGCTGCAGATCTCGCGCCGGCCGGCGCGCTTCAACGCCGGAGACGAGATCGTGCTGCTCGAAGATCAGGACCGCTCGCTCTGGAACAGACCCTTCATCAATGAGGCCATAGCGCTGCTCGACAAGGCGCTGCGCCATCGGCAGCCCGCTCCTTATCAGATTCAGGCGGCCATCGCCGCTGTTCACTCCCGCGCAAAACGCGCCGAGGATACAGACTGGGTGGAGATTGATCTGCTCTATCGCGCGCTGGAGCGTCTCCAGCCGTCTCCGGTCGTCACGCTCAACCGGGCCGTCGTCGTCTCCAAGCTCCAGGGTGCGCAGGATGCGCTCGACCTCATCGATCCGCTTGGCGAAAAACTCGGCGGCTATTTCTACTATCACGGCTTGCGGGGCGGGCTGCTGAAGCAGCTTGGCTTGACCAGCCAAGCGCGCGAAGCCTTCGACCGCGCCATTGCACTCGCCCATTCGGCGGCAGAGGCAGCCCATATCCGCCGGCAGATCGACAAGATGCAGGAAGATGCCACGCAGCCGATCGCAAAATAAATTGCGAAGAAGCCGGCGGGCTGTCGGAACGGCGAACTTCGACACGTCCTTGTAACAACCTGACAGGAAACAGGTTTCATTCAAATGGAGAGATGTCGACATGACCGCCAGCACGCAACATGAACTCGTCCTCGTTCGCGAATTCGATGCGCCGCGCGAGAAGATCTACAGAGCATGGACCGATCCTGATCTGCTGAAGCAATGGTTCGTGCCGCGTCCCTGGGGTGTGACGGAAGCGACGCTCGACGTCCGCCCCGGCGGTTCCAGCGTCATCGTCATGCATGACCCCGAGGGCAATCAGTACCCAAACCGCGGCGTCTATCTCGAGATCATCGAGAACGAGAAGATCGTCTTCACCGATGCCTATACCAGCGCCTGGGTGCCTTCCGAGAAACCTTTCTTCACAGGCGTCATCCTGCTCGAAGATCTCGGCAACGGTCGCACGAAATATACGGCCAAGGCGCTGCACTGGCGCGCGGAGGACAAGGAAGCACACGAGAAGATGGGTTTCCACGAAGGATGGGGCAAGGCTGCGGACCAACTGGCGGAGCTGCTGGCGAAGATGTGAGGGGTAGCGGGGCCGCCCCGCGCGGCCCTTTTTGTCATCTGCCGTGTGAAGTCATTCGAGAGATGATTCCGCTCGCCCCTTGAAGTGCCTGATCCGGAATCGAAATTGGTGATCAGCGGTCTCTCCAGGTGCCGTTTGGCGCGACGTGTGCCAATCTTCCGCCATGAAGGGTTATGTCTATATTCTCGCATCGAAGCGCAACGGCACGCTCTATGTTGGCGTGACGCGCGATCTGGCAGGGCGTTTGTACGAACACCAGAATGAACTGACGCCGGGCTTTACGTCGAGATATGGCGTCAAGATTTTAGTGTGGTTCGAGGAATACGACCTCCTGACGACCGCGATCACGCGTGAGAAAACGATCAAGAAATGGCCGCGGCAGTGGAAGCTCAATCTCATCGAGAGGGAGAATCCCGAATGGGAGATATCTCGTTTCATCTTTTGGGTTTGTGAGAAGATGAGTCTCTCGTCGCGCGGACGCGCGACGGCTGGATTCCTGTGGCAAGCACAGGAATGAGGGAGTTCTTGGTGTTTGTGGAATTCAACAACAATCGCCTACCCAATATGATGATAATACCTTGAATGATAACAGATATTAGTGGCGGAGTGCATACCTCTTACTCCCTCATTCCTGTGCTTGTCACAGGAATCCAGCAGCGCCGTGTCCACGGCGCAAAGACTCTTTGCCGTCTCGCGATGAAGTCCATCAACCGTCCGAAACACAACGCCGCCCATCGAAATTCTCGAACATTCCGTTCCAGAATTTGTATTTGCGCCCTATCCCCGGCATCCTTATCTCAGCCGAGAATTCAACAGGATGCCGATGATGGAACTGGGGCTTTACACATTCGCCGACGTCAATCCCAACCCTTCCCGCAGCAAGGGCGCGGAAGCGGCCGAACGGCTGAAGCATCTTATCGAGGAAATCGAGCTTGCCGATCAGGTGGGGCTCGACGTCTTCGGCCTCGGCGAGCATCACCGGCCGGATTATGCGGCGTCTGCTCCGGCGGTCGTGCTGGCGGCGGCTGCCGTCAAGACCAGGAATATCCGGCTGACCAGTGCGGTCACCGTGCTCTCCTCCGATGATCCGGTGCGTGTCTTCCAGCAGTTTTCGACACTCGACCTGATCTCCAACGGCCGCGCCGAAATCATGGCGGGGCGTGGCTCCTTCATCGAGTCCTTCCCGCTGTTCGGCTATAATCTCGAAGATTACGACCAGCTTTTCGAGGAGAAGCTCGATCTGCTGCTGGCGCTGCGCGACAGCGAGGTTGTGGAGTGGAAGGGTGAACTTCGCGCGCCGATCAACGGGCGCGGCGTCTATCCCAGGCCTTTGCAGGATCCGTTGCCGTTGTGGGTTGCGGTCGGCGGTACGCCGCAGTCGGTGGCGCGCGCCGGCGCGCTGGGCCTGCCGGTGGCACTGGCGATCATCGGCGGTGAGCCGCGCCGTTTTGCGCCGCTCTTCGATCTCTACCGCGAGGCGGCGCGCCGGGCAGGGCAGGATCCAGCGAAGCTGAAGACCAGCATCAACGTCCATGGCTTCATCGCCGATACGACGGAGGCGGCGGCCAACCAGTTCTATGGGCCTCAAGCCGAGGTGATGAACCGTATCGGCCGCGAGCGCGGCTGGGGACCGACGAACCGGGCGCATTTCGACATGTCGCGTGGGCCGAACGGCGCGCTCTTCGTCGGTGATCCTGAGGCGGTCGCCGAAAAGATCATCGCCCATCATGCACTCTTCAAGAACGACCGCTTCCTGCTGCAGATGGCGATCGGCCTGATGCCGCATGCCGAGATCATGCGCGGCATCGAGCTTTACGGCACGAAAGTCGCGCCGATCGTCAGAAAGGCATTGACTGAAAGGAGCGAAGAGGCGAAAGCCACGGCCTGACGAGCGCATAACGTCGAACATCGGAATCGATTTTCGAAAAAGGATTGTGCGCCACTTCAACGTGATGAGCGTCCTTCGCGCGTCCTGTCGAACGCGCGGCGCTCTGAGGCGGCCGCGGCCGTCCTGCGCAAGGCCGGAACAGACGAATGGTTATCGCAAACGACGACGAACTGGTAAAGCTCAAGGAGATCGGTCGCATCTGCGCCAACGCCATACAGGTGATGGCGGCGGCAATGGAACCCGGCATGACGACGCTGGAACTCGACCAGATCGGCCGCAAAGTGCTCGACGATTCGGGCGCGCGTTCGGCGCCGGAGTTCTGCTACCAGTTTCCCGGCGCCACCTGCATCAGCATCAATGAGGAAATCGCCCACGGTATTCCCGGCCCGCGCGTCATCCGCGCCGGCGATCTCATCAATATCGACGTCTCGGCGGAAAAGGATGGCTTCTTCGCCGATACCGGCGCCTCCTTCACCATGCCGCCGGTCAAGCCGAAGATCGAGCGGCTCTGCCGCGACGGCAAGCGGGCGCTTTGGATCGGGCTCAACCAGGTCAAATCGGGCGAGCCGCTTGCAAAGATCGGCACAGCCGTCGGCGCCTTTGCGCAGAAGAACCGCTATACGCTGGTCGCCAATCTGGCGAGCCACGGCGTCGGCCGCTCCCTGCATGAGGAGCCGGCCGAGCTCTCGACCTGGCCGGACCCTTCGGAAAAGCGGATGATGACGGAAGGTCTCGTCTTCACCGTCGAGCCGTTTCTCTCACTCGGCGCGACATGGGCCGAAGGCGGCGACGATGCCTGGACGCTCTATGCCGATCCGAAGGCGCCGACCGTGCAATACGAACACACGGTGGTGGCGACGCGCAACGGGCCGGTGATTCTGACCTTGCCGGATGAGCGGGCGTAGGGCGTTAGGGAGCGCCTCGCCCTTCAAGGTTTGCATCTCCACGACGCTTTGTAGGGTGCGCCCACTTCTCCTCCCTCATTCCTGTGCCTGTCACAGGAATCCAGCCACGGCGCGTCTGCGCCGTGAATGAATCAATACCTCAAGGGAAAGAGTCTCCCGCGCCCAAGGACTTGGGCGCTGGGTTCCTGTGACGAGCACAGGAATGAGGGAGGAGAGGTTAGCGCACTCGTCAACTCACCGAGCTTTGGTGGCCAGCCTCGCTCTTTAACCCCGCGTTCCCGGCCTGCCGCCTTGCAGGATTTCGGTGGCAGCGCGTTCGAGGATGCCGGCGATGCGGGCGGCTTCGGGTTTCGACCAGGGATAGCGCATCCGCATGGCCGAGCGCAGCAGCATGCGGGCGGCGCGGATATCACCACCGTCCTGCATGAAATCGCCGTCATCGCCTTCGTCGGCGCCGTGACGGTCGGTTTCGAAGACACGCTTCACCTGGGCCATCTTCTCGCCGATACGTTCCAGCTTGGCGAACGTATGCAGGATCATGGCGCGGTTTTCCTCGATGCGCCCGCGGCCGGCCTCGGTGATACGGTAGAGCTTCTTGGCGCCCTCCACCTCGACCTCGGCAAGGCCGGTTTCCTCGAGATAGGTCAGGGCGGGGTAGATGACGCCGGGGCTCGGCACGTAGAAGCCGCCGGACCGCTCCTCCAGCAACTTTATCAATTCATAGCCGTGGCGCGGCTGCTCAGCGAGCAGGGCCAGGATGACGAGCTGGAGATCGCCAGCCGCAAATTTGCGGCCCATGCGGAAATCTCCGCCGAACATGCCGCCTTTAAAACCTCTCATGGTCCTTCCTTTCATCGTTAGATGTATCGTTGACTATATCGTAAAACATATATCGTAAGATAATTGTTTTCAAGAGGGGGAGAAATTTTCCGACGTTTCGGGAAATTGATCGATCGATCAGAATTACTTGATTGTGATGCCGGTGCTGCAGCGCGATAAACACGGGCATGCTCGCCCGCACCCGAAACTCCCCACCGAACCTCGTCTCCACCGCCGCTGCCGGCGCCGTTGCCATGGCTGCTGCCATGGGCTTCGGGCGCTTCTCCTACACGCCGATCCTGCCCGGTATGATCAGCGGTGTGCCGCTTTCGGCGGCAGATGCCGGCTTCATCGCATCGGCGAATTTTGTCGGTTATCTCGTCGGCGCTGTGCTTGCCGCCTATGGCTGGGCGGCCGGACGGGAGCGGCTGGTGGCGCTGCTGTCGCTGCTGGCAACCGCGATCCTGCTTGCCGCCATGGCCGCCACCGATTCTGTCGCCGTCTTTGCCATCATTCGCTTCCTGGCCGGCATCGCCAGCGCTTTTGCGATGGTCTTCACCTCGTCGATCGTGCTCAGCCACGGGGCTGCCGCCGGCAACGACCATGTGCAGGCGGCACATTTCGGCGGGCCGGGGGCGGGTATTGCGCTTTCTTCGGTCATGGTGTTGCTGATCGGACTTGGCTTTCACGACGGGCCGGGCGGTTGGCGGGCCGACTGGATCGGCGGGGCGCTCTACTGCGCGGCAAGCCTCGTCGTCGTCTTCCTGCTATTGCCGTCGGCGCCGGCGCAATCGGCGCAGGCGGGCAGAGAGCCGCCGCTCATCTGGAGCCGGCCGATGGTGCTGCTGACGCTGTCTTACGGCCTGTTCGGTTTCGGCTACGTCATCACCGCGACCTTCCTCGTCACCATCGCACGTCTTTCTGCAACGGGACCCTTCGTCGAATTCCTCTGCTGGTTCATCGCCGGCCTGACGGCTGCGGTGGCGCTGTTTGCCTGGAAGCCTCTGGTCAGGCCGCTCGGGCTTGGCGGGGTCTATGTCGCAGCCCTTCTGGTCGAGGCCGCCGGGGTGTTTGCGACGGTGGCGCTACCGCCTTCCGTCGCACCGTTGATCGGCGGGGCGCTGTTCGGGGCGACGTTCCTGGCGATCACCGCTTACGGGTTGCAGATCGGCCGCAAGCTTTCGCCTGACAGTCCGCGGCGGATCCTGGCGATGATGACAGCCGCCTTCGGCGTTGGCCAGATCGGCGGGCCTGTTGTTGCCGGCTGGATCGCCGAGCGCACAGGCAGCTTCACCCTGCCCACGATGATCGCCGCCGTGGCACTTGTCGCCTGCGCAGCGCTGGTAATGCCGGTGATCAAGAAAATCGCTTAACCGGTTACATCTCCGTAACAATCGGCTGAACCCATTGCTGCTTCCTTGGAACTGCCTTAGTTTCCGGCACAATCAGTGTTGACGACACTCCCGAGACTCACAGTTCAGGAAAGCAAAGCCCCCCGTGTTTCATTCGTTTTTTCCCCGACCGAAGCTGTTTTTCACCTCCGCGGTCGCATGGACGCTCGCCTGCGTTTTCTTTTGGTATTTCGCAGGCATTGGCCTTTTGACCAATCTTGGCTTTCCTCCACTGTCGGAGGATGCACAGCCAGTCGGAGCCGCGTTCTTTGTCGCACCTACCAATTTGCTATTTTATCTATTTTTCATACTTTGCTCCGCTTTGTTCTGCGGTGTATGGCACGTCCTCGCCCACGCGCATCCTTGGAAAATATGGTCGGTCTGGGGATCGGCGCTGATTATTTTCATTACGTATTTCGGCGTTCAAATGGATGTGGCAATTAATGTTTGGCGAGGACCTTTCTTTGATCTTCTTCAAAATGCACTTGCCGGAAAACCGGGCATCACCAATGAGAACTTCTATTATTTGATCTTGAAGTTCTTGGAGATCGGTACGGTGG
Organism: Rhizobium sp. SRDI943; assembly: GCF_057653695.1. Classification (NCBI taxonomy): domain Bacteria; kingdom Pseudomonadati; phylum Pseudomonadota; class Alphaproteobacteria; order Hyphomicrobiales; family Rhizobiaceae; genus Rhizobium; species Rhizobium sp. SRDI943. The sequence goes on along the minus strand of NZ_CM172787.1, from coordinate 3,152,349 downwards.
GCGTGATTGTGTCCGTGGCGTCTGCATTTCTCATCAACCACTATGTGTTGAGATGGCGCGTGGCGATGAACGATTTCTACATGTCGAAGTGGCAGAAACTTCGTCATATCGAAGGAGCGTCGCAGCGTGTCCAGGAAGACACGATGCGGTTTGCAAACATCATCGAAGGCCTCGGCGTCAGCCTCATCGGCTCGGTCATGACGCTTATCGTCTTCCTGCCAATCCTGTCAGCGCTATCGGCCCATGTAACCGATCTTCCAATCCTTGGAGCGGTTCCGAATTCCCTCGTCTGGCTCGCGCTTGGTTGGTCGGTATTAGGCACCGTCCTCCTGGCTGTCGTCGGCGTAAAACTGCCAGGATTGAATTTTCGCAACCAACGTGTTGAGGCGGCTTATCGCAAAGAACTCGTCTACGGCGAAGATCATGAAGATAGAGCCCAACCGGTAACCGTCGCCGAGCTGTTCTCGAATGTCAGGCGAAACTATTTCCGTATGTATTTTCATTATCTTTATTTCAATGTTGCACGTTATTCATACGGGCAGCTTGATGCGATATTTCTTTATTTCGTTTTGGTGCCGACGTTCGTCGCGCATAAGATCACGCTTGGGATATGGCAGCAGATTGCTACCGCTTTTGGCCAGGTCAGCAATTCGTTCCAATACCTCGTGAGTTCCTGGACGACGATCATCGAACTACTCTCCATCCACAAACGCCTCCAGGCCTTCGAAGCGGCAATCGACGACGAGCCGCTGCCTGAGATCGACCAGCGCTATCTGGAGCGTGAGGCGGGTATTGTTCACGCCGACGGCTGATGGAGCGGGGGTATTCTGCGAGCGATCGGAAGGTTCGCGTCGGCGGCACCCGTCCGCCCTGTCGGGCACCGAGCGGGGTCGAGCCACAGGTCTCGACCCGTCCTTCGGACCTCCGGTGGGTAGAATGGGGAATCGCAGCGTCGCAACGAATCTCTTCTCCCCAGCGGGGAGAAGATGCCGGCAGGTAGATGAGGGGGCGGCACGGCATGCCGTCTCGTTCAAGGAAATCTGGAGACACCTTGCCGTCTCTACAGCATTTCCATAGCCGCCATCAAAGACCTGACGTCTGCAGTTTCCCGCGGGCTTCGATCATCGGGATCGCTTCCGAATAGCTGACGCAGGCGACGTCGGTGCGGTGGCAGACGTCGCTGACCAAACGGTCGAGCGCCCGCCAATAGGCGCCGCCGTTCATTTCGACGAAGTGGAAACCGAGCTGTAGCGGGATGCGGTTGCCGGCATATTGCTTGTCGAAAGCTTCCTTGAAGGCGGCATAGGCGCGATCCTCGAATTCCGCGGAATCGGCCGTGTCTTCCTCGCCCTTGGAATGGCGGACGAAGAGATTGTAGTCCATGCCGATGATTGGCTTTTCGCTCGGGCCTTCGGGGATGAGCGGCAGGCCGAAGCGGATGATGCCGTCTTCTTCGACAGGCATGGCAGGGCCTTTGGTGACGAGGCTCGCGTCATAGCTGAAGCCTGCCTTCTTTTCGGCGGCGATCATGTCGGCGCCCGCAGTTGCCGAGAGATAGGGGGCGCGAAAGCCCTTGATGCCGTGATCAACCAAATCCTGCCAGCCGGCCGGCGCCTGGAGGCCGACACTCTTCCAGGCATTCTCAAGCGTCGCGTGGAAGGTGGCGTATTCGGCCGACCAGTCGGCCTCGCTCCAGAGGCGGCCGTCGAAATGGCCGCAGGCATGGCTCGATATGTCGTGTCCTTCGAGATGGGCGTGCCAGATATTGCCGAGGCGCTCGCGGATCTCGTCGTCACTCTGGGCGAAGCCGACGTTGGATTTTCCGCGTTTCTGGTGCGGCGCCTGATAGGCCCTCTTCGCCGCCTCGTTCATCAGGAAAGTGCAGGAAAGGAAATAGGTGAAATGGGCGCCGTTTTTCGCCGCCATTTCGCGGCTCTTCAGCCAGAGTGCGTTGTCGTGGGCGCCGTCGAAGGAAATGATGACGAGCTGTTTCGGCCGGTCGGCTGCCTCTGCCATTGCCGGAATGAGGAGCGAAACAGAAAGGCAGGCGGAGAGGAGGGAACGAGACATGGGCACCGCGACAATTTGTTCGCGGTTTCCCTCCGACAGAATTGCGGCGAAGCTGCGGTCGCGCTGGCATTTTTTCGCGCCAGGCTCTAAGCCATGACAAACGGCACGGAAGGGATCCGCAATGACATTGCTTATCGTCGGCATCATACTTTTTCTCGGGGTGCATTTGGTGCGGGTGCTGTTGCCGGACTTTCGCCGCTCGATGATCGCAAGCCTCGGCGAGAAGGGCTGGCGGGCGGCCTATTCCATTGCCAGCATCGCCACGCTGATCCTGTTGATCTACGGCTTCGGGCAGGCGCGGCAGGTGACCGGAATGCTCTACAATCCACCGGTCTGGATGGCGCATATAGCAATCACGCTGATGCTGATCGCGATGATCTGTCTCGTCGCCTCGCTGCTGCCGGCGGGGCATATCGCGACCAAGACCAAACATCCGATGGTGCTGTCGGTGAAGATCTGGGCGCTGGCGCACCTGCTCGCCAATGGTGAGACGTCGTCGGTCCTGCTGTTTGCCGCCTTTCTCGCCTGGGGCGTCATCCTGCGCATTTCCCTGAAACGGCGGCAGCGGGCGGGCGAGATCACGCTCCGGCCGTTCGTCTCGGCCAAATACGACCTCTATGCCATCATCATCGGCATCGTCGTCTGGGCGCTGATCATCTGGAAGCTGCACGAATGGTTGATCGGCGTTTCGCCGCTCGTCATCTGACCCGCGCATAACCCCAAAAATCGATTCCGATTTTTGGAAGGATTATACGCGGATTCAAAGTGTTAGAGCGTCCTGTTGGACGCTCGGTGCTTTAGAGCGGTTCAGCTTTCATGGAAGCTCAGAACCGCTCTAACCTTTTGTTTTTATACAATTCCCGGCAAAAGCACTTCGCGCTTTGCGTGGGAAACCCGCTTCGCACTTTTCCTGGAATTGCTCTAATCTTTCGCATCCCCCTTACAACGGCGGCAAAATGGAGTAGAAGGCCCGACAATATGCGTTTTGCATGGTTATGGGTATTTCCGCGGCCGGAGACGAGAATGGCATTCAACGACGACAGCTTCATCCGTGAAGTCAATGAGGAATTGCGGTCTGACCAGATGAAGGGCGTCTGGCGCCGGTTCGGCCGCTATATCATCGTCGTCGCCATTCTGATCGTCGCCGGCACAGCCGGCAAGGTTCTCTATGACTATTGGGACGACAACCGCTCCTCCGGCACCGGCGATCAGTTCCTGGCAGCGATGAAGCTTGCCGACGAGAACAAGAACGACGAGGCGCTGGCCGCGCTCGACAAGCTCGAGAAGGAAGGCCATGGCGCATACCCGGTGCTGGCGCGGATGCGGGCCGCGACCGTCCAGGTGCAGAAGGGCGATACCGCCGCGGCAATCACCGCCTTCAACGAGATCGGCAAGGACAATGCCGTTCCGGCTGCCGTGCGCGATGCCGCCAAGATGCGCGCCGGCTGGTTGCTCATCGAGAACGGCACTTACGAACAGGTTTCGGCGGCGATCGAGGAAATGGCCGTTCCGGGCAACGCCTTCCGTCATTCGGCGCGCGAGGCACTCGGCCTTGCCGCTTACAAAGCCGGCAACATGGCGCAGGCGCGGCAGTGGTTCCAGTCGATCGTCGACGATACCGACAGCCCGCGCAATGTTGCCAATCGCGCCCATATGATGCTTGATCTGATTACCGCATCCGGCAAGGCGCCCGCCGCTCAGGGCTGATCGCGTTAAGGACAAGATATGAGTTTCACGGTCGCCATCGTCGGTCGTCCGAATGTCGGCAAGTCGACACTTTTCAACCGGCTGGTGGGCAAAAAGCTGGCGCTTGTCGATGACACGCCGGGTGTTACCCGTGACCGCCGGCCGGGCGATGCTCGGCTAATGGGCCTGACTTTCACGATCATCGACACGGCCGGTCTGGAAGAGGCCGACGCGGAAAGCCTGCAGGGGCGGATGCGGGCACAGACGGAAGCGGCAATCGACGAGGCGGATCTTTCGCTTTTCGTCGTCGACGCCAAGAGCGGATTGACGCCTGTCGATACCGACCTTGCCGAAATGCTGCGCCGGCGCGGCAAGCCGGTGGTGCTTGTCGCCAACAAGTCCGAAGCGCGCGGTTCCGACAGCGGCTTCTATGACGCCTACACGCTCGGGCTCGGTGAGCCGACGCCGATTTCGGCCGAACATGGGCAGGGCATGCTCGACTTGCGCGATGCGATCGTTGCGGCAATCGGCGAGGACCGGGCCTATCCCACCAAGGAGGATGTCGCCGTCACCGACGTCGACATTCCGCAGACGGAAGGCGAAGACAGCGACGCGGACGAAGAGCCAGCCTATGACGAGACGAAGCCGCTCAGAGTGGCGATCGTCGGCCGGCCGAATGCCGGCAAGTCGACGCTGATCAATCGCTTCCTCGGCGAGGACCGGCTGCTGACGGGACCGGAAGCGGGCATCACCCGCGATTCCATCTCGGTCGAATGGGACTGGCGCGGCCGCACCATCAAGATGTTCGACACGGCCGGCATGCGCCGCAAGGCACGGGTGATCGAGAAGCTGGAAAAGCTTTCGGTGGCCGATGCGCTGCGCGCCATCCGTTTCGCCGAAACCGTCGTCATCGTCTTCGATGCGACGATCCCCTTCGAAAAGCAGGATCTGCAGATCGTCGACCTCGTGCTGCGCGAAGGCCGTGCCGCCGTGCTCGCCTTCAACAAATGGGACATGATCGAAGATCGGCAGGCGGTGCTTGCGGATCTGCGCGAAAAGACCGACCGGCTGCTGCCGCAGGCGCGCGGCATCCGCGCCGTGCCGATCTCCGGCCAGACCGGCTGGGGGCTCGACAAGCTGATGCAGGCGATCATCGATACTGACAAGGTCTGGAACAAGCGTATCTCGACGGCGCGGCTCAACCGCTGGCTGGAGACGCAGCAGATCCAGCATCCGCCACCGGCCGTTTCGGGCCGCCGCATCAAGCTGAAATATATGACGCAGGTCAAGGCCCGCCCGCCGGCCTTCATGATCTCCTGCACCCGGTCGGATGCGCTGCCGGAATCTTATACACGCTATCTGATCAACGGGTTGCGCGCGGATTTCGACATGCCGAGCGTGCCGATTCGCATCCACTTCCGCTCGCCTGAAAATCCGTTCGAAGGCAAGAAGAGGCGGACGTAGGGCTGGGGTTGGCGCTGATTGGTAGCGTTTTGTGGAGTTTGGGTGTGCCGCGTGGCAACCGCCCTCTGCCCTGTCGGGCATCTCCCCCACAAGGGGGAGATCGGCAGGAGGCGAACGCTCAACGCTCTCTATCGGTGTTCTGATCGCCAAACGGTAATTGTTTGGGAAGCCGAACGTCCATCTGATCTCCCCACCTGTGGGGGCCGAAGGACGGGTCGAGACCCGTGGCTCGACCCCCAGGCCCCGGCAGGGCAGAGGGGATACCACAAGCACTGTGATACCAGTCCGGTTAGCAGCTAAACCACGCTTCGATTCAGCGCTTCACGCAGCGCCACGATCTCGGCCTGGAGGCGGGTGAGGTCGACTGCATCGCGACCGCTGGCAGCGGCGATGCAGCCCGGGATGCCGATCGCCTTTTCCTTCAGGCGAATGCCTTCTTCGCTCAGGCGGATGACGACGACGCGTTCGTCCTCCCGGCTGCGTTCGCGTCTGACATAACCAGCGGTTTCCAGGCGTTTGAGCAGCGGGGTCAGCGTGCTCGATTCGAGGAAGAGTTTTTCACCCAAGCCGCCGACGGTCTGGCCGTCCTGTTCCCAGAGCGAAACCATCGCCAGATATTGCGGATAGGTGAGGCCGAGCGTGTCGAGCAGCGGCTTGTAGACGCGGTTCAGTGCGTGGCTTGCCGTATAGACGGCGAAGCAGATGAAGTTGTTGAGCTTCAGCTGATCCTGCATGGGATATCTCCAAAACTGACAGAACTTATATCGTGCGATAAATAATCGTAAGCGCCTTTTATGCATAGCAGGCATGCGAAGATTTAAATTGTCCGATAAAGAATCGTGCGCGATATAAAAGCTGTGTTCACGATGAACATCGAAACCGAGAGGACAAGACAATGTCGACCATCAAGACCACCGTTTCCGCAGCAGCACTGCTCGCAGCCTCCGCCGTTGGCGCACTTGCCGATCCGGTACTCGAACCGACAACGCAGAAATTCATCGACGGGCTTGCCGGCGGCAAGCCGATCTACACGCTGTCGCCGGCCGATGCCCGCAATGTCCTGGCCGGCGCGCAGAAGGGCGATGTGAAGAAGCTTGCTGCTAGGGGAGAGGACAAGGTCATCAAGGCTGGTCCGACAGGCAGCATCAAGCTGCGCATTGTCCGCCCGGAGCATGCCAAGGGCACGCTACCGGTCATTCTTTATTTCCATGGCGGCGGCTGGGTGCTGGGCGATGCGGATACGCATGACCGGCTGGTGCGCGAGATCGCCAACGGCGCCGATGCCGCCGTCGTCTTCGTCGACTACGAGCGCTCGCCGGAAGCCCGTTATCCCGTTGCCATCGAGCAGGCTTATGCTGCGACCAAATATGTCGCCGAGCATGCCAAGGAGTTCAAGGTCGATGCCTCCAGGCTCGCGGTCGCAGGCGATAGCGTCGGCGGCAACATGGCGGCGGTGGTGACGCTGCTTGCCAAGGAACGCAGCGGTCCTGCCATCGACCAGCAGGTGCTGTTCTACCCCGTCACCGACGCCAATTTCGACAATGGGTCCTACAACCAGTTCGCCGATGGGCCGTGGCTGACCAAGGAAGCGATGAAGTGGTTCTGGAACGCCTATCTGCCCGACGAGACCAAGCGCAAGGAGCCGACGGCCTCACCGCTGCAGGCGTCGCTGGAGCAGTTGAACGGCCTGCCGCCGGCGCTGGTCATCGTTGACGAAAACGACGTGCTGCGCGACGAGGGTGAGGCCTATGCCCGCAAGCTCAGCCAGGCCGGCGTCAAGGTCACGTCGATGCGATACAACGGCACGATCCACGATTTCGTGCTGCTGAACGCGATTGCCGAAACGCCTGCCGCGCGCAGCGCGATTGCGGTCGCGAACGACACGCTTCGCAGCGCCCTGCACAAGTAAAATCAATCAGTCTGCAGACGGGAGGGGCCCGGCGGTTTCGCCGGGCTTTCTGCTTCTTGGAAGCGATTTGGCAAACTGCCAGGCCTTCTTCCATTTCGGCGTGATGACGCCATTGGCGGCGCGGATATTGTTGATGAACTGCAGCGTCGCTGCTTCCCAGGAATATTGCATGGCGAGTTCACGCGCCTTGCCGCGCGAGGCTGAGAGGGCGGCAAGGCAGGCGGCCTGCAGGTTCTGGTCGAGCGCCCCGACCTCGCTGTCATCGCCAATGATGTCGAGCGGGCCGGTGACCGGATAGGCTGCGACCGGCACGCCCGATGCCAGTGCTTCGAGGATGGTGTTGCCGAAGGTATCGGTGAGCGAGGGAAAGACAAAGACGTCGGCCTGGGCATAGGTTTTCGCCAGGTCTTCGCCGAACTGCACGCCCGCGAAGAAGACGTCGGAATATTGCTTCTCGAGTTCGGCGCGCGCCGGGCCGTCGCCGACGACGACCTTGGAACCCGGCAGGTCGAGATCGAGGAAGGCCGGCAGGTTCTTTTCCAGCGCCACGCGGCCGACGGTCATGAAGATCGGACGCGCCAAGCCGAACGGGTTTTCCTCGAGCGCCATCGGACGGAACTGCGTGGCGTCGATGCCGCGGCTCCAGGGCATGAGGTTGCGGATGCCCTTTTCCGACAGTTCACGGGCAAGGCTCGGTGTCGCCACCATGCAGCCAGCGCCGCCATTGTGGAACCAGCGGACGAAGGAATAGAGCCAGCTCTTCGGTATCGGCAGGCGCGCGGAGACGTATTCCGGGAAGCGGGTGTGGTAGCTCGTCGAAAACGGCATGCGGTTCCTCAGGCACCAGCGGCGGGCGGTCAGCCCCAGCGGACCTTCGGTGGCAATATGCACGTAGGAGGGATTGTGCTTTTCGATCTCGCGGGCGATGCGGCGGTAATTGGCAATCGATAGGCGGATCTCGGGATAAGTCGGGCAGGGGATGCTGTTGAAGCGCTCCGGCGTCACCATCGAAACCTCGACGCCCATCTTCGCCAGTTCGCGGTTGGTGTTCTCGATCGAGCGAACGACGCCGTTGACCTGCGGGTGCCAGGCATCGGTGACGATCACCAGCCTTTCGGGCAGGTTTCCGGCGGCTGCGGCATTGGCCCAGCTCTCGCCGCTATAAGTGTTTGCCGGACGTTGCAGCATGTCACGATTTCCATCCGCGTCGCAGTGATATGCCAACGCTCAACCCCAAAGCGGGGTTCCGGAACGGCGATTCCCGCTTCTCTATTTTGAGGCATGACCATGATGGAAATATTACAGCCCATATTGCAAGGATTGCAGGGCTTTAGCGGCTCGATACCCGCGAATATGTCAGCGGTCGATCGCGGTTTTCATGCATAAAGAACGATGGCGCCGGTCGTGGACCGGCGCCGTTTGGGAGGTTAAGCGGCAGCGGAAGCCGAGCTTGCTGTCGGAACTTCCGAGATCGTCTTCAGAACCTGCGAAGCGATCTGGTAGGGGCAGCCCTGCGAGTTCGGGCGGCGGTCTTCTAGATAGCCCTTGTAGTCGTTCTTGACGAAGGAGTGCGGCACGCGGACCGAAGCACCACGGTCGGCAACGCCGTAGGAGAACTTGTTCCACGGTGCCGTTTCGTGTTTGCCGGTCAGGCGCTTGTCGTTGTCAGGACCGTAGACGCTGATGTGGTCCATCAGGTTCTTTTCGAACTGCGCCATCAGCGCTTCGAAATAGGCCTTGCCGCCGACTTCGCGCATGTACTTGGTCGAGAAGTTGCAATGCATGCCCGAGCCGTTCCAGTCGGTATCGCCGAGCGGCTTGCAGTGATACTCGATGTCGATGCCGTACTTTTCGGTCAGGCGCTGCAAGAGGTAGCGTGCCATCCAGATCTGGTCGGCGGCCTTCTTGGAGCCCTTGCCGAAAATCTGGAATTCCCACTGGCCCTTGGCCACTTCAGCATTGATGCCTTCGTGGTTGATGCCGGCAGCGAGGCAGAGGTCGAGATGCTCTTCGACGATTTCGCGGGCAACGTCGCCGACGTTCGAATAGCCGACGCCGGTGTAGTACGGGCCCTGCGGAGCGGGGTAGCCCTGCTCAGGGAAGCCGAGCGGACGGCCGTTCTGGTAGAAGAAATATTCCTGCTCGAAGCCGAACCAGGCGTCTTCGTCGTCAAGGATGGTGGCGCGGGCATTCGATGCGTGCGGCGTGACGCCATCCGGCATCATGACTTCGCACATGACGAGAGCGCCGTTGGTACGGGCCGGGTCGGGATAGATGGCGACCGGCTTCAGCACGCAATCGGAGCTGCGGCCTTCGGCCTGCTGCGTCGAGGAGCCGTCAAAGCCCCAGAGCGGAAGCTGTTCCAGCGTCGGGAATACGTCGAATTCCTTGATCTGCGTCTTGCCACGCAGGTTCGGTACCGGAGTGTACCCATCGAGCCAAATATACTCGAGCTTATATTTTGTCATCGTGACTCTCTCAATGCTACGAAGGTGAGCAAATCCGGAGGTGATCTCGGCGCGCAAGCGCATCCGATCGCCAGGGATGACGCTATAAAAGCACGTAGCGTGCCAGTTTTGGCGCCACGCGAAAGAAAAATCGCGAATCAGCGTACCGACCGATTTTTCCCCTTTTGGAAAATCGGGCTGTTTTTAACGCTCGCAGGCGGTATCGCCCATCAAAACGCACTTTTCCCGTCTGGTACCGGATGAAAATTGCGGCGTTAAGCTGAAATGATGAAGTGTTAAACAAATTGGCGGAAGCTTTTAGCCGAGACGGGATACCGACCGATTACAATTGTAACATTGCCCTTATTTTATGCAATTTGCATAAACTATGTGCATTGTGCTATGTAGATGGTCCTGAAATGTTGATGCGCCGAACTGAATGGAGGCGATCTCATGCCCACCGGTTTCCATCGTGAATCCGCGACGATCTACCAGTTTCCCGCTAAGGCGATACGAAACGCCAACCGGTTCGAACGCGCCAAGCTGATGGAGCGCGAGGCAGCAGCCGTCTGCGATGCTGCGCTCGACAGCTGCTGGTACCATGACGAGGCAGTTCGCGAGTCCGATCGACCGACGAAGTCCTGATTTCCCCTGGCAGCGGGGCACACGATGCCGATAAGGCAGGGAGCGCCTACACATGGCGTTCAGACTGCGTCACCATGGGCGGCGTAAAAGCATGTTGCGCTAAGCGAATCTGAAAGACCGCGCCGCTTTAGTCGCGGTCCAATCCAAGCTTTTCCCTTACGACCAATGCACCATGTTCGCTGACGACGCGGGCAGCAACCTTTGCTGCGAAGCGGGTGGCGGCAGGCGCATCGCCTGCTTCGAGATATCGTGCGAGAAAGGCGCCGTTGAAGCTGTCGCCGGCGCTGGTTGTGTCGACCACCTTCTCCACTTTTTCGGCCGGAACGAAGGTTTGCTCGCCGGCAAAATTCATCGTGACACCGTCAGCGCCGTTCTTGACGACGATATCGACGGCACCCAGTGCGCGATAGCGATGGATCGTCGCCTCGATGGAATCATCGCCGAAATGGGCCGCCTCGTCGTCGAAGCTCGGCATGACGAGCACGGAGGAGCGGGCGCCTTCGCTGATCGTCGTGTGCATCACGTCGTAGCTCGACCAGAGGCGCGGGCGGATGTTCGGATCGAAGACGACGAGCTTGCCGGCGGCCTTGGCGCGACGGACTTCTGCAAGCAAAGTCTCGGCATCCTCCTGGGGCAGAATGGCAAGGGTGATGCCGGAGAAATAGATGACGGCAGCGCTCTCCACCGCCTCGCGCAGGCGGTCCGGATCAGCCGCCAGGCTGCGGGCAGCCGAGCTGTCGCGCCAGTAGCTGAAGGAACGTTCGCCGTTCTTCAGATTGATCATATAGAGGCCGGGCGTCCTGCCCTTGATGCGGCGGATGAGGCTCGTGCCGATGCCTGATGTGTCGATGAAGGCCAGCATCTCGTCCGACATGGCGTCGTCACCGAGGGCGGTGAAGTAGTCGACCGACCAGTCGGCGGCAAGGCAGGCGCGGGCATACCAGGCGGTATTGAAGGTATCGCCGGCAAAGCCCTTGCGCAGCAGACCATCGCCTGCCTGCGAGAGTTCCACCATGCATTCACCGATCGATAGAAACCGTCTGCTCACCTTGTCCTCCCGGCATTTGGAGTCCCGCGTGTCCAACAGGACGCGCTAGTCTTCATTCGCTGATACGCGGAGCCGGGCGGAGTGACAAGCGTCGATATCACCAGATATGTAAACCCGCCTTCACGGACGAGGCGAAGGCGGGCTCTTATTATCTATTCGTGGATGGTGTAGCTGCCCATCGCGCAAAGATCCTGCGTATCTTCGGTGGTTTCGAGGTTTGAACCTTCCTCGAATTCGAAGCGCATGTCGTATTTGCAGACGGTGCGGCCGTCGGCGATGGTGATATCCATGGTTTCGTCCGGATCGAGAACGTTCTCGCCGAAGACGTCTTCTTCCCAGTCGTCGACGCCGGTCGGCGAGCTGTAGAAGTGCGTCAGGACGGAGTTCGTTCCGTTGATGAGCTTGAACGTCAGATCTTCGGCATGCGATGAAACCGCGGAGACGGCAATCATGGCCGCGGTAAGTGCGATTACACCTGATATTTCGATTTCATATATGCGTTCCCCTGGCTTGCGATTAGGCCGAAATGGGATAACACATGCTTATAAAAGCTTTCTTATTGGGGTCTTTAGACCCAAAATAAGTCTGCTTCGCCCGAAACGGATGGCGCACTGGGTATCCTTATGAGGTGACGGCCGCTTGCGCGACCGTCGTTCCATTCATGGCCTGTCCATATGATAACAGGCGGCCTTCTGGCCGGGGCGGACCTCCTCTGTCGGCGGCATTTCGGTGCGACAGATGTCGGTCGCCTTCCAGCAGCGCGGTGAGAAGACGCAGCCTTTCGGCGGGTTGAGCGGTGAGGGCGGGTCACCCTGCAGGCGGATGCGGGTGCGCAGGCGCGCAAGCTTCGGATCCGGGATCGGCGCAGCGGAGAAGAGCGCCTGCGTATAGGGATGGGCGGGATGATCGAAGACGGTGGCGCAGTCGCCGGCTTCCACCACCCTGCCGAGATAGAGCACCAGCACATCGTCTGAGATCAGGCGCACGACGGAGAGGTCATGGCTGATGAAGATCAGCGTCAGGCCGAATTCCTTGCGCAGCTTGCGCAGAAGCGTAATGACCTGACCCTGGATCGAGACGTCGAGGGCCGAAACCGGCTCATCGCAGATGATGAGCTTCGGTTTGGTGACGACCGCACGGGCGATGCCAATGCGTTGCGCCTGGCCGCCGGAGAATTCGTGCGGATAGCGGTTGATCATTTCCGGCACCAGGCCGACGGCGGTCATGATCTCGCGGACACGCTCGGTGCGCTCGGCCCTTGATAGCTTCGGCTCGAAGACGGTAAGCGGCTCGGCGATGATGTCTCCAACAGTCATGCGTGGGTCGAGTGAAGCGATCGGGTCCTGGAAGATGATCTGCATGTCGCGGCGGGCGGCGCGCATCTCCTCGTCCGTGAGGTCGAGCAGGTTGCGGCCCTGCCAGAGGATGCGGCCCTTCTGCGACTTCAACAGCCGCAGGATGGAGCGGCCGAGCGTGGACTTGCCGCAGCCGGATTCACCGACGATGCCGAGCGTGCGGCCTTCGCTGAGGTCGAAGCTGACATTGTTGACGGCGGTCAGGAAGATCGGCGGCTTGAAGAGGCCCTTCGCCGGCAGTTCGAATTGGGTCGTCAGGTTCTCGACCCTTAGAAGCGATCGTTCAGCCATGGTTCAGCAGCTCCTCGCGACGCGGGAAGGGGTGGTAACAGGCGGCGCAATGATGCGGCGCCAGCGTTTCGAGCGGCGGTGGTCGGTCGATGCAATCGTCCTGGACCTGCGAACAGCGCGGCGAGAAATTGCAGCCCTTCGGCAGGTGCTGCAGGTTCGGCGGACGGCCGGGGATGACGACGAGGTCGTCGACATCCTGGTCCGGTCGCGGGATCGAGGCATGCAGTGCTGCGGTATAGGGATGGGCCGGATTGTCGAAGAGTTCATCGACCGGCGCTTCCTCGACGATGCGACCGGCATACATGACGGCGACGCGGTCGGCGAGGCCGGCAACGACGCCGAGATCGTGGGTGATCATGATCAGCGCCGTGTTCATCTCCGCCGTCAGATCGTTGAAGAGGTCGAGGATCTGTGCCTGGATGGTGACGTCGAGGGCCGTTGTCGGTTCGTCGGCGATCAACAGCTTCGGCCGGGTGAGCAGCGCCATGGCGATGACGATGCGCTGTCGCATGCCGCCGGAGAGCTCATGCGGGTAGAGGTGGAAGCGTCGCGTCGGGTCGGGGATGCCAACGCGTTTCAGCATATCGAGTGCGGCGGCGGATGCGGCGCGCGCCGTCAGCCCGCCGTGAACCTCGAGCTGCTCCGTCAGCTGCCGGGAGATCTTCAGCGTTGGATTGAGCGCCGTCATCGGGTCCTGGAAGACCATCGCCATGTCTTTGCCGCGGATCTGGTCGAGCTCGCGCGGTTTCAGCGCCAGCACGTCCTTGCCTTCGAGCAGCGCCTGTCCCGTCGTTTTGCCGTTCTTGGCGAGCAGGCCCATGATGCCGAGGAAGGTCTGACTCTTGCCGGAGCCGGATTCGCCGACGATGGCGATGCGCTCGCCGCGCTTGACCGTCAGGTTCATGTTCGAGACCGCCTTCACTTCTCCATCCGGCGTCTTGAAGGTGATCGAGTAGTCTTTGAGTTCGAGGAGGGTATCCGTCATTTAACGATCCTTCGGGTCGAACGCGTCGCGCAGCCCGTCGCCGATGAAGAGCAGGCTGAGCAGCAGCGCCACAAGAAAGCTCGCCGGGAAGACCAGCAGCCACGGCATGCTTTCCATGGCATCGGTCCCCTCGGCGATCAGCGTGCCGAGCGAGGTCAGCGGTTCCTGCACGCCGAAGCCGAGATAGGAAAGGAAGCTTTCGGTGGCAATGATCTCAGGCACCGTCAGCGCCGCGAAAATCACCACCGGGCCGACGAGGTTCGGGATGATGTGCTTGATGATGATCTTGAACGGCCGCTGTCCGGATGCGCGGGCCGCTTCGATGAATTCGCGATGCTTGATCGACAGCGTCTGGCCACGCACGATGCGGGCCATCGTCAGCCATTCCAGCGCGCCGATGGCGGCAAACAGCAGATAGACGTTGCGGCCGAAGATCACCATCAGCAGGATGACGAAGAGGATATAGGGAAGCGCATACATGATATCGACGAAGCGCATCATGATCGCATCCAGCCTGCCGCCGATATAACCCGATACCGCACCGTAGAGCACGCCGATGAAGACGGAGACGACGGTCGCCGTCAGCGCCACCGCCAGCGAGACGCGGGTGCCGTAAAGGACGCGGGCGAGAAGGTCGCGGCCGTTCGGGTCGGTGCCGAAATAGTGGCCGGTTTCGATCGAGGGGGGTATGCGGAAAGCCGCCCAATCAGGATCCTCATAGTTGAAGGGAATGAACCAGGGGCCGATGAAGGCGACGAGGATCAAAAGCGTCAGGACGACGATCGACAGGACGGCCGCCTTGTTGCGCCCGAGGCGACGCAAGGCATCCTTGGTGAGCGAGCGGCTTTCGGGCGCAAGGCCTTCCGCCTCCAGCAGTTCCTGGGCGAGCAATTCTCGCTTTGCGGGGTTGAGGATCATCGGTTTCTCACTTTCGGATCGAGCCAGGCATAGGCGATATCGACGAGAAGGTTCAGGAACACGATCAGCACCATGTAGAAGATGACCGTGCCGAGAACCATGCCGTAATCGCGGTTCAGCGCTGCGTTGACGAAATAGCGGCCGATGCCGGGCAATCCGAAGATGCTCTCGACAACCAGCGAGCCGGTGAGAAGGTAACTTGCTGCTGGACCCAGATAGGAGACGACAGGCATCAGCGCAGGCTTCAGCGCGTGGCGCATGACCGTCAGGCGGGGGCCGATGCCTTTGGCCTTGGCGGTGCGAATGAAATTCTGATTCATCACCTCGATCATCGAGCCGCGCGTGATGCGCGAGATACGGCCGGCATGCGGCAGCGCCAGAACGACGATCGGCAGGATGAGGTATTTGATCGAGCCGTCACCCCAGCCGCCGACCGGAAACCACGCGAGATGGATGCCGAAGACGAGCTGCAGGATGGGCGCAATCAGGAAGTTCGGTAGCACGACGCCCACCAGAATGAGCGCGCCCAGAATATAATCCGGTGCCTTGTTCTGATAGAGCGCCCCGAGACAGCCGACGGCCACGCCGACAATGATGGCAATCAGGAAGGCAGCCGTACCGATGGTGAAGGTGTAGGGCAGACCGATCATGATCTGCTGGGCGACGGTGAAATCCTCACTCGCGAAGGAGGGGCCGAGATCGCCCCGGAGCAGGTCACCGACATAGATCAGGTACTGCTGGATGAGCGGCTTATCGAGATTGTAGTGGATCGCAAGGTTCTTCAAGATCACCGGCGGCAATGGCCTTTCGCCATCGAAAGGGCCGCCGGGGGCAAGGCGCAAAACAAAAAACGAGGCTGTCACGGCGATCCACATGACGGGGATCGTCGACAGCAGGCGACGGAGTGCGTATTTGATCATGATCGTGGGCCGGTCCTTTCCGCAGTGCGCGGAAAGGACCGTTTTCCCTTACTCTTTCATCGACAGCCAGCGGGTGCGGTGGATGTCTTGGATGTTGTCGACGAAGCCTTCGATCTTCGGCGAAACGACGTTCTTCGAGACATAGTAGTAGATCGGCAGGGCGGCGGATTCATCCAGCGCCAGCTGTTCGGCCTTCTTGAAGATCGCGGCACGCTTGGTGAGATCCGTCTCGGCGTTGCCTTCCTTGATCATCTTGTCGTACTCGGGATTCGACCAGCGGCCGTAGTTCATCTGCACGCCTGTCACCAGGAGGTTCAGGAAATTATCAGGGTCGTTGTAGTCGGCGAGCCAGCCGGCGCGGCCGATTTCGACCTGACCACGCTGCATCTGGTCGTAATGCACTTTGGTTTCGGCATTGACGAGCTCGACATCGACGCCAAGCGGCTTCCACATGGATGCGATGGCGACGGCGATGCGCTTGTGGTTGTCGTTGGTGTTGTAGCTCAGCACGGCGTGAAGCGGCTTGTCAGGGCCGAAACCGGCTTCGGTCAGGAGCTTCTTGGCTTCGGCGACCTTCTCGCTATAGGGCAGGTCCTTCCAGCTAACATAGGCCGGTTCGCCGTAATTCGCCGTGCCCGGCGGAACCCAGGAATAGGCCGGCAGTTCGCCGGTGCCGAGGATCTGCGGGCCGATGACCTCGCGGTTGATCGCCATGGAGAGAGCCTGGCGGACGCGCTTGTCGCTGAAGGGCGGTTTCTGCGAGTTGACGACGTAATAATAGAGGCCAGAGAAGGGGGCGACATGCGCCTGGCCCGGCAGGTTTTTCTTCATCCACTCGTATTGGTCGGTTGGGAAGTCGGTGAGGATGTCGAATTCGCCGGCGCGGTAGCGTTTCAGCGCGGCTTCCTGGTCTTCGAGCACGAAGAACTTCGCTCCGTCGATCTTCAGGTCTTTGGTGTCATACCACTGATCGTTCTTGACTGTGGTGACATGCGAGCCCGGAACCCATTCGACGGGCTTGTAGGGGCCGTTGGTGACGATGTTGCCGATCTTGACCCAATCCTGCCCCTTCGCCTCGACGACATGCTTCGGCAGCGGATAGGCGGTGTAGTGCATCAGGGCATTGAGGAAATAAGGGGTGGAGTTTTCGAGGGTGATTTCGAGCGTCTTGTCGTCGATCGCCTTGACGCCGAGCTGGTTGAGATCGGTGATCTCACCCTTGTTGATCTTTTCCGCGTTCTTGATGATGAACTGGAGATAAGCGTAGTCGGCGGCGTTCTTAGGGTCGACGAGGCGCTGGAAGGCGAAGACGAAGTCTCCTGCCGTTACCGGCTGGCCATCGGACCACTTGATGCCGTCGCGAAGCTTGAAGGTGTAGACCTTGCCATCAGGCGAAATCGTCCAGCTTTCAGCCTGGCCGGGGATCGGATTATCCTTGGCGTCCTCAGTGACGAGGCCTTCAAAAATGTCGCCGGCGATGCGGTTCTCCCAGTCGCCGGAAAGCTTCTGCGGATCGAGCGACTGCGGGTCGCCACCATTGTGAATGTTGAGCGTGGCCGCGTGGGCCGAAAACGCCAGCAATGTGCCAAGCATTGCAGAGGCGAGAAATTTTTTCGCGAAATGGTTCATGGTGGGTCCACCTTTCTAGGCTTTTCGCCTTTATTAGACATTTGTTCCCGGTGTTTGACCTCTTACGTGCAGGTCAGCGCGCACATTATCGCAAAGGCTTTGCGTTGCAACCCCAAATCCGGAGGGTGGATTCGGGTTGTGGACAAGCCTATGTACGTCTCCCCCTTGTCGGATCGCGACGATGCGTCGCGGCGTTTCGCAACGCCTTCATAACCGCTTCACATGGTTGTCTTTTGTTTCGTCCGCTTTAGTGTGGCGAGCGCAAACGAGGCAGGAGATGTAGCCGATGGCATTGCAGGCAGGCGGGAGTGTGGACTGGTGGCGCGGCGCGGTGATCTATCAAGTCTATCCGCGCTCGTTTCAGGACACCAACAGCGATGGTCTCGGCGATCTCAGGGGAATTACCCGCCGGCTGCCGCATATTGCCAGCCTCGGCGTCGACGCGATCTGGCTCTCGCCCTTCTTCAAGTCGCCGATGGCCGACATGGGCTACGACGTTTCCGATTATTGCGACGTCGATCCGATCTTCGGGACACTCGCCGATTTCGACGAGATGATGACCGAGGCGCACAAGCTCGGCATCAAGGTTGTTATCGACCAGGTGATCTCGCACACCTCCGACCGGCATCCCTGGTTCGTCGAGAGCCGATCGAGCCGGACCAATCCCAAGGCGGATTGGTATGTCTGGGCCGATCCGAAGCCTGACGGCACGGCGCCGAACAACTGGCTGTCGATCTTCGGCGGGCCGGGCTGGGAATGGGATGGCGTGCGCCGGCAATATTACCAGCATAATTTCCTGACCTCGCAGCCGGATCTCAGCTTCCACACCGAGGCCGTGCAGGATGCGGTGCTGGAGACGGTGAAGTTCTGGCTCGACCGCGGCGTCGACGGCTTCCGCCTGGATACGGTCAACTATTATTTCTGCGACAAGCTGCTCAGGAGCAATCCGCCGCACGAGCCGGATGAGGATGACGCAGGCCTCGATGCGCCCGACAGCAATCCCTACGGCATGCAGAACCACCTCTATGACAAGACGCAGCCGGAAAATGTCGATTTCCTCAAACGCTTCCGGGCGCTGCTCAACCAGTACGAGGATCGCACGACCGTCGGCGAAGTCGGCGATGGGGCGCGTTCGCTGAAGACGGTTGGCGCCTATACGAGTGGCGGCGACAAGCTGCACATGTGCTACACATTTGATCTGCTGGGGCCGGAATTCACCGCCGAGCATATTCGCGGCTGCGTCGAGGCCTTCCAGAAAGCAGTCACGGACGGCTGGGTCTGCTGGGCTTTTTCCAACCACGACGTCATGCGCCATGTCAGCCGTTTTGCGCGGACGGAGGAAGAGCGGCCTGTCATCGCCAAGCTGGCGATCTCGGTGCTTGCGGCACTACGTGGCTCGATCTGCCTCTATCAAGGCGAGGAACTCGGCCTGCCCGAGGCGGAGCTCGCCTTCGAGGATCTGCGCGATCCCTACGGCATCCGCTTCTGGCCGGCCTTCAAGGGCCGCGACGGATGCCGCACGCCGATGCCCTGGGAAGCCGGCAAGGCGCATGCGGGCTTCACGTCGGCCGAGAAGAGCTGGCTGCCGGTACCTTACGAGCAGGCAGCGCTTTCCGTGGATACGCAGGAGACGAGCGACAGCTCGGTGCTGCATCACTACCGCAGGACGCTCGCATTCCGGAGGAGCCACCTGGCGCTGATCGACGGCGAGATGACCTTCATCGGCACCAACCAGGATCTGCTCGCCTTCACCCGCGAAAAGGGCGGAGAAAAACTGCTCTTCATTTTCAACCTGACGCGCAAACCGGCGGAATTCCGCCTGCCTGACGGCATCGTGCTCGGGGAACCGCTTGCGATGCCGGGCTTCGAGGCGGTGGCTGACGCGGGATTGGTGAAGCTTGCGGCGCTGGATGGGTTTTGTGCGCGGATTTGACGGCTATTTCAGAAGCCTATCGTAATCTGCGTGCGAACCGATCCAAAACCAGATGATGTCACCTCCGTCCCCGACGGCTAAGCTCTCCAGGATGTACCGACGCGCGCCGACCAAAATCGGCCGACGCGCTTGAAATGCAAGGAGGGATGTCTGGGATCTTGCTTGAGCAGATCGAAGTTTCCGTTGGCCAACTTCCGTATCTGTTCAGGCAAGCGGTCATACGCCTCCCAGAAGGCGGGAGTTGCGTGGTGTTTCAAAGCCGTCTTGTCTTTCCGGCACGAAAATCGGCAATGGCCTTCTCGGCGAGATGATTGAGTTTGCCACCTGTAGCATCTGCTTCCATTTGCCTGTCCCAGCGTTCGGCTTGAAGGGCTTCAAACCACGCCGAAAAGGCTTCGAACTCGAACTTATCGAGTTCGGTGACGATTTTTTCAATCTGTTCCAGCTTCGTCATGATCGGCTCCGAGGATATTACAAAATAAGCGCTGCTGCGGAGTTTGCCAAGGATTCCGTCACCCGATCAGCGCGAACTTGTCGACGTCCACCATGCCGCGGTCGGATATTTTCAGGTGCGGGATGACCGGCAGCGGCAAGAAAGCGAGCTGGAGGAAGGGTTCTTCCAGCGTGGCGCCGAGCGCCAAGGCGGCTTTGCGCAGTTGGTGGAGCGTATCGCGGACCGTCTCATAGGGTTCGAGGCTCATCAAGCCGGCGATGGGCAGGGCGATTTCGCCGGTGACCTTGCCGTCTTCGACGACAACGAAACCGCCCTTGATCTCGCCGAGGCGGTTTGCGGCGCGCGCCATGTCGTCCTCGTTGACGCCGACGACGCAGATATTGTGGCTGTCATGGCCGACGGTCGAGGCGATCGCACCCTTCTTCAGGCCGAAGCCCTGGACGAAGCCGTTGGCATGGTTGCCGTTCTTGCCGTGGCGCTCGATGACGGCGACCTTGATGATATCATTCGCAAGATCGACTGTCGCCTCGTTGCCCCTGACGGGCAGGCGATAGCGGCGATGCTCGGTGATGATCTTGCCCGGGATGACGCCGATGACAGGCGTCTCGCCTTCGGCGACCGGGACGCCGAAATGGGCGGCGTTGACGGGACGGGCCTTGACGCTGTCGAGGCCGATCGGGGCAACCGGTCTGCGCGATGAAAAGAGCGCATCAGTGACGCGGCGGCCGGCGGAAAAGACCATGTCGGCGCGGCAGTTTTCCAGGCTGTCGAGCACCACCAGATCGGCGCGCCAGCCCGGCGCCACCAAGCCGCGGTCCTTGAGCCCGAAGGCGCGGGCGGCCGAGATCGAGGCGGCGCGATAGACCGCGAGGGGCTCGACGCCGCTTGCGATCGCTGTGCGGATCATATGATCGAGATGGCCCTGTTCGGCGATATCGAGCGGATTGCGGTCGTCGGTGCAAAGCGCGAGGAAGGGTGAGAGCCGCTCGGTGATAATGGGTATCAGCGCCGCGAGATCCTTGGATACCGAACCCTCGCGCACGAGGATGTGCATGCCCTTGCGGATCTTTTCCATCGCTTCGGCGGCCGTCGTGCATTCGTGCTCGGTGCGGATGCCGGCCGAGAGGTAACCGTTGAGGTCGTTGCCTGAGAGCAGCGGCGCGTGACCGTCGATATGGCCGCCCTGGAAGGCATCGAGCTTGGCCATGCAGACGGGATCCTTGTGGATGACGCCGGGGAAATTCATGAATTCGGCAAGGCCGATGACCTTCGGATGGTGGCGGTAGGGCAGGAGGCTTTCGATCGGCAGGTCGGCGCCGGAGGTTTCGAGATGCGTGGCCGGAACGCAGGAAGAGAGCTGGACGCGGATGTCCATGATCGTCTCCAGCGCGGATTCAAGAAAGAATTCGATGCCGGCGGCTCCGAGCACATTGGCGATCTCGTGCGGATCGCAGATGACGGTGGTGACGCCATAGGGCAGAACGCAGCGGTCGAATTCATGCGGTGTGACGAGCGAAGATTCGATATGCAGATGCGTATCGATGAAGCCGGGGACGACGATCCTGCCCGAGATGTCGATCTCGGTTTCGCCCTCATAATTACCTGAGGTGCCGACGATGCGATCGGCGCCGATCGCAATGTC
This sequence comes from Rhizobium sp. SRDI943, assembly GCF_057653695.1. Lineage (NCBI taxonomy): Bacteria > Pseudomonadati > Pseudomonadota > Alphaproteobacteria > Hyphomicrobiales > Rhizobiaceae > Rhizobium > Rhizobium sp. SRDI943. The sequence continues at coordinate 3,130,953 of NZ_CM172787.1, read as the reverse complement.
CGACTGGACGAGTTCGCCGGTGACGAGATCGAAGAAGCAGCCGCCCTTCAGCACGATATCGGCCGGCATACGGCCAACGCCCTGATCGATGAGACGCTCGAGCTTGGTGGTCATGGATTGCTACCTCTTCGATTGTTTTTCTGCCGCTGATGCCGAACGGATGCTGGAAACATTTTGATTGTATTTCCCGCTGCTTTTGCCTCGGTGGCAGCAGTGCTAGTGAAGCGAGAATACAGATGTCGTTTTCCAACTCAAGGTCATGATATGAAAGCAATTATTTCGGCCGCCTGCGCAGCAGTTTTTCTGTTGAGCGGCTGTGCGACGACAACCACAACTCAGAATGGGGCCAAATTCACAACCGACAAGCACGGAAGAGTTAGCGATGTCACCTTCGAGAAGTCATCTGGAAGCGACATTATGGACTCGAGCCTTAAGCGCAGTGTTATTTCTCGTTTCTACGAGATAGTTCCTAAGCCTCTGCCCAACAGGACATATCTTCAGCCGCTGGTTCTCGTTACGCCCACGACCCTGGAAGACTATATGCATCAGGATCCGAAGACAGCCGACTGATCGGCCGTTCAGCCTCCGCAAATGCAAATCGGGCGCTGTGAGGCGCCCGATCCTGTTTCGGCGGCCCCGTCGACTACTCGGCGGCGACGATCTTGCCGGCTTCCCACTTGTAGAGCGAGAAGCTCTGCGAGGTCAGGTCGCCGGTCTCGCCGTAGGTGACCTTGCCGATGGCGGTTGGGATCTCCTTGCCGTCCTTCAACGCGGCCGCGACGGCTTCCGCATCCTCGGCGCTGCCGGCCTTCTCGATGCCGGCTTTCAGCACTTCGACGGCGGCATAAGCGTTCAGCGTGAAGGCTTCGGCCGGGATGTTCTTGGCGGCGAGCGCGTCGGCTGCGGCCTTGGAATCCGTACTCTTGGTGGCGTCCGAAGCGTTGGTGAAGATGGTGCCTCCTGCCGCATACGTGCCGATTGCCCAGAATTCGGTGTTGGAGAGTCCGTCGCCGCCGACGATCGTCGCGTTGGCGGCGAGGTCATGCAGCTGGCGGGCGAGCAGCCCGCCTTCCGGGTGGTAACCGCCGAAATAGACAACGTCGACCTTCTCGGATTTGATGCGGGTGGTGAGCGCGCTGAAATCCTTGTCACCAGGCGTGATCGCGTCATTGACGACTTCGGTGATGCCGCCGGCGTTCAGCGTCGCCTTGAAGGCGTCGGCGAGGCCTTTGCCATAGGCGCCCTTGTCGTTGACGATGGCGACGCGCTTGTCCTTGAAATTCTTCAGCACATATTTGGCGGCGACTTCGGCCTGCTGGTCGTCGCGGCCGCAGGTGCGCAGCACATTGGTGAGACCGCGCTTGGTGAGGTCGGGGGCCGTCGCGGTCGGGGTAACCATCAGCACGCCGTTTTCAGCAAGCACGTCCGAAACGGGAATGGCGACGCCCGAGGTTACCGGGCCGACGACGAAGCGGATGCCGTCGCCGACGACCTTGTTGGCGGCGGAAACGCCCTGTTTCGGTTCGCCGGCATCGTCGGCCAGTTCGAGGACGACCTTCTCGCCGAGAATTCCGCCCTTCTTGTTGATTTCGTCGACGGCGGTCTGCGCACCATTCTTCACCTGGTCGCCATAGGCGGCGACCGGGCCGGTCAGCGGCGCGATCAGGCCGATGGTGATATCGGCATAGGCAAGCGGCGCAAAGGCGAGTGACGCGACGAGGGTCGCCGTCAATGTCTTGAGGGTCATAATTTGTCTCCTTGGATGGGGTCATTCGACCCGCGATGAAGCGTCGCGCCGGCTTTTCCGGATCGTTCAACGGCCCCCAGGCCGTGCCAAGGACGATCGATATCGGCGCGATCGATGCGCCCTCCGGCCATATTTGGCTCAAATGGGCGCAACGGCAAGATTTCTAGGAATTTTGGTGAGATTCCGCAAGTTGATAACAAAATGAAACGAAAATCGAGCCGATCCGGCATGAAATCGTCCCGGAATCGTCGATCCTGGCGCTGTTTGCCGATTTCTAGAGGGTGCGGTACCCCCTGGCATCAGCGCGGATCGCTGATAGACCTGCTGAATTTCGGGGAACGTCCTCGTCTTTCTGAATATTCGAATTCCGTTTTGAGATTAACACTTGATTCTACCAATTAGAGTAGAACCATTGTTCGTGCATATATTGCTGCGATGCAAAAGAGCGGTCGATAATAAACAGAGAGATATTTCGGGAACTGAGATCTGGATGCTCAAGCGTATCGAAGCCAGGCGGGTGCGCAACGGAATGTTTGTGGAGGCGATCGAGGGTGCATGGCAGGATCCTTTTCTGTCCAAGCGAAGATTTCTGCTGCGGCGTGAAGCCGATGCCCTGAAACTTCGCAAGAGCGGTATTGAAGGTGTTATCATCAACACCAGCAGAGGCCTGGACATTGACGGCCTGCCAGGCGGCAATATCGAGATCGACACCCAGGCGGCACGCGAGACCATCCAGAAATCCGTGCAGGTACTGGAAAGCGTTTTCGGCCGGCTCCAGCATGGCGATGGGATCAGCGTCGATCAGGTGGCGCCGGTGATTTCCTCAGTCTCCAAGTCGATGGATGACAATCCCACTGTCTTTCTCAGCGTTACGCGTCTGAAATCCAAGGACGAAGTGACGTTTCTGCATTCCCTTTCGGTGAGTGCGCTGATGATCCTTTTCGGCCGTCATCTCGGACTTGACGAGGCTACAGTGCAGACGCTCGGCACAGCAGGATTGCTGCACGACGTCGGCAAGCTCGAAATTCCGCTTGAGATACTCAACAAGGAAGGGCGTCTTGACGAGGACGAGATCAAGATGATCCGCGATCACCCCGAAAAGGGGCATGCAATCCTGTCACGCCAGGAAGGCATGTCGGAGATCGTACTCGACGTATGCCTCAACCATCATGAACGTATCGACGGCAAGGGCTATCCTCGCAGGCTTTCCGAGACGCAGGTCAGCTTCCATGCCCGTCTTGCTGCGATTTGCGACGTCTATGACGCCGTGACCTCCGTGCGGCCGTACAAGGCGCCATGGAGCGCGAGCCAAGCACTGAAGTGGATGCTTGGCAGCGAAGGGCAATTCGATCGCCGGCTGGTGAAGAAATTCGCCCTCTGCCTTTCCGTCGCCGCCGTGAGCTGAGGCCTATCGGTCTTCCCAACAAAAGGGCCTGGATGGATTTACAGCGCCGCGCGTCTTTTCAGACGCGAAAAGGACGCTGTAACACTTTGAATTGCCGCATAATTTTCTCCTTAAATCGGTTCCGATTTGAGGAATTATGCAGGCGGTCCGCCGCAGGCCATGATGCCTGAAGACTTCAGAGCTTTCTCAAATGTTGTTCTGCAGGATGGCCCGCAGCTTGCCGAAGAGCTCGTCGATGTGGTGCTTCTCGATGATCAGCGGCGGGGAGAGTGCGATGATATCGCCGGTGGTGCGGATCAGCAGGCCGCTTTCATAGGCTTTCAGGAAAGCGGTGAAGGCGCGCTTGGTGGGCTCGCCGGCGATCGGGTCGAGTTCGATCGCGCCGATCAGGCCGGTGTTCCTGATGTCGATGACATTGGGGCAGTCCTTCAGCGAATGCAGCGCGTCGGCCCAGTAGTCGGAAAGCTCGGCGGCGCGTGTCAGCAGGCCCTCCTCCTTGTAGGTGTCGAGCGTGGCGAGGGCCGCGGCGGAGGCGATCGGGTTGCCGGAATAGGTGTAGCCGTGGAAGAACTCGATCATATGCTCCGGGCCGTTCATGAAGGCATCATGAATCTCGGAGGTGACGAAGACGGCGCCCATCGGGATGACGCCATTGGTCAGTCCTTTGGCGGCAGTGATCATGTCAGGCTTGACGTCGTAATATTGCGCGGCAAAGGGGGCGCCGAGGCGGCCGAAGCCGGTAATGACCTCGTCGAAGATCAGAAGGATGCCGTGTTTGGTGCAGATCTCGCGCAGCTTCTGCAGGTAGCCCTTCGGCGGGATCAAGACGCCGGTGGAGCCCGCCACCGGCTCGACGATGACGGCGGCGACGGTGGAAGCGTCATGCAGGGTGACGATACGCTCGAGTTCGGTGGCGATGTCGCCGCCATGCTCGGGCTCGCCGCGGGTGAAGTTGTTCTTGCCGGGCTGGTGGGTGTGCGGCATGTGATCAACGCCGGTCAGAAGCGTGCCGAACATCTTGCGGTTGGTGACGATGCCGCCTACGGAGATGCCGCCGAAATTAACGCCGTGATAGCCGCGCTCGCGGCCGATCAGGCGGAAGCGTGATCCATTGCCCTTCACGCGATGATAGGCGAGCGCCACCTTGAGCGCGGTCTCGACGGATTCGGAACCGGAGTTGGTATAAAGAACGTGGTTCAGGCCTTCCGGGGCGATGTCGACCAGGCGGTTTGCCAGTTCGAAGGCCTTGGGATGGCCGAGCTGGAAGGCCGGCGCGTAATCGAGCTCGCCGGCCTGCTCGCGGATCGCCTCGGTGATCTTCGGGCGGCAGTGGCCGGCATTGACGCACCAAAGCCCGGCCGTGCCGTCCAGCACCTGACGGCCGTCATGGGTCGTGTAGTACATGTCCTTGGCGCCGATGAACAAACGCGGCTCCTTCTTGAACTGGCGATTTGCCGTAAACGGCATCCAGAAGGCGCGAAGATCGTTTGGTGCGTTGAGGCGATTGGACATGCTGTTCTCCTGGCCGCTGACGGCCCTTTCCCGGGGGCCTTACGCCCATATTTTTACTGCCCGGTCAAATTATCAGGGCTTCCCAAGGCGTCAACGGGAAAAGTCCCGAAAGCTCCCCTGACAGGAGGCTCAAGCTGCTTCGATCGATCACGGGGCGAGCGCTTCAGCGCGGTCGGGCTGCAATTCCTTGCCTGCGGCGAAAGGAGCAGAAAGGCCAGGCCTTCAAAGGCACGACCGGCAAATCGCAAATTTGCCGGTCGTGCCATAAGGTTCAGGTGCTGAAATATCGCTGCCAAGCCTCCGGGAACATCCCCTTGCAGCGTGGCATCGGCCGACATTCATGTCAGCGCTATCATCAGGCGGCGGATCTATTCCGGTTCTGCACGAGGTAAATGTCTTCGAGCGTTGCCAGGATCTTCATGACTGGCTCGGAGGTGCTCGAATAATAAATGGTCTGTGCGTCTCTGCGGGTCTTGACCAGCTTTTGAGCGCGCAGTTTCGACAGGTGCTGAGAGAGAGCCGACTGGCTGAGCCCGACCTGCGTCGCAAGCACGCCGACGGCCACTTCGCCCTTCACGAGGCTACACAGGATCAGCAATCTCTTCGGGTTTGCCATGGCCGACAATAAAGCTGCCGCCACGCTCGTGTGGTCGGCCAAATCAGAGGTTTCCATATGTTATCTTCCTAATGCAAAACGTACATCAAGCGTGTTGGCGCAGGCCGCCAGCCGGGATTTTGACTGACACCAAAAACTAGCAACTGGGCTCGAAGATTGTATATACCTAAATTTAAGGTATCGAGTATGCTATTTTAGACATGTTTGAACAAATGTGATCGGTATCCACAGCGAGGGTTTCGAACTCGTATCGCAGCAGCAAATCGCCGGAAATCATGTCGAAACCTGAGGAATCGATACCACAAATGCGCCAAGAGCCGGATTCCGGCGCCTTTAGCCTGATAGCGAGGCTTTCCTCGACGTCGGGGTGGCGTTCTACTAAATCTCGCACTGCTTCTGCCGCCCCGACGGCAATCGCCTCATTCGCGGCCGACTGGATTACGAGATCGTTCCCATCCAGCTGGTAGGCGCGGCCGAAGCCGCCATTGAGGCTGGCCTGCTCAGGCTTGAGACGGAAGAATAGGAAATCAGGAAAGTCGATATAAAGCTTCGCCTTGGTGTGGCGAGCGAGAAAACGCATGTGGATCCGCGCGTAGCATGGATTGCTGCGCTCGACGGGTTCTGCCCTGCACTGGGTCGTCAGACGAGGATAGGCGAGGGGATCGCCCTTGCCGGGCTCGCCAGTCAGGAGCGAGGCGCGCGGGTCGCTGGCGAGCGCCCTGGTATGGGCCGACAGCTGCGAAACCAGGATAACGGGGGTGCCGTCGATATCGGTGGCGACGAGCACGCGGCTGGCGAAGGGAAAGCCGGTCTCTGGGTCGAGAACGGCAATCGCCGCGTATCGTGCGGAGCGCAGAAGCACGCGGGCAAGCTTGCGGGCATCGTCGTCGGTTTCGCGTAAGGGCGAGGGCTGATCTTTCATATCCGCCTTGTGACAAAGCGGATGGAAAACATCAAGCTTCCTGCTTGCGGCGGTGGCGGGTGAGGCCGGCAACGATATCCTGAGCCGAGATGGTGCCGACGATCGCGCCGTTTTCGACGATGCCGATACTGCCCGGCTGGCGGGCAAGGGCATCGAGGATATCGATGAGCGGGGTCGCGGCGCGGGCCGTGGCGCTGACGCTCATGCCGGCGGCAGTCTGACCGAGGCCTGGCTGCATGACGTCGGCCGCCGTCAGCATGTTGATCGGATTGAGGTTCTGCACGAAGTCGGCGACATACTGGTCTGCGGGGTTCTTGACGATGTCGTGCGGCGTCCCACACTGGATGATGCGGCCGCTCTCCATGATGGCGATGCGATTGCCGATGCGGAAGGCCTCGTCGAGATCGTGGCTGACGAAGAGGATGGTCTTCTTTAGCCGCCGCTGGAACTCCAGGAGCTCGTCCTGCAAACGGGTGCGGATCAATGGGTCGAGCGCCGAGAACGGCTCGTCCATGAGCAGGATCGGGGCGCCGGTGGCAAAGGCGCGTGCAAGGCCGACACGCTGCTGCATGCCGCCCGAAAGCTCGTTGACCTTGCGGCCTGCCCATTTTGTCAGGTTGACCAGTTCAAGCTGCTCGCCGACGCGGAGCTTGCGTTCGGCTTCCGGCATGCCGGCGAGTTCGAGGCCGAAGCCGACATTGTCGGCGACGGTGCGCCAAGGCAAAAGGGCGAACTGCTGGAACACCATGGAGACGGTGTGCGTGCGCAGATCGCGCAGAGCCTTGGCATTGCATCTGTAAGGGTTGACGGGGCCGGTGGTCGTGGAGACGGCGACATCGCCACGCACCACGGGAGCGAGCCCGTTGACGGCGCGCAGCAGCGTCGACTTGCCGGAGCCGGAAAGGCCCATCAGCACCAGAATCTCGCCTTCCTCGATCGTCAACGAAGCATCGGCGACGCCGAGCACCAAGCCGGTCGCGGCGCCGATTTCGTCGCGCGATTTGCCCTGATCGACCATGGCAAGCGCGGTTTCCGGCCGATCGCCGAAGATGATGCTGACATTGTTAAAGCTTACCGCGGTCATGCAGCGCCTCCTTCACCCGCCGTGCGGAACATCCGGTCGAGAATGATTGCCAGGATGACGATGCAGAAGCCCGCCTCGAAGCCCTTGGCGATATTGACGGTGTTCAGCGCACGGACGACGGGCACACCAAGCCCGGGAGCGCCGACAAGGGCGGCGATGACGACCATCGACAGCGATAGCATGATGGTCTGGGTGAGACCCGCCATGATCTGCGGCGTGGCGAAGGGAAGCTCGATTTTGCGCAAGACCTGTATCGGCGTCGCTCCAAAAGCGACGGCGGCTTCGACGAGGGACGGCGGCGTCGAGATGATACCGAGGCGCGTCAGCCGGATCGGGGCGGGGATCGCGAAGATGACGGTGGCGATCAGGCCCGGCACCATGCCGAGGCCGAACAGGATGAGCGCCGGGATCAGATAGACGAATGTTGGTATGGTCTGCATGAGATCGAGTATCGGGCGCATGGCAGCATAGACCCAAGGGCGGCGGGCGGCGGCAATGCCGAGCGGAATGCCGATCACCATACAGACGAAGGTGGCGGCGAGCACGAGGGCGAGAGTCTCCGTCGTTTCCTTCCAATAGTCCTGGTTGACGATCAGCAGCAGCCCGAGACAGGTGAAGACGGCGACTGCGATCGACCGGCGCAGCCAAAAGGCGATGGCGGTAATGGCCGCGATGACGATCAGCGGATGGGGCTTCTGCAGCACGAAGAGCAGGCCATCTATAGCGCTCGACAGCAGGAAGGCGATCTGGTTGAAGAACCACTCGCCGTTCGAGGTCAGCCAGTCCACGAAGGATTTGGCCCAGGGGCCAACGGGAATCTTAAATTCGGTGATCCAATTCAAGGGTGCGCCCATCCAGAAAAACAACAATCGGACAAAAATGAAGCGGGGCGGCGAGCCGCCCCGTTCGTATTATCAGAGGCCGAGGCCGGTCTTGGCGGCCGCGAGAGCCTCGCCGCTGCCGTCGCGGGTTTTGACGCCCGCGAGCCAGGGTTCGAGCGCTGCGGGGTTCGCCTTCAGCCATTCGGAAGCTGCAGCCTCCGGCTCCTTGCCGTCGTTGAGGATCTTGCCCATGATCTGGTTCTCCATGTCGAGGGAGAATTTCAGGTTCTTCAACATCATGCCGACATTCGGGCATTCGTCGAGATAACCGGCACGCACGTTGGTGAAGACCTTGGCGCCGCCGAAGTCGGGGCCGAACACTTTGTCCCCGCCTGTGAGGTAGGTCAGCTTGAAGTTGGTGTTCATCGGGTGGGGCTCCCAGCCGAGGAAAACAACGGGCTTGCCTGACTTGTCGGCACGCGCGACCTGGGCGAGCATGCCCTGTTCGGAGGATTCGACGACTTCCATATCCTTCAAGTCGAACTCGTTCTTCTCGATCATGTCCATGACGAGGCGGTTGCCGTCATTGCCGGGCTCGATGCCGTAGATCTTGCCGTCGAGATCGTCCTTGTGGGCGGCGATATCCTTGAAGTCCTTGATGCCGAGTTCCGCACCCTTGGCGTTGGTGGCGAGCGTGTACTTGGCGCCGACCAGGTTCGGGCCGAAGGATTCGACCGACTTGTCGTCGAGATAGGGACGAACGTCCTTCTCCTGCGTCTCCATCCAGTTGCCGAGGAAGACGTCGATGTCCTTGTTCTTCAGCGAGGTGTAGGTGACCGGCACGGAGAGAACCTTGACGTCGGTCTGATAGCCGATGCTCTTCAGGACGATGGATGCGGTGGCGGTGGTGGCGGTGATATCCGTCCAGCCGACGTCCGAGAAATGAACGGTGGAGCAGCTGTCGGGATCGGCGGCGAAGGCGGCGGTCGCAACGGAGAGGGCGGCGACGGCAGTTGCGGTAACGAGTTTGAACGTGCTTGTTGTTTTCATTTTAGACTCCCAGTCTTTAAGTTCCCAAGCCAACCATCAATAACCGAGTTTGACAAGCGACCTCAGTGCGTTTGCGCCGTATCGACCCATGCGATTGCGACGTCCGCGGATTTTTTCGCAATGCCTTGTTTCCGGGGCTTTCGGCGGTTTTCGAGCCGGATTCCTGTGATTATCGCTCCCTCAGGGCTTTTCTTTGCCATTCCAAGCTTTCAATAAGCCGATCAAGGAGAAATCGGATGGCAAAACTCTATTTCAACTACTCGACGATGAACGCCGGCAAGTCGACGATGCTGCTGCAGGCCTCCTATAATTACCAGGAGCGCGGCATGCGCACGGTGCAGCTGATCGCCGCCTTCGACGAGCGCGCCGGCCGAGGCGTCATCGGCTCGCGGATCGGCTTGGAGGCGAGCGCCATTCCCTTCGAGCCGCATGAAGATCTGTTTCGGTTGGTCGCGACGCTGAGCGGAGACGGAGCGCCGATTTCCTGCATCTTCGTCGACGAGGCGCATTTCATGACGCCTGTCCATGTCTGGCAGCTTGCCCGCGTCGTCGACAGGCTCGGTATCCCTGTGATGGTCTACGGGCTGAGAACCGATTTCCAGGGCAAGCTGTTTCCGGCCTCGCAGGAACTGCTGGCGATCGCCGACGAAATGCGCGAGGTGCGCACGATCTGCCATTGCGGGCGCAAGGCGACGATGGTTGTGCGGCTCGACGCGAAAGGAAAAGTATTGCACGAAGGCGCGCAGATCGATGTCGGCGGCAATGAGAAATATGTCTCGCTCTGCCGCAGGCACTGGGACGACGCGATGAACGGTGCCTGGATCGCCGAGCCGGTCTAAAGCCGGCGATGCTGCCTGTTTTCTTTGGCGCCGCAAGCGACTAGCTTGGGGGCAGGAGATTCCCTGGAGAGATCAGGTGCGCAAACCCCCGTCATTCGACAGCCAGTATGAAGCCGCAGGCAGCCTCGCCGAGAGGATTGCGGCCGAGGGGGCCTATTGCGTGGCTGCGATCAGCGCCTTCAGCGGCGACGAAACACGATCAGCCGACGAGGTCTTCCTCGAGCAGAATGCCCGCTTCCAGGCCCATATCGCCGATGCTGCGGCGCTCGACGCCCAACTGGCCGAGCTGGTCTTTTGCCTCGACCGGCTGACGGCCGAGGTTTCTGCCGATCTCGACAGTTTCCGGGGGCTGACGCTACGTGAGAAGATGGCCGGCTGGGTGTCGCGCCAGCGGATGTGGCGCATGTACACCGAACGCGTGCGCGAGGCGCCCGTCATCGAGCGGCTGCTCGATCTTTTGACGAAATCGGACGCGCTCGCCAGGCTGATCGCCAGTCAGCGCGCCGCGCTTACCGAACGGCACAAGGCAGCCGAACTCAGCCTTGTCGATATCGTCGAGCAGCGGCGCCGGCTGGTCGTTTCCATCGATATCGCCCGCCTCAAGATGAAGGAGCTCAATGCCAAGGCGCTGACGACGCAGGGCCGTATCGGCGTCTATGGCAACAGGGCGCATTGGGAGCAGATGGAGGCGGAACGGCGGGCGCTGAAGGCGGAGGCCGAGCGGATTTCCGCCGGGGAGCACGAGATGCGCGACGACAGCCAGCGGCGTGAGCGCTTCATCGGCCTGTTCCAGACCTATGTCGATTCGCTGAACGGCCGGATCGCCGCCTGCAACGCGCTGTTGCGCAAGCTGTTGATCGACGTGGAGGAGCGGCTGATCATCTACCAGGCGCAGGTCGATACCGACCGGCCGGGCATGAAGGTGAGGATCAAGCCGGAATTGTTCCCCGATATCGCTGCGCCGATCAGGCTGTTCGAGAAGGGCATGCTGGTCGCCCAGGATCTGGAGCGGCGCAAGAGCCGTGCCGATCTCGAATTCGCTAGAAGGTTCCCGACCTATGCCGATCCGCCGCCGGAAACCTCGGGAGCGCCTCTGATCGATACGGCGCGCAGGTCCTTCCGTTTCAGCCGGCCTTTCCTGCGCTCCTGACCAGCAGGGCGCGGGCAATACCCCTCTCCCAATGCTTTCATTCTGGAAAATCGAAGGGTTCGTGTTGTGCTCGGCCCATCGAGCGCATATGTGGGATGCAGCGGGACGGCAATGTCCCGATGTTCGCCTCGCCTGACAGGAGACGACGATGCTTGACCGGATAGCCGGTTTTTTCAGGCTGATCGGCCAGACGATCGGCCGTTGGGCCCGCCTGTTTTCCGCCTGGGCCTTCTGGCCCTTTCTTGCCGCACACGGCTGGTATCAGCGCCGGAGCTGGATGATCCGGCTGCCGGTCATCGCGTTCGTGGCGCTGCTGGTCGTGCTCTATGGTTATTTCTTCTGGCAGACGCAGGTCTGGTCGAATTTCAACACCGCCTTTGTCGATCAGTACCGGCTTTCCGAACGCAAGGTTGCCGCCGGACAGGAAGTGCCGGTCGCCGAGGGCGCCAATGCGACGGCGCCGAAGACCTGCCAACGCTCGGCGATCGTTGACGTCGCGGCCGATCTGACCGATTTCAATGTCAACCAGAACGCATGGATCTCCTCCATGCTGCTCTACAAGATGGGCTTCTTCGGCATCGACTGGGATCACACGCCCTTTCTCGACAACAAGGCGTCGTTCCAGCGCGGCGTCAACCAGGCGGTCCGACGGACTTCGGCGGAGCTTGTCGATACGCTTGGGCGCGTGCGCGGCACGTCGGGCATCAACAATGACCTGCAGAGCGCGCGCGGCAATCTGCAGTTCGACGAAAACAGCTGGTATTTCGGGCTCAATCCCTTCGGGCCGAAAACGCCAACGCCTTCCTATTACCGCTCCGCGGTCGGCAGCCTGCGCAAGTTCAACACCGATCTCGCCCTCTGCAATGTCGTTTTCGACGGCCGCGCCGATAACCTCATGCAGTTCATCGACCGCATTGCCAACGATCTCGGCGGCACCTCCGACATGCTCGCCGAGCGCTCGGAAAACCACAATCGCGGTTGGTTCGACACCCGCGCCGACGACCGGTTCTGGTTCGCCTATGGCCAGCTCTATGCTTACTACGCCATCCTTACCGCCGCGCAGGCCGACTTCTCACAGGTGGTGCAAGAACGCAATCTCGGCGCGATCTGGGGCAGCACGACGCGGCAGTTCCAGGCCGCCCTGCGCATCCAGCCGGCGATCATCTCGAACGGTCGCGAGGATGGCTGGATCATGCCGAGCCATCTCGCCACCATGGGCTTCTATATTCTGAGGGTGCGCTCGAACCTCGTCGAGATCCGCTCGGTGCTCGACCGCTAAAACGTCTGGAGTCAACGGGGTATCGTGTTGTCCTCGAAGCCGACGACGCGCAGTTTCTCGACGAATTCATAGGTGATGCCGACGATGCCGCCGCCGCTTTCATCGTTTCGGAAGCGGCCGACGCTGCGCACCAGCTTGTGGCCGCCAAGCCGGTTGTCGACACGATAGACGAAATGGAAGCCGACGCCGTGAAGGCTCGCCTCTTCGAAGGTCTGAGCGATCAGACTGCGGTCCTCCTCATGGATGCGCGACATCAGCTCTGTCAGGTTGACGGGGCCGTCGCTATAGGGGAGGCCGAAGATCGCGTGGACATCCTCGCTTGCAAAGAAATGTCCTGTCTCGATATCGATGCGCCAGAAGCCGAAAAGACGATAGGCAGCAAGCATCCGGACGACTTCCGCATCGGTGATGCCGATGTGGGCGCGGGATTGTTCTGTCTTGTCAATGACGGGCTGTTCGAAGTGAAGAGGCACGATTCCCCCAGATCATGGGACGACGTGCCGACTCTCTTCTGATTCCTCAGTTGATCAGCTTCAATCGAATGGCCTTAGCTACCAACTGGGTCCGGTTGACGCAATCGAGTTTTTTGATCGCGTTCGTCATATAGGCGTTCACCGTATGGTCCGAGAGCGTGAGGATCTGACCGATTTCGATCGAGGTCTTGCCCTGGGCAGTCCAGCGAACAACTTCTAGTTCTCTGGTTGATAGCGCGTTATGCGCGCATTCCTCGTTACGTTTGACTGCATTGTATGCATCAAGTGCATGGAGAATGATCATTGCCAGCTCGTTGGTCTCACTCTGGCCAAGTGCGGCGCGCTCGCCGCAGAACCAAAAGACCAGGCGCTGGCCGTCGGCTGCAATGGTCGGCATGGCAACGCCTGCCGGTATGGCATGGCGCAGCATCAGGGCACGAAGTTCGGCGGGGAAAGCCTGACCATTGGAGGCGTCGTTGAGGTGCCATGCCGGCGGCACAGCAGACTGCCTCAGCCTTACGCCGAAAGGGCAGCCGCGCATCATGTGGGCGCGGTCGAAATCCCTGACATAGGCGACAGGAAGCGAGCTCTCAATCAGCAGGGGTTTCAGGAGGAGGTCTTCGGGGGAGGGAGCGTGCATTAGCGTCGCATGCGACAATCCGAAGGCTGTGGAGACCCTGCCGAGCGCCTGCGCAAACAGGCTGCGCGTTCGTGCGGTCGCAAGCTCTGCCGAAAGCAATGACTGTCTTTCAGAGGTAGTCATGTAAGACATTTGTACGCCCCCGGCAGCCCCAATGTTACCGCTATCAAATACAGAAAATCTGCGGGATGCTAGCCCCAATTGACCTAACGCAAGCCGATTCATTCAAATTGTGAAAAATTAGCCACAGTAGCTCGCGCTTCGGTTGAGTTTCGAGTTGCAAACATAGCGTTGCGGTATCGTTGAGTTCCCTCATGGCGGCATCGCAACGGTCTCGCGCAGCCGGGCAGGGGAGAATCACTTGGGAGAGTTTCGGGGAAGAGCTCGGATCTCTCCGGCACCGGCGCAAAGGCGGTGGGGCGGCCTACCTGCAACGCTTGGCGGCGGCGCGGGTGATCTGCGCGAACACGGCCGCAGCGGGACGCCATCTCAGCCGGATTGCGATGAGAGAACAAAGATAAGAGGACCGCAGCAGGCGGCGAAATCCGGCTTGCTGGCAGTCAATCCACTTGCTAAGCCTATGCTCAGTACAACTGAGGCAATTTAATCGTGCGCTTTGCAGTTTCCTTTCTGGTGAAGTGTCTATTTTCCAGATTGTTACTTGTTTTTCTCCTTTTGACCTTGCCGATCGGAGCGGCAACCTCGCAGGCTGCCGAGGAAAAGAAGCCAGCGCCGCATCCCCCGATGAATTTCATCCTCGTGCGCAGTCTCCTCTGCCAGGAAAACTGTCCGGAATGGATATCGGCGGAGGGGCGGATAACGTCGGATACACCCGCGCGGCTCAGAAAGATCCTCAAGAAGATCGGCGGCCGTAAACTGCCTGTCGTTTTTCGTTCGGAAGGCGGCGACGTCGATGCCGCCTATGCGATGGGCCGGATGATCCGCAAGGCCGGGCTGGAAACGGCGGTCGGCGGCACGCGGCTCAAAGATTGCCCGGTTGGGGATACGCGCTGCCAAGCCGCTGTTGCCAAGGACGGTAGCGCGGTCGGTTATACCTATTCGTCCGGTGCATACTGCTTTTCTGCTTGTCCGCTGGCATTCGTCGGCGGTACGTCGCGTGTCTCGTCGCAATGGGCCTTGATCGGTGTCCACCAGATCACGACTGTCTACAACAAGGTGCGAGTTTCCTATCGCATCGAATACAAGATCGTGAACGGCAAGAAAAAGGAGATCTCCCGCAAGGAGGTCGGACGCAAGGTGGCGGGGCAGAGCAGTTCCACCAAACTTGGAAAGAAGGCTACTGCTGCCTTGACGGCCTATTTGAAGGAAATGGGCGTCAGCGAAGACGTGGTCGGTCTGATGATGAGCGCTACGCCTGACAACATCAATATCGTACCGGCTGCAGAGGCACTTCGAATAGGTCTCATTACGGACATGCTGTCCTACAATGAGTGGCCCGGCATGCCGCTCTGCGCGCCGGATGCAGCGGCCGAGGCTGTCTGTCACAGCCATCCGGCAGCCGAAGCGCCTGTGGCGGCTGAGGCGCCTGTATCTAAGACGCCGGTATCCGAGGCACCCGTACAGGAAGCGGCTGCAGAGACAAGCGAGAAACTGCCCAAAACCAGGCCGATGGACTTCCTCCTGATGTCCAATGGCAATTGCCAGGAAGAGTGCACGCAGTGGATTTCTGCGGACGGAGACATCACACCGGATACGCCGGCTCGGCTGAAGGCGATGTTGACGACGCTCGGCGAACGAAAGCTGCCGATCGTCCTTCAATCTAATGGCGGGGACACGGATGCGGCTTTCGTGATGGGGCGCATGATCCGCGCTGCAGGTCAGGAAACCTCGATTGGCAGAACGCAGTTGCCGAATTGTCCAAAGCTGGATCCACGTTGCAAAGCCAGCATCGCCAAAAGCGGACCGACCGAGGGCGAAGTCTTTGCCGGCCGTGCGTACTGTCTTTCGAGCTGCGCTCTTGTCCTGATGAGCGGAACGCCGCGGATGGTCGGATATTCGGCAATCGGCATCGTCAGGCCCACGACGGCTGAATATACGAGATTTTTAGCTTATTTCGACGAGATGGGCGTGAGCGCCGAGACATACGAGACGATGATGCCCGCTACTTCAACTGAGCGAGGAAGTATCATACTTCCTTCTGAGGCCCTCAAGCTTGGCATCATCAATGGTATCATCCCCTATGATGAAGAGCCCGGCTTGCATGTCTGTGGGCCGGAGGCGAAGGAAAGCCTTCGATGCCCGAGAAAAGCTGAGGCAGAGATCGTTCCTGTTGCTGCTTCGGTCAATTGATCTCAGGACTCGAAAGAGCATAGCTCGGCGTTTTCGTCGGGCTGCTGCTTGTTGAAGCTCCGAAGGCGCCTCGTGACGCCTGTCAGTCCTTATCCTTCAGATCATTTTTCGACGTGACGCTCATCAGCTTCTCCAGGAAACCGAGCATGACGGCGGAGGCGACGAAGGCGAGGTGCATGAGGGTCAGCCACATGATCTTGCCGTCCGCATATTTGTCGGCATTGAGGAAGACCTGCAGCAGGTGGATGGAGGAGATGGCGACGATCGAGGAGGCGACCTTGATTTTCAAGCTGCCCGAATCGAGCTTGCCAAGGAAGGAGACCTCGTTGTCGGCCTCGCTGGCCTCGTCGAAGCGGCTGACGAAATTCTCGTAACCCGAGATCATGACCATGACGATCAGGCTGGCAACGAGGGCAGCGTCGATCAAACCGAGCATGGCAAGGATCATCTCCGCCTCGTCAAGCTCGAAGACGCCGGAGGCGATCTTCAGGAACTTGTAGGCGAAGGAAACGGCATAGACGGCGAGTGCTGCTACTAGGCCGATATAGAAGACGACGAGGATCCAGCGGCTCGACAGGATGATGCGCTCGATGATGAGTTCCAGTGATTTCATGTTTTCAGCCTGTTAAACCGCAATTGTCGTCCGCCACATAAACGCCCAGCGTGGCGGCCGCAAGGCGTGGGGCTATTCACACCCCGCCGATATTTCGTTATCTCGATGAAGAGAAAAATAACGGCTCCGCGCCCGCGGAGGTCGGACGGGGGAACATCCATGCCATCCATCAAATCCGATATCGAAATCGCACGCGCCGCGGCCAAAAAGCCGATCTTCGAAATCGGGGCGAAACTCGGCATTCCGGTCGAGCAGCTCGTTCCCTATGGTCATGACAAAGCGAAGGTCAGCGCCGAGTTCATTGCTGCGCAAGCAGGCAAGAAGGATGGCAAGCTGATCCTCGTCACCGCGATCAACCCGACGCCGGCGGGCGAGGGCAAGACGACCACCACCGTCGGGCTCGGCGACGGGCTGAACCGGATCGGCAAGAAAGCCGTTGTCTGCATCCGCGAGGCCTCGCTCGGCCCCTGCTTCGGCGTCAAGGGCGGGGCGGCCGGCGGCGGTTATGCACAGGTCGTGCCGATGGAAGACATCAACCTGCATTTCACCGGCGATTTCCATGCGATCACATCGGCGCACAATCTGCTGGCGGCGATGATCGACAACCACATCTACTGGGGCAACGAAGAGAATATCGACATCCGCCGCATCACTTGGCGGCGGGTCATGGACATGAACGACCGGGCGCTCAGAAGCATGGTCTCATCGCTCGGCGGCGTCGCCAACGGTTTCCCGCGCCAGGGCGGGTTCGACATCACCGTCGCCTCCGAGGTGATGGCGATCCTCTGCCTTGCCACCGACCTCAAGGATCTGGAGCGGCGGCTTGGCGACATCATCATCGGCTATCGTTTCGACAGGACGGCGGTGCAAGCGCGAGACCTGAAAGCCGACGGCGCAATGGCGGTGCTGTTGAAAGATGCGATGCAGCCGAACCTCGTGCAGACGCTAGAGAACAATCCGGCCTTCGTGCATGGCGGCCCCTTCGCCAACATCGCCCATGGCTGCAACTCGGTGACGGCGACGAAGACGGCGCTGAAGCTTGGCGACTATGTGGTGACCGAAGCGGGCTTCGGCGCCGATCTCGGGGCCGAGAAATTCTTCGACATCAAGTGCCGCAAGGCCGGGCTGAAGCCGGATGCGGCGGTGATCGTCGCGACCGTCCGGGCGCTGAAGATGAATGGCGGGGTGAAGAAGGAAGATCTCGGCACGGAGGATGTCGAGGCGCTGAAGAAGGGCTGCGCCAATCTTGGCCGGCACGTTGCCAATGTGCGTCGTTTCCGGGTGCCCGTCGTCGTGGCGATCAACCATTTCGTCTCGGATACCGACGCCGAGATCGCGGCAGTCAAGGAATTTGTCTCGAGGCTTGGCGCCGAGGCGATCCTCTGCCGCCACTGGGCGCTGGGTTCGGCCGGCATCGAGGAACTGGCGCACAAGGTGGTGGAACTGGCCGAATCCGGGCAGGCGAAATTCCAGCCGCTCTATGGCGACGACATTTCGCTGTTCGAGAAGATCGAGATCGTCGCCTCGAAGATCTACCATGCCGGTGAAGTGACGGCCGACAAGGCGGTGCGCGACCAGTTGCAGACATGGGAGGAGCAAGGTTACGGCAAGCTGCCGATCTGCATGGCGAAGACGCAATATTCCTTCTCCACCGATCCGAACCTGCGCGGCGCGCCGGAAGGCCACATCGTCACCGTGCGAGAGGTGCGGCTTTCGGCGGGAGCGGGCTTCGTCGTCGCCATCACCGGCGAGATCATGACGATGCCGGGCCTGCCGAAATCACCGTCGGCGGAACGGATTTTCCTGAACGACCAGGGCTATATCGAGGGGTTGTTTTAGAGCCGGCTTCAGAAGCTCTTCGGCCATCGTTGAGATGTATGCAAGATGGTTAGAATTTCAATTTCGTTTTCTCTAGCGCGACATGCGACAATATAGGGAATGTCGCTCAGCACCACTTCCCTTGTTCCCGCGACGCGACTGACTTTTCCCACCAACGGATAATCCGGCATCGTCTCCACGATGGATTGGATACGGACGATGACCCTCGCTGCGGCACCTTGATGGTGACGGGCGATGTAAGCGCCGATATGATCAAGGCGGGCAAGCGCTCTGCGGGTCCATTTGATGCGCAGGCTCATTTTCCAGAAGGGCTGCCAATATATTTTGACAGGACTGTAGCGACATCCTCATCGGAGGCGAAGTCGCTTTGGTCGGCTTCGCGAACGGCAGCCTCGATCTCCGAGAGTTGCCATTCCTCCCGTTCGATGAATTCTTCGATCGCCACGGCTGCGATCTCGGCCGACGAAAGCTTTCGCCTTTCGGCCAGGCGATCCAGACGGGAAACTGTGGAGTCTTTCATCTGGAAGCTCAACAAGGTCATGGTAGGCACTCCGCCGGTTCTTCGTGCCGAAGTTTAGTGGTTGGATGACCCGATTCAAGCGGGAATCGCAGCTCTTTGAAGTGACTAATGGCAATAACGATAGCCACCCTTCCTCTCGATGACGTCTAGATGGAAATGGGTTTCGTGGGCGGCGTCGCTTTCCGGATCGAGGACGGTGGTGAAGTAGAGGCAGCCGGCGGCGCTGACGGTGCGCTGGAAGGCGCCGGTCAGCGTAGAATCCTCGCGACGGGAGCGGACGGCGACATCTTCACCCTTTTCGAAATGGAAGCTCGCAATATCGATGGCGTTGCCGCGGGCATGCTCGGAGATCTTGCCGGTTCCGGCACTGTTACGCAGGCGGCACATATAGGACGTTGCCTGGTTGACGGTGGTGATGCGGCCCTGCTCCGGTAGGGCGGCGGAAGCCGCCGGGATGACGCTGTCCTTCATCCAGCGAGCAAGGGCAAGCGCTGCCGGACAGCGAATCGTCGCCTCCGGCTTCAGCTTGATGCCGGGCAGGGCTTCAGAGACGATGATCGGCTTGTCGATGCCGCAGCCGTTACCGTCATCGATGCGCGGCGTGTCCTTGAAGACGACGCCCAGGGACTGAAGGGCGGCCGTGCATTCGGCATGCTCGGCATCGCTTTCCGGTTCGATCGTCAGGTGTTGCTCTTCAAGTGTCTGCTCGCCGGGCGGCTTACCTTCTTCCGTCGGCGGCTGTGAGCTTTCGGGGCTGCCCGGCGGCCGCGGCGGACCTTGCATCGGTTCTGTCGGCCCGGGCTCTGACGGTGCGGCCTGCGGCGCTGGCGGGCTCGATGCCGGTGCCTCCGGGTCCTTGACGTCGGGTTTCGGCTGAGGGGCCGGGACCTCTCCGGGCGCGGGCGGTTCCGTCTTTTCCGAGGAAGGGGAGGTGGGGCTGGTCGGCTGTCCGGCATCTGGCCGAGGTTCGGGCATCGGGCCTTGCGGGGGCAGGCGAGCGCCGGCAAGAAAGGCGGTAGCGGCGAAAAGGATCGCCAATGTCGAAAGTTTTCTCAACGCGTCCGATTCCTCGTATCCGTGGCTGAAGACAACGCATGAGGGCGTTTTTCGTTGCAATTGTGCAACGTCATTGAAGATCGCTAAAACTTGATATATTTATTCAACATAAAATGATGACTTATGTTGACAATGCTGCTCATGTTTTTTATGCGGCGAAAAGAAGGCGGAATTTTACTTCGTCTTCATCCGTAAAAGCCCAGCCAGCCCCTCGAGCGTTCGACGCGCCACGACCAGCCAGCCCGGTAATCATCATGAGAGGGTAGGTTATGATCGTCCGGCATTGGCGCTCGGTTCTATTGGTCTGCACGGCAGCCACAGTTGTTCTTCCTGTTTCGCAGTCTTTCGCGCAAAGCGCTCCGGCAACAGCGCCGCAAGCCGCGACGGAGGAAAGCACCGTCCTGCAGAAGATCGTCGTCAAGGGCAAACGCGTGGCGCCGGGCAGCGTCGCCGACACGCCGCTGGCCACCGAGATCACTGCCAAGCAGCTCGAAGAAAAGCAGGTCACCAATTTTGACGATATCGGCCGCAGCGTCGATGCAGGCGTAAATTATTCGCGTGGTGACGCAGGCTTCAACCTGCGTGGCCTTTCGGGCGCTCGCATCCTGACCACCGTCGACGGCATTCCAATTCCCTATATTTCGAACAGCTCGCGCCAGGGCGCTTTCGCCCTCAGCAATGCCAATGGCGGTGGCGATACGTTCGATTTCGATTCGCTGTCCTCGCTCGATATCGTGCGCGGCGCGGATTCGAGCAAGGGTGGTTCCGGCATGCTCGGCGGCGCCATCGTTCTCAATACGCTGGAGCCGGAGGATCTCATTCCTGAAGGCCGCGACTGGGGTGCGATCGTCAAGTCGACCTATGACAGCGAAGACCGCAGCATTTCCGGCTCAGCCGCTGCCGCCAAGAAGATCGGCGGTACGTCGATCCTGTTTCAGGGTGGCTACCGCAAGGGGCATGAACGCGACAACATGGGCGACAATGACAGCTATGGTCGTTTCCGCACCGAGGCGGATCCAGCTGATTTCGATCAGCATAATCTGCTCTTCAAGCTGCGTCAGGAGCTGGAGGGTGGCCACCGCATCGGTCTGACTGCCGAGCGTTTCAGGCGTGACCTGCAGACTGATCTGCGTGAACAGCAAGGTACCGGACGCACTTATATGATCGACAATTACGACGGTCGCGAACTGCGTGATCGTGATCGTGTGTCGCTCGATTATGACTATGAAGCGCAGTCTTCCGATGCGTTCTTCAGCAGTGCGCGCGCCACGCTCTATTGGCAGGACTTGAAGAAGGAATCCGGCAGCAAGGGGCGTACCGCGGCGAATGTGGCCTATGGCCGTAACAACGAGATTGAAAACGAAACCTGGGGCTTCAGCGGCACTGCAACGAAGGATTTTGAGTATTCCGGTCTCAGCCACTCCGTTCGCATTGGCCTCGACGTCGGCGTTTCCAGCTGGAGCCAGTATAGCTGGGCCCTTTGCCCCACACCGACGACCTGCCCGTCGCTGAACAATCAGGCGGAAGTGCCCAATGTCGACAGCCAGAATCTTGGGCTTGTTGTCGAAGACAAGATCGAAATCGGCAATACCGGCTTCGCGCTGACACCCGGCTTCCGCTTTGACTGGTTCAACTACAATCCCTCGACCGGCGGGAGTTTCGCAAGCAATACCGGCCTTGCTCGTTTCGGGGACCTGAGCGACCGAACGGAAGCCGGCCTGTCACCGAAGATTCTTGCGACATACGACTTGACGCCCGACGTGCAGCTCTACCTGCAGCTGGCAGTCGGCTTCCGCGCACCCACCGTGGACGAACTCTACAGCCGCTTCTACAACCCGACGGGCCGCTACGCCCAGCTCGGCAATCCCGATCTGCAACCCGAAATCGGCCGCGGCGTCGAAATCGGCGCTAATTTTGACACGGGCGATTTTACCGGTCGGGTTGCGGCCTTCCACACCCGCTACCAGAATTTTATCGAGACGGTGACGAGCGTCGACGCGACCGGCTTTACGGAATTCAACTACACGAACGTATCTGCGGCAACGATCTCGGGTATTGAAGCCAGCGCCGCCAAGACATTCAACAACGGCATCAATCTCCATACGTCACTTGCCTATGCCTATGGCAGGAACGAGGAAACTGCCCAGCGCCTGCGATCGGTGGCACCGTTCAAGGCGATAGTCGGCGGCGGCTGGAGCAACGAGACTTTCGGCTTCGATCTTTCTTCGACGCTTTCGGCGGGCATGCTTACCGATCATCTCGATACGCCCGTCACCAACACCACCGACACGACCTTCGATGCGCCGGGCTACGCGATCGTCGACCTGACCGGCTGGTGGACGCCGGACCAGGTGCCGGGCCTGCGCGTGCAGGCAGGTGTCTACAACATCTTCGACCAGGAATATTTCAACGCGCTCGCCGTGCGCGATGTCAACCTGATCTCGACGGCGTCGCAGCCGCGCGATTGGTATTCCGAGCCCGGACGCACCTTCAAGATCTCGCTGACCAAGACTTTCTGATCGCGATCACGCCTTCATGGCTGGGGGAGTGGCGGCTTTCGGGCCGCCCTTTTCATTCCGCATTCGCCTCTTGCGCAATTGCTGATCTCAGGCTAACAATTTTTCATGATCAAGTCCTTGAACATTGCTGTTTGGTGGTGGGTTCGCTAAGGCGGCCTCGACCAATCGTGTCCAAAGACGACGAGTGAGCCGCCCGAAACTTCGAGGCGGCTTTTTTTGTTTTATGGCCGCCTGTCGTCCGGGCCCCGATAACGGAGTGGAACAATGGTAACGATCCTGCGGGATGATGGTGCGGAAATCTACGAGACCAAGGGCGGCATTACGGTCACGCGGCAGCGGCGGGCGATCCCCTACGGCGATGCGGTCTCTTCCTATGTCGACAAGCTCGACGAGCGCCGCGGCGCGGTGTTTTCGTCGAACTACGAATATCCCGGCCGCTATACGCGCTGGGATACCGCCGTCGTCGATCCGCCGCTCGGAATCTCTTCCTTCGGGCGCGACGTCTGGATCGAGGCCTATAATGAACGCGGCGAGGTGATCCTCGGCTTCGTGATCGAGCGGCTGAAGACCGTGTCCGACATCGTGCTCGGCGCTTCCTCGGCCCGCCGCCTCGACCTCACCGTCAAGACGCCGGACCGGGTGTTCACCGAGGAAGAACGCTCGAAGATGCCGACGGTCTTCACCGTGCTGCGCGCCGTCACCGACCTATTTTATTCGCAGGCGGATGCAAGCCTCGGGTTCTACGGCGCCTTCGGATACGACATCGCCTTCCAGTTCGACGCGATTAATCTGAAGCTGACGCGGCCCTCCGATCAGCGTGACATGGTGCTCTACCTGCCGGACGAGATCCTCGTCGTCGACAACTATTCCGCCAAGGCCTGGGTCGACCGTTACGACTTCGAAAAAGGCGGCGTGTCGACCGAGGGCAAGGCCCAGGATATCGCCGCGGAGCCCTTCAAACACACGGATGCCATTCCGCCGAAGAGCGATCACCGACCGGGCGAATATGCCGAGCTCGTCACCAAGGCGAAGGAAAGTTTCCGCAAGGGCGACCTTTTCGAAGTCGTGCCCGGGCAGAAATTCATGGAGCGCTGCGATAGCAAGCCGTCCGACATTTCAAAGCGGCTGAAGGCGATCAATCCCTCGCCCTATTCCTTCTTCATCAATCTCGGCCATCAGGAATATCTGGTCGGCGCCTCGCCTGAAATGTTCGTGCGCGTTTCCGGCCGTCGCATAGAGACCTGCCCGATTTCGGGCACGATCAAGCGCGGCGACGACCCGATCGCCGACAGCGAGCAGATCCTGAAGCTGCTGAATTCCAAGAAGGACGAATCCGAGCTCACCATGTGCTCGGATGTCGACCGCAACGACAAAAGCCGTGTCTGCGAGCCGGGTTCGGTCAAGGTGATCGGCCGCCGGCAGATCGAGATGTATTCGCGCCTCATCCACACGGTCGACCATATCGAAGGGCGGCTGCGCGACGACATGGACGCCTTCGACGGTTTCCTCAGCCACGCCTGGGCCGTTACCGTCACCGGCGCCCCGAAGCTCTGGGCGATGCGCTTCATCGAGAGCCATGAAAAGAGCCCACGCGCCTGGTATGGTGGGGCGATCGGCATGGTCGGTTTCAACGGCGATATGAACACCGGCCTGACGCTGCGCACCGTGCGCATCAAGGATGGTATCGCCGAGGTGCGCGCCGGTGCGACGCTGCTCAACGATTCCATTCCTGACGAAGAAGAAGCCGAAACAGAACTGAAGGCCTCTGCCATGCTTTCCGCCATCCGAGACGCCAAGACGGGTAATTCCGGCAGGGTTCAGCGCGACGTCGCAGGCGTCGGCAAGGGCGTCAGCATCCTGCTCGTCGATCACGAGGACAGCTTCGTCCACACGCTCGCCAATTACTTCCGCCAGACGGGGGCGACGGTTTCGACCGTGCGCACGCCGGTGCCGGAGGAAATCTTCGACAGGCTGAACCCGGACCTCGTTGTGCTGTCGCCGGGACCCGGAACGCCCAAGGATTTCGATTGCAAGGCGACGATCAAGAAGGCGCGGGCGCGCAACCTGCCGATCTTCGGTGTCTGCCTCGGCCTGCAGGCGCTCGCCGAAGCCTATGGCGGGGAGTTGCGTCATCTGGCGGTGCCGATGCACGGCAAGCCCTCGCGCATCCGCGTGCTGGAGCCGGGCATCGTCTTCTCCGGCCTTGCCAAGGAGGTGACGGTCGGCCGCTACCACTCGATCTTCGCCGATCCTTCGACGCTGCCGCGCGAGTTCATCATCACGGCGGAAAGCGACGACGGCACGATCATGGGCATCGAACACGCGAAGGAACCGATCGCCGCGGTGCAGTTCCATCCAGAATCCATCATGACGCTCGGTGGCGATGCCGGGATGCGGATGATCGAAAATGTCGTGGCGCATCTGGCGCGCAAGGTGAAGACGAAGGCTGCCTGAGGATTTCGACGGTTATTCGGCCTGCTCTTTCCCCCGACTGCGGGGAGGGGCAGGCCGTTTTCGAAAGGCCGGTTGACTTCTTCAGGCAAATCAGAACATTTCAGGAACGATCAATCGGGATATTCGACGTGGCCAATGCTGAAAAGTTCATCGTTCTTCCCTATCGCAAGAACCGCGGCAATCTCGTCCCCGGTGAAATGCGCCAGGCATCGAACTCCGTCAGCGCGGAGAAAATTGCCTCGGCGATGTCGGAGCGTTTTGTCGGCGTGGCGGCCTATGCGGTGATCGTCGATGAAGAAACCGGAGATATGTCGTCGCCGCGATTGCTTGCACGATATGGCGAGATTGCCGATCTCAACGCCGCCTGAGGCGCGGTTTTCAGCATGGAGACATCGCTCTACCTGCCGGTCAAAGCTTTCCTGGAGGCGGCGGGTTATGTCGTGAAGGGTGAGGTCGGCGGGTGCGATCTCGTTGGCTTGAGCGATGCCGAGCCGCCGGTCGTGGTGGTCTGCGAACTCAAGCTCTCCTTCAACCTCGAGCTTGTTCTCCAGGCGGTCGATCGCGCGGCGATGAGCGATGAGGTCTGGATCGCGGCCCGCGTCTCCGCCAAGGGTCGGGGGCGGGAGACCGACAAACGCTATCGCGATCTCTGCCGCAGGCTCGGCATCGGCATGCTCGGCGTCTCCGATAGCGGCGAGGTCAGCGTTATCGTCAGTTCCGTCTCGCCGATGCCGCGCACCAATCCCAAGCGGCGGACGCGCCTCGTCAAGGAGCATCAGCGCCGCCGCGGCGATCCCGCCATCGGCGGCAGCACGCGGGCGCCGATCATGACCGCCTATCGCCAGCAGGTGCTGCTCTGCGCCGCCGCAATCGAGCGTGGGGTCGGGCGGCCGCG
This sequence comes from Rhizobium sp. SRDI943, assembly GCF_057653695.1. Lineage (NCBI taxonomy): Bacteria > Pseudomonadati > Pseudomonadota > Alphaproteobacteria > Hyphomicrobiales > Rhizobiaceae > Rhizobium > Rhizobium sp. SRDI943. The sequence continues at coordinate 3,105,209 of NZ_CM172787.1, read as the reverse complement.
CGATATGAAGGCTCAGGTGCCCAATGCCGGCCGCATCCTGCTCGACAACGTCTACGGATGGTTCGAGCGCAAGGAGAAGGGCGTTTATGCGCTGACGCCTGCAGGGCAGGCCGCGCTCTTGCGCTGGCCGCAAATTGTTCTCGCCGACCCCGCTCCTTGAGTCGCGCGGAAGGGAGTCTCATTGCCCTTTGACAAATCCGCCGTCTTCCCCCATATCACCATCAACTGAACCGCCTGCGCGACATTCGCGTGGGCGGTTTTGCGTTTCAACGGCTTGAAAGCTGCAATTCATTCGCAACCGCAGGGGAACGATATGAGTGACAACGGCGATCTTACGGTTCGCAAGTTGGCGATGTGGGGGATTCCGCTGTCGCTCGGCGTCATGGGGCTGAAGATGGTGGCCTGGTGGTTCACCGGGTCGGTGGCGCTGCTGTCGGACGGGCTCGAATCATCGGTCAACGTCGTCGCAGCCTTCATCGCATTCTTCGTCATTCGCTATGCGCAAAAGCCGGCCGATCACGACCATCCTTTCGGCCATCATAAGGCGGAATATCTGTCAGCGGTTACCGAGGGCGCGCTGATCGTCGTCGCTGCCCTGCTGATCGTCAACGAGGCGGTTGGTTATCTCGCCGAGCCACGCATGCTGGATGCACCCGTGCTCGGCCTTGCGATCAACTTCGCGGCCGGTGTCATCAATGCGATCTGGGCGCGCTTGCTGATCAGAACCGGACGCAGACATCGCTCGCCAGCGCTGACGGCGGATGGGCAGCATATCATGTCCGATGTCGTAACCTCTGTCGGCGTGCTCATTGGCCTGCTGCTGGCGCTGGCGACGGGGTATGCGATCTTCGACCCGGTGCTCGCCATCCTCGTTGCCGTCAACATCCTCTATCAGGGCTGGAAGGTGATCTCGCAATCGATCGGCGGGCTGATGGACCAGGCGGTCGAGCCGCAGGAGGAGGAGGCGATCAAACAGGCGATCGCTGCCCACGCGGAGGGCTCGATCGGCGTGCACGACCTGAAAACGCGCCGCGCGGGCACCGTCACCTTCATCGATTTTCACATGGTGGTGCCCGGCGGGATGTCGGTGCGGCAGGCGCATGATATATGCGACCGCCTTGAGGATGCCATCAGGGCGGTGCACCAGGGCGCCACGATCGCAATTCATGTGGAGCCGGAGGGCGAGAAGGCTCACGGCATCCGCGTCAAAGTCGTCAAGGAGGCATGATGCCGAATACAGATGTTTCCAGCCTGTCGATGCTGGGTCAGCAAACCGAAACCGCGCAATCGCCTGAGGAGGCGGTGCTTGAAAAAGTGCCGTCCAACCATGCCGGCACCGATTATGTCGTGCGCTTCACCGCGCCGGAATTCACCTCGCTCTGCCCGATGACCGGGCAGCCGGATTTCGCCCATATCGTCATCGATTACATTCCGGGCGAATGGCTGGTGGAATCGAAGTCGCTGAAGCTCTTCCTGCATTCCTTCCGCAATCACGGCGCTTTCCACGAAGATTGTTCGGTCTACATCGCCAAGCGCATCGTCGAACTGCTTGATCCCAGGTGGCTCAGAATCGGCGCCTACTGGTATCCGCGCGGCGGTATTCCGATCGACGTCTTCTGGCAGACGGGCAAGCCGCCGGAAGGCGTCTGGCTGCCGGAGCAGGGCGTTGCCACCTATCGCGGCCGTGGGTGAGCAGCGGTCGGGCAAAGCCCGACCAATCGATCCAGTGAATCGATTGCAGCGGCGAACGCCCTGAGCCTAGAGCGAAGGGCCGGGCAACGGTGCGGCAATCGCTATCCGTCTCCGGCCGCTACACCTCAAACATCCGTAACGTTGTCGCCGGACGAGTCGTCGATGGAATCGTCGCCGTCGTCGTAATCGGCCTGCTGCAGGTCGGCCCTGTTGTCCTTGTCATCGGCCGTGTTGTCCGCGGCCTGGCGGGTGTCGTCATTGCCGTAATAATTGTTGATGACGGTTTCTTCGGTCGGCGCGCTGGCATTGCCGAAGGGATTGGCGCCGAAGGGCGAGCCCCAGCCGAGCGAGGACATGTGGTTGCCGAAGATGCCGCTCAGCGAGTTGGCAAGCAGCATGCCGCCGGCGACACCTGCCGCCGTGCCGAGCGCGCCATGCAGGAAGCTGCCGCCGGCAGACGGCGCAGAGGCCTGCTGGGTCCAGGGGCCGGTCGGCTGTTGCGGCGGCTGGCGGACATCGCGTTCGTAGCCGCGGGAATCGTCATAGCCGCGGGACTGCTGGCCCCAGGGACCGGGATTGGAGGGGCCAGGATTGGAGGGGACTGGCGCCGGTTGCTGCGTCTGGGTGTTGCCGAAGATCGAGCTCAGAAAGCCGCCGCCCTGCTCGGCCTGACGGTGTTCGCTCTCGCCGGCTTCCAACTGGCGGACACGCTCTTCGAGTTCCTTGATGTGGTTGGCGGCTGCCTCAAGCCCCTTTTCCTGAACGATGACGGCCTGGGCCAGGTAATAGGTGGCGGAGGGTTGTTCGCGCGTCGCCTGGTCGATCAGGGCCTCGGCGTCGCGGTCGCGCGGTGTGGCCGCGGCGGTGCGTACGCGGTCGAAGAGGGCGGTCAGCAATTGGCGTTCTTCGGGTGACATGTCCTGTCTCCTAATGATCTAGAGCGCCGCGCGTCGGACGCGCTAAGGACGCTCTATCAATTTAAAACTGCGCATAATCCTTTCCGACAATCGATTCCGATTTCGGGGTTATGCGCTGGCGGCGTTTGCCGCGTGAGGTTGAGGTAGGAACCGATTTAGGCTTTTCAAAGCCTTTCGCCGTTACAATTCAGTAAGGCTTGCAGAACGGCGCGCGGCTTCTTAAGGATATCTCCATCGCTTCGGTGCCTTGTGTTTTTCTCGCATTGTTTTAGGCATTGAGTCGCACTATGTGCGAGGAACCCGAATTCATCTCCAAGAGGTTCGAATGAACGACGAAGACCAGGACGACAAGACGAAGGAACTGCCGCTCGGCAAGGAAACGGAGGCGAATCTTTTCAAGTCGCGTTCGATCTTCATCTACGGACCGATCAATCAGGAATTGGCGCAGAAGGTCTGCTCGCAGCTTGTGGCACTTGCCGCGGCCAGCGACGAGGACATCCGCATCTATGTCAATTCGCCCGGTGGCCACGTCGAATCCGGCGATTCCATTCATGACATGATCAAGTTCATCAAGCCGAAGGTCTGGATGATCGGCACCGGTTGGGTCGCCTCCGCTGGCGCGCTGATCTATGTCGCCACTCCGAAGGAGCGGCGCCTGTGCCTGCCGAACACGCGCTTCCTGCTGCATCAGCCCTCCGGCGGCACGCGCGGCATGGCATCCGACATCGAAATCCAGGCGCGCGAGATCATCAAGATGAACGAGCGCTTGAACAGGATCATGGCAGCGGCCACCGGCCAGCCGCTCGACAAGATCGACAAGGATACGGATCGCGACTACTGGCTTTCGGCCGAAGAGGCGAAGGAGTATGGCCTCGTTTCACGGATCGTGACGTCGCAGGCCGATATCTAAGTTTTCTCAGCCAAAGCTGCCAAGAACCCGCCCTTGCCTGCCGATCGCAGGTGAGGGCGTTTTGTTTTCGGCCAGAGCCTTTCCTGGTCAGAATGCTGCAATCTGGCCAGGAAAGGCTTTAGTGCTTGAACGGAGATGATCTCCTAGCGGCAAGGTCTGAACGGAAAGCACTGAATCCAGACTTGCGCCTGCGGCAACCATCATGCTCCATGCGGCATTCGCGCAGCTCGAGTCCCGCCATGCTCAAAGATTTTTCCGTCCAAGCCCTGTTCATGGGGCTGCTGACCGCCTTCGTCGGTTCCGCCAGTTCCTTCGCCGTTGTACTGCACGGGCTGCAGGCGGTCGGCGCCACGGATGTACAGGCGGCTTCCGGGCTGATGGCATTGTCGATTTCCATGGGCGTCTGCGCGATCGTGCTGAGTGCCGTGACCAGATTGCCGGTCAGCATCGCCTGGTCGACACCGGGTGCCGCACTGCTGGCAAGCACCGGGGCGATCGAGGGCGGCTTCAATGCGGCGGTCGGGGCATTCCTGATCTGTGCTGCGCTGATTATCCTTGCGGGACTGTTCAAGCCGCTCGGGCGAGCGGTTGCCGCCATTCCGGCACCACTCGCCAATGCAATGCTCGCCGGCGTGCTGATCGGCCTCTGCTTCGCGCCGGTAAAGGCGATCGGCTTCAATCCGCTGTTCGGCCTGCCGATCGTCGTCGCTTGGATCGTCGTCGGCGCCTTCAAGCGGCTTTGGGCGGTGCCGGCAGCACTCGCGGCCTTCGTGCTGGTGCTCGCCTTCGGCGTCGATATCCCTGACGGTGCGCTCGGCTCGCTGGAACAATCACTGGTGCCAACGGCGGAAATCGTCCGACCGGTGTTCAATCTTGCCGGCCTCATCTCGATCGCGCTGCCGCTCTTCATCGTCACCATGGCCTCGCAGAACATTCCGGGTATCGCGGTGCTGAAGGTCAACCATTACGATCCGAAGCCCGGCCCGCTCTTTGCCGTCACCGGCTTCTTCTCGCTGCTGTCGGCGCCGTTCGGCGGCCACGCCGTTAATCTGGCGGCCATCACCGCGGCGATGTGCGCCGGACAGGACGCCCATGCCGATCCGAAGCGGCGCTATTGGGCGTCACTCATCGCCGGTGTCGGCTATATCATTCTCGGGCTGCTCGCCGGCGCGGTGACGGCCTTCGTCGCCCTTGCGCCTTCCATCCTGATCGAGGCGGTGGCCGGCCTGGCGCTGGTCGGCGCCTTCTCGTCCTCGGCAATGTCGGCCTTCCAGGCGCCGGACTCACGTGAGGCGGCGGCAATCACCTTCCTCGTCACCGCCTCCGGCGTTTCCTTCGGCGGTATTTCCGGCGCCTTCTGGGGCCTGCTCGCGGGTGGGCTGATGCTGGCGCTGTCGCGGCTGGTGAGGCTTTGGAAAGACCGAGCTCAGTCGAGGTAACGGAAGGTCGTTCTGCCCTTCAAATGCCGGATCCTGGCGCTTTCAAGCAACTCCGCCGGCAATAGATGGGCAGTTGGTCGAATGTTGGCGGCGATCAAAAGCCGGGCAAGGACTTGCCAGCTCTACCGTCCGAGGCTATAAGCGCGCTCATGAAGACCACTGGCGCCAGAATTTCTGACACGATTGCACGCGGCCGCATTGCCCTGCGTGACAATACGCGCGCCCTGACCTCGCTTCTTCTCCTCGGCCTTACGCGCGGTTGTCGGGTCCTTTGAGGAGCGCCCGGCGGCCGAAAGCCCGCCCGGCCATCGCTCCTCGCGACTCACTTTCAAAATTGACCTAACGACCGACAAGGTCCGCATTTGTTTATCGCCAAGCCCGACGTGATCGGCTAAGAGCGGGCAAATGCCGGGACGAGGAGACGATACGATGGACGCGAAGACGCAATCCTCCGAGAATAAAGCGGCCTCAAAGAGCGGAACGAATTCCGCAAAAGGCATGCCCGATGCCGCGGCAAAATACCGGGCCTATCCGCAGGTGAACATTCCCGACCGCACATGGCCGACGAAGACCATTACCAAGGCACCGGTCTGGTGCTCGGTCGACCTGCGCGACGGCAACCAGGCACTCGTCGACCCGATGGGCCACGATCGCAAGGCGCGCATGTTCCAGCTGTTGATCGAGATGGGCTTCAAGGAAATCGAGATCGGTTTCCCCTCGGCTTCACAGACCGATTTCGACTTCGCCCGTTGGTGCGTGGAGGAGGGCAATGTGCCCGACGACGTCTCCCTGCAGGTATTGGTGCAGTGCCGCCCGGAACTCATCACCCGCACCTTCGAAGCGCTGGAAGGCGCAAACCGGCCGATCGTGCATTTCTACAACTCCACCAGCGAGTTGCAGCGCCGCGTCGTCTTCGCCAAGGATGTGCAGGGCATCAAGCAGATCGCCGTCGATGCCGCCAAGATGATCACCGATATGGCCACGAAGGCCGGCGGCGGTTATCGTTTCGAATATTCCCCGGAGAGCTTTACCGGCACGGAACTCGATGTGGCGCTGGAGATCTGCAACGCCGTCATCGAGGTCGTCAAGCCGGCGCCCGATAACAAGCTGATCATCAACCTGCCGTCCACCGTCGAGATGGCGACGCCGAACGTCTATGCCGACCAGATCGAATGGATGTGCCGCAACCTCGACAATCGCGAGAACCTGATCGTTTCGCTGCATCCGCATAACGACCGCGGCACCGGCATTGCCGCTGCCGAACTGGCACTGCTGGCAGGTGCCGACCGCGTCGAAGGCACGCTGTTCGGCAATGGCGAGCGTACCGGCAATGTCGACATGGTGACGATGGCGCTGAACATGTTCACGCAAGGCGTCGATCCCGAGATCGACTGCTCGAATATCGAACGCATCAAGGAAGTGTTCGAATATTCGAACCAGATGGCGATCGGCGAGCGCCATCCTTACGTCGGAGAATTGGTCTACACCGCCTTCTCCGGCTCGCATCAGGACGCGATCAACAAGGGTATGAAGGCAGCGCAGGTCGCCAATCATCCGATGTGGGAAGTCCCATACCTGCCGATCGACCCGCGCGATGTCGGTCGTTCCTACGAGGCGATCATCCGCATCAACTCTCAGTCTGGCAAGGGCGGTATCGCCTATATCCTGCAGCAGGATTACGGGCTGAACCTGCCGCGCAACCTGCAAGTGGAATTCCGCGAGGACATCCAGCGCATCACCGACGTCGAGGGCAAAGAGCTTCCGTCCCGGCGCATCTACGACCGCTTCATCGAGCGCTACGTGACGCAGCCGGAAGGCCGGCTGCGCTTCGTCGACCATCACACCTATCCCGACACCGAGCACAAGGGCCAGCGGATCGTCGCAGCCGAGATCACCGACAATGGGGAGATCAAGCGCATCGAAGGGCGCGGCAACGGTCCGATCGACGGCTTCATCAATGCGCTGTCGCATTATCTCGGCGTCGACATGTCGGTCGAGGACTATTCCGAGCATTCGCTCCAGCATGGCTCGAACGCAGCGGCGATCTCCTATGTCGAGATCTCCTATCCCGGCGGCAAGCTCTTCGGCGCCGGCATCAATACCAACATCGTCGCGGCGTCGCTGGAAGCGATCGTCTCGGCCGCCAACCGCGTCCTCGACGTGAAGGCCGGCAAAGCCTAATCGGCCTTTGTCGGTTAGGTCTCAGGCCGAGACCGCTCTACTGCATAATTCCTTAAATCGGAATCGATTTAAGGATAAAATTATGTAGCAATTCAAAGTGTTACAGCGCCTTATGCGCGTCTGAAAAGACGCGCTGCGCTGTAGCGCGGCGCGGCCTGACGATGCAGTCGGCGATATCGGCGGCTTCGTTTCGCGCCTCGGCATGGCGCTGACCCCATTGGCAGAGCGCCAGCAGCACCGGTTCGAGGCCGAGGCCGAGTTCGGTCGCGCTGTATTCGACGCGGACGGGGACTTCAGCGAAGATCTGGCGGGCGACCAGCCCGTGCTCCTCCATCTCGCGCAGTTGCTGGATCAGCACCTTCTGGGTAATGGCGGGCATCATCCGTTTCAGCTCCGACAGACGCTTCGGGCCGGAGAAGACGTAATAGAGGATGACCGGCTTCCAGCGCCCCGAGATCACCTTCAGCGCGCGTTCGACGGGCAGCTCGGGGAGTCTTTTCATCGGCTCAGCCATGGTCACCTCCTGGTGGGTAGGGCACGAAAGAGTGTGTATTTTCATCTGATGTTCTATTGCTAAACCTGCCCCACGCCAATCAGACGTGAGGTTCACCTGCCATGAAAGCCGTCCAATTCAATCGCTTCGGTCCGCCAGATGTCCTCGAGCTCGTGGAACTGCCGGTCCCCGAGCCGGGACCGGACGAGGTGCTTGTCCGCGTCCACGCGGCGGGCGTCAACTTCTTCGAGGTGTTGATGCGGGCCGACCGCTATGCCGTGACGCCCGACCTGCCGATGTTTCCCGGTGTCGAGGTCGCGGGTACGATCGAGCGAGCAGGGCCTGGTGCCGACCGCTCGCTCATTGGTACGCGCGTTGCCGTTCCTCTCTTTGCGATGGGGCGCGGTTCGGGCGGTTATGCCGAGTTCGTTGCGGTCGATGGCGGGGCGGTGGTGCAACTGCCCGGTGCGGTTTCTTTCGAGGCGGCCGCCGCGCTGATGGTGCAGGGGTTGACGGCGCTGCACCTCCTACGCCGCAGTCCAGTGAAAGGCAAAAACGTTCTCGTCAATGCGGCAGCCGGCGGTGTCGGTTCGCTCCTCCTGCAGCTGGCGAGGCGCGACGGGACGAAGATGGTGATCGCGGCGGCGAGCAGTGACGAGAAGAGGGCGCTTTCCCTGTCGCTTGGCGCCGATCATGCGGTCGATTATACGGCGCCCGGCTGGCAGGAGGATGTCAAGAGGGTGACCGGAGGGCCCGGCGCGGATGTCATCTATGAAACCGTCGGCGGCGCGTTTTCAAGGGCGGCGCTCGATGCGCTGGCGCCTTGCGGGGAACTGGTGCTGGCGGCGATGGGGCGGTTCGGGCTCGGGGCCGCAGATGTCGAGGGCATGCTTGATCACAACCAGTCGATCAAGGGATTTTCGTTGTTGGCGCTGCTGACGCCTCAGGGGGTGCGTGAGGATCTTGCAGCGCTCTTCGAGCTTGCCGCGACGGGCGCCCTGACGGTTATCGACGGCGGTCGTTTCCCACTGCATCAAGCGGCGGAAGCGCATCGCGCCATCGAAGATCGGCGGGCGGTCGGCAAGGTGGTGCTGGTGCCTTAGAGCCTTTCCTGGCCAGCTTGAAGCATTCTGTTGGCTCAAACGGAGTCGGATGGTCGACCGGCCGGCGCGCGTCGTAGCCAGGCTCTACGGCCAAGCCGGCCGGTCGATCAGCCGGCCCGTTTCAGCCAACCCGAAGGGCCGGGCATCTTTACGCCAGGATCAGAGGCGATCGGCTCGGACGTACCAAGAGGTATGCCCTTCGCCAATCGCCTCTGCCCTGACGAAAACCTGCTCCGGCAGAATGCTTCAATCTAACCCGGAAAGGCTCTAAATCAACGTGACGCACGATGTCGGGCGATACTGCTCGGCATCATGCTCCGGCAATCAGATCGCGGTGGCGATCTCCATGGCGAGCTGGCCGAGCGTTGCTTCGGCGGAGGGGCCGGCGAGTACGTAGGAGGTGCCGGCATTGTGCCAGGTCACGAGGCCGATCTCGTCCTTGATCGTTTCCTTGAAATCGTCGGTCTCCGGCGGCTGCGCGTCCTTGCGGAAGCAAATGGAGATGATGTCGCCATCGGCATTCGAATAGACGAGCTGTCCGACGGGGCGGCTGTCGCCGAGGATGACGCGCGCGCCCTGGAAGGTCCAGGCTTCGGCGCTCAGATCCGGCACGCGGAAGGGGACGCCGATTGCGGTCGTCAGCCAGCTGGAGATTTCCTCGGCCTGCGAGGCGGGCACTTCGACGAGATGACGGGGCTGGCGGATCAGCAAGCGCTGATAGGCGGTGACGTCGCCCAGCCAGTCGCTGGTATTGACCGGTGCCGTATTGGTGGTAGCCGTGGTGGCAATCTCGTCGGCATCCGGGGCTGTGCCGACGAAATAGCCGATGCCGCAACCGACGACAAAGAGGATGAGGGCGGCGGCCAGTGCCTGCGGGCCGCTCGGCGCCAGTTTCACTTGCGGGCGCGTGGCGCGCTGGGCGATCGGCGTCTTCGGCGGCTGTGTGCTCTTGATAGAGCGGACCAGGGCAAGCGGGACCGGCTCCTTCAGGATATCGTCGAGGCGGCGGCGGCCGAAATCGGCGCCGTGGCGCAGCTTCTCATGCAGCCGGCGCGCATTCTCGTCGCTTGCCAAGCGCTGCTCCAGTTCGTGCCGCTGTTCGGGCGAGACTTCGCCGTCGAGAAGGGCGGTGAGCTGGGCTTCGAGCGGCAGTTTCCTAAGATCGAGCAAATTCAGAACCTGTGGATCGGGTGGGTGCCGGCAAGCTCGGCGAAATGCAGCCTTGCGGTGGCGAGCTGCGAGACGACGTTTGCCACCGGAATACCCATGATGTCGGCCGCCTGCTGGTAGCTGTGGCCTTCGACGTCGACGAGCAAGAACATGCTGGAAACACCATCCGGCATATCGGAAATCATGTGATGGATGGTGTCGGGATCGACCGCTGCCGAACGTTCGCGCGCGGCCTCGCGAATATCGGTGACGTTGCCGCGGACGGAAGCCTTCGGCTTGCGTTTGCGGTTGTCGTCGGTCCATTGCTGGCGGGCAAGCGTGTAGATCCAGCTTTCCAGCCGGCCTTCGCCGCTCCATTGATGACCCTTGGCGATGGCGCGCTGACAGACGGCCTGAACGAGTTCATCGGCCACGGCAACCTCACCCGCGAGCGTGATCGCGAAGCGGCGAAGGCGGGGCAGGAGGCCGACGAGATCACGCCGGAGATCGATGGTCGTTGCGGGCTGACGCATTGTTTATCCAAGAAGCATTCACAATGGTTTCGCGGACGAAGGGTTCGCCGTCGGGCGCGAAACCGACTTTATCGACGCCGTCGATGCATGAGCTTTATGAAACAAGTCTCCTGCACTTCGCAAGCATCCGGTCGTCTTCATCCCTCTTTCCCAAGGGATTTTCGTATTCTGGCCCGCAAAGCTTGCGTCAATATGTCTTGTAGCCGTTCAAGCTTTGCAGCAGGGCGCGATAGGCCCAGGTGCCTTCGCCGCCGCGATCACGGATTTCGACAAGCTGGACGCGGGCGCCCTGAATATCTCCCTGTTCCACCAGCGCCATGCCCATATAAGAGCGGGCGAGGATATAATTCTCATCCGCCTGCAGCGCCTTGCGGTAGTAGGACATGCCGAGCTCCATGCGGCCGGCCTTGCGGTTAGCGTAGCCGAGATAGTTCAGGATGCGCGGGTCGTTCTGGTTGCGAGCGAGATTGAGCACGGTGATGGCGTTGTCATACTGGCCGGCATAGGCAAACTCGCGAGCGAACTTATAAAGATCGTCGTCGTTGAAGCTGCTCTTCTTCGGGTTGACACATTCCTTCTTGGCCTTGTCCCAGACCTTGCCGCCGGTGCAGGTCTTGGTCGTCTGGGTCTTCGGCGGCGGATTGGTGTCGTCATTGTTGTCGCCGACCGCGAAAGCGGCCGTGGCGATGCCGAAGGCAAAGCCGGCGGCGAGCGAAAGTCTGGACAGGTGACGGAAAGAAGAAGTCATCGGCGCGCTCCGTTCTCAGGCAATGCAGTTGCTCGAATTGTACGCTTACCACTAAAAATACCAAGAGGGTAAGCAACCTCCATGGCAAATGTTGCGACGGTGGGCCGATCTCCTCGCAGATCGATTCAAGTGCTATACAAAAAGAGTCAGGAGCCGGCGCTAAGGCGCGAAAATATCGGTGCTTTCCGGCATCACCGCGTCGCCGGCCCTGTTGAGGCTGAAGCGTTCGCCACTGAGCTCCCAGGCGCCGGGAGAGCCGTCGATGGAGAAGAGGTTGTAGGCGGCGGGCGGCTTGACGCTGCCCGGTCCCTGCGAGGCTGAGGCGATGCCGACGACCGGCACCGGCTGCACCTGGCCGCGCAGCCAATGCAGCGTGTTCAGGTGCGTATGGCCGTGCAGCACGAGTTCGGCGCCGCCTGTCGAAATCACAGCGGCGAAACGGCGGATGCCGATCATCCGTTTGTAGAAGGCCGTGGCGCCGCGGATCGGCGGATGATGGATCATGACAACGCGGAAGAGCCCGGCTTCCCCAGCCGCGCGCAACATGTTGACAGTATCGCGGGCCTGTCGCGCGCCGAAAAAGCCGGAGGCGGCGAAGGGAGGAGTGGCGACCGCCGTCGAACAACCGACAATCGCGACTTTGCCGCGAACACGCAGATAGGGGAAGATATGGCGGTCGTCCTGCCATTGCGGCGGGGCGAGATCGCCGCGGACATAATCGTACCACGCGCGCATCGACTTCTCATAGGCGCCTGGTACATAGGCGTCATGATTGCCGGGAACGACTGACGTGTTCGCAGGGTCGCCGAACGCGCGCAGCCATGCAGCGGCGGCGCGAATCTCAATGCCGCTCGCCAGATTAACGAGGTCGCCGGTGACGGCCAGGTGATCGGCCTGGTGGGCGCGGATGTCGTCGAGCAGCAGATCCAACGTGCTGCCGAAAAGGTGCTTGCGTCGATTTCGATGCCAGTTCACAAAGCCTGTTATGCGTTTTGAAAACAGCTCTTGAATGGAAAGACTGGGCAGCGGCCCGAGGTGGACGTCGGAGATATGCGCGAGCTTGAACATGTTACGAGACATAGACCAGCTTATTGACAAATCAAACACATCGGGCGCGATGAAGAGCTGAAACGGAGTGATAGTGGATAAAGAGAACCGGCCCCTTCACATGAGGCTGGCATTGCGCCTGCTGCATGTCTATTTCAGTTTCGTCCGCAGCATGACCGTGGGCGTGCGGGCTGCCTGTTTCGATGCAGACGGACGCATCTTTCTCGTGCGCCACAGCTATATCGGCGGCTGGCACATGCCGGGCGGCGGGCTGGAGCGCAACGAGACGGTCGAGGAAGCGCTTGCCAAGGAATTGCGCGAGGAGGGCAACCTCAGGATCATCGGCAAGCCGCAGCTGATCCAAGTCTATTTCAATACCACCACCACAAGGCGCGACCATGTCGTCTTCTACCGGGCAATCGTCGAGCAGACGGCGCCGCGGCCGCCGGACTGGGAGATATCCGACAGCGGCTTCTTTTCCCTCGACAGCCTGCCCGAGGGCACGACCAAGGCGACGCATCGCCGTCTCGCCGAGCTTCGCGGCGAGCAGGAGCCCGCCCACCGCTGGTAATTCTCAGGCGGCGGCAAGCGACTGCATAATTTCTTAAATCGGAATCGATTTAGGGATAAAATTATGCAGCAATTCAAAGTTCTACAGCGTCCCTTGCGCTTCTAAAAGGACGCGCGGCGCTGTAGCACGACCGTGCGGACGGTCGAGATCGAGCGCCGGGCCGACGGGAACGATGCCGGTCGGATTGATCGTCTTGTGGCTGCGGTAATAGTGTTCCTTGATGTGCTTCAGGTTCACCGTCTCCGAAACGCCCGCCGTCTGGTAGAGATCGCGGAGATAGTCGGGCAGGTTGGGGTAGTCGGCGATGCGGCGGATGTTGCACTTGAAATGGCCGACATAGACGGCGTCGAAGCGCACCAACGTGGTGAACAGGCGCCAGTCGGCCTCGGTCTGCCTGCTACCGAAGAGGTAGCGGCCCTTGCCGAGGTGTTCGTCGAGCATGTCGAGCGTTTCGAACAGCTTGCCGACGTTTTCTTCATAGGCTTGCTGGGTGGTGGCAAAGCCGGCCTTGTAGACGCCGTTGTTGACGGTGTCGTAGACGGTGGCGTTCAGCGCATCGATGTCGGAGCGAAGGTCCTCGGGATAGTAATCGGCCTTCGAGCCGGTCAGCCCGTCGAAGGCACTGTTAAACATGCGGATGATCTCGGCGGATTCGTTGCTGACGATCGTGCCGGTCTTCTTGTCCCAGAGCACGGGAACGGTGACGCGGCCGGAATAGTGCGGATCGGCCTTGACGTAGATCTGCCAAAGCGCGGACGCGCCGAAGAGGTGATCGCCGGTGGCACCGTCGCCGACCTTGAACTCCCAGCCGTTCTCGAGCATCAGCGGATCGACGACCGAAACCGAGATCAGCTCTTCGAGCTTCTTCAGCTTGCGGAAGATCAGCGTGCGATGCGCCCAGGGGCAGGCGAGCGAGACATAAAGATGGTAACGCCCGGCTTCGGCCTTAAAGCCGCCGCTGCCGGAAGGACCGGCCTCACCCTCTAATGTCACCCAGTTGCGGAACTGCGAGGGCTGCCGCTTGAAATGACCCTTGCTCTCCTTCGTGTCGTACCAGGCGTCATGCCAGACGCCGTCCACTAGCATTCCCATGGTCTTCATTCCCTTGATTGCGTGTTGGAACGGAAGATATCGCAGATGGCAGGGCTTTGCAGGCGGTAAAGATTGAACAGTGCGTCACGTCGTGCATTTTGCGTTGGACGGCGGAAATTTTTCCTGCTATCGGCCTTTTCACGATTTTCGGACCCCTGCCTGATGTTCATTTCCAGAAACCCGCGACGACGCTGATGCTCCCGAACGCCCAAGGCGTGTTCGAGACCCATCAATCTGTCCATCCGGTTTCTGTCATCATGTACAAGCACGATCTCGTCTACCTCACTGAAGACGCGTCTCATGACGCCGCCATCGAACACATCAACGAAGAAGCCTTCGGTCCGGGCCGATTCACGCGCGCTGCCGCGCGCATCCGTGAGCAGGGACCCCATGACCTGTCGCTCTCCTTCATCTGCACCGATAACGGTGAGACGATCGCCTCCGTGCGCATGACGCCGGTACTGGCCGGTACAGTGAAGGGCCATCTGCTCGGCCCGCTCGCCGTCCGCCCCTCCCACAAGAACAAGGGCATTGGCCGGGAACTGGTGCGGATCGCGGTGGAGGCAGCAAGACGCAAGGGCTCGGAAGCCGTCATCCTCGTCGGCGACCCGCCCTATTACGGCCCGCTCGGCTTCGAGAAGGTCGCCTACAACGCGCTGTCTTTTCCAGGCCCGGTCGATCCCGGCCGTGTACTCGTCGTTCCGATCGCCGAGGGCGTGCACGCGCTGCTGAAGGGTACGATCGCCTGGCGCGAATGATTTAGAGCGCCGTGCGTCCTTTCGGACGCACAAAGGAGATGCGCTAGAGATTTTTCCGGAGGAAGCTGCGCGTGCGGCCTTCCGGGAAATCCTTAAGCTCTCCGAAAACCTCATAACCCTGACGCAGATAGGCGCGCAGAGCCTGCGGGTTGAAGGTGTCGATCCAAGCGCCGCGGCACCCCCGGGCTTTCGCCTCTTCTTCCGCCTTTGCGAGGATATTGCCTGATATACCGGTGCCGCGCAGTGTATCGGGAATATAGAGCATCTGGGTGAAGAGCCAGCCCCAGGCGGTAAAGCCGGAAAGACCGCCGGTCACCTTGCCGTCGGTATCGCGGATGAGGACTGCAAGCGGCTGGCGATCCGAAGGGCCGACATCGCTGTTGTTGAAGGCCGAGAGCGCATCGGTGATCACTGCCAGTTCCTCTAGCGAGGGCGAAGCGGTGAGCTCGAATTCCGGCATGAGATTACCGCCCTTCGCGCCACCACATGGCGCCGAAGGCGAGCAGCAGGATGCCGACGCCGGCGAACCCGGCAAAGAGCGGCAGCGTGTTGATGCCCTTCAAGACCGTCTCGCTGGTCATGCGGATCATCATGCGATCGTTGTCGGAGACGCGCACCTGGCCGCGCACCGGCAGGATCGGCGGGACCGAGATCGCGCCATTTGCATTGGAGACGCGGGTGACGAGACCCTTGCTTCTGTCGGCGACCGGCTGCAGCACATCGGTCGTCGAGATCATTGCCTTGAATTCCGGCGCGTCGACGGCGCCGATATGAACAAGCGTCGACAGCTTGCCGTTGCGGACTTCGAAGAGACCGATTTCGTCCATCCTCTTCTCGGCCTTGTAGAGCCCCGGTTCGGACTGGGTGAGCGGCAGGGTTTCGGTCTTGCCGGAGGGATAACGCACGGTGGCGTTGCCGGGATTGTCGCCGATCGTCTGGCGGGTAACTTCAAGGGTCCGGCCGGAGGCGCGCGCCGTCAGCGCTTCTTCCTCGAGCGCCGGCTCCTTCATCAGCCAATGGGCGATACGGCGATAGAGCGAAACGTTCGGACCGCCGCCTTCGAAGCCGCGCGCCCAGAGCCAGCCCTGATCGGAAAGCAGCATGGCGACGCGGCCCTGGCCGGCGCGGTTCAGCACCAACAGCGGGTGGTTGTCGGCGCCGAGCATGATCGTCTCGCCCTGCGGCCGCTCGACATCGACGCTGCGGAACCAGCGTCCCCAATGCGGCGGGTCCTCGCCCGAGCCATCCAGGCCGCGCGTGACGGGATGTTTGCGGCCTTCCTCGGAGAGGCGGGGATAGAAGGCCTTTTCGATCATCTCTCCGGTGGGCGTTGCCGGCAGGACCGTGGAAAGCGGCGTCAGCGCAATGGAATCGGGGCCGGCATGCTCGGGACCGGCGGCGATCAGCAGCGCGCCGCCGTTGTCGACATATTGCGCGATGTAATCGTAATAGAGCAACGGCAGCACGCCGCGGTGCTGGTAGCGATCGAAGATGATCAGGTCGAAATCCTTGATCTTGTCGACGAAGAGCTCACGCGTCGGAAAGGCGATCAGCGACAGCTCGTTGATCGGCGTGCCGTCCTGTTTTTCCGGCGGACGCAAGATGGTGAAGTGGACGAGATCGACCGAGGCATCGGATTTCAGCAGGTTGCGCCAGGCGCGCTCGCCGGCATGCGGCTCGCCGGAGACAAGCAGGACGCGGAGATTCTGGCGGATGCCGTCGATGACGTGGACGGCGCGGTTGTTGGCGGTGGTGACTTCGCCGGGAAGTGCCGCGACCGAGAATTCGAGCACATTGCTGCCGCCACCCGGCACCTTGAAGGAGAAGGGCGTATCCTGCCCGGGTGTCGCCTGCAGGGTGGCGATCTCGTCGCCATTCAGCTTCACCGTGACATCGGCCGTGCCGCCCGGGCCAGGGCCGTCGTCGAAGACGCGCAGGATCACCTGCTGCTCTTCGTTGACGATGCCGAAGCGCGGCCCCTTGATGACTTCGATGCGGCGATCGAATTCGTTGGCTTTGCCGGTTACGAGGCCATGGATCGGCGCGTCGAAACCAAGCGCCTGATTGGCGGCCGGAGCATCATGGACTTCACCGTCGGTCAGCATGATGGCGCCGCCGATACGGGCGGGCGGGACATCGGCAATGTTGGCCGACAGCGCGTCGAACAAACGCGTGGACGGCACGTCGGAATTGACGTCGCCTTCGACATCGACGAAACGGGGCTCTATCTGGGGGAAGCGGGCGAGTTGTCCCTTCAGGGCCGCAAGCGCATCGTCGGTCATCTTGACGCGATCGGGCGTCTGCTGGCTCTGGCTTCGATCGACAAGAACCGGGACGATCGTCGACAACTGATCCCGATCCTCCTGCAGCAGGACAGGATTGGCAAGGGCGGTCAACATGGCGAGTGCTGCCAGCGTTCTGATCCAGGCACCGCGAATGCCGCGCCAGATCGCGAAAGCGGCGATAACAGCGCTGACGACCGCGAGTGCAGCCAGAACCGACCAGGGCAGGAAGGGCGAAAAGTCGAAGGTCATCTCATTGTCCTAACCGTTCGAGGAGGTCGGGAACATGGACCTGGTCGGTCTTGTAGTTGCCGGTCAGCATGTACATCATGATGTTGACGCCGGAACGGTAGGCATATTCGCGCTGCGTTTCATCCGACGGCACGGTCGGCAGTATCGGTACGCCGTTGTCGTCGATCGCCCAGGCGCCGGCGAAATCATTGCCGGTGATCAGGATCGGCGAAACGCCGTCGGCCGTCGCCGCCGATTTTTCGCTCGGTCCCTGACCGCCCTGCCGGGACTCGATCCAGAGGGGGCTGCCCGTATAACGACCGGGAAAGCTCGACAGAAGATAGAAGGATTTCGTCAGCACGTGATCTGATGGTACCGGCTCGAGCGGCGGGATGTCGAGATTGGTGAGGATTGCCTGCAATCTCTCACCGTTGGCGCTGACATTGCCGCCATTGTCCAATGCGCTGATCTGATCACGCGTATCGAAAAGCACGGTGCCGCCATTGCGCATATAGGCATCGATACGGCTGATTGCCGCCGTCGACGGCATCGGCGCCGTCGCCGAAACCGGCCAGTAGATGATCGGATAGAAGGAGAGTTCGTCTTTGGTGAGGTCGATGCCGACGGGCGACGCCGGCTCCAGCGTCGTGCGAAAAGTCAGGAACTGGGTTAGTCCCTCAAGACCGCGCTCGGATATATTATCCACATCCTGTTCGCCGGTGACGACATAGGCGAGATGGGTGTTATCAAGTCTTTGCAGGATGAGGTCGTCGCCGGGCTGGGAGTCGTCGGCGTGAAGCGTACCGGGTTGGATGAGAAAGCCGGCGCAGACGGCGACCGCGATCATCGCGGCGGTTCGGACAGCCGGGCGCAATCGCGAGAATGCGCCATTCATGAAGAGGACGATCAGGCTATCGGCCAGGAGCAGCAGAAAGGCTGCGAGAAAGAGCGCGGGTTTTGCCGACCAGCTTTCGCCGCCGATCAGGCCTTCGCGCACGGCATTGGTCCCTGTTGTGTCGAGCGGCGTCAGTTCGGCGTTCTCGGGCAGCACGTTCAACGAGGCGAAACCATCCTCCGAACCGTAGAGCCCGGGAGGGTTGTCGAAATTTGTCGTCGGTTCGACCCCGGCCTGTGGAATGAGCGGCCGCGCCGATCCCGTCTCGGAGACGAGCGTGCCCTTGGCCGTCAGCATGCGGAATGGCGGCAGGGTTTCGGAGACACGCGCATTGCCGCGCGCTTCCGAAGTCACACCGCCCGAGCGCGATATCTGCAGGAGGTGACGCAACATGTCGACGAAGGTGCCTGAGATCGGCAGATCGGACCAGGTTGCTTCCGCGGTGACGTGAAACAGGACGATCTGGCCGGATGCGATCTGCTTCATCGTGACGAGCGGTGTGCCGTCAGCCAGGCTCGCCCAGGTGCGTTCGGCAAGATCGGGCGTCGGTTCGGCGAGCACCTGCCGCTTGACGACGACATCGGCGGGACGCGCTATGCCGGCGAAAGGCCCGAAACTCGGAAATTCGGCAAGCGACTGCGGCTCGCTCCAGGACAAGGTGCCGCCGAGCGCCCGTTCTCCCTGACGCAAGATGACAGGGATCAGCGGATCGTCCGCAGGGGCTGCCGCCATGCGCGGGCCGGCAAACCGCAGGAGCATGCCGCCATTCGATATCCAGCGCGTCAGAGGCTCGTAGGTCTCCTCCGGCAGCCGGCCGATATCGGCCATGATGATGATGGAGGGATTGTTGGCGAGAAGTTTTGGTATCGCGACCGAAAGATCGGAATCGCCAGGTTGGATCAGATCCGCATAGGGTTGCAGCGCCCGCTGGATATAATAGAGCGGCGAGAGCAGCGGCTGGAACTCATCCCCTCCTTCACCTGACAGCAAGACGACGCGGCGGCGCTTGAATGCGTCGTCGAGAAGGTGGACGGCGCCTGCCGTCGCGCCGTTGTCGACGCTGATGCGCGCGAAATCGTTGCGCATCTCGAAGGGAGCGGTGATCGCACTCGTCGCGACGCTCTGGCCGGGGCGGAAATCCACCCTGCCATTGGCGATCGAGCGGCCCTGGGTATCGACGGCGTTCAGCGCCACCGATGCGGCCTGCGAGGTGTTGAGCCGCGTGACCTTGACGGTCATGGCATCCGCCGCATTGTTGGCCGCGGTGATCGCGACCGTCCTTGCGGCATCGCCCTCGATCAGGCGGAGATCGGCGGGCTGGAGTTCGGCGAGCCTGCGCACCGTCGCGTCGTCGGGCCTGGCGGCGGCGCCGTCAGTCAGGAAGGCGAGGGTGCCGGGCTTGATGCCGTTCAGCGCGGCGCGCAGCGCCTGGAAGGCGCGTTCGCGGTCCGGTACCAGTGGTCGCGGCTCGGCGGCGCGCAGCTTGTCGCGGGCGGCAGCGGCGGTGCCGGGCACGGCGTCGTTGCTCGGATCGGCGGTGAAGGCGATCGACACAGGCGTGCCGGCGGATTCGGCGTCGTCTATCAACGCGTCGGCCGTCTGGATGCGGCGCTCCCAGTCGGGTGCCGCCGCCCAGCTATTGTCGACGAAGAGGACGAGCGGGCCACCTGATGCGAGCGAACTGGTGCGTGGATTGAAAACCGGGTCGGCGATTGCAAGGATGATGGTGGCGGCGAGCAGCATGCGCAGCAGCGTCAGCCACCAGGGGCTCTGCGCCGGCGTCTCCTCGCGCTTCAGCACCGAGGCGAGGATCTTCAGCGGCGGGAAGACTTCGGTCTTCGGACGTGGCGGCGTCAGCCGTAGCAGCCACCAGATGACCGGCAAGGCGACGAGCGCGCCGAGAATGGCGGGATAGGCGAAAGCGAAGGGAAGGGCGTTCATAGCTGCCCTCCATGCGTTGCCTTGGCCGGCATGCCGGACAGATACATGTGCACCGCGACCAACGCTTCCGAAGCAAGATGATCGGTGCGATGAGACGCGAAGGTCCAGCCGAGATGGCGCAGCGACTGGCCGAGGCTGTCCCTGCGGGCGAGGTAGGCGTTGCGATAGGCCTCGCGGATATGTTCGGCGCGGCCGGAGATAAGCTTGGCGCCGCTCTCCGGATCGGTGAATTCGGTGCGGCCGCTATAGGGGAATATCTCTTCGGCGGGATCTGATATCTCGACCACGTGGCCGCGCAGGCCGCGGCGGGCAAGCGGGCCGAGGCGCTCCATGATTGCCGGCGCATCGTCGAGGAAATCGCCGATGAGGACGAGGTCGCTCCAGCCGCGGATCATCGCCGTTTCCGGCAGGCCGCCGGTCAGCGGCGTGTGCATGAGCGCGGCTGCGAGGCGTTCGGCGGCGTTGCGGGCGGAGGCGGGTTCCATGATGCCGGGGCAGCCGATGCGCTCGCCGGAGCGGGCGAGGATTTCGGCAAGCGCCAGCATGATGACCAGAGCGCGGCTTTCCTTGGACACGTTGCCGTAGCTCGACTTGTACATCATCGAGGGCGACATGTCGCACCAGAGCCAGATCGTGTGCGCCGCCTCCCATTCGCGCTCGCGCACGTAAGTATGGTCGTCGCGGGCGGAGCGGCGCCAATCGATGCGCGACAGGCTCTCGCCCTCGGCATAGGGACGGAACTGCCAGAAATTCTCGCCGATGCCGCGCTTGCGGCGACCATGCCAGCCGGCGATCACGGTGTTGGCGATGCGCTTGGCTTCCACCAGGCAGTCCGGCACCAGGGCGGCCCGCTGCCTGGCGCGGGAAAGGGCATCGCTGCCTGACGTCGGGTTGACGATCTGTCCGATAGATGCCACGCGTCCGGCTTCCTTATCCCTTTGCCTGCTTGACCAGTCCGGCGACGACATCACGCACCGACATGCCTTCGGCGCGGGCGGCGAAGGTCAGCGCCATGCGGTGCTGGAGAATGGGTTCGGCGAGCGCGAAGATATCGTCCAGAGACGGTGCCAGACGGCCTTCGTAGAGCGCGCGGGCGCGCGCGCAGAGCATCATTGCCTGGCCGGCGCGAGGGCCAGGACCCCAGGCGACGTTCTTGTCGGTCGAGGTATTGCCCTGTCCGGGGCGGGCGGAACGCACCAGCGCCAGGATGGCATCGACAACCGTGTCGCTCACCGGCATCTGGCGCACCAGAGTCTGGATCTCGATCAGCCGCTGCGCATCGATGACGGCTTCCGGTCGGGTTTCGCCCAAGCCCGTCGTCTCGAGCAGGATCTGACGCTCGGCGGCGAGTTCGGGGTAGTTGACGTCGACTTGCAGCAGGAAGCGGTCGAGCTGGGCTTCGGGCAGGGGGTAGGTGCCTTCCTGCTCGAGCGGGTTCTGCGTGGCGAGCACATGGAAGGGCGCCGGCAGGTCATAGCGCTGGCCGGCGATCGTGATGTGATATTCCTGCATCGATTGCAGAAGGGCCGACTGGGTACGCGGCGAGGCGCGGTTGATCTCGTCGGCCATCAGGAGTTGGGCGAAGACCGGGCCCTTGACGAAACGGAAGGAGCGGCGTCCACTGTCGTCCTGGTCCATCACCTCGGAGCCGAGAATATCCGAGGGCATCAGATCCGGCGTGAACTGGATGCGGTTGGCGGCAAGGCCGAGCACCTCGCCGAGCGTCGTCACCAGTCTGGTCTTGGCAAGACCGGGAACGCCAACGAGCAGGGCATGACCACCTGACAGCACGGCGAGAATGGTGTTCTCGACGACGCTTTCCTGACCGAAGATCACCTTCGAGACTTCCCCGCGGATGGCGGCGATATCGGAGAGCGCCTTTTCGGCGGCGGCGACGATCGCCTTATCATCGAGGCTGGCTTCGGTCTTCATCATACCCATGCGTATCTCCAACGGCTGAAATCATTCGGCAGCGAATCGGCGGACTTATACATGTGCCTCATACCCGATAGAGTTATGGAGATGTGACGGGCTGACAAGTTCGTTGCGAATGACTATCTCGTGACTTTACTTCGTTAAGGACAAACCGGGACGGAAGAATGGCAGCCGAGGAAATCAGCGGACAGGCGGATGCGGCGGGACTTGCCGCACTGATTTCGCGCGCGTCTCAGGAAAATGCCGGTAAAAAACGAGGATTACCGCCGGTCGAGCGGTGGAATCCGCCTTTCTGCGGTGATATCGACATGGAAATCCGGGCGGACGGTACCTGGTTCTACATGGGCACGCCGATCGGCCGACCGGCGCTGGTGCGGCTTTTCTCGACGGTTTTAAGAAAAGATGACGACCAGAAGACCTATCTCGTAACTCCTGTGGAAAAGGTCGGTATAAGGGTCGTCGACGCGCCTTTCATCGCCGTGGAGATGAGCGTGACGGGGGGGCAAGACCAACAGGTGCTGACCTTCCGCACCAATGTCGGCGATGTCGTGGAGGCGGGAGGAGAGCATCGGCTGCGCTTTGCCATTGCGGGCGAGAATGCCGAACTGAAACCCTATCTGCATGTGCGCGGGCGGCTGGAGGCGCTGGTGTCGCGTGCGGTGATGTATGAACTGGTCGCGCTCGGCGAGACGCTCGAGGTCGAGGGACAGGCGATGTTCGCCGTCCGCTCGGCCGGAGAGGTCTTTGCGATGATGCCGGCCGATGAACTGGATGCGCTTTCCCGATGAATGATGCAATTACCCACCGTTATCCGCTGTTTTCTGCAGCCGAATTCCGCCGCCGCGCGCTCAACCAGAATGGTGGGCCGGTCGATCATGCCTGGCGCGATCACGGGGATCATATCCTCAATCCCGATATCGTCGCCGAGGTCGAGACCTTCAAGCTGCGCGACGCCGCCGTGCTCGTGCCCGTCGTCGACGACGGCGAGGAAGCGCATGTGATCTTCACCAAGCGCACGGCGACGCTACGCAAACATTCCGGGCAGATCGCCTTTCCCGGCGGCTCGATCGATCCCGACGATATCTCGCCCGAAATGGCGGCGATCCGCGAGACGGAGGAGGAGATTGGCCTGGCCGGTTCTTTCGTCGAAACCGTCGGGCGGCTGCCGAATTACCTTGCCTCGACGGGCTTCCGCATTACGCCGGTGCTCGGCGTCGTCTCGCCGGGCTTTGCGCTGACGCTGAACCCGACCGAGGTGGACGACGTTTTCGAGGTGCCGCTTTCCTTCCTGATGGATCCTGCCAATCACACCCGCGACAGGCGTGTCATCGACGGCATCGACCGGCATTTCTACCGCGTGCCCTATGAAACCAGAATGATCTGGGGCATCACCGCCGGCATCGTCCGAACGCTTTATGAAAGGCTTTATGCATGACCGGCATCGCCGACCAAGCATGGTTCCGCGACCCGGCGCTCGGCCGGATCTTAGCGCTTCTCAACGCCGATGGCGGGGAAGGGCGGGTGGTTGGCGGTGCGGTGCGCAACAGCCTGATGGGCCTGCCGGTCAATGATGTCGACATAGCCACGACACTCAGACCGGAGGCGGTGATGGAGCGGGCGGCGGCGACCGGCATCAAGGCAGTCCCAACCGGCCTCGAGCACGGCACGGTGACGCTCGTCATCGACGGCAAGCCCTTCGAGGTGACGACCCTTCGCACCGACGTCGAGACCGACGGACGCCATGCCAAGGTTGCCTTCAGCACCGACTGGAAGGCAGACGCCGAACGGCGGGATTTGACGATCAACGCGCTTTATGCCGATGCGGGGGGCGAGGTGGTGGATCTCGTTGGCGGGCTTGCCGACATCGAGACGCGCAACATCCGCTTCATCGGCGATGCCGCAAGGCGTATTGCCGAGGATCATCTGCGCATCCTGCGCTTCTTCCGCTTCTTTGCCTATTACGGTTCCGGGCGGCCGGATGCCGAGGGGCTGAAGGCATGTTCCGTCGCACGTTCGAAACTGACGACGCTTTCGGCAGAACGGGTCTGGTCCGAGTTGCGAAAGTTGCTAGGTGCTGCGGATCCCGGCCGCGCGCTGCTGTGGATGCGGCAGGTGGCGGTGCTGACGGAAATCCTGCCGGAAACCGAAAGATGGGGGATCGATGCGATCCCTTCGCTGATCACCACCGAAAAGGCGCTCGGCTGGACGCCCGATCCGTTGCTGCGTCTTGCGGCGATCGTGCCGCCCGATGCGGCACGCATGGAGGCGCTTGCCGCCCGGCTCAAGCTCTCGAATGCGGAAGCGGCCACTCTCAAGGCCTGGACCATGGCAGCGCCCGTTAATGACGAGATGTCGTCGGCGGCCTTCGAACGGCTGCTTTACCGCAACAGCACCGACGGCATCACGACACGGCTGAAGCTGGCGCTTGCGGTTGCACGCGGCAAGGCTGAAAGCGATTTCGACGAAATGGCGCGGTCGGCGCGGCTTATCAAGCTGCTGGACAGGGCAATGCACTGGAAGAAGCCACAGTTTCCGCTGAGCGGCGGCGACGTGATTTCGGCAGGAATCGCGTCCGGCCCGCGCGTCGGCGAGCTGCTGGCCGGCCTGGAAAACCAGTGGGTGGAGGAAAATTTCGTTTCCGACCGGGCGGCGCTGCTCGCCCGGCTCCAGGAACGCGTGCAATAATCAGGCTGCGTTCACCTCGTCGCGGATTCGAGCCTTGATATTATCCACCATGTTCTCGCGGATCGTGGTTTCACCGTGAGCGTCTTTCATGTGTTCAACGGCACGGCGGACCACCTCGGCGTCGCTATCTGCCCGTGTATGCCAGGCGCAGCCCGGAACGAGAGTGCCGCATTCGAAAAGTCGCATGGTCTTCTCCTCTGTTCGAAACACAACGAAGATCGCGATCTTACGCGATTCATGAATGTGCGGGGGGAGGGAAGGTTCCGGCCGGCATCGACATGCCGGCCAGTAAAGGCCGTGTCAGTCGGGCATCGCCCAGGCTTTGTAGGTATCCAAAAGGTGGCCGGGCATGTTGCTGTTGGCGGCCGCTGCTTCGTTCTGCAGCTGTTCCGGCGACTTTCCGCCGGCCAGTTGCAGCTTGACCTGCTCGATGAAGCAGGACAGCGGCAGATCCGAGCCGCTCTTGGTCCGCAGTTTCTCGGCAATGCGCGTCAGAAACTCGGATGTGTCGATCGTGCGGGATGTTTCCTGGACATCCGTGGACGCTGGCGAGCCACTTTGTATCGTCATGACAATCCTCCTCCGATTGTTACGCACATACATATAAAGTTAGGACGCACTGAGTTTTCGTGAAGGTCTATCACCTCGAATTTATCGATGAGATATCACAGTTTCATGGCCAGCGGACGACGGGGGGCAACGAAGAGAGAATGGATTCAACGTTGCCGCCGGTCTTTAGGCCGAAGATCGTGCCGCGATCATACAGCAGATTAAATTCGACGTAGCGGCCCCGGCGGATCAATTGTTCGTCGCGATCGGCCTCTGTCCACAATTTATTGAAGTTGGAGCGGACGATTTTTGGATAGACCATGGCGAAAGCCCGGCCGACATCACGCGTGAAGGCGAAATCGGCGTCCCAGCCGCCGGCTTCCTCGCTTGAATGCAGCCAGTCGTAGAAGATGCCGCCGATGCCGCGGGCCTCGTTGCGGTGTTTCAGGAAGAAATATTCGTCGCACCAGGCTTTGTACGCATCATAATCGGCGACGGCATGATTGCGGCACGCGATCTCCATGGCTTTGTGGAAGAGCTGGCTGTCCTCGTCCTCCTGCGTGCGGCGGCGCGACAGCACCGGCGTCAGGTCGGCCCCGCCGCCGAACCAGCGGCTGGTGGTGACGACCATGCGGGTGTTCATGTGCACCGCCGGAACGTGTGGGTTCACGGGATGGGCGATCAGCGAGATGCCGGAGGCCCAGAAACGCGGATCGTCCTTGGCGCCGGGTATCTGGGCGCGGAAATCCGGGGCGAATTCGCCGTAGACAGTGGAGGTATGGACGCCGACCTTTTCGAAGACGCGGCCTTCCATCATCGACATCCGGCCACCGCCGCCAGCACCATTTTCGCGTGACCAGTCCTTGGCGACGAAGCGGCCGGGCTCCTGGTCGGATAGCGGCCCTTCCAACTCGTCCTCGAGGGCCTCGAAGGAGGCGCAGATCGTATCGCGCAATCCCTCGAACCAATTGCGGGCTGCGGCCTTCTTCTCTTCGATATCGTCAGGCAAGCCGATCGGCAGTTCCGGTCTTTCCATTTACGCCTCCGACGGTCGGCATCTCCATCGGAGGCGACTCGCTCATTCTTCATTCACGCCATGATTAGCAGTTGGTGCTGCATCTCGCCAAGCCGAGGCAAGCACCCGGCGCCTCCAAGATTCGACTCGCAAATCGAGAATTTCGATATTACCTTTTCCGAGGAGGTAGATTGATGAAAAAAGTTCCAGGGCCTCCGTCCTTCGACGGCCTGAAGCGCAGGATAGCGAGACATCGGGCGGAAAATCCCCCGAGCAAGAAAGACCATTTCGTGCGTGAGACATATTGCCTCGGCCTCACGGACGCACGCGCCAAGGCGCGCGAATGGTTCGACGAATATCCGAAAGCCGCTTACTGGACCGAGGTGGAAAGCTGGCGCCAGCTCGACGGCGACCAGATCGAATTCACCATGCGCCGTCTGCCCTCGGCAGACTGACCGTCACTTCGCAGTGGCGCGCACGCGGCTTTCGATCAGCAGGCCGTTTTCATCCATGATCGGATGCGCCACCGAGACGATGTGGGCGTTGAGGCGCTTCAGATCGCGCAGCATGTCGAGATGCAGCGAACTCGTTTGCAGGCTGTCGGCGCGACCATCACGCAGGCGTTCGAGGTGGCGCTCGGCAGACTGCTTCTCCATCCGGCGCACCTCGACCTTCACCTCCATCATCTGGCGCGCCAGATTGAAATCGCGGGTGACGAAGATTGTCTGGGCGACGCGCAGATTGTCGATCGTCAAATCGAACAGCTTGCGCAGTTCCTGATGACCGTCATCGGAAAATTTCAGGCCAAGAGAGATCTTCTTCGCCACCTGCTCCAGCAGGCCCTTCTCGATGATATCGCCCATATGTTCGAGGTTGATCGCATAATCGATGACGACGATCGAGCGGCGGGCGTTCTCGTCGCTGAGACCCTCGCGGCCGAGCTTCGAGAGATAGACCTTCACCGCCTGCTGCAGCCGGTCGACGCGCTCTTCGAGGGTGGATATCTCGGCAAGCTTCGATGCGTCGTTACGCTCGAAAGCTTCGGAGACCCGGATCAGCATCCGCTCGATCAGATCGCCGACGCCGAGCACTTCGCGGGTAGCGCTGGCGAGGGCCACGACCGGCGTCGCAAGCTCCTGCGCATCCAGATATTTCGGCGCGCTATCGGGCTCGGCTTGATCAGGCACCAGCCGGGCCATCAGGGCAGCGAGCGGCCGGGAGAATGGCCAGGCCAGCGCCGCCAGCAGAAGGTTGAAGGCAAGATGCGCGTCGACCGGCAGCTTGGCAGGACCGAAGGGCAGCATTTGGATGAATTCCGCGCCATAACCCGCCAGCGGCAGGGCGATAAGGCAGCCGAGCGTGCGGACGGCGAGATTGCCGAGGGTGACGCGCCGTGCCGAAACCGGGCCGGACAATGTCGCGACGACCGGCGGTATCGCCCCGCCGAGATTGGCGCCGAGTACGAGCACGATGACGAGTTCGGCGGAGACGACGCCGGCCGAGGCGAGCGAGAGGATGAGCACCACCACCGCAAGGCTCGACGAGGACGCGAAGGCAAGTGCTGCCGAGATGATCATCGCCACGGGCAGGGCGTTATCCAGCAGGCCGATGAAGGCGGCGAGTGCGGGGGAAGCGCGCATCGGTTCCGTCGCAAGGCCAAGGAGGTGCAGCGACAACAGCATCAGCCCGATGCCGATCAGCGCCGTGCCGCCGCCCTGGCTGGCGCTGGAACGGCCGCGGTAGAGCACGATGCCGGCAAGAATCAGGAGCGGAGAGAGCCATTCGATGCCCGTTGCGACGATCCAGGCGGTGATTGCCGTGCCGACATTGGCGCCGAGCAGGACGATCTGCGCCATGCGCGGCTTGATCAGGTCACGCTCGACGAAGGAGGCCGTCATCAGCGCCGTCGCTGTGGAGCTTTGCAGCGCGATTGTCGCGACGAGGCCCGACAGGAAAGAACGAAGACCGCCGCGCGTGCCGGTCGCCAGGCCTGTTCTCAGGCGGGCGCCGAAGGCTCTGGATACGCCATCCTTTACCTGCGCGAGGCCGAACAGCAGCAGAGCCACGGCGCCGAACAGGTTGATCATGATGATTGTAGAGTCCATTTTATTGTTTTTATTCTTCTTTCACAGATCTGGAGAAGTGCTGTTTTCCTCACATGACCGTTCCAAACTTATTGGAATCATGGAGGCCAATGCTGAATTTTTGATTGCCCGGCTAATAAATATACGCCGGTTTGACGGATAGACAACGTTATTTTGCGACATATTCCGGAGCGGATCGGCAATTTCGCGGGCTTTTGCTCTGCCAGCGCCGGTGTCCGTCAGGCCCAGACGGTTTGGCGCATCGCCTCGCCGACGATCATCGCGGCGGAGACGGCGACGTTGATCGAGCGCTGGCCTTCGACCATCGGGATCAGTACGCGCGCATCGGCCCTCTCATGCACCTGATCCGGCACGCCGGCGCTTTCGCGGCCGAAGAGCAGGACATCGTCGGGGCGGAAGGCAAGATCGGTGTAGCGCTCCGCAGCCTTGGTCGAGGCGAGGATCAGGCGGCGGCCAGTGGTCAGACGCCACGCCTCGAAGCGGTCCCAGCTGACATGGCGGGTGAGGGCGGCGGCGGCGATATAGTCCATGCCGGCCCGTTTCAGGTTACGGTCGGAGATGTCGAAGCCGGCGGGCTCGATCAGATCGACCGCAAAGCCAAGGCAGGCGGCAAGACGCAGGATCGTGCCGGTATTGCCGGGAATATCCGGCTGATAGAGTGCCAGTCTGAGTGAAGTCATGATGCGCTATCTTTCCGCTTTCACCGCAAAGGGCCTAATGCAACTGTGATTTCGACGCAACAGGGCGCGTTTGGACCCGAAAAGATGAAATATGTGGCAGAACAGGGCTGGAAAATTCCTCATTTTCGCGTTATCGGTGCATATCTTTAATCGCCAGCAAGGAGCGCCAGAATGAATATTTTGCTGTATGTGCGCCTCCTGGCCGTGATGCCAAGCGGTGCGATTTTCCGCCGATAGTGCGGATTTCTTCCCTGAATTTCCTTTTTGATCCATTGTGCGGCTGTTTCAGCCTCGCCCCTTGAACGTTCGGTTCCCATATGTGCTTGCATAGCGCTGGGATGGCGCGAAGCCGGGAGCCGGAACGCTGACGTTTCGGAGCAATTTCATGTTTGGCTGGTTCGAACAGCGACTCAATCCCTTTCCAAGCGAGGACCCCGTCGTCCCGCCGAAAGGTCTCTTTGCCTTTTGCTGGCATTACAGCAAGCCGGCTGCGCCCTGGCTCGGCCTGATGGCCGTGCTGACCGCGCTGATCGCTATCGGCGAAGTGGCGCTCTTCCAGTTCCTCGGCGACATCGTCGACTGGCTGACCAATGCCGACCGCGCCACATTCCTGGAGAGAGAAGGCCACAAGCTTTTCTGGATGGCGGCGCTGGTGCTGATCGGCCTGCCTTTGGTAGCTGGGCTCGATTCGCTCATCATGCATCAGATGATGCTCGGCAATTATCCGATGATCGCACGCTGGCAGATGCACCGCTTCCTGCTGCGTCACAGCATGTCGTTCTTCGCCAACGAGTTTGCCGGGCGTGTCGCCACCAAGGTGATGCAGACCTCGCTTGCGGTGCGCGAAACGGTGATGAAGATCCTCGACGTCTTCGTCTATGTCGTCACCTACTTTCTGACGATGATCATCGTGATTGCGGCAGCCGACTGGCGGCTGATGATCCCGATCCTCGTCTGGCTCGCGGTCTATATCAGCATCGTCGCCTATTTCGTGCCGCGGCTTCGCAAGATCGCGGCGGCGCAGGCGGATGCGCGTTCGATGATGACGGGGCGCGTGGTCGACAGCTATACGAATATCGCGACGGTCAAGCTGTTTTCGCATGCGGGCCGCGAGGAGGTCTATGCCAAGGAAGGCATGGACGAGTTCCTGCAGACCGTGCACAAGCAGATGCGCAAGGTGACGCTCTTCCACATCTTCGTCTACGTGAACAACTGCGTTGCGCTCTTCGTCATCTCGGGCATGTCGATCTGGTTCTGGCTGAACGGGGCGATCTCAGTCGGCGCCATCGCCATCGCCATCGGTCTTGCCATGCGCGTCAACGGCATGTCGCAATGGATCATGTGGGAAGTCTCGGCGCTGTTCGAGAATATCGGCACGGTCTATGACGGCATGGAGATGATGAGCAAACAGCACGACATCGTCGACAAGCCGGGCGCACCCACCCTGACGGCGAAGAAGGGCGCGATCCACTATGACCGCATCCGCTTCCACTACGGCAAGAGCAAGGGCGTCATCGACAACCTGTCGCTCGACATCAAGGCCGGCGAGAAGGTTGGTCTGGTCGGCCGCTCCGGCGCCGGCAAGACGACGCTGATGAACCTGTTGCTGCGCTTCTACGACCTGGAGGCCGGCCGCATCACCATCGATGGGCAGGACATCGCCGGCGTTTCGCAGGAAAGCCTGCGTTCGCTGATCGGCGTGGTGACGCAGGACACTTCGCTGTTGCATCGCTCGATCCGCGACAACATCGCCTATGGGCGCCCCGAAGCAACGGACGACGAGGTGATCGAGGCCGCCAAACGCGCCAATGCCTGGGAGTTCATCGAAGGCCTGGTCGACATGCAGGGCCGCGCGGGGCTCGACGCGCAGGTCGGCGAACGCGGCGTCAAGCTCTCCGGCGGCCAGCGGCAGCGCGTCGCGATCGCCCGCGTCTTCCTGAAGGACGCGCCGATCCTGGTGCTCGACGAGGCAACCTCGGCACTCGATTCGGAAGTCGAGGCGGCGATCCAGGAAAACCTCTTCGCCCTGATGGAGGGCAAGACGGTGATCGCCATCGCCCACCGGCTGTCGACGCTGACGGAGATGGACCAGCTGATCGTGCTCGACAAGGGCCGGATCATCGAGGCCGGCTCGCACAGTGAGCTGATCGCAGGAGGCGGCATATATGCCGACCTCTGGAACCGTCAGTCCGGCGGCTTCCTCTCCGATCACGCCGACGAAGCGGAAGTGGCGGCGGAATAATAAGAGTAATGAGGCCCTCCCTGCGAAAGCGGAGAGGGCCTCGTGAATTCTTAGGGGGGTTCCAGCTTGCCGACCGTTGCTGAAGATCTGAGCGCGTTTGCGTCCTATCCGATCAAAGGCTGTCGGCCCAATCGATCACGCGGTGAGTTTCGACGACGACCATTGTGTGGGCGGCGGCGATCGTGCGAAGCGCGACGAGGCGGCGGTGCTCCTCCTGATCGATCCAGGTGGTAATGGCCTCGGCGACGATCTCGTCGCGCGGCAACCCCAGGGCGAATGCCAGGGCATCCAGCCTTTCTGCAAGCGGAAGCGGAACATGCACATCGAGCATTTTCGTTTCCATGGATATGGTCTCCGGTAAAGCGCGATCGTAACGTGAGATTGTGACCGGTTCGGGGGCATTCAATGGGTATGCCGCCGATGTTACCGATAATTACCAAAATATAACATTCTGTCCGCTTTTCATTCCCTTTGCCGGCACGGCTAATCCGCCTATATCGCTTCTATGTTGCTGCACCCCATCCTCCGCCGGTTCGAAACCTGGATCGATCCGTTCCGCCCACGCGCCAATCTGCAGCCGCCGCGCTCGACGCTCGGATTCATCTGGTTCTATATCGGCCAGGCGAGGATGCCGTTCATCGCCATGCTCGTTCTCGGCGGCACGTCGGCGGCGATAGAGGCCGCACTCTTCTGGTTCGTCGGGCGGTTGGTCGATATCCTCGGCAGCATCACGCCGGGGGCCGGCTGGAGCGGCCTTCTCGCTGCCCATGGCGGCGAATTGTTCGGGATGCTCGCCCTCATCGGGCTGGTGCGCTTCGTCATCGCCTTCCTGATCGCGCTCGTCGACCAGCAGGTGATCACGCCTGGCTTCTACAATCTCGCACGCTGGCAATCCTATCTCCATGTCTCCAGGCAGTCATTG
Organism: Rhizobium sp. SRDI943; assembly: GCF_057653695.1. Lineage (NCBI taxonomy): Bacteria > Pseudomonadati > Pseudomonadota > Alphaproteobacteria > Hyphomicrobiales > Rhizobiaceae > Rhizobium > Rhizobium sp. SRDI943. Next base: position 3,073,094 of record NZ_CM172787.1, on the reverse strand, counting down.
TCGTTCTTCCAGAGCGATTTTTCCGGGCGCATCGTCACCAAGGTCTGGTCGGCCGGACAGGCCACCGGCGATCTCGTCACCTCGCTGATGGAAAGCGTCTGGTTCGTCGGCATCTATGCCGTAACGACGCTCGTGCTCGTCGCCCGGCTGGACTTTTCCCTTGCCGCCGTCGTGCTGTTCTGGCTTGGCGCCTTCAGCCTGCTTGCCCGCCACTTCGTTCCGCGGATCCGCCAGCATTCCCGCGAGACGGCGGAAGCCGGATCGATGCTGAACGGCCGGATGGTCGACTCCTACAGCAACATGCAGACGCTGAAGCTGTTTGCCCGCGACGAGGAGAGCGACCGCTACATGCGTCAGGGCTTTGATATCTATCAGGATACGGTGTTGCGCTTCACGCGGTTCATCACCGGCGTCCGGGCCTCGATGGCGCTGCTCTCCGGCCTGATGATCGTAACGATGGCGGGGCTGAGCGTCGATCTCTGGCTGCGCGGCCTGGTGAGTTCCGGCGCCGTGGCGTTTTCGCTGGCGCTGGTGCTCAGGCTGAATTTCCTGCTCGGACGGCTGATGACGCAGTTCAACGGCATCATGCGCAATCTCGGTACCATCCAGAACGCCGCCGAGCTGATCTCCCAGCCTCTGGGGCTCGTCGATCGGCCGGATGCGAAGTCCCTGGTGATCCGACAGCCCGGCATCCGCTTCGACGATGTTTCGTTCCGTTACGGCAAGGGTCATCAGCCGGTCGTCGAGAATTTCTCCCTGACCATCCGCCCGGGCGAAAAGGTCGGGATCGTCGGCCGTTCGGGTGCCGGGAAATCGACGCTGATGAACCTGCTGCTGCGCCTCTACGATATTCAGGACGGCCGCATTCTCATCGACGGCCAGGATATTGCAGCGGTGACGCAGGAATCTCTCAGGATGCAGATCGGCGTCGTCAGCCAGGACACCTCGCTGCTGCATCGTTCCGTGCGCGACAATATCCTGTTCGGACGGCCCGATGCCGGCGAGGAGGGGCTGGTGGAGGCGGCAAGGCGCGCCGAAGCCATCGACTTCATCGAACGTCTGCAGGATCAGCAGGGTCGTAGAGGTTTCGATGCGCATGTCGGCGAACGCGGCGTCAAACTGTCAGGCGGGCAGCGGCAGCGTATCGCTATTGCCCGGGTCATGCTGAAGGACGCGCCGATCCTCGTTCTCGACGAAGCGACGTCGGCGCTCGATTCGGAAGTGGAAGAGGCGATCCAGTCCAATCTCCATCGGATCATGGAAGGCAAGACAGTGCTTGCGATCGCCCATCGGCTGTCGACGATCGCCGCGCTCGACCGGCTGATCGTCATCGATCTCGGGCGGATCATCGAGGAAGGCAGCCATGACCAACTGCTTCGCCACGGCGGGCTCTATGCCGAACTTTGGGCGCGCCAGTCCGGCGGCTTCCTTGCTACAGACGAGGATGCGGGCTCAAGGGTCGATGACGAATTCCGCCATGAGGCCAAAATGATTTGACCCGAAGCCATTCTCGATGCGGCGAACCGATTTCAGCCGCAGCGGCGCCCGGGTAAAGATATGATCGATCGGAATGCCGAAGGCGCCGGCGCGGATCGGCCATGTCGCGGGTTCCAGCGATACCGTGCCCAGGGCTTGAGTGCGCATGAGATACTGCACGTCGGGCGCGAGAATCGACGTATTGAAATCACCGGCGAGAACGAGTGGTCCCGAAAGGGTAGGGATGATCTCCGCGAGATCCCAGATTTCGAGGCCGTGGAATTCGTCGTAATAAGGTTTGGTCAGGTGCGCGGCGAGGAAATTGACCTTCTGGCCATCGAAATCGATCGTCGAGATCGTCAGCCGGTTGCGCCAGAGCAGGCCGAGATTGCGGATGCGGGGTTCGATCAGCGGACGTTTCGACAGCACCAGCGTGTCGCATTGCTCCATGCCGACGCCGCAGCCGACGTAATAGGGATAGGTCTTCAGCAACCGTGGCAGTTCCGACAGCAGCGGTTCAGCCTCCAGGATGTTGACGACGTCCGCACCCGAGCCAATGACCATGTCGGCGATGTCAGGGCCGTTTGCAAAATTATCGTTCTCGATATTGAAGGACATCAGCCTGAACAGGGCCGGGCGGCTCTCCTCGACGGATGGTTCGACGAATTCGCGCATCATCACGACACCGTGGACGGCAAGGACCACCGATATTGCGAGGGTCAGCAGGCCATACCAGTGCCGCTTGACGAGAAGGGCAGCGACCGAGGCCACAGTGCCGGCCACCGCCAGATGGACCTGGAAGCTGTAAAAGAAAGATAGCAGATAGAAATCGGTGACGTATCGCAGGGAGATAATGGCGAGAACGAGGGTCGTGAGAACGCTGAATACGCAAAAAATCGTGTCTCTCATCCGCTCCGGTCCGGCTCACTGGCATGGCTTGGACTGCGCCTATCACGAGGGCGTTTTTGTTGCAATGCAACATAATGGCAAGCGCGTGTTTGCCTTAAAAAATTCATCCGAAATTTCCCGCGACATTGTGCCCTCATCCCCTTGCCAAGGCTGGACATAATTTGCGATCAAGCATAGAACGCGCCGGATTGCCGGGGAATCTATGGCCGAATTGTGTCCAGAGAGATTCGCCGGTAGAGGGGGCAGGGCGGAATTCCGCGAAAATTGCGCAGAGGATGTTAGCCGTGAGCGAACACGAAACGACAAGCGAGGGCATGGGCGAACCCACTCGCCGTGATTTCCTTTATCTCACCACTGGTATGGCAGGCGCCGTCGGCGCCGTCGCGGTCGCTTGGCCGTTCATTGATCAGATGCGTCCTGACGCTTCGACGCTTGCTCTCGCCTCCATCGAAGTCGACGTTGCCAGCCTCGAGCCCGGCATGTCCCTGACGGTTAAATGGCGCGGCAAGCCGATCTTCATCCGCAACCGCACGCCTGAGGAAGTGGAAGCGGCAAATGCCGTCCAGCTTGCTGATCTGAAGGACCCGGTCGCGCGCAATGCAAACCTTCCTGTCGACGCTCAGGCAACGGGTGTTGACCGTTCGGGCGGCAAGGGCAAGGAAAACTGGATCGTCATGATCGGCACCTGCACGCATCTCGGTTGCGTGCCGCTCGGCCAGGCCGGCGAATACAATGGTTGGTTCTGTCCCTGTCATGGCTCGGTCTACGACACGGCCGGCCGCATCCGCAAAGGCCCGGCGCCGCAGAACCTGGCGATTCCGACCTTTTCATTTTTGTCCGATACCAAGATCAAGATCGGTTGAGGGGAGACTGATTAATGAGTGGCCATTCCAGCTACGAGCCATCAACCGGCCTCGAGAAATGGGTCGATGCGCGCCTTCCGCTGCCGCGCATGGTCTATGACAGCTTCGTCGCCTATCCGGTTCCGCGTAACCTGAACTACGCCTACACCTTCGGCGCCATGCTCGCCGTTATGCTGGTGGTGCAGATCCTGACGGGTGTTACGCTCGCCATGCACTATGCGGCCGAATCGTCGGTTGCCTTCAACTCCGTCGAAAAGATCATGCGTGACGTGAACCACGGTTGGCTGCTGCGCTATATGCATGCCAACGGCGCATCCTTCTTCTTCGTCGCGGTCTACCTGCACATCGCCCGAGGCCTCTATTACGGCTCCTACAAGGCGCCCCGCGAAATCCTCTGGATCCTCGGCGTGGTCATCTACCTCCTGATGATGGCGACCGGCTTCATGGGCTATGTTCTGCCCTGGGGCCAGATGTCCTTCTGGGGCGCCACCGTCATCACCGGCTTCTTCTCCGCCTTTCCGCTGGTCGGCGAATGGGTGCAGCAGTTCCTACTCGGCGGCTTTGCGGTCGAAAACCCGACGCTGAACCGCTTCTTCTCGCTGCACTACCTGCTGCCCTTCATGATCGCCGGCGTCGTCATCCTGCACATTTGGGCGCTGCACGTCGTCGGCCAGACGAACCCGACGGGCGTCGAGGTCAAGACGAAGACGGACACGGTGCGCTTCACGCCTTATGCGACGATGAAGGATGCGCTCGGCGTCTCAATCTTCCTGATGGTCTATGCCTATTTCGTCTTCTACCTGCCGAACTTCCTAGGCCATGCCGACAACTACATCCCGGCCGACCCGCTGAAGACGCCGGCCCACATCGTTCCGGAATGGTACTTCCTGCCGTTCTACGCGATGCTGCGCTCGATCACCTTCAACGTCGGCCCGATCGACTCCAAGCTCGGCGGCGTGCTCGTGATGTTCGGCGCGATCATCGTGCTGTTCTTCCTGCCCTGGCTCGATACCTCAAAGGTCCGTTCCGCCGTCTACCGCCCCTGGTACAAGCTGTTCTACTGGCTGTTCGTGATCAACGCGATCATCCTCGGCTGGCTCGGTTCGCAGCCGGCGGAAGGCTTGTTCACCACGATCTCGCAGATCTGCACGCTCCTCTACTTCGCTTTCTTCCTGGTCGCGATGCCGGTTCTCGGCTTGGTGGAAACACCGCGTCGCATCCCGAACTCGATCACCGAAGCGGTGCTCGAAAAGCGCAACAAGACCGTAGCGGTCAAGGCATAAGCGAGCGACGGAAGGGAATAGAAATATGAAAACGCTTGTTACAAGCATTCTCTCGCTCGCATTTGCCGCCGGTCTCGGCAGTGCGGTGCTGGCCCAGGAGGCGACGCCCGCCAACGGTGCGGCTCCGGCCCATCACGCGGAAAGTGAGACGCCGCACTATCCGCTGAAGGAGCCGAAGGAGGAGGAATGGACTTTTGCCGGTCCGTTCGGCCACTACGACAAGGGTCAGCTTCAGCGCGGCCTCAAGGTTTACACCGAAGTCTGTTCCGCCTGCCATTCGATGAACCTCGTGCCCTTCCGCATGCTCGATGAGCTCGGTTATTCCGAGGCGCAGGTGAAGGCTTTCGCCGCGAACTACGAGGTCCAGGACGGCCCGAACGCCACCGGCGAGATGTTTACCCGCAAGGCGGTCCCCTCCGACCACTTCCCGGCGCCTTTCGCCAATGCGGAGGCCGCTGCTGCCTCCAACAACGGTGCGGCTCCGCCTGACTTTTCGCTGATTGCAAAGGCTCGCGAGGTCGAGCGCGGCTTCCCGCAATTCGTCTTCGACATCTTCACGCAGTATCAGGAAGGTGGCCCGGATTACATCCACGCGCTGCTGACCGGCTATGAAGAGCCGCCGGCCGGCTTCCAGGTGGCGCAGGGTTCACATTACAATCCTTATTTTCACGCTGCCGCCGTCCTTGCCATGCCGAAGCCGCTCTCCGACGGTCAGGTGACCTATGACGATGGCGCGCCGGCGACGGTCGACCAGTATTCGAGGGACGTCTCCGCCTTCCTGATGTGGGCCGCTGAGCCGCATCTCGAGGAGCGCAAGCGCACGGGCTTCATGGTCATGATCTTCCTGGCGATCTTCACGGTGCTGATCTACCTGACGAAGCGCTCGATCTACGCCAATAAGGAACACTGAGCGGTTCCCCGCCAGATTTCGAAAGGCGGCCTGCGGGCCGCCTTTTTTGTTGGTTCCGCCCCTGGCAATTGATAAAGTCCGGCCAGTTTCATGCCTTCGCAGATATGGATTTTCCATGAACAATACGACTTCGGAGCTTGCAGCCAGCATCCGCTCCATTCCCGACTACCCCAAACCCGGCATCATTTTCCGCGACATCACCACACTGCTCGGCAACCCACGCGCTTTCCGCCGGGCGGTCGATGAGCTCGTGCAGCCCTATGCAGGCACGAAGATCGACAAGATCGCCGGCATGGAGGCGCGCGGCTTCATCCTCGGCGGCGCGGTGGCGCACCAGCTCTCCTCAGGCTTCGTGCCGATCCGCAAGAAGGGCAAGCTGCCGCACGAGACCGTGCGCATCGCCTACAGCCTGGAATATGGCGTCGACGAGATGGAGATGCATCGCGATGCTGTCCAGCCCGGCGAGAAGGTGATCCTGGTCGACGACCTGATCGCCACCGGCGGCACGGCGGTCGGCGCGACGAAGCTGCTGCGCCAGATCGGCGCGGAAGTGGTCGGCGCTTGCTTCGTCATCGATCTGCCGGACCTCGGCGGACGCAAGAAGCTGGAAGAGCTCGGCGTCGTCGTGCACACGCTGGTCGAATTTTCCGGCCACTGAGCCCTCGTCCTCGTGCCTGCAGCGTCAGTCGAATTCGAGCACGCCGCTTTCGAAGCGGATAACGGTATCGCCGTTTTGATTTACGCCCTCGCAGAGGATGGTGTTGAGGTGCCATCCCGGCCGCGACGCGAGCGCCCGGCTGGAGAGGAAGGCGACGGAATAGGTCACGACGTCGCCTGCGAAAACCGGCCGCAGCCATTGCAGTTTCTGGAAACCGGGTGAGGGGCCGAGGTTCGGTGACGTCTGGCCCTTTTGCGCGAGTGCGGCGCTTTGCCTTTCCCAAAAGGCGAGGAAGGTCCGCATCCAGGCGGCGGCGGTGTGCCAGCCCGAGGCGCAGAGATCGCCGAAGAGGGTGTCTTTGGCGGCTTCTTTGTCGACGTGGAAACGCTGCGGATCGTAGCGCGTCGCGAAACGGATGATGTTTTCCTCGGTAAAAGTGTACTTGCCGATCTCGGCCTTCTCGCCAACCGCGTAAAGCTCGGACATCCTCATGCTGATGTCTCCGGGCTTATGCCGATATCCGCGGGCCGGGCACGCATGCCGAACATGACTGAATTCTCCGAGACGCAGACGAGTTCGCCGCGCTGGTTTTCTACCTCGTGGCGAAACTTGACGATGCCGATGCCAGGGCGCGAGCGCATCGGCCGGGCTTCAAGCACGGTCGAATGGCCAGATAGCGTGTCGCCGGCAAGCACCGGCTTTCGCCATTCCATCAGATCGACGCCCGGCGCACCTTCGCAGAGCGAATGCAGCACATAACTGTCGGCCATCATGCGCATGAACATAGAAGAGGTATGCCATCCGGAAGCGGCAAGGCCGCCGAGAATGCTGGCGCGGCCGGCAGCCTCATCGATATGCATCGGTTGCGGGTCGAATTCGCTTGCGAACTCAATGATTTCCTCGGCGGTCACCAGCTTCGGGCCAAGCGCGAAGCGGCGGTCGGGCTGGAAATCCTCGAAGGAAAGCTTTTCTGCCGACATTCGTTCCTCCCGCCATATGCAGCGCACAATGCTTACAATAGCATCCGCGCGGGCTCAATGATTCCGGGGAGATAAACCGGCATGACTGAACTAAGGTCGATACTCGACGAGGCCGTGCGCCAGGAGCTGATTTCGCCGGAGGCGGGCGGGCGGCTTTTGCCGTTCCTGATGGAGCGCGGGGTCGCCGTCGTCGGGGGCGGCGTCGCTGAGGCACAGCCGGCAATGGCGGCGGAGGGGCAGGCCTGGTCGGATACAGAGACGCCAAGCTTCGTGCGCGGCTTCCACGACGTGCTGATCACCATCGGCGTCGTGGTGGCGCTCGGCGGCCTCTGGGGGCTTGCCGCACTTTATGCCGTGCTGCCTGCGATCATCGTGCTTTCGGAAATCCTGGTGCGCCGCCAGCGGCTTGCCCTGCCGGCCGTCAGCCTGACGATCGCGCTGTTCTGTTGGACATTCCTGCTGATGTCCTTCTTCTTCAAACCGGGAATATCAGCCTTCAATGATATCGGGGCGGAGGCGACGCAGTTCGTCGCCGGCTTCCCGATCGTTCTCGGCCTCTATTATGCCCGGTACCGCGTGCCGCTGTCGCTGGCGCTCTGCATCACCTCGGCCCTTGCACTGGTGTTCACCTTGCTATTGCGCCTCATGCAATGGGCGAGCGGCGATCCGCAATTCTTCTCCAACCATCCCCTCCTGTTCGCGGTGGTCTTCCTCGTTTGCGCGCTCGGGCTGTTTGCAACGGCGCTCTATTTCGACCTCGGCGACCGGTTGCGCCGGACGATACGCTCCGATATCGCCTTCTGGCTTCATCTGGGTGCGGCACCGGCACTGCTCTTCAGCGTAAGGCTGCTGATGTCGTTCGACGGCAATTTGCTGGATGTTGCCCAGGCCGTGTCGATCAAGACGCCCATCATTGTCATCAGCGTGGCGGTGTTGATGCTGATCGGCCTTGTCATCGACCGGCGCGCCTTCGTCACGTCAGGCCTGCTGTCGCTCGGTTTTGCGATCTACGGCATTTTCCGCCAAGGGAGCGCGACTGTTGATACCTATATCTTCACGACGCTGATCGTCGTTGGAGCGATCGTGCTCATCATCGGAACAGGCTGGATGCCGCTGCGCCGTATCGTGCTGCGGGCGCTGCCGCTGGTAATCTCGCAGAGATTGCCGCCTGCCGTCGCGGGGGCGGTATCGTAGACCTTATGATTTCGCCCAAACCGCCGTGCAGTTTGGGCGAGATGCATTGGTCGAGACAGCAGCGGTCTACGATCAGGTGTTGAAGCGGAAATGGATGACGTCGCCGTCTTGGACGACGTATTCCTTGCCTTCGTCGCGCGCCTTGCCGGCATCCTTGGCGCCGACTTCGCCATTGTATTTGATGTAGTCGTCATAGGCGATGGTGTTTGCGCGGATGAAGCCACGCTCGAAATCCGAATGGATGACGCCGGCGGCCTGTGGCGCCTTGGTGCCGCGCTCGATCGTCCAGGCGCGCGTTTCCTTCGGGCCGACAGTGAAATAGGTGATGAGGTGGAGCAGCTTGTAGCCGGCACGGATCAGCCGGTCGAGGCCGGCCTCGTCAAGGTCGAGGGCGGAGAGGAATTCCTTGGCTTCCTCTTCGGGAAGCTGGGCAACCTCCGATTCGATCGCCGCCGAGATGACGACGGTTTCGGCACCCTGTTCCTTCGCCATGACGGCAACAGCCTCGGTGAATTCGTTGCCGGTCGAGGCATCGGCTTCGGCGACGTTGCAGACGTAGAGCACCGGATGCGAGGTCAGAAGATTGAGGCTCTTGAGGATGACGATTTCTTCCGCATCGAGCGTCGACAGCAGCGTACGAACCGGCTTGCCTTCGTTGAGCAGCTTCAGCGAGGCATCCATGATCGGCAGCATCGCCACCGATTCCTTGTCTTTGCCGGTGGCGCGCTTGCGCGTCTGCTCGGTGCGGCGCTCCAGGCTTTCGAGGTCGGCAAGCATCAGCTCGGTCTCGATCGTCTCGGCATCGGCGACCGGGTTGATGCGGCCCTCGACATGCGTGATGTCGCTGTCTTCGAAGCAGCGTAGCACATGGACGATGGCGTCGACTTCGCGGATATTGGCGAGGAACTGGTTGCCGAGGCCTTCACCCTTCGAGGCGCCGCGCACCAGGCCGGCAATGTCGACGAAGGAGATGCGGGTCGGGATCAGTTCCTTGGACTTGGCGATGTCGGCAAGCTTGCGCATGCGCGGATCGGGAACGGCGACTTCGCCGGTGTTCGGCTCGATGGTGCAGAAGGGATAATTCGCCGCCTGTGCCGCCGCCGTCTTGGTGAGCGCGTTGAAGAGTGTCGATTTGCCGACATTCGGCAGCCCGACGATACCGCATTTGAAGCCCATGGCTAAAACCTGCTGTTCTTGAATTCCTTGCTGGTGCCTATGGGATAAAGGAGCAATATGGTCAAGTCTTAGAGAGCTTTTAGCGTCGCTCACTTGCCGATGGATCGGTGCTGGCCTATTCTTGAAAGCGATGGAGATTTTGACGTATTGCTGATTTCATCAGAATCCCGGTCGCTGCTCGTATAGACGCAGTTGACCTTTTCAGTATCGAAGCCGGCGACCAGCCCCTGCCTGTTTGAGGCCGGGAGCCGCGCCAGCCGACCGTCGAAAATTCGTCATCGACAATGATTAGCTGGTTTTGAAGATTACTAACCCCATGTCATCAACGGGTGGGTTTTTCCGATGAGTGACAATGACATCGCCCTGAAACCGAAGGCCAAAGTGAAGCTCAAGCTGGACAAGCCGAAGCTCTACAAGGTCATTCTCGTCAATGACGATTATACGCCGCGCGAATTGGTGATCATGATCCTGAAGGCCGTCTTCCGCATGAGCGAGGAGACCGGCTACCGGGTGATGATGACGGCGCACAAGCTCGGTTCATGCGTGGTCGTGGTCTGCGCCAAGGACATCGCGGAGACCAAGGCCAAGGAGGGCATCGACCTTGCCAAGGGCATGGGCTATCCGCTGATGTTCACCACGGAGCCGGAGGAATAGGCATTTCGGGTTCAGGGCCGGCGGATCTGATAGCCGGTCTTGTCCTGAACGAAGCCGCAATTCTCGTAGAAGCGCAGCGTCGCCGGGCTCTTCGAGCCGGTGAGCAGCATCACCTTGTAGCAGCCGGCCTTCCAAGCCTGCGTCACTGCATGGCCGATGACGGCGCCGGCATAACCGCGCTGGCGGTGATCGGCGTGGGTGACGACGTTTTCAATCAGCGCATAGGAGGCGCCGTTGCGCGTCATGTTCGGCACGACGATCAGGGTGGCGGTTGCAACGGCGAGGTCGCCGGCAAAGCCGATGAAAACGGTCATGCCGGGCTGGGCGAGGATGGTGGAGAAGCGCTCCTCAGCCAGGGCCCTGTCGAGAACCGGATCGGTCTGGTTCAAGTGCTGGTAGAGGATGGTCAGTCCGGGAAGGTCGCCGGCGGCGGCGGGACGGATGGCGAAATCCTGGTGCGGCACCGGTCTCATTCCCCCTTTTTGCCGAACATCTTCTTCAACATGTCGGCCATCGGACCGGAGGCCGGCAGCTTCGGCTGATTGTGGTTGCGGGCCTGATGGATATGCGACTGGCCGCCTGGCTTCTTCTCGGCATCCTTCTTTTCCTTCGCCGGTTTGTCCTCCTCGGCCTTGCCGCCGAGCGCCAGCGCGATCTTGTTCATCAGCTGCGAATCCTCGTTTCGCACCAGCATGTCGGCATTGTCGGCGAGCGTGTCGAGAAGCGGCTCCAGCCAGGCCTTGTCGGCCTTGGCGAAATCGCCGAGCACATGGTTCTGCACCATTTCCTTGATGCCGGGATGGCCGATGCCGAGGCGCAGCCGCCGGTATTCCCTGCCGCAATGCGTATCGAGTGACTTGATGCCATTGTGGCCGTTATGGCCGCCGCCGGTCTTCAGCCGCGCCTTGCCCTGGGGAAGGTCGAGCTCGTCGTAGATGGCGACGAGATCGGCGGGCTGGAGCTTATAGAAGCGCATCGCCTCGCCGACGGACTCACCGGAGAGGTTCATGAAGGTTTGCGGCTTGATCAGCAGCACCTTCTCGTCGGCGACCTCGCCCTCGGCGATCTCGGCCCGGAACTTCTTCGACCAGGGCGAGAAGCCGTGGCGCCGATGGATGGCGTCGACGGCCATGAAGCCGATATTGTGGCGGTTGCCGGCGTATTTGCCGCCGGGATTGCCGAGACCCGCGATGATCAGCATGGCCTGTCTTTCCTCGCTAAAGCATGTCGTGCAAAAGTGTGCAGCGGTTTTGCGACAACGACATGCGTAAAAACAAAGACCTAAGGCGCGATAAGCGAATCTGAAAGATCCCGACGCGCTTTAGAACTTACCGCCGTTCACCACCGCGAAATGAAAGCAAAGTCAAGCGGAAAGGGCAGTTGTCGCCAGGGTCATTCCGACAGGTTCATGCCGTATTTCAGGAAGATCTGCTTCTGGTCGCCATCGGCGATCAGCTTGTCGAGGGCAGCCTGCATCCTGGTGAGCAGATCGTCTGGAAAGTTCTTCTCGCAGGCGATGCCCATCGGCTGGGAGGAGAGCACGGTCACTATCTCCACCGGCTGGTCGACCCGCAGCTTCTCGAAATAGAGTTCGGAGATCGGCATCATGTCGATGCGCCCGCCAAGCAGTTTGCGCAGCGTCGCGTTGAAGTCGCTGGCGACATCGAGCTTGGTGAAGCCTTTCTCTTTCAGGATCGTCTCGGTGTAATCCTCGCGCTGCGTGCCGACCGTATATTTCTTCGCCTTGTCCAGATTGTCGGCGGTGACGCCCGAGCCCTTGCGGGTGATCAGGATGTTGCGGTCGATGAGCAGCGGCTCGACCCATTTGAACAACGGGTCGCGTGCGCCATTGTGGGCGGTCGCGAAGACACAGGTCATCGGCGCCGTGCGGGCAAGGCTAAAAGCGCGCGCCCAGGGCATGATCTCGATCGTGTAATCGACGCCGATCGCGGCCATCACCTTTTCGACTTGCTCGACGGTCGCGCCTTTGATCTCCTTGCCTTCGCGATAGTTGAAAGGGGCATAGTCCTCGGTCGTGAACGTCACCGTTTGCGCATGGGCGGTGCAGGGCAGCGCCAGGCATGCGAGAAGCAGGAGCTTTTTCATCCGTATTATCTCCTTGGTTCTTCGTTTACGAGGCGCGTGCGACGGCCGACTGCAAGGCCATCAGTTGCTCGATCAGCGTGGCTGCGTGCTGTGGATGATGGAAGAGATAGCCCTGACCATAGTCAAGCCCCATCTGGTGGAGCGTGCGGCATTCCTCTTCGGTCTCGATGCCCTCGGCAATGACGGTGCAGTTCATCTTGTGGGAAAGCGTGGTGATGCCTTCGATCAGCATGCGGCTCTTCTGGCGCACGTCGTCGTCGCCGTCGTTGATCGCGCGGGTGAAGGACTGGTCGATCTTGATGATGTCGACGGGGAAGCGGTTGAGGTAGCTCAGCGACGAATAGCCGGTGCCGAAATCGTCAAGCGCGATGCGGCAACCGAAGCGACGAAGCTCCGTGACGATCATGCGGATCTGCGGGTTGTCGTGCATCAGCACGGCTTCGGTGATCTCGACGACGATGCGCTCGGGGCGGATGCCGTGGCGACCGACGATGGCGGCAAGACGGGCCGGCAGCGCCGGCTCGAACTGCAACGGCGAGAAGTTGATGGCGAGATAGGTATCCTGCATGCCTGATATGCGGGAAATCTCCGCGAGGTTGGCGATCGCCTTTTCCATGATGACGTTGCCGACGCGGACGATCTTTGCCGTTTCCTCGGCGACGCTGATGATCTCGGCCGGCGGCATCAAGCCCTTCTGCGGATGGTTGAGGCGCATCAGCGCCTCGAAACCGGCAATGCCTCGGCCGTTCAGGGTAACGATCGGCTGCAGAAAGGCTTCGAACCAGTTGTCGACGAGGCCGGCTTCGATATTGGCCTCGATTTCGGCGCGGCTGCGGGCACGGTCGAGCATGGCATTGTCGAAGAGCTGCGCGCCGTTCTTGCCGTCGCGTTTCTTGGCATACATCGCCATGTCGGATTTCTGGAGCAGTTCGGCCGCGGTTGCGGCATGATGCGGATAGATGGCGATGCCGACGGAAGCGCTCAGATGCATGTCGGGGGCGAACGGCGTTTCGAAGATCGAGGCAATCTGCTCGCACATCACCTTGGCGCGTTTTTCGGCGTCCTTCGCCGGCAGCAGGATGGCAAATTCGTCGCCGCCGAGACGGGCGGCCTCGTCGGAGGGGGCAAGATGGGTCTTCAGGCGCTCGACGAGCTCGATCAGCGCCATGTCGCCGGCGGCGTGGCCCATATTGTCGTTGATCCACTTGAAGCGGTCGAGATCGACGAAGAGGCAGGCGAGTTCGTGGCCGGCAGCGTCGGCGGCGGCGATCTTGTTGTCGAGTACGGCTTCGAAGCCCTGGCGATTGAGAAGACCGGTCAGGTGATCGGTGATTGCCTGGCGGTGGTTGCGGTCCTCGGAGGCCTTGAGTTCGGTCACATCGGCCATGACCGATAGCGAGAGGCGGTCTTGAGCGCCAGCGCCCGCCTCCGATTCCATAATAAGGACGTCCATGGTGCGGCCATCCAGGCAGATGAACTTGACGGTGACGGTCATGCCGCTTTCGCCCTGGCGGCGCTTGACGAATTTGTCGCGGGTCGGGGGAGTGACGAGATCGGCGAAGTTGCGGCCGATGATGGCGGCGCGGTTGTAACCCGTGGCAAGCAGCCAATAATCGCTGACGGCGGTGATGCGGTCTTCCTCGTCGAGCGAGAAGAGCATGGCGGGCGTCAGATTGTAGATGTCGGTGGCGCGGCGGTGGGCAAGCTTCAGCTCCTTTTCCTCGCTTTCGAGCTTGGTCTGCATCTCGTTGAAGCTATGGGCAAGCCGCCCCATCTCGTCGTTCGACTGCCAGTCGACATGGTGGCGGGAGCCCAGCTGGCGGGTGGCCTCGATCGCCGCCGTCAGCCGCATCAACGGCTGGATGACGAAGAAGCGGTTGCCGATCAGCGCCGTGCCGAAAACGGTCAGCACCGCGAAGATGAAGATCGAGATGAAGACAACCTCTTCCTGCTTCAGGCCGGAAAACAGGCCGAGCGCAGGATAATAGACGCTGATGCTGCCGAGGTTCTTCGGACCGTCGACGGTGTTGTAGATGATGGCGCGCGACACCTGCACGAGCTTGCCGTCGAAGGAGCGCGGAATGGTGGACTGGCTGACGTCGAGTTGGCCTGACTGGTCACGCACTTCGACCTTGACGATGGCGCCCTGGGAAACGACCGTCGCGCTGATCTGGGTGACGCTCTCCTCATCGAGATCCCACAGCGGTTTGGCCAGCGCCTGGGCATTGGCGACAAGAAGAACGGAGATATGGTCGCGTATTTCCTTGTCGGCCCGTTCCGAGGAAAGAAATAGGAAGAGAACAAAGAGGGGAGCGACAAAGACGAGCAGCGCTCCGCAAACTATCGCAAAAAATCTGTTCTCAACGGAATTGTTCATGGTTCCGTCTACTCCCCCAGGCCGGCCATATTTGCTGTCGCGCGTTGAGGCGGGCTTCTTCGCAGCTGACGAAACATGCTTTCACGAATTTGTTAAATGTTGCTGAAACGGGGCGTTTCCGGACAATGAAAAGCCCGCTTTCCAGGGGAAAGCGGGCCATATGCTTTACAAATTGGTCGACGCGATCAGGCTTCGGCTCCACCTTCCGCAGCACTCTCGTCAATGCCGCCAGCCGGGGCAATGATGGTCGCGATCGTGAAGTCGCGGTCGATCACAGGAGTGACACCCTTCGGCAGGGTGACTTCCGCGATATGGATGCTGTCACCGATCTTCTTGCCGCTGAGGTCGATGTTGAAGAACTCAGGGATTGCATCGGCCGGGCAATGAACTTCGACTTCATGGCGAACGATGTTCAGAACACCGCCGACCTTGAGGCCCGGGGACTTCTCTTCGTTGATGAAGTGCACGGGGATTTCGACGGTCACCTGGGTGTTGCCGGAGACGCGCAGGAAATCGACATGCATGGTGAAGTCACGGACCGGATCGAGCTGGTAGTCCTTCGGCAGAACCTTGTGCTTCTTGCCGTCGACGTCGATCGTCGCCACGGTGGTCATGAAACCACCGGCGTGAATGCGCTTCGTCACCTCATTGGTGTTGAGAGCGATGGCAATGGGGGCCTGCTTGTCACCATAGATGACAGCGGGAATCAAACCGTTGCGGCGAAGTTCACGGGCGGACCCCTTACCAACCCGTTCGCGCGCCTCGGCCTTGAGCTCGTAAGTTTCCTGGCTCATGGCTATTCCTTTCGAGGTTATTTGGAGAGTTCGGCGGCGGGCAAAAGCCTTGTTCCGACGAACCGGAGGCGGTATGACCCGACCTCATCCGCGTTGCCTCCAAGGGTGTCTACACGGACCGGTGGCCTATATTATAAGTCGATCGGAAACGCAAGTTGCGGATTTGGGTTGTTTTTCGCCCATATACACGCTTTCGCCAAGGTTTAACCATCGAAAACGAAATCGGCGGCGATTAATAGATCCTGCGTTTGCCGGCCAATATAAGCAGGGCCGTCTCAATTTGCCGGTTGCCTCTCATGTTGCGTGTCCTTTCCTGCATCACCGTCGAACACAGCCTTCCGCATCTGATCTTCGCCACCGTTATTTGTGTGCTCGGATCGATGCTGTCGATGCGCCTCTTCACCCGGGTGCGCCGATCGCAGGGGTTGCAGAAAACCAACTGGTTGTTTCTCTCTGGTTTTGTTGGCGGCTCGACCATCTGGACGACGCATTTCATCGCCATGCTCGGTTACCAGACGCCGGTGGCGAACGGCTATGAGCCGACGTTGACGCTGCTGTCGCTGTTTGCCGCCGTCGCGACGACGATGACCGGCTTTACCATCGCGTCAATCGCGCAGAAGAGCCCGCTTATCGAGGCAGGCGGCGTTATCGTCGGCCTCGGCATCGCGGTAATGCACTATGTCGGGATCGCCGGTTACGAGATCGAGGGTCGTCTCGAATGGCAGACCTCTTATGTCGTCGCCTCGCTGGTCTTCGCCGGCTTGTTCGGCGCAGTCGCCACCAATCGCGTCTGTCGGCCGATCACGCGTTTCTGCCGCCACGGGGCTGCCCTTTCGCTGATCCTTGCGATCGTGCTCACGCATTTCACCGGCATGGCGGGGCTGACGATCCTGCCGGATGCCACTGTTGCGGCACCCACCGAGATCATCTCGGACGGCATCATGACCGGTCTCGTCAGCGCCGTCATGATCATCATCCTGGTGCTGGGCGCCTCCACCTATATTATCGACATGCAGTCGACGCAGGCAGCCGTCGAGCGTTATCGCCATCTGTCGCTGCATGACCCGCTGACCAATCTTGCCAATCGCGCCGCCTTCAACGAGCATCTGTCGGCGCTGGTCAACAAGCCGAAGGACATGACGGCCAATATTGCCGTGCTCTCCTTCGACCTCGACCGTTTCAAGGAAATCAACGACGTTCACGGCCACGCCGCCGGCGATGCCGTGCTGCGCGCCGTCGCCGAACGGCTGTCCAAGATCATGCTGAACGGCCAGTTCGTGGCGCGGGTCGGCGGCGACGAGTTCGTCGCCGTCATGTGCGATTATTTCGTCCGTTCGGACGCCAAGGGACTGGCACAACGCATGCTCGACGAGATCGCCCGGCCGATCGAATGGAACGGCCATGCGCTGACCGTCGGCTCCAGTATCGGTATCTCCACCTATCCCGGACAGGCGGACACTTTGGACGACCTGCTGTCACAGGCCGATATCGCCATGTATCGGGCAAAATCGACAGCGACCAACAGCATATGCTTCTACGAGCCCTCGATGGATCAGGCAGCGCGCGAACGCAACGCGTTGGCGAGCGAGATGCGGGAGGGATTGGCGCGCGGCGAATTCGAGCTGTTCTACCAGCAGCAGAATGACACGGTGACGCGCGACATCGTTGGCCTGGAAGTGCTCCTGCGCTGGAGACATCCTGTGCGCGGCTACATCTCACCCGTCGAATTCATTCCGATCGCGGAGAAGACCGGCTTTATCATTGAGCTTGGTGAATGGGTGCTGCGGGCCGCTTGCGCGGAAGCGGCGACATGGAAGAACCCGTTACGCATCGCCGTCAACGTCGCGCCGCAGCAGCTCGGCGACAACCGCCTACCGCAGATCGTGCATCAGATCCTGCTTGAGACCGGCCTGCCGGCGGCGCGACTCGAGATCGAGATCACCGAATCCGGCATCATCGCCGATCATCAACATGCGCTTCAGGCCATCCGCCGGCTGAAGGCGCTCGGCGTCAAGGTGGCGATGGACGATTACGGCACCGGTTATTCGTCACTGTCGACACTGCAGAGCTTCCCGTTCGACAAGATCAAGATCGACCGCGCCTTCGTCGACGGCGTCGTCACCAACAAGCAGTCTGCGGCAATCGTGCGTTCGACGCTTATTCTTGCAGCAAGCCTCGACATACCGGTGCTTGCTGAAGGCGTCGAAAACGAAGACCATATCGACTTCCTGCGACGGGAAGGCTGCCTGCAGGTGCAGGGCTTCCTCTTCGGTAAGCCGGGACCGCGCTCGGGCATCGAGGCGATCGTCAACGGCGAGGTGCCGGCCGCACAGCAGGAAACGGTTCTTGCGCCGGCCGTGAAAAAATCCGCGGCCGCGTGAGCGGCAAATTGCCATTCTCTGCCGCAGCTGAGGTTGACATCGGCGCGCTTCGCATCTTTGGATGGCCCGCATTCAAAAAAGCGGCTGAGGAGAAATCTGACTATGCGTCTCAAACTTGTCACGGCAACGAGCTTGCTGGCACTTTGCCTTGTCACCACGGCCCAGGGTGTCGAGATCAATCAGGATGGCGCCAATGCGGTCAAGGACACGCTGACGAAGCTGCTTCCCGAGGATCTGGCCAAGAGCGGCCTGATCACCGTCAATCCGGCGGGGGCGCGATACGAGATCATTTACGATCTGGCGAAGCTGCTTGCCAAAGCCGATCCGGCGACATTCGCGATCAACGGGCTGACGCCGTTCTCGATGTTCGCCACGCCGCTCGATAGCGGGCTCTGGAACATCGAGGGTGACAACAACCTCAACGTTTCCGGCCATTTCAATGGCCCCGACCAGAAGCCGACGGATTTTTCCTACTCCATCGCTTCGCTTGTCTATACCGGCGTCTTCGACCCGGCGATCAGCTATCTGCGCTCCGGCACCTTCACCGGCAAGGACATCAAGGTCACCAGCAAGTCCGACACCGAGGAAGTCCATGCCAGCATCGCCGCGATCGACCAAAAGCTGAGTTCGACGGACAGCGCAGGCGGCAACGGGCGTATCGATTTTGCGGGCAGCGGCTCGATGTCGACTTTCGTCGAGCAGGTTTCCGGCCTGCAAATGCCGCCTGTCGAAATCCGTGCCGATTCGATCGATTTCGATGCGAAGGTGAACGGCCTGCCGGCCAAACAAATCCGCGAGATCGTCCTTTTCGTTCTCGACCATCTCGAGGAGAAGGAACTAGGCCCGGAGAATAGCGGCAAGATTAAGGGAATGCTGAAGGAAGCCTTCCCGATTCTTGCCTCGTTCAGCGAGACGATCGGGGTCAATAATCTGACCATCAGCAGCCAGATGGGCAATGGCGGCGTCAAGGCGTTCGGTTACAACCTGGCCATCGATGGGCCGAGCGACGCCATGCGTTTCGGCTTCGGCATCAATGCGCAGGACATCAGCCTCGACAGCCCGCTGATGCCGCCAAGCTATTCGCCTTTCATGCCGACCAGCTTCGAGCTGCAACTCGCCATGCCGAATCTGGATTTCGCCACCTTCGGCGAAGCCCTCATGGCGATGGATTTCAATGACAAGGCGCCGGAGACGAGCGGCGAGGAGATGAGCAAGAAGCTCTTCCGCGACGGCCGGCTCGCCGTCGAGTTTCCGAAGGTCAGCGCCAAATCCGACGTCTACGACCTCGATATGACCGGCAAGATCGAGGGGCGGGTCGACACCGAAAAGGACTATTCCATGGAGGCGACGATCCTTGCCCGTGATCTCGACAAGACGATTGCCGCGGTTCAGGAGCTTGCCAAGACGGATCCCGATCTCAACCAGGTCTCCTTCGGCATCATGATGGTGAAGGGTTTCGCGAAGACCGATGCAGATGGTCGTTCGCGCTGGGACATCAGCGTCGGCCGCGACGGCGCGATCGCCGTCAACGGCCAGGTGGTCAAGGGGCCGGATGGTCCGGATCAAAATCAAGATCAGGGGCTGGAGCCAGACCAGGAGCAGGAACCGGATCAGGGTCAGGACACGGTACCTGCGCCGCCGCAGCAGCCTTGAGCCTTATCAATTGGGATCAGAAATGAAAGGAAGCCGGCCTTGTGCCGGCTTTTTTGTGCCCAACGATCGCAACGGCGGTTTATTCTGGGCTTTCGTTGTCACCGAACGCGGCTCGGCGACAATCAACGGGCCAGCAATTCATGCGGCTTGGAGAAATGCCCGGTAATAGCTTGGTCCATCTGATGCAGAAATTGAAAGAGCCGGTCGAATGCCGGCTCTTTTTAATCGAACAGGCTAGAGACGGACTCTTCCTGAGCCGTTCGGCTGATGGCTTCGCCGATCAGAGGGGCCGTGGTCACGATGCGGATATTGTGCGCCGAGAGAACCGCCGTGGTCGGCTGGATCGAATCCGTGATGACGAGTTCGCGAAGCTTCGAGGAAGTGACGCGGGTGACTGCGCCGCCCGAGAGAACGCCGTGGGTGATATAGGCGGTGACACTGGATGCGCCCTTGGCCAACATCGCGTCGGCCGCGTTGCAGAGCGTGCCGCCGGAATCGACAATGTCGTCGATCAGCAGACAATCTTTGCCGGTGATGTCACCGATGATGTTCATGACTTCGGATTCACCCGGCCGCTCGCGACGCTTGTCGACGATGGCCAGAAGACAGTCCAGCCGCTTGGCCAGCGCGCGGGCGCGAACCACACCACCGACGTCAGGCGAGACGACCACGACGTTGCTGAGGTCATAATGGCTCTTGATGTCGCGCGTCAGCACGGGCATGGCGAAGAGATTGTCGGTCGGGATATCGAAGAAGCCCTGGATCTGCCCGGCATGGAGATCGAGCGTCATGACACGGTCGGCGCCGGCTTCGGTAATGAGGTTTGCAACCAGCTTGGCGGAGATCGGTGTGCGGCCTGAAGCACGACGGTCCTGACGGGCATAGCCGAAATAGGGTAGGACGGCGGTGATGCGGCGGGCCGATGAACGACGCATCGCGTCGATCATGATCAGCAGTTCCATCAGGTGGTCGTTGGCAGGAAAGGCGGTGGGCTGTACGAGGAAAACGTCCTCGCCGCGCACATTTTCCTGGATTTCCACGAAGATTTCCTGATCGGCAAACCTCCGGACACTGGCTTTCCCCAAGGGAACATTGAGATAGTTGCAGATCGCTTCGGCGAGTTGCCGGTTCGAATTGCCTGCGAAAACCTTCATTTTGGTCCGCCTGTTACGCGCTGATAGCCGCGCTTTTTAGTCAGCTTCCCCGTGAATGCAAGGGCAAAGGCGCCACAGGCTTCCATATTTGCAAAAAGTTTGTGACTAACCGCCCTTTGTCTGCCGCCAGGAGGAGAATTCCGCGATGGTTTTTGAGCCGATTTGCTGCATCACCGAGGCTGGAACACCCGCCCAGGGATCGGCCGCGGCCGTCGGCACGCTTTCCTGGCCCTGGATGCGGTGCAGGCGGGCGCCGCCGCTGTCGAGAACGTCCCAGACATAGACCACGGTAACCTTGCCGGCATCGCTGAAGGCGGAGAGATAGCCTTTGAGGATGTAATCGCTGCTCCCATCGGTCGAGCTCTTGATGGAAAGGCCATGCGAGCGCGCCTCGGCGCCGAGCTGGCGCGAGAGTGGTGTCACGGCCTGCACCGGCGCGCCGATGATCGGCAGGAAGCGTACGGTATTGCCGCGGGCGGTGGAGGAATTGGGGGGGAGAGCGGCGGTCTGCTGCGGCTGTTGCGCCTCGGCCGGCGGAGCCGGCTGTGCGGCAAGCTCACCACTGGCCGCCGACGGGGGCAGCGATTGTCCGTCGATCGGGGCAGAGGCGGCCGGTGAGGAGCCGCTTCTCGACAGGGCGTCTGCCTGTTCCTGCATCGTCGTCGGCGCCGTGCCGGTGCCGGGCCGATAGGCCCGCTGCGACTGATCATAGGCTGGATGGTAGCCGCCCTGCTGCGAGCTTCCCGAGAAACGCGGCTGGCGGGTGCCTGCCAAACTCTCGGCTTCGCTCTGCGTCACCGGGCTCGACGGGGCGTCCCCGGAGGAATTGCCGATATCGACCTGCGGCGTAAGCGCATCGGTCGTGTTGCAGGCTGTCAATAGAGCCATGACGAACAGGAGCGTGGGCACAATCGCAGCTCGCGTCATCCCTTGGTCCGTCCTTCCCGCAATCGCAATCAGCCCCACCCGAATTTATGCGGGTGGGGACGGTCGTCTGTCAATTCCGGATTCTCACCGGTCAGAGCCCGATGAAATCGAGCGGATGGCGGGATAGCGCGCGCGGCGCATCCGCTGTCGTCAGATAGGTCTGGCCGAGCGTCATCGCCGTGCCCGTATCTGAGTCGGCGATGATCATGTGCACGAAGAGCGACATGTTC
Organism: Rhizobium sp. SRDI943; assembly: GCF_057653695.1. NCBI lineage: Bacteria > Pseudomonadati > Pseudomonadota > Alphaproteobacteria > Hyphomicrobiales > Rhizobiaceae > Rhizobium > Rhizobium sp. SRDI943. The sequence goes on along the minus strand of NZ_CM172787.1, from coordinate 3,051,369 downwards.
GGCTCGATCGGCTGCGGATTGCCGACATGGAACATCTGATGCTCCATCCAGGAGGGCGAGAAGCGGGCGCCGAGCGAATAACCGCAGGCATTCAGCCGGTGGCGAGCCAGGCCGCGCTCGTCGATGATCCTGGCATGCATGTCGAAGACATCGCCAAAGGTCTGGCCGGGCTTCAGCACGGTTTCGATCGCCTCGATGGTTTCGCGGCAGGCGTTGTAAAGCTCGCGGTGGCGATGCGTCGGCTCGCCGATGACGATCGTGCGCATCATGGCGGCATGGTAATGCGCATAGGCGCCAGCCCATTCGAGCGTCAACTGGTCGTTGGCGTCGAGCTTGCGGCGGCCGGCCTTGTAGCGGCAGAGCAGCGCGTCGGCGCCGGAGCCGATGATAAACTCGTTGGCGGGATAGTCGCCGCCGCCGGAAAAGATCGCACCCTGCATGGCAGCGAGGATATCCGCCTCGTCGGCGCCGGGCTTTGTCAACCGGATCGCGGCATCGAGCGCATCGTCGGCGAGAGCGGCGGCGCGCTCGACATAGGCGACCTCCGTCGGGCTCTTGATCAGGCGCAGCCGGCTGACGAGGTAGGAGGCGTCGACGATCTGGCCGAAGGTGGTCAATTGCGCGTCGAGCAGCCGGGCGACGCGGCCGGTCATGCCGTGGGTATCATATTCGATGCCGATGCGGGCGCCGAGCAGGTCCATCTCAACCAGCAGGTTCTTCAGGTCGAGCGTCGGGTCGGCATTGACCCGGTCGACCCAGATATGGATGTCCTCGAGGATCGAGGTATGCCTGGCCTGGCGAAGATCAGCCGAGCGGGTGATCAGCGCCATGGTGCCGTCGCTCTTGACGACCAGCGTCTGGAAGAAGCAATAGCCGAAGGTGTCGTAGCCGGTCAGCCAGTACATGCTTTCCTGGGCGAAGAGCAGCAAGGCGTCGAGCTTTTCTTCCTTCATCTTCTCGGTGAGGCGCGCAAGCCGGCTTGCGAATTCGGCCTTTTCGAAATGCAGTGCCATTCTGCTCAAGTCTCCCTGATTGATATCGCGGAAATCTGGCGGCCGTAATCCGGCTCCTTGCGATGTGTCGTCCTGCGGTAGGAAAAGAAGCGCTCGTTGTCCGGATAAGTGCAGAGGCCGAGGCTTTCGGCACGCACGCCGGCTTTCGTCAGCCGGTCGACGGTCAGTGCCGGCAGGTCGAACATGGCGCGGCCAGGCGTTGTGGAAGGCACGAAAAAGCGCTCGTCGTCCGGGTTTTCGGCGACGAAACGCTCGACGAATTCGGGACCGACCTCATAGCTTGTCTGGCTGATCGAGGGGCCAAGGCAGGCGACGATGCTGGCGCGGTCAGCACCCAGCGCCTCCATGGCAGCGACGGTATTTTCGAGCACGCCCGTCAACGCGCCCTTCCAGCCGGCGTGGGCGGCACCGATGACGCGATTGTCCGGGTCGGCAAACAGGATGGGTCCGCAATCGGCGGCGAGCACGCCAAGCGCAATGCCAGGGGTGCGCGTTACCATCGCATCCGCGTCGGGGCGGGCGCCGTCGTAATCGGCGCCAATAGTCACGACATCGGGGGAATGGACCTGATGCACGGTTGCCAGCCGCTCGACCGGCAAGCCGAACCAGGCGGCGACGCGACGGCGGTTTTCCAAGACCTTGTCGCGTTCGTCGCCGGAGCCGAGGCCGACGTTAAGGCCACGATACAGCCCTTCGGAAACGCCGCCGGTCCGAGTGAAATAACCGTGCCGGATCGTGGCGCCCGCCGCTTCGTTCAGCAGCGCGCTTTCGATCGGTGCGGGAGAGGCCGCGTCCTGCATCTGTGATTCCGGGGTTTTCGAGGGGTTTGTTGTTATCCCAAGCGCATCGCATATGCGGCGCGCTTCAAGTTCTTGTTTCGGGCGGATGTTGAACCAGCCGCGTGCGCCCTGTCAATCCACCGGACGAAAGGGCATGAGATCGATGGCGGGATAAGAGACCGCCATCACCTTGAAGAGTTCGCCCATCCGGCCTTCACCGGCGCCGGCAAGCCTTTCGACCGCCGCCTGGATGACCTGCTGGGTGTGCGGCTCGCGATCACGGCCGAGAGCGGTTGCGCGCTCGAGGATGCCGAGGCCGGTCAGAAAATCACCTTGGTGCAGGGCGCCGTTCAGATAGAGGCCAGCCGCAAGCGCTGTTTCGGCGAGTTGCTGGAAGTCGACATGGCTCGTCAGATCGGCTTCGCCTGGATGCGCGAGCGGCGGGTCGAATTCATGCATGCGCACGGCCTGCAGCGTATCGCCGAAGCCGGTGACGAGATGGCCGTAGTCGATCGTAAGCGCCGTGCCGCCGAAGGCGCGCAGCCGCTCGCAGATCGCCATCATCACCGCCTGGCGGGCAGGCGAGATCTCGAAGAGGGTGCCGACCGGCACGCTCTGCACCGGTTCGGGAAGAAGCGCGGGATCGATGCCGGCGACGCCGGCGGCGAAAGTCAGCTCGCCATTGGCGTCGATGCCGACCATGCGCTCGCGAAAACCCGTCGGCATGCGAACGAACTGGCGGATCGGGATGGCGTCGAAGAGTTCGTTGGCGGCAATCAGCGTGAAGCCGGGCGGTACTTCGTCGAAGCCATTATGCCAAGTGATCTTCTCGCCGTGGGGTTCGAGCGTCTGGCTCTGGACGTCGCGCAGCCGCTCGCTGGTTTCGACGAGATGCACGGTCATGGCGTCGAAAAGCGGTGGAGCGATGCGGGAGATGACGCGCAACATGTCTGATATCATGGTGCCGCGGCCGGGGCCGATCTCGACGAGGCGGACGTCCGTCGGCGTGCCATGGCGCTGCCACGCATGGACGATGAAGACGCCGATCATTTCGCCGAAGATCTGGCTGACCTCGGGCGCGGTGACGAAATCACCGGAACGGCCGAAGGGCTCGCGGGTGCGGTAATAGCCGTGTTCGGGGTCCGCGAGGCAGAGCGAGAAATAATCGGTGACGCTGATCGGGCCGTTGGCCTGGATAATCGCCTTGATCTTTTCGCCTAGAGCGGTGGTCATGTCGCGTCCTGCCGTTTCAGAGCTGCAGCGCAGCCTGGCGGCGGGCCCGCAGCATCGCCCAAAGGCCAAGCAGGATCATCGGGGAGGAGAGCACCATGCCCATGGTCAGCCAGTTCGTGCCGAGGAGGTAACCGAGCTGGGCGTCAGGCTCGCGGAAGAATTCGACGAAGATGCGCGACAGCGCATAACCGCAAACGAAGACGCCTGTAATGAAGCCGGGGCTTTTCAGTGCGCGCATGCCAAAGACGAACGCGGCCAGCACCAGGAGCAGAACGATGCCTTCGAGGCCGGCTTCATAGAGCTGGCTTGGGTGGCGGGCGAAGGGACCGCCGGTCGGGAAGACCACGGCCCAGGGTACGTCGGTCAACCGGCCCCAGAGCTCGCCATTGATGAAATTGGCGATGCGGCCGAAGAAGAGGCCGAAGGGAACGACGGCGGCGACGATGTCGAACAGGCTCCAGATCGGGATGGCGTTGCGGCGGGCAAAGAGGATCATGGCGATCGTCGTGCCGGTCAGGCCGCCATGGAAGGACATGCCACCGTTCCAGATCTGGAGCGCACGGACGGGACTGCGCAGGACGGCGGGGAGATCATAAAAGAAAATATAGCCGAGACGACCGCCGAGGACGACGCCAAGCGCTGCCCAGACGATGAAATCGTCAAGCTGCGTCCTTGATATCGGCGAGACGTTGCCGGGCCAGAGACTTTCATTGGCGGCGAGGCGGCGCGCATAGGCCCAGCCGAGCAGGATGCCGGCGACATAGGCGAGACCATACCAATGAATCGCCAGCGGACCGATCGCAAAGGCGATCGGATCGATATCCGGGAAAGGCATGATGGCAAGGAGATCGGCTGCTGTCGGCAAGGTTTTCCACCTGTTGAGTTGGGCGGGAACATGCCGTTGCGATCCCGGACGGTCAAGTCCATTGTTCGTGATGGCCCGTTCTCAGCCGGTTCCGGCAGGCTTATCCCGTGCAAAGCGCTTGCATCGTCGGTGGCGAAGCCCTACCTCAATCCTCGAGGCCCCGAAGGGCTGAATTCACCTCATGCGAAGGGAGAAAAACGCCATGACGACCGGAACGAACCGCATCATGGACGAATTCGCCAAGCTGATGACCGATGCGGCCGGTGCCGCCCAGGGCGTCCGCAAGGAGATCGAGACCGCCTTCAACGCCCAGGCGGAGCGTTGGCTGAACAGCATGGACATCGTCAAGCGCGAGGAGTTCGAGGCCGTGCGCGAGATGGCGATCAAGGCACGCGACGAGAACGAGGCGCTTGCCGCCCGCATCGCAGCACTCGAGGCGAAGCTTGCCGGCGAGGGCGCTTAAGTCCCGATACGACACAGATGCGGCGTTGCCTTCATGCCACACGCCGCATCTTCCTTAAAAAAACCAGGTGAGTTTTCCACCTGTGGACACTGCCAAAAAAGCCAATTCGCAGAGTCGCTTATTCTCCCTTCTGAATTGAATTTCGAAGAGCCTTTCCACAGTGGCCGGTCCTATTTTCCGTTCAGGGGGCTGGCAGGGGACCAGGGGCGCTATACACTGATTTTAAATGATGATTCGAAGCGACGTGGTAAGCTCCGGGCAGGTTATCTGCGTTAAGTCTGGCAGCGGTTCAACGATCATCCGAGTGGTGGTTCCGGTATTTTGCGTGTGTCTTGCTTGTGTTCGTACACCAAGTTAGGTCGCATTCGTTCCGGTCAAGAAGGTGCTGCATGAACCTGATGGAATTGGAAGTCGAGCGTCAGTCGAACCCGGTCGATATGATCGAGTATGTTGCCTCCAACAACGACTGGTCGTTCGAACGGTCCGGCGAGGACGAGATCGCAATGACGGTCGAGGGCCGCTGGACGGACTACCACGTCTCCTTCTCCTGGATGGAGGAATTCGAGGCGCTGCATCTTGGCTGCGCCTTCGATATCAAAGTTCCCGACATCAGGGTCAACGAGGTGGTCAAGCTGCTCTCGGCGATCAACGGGCAGGTGCTGATGGGTCATTTCGACCTCTGGCGCCAGGAAGATGTCGTCATTTTCCGTCAATCGCTGCTGCTTGCCGGCGGCGCGGAGCCTACCAATCGCCAGGTGGAGGTGCTGCTTTCCAGCGCGCTCGACACCTGCGAAGCCTATTTTCAGGCATTCCAGTTCGTCGTCTGGTCCGGCATGGAAGCGACGAAGGCGATGGAAGCCGTGCTGTTTGAAACGGTTGGCGAGGCATAAGATGCCGACGGCCGCTTTCTCCTCGATACATCCCGTCGTTCTGATCGGTGCCGGAAACATGGGCGGGGCGATGCTCTCCGGCTGGCTGAAAAGCGGCGTTCCGGGCTCGGCCGTCATCGTTGTCGATCCCGGTCCGTCGCCTGCGATGCTTTCGACGATCAGCGAGGCTGGCGCGACCCATCTGACCGCGCTTCCCACGGATTTGAAGGCAAGCGTGCTTTTCCTCGCGGTCAAGCCGCAGGTGATGGAGGCGGTGCTACCGGCGGTGAAGAGTGCCGTCGGGCCGGAGACGGTCGTCGTCTCGGTCGCGGCCGGCAAGACGCTCGGTTTCCTCGAGAGACATTTCGGCAAGGCCGCCATGGTGCGTGCCATGCCGAACACGCCGGCCATGGTCGGGCGCGGTGTGACCGGCGCTTTTGCCAATTCGGGGGTCAGCGATGCGCAACGCGAACGCGTCCATTCCCTACTGCGCGTCTCCGGCCCGGTCGAATGGGTGCCGGCGGAAGCCGATATCGATGCCGTGACGGCGCTTTCGGGCAGCGGTCCGGCTTATGTATTCTATCTCGTCGAATGTATGGCGGAGGCAGGCCGTAAACTCGGCCTGCAGGCGGACCTCGCCATGCGTCTTGCGCGGGAAACAGTCGCGGGGGCTGGTGAACTCATGCACCAGTCCCCCGACGACGCTTCGCGGCTGCGGGAGAATGTGACCTCTCCCGGCGGCACGACGGCGGCGGCGCTCGCCGTGCTGATGGCCGAAGACGGCATGCAGCCCTTGTTCGACGCAGCCCTTGCGGCGGCGCGCAAGCGGGCCGAGGAACTGGCCGGCTGACGGAGACCATATGGCAGAAGAGATCACCTACCTCGATTTCGAGCGTGTCGATATTCGTGTCGGCACGATCATCGAGGCCGGTCCCTTTCCGGAGGCACGCAAGCCGGCGTTTAAACTCCTGATCGATTTCGGTCCTGAGATCGGCACGAAAAAATCCTCAGCGCAGATCACCGTGCATTATACGCCGGAAAGCCTGATCGGCCGGCAGGTGCTCGGCGTCGTCAACTTCCCGCCGCGCCAGATCGGGCCATTCCGCTCGGAAGTGCTGACGCTGGGTTTCGAGGACGAGAACGGCGCGATCGTGCTTGCTGCGGTCGAACAGCCGGTGCCGAACGGCCGAAAGATGATGTGAGCGTGAGCTCGCATCAGATACTCCGAGGTTTGATCTCCTGCAGGAATGGATTGCTTCGCCGCTCGTCGCCGATGCGGCTGCCGGGGCCGTGGCCGCAGATGAAGCCGACGTCGTCGCCGAGCGGCAATACCTTGTCGCGGATCGAATCGAGAAGCTGCTGATGATCGCCGCCGGGCAGGTCGGTGCGGCCGATCGAGCCGTTGAAAAGCACATCGCCGAGATGAGCGAAATTCTGCGCGCGGTTGAAATAGATGACGTGGCCGGGGGCATGGCCGGGCGTGTGATGGACCTCGAATTCATGGGCGCCGAAAGAAATCTTATCGCCGTCTTTCAGCCAGCGGTCGGGCACGACGTTACGCAATCCTGACATGCCGTATTTTTCAGCCTGGGTTTCGATCCGCTGCAGCAGCGGCAGGTCGTCCTGATGTGGGCCGATCACGTCGATGCCGAGAGCTTCCTTCAATTCACTGGCGCCGCCGGCATGGTCGAGATGGCCGTGTGTCAGCCAGATTTCCTTGATGGTCAGGCCGTTCTGGGCAATCGCCTGCAGGATGAGTGGCACGTCGCCGCCGGGATCGACGACGACGCCTTCCTTGGTGTCGGGATCGAAGAAGATCGTGCAGTTTTGCTGGAAGGGTGTCACCGGAATGATGCCGGCCTGGAGCATGCCCATAAGTGCCTCGCTTGGTGTCTCTGCTGCTTCGGTATAGTCCGAAACCGCGGCAAGGACAGCCGGAATCTTGTGACATTGGCGGTGTGCCTCACGGTAAAAAGACGGACCGCAACAAGAATTTATGCCCTCTTCGCCATCGTCGCAGGGCGAGAAAATCGAGCTTTTCTCAATTCTTCCAAACGTTTGCATGAAATCTCCCGCAAGTAGTGTTTCGCTGGGCGGCGCGCATGGGAACATCGTGGAAGCCCGCGCGTTGTCAGCCCATCGAAACCAAGGAGACGCTCACATGACCTTGAAGAGAAACATACTGTTGGCTGGAGCCGTGCTCCTGGCGAGCGGCGGTCTTGCGCAGGCGGAGATGATGGCGACGACGGTCAACGATCTCAACGTCCGTGCTGGCCCCGGCCCACAATATCCCTCGGTCGGTCTTGCCACCCGCGGTTCCACCGCAGTGCTCGACGGTTGTATCGAAGGCAGCCGCTGGTGCCGTGTCGACGTCAACGGCATGCGCGGCTGGGTCTATGCCGATTATCTGCAGGTCGATCACGGCGGCAGCTCTGTTATCGTCGAGCAGCACCGCGCCGAGATCGGCGTTCCCAGCGTGACTTACGAGTCGACCGCGAGTGTCGTTCCGGTCGATCCGCAGCCGGCGCCGGGCGACGAGTTGCTCGGCCCCGTCGGGTCGGTCGAGACTATCACCCCGCCGGAGACGGTGCGCACCTATATCGACACCAATCCGGGTGAGACGGTGCAGCTTGGCGGCGATGTCGTCGTCGGCGCAGAGGTGCCTGCTGACGTCACCTTCCAGACGATTCCCGACTACGAATACCGTTATACGAGGATCAACGATCGGCCGGTGCTGGTCGATCCCGGTACACGCCGGATCGTCTACGTCTATCAATGACGTGATCGATAGAAACTGAGGTCGAGGCGGACGTTGGGCCGCCTCGTTCCGGGGCGCTTCTCGCTGCCTTAATCCCGCATCGGTTGATTTTTCTTAACGCTTTCCTCCAAAATATGATAAAATACTAATATGCCGAAGGTCGGCATGGATCGGCGATCGGGGAGATCGCCAGAGGAGGAAATCATGGAAGCGCTACTTCCGCTCATCACACAATTGATTGCCGGTGCAATCGGCGGCAACGCCGCGAGCGCCGCTTTGAAGCAGCAGGCGATCAATGTCGTCGCTCGGACGATCGCCGGTGCGATCGGCGGCGTCGCCGGCGGTATGCTGCTCAGCATGGTCGGTGGAGAAGCGGCTATGACCGGCCTGATCGCCGACGGCATCGGCGGCCTGATCGGCGGCGGCATCCTCTCGACGCTCGCCGGACTGGTCATGGCACGGGCGCATAGATAAACGGCCCGACAGGTGTGTGCCTACAGTGCTGCGCGTCTTTTCAGACGCGCAGAGGACGCTGTAGCACTTTGAATTGCTGCATAATTTTAGCCTTAAATAGATTCCGATTTAAGGAATTATGCAGTGGCCAGACCGATTGCGTGAGGACTTTATTCGGCGGCGATTGCCGCCGGATAGACTTCCTTCATGTAGTCGTTCATCGAGCATCATCGCATCGGCTTAGCCCCTGGCTTCGGCGGCGTGCTTGGAAATGGTGCAGATCATTTAGAGACCGGCAGCCTTGGAGGCGCAGGGCGCGGTCTTCGGATCGGGACGGCGGCATTCGGCGATATCGAGACGGATGCCCTTCAGCTTTTCGGTCGGGTTTGAAATAGCTGCCCCATTGCCAGATGGCGATGGCGACATTGATGCGGTTGACCTGCGCCCCCGTCCAGCTGATCCAAAGGAATCGAAGCCATCCCCAAAATCCTCCGGCGCTTCAAGCGCCATGCCTGTTGATTGTTGTCCCCATTACGTTTTATCCACAGACGCAAGGGGAAATCGCGTATTGCGTCGGAGTGCCGGGCGGGCCTTGGTTTCCAGGGAAGTGCCAGGGAAATGAGAGACCGTGCGGGGCTCCTTCAGAGTTCGCGGAAGCTGACAGCGACGCAAATTTATATCAATAAAGCTGGCATATCTTCGCGAAAGTTTCCCGCAGCGCGCGGAAAAGAAAGGAAATGCCGAGTGTCACGACAGACCGGCCCGAAAGCAGGCAAGCCGGAGCCGCTGGCCACGCCGATGGAAGATACTGATATCATCGATTTCGAGATCATCGAGCTGTTCTTCTTCGCCTATCGCGACTTCGTTTCCGATCCTGACGCTATCCTTGAAAAGAGCGGCTTCGGCCGGGCGCATCACCGCGTCGTGCATTTCGTCAACCGCAATCCCGGCATGACGGTGGCCGATCTTCTCGATACGCTGAAGATCACCAAGCAGAGCCTTGCAAGGGTGCTGAAACAGCTGATCGATTCAGGCTATATTCGCCAGGTGGCAGGTCCCGAGGACCGGCGGCAACGCAAGCTTTATCCAACGAAATCGGGACGAGAGCTGGCGCTTGCCCTTGCTGAGCCGCAATCGCGCCGCATTGAGCGGGCATTCGAAGGGGCTTCTGCGGAGGTGCGGGAGGGCGTAAAAGCTTTCCTCAGCGGAATGCGGGACAGACAGAGGGCGGATTGAATGGCGGTCAAGACAGGTATTTCCGACGATGCGGCGCACTTGCTGGTGGTCGATGACGACTCCCGCATCCGCGCGCTGCTCAATCGTTATCTCGCCGAGAACGGCTTCCGCGTTACCGTCGCCGCCGACGGCGCCGAGGCGCAGCGCAAGCTTGCGGGTCTCGATTTCGACCTCATCATCATGGACGTGATGATGCCTGGCGAATCCGGCATCGACGTCACCCGCGGACTTCGCGCCATCAAGAACGTGCCGATCATCATGCTGACGGCGTTGGCAGAATCGGGCAACCGCATCGAGGGCCTTGAGGCAGGCGCCGACGACTATCTTTCCAAGCCCTTCGACCCGCGCGAACTGGTGCTGCGCATCAACAACATCCTGCGTCGCAACGCCGGCGGCGAGGGACCGAAGATCGAACAGGTGATGTTCGGCCCCTACACCTTCTCGCTGACCCGCAAGGAACTGAAGAAAGCCAGTGAGGTGATCCGGCTCACCGACCGCGAGCAGGAGATCATGCTGCTCTTTGCGCGCCGTGCCGGCGACACGATCCCGCGCCATGAACTGATCGGCAACGATACCGAAGTCGGCGAGCGGACGATCGACGTGCAGATCAATCGGCTACGGCGTAAGATCGAGGATGATCCCGCCAATCCGGTCTGGCTGCAGACCGTGCGCGGTATCGGATACAGGCTGAGCATCGACTAAACTCAAGGTTCGGGACCGGCGCTGATGGTGACGATCGACAGTTTGCGGCGGGAAGACCGCACTTCTGCGCCGGGCTGGCGTTCGATCGTCCGCTGGCTGCGCCGGCGGCTGCCGACCGGACTTTACGCACGCTCGCTGCTGATCATCATCATTCCGATGGTGCTCTTGCAATCCGTCGTCGCCGCCGTCTTCATGGAGCGCCACTGGCAAATGGTAACGGAGCGGCTGTCGCTTGCGGTCACCCGTGACATCGCCGCGATCATCGAGATCATCGAGACCTATCCGCAGAATTCGGACTATAGCGAAATCATCCGCATCGCTCGCGACCAGCTCAGCCTGCAGATCTCGATCGAGCCGGATGGCGACCTGCCGCCGCCGCGCGTCAAACCGTTCTTCTCGATCCTCGATGGCATCCTCAGTGACGAGATCACCGACGAGATCCATCGGCCTTTCTGGATCGACACGGTCGGCAACTCGAACCTCGTCGAGATCCGCATCAAACTCGACAACAAGATCCTGCGGGTGCTGACCAAGCGCAGCCAGACCTATGCCTCGAACACGCATATCTTTATCGTCTGGATGGTCGGCACCTCGCTGGTGCTGATCGGCATCTCTATCCTCTTCCTGCGCGGGCAGATCCGGCCGATCCTCACCTTGGCGCGCGCCGCCGAAAGCTTCGGCAAGGGGCAGAAGCCCGATAATTTCTATCCGCGCGGGGCTGACGAGGTCAGGCGCGCCGGTCTTGCCTTCATCCTAATGCGCGAGCGAATCGAACGGCAGATCGAGCAGCGTACCGCGATGCTCTCCGGCGTCAGCCATGATTTGCGCACCATCCTCACCCGCTTCAAGCTGCAGCTGGCACTGGCCGGCGACAATCCCGACCTGCATGGCCTCAACGATGACGTCAACGACATGCAGACCATGCTGGAGGCCTACATGGCCTTTGCACGCGGCGAGGTCGAAGAGGGTGTCGGCGAGCTGAAACTCAGCGAGATCTTCGCAAAGCTGGAATCCGATTTCGCCCTGTACGGTAAAAAATTCAGCTATTCGATCGAAGGCGATGACGATATTTCCGTCAGACCGAACGCCTTCATGCGTCTCGTCACTAACCTTGCCTCGAACGCGCGCCGGTATGCCGATAGTCTCGACATTGAGGCCAAGCACAATGCCAAATGGCTGACCGTCATCTTCGACGATGACGGGCCCGGCATTCCCGAAAAGAACCGTGAGGACGTGTTCAAGCCGTTCTTCCGGCTGGATACGGCGCGCAACCTCGATGCATCAGGGACCGGGCTCGGCCTTGCGATCGCCCGCGACATTGCCCGCAGCCACGGCGGCAACGTCACGCTCAGTGACAGCCCGCTCGGTGGGCTGAGGGCAACGATCCGCATCCCGGCTTAGGCAGGGGCTGCGCCAAATCGGCGGCATATCAGGTGGACCGCAGCGATACATTGAGCGACATGAGCAACTGTCTTTTCGCGGCCTCGAACGATGCCGATGCCCGATCACGCTTTCTCGGCAGGTCAATGCCGATCTCCTCGAGAATGCGACCGGGCCATGGTCGCATCACGATAATTCGGTCGGCGAGGACAAGCGCCTCGTCAATATCATGCGTCACCAGCACGAGCGTTGGGCGCGTTTCGGCCCATATGTCGAGCAGGTGATCCTGCAGATCGGCGCGCGTGAAGGCATCGAGGGCCGAAAAGGGCTCATCCAGCAGCAGCACTTCCGGTCGGGTAATCAGCGCGCGGGCGATTGCTACTCTCTGGGCTTGGCCACCTGACAACTCCTTCGGCCACCGTCCGCCCAATTTCCCGAGGCCTACCTTTTCCAATGCAGCCTCTATCTGCTGCCTGCGATTATCGCCTTCGAGTTCGGCGAGGCCGAAGCCAACATTGTTTGCGACACTTAGCCATGGAAACAGGCGCGGCTCCTGAAAGATTAGATTGATCAGCGGATGCGGCTTGGTAACCTTTTCGCCGTTCAGCTCGACTGTTCCTTGCGTGGGAATGTCGAGGCCGCTGATCAAGCGCAGCAACGTGCTCTTGCCGCAGCCGGATCCGCCGATGACGGCGACGATTTCTCCCGGAGCCAGCCTGAGCGAGAAACCCTCCAGAGCACGAACCCCATTTGCATAGGTTTTTTCCAAATTTCGCAGCGTCAGCATCAACTCATCCCTCACGCCTGTAACTGTCCTGCCAGGTCAGGAAAGGTGTCGTCGCCGCAAGCAGCAGACTGTCCGTCAACTTGCCGACGACCGCGAAGGCGATGATGGCAGCCATGATCTGGTCCGGCTTGCCCATTTGCTGGCCATCGACGAGAAGATAGCCGAGGCCCTCCGAAGCGCCCATGAATTCCGCTGCGACGACGAACATCCAACCGAGACCGAGGCCGGATCGCAAGGCAGTCACATAGGCCGGGAAGACCGCAGGCAGCATGACCCGCCGCACCAGCGTGAAGCCGGAAAGCCTGAAGATGCGCCCGACCTCGACAATCTTGCGATCAACCGAGAGGATTGCGCCCGAGATGCCGAGATAGACCGGAAAAAAGACTCCCACGGCGATCAAGGCCACTTTCGATGTCTCGAAGATCCCGAACCAGAGAATGAAGAGCGGTACCCAGGCGATTGACGGAATGGAGCGGAGCGCCTGAAGCGATGGATCGATCAGTCGACGGGCGAGCCCAAAATATCCAGTTATAGCGCCGGCGATCGTGGCCGTGACGGCGCCGATCGCAAATCCGAAAAACACCCGTACCATGGTGATGCCGATATGATTGAGCAGTTCACCAGACTTCAAGAGCACCCATAGCGTCGCGGCGACCCTGGATGGCGGTGGCATGAGACGGCCTGAGAACCAGCCGGCCGCAATGGCAATCTCCCAGAACAAGAGCCCGAGCGCCGGTAGCAGAACAGCCACTGCCACCTTGTTGCTCACTCCATAAAAGATAGACGCCGCGACCAAGCGCAGCGTCCTCGTTTCCGTCTTGATACCGGTTTCGGTCAAGTCCGTCATCGCGATGATCTATGCTCAGTTATTGGGTTTTCCCGACCGCAAAACGATCGTCGATCAGCTCGTTCGTGACTTTGGGAATGTCGACGTCTGCTGGCAGGACACCGGCGCTTTGCAGGGCGATGCCCGCTTTCGAGATCGTATCGCGCTGCAGATCGCCGATCGTCGATTGCGATATGTCCGTCCGCTCCAGCTGCTTGGCGATCACGTCGTCCGGCAGCTTTGCCGCTTCCACCAGTGCCGCCTTGAGTGCCGCAGGATCGGCGAGCGCCTCCGCCCGTGCCTGCTCATAGACGGCGATGACGCGCTTGATGATATCGGGATGGTCCGCGGCAAAGGTCTCGGTCGTATTGAGCACGCCCCAGCTGTTGTTTTCCGGCTTGCGATAGAAGAGCTTTGCCTTGTCGTCCACTTCGGCGGCCGCCATCAGCGGATCGAGCCCGGCCCACGCATCGACATCGCCGCGCAGAAGCACCAGCTTGCCATCGGCATGCTGCAGCAGGACCAGCTTCACGTCCGATTGTTTCAGGCCGGCATCGGCCAGGGCACGGACGAGAAAGACATGCGGATCGGTGCCGCGGGTCACCGCGATCGTCTTGCCCTTCAGATCCTGAACGGTGGAAATCGGACTGTCGGCGCGGGTGACCAGAGCCGTCCATTCGGGGCGCGAATACACATAGATGGATTTGATCGGATTGCCGTTGACCCGCGCGATCAGTGCCGCCGCACCCGCCGTCGAGCCGAAATCGATCGATCCGGCGTTCAGGAATTCCAGCGCCTTGTTCGAGCCGGCGGACTGCACCCAGCGAATGCTGATATTGTCCTTGGCGAATTCCTTTTCGAGCAGGCCTTCCTTTTTCAGAAGAACGCTGACGGGATTATACGTCGCCCAGTCGATCCTGATTTCCGAAAGATCGGCAGCCTCAGCCGATGACAGCCCCAGTCCCAAGGCAACCGCGGCACCGATTATCGCCGAACGAAACACGCCCATAACTTATTCCTCTCCCTACGATTGCCATCGATACGTTCTACGGGCACTGGTGACGGGCGAGAAACTTATGACTTCTATTTCTATGGAATTTGTAGAAATATTTTTCCTCGGCCGCGGGGACGCGTGGTGCGGTGCGCAATGTCGAGAAAGCGTAACCGCCCGATTGGCACCGCCTGCCGCCTAGCGCCCTGATGGCCTAAGACACGTGTTTAACGACGTCGTTAGCGACGTGTCTTAGGCGAGGATTGCGATGCGCGTTGAAATTCTTGGGCAGGAACGTCGACGGCGGTGGCGCGAAGACGACAAGCTTGCGATTGTCATGTCGGTTGGGGTTTCTGGAGCCACGATCACAGAGATTGCTCATCGTCATGATGTAACGCGGCAGCAGATATACGCCTGGCGTAGCGAGCTCAAGAAGAAGGGGCTGCTCCCGGTGTCTTCGAATGCATTGTTCATTCCCGTCGATCTGAATGCCGTGCAGAACGATGCCCCTGAATTGAGGGAGAGCTGCTCCGGGATGATTGAGCTACGATTGATCTGCGGCCGCACGCTTCGTTTCGAGAGTTCTATGGCTCCCGATGTCCTGACGCAGATTATCCGGGCAGTGGAAGCAGCATGATTGGGCCTGGGACCGGCGTTCGGGTGTATCTTGCGTGCGGGATCACGGACATGCGCAAGGGAGTAGAAGGCCTTGCCGCGCTTGCGCAGGATGTTTTGCGTCAGAAGCCGACTGGCGGCGCGGTCTTCGCCTTTCGCGGCAAGCGTGGCGATCGTTTGAAGCTGCTGTATTTTGATGGCCAGGGCTTCTGCCTGTATTACAAGATCTTGCAGAAGGGGCGGTTTCCTTGGCCTTCGGCATCCGACGGGACTGCCCGGCTGACGTCGGCCCAACTGGCGATGTTGTGGGAAGGGATCGATTGGCGTCGACCTGATTGGGGTGCGCCACCGGCCCGTGTCGGGTGATTTTATCCCACTGAAACCACTGGTTTTTATGGAAATTTATCCTGGCTCGTGGTAGTCAGGATCATGTCTAGCGCGACGACAAATCTTCCGGACGATCCAGCCTTTCTCAAGGCAATGATTGCCGCTTTGCAGGCGGAAAACGCGAAGATGTCGGCCACATTGCAAGCGCATGATCAGTTAATCCAAACGCTGCGGCTGCGCATTGCCAAGCTGAAGAAACAGGTCTTCGGCAAGTCCTCCGAAAAGATTGAGCGTGAAATCGAGCAGTTGGAACTAGCGCTTGAGGATCTGTTGATCGCCGCCGCTGAAGGCAGTACGGCGCCAATCGATGAACCTGATGAGGCGGCGTCTGTTGTTCCCTTGGCGGATACATCTGAAAAGATCATGCGCCGGCGCCCACGCGTCTCGGACAAGGCGGTTCGCGAGCGCCGAGAGCTCGATCCTGGCTCCTGCTGCCCGGAATGCGGAGGTGAATTGCGTCTTGTCGGTGAGGACGTCAGCGAAATCCTCGACATGATCGCCGCGCAGATGAAAGTCATCGAAGTTTCTCGACTGAAGAAGTCCTGCCGCTGCTGCGAGAAAATGGTGCAGGTGGCAGCACCCAGCCGCCCGATACCGGGCAGCATGGCCGGCGCTGGCCTCTTGGCGTACATTCTGGTCTCGAAGTTCGACGACCATTTGCCACTGTACCGTCTGAACGAGATCTTCGCCCGCATGGGCGCCGACATTCCCGACAGCACGATGGTTGATTGGTGTGGTCGCGCCATGCAGGTGCTTCAGCCTCTCATCGAGCGGATCGAAACGGCGATTATGGCAAGTGACCTCCTTCATGCCGACGACACCCCGATCCGAGTGCTGGATCGCTCGCTGCGAGACAAGGGGTTGGGCAAGGGTGTGAAGAAGGGCAGGATCTGGACGTATGTCCGCGATCAGCGTCCATGGGTGGGGACTTCCCCGCCCGGTGCAGTCTACTATTTTGCTCCTGACTGGAAAGAAGAGCACGTCCACCGCCACCTCAAGCAATCAAGCGGCATCCTTCAGGCTGACGGCTACAAAGGATATGGCAAGCTATACTCGCCTGGAGAGAATGGAACATCTCGCTTCAAGGAAGCCGCCTGCTGGGCTCATTGGCGACGAGACTTCCACGATATCTGGACATCAAACAAGTCCGAGATCGCGCGAGAGGCTCTCGATCGCATCGGAGCGCTTTACGACATCGAGCGTGGCATCAATGGGCAGCCTCCTGAGATCCGGCTTGCCGCGCGTCAGACCCAGAGCAAGCCTAAGGTCGATGCATTCCGCCACTGGGCTGAAGCTCAACTCACGCGCATTCCGGGCAAAAGCGATCTGGCGACAGCTTTCCGCTACGGATTGAGCCGATGGTCTTCGCTCTGTCTGTTCCTCGAAGACGGTCGCGTTGCGATCGACAACAATGCCGCCGAGCGGGCACTGCGGCCGATAGGCGTGGGAAGACGGAACTGGCTCTTCGCGGGAGCCGATACGGGAGCGGCGACCTTGGCACGCGCCATGACGATCATCGAGACGGCAAAGATGAATGGTCTTGACCCGCAAGCCTATCTGACTGACGTGCTCGATCGCATCCACGATCACAAGATCAATCGACTCGACGAACTCCTTCCGTGGAACTGGTCGACGATCACCGCAATCGACGCAAAGGCAGCCTGATGGCGACAGTCACCTACGTCCGTACGATCAAATTTGTTGCCGAAATTCTCGAAGAGGACCCGGAACTTCTTCAGGCAATCGTCTCCAACGATGATAATCTGAGCTACGGCAGCATCATCTCCGTGTACACCGGAGACGACGAATCCGTGACCGCACTGACGGACGACGGCATGGACGAATTGGAGCAGATGCTCAAAGACGCCCGCCGCTCACCCCAAGAATGGAACGACTTCCTCGACAGCTTTGTTGACGACGAGCTGCTCGTCGCTCGCATCAAAGCAAAATCGCCGCGGTAGCAATCGGGCGGTTACGAGAAAGCGGAGGGTCGGGAGAGGCCAATTGACGGTTCGACAGAAAGAAAGCGGCGGTCCGCAGGCCGTCCTTGGGCTCTTTGCGGTTCTTGTTCAAAGAGTGAAAGCGCGCTTACGTGATGTTACAAAATTGACACGGAAGGCAGATCCCATTGAAGAAAAATAGTCCGACGATTATCCGGGCCGCCGAAAGCGGCAACGACCCGGATAGACTAGCGCACTTCCTTTCGACTTCGGCATCGTCGGTGACGGTCGAGCCCTTGGATCAAGGAAAGCTGTCTTTTCGTTGTGACATGGTCAGCCTTGGACCGATGACTCTGATAAAAGCCGCCTATGAAGGGCGCATGCGCAACACCAGACATGCGGAGGGGGATAAACTGCTTGTCGTTCTCCCGGACGAAGGCACTGCAAATATACGGGGTCTTTCCGAGGACTTCGCATCAGCTCCGGGAAAAGGAGTTATAATTGACGCGGTGCATAATAGAGGCTTTGACATCGCCGAGCGGCGCAGGCACCTGACCGTAGCTGTCGATCGAACCGAAATGCAACGTCGGCTTTCTGTCATCCTGGAGACATCAGTGGGAGACAATTTCGCGTTTCATCCCGAGATCGACCTAAGCAATGGTGCCGGGTGTCTGCTCGGCCAATTGGCCAATTTCATCTTCGAGGGTGGGTCAAATATTGCGTCGCTGCCACCAAGCGTGTTCGCCAACCTCTCGGACGCATTCTTCAACCTCGCGCTCGGCTCGCTACAACACTCCTTCTCCGATCGATTGCATGCCGGGGGGGCGACCGCGTCACCTCGCCAAGTAAAAAGGGCAATCGAGTTTATGCGCGCTCACCTGCACGAGGTCCTTACTTTGGAGCAAATCGTGCAGGCATCAGGGGGCAGCACGCGTGCATTACAACTAGGTTTCCAACAATTTAAGTTCACGAGTCCAATGCGTTATCTTAAGGATCTCCGACTGGAAGCCGTTCACAAAGAACTCCTGACGGGTGACAATGTGAGAACGATTGCTCAGGTTGCCCAAACGTGGCAATTTTTCCAATTGGGTCGTTTCGCAGCAGACTATCATTCCCGATTTGGCGAATTGCCTTCTCAAACCTTTTCCAAGAGAGGCTAGCGCATCGATCCGAAAATCGGCATCGATTTTCGGAAAACGCGATGCGAGGATTGAAAGAGTTGGAACGTCCTTTGTTTGTCCGAAAGGACGCACGGCGCTCTAAGGACATTTCGGGAGCGTGGGCGATCCCCTCACGTCTGGTTTTACGAGATCGCTTTCAAGGTGAACCGGCCCGCCATGTCGGCCTGATCAAGCATCACCCAACCGGCCTGCATTATCTCTCGAGTGAGCTGCCTTTGTCCCGTTTAAGATTGTGATCTCTTCCCGGTCAGTGACGAGCGCTCGAAGCGCCGACTGCACAAGTTTCTGCGCTTCAAGTTCTACGCAAAGAGTTATTTGAGGGATTAGTTGTCGCGCTGGTCCAGCTGTTCACTCGCGTATGACGAAACGAGCGCAACGCATGTCTATTCGACAGACGCAGGCTCTGTCCGCTAAGCGCATCTTTCGTTTCAATCATAGATTCTGCGCGCAGTCGTTAACCGTGAGGAGCGAGTTAATCGGCTTTCGTTCGAGATCACCAGCGGCGGTGCCACCACCTTGAGAGAACCCGCAGCGGAAGCGAACTGCAAAAGCATAGAGAGGCTAGATCGTGCAAAGACCGAGTATCAAAGTGGCCATGGTTGGCATCTTCTTCTTATTAGGATGTCTCGTCGCGGCATTCGGATACGCCGCCATCAGCGGCATGCGGATACTCAACGAGCAGACCGAGGAGTTTAGCGAGAGCTACCTTCCAAGTGTGCATCAGGCTCATCAAATTGCTCAGGCGAGATTCGAGCTAGGCATCTTGGCGGCCAACCATCTGTTGCAGGCAACGCAAGACCAGAAGAAATTTGCTGAAATGCTTGTCTCCTCCCAGAAGACGAAACTGAACGAAGAGATCAAGGCATACGAGCCCCTGATTACGACGCCGCACGAGAGAGAAATCTTTGAAAAAATGCAAGCAGTCGCGAAGGACTATGACAAACCTCTGCGGGAAATGATGGATTATTCTTATGAAGGCAACGGACAAGCCGCCACAGGCGTCTTTGCGACCGATGTTAAGAATATCGCTGATAAAATGACTGCGTTAGCCAATGATCTGGTGAAATCCGCCATGGAAAGAGGTCAGCAGGCTCACCAGACCAGCCTTCAGGTTTATGGCTCGACCCTGAATTTCACTTTCATCATTCTTTTGGTCAGCCTGATCTTGGTCGCAGCCGCCGCGGCTTTTGCCGTGTACGCCATCGCCGACCCGGCCACGAAGATAACGGCCGCGATGCGCAAGCTCGCATCCGGCGACACCAGCGTGAAGATTCCCTTCGCGGGGCGCGCCGACGAGATTGGCGCCATGGCCGCGGCGGTCGAAGTATTCCGCCAGGCCGCGATCACCAATGCTCGCTTGGAAGAAGAAGCTGAGACTGGCCGCAATCTCCAGGAAGCAAATCGCATCGCTGTTCAGCAGTCGGCCGAAGCGGCAGCCAATGAACGTCTCAGGGCGGCAACTTCGGGCATTGGCGGGGGCTTAAAGCGGTTGGCCGCGGGGGATCTCGCCTTCCAGTTGGAGGAAGCATTCGCTCCTGATTTCGAGCCGTTGCGTCACGATTTCAATCAATCGGTGCAGCAGCTCGGGACCGCTCTTTCAGCAATCGTAGACAGCATTTCAACGATGGATAGCGGGACGTCCGAAATTGCGTCAGGCGCTCATGATCTCGCAAAAAGAACCGAACAACAGGCCGCCTCCTTGGAAGAGACCGCAGCAGCCCTGGATGAGATCACGGTCAACGTCGGCTCATCTGCCAAGCTCACGGAGGAAGCACGTCGGGTCGCAACGCAAGCCAATCACAGCGCTGCGAAATCTGCCGAGGTCGTCTCCGACGCCGAGGATGCCATGCGTCGGATCGAGGAAAGCTCGCAACAGATCTCCAACATAATTGGGGTGATCGACGAAATCGCGTTCCAAACGAACCTACTGGCGCTCAACGCCGGCGTGGAAGCCGCGCGCGCGGGCGATGCGGGGAAGGGGTTTGCGGTGGTTGCACAAGAGGTGCGAGAACTCGCCCAGCGCGCTGCACGAGCCGCCAAGGAGATCAAAGGCCTGATTCAGAATTCGTCCACGGAAGTTCAAAGCGGCGTTAAACTCGTCCGCGATACGCGTCAGTCGCTTGACTCGATCGGCGGGCTCATCGGCCAGATCAATACTCATATGGACGCAATCACTGTCGCGGCAAAGGAGCAATCCGTCGGGCTGTCTGAGGTCAACACCGCGGTTAATACGATGGATCAGGTGACGCAGCAGAACGCCGCCATGGTGGAAGAGTCCACAGCAGCTGCCGCTACTCTTGCCCAGGAATCAGCGAAGCTGAAGCAACTGGTCGCGCCCTTCAAGGTCGCTGCGGTTATTCGGCAGGGGTCAACGGGTCCGCGCGTCTATGTTGCGGAGGCGCGGAGCCCGCAGGTTGATTCTCCCGCCAGAGTGTTGGGAAGCAGGGTCGCGAAGGCATTCGGAGGTGGGAGCCAAGCGTCAAGCGTGGCATTGAACGACTGGCAAGAGTTCTGACGTTTGCCTCGTTTCGCGATGGTTGCGGTGCTTCCATCGCGAAAGTGTTTCTTTGAACCGCTCCATAAACACCACCAAATCAGGCCCGATGCCTTGCTGGTATCGATCGTTTGAGCATTGAGCATTGCGACGCGGACACGCTCTATTCCTTCGAATTGCGCATATTGCTTTCCGAAGTCGATTCGATTTTCGGTGTCATGGGCTGGAAAACATCAGCCGACGGGTAGACAAAAAGAACGCGCCGCTGAGAAGCGGCGCTTGGCATTGAGGATATCGGGAGATCAGCCGGCGGTGCAGAAGTGGCTGCGGCCGTCATTGCCGATATAGGTGCCGCTGCGCGGATCGAAGGAGCGGTAGCGGTAGGAGCAGTAACGCTGCCATTGCGGCGACCAGGGCTCTACCGCCGTGCGGACCGGCGCGTAATATTCCGGCTGATCGACATAGACGCGGCGCGGCGCGCGATAGACCGGAGCGGGCTCGTAGTAATCCGGCTCGTAGGCTGGGTCGATGTAACGGCGCTCTTCGTAAACCGGACCGTTATTGGCATTGGCGATGGCCGAACCGACGATCAGCCCGGTGGCAAGGCCGACGGCGCCGCCGACCCACGCATCGTTGTTGCCGTGATTGCCATGGCGCCAGTGGCGGTCGCGGGCCGACGCTTCACCGATGGCGGAAAGCGTGAGTGCGGCAGCGGTTGCCGTCAGCAGAAGGGTCTTGGCGAGCCTGTTCATCATCATAATCCTAATCCCGGGAACCGAACGCCGGTTCCTTTCTCGATGGTCACAGTCGTAGAGATTTGTAGCTGAACCAAGGCTGAACGACAAAACCCGGCATTGCTGCCGGGCTTCAACTCGAATTCGCCAGCCTTGTTAAGGGTTCAGCCCGCAATCTGCAGATTGACGGCCTTCGGGCCCTTGCCGCGGCGATCCGGCTCCGTGTCGAAGCTTACCTTCTGGTTTTCCGTCAGACCGGCCAGGCCGGAGGCCTGAACGGCAGAAATGTGAACGAAGATATCGGCGCCGCCCCGGTCCGGCTTGATGAAGCCGAAGCCTTTGTCGGTATTGAAGAATTTTACAGTGCCAGTCTCTGCCATGCCTCAGGTCCTTTTCTCTCTGCCCGCCATCCACACGGGCAGCATCATAGCATTGCCCTCCTTGCGGGAGGTGTTGGCAGGCAATTCTTGAAATTTGAGAAAAAGGTCCCCTCTACCTCGACCTGTTCCAGGCAGGACTTTCGCCCGCCATTTTCGGAACCGGCTGACCGGGATATTAGCGTTCCCGGCGCGCAAATACTTAAGGACTTCCCATGCTCGCAAAATGCCCGAACACGCTGAGAGTGCTGCGTTTAAAGGACTTTGGCAAGCAAAAGTTTTTTAACGTGTCGTTCCTGGCACATCCCTGCCGATATCCAATTTGCGCAAAAACGCAAAATTTCCTTCGCCGATAGGGAATGATTAACGTTTTATATTGTCTGCAATATAAATTCCGAGCAGATTTTCCCAAAAATGCAACGTGAACGCGTCTCCCGCATCCGATAATTTTTTTTCCGATGTGTGACTCACCCATATTTGGACGCGTGTTCACGTGGCTGGCAGGCGTCGGCGGGTCAATCCGGGCACGAGCTCGACCACAAGCATAGAGATAAACATTAGTGCGCAACCTGCATAACCTGTTACCGGTATCGTCTCGCCGAGCAGAAGTGCGGCAAGCGAGGCACCGAAGAGTGCTTCGGAAGAAAGAAAGATCGCGGCTTGCGAGGGCGTGGTGTAGCGCTGGCCGATCACCTGCAGCACGAAAGCCACGCCCGAGGAGAAGATGCCGACATAAAGGATCTCCGGCGCAGCGGCCCGTATCGCCGAAAGGCTGACAGGTTCGACGGCTGCGGCAACGGCCAGCGCACAGACTGCGGTGACGGCAAATTGCGTGGCGGAGAGCGCAAGCGGCCTTCCTGTCTCCGAAACGGTGGTGCCGGCAAGGGTGATCTGGATCGCCCAGAAGACGGCACAGACGACGGTCAGCAGATCGCCAGGTGTCAGCGCCGAGAGATGGCCGCCGGACAGGAGATAGATGCCGCTGACCGCCATCAGCGCCCCCGGCCAGATGATCCAATGCGGGGCACGGCGAAGGAAGAAGACGGCGATAACAGGTACGAAGACGACATAGAGGCCGGTGATGAAGCTGGAATTCGTCACCGTCGTCGTCTGCAGGCCGACCTGTTGCGTGGCTGCGCCGCCGAAAAGGGCAAGGCCGATCAGGATATAGAGCTTGGCATGGCGTGCGCTGGTCTTTTCCTTTGCCTTGCGCGCTTCAAAAAGGACGAAGGGCAGTACGGCCAGCGTGGCGACGGCAAACCGCAGGCCGATGAACCAGAAGGGGCCGATCGCCTTCATCGCCGTCGACTGCGCGACGAAGCCGCCGCCCCAGATGGCGGCTGCAAGCAATAGGAGGAGGTTCGCCTGAACGCGCGTCATGTCGTCCTCGAGGGGAAGGGAGATGTGCCCAAGCGGTTAGCAGTTGCGTTTCCTTTCGGCAAGGGTGAAGACTTCGTGCCGGTTGACGGAGGTGAAGACATGCGAGGCGAAGAACGGAAGCCGGCCGGCGGTGCGGTGGCGCCTGGGACGGTAGGCTATTCCGGCACGCCGCTCGCCAGGAAACTCGGTCTTGCAGAGGGGCAGGCAGCCGCACTTCTCGGTATTCCCGAAACGATCGGCGACATCAATGGTTTCGACGGTTTTGCTTCGGTCGTCCACACGCTTCCCGAGATGCCTCACCGTGCATTCGACTATGTGCATCTGTTTACGACAGAACGGGCGGCACTGGAGGCCATCGCGCCCGCGCTTTTTCTCGTCCTCAGACCGGACGGGATGGTCTGGATATCCTGGCCGAAGAAGAGTTCACGGGTTTCGACCGATATCACCGAGGACGTGCTGCGGGAGGTTCTGCTCCCAACTGGCCTGGTCGACGTCAAGGTCTGCGCCGTCGACGAGATCTGGTCTGGGTTGAAATTCGTCATCCGCAAGGAACTGCGCGGCTCGCTATGACGTCTCAGCCGTTGCGGGCTTGCGCTCGGGATATCCTGAGCAGCGCGCCGTTGTCCTCATCCGTCACCATCAGCAGGGCGCCGTCGGGGGCGACGACGACGTCGCGGATGCGGCCGTATTCGCCCTCGAACAGGCGCTCTTCGGTGACGAAGGCGCCGCCGTCGTCGCGCTGCATGCGCGAGAGCAGTTGGAACTTCAGCGCCGCGACGAGGAAATTGCCGTCCCATTCCGGGAACATGGCGCCACGATAGACGACGAGGGCGCCTGGTGCGATCGAAGGATCCCAGTAATGGAGCGGCTGTTCCAGCCCGTCCTTGGCGGTGCCTTCACCGATCTCGGCACCCGAATAGTCGCGGCCATAGGTGATGATCGGCCAGCCGTAATTCTTGCCGGCCTCGGGCTGGTTGATCTCGTCGCCGCCGCGCGCACCGTGTTCGACGGTATAGAGCTTGCCATCTTTGGCGTCGAAGGTGATGCCCTGCGGGTTGCGGTGACCTTTCGACCAGATTTCCGGCAGCGCCTTGCCGCCTTCCTTGAATGGATTGTCGGCAGGAATGCTGCCATCGGCGTTGATGTGGATGATCGAGCCGGCATCGTCCTGCCAGTCTTGCGAGCGGTCGCGGTTGCCGCGATCGCCGACGCTGATGAACAGCGTACCGTCTGAGGCAATCGCGATGCGCGAGCCGTACTGGATATTGCCCGACGTGAAGCGCCGCATGCTGAAGATAGGCCTCACGGCGTCGAGTGTCTTCTCGTTAGTGGAAAGCGCGGCGCTGAAGGCTTCGGTGCCGGAGCCCTGGCTGTTGGCGATGGCGGCGGTGAAATAGAGCTTGCGAGATTTCGCAAAGTCCGGCGCGAGCGCCACGTCCATCAGGCCGCCCTGACCACGAGCGCTGACCTTGGGTACGCCGCCGATCGGCTCGGAAACCTTGCCGTCGCGGACGATGCGCATGCGGCCCGGCCGCTCGGTGACGAGATAGGCCCCGTCGGGCAACACTTCGACCGCCCAGGGATGTTGGAGGCCGTCGGCGAGCTTGTCGACACGGACCGCGAGATCCTGCGTGTTGACGATGTCGGCCGCATCCGCGGACATGGCGCCGAACAGGACCAGCGCTGAGGCGAAATGGAAGGCGGATATTCTCTTCATCTTGCTCCCCGTCGTTTCTCCATGTGGAACGTGGAGCGTGCAGGGAAGGGCTTCAACCCTCATTCGACCTGCAATAACGGCTTTGTGTTTACCGGTTGAACCGAGCCCGTCGCCTGGTCGTCGACCAATTCTGCCTCAAGGATGTAGCGTAGCGGCCCGCGTTCGGTGGCATTGAAGGGCCAGCAGGTGGTCAGCACCAGGCGGTGGCCATCGGAGGAGGGATCGATGCCGTTGGCATCCCACGGGGCGATGCGGCCCTCGCCGGCCTTGAAGGTCAATAGTTTTCCGTCGCGGCGGGTGACCTCGATCGTATCGCCGGGCTTTATGTATTGCAGCCAGCGGAAATGCGTGTCGCGATGGGCGGCAATGACGGAGGTGCCTTCCTCGCCGGGCTGCGGCGTGTTGACGAGCCAGGCCGGACCGAAGGCCAGAGCCTCGCCAGAGGCGCCGGAGAGCACGATCGCCTCCTTGCCGAGGCGCGGCGCGCGCACCTTGGCCTCCGTGGTGAAATCCGCCCAGGGCCAGGGTTTTGTCTCCTTCCCCTGCAACTCCGCGGCGAAGGCGCGTTTCAGCAGGATCTGGGAGAGCTCCGCTTTCGCCTTCAGCAGGAAACCGTCGCCGATCAGTGCCAAGCCATAGAAGGCAAGGCCGGCGATGGCAAAGGCGATCGTCTTTTCGATCGAGGAAAGACGCCAGAGGAAGAACCCCTTCCGCCGGCGAGGCTTCGGCCTGTCATAGGCCGTGGCGGCGGCCATGGCGAGTTCCAGATAGGTCGGAAGCGGCTCGAATTCTGCCGCCTCCTCGTTCTGGCTTGCAGAGAGCCTAGAGACCATCGCGCTCGGCTCCGACCGTGATAATGCGCTTGAGGCGCCGCCGCCAGACGGCCAGCCCGCTTGCCGCCGTCAGCGCCAGGAGCAGCATGGTAAGCCCGCGGATGATCTGCTCGTCGGCGCGCGTCGCCGTCTGCGGCAGGTTCACGGTCGAGCTCTTCTGCGCGATCATGGTGGCCGCCTTGGCAGTCGGGGCTGCGGCCATCATGTTTGCGATCTCAGGCGATGCGACAAGTGCCTGTGTTTCGGCCTGCTCCGGTCCGGCGTTTCCAGCCGGCGTAGCCGAGCCATGGCGTTCCGCGCCGCCAAGAGGGGCAGCGTTTTCGCCGGAGACTTTATCGAAGTCCCAACCATCCGGCAGGTTGAGCGGCAGCTTGGCCGAGCCGAGCGGCTGATCGGCCGGGCGCGACGGAGTGACATCGACGGCGACCAGGCTGGTGACGCGGGAGACGAGGTGATGGGCGAGCGCCACCGTCTCGATATCCTTGTCGAGCGCGGCCGGATCCTGACGCTCATAGGCGCGGGCCTCGAAATCGTCGATCTTGCGGCGCGCCCAGAGCTTGGAAATGCCGCTGCCGTCGGCGGCGTTGGCGATATCCATCTCGACGCGCCAGGGCTGGTCGCCTGTCTTGCCGATGATCTGCAGCTTGCCGGCATTGTTCTCGGGCAACTGCGCGGTCAGCACGACGGGCTCACCGCTATAGAGGTCCGGCATCGGGTTCGGCGTGATATCTTCGGCTTTGATGCCTTCGAAGGTGGCAGCGATATCGGTCATGGCTGGGTTCTGCAGCTTGGCGAAAAGCTCGCCCATGCGGCTTGCCACCTGATCGGTCGAGCCGATCGCCGTGAAGGTGCCGCGGCCCATCTCGGCGGCCTTGGTCATGAAATAGGTGTTCGGCGCCGAACCGATGCCGACGGTGAAGACCCGGGCATCGCCGCGATTTGCGGTGATTTCCTGGAAAAGCTGCTGTTCGTTGCCGATCGCGCCATCGGTCAGGAACACGACCTGGCGCAGCGCTCCGCTTGCGACCGGTCCCTGGTTGCGCAGCGCAGCCTGCAAGGCAGGCAGCATTTCCGTGCCGCCGTCGGCGGTCAGGCCTCTGACATAGCCGATCGCCTTTTCGCGATTGTCAGGGGTGGCAGTGACGAGACCCTTGAAATAGTCAGTCATCGTATCGTCGAAACGGATGACGTTGAAGCGGTCGTCGGGGTTCAGCTTGGAGATGGCAAGCGCCAGGCTCTGGCGGGCCTGCTCGATCGACGGGCCGGACATGGAGCCGGAATTGTCGATGACAAAGACCACCTCGCGTTTTGCCGGCGGCGCTGCCGTGTCCGGGGCCGTGGGCGGGGTGACGAAGGCAAGCAGATAGGTCTTACCATCAATCACTTCGCGGAAGAGGCCGGCACTCGGCATCTTGCCGGCGGCGGCCTTCCAGGTGAGCTCGAAATCCTTGTCGGCGGGAACGGTGTCCGCCTTCAGGCTGATCGTCCTCGCCTGGTCGCCATCCTGGCTGATATCGACCGCATGGAAGGACGATTTGACATCGCCGAGCGGGAAACCAGCCCGGAGGTCGACGGTCAGCGAAACCGGATTGATCCTGGCGTTCTCACGCGGATCAAGCACGGGGGCAGCGATCTTGTCGCGGTTTTCCACCGGGTCGCGCGGCGTGGCAAAACCGGCGCCGTTGTTGAACTCGACAGTCTGGACGATCGGCGCCGGATTGTACCGCGGGGCGACGACCATCGGGAAGCGCAGCGAGAACTCGCCACCCGACTGGTGGATGGTCTGCTGGTATTCGATCTGGACGACGATGGTTTCGCCGGGACCGATATTGGCGACCTGGTTGGTGAAGATGTTCGGCCGCTGCTGTTCGAGCAACGCCGTCTTTTTGCCTTCGGCCTTGGCCTGCTCGTAGATCTCGCGGGCTTCCTGGCGGGGCTTGATTTGGCCTTCGATGAAACGTTCGCCGATCTGCATTTTCAGCGCGTCAACGGCGGAATTGTCCGGCAGCGGAAAGACGTAGGTGCCTTCGACCCAACCCTGGCTCGGATTCTGGAAGCGCTGCGTCACCTTCACCCTGGCGATCGGGCCGGAGACATCGATGGCGACATCGGTCTTCAGCCGCGGCGCTTCGACATAGAAGCCAGGCTCCTTCGACGGAAAGAGCAGCGAGCCGCTATTGACGTCGTTCGGCCGGACAAGCGCTGCGAGCTGTGCGGATGCCTGCGGCTCGGCGGCGCGGGCGGCGGAGGCAAGCGCCAGCATCGCGGCGATGCAGGCTGCAAAGGCGGTGACGGCAACAAGGACTGAAACGGAAATTCGGCGCGCACGAATGCGCCCTATGATAAACTCATCTTCCAGAAACATTGGCATACCCTCAATAACCAATTTCGGATGCCGGATGATGCGGCTTCGATCTCGGCGCGCTCGCGACCGAATTGCGGCGTGGCGCGGCATTTGTTGCGGCTTATTCGTGGCAATAGCCGAATTCGACGATGCCACTGATTTCAGGGTATAAATCCGGATGGCTTCAGAGTTTGATTCAAGATCTTCGCATGGCGTTTCGACCGCGTGACGCAAGCCTCTCCGAAGCGGACGGCATGCCAGGCTGGTGGCGCGGCGAACCGATCAATAAGAATCATGCCATCATGACGCCTTTCCGCTTGAAATGCCGTCATACATTGGACATAGAGCTAACCGCAGAACTCCGGTCCCGGCTTTCTGCCCGTTTCAACCATTAGGACCGTTATCATGGCTTTCCTTGCCGATGCTCTTTCCCGTGTGAAGCCTTCAGCCACCATCGCCGTCTCCCAGAAAGCGCGCGAGCTGAAAGCAAAAGGACGTGACGTCATCGGCCTCGGCGCGGGTGAGCCGGATTTCGATACGCCGGATAATATCAAGACGGCCGCCATCGACGCGATCAACCGCGGCGAAACGAAGTATACCCCGGTTTCCGGCATTCCCGAGCTGCGCAAGGCGATCGCCGCCAAGTTCAAGCGCGAGAACGGCCTCGACTATTCCTGGGAGCAGACGATCGTCGGCACCGGCGGCAAGCAGATCCTTTTCAACGCCTTCATGGCAACGCTGAACCCCGGCGACGAAGTCGTCATCCCGGCGCCTTACTGGGTTTCCTATCCTGAGATGGTGGCGCTGTGCGGCGGCACGCCGGTTTTCGTTTCGGCCACCCAGGAGCATAACTTCAAGCTCCAGGCGGCCGATCTCGAAAAGGCGATCACGCCGAAGACCAAGTGGTTCATCTTCAACTCGCCGTCCAACCCGACGGGGGCAGCCTATACGCAGGACGAACTGAAGGCGCTGACGGATGTGCTGATGAAGCATCCGCAGGTCTGGGTGCTGACCGACGACATGTACGAGCACCTGACCTATGGCGACTTCAAGTTCGTCACGCCCGTGGAAGTCGAGCCGAAGCTCTACGACCGCACGCTGACGATGAACGGCGTCTCCAAGGCCTATGCGATGACCGGCTGGCGCATCGGCTATGCGGCCGGTCCGATCCAGCTCATCAAGGCCATGGACATGATCCAGGGTCAGCAGACCTCGGGTGCGACGTCGATCGCCCAGTGGGCGGCCGTCGAGGCGCTGAACGGCACGCAGGACTTCATCCCTGCGAACAAGAAGATCTTCGAAGGCCGTCGCGATCTCGTCGTTTCGATGCTGAACCAGGCCAAGGGCATTGTCTGCCCGGTACCGGAAGGCGCCTTCTATGTCTATCCGTCCTGCGCCGGCCTGATCGGCAAGACGGCTCCGTCGGGCAAGGTGATCGAGACGGACGAGGATTTCGTTTCCGAGCTTCTGGAAACGGAAGGCGTCGCCGTCGTTCACGGTTCGGCCTTCGGTCTCGGCCCGAACTTCCGCATCTCCTACGCGACTTCGGAAGAGCTGCTCGAGGAGGCCTGCCGCCGCATCCAGCGCTTCTGCGGCGCCTGCAGGTAAGCGGTTTTTAAAAACACCAATCGAAGGCCTGCTGGCGACGGCGGGCCTTTTTCTTTGCGGCGACATTGACGATGTAGCTGCATGTAGCTACATTTGCCTTCATGAAGACCGTTTCGATCCGTGATGCGAAGAACCGCCTGACCGAACTCGCTCGTGAGGTCGAGGAAGGTGAAACCATTGTCGTGACACGCAACGGTCGGCCGGTGTTCGATCTCGTGCCGCATCAAAAACGCGGCGGTTTGAACCTGGAGGCCGGCGAAGCCTATCTTCGTTCCAAGGGTATCACGCGGACGGAGATGTATATCGCCGACGACTTCGACGATCCTTTGCCGGAAGATTTTCTTCTCAAACCGCTGCCGTGATCATGCGTGTGCTACTCGACACGCATATGATCATCGCAATCGTCCAACGAAAGTTGACCGACCGTTTTCCTGATGTCCAACGCGTGCTTTTGCACGCTACGACCAAAGGTTTCGTCAGCGTCGCGAGCCTTTGGGAAATCGCGATCAAGACACGACTTGGCAAGTTGCAGCCGGGACTAACCCTGGACGTTATTCCAGCCTACCTGCAGGGCACGGGGCTGACGATCCTGCCCATCGGTATCGCGCACGTCATCACCGCCGCCGACCCCGAGCCGGAGACGCGCGATCCCTTCGATCGCTTGCTGCTCGCTCAGTGCAAGGTCGAGGGACTGCAGCTTGCGACAGTCGACCGACTGCTCGTCGATCATCCATTGGCGCTGCGGCTCTAAGTTCACGTTCCGATTCAATATGCTCCTCATCTGAATCCGCTTTGCCTCGCAAGTCGTTGAATTCCGATTCAAAACGTGACGCAGAGTGACGGTCCGGCGGGTGATCTGCGGTTGCGGGTTGGCATCAAACCAACTAGATATCCGGCATTAAGTCTAAGTTGCCGCTTCGGGAGGCCGGGATTTTGCAGCAGAGTGCCGTCATCGTCTGTTCGGATGTCAACATGCTGCCGGCCGCCTGCTGCACCCTGCTTTCCGTCAAGCGCAATCTCTCAGGTCCTGCGGTGGAATTTCTGCTTCTCGGCATCGACCTCAAGCCGAACGAGATCGCCGAGGTCGGAAATTTCGCGCGTCTGCACGGCATGACAATCAAGGTGCTGCCCTACAATACGCCGGATACGCTGCAGGCGCGGGGCCGCTGGTCGGGCGCGACGCTGGCGCGGCTCTACATGGATCTGTACATTCCCGATCATGTCGAGCGGCTGCTCTATCTCGATGCCGATGTGCTTGCGGTTGCGCCGGTCGACGACCTCTTCGCCATGGATTTGCAGGGCAAGGCGCTTGCCGCCATAGACGATTATGTCATGGCCTTTCCCGAGAAGGCCGGTGCACGGCAGCGGAAGATCGGCATGCGCGAGGGTGGTCGTTATTTCAATGCCGGCGTGCTGCTGTTCGACTGGTCAGCCTGCCGGGCGAGGGGGCTTTTTGCCAGGACACGGGAGATTTTCGAGGAGCGGTCGTATCTTTTCGAGAATAACGACCAGGATGCGCTGAACGTCACTTTCGATGGCGACTGGCTGGTGCTCGACCCGCGCTGGAACACGCAGACCGGCCTCCTGCCTTTCGTCGGCCAGCCGGCGATCATCCATTTCACCGGCCGGAAAAAACCGTGGCAGGCGACTGTGCCGTGGGTGCATCGCCGGATGGCCAAGCGTTATGTCGAGGATCTCGCCAATACGCCGTGGGCTTCCTTCTGCAGGCAGCCGTCGATGACGGGCCGGATGGCGGGGTTCCTTTCGCATTTGGGAAAGCGGATCGGCGGGCTGGCGCGGCTGGCACGAACACGCGCTTATTTCAGCAACAGCTAGTCGGGCGGCAGAGCGCATCGTCCTTGGAAAGTGCATGTGAGCCGATATGGAAGCAATCCCCAGCGACACGCAGACCATGGCCGCCTCGGATAGCGGCTTCAATTCTCCGACGCCGGAGGCGTGGAAAGCGCTGTTGTCGCACTATTCCCACATTGTGCTGGTGGCCAACAGCGAGGCCGTCGATTTCAAACGGCTGCGAAGCGAATTGCCGGAGACGGCGCTCTACGTCTTCTTCAACAATGTCTATAAGGTGCTCGACGAGCCCTTCGCCGGCCATGCGGTGCTGTTTGCCCGCAGCGGCGTGATGGGCGCCAATATCGTCCACCGGCGCGAGGCGGCGGAAGTCCTACGCTTTTTTGCCGGCGACGATTTTTTGGGCGTCGTCAACATTCGAGTCTCTCCGGAGGAAAACTTCAGCGAGGAGGGCCGCTTCGAAGGCGCTGAAACCCGTCACCTTGATCTGACGAAAATGCTCGTCGATCTCTATCCGGTGGGCAAGATCGCGACGAGTGGTTTTGCGGTAGCGCTGTGGCTCGCCGAGTTGCAACTGCCGGGCAAGGTCCTGCTTGCCGGTTTTTCGGCGAAGAGGAGCGAGAAGTGGAAGGTCTTCGACGTGCACGACTGGACGTTCGAGCAGATCTTCCTGCGTCTCTTTGCACGGATGGGCACGATCTCGATGATGGGCGGCGTGGATGCCAGCCCCTATGCGGCAATTGCCAGACGGTTTCCACAGGTGCCGCCAATCGAGATTGCGATGACGGCGGCCGAAGTCCTGTCGGAGCGGCTCCACAACGCAAATAGCCAGATCGACAGGCTCATGTCCGTCACCAAATCCATCCGCGCCATCGAGGGTTTCTTCCGGCGCTTCAAGCCGAAAACCCGCAAGCAGCGTTTCCTCGAAAAGTCGAAGGAATGACTGTCGAAAGCTCTCCTCAAAAGGTGGGCTGTCAGGCTGCTCTGTGAGTTGACGTTACGCGTGCGGATAACTGCTCTCCGTCCCCTGTCGGGAAGACGAAGCCTTCAAAGCCCCAGCGCGGTCAGCATGACGAAGGTGGCGAAGAGGATGAAATGCGTCATGCCCTCGATGGCGTTGGTCTCGCCGTCGTTGAGGTTGATCGCCGCGGCAATCAGCGTGATAGCCACCATCACCGTCTGTACCGGGGTCATCGCCATGATGAAGGGCTGGCCGGTATAGAGCGCGATCACCTCCATGACGGGCACCGTCAGGATGACCGTCGACAGCGAGGCGCCCATGGCGATATTGACCGTCGCCTGCATGCGGTTCCTGAGTGCCGCCCTCAACGCGGTCAGGATTTCGGGGGCGGCCGAAATCGCTGCGACGACCACGGCGGTGACGGGGATCGGCGCACCGCTGTCGCGCAGGCCTTCGGTCATGAAGGCGGCCATGAACTCTGCGAGCAGGCCGATGATGACGACGCCGACGAGAATGGTGGCGATCGAGATCGCGGCCGACTCGTCGGGGCCATGCTCGTCCGGACTTTCTTTCTTCCGTTCGGA
The DNA here is from genome assembly GCF_057653695.1 of Rhizobium sp. SRDI943. Classification (NCBI taxonomy): domain Bacteria; kingdom Pseudomonadati; phylum Pseudomonadota; class Alphaproteobacteria; order Hyphomicrobiales; family Rhizobiaceae; genus Rhizobium; species Rhizobium sp. SRDI943. The sequence goes on along the minus strand of NZ_CM172787.1, from coordinate 3,018,050 downwards.
GCGCGGATAGCTGTAACTGAAGAAATAGCTGTGCTGGCCGACCTGCATGCGCAGAAAGAGGCCATAAAGCGCGATCATTGCGACGATGGTGAAGGCGGAATAATAGTGCCATTTGTCGCTGGGCACGAATTCCGGCACGATCATCGAAATGCCCATGGCGGTGAGGATCATCACGCCATAGGTCTTGCCGGAATTGTCGTTATAGGGCTGTTCGCCGTGCTTGAGACCGCCGAGCAGGGCGGCCAGGCCGAGAATGCCGTTGATATCCAGCATCAAGGCCGAATAGATCGTGTCGCGCACCAGCGTCGGCGAGCTTTCGCCGCTCATCATGATGGCGAGGATGATGACTTCGACGGCGACGGCCGAGAGCGTCAGGATCATCGTGCCATAGGGATCGCCGACCTTGACGGCGATCAGCTCGGCATGATGGGCAACGCGGATCGAGGCGAGCACGATCGTGCCGACCAGGCCAGCGGCGGCAATCAGCGCGACGCCGCGCCCCATCCCGATCACCGCGTGTTCCAAGAGATAGGCGATCGCTGCAACGACAAGTGCGGCGACCAGAAACTTTTCCTCTTTAAAGCGTGACGCGATCCTCAAGCCTTAGCTCCTGTCCCGATTCATGCGTTCTATCTAAGTCACTGATTTCGCCTATCAAGCAAGTGCTGGTCGAGTGCCATTTGCAGTCTTCGGCGTTTAATGGAATACTGAACCTCATCGGGGCCGGAAAGCAGATCGCGGCGTCCTCGAATTCTCGTCAAGCGGCCGCGATGATCCGGATCTTTTCCGGAAGCGTGCGAATGCGCAACAAGAAGATGAGGAGACGGATGCATGATCAAGGTGGTCTACGAAGTCGTGCCGCATGACGGCGGCTGGGCCTACAGGCTGGGAGGTGTCTATTCCGAGGCATTCCCGACCCATGCCGACGCGCTTGAAGCTGCGCGCATCGTCGCGGCCGAACAGCAGGTCGGCGGCGATTCCGCCGAGATCAGTTGGCAGGACGAGAACGGCAAGTGGCATGAGGAATATGCCGAAGGCGGCGACAGGCCGGAAACCGAGGTGGTGGACGGCCAGTGGAAGGATCGCCCGGCCGAGGCCTCGCAAGGCATCGGCAGCTAACCATCTCCCGCCAATGCCCGTGCGACGATCGCATCGACGAATTCGCGCTTATGCGCAGTATAGCCGTCGCCGTCCATCCGGAATTCGGCCGCCAGCCTGCGTTTGAGAGCGGCATAATCGGCCGCCGCCAGTGGATGTGCGATGAGATAATCCCGGAAAGCCAGCCTGTTTCGATGCGTGCCGTTGCCGGAAGGGCAAAGGTAGACCCGTTCTGCCGGCACCGAACCTTTCGATAGAAACGCCCAGACCTCGTCGTCATAGCGATTGCCGCGTGGCTCGTAGCCTTCGGCCAGAAGCACGCCTGTGGCGTCCTCGATGTGCTCGAGGCCGGGAAGAACGATGTCGATATCGATGAGCGGCTTGGCGATCATGCCCGGTATGGATGTGCTGCCGATGTGATCGATGAAAAGCGCCTGCGGCAGCAAGGCCAGCAACCTGTTGCGGATTCGCCGGAAGGATTGCGGCCATTGCGGATCGTTGGGTACGAGTTCAACCGGATTGTGTATTCTCATTTCCCGTCCCGCTCGAGCGCCGCCCGTCCGATAGGATGCGCTCAGAACGCTCCGCTATTCTGTAGTTTGCGCATGATTCTTTCCGAAAATCGATTTCGATTTTCGCGGTCACGCACCGGTCGAATATCGATGATAGTCCTGCAGGCCCTTGACCAGCGCGTCGAAAGTGGCGCGGCAGCGCGGCGAAGTCTTCAAGCTCTCATGCATCGCCACCCACGTGCCGAGCGGAATGGCGAAGGCATCGGGCAGGACGTGCACCAGGTCAGGGTTCCCCCGGGCAAGTCCGATCTGGCAGAGACCGATGCCGACGCCGGCGCGGATCGCCGAGAGTTGGGCAAGATTGCTGTCGGTCCGGTAAGAGAATTTGATGTCAGGCACTGCATAGCGTTTCATCGCCATGCGGACATAGGCCGTCTGCCGGTCGAAGCCGATGAGCCGGTGGTTTGTGAGGTCAGCCAGGGTTTGCGGAATGCCGTGTCGTTCGAGATAGCGGCGATGAGCATGAAAGCCGAGGGGGATATCGCCGATGCGGCGCACGACGAGTGCAGCCTGCTGCGGTTCGGCCATGCGCACGGCAATATCGGCCTCGCGATTCATCAGGTCCTCGATCATATCGGATGCCGAGAGCTCGATCTGCAGTTCGGGATAGGTCTCCTGTAGCGGTCCGAGAATCGCCGGCAGCACTTCGACGGCGATGACCTCGCTGGCGCTGACCCTGACCGTTCCTGCCACGTGCTCGCGCTGGCCGGATGCGGTACGCAAAAGCGCGGCCGCGGTTGCAGCCAGCGTCTCGGCATAGGGCTTCAGCGCCAGTGCGGCGTCGGTCGGCAGCAGGCCGTTCGGTGAGCGGGTGAAGAGTTCGGCGCCGATCGCCAGTTCCAGTGCATCGACATGGCGGCCTATGGTCGGCTGCGTCAGCCCCAGTTCGCGGGCGGCGGCCGAAAGCGACCCCTGCTGAAGCACGGTCAGAAAACTGCGGTAGAAATCCCAGCTCGGTTCCACGCTCATATATTTTTGTATAGTAGATACATTTCTTTCGTCAATTTCGTTTATGCCATTCTGATGGCATGATCCTCTCATCCGATCGAAGGAGATGATTATCATGAGCAGCGAAATGAAGACGACCGCCCTCGTTCTCGGCGCGACCGGCGGTATCGGCAGCGCGGTTGCCCGCAAGCTGCTTGCGCGCGGCTGGAGCATCCGGGCGCTCAACCGTGACGTCGCCAAGGCGTCGAGGAGCGAGCCGGCGTTCGAATGGGTGCAGGGCGATGCGATGAATGCCGGTGACGTCCTGAGGGCGGCCGAAGGCGTCAGCCTGATCGTCCATGCCGTCAATCCGCCCGGCTACCGCGACTGGGAAACACTGGTGCTGCCGATGCTCGACAATACCATCGCGGCTGCTCGCGCTGTCGGCGTGCGCATCGTGCTGCCGGGCAACGTCTATAATTTCGGTCCCGACGCCCTGCCGGCGCCGACGGAAGAAAGCCCGCAGCATCCGGTAACGAAGAAGGGGGCGATCCGGGTCGAAATGGAGAAGCGGCTGAAGGCGGCGTCACAGTCCGGTGCCGGCGTCATCATTGTCAGGGCGGGGGATTTCTTCGGCCCAGGCACGACGGCCAATAGCTGGTTTTCGTCTGGCCTCGTGACCCCAGGCAAGCCGGTCGGCACGATCAGGAACCCAGGTCGGCGCGGTGTCGGTCATCAATGGACCTACCTGCCAGACATGGCGGAAACCATCGCCCAGCTCATCGAGCGGGCCGATCTGCTGCCGGACTTCGCCGTCTATCACATGGAGGGCTTCTGGGATGCGGATGGCATGCAGATGGCCGAAGCGATCAAGCGCATTGCCGGCGGCAAGGCGAAGATCGGTGGCTTTCCCTGGTGGATCGTGCCGTTTGCCGCTCCTTTCGTTCCTGTGATGCGGGAGATCAAGGAGATGCGCTATCTCTGGAAGGTGCCGCTGCGGATGCGGAACGCCAGGCTTACGGCTGAACTCGGCAGGGAACCGCAGACACCGATCGACGAGGCGGTTCGGGCCTCGCTCGTGGCGCTTGGCTGCCTGCCCGAACTGCATCGCGAGACGACCGCTGCCTTGATCAGGCAGTTGCCTGAGAGCGCGGGTTAGGTCTGAAGTTCGGCCAGGGCGATCCGGGCGACCGTCAACGCCGTCTCGGCCTGCTGAATGTTCGGATCGCCGAGGAACCAGGCAGCGGAAAGGCCAGAATAGGCGGCGATCCATTGCAAAAGCCGCTTCGGCTCCAGCTTCGCCTCCGCCGAGACGACGGCGAGCTGGCGGCGGAAACGGGCGGGATCGGTGATGGTCGGCAGTTCCTCGTTGGCGAAGATATTGGCGAAATCGAAGCCTCGCTCGCCGTGGAGCCGCTTGGGATCGATCGCCAGCCAGCCGCGCGCCTCGAAATCGAGGATATTGTCGTGGTGGATGTCGCCGTGGAGGATGGTGAGATCACGCTGATCGGCAAGGAGGACGTTGGCTATCGCCGAGCAATCGGCAAGCGTGCCGCTATGCTTGCCTGCTGCCGGCTCCAGATCACGGAACCAACGGGTAAGGGAGATGGGATCGGGAAGCGGTTTTTCTCGCGGCGCATGCAGCCGGGCCGCGGTGCGGCAGAGGATGCGGCTTGCCTCATCGTCCGCGCCGTTCATCGCCATGGCAAGCAGCGAGCGTTTTCCCGTCGCCCTTTCGAGCAGCACGGCATCGCCTTCATGGGCATAGACATAGGCTGCGCCGTCACCGTCCCACCACTGCATCAGAAGCGCGCCGTATCGTTCGTCGATATCGGCCGCCACTTTCAGCATGGCAGGTCTGTCCTGCCAGAGGACCGGCAGCAGGCGGCTGGAATGGGTGATGATGGGCTCGCCGTCTGATATCAGCGACCAGCGATCAAGATAGGGAGCAAACATGGCGGCACCCTACAAAAACGCGTCGAAGATGGAAATCCCGCCTTTCGGCGGGATTTGCGTTCGCGTGAAGGTCAGGCGACCTTTTCGAGAATGGGATAGTCGATATAGCCCTTGCCGGTGCCGCCATAGAAGGTCGACTGGTCGGGCGTGTTGAGCGGCAGATTGTGTACCAGGCGCTCGACGAGATCGGGATTGGCGATGAAGGGCTTGCCGAAGGCGACGAGATCGGCGCGACCGCTTTCGACGGCGTCGATCGCCAGATTGCGATCGTAGCCGTTGTTGACCATCCAGTCGGCCTTACCGCCGGCCTTTTCATAGGTCTGGCGCAGCGCTTTGTAATCGAAGGCGGGATTGTCGCCCTGCTTGTAGTCGCGGTCGCCGCCGGTCTGGCCTTCGATGACATGGATATAGGCGAGATCGTATTTGGCCAGTCCTTCGACGACATTTGCGAAGGTCGCTTGCGGATTGGAATCGTAGCTTTCGCCTGATGGCGTCACCGGCGAGATGCGGATTGCAGTGCGGCCGGCGCCGATTTCCTTGACCACGGCATCGACGACTTCGAAGGTCAGACGGGTACGATTTTCGATCGAGCCGCCATATTGGTCTGTGCGGTCGTTGATACCGTCGCGGATGAACTGGTCGAGCAGATAGCCGTTGGCGCCGTGGATCTCGACACCGTCGAAGCCGGCGTCGATCGCCGCCCGGGCAGCCTTGCGGTAATCCTCGATGATGCCGGGGATTTCGGCGGTTTCGAGCGCGCGCGGCTCGGAGGTGTCGGCAAAGCTGCCGGTGCCGTCGGCATTGACCAGATAGGTCTTGGCCTTGGCGATGCGGTTGGTCGAGGAAACCGGCTTGCCGTCGTTCGGCTGCAGCGTCGTGTGCGAGATACGGCCGACATGCCACATCTGGACGACGATCTTGCCGCCGGCTGCGTGAACGGCGTCGGTCACGCGCTTCCAGCCGTCGAGAGCCTCTTTGCTGTAGAGACCAGGCACGTTAGCATAACCCTGGCCCTGATGCGTGATCGCGGTTGCTTCGGTGATGATCAGGCCTGATGTGGCGCGCTGGCGGTAATATTCGACGTTGAGGTCGCTGGGGATTGCGCCCGGCGAGCGGTTACGGGTGAGTGGCGCCATGACGATGCGGTTCTTGACGGATATGTCGCCGACTTTCGTGGGTTCGAAAAGCTTGGCCATGATGGTCCTTTCTTTTGCGGGAGGATCACTCGGCAGGGGCGAGGGCAGCCCGGCCCCTGGCGGAGAGATAGGTGAGCGCCGTCGCCCCGAGGCCGATCAGGGCCATCAAGGCCGCGGCGAGCGGAACGCGGGTCAGATCGAAGCCGGCGTCGATGACCAAGCCACCCACCCATGCGCCGAGCGCATTGCCGGTGTTGAAGGCGCCGATGTTGATCGTCGAGACGAGGTTCGGGGCGTCCTTGCCGAAGCCGACGACGCCGACTTGCAGCGCCGGTACGGCGGCAAAGCTTGCCATCGCCCAGAGGAAGAGGGTGATTTCAGCCGGGATGAAGAAGCGGCTCGTATAGCTGAAGGCGATCGAAGTGATGGCGATCGCGGCAAAGACCCCGGCTAGCGTCGCGCCGAGCCGCCAATCGGCAAGCTTGCCGCCGACGAGGTTGCCGATGGTCAGCCCGAGGCCGATCAGGAACAGCGTCCAGGTGACGCCTTCCGGCGAAACGCCGGTGACGTCGCGCAGCAGCGGCGCGATATAGGTGAAGAGGGTGAACATAGAGGCGGCGAAGAAGACGGTGGTGGAGAGTGCTAGCCACAGACCGCCATTCCTGAGTGCCGCAATCTCGCGCAGGATGCTGCCGTTTTCTTGCTGCTTGTCCCTGGGCAGGATGGCGATCAGGCCTGATATGGTGAAGATACCGATGACGGTGACGACGCCGAAGGTGGCGCGCCAGCCATAGGCCTGACCGATCGCGGTGCCGAGCGGCACGCCGAGAACGTTGGCGAGCGTCAGGCCAGTGAACATCAGCGCGACGGCTCGGGCCTTGCGGTCTTCGGCGACGAGGCCGGCGGCGACCACCGAGCCGATGCCGAAGAAGGCGCCGTGGCAGAGTGCTGTCACGACACGGGCGATCATCAGCACCCAGTAGTCGCTCGCCAGAGCGCACAGCAGGTTGCCGGCGATGAAGAAGGCCATCAGCGCAATCAGGGCGGTACGGCGCTTCAACTTCGCGGTCGAAATCGCCATCACAGGGGCGCCGATCGCGACCGCCAGGGCATAACCGGTCACCAGCCATCCGGCCTGCGGGATGCTGACCGAGAGATCGGCGGCGACCTCCGGCAACAGACCCATGATGACGAATTCAGTGGTGCCTATCGCAAATGAGCTCAAGGCAAGAACGAGGAGGGCGAGGGGCATTCTAAAGATCCTGCGTCAGTTGCTTGAGGAAGGCGGCGATGGTTTCCTCGTTGCGCCTGTAAAAGATCCACTGGCCGACGCGTTTGGTGGTGACGAGGCCGGCGCGATGCAGCGTGCCGAGATGGGCCGAGACAGTCGACTGCGACAGGCCGCAGCGCTCGAACTGGCTGGCGCAGACGCCCATTTCGAAAGGATGCTCCTGCGAGGGGAAATGCTCCTCGGGATTTTTCAGCCAGTTGAGAATGTCCATCCGGGCGGGATGGGCGAGCGCCTTAATAATTTCGTCTTTGTCCATCGTCGTTCGCCGAACTATAAATCGTGTCTGACCGATATATCGATCGTCAGCCTTCGATATGCAAATCACGGAGGCGTGAGGCTGCGGTGTTTAGTGAGTGCGCAAATTTTAGGCAAAAAAAGAGGGCCACCGGAAAACCAGGGCCCTTGTAATTGTGAAGGTCAAAAACCTCCAGAGGGGAACAGCTAATGCGGTGGTACTGGGAGAGAAACCACAAGATGCATCAGCTGAGAGAGATATGGTGCTTCCTTGAGCAGGTTTCAATGCTTTTTTGTGCATGTCTGCTATGCGTCGCACAATTTTTTTGCGGTGCGGCATTTATCGAGGGAGCAAGGGCAAAAAAAGAGGGCCACTGGAAAACCAGGGCCCTTATAAGTGTGAAGGTCAAAAACCTCCAGAGGGGAACAGCTAATGCGGTGGAACTGGGAGGAAAAGCCACCATGTGCATCAGCTATGTGCGATATGGTGGTTTAATGGGCAAACGGCAACCCTCATTTGTGCATGCCAGTCATGCGTGTTCTGCATAGTCGGCAATTCATCAATAAAACCAGGCTTAAAAGTTCCAGTTTCTGGCCTTGCTGACGATAAAATCGCGGAAGGCTTTCAGCTTGGCGGCGTTCTTGATCTCGTCGGGATAGCAGAAATAGGTGTCGAAGGAGGGTACGTCGGCATTGATCGCCAGCTGAATCAGGCCGGGGTCGCGGCCGACGATGTAATCCGGCAGGCAGGCGACGCCGATGCCGAGCAGGGCGGCGCGCTTGATCGAGGTCTGGCTGTTGATCTGCAGATGCGGAATACGCTTGTTGTCGGACGAGCGGCCGGCGACCTCAAGCCAGTTGACATCGAGCAGGTAACTCGGCGCCGGCTCACCGAAAGTGATGATGCGGTGATTGTCGAGATCCTCGACCTTCTGCGGCTCGCCGTGGCGGTTGATGTAGGACGGGGCCGCATAGACATGCATGTGCACGGTGAAGAGCTTGCGCTGGATGAGGTCGGATTGCTGCGGCTGGCGCAGGCGGATCGCGCAGTCGGCATGACGCATGTTCACATCCACTTCCTCATTGTCGAGGATCAGCTGGATCTGCACATCGGGATAAAGCTGCAGGAATTCCTGGATCTTGTCGGTCAGCCAGCCCTGGCCGAGACCAACCGTCGTGGTGACGCGCAGTTTGCCAGACGGGGTTTCCGTCGTTTCGGTAAGCTGCATCTTTACGGTTTCGAGCTTCAGCAGCACGTCATGGGCGGTGCGGTAGAGCAACTCGCCCTGTTCCGTCAGAATCAGGCCGCGCGCATGGCGGTGAAACAGCTTGGTGCCGACATCGTGCTCCAGCGCGCTGACCTGGCGGCTGATGGCGGATTGGGACAGATGCAGTTTATCCGCCGCATGCGTGAACGAACCCGCCTCGGCAGCTGCGTGAAAAATACGCAGCTTGTCCCAATCCAATGGCATTCCCCCACCCCTCATGCCGATCTTACTCCGCGGCCACGGCGACGGGCATGTGGCCCGTCAGATATCGCTCGGCTTCAAGCGCTGCCATGCACCCCAGGCCGGCGGCAGTGATCGCCTGGCGGAACGTATCATCCGTCACGTCGCCCGCGGCATAGACACCGTCCAGGCTGGTTGCAGTCGAATCCGGCGCGGTCCAGAGATAACCATTGTCCTTCAGCTTCAGCTTGTCTTTGAAGAGCTCGGTTGCCGGCGCATGGCCGATGGCGACGAAGACGCCATCGATCACCATGTCGGTGATCGTGCCGGTTCTGACGTCGCGCAGGCGCGCGCCGGATACGGATTGCGGCATCGGCGGCTTGGCCGGCGTTCCTGTTATTTCGGCCACTTCGGTATTCCACAGAACCTTGACATTGTCCTTGGAGAACAGGCGCTCCTGCAGGATCTTCTCGGCTCGGAAGAAGTCGCGGCGGTGCACTAATGTGACCGACTTGGCGATGTTGGAGAGATAGAGCGCCTCTTCGACGGCGCTGTTGCCGCCGCCAACCACGATCACATCCTTGTTGCGATAGAAGAAGCCGTCGCAAGTGGCGCAGGCCGAAACGCCGAAGCCCTGGAAATGCTGCTCGCTCTCGATGCCGAGCCACTTGGCCTTGGCGCCGGTGGCGATGATCAGCGTATCGGTGGTCCAGACCTGGCCGCTGTCGGTGCGGGCGACGAAAGGACGCTGATTCATGTCGACTTCGGTCACGAGATCGTTGACGATCTCGGCGCCGACATGTTTTGCCTGCTGCAGCATCTGTTCCATCAACCAGGGACCCTGGATCGGATCGGCAAAGCCCGGATAGTTCTCGACATCGGTGGTGATCATCAACTGGCCGCCCTGTTCGAGACCGGCGATCAAAACCGGTTTCAGCATGGCGCGCGCGGCATAGACCGCGGCAGTATAGCCTGCAGGTCCGGAACCGATGATGAGCACCTTGGTGTGGCGGGCAGGCATGTCATTTCCTTTCGACTGGCAGAAGGGCGGCGGCTAAGTAGCGATTGCGGCCGTTTCGCGTCCCTGCGCCATTTATGAACGTCCAATGCTTTTATTCAAGGGCAGCCTTGCGTTACCAACAAGGCAAATCGCCCGGATATGCAAGAATCCGTCATCGGCGTGAAACTTTCTTGCGTATTCCGCGGCTTTATATAGAAGCTCCCCGCGGAGAATTAAAGAAAGGCAATGATGTGGGTCGCGCGGAACTCGACGTCATCGATATAAAGATCCTCCGGGAGCTGCAGGCCGATGGCCGCATGACCAATGTGGAGCTTGCCGATCGCGTCGGCATCTCGGCGCCGCCTTGCCTGCGCCGGGTGCGCAAGCTCGAGGAAGCCGGCATTATCGAGGGCTACCACGCGATGCTGAACAGCCCGAAGCTCGGCTTCGACCTCGTCGCTTTTTGTATGGTCGGCCTCAAGCACCAGTCGGAAGGCAATCTCAAGGCCTTCGCCGCCGCCACCACCGAATGGCCGCTGGTGCGGCAGGCCTGGATGGTCTCCGGCGACAGCGATTTCCTGTTGCATTGCGTGGCGGAGAACCTTACCCGCTTTCAGGATTTCGTCATCGAGGTGCTGACGGCGAACGAACATGTCGATACCGTGCGCACCATGCTGACGATCAGGCAGGTGAAGAAGCTGGGACTGGTAGAAGTCTAAGACCACTTCGACAGAGTAAACGTCATCGCCAACTACTTGCGCGAAATATAGCCGCCCCGATTGATGCCGTGGCGCTGGAGCTTGTCGTAAAACGTCTTTCTCGGAATGCCGAGCGCCTCGATGGTGCGGCGGACGTCGCCGTCGTTGGCCGACAGCGCGTCGCGAATGATTTCCGCCTCGTAGCGTTCCAGCCGTTCCGGAAGTGTCTCGCCTGTCGGCTGCGGAGGGGCCGCTGCCGCTCCTCCGCCTTCTACGCCAAGCACCACGCGCTCGGCATAATGTGAGAGCTCGCGGACATTGCCCGGCCATGTGTGCGAGGCGAGATGCCGCCGCACATCAGGTGAAAGCGGCGGGGCATCGCGACGGAAGCGCTCCGCGGCGCGAGCGGCGAAGTGGGAAAACAGCAGCGGAATATCGTCGCGGCGTTCTCTCAGCGGCGGAATGGAGATCGTCACGACATTCAGCCTGTAATAGAGATCCTCGCGAAAATCGCCGCGCACCGAGGGATCCCCGAGATCGATCTTGGCAGCCGCGACGACGCGAAGGTCGACAGGACGCACCTCATTGGTGCCGAGCGGCGTGATCTCGCGCATCTCCAGCACCCTCAGCATCTTGACCTGCGTGGCAGCCGGCATGCTTTCGATTTCGTCGAGGAACAGCGTGCCGCCGCTTGCATGTTCGATGCGTCCCGTGCGGCGCTTCTGGGCACCGGTGAAGGCGCCGGCCTCGTGGCCGAACAGTTCGCTTTCGATGACGGTTTCGGGCAGGGCGCCACAGTTCAGCGCCACGAAATTGCCCTTCCGGCGGTGGCTCCACTGATGCAGGAGCTGGGCAACCACTTCCTTGCCACTGCCCGTTTCGCCGGCGACGAGCACGTCCACATCGGTATCGGCGATGTGGCGAAGAATGTTTCTGAGGTTTTCCATGACAGGCGTCTGGCCGATCAGGGGCAAATTCTCCTGCGCATCTTCGGCTGCCTTCCGCAGCATGCGGTTTTCCAGAACAAGCCGCCGCTTCTCGCTTGCGCGACGCACGCTCTGCACGAGCCGATCGGCTGCGAAGGGCTTGGCGATGAAATCATAGGCGCCGTCCTGGATCGCCTGAACTGCCATGGGAATATCGCCGTGGCCGGTCATCAATATCACCGGCAGGTCGACATCCATGCCCTGCAGCGTGGCAAAGAGCTGCAGTCCGTCGATCTCCGGCATGCGGATATCGGTGACGACGGGGCCGGCAAAGTCCGCCGGCAGGTCCGCCAGCGCAGCTTTCGCACCGTCATAGGCGGAAACGGAAAATCCGGCGAGTTCGAGCGTCTGGGCGGTGGCGCGGCGAAGGTCCTTGTCGTCGTCGATCAGCGCAACGGGCATCAGTGCGTCCATGACCTCAAGCCTTCCTCAGCTGAACGATGAACCGGGTTCCGCCGCTGTCGCTTGCAACCTCCATCCGGCCGCCGTAGTCGCCGACGATATCCTTGGAGATCACCAAGCCGAGGCCGAGACCGCTTTCCTTCGAGGTATTGAACGGCGTGAACAAGCCTTTGCGAATATCAGGCGGAATGCCGGGGCCGTTGTCGGCGACCGTCACCGTTACCATCCCCGCATCGGTTGATGTTCTGATCTCGACGCGACCCTCTCCGGCCTTCGGTGCCACCGCCTCCAGGGCATTCTGAAGCAGGTTGATGAGCACCTGCTCGAGGCGGATCCGGTTTCCCATCACCTGCAGTTCGTCGGGCGGCAGGTCGATGTCGAGCGTATCCATGCGGCCGGCAAACCGGCTGCGCAACAACATCACCGCCCCCTCGATGACGTCCTTCAATCCGGTTGGTTCGGCGCTGCCCCGGCCTTTGCGGGCAAAGGTCTTCAGCTCCTCGGTGATCGAACCTATGCGCTCCGTGAGCGCCGCGATGCTTTCGAGATTTTCGCCGGCAGGAGCCGTCTGGCCGCGATCGAGGAAGGTGCGGGCATTATCGGCATAGGCACGGATGGTCGCCACCGGCTGGTTGATCTCATGGGCAACGCCGGCGGCCACCTGACCCAGGATGGCCAACCGGTTGGCCTGCACCAGATCCTGTTGCACCGCCTGCAATTTCTGCTCCGTGCTCTTGTGGCCGATGATTTCAGCCTGCAGCCGATCCCGCGCCTGGCTGAGATCCAGTGTGCGCTCGCTCACACGCCGTTCCAGTTCCTCCCGCGCTTGCTGTTCTCGAGAGATCCGCAGGGTGATCGCATGGCGGCGGCGCAACAGGAAGGCTGCTCCGGCCAGCAGGGGCAGGAGTATGAGCAATGCCAGCATGCGGGATTCGCGAATTCCCGCATCGACGGATGGCCCGAGCGCCACGAGATGCTGTAACTGCCATCCAGTTGCGGGAACCGGCATCCCGACATCGAGAAACCTGGTTTTCCCTGCATCGCCGGGCATGACGATCTCAACGACATCAAGGCTGTCGCCGAGGTTCCTGATGGGGTCGAGCGGTAGAGGCTGAAGCGGCGCAGCGCCGAATTGAAGGCTTTCGCGGATCGCTGTCAGCCGGTCTTCGGCGATCCGGCCGATCGTCATGAACCGCCATGACGGAAGACTGGTTATGAGGACAATGCCGCGCTCGTCAACGACGTAGGACGGGGTCCCCGAGGCGTTCCAATCCGCCTCGACATCGTCGAATTCGACCTTGACTACAACGACACCCAGCAAGCCGTTGCTGCCCGAAATCCGCTGGGAGATATAGAGACCCGGTTTCTTGCTGACCGTGCCGAGCGCAAAGTGCTCGGCCTGTCCTCGTTCGACGGCCCCCTGAAAATACTCCCGGAAGCGGTAGTCATTGCCGACGAAGCTCGTCGGTTCGCGCCAGTTGCTGGCCGAAACCGCCATGCCGTCCTTGTCGATGACATAGATGACGGCGGCCTTGGTGCCCGCTGCCAGCATTTCCAGCTTCTGACTGAGTCGGTCGAACGTGCCGACATCGCTACCTGCCAGTGCCGCGGCGATTGCGGTATCTTGCGACAGCACGAAGGGAAGCGCCCGGTATTTTTCAAGAACCGTGCGCAGCAACGCCGCATTCAGCCTCGCATCCATGCGGGCCTGTTCCTCGAGGGCAGCCTCCGCCCGGTGCCGGCCGATCTCGCCGCTGGTCCACAGGCTTGCGACGACAGCGACGAGGGCGAGCGCGGCATAGGCCCACCACATCCGGCGGATGCGGTGTTGCACGGGTAGGGAAGGCCACAATTTCTGCGACACGGACATGGCGGATCTGTGCATTTTTCTGCACGAAACGCAAATGGATTTGTGCGGATTTCCGCATTGCTTAATTAGTTATCAGCAGTCCTGTAAATTTTTCCTTAATAAATTCAATATGTTGGGTGGTGGCGTAAAACTGGCACGCCGATTGCGAAGGAGGTGGCAACAACGGCTGAGCTGTTGGACTTGAAGCGAACGGCTCGGGAGGCCGGAGTGTGTTCCGGACGAGCCATTAGGAGGACATCATGATCGCAGCACCACTCGATGCAGTCGCAGACAGCAAGGGCAAGAAGCCCTTTTATAGCCATCTTTACGTCCAGGTTCTCGCGGCTATCGCCGCGGGTATCCTTCTCGGCCATTTCTATCCTGAATTCGGCACCCAGCTGAAGCCGCTCGGCGATGCCTTTATCAAGCTCGTCAAGATGATCATCGCCCCCGTCATCTTCCTGACGGTTGCGACCGGCATTGCCGGCATGAGCGACCTGCAGAAGGTCGGCCGCGTCGCCGGTAAGGCGATGCTCTACTTCCTGACATTCTCGACATTGGCGCTCATCATTGGCCTGATCGTCGCCAATGTCGTCCAGCCCGGCGCCGGCATGAACATCGATCCTGCCTCGCTGGATCCGGCCGCCGTCGCCGGCTACGCTGCAAAGGCGCATGAGCAGAGCATCGTCGGTTTCCTGACCAACATCATCCCGACGACGATCGTCGGCGCCTTTGCCGATGGCGATATTCTGCAGGTGCTGTTCTTCTCGGTGCTCTTCGGCATCGCGCTCGCCATGGTTGGCGAAAAGAGCGAACCAGTCGTCAACTTCCTTAACGCCCTGACGGCGCCCGTGTTCAAGCTCGTCGCCATCTTGATGAAGGCTGCCCCGATCGGTGCCTTCGGCGCCATGGCATTCACCATCGGCAAGTACGGCGTCGGATCGATTGCCAACCTCGCCATGCTGATCGGCACCTTCTACCTCACATCTCTGCTCTTCGTCCTCGTTGTTCTCGGTGCTGTCGCCCGCTACAACGGCTTCTCGATCGTGGCGCTGCTGCGCTACATCAAGGAAGAACTGTTGCTGGTCCTCGGCACCTCGTCTTCGGAGGCCGCCCTTCCGGGGCTGATGAACAAGATGGAGAAGGCCGGCTGCAAGCGCTCGGTCGTCGGCCTCGTCATTCCGACAGGCTATTCCTTTAACCTCGACGGCACCAACATCTACATGACGCTGGCGGCCCTGTTCATTGCCCAGGCAACCGGCATCCACCTCTCCTGGGGTGACCAGATCCTGCTGCTCTTGGTGGCGATGCTGAGCTCCAAGGGTGCCGCAGGCATCACCGGCGCCGGCTTCATCACGCTTGCCGCGACGCTCTCCGTCGTTCCCTCCGTGCCGGTCGCCGGCATGGCGCTCATCCTCGGCATCGACCGATTCATGTCGGAATGCCGGGCGCTGACCAACCTCGTCGGCAATGCCGTGGCGACGATCGTCGTGGCACGTTGGGAAAATGAGCTGGATACGGCGCAGCTTGCTGCGGCGCTGGGCGGCCAGACTGGCGAGAGTGCTCCCGCTGCCGGGCTTCAGCCGGCTGAATAACTGACCGAACTGTCCGCAGTCCTAAAATTCTTGCAACGGCCCGTCATCCAACGGGCCGTTTCTCTTTTCTACCTCAGCTGCGATTGTCGCCGAGAAGGCTGTTGTAAATGGCGCCGATCGCGCTCGCTTCCTTCTCCAGCGCGAAATTCGCTCTGACATGCCGCAGCGCATTCTCGCCATGGGCGAGCGCCAGCGCGGGATCTGCGATATAGGGCGCGATTGCCCGCGTCAGCGCCTCGCCATCGCCGGCGGCGACGACCGAACCCGTCTCGCCCGTGACGAGGAGCTCGGCATAGGCACCCGCATCCGATGCCACCACCGCGGTGCGCGAGGCCATGGCTTCGAGCGGCGTCAGGCCGAAGCCTTCATTGCGGGAAGGGGCGACGTAAAGCGTCAGCCGGCGATACCAGACCTTGATGTCAGGCACTTCGCCGAGGAAGAGGATACGGTCGCTGAGCCCGGCGGCCGCGACATCCGCCTTAAGTTTGTCGCCAAATGCTGTGTGTTCGGCCGTCACCCGGCCGGAGACGATCGCCGTCCACTCAGTATGCTGCGGCAGCAGATCGATCATCGCCCTGACGAAAAGATCGGTGCCTTTCTGATGGCGCACACGGCCGAAGCAGCCGACGAGATGGCGGCCGGGCAGGCCGGTGGCGGCGATGCCGTCCTCTGCAGTTTCCGGCGGGTGGAACAGGGCAAGGTCGACTCCGTGCTGGATCACCGTGTGCGGCACCTCGAGGAACGAGCCGGATCGATCGCTGGTCGCGATGACAGCGTCCATGCGACGGATCAGCCATTTCGTATAGGCGGTGTGCCGGCGTTGCGCGGCCGAGGTGAAGAGAAGCTTCAGCGGCATGCGCAACAGATGGCGCAGCAGGATGCCGACAGCCATCTCGTTGTTGCGGCGAGCGTGCCAGACACGGTGGCGCCGGCGCGCCGGTGGGCGCGAGAGGCCGAGGAGCTGCCGTCCCTTGAGTTTCGGCAGGCCGTCCGGCAGGCCGGGGCCGAGTGTCGCGATCTTGATACCGAGCCGGATCTGGCATGGGATGAGCTGAACGATAGTTGACGTGACGCCGGAGAGCCGGCGCTTGAAATTGGGCGCAATGATCTCGACGTCACGGATATCAGGCAAGGGAGGGGTCTCGCGGCTGGCGGGCGATCAGCCCCAGGAAACCTGGAGGATTTCGTAGGCCTTGGAGCCACCCGGCGCATTGACCTCGATGGAATCGCCGACTTCCTTTCCGATCAGCGCGCGGGCGATCGGCGAGGAGATGGAGATGCGGCCGGCCTTGACGTCGGCTTCCTGGTCGCCGACGATCTGATAGGTCTTTTCTTCGTCGGTGTCCTCGTCGATGAGCTTCACCTTGGCGCCGAACTTGATCTTGTCGCCCGACATCTTGGTGAGGTCGATGACCTCGGCGCGCGCCGTCAAGTCTTCCAGCTCGCTGATGCGGCCTTCATTATGGCTCTGGGCTTCCTTGGCGGCGTGGTATTCGGCGTTTTCGGAAAGGTCGCCATGGGCACGGGCTTCGGCGATCGCCTCGATGATTCGGGGACGCTCCTCCTGCTGACGCCAGCGCAGCTCTTCCTGCAGCTTGACGAAACCGCCCGGTGTCATCGGTACCTTTTCAACCATTTTTCTGTCCTTCACTCCTTGTATCCGCATAATCAGCGGCGAACACAAAAGAAAACAGGTCCCGAAGGGGAGCTTCGGAACCGTGCCACAATCTTAGTCGGACGCTTATAGCAGATCGCCAAGCCCGATTTCCAGAAAATTCGCATGAAAGAAACGCGGCCTGCTCCAACAGCCGGTGATGCAGCTTGAAAATGGGCAGAAATCGGATCGCTCCGATTGACTTCAGGCGCAGGAACATATAGTGAACATACTAATGAAGAAGTCGCTAACAGAACGCTTGGCCATCCTTTCCGATGCCGCGAAATATGACGCTTCCTGCGCTTCCAGCGGCACGGTGAAACGTGATTCCCGCGCAAGTGGCGGGCTCGGTTCGACCGAGGGATCCGGCATCTGTCATGCCTATGCCCCGGACGGGCGGTGCATTTCGCTTTTGAAAATACTGCTGACCAATTTCTGCATCTACGACTGCGCCTATTGCGTCAATCGCTCGTCGAGCAATGTCGAACGGGCGCGCTTTACGCCCGAGGAGGTCATCTGGCTGACGCTGGAATTCTATCGCCGCAACTATATCGAGGGCCTGTTCCTTTCCTCCGGCATCATTCGTTCGTCCGATTACACAATGGAAGAGATGGTTCGCATCGTCCGCGAACTGCGTGTGACGCATAACTTCCGCGGCTATATCCATCTGAAGTCGATCCCTGAAGCATCGCCGCGTCTGATCGAGGAAGCGGGGCTTCATGCCGACAGGCTGTCGCTCAATATCGAGCTGCCGACCGATCACGGCATCACCCGTTTCGCGCCGGAAAAGAAGCCTGCCAATATCCGGCGATCGATGGGGGACCTTAGGCTGAAGATCGAGGCCGCCGGCGAACCGACGCTGCAGACGAAGAAGCGTCAGCGTTTCGTGCCGGCCGGCCAGAGCACACAGATGATCGTCGGCGCCGATGGCGCGAACGATGCGACGATCCTTGCGACCAGTGGCCGGCTTTACAGCAGCTACGGGCTGAGGCGCGTCTACTATTCCGCCTTCAGCCCGATCCCGGACTCGTCGAAAAACCTGCCGCTGATCAAGCCGCCGCTGATGCGGGAACACCGGCTCTACCAGGCTGACTGGCTCTATCGATTCTACGGTTTCGGCATCGACGAGATCACCGCGAACCAGGCGGATGGCATGCTCGATCTCACCCTCGACCCCAAACTTGCCTGGGCGCTCGCCAACCGGGCCGAGTTCCCCGTCGATATCAACAAGGCCGAGCGTGAACGGTTGCTGCGTGTGCCCGGCCTCGGCACCAAGACAGTCAAAGCGATCGTTTCGGCCCGTCGTTTTCGCCGCCTTCGGTTGGACGATCTTTCGCGGCTCGGCATTTCGATCAAGAAAGTCCAATCCTTCATCTCGGCGGACGGCTGGTCGCCGCGGCGATTGATCGAGCGCCCCGACCTTCGCGCCATGTTCGAACCGAAACCCGAACAATTGTCGTTGCTGTGATGCGCCGGGTCGTGCTTTCAGGACGCGGGGAGCTTGCCGAATGGCGTGACGCCGCGCGCGCTTTCGCGGCTGCCGGCATCCTGCCGGAAGAGATCGAGTGGCGCGAAAAACGCGCTGAGCCGGGTTTTGCGTTTCAACACGACGCCATGCCGCCTCCGTCTGCCGCAGCACGCAAGCCGATGACGGTGCCGCCCGCCTTCCTCGAGCTCGCGGAGACAGTTCTCTGCCATTCCGACCCGGCGCGCTTTTCCCTGCTTTACCGGCTGCTCTGGCGGCGGCAGCTGGACCGGCAACTGCTTGAAGTGGCCTCCGACGAGGATGTCGCCCGTGCCAGGCTGATGGCGAAAAACGTTCGACGCGACGCGCACAAGATGACGGCCTTCGTCCGCTTCAAGGAGGTTGGTGCGGTGTCGGCGGGCCGTCGAAAATTCCTCGCCTGGTTCGAGCCAGATCACCATATCGTCGGGCGCACAGCGCCCTTCTTCCAACGGCGCTTCACCGACATGGACTGGCTGATCGCGACGCCCAAGGGATCGGCCGCCTGGGACGGCGAGCGGCTGACGATGAGCGACGAACCGTGTGAAAAACCCAATCTCACAGATGCTACCGATGACCTCTGGCGCACTTACTACGCCAGCATTTTCAATCCGGCGCGGTTGAAGTTGAAGACGATGCAGGCGGAGATGCCGAAAAAATACTGGAAGAACCTGCCGGAAGCCGATCTCATCCCTGGGCTGATCGCATCGGCGGAGAGCAAGGTGCGGGCCATGGCTGCCCGGGAGGCGACCCAATCGTTGCCCTTTCACGATCGCCTGCAGGAAGCCGCACGCAGCATTCCAGCTGAACCCGAAGCGCCGGCGGGCACGCTGGAAGCACTGGGCGCGGAAGCTGCCGCCTGCACCCGCTGTCCGCTTCATGCGAAGGCGACGCAAACCGTATTCGGGGAGGGGCCGCGCGATGCCGAGGTGATGTTCGTCGGCGAACAGCCGGGCGACCAGGAGGATATATCAGGGCGCCCCTTCGTCGGTCCCGCCGGCAGGCTTCTCGATCAAGTGATCAGTGAAGCGGGCATCGACCGCTCAACGCTTTACGTCACTAATGCCGTCAAGCATTTCAAATATGAGCCGCGCGGCAAACGTCGCATCCATCAGAAGCCCAATATGGGTGAGGTGAAGCACTGCCGCTGGTGGCTCAATCTGGAGATGGCGCTGATCAAGCCGAAGCTGGTGGTTGCGATGGGGGCGACGGCGCTTTCGGCGCTGACCGACACGAAACATCGGCTGCAGGACGTCAGGGGGAAAGCGATCGCGATCGACGAGAGGCGAACGCTCTTCGTAACGGTGCATCCATCCTATCTGCTGCGTATTCCCGACGAGCGGCTGAAAGCGGAGGAACTGGCACGATTTCGCGAAGATATGCTGACAGTTCAGCGCCTTATGCTGGCAGTTGCATAAACTGATTCAGAAGCCTCCGGCGATGCCCAATGGCAAGGCAGGTGCCATCGCTGATCTAGCGATGGCGTTCCGTATCTCAGGCGAAGTAGCTCTGCAACGGCCGCACTTCCAGATTGCCGGCTTTCAGCGCCTTGATCGCCTGGGCGGCGGCCTCGGCGCCTGCCATCGTCGTGTAGTAAGGCACCTTCTGCATCAGCGTCGCACGGCGCAACGACTTGGAGTCCGAGATCGCCTTGTTGCCATCGGTGGTGTTGATGACGAGCTGGACCTGGCGGTTGCGGATTGCGTCCTCGATGTGCGGACGGCCTTCGAGCACCTTGTTGATCTTCGTGGCGGTGATGCCGTTTTCGCCGAGGAAGCGGGCGGTGCCGCCGGTTGCCAGCACTTTGAAGCCCTGCTCGACGAGGATGTGGATCGCCGGCAGCACGCGCGGCTTGTCCGCGTCGCGGACGGAGACAAAGACCGTCCCGTCACGCGGCAGCTCGACGCCGGCGCCGAGCTGCGACTTGGCGAAGGCCAGCGCAAAATCGGTATCGAGGCCGATGACTTCACCGGTCGAGCGCATTTCCGGGCCGAGCAGCGTGTCGACGCCGGGGAAGCGGGCGAAGGGGAAGACGGCTTCCTTGACGGCGATGTGCTTCAGCTTGCGCGGATCGGGCTTTTCGCCGTAGGCGGCGAAGGTGGCATCGAGTTTCTCGCCGGCCATGACGCGGGCGGCGATCTTGGCGATCGGCGCGCCGATGGTCTTTGCGACGAAGGGCACGGTGCGCGAGGCGCGCGGATTGACTTCGAGCACGTAGACGACATCGTCCTTGATGGCGAACTGGACGTTCATCAGGCCGCCGACATTGAGGGCTTTGGCCATCGCCTTGGCCTGGCGCTCCAGCTCGTCTAGCATCTCGTTGGAGAGCGTGCGCGGCGGCAGCGAGCAGGCGCTGTCGCCGGAATGGATGCCGGCTTCCTCGATATGCTCCATGATGCCGGCGACATAGACGTCGGTGCCGTCCGAGAGGCAGTCGACATCGACTTCGATGGCGTGGCTGAGGTAGCTGTCGAAGAGCAGCGGGTTCTTGCCGAGCAGGGTGTTGATCTGGCCGGTCTTGTCGTTGGGATAGCGCTGCTTGATATCCTCAGGTACCAGTTCAGGCACGGTATCGAGCAGGTAGCTCTGCAATTGTCCTTCCGAATGCAGGATCTGCATGGCGCGGCCGCCGAGCACGTAAGAGGGACGCACGACCAGCGGGAAGCCGATTTCGGTGGCGACCATGCGGGCCTGCTCAACCGAATAGGCGATGCCGTTGTTCGGCTGGTTGAGGTCGAGCTTCATCAACAGCTTCTGGAAGCGGTCGCGGTCCTCGGCAAGGTCGATCATGTCAGGCGCGGTACCGAGGATCGGGATGCCGTTCTTTTCCAGCGCCTCGGCAAGCTTCAGCGGCGTCTGGCCGCCGAACTGGACGATGACGCCGACGACTTCGCCCTTTTCCTGTTCTGCCCGCAGGATCTCGATCACGTCCTCGGCCGTCAGTGGCTCGAAATAGAGGCGGTCCGAGGTATCGTAGTCGGTCGAAACGGTTTCCGGGTTGCAGTTGATCATGATCGCTTCATAACCCGCATCCTTCAAGGCGAAGGCAGCGTGGCAGCAGCAATAATCGAACTCGATGCCCTGGCCGATGCGGTTCGGGCCACCGCCGAGGATGACAACCTTCTTGCGGTCGGAGACTTCAGCCTCGGAGCGGGCGGCGCCGACGAAAGGCGTCTCATAGGTCGAATACATGTAGGCGGTCGGCGAGGCGAATTCGGCCGCACAGGTGTCGATGCGCTTGAAGACGGGGCGGACATTCAGCTTGTTACGGAATTCGGCGACTTCCTTCGGGCGCTTGCCGGTCAGCGTCGCCAGGCGCGCGTCGGAGAAGCCCATGGCCTTCAGCATGCGCAGGTTTGTGGCATCCTGCGGCAGGCCGTGCTCGCGGATGCGGGCCTCCATCTCGACGATCGCCTTCAGTTCAGCGATGAACCAGGGATCGATCTTGCAGCCTTCGTGGACTTCAGCTTCGCTCATGCCCTGGCGTAGCGCCTGGGCGACCATGCGCAGGCGATCGGGCGTCGGTGTGCCGATTGCGGCGCGGATAGCGTTCTGGCTGGATTCGCCCTCTTCGAAGCCGGGGATCTCGATCTCGTCGAGGCCCGTCAGGCCGGTTTCCAAGCCACGCAGTGCCTTCTGCAGCGATTCGGCAAAGGTGCGGCCGATCGCCATGACTTCACCGACCGATTTCATCGCGGTCGTCAGCACCGGCGAGGCGCCGGGGAATTTCTCGAAGGCGAAACGCGGGATCTTGGTGACGACGTAGTCGATCGACGGTTCGAAGGAGGCAGGCGTTGCGCCGCCGGTGATGTCGTTATCCAGTTCGTCGAGCGTATAGCCGATCGCCAGCTTGGCGGCGATCTTGGCGATCGGGAAACCGGTGGCCTTGGAGGCGAGCGCCGACGAGCGCGAAACACGCGGGTTCATTTCGATGACGACGAGACGGCCGTCCTTCGGATTGACGGCGAACTGGACGTTCGAGCCGCCGGTCTCGACCCCAATCTCGCGCAGCACCGCGATCGAGGCGTTGCGCATGATCTGGTATTCCTTGTCCGTCAGCGTCAGCGCCGGCGCGACGGTGATCGAATCGCCAGTATGGACGCCCATCGGGTCGATGTTCTCGATCGAGCAGATGATGATGCAGTTGTCCGCCTTGTCGCGGACGACCTCCATTTCATATTCCTTCCAACCTAGCACCGATTCTTCGACCAGCACTTCGGTGGTCGGCGAGGCATCGAGGCCGCCGCCGACGATCTCGAAGAATTCCGAGCGGTTGTAGGCGATGCCGCCGCCAGTGCCGCCGAGCGTGAAGGAGGGACGGATGATGGCGGGCAGACCGACATGGTCGATCGCCTGGGCGGCAATTGCCATGGCATGGCTCATGTAACGCTGCTTGCGGTCGCTCTCGCCGAGGTTCCACTGGTTTTCCAGCTCGTCCAGCGCCTTGTCGAGGTCGGATCCGGAGAGGCTTTCGCGCAGCTTGATGCGCTCGGCCTCGTGCGTCTTGCGGTCGAGGTCCTTGATGTCGGTGGCGTTCGCCAGCATCGAGCGCGGGGTTTCGAGGCCGATACGGGCCATCGCCTCGCGAAACAGCGCGCGGTCCTCGGCCATGTCGATGGCGGCGGGCTTGGCGCCGATCATCTCGACATTGTAGCGGTCGAGCACGCCCATGCGCTTCAGCGAAAGCGCCGTGTTCAGCGCCGTCTGGCCGCCCATGGTCGGCAGCAGCGCATCCGGGCGCTCCTTGGCGATGATCTTGGCGACGACTTCGGGGGTAATCGGCTCGACATAGGTGGCGTCGGCAAGACCCGGATCGGTCATGATCGTCGCCGGGTTGGAGTTGACGAGGATGACGCGGTAGCCTTCCTCCTTCAGCGCCTTGCAGGCTTGGGTGCCGGAATAGTCGAACTCGCAAGCCTGGCCGATGACGATCGGTCCCGCGCCGATGATAAGGATCGATTTGATGTCTTGGCGCTTCGGCATGGGTGCTTCCGTTTTCTGGCTGCGCAGAAAACCGGCCAGGGTGGGAGATCACCGGGTCGGGTCGCGCATGCTGGGTCTTTTCAGGCTAGAAGCGGCTTATAGGCAAATGTATTTGCAAACGGAACCCCATAAATCGCGGAATCGACAGGAATCCAACACGGCGCGAAGGGCTATTTCCCGTCAGACACGACCGCCACCCGGATTTCGCCGCCGCCCTGCTTCCGGAAGAGCGTAAACGGGAGTCCTGTCAAGCGCTTGGCGCGCCTTCTTTACGTGAAGCGGCGGCGCACTTCCCCGGCATAGCTACGGCTGACCGGGATTGCCTTGCCGTCGCGGGTGAGGATCAGCAGCCTGCCATTGTCGCGCTTCAAGCTTTCGACATGGGCGTCGGCCACCCAGTGCGAGCGATGGACGCGAAGGCCCGGCGTCGCGGCGGTTTCCCTAAGCGCATCGGCGAAACGTAAGAGCACCAGTTCGCGCCCGCGGCTGGTCACCACCTCGGTATAGTGGTCCTGAACGGAAAGGCGCAGCAGCGAGCCACGATTCTCAGGCTTCAGCCGGTCGAGGATCGAGGCGCCGGGGCTGGTTTCCTGAGGCGCTGCGGCTTCGGCGATTTTCTGGCTCATCGCCATGTAGGTCAAAAGGCAGAAGAGGGCGCAGAGCGGCACCGCAAAAAGCGCGCGCTGCAGGCCGCTTTCGAGCGTGGTCGCTTCGCCGGTGAAGACATAGTCGACGAGGCCGATGGCAAAACCGATCGGCAGGGCGGCTATGAGCGAACCCGCCATCATCCGGGCGAACATGGAAACGATCAATCCCCGCAGCAGTCTTTCGGCCGCAACCGCGCAGAGGATGGCGATCACCCAGGCAAGGGCATGCAGGCTCAGCCAATAGGCGAGGCGTTCGCCGAAGGCCATGTTTTCCATCGTGCCGTAGGGGCCGGTGACGGCAAAGAGCAGGACGATCGCGGCAAAGGTTCCCCAGAAACGCCGGGAGTGGAGAAAGACCTGCAATTCGCGAAGCGTGGATTGCAAGAAGAGGTGAATCACGAAGTTTTCCTGCCGTTCGCGCGGTTCGGATTGAGGCAGATGCAGTCTTGGCGGAAAGAGCGATCGAATTCAACCGGATGCCGCTGATGACCCTCGAACCGCTCCTCGATGCCCCGTTCGCCGTTCAGATCCATGTCGCCGCTGTTACACCGGCGGCACTTCTCGGCGCCTATATCCTGCTGCGCCCCAAGGGCACGCCGCTGCACCGGCTGCTCGGCAGGATCTGGATGGCGCTGATGGTCATGACGGCGATATCGAGCTTTTTCATTCATGAGCTCGATCTCTTCTACGGGTTCAGTCCGATCCATCTTCTGTCGATCGCAACGCTGGTCGGCAGCTGGAACGCGATCGCGGCGGCCCGCCGCGGCGATATCCGTCTGCACAAGCGCATCGTCGCCGGCCTTTATTTCGGCGGCATCGTCCTTGCCGGCCTGTTCACTTTCGTGCCTGGCCGGATCATGCATGCGGTCATCTTCACCGGCGCGGAATGGCCGGCTGTCCTTGCTGCGGCGGTGATCGGCTCGATGCTCATCGCAATCGCGCTGCGTCGCCGACGCGGGCGCCTGATTGCCCGATGAAGTCGCTGGAATTCCGGCGGCCGACGGATATATAACTCCTTGAGCGCAAGCACAGGCATTGCCGGGGAGAGCGAAGATGGAATGGAAAGGCCGGCGTCAGTCCGACAATATCGAGGATCGCCGCAGCGATCCGACCGGCGGCGGTTTCGGCCGCGGCGGCGGCTTCAACTTTCCTTCCGGCGGCGGTGTTCGCCGCGCCGGTGGCGGCCTCAGCATCGGCACGATCGTCTTCCTCATCGTCATCTATTTCATCTTCAAGATGATGGGCATTGATCTGCTGCAGATGCTCGATACCGGCGGCACGACAAGCGGTCCTGGCTACGAGCAGAGCCAGTCAGGCGGAACACGCACGCCCGCCAACGACGAGATGACCGCATTCATGCGCACCGTCCTTGCCGAGACCGAGGATACCTGGAAGGGCATCTTCCAGGCGCAGGGCCAAAATTACGAAGAGCCGCGTCTCGTGCTGTTCTCGGGCTCGACGGCATCGGCCTGCGGCTCCGCATCATCTGCAACAGGCCCGTTCTACTGCCCGAGCGACCACAAGGTCTATCTCGATACCGAATTCTTCCAGGAGCTTTCCGACCGCTTCGGCGCGTCGGGTGATTTCGCCGAGGCCTATGTCGTAGCTCATGAGGTCGGCCATCACGTGCAGAACCTGCTCGGCATCCTGCCGAAGTTCAACCAGGCCCGCCAGCGCATGAGCGAGGCCGACGCCAACAAGATGTCGGTGCGCGTCGAGCTGCAGGCCGATTGCTTTGCCGGCATCTGGGGCAAATATACCCAGCAGAAGGGCCTACTTGAGTCAGGCGATCTGGAGGAAGCGCTGAACGCAGCCCAGCAGATTGGTGACGATTCGCTGCAGAAGCGGTCACAGGGTTACGTCGTCCCGGAAAGCTTCAACCACGGTACCTCGGAGCAGCGGGTCAGATGGTTCAAGCGCGGTTTCGACAGCGGCCAGCTGTCGGCCTGCGATACGTTCTCCGGCCCAATTTGAGGAGAGAGGAGGGGCGCGCACGGCACAAAGCACATCGCCGCCCCTTCCATCCCTTGCTTACTTCTCGCTGTCCATATGCTGCAGCATATGCTCGGGATAACGCCCACCCACGGCCGCGTCTTTCGGCACGGCGTGTTCGATGATGGCGAAATCTTCTGGCGACAGGTCGATGGCGCGTGAGCCGAGCGCCTCGGTCAACCGGTCGCGGCGGCGGGCGCCGATGATCGGGACGATGTCCTTGCCCTTGGCGGCGACCCAGGCGATGGCGATCTGGGCGACCGAGACGCTCTTTGCCTGGGCGATCTCGCGCAGCTTCTCCACCAGAGCGAGGTTCTGCTCGATATTGCCTTCCTGGAAGCGCGGGCTGTAGGCGCGAAAATCGCCGGCCGTCCCACCCTGGCCCTTTTGCCAGTGGCCGCTGATCAGGCCGCGCGAGAGCACGCCGTAGGCGGTGATCGAAATGCCGAGTTCGCGTGTCGTCGGCAGGATCTTCTCCTCAATGCCGCGCGAGATCAGCGAATATTCGATCTGCAGGTCGACGATCGGGGCGACAGTGGCGGCGCGGCGGATCGTGTCGGCGCCGACTTCCGACAGGCCGATATGCCTGACATAACCTGCCTTGACCATGTCGGCGATGGCGCCGACCGTGTCCTCGATCGGCACGTTCGGATCGAGGCGAGCGGGGCGGTAGATGTCGATATAGTCGACGCCGAGGCGCTGCAGCGTATAGCTGAGGAAGTTCTTCACCGCGACCGGGCGGGCGTCGATGCCGCTCCAGCCGCCGACGGGATCGCGCAGGCCGCCGAATTTGACGCTGATGACGGCGTTTTCGCGCCTGCGACCCTTCAATGCCTCGCCGATCAGCATTTCGTTATGGCCCATCCCGTAGAAATCGCCGGTGTCGAGCAGGTTGATGCCGGCATCGAGCGCGGCATGGATCGTCGCGATGCTTTCTGCGCGATCGGAGGGGCCGTACATGCCCGACATGCCCATGCAGCCGAGGCCGATGGCCGAGACATCGGGTCCGGTCTTTCCCAAACGATAGGTCTGCATTGTCTTCTCCTTCATTTGCGCCGCGCGGCCGGATCGGGCATCCGCGCCGAGTGGCGTTGCCGGACGCCGTTCTACCGCTTTCGCATTCGGGCGATAATTGGACAGCATCGAACAGGCTGTGCGGGGAAATGCACAATGACCGGTCTTGTCTTCTGATCTGGATGCCGTCGCGGCGATTGCAAGGGAACGCATCCCCCGGCGATCCGCTGGGCGGCTGGCGATTTTCGGAAGCTGGAACAACAGCGTGCGCCCACCGGTTGAGGCCTCCCATAAATTTCCCGTTGAACATTATCAAAAACTTTGAAATGTTCACGGATTGTTTCGGTTTCTTTTCTGAGCTATGTCACTTTCTCGGCGACGAGATCGTCTTTTCAGAACCAACCGCTGTAGAGATGCCTCATGCTTGACCCCAAATTCGTTCGCCGCGGCCTTTTCCTGGTCTTCATCATCCTTTTCCTCGACATTATCGGCATCGCCATCATCATGCCGGTGCTGCCCGCCTATCTGGAGCAGCTGACCGGTGGCAGCGTCAGCGATGCGGCGATCGACGGCGGCTGGCTGATGCTGGTCTATGCCGGCATGCAATTCCTGTTCGCGCCGCTGCTCGGAAACCTGTCCGACCGTTTCGGCCGCCGGCCGATCCTTTTGCTTTCGGTGCTAACCTTTGCGATCGATAATTTCATCTGCGGCATCGCCACCAGCTTCTGGATGCTGTTCGTCGGCCGTGTGCTTGCCGGCATCAGCGGCGGCAGTTTCGCCACCTGCTCAGCCTATATTGCCGATATCAGCACGGAGGAGAACCGGGCGAAGAATTTCGGGCTGATCGGTATCGCCTTCGGCGTCGGTTTCACCATCGGCCCTGTCGTCGGCGGTGTCCTCGGCGAATTCGGCCCGCGTGTGCCATTCCTCGGCGCGGCCGCGCTATCGCTTGTCAATTTCATCGCCGCCTGCTTCCTGCTGCCGGAGACGCTGGAGGCGAAGAACCGCCGCCGGTTCGAGTGGAAACGCGCCAACCCGCTCGGCGCTTTGCGCCAGATGCGCCATTATCCCGGCATCGGCTGGGTCAGCCTCGTTATGTTTCTGTTCTTC
Organism: Rhizobium sp. SRDI943; assembly: GCF_057653695.1. Classification (NCBI taxonomy): domain Bacteria; kingdom Pseudomonadati; phylum Pseudomonadota; class Alphaproteobacteria; order Hyphomicrobiales; family Rhizobiaceae; genus Rhizobium; species Rhizobium sp. SRDI943. The sequence continues at coordinate 2,989,954 of NZ_CM172787.1, read as the reverse complement.
CTGGCGCATGCCGTCTATCCCTCGGTCTGGGCGTTCGTCTCGACCTATCGCTACGGCTGGAGCGAGGGGCAGATTGGCCTGTCGCTCGGCATTTATGGCATCGGCGCCGCGCTCGTCATGGGGCTGGTCCTGCCGCGGATCGTGCCGGTGCTCGGCGAGTGGAAAACCGCTCTTCTCGGTCTCTGCTTTTCAGCTGCAGGATTGACCGGCTATGCCTTCGCCTGGGAGGGCTGGGTGGTTTACGTCGTCATCGTCGCGACCGTCATCGAAAACGTCGCCGACCCGCCGCTGCGCAGCATCGCCGCCGGCATGGTGCCGCCTTCGGCGCAGGGTGAGCTGCAGGGCGCGCTTACCAGCCTCAGCAGCATCACCACCATTGTCGGGCCGCTGATCTTCACCCAGATGTTTTCCTATTTCACGCGGCCTGAGGCGCCTGTCACTTTTGCCGGCGCACCCTATCTTGCCGCCGCGCTGTTCATCCTGGTGGCCGCCGGTGTGTTCCTGCTGCGGGTCCGGGCCCGTGAGCCGGCCGAGGCGCTGGAAGCGGCCGGTTGATCGATCAGAAACGCTGATGCGATGATGAATTTTTCATCATCTGCCTCATTTGGGGTAGTTCTTTGCAGGGCTTTGATCTAAGCCCGGATGATATTTCGCCGCAAGCTGCGGCGACGCATATTTCAATCACAGGACTGGTGTCATGGACACGCCGATCGACGCGCGCAGGCTTGCGCCGACAAACGATAATCGTTGGGGCGCACATTTCCGTGCCACGCTGGCGCTCGGCATTCCGCTGATCGGCGCGCAGCTTGCCCAGCTCGGCATCAACACCACCGATGTGATGATCGTCGGCCGCCTCGGCGCCGAGCATCTTGCGGCAATGGTGCTTGCGGCGCAGTTCCTGTTCACGATCCTGATCTTCGGCTCGGGCTTTGCCATCGCCGTCATTCCGATGGTGGCGCAGGCCTATGGCCGCGGCGACCTCGTCTCGGTGCGACGGTCGCTGCGCATGGGCCTGTGGGTGGTGATCGCATACTGGGTCATCATGCAGCCGGCCTTCTTCAATTCGGAGCAGGTCCTCCTCTTCGCACAGCAGAAGCCCGAGGTGGCCAAGCTCGCCCACGGCTACATCATGATCGGCCAGTTCGGCGTGCTGCCGGCGCTGCTCTTCAACGTCATGCGCTCGCTCGTCAGCGCCATCGGCAAGGCTGGCATCATCCTCAACGTCACCATCGCCACGCTGGTGATGAACGCGATCTTCGCCTATATCCTCGTGCTCGGCCATTTCGGCTTTCCGGCGATGGGGCTCGAGGGCGCGGCGATCGTTTCGGTCGCCGTGCAGACGGCCGGCTTCCTCTTCATCCTGGCTTTCGTGCAGCGGCGCGAAGAGACGCGGCGCTACGAGATCTTCGTGCGGTTCTGGAAACCCGACTGGCACGCGCTGCTGGAGGTCATCCGGCTCGGTTTCCCGATCAGCGTCACCATCCTTGCCGAGGTCAGCCTGTTCACGGTGGCTTCGCTGCTGATGGGCTATATCGGCACCATCGAGCTTGCGGCTCATGGCATTGCCCTGCAATGGGCCTCGATCGCATTCATGATTCCGCTCGGCCTCAGCCAGGCGGCAACGGTGCGCGTCGGTGTCGCCCACGGGCAGGGCGATTATCAGGGGCTGGTGCGCGCTTCGATCACCGTGCTCATCCTCGCCTGCGCCATTTCGGCGGTGGGCAGCGTGCTCTTTGCCTCCATGCCGCAATTCCTCGGCAGCTGGTTCCTCGACGTCAACTCGCCCGAGGCGCCTGAGGTACTTGCCTATGCCGGGCCGTTGATCGTCGTTGCCGGGCTTTTCCAGCTTGTCGACGGGCTGCAGGTGATCGCCAATGGATTGCTGCGTGGCCTCAAGGACGCACGCGTGCCGATGATCATGGCGTTGATCGCCTATTGGCCGATCGGCTTCTTCCTCGCCTGGGCCTTTGCCTTCCCGCTGGGTTTCGGTGGCATCGGCATCTGGTTCGGCTTTCTCGTCGGGCTGGCGGCCGCCGCCGTCATGCTCTGCGCGCGCTTCTACCTTCTCCTTCGCCGGGAGGCGGAACTGGCCCACGCCTGAGCCGGCCGCCTCCGCCTTCAGGCCGCGACAGGCTTGTAGCCGGCGATATCGGCGTGAATGCCGAGACGCGCAAACATTTCCTGCGGATCGAAATTGGCGGCCCTGTGGGCCGCAGCGACGGCGGCCCGCGCGCGCTCGACGACTTCGGTATTTTCCCATTCGGCAATCGTGACGAAATTGAATTCGCCCGGACCGGCGACCTGCTCCAGCACCCTGTGATCGATGAAACCGTCCTGCGCCTCCAACACCTTGTGGGTCATCATCACTTTGACGAGAAATTCCTCGCGTGCCGCCGCCGGCACGATGAACTTGTCTACACGAAAGAAAGCTCCGCTCATCCAGTTTTCTCCTGCATCAGATGTCTGCAGGCAGATCTGTAATTCCTCAAGTTAAGCTGAGGTCAATAGGCGGATAAAGAAAAAGGCCCGCCTGGGCGAACCTTTGGGCTACTGACAAAGCGGCCAACTCCTCTTTCGTCATGCTCGGGCTTGTCCCGAGCATCTGCCTTCGGTCGATATGTGGCAGATCCTCGGCACAGGGCCGAGGATGACGAAGAGTGAGGTTTGTCAACAAGTCAAAGGCCAACCTTGGCGGTCGGAAATCGCTAGAAATCAGCGTTCGGCGAGCGCCGGTTCGCCCTTCTTCTCGCGCACCATGTTGATGAAGCGGCGGAAGAGGTAGTGGCTGTCCTGCGGACCGGGAGAGGCTTCCGGATGGTGCTGGACGGAGAAGACCTGCTTGCCGAGGACGCGCAGGCCGCAATTGGTGCCGTCGAAAAGCGAAATATGAGTCTCTTCAACGCCATCCGGCAGCGACTTCGAGTCGACCGCGAAGCCGTGGTTCATCGAGACGATCTCGACCTTGCCGGTCGTATGGTCCTTGACGGGGTGGTTGGCGCCGTGATGGCCCTGATGCATCTTCTCGGTCTTCGCGCCGAGTGCCAGGCCCAGCATCTGGTGGCCGAGGCAGATGCCGAAGACCGGGATATCGGTCTTGATCAGTGTCTTGATCACAGGCACGGCATAGTCGCCGGTTGCCGCCGGATCGCCCGGGCCGTTCGACAGGAAGATGCCGTCCGGCTGCATGGCGAGCACGTCTTCGGCGCTCGTTGCGGCCGGCACGACAGTCACTTTGCAGTCGAGGCCGGCAAACAGGCGCAGGATGCCGCGCTTGACGCCGTAATCGAGGCAGACGACGTGGTATTTCGCGTCTGTCGCCTTGAGTTCACCGTAACCTTCATTCCACACCCACGGCGTTTCGGTCCATTGCGAGGACTGGCCCGACGAGGCGATCTTGGCGAGGTCGAGACCTTCAAGGCCGCTCCAGGCTTTAGCCTCGGCCTTCAGCGTCTCGATGTCGAAGACACCGTTCGGATCGTGGGCGATGACCGCGTTCGGAGCGCCGTTCTCACGGATCCAGGCGGTCAGCGCGCGCGTGTCGATGCCGCAGAGACCGATGACGCCGCGAGCCTTCAACCATTGGTCGAGGTGCTTGGCGGCGCGGTAGTTCGAGGGCTCAGTGATGTCGGCCTTGAAGATGACGCCGACGGCGCCGTGGCGGGCGGCAGGCGTCAGGTCCTCGATGTCTTCATCATTGGTGCCGATATTGCCGATATGCGGGAAGGTGAAGGTGACGATCTGGCCGAGATAGGAGGGGTCCGTCAGGATCTCCTCATAGCCGGTAAGCGCCGTGTTGAAGACCACCTCGGCCGGCACCTTGCCGGTGGCGCCGATGCCCTTGCCTTCGATGACCGTGCCGTCGGCAAGAACGAGCAGGGCGGTCGGCTTTTCGATTGTCCAGGGTGCTGTCGCGGTCATCTTCATCCCGTTTCCGGCAGGTGGGCGCGTTGTCGCGCTCGTCGCCATTTGATTTCGCAGGCGTGTGGACACGGCAATGCCGCGCGCTTCAGGCCTGATCACGAATTTTGGTGCAGGTGGCGGTAAATAGCCACGCAATCGCTTAGCGTCAATCTTTGTAGCCGAGATCGCGGCCGTTTTCCTGCGCTTTATCGCGCTGACCGCGCAATTTATTTGATCCGCCGCATCAGCGTGGTTTATGAAGCGGCATCAAAACAGGAGTGAAGACCATGCTGCGCGATCAACTCGCCACCCAGCTGAAAGAGGCGATGAAGGCCAAGAATGCGGAGCGGCTTTCCACCGTCCGGCTGATTCAGGCCGCGGTCAAGGACCGCGATATCGCCAACCGCGGCACCGGTAAGGAGCAGGCGAGCGACGACGAGATCCTGCAGATTCTCGCCAAAATGGTGAAGCAGCGTGACGAATCGGCAAAGATCTACGAGGAGAATTCCCGGCCGGAGCTTGCCGCCAAGGAGCGCGCCGAAATCATCGTCATCCAGGATTTCATGCCGAAGCAGCTTTCGGACGGCGAAGTGCGCGCCAATGTCTCGGCGATCATCGCCGAGACCGGTGCCGCGGGCGCCAAGGACATGGGCAAGGTAATGGCGGCGCTGAAGGAGCGTTATGCCGGCCAGATGGATTTCGCCAAGGCATCGGCGACCGTCAAGGAACTGTTGAACGGATAAGCCTCAGATAACCCGTCTTGCCTGCGGTTCGTCACGGACCGCAGGCCCGAGCACCGCTTCGGCGGCGGCATCGATGATGGCGAATTTCGCCGCCTGATAATTCCAATATTCGCGGATGAAATGGGCCGACAGCCAGAAGTCGCCCTTGCGGGAGGGTTCGGTCCAGCCGATACTCTCCATGGTCGCTGCCTGCATCAGAAGCCGCTTCAGATGGGTGTTGGAGATCATGAACTGTTCGCGGATTTCCCTGAGCGACAGAGGGCCAAGCACGACGCGGTCCGCCGTCCTTGGAAATTCGGGAAGGCGCGAGATCAGGTAGTCCATCACCAGCCCGCCGGAATTTGCCCAGTTGAAGAGGTTGAAGGTGGCGCCCGGATTACGCACCGCTTCACTTCCTATGATCGCCCTCGCAATCGGTGGCTGGATCGCTGCCATCATCGCCGAGGGGTTGGCGGTGATCTTATCGGCGCGCTCACCGCCGTCGAGGCTGTCGAGGATCATCATATGGGCGACGAGCCATCGGGTGAAATGCTGCTCGGCGATTTCGGTGGGCTCGAGGTAGCGTGTGCGCTTATCGGGGCCGGGAACCGGTCGCAGGAAGCGATAGGCCAGCATTTCCTGCATGAAGGCCGCGGCCGTGTTGCGGCTGGCGATGTTGTTCCTGACCGCAAAATCGATGAAGCGGCCGGAATAGAGGCCGCCGCTCTTCCCGTCGTCGGAATAACCGTAGTGAAGCGCAAAGCCGGCATGGGCCATCAGCCAGCGCTGCTGCGCGGCGAAGATCGAAGCGATGCGCGGGCTCTCGCGATAGATGGCGAGCATCTGATCGGCGCAATGGAGGATGGCAGCGAGAAAGCGATCGTCTGCTGCAAGATTATCCGCGGTAAAAGCCATTTGGAGAGGTCCAGGGAGTTCGGCGCATACATCTTTCATGCAAGCGCCGCCTGTCAACGATTTTATCGATAAGCGGTTAATTTTAAAGGGAGAGTTGTCGCAGGAGAGCCAAAAATTTAAGAAGGCAGGAGCTGGGGGCGCTCCTGCCTTCTTGCTCTTTGCGTCCACCGGCACGCAGGGCCGAAGCCCAAGCCGGAGGGTATTTGCAAAGGCACCCTTGCGAAGCGGCGCCGGGGGTAGGGATGGTGCTTCGCTCGGGGATCGCTTTGTTGAGATCGAACCTATTGCGGCGCGGCGGCTTATTCAAATTACAAAAAAATAATAATTGCCGGAATCGGCGGTTTGGGAGGCGTCGAAGCGGACCCTCGGGAGGTGGCGCTAGGGATGATGAGAAGCAATCATCTGAGGGGATAATCTTTTGTTTCCAAAAGATTTTCTCTCAACTCTGTTAGAGGTCGCCGCTCCTGCTCAAGCTTTTCTGACGGCAGAATTCCGGCTCCGAAGGGACAATAATGTCGCACCCTGTCGCAGGGGGCGATAACGCGTTGTTGATTGGATAACCGGAGGCGGCAATGATGGCCGCATAGCCTGTGAATAGCGGGTTTTCATGACAAGTTTCATGGCGTGGAGCGGCAAAGCAGCTTATATGAAGGCTGATCAAGAGGTATAAATGCGCTTTTCCAACACCTTTCTCGATGATATTCGCGACCGCGTTCCGATTTCGAACGTGATTGCGCGTCGCGTCAGCTGGGACAAGCGCAAGACAAACGTGTCGCGCGGCGATTACTGGGCCTGCTGCCCGTTCCACGGCGAGAAATCGCCGAGCTTCCATTGCGAGGACCGAAAGGGCCGCTATCACTGCTTCGGCTGCGGCGTCACCGGCGACCATTTCCGCTTTCTCACCGAGCTGGAGGGCCTGAGTTTCCCCGAGGCGGTGCAGCAGATCGCCGATATGGCCGGCGTGCCGATGCCACTGGCCGATCCTGTGATGGAGAAGCGCGAGAAAGAGCGCGGCTCGCTGATCGACGTCATGGAAATGGCGACGCAATTTTTCCAGGATCAGCTGCAGACGTCGAATGGGGCGAGGGCGCGCGCCTATCTGCGCGACCGCGGATTGACGGGGCGCACCATCGAGACCTTCCGTCTCGGCTATGCACCCGACAGCCGCAATGCGCTCAAGGAATTCCTCGCCGGCAAGGGTGTCTCCAAGGATCAGATCGAGGCCTGCGGTCTGGTTGTCCATGAAAACGTGCCGGTTTCCTACGATCGTTTCCGCGACCGCATCATGTTCCCGATCCTGTCGTCGCGGGAAAAGGTGATCGCTTTCGGCGGCCGCGCCATGTCGGCTGACGCGCCGGCGAAATATCTGAACTCCAACGAGACGGAGCTCTTCCACAAGGGCAATGTCCTTTACAATTTCGCCCGTGCGCGGCGCGCGATCCAGGGACCGGGCCGCGGCGACCCTCAGGACGATAATGCGACCGGCACCATTATTGCCGTCGAAGGCTATATGGACGTGATCGCGCTGCATCAGGCGGGCATCGAGAATGCCGTCGCGCCGCTCGGCACGGCGCTCACCGAAAACCAGCTCGAGTTGCTGTGGAAGATGGTGCCGCAGCCGATGCTCTGCTTCGACGGCGACGGCGCCGGCATCCGCGCGGCCAATCGCGCCGCCGAACTGGCGCTGCCGCATCTGAAGCCCGGGCGTTCTGTTCGCTTCGCGCTTCTGCCCGACGGCAAGGATCCCGACGATCTCGTGCGCGATGACGGGCGCGCGCCTTTCGACAAGGTAATGAGCCAGGCAAAGCCGCTCTCCGAGATGCTGTGGAGCCGGGAGGTCAACACCGGCAAGTTCGACACGCCGGAGGCGCGCGCCGAGCTCGAGGCGCGGCTGAAGCAACTGGTCGCCGTCATCGCAGACGAGAATGTGCGTCGCCACTACCAGCAGGATATTCGCGATCGGCTGAACGCCTTCTTCCAGCCGCAGTTCCAGAACCGCAACAATGGCGATCGCCGCGGCGGCTTCAACGGCAATGGCAATTACCGGACGGGCCGCGACAATGCGGGCAAGGCAGGGCCGAAAAGCCCCAGCGTCATTTCAGAAAGGCTCGCCCGCTCAGGCCCCGTGCGCGGCCACCAGAACAATACGGCGCTGCGCGAATGCGTGCTGGCGCTGACCGTCGTCAATCACCCTTCGCTGATGATCGACGATTATGACGAAATAGCCGCGATTGAATATGACAGCCGCGAGCTGCAGCGGCTCTGGTCGGCGATGCTGGGAGCAGCCGCGGCCGTCGCCGGCCCGCATCTGACGCGCGAATATCTGACCGAAAGACTGGAATTCGAAGGCTTCGGCCCGCTCATCAAGAGCCTCGACCAACAGGTGCGCAATGCCCGGCTGTGGATCGCGACCGAGGAGGCGGCGATGGAAGATGCGCGTGAGGGATACCGCCAGGCGCTGGCCTCCCACAAGCGAGCGAAGGCGCTACGCCGGCAGAAGATCGAGCTCGAGCGCGAGATCGCGCTGGCAACCGAAGCCGGCGACGGCGAGGCGATCGTTCAACTGATGCGCGCGCAGCAGGAAGTGCATTTTGAAGGGGTGCGCCTTGAGAACCAGGAGGCCATCATCGATGGCTTCGGCGTGCTTTCCGGCCGCGTCAAAGGAGCGGCGAACCACTGATGTCGCTGACCGAACGAAACGAACCGGGCTTTTCGGCTTCCGGCGCGCTGTTTTCTTCCGGCCGCTCGCCGCTCGATATCCTCAAGCAAGTCTACGGCTATTCCTCCTTCCGCGGCAAGCAGCAGCAGGTGGTCGAGCATATGGTCTCCGGCGGCGATGCGGTCGTGCTCTTTCCCACGGGCGCCGGCAAATCCCTGTGTTTCCAGATCCCGGCACTCTGCCGCGACGGCGTCGGCATCGTCGTTTCGCCGCTGATTGCGCTGATGCGCGATCAGGTGGAGGCGATGAAGCAGCTCGGCATCCGCGCCGCAGCACTTAATTCCTCGCTGTCGCGCGAGGAGTTCGTCGAGGTTCGCCGCGCGCTTTCGGCAGGCCAGCTCGACCTTCTCTACGTGACGCCCGAGCGCATTTTGACCGATGGTTTCCGCGAGCTGATCGCCAACGAGAAGATCGCGCTGTTTGCCATCGACGAGGCCCATTGCGTCTCGCAATGGGGCCATGATTTCCGACCGGAATATCGCGAACTCGGCCGGCTCGGCGAGCAATATCCCGGTGTGCCCAGGGTGGCGCTGACGGCGACGGCCGATCCGCATACGCGTGACGACATGATCGAGCGGCTGGGTTTGGATACAGCCCGGATCTTCACCACCAGCTTTGACCGACCGAATATTGCCTACGAGATCGTCGAGCGTGACCAGCCGCGCCAACAGCTGTTGCGGTTCCTGTCCGGCCACAAGGGCGACAGTGGCATCGTCTATTGCCTGTCGCGCGCCAAGGTCGAGGATACCGCCGAATGGCTGAACGGGCAGGGCATCCGCGCGCGCGCCTATCATGCCGGCATGGACAGGGCGGTTCGTGACGCCAATCAGGATGCCTTCCTGAAAGAAGAGAACCTTTGCCTGGTCGCCACCGTCGCCTTCGGCATGGGCATCGACAAACCGAACGTGCGTTATGTCGCCCATCTCGACCTGCCGGGTTCGGTGGAAGCCTATTATCAGGAGACAGGCCGCGCCGGACGCGACGGCCTGCCGTCTGAGGTCTGGATGGCCTATGGCATGGCCGACGTCATCCAGCGCGGCCGGATGATCGACGAGGGCAGTGCCGCCGCCGAGATCAAGCGGGTCGAGCGCGCCAAGCTCAACGCATTGCTGGCGATCTGCGAGACCGCCTCCTGCCGCCGCCAGGCAATCCTTGCCCATTTCGGCGAGGCGCATGCCGGACAATGCGGCAATTGCGACACCTGCCTGAAGCCGGTCGAGACCTGGGAGGGCACGGAGGCGGCGATCAAGGCGCTGGCGGCGGTCTACCGCACCGGCGAGCGTTTCGGCGCTGGCCATGTCGTCGATGTCCTCCTCGGCAACGTCAACGAAAAGACCGAACGTTTCGGCCATGCCGAAATGCCGGTCTTTGGCGCCGGCAAGGATATTCCAGCGCGCGTCTGGCAGTCGGTCTTCCGCCAGTTGCTCGCCATGGGATTGATCCGCGTCGACCACGAGGCCTTCGGGGCGCTGAAGCTCGAGCCGGAGGCGCGCTCCGTCTTCAAGCACGAGCGGCAGGTGTTCTTCCGCAAGGACCGGCCGGCCTCGGAACGGCGCACGAAGAAGGCGGAGCGCAGCGAGCGCAAATCGGGATTATCGGGCGCCGACGGCAGTCTCTTCGAGGCGCTCAGGGCCGAGCGCATGGCGATTGCGAAATCGCTCGGCGTGCCGCCCTATGTCGTCTTTCCCGATACGACGCTGATCGCCTTTGCCACGGAGAAGCCACGCAGCCGCAAGGAATTGCTCGCCATATCAGGCGTCGGGCAGGCGAAGCTCGAACGCTACGGCGATGCCTTTTTGGAGATCATCCTGGCGCAGGACAACGGCTGAGCGGACTGGTCTGATCCTTGAGATCGGGCGAGGGGGCATGGTGGATGCTTGCCTCTAAAGGAGGAGCGCCGATGGCCCAGAATATCTACGACCGACCGGAATTCTTCGCCGGATATAGCGGCATGAGACGATCCGTTCACGGGCTCGACGGAGCATCCGAATGGCCGGCGGTGCGCGCCTTGCTGCCCGATCTTTCCGGCAAGCGTGTTGTCGATCTCGGCTGCGGCTTCGGCTGGTTTTCGCGTTTTGCCGTGAGCCAGGGTGCTGCAAGCGTGCTGGCGCTCGACATCTCGGAAAAGATGATCGCCAGAGCGAGGGCAGATATGACTGAAGCAGCGATCACCTACGAGATCGCCGATCTCGAGCATCTCAGGCTTGCTCAAGCCTCCTTCGATTTCGCCTATAGCTCGCTGGCGCTGCATTATATCGAGGATTTCGCCGGTCTCGCCGCGACCGTCTATCGCGCGCTTTTGCCGGGATCGCAATTCGTCTTCACCATCGAACATCCGATCTTCATGGCGCCGACCAATCCCGCCTGGGCAACCGATGCCGAGGGGCGGCGTATCTGGCCGCTCGACCGCTATTCCGTCGAAGGTCCGCGCACCACCGACTGGCTCGCCAAGGGTGGCGTCAAACAGCATCGCAAGCTCGGCACGACGCTCAACACCTTGATCGCGGCCGGTTTTGCCATTCGCCATGTCGAGGAGTGGAGCCCGAACGAAGATGAGCTCCAAGACAATCCAGACTGGGCGGAGGAGATGGACCGGCCGATGTTCCTGCTGATCTCGGTCCAGCGCTGAGAAGACAAGCCGGCGGCAATATGCTAACCCGGCGGTAGCGCATCGGCCCGAAAATCGGAATCGATTTTTGGAAAGCACGATGCGCAGATTAAAAGTGTAACAGCGTCCTTTGCGCGTCTGATAAGACGCGCGGCGCTGTAGGGAAATCTCTGGGAAAGGCCGTCCATGACCTCGCAATTTCTCTCCCATCTCAGCAACGAGATTTCGGCGCTGAAGGATGCCGGTCTCTACAAATCCGAGCGCGTCATCAGCTCCAAGCAGGCGGGCGAGATCGCGATTTCCACCGGCGAGCGGGTGCTGAATTTCTGCGCCAACAACTATCTCGGCCTTGCCGACAACGAGGAACTGGCCGAGGCCGGCAAGCAGGCGCTCGACCGATACGGCTATGGCATGGCCTCGGTGCGTTTCATCTGCGGCACGCAGGAAGAGCATAAGCAGCTCGAGACGCGCATCTCCTCCTTCCTCGGCATGGAAGACACGATCCTCTATTCATCCTGCTTCGACGCCAATGGCGGCCTGTTCGAGACGCTGCTGTCGGAAGAGGACGCGATCATCTCCGACGCGCTGAACCACGCCTCGATCATCGACGGCGTCAGGCTTTCGAAGGCCAAGCGCTTCCGCTACGCCAACAACGATATGGCAGCGCTCGAAGAAGAGCTGAAGAAGGCCGAAGGCAGCCGCTTCAAGTTGGTCGCCACCGACGGTGTCTTCTCGATGGACGGGATCATCGCCAATCTCGGCGGCGTCTGCGATCTTGCCGAGAAATACGGCGCGATGGTCATGGTCGATGACAGCCATGCTGTCGGCTTCGTCGGCAAGAACGGCCGTGGGTCGCCGGAATATTGCGGCGTCGAGGGCCGGATCGACATCATCACCGGCACGCTCGGCAAAGCGCTCGGCGGCGCCTCGGGCGGTTATACTTCGGCGAAGGCCGAGGTTGTGGAGTGGCTGCGGCAGCGCTCGCGGCCCTATCTGTTCTCGAATACGCTGGCGCCCGTTATCGCCGCCGCCTCGCTCAAGGTGTTCGACCTCATCGAAGACGGCGATACCCTGCGCAAGCGGCTTTCGGACAATGCCGATCTCTTCCGCAGCGAAATGACCAAGCTCGGCTTCACGCTCGCCGGCGAAGGCCATCCGATCATCCCCGTCATGCTTGGCGATGCCAAACTCGCCCAGGATATGGCAAGCCTGATGCTGAAGAAGGGGATCTATGTGATCGGCTTTTCCTTCCCCGTCGTGCCGAGAGGCCAGGCCCGCATCCGCACGCAGATGTCGGCGGCGCATTCGCGAGTGGATGTGGAGCGGGCGATCGCGGCCTTTGCCGAGGCAGGGCGGGAACTGGGTGTGATCTGAGTTTGACGGCGTGCCGTGTCGCCCCCTCATCCGCCCTACGGGCACCTTCTCCCCGCTGGGGAGAAGAGGGGATAGCAAAGTCGGGCGCCAAGTAAGGGTGGATATTGTCGATGTCGAACATGATGAAGGCGCTGGTCAAAGCAAAACCCGAGGTCGGGCTTTGGATGGAGAATGTGCCGATGCCCGAGGTCGGGCCGAACGACGTGCTTATCCGGGTGAAGAAATCGGCGATCTGCGGCACTGACGTCCATATCTGGAACTGGGACCAGTGGGCGCAGAAGACCATTCCGGTGCCGATGGTGGTTGGCCATGAATTCTCCGGCGAGATCGCCGAGATCGGTTCGGCGGTCACCCGCTATCATATCGGCGAGCGGGTCTCCGGCGAGGGGCATATCGTCTGCGGCAAGTGCCGCAACTGCCGGGCGGGCAGGGGGCATCTCTGCCGCAACACGCTCGGTGTCGGCGTCAACCGCCCGGGTTCGTTCGGTGAGTTCGTCTGCATTCCGGAAAGCAATGTCGTGCCGATCCCGGATGATATTTCCGACGAGATCGCCGCGATCTTCGATCCGTTCGGCAATGCCGTGCACACCGCGCTTTCCTTCGATCTCGTCGGTGAGGACGTGCTCGTCACCGGCGCCGGGCCGATCGGCATCATGGGCGCGCTCGTCGCCAAACGATCCGGCGCCCGCAAGGTCGTCATCACCGATATCAATCCGCACCGGCTGGAGCTGGCGCGCAAGCTCGGCATCGACCACGTCGTCGACGCATCGAAGGAAAACCTCGCCGACGTGATGAAGGCGATCGGCATGACGGAGGGTTTCGACGTCGGGCTCGAAATGTCGGGGGCCGCACCTGCCTTCCGCGACATGATCGACAAGATGAACAATGGCGGCAAGATCGCCATCCTCGGCATCGCGCCGGCGGGCTTCGAAATCGACTGGAACAAGGTGATCTTCAAGATGCTCAATCTCAAGGGCATCTACGGCCGCGAGATGTTCGAGACCTGGTACAAGATGATCGCCTTCGTCCAAGGCGGCCTCGATCTCGCGCCCATCATCACCCACCGGATCGGCATCGACGATTTCCGCGACGGCTTCGAGGCGATGCGGTCGGGCAATTCCGGCAAGGTTGTGATGGACTGGATGTGAGGAGACGACATGCTCTATGAAGGAAGCTGCCATTGCGGCAACGTGGCTTTCGAGGTCGAAGGCGAATTCACCGAGGCGCTCGACTGCAATTGTTCGCTTTGCCGCAGGCGCGGCGGACTTCTCGCCTTCGTGCCGCGCGAGAAGCTGGTGCTGAAAACGCCGGAGGACAATGTCTCGACCTATACTTTCAACCGGCATGTCATCCGGCATCACTTCTGCGCCAATTGCGGCATCGCACCGTTCGGCGAGGCTGTGGGTCCGAACGGCGCGGCAATGGCTTCTATCAATCTGCGCTGCATTCCCGCGGTCGATATCGGCGCGCTGACGGTGAAGGCGTATGACGGCGCGGCGCGTTAGCCGATATCCGTCAGGCAATGGCGAACAGATCCTCGGCGCAACTGCGAAAGTGGTGGAAACGACTGGTGCGGCGGGCAAAATATTTGCTGCCCTTGTCTTTTGTTCGCCGCATCTTAAATAAGGGTTCGCAATCGCTGCCGCGGTTCAAAGCCTGTGGATAAGGCTTTTTCCGTATTTTTGTGGGCTTTTTTTCCGGAAAAGCTTGACGAGAACAAAAAATGTGGGAATCACCGTTCGACTTGTTGAATGGTGAACTGGGTCAAGGCGGATCGCGCAACCATGGCCGGAAATCCAAGAGCAAGAAAGCTTTGCTGTCCGGTGCCGGTAATCGTGGTTAATCAGGCTTTAAATGTCATCCCGTTAGGTGGGCAAAGGTGATTCGAGGGCGGCGCGTGCGGCGCGTCAGGCCCTGAGACAGCCCGTTCACCGTAGCGAGATTGGATAGCGTCAGGAAGGCGACGATATAAATGGCAACCAAGGTCAAAGAGAACGAAGACGCGGAAGTCGAACGCGACGGCGCAAGCGACGGCCCTCTTCTCGATCTTTCCGACGACGCGGTCAAGAAGATGATCAAAGCCGCCAAGAAGCGCGGCTATGTGACCATGGACGAGCTCAACGCAGTCCTGCCGTCCGAAGAAGTGACGTCCGAGCAGATCGAAGACACGATGTCGATGCTGTCCGACATGGGCATCAACGTCATCGAGGACGAGGAAGCCGAGGAAGCCGGTGCTTCCGGCAGCAGCGATGACGATGACGCCGGCAGCGACGAGGAGAGCGAAGGCGGCGAACTCGCGCCTTCGAGCGGCACGGCGCTGGCGGCCGCAAAGAAGAAAGAACCGACCGACCGTACCGACGATCCGGTTCGCATGTACCTGCGCGAGATGGGCTCGGTCGAGCTTCTGTCCCGCGAGGGCGAAATCGCGATTGCCAAGCGTATCGAGGCCGGCCGCGAGACGATGATCGCGGGTCTCTGTGAGAGCCCGCTGACCTTCCAGGCGCTGATCATCTGGCGCGACGAACTCAACGAAGGCACGACGCTGCTGCGCGAGATCATCGATCTCGAAACGACCTATTCCGGCCCTGAAGCCAAGGCTGCGCCGCAGTTCCAGAGCCCGGAGAAGATCGAAGCCGATCGCAAGCTAGCAGAAGAGAAGGAAAAGACCCGCCGCGCCCGCTCCGGCGACGACGACATCACCGATGTCGGCGGCGAAGGCCTGCCTGCCGAGGAGGAGGAAGAGGACGAGGACGAATCCAACCTTTCGCTGGCGGCAATGGAAGCCGAGCTTCGCCCGCAGGTGATGGAGACGCTGGATACGATCGCCGAGACCTACAAGAAGCTGCGCAAGCTGCAGGACCAGCAGGTCGAGCAGCGCCTGTCGGCTTCCGGCACGCTGTCCACCGCCCAGGAGCGCCGTTACAAGGAACTCAAAGATGAGCTGATCAAGGCCGTTAAATCTCTGTCCTTGAACCAGAACCGCATCGACGCCCTGGTCGAGCAGCTCTACGACATCAACAAGCGCCTCGTTTCCAACGAGGGCCGCCTGCTGCGTCTGGCCGAATCCTACGGCGTCAAGCGCGACTCTTTCCTGGAGCAGTATCAGGGCGCCGAACTTGATCCGAACTGGATGAAGTCGATCGGCAATCTGGCCGCCCGCGGCTGGAAGGAATTCGCCAGGGGCGAAAACACGACGATCCGCGACATCCGCCAGGAAATCCAGAATCTGGCGACCGAGACTGGTATCTCGATCTCGGAATTCCGCCGCATCGTGCATATGGTGCAGAAGGGCGAGCGCGAAGCGCGCATCGCCAAGAAGGAAATGGTCGAAGCGAACCTTCGCCTGGTCATCTCCATCGCCAAGAAGTATACGAACCGCGGCCTGCAGTTCCTCGACCTCATTCAGGAAGGCAATATCGGCCTGATGAAAGCGGTCGACAAGTTCGAATACCGCCGCGGCTACAAGTTCTCGACCTATGCGACATGGTGGATCCGTCAGGCGATCACCCGTTCGATCGCCGACCAGGCTCGCACGATCCGCATTCCGGTGCACATGATCGAGACGATCAACAAGATCGTCCGGACATCGCGCCAGATGCTGCACGAGATCGGCCGCGAGCCGACGCCGGAAGAACTGGCCGAAAAGCTGGCCATGCCGCTCGAAAAGGTCCGCAAGGTCCTGAAGATCGCCAAGGAGCCGATCTCGCTCGAAACCCCTGTTGGTGACGAAGAGGATTCGCATCTCGGCGACTTCATCGAGGACAAGAACGCGCTGCTGCCGATCGATGCCGCCATCCAGGCGAACCTGCGCGAAACGACGACCCGTGTTCTCGCCTCGCTGACGCCGCGCGAAGAGCGTGTGCTGCGCATGCGCTTCGGCATCGGCATGAACACGGATCACACACTCGAAGAAGTCGGCCAGCAGTTCTCGGTCACCCGCGAACGTATCCGCCAGATCGAGGCGAAGGCGCTGCGCAAGCTGAAGCATCCGAGCCGCTCCAGAAAGCTGAGAAGCTTCCTCGACAGCTAAGGCTTCGGCCACGTCGTTCTGATTGGAAAAGCCGGGCTTCGCGCCCGGCTTTTGCTTTTCGTGATTAATACCAATGATCCCCGGTGTCTTTCTTGTCCCTCTATGGTGACAAGCCTATAATCCGGCCACGGGGGAAGGCATCGATCGCAACGCGCGACCGAGGGTCGCCGTGTGACTGCGTGAACTAATCCTCCGCTAGATCCGGGTGATTTCAGGCCTGACGGGCCTAAAATCTGAATCCGGATCCACATCAAAGAAATAGAGCATGACGTCGTCCGAAAACCGCTGACACTTTTCGGCATCATGCTCTGGGAGGTGCGACATGACCACTTACATTCTTTTGATCAATTGGACGGATCAGGGCATCCGCAATGTGCGCGACTCGGCAAAACGGCTCGATGCGGCGAAGAAATTGCTCGCCAGCGTCGGCGGCTCCTTCAACCAGTTCTTTCTGACGATGGGCGGGCACGACATGGTCGCCGTCTGCGAGGCGCCAGATGACGCCGTCATGGCGCATTTTACCCTTTCGCTGGCGATGGGCGGCAATGTCCGCACGGAGACGCTGAAGGCATTCCCGGAGGCCGCCTACCGGGATCTCATCGGCTCGCTCGGGTAGCCGGAAACGGCGATTGTCGATCTTGAAGGTTGCGGAGCATTGGCTGCGCTGGCAGTGTCGCGGCGTGCTTCAATTTCCGCGGCAGGCTGCGGCCCGACTTTTCGGCAAGCTCATGATGAAAGCGCTCCTCAGTTTCATGATCGTCATCGATCGTCCGACCGCCGCTTGCTGACCGATGGAACTGGCGGCGGGCAAATGGGATGACGGGATCCAGCGGGGCGCTGCGGCGTCGTTCGCGCTGCATGCCATCGCGATCCTGCTCCTTCTGCTGCTGTTGCCGAAGGCCGAGCCGCCGTTGCCGTTGCCGGATGACGGTCTCTCGGTGGAGATCGTCCCGCAGGCCGCGGAATCGCTGAAAATGCCCGAGCCCGCCAAGACGCCTTCGCCGGAACAGGCAAAGCCTGAGGCGGCAAAACCCGAAGCCGAGCCGGCGGCGCCGGTTGCAAATAATCTGCCTGCTGCGGCAATGCCTTCAGTGGCACCGATCACTTTGCCGGTGCCAAAGCCGATGGAATTCGTCGAGGCAAGACAGCTGTTTTCCGACAAGGTCCTTGCCGATCCGCGCAGCCGCCGCGCCCGCGAGGCGCTGCGTGGTCTTGCCGGCAGTGAGCGCAATCTGCAGCTCTGTGACCTCGAGGCGCTGGAGCAGGTGCGCCGGGCGCAGCCGGCCATGGCGCCCGATACGCTTGCGCCCTATGCGATGGCGGCGGAGAAGGTCAGTGGCAATAGCGTCGAGGTGAAGGGCGGCGCCTTCCGCAGCAAACGCAAGTGGTACAACATCCAGTTCAAATGTGAGCTTGATGCCGGCTCCGGCAAGGTCGTGTCCTTCGCCTTTCTCGTCGGTGACGCCATTCCGCAAGATGAATGGCAGGAGCACAATCTGGTGGCCGACGATGGAGCGGCCGACCAATAACCCTCATCGCTGCTCGATCACGCGGTTTTTTTCTTTTGTGGCTTGATGCTGCCGGCTTTAGAGGCCACATCGCTGCTGTGACAGAAGAAGACGTAGAGCCGGCGGAAGCGCAGCACGAAACGGGAAAGCAGCGGCCTGAAATCCGCTGGGGCGTCGTCGCGTCCGTTGTTGCGCACATTCCTATCATTGCTCTTCTCATCTTCGGGCTGCCGAAGATCGAGCCGAAACCTGTCGAAGACGAGACTGTGAAGGTGGAACTCGTCCCGCCGCCGGAGGAGAAGAAGCCGGAGCCCAAGGAAAAGCCACCGGAGCCGAAGCCGCCGGAAGAGGCGAAGAAGGAACCGCCTCCACCGCCACCTCCGCCGCCACCACCTCCGCCGCCACCACCTCCGCCGCCTCCGCCTCCGCCGGCCAGTAAGACTCCCGAGCAAGCTAAGCCGAGGCCTATGCCGACTCTGAGCCCTGTCATCGAGTTTGGCGACAGGAATAGCGGCCCCGAAAAGTCGCTGGCGGGAAATTCTCCTCAGGGCGAAACCAAACCCGCAACAACTCCGCCGCAGCACGATGCCGAACCGGCGCAGATGCCGACAAAGACTGCTGCAGAAAAACCAAAAACTGAGGAGCCTCCGTCAAAACCGGTGCCGGACGACGTGATGCTTCCTGAGGTCGCGACGACTGACGTTTCCCCAGAGCGAAATGGGCCACCGACAGACGTCTCTGGCGAAGCCAATACAAGCATCGAGGAGGCCAAGCGGCCGGAGCAGCAGACGGCTGAGAAACCGAAAGTGATAGCTAAGGACGATCTGCCCAAGGCAAAAACTCTGTTTTCACGGACGGAAGATGGCAGTTTGTTTGCGCAAACTGCGGTCAGTGGTCTTCCGCGCAAAGAGCGAGTGGCCACGCTTTGCACCACCGAGCTTCAGGGCCAACTCGTTCACGGTTCGCCGCCTTATTTGCCGTCCGCATTGCCTAGTTTTGGATTGCGAACCGGTACCATCCTTGATGTAAGAGATGCCGCCTTTGGCACAGTTAAGGGCTGGTACCAGGTTCGTTTCCGCTGCGAGGTGGATGAGGAAGCGACGAAAGTCGTGTCGTTTGCCCACGAAGTTGGTGGATTGATCCCCCGCAGTCAGTATGCGAAATATGAAATTCGTGACTAGTCCTCGTGATCCTGGATTGCGTCTCACCGGCAACAGCCACGCGCAAGCAACCCTGCCTAGCTTCCTCCCATGGCCGTGATGATCCGGTGAAGAAGAGGACAATGATATGTCGAACGAAATCGAGCGTTTCTTTGAGCGTCAGGACGAAGCCGTCAGCGCGCTGTTCCTGGAAAACAAAGGCGACGAGCTGACCGATATTCTGGTGGCTGCTCTGGAAGAGGCTTTCGAAATTCTTCTCGAAGCCGCGCCCGCCGAAACCGTTCATTGAGGTCGGAGAAGGCGTCGAGCACCGATATGCGCTGACTGATCGTGCCGCTTGCGCTGTCCCACCCTGTCGGGATAATGCGGCTGCATCAATGGCCTAGATATCATGTCGATTTTCCAAGAGGATCAACCGCCGTCGGCGGGCGCGCTTGATGCCCGTCTGGCCGGCTACCGGTTCGAACGCGATGCGCTCGGCCGTTCCGCCGCGAGCGTCTTCCGGCTGGAAGCTCTCGGATTGCCGACGCTTTACTTGAAGGTCGAACAAGCCGGCCCTTTTGGCGAACTCGCTGACGAAGCAGGCAGGCTTCGCTGGCTCAAGGCTTCCGGTCTGCCTTGTCCCGATATCATTGCAGAGGACAGCGACGGTGTGCACAACCGGCTGCTGATCAGCGCGCTACCCGGGAGTGATCTCACCAGCGCATCAGCGCTGACGCCGCCTGCGCGGGTCGAGCTGCTGGCTATAGCCCTTCTTGACCTGCATCGCTTGCCGATCGCATCCTGCCCGTTCGATCATCGGCTGGAGAGGCGTATCGCGGCGGCAAAAGCGCGGATGCAGGCCGGCATCGTCGACGAGACCGATTTCGATGAGACGTGGGTTGGAAAGAGTGCTGAGGCACTGTTTGCCGAACTGGAAAGTGGGAGGCCTGGCCGCGAGGATCTCGTCGTCACCCATGGTGATGCCTGCTTGCCGAATTTCATCGCGTCGGAAGAGGGATTTTCGGGTTATATCGACTGCAGCCGTCTCGGCGTCGCCGACCGCTATCAGGATATCGCGCTCGCCTGCCGCAGCATCGCCCACAATTTCGGCGAGGCGCTGGTGCAGCCCTTCCTTGATCGCTACGGCATGCCGGCCACGGATCCGGCGAGACTCGATTATTATCAGCTGCTCGACGAATTCTTCTAAAGCGCGTCGCGATCTTTCAGATTCGCTCCTCGCGCTTTAGGTCTTTATTTTTACGCATGTCGTTGTCGCAAAACCGCTGCACACTTTTGCGCGACCTGCTTTAGGCCGGCATTCTCGCCGCCACGATTGCGTCATCTCACGGCGGCTGGCAGAGTGGCCGGCGATCGGACCTGCGGGCAGAGAATGGCGAAAAACCAGTTCAGGATGTTGCGCTCGGCGCTGGCAGGCGTCGAAGCGGTAGAAGCGGAAACGCATCACAGCTTTGCGCGGCATACGCATGAGCAGTTCGGCATCGGTTTGATTTCCGCCGGGGCGCAGTCGTCGCTCAGCGGCCGCGGCATGGTGGAGGCTGAGGCCGGCGACATCATCACGGTCAATCCGAACGAAGTGCATGATGGCGCGCCGATCGGCGAGGGGCGGTCGTGGCGCATCCTCTATTTCGATCCCGCCATCGTCACCGGTCTGTCACGAGAGATCAGCGAAAGCGGGGCACGATCGGAAATCCCGCATCCCGTTATCCGCAATGCGGCGATCGCCGCCCGCTTCGAAATGCTGTTTGGCGCGGTGACCGGCGGCGGGACGGCGGAGGGGTTGCTCTGCGACGAACTGCTTCTGCAACTCGTCGCCGATGTTATGCGGGAGCGCTCTGGTACCGAAGAGCGGCCACTGGTGCCGGCGTCGATCCGCGCGGCTCGAAACCTGATCGACGACGATCCGCTTGCCGCCGTCTCGCTTGACGATCTCTCCAGGGAAAGCGGACTCAGCCGCTTCCAGGTGCTGCGCGGTTTTGCCAAGGCGACCGGCCTGACGCCGCATGCCTATCTCGTCCAGGCCCGCATCCATATCGCCCGCCGGCTGATCGCGCAGGGCATGCCGCTTGCGGAAGCGGCCTTTGCCAGCGGCTTTGCCGATCAGAGCCACATGACGCGGGTCTTCGTGCGCAAATACGGCCTGTCGCCGCGTCTCTATGCCGGCGCCTTTCTCTGAGCAGCTGCTTTGCACCTGCAATTTCGTTCAAGACCCCGACAGGCTCCTGCTGTTTTCTCGGCGCATCCAATAGGAGACGCTGAATGTCGAGGCAGGTTCAAGGTTATGTCTATCTGGCGCTGGCGATGCTGACGGTCGGAAGCACTGTGATCGCAAGCAAGCTGATCGCGTCGGGTCTGCCGCCGTTCAGCGCTACCGCATTGCGCTTCGCCATCGCCTTTCCTGTCCTTTTCCTGCTGATGCGGGCGACTGGCGCGCGGCTGCCGAGGTTTTCCCGGCATGACCGCCTCATCCTCATCATTCAGGCCGGGGCCGGCAGTGTTGGTTACACGACGCTGCTGATCTCCGGCCTCAGCCTGACCTCGGCGGCCGATGCCGGCGTCATCATCGGCACGCTGCCGGTGGTGTCGGCCGCAATCTCCATCCTGCTGCTTCGCGAACGGCCGCAGCGTGCCCTGCTTCTTGCCGTGGCACTTGCAACATCAGGCGTGCTGTCGATCGCCTTCACGCCGGATGCGGCCGGCGGATCATTGGCCGGCAATGCGCTGATCTTCTGCGCCGTCGTCTGCGAAGGGCTGTTCATCCTGCTGAATAAAAAGCTGAAGACGGAGATTGCGCCGCTTGCCCTGTCGACGCTGATGGCCGGCATCGGCTTCATCGTTGCCGCCATCCCGGCTATTTTCGAAGCGCCTTTCGCACATGGTATTTCCGCAAGCGCTGTAGGTGCCGTCGTCTATTATGCGCTGGTGCCGACCGTCGGCGGATTTTTGCTCTGGTATGCGGGGGCAGAAAGGGTGAGCGGCACGGAAGCGGCGCTCTTCACCGCGCTGGCTCCGGTTTCCGCCGTCGTGCTTGCCTTCATCATCCTTGGCGAGCCGGTTGGGCTCCACCAGTTCGCCGGTATCGCCTGCGTGCTTGCGGCCGTGCTCGGTCTTGCCTTTGCCGGGAACCGTACAGTGAAACTTGCTAGCGGGAGATAAACCATGCAGTTCAGCCATTCAGATGCTATATGGCAGGCCTTTCCGGAGCTTCGCGCCGGCGCGCTCCATTCCGAAGGCATCCATGCGGATGCTGATGTCGAGGCGGCGATCGCAAGCTTCAGCGCAATCGCCGAGGCCCGGCTGGCCAAAGCGCAGGAAGGCGAATTCCCCGAAATCCAGGCCTGGCGGCGCGGCTTTTCCCGCATGGGCCTGAAGCCGACGCAATATCGCTGCGCTTCCGAGGCGCTACTGCGCCGCTTCCGCCAGGAACATGCGCTGCCGCGCCTGCATCCGCTCATCGATCTCTGCAATGCGATTTCGCTCGCCTTCGCCATTCCGATCGCCGTCTTCGACACTGAAAAGATCGCTGGCGATCTCGAGGTCCGGCGAGCCAAGGGTGACGAGACCTATCTGACTTTCGCCGGCGAAAGCGAGCATCCGGAGACGAACGAAGTGATCTTTGCAGACGCGGAGGACAGGGCACATGCACGGCGCTGGACGAACCGGCAGAGCGGGCTTTCGGCGGTGCGGGAGACGACGCACTCGGTGCTGATCGTTGTCGAGGCCCTGCACGTCTCCGCCGGCGACGACATCGCCAGGCTGGTCGAAACAGTTGCGGATGCGCTTACGCGGCACTGGCCGGCGGCGCCGAAAACGGCGATGCTAAGTCCGGTATCGCCGCATTTCGAATTCTAAGGTTGAGCCCAGGTGTCGTCAGATCAATAGGTTCGAGGCCTTGGGCCGGCGGCATGTCCGCCCTATCTCCATTGGACCGATACCTTCCGGAGACGAACCCCATGTCAGAAAAAATGTCAGACAAGTCGATCAAGATTCCGGGGCCGGATCATCCGATCACCGTCGAGCACAATCCCTCCCGCGTCGTCGTCACGCTCGGCGGCAAGACGATTGCCGATACGCACGATGCGCTGACGCTGTGCGAGGCCTCCTATCCGCCGGTGCAATATATTCCGCGCAAGGATGTGGACATGTCGCTGCTTCAACGCACCGACCATAGCAGCCATTGCCCCTATAAGGGCGACGCCTCCTATTACAGCGTCATTCCGGGCGGGGAGCGCTCGAAGAATGCCGTCTGGACCTACGAGGCGCCGAATGCCGCGGTCAGCAACATCAAGGATCATCTCGCCTTCTATCCCGACCGCGTCGACGGTATCGAGGAAATGGCCTCTCCGGAAGCCGGCGCCTTTTGACGGTGCGCACGACCTGAAACCCGTTCCGGCGGAACATGTTGTCCGCCGGTCCGTTAGGGTCATCTAGCGGGGGATATGCCGTGCCGAAATTCTACTTTCAACTTTTCGATCGTGATGGCGCCGGGACGACCGAGACGGCATATGATTTTGAATCCATCGAAGCAGCGAAAGCGGAGGCGCGGCGTGTTTTGGCGGAGATGGCCACCGAAGGCTTGCCGACTGCACCTTTGAATATGATGTCGGTGGAACTCTTCGATGAAAGCCGTAGGCCGCTTGCTGAAATCCGGCTCATTCTCGAAGAAATCGCCAAATAGCCGCGATAAAGATGCCGGC
Source organism: Rhizobium sp. SRDI943 (assembly GCF_057653695.1). NCBI lineage: Bacteria > Pseudomonadati > Pseudomonadota > Alphaproteobacteria > Hyphomicrobiales > Rhizobiaceae > Rhizobium > Rhizobium sp. SRDI943. Next base: position 2,966,321 of record NZ_CM172787.1, on the reverse strand, counting down.
CCTGTGAATGGCCGTCGATCACGCAAAGCAATCAAAAGACTATGTCAAATTTAATTGCCGGCTATGAAGGCGGGTCTTAGCGTCGCGCCCATCGACCGAGTCGGATTGATGCGTAGGAGTGACCGCGGCAGCCCTTAAACGGCGGCCGCTATCGTAAGACGTCGAGCCATTCATTGTTGAAGACGAGGCTGGCAACCGTGACCGGATCGCCGCTCTCGTCGCGAACGGTAATGGCGATGGTCATGCGATCACCCGCGGGCAGTTCGTCGCGGGCCACATCCAGCAGGATGCGGGTCAACTCTTTCGGAATGTCTTCGCGAGATTTGAGCTCGGTGCCGTGCTCGTCGCGTGTCGGACCTTCCCCATTGTGTAGATCGAAATAATAGCGAGCCATGGTCTTTCCTGCGCGTCAAAGGAGAAATCACAGATGAAGACAATTGTTCCCGAGGCTAGGCATTGATTCTTATAGAAAATACAGGTCGCATCGAAATGATCAGGAACTCTTGCGATATCGGCGGGCAAGCCCGTGATTGAACCCCTGCTGCTGAACCTTGGAAGCCGAGATGTGCTGTCGGCCGAAGAGGAAAACCATCTCAGAGCAATCATCGACAAAGACAGGTATTTTGCTGCCGGGGAGGATCTTGTCTCCGAAGGGAGCAGGCCGGGCTACAGCACGCTGCTGCTCGATGGTTTTGCGGCGCGCTACAAGGTGATGGCCGATGGCAGCCGCCAGATCACCGCGCTGCATGTCGCCGGCGATTTCGTCGATCTGCATGCTTTCCCGATCAAGAAGATGGATCACGGCATCGTCGCGCTGTCGTCCTGTCACGTCGCCTTCGCCGATCACGCCGATCTCAAGGCGATCACCGAGCGCATGCCGCATCTGACCCGGCTGCTCTGGCTCGATACGCTGGTCGACGGCGCCATCCACCGCGAGTGGATCGTCGCCATGGGTCGGCGCTCCAAGCGCGCCCATATTGCCCATCTCGTCTGCGAACTCTTCGTGCGGCTGCAGGTGGTGAAGCGGACGCGCGGCGCAAGCTTCCAGTTTCCGTTGACGCAGATCGAGATGGCCGACGTACTCGGCGTTTCCGTCGTCCACCTGAACAAGACTTTGCAGGCGCTGAGGCGCGAGGGCGTGTTCACCTGGGAGAACCGGACGATCACCATCGTCGACTGGGAACGCCTGCAGGAAATCGCCGAATTCGATCCCGGCTATCTCAGCATCTTCAGGGAACCACGTTAAGACCGAGGTATCACACAATCCGGTGACACCAGCTCATTGCGATTGACAATTCGACCATTCGGGCAGAACACCGCCTCGACCTTCTTAAAACTCTTATAAAGGCTGGCGGACCCGCGCTGCCGGCCGGTGACATCGCAATGGACATATCCCAAGGACCGGGGAGCGTTCTTCGCCACCCCGGCTATCTGAACTTCGCTGCCTCCCGCGTTTTTTCCTCGCTCTCCTTCCAGTCCATTGGCATCGCCATGGGATGGATGATCTACGATCAGACACACAGCGCCTTTGCGCTCGGCCTCGTCGGCTTGTGCCAGTTCCTGCCGATGGCGGTGCTGACCTTCGTCGTCGGTCATGTCGCCGACCGGTTCGACCGGCGGCGCATCGGGCTAGTCTGCCAGTTGATCGAAGCGGTGACGGCGCTGGTGCTGGCGGTCGCCACCTGGCAGCAATGGCTGACACCGGCCGGCATCCTTGTCGCCGTCACCGTGCTCGGCGCCGTCGTCGCCTTTGAACGGCCGACCATGGCGGCGCTGCTGCCGAACATCGTGCCGGCCTCGATGCTGCAAAAGGCGGTCGCAACCTCCACCTCGATGATGCAGACGGCGCTGATCATTGGCCCCTCGCTCGGAGGCCTGCTTTATGGCCTCCACCCCGTCGCGCCTTTTGCCTTGGCGGCGCTGCTCTTTGCCGTCGCAAGCTTCAACGTCATCTCGATCCGCATGCAGTGGAGCCCTGCCAAGCGTGAGCCGGTGACGCTCGCCTCGGTCTTTGCCGGCGTCTCCTTCATCCGCAGCCGACCGGTGATGCTCGGCACGATCTCGCTCGATCTCTTCGCGGTGCTGCTCGGCGGCGCCACTGCGCTGCTGCCGATGTTTGCCAGCGATATCCTGCATGCCGGTCCCTGGGGCCTCGGTTTTCTGCGCGCGGCCCCGGCGGTCGGCGCGCTTGCCATGTCGATCATGCTCGCTCGCCGGCCACTGAGCAGCAATGTCGGTCGCAAGATGCTCGCCGCCGTCGCCGTGTTCGGCGTCGCCACCATCGTCTTCTCGCTGTCGACCAATATCGCGCTTTCCGTCGTCGCACTGCTCGTCATCGGCGCGTCCGATACGGTGAGCGTCGTCGTGCGCAGCTCGCTGGTGCAGCTTTTGACGCCGGACGAGATGCGTGTCGTGTCAGTGCCGTCAACTCGCTGTTCATCGGCACCTCCAACCAGCTCGGCGAATTCGAATCCGGCATGATGGCGGCGGCGCTTGGGCCGGTCGCCACCGGCATCGTCGGCGGCTTCGGCACGATCGTCGTCGTGCTCCTGTGGATGCGGCTCTTCCCCGATCTTACCAAGGTCAAGACGCTGCAGGGTTAGCACATCCATGACGCGTTGAAAGCGGCGACCGCTCCCGTTAGGTTCGGCCCGAAACATCATTCGGCGGAGCCGCGCATGACGACAAATTTTCTATCCTGTGTGCTTGCGGCGGTTTTCACGTCGGTGCCGGCCGTGGCGCTGGCCGAGTGGCAGGCGGTCGAAGAGGTGCGGCCCTATTCGATATCAGGCACCTCGGGCGCCGGGCTTTATGAATCGATCGGCGAGCGTGGCCCGAAGGCGGGCGGCTTCGGCCGGGCAATCGCGCATACGACGTTCAAGCTGACCTGGACCAGAAAATACGAACCGCAGGGAAATGCCTGCGTTATCGTCACTAACCGGCCGAAGCTCATCATCACCTATACGCTGCCGAAACCATCTGCTGGGCTGCCAGCCGCCGTGAAGAGCAGCTGGGAGGCCTTCATATCAGGTGTGCAGGCGCATGAGCGGGTGCATGGCGAGACCATCAAGGAGATGGTCAAGGAGATCGAGGCGACAAGCATCGGCCTCACCGTTGCCGATGATCCCGATTGCAAGAAGATCAGGAACGAGCTGACCCGCCGGCTCGGCGAGATCTCCCAAAGACAGCGCCAGCGCGGCCGCGACTTCGACAAGATCGAAATGGGTGACGGCGGCAATATCCAGCAGCTCATCCTCAAGCTGGTCAATGGTCCCTGATCACCAGGAGGACGATAAGCGCGCGCGGTAGCCGCTCGGCAGCAGACTGGACCCGTTTGGCAAGTCTCCTATCTCCTCCGCGATAACAAGGCGCAGATACGCAGAGGAGGAGCGAGATGTCCTATGTCGATGGTTTCATCGTGGCGGTTCCGAAGGGGAATATCGAGGCCTACAAGGAATTCTCGACCTTCGCCGGCTCGATCTGGAAGGAATATGGCGCGCTCGAATATGTCGAATGTATCGGCGACGACGTGCCCTATGGCGAGTTGACCTCCTTTCCCCGCGCCGTGCAGGCGAAGGAGGACGAGGTGGTGGTATTTTCCTGGATCGTCTACGGCTCGCGCCAGGAGCGCGACGATATCAATGCCAAGGTAATGGACGATCCCAGGCTCAAGGGCGACCAATGGCAGATGCCGTTCGACGGCAAGCGGATGATCTACGGTGGCTTCGAGGTGCTGCTCAGGCTCTGATCGCCCGCGCAAGCTCGACTTTGCCCCGGCAAGCTTGACTTGCCCGCGCAAGCTTGACTTGCGCCGAGTAGCGCGCCAACTCGCGAGACATTCATTTCGAAGCAGGAGAGCGCCTTGCCCCAGACGATCCTCACCTTGTCCACACGCGGACAGGGCCTTTACGAGTTCACCCACCAGGCGGAGGCCTTCGTCAGCGCGTCGGGGCGGGAGGAGGGGCTTCTCACGGTCTTCGTGCGCCACACCTCCTGTTCGCTGCTGATCCAGGAAAATGCCGATCCCGATGTGCGCACCGATCTTCTCTCCTTCTTCCACCGCCTCGTGCCGCCGGCTTCCGATCCTGAGATGGACTGGGTCGTGCACAGGGCCGAGGGGCCGGACGACATGCCGGCGCATATCAAGGCGGCGCTGACGCAGGTCTCGATCGGCATTCCTGTTGCCAGGGGCCGGCTGATGCTCGGCACCTGGCAGGGGCTTTATCTTTTCGAACATCGCGACCGGCCGCACCGGCGGGAAATCGTGCTGCATTTCAGCGATTGAAATCGGTTAATGCTTGTGAATGCAAACTGAATGCCCGGTTCGAACACCATTCATTTTGCGGCGGTTACTGTCGAGACAATCCCTGAAGGGAGAGCTTGGAATTCAATCGACGGAGACACAACATGACGCATTTCCTGACCAAGGCTTCGCTTGCCGCTCTGCTCGCCCTCTGCACTATTCCGGCCACCGTTTCCACGGCGGCCGCCGCCGGACCGCAGACGAACTTCGTCGTCGAGGCGCAATACCATCGTCCGATCCGCGGCTGCTCGCCGATGCATGCGGTGCGCAAGGCGCGTGATTTCGGCCTACGGGACGCCCGCATCACCCGCATGTCGCCGCGGGTGGTGGTCGTCGCCGGACGCGAACGCCGCGGCTGGGACAGGATCACCTTCGCGAATGTCCGCGGCTGCCCGCTGATCCGGCGCTGAGGACTGCGGCCGGAGGCGCCGATGCGGTGCTTCCGGTCCGTTTTTGCCTTGACGCTGACACTTTCAGCCGTCTCTTCTCTGACCTGTATGAGTGATTCCCAAATGACGCTTCGGCGTGATGCGGACCAATGGGGAGGGCGGCTCGACCGCACCGACTTTCAAACGAAAGGTTTTTCGATGATGCAGTTTCTGGCAAAGGCGGGTCTTGCCGTCATGCTGACAGCCGGTACCCTTGCCGGCACGGTGGTCCCGGCTGCCGCCCAGTTGAATATCATTATTGGCGAGCCGGACCGTGGTCCGCCGCAGAACTATCGCCGTCCGCCTCCGGGTTATGACCGTCCGCCTCAGGGCTACGGCCGGCCGTCGCGCGGCTGCAATCCGCAGCTCGCCGAAAACCTTGCTCGCGATTACGGCTTCCGCCGCGCGAGGGTCGTCGACATCACGCCGCGCCGGGTGATCGTCCAGGGCTGGACGCGTCGCGGCCAAGATGAAATGAGCTTCGGCAATGTGCGCGGCTGCCCCGCTCTGCGCCGCTAATCGTTAGACGAAAACGCCGCCCCGTCTCCCCGATGCGGCGGCCAAGAACCGCCTTTGCCCGTCTCCCCGGATCGGCAAGGGCGGTTTTCTTTTGCGCTCAGTTTGACTGCGCTCTTTCCTCCGGCATCATCCGGTCTTGTGTATGAATCCAAGACCCCTCCCCACAAGGGGGAGGGGCTAAGCTGTGGCCCCGGCGGGACCAAAAAGCAGACGTGTCGCTGGCTGTTACCGCTCTACGGATTGCTACGATGGAGGTCATGTGAAGTGGGGGCGGCATGTTAGCCCCTCCCCCTTGTGGGGAGGGGTTGGGGAGGGGTCTTGCTTTGTGAGCGGCAGCCGCCGGCGCCAGACGGACAGGATCGGCCTGATCTGCTGCCTATCAACCGGAGGCAGATGCTTGGGGCACAAGCCGGATGATGACGAAGGTAATTGGCACACATTGTCAGCAATCCGAGCCCCGCGCGTCTCAAATGACGCGCGGGGCTTTCAATTTACTGCTCGATCGCGAAGGTCACGGTGACGCTGACATTGTAATTATTCTCGCCGCCCTGGACGGGAACGGCGGCGTCGGCAGCCTCCTTCATCATCGTGGCGCGATAGACCGGCTGCGGCATTGCGCGCGGCACATTCTCGTTGATCTCGAGAATGCGGCCGAGCTTGACGCCGGCGGCTTCGCTCAGCGTCTTTGCCCTCTTGATGGCATCGGCGACCGCGGCCTTGCGTGCCTCTTCGATCGCGGCGTCCGGTTTGTCGTTGGTGAACTGGATTTCGCCGCCCTGGTTGATGCCGAGGGTGACGGATTGGTCGATCACCGCGCCGAGCTTGGCAAGATCGCGCAGCCTGACGGTGACCGAATTGATGGTCTGGTAGCCGATCAGCTGCGGCTGCTGCTGCTGGCCGTCGACCGGCTGCGGATAATTATATTGCGGCTGGATGGAAAAGCCGGAGGTCTGAAGGTCGCGCTCGGCGATGCCACCGCTCTTCAGCGCGGCAAGCACGTCGTTCATCGCCTTGTTGTTCTCATCGAGCGCTTCGCGGGCGGTTTTCGCCTGTTTGACGACGGCGAGATTGACGATGGCCATATCGGGAGCGACAGAGGATTCGCCATCGCCGGTCACCGAAATCACCGGCTCGCGCGGCTTTGCATCCTGCGCGAAGGCGGGCGCTGCGGCGGCAAGCGGCAGCGCCAGAAGGGCGGTCATCAGGACAGTTTTGGTATAGATCGGCGCCATGTTTTCATTCCTTGGTTGTCGTTTCCCGGAAGAGCTTTCTGTCGGTTGATTGTGAAGCTATTACGGCGGAAAAGACAGGCGCATGCGTAGCGAGAGAAAAATCTGCGGGGGGCATGCGTTGGGGCTGAACCCGGAGGGCGTCTGCCGCCCTTTAAAAGCCGCAACGGCCGGACCGAAACCGAAGGCTCGCTATCATATGGCGATCATCGACGACGAGGAAACAATGTTCGAAACGCTCGATCCCGTCCCGCCCGAGATCGCCACCGCGATTTCCGATGGCCTGAACGCCTTCAACGAGAGCGCTGAGATCAGACGCGAGGCCTTCGCCATCGTCTGGCGGGAGAACGGAAGGCTTATCGCCGGAATAACGGCGTCCGTTTCCTTCTCTGTTCTTTTCATCGGCAATCTGTGGGTCGAAAAATCGCTGCGGCTCAGCGGCATCGGCAGGACGCTGATGGCGGCGGCGGAAGAAGAGGGCCGCCGCCGCGCCGCCGTCATGGCCTGCGTCGACACACTCTCGACCCAGGCGCCTGACTTTTACCCGAAGCTCGGATATGTCGAATTCGGCAGGGTCAGTGGGCATGCCGGAGGCCGGCCCGTCGACCGGATATGGTTCCGGAAGGAATTTTACGCCGCAATATGATCAGAAGCCGCTGGCGGCTTCCCATCAGATATCAATTGATATGACATTGGAGGACGTAATCGCGGGGGCAGACGAGTCGGTTGACTCGCCAATTGTCCTGCTAGGCGCCGAAATCGTCCATGAAGGACGGATGGATGGCGGGCTTGCGCTCTTCGCGTGCGTCGCGAATACGCTGGGGAACCGCACCGAGACCAGCGACGAAGCGGGTCAGGAGATTGCGGTTGAAAAGTTTATGTATGGCACTCATGGTAGTTCACTCATTCTTTTTTTTGTTAGCCGGCAGCATATATTTTGCCCAGGCTGCCGTAACAATGGGCAATTTTGCATGACAGTTATGTGACAGTGCATGGCTTGAGGGTGGCTGGCCTAAAAGGTGATCACATTGACGTTAGAAGCGGCCGTTGAGGGCGGTCGGCTGCTATAAATCCTCGTCGGTATTCGCTGTGGGTGGTAGATTGCCCGCTTGGGGTAAAACCATGCCCTCCGAAGGAGAAGCTCAGATGAACCGATTTTTCGCATTTATCGCGACCGGAACGCTGATCAGCCTTGCCGCGATCATTTCGGGCTGCACTTCGTCCGGAAGCGTCGACCAGACGTCGTCGATCGGCGGCGGTTATTATGAGCGTCAGCCGCTTAATCCGGCGTGTGGGGGTGGGTTCAGGCCGAGCGATGGGCGTTCTTGTAGCTATTAGCATTGGGCGCCGATTGGGCATGATGCCGCCGAACGAAGTCGTGTGATACTGGCCATCGCCGGAGGCGAACCATCGCGGCAATCAGACTTCTCATTTTCCAGCGCTAATAGCTGCACGGACGATCGTTGCCGAATCCATCGCGGCAGGCAGGCCGAAGGGCAAAGTCAGCGCTCCGCGCGGTATAGCCGACCGAGCCTGTCTGCACCGAGTCGTTTGAACTCGTGGTGCACGACGATGCCGACGTGGCAATGACGAAGACGGCTGCCATGGCTGCCGATAGTTTGCGAGTTTGAAGCATCTCCCCATCCCTCACTGTGCAGAGTGTCCGAATAATTCTGGCAAGTAGGGCCGATGAAGCCTCCCGATAACGGACGGTGTCGATCAAGATTTTGTCATTGGTTGAAAAACCCTTCGCCGGCACTCGCTGCCACGATCAAGGCTGTCTCGGCCACGCCTACAGATGTTGTTGGCGCCTCGAGGCGCGGATGCCATATCCAGCGCGCACCGGGTCAGGTCGCATTGAAACGCTTGGGTTCCACGGCAAAAGAACAGCAAGCGGCAACGAACAGGGCTTTGGAAAACAAGGTAGAAGTCCTGTCGCAAGTCCTTCCAACCAGTAGAGAACTTAAGTTTATGGGGAGAACAACCTGCGACAGGGAAATTCGGCTTCTGCGCCGGGGCCATCAATTAGAATAGCCGCCCGGAAACTGAGATATTGCGCCCAGACGATCGGAGCAGGGGAATGTGCGGATGACGGCAGCTAAGGATTCTCAAAGGAAAGTTTATTCTCTCGCTTAACCATCGCTCGGAGGTGCGCAAAGCCTTTTCAGCGTTCAAAATAAAAGAGGTGCAATGACTTATTCCGTCGCGGGCGGTGAATGTGTGCCGGCCAGGCAGCTGATTATAGGTGAGCAGTAAAGATTGTCGGAGCGTCATCGGAATAGTTGGCCCGCCGATAGCGGTGGAGAAAAAATTATGCGTGTTGGTGCACTGCTTGCATCTGTGATCCTTTTCGTTGTTTTCCTTTATCTCGTCCTCACTGGCGCAGAACAGGTTCGCTACATTTCTGTAGCGTTCGTTCTTGTTTTTGCCGTCCTAGCCACGCGCTTAGACGACATCCAAGACCTGACATTTGGTCCAACAGGCCTGGCAGCAAAACTGGCGAAACAATTGGAAGAGGCTCGGGCCACAGTGAAGCAGCTGCAAGACTTTGCTGAAGTGTTTGCCGCTCGTAGTGTCCAGCAGATCGCGGGTGATAACCGAATGAGCGGCCTATCACCGAAGCAAAAGCGTGAAGCGATCGCAGAAATCGTGGGCGGGTTGAAATCCCTACAGCTGCCGGATGACCGCATTAATCGGGTGCTGTCGTTATCCGACCCCTATGATGACTACGATTATTGGAGCTGGACAATGTCTCCGATCTACAGCGCCAATGATACAAAAGTGAAGGACCTAGCGAACCAGTTTTTCAACTTGGGCGCCAGCAAAGGTATCGGCCACAATCCGGATGCTGAGACCACCGAGAAGTTCCTCAAGGACCACGATCTTTATCAGGGGGAAATCGCAGAGTGCATGACTGACTGGCAATATTGGAAAGCCAACCACAAACATCGTCGTCTCGATGAATGGGAGGCGCGCCACGAAAGGCGGAATCAAGCGAGAAGTTTTGAAGATGTGCTCAATATCGAGTCGAAGCCAGGAACAAAGGGCTAACCAGATGGCTAACCTTCCTGGCTAACCACTCCCTAAGCCCCTTGAAACAAGGGAAGAGTGGTGGGCCCGGAGGGACTCGAACCCCCAACCAAGCGGTTATGAGCCGCCGGCTCTAACCATTGAGCTACAGGCCCTTGGCGCCGGGTCGCCGGCGCTTGGGTGCCGGGGCAATGGTTCCCGCAGCACGGGTTCCGCTCTAACGCAAATCCGGGGGAGCCACAAGCGGGGAGCGCAAGCATCTGTGGACGATGCATATTTCGTGGGCAGCCACTGGAACCTTCTCGTGCGGGCTACACTTATTCAAGTCACATTCCGCATGAAGAGGGCGATCGCAGATGGTGGCTTTGAACAGTGCCGTGGTGCTCATCGTGGAGGACGAGCCGCTGATCCGGTTCAATATCCTCGATGTGCTGGAGGAGGTCGGCCATGTGGCGCTGGAGGCGGCAAATGCCGACGAGGCTCTGGTGGTGCTGAAGGGCAGGCAGGATGTCGATATCCTCTTCACCGACGTCAACATGGCCGGGTCGATGGATGGTCTCCAGCTTGCCAAGCGGGTGAGGGCGATGCGGCCGAATATCGGCATCATCATCACCTCGGGCATGGTGCGGCTCGATCCGATGGCGCTGCCCGCCAATACCGCTTTCCTGCCGAAGCCCTATATGCACGACGCGCTGATTTCGACCATCAATTCCCTGATGACGTAACGGTAATGCCCTGATGAGATGACGGGGGCGCGCAGCCGCAAAACGGGGACTGTTTTTGCGGCTGCGCGCGAGGCGCCGGGAGACATGCTCGTCTTCAGGCGGCGGAGGGGAACCGGCCCTCAGCTGAAGCTGCTCCTCAGCGCCTCGTTCTCATGATGGGCCTTCTTCTCGTAGATCGTGAACAGCGCCATCGAGAGGAGATAGGAGAGGAAGGGATCCCCTATCTGCGTGGCGATGTCGCGGGATGCGAGAACATGGCGCTCCAGCGCGCCGATATCCTTCTGAATTGCGGTCTGCGTAGCGGTTTCAGCGAGGCGGTTCATGCTGCCATCTCCAGGAATTGGGTCACGACCGAGCGGGCCGGCACGTGCCTGACATAAAGGGGTAGGGTGAGGCCGAGGGCGGCGCGCATCTTGCGCAGCACGCGGTCCGATACTTCGAAGGCGCCGCAGCAGACGGGGTATTTGCCGTAACCGTCTGCGCGGCCGAGTTCTTCCACTTCGGCGCCGGCGCGCTTGTAGACGCGCTTGAGGTAGGGCTCGTAGTTGGAAATCATCGTATGGATGCCGTGATCGAGCGCGCATTCGCAAAGCGCAAGCAGCATCATGGAGAAAGCGCGGCCGGCGTCGACATTGGAGAAATCCTTGGCGATCGCCTCCTCGTCGATGCACATGCGTGTGCCTTCCCAGATGCCGGGGGCGATAAGATTGGCGGCGTCAGGAAACGTCTCGCGGAAGACGTCGTAGAGAAGGGTCGGGCCTGTCGTCGGCATCAGGCGCATGCCGCCATAAAGACGGGTGCGGCTGTCGTTGCACCAGACGAGATAGGCGGGGGCGAGCGAATCGTAGCTGTCGCGTTCGTAGGGGCCGATGACGGGAACGTCCCAGCCGAGCGTATCGGCGAAGACCTTCTTGCGCAGGCGAAACATCTGGTCGAGTACGGCAGCGTATTTCTGATACTCATGTGCCTGAATGATAACGAACATTTTGCCCTCCAGCGTTTTCAAGTTCGTGGAAAGCAGAATGGTTCATGCGGGCCGGATCGGAAATTCCCTCAGATGGGCCCCCCCAGATGAGGGGGGCAGAGCATGTCGCGCAAAGCCGCGGTTTTGCGGGCCGATGCGCTAGGGATTGATAATGCGCAATTGAACGGCCCGGGAGGCGGCCGCCGAAATGGTGGCGCAGCCGAGCTTGAAGCGGGCAGTCTTCAGATAATCGCGCGTGGTGTGCTCCGATATGCCGAGGATGACCGAAATATCCTTGTAATCCTTGCCCAGCGCCGTCCAGTGCAGGCACTCGATTTCGCGCGGCGACAATGACGGCACCGGATCGTTTTCGCCATGCAGCTCGTAGACGGCCTTGCGGTGGATCAGATGGGCGATCTCGATCCATTCGTTGCGGCAGCGGCGGACGAGTTCGGTCCATTCCTCGGCCGGGATGCGGGCATTCAGCGACAAGAGCGCACGGCGTTGCGCTTTGTCGGCGACGCTGGAATGGAGTAGCCGTTGCCGCCGATGCCGTGCTTTTGGGCGTCGACCAGCATGGCATAGGCCTCGGGCGTCGGCTCGACCTCGCTCCAATCGAAGGGCAGCTGGCGTTCGAAGCCCTGTTTGACGATCGGATCGACCTTCACATAGCTGTTCAAGAGGTAGCGGGAGACCCAGGCATCCGGATAGGTGGTGCGCACGAAGGGCGAATCGATCTTGGCCGCGATCGTCTGGGCGAGATGGTAGGTGACGAAATCGAGGCCATATTCCGTCTGGAGAATGCGGATGGCGGCATCCACATTGGCCGCGGCCTTGATCTGTTCGAAAGCGGACTCGAACTTTTCGCTGTAGGTATTCTCAATCATTTCCACTGCCCCAATCCCCTCAATCCTACCGCGAGCGCTGTCATAAATACAAGGCATCCCCACATATGCGGGGAATGACAATCCGGGTCCCACCTGCTAGCGCCTGTCATGAGGAGACCTCATATGGACAGCAAGAGACCATTCGAGATTGCCGAATGCCAACAGGCCGCCAAGGGCCTGAAATCCAGCTGGCAGGACATGGCAGGCTCCGAAGCGCTGATTCGCGCCCTCGTTGCCGAACGCAACGGTGACACGCCGCTGGCGCTGTTCTGGACCGAGGTCCACCGGGCGCTCTGCCAGGAAAGCAACGCTTTCTGACGATCGGCCTTCCCCGAACGACCAGCCTTTTCTCCGCAATCTGGGCGGGGCACCCGCGCCAGTCGGCAGGGAAATCCCACCGCCTTTCCTCCAAAATTGCCGATGAACACGTCTTCATTCATGTCGTGATTCGATTTGATGGCGAAAGGATCGGACGCTGCGTTCTGGATCTATGGTTAAGAAATCCGCATTATTTCATCGATCTGTTCCAAAACGGTTGACGGAGCGTTTGTGGCAGGAGCAATGGTGTTTGTGGAAACGGTTACATTCCGTCGCGCCTTTGTAGCGCTGGCAGAATTTCGGGTATCATCACCGATGTGTGGAATGGAATGACTGAAAAGCGTGTGCATCTGGTCTTCAAGACCCACCTCGATATCGGCTTTACCGACCATGCCGAGAAAGTCCGCCGGCAATATCACGAGCGCTTCATTCCGCAGGCGATCGAGACCGCCAAGCATTTTCATGCCGAAAATCCCGACGAGCCGAAATTCATCTGGACGACGGGCGCATGGCTGATCTGGGACCATCTGAATTCGCGCTCGGCGGGAGAGGTGGCAGCGCTGGAACAGGCGATTGAGCGCGGGCTGATCCGCTGGCACGGCCTGCCGTTCACCACGCATACGGAGCTGATGTCGCCCGACCTTTTCCGGGCCGGGCTTTCCTATTCGCAGGAGCTCGACCGGCGCTTCGGCAAGACGACGATCGCGGCGAAGATGACCGATGTGCCCGGCCATACGCTCGGCATGGTGCCGCTGCTTGCCGAGGCGGGCATCCGCTTCCTGCATCTCGGCGTCAATACGGCCTCACCGCCGCCCGATGTGCCCGACATCTTCCGCTGGCGGGCGCCCGGCGGCGAGGAGGTGGTCGTCATGTACCAGCGCTCCTATGGCGAGACCTGTTTCCCCGACGGTTTCGAGGACGGGCTGAGCTTTGCCCATACCAACGACAATATGGGGCCGCAGAGCGTGCCGCAGACGGCCGAAGCCTATCGCGAATTACGCGCCCGTGAGCCGGATGCGATCATCCGCGCTGCGACGCTCGAGGATTACGGCGCCATTCTTTGGGACGAGCGTGAGCGCTTCCCTGTGGTCGAGCTGGAACTCGGCGACAGCTGGATCCATGGCAGCGGCAGCGATCCTGTGAAGACGGCGCGGTTCCTGGCGCTGCAGCGGCTCTACGACCGTTTCGCGGCGGATGGGCTCGATGCGCGACGTCTCGCCTTCGGGCGCGGGTTGGCGATGGTGGCCGAGCATACCTGCGGCGTCGATATCAAATCCTATCTGCGCGACGATAAGGCGTGGTCGCGGGCCGATTTTGAGGCCGCGCGCCGATCCGATTATCGCTTCGCCTATACCGAAGCCTCGTGGGACGAGCAGCGGGCCTATCTCGACCAAGCGGTCTCGCAGCTTGACGAGACGGACCGGCAGGCGGCCCAGGCGGTGCTTGCCGAATTCGCCACGCCTGCCGTGATCGAGGGCGGCGGGCGGGAGCTCCGCCTGCAGGCCGGCGGCTGGTCGATCGCGCTCGACGGTGCGAGCGGCGATGTCGCCGAAATCACCTCGCCCTCCGGCCGGACGATCTCCGGCCGCAACGGCTCGCTGATCGCCTATCGATATGAGAGCTACGATGCCGGCGACGTTAACAGGCACATGGAGACCTACCTGACCCATCGCCAGGAATGGGCGGTGCTCGACCATGACAAGCCGGGGCTTGCGCGGTCCGGGGCAGCACTTTCGAAGGTTTCTCTGCCGGCGCTGGAAGCGACTGATGGGGCGGGCATCCTTCTGTCGATGCCGGCAGTGGCGGTGCAGAAATATGGCGCGCCGCCGCATGTGATGCTGCATTTCATCGCCGAGGGCGATCGCCTGAACCTCAGCCTGACATTGCACGACAAGCCGGCCAACCGCATGCCGGAGGCAAGCTTCCTCTCCTTCACGCCTGAGGGTGACGGGGACTGGAATTTCCGCAAGATGGGCCTCTGGCATCGATCCGGGAACATTGCGACGAGCGGCGGCGGGCAATTGCAGGCTGTGACCGCAGCACGCGGTGATCTTGTCGATGGCCTGCTGACAATCGAAACCTTCGATGCGCCGCTCGTTGCGCCGCAAGGCTCAGATTTCATGACGTTCTATAGGACGCGGCCGGACTTCGGCTCTGGCATTCGCTTCAATCTGCACAACAATAAATGGGGAACCAATTTCCCGATGTGGTGGCAGGGAGATTTTCAGGCGCGCTTCCGGTTAAGGTTCGACTGAGTTGCTCGATCTGGCATCGAGCGGCGCGATCCCGCAGGGGATTGAGCCACGGGATTCGCCGCGATTGGGCCGCTTCATCCTGTACGGATTAAGCGGCCCGGTCCGGTGTGAGAAAGGGTTCAGCCGACGTTTGCGGTTGGGCTGAACCAGCCGGCGCATGGCGCTTCGGGCCGTTGCGGCTTCGGGCGAAACTTCACCAGGACCTCGCGACCATCGGACGAGGCCTGCGTGCGCTCCAGCGCGTCTCGTTCGGCAACGGCCTGGCGCCAGTGCTCGTCGCCGCGGCCATCAGGCCGGCCCTGTTCCTCCCAGATCGCGTAAGCCCGTTTGCTGATCCATTCGTGGCGTCTATCGCTCATCTCTCTATTCCATTCGTCAAAAGTGCTATTCGGCAATTCCGTCCTGCAGAACCGGCGGCCGGCGCTTGGCTGCCATCAGCAGGTCGAGTTCGATCGAGGACGGCCCGAAACGGGTGAACAGGCTTTCTGCCTGCTCGTTTCGGAGGCCATATTTGGAGGCGAATTCATCAAGGCTATAGGGGCGGCCGCGCAGGATCCTGCTGCGGCGCTCCGGTTCACGGATTTGCGTCATTGGTGGTAACCCCAGTGTGTGTTGCGAATTGTGAGAACAAAACAAATTACAGCTACAAAAGTTCCGTGAGTTTTCAGGGTTTTTTCGCCCTCGCCGTGCCATTTCGGAGCGATCCTAGGCGGGTGGCATAGATTTTTAAGGCTGGTGTGCGCGGAGAAAATTTCGTCTAAAACACGCAAGAATATCAGGGTGTTATGGAAATCGCTTCCGCGGTGGCGGATAAATGGGCTTTACGCCGGCGCGTTACTCTATAGAATCAATAGTGTTATTCGGTTCGCAGGGGCAGCGAAATGTTCCGTTCCCCGCGTTGGCGCGACCGAGACCGGAGGACTTTGGCTTCAACCCATCAAGAGGAGACAGACATGATGAATGCACTGCCGCCACTTCATGACGGCCACGCGCCGTTTAACCTCCAGCAGCTGTTTCGCGAAGCGCTCTATGCCTTCGAGGAATGGGACAGCGAATTGACCGAACCGATCGTGACCTACGAAGGACGGGTCATGCCGATCAGCTTCGTTTTTGAAGCCATGCGCGAATGCACCGACATCGTGCCGATGAACATCGTCGGCGCCGTCACCGAACGGCTGACCAAGCCGTGGGAGGGCGAAGGCCCGCTCGACCAGATGACCTTCTCGACGGCGGCGCGTGTCATGCGCGTTTTGGTGCGCAAGCGCCTTCTCGTCACCGGGGCTGCGGATCTCGTCGCCGTGTCGGCCCACGCGTCCGAAGACCAGGGCCGCGACTGATAGAATAAGGATCGCGGCCATGGCTGCGATCCTTTTCCGCTTTTGGCGGAACCTCGCTTATTGCCAGCCGTTTAATCCGGCAGGCACGGCCACATCAAGCGATGGCCGAGGAATGAGCACCATGCTGAAATCTTTTGTTCATGAAATCATCGGTACTCCCAGGCGTGAGCCTGAGCTTCCGCAATCGCTGGAGCAGTTTCGCGACAGAAAACGAGTGCTGATCATCTTCGCCGATGCGCAAGATGACCGCGCGCTCATCCAGGATGAATGGCTGCGCAAGGCGCATATGCGCCTGATCGAGGAAGACGTCGAGGTGTTCAGTATTGCTGGCGGCGGCGCGTTTGCGCTGTTCGACGATGACTGGGACCTCGATGCCGACGATATTCGCAATCGGCTGCAGGGACCGCCGTCCGGCGAGTTCGGGCTGATCCTGCTCGGACGGGACGGAATCGTGAAGCTGCGCTCGAGCGAGCCAATGACCGCCGAGGATATCTTCGCGGCTTTTGAATTGCTGCCGAAGAAGACGCCCTGGTAGCGTTTCGAGAGTCCGTTTGAAGCGCGGCGCGGGAAGCATCCGCGCCCGCATCTTTTGCATGTTCAGAGTTCGAAGGCTTCCTTGAGACCCAGGCTCTTGCGTTCGCGCAGGTCGAGATCGGCCTCGATATGGGTGATGTGGTGCAGCATCAGCTGGCAGGCGCGGTCGAGTTCGTCGGCTTCGATTGCCGAGATTATGTCACCATGTTCGGAATGGCCGCAGCTCGATGCGGTCGATTGCCCGTAGAGCGCAATCACCAGCGAGGAGCGGGCGACGAGCTCTTCCATGAAGCGCTGCATGATCGAATTGCCCGATATGGCCGCCAGCATCAGATGAAAATCGCCCGATGCCTTGATTTCGGCGCGGCGCGCCGTCTGACCGCGCTCGCTCATCAGGCGGCCTTCTTCCAGCAGAAGCTGTCGCAAATGGCTAATATCGTCAGGCGTGATCCGCGCCGCCGCCTCGCGCAATATGCCTGGCTCGACCAGGCGGCGGGCGGAAAAAATCTGGCGAGCCTCTTCGGGCGAGGGATAGGCGACGAAGGCGCCGCGGTTCTTCTCGACGCTGACAAGGCCTTCATAGGAGAGCGCCTGCAGGGCGGCGCGCGCAAGCGTGCGGCTGACGTTGAAGAGATTGCCGACATCGCTTTCTGAAAGCTTGGTGCCGGGCGAGAGCCTGCGCTCGACGATCGCTTCGCGAATGGCATCGCGAATCTGTTGCGCGCCGGTTTCGGCGGAGTCTTCGGCCTGCTGAGCCTTGGCGGCGGATTTCATGAAATTTATTTCCTGATGGTCGGCAAACCATACCCGGCTTCGTGGTAAAGTTAAACAGAATTTGTCCCCGAAATTGCAATCGGATTGTATACGATGTTTTGCACAAATTGCGCACGATAGCCTAAATCATGTGCAGATCGCTTTGCGCCTATAATTTGCTCTCTCCATTGCGGTGTTGATAAAATCATTATTTCGCAATGGCTTGCTGCAAGCATCGGAGTCTGGCACGGCAGATGCATCGTCTTTTCCGAACAGGGGAAGGCATGATGTCGAAAGCGGCAGAGATCGATATAGTATCCGTTTCGAAGGTTTATGGCGCGACGACGGCGGTCCATGCGATCAGCCTGAAGATCCCCGCCGGCTCCTATTGCTGCTTTCTTGGCCCATCGGGCTGCGGCAAGACCTCGACACTGCGCATGATGGCCGGCCACGAGAGCATCTCGTCGGGCGATATTCGCCTCGGCAATGTGGTCGTCACCGATTTTCCGCCGGCCAGGCGTGGCACGGCGATGATGTTCCAATCCTACGCGCTTTTCCCGCATCTCGATTTGATCGACAACGTCGCCTTCAGCCTGAAGATGAAGGGTATCGATAGGCAAGAGCGGCAGGCCAAGGCGCTCGAAATGCTGAAGCTGATGCAGATGGAGGCCTATGCCAATAGGCGTCCGGCCCAGCTTTCCGGCGGCCAGCAGCAGCGCGTGGCGCTGGCGCGCGCGCTGATCACCGATCCGGAAGCGCTGCTGCTCGACGAGCCGCTGTCGGCGCTCGATCCGTTCCTGAAGATCCGCATGCGCGCCGAACTCAAGAAGCTGCAGAAGTCGCTCGGCATCACCTTCGTGCATGTCACCCACAGCCAGGAAGAGGCGATGGCGCTCGCCGACGTCATCGTCATCATGAATGACGGCCGGATCGAGCAGGCGGCCGCCCCGCGCGAGGTCTTCGAGCGGCCGGCGACCGCCTTCGTCGCGCGGTTCATGGGCGACCACAATGTGCTGTCCGGCCGGGTGACGTCGAACGAGAACGGCGTGCTCGTCATGACCGTGCCGGAAGGTCAGAGCTTTTCCGTGCGCGGGACGGGCAGGGAAGTCGGCGAGCCCATCGATATCGGTATCCGCACCGACCGCGTGCGCCTGCAGGTGGCGACCGAATGGACGCTCGGCTTCGACGGTATCGTCTCCAACATCGAATATCGCGGCTCTTCCGTGAAGATTACCGTCCTCGGCGCCGGCAGCGACGACTTCACCGTCATTGCCGACGACGGCGACTATTTCGCCCGGCCGGTTGCCGTCGGCGACACCGTCTCGCTCAGCTGGGCGCTCGACGATGCCGTGCTTCTCGGCCGCTCTTCCGCATGAGCCATCACCATCAAGAACACTGAACCTTCCATCCAAGAAAAGGGGAACTGACATGACGACTGAAACGACATCGACCAAGGCGGAAAAGGGGCTTTCCCGCCGCACGCTGCTGAAGACGGGTGCTGCTGCCGTCGGCGCCATCGCCGGCTCCGGCGCCATCACCGGCTTTCCCACCATCTGGGCGCAGACGAACATCACGCTTCGCCAGTTCGGCACCGGCGTTTCGAACATCAATGCCATCGCCGAGAAGTGCAAGGCCGATCTCGGCATCACGCTGGAGATGACGGCAACCGATTCCGACGCCGCCGCCCAGCGCGCCGTCACCCAGCCTGACAGCTACGACATTGCCGACGTCGAATACTGGATCGCCAAGAAGGTGTTCCCGACCGGCGTGATGCAGCCGATGGACGTCAAGAAGCTGAAATATTACGACAAGATCGTGCCGCTGTTCATCAACGGCAAACTGAAGGCAGACAGCGTCATCGCCCAGGGCACGGCGCCGCACACGGTCGGCTTCGTCGAAGCGCAGGATTCCAAGAAGTTTGCCAAGGAGCCGACGCAGTGGATGACGATGGTTCCGACCATCTACAATGCCGACACGCTCGGCATCCGTCCTGATCTCACCGGCCGTCCGATCACCAGCTGGGCCGATATTCTCGATCCCGCCTTCAAGGGCAAAACCGCGATCCTCAACATCCCGTCGATCGGCATCATGGATGCGGCGATGATCATGGAAGCTTCCGGCAAGATCAAATATGCCGACAAGGGCAACATGACGAAGGAAGAAATCGACAAGACGATCGAATTCCTCATCAAGGCCAAGGGCGACGGCCAGTTCCGCGCCTTCTGGAAGAGCTTCGACGAGTCGGTGAACCTGATGGCGTCGGGCGAAGTGGTCATCCAGTCGATGTGGTCGCCGGCTGTCGCCGCCGTCCGTTCGAAGGGTATCGCCTGCACCTTCCAGCCGCTCAAGGAAGGCTACCGCGCCTGGGGCGGCGGTCTCGGTCTCGCCTCGCACCTCAAGGGCGCGCAGCTCGACGCCGCCTATGAATACATCAACTGGTACACGTCCGGCTGGGTCGGCGGCTATCTCAACCGCCAAGGGTACTATTCCGCCTGCATGGACACCGCCAAGGGATTCATGTCGGCCGACGAATGGGGCTACTGGATCGAAGGCAAGCCGGCTGCCGGCGACATTCTGTCTCCCGAGGGCAAGGTCATGGAGAAGGCCGGTGCCGTTCGCGACGGCGGTTCCTTCGAAGCCCGCATGGGTGCTGTCGCCTGCTGGAACTCCGTCATGGACGAGGACCGCTACATGGTCCGTCGCTGGAACGAGTTCATCGCTGCCTGATCCACGTCGAGAGGGCGGAGAGCTACTGTCTTTCGCGATGCTCAAGACGTCGCTTCGCTCCGCCCCCTCATCCGACCCTTCGGGCCACCTTCTCCCCGCTGGGGAGAAGAGGGAGTCCGTGGCCACGTCGTGAGACAAAATCAAGTTCGCGGTAGTCTAGGCGCTGCCGCGAATCTCTTCTCCCCAGTGGGGGGCCGAAAGGACGGGTCGAGACCAGTGGCTCGACCCAGGCAAAGGTGCCGGCAGGCGGATGAGGGGGCGGCACGCACCTTCGTTCCACTTGACGTAATCAGAACGGAGAACCGGATCATGGCGACCATCGCAGCGGAAACGGAGGAGGATGGCCAGGGCGCGCGCGGCGGGCGCGGACTGAGGCTTTCCCCATCGGCGATCTCCTATCTCCAGGCGACGCCGCTGTTCGTCATTCTCGGCTTGTTCTTCCTGCTGCCAATCGCCATGATCGCGGTCGTCAGCTTCTGGGACTACGACTTTGCCGGTCTCTATCCCGATTTCCTGACGATGAACTACACCGACACGCTCGGTTCGTGGGTGACGTGGAAGATCTATCTCAACACGCTGAAATTCACTGCGATCGTCTGGGCGCTGACGCTCGTCATCGGTTTCTGGGTCGCCTATTTCCTGGCCTTCCACGTCCGCAAGACCTCGACGCAGATGATCCTCTTCCTCGTCTGCACCGTGCCGTTCATGACCTCGAACATCATCCGCATGATCTCGTGGATCCCGGTGCTCGGGCGCAACGGCCTCGTCAATTCGACGCTGATCAAGATGGGCATCATCCCGCAGCCGATCGAATGGCTGCTCTATTCCGATTTCGCCGTCGTGCTCGCCATGGTGCACCTCTATACGCTGTTTATGGTGACGCCGATCTTCAACACGCTCATGCGCATCGACCGATCGCTGTTCGAGGCGGCGCGCGATGCCGGCGCCTCCGGCTGGCAGGTGTTGTGGA
The DNA here is from genome assembly GCF_057653695.1 of Rhizobium sp. SRDI943. Classification (NCBI taxonomy): domain Bacteria; kingdom Pseudomonadati; phylum Pseudomonadota; class Alphaproteobacteria; order Hyphomicrobiales; family Rhizobiaceae; genus Rhizobium; species Rhizobium sp. SRDI943. The sequence goes on along the minus strand of NZ_CM172787.1, from coordinate 2,945,342 downwards.
ACGTCGTCTTCCCGCTCGCCAAACCCGGCATGGCGATCGGCACGATCTTCGTCGTCACGCTCGTCATGGCTGACTTTTCGACGGTGCAGGTGATGTCCGGCGGCCAGAGCGCTTCGGTGGCGCTGATGATGAAGAACCAGATGTCGCTGCTGCAATATCCGGCCGCTGCCGCCAATGCAGTGGTGCTGCTCGCCGTCGTGCTGTTGATGGTCGCGGCCATCCTGCGCGTCGTCGACATCCGCAAGGAGCTTTGAGATGAGCCACGAAAAACGCGGCCTGGAATTCTATCTGCTGGCGCTCTTCTTCATCATCTTCGTGCTGTTTCTCTACGGCCCGCTTTCGGCGATCCTGATCCTCTCCTTCCAGGGGCCGGACGGCGGCCTGACCTTCCCGATGAACGGTATTTCCACGCACTGGTTCTTCAATCTGTTCGAGAAGCAGGCGGTCGGCGATTTCGGCGCCTCGTTCCGCCGCTCCTTCACCCTCGGGCTGATGGTGATGGCGGTGACCGTCGTCGTCTCACTGCTCGCCGGCCTTGCCTTCCGCCGCCGTTTCCGCGGTTCGACCGCGCTGTTCTATGCCACGGTCGCAAGCCTTGTCGTGCCGTCGATCATCATCTCGCTCGGCATCGGCGTCGTTTTCCAGGAGGGAGGGCTGAAGCCCGCCTGGTATTCGTCGGCCTTCGGCGCGCATCTCACCTGGACGCTGCCGTTCGGCGTGCTGATCATGTTTGCCGTCTTCAACCGCTTTTCGCCGGCCTATGAAGAGGCGGCGCGTGACCTCGGCGCCAGCTCCTGGCAGACGTTCCGCCATGTCGTGCTGCCGATGATCGCGCCGAGCCTCATCGGCGTCGGCCTGTTCGGCTTCACGCTCTCCTATGACGAATTCGCCCGCACGCTGATGACATCAGGCACCTACAACACGCTGCCGCTTGAAATCTACGGCATGACCACCAACGTCACGACGCCGGTGCTCTATGCGCTCGGCACCGTGACGACGCTGTTTTCCTTCACCATCATTCTCATCGCACTCGGCATCATGACGATGCTCAGCCGGCGGCAGGCAAAGATAAACTGACATGCGCATCCTCATCGTCAATCCGAACACCACGGCCTCCATGACCGAGAAAGCCGCCACCGCCGCGCGCGCGGTGGCGGCATCCGGCACGGAGATCATCGCGGCCACCTCGCGCATGGGGCCGGTTTCCATCGAAGGGCACTACGACGGGGCCTTAGCGATTCCCGGCCTGCTCGCCGAACTCAGGGAACGGCAGGGTGTAGGCTATGACGCGGCTGTTATCGCCTGCTTCGACGATACCGGGCTCGAAGCGGCGCGGACCTTTGCCGATGTGCCGATCCTCGGGCTTTGCGAGTCCGCCGTGGTGACGGCTGGTTTCCTGGCGCAGCGCTTCACCGTGGTGACGACGCTGGAGCGCTCGCGGGTGCTGATCGACAATCTGGTGCGCCGCTACGGCATGGGCGACCGCGCCAAGGTGCGCGCCTCAGACATCCCTGTGCTGGAACTGGAAGATCCGGCCTCGGGCGCGATCGGCAAGCTCAGGGCCGAGATCGAGCGGGCGCTTTTGGAAGACGGCGCCGAGGCGATCGTGCTCGGTTGCGCCGGCATGACCGATCTGGCGCGCGAACTGCAGCAGATCTACGGCGTGCCTGTCGTCGACGGTGTCGCCGCCGCCGTCAAGCAGGCCGAAGCGCTGGTGTCGCTCGGGCTTTCCACCAGCAAGCGCGGCTCCTACGCGTCGCCGCTGCCGAAACCCTTCACCGGGGCGATGAGCGGTTTCTCGCCGGTCCTGAAGGTCGGCTGAACGATGTCCGTTTCCTTCGATTTCCAACAGCTCACCGAGCGCCAACGCTACAAGCTGATGATCGGCACGATCATTCCGCGCCCGATCGCTCTGGTGACGACGGTCGACGAAAACGGCCGGATCAACGCCGCACCCTTCAGCTTCTTCAACTGCCTCTCGGCCGATCCGCCGATCCTTGCGATCGGGGTCGAGAACAATGTCGACATGTCGTTCAAGGATACCGGCCACAATATCCGCATGACCGAGGTGTTCACGGTCAATATCGTCTCCTTCGCGATCGCCGAGGCGATGCATGTCTGCGGCGCCAAATATCCGCGCGGCGTCGACGAGTTGAAGGAAGCGGGCTTGACGGCGATGCCGGGCGAGAAGGTGGCCTCGCCCTTTATCGCCGAGGCGCCGGCCGCCTTCGAATGCAAGCGGCACGTGACGCTGGAGCTCGGCCGGTCGCGGCAGATCGTCATGGGCGAGATCGTCTACGCGCATTATCGCGACGGCGTGGTCGATCCTGAACGGCTGCATGTCGATCCGGCCGCGGTGGATGCCATTGCGAGGCTTGGCGGCGATACCTGCGCCACTACCCGCGACCGCTTCGAGATGCTGACGCCGAAGCTCTGACATAGAGCATTTCCGTTTTCTTCGGAGTGATGAAAATGCTCTATCTCTTTGTCTTCGCGCAATTGCGGACGCAAAACCGCGGCGCAGTTTTGCTGGAGTTGCTCCAGGGATAGGTCCAAGTTTTTGCTTTACTTTTTTGCTCCCCGCGAGAATGGTCTGCACGGATCATCGCGCAAGAGGAACGCTCATCATGACAATCGAGGACGATCTCAGCCGGATCGCGGAGCAGGAGAAAGTCCTAAGCTTCGACGCTTTTGATCTGACGACGGCATGGCAGCTCGGCAAGCTCCTGCAGGAACTCGCCACCGAGCGTGGCCTCGGCATCGCGATCGACGTGACCCTGCATTCGATGCCGGTCTTCTATGCGGCACTCCCGGGTGTGACGCCCGACAACGTCAACTGGGTCCGCCGCAAGCGCAATATGGTGCTGCGTTATTTCCGCAGCAGCTATGCCTCCGGCCTGAAGCTGCAGAAGGATGGCAAGACGGTCGAGGATAACGGGCTTTCCGGCGCAGACTATGCGCCACATGGCGGCAGTTTCCCGATCAACGTCAAGGGCACCGGCTGCATCGGCGCCGTCACCGTCTCAGGACTGCCGCAGCGCGATGACCACAATCTGGCGGTCGAGGCGCTGGCGCTGATGCTTGCCAAGGATCTGGATACGCTGCGGCTGGCCCCGCTGCTCTGACGCAGTCTGCGCTGCCGTAATTTTGACAGAAAAAAGCCATGAAAACTGCAAATTCGCGTCGCTGCTCCGGTGACGCGGGCTTGTCCTGCGGCTAAGCTGCGGCATCGCACTCCTCATCTTACCCGGGACGCCATGATCCGCTCGTTTCTTGCGCTTGCCGCCACCATCGGCTTTGGCCTTTTCCTTGTCTCCTGCAACACGCTGTCCAAGGAGGAATGCGTCGCCGCCGACTGGCGGGTGATCGGCGAGAGCGACGGGGCAGCAGGCCACGAGCCGCAACAACGCTTCGCCGCACATGCGAAATCCTGCGAGCGGGTCAAGATCGTGCCCGATCAGACGATCTGGTTTCAGGGATATCAGACTGGCCTGGTGCGCTACTGCACGCCGCTCAGCGGGCTTGCGCGCGGCCAGGCGGGCAGCGGCTACGCCAATGTCTGCCCGCCCCAGACCGCACCCGGTTTCCTGCGCGGCTTCGGCCTCGGCAGCAAGCAGCATGGGCTGCAGGCGCGCCTCAGCTCGATGCAGAACGACTATAGCTCCAAGGAGACAAGCATCGATGAGCTTTCCGACAAGCTGAGGGATGCCAAGGACGGTGACCGGTCGGAACTGCGCCGGCGGATCGAGGATCTCGAAGACGACATGCACGACATCCGCCGCGATCAGCGCGATGTGCAGGACGAACTCGACCGCGTCAACGAGGATGTCGAGTGGTTCCAGCGAAACCCCAACGCCGCACTGCCGCCGCCGGGCTACTGATCTTCGGCCTCAGATCCTGCCGCCAGCCTCAGTGATGCCCTTCGTCAGGCTGCCCGTTGCCGGGAAGAGCGGGATGAGGCAGGCCTGCAGGGCGTGATAGATATCGCCCTTGCCGGGGAAGAGCGAGTGAGAGGGGACGAGATCTTCCGTCAGTTCCTCGTGCCAACCGCCGTTCTTATGGTCGATGAAGGCGCGCTCGATCACGTTCCAGATCTGGCGATAGCTCTCTTCATGGAAATCGCTCGGCAGATGCTCGTTGAGGAAATGTGCAGCGGCCGCAGCTTCGCAGGCTGGCCACCAGAGCTTGTTGCGCTTGGCGGGCTTGTCTTCCCAATCGAGCGTGTAGAAGAAGCCGCCCTTGTCGTTGTCCCAGCCGAGCGCCATGGATTGGGCGAAGAGGGCCTTGGCCGCATCCGGCATCCATTCGATCCGTTTGCCGCCGAGCGCCCAGAGCTGCAGGATGAGGCGGGCCCATTCCAGCCAGTGGCCGGGCGTCGTGCCGGCCGGGCGGAACATTTCGTTCGGATGGTAGTAAGTCTTGTCGAGGTTCCATTCGGCGTCGAAATGCTCGGCGACGCGCCAGTCGACGGAGCCGGCGACGCGGCGGATGACGAGATCGGCGATGCTTTCGGCCTTGGACAGATAGTCCCCGTCGCCGGTGGCTTCGAAGGCCGCCATCAGCGCTTCGGTCAGGTGCATGTTGGAGTTCTGGCCGCGATAGGCGCCGCCATCGAGGGGCTGCCAGTCGGCGGTGAATTCCTCGGCGATCGCGCCGTGCTTTTCTTCCCAGAACTTCGTGTTGAGGATCTTGGTGATATCATCAAGCATGCCGTCGGCAAGCGGATGGCCGATCGTCTTTGCGGCTGAGGCGGCGAGCAGCACGAAAGCATGGCCATAGCCCTGCTTGTTGGAATCGACGGGTCCGTCATTGTTGAGCGACCAGAAATAGCCGCCGTTTTTCCGGTCGCGATGATGGTTCCAGATATAGTCCATGCCGTGGTCGACGACATCTGCAGCGCCGGGGCGGCCGAGCAGCGCGCCGATCGAGAAGCAATGCACGGCGCGCGCCGCGATATGGATGCCGCGAACCTGGCCCTCGGCGTCGAGAGGCCTGCCGGCGTCGTCGAGATCGTAGAAACCGCCCTTGGGATTGACCGAATTGTGCTGGAAGAAATCGAAGAGACCGTTCGCCTGGGTCAGCAGCCAGCCGCGATGATAGGCGCGGGTCGTCCAGTTTCCAAGCACGGCGTTGCCGGTTGCGGGTGCCATGATGCTCCTCCGATTTCGTGCACAAGCGTCGCAAACGCCTATATAGAGGTCGGGCAAGCCTGTCATCTGGCTATCGCATCGGCTGGAAAATCGGGGTCGATTTTCAAAAAGCACGATGCGAAGATTCAAACTGCTGCAGCGTCCTTTGCGTGTCTTAATAGACGCGCGGCGCTGTAGACTTGCAAAGCACGAAATCGATCGGCATATATTGACATAAAGATATCTTTATGTGATTTGGACTGTCTGGTCTTACGACGTCAAGGAGCCCTCCCGTGTTTGACAATCTCTTTGGTCCGGAAACGGGCAAACGTGACGGCAGTGAAGTTTTCGCAGCTTTGAAACAAGCCGCGAGCGAGCGCATCCTTGTTCTCGACGGCGCCATGGGTACGCAGATCCAGGGGCTGGGCTATGACGAAGACCAGTTTCGCGGGACGCGCTTCATCGGCTGCGCCTGTCACCAGAAGGGCAATAACGACCTCCTGATCCTGACCCAACCGGACGCGATCGAAGAGATCCATTACAGATACGCCAAGGCCGGCGCCGATATTCTCGAGACCAACACCTTCTCCTCGACCCGCATCGCGCAGGCCGATTACGAGATGGAAGGTGCAGTCTACGACCTCAACAAGGAAGGCGCCGAAATCGTGCGGCGGGCAGCACAGCGCGCCGAGCGCGAGGACGGCCGCCGCCGTTTCGTCGCCGGCGCCATTGGGCCGACCAACCGTACCGCCTCGATCTCGCCTGACGTCAACAACCCGGGTTTTCGCGCCGTGACCTTCGACGATCTGCGTTCCGCCTACGGCGAGCAGATCGACGGGCTGATCGACGGTGGCGCCGACATCATCCTCATCGAGACGATCTTCGACACGCTGAACGCCAAGGCTGCGATCTTCGCCTGCGAGGAGCGCTTCGAGGCCAAGGGCGTGCGCCTGCCCGTGATGATCTCGGGCACGATCACCGACCTTTCCGGCCGCACGCTGTCCGGCCAGACGCCATCTGCCTTCTGGAACTCGGTGCGCCATGCCAATCCCTTCACGATCGGGCTCAACTGCGCGCTCGGCGCCAATGCGATGCGCCCGCATCTGCAGGAGCTTTCGGGCGTTGCCGACACCTTCATCTGCGCCTATCCGAATGCCGGCCTGCCGAACGAATTCGGCCAGTATGACGAAACCCCGGAGCTGATGGCGGCGCAGATCGACGGCTTCGCCCGCGAGGGCCTCGTCAACATCGTCGGCGGCTGCTGCGGCTCGACGCCCGAGCATATCAAGGCAATCGCCGAGACCGTTGCGAAATACAAGCCACGGCCGATTCCCGAGCATCGCCCGTTCATGTCGCTGTCGGGTCTCGAACCCTTCGAGCTGACGAAGGACATCCCTTTCGTCAATGTCGGCGAGCGCACCAACGTCACCGGCTCGGCCCGCTTCCGCAAGCTGATCACCAATGCCGATTTCACCGCAGCGCTCGATGTCGCCCGCGACCAGGTCGAGAACGGCGCCCAGGTGATCGACATCAACATGGACGAGGGGCTGATCGATTCCGAAAAGGCGATGGTCGAGTTCCTCAACCTGATCGCCGCCGAGCCTGACATTGCCCGCGTGCCTGTGATGATCGACTCGTCGAAATTCTCGATCATCGAATCCGGCCTGAAGCGGGTCCAGGGCAAGCCGATCGTCAACTCGATCTCGCTGAAGGAAGGCGAGGAGAATTTCCTCGCCCAGGCGCGGCTGCTGCACAATTATGGTGCCGCCGTCGTCGTCATGGCCTTCGACGAGACGGGGCAGGCGGACAGCTACGAGCGCAAGGTGGATATCTGCACACGCGCCTACAAGCTGCTGACCGAAAAGATCGGCTATCCGCCCGAGGACATCATCTTCGATCCGAATATTTTCGCGGTCGCGACCGGCATCGAAGAGCACAATAATTACGGCGTCGACTTCATCGAGGCAACGCGGACGATCCGCGAGCGCATGCCGCTGGTGCATATTTCGGGCGGCGTCTCCAACCTGTCCTTCTCGTTCCGCGGCAACGAGCCGGTGCGCGAGGCGATGCACGCCGTGTTCCTCTACCACGCCATCCAGGCGGGCATGGACATGGGCATCGTCAATGCCGGCCAGCTTGCCGTCTACGATAATATCGATCCCGAGCTGCGCGAGGCCTGCGAGGACGTGGTGCTGAACCGCCGGCCTGATGGTACCGAGCGGCTGCTCGAAGTGGCGGAGAAATTCCGTGGCGGCGCGGCACGCGAAGGCCGCGTCCAGGATCTTTCCTGGCGCGAATGGAGCGTCGAGAAGCGTCTCGAACATGCGCTGGTCAACGGCATCACCGAATATATCGAGGCCGATACCGAGGAGGCGCGCCAGCAGGCTGTCAGGCCGCTGCACGTCATTGAAGGGCCGCTGATGGCCGGCATGAACGTCGTCGGTGACCTGTTCGGCTCGGGCAAGATGTTCCTGCCGCAGGTGGTCAAGTCGGCGCGCGTGATGAAGCAGGCGGTGGCCGTGCTGCTGCCCTACATGGAAGAGGAAAAGCGCCTCAATGGCGGCGAGGAACGCCGGTCGGCCGGCAAGATCCTGATGGCGACGGTCAAGGGCGATGTGCACGATATCGGCAAGAACATCGTCGGCGTCGTGCTTGCCTGCAACAATTACGAGATCGTCGACCTCGGCGTCATGGTGCCGGCGACGAAGATCCTCGAAACGGCGATTGCCGAAAAGGTCGATGTCATTGGCCTTTCCGGCCTGATCACGCCGTCGCTCGACGAGATGGTGCATGTCGCGGCCGAAATGGAGCGGCAGGGCTTCGAGATCCCGCTGCTGATCGGCGGGGCAACGACCAGCCGCGTGCATACGGCCGTGAAGATCCATCCCGGCTACAACAAGGGGCAGACGATCTACGTGACCGATGCGAGCCGCGCCGTCGGCGTCGTCTCGGCCCTGCTGTCACCGGAGAACCGCCAGGCCTATGTCGACGACATTCGCGCCGAATATGCCAAGGTGGCGGCCGCCCATGCGCGCAGCGAGGCCGAGAAGGTGCGCTTGCCGTTGCCCCGGGCTCGCGAGAATGCGCATAAGGTCGATTGGTCTGCCTACCGGCCGGTGAAGCCGCAATTCTTCGGCACACGGGTGTTCGAGGATTATGATCTGGCCGAGCTTGCCAAATATATCGACTGGACGCCGTTCTTCCAGACCTGGGAGCTGCGCGGCCGGTACCCCGCCATTCTGGAAGACGAGAAGCAGGGCGAGGCGGCGCGTGCGCTCTGGGCCGATGCGCAGGCCATGCTGAAGAAGATCATCGATGAAAAGTGGTTCCGCCCACGCGCCGTCATCGGCTTCTGGCCGGCCGGCGCCGTCGGTGACGACATCCGACTGTTCACGGACGAGAGCCGGAAGCACGAGCTTGAGACCTTCTATACGCTGCGCCAGCAGCTTTCGAAGCGGGACGGGCGGGCGAACGTGGCGCTCTCCGACTTCGTGGCGCCTGTCACAAGCGGTGTTCAGGATTATGTCGGCGGCTTCGTGGTGACGGCGGGTATCGAGGAAATTGCCATCTCCGAGCGTTTCGAACGGGCGAACGACGATTATTCCTCGATCCTCGTCAAGGCGCTGGCCGACCGCTTCGCCGAAGCTTTTGCCGAGCGCATGCATGAGCAGGTGCGGCGCGAATACTGGGGCTACGCCAAGGACGAGACGCTCAGCAAGGAGGATCTCATTACCGAAGCCTATGCCGGCATCCGCCCGGCGCCCGGTTATCCCGCCCAGCCTGACCACACCGAAAAGGCGACACTCTTCAAGCTGCTCGATGCTGAAAAAGCGGCCGGCGTAAAGCTGACGGAGAGTTATGCGATGTGGCCGGGTTCCTCGGTCTCGGGCCTCTATATCGGCCATCCCGACTCCTATTATTTCGGCGTCGCCAAGGTGGAGCGCGATCAGGTGGAAGACTATGCGGCCCGCAAGCAGATGGCGGTGTCTGAAGTCGAGCGCTGGCTCGGGCCGGTGCTGAACTACGTGCCGCGCAAGACGGACGAGCAGATCGAAGACGCGGCCTGATTGCCGAGTCTTCACGGTCGCTTAGGGCGGCGTCCTCAGAGATTGATTCAATAAATGAAAACCGGAAGGGATTCACCTTCCGGCTTTATGATTTTGATGCGGCTCAATAATTACCCGCATTCAGGCTGGTTGAATTTGATAGCGGAATTGACGATGAGGCGGTATACTTAGTCAAGTTAGCTAATGAGGGCGACGATGCAGGTTACCATCCATGCCGCAAAGACCAATCTGTCGAAATTGATCGACGCCGCCCTTTCCGGTGAGGAAGTGGTGATCGCCAAGGGGCGCAAGCCTGTCGTGAAGATCATTCCGATTGTGCAGTCTTCCTTCAAGATCGGGCTGCTCAAGGGGCAAGTTGTTGGAAATGGACCCGACTTTTTTGAGCCCATAGATCAGGGCGAACTTGCGGCTTGGGAAGGGGGCGAGTGAACTCGCTTCTGCTCGACACCCATGCCTGGGCATGGTCGCTGACCGGCGACGAGCGGCTCTCGGCCAAGGCGATCGCTCTGATCGAAAAGGCGGAGACGATTTTCGTCAGCCCAATATCCCTATTTGAAATCGGGCAGAAGGTTCGTCTCCGCAAGTGGCCGGAGATGGAGCCTTTCATCGGCCGGTTGCCGGAACTGCTGCATGAACAGGGTGGCATTGCCGCGGCATTGACACCGGAAATCTGTCTGACCGCAGCCATGATGGATTGGACACATCGCGATCCGTTCGACCGGTTTCTTGCCGCGACCGCCATGCAGAATGGAATACCACTTATCTCCGCCGATGCGATCTTTGATAATCTTGTCGGAAATCAGCTTTGGATCGCCCGCTTCTGGTAGGGCTTACGTCACCGCGATCGTCAGTTCCGCGACAAAGTCATAGGCATCGCCGCGATAGAGCGAGCGGGTGAATTCGACGGCGCGGCCGGAGCCGAGATAGGAGATGCGCTCGATCGACAGGCCGGCCGCACCCGCGGAGACGCCGAGAAGCTGGGCGTCGGCTTCCTTCATATTGGTTGCCGAGATGCGCTGCACGGCGCGCACGGGTCGGACCTGAAGGCGTTCGAGCTCGGCATAGAGCGAATTGGTGACGGCTGAGGGATCGGGCAGGAATTCGCCGGAAACGCTGGCGTTCTCGATCGCCAGCGGCTGGTCGTCGGCGATGCGCAGGCGCGAGAGGCGCGAAACCTTGACGTCGGTACCGAGGCCAAGGATCATCATCTCGTCGGGCGAGGGGGTGTGGATGCCCTTATGCAGCCATTCGGAGCGGGAGGACATGCCGCGGCGCGCCATGTCCTCGGTGAAGGAGGTGAGCTGCGACAGGCGCTGCTCGACCTTGGAGACCGGCTTGGCGACGAAAGTGCCCGAACCGTGACGGCGCACCAGCAGGCCGTCGGCGACAAGTTCGTCGATCGCCTTTCGCACGGTGACGCGGCTGACGGCGGCCAATTCGGCGATGTCGCGTTCCGGCGGCAGCGCATCGCCGTGACCAAGCGTGCCGGTGCGCACGGCTCCTTCGAGCGTGCGGCGCAGCTTGACGTAGAGCGGCCCTGTGCCGGCTGCCTGCAGGCGCTCCAGGGAAAGGAGGGTGGCGAGGTCGTCGGTCATGCCGCACCCCTCTGCCTGTCGTTCAAGAGCTTGACTGCAAGTTCAACCGCGCCCTGCAGGGCATCGCCTTTTGGCTTGGCAAGCAGGGACCTGTAGCGTTCGGATAGCCAGGGCTCGTAGGCTTCGGAAAGGCCGCCGAGCAGGCAGATCGACGGGCATTCGGGCCAGAGCAGTGCTTCGAGACTTTCGCCGATAGCCGTTGCCGCATCCGTGACGATGCCAACTGCAACGGCATCGTCCTTGGCCGCATGTTCGAAGACGATCGGTGCGTAACGGGCAAAATCCTTTGGTCTTGCCGAATGGGCGAATTCGACGATGCGCTCTGGATCGTTGCCATATTGGGTCATGACCGCTTCGGTGATCGGCGATGCCGGGCGCACCCCGTCATGGGCGAGCAGCGATTGTTCCAGGAGGTCGCGGCCGAGGCGGGCACCGCTTGCCTGGTCGCCGACGACGAAACCCCAGCCACCGATGCCGTTCAGTCGGCCACCCCTGCGGGCATTATAGACCGAGCCAGTGCCGAAGGCGCCGACGATGCCGTCGGCATCGCCGAGCGCCCCCTGCAGGGCGATCAGCGCATCGGTGACGACGCGGCCTTCGGTGAAAGGCAGGGCCTTTTCGATTCGTCTACCATAATCGCCGACATTGGCGCCGGCGACGCCGACGACGGCTGCGACGGAGGAAATGGTTTCAGCGGCAAGCCCGGCATCGCCTAGCGCCTGCCGGGCGGATTCGACGATATTGAGAAGGGAGTTTTCCAGATCCGACAGGATGTTGGCAGGGCCGGCTTTGCCACGGCCGATGACATTGCCGTTCCTGTCCGCGACTGCGGCCCGGCAGCTCGTTCCGCCGCCGTCTATGCCGATTGCAAGCTCCGTCATCGGGCCTCCGAATATGCCGTTCCCTATGTTTTTTAATACAATACCAAAAAAATACCATTTACCAAGTGGGAATGACGTGAAAAATCAATCTTTTTATCATATTGATTTTGCTAGATTAAATTTTTTAATGAGTTTTATCAGGCCGAAAAGTTAATTTCGGCTGGACAATTGGTATTTTTTTGGCATTAATTCGGCAAAAGGGAACAGCACTTCGAAGCCCACGAAAACCGGCAGTTAAGTCAAGCCGGAAACGCTTCGAGGATGATCGAGAGAACGACCCCCGGCCCATCAAGCTGGGGGCGAATTCGGCCATCCATCGGCTTTCCCCGCCATTTCGCCACCCCGGTGCAGTCGCCGGGAAGGCGCGCAGTTCGGCCGCAGGCGTCCGCCTTCGTGTCCGTCGAGCTTTCGGGACCGGCATTGCTGGCGGTCCTCCAAGGGGCGTTGGGTGTTACCTCAAACACGCCAATTGCTTGTTTCAGATCGAAAACAGCGCTTCGCGGCGCTTAAAACAGGAGAGGGAAATGAAAAACACTGCTCTGAAAAGCCTGCTGCTTGCCTCCAGTCTGCTGAGTTCAGCGGGCCTCGTCCACGCCGCCGACGTCACGCTGACGGTCGAAAGCTGGCGTAACGACGACCTGCAGATCTGGCAGGAAAAGATCATCCCGGCTTTCGAAGCGAAGAACCCGGGCATCAAGATCGTTTTCTCGCCGACCGCGCCGACCGAATACAACGCCTCGCTGAATGCCAAGCTCGATGCAGGCTCCGCAGGCGATATCATCACCTGCCGTCCGTTCGATGCCTCGCTCGAACTCTTCAACAAGAAGCAGCTCACTGACATTACCAGCCTGCCTGGCATGGAGAACTTCTCGCCGGTCGCCAAGGCCGCCTGGAGCACCGACGACGGCAAGTCGACCTTCTGCGTGCCGATGGCTTCTGTCATCCACGGCTTCATCTACAACAAGGATGCCTTCGACAAGCTCGGCATCTCTGTGCCGAAGACCCAGGACGAGTTCTACGCAGCGCTCGACAAAATCAAGGCCGACGGCACCTACATTCCGCTCGCCATGGGCACGAAGGACCTCTGGGAAGCCGCTACCATGGGCTACCAGAACATCGGACCGAACTACTGGAAGGGTGAGGACGGCCGCGCGGCTCTGATCTCCGGCAAGCAGAAGTTGACGGATGCCGACTGGGTCAAGCCCTATGAAGAGCTTGCCAAGTGGAAGCCGTATCTCGGCGACGGCTTCGAAGCCCAGACCTACTCCGACAGCCAGAACCTGTTCACGCTCGGTCGTGCCGCGATCTATCCGGCCGGCTCATGGGAAATCTCGCTGTTCAACAGCCAGGCTCAGTTCAAGATGGGCGCCTTCCCGCCGCCGGTTCCGAAGGCCGGCGACACGGGCTACATCTCCGACCATCCGGATATCGGTGTCGCTCTGAACACCAAGAGCACGCATGCCGAGGAAGCCAAGAAGTTCCTCAGCTGGGTCGCTTCGCCTGAGTTTGCCGATATTTACGCCAACGCGCTGCCGGGCTTCTTCAGCCTGAACTCCAACCCAGTCAAGATGTCCGATCCGCTCGCTCAGGAATTCGTTTCCTGGCGCGGCCCGTACAAGTCGACGGTGCGCTCGACTTACCAGATCCTGTCGCGCGGCACGCCGAACCTCGAAAACGAGACCTGGGTCGAATCGGCCAATGTGATCAACGGCACGGATACGCCTGCGGTTGCTGCCGAAAAGCTCCAGAAGGGCCTCGACAGCTGGTACAAGCCGGCCAAGTGATGTGATCAGGGGCGGCGTTTGCAGCCCCTCATCCGGCCTGCCGGCCACCTTCTCCCCGCTCGCGGGGAGAAGGAGACTCGCAGCGACCTCCCAGCCCGATATAGCATCTCAACAGGGCGTGTTCCCTCTCTTCCCAGGTGGCAGAGAGTTAGGGTGAGGCGCAACGTTTTCCACCTGTGCTGCCCTTGCGGCCAGTCGACAAGAACAGGCAAAAGCCATGAGCGAAACCGACAACACGGCCGATATCGTCCCGATCAGGCGCGCGGTGCGCTGGCACATCTTCGTCTTCATGCTGCCGGCCCTGATCGTCTATTCGGCGGTCATGGTGCTGCCGCTCATCGAAACTCTTCGGCTGTCGCTCTACAATACGGTCGACGGGCAGCCGGCCTTCGTCGGATTGGCGAATTTCAAGGTGCTGTTCGGCGATGCGCGCTGGGCGCGCGATTTCTGGAATGCCCTTGTCAATAACCTGATCTTCTTTGCCATCCACATGTGCGTGCAGAACCCGATCGGGGTGGCGCTTGCCGCCCTGCTTTCGGTGCCGAAGCTGCGCGGCGTCGCCTTCTATCGCACGGCGATGTTCCTGCCGACTCTGCTCTCCTTCGTCATCGTCGGCTTCATCTGGAAGCTCATCCTTTCGCCGATCTGGGGCGTGGCGCCCTGGATGCTCGATCTCATCGGTTTGAAATTCCTGTTCGCACCCTGGCTCGGCAAGTCCGGTTCGGCGCTGATTGCGGTGTCGCTGATCTCGAACTGGCAATATATCGGCATTCCGATGATGCTGATCTATGCCGCACTGCTCAGCATTCCCGAAGAGGTGATTGAGGCGGCCGAATGCGACGGCATCACCGGCTGGGCCCAATTCTGGAAAATCAAGCTGCCGCTCATCCTGCCGGCGATCGGCATCATCTCGATCCTGACCTTCGTCGGCAATTTCAATGCCTTCGACCTGATCTATACCGTGCAGGGGGCGCTTGCCGGACCTGACATGTCGACCGACATTCTCGGCACGCTGCTCTACCGCACCTTCTTCGGTTTCCAGCTTCAGCTCGGCGACCGCTCGATGGGCGCGACGATTGCCACGGTGATGTTCCTCATCATCCTCGCCGGCGTCTCGCTTTATCTATTCGTCATCCAGCGGCGCATGCGTCGCTACCAGTTCTGAGGAGCGGGCATGTCCAAGGCACGCACATCTCCCATCCGCACCGGCCTCGTGCATCTGGCGCTGAGCGCCTATACTCTGGTCGCGCTGTTTCCGGTCTTTCTCACCGTCATCAACTCGTTCAAGGATCGCGCCTCGATCTTCCGCGAGCCGCTGATGATCCCGACGCCGTCAACCTTCAGCCTCGTCGGCTATCAGACAGTGCTCGGGCAGGGCGATTTTGCCACCTATTTCCAGAACAGCTTCATCGTCACGATCGTCTCGATCCTGCTGGTGCTGCTCTTTGGCGCCATGGCGGCCTTTGCGCTTTCCGAATACCGTTTCCGCGGCAATATGCTGCTTGGGCTCTACATGGCGATCGGCATCATGATCCCGATCCGCCTCGGCACGGTGGCGATCCTCCAGGGCATGGTGGCGGCGGGCCTCGTCAATACGCTGACGGCGCTGATCCTCGTCTATACCGCGCAGGGCATACCGCTGGCGATCTTCATCCTGTCGGAGTTCATGCGCACGGTGTCGGACGATCTGAAGAATGCCGGCCGCATCGACGGGCTTTCCGAATATGCGATCTTCTTCCGCCTGGTGCTGCCGCTGGTGCGCCCGGCCATGGCGACGGTCGCGGTCTTCACCATGATCCCGATCTGGAACGATCTCTGGTTCCCGCTGATCCTGGCGCCCTCCGAGGCCACCAAGACGGTGACGCTCGGCTCGCAGATCTTCATCGGCCAGTTCGTCACCAATTGGAATGCGGTGCTGGCGGCGCTGTCGCTGGCGATCCTGCCGATCCTCGTCCTCTACGTCATCTTCTCGCGGCAACTGATCCGCGGCATCACGTCAGGAGCCGTCAAGTGACCGAAAAACCGATCCGCGTCCTCGTTGCCGGCCTCGGCAACATGGGCCGCAGCCATGCGCTCGCCTATCACAACAATCCGGGCTTTGAGATCGTCGGTCTCGTCAACCGCTCGACGCCGCAATTGGAGCCCGAGCTGCAGGGCTATACGATCCATCCCGACTTCACGACGGCGTTGGCCGAGCTGAAACCGGACCTCTGCTCGATTAACACCTATTCCGACAGCCATGCCGATTATGCCGTCGCCGCCTTCGAGGCCGGCTGCGACGTCTTCGTTGAAAAGCCACTGGCGACCACCGTCGCCGATGCCGAGCGCGTCGTTGCTGCGGCCGGGAAGGCCGGGCGCAAGCTGGTGATCGGTTATATCCTTCGCCATCACCCTTCCTGGATGAAGCTGATCGAAGAGGCGCGCAAGCTCGGCCCGCCTTACGTCTTCCGCATGAACCTCAACCAGCAGTCCAGCGGCCCGACCTGGGCGACGCATAAGTCTCTGATGCGCACGACCTCGCCGATTGTCGATTGCGGTGTGCATTATGTCGACGTCATGTGCCAGATCACTGACGCGAGGGCCGTCGAGGTGCGCGGCATGGGGCTGCGCATGTCCCACGAGATCGCCGCCGACATGTATAATTACGGTCACCTCCAGGTGCTGTTCGAGGATGGTTCCGTCGGCTGGTACGAGGCTGGCTGGGGTCCGATGATTTCGGAAACCGCCTTCTTCGTGAAGGATGTGATGTCGCCGAAGGGCGCCGTGTCGATCGTCATGGATCCGAACGCCAAGTCCGACGATATAGACACGCACACCAAGACCTCGGTGATCCGGCTGCACACGGCAGAGACCGGGCCTGACGGCAAGTTCATCCGGCCCGACCAGGACATGACGATGGAAGGCGAACCCGGCCATCAGGAACTCTGCGACTTGGAACAGGCCTTCATGCTGAGGGCGATCCGCGAGGATCTGGACCTCGACCGCCATATGGCGGATGCGGTGGCGTCGCTGCGCATCTGCCTTGCCGCCGACGAGAGCGTGCGTACCGGCCAGCCGGTCAGATTGTAAGGGAAAGACAGTGGGATCGCTTCAACTCAAATCCATCCGCAAGACCTATGGCACGCATGAAGTGCTGAAAGGCATCGACCTCGAGGTCAAGGACGGCGAATTCGTCATCTTCGTCGGGCCTTCGGGCTGCGGGAAATCGACGCTGTTGCGCAGCATTGCAGGCCTCGAAGACGTCACGTCAGGCGCCGTTATCATCAATGGCCGCGATGAGACGCTGACGCCGCCGGCCAAGCGCGGCATCGCCATGGTGTTTCAGTCCTATGCGCTCTATCCGCATCTGACGGTCAAGGACAATATGGGGCTCGGGCTCAAGCAGGCCGGCACCGCCAAGGATGAGATCGAAAGGCGTGTCGGCAAGGCGTCCGGCATGCTCTCGCTGGAACCCTATCTCGCGCGCCGGCCGGCCGAGCTCTCCGGCGGCCAACGCCAGCGCGTCGCCATCGGCCGTGCGATCGTGCGCGAACCGGAACTCTTCCTGTTCGACGAACCGCTGTCGAACCTCGATGCGGCGCTGCGCGTCCAGACCCGCCTCGAAATCGCCCGGCTGCACCGCAGCCTGAAGGCGACGATGATCTATGTCACCCACGACCAGGTCGAGGCGATGACGCTTGCCGACAAGATCGTTGTCCTGAATGCCGGGGCGATCGAGCAGATCGGTTCGCCGATGGAACTCTATAAACGCCCGGCCAATGTCTTCGTCGCCGGCTTCATCGGCTCGCCACAGATGAATTTCATCGCGGCCGAGAAGGTCGGCGATCACAGCGCCAAGACGATCGGCGTGCGTCCCGAACATATGACGCTGTCGCGCGAGCAGGGGACTTGGGCTGCGAAGGTCGTGCATGTCGAACATCTCGGCGCGGACACGATCATCTATCTGGAATCCGACCAGTGCGGCCTGCTGACCGCACGTCTGTTTGGCGAGCATCAGTACGAGCCGGACGAGATGGTCTATGCAACACCGGACCAGGCGCACGTGCATCGTTTCGATGTCGACGACCAGGCGATCCGCTAAGCGCATGACAGAACGAAAAACCCCGCCAGCCAGCCTGACGGGGGTTTCATTTCCCATCGCGCGCGGTTCGCTCAGCCGAGCACGGGCCGCACGAAGCTGCGTTCATAGCTGACGATACTGCGGTTGCGTTTGTCGAGCTCAAAAGCCGCCTGACATTCCGGATCGCTTGCCATACGTGCGCGATAGTCCTCGTAGGCGGCAAGGCTCGGGAAGGAAAACAGCGCAATGGCGATGTTGCTGGCGCCTTCGGACGGCAGGAAATAACCGTGATGGGTGCCGCCCATTCTGTTGACGATCGGAATCCAGAGCCGGGCATATTCCTCGAATTCGGCAAGCTTGTAAGGATCGATCACATAACGCAGGTGGCAGGTAATCATTGACATATCCTATCGCGTAAACTGCCGGACAGAGGGCTACCCGGCGCATTTGGTTCGCTCAACTTCTGGCACTGAGCTGGCAGAGTTCAAGTGCTTTGCGGTGATGGCTGCATCACGTTTGCTGACAGGTCGGCCGGCCTGAAATCAAAAAAAAGCGCCGCTTCGGCGGCGCCTTCCGGGCGAGATCGCGCTACGCTGGTTAGTCGCGGATGATGAGCAGGTCGGCTGCCATGAAGCGCAGGGTTACCGTTTCGCCGGCCTGCGGCGGGGTGGTGCCCGGGCTGTTAAACATGTCGAAGGAGATGACGTTGCCGCCGACATTCATGCGGGTGCGGATGACCGACCCCAGGAAGTGGGCCGAAACGACCTGGCCGGTCAGCGCCGTGTCGCTCTTGACGCTGTCGGAGAGCGAGCCGGCTTCCGGGCGTAGCGCCAGCGAGATGGTTTCTCCGGCCTTGTGGGCAGCGACCGACTGCTTCAGCGTTATGCCCTGATCGCCGATCTGGATGCGGTTGGTATCGGGATCGACGACTTTGGCCTCGATGAGGTTCAGCGTGCCGACGAAGGAGGCGACGAAGCGCGTCGCCGGCGTGTTGTAGATCTCGAAAGGCGAACCGATCTGGTCGGCCTTGCCGGCATTCATGACGACGATGCGGTCGGAGATCGAAAGGGCTTCTTCCTGATCATGGGTGACGAAGACCGTAGTGATGCCGAGCTGCTGCTGGATCTGGCGGATTTCCTCGCGCAGCGACACGCGGATCTTGGCGTCGAGTGCGGAGAGCGGCTCGTCGAGCAGCAACACTTGCGGCTTGACGGCGAGCGCACGGGCAAGGGCTACTCGCTGCTGCTGGCCGCCCGACAGTTGATAGGGGAAGCGGTCGGCCAGGTGATCGAGCTTGATCAGGCCGAGCATTTCCTTGACGCGCGCGTCGATCTCAGGCTTTTGGGCACCGGCGACCTTGAGACCGAAGGCGACATTGTCGTGTACCGTCATGTTGGGGAAGAGTGCGTAGGCCTGGAACACCATGCCGATATTGCGCTGGTTCGGCTTCAGCGCGCTTTGGTCCTTGCCGTTGATGGTCAGCGTGCCGCCGGTTGGCGTTTCGAAGCCGGCGATCATGCGCAGAACGGTCGTCTTGCCGCAGCCCGACGGACCGAGGAATGAGACGAACTCACCCTTCTCGATGTTCATGTTGAAGTTCTTGACGACCTGAACCGGGCCGAAGGATTTTTGAATGTTGTTCAGCGTGAGAAAAGACATGAGCCAGATACCTTAAGCCTTTGCCGGGCGGGCTTTGCCGACGCGGGAAACGATGTTGAGCAGGCCCATGCTGAGCCAGGTGATCGAGAAGGCGATGACGGCAAGCGCCGAAGGCTCATAGGCCTTGTTGGCGCCAACGAGCTGCAGGTAGGGACCGAAGGCCGGACGGTTCAGAAGTGCGGCAAAGGTGAATTCGCCCATGACGATCGCGAGCGTGATGAAAGCGCCTGAGAGCACGCCGCTCATGACGTTGGGAAAAATGCATTTGAACATGATGGTCGTCCATCGGGCGCCGAGGCTTTCGGCCGCTTCCGTCAGCGTGCGGACGTCGATGGCGCGCATGGCGGTATCGACGGCGCGGTACATATAAGGCAGGGACAGGGTGATATAGGAGAAGACCAGCAGGATGTTGGTGCCGGTCGTCGAACCCGTCAGCGGCAGGTAGGATGAAGAATTATACATCCTGAGGTATCCGAAGACGATGACGATCGCCGGAATGACAAGCGGCAGCAACGTGATGAATTCGACGACCGGACGCATCTGTGGCAGCCGCAGCCGCACCCAATAGGCCGTCGGCACGACGAGCAGCATGCCGAAAACGATGGTGAGCAACGCCATCAGCATCGAATAGCCGAAGGTCTCCCGGAACTGAATGTCGGAGAATACCGACTCATAAGCATCGAGGCTGTATTCGCCGCGGCGCATGCGCAATGAAAACTCGATTGTGCCGATCAACGGGATGACGAAATAGGATGCACCTAGAATGACGGCGATCCAGGCTCCGAGACGCTGAGCTTTCATTTCTGCCACCGTTCTGCGCGCATGCGCAGCATGAGATAAAGGACGTTGGAGACGCCGGTGATGACGATCATGCCGAGCGCGATGGCGTAACCGAGGTTGGCATTGTGCAGAACGTCGCCGCGGATCTGCGCATAGAGCAGGATCGGCACGATGTTCAGCGAGCTGCCGGTCAGCGCGAAAGCGGTGGCAATGGCGCCGAAAGCGTTGGCGAAGAGCAGCAGCGTCGTGCCGAGCAGGCTCGGCCAAAGGATCGGCAGCGCGACCATCGTCCAGTACTGGCGGTTGGTGGCGCCAAGAATCTGCGAGGCTTCGCGCCATTCCTTCTTCATACCGTCGAGGGCCGGCGTCAGAATCAGCACCATCAGCGGGATCTGGAAATACATGTAGGTGATGGTGAGGCCGAAGAAGGACAGGAGATTAAAGCCGGTGCCGTAGAGATTGAAACCGAACCATTCACGCAGGAAAATCGTCACAAGCCCGGTGCGGCCGAGCGTTGCGAGAAAGGCGAAGGCGAGCGGCACGCCGGCAAAATTCGAGGCGACGCCGGAGAAGGTCAGCAGCGTCGAGCGCACGGAGGCGGGCAGGCCGCCGAGCACGACGGCCCAGGCGAGGAAGAAGCCGATCAGCGCACCGCCCAGAGCCGACGCCACCGACACACGGATACTGATCGAGTAGGCGCTCATGATGGATGGGGTAAAGAGATCACCGATATTCTTCAGCGTCAAATCGCCCTCGGGCGTCAGGAATGCGCCCGCCACGAGATAAAGCGTGGGGATGATCAGGAACAGCAGGGAGAATATGATGAATGGTGCAATGCCCAGCCAGTCGATCACGCGATCTCTGTTGATCAAGGGGGCACTGCGCACCATAGGCGTTGAAACGGTGCTCATGGAAAAGCTCATCCTGGGGCGTCGGAGTGAGAAAACCTCCCCGCCTTGCGGCGGGGAGGCCGGATCAGAGATTACTTGACGGCGGCGCCGACGACGGAATCCCAGTTCTTGGTGATGGCTTCCTTGCCAGCAGACTGTTCTTCGAGCGTCGGGAAGACAGCCTTTTCATAGGATGCAGCCGGCGGCAGCTTATCGAGCAGTTCCTTCGGGATCTTGTTGTTCTTGGCAAGATCGTTGAAGCGGATCGGGTGGCAATAGCCCTTCAGCCAGCCGAGCTGACCTTCGTCGGAATAGAGGTATTCCATCCAGAGCTTCGCAGCGTTCGGGTGCGGAGCGAAGGCGGAAATCGCCTGGACGTAGACGCCGGCAACGACGCCTGTCTTCGGAACGACGACCTCGAACGGAGGATTGCCCTTCAGGCTTTCGCCCCAGGAGAGGGCGTTGTAATCCCAGGCAACGATGATCGGCGTGGAGCCCTGGGCGAACGGAGCTGCCTTGCCGACGACCGGCACGAAATTACCGCTCTTGTTCAATTCGGCGAAGAACTTCAGGCCTTCTTCGCCTGCCTTGGCCGCGTCACCGCCGGATGCGGAAAGACCAGCGGCATAGACGCCCTGGACAGCCTGGTTGGCGGCGCGCGGATCGCCCGCGAGGGCGACGCTGTTTGCGTAGTCGCTCTTCTTCAGATCGGCCCAATCGGCCGGCGATTCCTTGACGAGATCCTTGTTCACGAGGAACGAGAGAACGCCGTAATAATCGCCGTACCAGTAGCCTTCGGCATCCTTGGCGGTATCCGGGATGGAGTCCCAGGTGGAGACCTTGTAAGGCTGGATCAGGCCGTCTTTCTTTGCGGACGGGCCGAAAGAGAGCCCGACGTCGATGACGTCAGGAGCCTGCGGGCCGGTGTTGCCCTTGTTGGCCTTGATGGCTTCGACTTCGTCGCCCGAACCCGCATCTGGGTTGAGCTCGTTGACCTCGAGGCCATACTTGGCCTTGAAGCCGGCAATGACCTCGCCGTAGCCGCACCAGTCGTGCGGAAGAGCGATCGTCGTCAGGGTGCCTTCCTTCTTGGCGGCGGCGATAAGTTCAGCGCTCGGCTCGGCAGCGGCAATCGCGGTCGAAGCCACGATCATCGCAGTAGAAAGCGACAGTAGTCGAGAAATGTTAGAGATCACTGTTGTTCTCCTTCGGGTTTTCAGTGTCTGGCGATGCTGTTAATGAGATTACATGAAGCTTGTGTGACAGTTGGATGACGTTAATTCTGCTGTGAATAGCGGTGGTTGTGGCAAATGTTTTATTTGCGACAACGCCGTCTGTTTCCGCGAAAAATCCGTCATTGTTTTTCTTTTGTTTTAGTCTTGTCCTCCTAACCCGGTTTGCGGAAAAGCCTGGTCTGCTCGAACAGGCCTTCCAGTGTCTTCATGCGCTCCTTCGTCTCGTCCCAGGTCGAATTCTGAACGGCCTCGATCAGCGCTTCGACGATGTACAGGGTGACCACGGAGGAATCCCAGGCCGACGGCGCCTCGATCCGGACGCGGAAGGCATGCCTGGCGAGCTTGGCGGCCGGCGAGCCCCACTGGTCGGTGAAGACGATGATTTCGGCGCCGCGTTTGCGGGCGGCGGTTACAAGGCTCACCATCTCCTGCTCGTAGCGTCGGATGTCGAAGATGATCAGGATGTCGCCGGCATTCATGTTGAGGACATATTGCGGCCAGCTGCTGGAATTCGACGATAGCAGCGTCGTTGCCGGCCGGATCACCTGCATATGGGTGAAGAAATACTCGGCAAGCGCGCCGGTGATGCGGCCACCAACGAAATAAAGGCCGCGCTTGCGGTCGGAAAGCAGCGCGGCGACGCTGTCGAAAGTCGCGGTATCGAGATCGGTCAGCGTCTGGCGCAGATTGCCCATGATGGCATCGGCGAAACGGTTGAGAATGTGGGTGCCCGGCGCATTTTGCGCCCAGCGGTCGTGCTTGGCGATCGGGTTCGAGATCGTCGCCTCGACTTCCTGATGCAGATGCGCCTGAAAGTCCGGATAGCCCTTGAAGCCGAGCTTCTGCACCATGCGCACGACGGTCGGCGTCGAGACGCCGGCATTCTCGGCAATCGTAGTGATGCTGCCGAGGCCGGAAACCGGATAATTGTCGAGAAGGCTTTCGGCCAACTGCTTCTCGGCGCGCGTCAACACCCCCAAATGCGAGTGTATGACGTCCGAAACCGTCTTCGACGCAACTGTCACGTAACTATGCTCCCCGGGATGGTCTGGCGCCACTTTCCCACTCAAAGTTAACAACGCTGTCATAATCCATGTCAACCACTGTCATGAAAAGAAATTTTCAGTGGATGCTTGACACCGGCCGAAACCTGAAGAATTCTTTTCTTCATCAAGAATTTGTTAAGGGATAAGGAGTGGCGCCTTTGGTGCTGGCCCGGCCGAAAATCCTCAGTGAAGCGGACGGTGACTGCGTCGGGATCGAACGTATCCACGGCCGGAGCCCGGTGCTTCTCATCTGCGAGCACGCTTCGAATGCGCTTCCAGTCGTTTTCGGCGATCTCGGCCTGCCCAGCGAAGCGCTCTCCAGTCACATTGCCTGGGATCCAGGCGCGCTTGCGGTCGCCCGCAGCATATCGGAAGCGCTCGACGCGACGCTCGTTTACCAGAGGTTCTCGCGGCTTATCTACGACTGCAACCGACCGCCCAGTTCACCCGGCGCGATGCCGGAGACCAGCGAGATCTACGCCATTCCCGGCAACAAGGATTTGAGCCCCGAAGAACGACTTGCGCGCACCGACTCGCTCTACGTGCCTTTCCATGACGCCATTCGCGGGCTGATCCGCGATCGCCGGGCGAGGGCACAGGACAGCATCATCGTGACGATGCACAGCTTTACGCCGGTCTATCACGGCCGCGAACGCGCCGTCGAACTCGGCATATTGCACGATGAGGACAGCCGGCTTGCCGACCTTATGCTGGCGGCTGCGGCCGAGGCGCCGCTTTACAGGGTGGAACGCAACGAGCCTTACGGGCCCGAGGACGGCGTGACCCACACGCTGATCCTGCACGGGCTGTCGAACGGCTTGCGCAATGTGATGATCGAGGTCCGCAATGACCTCATCGCAGACGATATCGGCCAAGGGGTCATGGCCGACTATCTGAAAGGGCTGCTCCAGCAAAGTCTGGACGCCTGACATAAATAGAAGACCCGAGGGAGCAGTTTAACTGCGGACGTCCGCATGGCGCAAATGCCGCGGACAATTGGCACTGAATCGGCCCGCAATTCCGCGGCCGATCGTGAACAGGGGGAAGTCATGTCGGATTATACCGAACTGGACAAGAAGCAGGATGTGCACATCCTGCATTCCATGGGTTATGCCCAAGAACTCGAACGACGCATGAGCTCGTTTTCGAACTTTGCCGTCTCATTTTCCATCATCTGCATTCTCTCCGGCGGCATAAATTCGCTGGCGCAGGCGACCTCGGGTGCCGGCGGCGCCGCCATCGGCATCGGCTGGCCAGTCGGCTGCTTCATCTCGCTCGTCTTCGCCATCGGCATGGCGCAGATCAGCTCGGCCTATCCTACGGCCGGCGGCCTCTATCACTGGAGCTCGATCCTCGGAAACCGCTTCACCGGCTGGGTGACCGCCTGGTTCAACTTGCTCGGTCTCGTCACCGTGTTGGGCGCCATCAATGTCGGCACCTATTATTTCTTCATGGGTTCGTTCGGCACCAGCTATCTCGGGCTGACCGACACGACGACGGTGCGCATCATCTTCCTCGTGGTCATCACCGGCGCGCAGGCGCTCGTGAACCACATGGGCATCGGACTGACCGCGAAGCTGACCGATTTCTCGGGTTATCTCATCTTCGCGACCGCTATCGCGCTGTCGGCCGTCTGCCTCATCGCAGCGCCCTCCTATGAGATCGGCCGTCTCTTCACTTTCGCCAACTATTCCGGCGAAGTCGGCGGCAACGTCTGGCCTTCCACCTCGGGCGCCTGGGTCTTCCTTCTCGGCCTGCTGCTGCCGATCTACACCATTACCGGCTATGATGCCTCGGCGCATACGTCGGAAGAGACGGTCAAAGCTGCCGAATCGGTGCCGCGTGGCATGGTTGCCTCGGTGCTCTGGTCGGCGCTTTTCGGCTATATCATGCTGTGCGCCTTCGTGCTCATGCTGCCGAATATGGATGATGCGGCAAAGCAGGGCTGGAACGTGTTCTTCTGGGCGATGGACAGCCAGGTCAACCCGATCGTCAAGGACATTCTCTATCTTGCCATCCTCGTCAGCCAGTGGCTGTGTGGCCTTGCGACCGTTACCTCGGTCTCGCGCATGATCTTCGCCTTCTCGCGTGACGGCGGTCTGCCGGCGTCGAAGGTCCTGTCGAAAGTCAGCCCAAAGTACCGCACGCCGGTGGCTGCGATCTGGACCGGCTCGATCCTCTCGGTTCTGTTCGTCTGGGGCTCCTCGCTCGCTACGATTGGTGACACGCCGGTCTATACGATCGTCGTCTCGTGCACGGTCATCTTCCTGTTCTTCTCCTTCGCGATCCCGATCACGCTCGGCTTGTTCGCCTGGGGCACGTCGAAGTGGGACAAGATGGGGCCGTGGAACCTCGGCGAAGGCGTCTTCAAGCTCTTTGCCGTGCTGACCGTCATCGCGATGATCCTGATCTTCATCCTCGGCATTCAGCCGCCGAACGAATGGGCGCTCTACATCACCGTCGGTTTCCTGGTGCTGACGGCGATCGTCTGGTTCGGCTTCGAAAGCCGCCGCTTCAAAGGGCCGCCGATCGGTGCGGAAGTGGCAAAGCGTCAGGCCGAGATCGCGGCCGCCGAAGCAGCCGTCGGCGAAAGCGGCGAAAACTAAGCATCGAGGCTTCCCTCTCAAATGGCGGGGCCGCATCCTGCGGCCCCATCACCGGTTCAACGAAAAGGCATCGGGCCGCAAAGTCCGGCCGAGCGCATGCGATTTCGTTGCCCCGATTTTCTCAATCCCAATTCAGGCGGAACTATCATGAGCAGCAGCTACACAATCGACGATCTCAGGAAGGATGTTGCCGAAGGGCGCATCGACACGGTTCTGGCCTGCCAGGTGGATATGCAGGGCCGCCTGATGGGCAAGCGTTTTCAGGCGGAATATTTCGTCGAGAGCGCCTGGAAGGAAACGCACAGCTGCAACTACCTGATCGCCACCGACATGGAGATGGAGACCGTCTCCGGCTACAAGGCGACGAGCTGGGAGAAGGGCTACGGCGACTATACGATGAAGCCGGATCTTGCGACGCTGCGTCGTATTCCCTGGCTCGAAGGCACTGCGCTGGTGCTCTGCGATATGCTCGATCATCATACGCACGAAGAGGTCGCCCACTCGCCGCGCGCGATCCTGAAGAAGCAGGTGAAGCGGCTCGAGGATATGGGCATGAAGGCCTACATGGCCTCCGAGCTCGAATTCTTCCTGTTCGACCAGACCTACGAGGCGGCGCAGGCTTCCGGCTACCGCAACCTCAAGCTCGTCAGCGCCTATAATGAGGACTACCACATCTTCCAGACCACCAAGGAAGAAGAGGTGATGCGGGCGATCCGCACCGGGCTGCAGGGCGCCGGCATTCCGGTCGAGAACTCCAAGGGTGAGGCATCGGCCGGCCAGGAGGAGATCAACGTGCGCTACGCCGATGCGCTCGCCATGGCCGACCGGCACGCGATCATCAAGAACGGCTGCAAGGAGATTGCTTGGTCGAAGGGCAAGGCCATCACCTTCCTGGCCAAGTGGAATTACAATGCTGCCGGCAGTTCCTCGCATATCCACCAGTCGCTTTGGAGCCTGGAGGAAAAGCCGCTGTTCTTCGACCATACCGGCAAATACGGCATGTCGCCGCTGATGCATAATTACGTTGCCGGGCTTCTCGCCCATGCGAGCGAGATCACCTATTTCCTGGCGCCCTACATCAACTCCTACAAGCGCTTCATGGCCGGCACGTTTGCGCCGACCAAGGCGATCTGGAGCAAGGACAACCGCACCGCCGGCTATCGCCTGTGCGGCGAAGAGACCAAGGGTATCCGTATCGAGTGCCGCGTCGGCGGCTCCGATCTCAATCCCTATCTCGCCTTCGCCGCGCTGCTTGCCGCCGGCATTGACGGCATCGAGAACAAGCTCGAACTCGAAGCGCCCTTTGTCGGCGACGCCTATGGCGGCAAGGGCGTTCGCGAGATCCCGCGCACGCTGCGCGCGGCCACGGCGGCGATGACGGAATCGGCGATGCTGCGCAAGGCCTTCGGCGACGACGTGATCGACCACTATACGCGCGCCGGCGAATGGGAGCAGGAAGAATACGACCGCCGCATCACCGATTGGGAAGTGGCGCGCGGTTTCGAAAGAGCTTAATAGGCATTTCGCGTGTGTTTGCCCCTCACCCTAACCCTCTCGTCGTAAAAACGGGGAGAGGGGACGTGCCAAACGCAGCGTCGAGGTTAAGGAAGGCGGTGCGGCATATCCCTTCGCCCCGCAGGCGGGGAGAAGGTGCCGGCAGGCGGATGAGGGGCTGTCGCCCACCCAAATATTGACCAATACGAGGACAGGAAATCGATCATGGCAATGATCCAATGCATTTCACCGGTGGACGGGTCGGTCTACGCCGAGCGCGCAGCCCTTTCTTTCGATGCCGCCAAGGACGTGGTGGCGCGCGCCCGCAAGGCACAGAAAGCCTGGGCGAAACGGCCGCTCGAAGAGCGTGTGCAACTGGTGCTGAAGGGTGCTGCGCGGCTGAACGAGATGTCCGACCTCGTTGTGCCGGAGCTTGCCTGGCAGATGGGCCGGCCGATCAAGTACGGCGGCGAATACAAGGGTTTCAACGAGCGTTCCAACTATGTCGCCTCGATCGCGGCGGACGCGATGGCGCCTGTTGTCGTTGAGGAGAGCGATCGTTTCGAGCGGCGCATCGAGCGCGAGGCGCATGGCGTCGTCTTCGTCGTAGCACCATGGAACTATCCTTATATGACCGCGATCAACACGATTGCGCCGGCGCTGATGGCCGGCAATACCGTGGTGCTGAAGCATGCCTCGCAGACGCTGCTGGTCGGCGAGAGGCTGGTGCAGGCTTTCATCGAGGCCGGCGTTCCCGAGGATGTGTTCCAGAACGTCTTTCTCGATCATGAAACGACGTCAGCGCTGATTGCCGCCGGCAGCTTCAATTTCGTCAATTTCACCGGATCGGTCGAAGGCGGGCGGTCGATGGAACGGGCGGCTGCCGGCACCTTCACCGGCCTCGGCCTCGAACTCGGCGGCAAGGATCCGGGATATGTCATGGAGGACGCCGATCTCGAGGCGGCCGTCGACACGCTGATGGATGGCGCGACCTACAATTCCGGCCAGTGCTGCTGCGGCATCGAGCGCATCTATGTGCATGAATCGCTCTACGACGCCTTCGTCGAGAAATCGGTTGCCTGGGTATCGAACTACAAGCTCGGCAATCCGCTCGATCCGGAAACCTCGCTCGGGCCGATGGCACATAAGCGCTTCGCCAAGGTGGTGCGCGAGCAGATCGCCGATGCGGTTTCCAAGGGCGCCAAAGCGCTTGTCGATCCCAAGCTTTTCCCCCAGGATGACGGCGGCGCTTATCTCGCACCGCAGATTCTCGTCGATGTCGACCACTCGATGGCCTTCATGCGCGAGGAGACTTTCGGTCCGGCAGTCGGCATCATGAAAGTGAAGAGCGACGAGGAGGCACTCGCTTTGATGAACGACAGCCAGTACGGGCTGACGGCCTCGCTCTGGACCAGGGATGCCGAGCGGGCAGGGCGGCTCGGCCGCGAGATCGAAACCGGCACCGTTTTCATGAACCGCGCAGACTATCTCGATCCGGCGCTTTGCTGGACCGGCGTCAAGGAGACCGGCCGCGGCGGCTCGCTGTCGATCATCGGCTTCCACAATCTGACGCGCCCGAAATCCTTCCATCTGAAGAAAGTCACAGCATGAGCAGCAACATCACCGCAAACTGGAGCTACCCGACATCGGTCAAGCTCGGCCGGGGTCGCATCGCGGAACTGGCTGACGCCTGCAAGAGCCTCGGCATCAAGAAGCCGCTGCTCGTCACCGACCGCGGCCTTGCCTCGATGGCGATCACCAAGACTGCGCTCGATATCCTCGAAGATGCCGGTCTCGGCCGGGCGATCTTTGCCGATGTCGACCCGAACCCGAACGAGAAGAACCTCGAAGCTGGCGTCAGGGCTTTCAAGGATGGCGGCCATGACGGCGTCGTCGCCTTCGGCGGCGGCTCCGGCCTCGATCTCGGCAAGTGCGTCGCCTTCATGGCTGGCCAGACGCGGCCGGTCTGGGACTTCGAAGATATCGGCGACTGGTGGACGCGTGCGAGCCTTGAGGGCATCGCCCCGATCGTCGCGGTGCCGACAACGGCCGGCACCGGTTCGGAAGTTGGGCGCGCCAGCGTCATCACCAATTCCGAAACGCATGTGAAGAAGATCATTTTCCATCCGAAGTTCCTGCCGGGCGTCGTCATTTCCGATCCGGAACTGACGGTCGGCATGCCGAAGATCATCACGGCCGGGACCGGCATGGATGCCTTCGCCCATTGCCTGGAGGCCTATTCCTCGCCCTTCTATCACCCGATGTCGGCCGGTATCGCGCTCGAAGGCATGCGCCTCGTCAAGGAGTTCCTGCCGCGCGCCTATAGGGAAGGCACGGATCTGGAAGCTCGCGCCAACATGATGGCGGCGGCTGCCATGGGTGCGGTCGCCTTCCAGAAGGGGCTCGGCGCCATTCACGCGCTGTCGCACCCGATCGGTGCGGTCTACAACACCCATCACGGCATGACCAACGCGGTGGTGATGCCGGCGGTGCTGCGCTTTAACCGCAAGCCGATCGAGGAGAAGATCGGCCGCGCCGCCGCCTATCTCGGCATTTCGGGCGGTTTCGACGGGTTCTACGACTATGTGCTGAAGCTCCGCTCCGAACTCGGCGTGCCGGAGACGCTGTCGGCGATGGGAATCGCTGCCGACCGCATCGACGAATTATCGGCCATGGCGATCGAAGATCCGAGCGCCGGCGGCAACCCGGTTGCACTGACGCTTGAAAATACCAAGGCTCTATTCAAAGATTGCTTCTAACGACATAAGAGCGGACCAACAGACTGGCCTGGAAAACCGCGGGTTCCCAGGCCTTTTTCGTTCCGGTGGCATCCCTATTTTTAGGGATGTGAAAAATACCGGCTGCAATTTCGCCGCGCGTGTTTCGAATTTGTTAACCATGATTAGAAAGAATGAATTAACCGCACGATGCTCCGACGGTGCGTAAAAGAGCGATTCCGGCTCGCACCATTCCTTCCGAGGACCGAAAATGCCTGTCATCACATTCGCAAATACCAAGGGCGGCGCCGGCAAGACGACTGCTGTTCTGCTGCTCGCGACCGAGCTTGCCCGCAAAGGTTATCGCGTCACCATTCTCGACGCCGACCCGCAGCACTGGATTTCGCGCTGGCACGAAATATCAGGTCATGTACCCAATCTTTCGGTGATCGATTTCGTCACAACTGCGTCGCTGCCGCTGCATATCAGCGAGAACAAGCACAATACCGACTATTTCATCGTCGACCTGCCGGGTGCGCGCAATCCGCTGCTTGCCACCGCCGTCGGCCTTTCCGACCACGTGCTGATCCCGATTCAGGGCTGCGCGATGGATGCGCGCGGCGGTGCGCAGGTGCTCGAGCTGCTGCAATATCTGGATGAGAAGGCCGGTATCAAGATCTGTCATTCGGTGGTGCTCACCCGCGTCAATTCGATGGTGACGACGCGGGCGCTGCAAGTCGTTAAGTCGCTGCTCAGCGAGCGGCATGTGCCGGTGCTCGATACGGCGATCATCGAACGCTCCGCCTTCCGCGACATCTTCGACTGTGGCGGCACGCTGCACACGATCGATCCCACACGCGTCAGCAATCTCGACAAGGCGCGTGAGAACGCGACCTGTTTTGCCGAGGAAATGATGCGCAAGCTGCCGGTGAGGCTGACGGCATCCGCCCGCGTGACGAGCCCGATGGTCCGCTCGGCCGCTTGAATATAGCCCCCACCTGAAACGATAAGGCCGCCGGAGCGATCCGGCGGCCTTATCGTTGTTGTCGTCAGAATGATTTCAGTCGACGAATTCGACCGTCACTCCCGGCTTCACCATCTTGGCAAGCTCGGTGGCATCCCAGTTGGTCAGGCGGATGCAGCCGTGGCTCTGGGTGCGGCCGATCTTCGAGGGCTCGGGCGTGCCATGAATGCCGTAGGTCGGCTTGGAGAGCGCCATCCAGACGGTGCCGACGGGGCCGTTCGGGCCGGGCGGAATGTTGAGGATCTTGTCGTTGGCGCCCTGCTGGAAATTGATCTTCGGATTGTAGGTGTAGCCGGGATTGAGGGCGACGCGCTCGACGGTGACCGTGCCTGACGGCGAGGGGGTGTCGGTGGAGCCGATCGATGCCGGATAGGCGGCAAGCAGATTGCCGGCGCCGTCATAAGCGAAGACCTGCTTACGGCCCTTGTCGGCGATGATGCGCGCAACCGCGCCGCTCTTCGGCTCGCCTGGATTGACGACCTTGATGACGGTGCCGGCAACGGTGAAATCGGCGCCGGGGTTCATCTCCTTGAGGAAAGCCTCATCCATGTGGAAACGCTCGGCGAGCATCTCGGTGGTCGAGGTGTAAGCCAGCGACGGCAGCAGCGCCTTATGCGAATAATCTTCCGGAATCTCGGCGACGAAGGGGCCGGCCGCATCGGCGGGCGTGATCGTGTAGCTGACCACAGGCAAGCCGCCGGTCATGCGCAGTTCTTCCAGAATGGCGTCCGTGTCGTTCGGATCGAGCTTGGAGCCTGTCATCTGGTCATATGCATAGATGCCCTTGGTGACGTTCGAGCCCATATGGCCGTCGATGACGCCCGGCGAGATGCCGGCGCGATCGAGGAAGACCTGCAATGCGACGATCTCGGGCTTCGACTTGTTCTTCAGCGTGATGACGGGCTCATCAGGTGCTGCCTTCGGCTGGTCGGCGGGCGGGATCTGCTGGTCGGGGTCGATCGAGGCATAGTCGTCGCCGGGTTGCGGATTGCCGATGCTGTTGTCATCGGGATAGGGCTGGTCGCCGAGCGGCCGGCGTTCGATCGCCGCATCGCGCGGAATGCCGCCGGTGACGGCGCCGCGCTCGGAATAGCGCGTATCGCCAGCGGGGTTGTTGTCGGAATAATAGGGGTCGTTGCCATACTGGTCGTTATAGACTTCGCGCGGGCCCGGCCGCGGCGGATAGTAGCCCCGCGCGCGCATTTCGGTGGCGACGACGTTGCCATAGTCGTCGATCAACACGCGATTGCCGCTACGGTCGCGGGCGTAGATATAGCCAGCTGGAACATAGTCGAGGATTTCGCCGCTCGGCGTCACAAGCACGATATCGCTCTGGCGGCGATCGCGGAACTGCTGCGCGCCTGCCTCTGGCGCTGTAGCCGCAAGAGCAGCCAGGACGGCTGCGAGGCAAAATGCCGACTTCAAAAAGCGATTCACGTCTGATACCTCGAACAGTGACTGGCAGACACACACCTGCGAATTTTGACGCTAGTGTGGAATTTATGAAAGCGTGCTGAACAAAATATGAAAATCACTAAGATTTCCTTTTGCTCATAAACGTTTGCGCCCTTGTGTCAGTTCCGCAAAATCCACGGTTGCTGCAATAACGCAAGATGCAGGCGACGCCGATTGACGAATGGCGGCATGAAACCTAACGCTGGCGCATCATGTTTTGCGAAAATCGATTCCGTTTTTCGCAAAGCATGATGCGTTGATTCAAAGTGTTAGAGCGTCCTTTGTGCGTCCGAAAAGACGCTTAGCGCTCTAAAAGGGGCCGACAATTCCCCAAGGAGACCGTGATGATCGAATTTGCCGCCGCAAGCGGGCCGCGCCTGATGCTGGACGAAACATCTGTGCTGGATATCGGCGGATGCATCGTCGACGGCGTCGACATCGCGCCGAAGCGCGCCATTCCCGATGACGGCGATCCACGAATCGATCACTCGCTCGAGGGCTTCCTCTTCACCTGCGGGCCGGACCATATCCGCCACCGCCAGCCGATCCCCGGCCGGGACGACGGCAAGGTCTATCCGCTGCACGGATCGGCCTCCGGCCATGCGGCAAAGGTGCTGTGGACGAAGTTCGAGAATGGCAATGCCGAATGCCGCGCCGATATCGACATCACCACTGTCGAGGGACTGCCGCAGCGCATCGAGCGGCTGTGGCGGATCGATGGGGCGACCGGCGAGGTGCGGCTTGAGGATCGGGTCATCAATACCAGCGATCGGACGGTGCCGACCTTCCTGATGTACCACATGAATACTGGTGGCAAATGGCTGGACGACGGCACGCGGCTCGAAGGCCGGATGCTGGAAAATGGCGGTTTTCCCTGGACATTCGGCGAGCAGCCGGGCGGCATCTTCTGCGTCGCGGCGCCGGCGATGGAGAAGGGGTTCGCGGAGGTCCGCCTCGGGCCGATCGCCGCAATCGGCGACAGGACGCTGCGGGTGCGTTTCCGCGCCGACACGCTGCCGCATCTGCAGGTCTGGCGGAACCAGAAGGCGCCGGCCCATATCATCGGCATCGAGCCAGTTTCACATCGGTGGATATCGCGCGACGAGCTAGAGGCCGCCGGTGAGTTCAACATGCTGGCGCCGGGCGAGAGCCGCAGCTATGCGCTGACCTTTGCCTTCCTGTGAGCGAAGTGTTGTTGACGCTGGCAGACCTCCGTCGTAGACCTTCAGCCCACGATTTTTGAGGAGACAAGACGATGGATATTCGCCAGATCGACGATGAATATTCGGTTTCGGGCCAGATCACGCTTGAGGAGCTCGACGAGATCAAGGCGCTGGGGTTCAAATCGATCGTCTGCCACCGCCCCGACCACGAAAGTCCCGACCAGACGTCGTTCTCTGTTATCGAGGCGCGCGCCAAGGAACTCGGCCTTAATATCGCCCACGTGCCTGTCGGGCCGATGGGCGTGACCGAGGAAGCCGTGCAGGGCATGGTCGACGCGCTCGACGAATTCCCGCGGCCGATGCTCGGCTATTGCCGTTCCGGCGCACGCTCGACGGCGATTTACCAGAAGACCCACCATATCCGTAATTGAGTCCCGTTCCGGGCGCCGATTTTCCGGCGTTGAACCTCAGCGCCGCCACCTTCCATTCACTCAGGAGACTATGATGAGCATCAAGCGTATCGACGTCGGCTCGCGCATGAGCGGCGCCGTCATTCACGGCAATACAGTCTATCTCGCAGGCCAGGTCGGCGAGGGCGAAAGCGTCACCGATCAGTGCAAGTCCTCGCTTGCCGAAGTCGACCGCCTGCTGGCTGCGTCGGGCAGCAGCAAGTCGAAGATCCTGCAGACGATCATCTACCTCGCCGACATCGCCGATTTCGCGGAGATGAACGCCGTCTGGGAAGGCTGGATCGATCCGGCCAATCCGCCGGCCCGCGCCACCAGCGAAGCCAAGCTCGCAGCTCCGAAATACAAGGTCGAGTTCATCGTCACGGCTGCGATCTGATTTGGGGACACGGATGTCGACGAGGCGCCTGCTGATGTTTTGTTTTGCCGGTAGCCTTGCGGCTTCCGTGGCTTCCGCGGAAGAACTTCCGCCAATCCCCAAAGGTCAGGGGCTTGGCGTGGCCTCAGTGAGCATGGTCATCGCATTGACTTGCGACATCCATTATAAGCGTCCACAGGTCGTCAGTGACGCGAAAGCTCTTTTTCTGAAGTTTGCCCGAAAGGAACTCAAAGACCCGGAAACTGCCACAGAACGGGCCTTTAGTACTGCTCGCCGGGGTGTCACGCGGCAGCCAACCAAACAATATACCAAAGCAAGCTGTGATCGGCTGGGCAGAATGCTGAGGCGCGAACTCGCCCGCTGAGGTTCACGCTGCCTCAAATGCTGCTTTTCAATCAGGATTTCTCGCGGATTTGCGTCAGTGTCCGTGCGGGCGTGATTGCTTCGGGATCGAGCTTGATTTCGATAATCGCCGGCTTGCCGCTTTCGCGCGCTCGCTCGAACGCCAGGGCGAAATCCTCGGTCTTTTCCACTGTCTCGCCGTGGCCGCCATAGGCGCGGGCAAGGGCTGCGAAGTCGGGATTGGTCAGATCGGTGCTGCTGACGCGGCCGGGATACTCGCGTTCCTGATGCATGCGGATCGTGCCGTAGATGCCGTTGTTGACGACGACTGCGATGATCGGTAGGCCGTAGCGGATGGCGGTGGCGAATTCCTGGCCGTGCATCAGGAAGCAGCCGTCGCCGGCAAAGCAGATGACCTCGCGCTCGGGAAAGAGCCGCTTGGCGGCGACGGCGGCCGGCAGGCCGTAACCCATCGAGCCGGAGGTGGGGGCGGCTTGGGTGTTGAAGCGGCGAAAACGATGGAAGCGGTGCACCCAGGTGGCGTAGTTGCCCGCACCATTGGTGAAGATCGCGTCCTGCCCGGTATTGGCCTCCAGCCATTCCATGATCGGCCCCATATGGACGGCGCCCGGTCCGCTCAAGGGCGGCTTCGACCAGGCGAGATAGGCCTGGTGCAGGCGCGCGGTGCGCTCGGTCCAGTGTGGTTCGGCCGGCGCTTCCAGATCGGCGAGTGCCGCGACGAAATCGGCAGGTGCCGCGCAGATGGCAAGATCCGGACGATAGATGCGGCCAAGCTCGGAAGCGTCGGGATAGATATGCACCAGCGATTGCTGGGGGTAGGGGATATCGATCAGCGTATAGGACGAGGACGGCATTTCCGACATGCGGCTGCCGAGCAAGATCAGCAGGTCGCTCTCCTTGATCTCCTTTGCCAGCGCCGGATTGATGCCGATGCCGACATCGCCGGCATAGCAGGGATGGAGATGATCGAACAGCATCTGCCGGCGAAAGGAGCAGCCGACGGGCAGCTGGAAACGCTCGGCGAAGCTCTGAAAATCGGCGACGGCATCGGCATCCCAGCGTGTGCCGCCAAGGATCACCATCGGCCGCTCGGCTTTCAGCAGGCGGAGATAAAAATCGTCGATCTGGCGGCGGCCGGGATGGGCCTCGACACTGGCATAGTGCTTGGCGCGCGGTGCCTCGACTTCATCGCGCAGCATGTCTTCCGGCAGCGTCAGCACGACCGGGCCGGGACGGCCGGAGGTTGCGACCGCAAAGGCGCGGGTGACGAACTCGGGAATGCGGGCGGCATCGTCGATCTCGCCCACCCATTTGGCGAATTCGGTGAAGGCGCGGCGGAACTCGACCTCCTGGAAGGCTTCGCGCTCACGCGCTTCGCGCTGCACCTGGCCGATGAACAGGATCATCGGGATCGAGTCCTGCTTGGCGATATGCAGGCCGGCGGAGGCGTTGGTGGCGCCGGGGCCACGGGTCACCATGCAGATGCCGGGTTCGCCGGTCAGCCTGCCCCAGCAATCCGCCATCATCGCCGCCCCGCCCTCCTGGCGACAGACGAGGACGTCGATATCGCTGTCGCGCAACGCGTCGAGCACGGCGAGGAAGCTCTCGCCGGGCACGCAGGAGAGACGTTTGACGCCATTCGCCTTCAGCGCCTCGACGATCAGTTCTCCGCCCGTCTTCTTCATGAGAATGCCTTTTTCATGACGATGCCTTCCTCTCACGCTCGGCGAGTTCCGCCAGAATTTCTGCCTGGTGTTCGCCGAGGCGCGGGCTCGGCCTGATATAACGCAGCGGCGTCTCCGACAGCACCACTGGCGTTCTGACCCCTGGGATCACGCTGCCGGCGGCATCAACAAGGTCGATGCGCAGACCTCGGGCCTGCACCTGTGGGTCGGCGAACATCTCCTCGATCGTGTTGATCGCGCCTGATGGAACTGCATTCTCCTCGCAGGCCTTCAACAGATCCGCCTTCTGCCATTTCAGCGTCTCGGTGGAGATGAGGCGGCGCACTTCGCCGCGATTGCCGACGCGGGCCTTGTTGGTGGCGAAACGCTCGTCGCCGGCGACGGTCTCCAGGCCGAGGATGGCGCAGAGGCGACGGAACTGGCCGTCGTTTCCGATTGCGAGGATGAGATAACCATCCGCCGTCGGCACGACCTCGTAGGGCGAGATATTGGGATGGGCGTTGCCGAGGCGTGTCGGCGCCTCGCCGGAGACCAGGTAATTCATGTTCTGATTGGCGAGCACGGCCGATTGCACATCGAGCAGGGCCATGTCGACCAATTGGCCTTCGCCTGACTTCAGAGCGTGGATCAGAGCGGCTTCGATCGCCGAGACGGCGTAGATGCCGGTGAAGATATCGGCAATGGCGACGCCTGCCTTCATCGGCTGGCCGCCCGGCTCCCCGGTAATCGACATGAAGCCGGACATGCCCTGGACGATATAATCGTAGCCGGCGAGGCTGGCATAAGGGCCGTTCTGGCCGAAGCCGGTGATCGAGCAATAGACGAGCTTCGGGTTCTCCTTGCGCAGGCTGTCATAATCGAGCCCGTATTTGACGAGGCCGCCGACTTTGAAATTCTCGATGACCACATCTGCGGTGGAGACGAGGCGGCGGACGAGGTCCTGGCCTTCGGCGCTCTTCAGGTCGGCGGTGACAGAGCGCTTGCCGCGATTGGCAGCGTGGTAATAGGCGGCCGAGAGGTTCTCGCCATCGGCGCCCTCGACGAAGGGCGGGCCCCATTGGCGTGTATCGTCGCCGGCGTCGGGATTTTCGACCTTGATGACGTCGGCGCCGAGATCGGCGAGCATCTGTCCCGCCCAGGGGCCGGCGAGCACGCGGGCAAGCTCGATCACCCGGATGCCGGCAAGCGGCGGCTTTTTGGTCACGGTCTCTGTCATGTTCCTCCCGGCAATATCTACGGCACCAGCGTCACCTCAGATGTATCGGATACGGGCTTTGAAGCAAAGCGGCGCTCTCGCCAGAGGATGTAGAAGCCCGATGCCACGATGATGGCAATGCCGAGCCATTTGACGGCATCCGGAAAGTCGCCGAAGACCAGCCAGGCGAAGATCGTCGCCGAGACGATCTCGAAATATTGCAGCGGCGCCAGCGTCGAGGCCGGTGCTGCGCGGTAGGCGTAGACGCCGAGGATGCCAGTGATTGCCGCCATGGCACCGACGCCGGCGACGTAGAACCAGGCGCGACCTTCCGGCATGACGGGATCGAAGAGGTCGGAGCCGGTTCCCTGACCCAGGAGAAGCAGGATGGCACAGAAGAGCAAGCCCCAGATGCTCATTTGGAATTGCATCGACCAGGGGTCCTCCCTATGCGAGAGAGCCCGAGTCATCAGCACGAAGATCGCGATGCAGAGCGCGCTGACGACAGGCAGAAGCGCGATGTAGCCGACCTCTTCGAAACTCGGCTGGATGATCAGCATCGCCCCGAAGAAGCCGACGCAGCAGGCGGTGTAGCGCCGCCAGCCGATCGTCTCCTTGAGGAAGATGCCGCCGAGGATCGTCACCATGATCGGCTCGACGAAGAAGATCGCAATCGCGTCGGCGACCGCCATATATTTCAGCGTGGTGACGAAGGAGATCATCGAGACGGTGATGATCGCGCCGCGGATGGCATGGAACAGGCTCTGGCGCCAGGAGAATTCGGCGAAGCTGCGCCGCCATACGACGATCGGCAGCATACAGAGCGCCTGTACGACGAAGCGACCGGCGGTGATCTCCCCGGATGGAACAGTCGTGATCGCAAGCTTGGCGAAGATATCGATGAGCGGCGAGACCATCACCGAAAGAACCATCAGCACAAGCCCCGTCGTCACGTCGGAGGCGGACGAAACGGGGCGGGCGGAAGTGCTGCTCATGATGAAAATCCCTGTACTCAGGATATTGGTCGCTCAGGACTTTGCGACGGCCCCGTCGCACCAATCGGCGAAGGCTGCGATCACCGCATCCGCGCCGATCTCATTCAGCGTCTCGTGCCGCGTGTCCTGATATATCTCAGTGCTGATACGGGAGAAGCCCTGGCCTTTCAAATGGTTTGACAGCCAGAGCACGGCTTTTCCACGCTCCGTCGCCGGGTCCTCTCCGCCGCCGACCAGATGGATCGGCATATCCCGCGCCAGCCGGTCGAGATGGATTTTCTGCGGCGCGCGGAAGGTCAGCTCGAAGAGATCGAGCCAGAGAGAGACTGAGGCGTCGAAGCCGCAGAGTGGATCGTCGACATACTTGTCGACTTCATCAGGACGATGCGACAGCCAATCGAACTCGGTGCGGCGGCCGGTAATGGATTTGCCCCAGGTGCCGAAGGTGAGCTTCGGCAGCAGGCCGCTCGGCACGTCGGAGCCCTTCAGCATGCGCTCGGCAAGCAGGATCGCCTGGGCGGCGCGGCCGGCAAGGCCGATGGCGAAATTCGAATTCCAGACGGCGACGGCATCGAAGTCGGCCGCAGCCGTGACGGCTGCATTGAGGGCGATGAGGCCGCCCATCGAATGGCCGAAGAGGATCACCGGCAGGCCGGGATGGTGGGAGGCCGCGTGGCCGCGCATGGCGATGACGTCGCCGATCACCCTTTCGACCCCACCGCGCCGGGCAAAACGGCCGATCGGCGCGTCGGGTGCCGTCGTCTCGCCGTGCCCTCGATGATCATGGGCATAGACATGATAACCGCGTGCCGCCATCGTCTCGGCAAAGACGCGGTATCGTTTCGAATGTTCGGCCAAGCCATGGGATATCAGCAGGATACCGCGTGGAAGGGTGATGGCCTCAGCATGGTGATAGGCCAGCGACGCCCCTGATACGGCGAGCCTTTGCGTTTCAGAAAACATGTGGTCCTCCCGGCGACAACAGACCAGATCGCCGGGTAATTGCAACATGGGCATTTGATTATCTGATAACAATTTGCGGCCTTGTTGCGATTCAGGGTTGCGGCCTTTTAATTTTGATGCTTATTTGTTCCTGTATTGTTCTTTTTTGGGGGTTGAAATGAGCAGCATGCAGTTGCGTACCTTGACGTTTGCCGTGTCGATGGTTGTTGCCGGCGCCGGCGTGGCGCAGGAGGCCGGCGGGCGCACCCGCTTCATTCTGGCGGCGAGCTGGCAGCCGGCCTTTTGTCAGACGAACCAGAAGAAAGCCGAGTGTGCGAGCCAGACCGGCGAGCGCCCCGACGCGACGAACTTTTCGTTGCACGGACTTTGGCCGATGCGGCAGGATTATTGCGGCGTGAGCGCCGAGCAGAAGGCCGCCGACAAGGATGGCGACTGGAACAAGCTGCCGGAGGTCACGCTTGCGGCGGAGACGCAGGCGGCGCTCGCAAAGGCGATGCCCGGCACGCAGTCCGGCCTGGAACGGCATGAGTGGGTGAAGCACGGCACCTGCACGAAGATGAGCGCCGACGACTATTTCGGCGTCGGCGTGCACCTCGTGGGCGCACTCAACGCGTCGGCCGTGCGCGATCTCTTCGCTGCCAATATCGGCAAACCGGTCAAGGCCGAAGCGATCAAGGCGGCTTTCGACAAGAGCTTCGGGCCGGGTGCCGGCGATCGTGTCAAGATGAGCTGCCGGCGGGCCGGCAATATCAGGATGATCAGCGAGCTGACGATCGGGCTTTCGGAAGCAGCCGGGGCGGCATCGGCGAAAAGTGCCGGGCTTGCCGATCTGATCCAGGGCGCTGGAAAAACGTCGTTCGGCTGCGACGAGGGCGTCGTCGACGCTGCGGGCTTTTGACCGGAATTCCTGAGTAAACCGGGTTTCGGCGTTGCCCGGAGGCGCTGTTTCGCCTACATAGCGGCACAATCAAAGTTTCCCGCCCGGAGCAGCGCAGCATGGCACGTCAGTTCATCTATCATATGTCCGGCCTCAACAAGGCCTATGGCAACAAGAAGATCCTGGAGAATATCCACCTTTCGTTCTACCCCGATGCCAAGATCGGTATCCTCGGTCCGAACGGCGCGGGTAAATCCACCGTACTGCGCATCATCGCGGGCCAGGACAAGGAGTATACCGGCGAAGCCTGGCTCGCCGAAGGTGCGACGGTCGGCTACCTCGAGCAGGAGCCGCACCTCGATGCAAACAAGACGGTGTTCGAGAACGTCATGGAAGGCGTTGCCTCGAAGACGGCTGTCCTCGATCGCTACAATGAATTGATGATGAACTATTCCGATGAGACGGCGGAAGAGGGCGCCAAGCTTCAGGACGTCATCGACAGCCAGAACCTCTGGGATCTGGAAAGCCAGGTCGAAATGGCGATGGAAGCGCTACGCTGCCCGCCGCGTGACGCCGATGTCACCAGCCTTTCGGGTGGTGAGCGACGCCGTGTCGCGCTCTGCCGCCTGCTGCTTTCGCAGCCGGATCTGCTGCTGCTCGACGAACCGACCAACCACCTGGACGCCGAAACCATCGCCTGGCTCGAAAAACATCTGCGCGACTATCCGGGCGCCGTGATGATGATTACCCACGATCGCTACTTCCTGGACAACGTCACCGGCTGGATCCTCGAACTCGACCGCGGCCGTGGCATTCCCTACGAAGGCAACTATTCGGCCTACCTGCAGGCGAAAGCCAAGCGGATGCTGCAGGAAAGCCGCGAAGATGCATCGCGCCAGAAGGCGATCAGCCGCGAACAGGAATGGATCGCGTCCAGCCCGAAAGCCCGTCAGGCCAAGTCCAAGGCGCGTATCAAGTCCTACGAGCAGTTGGTGGATGCCGCCGAGAAGCAGCGTCCCGGCGACGCACAGATCATCATCCCGGTCAGCGAGCGCCTCGGCCAGGTGGTCATCGAGATGGACGGCATCACCAAGGGCTTCGAGGGCCGCACGCTGATCAACGACCTGTCGATCAAGCTGCCGCCAGGCGGCATCGTCGGCATCATCGGCCCGAACGGCGCCGGTAAGACGACGCTATTCAGGATGATCACTGGCCAGGAAACGCCGGATGGCGGTTCGATCCGCATCGGCGAGACCGTGCATCTCGGTTATGTCGACCAGAGCCGTGACACCCTTGCGGCCGACAAGACGGTCTGGGAGGAAATCTCCGGCGGCGCCGAAATCATCAAGCTCGGCAAGTTCGACATGAACTCCCGTGCCTATTGCGGCGCCTTCAACTTCAAGGGCGGCGACCAGCAGCAGAAGGTCGGCAATCTCTCTGGTGGTCAGCGCAACCGTGTTCACCTTGCCAAGATGCTGAAGGCCGGCGGCAACGTTCTGCTGCTCGACGAACCGACCAACGACCTCGATACGGAAACGCTGGGTGCCTTGGAAAACGCGCTGGAGAACTTTGCCGGCTGCGCCATCATCATCAGCCACGATCGCATGTTTCTCGACCGTCTGGCGACGCATATCCTGGCTTTCGAAGGCGACGGCCATGTCGAATGGTTCGAAGGCAACTTCGAGGATTATGAACAGGACAAGGTTCGCCGTCTCGGCCCCGACGCCCTCAACCCGGGCAGCCAGGCTCACAAGCGCCTGACCCGCTGATTTCACTCATTTTTGCTTGCGGAAGCCCCGGTTCGGCCGGGGCTTTTTCATGTCGCGCCTTGTCGCAATCTGAGCAGCCAATTTCGCGGAGAGTGCGAATTGCCGCTTGCCACCGCTTTTCAAATCACATAAAGATATCTTTATATCTTGATTGGATCGAAGATGAGCGAACCCTTGAAGCTTGGACTGGATGCGCTGGTGGACGTCTTGAAGGCGGCCGGCGAGCCCACGCGCTTGCGTCTTCTGGCGCTTCTTGACGGCGGCGATCTGACGGTGACCGATCTTACCGAAATTCTCGGCCAATCCCAGCCCCGCATCTCCCGCCACCTGAAGCTGCTCGGCGAGGCCGAACTGATCGAACGCTACCAGGAGGGCGCCTGGGCGTATTTCCGCCTCAAGCAGGACGGTAAGGCAGCCATGCTGGTGCGGGCGTTGCTGAAGCATGTTTCCGAGAACGATCCGACCATCCTTCGCGACGGCGAGCGGCTTTCGCTGGTCAAGCGCCAGCGCGCCGAGCGGGCACAGGCCTATTTCAGCCGCAACGCGGCCGAATGGGACGAACTTCGCCGCCTGCATGCGGCCGATGAGGAGGTCGACGCTGCCGTCATCCGGCTGCTCGGCAGCCAGCCGATCGACTCGCTGCTCGATCTCGGTACCGGCACCGGCCGCATCCTCGAACTCCTGTCCGGGCTCTACCGCAGGGCGACCGGCGTCGATGCCAGCCGCGACATGCTGAGCGTGGCCCGCGCCAATCTCGACAAGTCCCGCATCACCAAGGCCACCGTGCGGCACGCCGATATCCTGAACCTGCCTTTCGAGGGACAGGACTTCGATCTGGTGACGATCCATCAGGTGCTGCATTTCTTCGATCAGCCGGAGATTGCGATCGCGGAAGCGGCGCGCATGCTCCGGCCGGGCGGCCGGCTCGTGGTCATCGACCTTGCGCCGCACACGCTCGAATATCTCCGCGGCGAGCATGCGCATGTCCGTCTCGGTTTTTCGCACCAGGCGATGTCCGACTGGTTACGCAAGGCCGGGCTCGACGTCGAGCAGGTCGTCGATCTTCATCCGGGTCAGCAAAGCGGGCAGGGGTTGACGGTCACCGTCTGGCTCGCGCGCGATCCGAGGCGCCTCATGGCTTCGCAGACGAGCGAAGGCGCCGAACCTACATTTGCCGGGAGGGTATAACATGGCTTTGAAAAACGAAGTGCGCGGCCGCAACATCAGGGTCTCCTTCGAATTCTTCCCGCCGAAATCGGAGGAGATGGAAGGGCAGCTCTGGCATACCGTCAGCCAGTTGCAGGACTGGGACCCGGATTTCGTGTCGGTGACCTATGGCGCCGGCGGCACCACCAGAGCGCCGACGCTGACCACCGTCACGCGGTTCCTGTCGCAGACGCCGCTTGCCACCGCCTCGCATCTCACCTGCGTCGGCGCGACCAAGGAAGAGACGCATCAGGTGGTCGACACGTTCCGCAAAGCCGGTGTGACGCATTTCGTGGCGCTGCGCGGCGATGCGCCCGGTGGTGCCGGCGTGCCCTACCAGCCGCATCCCGGCGGATATGCCAATGCGGCGGAGCTGGTGGCCGGCCTGAAGGAAATCGGCGATTTCGAGATTTCGGTTTCCGCCTATCCGGAAAAACACCCGGAGAGCCGCGATACGGCGGCCGATATCGACATGCTGAAGCGCAAGGCCGACAATGGCGCCGACCGGGCACTGACGCAGTTCTTCTTCGACAACGACAATTTCGAGCGCTACCTGGAGCGGGTGCGCGGCGCCGGCATCTCGATCCCTGTCGTGCCCGGCATCATGCCGATCCAGAACCTGACGCAGCTGAAGCGCTTCGCCGGGGCCTGCGGCACTGTTATCCCCGCCTTTCTCGACGAGCGCTTTGCAGGCTTCGACGACAAGCCCGAGGAGCGGGCGAAGGTCGCCGCCGAAGTCGCTGCCGAACAGATCGAAGATCTCGTCCGGCGCGGCATCCACGACTTCCATCTCTATACGATGAACCGTGCGCCGCTGGTTTCCGCCGTGCTCGACAATCTCGGCCTCTCCCGCCCCCGCCGCGAAACAAAAAGTGCTGGCGCTGCCGCCTGATCTTTGCGCGTCTGAAGGACACGCGGCGCTGTAAAAGTGAAAAGCGCATGTCGGGCGGGACATGCGCTTTTTCGTTGGCGGATTGATCAGCTATTCAGGAGTTTAGGCACTATCAGTCATCAGACTTTCGTCGGCCAGCTCAGATGAAGAGCATGGACAAGACGAAAGCAAACGCTGCACTGACCAACAGAACATTCAAGGATTGCGTGAGTCCCATGTCTGTCTCCTCGCGTTAACCGGCCAATAATATGTCTGAAATATGTCGGTTGGGAAGCAGATCTTATGCTGCGCTGCAGAAGGGTTCGGTGGATAAGTCGAATAGTGCTCTCGCAAGCTTTTGAAATAAATCGATAATTCTCAACAAATTTTTGTTCACACAATTTAACATGCCGTTAAATCAGGCGATTGCGTATTTACCTATGCGCCCAAAACATGGCGGGATCGCAACCGGTTGAAAACATGTGGAATTCGCAACCGGCTTTAGGCGGCCTTGGCCAGCAGGCGATA
Source organism: Rhizobium sp. SRDI943 (assembly GCF_057653695.1). Classification (NCBI taxonomy): domain Bacteria; kingdom Pseudomonadati; phylum Pseudomonadota; class Alphaproteobacteria; order Hyphomicrobiales; family Rhizobiaceae; genus Rhizobium; species Rhizobium sp. SRDI943. The sequence goes on along the minus strand of NZ_CM172787.1, from coordinate 2,900,459 downwards.
GGCGCGGCCGTCGAGAATGACGAGGCCGAAACCGATCAGCGCCATGCCGGCAAACTCGCTCAGGGCCAGCCTTTCGCCGAGGAAGAGCACGCCGAGAAGGATGGCGCTCGGCGGCACCAGCAGGGTGACGAGCGAGGCATTGGTGGCGCCGGCCGTTGCCATGATCCGGAAATAGAGGATGTAGCCGAAGGCGGTCGACAGCAGCGCCAGTGCCAGGATGGCGAGGAGGGCATCGAGCGGCGGTGCGGCAAGCGCCCAGGGGCGATCGGCCAGCAGCGACAGCGGCAGCGCAATCAGCGAAGAGGCGGTCAACTGGCCGGCTGCGGTAACAGGGGCGGGAACATTCTTGAAGCGTTTTCCGTAAGTGGCGGCGAAACCATAGGAGATCGCAGCAAGCACGGGAAGAAGCAGCGCCCAGAGCGGGGCTTCGCCACCGGCCGACATGCCGGGGCCGATCAGCACGATCGTTCCGGCCAGGCCGACCAGGCAGCCGGCGATCTTTGCCGGCGACAGCTTCTCGTCTGAGGTGAAGTAGTTGGCGATCAGCACGGTCCAGATCGGTGTCGTCGCATTCAGGATCGCCGCAAGACCGGCGCCGATGCGGGTCTGGCCGAAGAAGATCAGCGCATGCGGCAGGGCATTGTTGATGAGCCCGAGGATCAGGAATTCGCGCCAGCGGGCTTTGAGGATCGCATAGAAGTCGAAGCGGCCGGCGATATAGATATGCAGCGCCAGCGCTGCGAGCAGCAGCCTGAAGAAGACGAGGGTCAGCGGCGGCACGTGCTGGACGGCGATGCGGGCAAAGAAGAATGAGCCGCCCCAGATCAAGCCGAGCAGGACCAGCAGACCCCAGGTCCAGGCATTCATCCTGCTGTCCACGCCGATTCCTCCACCGCAAGCCGCTCGCTTGATGCTTTAGCGCAGGCGGCGAACGGCGCCACCCGTTTCTTGCGAAGCGAGCGGCGGCAGGGTGTCAGCTGGGATCAGAGGGCGTTGAGGAGGGCAGGCGTCGCCCAGCCGTCGGCCGGCATGCCGAGGCGCTGCTGTTCCTTCTGGATCGCGACACGTGTGCCGGAGCCGAGGATGCCGTCGATCTCGCCGACATCATGGCCGAGCGACTGCAGTTTGGTCTGCAGCGCCTTCATCTGGTCGCTGGCAAGCCCTTGTTCCGGCACGCCCTTGAGATAGGGTTCGGCGCCCGAAAGGCGTGTCCCGAAATAGGCGGCCGAGGTCGTGTAGATGAACGACTTGTTCCATTCGAGATAGATCTTGAAATTGGGATAGGCGATAAAAGCCGGTCCCATGCGGCCTTGTGGCAGAACGAGATCGCCTTCCAAGTTGCCGAAGGCGGTATTGCCGTCGCGCGGCTTGACGCCGAGCGCGAACCATTCTCCCGCTTTCATCGTGCCGCCAAGACCGGACTTCTCAAAGGGCAGGTTATCGGGCACGGTCACTTCCTGCAGCCAGGGCTGTCCGCGCTCGAAGCCGAGATGCTGGATGAATTTCGCCGCCGTCAGGATGGCGTCCGGGCCGCTCTGCTTCAGGCGGATATGACCGTCACCGTCGCCATCCATGCCATAGGCGATGATGTCGCGCGGCAGCATCTGCACCTGGCCGATCTCGCCGGCCCAGGCGCCGGTATTGGTGGTGGGGTCGAGGTCGCCGTGCTGAACCATCTCGACGAGGGCGATCAGCTGCGGGCGGAAGAGTTCCGGGCGGCGGCAGTCATGCGACAGCGTCACCAGGGCGTTGCGGGTGTTGAAATCACCCTGGACGGCGCCGAAATCGGTTTCCATCGCCCAGAAGGCGGTGATGACGCCCGGGGGGACGCCGAATTCCTGCTCGGCGCGGGCAAAGACGTCGGCATATTGCTTCATCTTCTGGCGGCCGATGTCGAGGCGGGCCTGGCTGACGGTGCGCTGGGAGAATTCGAGGAAGGTCTGCTTGAAGACACCCTGGGCACGGTCGCGGCTCAGGACCTTGGGGTCGATCTCGGCGCCGGCGAACGCCTCGTCGGCGGCTGCCGCACTGGCGCCGGCTGCGACTGCGTCTTTCTTGACACCTTCGAGGAAGGCGGACAGATCGCCGCCGCAGGGTGCGGCCGGGGCTGCGTCAGGCGCCTGCTGGGCGGCCGCGCCGCCGGCGAGGGCAAGCGCAAACAGGAGGGCGAGTGCAGAGCGGCTTGCGAGCGAGCGGTGCATTGGATGCGGTCCTTATATCAAAAAGATTTCCCGTCGCTTTCACAGATGAATGTGACGGAAGCAAGAAACATCGCAGGACGTTACTAAGAATTTCTATCCTTGGAAACGGCTGCGACCCAATTGTTCCAGTTCTTTGCACTGCCGGCAAAGACATTGATATCGGTCGGACCGCTGATGCCGGGAATGACGCCGGTCGAGGTATATTGCCAGAAGGCCCAGCGGCGGTCGGAATAGGTTACCTCGGGGTGTTTCGCCACCGAACGAACCCAGAAATGATAATCTTGGAAGTAGCCGGCGAGATTTTCGCGGTGGAAATCGACCGAGGTATAAATGATCGGGCGCTTGCCGTAATAGGCTTCCAACCGGTCCATGAAACGCTGCATTTCGGCGCGCACCGTTTCAGCGTCGGGGCGGTAGCGGCAGGTCTTCGATTCGGCGTTCCATTCGACGTCGAGCACCGGCGGCAGGCGCATGGCCTCCTTCGGTACGTTGCGGATGAACCAGTCGGCCTGCTGATCGGCCGAAGAGCAGAAATAATAGAAATGATAGGGAGCGTGCGGGATGCCGGCGGCGCGGGCTTCGCGCCAGTATTCGTCGAAGCGCGGATCGACCCTGTCCTTGCCTTCGGTTGCCTTGATGAAGGCGAAAGCGACACCGGAATTCTTCACCGTGCCCCAGTCGATATCGCCTTGCCATTTGGAAATATCGATGCCGTGGACCTGGTTCTGCTGCGGATGCTTCGGACCGAAATCCTGCGGATCGGTATCCTTGAAGCGCGTCTTCGGCTTGATCGACGCCGTTTCGAGGTAGTCATAACCGGAGGAACTGCAACCGGCCAGCATGATGGCCAGGGGCAAAACGCAAAACAAAAGCCGGCGCATGGGCGTCCCGTCGTAGCTCGAATGATCTCTTTGCCCCACAACCTGACCTTCGAAAAAGACGAGTCAGCAGAGGATAACCCTCTTTTCACCATATCAACGTAAAAAATCGGTTAGTTTCAAGCGAATTATGAGCGCTTGCTGATAATAGCTGCCCGCCAGGCATAACCGCCGCCGACGGCATCGAACACCAATGTCGCGTTGTTTTCATGGGCTTGCGCTTCCAGGACCTCGCGCAGATCGGGGCGCGGGGTGACGTGGAATTTCGCAAGCCAGGACTGCAGCATGCGCCGGAACCAGCCCGGCAAGCCTTCCTGCTGGCCGAAATCGACAATGTGCAGTTGGCCGCCGGGATTGAGTGCGGCGATCGAAGCATCGACGGCGCGCTCCCAGTCCGGGATCATCGACAAGGCATAGGAGATCAGGATGCGGTCGAAGCCGCTGACGCCGAATTCATGCGGTGTGAATGCCGTGGCGTCGGCGACGCGGAATTCCGGGATCGTCGCCTTGGTGGCGAAGGTCTTGCGTGCCGAAATCAGCATCTCCTGGGAAATGTCGAGGCCGAACAGCTTGGCGGTCGGGAAATGCCTGTGGGCGAAGGCCATGTTGCGCCCGGTGCCGCAGCCGACTTCCAGAAGGCTGCCGCCTTCGGCCACGTCGAGATTACGGATCGTGCTGTCGCGGCCGAGAAGATAATATTTGCGGGTCAGGTCGTAGATGTGCCGCTGGTAGCGGTACATGCCATCCATGAGGCTGGCATGTTGGTCGCTCTGTCCTGCCGTCTCAGTACCGACCTTGCTCACGCCTTCTTCCCGTAGATGTGGAAGCCGCCGTAGATTGCCGAGCGATCGAGCGCAGTCAGTTCACGCGACTTTTCCTCGAAGTAATCCCATTGGCCGCGGATCGCCGGAGCCAGGCGGCCTTCGATGATGCTCTTTTCGGCGGCGGTGCGGAAGATCACGCGGGCGCCTTCGCGCGCCGTGCGGGTGATTTCCGTCCAGACGTCGTTCAGCTGCTCGTCCGTCATCCAGTCCTGCGCGTCGAGCAGAATGTAGCGGTCGCGCGAGGCGGCCGGCTCGCGGGCCAGAAGCTCGGTGAAGCTTGCGTGGTGAACGTTGACGCGGTCGACATTGGCGCGGATCACCTGATAGTGCTCCGACTTCAGATAGGTCGGCAGCGGGCCCTCCGCTTCGGTGCCGTAACGGCGGCCGAAGGCCTGCCAGGCGAAATAATTGTCGCTCATCGGGAAATGACAGGCGAGCTTTTCCAGGCGATGCTTCAGCACCGGTGCGATCGAATGATCGGCGGCAAGGCTTGCGAGTTCGTCATATTGCTGCGGCGGAATGCCGAGGCCGAAGAGCGAGCTCTTACGGCCGGTAATCCAGCGCACGACCGGCTTTTCGAAGAGCGGCGCGATCTGCTCGTCGAAGAACTGGCGCTGCTCGCGGATCGAGCGGGTCTTGGTCATCTCGCGCAGTTTGACGCCATGCAGGCGGGCAAGAAGGTGGGCCGCGCCGATGAAGCGGCCGAGCAGACCCGTTTCGTAAATGTTGCGATCGAAAACGGTGACGCGGCGGCGGCCGAACTTGCGGCCGTTCCAGTAGCTGCGGGTTGCCTCATCGAGGCGGGCGGCAAGATGCTGGTCGTAGGCACGGCTGTTCGACTTCTCGTTCGGCATTGCCAGGAAGCGGACGAGATCGGCGTGACCTGGAAGATGTTTGAAGGCGGCAAGCTTCAGGCGGTTCAGCGCGATGTGGTGCGGGTTGAGATCGACGACGTCGATCGAGGCCGGCGCCTTGGAGAGATAGGCGAGCATGTTGCAGCCGCCGGAGCCGATGGTAACGATGCGATGATTGGGCTTCAGCTCCATCGCCTGCATGTCGAGATCCGGATCCTCCCAGATCTGCGGATAGACGAGGCCGGAGAAAAGAAGGCCGAAGAGACGCTCGGAAAAGCCATCCTTCGAAAAGGCCTTATGGCGGAGAAGGGCATCCTTGAGTTTCCGGTTCTTGCGGAAGCCGGCATCCGGTGCAAATTCTGACATGAGTCTGTCACCTTTTTAGCGTTCAGGGCGTGTAGCGCGCCTCTGCTACAGTTTGATGACGCGGGCTGTGGGGAGCCGTTCCTGGGAGGCTTCGGCCTCCTCCGGAGAGCGACCGGAATGGCACTCCTGGGAAAGTGATCGGGACGATGGTCCTTCTTCGCTTCGGCCCCTTTCCGGCGCGTGTGATTCCTGCTTCTCTCCCGGCATGGAGGAATGCCATGCGATTTGTCCTGCGTATCCTGAAGGCGTTTGCTCTCCTTCTCGTTCTCCTCGTCATCACTGCCGCCGGCTGGCTCTTCATCCGGCCGCCGGAACTGCTCAGCGTCGGCGACGGTTATGCCGCCAAGATCGTCTGCTCCAACGTGTTCATCGCCGGCCGGGAGGCGGAGGATGTGCTCCATGACGACGTCCAGGCGCCTGGAAATCCGCTACTGCGGCTGGTGCGTGTCAGCGTCGACCCCGACAACGATCGCGTGACGGCGCGCTTCATGGGACTGTTTGCGCCGAGTTATGCGCTCTATCGCGGCGCTTTCGGCTGCACGAGCGTCCCGGACGGCAATTTCGAGGCGGCTGCGAAGGCAGCGCCCTTCGATCCGCCGGCCAAAATGCAGGCGAATGACGCCTTGTGGCCGGAGGGCGAGGGGACCGGCAATCCGGCGGACGGGAAGATCGCCGCGCTGCTTGCCGATGCCGGAATTGCCGGCCCGGCAATGCGGGCGATCGTGGTGGTGCGCAATGGTCGCATCGTCGCTGAGGCCTATGGCCCCGGCTTCTCGGCGAAGACGCCGTTGATCGGCTGGTCGATGACGAAGACCGTGAATGCGGCAGTCCTCGGCCGGCTGATGCTTGGCGGCAAGGTCTCCTTCGACGATGATAACCTGTTGGCGCAGTGGAAGAACGATGCGCGCGCCAGAATCAAGGTTTCCGATCTGCTCGGCATGGAGAGCGGCCTTGCCTTTAACGAAGACTATGGCGACGTCGCCGATGTCACGCGCATGCTCTATCTCGATACCGACATGGTATCGCTGCCGGCCAATGCACCGATGGAGGCAGCGCCCGGCCAACGCTTCCGCTATTCTAGCGGCACGGCCGTGCTGCTCTCGCGCATCTGGATGGACAGGGTCGGCAATGCTCAGGCGGCTTTTTCCTATCCGCACGACGCGTTGTTTGCCCCGCTCGGCATGACGAGCGCCGTATTCGAACTCGATGCGCGCGGCACGTTTGCCGGAAGCTCCTATCTTTATGCGACGGCGCATGACTGGGCGCGCTTTGGGCAGTTCCTGCTGCAAGACGGCGTGTGGAACGGACAGCGACTGTTGCCGGAGGGTTTTGTCGGCGCCATGCGCACCCCGACGGCGGCTTCAAACGGCCGGTATACGCAGGGCCAAGCCTGGCTAGCACCCGGCGGCTCGAGCGCTGAGGCCGGGCTGCCTGAGGATACGTTCTGGCTGACGGGCCACGATGGGCAGAGCGTGGCGATCGTGCCTTCCGCCAATCTGGTGGTCGTCAGGCTTGGCCTGACACCGAGCCGGCTCGACTACCAGCCCCAGACGCTGTTGAAGGCGATCCTGACGGCCCTGCCGCAATCGGGCGCGCAACAGCAGGCCGGATCGCAACGACAAGCCCAGCCGCAGCCATAGGCCGCCGTTTCAGCCGTCACCCCTGTTTCAGAAATTGCCCGGTTTCAGTAGTTGCCTTGGGCGATGTCGGTCATGCCCTTGCGCTTGGCATCGTAATAATAACCGCGCGCGTAAAGGCGAACGGCGTCGTCTTCCTTACTGTCGGAGACGAGCCAGGCGCCGCGCAGATATTTCGCGGCATATTTGATGTTGGTCTCGGCATCGAAGAGGCCGCCCGGGGCACCGCCGTAGCCCATGGACTTGGCGGTGTTGTACTTGATCTGCATCAGGCCGAAATAGCCGCGCTTGTTGTAGGCCTTGGCATTATAGCGGCTCTCGCGATGGACGACGCGATGGAGCAGGGTCTCGGGAATTTCGTAGATTTTCGAATATTTCTGGATGAGCTTGGTGACAAAGCTCTTCTCGACGGTCGGCGCATCGTCTCTGTCGTCGTCGCTGAACATCGGCGGCGCCGTCGGCGGATCGATCGGCCCGGATTCGTCGAAACCGTAGTCCATACTGGCGCGCGGCGTGGTGTCGACGGCGGCAAGTGCTGCAAGCGCGCTGTTTTGCGGTGTCGCGGCAAAGGCAAGCTGCGTCGTCGGCTGGGCCGGCGTTCCCGGACGCGGCGTCGGCACGACGGACTGGATCGCCGTCATTTCCGGCGTCAGCGGGATCTGCGCATAGGCCGTCGGCTGCATGGTAAGATCGCCAGGCTGAGAGGCTGTCACGGCCGGCATCGCTGTTGCGGTCAGAGAAGGGGATGCCTGGGGAATGGTGGCCCCTGCCACCGCCTGACCGGCTGCGCCTTCGGCTGTCGGGATCGCGGCGAGTGTTGCATCTTCACCGGGTTTCGGCATCGGAACGACGGTCTGGGCGGCTGTCAGTTCGGCTTGGGACGTATACTCGACGCTCGTGCATCCCGTCATCACGCCGCAGAGTATCGTCGAGACGACAAGACTGCGTTTCAGGCCGGATAATCCGATCGCTACCATTCCGCCACTTTCATGAAATCGCGCCGCCCCGGCAGCGTATAAAAGTTACCAAAAGCCTAAGCCCCTGGTGACCCCATTAACCTATTCGTGGCATTCCGGCAACCACGGAATATTACTAGGCTGCAATACGGCGATACCCGGCCGTTACGGCCCCTGCAGCGATCAGTAGAGTGCCGCCGGTGCGGTTTACGGCGCGCTGGACGCTCGCCTTGCGAATCAGTCCGCGCGCGCTATGGGCGAGAAAGGCGTAGGTGGAAGCGTTGAGGATCGCCAGCACGAGGAAGGTCGCTTCCATGATCGCCATCTGCCCGACGAAGGGCAGGGCCGGATTGAGGAACTGCGGCACGAAGGCGACGAAGAAGATGATGCTCTTCGGATTGAGGGCGGTGACGACATAGGCGTGGAGGAAGATCTTCAGGGACTTCTCCTCCGGCAGGTTGTCGTTGTCGGCAACCGGTTCGCCGATGATAGGAGCCCGCCAGAGCTTGATTCCCAGCCAGATCAGATAGGCGCCGCCGATCCACTTCAAGACGGTGAAGAGGGTCGCGGAGGCGGCCAGAACGGCGCCGAGACCGAAGAGGGAAGCCGTCATCGCCGTGAAGTCACCAAGCGCCACGCCGCCCACCGTCGCGAACGCCGTCCTGCGTCCATGACCGAGCGCATAGGAAACGACGAGCAGTATCGTCGGCCCCGGTATGGCCAGCATGATGGCGGATGCGGCCGCAAAAGCGAGCCAAGCTTCAAGTGACATGGTGTCTCCTCCTATTCCTCAGGAACAAGCAAAGACATCATATTAACCATCCGTCAATCACGCTTCTTTGTATTTCTGGCCTATATTGTCCATGACTTCGGCAAACCATGCCGTCGAAAGGTCAAAAGCCTTGCCGCCCTTGATGCGCGGGAATTCTATAGTGCGCAATTTACCGTTCTGGCCTTCATCATGGCCGGTGACGCCGGAGACTTTATTGAGCGCACTTTCGACGGCAAGATCGACCATGCTCTGGATCAGCCTGAGGTCATCGCCGTTAGCGGGCGCCGAGCGGGCGAAATAGCCCGATTTCTGCACCAGGGAACGCTCGGCGTCGAGCAGATTGGCGAACTGCTTCTGGAACCAGCCGCCGACATTGATCGTGTCGATTTTCACATGGCCGAAAGCATCGCGCTTGACGGTCTCGCCGGCGGCTTCGCGCTCGGCGACGATGGCGTCGAGGCAGGCGCCTTCCGAGACGAAGACGGTGGCGTGGCCGTTACGATCCATGCTTTCCTTCAGCCGGGCGGCCTCGGCGTCGAGGTCGAAGGCCATCTCAGGCAGGTAGACGGCGTCGATGCTCTTCAGGTGCGCGTCCATCATCAGACCGTCGACATACTGGTTGCGGCTGGTGCGCTGGAGATAGGCGCGGGCGGTGGCGGCCGTCAGCCAGCCGCAATGGCGGCCCATGACTTCATGGATGACGAGGGTGCGGGGGGCAGCCGTCTGCTCGTTGCCGACATTGTCGAAGAAATGCGCGCCAACTTCGGCGGCCGTCCAGGCGCCGAGCGACTGGCGGATCGGCACGACGTCGTTGTCGACAGTCTTCGGCAGGCCGACGACGGTGAGGTCGTAGCCGTTGGCGGCGAGGTAGGCGGCAAGGTCGGCGGCCGTGGTGTTGGTGTCGTCTCCGCCGATCGTGTGGAGAATGGTGATGCCGTCATTGGCGAGGCGTTCGGCGGCGACCCGCAGCGGGTTCTCGCCTTCCTTGACCAAGCCGCGCTTGACGCAGTCGGCGGCATTGGTGAGCTTGACGCGGCTATTGCCGATCGGCGAGCCGCCGTAGCGGTGCAGAAGCGGCGCCTTTTCGCGCATCGCGCGGTTGATCTCGATGCTGTCGCCGAGGAGCACACCCTGGTAGCCCGACTTGTAGGCGACGATTTCGAGCTCGGGCGCGACATCGCTATAGCGTTCGATGAGGCCGCCGACGGCGGATGAAAGACAGGGCGCCAGGCCTCCGGCGGTCAGCATTGCGACTTTCTGTTTGGCCATGATCCCTCCTACGGTGTTTCGGTGCGGCAGCGTTAGCTAGCGCATGGATGCGGCAGGGAAAGGGCCCTGTAAAGTAAAGAATTTACGAAAAATGCGCCACTCTGCCGTGTCGGACCGCTAAGGCGACGGGAAGTGCTGATATAATCGTTTCAGGCCCGGTCTACGCGACGGGAATTCCCATGGAAATTTCCGTCGCGCGCGCTGGAACCAGGTGCCAGGGCAATGCCGGCGACCGCCGGCCATGCCCTCATGCGAGATGAAAGTGGGCGTGATGAATCGTTTGCTGCGGTGCGACAATTACCAAATCGTGAAAACTGTGTTCGGCCCTACGACCAATAGTCGCCTTGCAAAGGCTACGATTCTTTGGTCAAGCTGTTTCTCTATAAGTTGACAAGTGTGTGAGATTTTCGATGTCCTTCTGGGAAAAACTGTTGAATGCCATTGGCAATACCGCAGGCAATGCGCTGTCTGCGGTGGTCGAGGCTATCCGCACGGTTTTTGAAGGCGATCCCGAGACCCGGCGTAAGGTGGCTTTCTCCGTGGCGATCATCGCTCTGTCGGCCAAGATGGCCAAGGCCGACGGGATCGTCAGCGAGAAGGAGGTCGAAGCCTTCCGCGAAATCTTCGAGTTTCCGCAGGATCAGGCGAAGAATGTCGCCAGGCTTTACAACCTCGCGCGGCAGGACGTCGCCGGCTACGAAGCCTATGCCGAACGGCTCTCCACGCTCTGCGTTACCTGTGCGGCCAATTGCCCAGTGTTGGAAGACGTGCTCGACGGCCTCTTCCACATCGCCAAGGCCGACGGGCTGATTCACGAAAAGGAACTGAATTTCCTGCGCCATATCGGCGAGATCTTTCAGATGAGCGAGACCCGCTTCGAGCAGATTGCCGCCCGCCACGTCTCGTCCGGCGGCGATCCCTACAAGGTGCTCGGCGTCTCGCCTTCGGATGATTTCCCGACCATCCGCCGCCGTTACCACGGCCTCGTCAGCGAACATCATCCCGATCGGTTGATCTCGCGTGGCGTGCCGAAGGAATTCCATGTGATCGCCAATGAGCGCATGGCGGCGCTGAACGCGGCCTATGAGGCGATCGAGAAGGAACGCCGCGCAGCATGACCTCTTTCGAGGCCGACTGCAGAAGCGCGCGCGTGCAGCCTTCGCCGAACCATGGCGAGCGGGCGGACGGGCGCCGTCCCGACATGATCCTGCTGCACTATACCGGCATGCCGACGGCAGATGGTGCGCTCGACTGGCTCTCTCGCGCCGAGAGCCAGGTTTCCAGCCATTATTTCGTGCATGAGAATGGCGAGGTGGTGCAGCTCGTGCCGGAAATGCGGCGTGCCTGGCATGCGGGAAAAAGCAACTGGCACGGCGAGACCGATATCAATTCGCTGTCGATCGGCATCGAGATCGCCAATGCCGGCCACCCCGGCGGGCTCCCTGATTATCCGAAAGAGCAGATCGCCGCGGTCATTGAATTGTGTCGCGACTGTGTCAAACGTTGGTCGATCGTGCCGGAACGGGTGCTCGGGCATTCCGATGTCGCCCCGATCCGCAAGGTCGATCCGGGCGAGAAATTTCCCTGGGCCGAGCTCCACCGGGCTGGCATCGGGCACTGGGTCGAGCCGGCAACGATCACCGGCGGGCGCTTCTTCCAGCGCGGCGATACAGGCCAGCCTGTCGAGGCGCTGCAGTCGATGCTGTCGCTCTATGGTTACGGCACTGAAATCACGGGCGAATTCTCCGAAAAAACGGCAGGCGACGTGGAAGCTTTCCAGCGGCATTTTCGGCCCGAACGGATAGATGGCATCGCCGATTTCTCGACGATCGACACGTTGCACCGGCTGCTGTCGGCTTTGCCGCGTTATTCCTGATTCCTCGACAATTGCTGAAACGCCGAATTTCGCACTGCAGCGCGAAATTCGGCCTGCCACATCATTTCCCTATTATCTCCTCATTGCGATGGTCTAAGAACGTCCGCCAAGGGGTGCTCGGGGTTGTTTTCGAGTTAAACCACGGGCGCTATGTGAAATGATAAGAATTACCGTGAATTCCGATCGATCCTTGATCTGGTATTCATTATGACAGCGAGGCGCGCCGTCCGGAAATTCTTTGGGTCGGAGTGTTCAAGACTACATGAGAAAACTGATTGTTGTTGCTGCAACATGCGTTGGCATGGTGCTGGCGGGAAATAGCTTTGCCTTTGCGAATGATTGGGGTGTGCGAGCCGATGCGTCGGTGAAGAAAGTCGAGCGTCCTTCGAAGAAGACAGAGCGTCCGTTGAAGAAAGCGGAGCGTTCGGTCAAGTCGGCGAAGCGTCCGCTCAAGACGGCGGAACGCCCGCTGAAGACGGTCGAGCGCCAGAGCGGTTATGCCGTCGCCATTGTTTCCGGCAATTCCTATTCCGCACTGATCAGCAAATATGCGAACCAATATGATGTACCGGTTGCGCTTGCGACCGCGGTCATCCGCATCGAAAGCAATTTCAATCCGAATGCGCGCGGCAGCCACGGTGAAATCGGCCTGATGCAGATAAAGCCTGCAACTGCCCGCATGATGGGCTATTCCGGCAGCGCCAAGGGCCTGTTCGATCCGGAAACGAACATCAAGTACGGCATGAAATATCTGGCTGCCGCCCATGATCTCGGTGGTGGCGAGACCTGCAACACCATCCTCAAATACAATGCCGGCCATGGCGCCACGCGCATGAACCCGGTGTCCAAGTCCTATTGCGGCAAGGTTCTGGCAATGCTCTGAGCCTGAAGCGATTATCCCTGACAAGCTGGATGATTCAAAATGATTGCCATGGTATCGCTGGAATTTAGCGAGGTGGGATATGGCAGTCGATTTCAGGTTCATCATCATCGGACGCGGCATGATGGGTGCAGCCGCCGCACGGCATCTCTCCTCGATGGCCGACGGCGTTGCACTGATCGGCCCGCGTGAGCCGGAGGAGCGCAAGGCCCATCACGGCGTCTTCGCCAGCCATTACGACGAAGCGCGCATCACCCGCACCTTCGACGGCAATCTTGCGTGGGGAGCCTTCGCCGCCCGCGCGCTTGACCGCTACCGAGAGATCGAGGCAAAGAGCGGCATCTCCTTCTATTCGGAGGTCGGCTGCCTCTTTGCCGGTCCAGCGCCAGAGAGCGAGCAGGACTATATCGAAAGGGCGCTGACGGTTGGCCGGACGCTCGGCAGCGATATCGAGATCATCGCGCCGTCTGAACTCGGTCAACGTTTTCCCTATCTTGCCGTCGATCCCGATTTCACAGGATATTTCGAGCGCAAGCGCGCCGGCCACATCAACCCGCGGGCGCTGGTGCGCGCGCAGGCAAAGCTTGCCGAACAGGGCGGCGTCTCGCTGATCGAGGCGACCGCAACATCGGTGCGTGATGCGGGTTCTCATGTCGAGGTAACGGCCGGCGACAGAAGCTACAGCGCCGAGCGCGTGCTGGTCGCCGCTGGCGGTTTCAGTAATTTCCATGCCCTGCTGCCGCGTCCCGTCGATATCAGGGTCATGGCGCGAACGGTCGCCTTCTACGAGATCGGCGAACGCGAGATGGCGATCTTCGGCGATATGCCGTCGACGATCGTGCTCGGTGACCGGGAAGAGGATCACATCTATATCCTGCCGCCGGTGCGTTATCCCGACGGCAAGACCTATCTGAAACTCGGTGGCGACACCGAGGCGCTTTTCTTCGGCAGGCTGGAGGATGCCGGCGCGTGGTTCCGTTCCGACGGCAGTGCTGCCGAGCGTGAGCATCTCTCGGGTGTCGCCCTGCAACTGATGCCGGAGCTTGCCGGTTGCCCGGTCACCTCAGCGCCTTGCGTGGCGAATTTCACGCCGACCGGTTATCCCTATGCCGGATTTACGCAGTCGCCACGCATCGCGGTGCTGACCGGCGGCAATTTTGTCGCGGCAAAATCCTCCGACGAACTCGGGCGGTTGGGAGCGGTGCTTCTTGCGGAAGGACGGCTCGGTGATGAGGATTTTGGTGGCGAGTTGATGCCCGTCTTCGCTGCTGCATGATTCCATAAATCGGATTTATTTCAGGAATTATTCAGCAATTCAAAGTGTTACAGCGTCTTTTGCGCGTCTGAAAAGATGCACTGTATTGTTTAGAGGAGGCTGCATGGCAGTCGATTTCAAATATATTGTCGTCGGCCGTGGGCTGATGGGGGCAGCGGCGGCGCGGCATCTGGCGCGGCAAGCGGATGGTGTCGCGGTGATCGGGCCGGACGAGCCTACCGACCGCAAGGCGCATCAGGGCGTCTTCGCCAGCCATTACGACGAGGGGCGCATTACCCGTACCATCGATCCCGACCGCAACTGGGCGCTGCTCGCCAACCGTTCGATCAGCCGTTATGGCGAGATCGCCCGCGACAGCGGCATCGATTTCTATCGCGAGGTCGGCTGCGTCGTCGTGGCGCCGACGGGCGGCGATTATATCGAGAAGACCCGGCGGGCTGCCGTTTCGCTCGGCGTCGAGGCCAGCCTGCTCGACGAGCAGGGGCTGAAGGCTGCCTTTCCCTTCTTCGCCTTTCCCGATGGGGGCACGGGCGTCTTCGAGGCGAGGGGGGCCGGCCACATCAGTCCGCGCAAGCTTGTGAAAGCCCAATCGCTGCTGGCGGAAAAGGCAGGCGCCACTGTCATCCGCGATCATGTCGTTTCGATCCGCAGCGAAGGTGGATCGGCTGTCGTTGAGACGGCCGGTGGCCTGACCTATCGCGTTGAAAAGGTGCTGCTGGCGGCAGGCGGATTTTCCATTGCGGAGAATCTGTTGCCACAGCCCGTTGCCATGACGGTTTATGCCCGGACCGTGACGCTTTTCGAGGTAAGCGATGCCGATGCGGCGCGCCTAGCCACGATGCCGTCACTCATTCTCAGGGCGCCCGGCATCGAAATCTACCTGCTGCCGCCGATCCGCTATCCCGACGGCAAATTCTACCTGAAGATCGGCGGCGATCCTGACGATCTGGCGCTCAACGGCGACACGGACATGCGCGCATGGTTCAAGACCGAGGGGCGCGATACGGTGCGCGCGCATCTCAAACGCATCGTTGAAGGTCTCTTGCCCGATATCGTGCCGCTTTCGATTTCGACGGCCGCCTGCGTCGTGTCGTATACGGAAAGCGGCTATCCGATGATCGGCTATAGCTCATCGCCCGAGATCGCGGTGTTGACGGGCTGCGCCGGCACGTCGGCCAAGAGCTCGGACGAAATCGGCCGGCTTGGGGCCGAGCTGCTTTTGTCAGGCGGAATCGGCGAACAGGGCTACTCGACGGATTTCACACCGCAATTTCGCTAGAGCATTTCCGTTTTTCTCCGAATCACGGAAGTGCTCCCTGTTTTTATTCTTACGCAATTCCGGCAGCAAAACCGCTGCGCAGTTTTGCTGGAATTGCTCTAGGTGATATCATTTATTTCGATAGCAATTGCGATCTCTCTCGTTTATGGGAGCCCTGCCAGTTGGCTGGGCAGCCGCGCTTTACCAATGCCGAAAGGCGGTAGGGTGAGGAAAGTCCGGGCTCCACGGAAACACGGTGCCGGATAACGTCCGGCGAGGGCGACCTCAGGGAAAGTGCCACAGAAAGCAAACCGCCTGTCATGACAGGTAAGGGTGAAAGGGTGGGGTAAGAGCCCACCGCATGTCCGGCAACGGAAATGGCACGGTAAACCCCACCGGGAGCAAGACCGAATAGGGATGACGTGGCGGGCCGAAAGGCCTTCCGGCCGGTTTCCAGGCCAGTTATCCGGGTGGGTTGCGTGAGGCAGCGTGCGAACGCTGTCCCAGAGGAATGGCTGCCACGTTCCGGTTCACGCCGGAGCCATACAGAACCCGGCTTACAGGCCAACTGGCGATTAACTCTTGTGGCGCGACAAAACCCCGAATCCAGAGATCGTTTCGAGATAAGTCACTGGAATCGAACGCTTTCAAGCGGGCGCTGATGCACCCCTCCGGCGGAAATTCTTTTTGCGGAAACGTGGTTGCGCGCCTCTTGCGAGAGAGTGATCCTAACCCTTTGTTAAACTTAACGGGTTATAAATTTTTGATCATGCGTCCACTGCAAAATGGCCGCATCCCATTGACGCCCATATGGTCCCATGCTATCCCAAATGCGCACTGCACCAGGGCAATCACCTGCCCATTCATCGCAAAGCAAAGGCGTCTTCCTCTCCGGAAGCGTCGGAGGGGTTTTTGCTCATCCGGCTTGCGAAGCTGTGCCTGATATCGGGAGTTTCGGGCGTCTTTTGGTCCGGATCCCTGCGGGAACGGATGTTTCGTGTCATGAGCCGCTTCCTTTCGAACGCGACCAACAGGATCGATGCCAAGGGCAGGGTTTCCGTGCCTTCGGCGTTCCGTTCCGTGCTGGCGCAGCGCAATGTTCAGGAGCTCTATTGCTTCCAGGACTTTGTGTTTCCGGCGGTCAGCGTCGGCGGTCCGGATCTTCTCGAAAGATTCGAACGGCAGATTGCTGCGGAGGATCCGTTTTCGCCGGATGCGAACGAGATGTCGCTTCTCATTCATGGAGGCGGGGTCTTCATGAAGCTCGACGCCGAGGGGCGGCTGATGGTCACGGATTTCATTCGCGGCTTCACCGGCATCTCGGACGAAGTGACCTTTGTCGGTCGGGCGGATCATTTTCAGCTCTGGCAGCCGCAGGCTTTTGTGGCCGCACAGGCGCAGGCACGAGGGGAGCGCAAGCTGGCGGGCAAGCGTTCCTGAAAGAACGAGGGAACGGAATGGTGGCGAATCCTGGCGGAGGTTCAACTGATGCCGGTGGCGGACCGGTTCGTCACATTCCTGTTCTTCTCGCTGAAGTCCTTGCGGCATTGGCGCCTGCGCCCGGCAAGCTCATCCTCGACGGTACATTCGGTGCGGGCGGTTACAGTTCGGCCATCCTTGCTGCCGGCGCCGAGGTGATTGCGCTCGACCGCGATCCGACGGCGATTGCGGCTGGCCAAGCGATGGTCGCCGCCCATGGCGGTCGTTTCAAGCTTGTTCATTCGCAATTCTCGCATCTTGCCGATCATGCGCCGCAAGGCGGGCTCGACGGCGTCGTGCTTGATATCGGCGTCTCCTCCATGCAGATCGACGAGGCTGAGCGTGGCTTCTCCTTCCAGAAGAATGGACCGCTTGACATGCGCATGTCGGCCGAGGGCGTTTCGGCCGCCGATGTCGTCAACCGCGCCAAGGTCGCCGATCTCATCCGCATCTTCCATTTTCTCGGCGAGGAAAGCCAGGCGCCGCGCATCGCCCATGCGATCGAGAAGCGCCGCGCCGAAAAGCCATTTGAAACGACCCGCGATCTCGCCGGTCTCATCGAGCTCGTTACACCGCGCAAGATGAAGGACAAGATCCATCCGGCAACGCGGGTCTTCCAGGCATTGCGCATCTTCGTCAACGACGAGCTCGGCGAACTGGCGCAGGCGCTGTTTGCGGCAGAAGCGGCGCTGAAACCCGGCGGGCGGCTCGTCGCCGTCACCTTTCATTCGCTCGAAGACCGCATCGTCAAGAAATTCTTCTCCGATCGCGCCGGCAAGGCGTCGGGCTCGCGGCATCTGCCGGTCGCGCATGAGCGGGCGGCAACCTTTGCGGCGATCGGCAAGCCGATGGTTTCGGCAAGCGAGGCGGAGGCGGAGATCAATCCGCGCGCCCGCTCTGCCAAGCTGCGCGCCGGCCTGAGGACGGACGCTGCCGCCGAGGCCGCGGATATGTCGCTCTTCGGGTTTCCCAATCTTGCCAGTCTCGGAAAGCTTGGAGGTTGATATGCTGAAAACGTTCGATCTCGTCCTCATCGGCGTCATGACGGCCACCGCCGCCGTGACCTACACGATCAAGCACCGCGCCGAATTGAAGCTCGAGGAGGTTCATCGCCTCGAAGCCGAGATCAAGCTCGAGAAGGACACGATCGACCTTCTCAAGGCCGACTGGGCGCTGCAATCGCAGCCGAACCGGCTGGAGCGGCTGGTCAAAGCCTACAATGACGAATTGAAGCTGCAGCCGACGGAATCGACGGCGCTCGTGCATGCCAAGGAATTGCCGATGCTGAAATCCGAGGTTCCCGTGCCTGACGTGACGGAGGCTAAGGCCAGCGCCAAAGGCGCGACCGTGGCCAGCGCCAAAGGCGCGACCGTGGCCAGCGCCAAAGGCGCGACCGTGGCCAGCGCCAAAGGCGCGACCGTGGCCAGCGCCAAAGGCGCACCAGACACCAAGGGCGCGCAAGCCACCGCCAAGGCGCAGCCCATTCCGATGCCTGCGCCACGCGGCGAGGCAGAGGATGCAGACCAGATCGAAACCGGATCGGTGGAGGAATAATGTCGTTTCTTTCCCGCATTATGGTTTTGAAGAGCCAAGCGCATTTCTCCGCCGGCGTCTATAACCGGTTCGGCGGTCCTTCACCCGCTGGCCTGGCGATCGAGGGATCGCGAAAGAAGAAATCAGGGCAGGCAAAAAGCCGCGTCGGCCTGCTGATCCTTGGTTTCATGGGCGTCTACGCCGTCATCGGCGGTCGTCTCGTCGAATATGCGATGAAGGATCAGGAGGTCGTCTCCAGCATTCTGCCGCCCGACCGGCTGATGGCTTCGCGGCCCGACATTCTCGACCGCAACGGCGAGGTGCTGGCGACCGACATCCGCACCGTCTCGCTGTTTGCCGAGCCGAACAAGATCGTCGACGCCGACGAGGCGGTCGAGAAGCTTGCAACGGTGCTGCCCGAGCTCGACGTCAGGGACACTTACAAGAAGCTCTCGGTCAAGACCTCGCATTTCGCCTGGCTGCGCCGGCAACTGACGCCGAAGCAGCAGAGCCAGATCCTGGCGCTCGGCATTCCCGGTATCGGTTTCCGGCCGGAGAAACGCCGCTTCTATCCGGGCGGGGCGACCGCCGCGCACATCCTCGGTTACGTCAACATCGACAACCGCGGTGTCGCAGGCATGGAGAAATTTATCGACGACCAGGGGCTTGCCGATCTCGCCTCCGTCGGCATGACCAGCGACCAGCCGCTCGAGCCGGTGCGCCTTTCGATCGACCTGCGCGTGCAGAACATCGTCCGGGACGCGGTCGTCAATGCCGTCACCAACTTCCAGTCCAAGGGCGCTGGTGCCGCGGTCATCGACGTGCATACGGGGGAAGTGCTGGCGATGGCATCGGCGCCGGATTTCGATCCGAACGATCCGCAGGAAGGCGCCAAGGAGGGTTGGCTCAACCGGATGACCAACGGCACCTTCGAAATGGGCTCGACCTTCAAGACCTTTTCGCTGGCCATGGCGCTCGATAGCGGCAAGGTGAAGATGACCGACAGTTTCGATGCCAGCAAATCGATCTATATCGGCGGCTTCACCATTCACGATTTTCACGGGCAGCGCCGCTGGCTGACTGTTCCCGAGATTTTCCAGTATTCTTCGAATATCGGTACGGCGCGCGTCATCGACATCGTCGGCATCGACGCGCAGAAGGAATACCTGACCAAGTTCGGGCTCTTGACGAAGATGCAGACCGAACTGCCCGAAGTGAAGATGCCGAGCCAGCCGCGCGTCTGGAAGAAGATCAATTCGATCACGATTTCCTTCGGCCATGGCGTTTCGACGACGGCGCTGCAGACAGGGGTGGCGGCTGCTGCTCTCGTTAATGGCGGCAAGCTGATCGAGCCGACATTCCTGCCGCGCACCCGCGAACAGGCCGATGAGATCGCCACGCAGGTCATTAAGAAGACCACCAGCGACGAGATCCGCTATCTGCTCGACTTCAACGGCTACAAGGGTTCCGGGCGTGTCGCCCGCGTGCCGGGCTTTGGCGTCGGCAGCAAGACCGGCACGGCAGATAAGGTGGTGAACGGGCGCTATTCGGCAACCCTGAATTTCAATTCCTTCATCGCCGCATTCCCGATCAACGATCCCAGATATGCCGTGATCACCTTCTGCGACGAGCCGAAGACCGGCGAGAAAGCCTATGGCGGAACGATCTCCGCCGGCACCGCCGGTCCGATCGCCCGCGAGATCATCAGCCGTGCGGCTCCCATTCTCGGCATCGAGCCGAAATTCGGGGAGGGCGGATCGGCCTTGCTGGTGTCTTATTGAGTGTGAATGAATATCGACGCCGATTCGCGAGGGGTGAACCGGCTTCAAGAGAGAAAAGTGCATTCGATGAAATTGCGAGACTTGGCCGGAGATCAGTTTCCGGAACTTGAAGCACAGCTCGAAGGCCCGGCAGGGCTGCTTGATATTTCAGGCCTGTCTTCGGATAGCCGCAAGGTGGCGCCGGGCAATGTCTTCGTCGCGGTCGCCGGCACCAAGGCCGACGGCGCGGGCTTCATCGTGGATGCCGCCGGCCGTGGCGCTGCCGTCGCCATCGCCTCTCAAGCCATCGATGCTTCGATCCCCGTGTTTGCGGTCAAGGAGCCGCGCCGTTTCCTTTCCATCGCCGCCGCGCGTTTCCACGGCAAGCAGCCCGATACCATGGTCGCCGTCACCGGCACGGCCGGCAAAACCTCGGTCGCTTCTTTCACCCGGCAGATCTGGGCGTATGCGGGCCACACGGCCGCGATGATCGGCACGACGGGCGTCGTCTCGCCGACGCGCAACGAATATGGCTCGCTGACGACGCCCGATCCGGTGTCTCTGCACCAGCTGCTGGCCGAACTCGCCGGAGAAGGCGTGACACATGCCGCGATGGAAGCTTCCAGCCACGGTCTCGACCAGTGCCGGCTCGACGGCGTCAGGCTTGCCGCCGCCGCCTTCACCAATCTCGGCCGCGACCATATGGATTATCATCCGACCGTCGAGTCCTATATGGCCGCCAAGATGCGGCTTTTCGATACGCTGTTGCCGAAGGGATCGCCGGCGGTGATCTTTGCCGACGATCCGTGGTCCGCGCAGGCGATCAAGGCCGCGACCGATGCCGGTCATGACATTCGTACCGTCGGGCGAAAGGGCGATTACCTCTCGTTGAAGCGCGTCGAGCACTTCCGCCACAAGCAGATGGCCGAGATCCATATCGGCGGCGAGATCTTCGAGGTGGACATTCCGCTGGCCGGCGATTTTCAGGTGGCCAACGCGCTGGTCGCAGCAGGGCTTGCCATGTCGACCGGTGTTGAGGCGAAGGTTGCGATGGCCGCGCTCGAGAAGCTCGTCGGCGCGTCCGGCCGTCTCGAACTTGTCGGCCATACAAAAGATGGCGCGCTCGCCTATGTCGACTACGCCCACAAGCCGGATGCGCTGGAAAACGTGCTGGGCTCTGTCAGGCCCTTCACCACCGGCCGCGTCATCGTCGTTTTCGGCTGCGGCGGCGACCGTGACCGCGGCAAACGGCCGATCATGGGCGAAATCGCCTGCCGTCTTGCCGACGTCGTCATCGTCACCGACGATAATCCGCGTTCGGAGGAACCGGCCTCGATCCGGGCGGAGATCATGGCGGCGGCGGCCTGTGCCGCGGAAATCGCCGATCGCGCCTCGGCGATCCGCGAAGCGGTCAGCATGCTGAGATCCGGCGATACGCTGATTGTCGCCGGCAAGGGGCATGAGGAAGGGCAGACGATCGACGGCGTCACCCTACCGTTCTCCGATCATGCGGAGGTGCGCAGGGCTTTGGAGGAGTTGAAATCTTGAGCTGGCTCTGGACGACGGAAGACATGATCGCAGCGATGGCGGGGCGCCCTTTCGGCACGCTGCCCGAAGGCATCACCGGCATTTCCATCGACAGCCGCTCGACTACTCCAGGCGCAGCCTTCTTCGCGATCAAGGGTGACCGCGTCGACGGTCACGACTACGCCTCGATGGCGATGGCGAACGGCGCTTCCCTTCTCGTCGTCAGCGAGGCGAGGCTTCCCGCCATGGGCCGTCTGACGGTGCCGATGATCGTCGTGGAAGACGTGCTCGCGGCACTTGGCCGGCTCGGCCTTGCCTCGCGCGAGCGCTCTAAGGCCCAGATCATCGCGGTGACGGGATCTGTGGGAAAGACGACCACCAAGGAAATGCTGCGGCATGTGCTGTCGCCCTCCGGCAAGGTGCACGCCTCCGTCGCCTCCTTCAACAATCATTGGGGCGTGCCGCTGACGCTGGCACGCATGGCTGAGGATACGGATTACGGCGTCTTCGAAGTCGGAATGAACCATCCCGGCGAGATCCGGCCGCTGGTGGCGATGATCCGTCCCGATGTCGCCATCATCACGACGATCGCGCCGGCGCATCTCGGCAATTTCAAGAACATCAAGGAAATCGCCGCCGCCAAGGCCGAGATCTTCGAGGGGCTGGAACCCGGTGGGCATGTCGTGCTCAACCGCGACAACGACCAGTTCAATTTCCTCGACCGCACGGCGCAATCGCTCGGCATCGAGCATATCCATTCCTTCGGCCAGCATGCCAAGGCTGAATTCCGGCTCGCAGAATTCAATGGTTCCGACGAGAATTCGACGCTGTGGCTGACGATCGGCGGCGAGACGCTGGAAGTTGCGCTCGGCGCGCCGGGCCGCCATATCGCCGAGAATGCGCTCGCAGCGCTCGGCGTCGTCAGGATCGTCGGCGCCGATATGCAGAAGGCGATCGAAGCGCTTGCGACGCTGAAGCCGGAAAAGGGCAGGGGCAAGCGCCACCGGCTTTCGATCGGCGGCGGCAGCTTCACGCTGATCGACGAGAGCTACAATGCCAATCCGGCCTCGATGCGCGCGGCGATCGCGCTGCTGGCGGCCTCCGAGCCGACCGGCCGCGGACGCCGTATCGCCGTGCTCGGCGACATGCTGGAAATGGGCGACTATGCGCAGAAGGTCCATACCGACCTTGCCGTGCCGCTGCTTGCTGCCGGTATCGAACATGTCTGGCTCGCAGGAGCGGAGATGGCTGCGCTCAAGGAATCGTTGCCGGAAAGCGTCCATGTCGAATATCGCGAGAACACGGACGAATTGACGGACTATGTATTGAACTCGGTCGCGCCAGGCGACGTGTTGATGGTGAAATCGTCTCTGGGCATCGGTTTCGGCAAGATCGTCGCCGCGCTCCTTGACAAGTTCCCGCCATTTGCCGACACGCAACGCGAATTTTGATCGGGTAAACAAGGGGCCCTGAATGCTGATCTGGCTTGTCGAACTGTCGGAATATTTCAAATTTCTGAACTTGTTCAGATATATTACCTTCCGCACGGGGGCTGCTCTCTTCACCTCAGCACTGATCGTCTTCCTGTTCGGGCCGACGATCATCAATTCGCTGCGCATCCGGCAGGGCAAGGGCCAGCCGATCCGCGCCGACGGGCCGCAGACGCATTTCAAGAAGGCCGGCACGCCGACCATGGGCGGGCTGATGATCCTCGCCGGCATCGTCGGCGCATCGCTGCTCTGGGCCGATCTTTCCAACGTCTATGTCGTCGCGACGCTGCTGGTGACGCTGGGCTTCGGTGCGATTGGTTTCTACGACGATTATCTTAAGGTAACGAAGCAGAGCCACATGGGCTTTTCCGGCAAGGCGCGTCTCGGCATCGAATTCGTCATCGCCGGCATCGCCGTCTATTTCATGATGCGCACCGCCCTTGCCTCGGGGATTGCCGGCTCGACTTTCGGCTCCTCGATCGCCTTTCCTTTCTTCAAGGACTTCATGATCAATATCGGCATCATGTTCGTCGTCTTCGGCGGCTTCGTCATCGTCGGCGCCGGCAATGCCGTCAACCTGACTGACGGTCTCGACGGGCTTGCCATCGTGCCTGTGATGATCGCCGCCGCCTCCTTCGGCGTCATCGCCTATCTCGCCGGCAACGTGGTGTTTGCGAATTACCTGCAGATCAATTTCGTGCCCGGCACCGGCGAACTCGCCGTCGTGCTTGGCGCCGTCATCGGCGCTGGTCTCGGTTTTCTCTGGTTCAACGCGCCGCCGGCCGCCATCTTCATGGGCGACACGGGGTCGCTGGCACTCGGCGGCACGATCGGCACCGTCGCCGTCGCCACCAAGCACGAGATCGTCATGGCAATCATCGGCGGCCTCTTCGTCATTGAGACGCTGTCCGTCATCATCCAGGTCGGCTTCTTCAAGATGACCGGCCGGCGTGTCTTCCTGATGGCGCCGATCCATCATCACTTCGAGAAGAAGGGCTGGACCGAGAGCCAGGTGGTGATCCGCTTCTGGATCGTTGCCGTCGGCCTTGCGATGCTCGGCCTTTCGACGCTGAAGCTCCGGTGAGGCGGCGATGATCCCGGTCACGACGCTCAAGGACAGGAAGGTCGCGCTCTTCGGGCTCGGCGGCTCCGGCTTTGCCACCGCCCGGGCGCTGGTATCAGGTGGTGTCGAGGTGACCGCCTGGGACGACAATCCCGACAGTGTCGCCAAGGCCGCTGCCGAAGGCATCAGGACGGAGGACCTGCACAGCATCGACTGGAGCCAGCAGGCGCTGTTCGTGCTGTCGCCCGGCGTGCCGCTCACCCATCCGAAGCCGCACTGGACTGTCGATCTTGCCCGCGCGGCCGGCGTCGATATCGTCGGCGATGTCGAGCTCTTCGTACGCGAGCGCCGCGCCCATGCGCCGGATTGCCCTTTCATCGCCATAACCGGCACCAACGGCAAGTCGACCACGACGGCGCTGATCGCCCATATCTTGAAATCCGCCGGCTACGACACGCAGCTCGGCGGCAATATCGGTACGGCCGTGCTGACGCTCGATCCGCCGAAGGCCGAGCGTTATTATGTCGTCGAATGCTCCTCCTACCAGATCGATCTGGCGCCGACGCTGGACCCGTCGGCCGGCATCCTGCTCAACCTGACGCCCGATCATCTCGATCGTCACGGCACGATGCAGCATTATGCCGATGTCAAGGAACGGCTGGTCGCCGGTAGCGATGTTGCAATCGTCGGCATCGACGACAGCCATTCGGCGCTGATTGCCGACCGCGTCGAGCGGGCGGGCGTCAAGGTGGTCCGCATCTCGCGCCGCAACGTCGTGGCCGACGGGATTTATGCCGAGGGCACCAGGCTCATCAAAGCTGCCGGCGGCGCGATGCTGCCTTTCGTCGATCTCGACGGCATCCAGACGCTGCGCGGCAGCCACAATGCGCAGAACGCCGCCGCAGCCGTCGCTGCCTGCCTTGCCGTCGGCGTGTCGGCCGATGACATCCGCGCCGGCTTTGCCTCGTTCCCCGGCCTCAAGCACCGCATGCAGCCGGTCGGGCAGCGTGGCCGTGTCGTTTTCGTCAACGATTCCAAGGCGACCAATGCCGATGCCGCGGCGCCGGCCCTTTCGAGTTATGATCGCATCTACTGGATCGCCGGCGGCCTGCCGAAGGCTGGCGGCATCACGACGCTCGCTCCCTATTTTCCGCGCATCGCCAAGGCCTATCTGATCGGCGAGGCGGCGGCGGAATTCGCCGCGACGCTCGGCGAGGCTGTTCCTTACGAAATATCGGATACGCTGGAGCGCGCCGTCGCGCATGCGGCCGCCGATGCCGAACGCGACGAGAGCGCCGCTTCGGCCGTGATGTTATCCCCGGCTTGCGCAAGCTTCGACCAGTATAAGAATTTCGAAGTCAGGGGCGAAGCCTTCGTCGGCCACGTGGCAGCGCTTGACGGGATTGCGATGCTGATCGGTCCGGCAACAGGAGAGAAATGACATGGTAAGCCGCGCGGAACGTGGGCCTCTGGCCGATTGGTTCTGGACCATCGACCGCTTCTTCCTGGCGATGTTCATCTTTCTGATGGGCATCGGCTTTATGCTGTCATTTGCGGCATCTCCTGCGGTCGCCGAACGCATCGGGCTCGAGCCTTTCCACTTCGTCAAGCGCCATGCCGCCTTCATGATCCCCTCGATCGGCGTCATGCTCGGGCTGTCGTTCCTGACGCCGCGCCAGGTGCGGCGCACCGCGATCCTGATCCTGATCATCTCGGTCGCCATGATGGTGCTGGTGTTGTTCGTTGGCCAGGAGGTCAAGGGTGGCAGGCGTTGGATCTGGATCGCCGGCCTTTCCATCCAGCCATCGGAATTCATGAAGCCCGCCTTCGTCGTCGTCTGCGCCTGGCTGTTTGCCGAACATGCGCGCCAGCCGGAGATCCCCGGCAATCTCTTTGCCATCATCCTGTTCGGCATCGTCGCAGCCCTTCTCATCGCGCAGCCGGACCTCGGCCAGACCATCCTGACCACGGCTGTGTGGGGCGGGATGTTCTTCATGGCCGGCATGCCGTGGATCTGGATCATGCTGCTCGGCATCGGCGGCGCCGGCGGCCTGCTCAGCGCCTATTACGTCTTCCCGCACGTTGCGTTGCGTATAGACAAATTCATGACCGGCGAAGGTGATACTTTCCAGATCGACACCGCGCGCGAGGCGATCATCCGCGGCAGCTGGTTCGGCCAAGGGCCGGGCGAAGGCATCGTCAAGCGCATCATCCCGGATGCGCATACCGACTTCATCTTCTCGGTCGCGGCCGAGGAATTCGGCATCGTCTTCTGCATGGCGCTCGTTGCGCTGTTTACCGTTCTGGTGCTGCGCGGCCTCTCGCATGCCTATCGCGAACGCAATGACTTCAACCGCTTCGCCGTCGCCGGCCTGGTGCTGCAGATGGGCATCCAGTCGATCATCAATATCGGCGTCAATCTCGAACTGTTGCCGGCGAAGGGCATGACGCTGCCGCTGATTTCCTATGGTGGCTCGTCCATGGTGGCGATCTGCGTCACCGCCGGCTTCATCCTGGCGCTGACCCGCCATCGACCGGAAAAACGCGCGCAGGACCGGAGCCTCTTCCGCGTCCCGCACGGCATGCCGGCGGAGTAGAAGACCATGAGCAAAGGCATCGTGCTGCTTGCCGCCGGGGGAACCGGCGGCCATGTGTTCCCGGCGGAGGCGCTGGCCTTCAAGCTGAAGGAGCGCGGCTATTCGGTGCATCTCGTCACGGACAGCAGGGCCGAGCGTTATGCCGGCAAATTTCCGGCCGAGGAGATCCATGTCGTGCCGTCGGCGACGATCGGCTCGAAGAACCCGGTTGCTGTCGCCCGCTCGCTGTGGACGCTCTGGAGCGGCATGCGGGCGGCAAAGAAGCTGATTCAGCGGCTGCGGCCTATCATCGTCGTTGGTTTCGGTGGTTATCCCACCGTGCCGCCGCTGCTTGCCGCCACCCGGCTCGGCGTGCCCTCGATGATTCACGAGCAGAATGCCGTGATGGGGCGCGCCAACAAGGCCTTGGCAACCCGCGTGCAGGCCATCGCCGGCGGGTTCCTGCCGGAGGGAGGCGCCGCCTTTCCAGACAAGACGGTGACGACGGGCAATCCGGTCCGCCCGGCGATCATCGCTGCGGCCGAGGTGCCTTACATGCCGTCGCATCCGGGCGAGGCCTTCAACCTCGTCGTCTTCGGCGGCAGCCAGGGCGCGCAATATTTCTCCAAGGCGCTGCCGACGGCGATCAGCCTGCTCGACGAGGCGCTTCGCGTGCGCCTGCGCATCACCCAGCAGGTGCGTCCCGAGGATATGGAAATGGTCAGCGGCTGCGTCGCCAAGCTGGAAATGGGGGCCGATATCGCCCCCTTCTTTACCGACATGGCCGAGAGGCTGGCGAGGGCGCATCTCGTCATCTGCCGTTCGGGCGCATCCACGGTTTCGGAAATCTCCGTCATAGGCCGGCCGGCCGTGCTCGTCCCTTACCCGCATGCTCTCGATCACGACCAGGCGGCGAATGCGGCGGCACTCGCTGCGACCGGCGGAGCGAAGGTGATCGCCCAGTCGGAGCTTTCGCCGGAGAAGATCGCGGCGATCCTGACGGCTGTCATGAACGATCCGGAAAAGCTTTCGCACATGGCGGCGGCGGCGAAACGCGCCGGGAAAACCGATGCCGCGAACTTGCTTGCCGACATGGTTGAGGCTATTGCCGCCAGACGGACAATTGCGGAATTCAAGAGGACACGCGCATGAAACTGCCGAAGACGATCGGCCTCGTCCATTTCATCGGCATCGGCGGCATCGGCATGAGCGGTATTGCCGAGGTGCTGCATAATCTCGGACACAAGGTGCAGGGATCGGACCAGGCCGACAGCGCCAATGTCCAGCGCCTGCGCGACAAGGGCATCGAGGTGTTCGTCGGTCACCGGCCTGAAAACCTGGGTGAGGCCGAAGTCGTCGTCGTCTCGACGGCGATCAAGAAGAGCAATCCGGAGCTCATCGCCGCGCGCGAAAAGCTGCTGCCGGTGGTGCGCCGTGCCGAAATGCTGGCCGAGCTGATGCGCTTCCGCAATGCGATCGCCATCGGCGGCACGCATGGCAAGACGACGACCACCTCGCTGGTCGCCACACTACTCGAAGCCGGCGGGCTCGACCCGACCGTCATCAATGGCGGCATCATCAATGCCTACGGCACCAATGCCCGCATGGGCGAGGGCGAGTGGATGGTGGTCGAGGCCGACGAATCGGACGGCACCTTCCTGAAACTTCCGGCCGATGTCGCCGTCATCACCAATATCGACCCGGAACATCTCGATCATTACGGCAATTTCGACGCCGTGCGTGCAGCCTTCCGGCAGTTTGTCGAGAACGTGCCGTTTTACGGCTTCGGCGTCATGTGTCTCGACCATCCCGAGGTGCAGTCGCTGGTCGGCCGCATCGAGGACCGCAAGATCATTACCTATGGCGAGAACCCGCAGGCCGACGTGCGCTTCAAGAATGTGCGCATCGACGGCACGCGCTCAATATTCGACGTCGAAATCCGCCGCCGCCGCACAGGCCAGGTGATCGAGCTCAAGGGGCTGGTCATGCCGATGCCGGGGCGCCATAATATTTCCAACGCAACGGCGGCGATCGCCGTTGCCAACCGGCTCGGCATATCGAGCGCCGATATCGCCAAGGGGCTTGCCTCCTTCGGTGGCGTCAAGCGTCGTTTCACGCTGACCGGCGAGTGGAACGGCGTGCAGATATTCGACGATTACGGCCATCATCCCGTCGAGATCAAGGCGGTGCTGCGCGCCGCCCGAGAGTCCTGCAAGGGGCGTGTCATCGCCGTCCACCAGCCGCATCGCTTTAGCCGTCTTGCGAGCCTGTTCGAGGAATTCGCCGCCTGCTTCAACGATGCCGACAGCATCTTCCTGGCACCGGTCTATGCGGCGGGCGAGGATCCGATCGAAGGCATCGATTCCGTGTCGCTGGTCTCACGCATCAAATCCGGCGGCCATCGCGACGCCCGCTTTATAAACTCGGCGGAGCTTTTGCCGCAGATGGTCGCGGAGGTTGCAAAGCCTGGCGATTTCGTGGTTCTGTTGGGGGCTGGGAGCATCACATCCTGGGCGGCGGCGCTGCCCAAGCAACTGGAAGGCCTATCGGGAAAGTCCGTATGAAACAGGTGAATGGGGAAAAGCTTCTCGCGTCTCTCGGAGACGGTGTAAAGGATATCCGCGGCCGTATCACGCCGGATGCCCCGATGGACCGTGTCACCTGGTTCAGGGCCGGTGGCCTGGCCGAGCTGATGTTCCAGCCGCATGACATCGACGATCTCATCGCCTTCCTGAAGATATTGCCGGAAGAGGTGCCGCTGACGGTGGTCGGCGTCGGCTCCAACATCCTGGTACGCGACGGCGGCATTCCCGGCGTCGTGCTGCGCCTGTCGGCCAAGGGGTTCGGCTTCGTCGAGCTTGCCGGTGAAAACCGCATTCTCGCCGGCGCCATCTGCCCGGACAAACATGTGGCGGCGATGGCGATGGACAACGGCATCGGCGGCTTCCATTTCTTCTACGGCATTCCCGGCGGTATCGGCGGCGCGGCGCGCATGAATGCCGGCGCCAACGGCGTCGAGACGCGCGAGCGGCTGATCGAAGTCCATGCGGTCGACCGCAAGGGCGACAAGCATGTGCTTTCCAACGCCGAGATGGGTTATTCCTACCGGCATTCGACCGCATCGACAGATCTGATCTTCACCTCGGTGCTGTTCGAGGGCTATCCGGAAGAGCGCGCCCAGATCCGCACCGAGATGGACGCTGTGCGCAATCATCGCGAGACGGTACAGCCGGTGCGCGAAAAGACCGGCGGCTCTACCTTCAAGAACCCGGCCGGCCATTCGGCCTGGAAACTGGTCGACGAGGCAGGCTGCCGCGGCCTCGTCATCGGCGGAGCGCAGATGTCGTCGCTTCACTGCAACTTCATGATCAACATGGGGCAGGCAACCGGCTACGATCTCGAATATCTCGGCGAACAGGTGCGTCGCGAGGTCTTCGAAAAAGACGGCATCAAGCTCGAATGGGAAATAAAACGCCTCGGCGTCTTCATGCCCGGCCGAGAAGTGCGTCCGTTCCACGGCGTGACGAGCGAGTAGCGGTTACGTCACCGCAAGCTTCAGGCCTTCGCGCGGTGTGACGACGGGCGACCAGCCAAGCACGTCGCGGGCGTGGGATATATCGACCTGCAGGGAACCGCAAAGACGCTGGTAGACCGCGTCCTTTCCGGTGACGCGCGCACCCATCTGCAACAGTGCTGGGGGGAAGGGGAGCAGCATCGGCTTGACACCTAGCCCTGCGGCAATCCCTTCGATAAGCCCGGGAGTCGAAAGATCTTCTCCATCGCCTGCGAGAAAGGTCTGGCCGGCAGCACCCGGATGCTTGATCCCGGTGATGATCAGATCGACGAGATTTGGAAGGGCGACCAGGGTCCGGAGGTTCTTCAGCGACGCGAAGGGGAGCGGTATCTTCTTCCGGACAAGTCCGACGAGCAGGGCGAAGTTGCCCTTCGCACCGGGTCCATAGACGAGCGGCGGGCGAATGACGACGACTTCCATGCCTGTTCGAGCGGCGATTTCATGCAGCCCGATTTCAGTTTCCAGCTTCGAAATGCCATAGGGATCGATCGGCATTGGCGTATCGTCATGCCGGAAGGGCCGATCGTTCTCCTCGCCATTGACCTTGATGCTGCTGATGAAGACGAACCTTTTTACGCCCGCGCGGGCGGCCTGCTCGGCGAGGTTCAACGTGGCGGCGGTGTTGATCCGACGAAATTCCGCAAGCGGATCGGCTGCGCGGTCGTTCATGATGTGAACACGAGCGGCGAGATGGACGATGACATCAATGCCCTCGAGAACCGCTGTCCAATCGGTTTCGCTTGTTATCTCGATGGGGAAATGCCGCACTGATGTCGGGAAGCTGGCGGCTGCAGATCGCGTCGTCACCGCGAGCTCGGATATCCGCCCTCTATGCAGTCTTTCGACGAGAGGCCCACCGACAAAGCCGGCTGCGCCGGTAATGAGGCATCGCATGATCTTTTCCCGTTTTGCCGTGAGTGTTCCGGTTAACCGGAACTGCTCACGGCATCAATAAAAAAGCCGCGACGTTGGCAAGTCGCGGCTTGTTGTTTGCTTGCTGCTCGAGGCTCAGACTTCCTCGCGGCCCGACAGCCGGATGCAGACGAGCGAGATCACTGCCGAGGCGGCGAGATAGTAGCCGACATAGTCCAGGCTGTAATGGGTGGCGAGCCAGGTGGCGATATAAGGGGCGAGCGAAGCGCCGAAGATGCCGCCGAGGTTGAAGGTCATCGAGGCGCCGGTATAGCGCACCGTGGTCGGAAAGGGGGCGGCCAGGGCAGCGCCGATCGGGCCGTAGGTGAAGCCCATCAAGGCGAGGCCGATGATCGAGCACAGGAAAGCGCCGGTCAGACCGCTGGTCAACAGCGTCGCGTAGAAAAAGCCGAAGATGGCGATGGCAATCGTCGTCAGCGTCAGGATGGTGCGGCGCGAATAGAGGTCGGAGAGCCAGCCGGAGAGCGGGATCGTCAGGCCGAAGAACAGGACGCCGACAAGCTGGACGACCAGGAACTGCTCGCGGGAGTAACCGAGCCCACCCTTTTCCAGAGGTGTCGTACCCCAGGAGAGCGTGAAGACCGTCATCAGGTAGAACAGCACGAAGGTCGCCACAGCAATGAAGGTGCCGAGGATCAGGCTTCGCAGATGGTCGCGGAAGACGACCTCGATCGGTACGGCAACGCGCTCGTGCTTTTCGACGGCTTTGCGAAATTCCGGCGTCTCGGCGATCTTCAGACGGACATAGAGGCCGACGGCGACGAGGGCGAGGCTGGCGATGAAGGGAATGCGCCATCCGTAGTCGAGGAAATCCTCGTTGCTCATCGTTTCCGCCAGGATGAGAAAGAAGCCGGAGGAGAGGATGAAGCCGATCGGCGCGCCGAGCTGCGGGAACATGGCGTACCAGCTGCGCTTGCCGGGAGGAGCGTTTTCGGTGGCAAGCAGAACGGCGCCACCCCATTCGCCGCCGAGGCCGAGGCCCTGACCGAAACGGCAAAGGGCCAGCAACAGGGGTGCTGCGATGCCGATCGCATCATAGCCTGGCAGCATGCCGATCAGGACCGTCGAAAGCCCCATCGTCATCAGTGCGGCGACGAGCGTCGCCTTGCGGCCGATACGGTCGCCGAAATGACCGAAAACCACGGCGCCGATGGGGCGGGCGAAAAAGGCGATCGAGAAGGTGACGAGCGACTGCAGCGTTGCGGCGTTCGAATCGCTTGCCGGGAAGAAGAGATGCGGGAAGACGAGGACGGCTGCTGTCGCGTAGACGTAGAAGTCGAAGAATTCGATGGTGGTGCCGACAAGGCTGGCGATAAGGACGCGGGCCGGAGAATTGACTTGCGTGCTGTTCGAGGCAGGAGTCGGCGATGCGGAGATCGCGTCAGGCATTTTCATTCCAATCAGTATTTTTGTGAATCGCCGTGGGAGGCCGGCGGGTTTTAACGCTATTTCAGGTCTGTGAAAACGTCAAAACATGGAGTGTTCACAGGGGACGCTGCCCGCATGCGTTACCGGCTCGCGGTCCCCGGCGTCATCTCGAATCCTTGGGTTTTCCTGCCTTGCGCGAGGCTTGCCACGGTGACGCTCACATGCTTGACCGGAATCAAATTGTAACGGATTCATTGCTAACCCTCTGGTTGAGGGCGGAGGAAATATCCATGCAAAAGAGTCTTGTCGCCGAATTTCTCGGCACGTTCTGGCTGGTCTTCGGCGGATGCGGCAGTGCCGTGCTGGCCGCGGCCTATCCCGAGCTTGGAATCGGTTTTGTCGGCGTGGCCTTTGCGTTCGGTCTGACCGTGCTCACGATGGCCTATGCCGTGGGCGGCATTTCGGGCGGTCATTTCAATCCCGCCGTCTCGCTTGGCCTTACAGTTGCCGGACGGTTTCCGGCGGCGCGCCTCGTTCCCTATATCGTCGTGCAGGTTGTCGGCGCCATCGCCGCGGCGGCGCTGCTTTATCTCATCGCCAGCGGCAAGGCGGGTTTCGAACTCGGCGGCTTTGCCGCCAACGGATATGGCGAGCACTCTCCGGGTGGTTATTCACTGCTTTCGGCGCTGCTGATCGAAGTGCTGCTGACCATGTTCTTCCTGATCATCATCCTGGGTTCGACCAGCAGCCGGGTGCCTTCGGGCTTCGCGCCGCTTGCGATCGGCCTCGGCCTGACGCTGATCCATCTCGTTGCCATCCCCGTGACGAATACCTCGGTCAATCCAGCGCGTTCCACCGGCCAGGCGCTTTTCGTCGGCGGCTGGGCGCTGCAGCAGCTCTGGCTGTTCTGGATTGCGCCGCTTGCGGGTGGAGCGCTCGGCGGGCTCGTATGGAAATTCCTCGACGACGCCGACTGACTGCAAGATAGCGAGCTATCCCATTGAGCCCGCGCGGTTTTTCCGTGCGGGTTTTTCTGTTTTCGCGGATCGGCGGCGTCTTCGATCTGGCAATCCCGAAGAAGAGAAGGTTAAAAAATCAAGGGCGCGGCAATACGAAGTTAACGAAAGTAAACACTTCATTAACCATAATGATGCTCTAATGCACCCAGGTCGGACAAAGGCCTGAAACGACGCAGACAGCTTCGCGCAAGCGTCGATTTCGAAACTGGAAGTTATTTTTTGGGGGTGTTGATGAGTCGCAAGCATGTCGCTGTCCTGATGGGCGGATTTTCCTCGGAAAGGCCTGTCAGCCTTTCCTCGGGAAAGGCTTGCGCAGAAGCCCTCGAGGCAGAGGGCTTCGACGTGACGCGTATCGACGTGGCGCGCGACGTTTCCGAGAAGCTTGCTGCGCTGAAGCCCGATGTCGTCTTCAATGCGCTTCACGGCCCGTTCGGCGAGGACGGCACCATTCAGGGCATCCTCGAATATCTTGAAATCCCCTATACGCATTCGGGCGTGCTTGCCTCGGCGCTGGCGATGGACAAGGACAAGGCGAAGCTCGTTGCCGGCGCCGCCGGCATTCCGGTGGCCGA
Organism: Rhizobium sp. SRDI943; assembly: GCF_057653695.1. Classification (NCBI taxonomy): domain Bacteria; kingdom Pseudomonadati; phylum Pseudomonadota; class Alphaproteobacteria; order Hyphomicrobiales; family Rhizobiaceae; genus Rhizobium; species Rhizobium sp. SRDI943. Next base: position 2,866,518 of record NZ_CM172787.1, on the reverse strand, counting down.
ATCGCAGGTGGTCAACCGTTTCGCCTTTCCCGCGACGCATCCGATGAAGCCGCCCTATGTGGTGAAACCCGTCCGCGAAGGGTCGAGCTTCGGCGTCGTCATCGTCACCGAAGATCAGGCGCATCCGCCACAGATCGTCAGCTCGCCCGAATGGCGCTACGGCGAAGAGGTGATCGTCGAGCGCTATGTTTACGGTCGCGAACTCACCTGCGGTGTCATGGGTGAAACTCCGCTCGGTGTCACGGAAGTGGTGCCGCAGGGACACAATTTTTATGATTACGACTCCAAGTACGCGGCAGGCGGTTCAAAACACGTCATCCCCGCGAAAATTTCACCGAATATTTACCAAAAAATACAAACATTGTCCCTAAGGGCGCATCAGGCAATCGGTTGTCGCGGCGTCAGTCGGTCCGACTTTCGTTACGACGATCGTTTCTCCGAAGACGGCGAAATCATCTGGCTGGAAGTCAATACCCAGCCAGGTATGACCCCAACCTCGCTCGTGCCCGAAATGGCCGGTCATGCCGGCTATTCGTTTGGTCAGTTTCTCCGGTGGATGGTGGAGGACGCGTCTTGTTTGCGTTGACAGTCAAAAGGATAGGGCGCCCCAGCCATCATGCCGTGCTTCCGATCATGGAAGCCGAAGAGCGGTTCGTGCTGCCGCGTCCGCTGCGCCGGGTCACGCGCTTTCTGATCAGTCTCTGCAGCGGCCGCATTTACATTCCTGTTCATACCGGCACGGTCTCGGCGCTCGCTTTCTTGGGCGCGACGGGGCTTTACGGCATGTCGCTCGGCGGTCACACGGAAGCCGTCGCGCAGGCGACAACGACGGCCGCGGGTTTTGCGATCGAGGACGTGAAGGTCTCCGGCAATTCGGAAACCTCCGAAATCGAGATCCTGCAGTTGATCGGCCTTGACGGCACGACCTCGCTGGTCGCCCTCGACGTCGATGCCGCCCGCCGAAAGATCGCGCATCTTCCCTGGGTCGAAAATGTCGAGGTCCGCAAGATCTATCCGAAGACGATCGAGGTGAAGCTTAAAGAGCGCCAGGCCTATGCGATCTGGCAGCACGGGCAGGAGCTTTCCCTGATCGAGAAGAACGGCAGCGTCATTGCGCCGCTGCGGGACAACAAGTTTTCGGCGCTGCCGCTCGTCGTCGGCCGCGATGCCGAAACGGCGGCGGCTTCGCTCGACGATGCCTTCTCGAAATGGCCCGACGTGAAGGCCCGCGTGAAGGCCTATGTCTGGATATCCGGGCGTCGCTGGGACCTGCATATGGACAACGGCGTCGTCGTCAAGCTCCCGGAAGACGGTATCGACCAGGCACTGGCGACGCTTTCGAAGTTCGACAAGGAGCACCAGCTGCTGGAGCGGGACATTGCCGCAGTCGATCTCAGGCTGGCCGACAGAACCGCGATCCAGCTGACGCCGGAGGCGGCGGTCCGCAGGCAGACGGCAGTGACGGAGCGTACGAAAGAATTGAAGAAGGCGGGGCAGAATATATGAGCTTGTTCGGTTCATCCCATTTCGGATTGCCGCGCCTGAAGCCGCTTTCGTCGAAGCGGTCACATGTCGTTTCGGTGCTCGACATCGGTTCGACCAAGGTCGTCTGCATGATCGGCCGGCTGACGCCGCGCGAGGAAAGCCAGATCCTGCCGGGCCGCACGCACAATATCGAGATCATCGGCATCGGTCACCAGCGTTCCCGTGGCATCAAGACCGGCGTCATCGCCGATCTCGACGCGCTGGAAGGCGTCATCCGTCTCGCCGTCGACGCGGCCGAGCGCATGGCGGGGCTGACCGTCGAAAGCCTGATCGTCAACCTGACGGCTGGCCGCCTCGGCAGCGACATCTATACCGCGACGATCGATCTCGGTGGCCAGGAAGTCGAACTCAACGATCTGAAGAAGGTGCTGTCGGCCGCTTGCCAGCAGTCGCTGCGCCAGGACCGCTCGGTGCTGCATTCGCTGGCGACCGGCTTCTCGCTCGACGGCGAGCGCGGCATCCGCGATCCGCTGGCGATGTACGGCGATGCGCTCGGCGTCGACATGCATGTGGTGACGGCGGAGCGCTCGGCGCTGAAGAACCTCGAACTCAGCGTCAATCGTGCGCATCTGTCAGTCGAGGGCATCGTCGCGACGCCCTATGCATCGGGTCTTGCGGCTCTCGTCGACGATGAGGTCGAGCTCGGCTGCGCGGCGATCGACTTGGGCGGCGGCACGACGACGATCTCGGTCTTTGCCGAGGGCAAGCTCGTTCATACGGATGCCGTCGGCCTCGGCGGCCATCACGTCACCACCGACCTGGCGCGCGGTCTTTCGACCCGCATCGAGGATGCGGAGCGGCTGAAGGTCGTGCATGCCTCGGCCCTTTCGAATTCCTCCGACGAGCGCGAGTTGATCTCGATCCCGCCGATCGGCGAGGACGATCGCGACCAGCCGTCGCAGGTGCCGCGGGCGCTGGTTTCTCGCATCGTCTCGGCCCGAATCGAAGAGACGATGGAACTGATCCGCGACCGCATCCAGCGCTCCGGCTTCAGCCCGATCGTCGGCAAGCGCGTCGTGCTGACCGGCGGAGCGAGCCAACTGACCGGCCTTGCCGATGTGGCGCGGCGCATCCTTGCCCGCAACGTCCGCATCGGCCGTCCGATGGGCGTCTCGGGGTTGCCGACGGCGGCCAAGGGTCCGGCCTTTTCGACGGCCGTCGGCCTGATGATCTATCCGCAGGTCGCGGACATGGAGACACATGCGTCACAGAGCGGTCTGCTCATGTCGCTTGGAGGAAATAACAGCCGCATCGCCCGTATGGGCCAGTGGCTGAAGGAAAGCTTCTGAAATTGCGTAATTGGCCGGCGTGGCGATGCGGCCAGAGAGAGAAGGAACAGGTACCATGACCATCAAGCTGCAAAAGCCTGACATCACAGAGCTGAAGCCGCGCATCACCGTGTTCGGCGTTGGCGGCGGAGGCGGCAATGCCGTCAACAATATGATTACCGCCGGCCTCCAGGGCGTCGATTTCGTCGTCGCCAACACGGATGCGCAGGCGCTGACGATGACGAAGGCCGAGCGCATCATCCAGCTCGGCGTCAACGTCACCGAAGGCCTCGGTGCCGGCTCGCAGCCGGAAGTTGGCCGGGCGGCCGCCGAGGAGTGCATCGACGAGATCGTCGATCACCTGAACGGCACGCATATGTGCTTCGTCACCGCCGGCATGGGCGGCGGCACCGGCACAGGTGCTGCTCCGGTTGTCGCACAGGCGGCTCGCAACAAGGGCATCCTGACGGTCGGCGTCGTCACCAAGCCGTTCCATTTCGAAGGCGGGCGCCGCATGCGCCTGGCCGAGATGGGCATCCAGGAACTGCAGAAGTCTGTCGATACGCTGATCGTCATTCCGAACCAGAACCTTTTCCGCATTGCCAACGACAAGACGACCTTCGCCGATGCCTTCGCCATGGCTGACCAGGTTCTCTATTCGGGCGTTGCCTGCATCACCGACCTGATGGTCAAGGAAGGCCTCATCAACCTCGACTTCGCCGACGTCCGCTCGGTGATGCGCGAGATGGGCCGGGCGATGATGGGCACCGGCGAAGCTTCCGGCTCCGGCCGCGCGCTGCAGGCTGCAGAGGCTGCGATCGCCAACCCGCTGCTCGACGAAACCTCGATGAAGGGCGCCCAGGGCCTGCTGATCTCCATCACCGGCGGTCGCGACCTCACCCTCTTCGAAGTCGACGAAGCCGCGACCCGCATCCGCGAGGAAGTCGATCCTGACGCCAACATCATCCTCGGCGCCACCTTCGACGAATCGCTCGAAGGCATCATCCGCGTCTCGGTCGTCGCAACCGGCATCGACCGGGCGATGAACGAAGCCGCCGAACGCAACCTCCAGCCGGCAGCAAGGCCGGTTATCCGTCCCTCCGCGGCTGTTGCTCCGGCAGCGGCCGCAGTTCAGCCTGCCCCCGTGATGCAGGCACCGAAGGCCATGGATCCGATCGCGCAGACCATCCGCGAAGCCGAGATGGAACGCGAGCTCGAAATTCCGGCCCCGCGTGCTGCCGCATCGCTGCAGCAGCCGGCTCCACAGCAGGAGGCCTTCCGTCCGCAGAGCAAGATTTTCGCGCCTGCACCGGAAGCTCCGGCAATGCGTCCGGCACCGGTACAGCAGCAGGCTCCGGCGCCCGCCATGAGCCAGCCGGTCATCAGCCGGCCGGTCCAGCAGCAGCCGATCCGGCAGGAGCCGGTCATCCGTCAGGCGCCCGAACCGATGCGCATGCCGAAGGTCGAGGATTTCCCGCCGGTCGTCCAGGCCGAACTCGACCACCGCACGCAGCCGGCGTCTGCCCATGCGGCGGAGGAGCGCGGTCCGATGGGCCTCCTCAAGCGAATCACCAATTCGCTTGGCCGTCGCGACGACGACGCCGTTGCCGCCGATATGACCGCAGCACCGCCGGCCGCTTCGCAGCAGCGCCGTCCGCTGTCGCCGGAGGCAAGCCTCTACGCACCGCGTCGCGGCAACCTCGACGACCAAGGTCGCGCGGTTCCGCAGGCCCGGATGATGCAGGAAGACGACCAGCTGGAAATCCCGGCATTCCTGCGTCGCCAGTCGAACTGATACCGTGCTTCGGCACCCGTTCATGCCCGGGATCAAGGTCCCGGGCATTGCTGTTTTTCAGCCTGCGATTCGCGAGCAATTTCAATCGCGTGACTTCGTAACAAAGCGAAAGAAACAGTGATTTGGATTGGAGCGTCGGCGCACGTAAGTATGGTCGCAAGAAAACTGCCCTGGGAGTCTTTTCGACGGCTCCTTATGCAGAATGAACGATGACCGTGCCGATCGGACAGACCGCCGGTACGGAAGAATAAAAGGCAGAGTTTATGGCAATTGGCTTGCTGGGTTTTCAAACGACGGTATCGCGTCCCGTGACGCTTTCGGGCACCGGGGTCCATTCGGGCGCGGAAGTGTCGATCACCCTGAACCCGGCCGAATCGGACACCGGCGTCGTTTTCCAGCGCCTGCATGACAATGGCGACATCACCGAACTCAAGGCCGTCTCCTCGCAGGTAGGCAATACCGACCTCTGCACCGTGCTCGGCTTCTCGCCGGCCCATTCGGTTGCGACGATCGAGCATGTCATGGCCGCCGTCTATGCGCTCGGCCTCGACAATGTGGTGATCGAGGTGCAGGGCTCCGAAATGCCGATCATGGACGGAAGCTCGCTGCCTTTCGTCGAGGCAATCGAGCAGGTCGGTCTCGTCTCCCTCGGCGTCAAGCGCCGCTATATCCGTATCACCAAGCCGGTGCGAATTGAGCATGGCGGCTCCTGGAGCGAATTCCGTCCTTATGACGGTACACGCTTCGAAGTCGAAATCGATTTCGAGTGCCCGCTGATCGGCCGGCAGAAGTGGGCCGGCGATATGACGCCCGCCGTCTTCAAGGCCGAGCTTTCGCGCGCCCGCACCTTCGGCTTCATGCGCGATGTCGAACGTCTCTGGGCGTCGGGCCACGCGCTCGGGTCCTCACTCGAAAATTCCGTCGTCATCTCGGACGACAACACCGTCATCAACGTCGAAGGGCTGCGTTACGCCAAGGATGAATTCGTCCGCCACAAGACGCTCGATGCCGTCGGCGATCTGTCCCTTGCCGGCGTCCAGTTCATCGGTTGCTACCGTTCCTATCGCGGCGGTCACAAGATGAATGCCAATGCGCTGAAGGCGCTGCTCGCCGATTCCTCCGCCTACGAAGTGGTCGAGACGTCGACGCCGCGCCAGCGCGTCGCTGCCCGCGAACTGATCGCGGTCAGTGCTTCGGAATTCGCTCCCTGGTCGGCATGACCTCCAGCATATTCTCAAGACCAGGCCGCCTCTTTCCCGGAGGCGGTTTTTTTATGTCCGGCGTGTCTACGGCAATAGACCGATGCTTGGCCGCCACAGGTCGGGAAGAAGTTGAAAAGCCGATCATTCTGCGGCTGCTGCCACAAAAATGCGTTAATGCCTTATCATTGCGTTGCTCTTGATGCACATTTGTGGCTAGAAACGCCAGCGAGGCGTGGCTGCCGTGGAGAGAGCGGCAGCAGTGGGGTTCTTTCGAATGGGTTATGCAGGATCTGAAGGTATGATGAAGACAGCGCGCGCTTTGTTCGCATCGCTTCTGGTGCTCAGCGCAGGCGCCTTGATCTCCGGTTGCCAGTCGGATCCCGACATCGACATCACCAAGCTCGGTCTCGAAACCGATCCGCCTGACGTGCTCTACACCCAGGGCCTGGCCAATATGAAGGCAGGCAACATGGCGGAAGCGGCGCGCAAGTTCGACGCGATCGATCGCGAGAACCCGTTTTCCGAATGGGCGCGCAAGGCGCTTGTGATGAGCACCTTCGTCAAATACCGCCAAGGCCGTTTGGACGATGCGCTTGCTTCCGGCAACCGCTACATGTCGCAATATCCGAAGTCCCAGGATGCTGCCTATGTGCAGTATCTCATCGGTCTCACCTATTCCAAGCAGATCGTCGACGTGACGCAGGACCAGCGCGCCTCGGCCAAGACGATCGAGGCGATGCAGGCCGTCATCGACAATTATCCAAACTCCGAATATGTCGACGACGCACAGGCCAAGATCCGCTTTTCGCGCGACCAGCTCGCCGGCAAGGAAATGCAGATCGGCCGCTACTACATGGAGCGGAAGGAATATCTCGCCGCGATCTCGCGCTTCCGTATCGTCGTTGAGAAATATCCGAATACGAACCAGATCGAAGAGGCCTTAGCGCGTCTCGTCGAAGCTTATTACGCCATGGGCATCGTCGACGAGGCGCAGACAGCCGCTGCCGTTCTCGGTCACAATTATCCCGACAGCCAGTGGTATGCTGATTCCTACAAGCTGCTGCAGAGCGGCGGTGCCGAGCCGCGTGAAAACAAGGGCTCGTGGATCGCGGCAGCGGGCAAGAAACTTCTTCTCGGTTCCTGAGGCCAATGCTGATCCAGCTTTCGATCCGCGATATCGTCCTGATCGAGCGGCTGGATCTTGCCTTCGAGACCGGCCTCTCCGTCCTGACGGGCGAGACCGGGGCGGGTAAATCCATCCTGCTCGACAGCCTGTCGCTGGCGCTCGGTGGACGCGGCGACGGCGACCTGGTGCGTCATGGCGAGGACAAGGGCCAGGTGACGGCGGTGTTCGACGTCGGCATGGAACACGGCGCCCGCACACTCCTGCGTGAAAACGGCATCGACGACGAGGGCGATCTGATCTTCCGCCGTCAGCAATCGGCGGACGGACGCACCAAGGCCTATGTCAACGACCAGCCGGTCAGCGTGCAGCTGATGCGCCAGGCCGGTCAGATGCTGGTCGAAATTCACGGCCAGCACGACGATCGCGCCCTTGTCGACACCAATGCCCACCGCACCCTGCTCGATGCCTTTGCCGGCCTCACCGACGAGGTTTCGGAAGTCTCCCGGCTCTATCGCCTGTGGCGCGACAGCGAGCGGACGCTGAAGAACCACCGGGAGAAGGTGGAAAGCGCGGCGCGCGAAGCCGACTACCTGCGCTCGTCGGTCGAAGAGCTCGAGAAGCTCTCGCCGCAGGATGGCGAGGAGGAAGAACTCGCCGATCGCCGGCAGAAGATGATGAAGGCCGAGCGAATCGCCGGCGATATCGCCGAGGCGTCCGAATTCTTGAACGGCAATGCCTCGCCCGTGCCCCATATCGCCTCGCTGGTGCGCCGGCTGGAGCGCAAGAGCCATGAGGCGCCGGGGCTGCTCGAAGACACCGTGACGCTGCTCGATGCCGCGCTGGACCAGCTTTCCAACGCGCAGATGGAAGTCGAGGCGGCACTGCGCAAGACCGAATACGATCCAAGAGAGCTGGAGCGGGTGGAGGAGCGGCTTTTCGCGCTCAGGGCCGCCTCGCGCAAATATTCCGTGCCCGTCACCGAGCTGCCGGCACTTGCCGTGCGCATGATCGCCGATCTTGCCGATCTCGACGCGGGCGAGGAGCGGCTTGCTCGGCTCGACGCCGAGGTCGGCCTGGCGCGGGAAAATTACGATGCGGCGGCGCGCTCGCTGTCCGACAAGCGCCATCATGCCGGCACCGCACTGGCTGGGGCCGTCATGGCTGAGCTGCCGGCGCTGAAACTCGAACGCGCCCGTTTCATGGTCGAGATCACCACGGATGCGGGCGAGGCGCTGGCCGAAGGCATCGACGTCGTCGAATTCCATGTTCAGACCAATCCGGGCACGCGACCGGGCTCGATCATGAAGGTCGCCTCGGGCGGCGAACTGTCGCGTTTCCTGCTGGCGCTGAAAGTGGCGCTCGCCGATCGCGGATCGGCCCCGACGCTCGTCTTCGACGAAATCGATACCGGCGTCGGCGGCGCGGTGGCCGATGCGATCGGTCAGCGGCTGAAGCGGCTGTCGGAGCGGGTGCAGGTGTTGTCGGTCACGCATGCGCCGCAGGTCGCGGCGCGGGCGGCGACGCATCTCTTGATTTCCAAGGGACCGTCGGCCGACGGTTCGGAAAAGATTGCCACCCGCGTCGCGACGATGGCGCAGAAGGATCGCACCGAGGAGATCGCCCGTATGCTGGCCGGGGCTTCCGTTACCGAAGAGGCGCGGGCGGCGGCGAAGCGGCTGCTGGCCGGCAACGGCTGATTTTTCTTCCGACGCTCTTTCCGCTTAGGCCGGCGGGATGACAATCATCCCGTGGCGCGATATGCGCTGAAGCTTCTCGATCGGCGGCGAGCTCAAGCCATGCGACTTTTCCATTTCAGCGACGATTCCGGGATCGCGGCGTTCGAGCCACGCCCGGTTCGCGTCCCCTCTGCTCGTGCGCCCGGCCGAGAATGGCTGAACGGTCCGCTCGTCTGGGCAATCGATGCCCATCATGATTTCCTGTATCTCTTTCCGCGCGATTGTCCCCGCATCCTGCTCTGGGCGGCGGCCGATACGCCGGAGGCCGAACGCCGGCACTGGCTCGGCGACTGGCGCGCCGTCGCCTACGTCGAGCGCCGTTGGCTGGAAAGGCTCGAAGCGGAGACGATCCATCGTTACGAGATGCCAGCCGAGGGCTTCGAGGATCTGGGTGATGCTGGCATGTGGGTGGCCCGAAAGAGAGTGGTGCCGATAGAGCATGCCGCCATGTCACAGCTCGACCGGGAGTTTGCCCCGCGCAAGGTGGATCTCAGGGTGGTGGACACGCTGACGCCGCTGAAAGGGCTCTGGGGCACGAGCCTGCATGTCAGTGGTATCCGGCTGCGCAATGCGAACGATTGGGAATAGCCGGATAGGGCGGTGACAAGGATTCCACGGCATGAAAGTCGGTGCGAAAGCTCACCTCAATCTCCCTCATCCCTGTGCTCGTCACAGGGATCCAGCGCCTAAGTCCTTGGGCGCGGGAGATTCTTCTTCTCTGAAAGAGAGTGTCATTCACGGCGCAGAGGCGCCGTGGCTGGATTCCTGTGACAGGCACAGGAATGAGGGAGGAGAGCTGAGCAGGCCGATCATCCCGATGGCGGATACGCGGCCTCTCTTTTCATCCGGAAATTTTGCTCTAAAAAACAATGCAGATTCTCTGGAGTGATGTTCCATGTCCACCGAAAGTTCCGCCGTCGATACGTTGACGATCGAAGAGGCTGCCGCCGAGCTCGAACGGCTGGCAAAGGAGATCGCACATCACGATGCGCTCTATCACGGCAAGGACCGGCCGGAGATTTCGGATGCCGATTACGACGCGCTGAAGCGCCGCAACGATGCGCTGGAAGTGCGCTTTCCCGAGTTGATCCGCGAAGACAGCCCATCGCGGCATGTCGGTGCGGCGCCCTCCGTCACTTTTTCGCCTGTCGTCCACGCGCGGCCGATGTTGTCGCTCGACAACACCTTCTCGCAGGAGGACGTGCAGGATTTTGTCGCCGGCGTCTATCGTTTCCTCGGCCGGCTGCCGGACCAGTCGATCGCCTTTACCGCCGAGCCGAAGATCGACGGTCTCTCGATGTCGATCCGTTATGAAAACGGCAGGCTGGTGACCGCTGCAACGCGTGGCGACGGCACGACGGGGGAGAATGTCACTGCCAACATCCGGACCATCGCCGAGATCCCCAACGAGCTGCCGAAAGGCGTGCCCGCTGTCGTCGAGATCCGCGGTGAGGTCTACATGGCCAAGAGCGACTTCCTGGCGCTGAACCGGCAGATGGAGGCGGAGGGTAAGCAGACCTATGTCAATCCGCGCAATACGGCTGCCGGATCGCTGCGCCAGCTCGACGCCAAGGTGACGGCGAGCCGCAAGCTGAAATTCTTCGCCTACGCCTGGGGCGAGATGTCGGAAATGCCGGCCGATACGCAATTTGGGATGGTGCAGACCTTCAAGGACTGGGGTTTTCCGGTCAATCCGCTGGTGAAACGATTGAACTCGGTCGCCGACATCCTGACCCATTATGACGAGATCGGCCTTGAGCGCCCGGATCTCGACTACGACATCGACGGCGTCGTCTATAAGGTCGACAGTCTCGAGTTGCAGGCCCGTCTCGGTTTCCGCTCGCGTTCACCACGCTGGGCGACGGCGCACAAGTTCCCTGCCGAACAGGCTTTCACTATCGTCGAGAATATCGACATTCAAGTCGGCCGCACCGGCGCCTTGACCCCTGTCGCGCGATTGAGGCCGATCACCGTCGGTGGCGTGGTCGTCACCAATGCGACGCTACACAACGCGGATTACATCAGGGGCATCGGCAATAGCGGCGAGCGCATCCGCGACGACGAGCACGATATCCGCATTGGCGATACCGTCATTGTGCAGCGCGCCGGCGATGTGATTCCGCAGGTGCTCGACGTCGTCATGGAGAAGCGCTCGGCCGAGGCCAGGCCCTATGAATTTCCGAAGACCTGCCCGGTCTGCGGGTCGCATGCCGTGCGTGAAAGACATGAGAAGACCGGCAAGCTCGATTCGGTCACCCGCTGCACCGGCGGCTTCATCTGCAGGGCGCAGGCGACGGAGCATTTGAAGCACTTCGTTTCGCGCAACGCTTTCGATATTGAAGGGCTCGGCTCGAAGCAGATCGACTTCTTTTTCGAAAACGAGGACGCGTCGCTGCAGATCCGCACTGCGCCCGATATCTTCACGCTGGAGAAGCGTCAGCAGCAATCGCTGACCAAGCTAGAGAATATCGACGGCTTCGGCAAGGTCAGCGTCGGCAAGCTCTATGCGGCGATCACCGAACGGCGCAGCATTGCGCTCCACCGCTTCATCTACGCGCTCGGCATCCGTCATGTCGGCGAGACCACAGCGAAGCTCTTGGCGCGCTCCTACGGCACCTATGCGGCCTTTGAAACCGCAATGCGCGAGGCCGAGGCGCTTTCCGGTGACGCCTGGAATGATCTCAACGCCATCGAGGGTATCGGCGAGGTCGTGGCGCGGGCCATCGTCGAATTCTACAAGGAGCCGCGCAATGTCGAGGTGATCACCCGGCTTATTGAGGAAGTGACGCCCGAGGAGGCCGAACAACCGAAGACGGCAGGCAGCCCGGTCGCCGGCAAGACCGTGGTTTTCACCGGCTCGCTTGAAAAGTTCACCCGCGACGAGGCGAAGGCGAGGGCGGAAAGTCTCGGCGCCAAGGTGGCGGGATCAGTCTCCAAGAAGACCGACATCGTCGTCGCCGGCCCCGGCGCCGGCTCCAAGCTCGACAAGGCGCGTGAGTTCGGCGTGCAGACGATGGACGAGGACGAGTGGCTGGCGCTGATTAGCGGGTGAGGGGCTGACGGCAAGCCGCCAGCCCGTTTGCTCAAAGCCTGAGCCGCGCCATCGTATAGGCATCGACATATTGACCGGCGCGATATCCGAAGGCCTTCAGCAGGCCTTCCTGCTCGAAGCCGAATTTCTGGTAGAGGCCGATGGCGACATCGTTATCGGTGTAGACGGTCAGTTCCAGCCGTTTGATATCGAGCCAGTCGTCGGCAGCATCGACCATTGCTCCGAGCAAGATCCGTCCGAAGCCGCGGCCGGTGAAGTCGTCATGCACACCCATGCCTATGCTGGCGACGTGCTGCCTGCGGCCGGAAAGACGGTTGAGGCCGCTATTGCCGACGATTTTGCCGTCCTGGGTGACGACGAGGTTGAGCGCGCCGGGCGACGGATTTTCCATGTGTTTGCGAACTTCCTCGACCCGCTGGTAGGGCGGCCGCAAGGTGCCGGCCCGGTAGCCCGGCAGATTTATGAGATCGGTGATCTCCTCCGCATCGGACAGGCGGACGGCGCGCACAAGGACGCCATCCGCCAGGCGCGCTCGGCCACGAGGTTCATTCTCTTCGTTTTCGGACATTCATGCTCTCCATCGGTGTCGGGAGGAGAGCCGGTTTCCGAAAACCCTGCTCGCCTCGGCAGGGTTTCGGGATGATGATCGGATCGCTGCTAACGCGCCATCGCTCCCGCGTACCCTTCAAAGGTCGTGGCGTGATGGATAAGCGCTGCCATGGTTAGGAAACCGATCATGGCAACAAGTTTCGATATGCGGGTTAAAAAGTCAATCGGGCGTCGTGTCGAATTTGCGCGGCCGGAAGCGGGGCGGTATTCCTGTTCCCGAAGAAACGATTCGGGTTGCTGATTTTGAAGACCATCGCGATTGACTTCGAGACGGCGAACGAGCAGCGCGGCAGCGCCTGTTCCGTCGGCCTTGCCTGGATCGAGGGCGGCAGGGTGACGCGCGTCGAGGAGCGGCTGATCCGGCCGCGAGAGATGCGCTTTTCCGGGATGAACATCGCAATCCACGGCATCCGGCCGGAGCATGTCGAGGATGCGCCCGAGTTTCCCGAGGTGATGGACGAGTTTCACGAGGATATCAGCGGCGCGACGATGATCGCGCACAATGCCGCCTTCGATTTCAGCGTCTGGCGGGCGAGCCTCGATCTCTACCGGCAATCCTATCCGGAGCTTACCTATCTCTGCAGCCTGAAGATGGCGCAGCGGATCTGGCCGCATTTCCTCTCGCACCGGCTGAACCTGATCGCCGAGCATCTCGGCCTGCGTTTCGTGCACCACAACGCCGCTGAAGATGCCGCCGTCTGCGCAGCGGCCGCCATCGAGATGGCAAGGGCGGTCAAGGCCCATGCCGTCCACGCCATACCGTCGTTGATCGGCATGAAGCCAGGTCGGCTGACGGCGCAGGCCTATGAGCCCTGCACCTGCCGAAAAGGCTGACCCCTTTTCCGCAAACGCCGTTTTCTTGCAAAGCATGGGTGCGTGCTTATCTAGAATGCGGGTTATTCAGGGAGCCGCCATGTCCAGACTGCGCAATCTTCTCCTCGCCGCCTTCTCTTTCGCCGCCCTTTCCACAGGTGCTGCCTCGGCCGAAGTCGTCGGCAAGGTTGGGGTCGACTGGATCGGCAACGACATCATCGTCGAGGCGGTCTCCGACCCTGAGGTCAAGGGCGTTACCTGCCACGTCACCTATTTCGACCGCAGCCTGATCGACCGGCTCAAGAACGGTAACTGGTTCGAGGACCCGTCCAACAACTCCATTGCCTGCCGGCAGACCGGGCCGATCGAGATCGGCAATATCGACCTGTCCAAGGATGGCAGCGAGGTGTTTCGCCAGGGCATGTCGCTGATCTGGAAGACTCTGGTCGTCAACCGCATCTACGACAAGACGAACGACACGCTGATCTATCTCGCTCATTCGCGCGAACTGACCGACGGCTCGGCGAAGATGTCGATCTCGACCATTCCGCTCTATGGGCAAAGCGTGACCTGGAAGAACGGGAAGCCGCAATAGGGTTTCTGCGGTGAGATTTTGGAAAGAGCGGCGCCTCCCTTTTTCGCTCATTGCAAAATCAAAAAGGCCCGGACGAGCCGGGCCTTCGAATTCCAGAAATGGATAGCCCTCAGGCGGCCTGCGTCAACTCGTCGGCAATGACCGTGTCGAGGTTCAGGAAGCAGACCATGGTCTTTTCGAGCGCGACGATGCCGCGGCAGAAAGCGCGCTGGGCTTCCGGGATGATTTCCGGCGGCGGCTGAAGGTCTTCGCTCTTGATGGTCATCATGTCGGAAACCTGCTCGACCAGCAGGCCGACCAGCTTGCCGGCGATGTCGGTGACGATGATCGCCGAGCGCTCGGAGGGCTCGGTCATCTTCATGCCGAGGCGGCAGGCCATGTCGATAACGGGGATCACGGCGCCGCGCAGGTTGATGAGACCCAAGACGTAGGGCGGGGTGTGCGGCATTGGCGTCACTGGTGCCCAGCCGCGGATTTCGCGGATGGCCATGATGTCGATGCAGAATTCCTGATCGCCCAGGTGGAACGAAACGATTTCGAGATAAGCGCCCGACTGCTTGATGGCGTTATTGTTGTTCATGGTCAGAATTCTTCCCAGTTGTCCCCAGCGGGAGAGGCGATGTAGAACCGCCGTTAAATATAGATGTGACGGCTTAAGTCTTTCCTAACGATATGTATTTTCGGATTGGCCGTCTCTCCAGAGGTAAGCTATTCAAACACATGCATTTTTGATCCGTGCAGATTCCTGAGGGCGGATTTCGTTGCCGTGGCAGTTTCTACCGGTGAGACAATTCAACACGGGTTCGAAAACATATTCTTGAATTGCGCGCCTTCGGTCGAGGCTATAATCACGCCAGCAGGGGCGGGCGGCACATCCGCCTGGATTGAGGATCATGCCAATGAAGACATTCCGCATCGCCGTTTGGGTCGGTGTCCTGATACTTGCCGGGTTTCTCGGAGCGTTTACGCTCAACCTGACGAAGTCGAAGGATGTGGTGGCCGAACCGCCCTTCGGCGTACCCTTCACCCTGGTCTCCCAGAACGGACAGCCGATCACCGAGCAGGCGCTGCGCGGCAAGCCGACGGCGCTGTTTTTCGGCTTCACCCATTGCCCGGAAGTCTGCCCGACGACGCTTTTCGAGCTGAACGGCTGGATGGAGAAGGTCGATCCGAAGGGCGACAAGCTGCAGGCCTATTTCGTGACCGTCGATCCGGAGCGCGACACGCCTGAGATCATGAACGAATACGTCTCCAACGTTTCCAAGCGCATCACCGGCATTTCCGGCGCGCCTGACAAGATCGCCGAGGTTATCAAGGGGTTCCGCGTCTACGCCAAGAAGGTGCCGGTCGACGAGAAGGATCCGAATGGCGACTATACGATGGATCACACCGCCTCGGTCTTCCTGCTTGATTCGGCCGGGCGGTTTTCCGGAACAATCGCCTATGGCGAAAACCCGGACACGGCGGTAAAGAAGCTAGAGAATCTCGTCAACAAGGGGTGATGGTTTCAGCGTGATGGGGCGTTGGCTCGACCGATGGCGGGCAACGGAAACGGGAAAGACCGCCTATCGTGAGTGAAATCCGCCTTTACGTGACTACGACCGAAAGCAAGGCCGAAGAGATCCTCGACCTTCTGAGCACGGTCTTCGGTGAAGAAGACTTTGCCATCGGCACCACCGAGATCGATGAGAAGAAGGATATCTGGGAAGCCTCGATCTATATGATGGCCGAGGACGAGACTGAGGTGCAATCCCGGGTCGAGGACGCATTGAAGGCCTCTTTCCCCGAGGCCCAGCTGGAACGGGAAGTCATCCCCGAAATCGACTGGGTGGTGAAATCGCTGGAGGGACTGAAGCCCGTCAGGGCAGGGCGTTTCCTGGTGCATGGCTCGCATGACCGCAATAAGATCCGCCCCGGCGACATTGCCATCGAGATCGATGCCGGCCAGGCCTTCGGCACTGGCCATCACGGAACGACGGCCGGCTGCCTTGAGGTGATCGATGCCGTGGTGCGCTCGCGCCTGGTCCGCAACGCGCTCGATCTCGGCACCGGCAGCGGCGTACTGGCGATTGCGGTGCGCAAGCTCAGGAACATACCGGTGCTTGCGACCGACATCGATCCGATCGCGACGAAGGTGGCGGCCGAGAACGTGCGCCGCAACGGCATCGCCTCGGGCATCGTCACCAGGACCGCACCGGGCTTTCATTCGACGGCCTTTTCAGAGCAGGGTCCCTTCGATCTCATCATCGCCAATATTCTCGCGCGGCCGCTGATCCGCATGGCGCCGAAGCTTGCGACGCATCTTGCGCCTGGCGGATCAGTTATTCTCTCCGGCATCCTTGCCGGGCAACGCTGGAAGGTGATTGCCGCCTATAGTGGCGCGAGGCTTCGCCATGTCAGAACCATCTGGCGCAATGGCTGGGTGACTATTCATCTCGATCGGCCTTGATTTTTCAAGGCTGTGAGCAGGTGATTGCTCCTGCAAACGCATGCCATGCTTAAGGCAACGCGCCTCGTCCCCACCCTCATCCCTGTGCCCGTCACAGGGATCCAGCCACCGCGCGTCTGCGCGGTGAATAACTCCATACGAGCTTGAAGAGAGTTTCCCGCGCCCAAGGACTTGGGCGCACTAGATCCCTGTGACAAGCACAGGGATGAGGGCGGTGGCGGGTGCCGCACCGCCTTATCGAAACGGAGCCGCTCCGTCACCTTGTTGAAGACAACAAAAAAGGCGGTGCCGATGGCACCGCCTTGGACCGGTCTATCCGGTCAACGCCCGCGAGCTCAAGGGGAGGAGCGCTCAAGCGGGCTCTACTGCATTCCAATAGGCCGGTCCGGGAGGGAGGAGACGGACTGGCTTTCAGGCTTAGAACGCGTAGCTGAGGGCGCCCTTGTGGCGCGTGGCCCGCTGGCCGGCGCCGAGCAGCTTGAGGCTGTCCTCGTTCTGCGGGCGGCGGGCGCCGATTACGTGACGCACGGTCTGGCGTTCGCCAGCCTGCACCGGGCTGCTATATGCGAAGCGCGACAGAGAGGCGGTCATTTCAAGAATTCCTTTGTTTACAGGTTCATCGCGAACCGTTCGATGACGCCTATATAGCTATTCTGAAATGCGGAGGCAGAGGGTTTTGCTCATGGGAGCCATGCGGCCAATGCATAAAGCGTGCCAAATTAACTTTTGGCGTCACAGTTCCGTCAAAATGTTGAGCGGCCCCAGGGGTTTCGACTCGTTTGGTCGCTTTTTCTCCCCATCGGTTGAAATTTCGCTAACATGGCCGGCATTCCATTAACCGGATTCGTCTCAATCATTCGGGTTTCCAGCATGTTCCAGTCTTTCGAGGTTACCTCCACGCCGCAATTCGGCAGGGATCGTGTATCGGCGCTGCGCGCCGGTTTCGATTCGCTCGGCATCGACGCCTTCCTCGTGCCGCGCGCCGATGAATTCAACGGCGAATATGTTCCCGCATGTTCAGAGCGCTTGGCATGGCTGACGGGCTTTACCGGCTCGGCCGGCATTGCGCTGATTCTGCGCACGCAGGCGATCGTCTTCGTCGACGGACGCTATGTGACGCAGCTTGCCGAACAGGTCGACGGTTCGGTCTTTTCGGGCGGCGATCTCGTCAACGAGCCGCCACATCTCTGGCTTGCCGGAAACGGAGCCAAGGGGCTGCGGCTCGGCATTGACCCCTGGCTGCACGCAGGGGCTGAGGTGCGCCGTCTGGAAAAAGCGCTGTCGCAGATCGGCGGAACGCTGATATTCCTGCCGCACAATCCGCTCGACAGGCTTTGGGCTGACCGACCGGCCGAGCCGCTCGGCGCGGTCAACATCCAGAACGTGGCGCAGGCCGGCGTGCTGGCGAGAGAGAAGATCGCGACGATCGCCGCTGATCTTTCGAAGAAGAACCTTGCGGCGGTGCTGATCGCCGATCCCTCTTCGGTCGCCTGGACCTTCAATATCCGCGGCGCCGACGTGCCGCATACGCCGCATCCGCTGGCGCGTGCCATCATCCATGCCGACGGGCGGGCCGAGATCTTCCTCGACAAGCGCAAGACCGGCATCGAGCCGGAGGCCTATCTCGCGCAGATTTGCACCCAGTTGCCACCATCGGTGCTGGAAGAAAAGCTCGCCGCCGTTTCCAGGGATGGCGGCCGCGTGCTGATCGACCCTGACATCGCCGCCTATGCGTTGGCCGAGATCATCCGCAAGGCGGGCGGCGAAGTGGTGGAGGGCGCCGATCCCGCCAAGCTGCCGCGTGCGGTGAAGAACGACGTCGAGATCAACGGCTCGGCCGCCGCGCATCTGCAGGACGGTGCGGCGATGGTGGAATTCCTCTATTGGCTGTCGCAGACCAAGCCCGGCACGGTGAGCGAGATCACGGCCGCCGAGCATCTCGAAGCGGCGCGCGCCCGCGTCGGCCAGAGCGTGCAGAACCCGCTGAAGGACATTTCCTTCGACACGATTTCGGGCGCCGGCGAACATGCGGCGATCATGCATTACCGCGTGACGACCGAGACCAACCGGATGATCGAGGCCGGCGAACTCTTTTTGATCGATTCCGGCGCGCAATATATCAACGGTACGACCGACATCACCCGCACCGTCGGCATCGGCAGAGTTTCGGAAGAGCATCGGCGCTTCTTCACGCTGGTGCTGAAGGGGATGATAGAGATCAGCACCGCGCGTTTCCCGAAGGGCACGCGCGGCTGCGATCTCGATCCGCTGGCGCGCATCGCACTGTGGCGGGCCGGCGCCGATTTCGCTCACGGCACAGGCCACGGCGTCGGCTCCTATCTCTCGGTGCATGAGGGGCCGCAGCGCATCTCCAGGCTGTCGACACAGGAACTGCTGCCCGGCATGATCCTTTCGAACGAGCCGGGCTATTACCGGCCCGGCAGCTTCGGCATCCGCATCGAGAACCTGATCTATGTGCGCGGGGCCGAGGAGATCGAGGGCGGCGATGCGCCGATGCTCGGATTCGAGACGCTGACTTTCTGCCCGATCGACCGCAGTCTCGTCATTCCCGAGCTTCTGACCCACGACGAGCTGCACTGGTTCAACGACTATCATCGCCGCACATGCGAGGCGCTGATGCCGCTCATCCACGATCACGATGTCAGGGCGTGGCTCGAAAACGCGACGCTGCCGCTGGAATATTGAGAAAGCGGTATTACGGCGTCGGCGACGCTGCAATGCCTTGAATTTCTGCGCCGGCTTTCGGGCCGGTGCTCAGACGCCGATCGTGTGGCGCCAGGTCATCACGACGATCCAGGCGGCGACCAGCATCCATGTATGGCTGAAGCGCAGGCCGATGAAGAGGGCGACGATCAGCGCCAGCTTCGATTCCCAGCCGCCGATGAAGAAAGCGGGGGCAACCAGCGTCGTCAGCACGGCGGCCGGCACGGCATTCAGCGCCGCCTCCATGCGCGGGGGGATGCTCTTCATTCGGGTGATGAGGATATAGCCGCCGATGCGGGTGGCGAAGGTGGCGGCGGCTGCGGCGAGGATAACGAGCGCCATGTGTAGATCGAATTCCATGGCTCAGACCTCGTGCACTTCGGATTGAAGGGCGTCGGCTTCGAGATCTGGCTGTTGCGGCGGCAAAGGCAGCACGGCGGCGAGCACGATGCCGGCGGCAGCACCGAGGCTGACATGCCAGGGCGAGCCGACGTAACGGTAGGCGAACACGGAAGCCACTGCGCTGACGAGCGCCACAGGCAGGAAATTGTCTCGCTTGCGGAAGCCGAGGACGATGCCGAGGAAATAGGCCGGCAGCAGGATGTCGAGGCCGATGGCCTTGGGATCGCCGATGAAGCCGCCGAGCATGCCGCCGGCGACGCTGATCAGCACCCAGGGAATGTAGATGATGATGGCAAAGCCGAAATACCAGGCGAAGGTGAGTTGCCGGCCGGTCTCAGCGCGCTTTACCGCTTCGGCGAATTGCGGATCGACGAGCAGGAAAAAGGTAAAGAATTTCTGCACCGGCGTGAAATGGCCGATGTAGCGCGCCAGCGCCGCCGAATAGAGCACGTGGCGGAAATTGACGGCGAGGATCGACAGTACGATCAGCCAGGCGTGGACATTGTGACCGAAGAGTTCGATGCCGACCATCTGGCTGGCGCCGGCATAGACGGTGGCGCTCATGAAGGCGGCTTCGGAGAGCGACATGCCATTTTCGACCGCAAGCGCTCCGAAGAGCGCGCCAAACGGCGCCGATGCCAGCGCAACGGCGGAGCCGCCTCGCAAACCTTCAACAAAGTCGGCGCGATTCATGCGATCTTTCCTGTTGGAATTCAGGTTTCCCCTTATGGTCTACGGCTTGCAACGGCAATTGAATTTCATTGATTGACCAATCGATTTTGCTGAACCATCAAAGTCCTGATCGCATTCGGTAAAGAGGCAAACATGAAGAAGATCGAGTTTTCGAAGGAAGAAAAGGCTGAGATCGTTTCGCGCATCCGCGCTTATTTCGACCGGGAACTCGATCCCATCGGTGCATTGCCGGCTGAATTCCTGCTTGACTTCTTCGCCGAGGAGATAGGGCCGTACTTCTACAATCGAGGGCTAAGAGATGCCCAGGCCGCCTTGTTGCAGAGAATGGAAGACCTAGCCGAAGACATCCATCTTCTTGAGAGGGAGGAAAAATTCTAAAGCGCGCCACGATCTTTCAGATTCGCTTGTCGCGTTTAAACCGCTGCCCAGTTTGCGCGACATGCTTCAGCGCCCCTGAAATCAAAAGATGGCCTTCACTTAACGCCAAATTATTTCTGCGCCGATATGGTCGTGACGCTTTCGCTCACCGGGTTGCGTGTTATTTGGCCGTGATTGTCTCTGCTATCGATGAACCTCGATCCGCCAAGCTTGGCAAGGCGTTGATCTTTATGGTCTGGCTTGCGTTGGCGTCTGCGCTTTGCTGGTTCGAAACGGTCTGGCGTGACGAAGTTCGTGCTTTGTCACTCGCCCTCCAGGGGGATAATTTCATCGATATGCTTCGCCAGATGCATGGCGAGGGTCATCCTGCTCTCTGGTATATCCTGCTGCGCGCCGCCTATGTTCTGGTCGGCTCACCTGTCGTCCTAAAGATCGTCGCACTGACGATTGCAGCGACCGCGGCCTATCTTCTTGTTTTCAGGCTGAAACTGCCGCTTTCCATCATGCTGCTGTCGCTGTTCAGCAGCTTTTCGGTTTACGATTATGCCGCGATGTCGCGAAATTACGGCATCAGCATGCTGGTGATTTTCCTTATCGTCCTGAGTTGGGAGAAAGGAACACGCAACGGGCTATTGCTCGGCCTATTGTTTGCCTTGCAGGCAAATACCAACGTCCATTCGGTCGTCCTCGTCGGCGGCTTCCTCGCCTATTGGTTTTTCGACTTAATTCTGGCGCGGCCAAGGCCTGCTGTGACAGAATATCGGGCCTTTGCGACAGCCGCTGCCATTGCTGCGGTTGGAATTGTTCTATGTTTCGTAACAGTCTATCCGACCTTCAACGATACGGGGCAGAACGATCTCAGTGGCAAGAATTTCGCTTTGCTTGCCCTTGGTGCACTCGCCGCGCCCAGTTCCCAATTTATGGAATTCTATCCCAACAGCGTCCTTGAACTGGTCGTGGCATATCCGCTGGCCTCCCGGATTTTCGCAGCGTTGATGTCCGTGCTCATCTATGGCAGCCTGCTGGCGCTGGCGCACCGGCGGCCGGCGATGATCGCAGCCGGACTGGTTCTCGTAGGGCTTTCGCTGCTTTTTACGCTTGTCTATCCCGGTGGATACAGACATCAGGCGCTCTGGCTGGTTTTCATGATCGCGATCACCGCCTTGACCACACATACTCAGCGCGAGCGGACGCGCGCTGCCGGCATCGAGGCTGCCGGCGGCTTCGTAAAGTTCGGACGTCTCTGCTTCCTGATATTGCTGGCGCTACAGGTCGTGTCCGGTATCGAAAAGATCAATCAGGCCTTCATCGCCGAAATACCCCTGAGCCGAAGCAAGGATCTCGGTGCGTTCATTCAATCGCGCGCCGATCTCAAGGATGCGGTCATTATGGCGGATCCCGACTACCTGGTGGAAGCCTTGCCCTATTACGTCCCCAACCGCACCTATCTTCTGCGGGAGGAGCGGTTCGGCGCCATCGTGCGATATACCCGCAACGCCCGGCTTTCGCTCAGCCTTGCCGATATTCTGCAAACGGCACATCGATTGCAGCAGAGTGAACATGTGCCGGTCGTCATTCTTCTTTCGCAGCGGCTTGATCAGATTACTGCGCCCGTCTCCCTGCGTGAAAGCTACGTTTGGCGATTGTCTCTGACGCCGGAAGACATTTCTGCATTCCAGAGCGCGACAAACCTCATCAAGCGCTTCGGCACGGTTGCCGGAAGCGATGAGACGTTCGACGTCTACGTGCTGAAATAAGATGCCAGCCAGCAGCTTATTCGCACAACACGCCCACGCATTTGATCATTGTGATGCCATGCGCCGGCATCTCGCCGATCGCGGCGGCAATACCTTCGGGAGTGGTGCCGCGACTGGAGCGCGACCAGAAGAAGAAGGGCAGGAGCCTATAAGCGGGACGGGACGGCGCTCGCGGCCCCGCAACCGTGGAGGCGCGTTCAGCCTTCGCGCTTCATTCGCTCCCGGCGTTCGATCTCAGCCTCCGAGGGCTGCGCCAGCTCGAATGTGCCTGTCTTGATTGCGCCGGCACGCTCGTAGACGCTCATGATCACGCCTGTCGTCGATATCGTGTTGGCGGTGAGCTTCAGCGCCTCCGGCTTGGCGCCTTGACCGAACAGGCGTTTGCCCGGGCCAAGCACGAGCGGGAAAGTCAGAAGCCGGAGCTCGTCGATCAGGTCATGCGCCAATAGGGTCTGCAACAGGCCGCTGCTGCCCTGTGTCAGGAGGGCGGGGCCATCCTGCTGCTTCAACCGGGCGATTTCGGCAGCTGCATCGCCGCGCAGAGCGACGGAATTTGCCCAGGTGAGCGGCTGCGTGGAAGTGGTCGCGACATATTTGGTCACGGCGTTGAAGACCTTGCCAATCGGATCGTCTTTCCCTACGAAGGGCCAGTGCGCGGCGAAGATTTCGTAGGTCTTGCGGCCGAGCACCAGTTCGAAGGGATCGGTAAAGATCCCGCCCATGAACTGGCCCATCGGCTCGTCCCAATAGTTAACGGTCCAGCCGCCCTGCGTGAAGCCGCCGGTCGGATCCTCCCGCGGCCCGCCCGGCGCCTGCATGACACCGTCCAAACTGACGAAGGCTGCAGCAACAAGCTTTCTCATCTCTCGACTCCCATTGTTGGTGTGTTCAGAGCCAAGGACGGATTGGCTTGCCCCGATCCGACATCCGACGCGGTTTTTCGGGCGGTATCCGAGCTGAACTAGCCGGCCAGGATCTTGGTGCTGTCGACGATCGCGATGCCATGCGCCCGCATCTCCTCGATGGCGGCGGCGACGCCTTCGGGCGTGATGCCGCGGCTTGCATCCTCGATGAAGCGGACGCGGACACCCGGCATCATCTCCAGCGCGTCGAGCGCGGAGAACTTGACGCAATAGTCGGTCGCCAGCCCGCAGACGTCGAGGTCGGTGACCCCCTGATCCTCAAGGAAATCGGAAAGGCCGGTCGAGGCATCGCGGTCATTGTCGCGGAAGGCCGAATAGCTGTCGATATCAGGATCCTCGCCCTTCTGCTGAATCAGGTCGATCTCTTCGGATTTGAGCTCGGGGTGCAGTTCGGCATCGAGCGTACCCTGCATGCAGTGGTCGGGCCACATCATCTGCGGCTTGCCCGACAGTTCTCCCATCTCGAAGGGGGCGGCACCGGGATGGGCGGAGGCGAAGCTGCCGTGGCCCGGCGGATGCCAGTCCTGCGAGGCGACGATCAGATCGTATTTGCCGCTGTCGATCAGTCTGTTTGCGACGGGAACCACCTTGTCGCCCTCCGGCACCGGCAGATTGCCGCCCGGACAGAAGCCGTTCTGAATATCGACGAGCAGCAGCGCTTTCATCAAGGCCAATCCCTTCGCTTTATTGCAGTGTAAGACGCCAAGCACACTGAATGGATCAACTAGTGGATTTCCAGACGCGGACGCGCAAGTGTTAAATCTGGCACTAGCGGTAGTAAGTCGTCGAAACAGAATGCTCTAATTCGTGTTGAAATCGAACGGAGGGGAAGGCGCGTGCATGATTTCCGCATCGCGGACACAGCCCGCGACGGCGGCAATTGCCGCGTAGGACGCTTTTGTGCGGCATCGATGGATCGAGGCTCCCCCGGCAGAGCCCGGATCTCCCGGCTAGGCCGCCGCCACGTTGTCGGCTGCAGAATCACCTGCTGCGGCGGAAGCGCCGTAGGTATTGCGGTAGGCCTGAAGGGCCGTCTGCATGTCGCTCAGCACTTTGGTCAGGAGCGGATCGCTGTCGCCTGAAGTCTTGATGCTGTTCGGATCGGCGGCAAGAAATTCAGACTCGGTCAACTTGCCGTCGCCATTCGTATCCATTGCGGCGAAGACACCCTTGGAAGCGCCCTCGCTCTGATCGCCGCCGTCGCCCTGATCGTCACTGCCGTCGGTCTTCTGCATGGACAGCATCAGCGACAGGATGTCGGCGGTAATCTTCTTGACGATATCGGTGCTGCTGTCGTCGCTGTCGGTCGACGCCGTGGCCGAAGTCGAGGACTGCGAGGCGGCGGCCAACTCGTCCGCCGAAATGACGCCGTCGCCATTCTTGTCCAGACTGGAAAGCGGAGACTGATATTGAGTTAAGGTGCTGCCGAGAGATGAAACACTGGTCACTGGAACCTCCTTTGAAAAGTTCGTCGTGAAGCCCGCCTTTCATGGGCGGGCAGCCTCTGGGCTAAGCTGATTTGCGAAAGGCGTCAAAGCGACGTTTTGACAGGGCGGAAGTGCGATTGACGATGTGAGGCAACGCACGTTAACCTTTTCGGTTACCAAAGTTTTTCATTGGATTTATTGGCTTTTTTTGGCGGTCGGTTTGTCTGGGCGCGATTAAATCCATGCCGGTGTTGGCCCGAAATTGCCGTAATGGAGCACGTGGAGGAGCTATGGGCGGAGTGCTCGGGTTTGCGCGGCTGCGGCATTTCGTCTGCTTTCCGCGAGGGGCGACTTCAGGTCGACCTTGCTCCGGGTGATGATTTCTGCCTTTCTTACCCTCAGAAGCAAGACGGAAGCGAAGCCATGCCAGAGCCGGATCTCGACGAAAAGATCGACGCGACGTTTCGCAACGGGTCGCTGACGGCGGCCGGGATCATCCTTGGTTTCTCGCTCAATTTCCTCAGTGTCTGGGTTTCCAATCCTAATGACTGGACCAGCATCGATATTCTGCCGATGCTGTTCCTGACCGTGGGCATCGCCGTCCAGGTGAAAGTCTTTGCCGATCTGCTGGCGCGGGACTCCCTGTTTGCCGCCAAATATGACCGGTCTCGCCGGCTCTTTCTGATCGGATTGGGAATCGTCGCGGCGGGAATGGGCATTGCCCTGATCAACGATATTCTCGGGCTCGGAAGGATGCGGATGCTCGGGTAAACTTCGCGTCATACTGACGCGAGGTCAGACGCGCTCGACGAACCCGTCCAAGACCCGCTTCTGTCCGGCCCGGTCGAACTCAATCGTCAGCTTGTTGCCCTCGATGCCGGTGATGTTGCCGTTGCCGAATTTCAGGTGGAACACGCGATCGCCGGGGGTGAATCTCGACGGTTCCGACGATGTCGATTTCGCCACCAGCTCACCTTCGATCGTGCGCCCCTTCGGGCCGCTTTCGCCGTAACCTATGCGTTCGACGGCGTGGCCGGAGCGGGTGCCCCAATTGTCGCGTGTGGCGTCGGTCTTGTTGGCCTGGGCGCGTTTCCAGCCGGGCGTGGAATAGGAATTGGTGAAGGGTTCGGCCTTGTCGAAGCGGGACTGGCCGTAGCCGCCGCGGCCGTACCCGCCGTAGCTTTGCTCCATTTCGGCGACCTCGACATGGGTTTCCGGCAGTTCATCGAGGAAACGCGAGGGCAGGGTCGATTGCCAGAGGCCGTGGATGCGGCGGTTGGAGACGAACCAGATGTGGCAGCGGTGCTTGGCGCGGGTGATGCCGACATAGGCGAGGCGGCGTTCCTCCTCCAGGCCGGCGCGGCCGCTCTCATCCAGCGAGCGCTGGTGCGGGAAGAGTCCTTCCTCCCAGCCGGGAAGGAAGACGGTGTCGAATTCGAGACCCTTGGCCGAGTGCAGCGTCATGATCGAGACGGCATCGAGGTTCTCGTTGGTTTCGGCATCCATCACCAGGGAGACGTGTTCGAGGAAGCCGCGCATCGACTCGAAGCTTTCCATCGAGCGGATCAGTTCCTTGAGGTTTTCGAGACGGCCGGGTGCTTCGGCGCTCTTGTCGTTCTTCCACATGTCGGTATAGCCGGACTCTTCGAGAATCTGCTCGGCAAGTTCGGTATGCGGCGTGTTTTCAAGCAGTTCCTGCCATCGGCGGAAAGATTGAATTACGTCGAAGAGCGCCTTTCGCGCCTTCGGCTTCAGCTCGTCTGTCTCGATGATGTCGGCGGCTGCCGCAAGCATCGGGATATCGCGGGCACGGGCATAGTCGTGCAGCGCGCGCACCGTCGTATCGCCGAGGCCGCGCTTCGGTGTGTTGACGATGCGCTCGAAAGCGAGGTCGTCGGCCGACTGCGCAACGAGGCGGAAATAGGCCATGGCATCGCGGATCTCGAGGCGCTCGTAGAAGCGCGGGCCGCCGATAACGCGATAGTTGAGGCCGAGGGTGACGAAGCGGTCTTCGAATTCGCGCATCTGGAAGGAGGCGCGCACGAGGATCGCCATGTCGTTCAAGAGATGCTTGCCCCGCTGGAGTTGCTCGATCTCCTCGCCGATGGCGCGGGCTTCCTCCTCCGAGTCCCAGGAGGCGTGGACCTGCACCTTGGCGTCGTCCGGATCGGAGCGGTCGGTGAACAGCGTCTTGCCGAGGCGACCTTCATTATGGGCGATCAGATGGGCGGCGGCCCCGAGGATATGTTCGGTCGAACGATAGTTGCGCTCGAGCTTGATGACCTTGGCGCCGGGGAAATCCTTCTCGAAACGCAGGATATTGTCGACCTCGGCGCCGCGCCAGCCATAGATCGATTGATCGTCGTCGCCAACGCAGCAGACGTTCTGCAGCTCGCCCTTAGGGCGCTGAGCGAGAAGCCTGAGCCACATGTACTGGGCCGTGTTGGTATCCTGGTACTCGTCGACGAGGATATAGCGGAAGCGGTCGTGATATTCCTTCAGGAGATCCGGGTTTTTGCGGAAGATCGCGATCGGATGCATCAGCAGGTCGCCGAAGTCGCAGGCGTTCAGCGTCGTCAGGCGCGCCTGATAGGCAAAATAGAGATCGCGGCCACGGCCGTTGGCAAAGGCGCGGGCATCACCCTCGGGGATGTCGGCGGGGCCGAGGCCCTTGTTCTTCCAGGTATCGACCATGCCGGCGAACTGCTTGGCTGGCCAGCGCTTGTCGTCGAGACCTTCGGCCTGAATGAGCTGCTTGATGAGGCGGACGACGTCGTCGGTGTCGAGAATGGTGAAATCGGAGCGCAGGCCGACAAGCTCGCCGTGGCGGCGCAGAAGTTTGACGCCGATCGAATGGAAGGTGCCGAGCCACGGCATGCCTTCGACGGCGCCGCCGACGAGCAGCGCGATGCGCTCCTTCATCTCGCGGGCGGCCTTATTGGTGAAGGTGACGGCGAGGATCTGCGAGGGGAAGGCGCGGCCGGTGTTGAGGATATGGGCGATGCGGGTCGTCAGTACGCGCGTCTTGCCGGTGCCGGCGCCGGCGAGCACGAGGACGGGGCCTTCAAGCGTTTCGACGGCTTCGGTCTGCTCGGGGTTCAACCCGGCGAGATAATCCGGCCGCTTGCCGCCGTCGCGAGCCGCCATGGCGCGGGCGGCGATGCCGCCACCGGCGGCGGGCGCCCGTTCGGCGGGTGCGGCAGGCGGCTGCGGCTTGCGCGCCATCTCGCCCGGCTCTTCGTCGAAGAAGGGCATATCGTCGAAACTATTGCTCATGGCGCGTAATGTAGTGATTCGGGAAGGAAAGACCAGAAAAGATGTTCTGCTTTCATTCCCGAGCCGGCGCTATTCCAGGCGGTATGTTGCGGGCGGTAATGCCGCCGCCGAGCCCGGCTGTAGCCGCGATGCGGGCGGGCGGGGCTGAAAATTCCAATCGCGGCCTGTCGGATCAGGCGCCGGTGAGGCGTCCTTGGGTCATCGGACAGCAGTCCGGATCAACACCCGTCAACAAGGAGGCCGTTTCATGCCGAAGATCGTTTCAAATCTCTGGTTCGCCGAGGAAGCCCGCGAAGCCGTCGAATTCTACGTGTCTGTCATCCCGGACTCCAGGATCGGCCGTACCACCATATTGCCGGCGGAAACGCCGAGCGGGCCTCCCGGCAGCGTCGAGCTGATCGAGCTCACGCTCGCTGACCAGGCCTTCCTGGCCATGAAGGCCGGCCCGCTCGATAGTTTCAACCATTCCTTCTCGATCGCGATTCTCGTAGAAAGCCAGGCCGAGATCGATCGGATATGGGATGCTTTCTTAGGCAATGGCGGCACGCCGGAGGCCTGCGGCTGGCTGAAGGACCGCTGGGGCCTTTCCTGGCAGATCGTGCCGCGTGTGCTCTCGGAGATGATCGCCGACAGCGACCGTGAGCGGGCCAGGCGCGTGACCGAAGTGATGCTCGGCATGGTCAAGATCGATGTCGCCGCGCTCGAGGATGCGTTCAACGGCTGAGAGGCCTGCGGAGAGATGATCGCAATATCCGGCGCATGATCGTCATGCGCCTATTTCTCTAAGAATATCCCAAGTTTTCGAACGTCATATGGCCCGTCGCACATCGATATTCACCGATCGAAGCTGGCTCTCCGCCTGCCGACCGCTGATTTTCGAGACCTCGAATCACGGGCGACATTGCACACCTTTTTCATCTTTCTGTCACGTCGTGAAATGTGCTGATACCGCGATGGCGTCTTTCTCCACTATACTGACCAACAGTTTCGTAGAGTAATTAAAGAACCGGTGGATGCACAATTTCGTGCATTGCTAGAAACGGCCGGTGAGCGTGGAATAACCGACGAAACTATTGATTCTCAGGAACGTCATGGCCATCTCGATGGTTATAAGGACACCTGAAGCCTGTGGCATTAACCTTGAATGGAGGGCCCATGCTGAGCGAATCCGTATTTGATGCGTTCACCCGCAGTTATGATGCGCGTCGCGAGACCGATATGTCGATCTCGGATTATCTCGACCTTTGTAAAAAAGAACCGCTTGCCTATGCCAATGCGACCGAGCGCCTGCTCGCCGCGATAGGCGAACCGCAGATGGTCGACACCGCCAGGGACACGCGCCTCGGTCGGATATTCATGAACCGGACCATCCGGATTTATCCGGCCTTTGTTGGCTTCCACGGCATGGAAGAGACAATCGAACGAATCGTTTCATTCTTCCGGCACGCGGCGCAGGGGCTCGAGGAGCGCAAACAGATCCTCTATCTGCTCGGCCCGGTCGGCGGCGGCAAGTCATCTCTGGCTGAGCGGCTGAAGCTGCTGATGGAGCTTCATCCGATCTACGTGCTGAAGGCGGGTGACGAGATCAGCCCCGTTTTCGAAAGTCCGCTCAACCTCTTCGACCCGGACACGATGGGATCGCTCCTGCAGGAGCAATACGGCATTCCCCTGCGACGCCTAAGCGGACTGATGAGCCCGTGGTGCCTGAAGCGGCTCGATGATTTTGGGGGCGATATTTCCCGCTTCCGTGTCGTCAGAGTACAGCCTTCGCGGTTGCGCCAAATTGCGATCGCCAAGACCGAGCCTGGAGACGAGAACAATCAGGATATCTCGTCGCTGGTTGGCAAGGTCGATATCCGCAAGCTGGAGACTTATTCCCAAAACGATCCCGATGCCTACAGCTATTCTGGCGGCCTCAATCGCGCCAATCAGGGCGTGCTCGAGTTCGTCGAGATGTTCAAGGCGCCGATCAAGATGCTGCATCCGCTGCTGACGGCGACGCAGGAGGGGAACTATATCGGCTCCGAGAACATCGGCGCCATACCCTTCACCGGCATCGTCCTTGCGCATTCGAACGAAGCGGAATGGCAAACCTTCAAGGCCAACAAGAACAACGAAGCCTTCATTGACCGTATTTGCGTGATCAAGGTGCCCTATTGCCTGCGCGTGACGGAAGAGCAGAAGATCTACGAGAAGCTGATCGAGGGATCGGAACTCGCGGATACACCATGCGCTCCGGCGACGCTCGAAATGCTGGCCCGCTTCTCCGTGCTGTCGCGTCTGCGCAAGCATGAGAATTCGACATACTTCTCGAAGATGCGCACCTATGACGGCGAAAGCCTGAAGGAGACGGATCCGCGCGCCCGCAGTGTCCAGGAATATCGGGATGCCGCCGGCATCGACGAGGGCATGGACGGCATATCGACCCGCTTCGCCTTCAAGGTGCTCGCCTCCACTTTCAATCACGACACCACGGATATCGGCGCCGATCCGGTTCATCTGATGTATGTGCTGGAGCAGTCGATCCGCCGCGAGCAGTTTTCCGACGATGTCGAGAAGCGATATCTGGAATTCATCAAGGCCGATCTTGCGCCGCGTTACGCAGAGTTCATTGGAAATGAAATCCAGAAGGCCTATCTTGAGTCCTATGCGGATTACGGACAGAATCTGTTCGACCGCTACGTCGACTATGCCGATGCCTGGATCGAAGACGTGGACTTCAAGGATCCCGATACCGGCCAGCTACTCGATCGCGAGCTCCTCAACCAGGAACTGACGAAAATCGAAAAGCCGGCGGGAATTGCCAATCCGAAGGATTTCCGCAACGAAATCGTCAAGTTCTGCTTGAGATCGCGGGCAGCCAACGGCGGAAAGAATCCGTCATGGACGAGCTACGAGAAAATCCGGGAAGTCATCGAAAAGCGAATGTTCTCGCAGGTCGAAGATCTTTTGCCGGTCATTTCCTTCGGATCGAAGAAGGATTCCGAAACGGAAAAGAAGCACAGCGAATTCGTCTCGCGCATGGCCGCGCGGGGTTACACGGAGAGGCAGGTTCGGCGCCTCGTCGAATGGTACATGCGCGTCAAACAGGCAAGTTAATGTGGAGCCAATATGCACATTGTCGACCGTCGGCTAAATCCGCGCGGTAAAAGTCTGGAAAATCGGCAACGGTTTCTTCGGCGCATGAAAGGCGCTGTGCAGCAGGCGGTAAAGCGTTCTCTGCAAAACCGGAACATTCGCGATGTGCTCGACGGCGGGGAAATCAGCCTGCCGATCGATGGAATGGCCGAGCCGAACTTGAGAAGGGGCGACGGCGGCATCCGCGATCATATCCTGCCTGGAAACAGGGCCTTCGTCGAAGGCGACATTCTTCCGCGCCCGCCGGGGAGCAGGGGCGGAAAACCCAAGGATGCGGGTGAGGGCGATGGTGAGGATGGCTTCCGCTTCGTGCTGACGCGCGAAGAGTTCCTCGATGTGTTTCTGGACGACCTGGAACTGCCCGACCTTGCCAAACGGCGTCTGGCCGAAACCGAGGAGGAAACTCCATCGCGGGCCGGCTATTCCGTGTCGGGATCGCCGTCCAACATCGCCGTCGGTCGCACGACGAGGCTCGCGATGATGCGCCGCGTCGCGCTTCACCGTCCGCGCCGCGAAGAGATCGAAGCCCTGCAGCGGCAGATCGAGGAATGCGAGGACGACGAGAGCCGCCTGGCGCTTGAGGCAAAACTCAAGTCCCTGACGGAAAAAAGTCGGCGCATCCCCTATATCGATCCGCTCGACGTGCGATATCGCCGCTTCGAAAACGAGCCGAAGCCTGTGGCGAAGGCGGTGATGTTCTGCCTGATGGACGTCTCGGGCTCCATGTCGGAACACATGAAGGATCTGGCGAAGCGGTTCTACCTGCTGCTCTATCTTTTCCTGTCGAAGCGCTACAAGAAAGTGGAGATCGTCTTCATCCGTCACACAGACAAGGCGGAGGAGGTCGATGAGGAAACCTTCTTCTATGGTCCGGCGACGGGCGGCACGCTGGTATCCAGTGCGCTAGCGGCAATGCGCGGGATCATCGCGGCGCGTTTCGATCCGGCAGAGTGGAATATCTACGGCGCCCAGGCTTCGGACGGCGACAACGCCCATTCGGACGGAAACCTGACCGGACAGCTGCTGCACGAGATTTTGCCGCTCTGCCAGTATTTCGCCTATATCGAGGTCGGCGAAGAAGGCGGCGACTCCTCGGTATCCCGTTCACCGCTTTGGATGCTTTATGACGGGATCCGTTCCGAGTTGCCGCTTTCGATGCGCAAGGTCTGCCGGCGAAGCGAAATATTCCCTGTTTTCCACGATCTCTTCCAAAAACGTGACGCACAGTCGAGGGTGACGCCATGACCACGACGATGAGGCCAAGAGAGCGGCTGTTGTTCGAGGGGGCTGACTGGGATTTCGCAACGCTCCAGCGCATCCATGACGCCTGCGAGGAGATCGCGCTTAACGAACTCGGCCTCGACGTCTATCCGAACCAGATCGAAGTCATCACCTCGGAGCAGATGCTTGATGCCTATTCCTCGACCGGCATGCCGCTCTTTTACCGCCACTGGTCTTTCGGCAAGCACTTCGCGCATCACGAAGCTTTCTACCGCCGCGGGATGCGCGACCTTGCCTATGAGATCGTCATCAACAGCTCTCCCTGCATCTCCTACCTGATGGAGGAGAACACGGCGACGATGCAGACGCTCGTCACCGCGCATGCGGCCTTCGGCCACAACCATTTCTTCAAGAACAACTATCTCTTCAAGCTCTGGACCGATGCGGAGGGGATCCTCGATTACCTCGATTTCGCCAAGGGTTATATCACCCGCTGTGAGGAACGTTACGGCGAGACGGCCGTCGAGCGGACACTCGATGCGGCGCATGCACTGATGTCGCATGGGGTGCATCGATACGCGGGCAAGACCACCATCGACCTTCGCCAGGAGGAGAAGCGGCAACAGGAGCGCCGCGCCCATGAAGAGCAGATGTTCAACGATCTGTGGCGCACGGTTCCCGTCGGCAAGGCCCGAAAGGCCGGCGACATCGGCCTGGAAAAGCGCCGCGCCGCCCTCGGTCTCCCTCAGGACAACATCCTATACTTTCTGGAAAAGTCGGCGCCGCGGCTGCAGCCGTGGCAGCGCGAGATCCTTCGCATCGTCCGCCATGTCGCACAATATTTCCATCCTCAGCGGCAGACCAAAGTGATGAACGAGGGAACTGCCACCTTCGTCCACTACCAGATCATGAACCGGCTTCACGAGCGAGGGCAGATCAGCGACGGAAACTTCCTCGAATTCCTGAAGTCGCACGCCAACGTCGTGTTCCAGCCGAGCTACGACGATCGGCGGTTCTCGGGCTTCAACCCCTATGCGCTTGGTTTTGCGATGATGCAGGATATCGAGCGGATCGTCACGAAGCCGACGGATGAGGACCGCGCATGGTTTCCCGATATTGCTGGGCGAGGCGATCCGATGGCCGTCCTGCGCGACATCTGGGCCAATTACCGGGACGAGAGTTTTATCAGCCAGTTCCTGAGCCCGAACCTGATCCGGCAGTTGCGGCTGTTCCATCTCTACGACGATCCTGATCAAACCGAGGGGGTGCTGGTTTCGGCGATCCACAATGAGCGCGGATATTTGCGCATCCGCCGCCAGCTCTCCCGCGAATATGATATCGGCTGGACCGATCCTGCCATCGATATCGTCGATGTCGATCTCGCCGGCGACCGCCGATTGCTGCTGCAACACATCATGATGAATGGTTGCTATCTTCAGGAAAATGACACGAAGCTCGTCCTGCAGCATCTCGCCGATCTCTGGGGCTATGACGTATTGCTTCAGGAAATCGACAGTTCCAGCGCGGTGGCGAAAGAACACACGGCGAGCCCGCGCAAGATCGTTCAGTGATCACAGATGATGCTGACGGGCGATAATGGACAATTATCGGTGGCAACAAACACAAAGCCTTAGTAGTTTACCGCCGTTGCAATCGCCCACTTGATCTCGACCAGTTTCACCCTTTGCAGCGATCTTCCGGGGCGGATAGCGCGGAGATGAGAGACCATGAGTGAAACGCGGCGCAAGCTGACGACGATCTTCTGTGCTGACGTGCAGGATTATACGCGGCTGATGGGGACTGATGAGGAAGGGACGCTTGCGAGCCTCAAACGCTGCCGGGAAGCGATGGGACGCCTGATCGAAAGCCATGGCGGCCGCGTCATCAACACCTGGGGCGATGGGCTGATCGCCGACTTCCCAAGCGTGGTCGAGGCGGTGCGTGCGGCCGTCGACACCCAGAACGAACTCGCGGGTTTCAACGCCCGCCGACCGGCCGACGGTCGCATGCTCTTCCGTATCGGCATCAATCTCGGCGACGTAATCGTCGAGGGCGAGGACATCTATGGCGACGGCGTCAATATTGCCGCGCGGCTGCAGGCGTCGGCCGCGGCCGGCGGCATCGTCATATCAAGTACCGTTTACGATCAGGTCCGCAACAAGGTGGCGGTTGGTTTCGAGTTTCTCGGGCCGCTGATGGTGAAGAATGTCGATGAAGGCGTGCCAAGCTACGCGGTAAAGATCGGCGATGCCAGGGAGGAGACGCCGCCTGCCGAACGATCCGGCGCCGCGCGGCCGCAGCCGGCGGCGGTTATGGCGGCAGCCAAGGTTGAGACAATCCCAGCACCGGGAGGACGCAGGCTGTATGGCGTGCTCGGCGTCATCGCCGCCGTCCTGATCGGTATCAATCTCTTGTCGTGGCAGGGCGTCTTCTGGGCGCGGTTTCCGGTGCTTGCGCTTGCCGTCGTCGCGGCGCTCGCCTGGAACCGCGATCAGATCCTGTTCAACCGAAAGATCACCTCGCTGGCGATCCTGGCGCTTGGCCTTGCCGGCCTCAACCTCTTCACCTGGACGGGGCAGTTCTGGGCGGTGTGGCCGATACTGGGGATTGCGGCCGTCATGGGCGTGCGATGGTCGATGCGCCGATAGACATTCAACCCGCATCGTCGGACATTTGTGCGATATCTCGCCCGATAATCGGCGGTGTCAAAGGCATGGGCGAGTGTTCGTTCAAACAAAAGTGAGCGGCCGGGTTATTTCCATTCTTTGCTGATATTACAAATCGGTAATGCCGGCTGCTTATGCTTGCCGGTAAGCTGTAAACGCGCGATATTGTCGCATCAGACGGGAATCTCGATCCCGCAGCGCCTCTTTCGACCGACCCTGGTCCAACCTCGAGTCCCTCTGGAGACGTGAATGGCCTTTTGGAAGCAGTTTATACTGTCGCTCATCGTCATTATTGCCGGCTTTGCCGCGTGGGTTTTCTTTGTGCCCGGCGCCGGCGATACGATGCGCGATGCAGGGATTCCAGACAGCATCGTTTCCAAGATCGCGCCGAAGGCTGAGGAGACGGTGGATGCCGACGCTCCAGCCCGGGCGCAGGGGCAGCAACGCGGCGACGGACAAGGGCAGGGACAGAACCGCCGTAATGGCGGCGGGCGCAACAGCGCCATTCTCGTCGCGACGCAGGAAGTCGTCCAAGGTATCGTCAACGACCGGCTGAATGCCATCGGCACGGGTGACGCGATCCGTTCGGTGGCGGTCACGCCGCAGGCATCCGGTACGATCCGCGAAATCCTCATCAAGTCGGGCGACAGGGTGAAGGCCGGCCAGGTGCTCGCCAAGCTCGACAGCGAGGAGCAGGTGATCGCCCGCGGCCAGGCTGATGTGGCGGTCAAGGCCGCCGTCGAGAAGTCCAATCTCTATCACAACATCAAGTCCAGCGTGTCGCGCATGGACGTGTTCGATTCCGAGATCGCCGAGCAGGGCGCGCGGCTGCAGCTGCAGGCCGCCGAGCTCAATCTCGCCCGGCGCAACATCACCGCGCCGATCGACGGCATCGTCGGCATCGTGCCGGTCAATATCGGCGACAATGTTACGACGAGCATCCCGATCGTCACGCTCGACGACCGTTCGGAAATCCTCGTCGACTACTGGGTGCCGGAGCGCTTCGCCAATACTGTGTCGGTCGGCCAGCCGGTCGAGGCGATGTCGGTGGCAAGGCCAGGACAGGTGTTTTCCGGCGTGGTCGAAGCCGTCGACAACCGCATCGACGCGGCAAGTCGCACGCTGCGCCTGCGCGCCAAGATCGACAACAGTTCCGACGAGCTGCGCGCCGGCATGTCCTTCAGCGTCAGCATGAAATTTGCCGGCGATAAATATCCGGCCGTCGACCCGGTCTCGGTGCAGTGGGATTCACAAGGGTCTTTCGTCTGGCAGGTCAACGACTACAAGTCGCACAAGGTGCGGGTCAGTATCGTGCAGCGCAACCCGGATTTCGTGCTGGTCAAAGCCGACATCAAGGACGGCGACGTGATCGTGACACAGGGACTGCAGCGCGTGCGCGAGGGCGGGGCAGTGCGTGTGAGCGCCGATGTCGCCGCGGCTGCGGAGGTCGCCACCCAATGAGCGTGACCGAGATTCATCAGGACAGGGCCTCGGGCAAGCAGAGCTTCACCGCGCTTTTCGTTCGCCGGCCGATTCTGGCGCTGGTGTTCAATACGCTGATGGTCGTCGCCGGCCTTGCGGCCTATGTCGGCGTTGAGGTGCGCGAACTGCCGGATGTCGACCGTCCCGTCGTTACCGTGCGCACCACCTTCGATGGCGCATCACCGCAGACGATCGACCAGGAACTGACCAAGGTGATCGAGGGGGCGGTCGCGCGCGTCAGCGGCCTGAAATCGATTTCGTCGACCTCATCCTTCGGTCAGAGCCGGGTGACGCTGGAATTTTCGGATGCGATCGATCTCTCGGTCGCCGCCAACGACGTGCGCGACGCGATCGGCCGCATTACCCAGAACCTGCCCGACGAAGCGGATGCGCCGCAGATAGTCAAGGCGGATTCGGATTCCTCGGCGATCATGCGCCTTGCCGTCACCTCCACCAATCTCAACATGGACGACCTGACCCAGCTCGTCGAAAACGAGGTGATTGATCGCCTCGCCTCCGTCGACGGGGTTGCCGACGTCGAGGAATATGGCGACCAGGAGAAGGTCTTCCGCGTCGATGTCGACCAGGGCGCGCTTGCCAGCCGCGGGCTGACCATCGGCGACCTGACGAAGGCGCTCGACAATGCTGCACTCGACGTGCCGGCGGGCTCGCTGAAGAGCAATACGCAGGATATCGTGGTGCGCGCCACTGCCAACCTGCAGACGCCGGCGGATTTTTCTAACGTCATCCTGCAGGACCGCGTTCGGCTCGGCGACGTCGCGACAGTGATGCTCGGGCCACGCGACGGCGAAACGGCGCTACGCTCCAACGGCAAGCCGGGCATCGGTCTCGGCATCATCCGCCAGGCGCAGTCGAATACGCTGAACATCTCGACCGGCATCAAGGCGGCCGTCGACCAGCTGTCGAAGACACTGCCCGAGGGCACGACGATTGCCATCACCAGCGACGACGCCGTCTTCATCCAGGGCGCGATCCACGAGGTAGTACTGGCGCTGATACTCGCCGCCGTCATCGTCACCGCCGTCATCTACCTCTTCCTGCGCGATTGGCGCGCGACGTTGATCCCGGCCGTCAGCATGCCGGTGGCGCTGATCGGCACGCTGGCGGCGATCTACATGGTCGGCTTCTCGATCAACATCCTGACGCTGCTCGCGATTGTGCTGGCGACCGGCCTCGTCGTCGACGATGCGATCGTGGTGCTCGAAAATATCGTACGCCGGCGCTCCGAAGGCATGGGACCGCGCGCTGCTGCCGTGCTCGGAACACGCGAGGTGTTCTTCGCCGTCATCGCCACGACGGCGACGCTGGCCGCGGTGTTCATTCCGCTCTCCTTCCTGCCGGGACAGGTCGGTGGCCTCTTCCGCGAATTCGGCTTCGTGCTCGCCTTCTCGGTCGGGCTGTCGTCGATCGTGGCGCTGACGCTGTGTCCGATGCTTGCCTCGCGCATGCTGACCAAGCCGATGCTCGAGGATCACGGCGTGCTCGGCCGCTTCGGCGGGGCGCTGGCCGATCTCTACAAATGGGCACTGCACGGCTGTCTCAACGCGCCCTTCGTGGTCATCCTGTTCTCGGTGATCTTTGCCGGCGCGGCGCTCATCGCCTTCTCGACGGTCAAGAGCGAGCTGACGCCCGAAGAGGACCGGTCGATGGTGATGATGCGGCTGACGACGCCGCAGGGATCGAGCCTCGAATATACCCGCGACAAGATGCAGCTCGTCGAGGAATATCTGCAGCCGCTGGTCGACCGCGGCGACATCCGCAACATCTTCTCGATCTCCGGCCAGGGTGGTTCGCTGAACAGCGGCTTCATGGTGCTGACGCTCGCCCCCTGGGGAGAGCGTGACAGGACGCAGACGGAGATCGTCGGCGATATCAACCAGGCGGCCTCCAGGGTGCCGGCTTTGCGCGGCAATGCTATCTCATCGAACAGCCTTCGCATCCGCGGTGCCGGCAGTGGTCTGCAGATGGCGCTGATCGGCAATGATCACGAGGCGCTGACGGCGGCGGCCGCCAAGCTGGTTCAGGCGCTCGAGGCCACTGGCCAATATGATACGCCGCGCCTGACCAACGAGCCCAGCCAGGCGCAGGTGTCGGTGGCGATCGACCGCGAGCGCGCCTCGGATCTCGGCATCGATATAACCGGGCTTTCGACAGCAATCCAATCGCTGCTCGAAGGGCGCTCGGTGGTCGATGTCTTCGTCGACGGCGAATCCTATCCCGTGCTTTTGACCTCGACGACGCGGCCGATCGACGATCCGACCGATCTTGAGAACGTGTTCCTGAAAACCGGCGACGGCAAGATCGTGCCGATGTCGGTCATCGCCACGATGAAGGAAGGTTCGGTCGCGCCGCAGCTCAACCGCGAGCAGCAGCTCGCCTCCGTGGCGATCACCGCCGGACTCAGAAACGGCAAGTCGCTCGGCGATGCCGTCAAGCAGGTGACTGATCTCGCCGAGCCGCTGCTGCCGCCAGGCTCCCGCCTGCTGCCGCTTGCCGAGGCGGCGACGCTCGAAGAGAATTCGAGCGGCATGGCGCTGACCTTCGGCTTCGCCATCGTCATCATCTTCCTGGTGCTGGCCGCGCAGTTCGAAAGCGTGCTGTCTTCGCTGATCATCATGTCGACGGTGCCGCTTGGTCTTGCCTGCGCCGTCTTCGCACTTGTGATCACCGGCTCCAGCCTCAACATCTACAGCCAGATCGGCCTGGTGCTGCTGGTCGGCGTCATGGCGAAGAACGGTATCCTGATCGTCGAATTCGCCAATCAGCTGCGCGACCGGGGCGAGGATGTGCGGTCCTCGATCGAGAAGGCCTGCGCGCTGCGCCTTCGTCCCGTGATGATGACGATGATCGCCACCATCCTCGGCGGCGTGCCGCTGGTTTTTGCCCACGGCGCCGGCGCCGAAGCGCGCGTAGCACTCGGCTGGGTGATTGTTGGAGGCCTCGGTTTCGCAACGCTGGTGACGCTGTTCATTACGCCGGTCGCCTATCTGCTGCTTGCCCGCTTCGCCAAGCCGCACGCCCACGAGGAGGCGCGCCTGCACGAAGAGATGTCGGTCGCCACACGGCCACGCGCCGCACCCGATGACGAGCAGCTGCAGGCCGCCGAATAAGCTTTTCATCCGATTTCGCAACCCCGCCGTACCTCGTCCGGCGGCGTTTCTTATGGTGTATGAAACCTTGAAAAATAAGATGGATTACTTCTGACGTTTAGTCGTTTGTTAAGCATAAACGGCAATGATTGTTGCCAGTAACCGACTGGTCTTCTTCGTTTCTTGAAGGCCGCAACGCGCTGGAACGCCAGCGACCCCGGACATGACAGTCCGTGCGGACGGTTCATTTCTTGTGCAGTTTGCGTCCTGTTGTGTTTTTGGAGTTTAGTTCCGTGAGTATTTACCAGCGCGTCTCGGTGGATGCGGCGCTTCATGTGCTGCGCGATATCAACCGTAATATGGCGGTCACGCAAAACCACATCACGACCGGTATGCGTGTGGCAAAAGCCAGCGACAATGCCGTCTATTGGTCGGTCGCCACCACTGCGCGAACCGACAACAAGGCGGTTTCGGCGATCCAGGATGCGCTTGGTATGGCGGCGGCGACGATGGGAACGGCCTATACCGGCGTCCAGAACGTCATCGATGTCGTCTCTGAGATCAAGGCCAAGCTGGTTGCCGCGACCGAAGACGGGGTCGACAAGGACAAGGTCAATGAAGAGATCAAGCAGTTGCAGGAGCAGTTGCGCAGCGTCTCCGAGGCGGCGACTTTCAATAGCGACAACTGGGTGGTTCTCAACAACGATGCGACACCGACGCAGCCGCGCCAGATTCCGGCCTCCTTCATCCGCAATGCCGACGGGACGATCTCGGTCGGCATGCTGAGCTATCATATCGACACGACGCCGAGCGGGAGCACGACCTCTAAGGACGCACGCTACCTGATCGACGATCGCGCCACCGGTTCGGGCGAATACGGCGTGCTGACATCGGCCTATTTCGCCACCGAGCTCGGCGCGTCGCAGGACTACGTGCTGATGCAGAGCAAAAACGGCACGACCACAGGGCAGGTAGTGATTTCGCTCTCGGCTAGCACGACGAAAGGACAGGTCGGCGAAATGATCAGCGTCGTCGATGCCGCGCTGTCGCAGCTGACGACGGTCGGTTCGGCCTTCGGCGCGTTGGAGAAACGCATCAACCTGCAGAACGACTTCGCCACGAAACTGCACGACAACAATGCCACCGGCATCGGCCGGCTTGTCGATGCCGACATGGAGGAGGAGTCGAGCAGGCTCAGGGCGCTGCAGACGCAGCAGCAACTCGGCCTGCAATCGCTGAACATCGCCAACGCAACCTACGATACGGTGCGGCAGTTGTTCCAGAATTTCTAAGTGTGCGATCCCACTCTCTGTCATTCCTGTGACGAGCACAGGAATGAGGGAGGAGAAGTGGACGGTCATCCGCTAAAACTGGTGATATCAGCGCAATCCCGCAACATGGCTGTGTTTCGGCGCCCGAATTTGCCCTATCAGGAGAACATCTTCATTTTCTTGCCGCAATCCTTGCCATTTGCTCGGATCAGTCGAACGGAGACCGTCCTGTCCATGATCAAAAAATTCGTACTTCTCGCTATTGCCGCAAGCTATCTCAGTGCCTGCACAACGACCGATCCCTATACCGGTGAACAGAAGGTTTCCAATACGGCGGGTGGTGCTGCGCTTGGCGCCCTCGGCGGTGCTCTCGTCGGCGTGGCCGTCGGTGGTGGCGGCCACGGCAAGCGCAATGCGGCGTTGATCGGCGCAGGCGTCGGGGCTCTCGCCGGCGGTGCGGTCGGCAATTACATGGACCAGCAGGAATCCGAGCTTCGCGCCCAGCTCGAAGGCACCGGCATTTCGGTGACCCGCAACGGCGACAACATCATTCTTAACATGCCGTCGAACATCACCTTCGACGTCGATCAGGACGCGGTGAAGCCGGGCTTCTATCCGACGCTGAATTCGGTGGCGATCGTGTTGCGCAAGTTCAACCGCACGCTGATCGACGTCAACGGCCATACGGATTCGACCGGCAGCCTGCAGCACAATCAGGACCTGTCGCAGCGCCGCGCGCTTTCGGTTGCCGATTATCTCGGCGGTCAGGGCATCGACCAGCGCCGCGTCTCCGCCGTCGGTTTCGGCCCGTCGCAACCCGTCGCCTCCAATGCGAGCGAGGCCGGCCGCGCGCAGAACCGCCGCGTCGAGATCCAGATCGCGCCGATCACGCAGGGCTGAACCGAATTTTCTGCCTTTGAAACGGCCGGGCTTAGCCCGGCCGTTTCTGTTAGTGCTGCATCGTGGCGCCCTTGGTGATCTTGTCGACGATCTTCTTTTCGGCGCGCAGCGCGATGCCGACCACCTTGGCGTCTTCAGGCGCAAATTCTGCGAAGACGGCGCGGTTGGCAGCGTCGTGGCCGGTCGCAAACATCTCCTCGATGAACAGCGAGCTGGTGATATCGCGCTCCAGCGCGCGGCGGTGAACTGCTGATATCGTCGCCTCGTCGGCGGAGAGCACGATGATCGGCTGGATCGATAGCGGATTGTAGAGATTGCCGGCGCGGTCCTTGTAGGCTTCGCCGATGATCTCGGGATGCCGGCCGGCGATGCCTGTCATCAGGAAGGCGGTGACGTTCAGCTTCTGCCAGCCGGCAAGATTGTTTCGCAGGACGACGGCAATTTTGGTATCAAACATCGGACGGTCTTTCACCTATCTACGGGTTATGGAGTATCGGGCGCGTTGAACCAGGACTTACATCCGCAGGTCTTCGAAGGTCTTGAACGTTTGTGCGCGGGACCATCCGGCAACGCCATCCTGGCTGCGCCGGCCTTTCCCGGCATCGAGCGCATCGAGGCGCAGTTCTCCGGCAATGCTTTCGAGCCGCATCGGCACGACACCTATGCACTCGGCGTGACTCTGAAGGGGGTACAGACCTTCCGCTATCGCGGCGTGCGGCGCTTCAGCCTGCCGGGGCAGGTGATCGTGCTGCATCCCGACGAAGAGCATGACGGCGGGGCGGGGACCGAGGATGGGCTGCACTACCGCATGCTCTATCTGGAGCCGTCGCTGCTTCTTGAATGCCTGGAAGCGGATGGGGTCGGCCTGCCTTTTGTCGATGAACCCGTTATCGGCGATCCTGCGCTGGCGGGCGTGCTGCTGGCAGCACTCGGCGAACTTGACCGCGAACTGGACGAGCTTTTCGTCGACGATTTCGTATCGCGGGTGACGGGCGGGCTGTCACGGCATGCGCGCATGCCGCGCCGGCCGCTGGGCCTCGTCGCGTGGCGGCAGGCGCGGGCAGCGCGGGATTATCTTGAGGCACATGCGACCCGGGCAGTGTGCTCGGGGGAGCTGGAAGCGGTGACGGGGCTCGACCGCTTTGCGCTGTCGCGGCATTTCCGGGCGGCCTTCGCCACCAGCCCGCATCGCTACCTATTGATGCGGCGGCTGCAGCGGGCGCGGGCGATGATCGGTGCGGGCGAGGGGATTTCCGATGTGGCGGCGGCGACCGGCTTTGCCGACCAGAGCCATCTCAACCGCCATTTCAAGAAGGCCTACGGCATGACGCCCGGCCAATGGGTAGCACTCACGCATAACCCCAAACAGGGCATTAGACTGGATTTTCCGCAAGGCCGGAACGGCGTGCGATGAAGCGGGCGAGCATCGGGCCGATCATCAGGATCACCAGGAAACGGCCGGTCTGCATCGCCATCACGAAGGGCACGTCGACATCGCTGGAGGCGGCGATGATGGCGACGGAATCGGCGCCGCCAGGGCTGGTGGCGAGATAGGCGGTCAGCGGATCTATGCCGGCGAAGACGTGAAGCGCCACGGCCATGCAGCCGCAGAGCGCCATCAGCAGCACGATGCAGGCCGATACCCTCGGCAGGGCGCGCGCCACGTGCTTGAGGATCGAGCGAGTGAACCGCAGGCCGATGCTCCAGCCGACCAGTGCATAGGCGATGGCGAGCAGCCACATCGGTAACTCAATTTTCACGAGGCCCATGCCCTGCAGCAAGGCGCCGAGAAAGAGCGGCACGATGATCGTGCCACCCTGGAGGCGCAGGCGCCAGACGCCATAGGCACAAAAGGCGGCAAAAGCCATCGTCGCCGCAAAGGCCGGCCAGTCGATCTCGGGAAAGAGGACAAGCGGCGGCGGCTCGGCGCCATCGGCTGCCACCCACAGGCGCGAGATCACCGAGGCGCCGACGGCGACGAAGACGACGCGCAGATACTGCATGAATGCGACGAGACGGGCATCGGCGCCATAGGCTTCCGACATGATGACCATGGCGGAGGCGCCGCCCGGCGAGGAGCCCCAGACCGCGGTCGTACCCGGCAGCACCTGCCAGCGCGTCAAAAGCCAGCCGAGGCCGGTGGCGATGGCGATGACCGAGAAGATGAACAGCAGAAAGAGCGGTGCGTCTTTCGCCATGGTGCCGAGAATGTCAGGGGTGATGGTGCGCGCCATCATCAGGCCGACCAGGACCTGGCCGAACTGCAGCGGCCAGAAGGGCACGCGAAGCTTTCCCTTGCCGACGGTCAACGCCAGTGCGATTGCCGCGACCATCGGTCCGCTCAGCAGCGAGGCCGGCAGAGCAAAGAGTTCGAGGAAGACGACGAGAGCAGTCGAAAGTGCCAGCAGCAGCGCCCATTTCGCCAGGCCGGAATCCCGCAGCAGGCGGCTTACGTCGCAGAATGACATGATCCCCGTGTCTTTCCTGGCCGGCGCCAAGCCCTGAGGCTGAGGGCTCCGGCATGACGAAGAAATGCCGGCTACAAGAGCCGGCTGGCGCGGGTCCGGTATAGGCGGGGGCGAGGCGGGCG
The DNA here is from genome assembly GCF_057653695.1 of Rhizobium sp. SRDI943. NCBI lineage: Bacteria > Pseudomonadati > Pseudomonadota > Alphaproteobacteria > Hyphomicrobiales > Rhizobiaceae > Rhizobium > Rhizobium sp. SRDI943. The sequence continues at coordinate 2,822,370 of NZ_CM172787.1, read as the reverse complement.
GTCAATTGCGAAATCTGGCTTCTCGGTGCCCTATAATGCGAAACTGATTCATGCGACCGCTTCAAGTCGTTGTTTTTATGCATGTCACCTTTACAAAGCCGCTGCACGGTTTTGGGCGGGGTGCCTCAGAAACGTACATGGCTGGCGAGAAAATCGAGCAGTGCGCGTACACGCGCCGGTAGCGGGCCGCCCTGGCCCATATAGACGGCATAGAACTCCTCGAGATCGTCAGGATTGGCCTCTTCGAGCACCGGCACCAGGCGGCCGGCATCGATATCGGCGCGCACGGTGAAGGCGGCGAGCCGGGCAAGGCCGGCGCCTGACAAAGCGAGGTGACGCATGGCTTCGCCGTCTCCCACCTGCAGGCCCGGGGTGATCGGGATCATCACCGTTTCGCCACCTTCGCGCAGCGACCAGCCCTCGATGGCGCGGGCGTAAGAAAAGCCGATGCGGCAATGGCGGCGGAGATCGGCGATCGTGAGTGGTTTGCCATGACGCGAGAGATAATCCGGTGCTGCGACGATGATCTTGCCGGTGGCGCCAAGTTTGCGAGCGATCAGGCTGGAATTCTTCAAGGGGCCGGCGCGGATTGCGACGTCGGCACGCTCCTCCATCAAGTCGACTATCCTGTCGGTATGGGAAATATCCAGCGTCACGGCTGGATGAAGCGCCATGAAGGCCGGCACGAGCGGCGCCAGCACATGATTGCCGAAAGAGCCGCTGGTGTTGATGCGGATTCGGCCTGAAGCCTGTTCACCTGTCGAGGCCTGACGTTCAGCCTCGGCGATATCGGCAAGGATGGTGATGCTGCGCTCGTAGAAGGCACAGCCTTCCGGCGTCAGCTGCAGCTTTCGGGTAGAGCGGTTGACGAGGCGGACGCCGAGGCGGGTCTCCAGCCGGGCGACGAGCTTGCTGACAGCCGACGGCGTCATGCGCCGGGCCGTGGCGGCGGCGGAAAAACCGCAGCGCTCGACGACACTGACGAAGACTTCCATTTCGCCGGAGCGGTTGATGTCCTGACGGCTCATGATGAATTCAAGTCACAGATGATTTGCTTAGGGGCAATCTATATCATCGGGCGACCAAGGTCTATCTCATAGGAAATACAGGAGACAGATCCATGGACTACAGAAATCTCGGCGCCTCCGGCCTCAGAGTGCCGGTCTTGAGCTTCGGCGCCGGCACATTCGGCGGCAGCGGGCCGCTGTTCGGCGCCTGGGGCAATACCGATGCCGAGGAAGCGCGGCGGCTTGTCGATATCTGCCTCGAAGCCGGCGTGAATCTCTTCGACACGGCCGACGTCTATTCCGCCGGCGCTTCCGAGGAGGTGCTCGGCCAGGCGATCCGCGGCCGGCGAGACGCTGTGCTGATCTCGACGAAGACGGCGCTGCCAATGGGCGAGGGGCCGCAGGACTGGGGAACGTCGCGAGCACGGCTGATCCGCGCCACCGAGGATGCGCTGCGCCGGCTCGGGACCGACTATATCGACCTCCTGCAGCTTCATGCTTTCGATGCCTCGACGCCGGTCGAGGAGGTGCTGTCGACGCTCGACGGGCTCGTCGCCGCAGGCAAGATCCGCTATACCGGCGTTTCCAATTTTGCCGGCTGGGAACTGATGAAGTCGCTCGCCGCCGCTGAGCGCCACGGCTATCCGCGTTATGTCGCCCATCAGGTCTATTATTCGCTGGCGGGGCGCGATTACGAATGGGAGCTGATGCCGCTCGGCGCCGACCAAGGTGTGGGAGCCCTCGTCTGGAGCCCGCTTGCCTGGGGCCGGCTGACCGGCAAGATCCGCCGTGGCCAGCCGCTGCCCAAGGCAAGCCGGCTGCACGAGACGGCGCAATACGGCCCGCCCGTCGACGACGAGAAGCTGTTCGACATCGTCGAGGTGCTGGACGCCATCGCGGGTGAGACCGGCCGGACGATGCCGCAGATCGCCATCAACTGGCTGCTTAACCGGCCGACGGTATCGAGCGTCATCATCGGCGCCCGCAACGAGGAACAGCTTCGGCAGAATCTTGGTGCGGTCGGTTGGAGCCTGTCGAAGGAGCAGGTCGAAAGGCTCGACGCCGTCAGCACTGTCACGGCGCCCTATCCCTATTTTCCCTATCGCAGGCAGGAGGGTTTTGCGCGGCTCAATCCGCCGATTGTCTGAGGTGCGAGGGCGGCGGACTTGGCTATAGCAGCCTGCCTATAACAAAGTGGGAATGAAATCTTCTGCCAATCTTAACTGGACAGCCGCTTTGACTTGCCGCATACCCAGCCTGACCTGCGGAACACGATATGGTTTCTGCGGAATGGCAGGGAGATCAACGGGATGGCGCTGAAGGACGCGAAGGCGGGCACACGCAACGAGGCGGGAATTGCCGCGGTGCTCGGCATTCTCAAGCAGAGCTTCGGCGAGCGTTTCCAGACCGGCCAGTCCTTCCGCGAACAGCATGCCCATACGACCACTTATATCCCGCCGCAACTGCCAGACGGGGTGCTTTTCGCTGAGAGCGCCGAAGATGTGAAGGCGGCGGTCAGAGCCTGTGCGACCCACAAGGTGCCGGTGATCGGTTTCGGCGTCGGCACCTCGCTGGAGGGGCAGGTCAATGCCGCCAATGGCGGCATTTCGATTGACTTCAGCCGCATGGACCGGGTGCTTGAGGTCAACCCCGAAGATCTCGACTGCACCGTCGAACCGGGTGTGACACGCGAGGCGCTGAATATCCACCTGCGCGATACCGGCCTGTTCTTCCCGATCGATCCCGGCGCCAACGCCTCGATCGGCGGCATGGCCTCGACGCGGGCCTCCGGCACCAATGCCGTGCGCTACGGAACGATGAAGGACAATGTGCTTGCCGTCACCGCCGTCACCGCCAATGGCGAGGAGATCCGCACGGCCCGGCGCGCCCGTAAATCCTCGGCGGGCTACGATCTGACGCGGCTCTTCGTCGGCGCCGAGGGCACGCTCGGCATTCTGACCTCGGTGACGCTGCGCCTCCAGGCGATCCCCCAGAAGATTGCCGGAGGGGCCTGTGCCTTTCCGAGCATCAAGGCCGCCTGCGATGCCGTCATCATGACGATCCAGATGGGCATTCCGGTGGCGCGTATCGAGCTGCTCGACACGGTACAGATGCGCGCCTGCAACGCCTATTCAAAGCTCTCCTATGCCGAAAGCCCGACATTGTTCCTCGAATTCCACGGCACCGACGAGACGGTGCCGCTGCAATCGGCAGCCTTTGCCGAGATCGCCGCCGAATGCGGCGGCGGCGAGTTCCTGTGGACAGCCAATGCCGAGGAACGGACGAAGCTCTGGAAGGCACGCCACGACGCCTATTGGGCCGCAAGGGCGCTGGCGCCCGGGCTTGCCGCACTTTCGACCGATGTTTGTGTTCCGATATCGAGGCTCGCCGATTGTGTTTCCGAAACGCAGGCGGATATCGAGGAACACGGGCTGTTGGGGCCGATCGTCGGCCATGCCGGCGACGGGAACTTCCATGTGCTGCTGTTGTTCGACGACAAGAGCGCCGAAGACATCGCCATGGCCGAGAGCTTCGTACAACGGCTCAACCGGCGGGCGCTCGACCTGGACGGGACATGCACCGGTGAACACGGGATCGGGCAAGGCAAGATGGCGTTTCTGGAACAGGAGCTCGGCGGCGCGGTGGATCTGATGCGACAGGTGAAACAGGCGCTCGATCCGGACGATATCTTCAATCCCGGCAAGATTTTCCACCATGGCTGAAACGGAACATTCTCATGAAGTTGGGTCTTGCCCCCGGCATGATTAGCGCTAGAACAAGATGATGTTAGGCAGGCTCGCCCTGAAATCTGAATCCTGTTCTCAAATAAAGAGTTAGAGCATGATGTCGTCCGAAAACCGCTCACACTTTTCGGCATCATGCTCTAGTGTCTGCAACAGAATCCCGAATGGAGACGCTTTGCATTGGTAGGCCGGTTCCTCGTCTTTCTGGGGGGAGTGATCGTCGTAGTGCTGTTTGTGGCGCTGCTTGCGCCGCTGTTCATCGACTGGACGGACTTCCGCAAGAATTTTGAGGATCAGGCAAGCCGCATTATCGGCAAGAAAGTCACCGTCTACGGCACCGTGGATGCGCGCCTCTTGCCGTTTCCATCGGTGACGCTGCATGACGTGCGCGTCGGCCAGGAAGCAGACGGCACGCCGATCGTCAAGGTCGAGCAGTTCTCCATGGATGCGGAGCTCGCACCTTTCCTGTCGGGCGAAGCGCTGATCTTCGACATGCGTATCGTCAATCCGAAGGTGCGCTTGAGATTGCTCAAGGACGGCACGCTCGACTGGATGCGCGGCAGCCGCGCGGAAATACCGGCAAGGACCGTCGTCCTCGAAAACGTGCATGTCAGCGGCGGCGAGGTCGAATTCATCGACGATCAGTCGGGTCGCTCGCGTCGCATCACCGGCCTCAACGCGGAAATGTCGGCAAAGTCGCTGGCTGGTCCCTGGCGCATCGAGGGCGACGCTGCGCTCGACGGCGAGCACGGCGGCTTCTCGATCTCGAGCAGTCAGCCGGACGAGAACGGCGTGCTGCGCATGCGCACGAGGCTTTCGCCGGACAAGCACCCTGTCAGCGTCGATCTCGACGGCGAGCTGAAGCTCGTCGACAGCAAGCCGAACTATCAGGGCCAGCTTTCGGCCGCGATCGAAATCCGCAACAGCGCCAAGCCCGCCAACAAGAAAGAGCAGCCGCCGCGCGTCAAGGGCCGCTTCGAGCTCACCAATGAACGTATCCGCATCCCCGAATACCGGATGGAGATCGGCCCGACAGACGATCCCTACGTCATAACCGGCGAGGCGACGCTCGATACCGGCAATGCGCCGGAATTCCTGTTGACCGCCGACGGCCAGCAGATCGATGTCAACCGCATCGGCAATCAGGGCTCGGCCGGCAAGACGACACGGGATCCCGCTGTTTCGGCGCGCCAGCGGTTGAATTCGCTGATCGATATCGTCGCGCAGGTGCCGATCCCGCAGGTGCCGGGCAAGGCGAGCGTCAAGCTGCCGGCAATCGTCGCCGGCGATACGACGCTGCGCGACGTACAGCTGGAGCTCGAACCGGCCGGCACCGGCTGGCTGATCGACAGCGTCACCGGCACGCTGCCGGGACGCACGCAGGTAGAGGGCAAGGGCAAGCTCCTGCTTCAGGGCGAGCCTTCGTTCAACGGCCAGATCCTGGTGGCCTCCAGCCAGCCGACGGGGCTAGCCTCCTGGCTAGCCGGCTCGGTCGATCCGGCTATCCGGCAATTACGGCAGGCGGGCTTTTCCGCCAATGTCAGCCTGACGCATGAATTGCAGCGTTTCGAAAATCTCGAGATCGCCATCGGACCGGCGACGCTGAAGGGCCGGCTGGAGCGCCAGGCGATCTCCGGCCAGACGCCGACGCTATCGGTGGCGCTGAACGGCGATACGCTCGATCTTGACGCGCTACAGGCGCTGAGCGGGCTCATGACCGGCCAGGATGCCGGCGACAACGTGCTCGACCACAAGATCGCCGCCCAGCTCAAGGCCGACAAGTTCACCGCCTTCGGCGTCGACGCCGAGAATGTCGAGACCACCTTTACGATTGCCGATGGCGCGCTTGCCGTCGACCGGCTGTCGATCAAGAATATTGCAGGCGCAGAGCTGACGGCGACGGGCAGGGCGGAAGGTTCGCTGCTCGACTACAAGGGCGCGGGCGAGATCACCTTCAAATCGGCCGATCCCGGCGGCTTCTTCACCATGCTGCGCGAGCACCTGCCGCATCACCCGGTGCTTGACCGGCTGGTGCGCAATGCCGGCTGGTACGGCAATACGGCGCTTCGCGGCGCGCTGACGCTTGGCGGCGACGAGGGCAATGCGCTGACGGTGACGCTTGCCGGCGTGGCGAACGGCAGCCGCGTCAATCTCGACTACCGCATGTCCGACCTCCTGGCGCTGACCGGCAATGGCACGACGAGCCTCGAGGCGACGCTCGAAAACGCCGTGCCATCAGTCCTGTTCGGCCAGGCCGGGCTCGATCCGCTGCCGGTCGATGTCGGGGCCAATGGCCGCCTGACGCTGAAGGTGAAGGCATCGGGCAACGATCCCGCCGATGCGGGGCTGACCTTTGCGACCGACCGGACCTCGTTCATGGCCAACGGCAAGATCGATGTCCGGCCGGAGACCTTCATGAACGGCGAGATCGCCCTTTCGCTCGACAGCGCCGATATCGACCCCTATCTCATCATGAACGGCATCGCCCTGCCGCAGACCGGAACCGGGCTGCCGTTCGGTCTGCAGGTCAATGCCGCCATCGATAGCGACAAGATCGTCTTTTCGGATCTCAAGGGGCATGCGGCCGACAACGAATTTTCCGGTGCGCTGACCTTCGACCGGAAGGCTGCGAAGACGACCGCGAGTGGCGGGCTGACGCTCTCCAAGGCCGATGCCGGCTGGCTCGGCGAGGCGGTGTTCGGCCAGATCGTCGATCCCGCCAACGGTCAGCTGGCGACGGCGCCGCTGGGGCTGCCCGTCTTCAAGGATCTCGACGTCAACGTGAAACTGACGGCCAAGCAGTTCTGGCCGGGCCTTCCGGAAACGGCGGTGTCGGACTTCACCAGCAACGTTGCCTACAAGGGCGACGAGCTGCAGCTCAACGACATGGCCGGCAATTGGGACGACGGAAAGCTCTCCGGCAACCTGCTTTTCACCAATGCCAACGGTACCGGTTTCCTGCAGACGAAGCTTGCGCTTGCCGATTCCGATCTTTCCGGCGTCGTCTGGCTGCGCGACGGAGCGCCGATCGCCAACGGCAAGTTCGGATTGTCGCTGTCGATGGAGGCTTCGGGCAAGACGATCGGCGAGATCGCCAGCTCGCTCAATGGTTCGGGCGAACTGAGGCTCGGCGATACCAGCATACGCGGGCTTAACCTTGCCGTCCTTCCGCCGCTGCTTGCCGCAACCGATACGATGCAGGAGCAGATCAATGCCGGCAAGGTGCATCCAATCATCGAGACGCTGCTCAGCAACGGCGAGGCGAAGCTGCCGCCGCTCGGCATCCCCTTCAACATCGCCGACGGGACGCTGAGGGTGCAGAATGTCACCGTCGCCAACGATCTGGCCCGCATCACCGCCGATGCGCAAATCGCACTGCCGGAAGAGCGGATCAGCGCGACTCTGGGCGTCGGGTTCAATCCTGGCACGGAAGCGCTTTCCGGCGCCGAGCCGGCGCTCCGGCTGAATTTTTCCGGCATGCTGCCGTCGCCCGGCAAGACGATGGATGTAACCGATATCACCAGCTTTCTGTCGCTGCGCGCCTTCGAGCGCGAGCGCCGGCGTGTCGAGCGGCTGCAGGCGGTCGTGCTCGAAAAACAGCGGCTGCGCCGCGAGGTGGCGCTCTACCGGTTCAACGACGCTGAGCGCATCAAGGCAGCCGAGATCGAGAAGCAACGGCAGGCGGAGGAAGAGCGGCTGCGCGCGCTGGCGCAGAAAGCAGCCGCTGAGAAGGCTGCTGCCGAGGCGGAGGCCGCACACGCGGCGGAAGCCAAAGCGAAGGCGGATGCGGATGCGCAGGCGAGGGCCGCCGCAGAGGCGGAAGCAGCACGGCGCAGCGGGCAAGCGCAGCCCGGTCCGCTCAATTTCGACCAGTTGCCGGGCGTTCAGGCGCAGTGAAAGTGCATAGAATTTGATTCATGCAAGACGCTTCAGGCCTTTGTTTTCATTGATGTCGTCCCAAATCGCTACGCGATTTTAAGCAACATGCTTCAGGGCTGGTGGCTGGCGCCGGCCTTCAGCCAGGAAAGCACATGCAAGCGCAGCGCTGAGGACAGGTTGCTGTCCGGCGGGCGGTGGTCGTCGATTTCGGAGATCAGGGCGGCGAGCGGTATCGAACGGGCTGCGGCAATCGTCTTCAGCTCAGTCCAGAACTCATCCTCCAGCGAGAAACTGGTGCGATGGCCGTGCAATGTCGCCGAATGCTTGCGGATCATGGAGCGCCTTCACATTCCGATTGGAGCGCCTAGAGCGCCGCGCGTCCGCGAGCACGCGCTAAGGACGTTCTGTCAAAGCATGCGTGGGTCGGCAGATCGATTCAAGGAAACCGCGCAAGTGGCTGATCGCAGGTTCCATTCCGGCTCTTCGAGTTTTGCGTGAAACCGTCACGCGCCGTCGTCATCGGTCTCGATCCGGCCGTCGCGATGGGATTTGTCGGCCTTGTCGTTCAGGCTGCGGGTCAGTTGCTTTTCGGCCTTGGTGCGGCCGAAGGAGATGCGGTTCTGTTCGGCCTGCTTCTCCTGTTCGGAGCGAGCCTGCTTCTTGCGGAACTGGCGCAGATTGATGATTTCGGCGCTCATGCGGTTGCCTGGATTCCCTATGAAAAAGGGAGGCTTGGCCTCCCTTCAAATCACTGCTTCTTGCGGAAGGAGTCGAGCGAGACGACGGAGCCCGGTTTCTTCTCCTCGCCGTCGGCGGATTTTGCACCGCCGGCGTCATCGGGCTTTCCGGCCGCATCCACCGGATAGGCGGTGATTTCGCCGGACGGCAATTCCTCGCCATCGGCGAGTGGCACGTCGAACTCGAGCTCGAAGTTGACGGAGGGATCGTAGAAGCCGCGGATCGCATTGAATGGGATGACCAGCTTTTCCGGAACGTCCGAGAAGGAAAGACCGATCTCGAAATGCGTCTCGGTGATCTTCATGTCCCAGAACTGGTGCTGTATGACGATAGTCATCTGCTCGGGGTATTTCGACTTCAGGTGCTGGGAGATGCGCACACCGGTCGCGCCAGTGAGGAAGGTGATGAAGAAGTGATGATCACCGGGCAGGCGGCCCGTGGCTGCGACTTCCGCCAATACCTTGCGGATGACGCCGCGAAGTGCATCCTGTGCCAGAATGTCGTAGCGGATATGATCCTGCCCCATGCTTTTCCTGTCTTTCGTCGGTTCGGAGTCTTTTCACAAGGTTGTATGCCACGTCCGGGCGCCTTGGGAAAGACCGGAGCCGAGTCACGTTTTTAAGCAGCATACATGATTTCGGCGGCAGGGAGAAGGTGAAGGCTTCTGTTGCCAGGTGCCTTCGGACCCCGCCTAGAGGTGCGAACCACTAGGACTTTATTTGAAGTGTCACACCGCGATTAAGCAGCGAGACGAGCTTCCGCATAGTTGTCGTTTGCAACTACAATTTTAGCCCGATAACGGCGGTACAATGCCGAGCAAAAAGACGATCTTTACACCCTTGTCGATCCTGTTTCGCCCCCATCAAAAGCCGGCCTTTAAGACCGCCGGTTTTTGGTGGAGGCGCCGGGTACCGCCCCCGGGTCCAATAGGTTTATTACACCGCTCATTTATCGCCATAGCCGGCCCGAAAGCCGGCAGGGTTGATATAGGGGTTTCCTCAGCACAAGGAAAGGGCAAACGTCATAAAAGCGTTATGCGCCCCATCAGAAACATTGGGAAAATACCCGGCGGTGATTGGTTTCCCGGTTCCGAAGGCTTAAATTGGCCGAAACGGAATCAGCGCGACATGAAGCAATATCTCGATCTCTTGAATCATGTGATGGAAAAGGGCTCCGACCGGGGCGACCGCACCGGCACCGGCACGCGCTCGGTCTTCGGCTACCAGATGCGCTTCGACCTCGAAGAGGGCTTCCCCGTCCTCACCACGAAGAAGCTGCATCTGCGCTCGATCATTCACGAGCTTCTCTGGTTTCTGAAGGGCGAGACGAATATCCGATATCTCAAGGAAAACGGCGTTTCGATCTGGGACGAATGGGCCGACGAAAACGGCGATCTCGGGCCGGTCTACGGCGCCCAGTGGCGCTCCTGGCCAGCGCCGGATGGCGGCCATATCGACCAGATCGCCAATCTCGTCAAAGGCATCGTCAACAATCCGAATTCGCGTCGCCACATCGTTTCGGCCTGGAATCCGGCCGAAGTGGACGAAATGGCGCTGCCGCCCTGCCATTGCCTGTTCCAGTTCTATGTGGCTGACGGCAAGCTTTCCTGCCAGCTCTACCAGCGGTCGGCCGATATCTTCCTCGGCGTGCCCTTCAACATCGCCTCCTATGCGCTGCTGACGATGATGGTCGCTCAGGTGACCGGGCTGAAGCCCGGCGATTTCGTTCACACGCTCGGCGACGCTCATCTCTATCACAACCATTTCGACCAGGCGAAGCTGCAACTGGCGCGCCGGCCGAAGCCGCTGCCGTTCATGCGCATCAAGCCTGATGTGAAGGACATTTTCGGCTTCACCTTCGACGATTTCGAGCTGATCGGCTACGAGGCCGATGCCAGCATCAAGGCGCCGATCGCCGTCTGATCCGGGACATTCCATGGCCGACATCCGCAGGACCATTATCGCCGCCGTTGCCCGCAACGGCATTATCGGCCGTGACGGCGACATGCCGTGGCGGCTTTCGAGCGATCTCAAGCGCTTCAAGGCGCTGACATTGGGAAAGCCTGTGGTGATGGGCCGCAAGACCTACGAGTCGATCGGCAAGCCACTGCCGGGACGGCCGAACGTCGTCATTTCGCGGCAGGCAGCGATAGATCATCCTGATGTCTCCATGACGCATTCGCTGTCCGAGGCGATAACGGCGGCCGAAAGGCTGGCGCTCGAAACCGGCGTCGACGAGATCTGCATTCTGGGCGGCGGGCAGGTCTATGCCCAGGCGATCGGTCTTGCCGACCGGATGTGCATCACGCATGTCGAGGCCGATCTCGACGGAGACGCGTCGTTTCCCGTGATTGATCCCGATATCTGGCAGGCAGGGGAGGCGATCGCGGTTCCGGCCGGCGAGAAGGACAGCTATCCCACGCGCTTCGTCGTCTACGAACGCGGACGCGCCTGAAAATGAACTATTTTCCAATTAAATTGACCAAGTTTCTCACGTTGCGTTGAAAGCCGGTGCGGCGATACTTATAACGGTCACCAACGCATCGGCCGGTCAGCCCCCACGGTTTCGCATGCGTGGAGACTTAACGAACAACGAGGTTTTGATGCCCTGGAGCAATCAGAATGGCGGCGGCGGCCCTTGGGGCGGCGGCGGCGGTAATAATCAGGGACCATGGGGACAGGGGCCGAACCGGCCGCGCGGTGGCGGCGGCAAGGGCGGACCGCCTGATCTGGAAGATATCATCCGGCGCGGTCAGGACCAGCTGCGCAACATCATTCCCGGCGGATTCAACGGCGGCGTGGCGGTGATCGTCGTGGCGATCGTCGCCGTCTTCTGGCTGATCCAATGCATCTACGTCGTGCAGCCGGACGAACGCGGCGTCGAACTGCGGTTCGGCAAGCCGAAGGAAGAGATTTCCATGCCGGGCCTGCATTTCCATCTGTGGCCGATGGAAACGGTGGAGACGGTCAAGGTGACCGTGCAGCAGCTGAACATCGGGGCGACTTCGGCATCGTCTTCGAACGGCCTGATGCTGTCCAGCGACAAGAGCGTCATCAACGTGCAGTTCGCGGTCTTCTACACCGTCAGCGATCCCAAGGCCTATCTCTTCAACGTCGAAAATCCGGCAGAGACGCTGCAGCAGGTTTCCGACAGTGCCATGCGTGAAATCGTCGGCCGGCGTCCGGCGCAGGACGCCTTCCGAAGCAATCGCCAGCCGATCGAAGTGGATGTGCTCAATATCCTGCAGGATACGATGAACCGCTATGGCGCAGGCGTGACCGTGACCGGCGTGACGATCCAGAACGTGGCACCGCCGCGGGAAGTCGCCGATGCCTTCGAAGAAGTGCAGCGTGCCGGCCGTGACCGCGACAGCACGATTGAAGAGGCCAATCGCTACACGAACCAGAAGCTTGGTCAGGCGCGAGGCGATGCGGCCAGAATCCGTGAAGATGCAGCCGCCTACACGGACCGTGTGGTGAAGGAGGCCGAAGGTGAAGCGCAGCGCTTCACGGCGATCAACGACGAATATTCCAAGGCGCCCGACGTGACCCGCAAGCGGTTGTACCTCGAAACGATGGAGCAGGTGCTGAAGAACTCCCGGAAGGTCATCATCGACGAGAAGCAGGGTGTCCTGCCCTACCTGCCGCTCAATGAGCTCGGCAAGCCGGCGCAGCAGGGAGGTTGAGTCATGACATCGAACAGACTTCCCATCATTCTTCTCATCCTCGCCATCGTTTTGGTCGGGCTCTATTCGTCCATCTTCGTGGTGAATGCACGTGAGCAGGCCATCGTCGTCCGTTTCGGCCAGATCCAGTCGGTCAAAACCGAGCCGGGCATTTATTTCAAGCTGCCCTTCGGCTTCATGGATGCCGACCGCGTTCAGCTGGTCGAAAAGCAGGCGCTGAGGCTCGATCTCGACAATATTCGCGTTCAGGTCCAGGACGGTCAGACCTTCGACGTCGATGCCTTCGTGATCTACAACATCTCGGATGTCCGCCGCTTCCGCGAAACGGTATCGGGCGATCGCGAAGCCGCGGAAGCGCGGTTGAGGGCCCAGCTCGATTCATCGCTTCGTCGCGTCTACGGTCTGCGTGACTACAATGCTGCGCTCTCGGAAGAGCGTGTCGCGATGATGCTGGAGATTCGCGACGACCTGCGCACAGATGCCGAAAATCTCGGCCTGCATATAGACGATGTTCGTATCCGCCGCACCGACCTTTCGCCGGAGGTTGCGCCCAACACCTATAATGCCATGCGGTCGGAACGTCTCGCCGAGGCGGAGCGTATCCGTGCGGAGGGTAATGAGGAAGGCCAGCGGCGCCGGGCCGTCGCCGACCGTCAGGTCGTCGAGTTCACCGCAGGCGCCCAGCGCGATGCGGAAATCCTTCGAGGCCGGGGCGATGCGGAACGCAACCGCGTCTTCGCCGAAGTCTTCAGCAAGGATCCAGCCTTCTTCGAGTTCTATCGCTCGATGGCGGCCTATTCCTCCGCTCTCTCGTCACAGGATACGACGCTGGTGCTGTCGCCGAATTCGGAATTCTTCCGCTATTTCGACAATTCCGCCGGCACCCTGCAGTCGGCAAATCCGGCCGCACCGGTTCCGGCAGTTCCCGCCGCACCGGCCCAGCCGGCGAACTGACAGCGGGGAAACGACCCCGACAATCTGGAAGGGCCGGCCCGAGCGCCGGCCCTTTTTTCGTGGAATGATTGTGATGATCCGGCTGTTGCGAGGCCACGTCACATTGCACGGGGATTTCGCGAAAAGGTGATTTCGCCCTCCATCATTCCGCCTTATGCTGATGCTCAATGTGCGCATGCACCCTTATGAGGAAGCTTGATGGCCCCCACGATTCGCTCGCCCTTTAGACGAACGCTCGCGCTTATGGCCAGCGCTGCAATTCTTGCGCATGCCGGCATGAACGGGGTCGCCTATGCCCAAACCGCTCCTGAGACGACGGCACCTGGGGTTACGGCACCCGCTGCTCCGGAAACGGCTGCTCCCGCTCCTACACCTTCCGCACCCGCCGAACCGCAGCAGACGGTTCCGATCCAGGCCGCCATGCCCAACAACGGCCCGGCTTCCGTCGCCGATCTCGCCGAGGGGCTGCTCGACGCCGTGGTCAACATCTCGACCTCGCAGAATGTGAAGGACGATGAGGGTGCAGGCCCGGCGCCGCGCGCGCCCGACGGTTCGCCTTTCCAGGAATTCTTCAACGATTTCTTCAACAAGCAGCAGGGCAACAAGGGCGGCAACCACAATGTCAGCTCGCTTGGCTCCGGCTTCGTCATCGATCCGGCGGGCTATATCGTCACCAACAACCACGTGATCGAGGGTGCCGACGATATCGAGATCAATTTTGCCAATGGTTCGAAGCTCAAGGCGAAGCTGATCGGCACCGATACGAAGACCGATCTTTCGGTGCTGAAGGTCGAGCCGAAGGCGCCGCTGAAATCCGTGAAATTCGGCGATTCCGGCACGATGCGCATCGGCGACTGGGTGATGGCGATCGGCAATCCGTTCGGCTTCGGCGGTTCGGTGACGGTGGGCATCATTTCCGGGCGTGGCCGCAACATCAATGCCGGCCCCTACGACAACTTCATCCAGACGGATGCGGCGATCAACAAGGGCAATTCCGGCGGCCCACTCTTCAACATGAAGGGTGAAGTGATCGGCATCAACACGGCAATCATTTCGCCGAGCGGCGGCTCGATCGGTATCGGCTTCTCTGTGCCGTCGGAGCTTGCTTCCGGCGTCGTCGACCAGCTGCGCGAATATGGCGAGACGCGGCGCGGCTGGCTCGGCGTGCGCATCCAGCCGGTGACCGACGATATCGCCGACAGCCTCGGGCTCGACACTGCAAAGGGCGCGCTGGTCGCCGGTGTCATCAAGGGCGGCCCCGTCGATGACGGCTCGATCAAGGCGGGCGACGTCATTTTGAAATTCGACGGCAAGACCGTCAGCGAAATGCGCGACCTGCCGCGCGTCGTGGCGGAAAGCACGGTCGGCAAGGAAGTCGACGTCGTGGTGCTGCGCGACGGCAAGGAGCAGACCGTCAAGGTGAAGCTCGGCCGGCTCGAGGACAGCGATCAGGCGGCAGCATCCGACGATGCGGCGCCCGACGGTTCGCAGAGCGACGGCGGCGTGATCACCCCGGACCCCGGCGAGAATAATGACATGGACCAGCCGGATTCAGGCGATCAGGCTAAGCCTGCACCTGATTCACCCGACCAGCATAAAGGCCAGGTGTCGCCGGATGCGGCCACGCCGAAGAACGTGCTCGGGCTGTCGCTGTCGCTGTTGAGCGCAGAGACGCGCAAGGCCTTTGGCATCGCCGAGAGCGTCGACGGCGTCGTCGTCACAGAGGTGACGCCCGGCTCCGCCTCGGCCGAAAAGGGGCTGAAGCCCGGCGACGTGATCGTCGAGGTGGCGCAGGAGTTCATGAAGTCGCCGGATGCGGTCGCAGCCAAGGTGCAGGCGCTGAAACAGGAAGGCCGCCGCAACGCCCAGCTGATGGTCGCATCGGCGAATGGCGATCTGCGGTTCGTGGCGGTGCCGATGGAATAGGGGAGCTAGGCGGTAGTGAATTTGCCGCCGTGGTCTCCAACTCTCCCTCATTCCCGTGCTTGTCACAGGAATCCAGTGCGCCCAAAGTCCCTGGGCTAAGAAGACTCTACTCTCTTGGCGTAAATCATTCACCGCGCAGACGCGCGGTGGCTGGATTCCTGTGACGAGCACAGGAATGAGGGCGGAGAGGGTGTGCCGGGCGGCCTTTCGAAACGGGGCCGTTGGCCTAACGGTCCGGAGGTGACAGGCTATTTGGCGGGTTTATGGAGGTTGCCCTTCCGTACGTGGCACCGGCGATCAGCCCCGATTTCGGGAATATCGCTGGTATCGCCTTCAAGCCGTCACGAAATCCGTCTTCCGGTAGCCCTGAATGTAGAGCAGGGCGGTTAGATCGCCGTGGTTGATGCGCATCTGCGCCTCGGCGGCAACAGCGGGCTTGGCGTGGAGCGCAACGCCGGCGCCGGCGAGGTGTAGCATGCCGAGATCGTTGGCGCCGTCGCCGACGGCCATCGCTTCTTCCGGCGAAATGCCGAGGCGAGCCGATATTTCGTTCAGCGCATCGACTTTCGCCTGCTTGCCGAGGATCGGTTCGGCGACGAAGCCGGAGAGAATGCCGCCGTCTTCGAGCAGCGTGTTGGCACGGTTCTCGTCGAAGCCGAGGGTGGCGGCGATGCGGCTGGTGAAGACGGTGAAGCCGCCGGAGACAAGCGCGGTGTAATGGCCTTTCGACTTCATGGTGGCAAGCAGTTCCGGCCCGCCGGGGGTGAGCGTGATGCGCTTGGCGATGACCTCGTCGACGACCGATATCGGCAGCCCCTTCAGCAGGGCGACACGCTCACGCAGGGCAGGCTCGAAAGCGATCTCGCCGTTCATGGCGCGAGCAGTGATGGTCGCGACCTTCTCCTTCAGGCCGACTTCGGCGGCGAGTTCATCGATGCATTCCTGGCCGATCATCGTCGAATCCATGTCGGCGATCAGCAACTTCTTGCGGCGGGTCTCTTGCTCCTGGATAACGAGGTCGATGGGCGCGCTTGATATGACGGCAAGGATATTGGCCTCGGCCGTCTGCGCATCGGTGCCGTCGCGCAGCGCGATGTCGCAGGCAACGCCATCGGCCAGCCAGTAGAGACCGGAAGCGTTCACGGCCTCGGCCGCCCTTTCGGCGATTTCGGGTGTCAGCACGGGATTTGACGGATTGGCAACAAGCGTGGCAACGAGGGCCATGATGGAAAACCTTCTGAGCACAGTGAACGCGATCCTGATAACCGGGCCGACCGCCAGCGGCAAGTCCGCGCTCGCCGTCGAATTGGCCAAGCGTCATGATGGCGCGGTTGTCAACGCCGACAGCATGCAGGTCTACGACACGTTGCGCGTGCTGACCGCGCGCCCATCGGAAGAGGAGATGCAGGGTGTGCCGCATCATCTTTACGGCCACGTGCCGGCAGGTGCGGCCTATTCCACAGGCGCCTGGCTGCGGGATGTCTCGGCACTACTACCGGCGTTGAGGGGCGCGGGACGGCTGCCGGTCTTCGTCGGCGGCACGGGGCTTTATTTCAAGGCGCTGACCGGCGGTCTCTCGGATATGCCGGAGATACCGGAGGTGCTGCGAGAGAAACTCAGGACGCGGCTGCTGGAGGAGGGGCCCGACGGGCTCCATGCCGAACTCGCCGAGGCCGATCCCGCCATGGCGGCAAGCCTCAACCGCCAGGACGGGCAGCGCATCGTCCGGGCGCTCGAAGTGATGAAGGCGACGGGGCGGTCGATCGCCGATTTCCAGGGCCGGTCGGGACCGGTGATCATCGACGCGGCTGAGGCCCGCAAGATCGTCGTGCTGCCGGACAGGGCTGTGCTGCATCAGCGCATCAACGGGCGTTTCGAAAAGATGCTGCAGCAAGGCGCGGAAGATGAGGTACGGGCGCTGCTTGCGCTTGACCTGCCGGCGGAGGCGCCTGTGATGAAGGCAATCGGCGTGTCGCAGATTACGGCGATGGTCAGGGGCGAGATGATGCGCGGCGAGGTACTGGAGAAGGGTGCTGCGGCGACGCGGCAATATGCCAAGCGGCAAATGACATGGTTCCGCAACCAGATGGACGATAGCTGGGAACGGCTGACGGCTTAGGCTTGTTGCGGACCTCCCGCTCCAGACATCTGCTGGCTCAGCAGCTTGACGAGTTCGCTAACCGCCGCCTGCAGCTGTTCCGGCAGAAATCCGCCGAAGCCCAGCATCAGGCCGGGGCGCGCCGGCCGCGCGGCATACATCGGGGAGATCGCACGCACGGCGATGCCGGACAAGAGGGCGCGGGCTGCGAGTTGCGCGTCGTCGACCTCTCCGGGCAGCCATAGGAGAATATGCATGCCCTGGTCGCTCTCCTGAACGCGACAGCCCTCAGGCAAGGCCCGCTCGAGCGCCGAAAGCAGAACAGCGCGGCGTTCGGCATAGAGGCTACGGATGCGCCGGATGTGCGCTTCGAAATAGCCTTCCCGCATGTAGGCCGCCAGAACGTGCTGTTCGGCGATCGGCGAATGCCGGTCGAGAATGGCGCGGGCGCCGGCAAAGGCTTCCGCCAGCGGAGGAGGGGCGATGACGTAGCCGAGGCGCAGGGAAGGAAAGAGCACTTTGCTGAAGGTGCCGAGATAGATGACGCGTGACGGACGCAATCCCTGCATCGAGGGAAATGGGTGTCCGGCATAACGCAGCTCGCTGTCGTAGTCGTCCTCGACAATCCAGGCGCGATTTTGGTCGGCCCAGGCGATCAAGGAATTACGCCGGGCCATGCTGAGCGGCATTCCGATCGGATATTGGTGCGACGGGGTGACGAATGCGGCGCGCGCCTGCGGACATAGCTCGAGGCCGCGTTCCACGTTCATTCCCTGTGCGTCGACCGGCAGGCGGTGCATTCGTACGCCGAGATCGTCGAGCACTGCCGTTAGGCCGGGATAGGCCGGGTCCTCGGCCCATACCGCATCGTCACGCGAGAGAAGCACCCGGCCTGCCATATAGAGGCCTTGCTGGGTGCCTGACGTGATGATGACCTGTTCCGGCTCACAATGAACGGCCCGCGCGCGGCGGACGTGGTCGGCAATGGCAAGCCTGAGTTCGAGCAAACCCATAGGATCGTGGTAACCAGAGGGTGCGGCTTGTCGCGACGCGCGCACGCGGTTGCCGAGACGGCGCCAGTTGTCGTCGGGCGCAATGCCACAAGCCGGGACGGCGATGGCGAAGGGAACGGGCGGGTGCGGGGTGAGCGCACGGGCGATGGCAATCAGCCGGGCAGCCTGGGAAGGCAGATCGACGGCATCCGCGGTAGATGGCACAGCCGGTGCAAGCGGGGGCGCCGGCGTGGTGTCCATCAGATCGGTGGCAACACGGGTTCCGGCTCCGACCCGCGCTTCGAGATAGCCTTCAGCGGTCAACTGATCGAACACCTCGACAACGGTGCCGCGCGCGATCTCCAGCGAAGCCGCAAGGCTCCGCGTCGAAGGAAGGCGTTCTCCCGACCTCAGCTCACCGCGGGCGATCGCGTTCCGCAGGGCCTGTGCAAGCTGGCGACTGACATTGGCCGTTCGCTCGATCGCTTTGAGCGATGGTATTTCGATGGTGCTACGCCGTTTGGACATCGCAAAATGGTCCATAGAAATTATTCAAAATGGAGCTTCATGGTGGACCAATTTTCAAAGAAAAGGAAGCGGATTGGCGACTTCCCGAGGGCGTGCTTTTCGTCGTCGGGGTGGTACCGTGCGCGAGCGCAAACTTCTGGAAAAGACGCAAATGCAGGATCTTCTCGTCGTCTACATCGCCTACGCAATTGCTGCAGGCAGTCCCGGACCAAGCAACATGGCCATTATGAATGTGGCAATGCGGCAAGGGCGTCGACCGGCGCTCGCCCTTGCCGCCGGGGTTATAACGATGTCGACATCCTGGGGGCTGGTTGCGGTCACCGGCATCTCGACACTGCTGGTACGCTATGCCCATGCCCTGCTGTTTCTCAAGATTGCAGGCGGATTGTATCTTCTCTGGCTCGCCTGGAGGGCGGCACGCTCGGCAGCAGCCCCGGATATGCCGGCAAGCGAGGTCGTCCGGCCTGCCGCGCAACTTGGCGTGCTCTATCGTCGCGGCGTTCTGATGCATCTCGGCAACCCGAAGGCGGTTCTGGCCTGGGTGGCGATCATGTCGCTCGGCCTCAAGCTGGGCGCTTCGCCGGAGATGGCCGTCACGGCATTCGGCGGCTGCGTGCTCTTGGGCATCTCGATATTTGCCGGCTATGCCGTGCTCTTCTCGACGGCACCGATGGTGCGCGGCTACGCCCGTGCGCGGCGGTGGATCGAGGGCAGTCTCGCCGTCTTCTTCGCCGGTGCCGGATCGCGCCTGCTGTTCTCACATTGACCGGATTTTCAGGATCGCATCATGTCTGTCACTTCTCCGTTTCATGGTCTTTCGGCCTTTCCGCCCACGCCCGCCAATAGGGAGGGCCGGGTCGACACCGAAGCCCTCGGGCGCCTGCTGGAACGCCTGTGTGATGCAGGCGTCGCTTCGATAGGCCTTCTCGGCAGCACCGGGATCTACGCCTTTCTCACGCGCGAGGAACGACGGCGAGCCGTCGAGGCTGCGGTCGAGTGCGTTCGTGGTCGTATTCCCCTCGTCGTCGGCGTCGGCGCTCTGAGGACAGACCATGCCCGGAGCCTGGCGAGGGATGCCGAGGCCGCCGGTGCAGATGCTCTTCTGCTTGCGCCGGTGTCCTACACGCCGCTGACCCAGGACGAAGCCTACGAGCATTTCCTGGCGGTCACCGAGGCGGCGAATCTGCCGCTTTGTATCTACAACAATCCCGGCACGACCCACTTCACCTTCGGCCGGGATCTTCTGCAGCGCCTGTCCGATATCGAGACGATCAGGGCCGTGAAGATGCCTCTGCCTGCTGACGGCGATTTCGCAGGCGAGTTGGCGGCATTGCGAGAGAAGACCAGGCTTGCGATCGGCTACAGCGGCGACTGGGGCGCGGCCGAAGCGCTGCTTTCAGGTGCCGACGCCTGGTACAGCGTCATCGGTGGCTTGCTTCCGCGCGTCGCCCTTGCCCTGACCAAGGCTGCGATTGCGGGCAAGGGCGGGGAGGCGCACCGGCTCGATGGTCTCCTCGAACCGCTCTGGAAAACGTTCAAGGCGTTCGGAAGCCTTCGCGTGGTCTATACGCTGGTCGACCTTCTCTCACTCGCGGGGGCAGAGCTCCCACGCCCTCTCTTGCCGCTCGGGCCGATGGACCGGCAGCGTGTGCTCGACGCCGTCGAGCCTCTGATCGCCCTGGAGAGCGAGCTGAAGCGTCAATCCTTGTTGTAAAGGCTGCTCAGCGGTTTTTTCAGGATGCTTTCGCGCAGCGACGTGCCGGGTTCCCGGCGGGAGACCGTGGGCTGGTCCGCCGGTG
This sequence comes from Rhizobium sp. SRDI943, assembly GCF_057653695.1. Taxonomy (NCBI): domain Bacteria; kingdom Pseudomonadati; phylum Pseudomonadota; class Alphaproteobacteria; order Hyphomicrobiales; family Rhizobiaceae; genus Rhizobium; species Rhizobium sp. SRDI943. The sequence goes on along the minus strand of NZ_CM172787.1, from coordinate 2,802,020 downwards.
GTGCCGGTCGGGGAAAAACCGGCTCGTCGCGGCGCATCTCGCGGCGAAGCGCGTCCAGCCGGGGATCGATTGCGGGTGACGTGGCCGGGTCCAGCCGCGGCGTCTGCGGTAGCAATTCCCGCCGGTAGGTTTCGAGCGGCGCGGAGGCGGGCGGCTCGGCGAAAGAGCCGAGCGGCGTGTATGGCTTCGCGTCGAGATCCTCGTCGGCTGCGTCGGTCTCGTCGAAACCTGCCACGGACGCGGCATAGTTCTGCTGGAAATTTGAAATGTCGGGTCCGACGGTCACCGCCCGCATGCGGGTGACGATCTTGCGCAGATCGACCGTATCCGGATCTTCCTCGCTTTGCTTGCTGTTGGCGCTGCTCGCCTTCGGCAGCAGGTTCTCCTCGACGCGGGAAAAGCGCATGCGCATCGGCACGCTGATCGCCTCACCGAAGGCGATCGCTTCGCCATTGCCGATCGAGGAGATGAAGCTTGTCGTCGAGATCGACGAATTCGGGATGGCCGAGCGGATGATTTCCTGGTCGCGGTCGTTGGCGAGGCGCATGGCAAAGAGCGTCGAACACTGCGACAGGATCGTCTGGTCGAGCTCGCCCGGGCGCTGGGTGATGATGCCGAGCGAGACGCCGTATTTGCGGCCTTCCTTGGCGATGCGGGCGATCGCCTGGCGCGTCGGAACGAAGCCGAGGCTCGGATCGGAGGGGATATAGCGGTGAGCTTCCTCGCAGACGACGAGCATGTGGATGGCGCCCTCGCTCCACAGCGCTACCTCGAAGGCCATGCGGCAAAGCACCGAAGCGACCGAATTGACGACCTCGGAAGGAATGCCGGCAAGCTGGAAGGCACAGATCGGCCGGTTCTCGCCGGGGATGCGGAAGATCTGCGCGATGGTGTCGGTGATCGTGTCGGTGATCGTGTTGTTGGAGAACATGAAATGATAACGCGGATCATTGATTGCGGCGATGATGCGCATCTTCAACGAACGCAGGAAGGGTTTTTCCGAACGGCCTTCCAGGCGACCGATGCGCTCGTCGATCAGCGCCAGCAGATCGGCCATGCGGTAGGGAACCGGCGTGTCGGCGGTGATCGAACTCTTTTCGGTCGTGCGGCGCACCAGTGAATTGTCGCTACCACGGAAGGCGCGCTTGGCTTCCGGCAGGATATCGCGCAGCATGTCGAGCTCTTCGGGCACCGGCGGGCGGCCGCGAAAGACGACTTCGGCGAACTCCTCAAGCCGCATCAGCCAGAAGGGCAGATCAAGCGTATCGGTATCGATGGTGACGGCGTGCTGAGGAAAGGCGGCGGCGAATTCGTTATGCGGATCGAGGATCAGTACACGCAGCTTCGGGTCCGCCGCGATCGCCTTGTGCAGGAGCAGCGACACGGCCGTCGACTTGCCGACGCCGGTCGAGCCGACGACGGCGAAATGCTTGGAGAGCATCGAGGGGATATGGATCGCCGCATCGATGCTATCGTCCTGCGTCAGCTTGCCGATGACGGCGGTCGTACCCTCGCCGGCATCGTAGATGCGCATCAGGTCGGCGGATCGGATGCGGTGGGCGATGGCGCCGAGATAGGGATAACGCGAGATGCCGGTCGAGAATTCCTCGCGCCCGTCCTCGTCGACACGGACTTCGCCGAGCAGTTCGGTCTCGATCTTGAAAATATTGTCCTCGCCTTCGCCCCAGGCGTGGCTGCCGGTGTTCATCTGATAGACGAGCGCGACGACGCGATTGCGGCCGACGCTGATCGAAATCAGCCGGCCCACGGACCAGAGTTCGGTAAGATCGGTGCCGCCCTGTTCGGCGACGGCGGCAATCGTCGCCCGCGAACCGCTGCATGCAACGACGCGGCCGAGAAAGCGATTTCCCGGCGCATGGCCATCGCGGCGATCATGCTCGCCTGCCTTGCCAGACGTGCGCAAGTCGTTGTTGAGCAAAGGGCTACTCCATGCAGTAGCGTAGAAGAATAAAGTCGATCCTTTAACAAATCCTTCATCCTATCGATTTTCGGGGATGCAGGCGTGGGGCAGTTTTTTATTGCGGCATGCGTTGACGCTGCGAAATTTTCTGTCTATCACTTCCGACCATGAAAATCGCAACGGCTCTTATCGTGGTGGGAAAGCGCATGGGCAGGATGGTGTAACCATCCGGCGATAGCCACCCATGCGCTAGATGACAGGCTCCTCAGGGGCCTTTTTTTATGCCCGAAATTCGGGCTTCCGGCCACAAACGCAATCCCAGCATCAAACGGAACAGACAGATGAGCACGGACAATCAGGCGGCAGGCAATCGGATGACGGGAGCGGAGATCGTTCTCAAGGCGCTGAAGGACAATGGCGTCGAACATATTTTCGGCTATCCCGGCGGCGCGGTCCTGCCGATCTATGACGAGATCTTCCAGCAGGAAGATGTCAAGCACATCCTCGTCCGCCACGAGCAGGGGGCAGGCCATGCGGCCGAAGGTTACGCCCGCTCCACCGGCAAGGTCGGCGTCATGCTGGTCACCTCGGGTCCGGGCGCTACCAATGCCGTCACGCCGCTGCAGGACGCGCTGATGGATTCGATCCCGCTCGTCTGCCTGACCGGCCAGGTTCCGACCCCACTGATCGGCTCCGACGCCTTCCAGGAATGCGATACGGTCGGCATCACCCGGCCCTGCACCAAGCACAACTGGCTGGTCAAGGATGTCAACCAGCTTGCCGCCGTCATTCACGAGGCCTTCCGCATCGCCCAGTCCGGCCGTCCAGGCCCCGTCGTCGTCGATATTCCGAAAGACGTGCAGTTTGCGACCGGCACCTATACGCCGCCCGCCGATTACGCGATTCAGAAGAGCTACCAGCCGAAGATCCAGGGCGACCTCAACCAGATCCATGCCGCGATCGAACTGATGGCGAATGCGCGCCGTCCGATCATCTATTCCGGCGGCGGCGTCATCAATTCCGGCCCCGAGGCTTCCAAGCTGCTGCGCGAGCTGGTCGAGCTCACCGATTTCCCGATCACCTCGACGCTGATGGGCCTCGGCGCCTATCCTGCTTCGGGCAAGAACTGGCTGAAGATGCTCGGCATGCACGGCTCCTACGAAGCCAACATGGCGATGCACGACTGCGACGTCATGGTCTGCATCGGCGCCCGTTTCGACGACCGCATCACCGGCCGTCTCAATGCCTTTTCGCCGAACTCGAAGAAGATCCATATCGATATCGATCCATCCTCGATCAACAAGAACGTCCGAGTCGATATCGGCATCCGCGGCGATGTCGGCCATGTCCTCGAAGACATGGTCCGCCTGTGGCGGGCGCTGCCGAAGAAGCCGGAGAAGGGTCGCCTCGACGACTGGTGGACCGATATCGCCCGCTGGCGGGCACGCAACTCCTTCGCCTATACGAAGAGCAATGACGTCATCATGCCCCAATATGCGCTGGAGCGGCTCTTTGCCCACACCAAGGACCGGGATACCTACATCACCACCGAGGTCGGCCAGCACCAGATGTGGGCGGCGCAGTTCTTCGGTTTCGAGCAGCCGAACCGCTGGATGACCTCGGGCGGCCTCGGTACGATGGGCTACGGCCTGCCGGCCGCGCTCGGCGTGCAGATCGCCCATCCCGACAGCCTCGTCATCGACATTGCCGGCGACGCCTCGATCCAGATGTGTATCCAGGAAATGTCGGCGGCGATCCAGCACGACGCGCCGATCAAGATCTTCATCATGAACAACCAATATATGGGCATGGTGCGTCAGTGGCAGCAGCTGTTGCACGGCAATCGCCTGTCGAATTCCTATACGGAGGCGATGCCCGATTTCGTCAAGCTGGCGGAGGCCTATGGTGCCGTCGGCCTGCGCTGCGAAAAGCCGGATGCGCTTGATGACACCATTCTGGAGATGATCGAGGTCAGAAAGCCTGTCATCTTCGATTGCCGTGTCGCCAATCTCGCCAATTGCTTCCCGATGATCCCCTCGGGCAAGGCCCATAACGAAATGCTGCTGCCGGACGAAGCCACCGACGAAGCGGTCGCCAATGCGATCGACGCCAAGGGCCGCGCGCTCGTCTGACATTTTTAATTTGCGCATGACCCTTTCCGAAAATCGCTTTCGATTTTCAGGGTTATGCGGCAGGGAAGAGGAAACTCAAGACCATGAACGCACACCTACAGCCCACGGGCTCCGCTTACTTCATCTCGCCGGAAACGGCGGCGGTCGAAAGCCACACGCTTTCGGTTCTCGTCGACAACGAACCGGGTGTTCTTGCCCGGGTCATCGGACTGTTTTCCGGCCGCGGCTACAATATCGAGAGCCTGACGGTCTCCGAGACCGAGCATCAGGCGCATCTTTCCCGCATCACCGTCGTCACACGCGGCACGCCGCAGGTGCTGGAGCAGATCAAGGCGCAGCTCGAGCGCATCGTGCCGGTGCATCGCGTCGTCGACCTGACTGTGCGCGCCCGCGAACTCGGCCAGGACCGGCCGATCGAGCGCGAAGTGGCACTGATCAAGGTGATCGGCGAGGGCGAGATGCGCGCCGAGACCCTGCGCCTTGCCGATGCCTTCCATGCCAAGGTGGTGGATGCGACGGTCGGTCACTTCATTCTGGAGCTCACCGGCAAATCGTCGAAGATCGATCAGTTCGTGGCGATCATGAAGCCGCTCGGCCTCATCGAGGTGTGCCGTACCGGCATTGCGGCGATGAACCGCGGCGTGCAGGGGATGTAAATAATACAGCCCGGACATGTAAGGATCACAGCCCGGGCATCTAAGCCCGATGCTGCAATGATTGCGAAAGCCGCTGGAGATCAAAGCATCTCCAGCGGTTTTTTCTTTGTGGGCGGCGGAAAGGCGGCGTCGATGGCATCCCAGTCGTCGTCGGTGATTTCGAGCGAGACGCAGTCGCGGTTTTCCGCCGCGCGTTCGGCATTCGAGGTCTTCGGCATGACGATGACGCCGTCGCGTTCCAGCAGGAAGGCGAGTGCCAGCTGAGCGGGTGTCGCCTGATAGGCCTTGGCGATGCGGATCAACTCGGGATGGTGCAGGATATTTCCCTGTTCGATCGGCGAATAGGCCATGATGGGCATGCCTCGGTTCTGGCACCAGGGCAGCAGATCGAATTCGATGCCGCGGCGGGAAAGGTTATAGAGCACCTGGTTGGCGGCGACATTGGCGCCGTCGGGCACTCCGAGCAGTTCCTCCATGTCGTCGGTGTCGAAGTTGGAGACGCCCCAGGCGCCGATCTTGCCGGATGCCTTCAGCATTTCGAAGGCGGCGACGGTCTCTGTGAGCGGATGGTCTCCGCGCCAGTGCAGCAGATAGAGATCGATGCGATCGGTACCCAGCCGTTCGAGACTGCGCTCGCAGGCCTCAATCGTGCCTTTCAGGCTGGCATTCCAGGGATAGACCTTGCTGACGATGAAGACCTCATCGCGCCGGCCCCTGATCGCCTGGCCGACGATCTCTTCGGCGCCACCGTCGCCGTACATTTCGGCGGTGTCGATCAGCGTCATGCCGAGATCGATGCCGGCCCTGAGGCTTTCGATCTCGGCCTTGGCGTGACCGGCATCCTCACCCATCGCCCAGGTGCCCTGGCCGAGCGCCGGCACCTCAGTGCCATCAGGGAATGTGATCGATGGAATCGGGTCGTCCTGCATGGTTTCTGTCCCTTCGACAGGAGATTGGGCCGGGTCGCCATCTTTCAAGTAATCCTGTCACCATGACAATGATGTAATGGCACCGGCGCTTTAGGACAGTTATGCTGACCTAAATAAACAGGCCGCAGAAAAGCTGGCTTCGGGAGGTCGCATGCCGCTGGATACATTTCTCGCCCTCGTTCTCTTCGCCTTCACGACCTCGATCACGCCGGGACCGAACAATATGATGCTCTTCGCATCGGGCGTGAATTTTGGCTTCCGCAGGACGATCCCGCATATGTTCGGCATCGGTGTCGGTTTCTTCTCGCTGCTCATCGGCGTCGGCCTTGGGCTCGGCGCGCTGTTGCACACGGTGCCTATTGTCTATACGGTACTGAAATTTGCGGGCGGCGCCTATCTCATTTGGATTGCTTGGAAGATTGCCTCGTCGCGCTCGCTGAGCGAAGGCAGAAGCGGCGTCGAGCCGATGTCCTTCTCGGCGGCGGCGGCCTTCCAGTGGGTCAATCCGAAAGCCTGGGTGATGGCGGTCACCGCGATGGCGACCTACACCAATCCGCAACTCTACCTAGTGAGCGTGCTGATCGTTGGTCTCGCTTTTGCGGCAGTCAATGTGCCCAGCGTTTCGACCTGGGCCGGCTTCGGCTCGGCGCTGAGGGAATGGCTTTCCGATCCGGTGCGGCTGAAATGGTTCAATATCAGCATGGCGGTGCTGTTGGTGCTAAGCCTCTGGCCAATGCTAAAATAGAGTGATTGCGGGCTTCATGAGCATCAGCCAGAGAATGCCGATGACAGCGAAGAAGGCCGGAAAACCGCAGGCGAACCAGATGCGGTAGAGGCTGAAATAGCCTGGCGGCAGGGCTTTTCCCGCCGCTGCTGCGGCGCGGGCGAGGTCGCGCAGCCGGATCTGGATCCAGACGACCGGCAGCCAGAACAGGCCGGTCACAACATAAAGCAGCAGCGACAGCGCAATCCATCCCTCCGACAGTTCCCAACCGATCGACCGGGCCAGCAGATAGCCGGTCACCGGCTGGAGAATGGCTGCGGTGGCGGTGAAGAGGGTGTCGGCGATGACAACCGTGCTGGCGACATGGGCGATCAGACGGGGATCGCGGGTTCGGTGCGCCATCACCATGAAGAAGGCGATGCCGGCGCCGGTGCCGAAGAGCACGGTCGCGCCGATGACATGGGCAAGCAGCAGCCATTCCTCAATCATCAGCGTTCATCCAGCGTGGCAAGTGCGGTGAGCGTCAGCAGGATCGATGGCAGCACCTTGACGAGGGGACCGAGAGGATCGAGCCAGAGCGGGGGTTCGAGCAGGCTGGCACCGGCAAGATAGGCGAACGACACGGCCAGCATGCCGAGAAGGGCACGTTTTGCCAGCGGGCGAAGGAGGACGGCGGCGCCGAGAGCTATGTCGGTCAGGCAGGTTGCAAGCGTCAGCGCCGTTGCTGCGGCCTCAGGCATGAACGGCAGGAAGTGAGCGGACGTCTGCTCCAGCGCCAGCAGCGGGATCAAACCTGAGAGCAGCCAGAAAACGGATAGGCCCGATATGGCTAGCGGCTTCAGGAGATAGAGCCTGGCAAACCAGAGATCCTGTACGCCGGACGGATTGGCCGAGAGCGCTGCGGCCGCGGATGTCGCAGCAAGGCCGCTCCGTGTTTTTGAGCTCCGCACGCCTTCGGACATGACAGTCATCGCCGTCGAGCGCAGCGGCGAACGCCAGCCGAGCAGTCCTGATAGATCGGCCAGCCACGTCACCGGGCCGGCAAGCCAGCGGGGGAGAGCGAACATGCGGGCGGGCGGCAGGCCGAGCCACTGCCGATGCAGGCGGACGAGATCGGCGAGCGTCAGAACTTCGTCGGCGGCCAGATCTATATCGCCGGAGATGCCGTCGGAGAACGCCCGCGACACGGCTTCCGCCACATCGTCCACCGAGAGTGTTTCGACCGGACTTTCGGCATGGACCAAGGGCAGCACACAGGGGAAGGCGGCAAGCGCCCGCAGCAGCGCCGAACCGCCATGGGCATTGCGGCCGAGAACGAGGGCAGGGCGCAGGATGAGGTAACGCAGGCCGCTTGCCGCCAGCGCCTCGTCGGCCCGCCGCTTGGTGGCGAGGAAGGGAAGAGCACCCGCCGCTCCCGCTGTCCTTGCCGATATCTGTACGATCAGCGGGCGCGACGAGCGTTTTGCGGCGGAATAGAGTGCCAGCATCGCCTCTTCCTGGGTGGCCGACAGATCATCAGACAGGCCGTCCTGCAGGGCGCCGGCGCAATTGACGACGACATGCTGATCCTTGAGGATCTCGTCCCAATCCGCCGGTTTCGTCATGCGCGAGAGATCTGCACACCGCCAGTCGATCGCCGGCTGTTTCAGGCGCGCACGCGCGGGATTGCGACCGATGCCGGTGACGGCGTGGCCGTCGGCAACGAGCCGGGCCGCGACGACGGAGCCTATGAAGCCGGTTGCGCCGAGAATCAGAATGTTCATGGCAGGAGATTAGCGGAAAAGCGCATGAGACATAGAAGGGCTTGGCGGGCCTGTGGCGTATGATAGAAATAGCGGGCAGATTCGGGAGGGCTTCGCCTTGCACGACCATGACGACAAACATGCTCACGGAGATGAGCACGCCCACGGGCATGATCACGACAACCATTATTCCGATATGCAGGCGCGCGTGAAGGCGCTGGAAACGTTGCTGACGGAGAAGGGGCTGATCGATCCAGCGGCGATCGATGCCATCGTCGAGACCTACGAGACGAAGGTAGGGCCGAGGAACGGCGCGCATGTCGTCGCCAGGGCCTGGAGCGATGCCGATTTCGCCGACTGGCTGAGGCGCGATGCGACGGCGGCCATCGCCAGCCTCGGTTATACCGGCCGGCAGGGCGAGCATATGCGGGCCGTCTTCAACACGGCCGAGACCCATAATCTGGTCGTCTGCACGCTCTGCTCCTGTTATCCTTGGTCGGTGCTCGGCCTGCCGCCGGTCTGGTACAAGGCGCCGGCCTATCGTTCGCGCGCCGTCATCGATCCGCGCGGCGTGCTGGCCGAATTCGGCGTGACGCTGCCGGAGAACAAGAAGGTCCGCGTCTGGGATTCGACAGCGGAGCTGCGTTATCTCGTCATTCCCGAACGGCCGGAAGGTACGGACGGAATGGACGAGCAGACGCTCGCCGGCCTCGTCAGCCGCGATGCGATGATCGGTACGGCGGTTGCCCGCAATCCGGAGAGCGCCTCATGAACGGGCCGCACGATCTCGGAGGGCAGATGGGCTTCGGACCTGTCGCGCCCGAAAAGGACGAGCCTTATTTCCATGCAGAATGGGAAAAGCGGGCGCTCGGCATCACGCTTTCCTGCGGCGCTTTCGGCGCATGGAACATCGATGAAAGCCGGCATGCGCGCGAGAATATTCCGCCGGCCGATTACCTCGCCGCCAGCTACTACGAGATCTGGATCCGCGGCATCGACAAGCTGCTTGAACGGCATGGTTTTGCGACGCGCGCGGAATTGCTGTCCGGCCATGCACAGCAGCCAGGAGCCGTTCCGAAGCGGGTGCTGAAGGCGGACATGGTGTCCGGCGTTCTGGCGAAAGGCGGCCCTTGCGATCGTCCTGTTAAGACCGCGCCGCTCTTTGCGGTCGGCGAGACGGTGAGGACGAAGAATTTCAATCCGCTGACGCATACGCGCCTGCCGCGTTATGCCCGAGCCAAAACAGGCGTGGTCGAGGCAGTGCAGGGTGCCTTCGTCTTTCCCGATGACAATGCGCATGGCGAGGGCGAAAATCCGCAATGGCTCTATACGGTCGTTTTCGACGGCGCGGAGATCTGGGGCGAGGATGCCGATCCGACGCTGACCGTGTCGATTGATGCCTGGGAGAGTTATCTTGAACCGGCATGAGATATCGCCGCTGACGCAGTCGCCCGGACTGCCGCGGTCGCCGGAAGGCGAGCCGGTCTTTCCCAAGCCATGGGCGGCCGAAGCCTTCGCCATGACCGTGCACCTTAACGCCAAAGGCCTGTTCAGCTGGAGCGAATGGGCCGCGACGCTGTCGGCGCAGCTGCACAAGCCAGGCCGGGCCGAAGATGGCAGCGACTATTTTGACTGCTGGGTGGCCGCACTCTCGGACCTCATCGTCAACTGCGGCGTCGCCGATGCGGATACGATCCTGGCGCTGCAACAGAGTTGGCAGCGGGCGGCGGAAGCGACGCCGCACGGACGGCCGATCGAGCTTAGCAACGACCCCTCGCGCTGATCCTTAAGACGGGAATTGCCGGTAGCACTCCTCGGCCACCTCCCGCAGTGTTTCGCGGGAGATTTCGCCGGTCACGGCATAACCGAGTTCGCCGTCGATCCAGTAAAAGGTTTCGAGATTGCCCGATGAGGCGAAGCGGAAGCTCGTCGTGCGGTTTTCCGTGTTGCGACCGACCATGACGGTCAGGCGCTCGCCGGCCTGGTTTTCATACATGAACATGGCGCCCGGCCTGCCGTCGACCGGCAGCAGCCGGCCGCCGACCAGCTTGAAGCCGAGCGGCTGCAGGTTCGGGATCTTGAGGTCCTGGATTGCCAGGCGCTTGCCAAGCCAGGTGGCGAGGTGGACCTCTTCGTTTGCGAAGACCTCGACGGGATGGCGAACCTCGGCGGCATAGACCGTGAACGCGGTCTGGGCCTGTTTCGGCAGGGTCTCGGAGCCGGCAAGCTGCAGCTCCGGCTTTTCCAGAAGTGCCGGGCCATAACGGCCGCTGACTGCTCCCAGCGTGAAGACGACGAGCGCTGCGGCGGCGATCGCCCAGCGTTTCGGGCTGGTTTGTACTGCGGACGGGGGTGAAACAAGCAGCGGATCGGTGTCCTTCGCTCGCTCATAACCTGCAAATAGCGAGCGGATTCCTGTATTTTGTGCCTGCCATTCGGCGACCATTGCCGCCTCGTCGGGATTGTCGGCTAGGAAAGCCTCGATGCGGGGGCGCGCCGTTTCCGGCAACTGGCCGTCGGCATAAGCGTGAAGGTCGGCTTCGGCGACGCTCGGATTGGTCTCGTTCATTTCGGTCTCCGAAGCGTAATGATGTTGTCGGCCTTCAATCGTTCGGCGACGCGCCGGCGGGCGCGCGACAGGCGCGACATGACGGTGCCGATCGGGATATCGAGCGCGGCGGCGACCTCGCCATAGGTGTATCCCTCGATGACCACGAGCATCAGCACGGCGCGGTGTTCCTCCGAAAGGCTGTTCAGCGCATCGTCCAGCCGGGCACGTTCCAGCGGATCGGCCGGCGGTTCGGGCGCGGCCAGATTGTCTGCGGCATCGAGCTCGACAAGGCCGTCGCGCGTCTTGCCGCGCCGGCCGTTGCGGTAGAGATTGGTCATGATGGTCAGGACCCAGCCGCGCAGGTTGAGGCCGCGCCATTGGCCGCGGCGCGTGAGAACCTTCTCGACACAATCCTGGAGCAGATCCTCGCCATCGGCATCCGAGCGCGTCAGGCTGCGCGAATAGCGTCTGAGTGAGGGCAGGAGGGCCAGGATCTGGCCCTCGAAGGTTTCGGGTGCGGGTGTTTTCACGCCGGCAACTCGCTTGTGATCGGGATCTTGGCGATCAAGGCTTGGCGAGATCCCAGTTGCCGCCGACGCCATCGCCGGTGATGTCGCCGGCCTTCTTGTCCTTGACCCAGTAGTAGAGCGGCATGCCGTCCTTGGCCCATTGCTTCGTGCCATCTTTGCGATCGACGATCGAATATGCACCATCAGCCTTGGCATCACCAGCGGCCATCAGCGGCGGCCAGTTTTTGGCGCAATCGTCGTTGCAGTTGGAAACGCCTTTGGCGTCCTTCTTGAAGGTGTAGAGCGTCATGCCGTTTTCGCCGGCAAGAACCTTGCCCTTGGCGGATTCGACTTCTTTGACGGGAGCAGCGGCGAAAGCAGCGGTCGCGGCAAGGGCGGCGGCCGCCACGACGGACAGGAATTTCACGGATTTCATGGTGTCTCTCCTCAGATTGGGCACGCAGTCTTGCGATACCTGACATGAGACACGAGGCGAGGCGGTTTTATTCCATGGGTGGGAAAAGTTTTTAAGACGAGTGAGGCGGATGGAAGCCCGCCGCACCTGATGCCATGCCGCAGATCAATGTGGCCGGTGTTGCCGCTATTCTCCGGTGGTGGACACTGCCGCCATGTCGACCCAGACCGCCTCGAACATATGGCCATCGGGATCCTCGAAGGCGCGGTTGTAGAGCCAGCCCATGTCGGTTGGGGCGCGCGGATCGGCCTTGCCGCCGGCGGTTGCTGCCGCTTCGACGATGGCGTCCACCGTTTCGCGGCTGTCCTGTGCCAGGGCTAACAGGACCTCGCTGGTCTTCTGCGCTTCGGCAACCGGCTTCGGCGTGAAGGTCGCGAAAAAATCGCGCGTCAGCAAGTGGAAGATGATGGCGTCGGACCACACCATGTTCGACGCCTGATGGTCGCTGAACTGTTCGTTCTTCGTGCATCCGATCGCTTCGTAGAAGCGGGTCGCAGCAGCAATGTCTTTCACCGGCAGGTTCACAAAGATCATCTTGGGCATTGCAGTTTCCTCCTCTTCGGTTGTTTTCCAGGGGACAGTCTCGCCTCACAAGAACTCTTGCACGATCGTGTCACTGGCATGAATGCAGACGATTTCGAGCCGTCCCATGCCGACATTCTCGAAACGATGCGGAACGTTGGCGGCCACGACGACGATATCGCCCGGAAAGGCGCGGGTCGTGGTCTCACCCACGGTGAATTCGGCCTCGCCCTTCCTGACCGCCCAGGTCTCTGAATAGGGGTGGACATGCAGGCCCGGCCCCTGACCCGGTTCATTGTCAACAATGAAGAGCGAGATCTCGCCGCCGTAGTCGCGGCCCTCGAAGCGGACCGTCCGGCTCTGATCGGGTTGTGGCTCCTGGTGGCGAACTATCCTGAACATCACGTGCCTCCCGCTCGTGCCGTTTGCGAATGCAAAGTATCTTCGTGAGAAGATATATTCTTAAAAGTATCTTCCTGTCAAGATATCTTCCTTGACTCGAATGGAAGGTGTATGTCTCGGCTGTGGTGGCATATGAGGCAGAGAATGATGAATGGGACTGAAGGGGACCGCGACCGCCCCAGGGACGGTGACCGCCCCGGGGAGGACCACGTCGACCGGCTGCGACGGCAATGGGCGCTGGAACTGCCCGACCTCGACACGGAGCCGATGGCGATCCTGGGGCGGGCCTTTCGATTATCCAACCTGGTGCGTCCCAGCATCGAGGCGACCTTCGCCGATTTTGGCCTCGACCGCGGCGAATTCGACGTGATCGCAACGCTTCGCCGTTCCGGGCCGCCTTACCTGATGACCCCGACGGAGATGTATTCGGCGCTGATGATCTCCTCGGGGGGCCTGACCCACAGGCTTGACCGGCTGGAGAAAGCGGGACTGATCCGCCGCGAGAAATCACCACGCGATGGGCGCAGTGTGCTGGTGGCCTTGAGCGAGGCGGGTGCGGCACTCGCCGAAAAGGCCTTCCGCACGGACATGGCGAGCGAATCCTCGTTTTTGCAGGCTCTTGATGGAAAGGAGCGCGAGGCGCTTGCGGCGCTGCTGCGCAAGCTGATCGCCGGAATCGAAAATGAGCAGGCGCGGGGAGAGGACGAGCAGGCGGGCTGAGGGAGATCGGAGCCCGCATCGCCGTTCAGGCAACAACACGCTGCTTTTGCAGCTCATTTACATCGTGTCGGTTTTCGGATATGATATATCCTTAATTCCATTGGCAGAGCCAGCCATCACACGAGTTGCTGAATGATCCTGAAAAGCCAGGTCGAGTGGGCGCTTCACTGCTGCGCCATTCTCGCGGGCCTGCCAGAGGGCAGGTATCTTTCCACCAAGGCGCTCGCGGAGCTTCATGGTCTGCCGAAGGAATATCTCTCCAAAGCACTGCAGAGCCTTTCGCAGGCATCGCTGGTCGAGACCACGCTCGGTCCGAGTGGCGGCTACAGGCTTGCCAAGACCCCCTCGGATATCAACTTTCTCGAGATCGTCGAGGCGGTCGAGGGGAAGGCCCGCAGCTTCACCTGTACGAACATTCGGGCGAACAATCCCTGCCGGCCGGAAGGATATTGCGACAGCAAGCCATGCGCGGTTGCGCGCATCATGTGGGAGGCCGACGAGGCTTGGCGGGATACGCTGAGGCGCGTCCGGCTTTCCGATCTGGTCGGCACCTTGTCCGAGGAGGTGCCGGCCGACATTTGGCGGAGCACGTTCGAATGGGTGCTCAAGCGCTCCGGCTGAGCAGGATGCCGGTCTCTATGCCTTGAAAATAGTCCTGATCGTCTTCAGGATCGCATGGGCGCTGCGGGCATGTTCCGGGGGCAAGGAGGCGCCATTGCGGAAACGCTCGGCGCGGCTGGCGAGGTGGTCGGCGATTTCTTCGGCCAGCGCCGGGCGTTCGCTTAGCAGCGGCGCGAAGGCCTCCTGGTCGATCTCATAGGCGGTCACGGGGGTCAGAGCCTCCAGAGTGCAGACTTCCTGCATACCGGCGAGCAGTCCGGTCTCTCCAAAAAAGTCGCCCGGCGCGAGCCGTCCGCGTTCCTCGCCTGCGTTCCGCGCCGCGATGATGCCGGCGCGCACCATCATCAGTGAGGGGAGCATTTCGTCCTCCTGCACGATCACATCGCCCTTGCGGAACTCCCGGACAGTCGTGGTTTCGGCGAGCCTGCGCTTTTCATCTGATGTCAGCGTCGTAAAGACCGGAATGGCCTCGATCAGGGCGAGCGGCGTTACGCTCGGCGGCTTTGCGCTTTCTTCCGTCGGCAGATCGGCGGTCAGCACCGTCGCCGAGGGCGGAATGGCCAGCAGCAGGCCGGCGGATTTGCAATGGCGATAGACGAGATCGAGCACCTCGTTCCGCGCCGGCACCCGCTGGCTCGGGCTTGTCACCCGAAACTGCAGCTCGACCTCAAGCGCCGTGGCATCCAGCCCCTTCAGTGCCACGACCGGCGGCGGCTCGCGCACGATCGAATTGCAGCTCGCAAGAGCCGTTGCCATGACGTGGCGGACCGATGCCGGCATGCGCGTCGGGGCGATGCGGATGGTGAGGATCAGGAGATGGCTCTCGTCCGGCCGGCTGACATTCGTCAGACCGAGCTTTGCCAGAAAACTGTTCGGCAGAACGACGACATTGTTGCCGCTGGTCAGGATGTGTGTCGCACGCCAGTTGCTTTCGACGACGCGTCCCTCGGTGCCGTCGCTGAGAAGGATCCAGTCGCCGATGATGTATGGCCGGCCGAGTGTCAGAGCGATGCCGGAGAAGACATCAGCGAGCGTGTTCTGCAGCGCCAGGCCGAGAATGATGGCGACCACGCCCGAGGTCGCGACGAGGGTTCCGATCGGCACGCCGAAGACGAAGGCCAGAACCGACAGGGCCATGCCGATATAGACGACGCCGATGACCAGATCCTGGAGCAGGCGGGCCTCTCGCGGACTGCCCTCCAGCACCAGATAGAGCCTGATAAAACCGATGACGGCCCATGCCAGATGGATCCACCAGAGGGTTTTTGCGACGATGACGAGCAGGGCCCGCGGGTCCTCGGACTCATATCCTTGAAACCGGTGGGGTTCGATGCCGCTGCCGACGAGGATCAGCGTCATCACTGCAAAGAAGAGGATCTGCACCACCAGCCGCGTCGTCGGCCGATGACGGGAGAGCAGATGCCAGACGACGATACCGGCGAACCCGACTGTTATCAGGGATATCAGAGGTTTGCCGAAGAGGGCGTCGTCAATCATCTCTCTGTCTCCGGGTGCTGGCCGCACATGATTCAGCATCTCGGCCGCCCGCGCAAGCATCAGGCCCGTGCGGGCGGTATCGCATCGTGCTTTCCGAAAATCGGTTCCGATTTTCGGAAAGCACGATGCGAGGGTTGAAAGTGTTACAGCGTCCTTTGCGCGTCTGAAAGACGCGCGGCGCTGTAATGCGGATCGTCACTTCTTGAGCGGATAGGTCAGCTCTTTCTGGTTGGTCTCGACGACGAAGACGGCGAGCAGGCGGGCGGGCTTGGTCTCGCTGCCGTTGGCGCTGACGCCATGACGGTCGCCCGGCATTTCGGAGAAGCTCTCTCCGGCATGATAGACCTTGACCGGGCCGTCATTGACCTGGCTGCGGATCGCTCCTTCGAGCACGGTGGCATAGATGAAGGCGGTGTCGGGATGGGTGTGGCCTTCGGAGAAGCCGCCCGGGCCGTATTCGACCAGCACACCTTTGATGCTCTTACCCGGCACGTTCGGAAGCTCGTGCTCATAGACGAGTGTCACCTTCGCAGACTCGCTGCTGTCATGGGCGCTGACGCCGGTGGCAGCCGGAAAGGCGAGGGCGGCGGCGAGGAAAAATGTTCTGATCATCGGAATCTCCATGGTTGCTGGGTCGGGGGAAGACGCGCCCGAGCGGTCGCGTCTCGAGGGCACGTCAGTCATGTCGGCTGGATGGACTTTGCGAACCACTGCTCGAAGGTAATCGAGCCGAGCCGCGGGTTGTTGTCGGAAACGAGCGACTGATCATTCAGTCTTGCGCCGAAATATCTCGCCTCGACATCAGCCTCGGTGGTGCGCGGGTCTTTCATGGCCTTCAGATAGCGGGCGACGAGCTCGCTGAGGCGCGCCCGTTCCGGACCCGCGATCTCGAGCGTCGCGTTGGCGGGAGCAGAGAGGGCCACGTCCGCCATGGCGTCCGCCACGTCGTCGGAAGCAATCGGCTGCACATAGGCCGGCGACAGGTGGACCGTCTGGCCGACCGTTCCCGATCGGGCGATGCCACCGAGGAATTCCATGAACTGCGTCGAATGGACGATGGTGTAGGGAATGCCCGATGCCTTGATCAGTTTTTCCTGGGCAAGCTTGCCGCGGAAATAGCCGCTTTCCTGCAGACGCTCGGTGCCGACGACGGAGAGGGCGATCTGGTGCTTGACGCCGGCGAGTTTTTCGGCGGCGAGAAGATTGCGGCCCGAGGTCTCGAAAAATTCGAGCACGGCCTTATCCTCGAAGGACGGCGAATTGGCGAGGTCGAGCACGACTTCGGTGCCCGAGAGCGCCTCCGCCAGTCCTTCTCCCGTGATCGTGTTGACGCCGGAGTTCGGCGAGGCGGCAATCACGTCATGGCCGCGTTTGCGCAGGCGTTCGACAGTCTTCGAACCGATAAGGCCGGTTCCGCCGATGACAACGATTTTCATAATGGATCTCCGTTCGCTGCCGTGGTACGGCAGCGTCAAAGGTGAATCTTCTCAATGAATTGCGCGGTTTAGTT
Source organism: Rhizobium sp. SRDI943 (assembly GCF_057653695.1). Taxonomy (NCBI): domain Bacteria; kingdom Pseudomonadati; phylum Pseudomonadota; class Alphaproteobacteria; order Hyphomicrobiales; family Rhizobiaceae; genus Rhizobium; species Rhizobium sp. SRDI943. The sequence goes on along the minus strand of NZ_CM172787.1, from coordinate 2,785,109 downwards.
CAGGCCAGCCTTATCGAGGCCGTAGGCCTTGTCGGCCGTGCCGGGCACGGTCTTGAAGCCGACATTGACGCGGTTCCAGGCGTTGATCGCCATGACGACGAAAGTCAGATCCGAGATCTCCTTCTCGGAAAGCTGGCCGCGCACCCGTTCGTAAATCTCGTCGGGAATGCCGCCCTCGGGAAGCTTCGTCAGTGCTTCGGTCCAGGCAAGGGCTGCACGCTCGCGGGGGATGAACAGGTTCGATTCCCGCCAGATGGCGACGTGGTAGAGCCGCAGTTCCGTCTCGCCGAGGATCTTGGCCTGCTTCACATGCATATCCAGGCAAAAGCCGCATCCATTGATCTGCGAAGCGCGGACCTCGACGAGGGCCTGCAGCTTCTCGTCGATCACGCTGCTCTTCAGCGCCATGCTGAATTCCATGAATTTCTTGAAAAGCTCGGGGGACTGTTGGGCGTAGTTCAGTCGCTGGGTCATGTGTCTCTCCTTTAATTAAGGACATTAAATATCCTTATGGATAGAAGATATCCTTAATTGCTGGACTGTAAAGCCATTCTCGCTTAGTCTGGCTGCATAAAGCCTATGCGCAAAAGTATGAGGGACAGGGGATGGATATCGTTTCGGCATTGCGGACCTTTCAGCGCGTTGTGGAGACGGGTTCGTTTTCGGCGGCGGCGCACGATCTCGACGTGACGCAGCCGGCGGTCTCGCGACAGGTTGCAGCCCTCGAGGGCCATTTCAACACCCGCCTCCTGCATCGCACGACGAGCGGCCTGTCGCTGACGGCAGAGGGGGAGCGGATGCTGCCGATGGCGCTGCGGATTCTCGAAGCGGTTGAGGAGCTCGGCGATGCGGCCGGATCTGACGGAACCACGGCCTCGGGAAAGGTCAGGCTCAGCGTTCCAGCACCACTCGGCCTCTATCTCAGCGAGCGGCTCGGCGATCTTCTCGCCGCCCATCCGAAGCTCTCGGTCGAACTCATCTTCAGGGAGCAGGGCTCGGATATGATCGAGGAGCGCCTGGATCTCGAAGTGCGCTTGGGCCAGGTCGCCGACAGCAGCCTCGTCTGCCGGCGGATCGGCTGGACGACCGCCTTCCTCGTTGCATCTCCCGCCTATCTCGCACGCAGGGCGGCTCCCCGCGCACCGAAGGAGATCAAGGACCATGAATGCCTGTGCTACAACAGGGCAGGCGAGGCCAATACCTGGTCCTTCTCGAACGGTTCGGAAGACATATCGGTCCGGATCTCGCCGCGGCTGACCGCCTGCAATGCCGTCGCCATTCACCGGGCAGCCCTTGCCGGCGCGGGTCTTGCGGTGCTTTCGCACATCATCGCGATGCCCGATATCGCCGCCGGCCGGCTGGTCCCCGTGATGAAGGATTTCCAGCCGAGCCGGCTGCCGGTTACCGTCGTCTATCCCTCGCGGCGCAACATGCCGCTGCGCGTCAAGACGGTTCTGGATTTTCTCACCGGAGCTATGGGGCAGGACCCGTCGATGTGCGCCAGCGGCGCGGACCGGCAGTGGAACTGATGATCGTCCGGCCGGGCGATTTGCCGTTTTCCGCCTTGCCTAAATCCCGCGAATCCTGCCAAGTCCTGCGATCATGCAATTTGCGCCGCAACAAGATGAAGCCCTGAAGGCTGTTTCGAAATGGCTGAAGGAAGGGCGCTCGCCGCTCTTTCGCCTGTTCGGCTACGCCGGAACGGGAAAGACGACGCTTGCCAAGCATTTTGCCGAAAATGTCGACGGCGACGTGCTGTTTGCCGCATTCACCGGCAAGGCGGCGCAGGTGCTGCGCTCGCGCGGCGCCTCCAACGCCCGGACGATCCATTCGCTGATCTATCGGCCGCGCGGCGAGGAGGCCGTGGAAGACGAGGAAACAGGCAAGACCTCGATCGCGCCGATGTTTTCGATCAACCGGCAAAGCCCGGTCGCCAAGGCGGCGCTGATCATCGTCGACGAATGCTCGATGGTGGACGAGGCGCTCGGCAAGGATCTGATGAGCTTCGGCACGCCGATCCTGGTGCTCGGCGATCCCGGCCAGCTGCCGCCGGTCACAGGCGGCGGCTACTTCACCAATCAGGATCCGGACTACCTGCTCACCGATATCCACCGGCAGGCGCGCGACAATCCGATCATCAAGCTCGCCATGCAGGTGCGCGAAGGCAATGAGGTGATGTACGGCGATTACGGCACGGCCAAGGTGATCTCGAAGAACGAGGTGACGCAGCAGCTGGTGCTCGATGCCGATCAGGTGCTCGTCGGCACCAATCGCACGCGGCGGCGCTACAATCAGCGCCTGCGTGAGTTGAAAGGCTTCAATGCCGATTATCCGCAGACCGGCGACAAGCTCGTCTGCCTGCGGAACGATCCGGCCAAGGGCCTGCTCAACGGTTCGCTCTGGCAGGTGATGACCTCGTCCAAGGAAACGACGAAGCCCGGCATCAATCTGCTCGTCCGCCCTGAGGATGACGACATGGACCGGGGAGCGGCCAAGATCAAACTGCTGAAGCAGGCCTTTGAGGATGTCGAGGGCGAGATTCCCTGGAACACCCGCAAACGCTACGACGAGTTCGACTTCGGCTACGCGCTGACCGTTCACAAGGCGCAGGGTTCGCAATGGAACGATGTCGTGCTCTTCGACGAGAGCTGGGCGTTTCGCGATACCCGGGAACGCTGGCTCTATACAGCAATCACGCGCGCGGCAGAGACGCTGACGATCGTCCGCTGATCTCGATCACACTCGTGATCCCGGTCGCACCTGCGACCAGGTCTCATTCGCCATCTGGAGTGGTGAGGAAGAAACGGTGGCGGCCGTATCTTGGGCGGATGGTACTAAGCCTGCACGATGCCGAGCAGAACTGCCTTGGCGATGGCCTGGAAGCGGTTGTTGGCGCGGAATTTCAGGATGATTCCGGCCTCCAGGTCACGGGTTTCGTCATGCTTCAGGTCGAGCGCCCGGGCGATGCGCTGGGTGGAATAACCCTCGGCCATCAGTTCCAGGCAACGCCGCTCCTGTGCGGTCAGGCTTGCACTGTCCTGGTTGTCGTTTAACGGCGGCTCCTCGATGCTGCCGTCGTAGTCCAGGAGGTCGCCGACCTGCTGGAGCTGGCGGTGCAGCGTCGACATCTCTGCCGTCAGTTCGCGCTTGCGCACCTGCAGGGCCTCGCGGAACATTGCCTCGGCCGTCTCCTGCGAATCAGCGTTGCGGAGTTCGCCCATCAGTTCCTGGATGACGGCGATCGGCATACCTGTATCGCGGCAGACCGTGATCACGGCCATGCGCATCACATCGTCCTGGCCGTAGACCCGCATCAGGCCGATGCGGTTGGCTGAAATCAACCTTTCTCTTCATAGAAATGCAGTGTCCTGTGTGTGACGCCGAATGCGTTTGCCATGTCGGCAATAGGCACCGGACCATCAGGTAGATCCGGCGGCAGCGCGGCTGAAGGCAGGAACCGATATCTCGATCGGGCCTCCGAAGCGATACCGGCGGTGGCAAACAGGCGTTTGGAACCGTCTGGCATGAACCCTCCTGGGGCATGTTGTTGCACCTCATGCGGCTTTGCCAGTTGCTTCCCATGCGCGGCGAGTGGGGTTTCCTCTAGGCGTTCTTCTCATTGGGAAAGAAGCAGTACGCGGCGTACTCTACGCAATACGATCTCCACGTTATGCGTGAACGATCTTTTTTATAAGTGCTAAAAATAATCTCTTTTAAATGGGATAGCAACTTTACCGGCATATTTTGCCGGGTCCTTGGGTGTGTTGCACAAAAACCTGTGCTGCACTGCGGGATCTCGCGGTTCTCTTCAAAGGTGACGGGATTTACTATCTGCGGTACGCGTGCGGCAAATGCTCAGCGTAATTTCGGTGCCCATCAGCGATTGGCATCGCATCCATTTGTGAATCTCGTTGGCCATCGCGGAGCACTTGGCTTAAAAGCAGGCCTCCCATTTCCGTGACCGATGGATCTCGCCATGCCCGCCAAGCTCTCCGTGAACCTCAACGCCGTCGCGATGCTGCGCAACCGGCGCGACCTGCCCTGGCCGAGCGTCGAAGCGCTCGGGCGTATCGCGCTGAAATCCGGTGCGAGCGGGCTGACGGTGCATCCGCGCCCCGACCAGCGGCACATCCGCTTTTCCGACCTGCCTGTGATCCGCAACCTGATCGACGACGAATTCCCCAAGACCGAGTTCAATATCGAGGGTTATCCCACAGAGGAATTCTTCGAACTCTGCGCCGGCGCGGCACCCGAGCAGGTGACGCTGGTGCCTGACGATCCCGCCCAGGCGACCTCCGATCACGGCTGGGATTTCCGCAAGCACCAGGCGTTCCTGACCGATGCCGTCGCGCGGCTGAAGACGATGGGATGCCGGGTGTCGCTGTTTGCCGATGGTGACGGGGACGCACAGGCGGTTGAGATCGCCAAGGCGGTCGGCGCCGATCGGATCGAACTCTATACCGGCCCCTATGGCGGTTGCTTCGACGCACCGGAGCGGGCAGGCCCGATCCTTGAAGCGCTTGGACGGACGGCGGATGCGGCCCTTGAAATCGGCCTCGCCGTCAATGCCGGCCACGATCTGACGGTCGAAAACCTGCCGGCGCTGGTCAGGCGCATTCCCCAGCTTGCCGAGGTCTCGATCGGTCATGGGTTGACCGCCGATGCGCTGGAATACGGCATGGCGGAAACGGTGCGGCGCTTCTGCCGGGCTTGCGGGCAGGTGGTTTGAGGAAGGTCGTTTTCTTCAACGCTTTGACTGGAAGCGGGTTATTACGTTTTGGGCCCTGAGTCAGACAGTGCGTCTTGAAGGAAGAGTCTCCCGCGCCCAAGGACTTGGGCGCGCTGGATTCCTATGACAGGCACAGGAATGAGGATGGGAGAGGTAGCGCTTCCCATCAACCGTTGTCTCAATGTCGACGGGAAATTTTGGCGAAGGCGTTTAATTCACCCTCCCTCATTCCTGTGCCTGTCACAGGAATCCAGCCACGGCGCGGCTGCGCCGTGAGCGACTCATCTGACCTGATGAGGGATCCAGAATCGGAGTTCGCTCATCCCTGCGACTAGCGCAGGGACACAGCGAAAGGCTTCAATGCGCAGCATTGCCTGAAGTCGTCAGCGCCGCCTTGTGCTCCACGAAGAAATCCTTCAGCGGCTGCGGCTGTTTGCCGGTCAGCTTGGTGAAGTCTTCGGTGACGATGTCGAACTTGCCGGCGCGGGTGTTGGCGTCGGCAGAGACCAGCATGTCGGCGACAAAACCGGGGAGGCCGGCGCCGAGCATACCCTGACCGAGCTGCTCATCATTGACGTCGACGACCGCGAGCGGCTTGCCGGCGACGTCGGAGACGATGGCGGCGATCTGCCGGTTGTTCAGCGATTGCGCGCCGGTCAGCGTATAGGTGGCGCTCTCGGATGTGCCGGAGGCAAGGGCTGCGGCGATCGCCAACGCGCAGTCGTCACGCGAGATGGTGGAGATCTTGCCGTCGCCGGTGGCGCTGTACCATTTGCCGCCCTGCAGATTGTGCGGCATCCCGTGCAGATAGTTGTCGTGGTACCAGGCATCGCGGATGATCGTATGGGCGATGCCGCTTGACTTGATGGCGTTTTCGCTGCCGAGATGATCGGGCGCGAAGGTGACGAGCGAATTGTCCGGCGCCGGCATCGAGGTGTAGGCGATGTGCTTGACGCCTGCTTTGACTGCCGCCGCGACAGCACCCTGGTGCTGGGCAAGGCGCTTGCCGGGGGTGTCGAGCGCATCGGTGCTGATGATCAGCAACCGGTCGATGCCGGCGAAAGCCTCCTCCAGACCGGCCGCGTCATCGAAATCGGCCTTGCGGGTGACCACACCCTTCTTTTCGAGTTCGGAGAGCTTTTCGGGGCTGCGCGTTGCCGCGACAATGCTGCCGGGGGCGATCTTGTAGGTCTCGATGAGGTGATGGATGACACGCTGTCCGAGCTGCCCAGCAGCGCCGGTGACCAGGATGGTTTCGCTCATACGTCGTTTCCTTCTGTGTTGTGCTGGTGGTCTCAAAAAGAGAGTAACACTAGAATAGGAATTGACTTGACGGTGTAAAGGAGGCAGTTTTTCGGCTGTACGTTACCAAAAGGGAACCAGCAGATGAGCGGTGCAGTCCTCAGTTTGAAGAACAGGATGCCGGGGACGCGGCGCGAGATCGATCTTGCCGGCCTCGATTTCGGCAACTGCCCGGTCAGGGACATGATGCAGCAGATCGGCGGCAAATGGTCGACGCTGCTCCTCGATGTGCTGGCGGATCGGCCCTATCGGTTCGGCGAGCTGCGGCGGATGATCCCTGATATTTCGCAGCGCATGCTGACGCAGACGCTGCGCGACCTGCAGAGGGACGGTTACATCCACCGCGAGGTGTTCCCGACCAAGCCGCCGAGTGTGGAATATTCGATGACCGAACTCGGCCGCTCGCTTTACCAGACGCTGGCGCAACTGTTGAACTGGGCGGAAGCAAACCATGATGCCGTTCGCGCCGCCCGTTCTCAGTTCGATTCTCACAACAGCTAGGGCCGCTGATAAATCAGGAAGAGCGATCATCACGTCGATCGCATAAACAGAGCGCGGAATAATTCCTCCGATCGTCGCAAACCTTCGTCGCTCAGAACCACAGACTTGGCCTTGCCCGCGGGATTTGCAATCAGACCTTTCTGATGCAAACGGTCCATCACGCCCCAGTCAAAACCTTTCCAGGCACGGTCTCCGTCATGCAGCGTCAGCCATAACAATGCAAGCACAGCATCGTCGATTTTCTCTTCGTCTATCTCCATGCCGGAATCCCATGCAAAAAGGCGAAAATTCTGCAGCTCTCAAACGGATGAATACGCTGCCTCCTGGAGGTGGGCATCCAAAAGTTGGCTCTGTCAAGGTTTTAGACGTTCAATCCTGAATTCTGATGTTGCCTTACTTGCCGCGTCCTTCCGTCAGGAACAGCAGGAAGGCCAGCGCAGGGAAGCAGAAGCCGATCCACGCCGTCATCGTCCAGCCGCCGGTCGCATAGGCCCAGCCGCCGAGTGCTGAGCCCAGTGCGCCGCCGGCAAAGAAGGTCGCCATGAACAGGCCGTTGAGCCGGCTGCGATGTTCCGGGTTCAGCGCATAGATGGCGCGCTGGCCGCAGACGAGATTGGTCGTCACGCCGAAATCGAGAAGGATCGCTGCCGCCGTCAAGAGCAGCAAAGCGCCAAGCGAGCCGTCGCCGGCGAAATGGCCGATCAGGAAGGCAGCCATGCCGAGCAGCATGGCAAGCGTCGAGGCGATCTTCGTCATACCGCGATCGGCAAGCCGGCCGGCAATCGGCGAGGCGATGGCGCCGGCAGCACCTGCGAGGGCGAAGAGGGCGATGCCGTTCTGTGTCAGGCCGAAGGCGGGACTTGCGAGCAGCAGCGGCGTCGTCGTCCAGAACAGGCTGAAGGCGCCGAACATGCCGGCCTGATAGAGCGCCCGGCGCTGCAGCACCCGCGAGGTCAGTGCCAGGTGGCCCATGGAGGCGAGCAGTTCGCCGTAGCGTAGCCTGGTCGTCGGCCGGCGGACCGGCAGGTTAGCGCGGAGCACGACGGCGAGCACGAGCATGACGCCAGCAGTGACGTAGTAGACCACATGCCAGGAAGAGGCCTCGGCGACGAAGCTTGCGAAGGGGCGGGCGAGCATGATGCCGCAGAGCAGGCCGCTCATGACGTTGCCGACGACCTGGCCACGGGTGGCATCAGGCGCCATGTTGGCGGCAAAGGGAACCAGGACCTGAACTGCGACCGATGAAAGACCGATAGAGAGCGAGGCGACGAGGAAGGTTGTGGGCGTCGAAGACAGCGCCGCGCCGATGAGCGCGACGGCGGAGACGGCGATCAGCATCAACACCAGACGGCGGTTTTCGGTGAGGTCGCCGAGCGGCACGATCAGCAGCAGGCCGAGGCCGTAGCCGATCTGCGTCAGTGTGACGATCAGGCCGGTGGCGGCAGGCGTGAAGCCGAGATCGGCGCTGATCGGGCCGGCGAGCGGCTGGCCGTAATAGAGATTGGCGGCCACCAGCCCGCAGGCGGCGGCGAAAAGGAAGGTGAGCCAGGGAGATAGCGCCCTGGGAATGGCCTCGTCCGGCGTGGTGGCTGAAATGCTCATCAGAAGCTCCGGTATTCAAAGATTGAAAGAATTGAATGCAAAAAAGCTGGCTGCGGCCACCCGATCCTTGACCGAATGCCGGTATTTCTCTCGTCCACGGTGCGGACTTTTCAGGTCACGAGCTTCATCGCGGCCTCGGCCGCGGACAGCATCTCTTCCCTGCTGCGTCCTGTTTTGCCGATGACGCGTAGGCCCTTGGTAAAGCAGAGGAAGGCGAGGGCGGCGGTATCCGGGTCTACCGTCTTCGGAATGGTGCCGTCTGCCTGGCCGATGCGGATAAGATCAGCCATCAGCTTTTCGTCCGCGGCAAAGGCAGTCACGACGTGGGCAGCGGCTTCCTCGTCGAGCAGGGCGAAGTCGTTGGCGCCGCCAACGACGAGACAGCCTTTGCGGCCGGCTTCGCCATAGGAGAGCTCGGTATAATACATCACCATCTGGAAGACCTTCTCGCGACCGGTCTTCGCAGACGCGATCATCGCTTCCAGCCGCCGTCGGCCGAGTTTTCGATAATGGGCGAAAGCAGCGAGGAAGATCCCGCGCTTGTCCTTGAATGCCTTGTAGATGCTCCCCGAAGCAAGGCCCATTGCTTCGGTCAATTCGCTGATGGCGGCGGCGTGGTAGCCGCGTTCGGAAAAGACGCGCAGCGCCGCATCGAGTGCTGCGTCCATATCGAACTCGCGCGGACGGCCGCGGCTGCGGGTCTTTGCTTCGGATGTGAGGGTGGCGTCGGTCATGGCGCCCTAATTAGGGAATGACCGTTTCCAAATCAAGTGAAATTTCTGCGACGCAACAAATTCAGAGATCGAGCACCCAGTTCTGGCCGTTCGCCTCGGGGCCGAACATGCGATGTCTCTCCTCGGAGACAAGGCGAAATCCTGTCTTGACGTAGATGGCGCGGGCGGTCTCCAGCATGTCGTTGGTCCAGAGCGAGAGTTCGCGATAACCCTTCTCTCTGGAGAAGCGGATGCATTCGTCGACCAGCAGTTTGCCGAGCCCGAGGCCGCGGGCTGATTTGTCGACATAGAGCAGGCGGAGCTTGGCGATGCCGTCGCCGCCATTGGTGACGAGGACGGAGCCGACATTGACGCCGCCGCGTTCGGCGATCCAGCAATATTCCTTGGCCGGATCGAAATTGGCGAGGAATTTTCCGGCGACCTCGGCGACCAGCGCCTCGAAGCGCAGGTCCCAGCCATATTCCTCGGCATAGAAGCGGCCCTGGCTCTGAACGATCCAGCCGATATCGCCGGCGCGGTGGGCGCGGATGATGGCCGGTGCGGGCTTTGCCGCCGGGTCGAGCAGGGCGCGGATCGTGTGCATGGCGGAGACCGCTGCCTCCGGTTCGCCAGTCGCCAAGCGATCGAAATGGGCGGCGATCTGCGCATTGGAGCGTCGGCCGAGTTCCTCGAACGTCTCTCGTCCCCGATCGGTGACAATGATGACCTGGCTGCGAAGATCTGCCGGATCGGGGCTGGTTTCGATCAGCCCTTCGGCGCGGAAACGCTTGAGGATGCGGCTGAGATAGGCCGGGTCGAGCTGCAGGTCGCGGGCAAGCGCTACAGCGCTGATGCCCTCATGCGAGCCGACCTCGAAGAGGATGCGGGCATCGGTCAGCGTGAAGGGCGTGTCGAGATAGGCCTTGTTCAGCAGGCCGAGGAAGTTCGTATAGAAGCGGTTGAAATCGCGGGCGGTTTCGATGAGGGCGATATCGGGCATGGCAAAGATCTCCAGATGGAGATCTTTGCCAGTTTGTTGACAAACCTCGCTCTTTACTCGGCGTCATCCTCGGCCTTTGTGCCGAGGATCTGCTGCACCGGTTGCAGATGTTCGGGACAAGCCCGAGCATGACGAAAGAGGAGTTGGCCGACGTTGTCAGCAGTCCGGCAAAGATCTCCAGATGGAAATCTTGTCCTGCATTTAGTGGACTGAGTCAACTAACGTGGCAATATCAGGCGGCTTCCTCTTCTGCTGCCTCGTCCATTCCCAGCGCGAAATCGACCGCCGCCCGCGCATGGATCGCTGTGGTGTCGAAGCCCGGCAGCGGCAGGTGGTTGGGGTCGAGGATTAGGCAGATCTCGGTGCAGCCGAGGATGATGCTATCGGCGCCGTTGTCGATGGCGCGTGATATTACCGCCATCAGCTTGTCGCGCGAGCTGTCCAGCACCTTGCCGGCGCAGAGTTCGTCGAAGATGATGTCGTGCACGGTGGTGCGGTCGCCGGCATCGGGAACCATGATGTCGAGGCCGAGGCTCTTCATGCGGTCGCTATAGAAGCCGTGCTCCATCGTGTAGCGGGTAGCAAGCAGCAGCGGGCGCTTCCGGCCGGCCGCATGCAGCGATTTCGCCGTCTCGTCGATGATGTGGATCAGCGGCACGGAGATCTTCTCCGCGACCTTGTCGGCGATCAGATGCATGGTGTTGGTGCAGATCAGGATGCAGCCGGCGCCGGCGATCTGCAGGCGCAGAGCCATGTCGGCGAGGCGACGGGCGGCCATATCCCAGTCGCCGGCCTTCTGAAGCGCGACGATCTCCTCGAAATTGACAGAATGCAGGATGAGTTCGGCCGAGGCGAGGCCACCCTTGCGATCACGCACCATCTCGTTGACGACACGGTAATAGACCGCCGAACTTTCGAAACTCATGCCGCCGATAAGGCCGATCGTTTCCATTTCTTCATGCTCTCCATGCTTCTGAACTTTCGAAAATGATGCCGCAATCCCGACGCGACGTGTTTGCTTTGTTTGTCTCTTGCGTCAGATCTGTGATAGAATTTTGCATCATTTTATGAAATCATGCAAAAAATAGGCGAGAGGTTTATGTCGACGCATGCTTGATGATCGCGACAGACGCATTCTGGACATGCTGCAGAAGGATGCGGGCATATCCGTGACCGATCTTGCCGAGCGCGTGGCACTTTCGATATCGGCCTGCTCGCGGCGTATCCAGCGGCTTGAGGAGAGCGGCCATATCGCCCGGCGCATCGTCGTGCTCGACCGGGAAAAGATGGGCGTGCCGACGACGGTCTTCGCGCTGGTCAAGACGGCGCACCATTCCGACGAATGGACGGAGACCTTCCGCCGGATCATCAGCGACATTCCGGAGATCGTCGAAGCGCACCGGCTGACCGGCAACCACGATTATATCCTGAAGATCGTGCTGCCGCGCGTCGAGCATTACGATGTGATCTACAAGCAGATCGTGCGCAAGATCGAACTCTTCGACGTCTCGGCCTCGATCTCGATGGAGCTTCTGAAAGGCGGCACGGCAATTCCCGTTGGGTATGCCGATTGAGCCAGCTCCACCGACCGGGATGCAGGGGAGCTATGCCGAAACGGCAGTTGCAACCATCGCGGCGAAGGCCACATTGGCTTTGAGCGAAATGGCGCAAAAGGGGTAGGTCATGAGCGATCATCATGTCGTCGTTGTCGGCGGCGGTTTCGGCGGGCTGCAGCTCGTCAACGGCTTGAGATGTGCCGGCGTCAAGATCACGCTGGTCGACCGGCGCAATCACCATCTCTTCCAGCCGCTGCTCTATCAGGTGGCGACCACCATTCTCTCCACCTCCGAGATCGCCTGGCCGATCCGGCGCCTCTATGCCGACCGGCCTGACGTAACGGTGCTGCTCGGCGAGGTCACGGGCGTCGATAGTGGCGCCAAGACGGTTTCCCTACGCAACGGCATGACTCTCAGTTATGACACGCTGGTGCTGGCGACCGGGGCGACGCATGCTTATTTCGGCCATGACGAATGGGAGCCGGTGGCGCCGGGCCTGAAGACGCTGGAGGACGCGACGACGATCCGCCGGCGCCTGCTGCTCGCCTTCGAGAAGGCGGAAATGGAGAGCGATCCTGCCGTGCGCGACGCGCTGCTGACCTTCACTATCGTCGGGGCCGGGCCGACCGGCGTCGAGTTGGCCGGCATCATTGCCGAGCTCGCGCATTTCACGCTGCCCAAGGAGTTCCGCAACATCGACACGCGCAAGACCCGCGTCGTGCTGGTCGAGGCCGGCCCGCGGGTGTTGCCGACCTTCGCCGAGGAGCTTTCGGCCTATGCGCAGAAGGCGCTGGAGAAGCTCGGGGTCGAGATCCATCTCGGCAAGCCGGTGACCGAATGCAACGCCGACGGCGTGAAGATCGGCGAGACCTTCGTTGCCAGCCGGACGATCGTCTGGGCAGCCGGCGTCACCGCCTCGCCGGCGGCAAGGTGGCTCGGCGTTGCGGCGGACCGAGCGGGCCGCGTCGTGGTCGAGAAGGATCTGAGCGCGCCGGGGCTGCCCGAGGTCTTCGTCGTCGGCGATACCGCATCGGTCATGCGCGAGACCGGCAAGCCGGTGCCAGGCATTGCGCCCGCCGCCAAGCAGCAGGGCGGATACGTCGCCAAGGTGATCCGCGCCCGCATATCCGGCAAACCGGCGCCGGCGCCCTTCCGCTACTGGCATCAGGGCAGCTTGGCGACGATCGGCAAGAGCGCTGCGATCATCGATTTCGGCCGGATCAAGCTGAAGGGCTGGCTCGCCTGGTGGATCTGGGGTCTTGCCCATATCTACTTCCTGATCGGCACCCGCTCGCGCTTCTCCGTCGCCTGGAGCTGGCTGTGGATCTATCTGAGCGGCCAGCACAGCGCCCGGCTGATCACCCAGCGCGAGACGATGCGGGAGGAGGGGTAGGCTCTTCTCGGTCCACCAGAGCCTAAGCCTCGAAGCAGCGATATAGGCAAACTTGACATATCTTCGGATCCGCCTTTAGGATTTGCCCGGCGGCTTCCGGATACCACCGGGGGTTACGCATCCAGCCGTAGCTACAGCGAGTAGAGGTTCCAATGCGCCGATTCACTTCTCACGAAAATCACATTCGAAATTCTGAGAAGTTGGTGGTTCATGCGCACTTTGAATCTGGGCATCCTCGCCCACGTGGATGCAGGCAAGACTAGCCTTACTGAAAGACTGCTTTTTGACGCCGGCGTCATCGACAAGCTTGGCAGCGTCGATACCGGCAATACACAGACGGACACTCTCGAGCTCGAACGGCAACGCGGCATCACGATCAGAGCCGCGGTGGTGTCGTTCACCATCGGCGACAGGATCGTCAATCTCATCGACACGCCCGGTCATCCGGATTTCATCGCCGAGGTCGAGCGGGTGCTCGGATTGCTGGATGCCGCGGTCGTCGTCGTTTCGGCGGTCGAAGGTGTGCAGGCCCAGACACGGGTGCTGGTGCGGGCGCTGCGGCGGCTTGGCGTTCCCTTCATCTTCTTCGTCAACAAGGTCGATCGTCTCGGTGCGCAACTTGAGGACGTGCTGAAGGCTATTGCCAGCCAATTGCTCGTTCGCCCCATCGCCATGTCTTCCGTCATCGATGCCGGCAGCAGGCTTGCCAGGGTGGAGGCTTTGGCTCCCGGATGCGAACCGCTTTTCACGCCGCTCTGCGAAGCTCTCGCGGAGAACGACGAGGCGCTGCTGGACGATTACGTCTTGGCGCCCGATCGCCTGACGGCGGATAGGCTTGGACGCTGCCTGAGCGATCAGGTCGCGAGCGGCCTGGTGCATCCAGTCTTTGCAGGTGCGGCAACGACCGGCGTCGGCGTGTCGGCCCTGACATCGGCCATTGCGACGATATTGCCCGGCCGGCGCCTCGATGCGGACGGGCCGATTGCCGGAACAATCTTCAAGATCGAACGCGGCTGGGGCGGTGAAAAGCTCGCCTATATGTATCTGACGTCAGGCACAGTCCGGCTGCGGCAACATCTGGATTTGCCCAAAGGCCCGGAAAGAGTGACGGCGATCGAGGTTTTCGGGGCCGGCCGGGTTCATGGCGCCGCAATCTTTTGCGCCGGGCAGATCGCGCGCGTAAGCGGCCTTGCCGGCGCTCGCATCGGGGATGTGGTGGGCACCGACCTGCTCGCGGGCGGGCAGGCGCAGTTTGCCCCGCCCAGCCTCGAAACCCGCGTCCTTGCCCGGCGGCCCTCCGACAAGGCGGCCCTCTGGCTGGCGCTGAACCAGATGGGCGAGCAGGATCCGTTGATCAATCTGCGCCGGAACGATGATGCCGACGAAATCTTCGTATCGCTCTATGGCGAGGTGCAGAAGGAAGTCGTTCAATCGACCCTGCTGACGGATTTCGGTCTCGAGGCTGGGTTCGAGGAAAGCACGGTCATTTTGGTGGAAAGGCTTATGGGAACCGGGGAAGGCCTGCAGATCCTCTTCAAGGAGCCCAATCCATTTCTCGCCACCGTCGGTCTACGCGTCGAACCGCGTCCAGAAGGGGCAGGCAACAGCTTTGCACTTGATGTGGAGGTGGGCCAGATGCCCGCCAGCTTTTACAGGGCAGTCGAAGAAACCGTGTTCGAAACGCTGAAACAGGGCGTTTTCGGCTGGCAGGTCATCGATTGCCACGTCGCGATGACGGCAGCCCGGCACAGCTCGCCTGCAAGCACCGCCGCCGATTTCCGGCAGCTGACGCCTTGGGTGCTGGCAGATTCACTGTCGGCCGCACAAACCGTCCTATGCGAACCGATCGACCGCTTTCATCTCGAAGCGCCCGCGGAGAGCTTGAGCGGCTTGCTGACCCTGCTTGCGAAATCTGCCGCGACGATGACGGGTTCCGTGATTGCCGACGGCATGGCCCAGCTGGAAGGCACCATGGCGTCCGCGATAATCCAGAGCGTCCAGCAGCAATTGCCGGGCCTGACAAGCGGGGCGGGGACCATGGAAACCTCTTTCGACCATTATGCCCCGATGGCCGGCCCGCCACGTTCGCGCCAGCGTTCAGGCCCCGATCCGTTCAAACCAGTCGAATATCTGCTGCGGCTGCAGTCCACGAGAGCCTCAGCATGAGGACGGATGGAGGATGCCGTTATCAAAAAGGCGGCTCTCGCGAGCCGCCTCTCGTTTTCTCAAGCTGCCAGCGAGGCGATGTCGATGACGAAGCGGTAGCGGACGTCACTTTTCAGGACGCGTTCATAGGCTTCGTTGACCTGCTGGATGTTGATCTTCTCGATCTCGGAGACGATGTTGTGCTCGCCGCAGAAGTCGAGCATTTCCTGGGTTTCCTTGATCGAGCCGATCATCGAGCCTGATATGCTCTTGCGGCCGGGGATGATCGAGAAGGCATGCACGGGGATCGGGTTTTCCGGGGCGCCGACCACCACGAAGGAACCATCCACCTTCAGGAGGCCGAGATAGGCATTCCAGTCGATCTCGGCGCTGACGGTGCAGATGATCAGGTCGAACGTGCCGGCGAGTTTCGTGAAGGTTTCCGGGTCGTTGGTGGCGTAATATTCCTTGGCGCCGAGCTTCAACCCATCTTCTTTCTTGGAAAGGCTCTGGGAGAGAACGGTGATATCGGCGCCCATGGCGGCGCCGAGCTTGACGCCCATGTGGCCGAGACCGCCCATGCCGACGATCGCGACCTTCTTGCCGGGGCCGGCATTCCAGTGGCGCAGCGGCGAGTAGAGCGTGATGCCGGCGCAGAGCAGCGGCGCGGAGGCATCGAGCGGCAGATTGTCCGGAATGGACATGACATAGCCTTCCCTAACGACGATCGAGTCGGAATAGCCGCCCTGGGTCCGTGTCTTGCGGTCGGCTTCGAAGTCGTTGTAGGTGCCGGCGAGCCCCGGCATATACTGTTCGCGATCGAGGTCGCGCTCGGCGCAGCCGATGCAGGAATCGACGAAGCAGCCGACGCCGACGCGATCGCCGACCTTGAATTTGGTCACATCGGAACCGACGGACGAGACAATGCCGGCGATCTCATGGCCCGGCACGATCGGATAGACGGCGTTCTTCCATTCGTTGCGGACAGTGTGGATGTCCGAATGGCAGATGCCGGCAAACTTGATGTCGATAACGACGTCATCGGGGTTCGGGTTGCGGCGTTCGAAGGTGAAAGGGGTCAGCGGCTTGGAAGCGTCGGTCGCGGCGTAGCCTCTTGCAATAGGCATGGGAACCATCCTTTTCGATTGTGGTGGGGGTTGAAAGAGATGGTGGACTATTGCCCGGAACTGCGTCAGAGGGTTAGAGCGATCCTCTCAGCTTTTTGCACGATCCTGCAAAAGTGAGGCGCCGGGCTGTTTGCGAAATGGCCAAGGCACTCTAGATAAGAGCGGTATCGCCGGCGTCAGACAGTTGACAGAAAGAGTTGCCGCATGACTTTGCCCTTCAGCCCCTATCAGGAGATTGTCGATATCGCGATGCGCTTCGCGGCTGGTGACGGCGAGTTCGCGACTGATATCGGCAATCTTCACATCAGCCGTCGGTCCAAGCCCAGCGATCCGCTGCACAGCAGCTACCGGCCTTGTTTTGCCTTTGTACTGCAGGGAGCCAAGAGCCTGCGCCTCGGTACGGAACTTATCAGCTACGGGACCGGGGACTATCTGCTGACCTCGCTCGACCTGCCGGTCGCCTGGCGCGTCACGGAGGCAAGCCCTGAGGTTCCGCATCTCTGCCTGGGACTGGCAATCGACTCGGAAAAGCTGCTGGAGTTGCTCAGCCGCATCGATATTCCGAGCCCGGCCGCCCATACTGACGGGCAGCGCGGGATGGCGGTGAACGTCGCTCCGCCGGAGCTCCTGGATGCTGCCGTCCGCCTGCTGCGCTTGCTCGATCGTCCAGGCGACATTCCTGCCATGGCGCCGCTGATCGAACAGGAAATCCTCTACCGGGTGCTGACCGGGCCGGATGGCGCGCGGCTGATCAACATCGCCACTGCAGACAGCCACAGCAACAGGGTCGCGCGCGCCGTCGCATGGCTGAAGGAGAATTTCGCGCGGCCATTGCGCATCGAAGACCTTGCCGACCGCGTCAGCATGAGCGTGTCGTCCTTTCATCATCACTTCAAGTCGGTCACGGCGATGACGCCGGTGCAGTATCAGAAGCAGCTTCGCCTGCACGAGGCGCGCCGGCTGATGCTCGTGGAGCGGCTCGATGCGGGCACGGCCGGTCACCGCGTCGGTTATCAAAGCCCGTCGCAATTCAGCCGCGAATACAGCCGCCTCTATGGCGCCTCGCCGGCCCGCGATATCGACGGCGCCCGCGAGGTCATGGCGGCGGAATAATCGGCCTTGCGACCGGCAGCCAATCGTTAAAGGATGTTTGACGTTTCATCGCTAGTCTGGCGCCAAACATCAAGCAGGCACCGACGTCAGCATGGCGCAAATCCCATTTCTTTCCATCGTCGCGCCTTGTCATAACGAGGAAGAAGGGCTGCGCGAGTTCTGCCGCCGCGCCGCCGCTGCTGCTCATAGCGTTGCCGGCGATACCTTCGAGCTCATTCTCATTGACGACGGCTCGTCCGACCGTACCTGGGATATCATTTCGGATCTGGCGGCAGATGTGCCGCAGGTGCTCGGTGTTCGTCTTCTGCGCAATCACGGTCACCAGCTGGCATCGACGGCGGGTCTTTCCGCCTCGCGGGGCGAGCGCGTGCTTTTGATCGATGCCGATCTTCAGGATCCGCCCGAGCTGCTTTTGATGATGATGCCGATCATGGAGCGCGGCGCCGACGTCGTTTACGGTCAGCGCACGCGCCGCCAGGGCGAAAGCTGGTTCAAACTCGCCTCCGCTTCGCTTTTCTATCGGGCTCTCTCCAAGCTCGCTTCCGTGACCATCCCGCGCGATACCGGTGATTTCCGGCTGATGCGGCGCCGCGTCGTCGATATCCTGCTGGCGATGCCGGAGCGCGATCGCTTCATCCGCGGCATGGTCAGCTGGATCGGTGGCAGGCAGGTGGCGCTCCCCTATGAGCGTGACGCCCGTTTTGCCGGTACGACGAAATATCCTCTGCGAAAGATGATCAATTTCGCTCTCGATGCGATCACCAGCTTTTCGACGACGCCGCTGCGCATCAGCACTTGGCTTGGCATGATGAGTGCGGGCGTCGCGATCGTGTTGCTCGTCTACACCTTCGTTCGCTGGCTGCAGGGCGAGACGGTCACCGGCTGGTCGTCGATCATGGCCGCGGTCAGCGCCTTCAGCGCTATCCAGCTGATCTGCATCGGCATCATCGGCGAGTATCTTGGTCGCCTCGTCCAGGAGAGCAAAAGGCGGCCGATGTTCATGGTCGAGACGATCGTGCGCGGCAGTGAACATGCAGAATTGTCGATCGCATTCTCGGAGATGAGCGCCAGCGACAAGCGCGCCGCGCTGGATGCGGCCTTTGCATCCGAAGAGCCGCCGCGCTCGCAAAAGAACAGCCGGATCGGATAATGGACCGGATTGCCGCGCCTGCTGTGGCCGCAGCCGGGCCTGAGGAATCGATCGCCAGGCAGGATTCCACCGTTGCGATCGTCGCATTCGTCGGACTTGCCGCGGCTCTGGTTCTCCTGTTTCCCTTTCCGCCAGTTCTCGATTACGCCAATCATTACGCCCGTATCTGGCTCCTTTCGGGCGGGATCGGCGAGCAACCGTTTCCTGAGATCTATGCGGTCGATTGGAACCGCACCTTCACCAATGTCGGGATCGACGTTCTAGCCACCTGGCTGGGGCCGCTCGTCGGCGCAGACAGGCTTGCGCGGGCTTTGCTTTTCCTGGCGATCGTGCTGCCGCCGCTCGGGGCAATCGGCCTGCACCGCGCGCTTTTCAGCGGCCGGCACCACTGGCAGACCGCCATGCTGTCGCTTAGCTGGTGCGCCACCATGATCGGCGGCTTCATCAACTTCCAGATCGGCCTCGGCATGGCACTCGCCTTCGCCTGCGTCGATCTGCGGCTGCAGCGCAGAAATCCCGCCCTGGTTTTTGCCTGGCGCCTCGCCGCCGCACTGCTGTTGACGGTGATGCATCTCTTCGCGCTTGGCTTCTATATGGCGATCGTCTGCGGCCTCGAATTTTCCTGGCGCATCGATATAGTGCGATCGAAGGCGGCTCTGATGAGGCTCGCCCGCCGGTTGGCGCTGGCGCTCAGCGCCTGCGTCCTGCCGCCGCTCGCGCTCTATCTCCATACGGCGGCTTTGCCCAACGCCGGCGGCAACGGCCTCGGTCTTGCCTGGAACGACGGCATCGTCCTGATCGTCCTGAATCTGCTCTCCGCCATCACGACCTATGTCCCGGTGGTGGATGTCGTGCTGGTTCTGCCGCTGATCCTCATCTGCACGCGTGCCGTCCGCGCGGGCGATATCCGCATGCATGCGGGGCTTGCCGTCGCCGCCTGCGGCCTGCTGCTTCTGTCCTGTGTTTCGCCTCGCCACATGCTCGGCACCGGATGGATCAGTTGGCGCTTTCCGATCATGACGGCGTTCGTCGCCATGGCGATGGTGTGCCCTTTCGCCAATCTGACGCGCCGGCAAGCGCTGTTGCTGGCGCTCATCATCAATTTCGCAGTCTTCGGTCGCACCGGCTGGGTCGGCTGGAACTGGTGGCTGGCACAGAAGGACGTCGCTGCCGTCGAGACTGTGCTGAAAAAGGTGCCGGCCGGTGCAGCCGTGCTGCCTCTGGGACATGAACCCGAGACAGTGAGCGGTCTTGCCCACTCCAACCGGCATTTTGCCTGGGGGTTGGATACTTTCCGGCACCTGCCGACGCTTGCCGTGCCCTTCTCGCATGCTTTCGTGCCGACGCTCTTCACTGCAAAAGGCAAGCAGCCGTTATCCGTCCTGCCGCCATGGTCTGAGATCGCAGTTCCCGAGGGCAATCTGCTGTCGATCGGCGTGCTTTCATGCCCGGCAATGATGCAGGAATATAGAAACTTTACGCCTTATCTGTCGGATTGGCGCAGGCGTTTCGATTTCGTCCTGGTCGCCAATGCCGACATCCCCGACCGCTATGTCGGCACCTTGATGCCGGCGGGCCTGACGCTGCTCGACGATGCCGGTTTCGCAAGGCTTTACGCAATCGATAAGACGATGCCGGTAGAGCCTCTCTCAATCCCCACCGGCTGCGCCAGGGCGTCATAGGTCAGGGCTCTTCGTGGACCGATTGCCTCTGGACGATTGGGTGATGATCGCGGCCGCCATCCGGTATTCGGGTGAGGCGCTGGTCAGCCGGGGAATTTCAGCGCCTTGTCGGCACGGCATTTGGCGAGCTTTAGCTGACGGAAGGAGAGGATGCGGGTGATGCGGTCCTTGCCATCAGTCTCCACACTCATGCAGGCGCAGGCATAGCCGTAATTGCCGTTGGTTCTGACATAATCATGTTCGGAGATGTCGGAGATCAGCTCCATGCCTTCCACCTCGCCGGCATCGTCGCCCTGGGTCATGATCGTCCAGGTGTTCTCCGCGTCCTCCAGCCACCAGTTGGCGGGCGTCGGATTCTCGATCCAGCCGCAGCGCGTTTCGGCGGCCCGCGCATTGGCTGCGACAACAAGAGCTGCGATCATGACCGCGGCGGCTATCCGGTATCTCATTGCCTTTTCCCCCCGACAAATATCAATTGTTGATCGCGATGATCGCCCAATGGCTCGCCTCGCAGGCGTTGTCCTCGCAGATCGCGCCCATCCAAACGGCGCCGCCGGCCAGCATGACGCCGTCGCTGTTGACGAATAGATCCTCGTATTGCTGGCGTCCGACGGCGCGGCGCGTTTCCGGCGTCACGAGATCATCGAAATTGTCGATGAAATCCTCAGCGCTCTCGACGTCGTAGCTCTCGCCATTGGCCTTGACCGTCAGCGGGTATTCGGCAAGGCCGGCGATGGTCTCGGCTTCGCCCGAGCGCATCGCTTTGACAAGCTGGCGCAGCGGTCTGTCGAAGCCCGCGGCACCGCCGTGCAGTTCTTTGATGCGGTTATAGACGTCGCTGTCGGACTGCGCGAGAGCGCTTGAGCCGCCAAGGAGGATTGCTCCGAGCAGGAGAAGAGCTGCAGCAAGGCGTGACATCGGAACCTCCGGGCAAATGGCGTAGCGCGACATTATGCGATGGCCGAGGATTTGCGCCTATCCAATTCTGGTGTTTCATCGCGGTTTCACGTATTAAAAAAATCTATCCAGGCTTCTTGACGACCTGATCGGTTTATCGCATAAACCTCACGAACCGTACCGTACGGTACGTATATGGGAGCCATGACCGTGTCCGTCGATACCGCAGAGCCGAGCGAATTTTCGCCGCGCCAGAACGCCGTTCTGGAGCAGGCGCTGCAGTTGCTCGTCGATGGCGGCGAGAAGGCGCTAACGACCTCGGGCGTGGCGCGCGCCGCCAATTGCTCGAAGGAAAGCCTCTACAAGTGGTTCGGCGATCGCGACGGGCTGCTATCGGCGATGATCGCCTATCAGGCCAGCAAGGTGCGCACCTTCGAGCGCAACGGCGAGCGACTGACGGCGGCCAGCCTGCACGACCATGTGGTCATTTTTGCGCGTGACTTGCTGGAGGTGCTCGCCGGCGACGTCTCGCTGGCGCTGAACCGGCTGGCGATCGGCCAGTCGAACCGCGACGGCTCGAAACTCGGCAAACTGCTGCTGGAGCGCGGCCGCCGCCAGATCGACCGGCGGGCCATGGCGCTGATCGATGCCGGCAAAAGGGCAGGGCTCCTGCGTTTTTCCGATGCCGACGAGGCTTATCATACGCTTTACGGCCTTGTTGTTTCCGACCTGCATGTGCGCATGCTGCTCGGCGAGCCAGGCCTCAAGGATACCGCGCGCCAGGCGGAGAGGGCGGTCACCGCCTTCCTCAGGCTCTATGGCACGGACAAGGTTCTGGCGGAGATGCCGGTTCTCGGCTGATTCCGCTTTAATGACAGTCAACAAGACAAGCAAAGGGAAGGAACTTCAAATGCGCGTCTATTACGATCGTGATGCCGATCTCAACCTCATCAAGGCCAAGAAGGTCGCCGTCATCGGCTATGGTTCGCAGGGCCGTGCCCATGCACTGAACCTCAAGGACAGCGGCGCCCAGAACGTCGTCATCGCACTCAAGGCCGGTTCGCCGACCGTCAAGAAGGCCGAAGCCGATGGCTTCAAGGTGATGACGGTTGCCGAAGCTGCCGCCTGGGCGGACCTGATGATGATGGCGACCCCGGACGAACTGCAGGCCGACATCTACAAGGCCGACATCGCGCCTAATATCCGCGATGGCGCCGCGATCGCTTTCGCCCACGGCCTCAACATCCACTTCGGCCTCATCGAGGCGAAGGCTTCGGTCGACGTCGTGATGATCGCGCCGAAGGGCCCGGGCCATACGGTTCGCGGCGAATACCAGAAGGGCGGCGGCGTTCCCTGCCTCGTGGCCGTTCACCAGAATCCGTCGGGCAACGCCCTTGAACTCGCTCTCTCCTACGCCTGCGGCGTCGGCGGCGGCCGTTCGGGCATCATCGAAACCAACTTCCGCGAAGAATGCGAAACCGACCTCTTCGGCGAACAGGTTGTTCTCTGCGGCGGTCTCGTCGAGCTCATCCGCGCCGGTTTCGAAACGCTCACCGAAGCCGGATACGCGCCTGAAATGGCCTATTTCGAGTGCCTGCACGAAGTGAAGCTGATCGTCGACCTGATTTATGAAGGCGGCATCGCCAACATGAACTACTCGATCTCCAACACGGCCGAGTGGGGCGAATATGTCTCCGGTCCGCGCATCATCACTGCCGAGACCAAGGCCGAGATGAAGCGCGTCCTCAAGGACATCCAGACCGGCAAGTTCACGTCCGATTGGATGCAGGAATACCGCGCCGGCGGCTCGCGCTTCAAGGGCATCCGCCGCCTGAACGACAGCCACCCGATCGAAGAAGTCGGCGCCAAGCTGCGCGGCATGATGCCCTGGATCGGCAAGAACAAGCTGGTCGACAAGTCGGTCAACTAAGCACTTTTTGTGCTGTTGCAGTTTTAGGCCGGGGCGAAAGCTCCGGCCTTTACCGTTCTGCGCTGACGGTCAGCCAGCGGGTTGGCTTGCCGTCGTAGCCGCCGCCGTCGCTCTCGCTGATGGCGATGTTCCGCCAGCCGCCTTTCGTCAAAAGCTCCGAAAGCCATTCGGCGGAGGGATAGTTGTAATACCGTCCGAAGCCGTCATGGCCTTCCGCATCGCCGGCTTTGAAGGTCGCATGAATGATGCCGCCTGTCCTCAGGGCGCGCCGGATGCGGGCGAAGATATCGGGCAGCTCGGGCCTCGGGACGTGGAGAAGGCTTGCCTGCGCCCAGACGCCGTCGAAGGCGCTGTCGGCGTCGAGTTCTTGAAACAGCATGACCCTGACCGGCCGGCCGATCAGCACTTGTGCTTGTCTTGCAAGCTCGGTCGAGCCATCCGTCGGCGTCACGTCGAAACCCTGCGCCAGCATGTAGGTGCTGTCCTGTCCGCCGCCGCAGCCGAGTTCGAGGATTGCCGCACCCGGCACAAGCCCGGCGAGGAAGGCATCGACCTGCTGCTTCGGCAGGCTGCGCGCCCGCTTGGCGTATGTCTCGGCATTTTCCTCATAGAAGGCGGAGGTGCAGTCAAGAGGCATGTTGTTCGGCCGATCGCGGGCGTCGGTTGGATTGAAGATGTCTTTCGGGGAGCCGGTCGGCGTCGATGATGTCAATGACGACAATCCCTTCCGATGCCACCCGGTAGAAGGCGACGTGGCGCATGTGGAGGAGGCGGCGAAGGCCGGCGCCGAGTTCGTCGCACTCTTCTCCCATCGAGGGAGCGTGCGAAAGAAGCACGAAAATCCTGTCCCAGTCGAGAAGATAGGCGTCTGCCTGCGCCTCGCCGAAGTTGAGGCAAGCATATTCGTCGATGCCTGATAGCACGGAGTCTGCGGTTCGGGTCAGCCTATAGGTTGTTGTCACGCAGCTTTGCCTTCGTTTCCGACAGGATGTCGGGAATGCGTCGACCGCTCGGGCCGCTTTCCTCAGCCTGCCTCAGGATGTTGCGCAGTTCTTCGTCGTCAAGCTTGTGATGGAGCTGATCCTTCAGAATAAGCTCCATCAGGAAAGCGCTGGCACTGCTGTATCTGCCGCTTGCGACACGGTTTTCGACGTATTCCGCCAGATTATCCGGAAGCGAGATCGTCATTTTCGCCATTGGATTCGGTGCCGCCTGCACATGCCGGTTTTCAGCCATTCCAGATGCCAGATTATCATTTCCCAGTTTGTGATAGAAGCGTTGTGCCGCGCCGTCGAGGGCTTGGGTCACATGCGGATCAGTCTTTTTTATCGATATAGATGACGCGTTCGAGATCCTTAAAATGGGCATCGCAGGTCAGGATGTCGGCATCGTGGCGCTCCGCGGTCGCATAAATGATCGCATCGGCGGTGGCGAGTTTATGGGCTGCCGATATTTCGGCAGCACGGCGAGCAAGCGTCGTGTCGAGAGAAACAACTATGCATGTCGCGGTGTAAGCGATGAAGCTGTCGACGGCTTCCTCGTCCTTTTCGCGTGCCAGCCATTTGGAAAGCTCAAGCTGCACGATCGTCGGAACGATGCATTGATCGCGTTCCGGGATTTCGGCCTGCAGCTTGGTTCCGGCAGCACTTTTCGTCAGCCATCCTATCCATGCGGAGCTGTCGATCACGCGCATCAGAAACGGTCGTTCCGGTCGCGGTAGTTTTTGTTGTCTGCGCCTTCGGCGAGGCCGCCAAGATCGGCAAGCGTCGGGACGGGCATCAGCAAAACGCCTTTGCCTTTGGGTATGAACACGAATTCCTGTCCCGCCGACCAGTGCTGTTGTTCGCGCACTTCCTTGGGAATGGAGATCTGGAATTTTGTAGAGAGGGTTGCGGTTGCCATTCTTACCTTTCCTCTATCGATTAGGAGATAGTAAGAATTCACTTCGCGTCGGTCAATGGCGAACCGTTTTTGGCGTTGGTGCTATTTTGGTCGCCAAATGGGACGTTGACGATGGTTTCTTCCGGCTGACTCGGCCACAAAAAAACCGGGCGACGCCCGGTTTCGAAAGAGATCCGCGCATTTCTCAATGGCTGTCGGCTCGAAGAACATCGTATCGTGCAGATGGAAACGAACTCCAGGGCGTAATAGATCGCCAGCTCCGGCGGCGTGGCGGGCGAGGCGGAGAGCGGCGCCCACCATGTCGGTGTTAACGCCGCCGTTCGTGTGGAACGTGCGGAGTTTAGGCCGGGATAAGGCGCGTCCAGCCGCGCTCATCGTTGGTTACGCCTTTCTGCAGACTGACGAGCTGCTGGCGCAGTTCGCTTGTCAACTTGCCGGTCTGCCCGTCTCCGACCAGAAACTCGCCGCCCGCATGTCGAACCAGGCCGATGCCCGCCAGGACCGCGGCAGTGCCGCAAGCGAAGGCTTCGACGAGCTTGCCGCTGGTTGCGTCCTGCTGCCATTCCGCGAAGGAGTAGGGACGCTGCTCGACGCGGAGGCCCTTTTCTCCAGCGAGTACGATCACCGAGGCCCGGGTGATACCCGGCAGGATCGTGCCGCCAAGAGGCGGCGTCACCACCGATCCGTCATTCATGACGAAGAAGACGTTCATGCCGCCGAGTTCCTCGACCCAGCGATGCTCTGCTGCGTCCAGGAAGACGACCTGATCGCAATCCTTCTTCGCCGCCTCGGCTTGCGCCACGAGGCTGGCTGCGTAGTTTCCGCCGCATTTTGCCGCCCCGGTGCCGCCAGCGGCAGCACGGGTATATTCGGTCTCGACCCATAGGGAGACCGCCTTCGCTCCGCCTTTGAAGTAGGCGCCGACCGGAGAGGCGATGATGCAGAAGACATATTCCTGAGCCGGACGAACGCCCAGGAACGCCTCGTTGGCGAACATGAAGGGGCGAAGGTAGAGACTGGCGTCGCCGGATGGAATCCAGGCCTTGTCAACGCGGACCAGTTCTTCGACCGCCTTCAGGAAGAGTTCTTCGGGCACAGGAGGCATAGCCATGCGGGTCGCCGATTGCGCGAAGCGGCGGGCGTTCTCTTCGGGCCGAAAGAGCAGAATCCGGCCATCGTCTGCCTTGTAGGCTTTCATGCCCTCGAAGATTTCCTGAGCATAGTGCAGCACGGCGCTGGCAGGATCGAGCTCCAGAGGACGCCTCGGTGTGACCTTCGCATCGTGCCAGCCCTTGTCGGCAGTCCATCGTGCCAGGACCATATGATCCGTGAAGACCTTGCCGAAGCCGGGCGTCTCCAGTGCCTGGATGCGGTCGGCGTCGGAGACAGGAGACTTGTGCAATTCGATTTTGATTTCAGGAGAGGTCGTCGTCGCGGTCATTGCTGGCACCTTGATAGTACATTGAATAGTGGCGGCGACACTACTGCCGCCGGGCTGGTCTTGGAAAGGCCTGAATCAGCCGGTTTCGGCATCGATCAGAGGAATAATCGCTTTCTTGTCACAGGGACAAGAAAATAGGTCAGTATTATTGACATAAATTCTCCAGCATGGTCTGCTGGGGGAATAGAAAATACGAGGAAACCCCATGCTGAACTGGGACACCATGTTTGCGTCGCGCTCGTCGCGCATGCGCGCATCCGAGATCCGCGAGCTCTTGAAGCTTCTCGATCGGCCCGACATCATCTCCTTTGCCGGCGGCATTCCCGATCCGGCGCTGTTTCCTGATCGGGAATTCAAGCAGGCCTATGCCGATATCTTCGACGGCGCCGCCGTCAATTCGGCGCTGCAATATTCGGTCAGTGAAGGCTACAAGCCGCTGCGCGAATGGCTGGTCGGGCAGATGGCGGCTCTCGGCATCCCTTGCGAGCTCGACAATGTCTTCATCGTGTCCGGTTCGCAGCAGGGCCTCGATTATCTCGGCAAGCTCTTCCTGTCGCCTGATGACACCGCGCTCGTGACGTGGCCGACCTATCTCGGCGCGCTGCAGGCCTTCAACGCCTATGAACCGGCCTACGATCAGCTGACGCCGAATGGCAATCGGACGCCCGAGTCCTACCGCGCGGCCGCTTCCGCTGCCGGCGGCAAGGTGAAGTTCGCCTATCTCTCCGCCGATTTCTCCAATCCGACCGGCGAGACCGTCGACCTTGACGGCCGCAAGAAGGTCCTGGCGCTAGCGGAAGATCTCGACATCGCCGTCATCGAGGATGCGGCCTACCAGTCGCTGCGTTACGACGGCGATCCGATCCCGCCGATCCTGGCGCTCGAAATCGCCGAGAAGGGCCATATCAACGATACGCGCACGATCTATTGCGGCAGCTTCTCGAAGACGCTGGCGCCCGGCCTGCGCGTCGGCTTCATCGTCGCCAATGCGCCCGTCATCCGCAAGCTCGTGCTGATGAAGCAGGCGGCCGACCTGCATTCTTCGACGATCAACCAGATGGCGATATCAGATGTCGCCGAGCGCGGCTTCGACGCGCAGGTCGCCAAGATCAAGGCCGCCTACAGCCAACGCCGCGACTGTATGCTGACAGCTCTCGATAAATACATGCCTGAAGGCACCAGCTGGACGAAGCCGGAGGGCGGCATGTTCATATGGATCACGCTGCCGGAGGGCATGGACGGCGCCAAGCTGCTGGCGAAATCGCTCGAAACCGCCAAGGTCGCCTTCGTACCCGGCAAGGCTTTCTTCGCCGACGGTTCCGGCGCCAACACCATCCGCCTCAGCTTCTCCTGCGCCAACGAGCAGATGATCGAAGATGGCATCGGCCGCCTGAGCGCACTGATCTCGGCCGAGATCGGCAGCTGATCCAGTCGCCCGGCCGGCTGGGAAGGGCAGGGCGCCGATCAGAAGATCGTCGTCCAGCCTTCGTTCGCCGTCTCGCTCTTGCCGTAGCCGACCCGATCGGCGACGGCGGCATTGCGCAGGATGATGTCACCGCCCCGGTTGGCAAGCTGCGGGCCGCTGGCTGCGGCATCTATGGTGCGCAGCTCGCCTGCGCTAAGCGATCCCGACAGCGTCTGGGTCCTGCCGTTTTCGTCCTCCAGCTTCCAGCCTTCGAGCGATGCCTCCATGTCGGAGCGGTTGATGATCGTCACCGTTTCGGCCTCGGTGCCGCCTTCGCCGTTGACCGGGTTGATCAGCGCGGCGACGATGCGCAGCGACGAGGCGACGATCGGCTGCGGCCGGCGTGTGCCTTCGCCGCGGCCCTGGCCGCCACGGCTGTCGGAAACCGGATGGCCGGTCGTCGCATCGGTGTTCCAGTTCTGCGACTGAAAGCAGAGGAAGATCGCCGCCCATTCATCGGTATCGTTGAAATGGACGAGCAGCGCGCCGTCCTGGTTCGGCCCGTTGGTGGCCTTGAAGCTGCCGCCGTCGCCCTGGTTCATGTGGATGTCGTGGATACCGTTGCCCGGTTCGAAGTCGAAATATTGGTCCGGCTTGTTGTTCTCTGGCCCCCAGGCCTCGCCGAAGGCGTAGAAATGCACGTCGGAATCGGCAATGCCCTCCTGGACGATCGGCTCGATGAAATCGCGCAGGTCGTTCTTCGGGCCGGATAGCTGGAAGGGCGCGACATTCATGTCCTCGCGTTCGATCAGTCCGCCGCGGACATAGTCGATCGCAAGCTCCGGCCGTTCCTTGCGGATATCGGTCAGGCCCATCGGCAGGGCTTCGAGCGCCTCCGTCAACGCCGGGTGCTTGAAATCGACGATATTGGCGTAGAGCAGGTCGTGCGGCGATTCCTTGGAGCGGACGTTGAGCGCGATGCGGTAGCTGACGCCGTTCGCCTCGATGCGGATCTCGATATGGGGATCGTTGTCGTCGTCGAGGGCGAGTGCGCTCGCCGTACCCTTCAGGACCTTGTAATTCTTCAGCATGGAGAACCTCGCGGGGGTGGCGGGATCTTACGGTAACACGGCGAAAGTGCATCTTTTGTGACGGCTAAAGTATGACGCGATCCTTCAGATTCGCCTGCCACACTTTAGGTCTTTGATTTGAGCATGTCGTGGTCGCAAAACCGCTGCACACTTTTGCGCGACATGCTTTGTCTTCCGCCGTGCAATGCTTGATCCGCTATCGCCTATTGCTGGAGATGCGGACCGAAAAGCTCGAGATCGGCTTCACCAAGCCTGTCGCTAACCGTGTTCAGCTGGTGCCAATAAGGATAGATCACCGGCGGCAGGCTGACCGCGTCGAGGCGCTTGCGTTCCGCGTCCGTGAGTTTCAGCTCGGCGGCGGCGATGTTGTCGCGGAACTGGGCTTCGGTGCGGCCGCCGATGATGACCGAGGTCACCGCCTTGCGGCCGATCAGCCAGGCGAGCGCCACCTGTGCCGCCGAAACGCCGCGCTCGTCGCCGATTGCGACCAATGTCTCGACGATGTTCCAAAGGCGGTTCTCATCGCGGATCGGCGGTTCGGTCCAGCCGGCGAACTGGCGTGTGCCTTCGGGGGCCGCCTGGTTGCGGCGATGCTTGCCGGAGAGCAGGCCGCCGGCGAGTGGGCTCCAGACCAGCACGCCGAGGCCCTGATCGATCGAGATCGGCAGCAACTCGTATTCGGCGTCGCGGGCTTCCAGCGTATAGTGGATCTGCTGGCTGACGAAGCGCTGGTACCTGTGCTCGTTGGCGAGCCCAAGCGCCTTCATGATGTGCCAGCCGGAATAATTCGAGCAGCCGACGTAACGCACCTTGCCCTGCCTGATCAGTGTGTCGAGGGCTTCCATCGTCTCTTCCAGCGGCGTCTGGCCGTCCCATTCATGCACCTGGTAGAGGTCGATGACATCGGTCTTCAGACGCTTGAGGCTCGCCTCGCATTCGCGGATCAGGTGGTAGCGCGACAGGCCCTGGTCGTTCGGGCCGTCGCCCATGCTGAAGCGGGCCTTGGTGGCGAGCAGCACGCCCTGCGGCCGCTTGCCGGAGAGCACGTCACCGATGATGTTTTCGCATTCGCCTGATGAATAGGCGTTGGCGGTGTCGATCAGGTTGATGCCGGCATCGATGCACATATCGATCATCTTTTTCGCCTCGGAGACGCCGAGATCGCCGACCATCTTCGCCCAACCGACGCCGCCGAAGGTCATCGTGCCCATGGTCAAAGTCGAAATCTTCAGGCCGGAACGGCCGAGCAAACGATATTCCATTGAAGCTCCTCCCTTTAAACAAGACTGACGTACCTCAACGCTCCGAGATGGCAATGGGTGCGCGTTCACGGCTGCGTGAGGCTTAGGCAAGATTCTGAGCGCCGGCATCTTCCGGCCATGCGGCGGCTATGGCCGACCCGAGCCGAGCGGCAGATCGTACAATATGTCATCGGCTTGTCGACGGAAATTGTCTTGGCGCAGCGTCGACGTGGTGGAGGCCACGTCAGCTCTCGTGTTTGTCCTTCTTGTGAATATTGTCGCGAAGCGAAGCGATTGTGTCCCGAATCTTGCTGACAGCCTGGGCGTCGAGACCGACAGCCTTGCCGATGCAGTCGAACACATGGGAGGCACGGCTCTTGAGGGCCAGTCCCTTCTCCGTCAGGCGCAAGAGCACCTGGCGCTCATCGGCAGGATTTCGGTTGCGGGTGACGAGACCGACATTTTCCAGCCGCTTTAGCAGCGGAGTGAGGGTGCTGGAGTCGAGAAAAAGCGTCTCGCCGAGATCCTTCACCGTGCGGTCGTCGCGCGCCCACAAGGCGGTCATGACAAGGAATTGCGGATAGGTAAGTTCCAGTTCGTCGAGCAGGGGACGGTAAAGCTGGTTAAAGGCGTGGCTTGCCGAATAGATCGAAAAGCAAAGCATTTCATCGATCTTGGGCACGTCAATGAGATCATTTGATGTGGTGTCTTTCATCACGCTCTCCTTGATCTCAATATAATTTGTGCGCGATCTGTTTGCAAGCTATTGACTCGGCAGACGAGACCACCTATTTAGATCGTGCACAAAGAAATCGCTGACAAAATATAAACCCAACACGGAAAGCTGCAGAGGCTTGCTGCGTCAATAGATGCGCAAGCAGGGGAATTCCCTTGTGGCTCCCAATTGCTCCTTTGAAACTCAACCGATGAAAGGAAATGACCAATGTTCAAGTTTGCTGCTGCCGTCGCCCTGGCGGGGGCTCTTCTTTCCTGTGCTGCCGTTGCCCAACCGGCCAAGCCGACCGTTGTCCTCGTCCATGGCGCCTTTGCCGATTCATCCAGCTGGAACGGCGTCGTCGAAATCCTGCGCAAGGACGGTTTTTCTGTCGTGGCAGCCGCCAATCCGCTGCGCAGCGTTTCTAACGACGCTGCCTATGTCTCCGACGTGGTTGGCAGCATCGCCGGCCCTGTGGTCCTTGTCGGTCACTCCTATGGCGGCCAGGTCATTTCGACCGCGGCCAACGGCCACGACAACGTCAGGTCGCTGGTCTATGTCGCGGCCTTCGCGCCGGATGCCGGAGAATCGGTCGCAGATCTCGCCGGCAAGTTTCCGGGCGGTACGCTGAGCGGAGCGCTTGCGGCCCCGGTGAAGCTCAGCGCCGGCGGTGTCGATCTCTATATCGATCAGGCCAAGTTCCATGATCAGTTCGCCAGCGACGTGCCGGCCGAACAGGCGGCCTTGATGGCGGCTGCCCAACGTCCGGTCACCGAGGCTGCCCTGACCGAAAAATCCGGCGAGCCCGCCTGGAAGAAGCTGCCGTCGTGGTTTGTCTACGGCACCGGCGACAAGAACATCCCGGCCGCAGCCCTTGGCTTTATGGCCGAGCGGGCAGGCTCCAAGCGGACCGTGGTGGTCGATGGCGCCTCCCACGTCGTGATGGTGTCGCATCCCGAGAAGGTGGCTGAACTGATCGAAGAAGCTGCAAAGTAGTACTCGATCCGAGGGGCCCAGGCGCGTGAGCGCCGTGGCCGGCCGCCGCGGAGGTTTTGTCCGCGGGCCATGACCGGCTCTGCCTGCGCGACGTATCGGCGGGGCAGGCCCCGCTGGTCAACCATCTGCTGCAGTTGATCCTCAGTGAACTGATCGAGGCGAGCGTGGCGAGGTCACGACTGGTCGATGGGAAAGCTGTGGCGCAGGGCGTGGACCAACCGCCGTGCCCTGTCACATCTCTGTCAACGACCCCTAATAAGGGAGGGGTATCGAAATCGAGGATCCTCCCATGAAAACGATCGTTTCTGCCGCAGCACTTGTCGCAGCGAGCCTCTTTGCCATTCCGGCTTCGGCCGCAAACCTCGTTCTCTACACCAGCCAGCCGAACGAGGATGCGCAGGCGACGGTCGACGGCTTCATGGCCGCCAATCCCGATATCAAGGTCGACTGGGTGCGCGACGGCACGCCGAAGATCATGGCGAAACTCCAGGCCGAGATCCAGGCCGGCAACCCGGTTGCCGACGTTCTGCTGATTGCCGACGTGGTGACGCTGGAGCGCCTCAAGGAAGACGGCAAGCTCCTGGCCTACAAGTCTCCGGAAGCCGCCCAGTATGACGCCGCCCTCTATGACGCCGAAGGCTATTACTATTCCACCAAACTGATCACCACCGGCATCATGTACAATACCTCGGCTGCGATGAAGCCGACGAGCTGGAAGGACCTGACGAAGCCGGAAGCCAAGGGCCTCGTCACCATGCCGAGCCCGCTTGCCTCGGGTGCGGCCCTCATCCATGCCCAGACGCTGGCCGCCGTTCCCGGCCTCGGCTGGGACTTCTACAAGTCGCTTGCGGAAAACGGCGCGATTGCTGCCGGCGGCAACGGCGCCGTGCTGAAGTCCGTCGCCTCGGGCGAAAAGGCTTATGGCATGGTTGTCGATTACCTGCCGATCCGCGAGAAGGCCAAGGCCGCTCCCGTCGAATTCGTCTTCCCGAGCGAAGGCGTTTCGGCCGTCACCGAGCCGGTCGGCATCCTCGCCAGCAGCAAAAATGCCGATGCCGCCAAGAAGTTCGTCGATTACGTGCTCTCCGAAAAGGGCCAGGAAGGCTTCCTGAAGCTCGGCTACATCCCGGCCCGCAACGGCATGAAGCTGCCGGAAGGCTTTCCGGCGCGCGACACCATCAAGGTCCTGCCGATCAAGGCGGCCGAAGCATTGAAGAATACCGATCAGGATCTCAAGACCTTCTCGGGCATCTACGGCTCGAACTGATCCTTTCATGCACGGATACATCAAAACCGGAAACAGCCAGCCCGCCTGGCTGTTTCCTTTTGTCGTCATCATCGTCCTGATCCTCAGCGTGCTGCCGCTCGCCCGCCTTGCCATGGTCGGAATAGCGGCCTTTGCTGATGGCGGCGTGATGACGGTTCTCGGCGAAACCTCGCTCTGGTCGGCGACCTATTACACCGTCGTCACCGCCATTCTGGGCACGATCATCTCGCTCGTCATCGGCTGCCTCTTTGCCTTCCTGCTGACGCTGACCGATATCCGCGCCAAGGGGCCGCTCAGCTTCTTCTTTGTGCTGCCGATGATGATCCCGCCGCAGGTGACGGCGCTTGCCTGGGTGCAGATGTCAGGCCCCTCCAGCCCGCTGTTGAAGGCGCTGCATATCGCTCCGCCGCTCGGCTCGCCGCAGCCGCTCTATTCGGTGGGCGGCATTGCGCTGCTCTATGGCGTGCAGCATGCGCCGCTGGTCTATCTGGCGCTTCGGGCCGGGCTGATGACGCTGCCGCGCGACGGCGTCGAGGCCGCACGGCTTTCCGGCGCCTCCAGCTTGCGGGTGTTCCGCGATATCATCCTGCCGCTGTCGCTGCCCGGTATCATTGCGGGTGCGGCGATTTCCTTCGTTTCCTGCACAGGCAATTTCGGTATTCCCGCCATTCTCGGCATTCCGGCCTCGATCTTCACGCTGCCGACGTTGATCTTCACCAAGTTCTCCGCTTTCACCAGCCGCACCTTCGGTGATGTCGCCGTGCTCTCGGCAATCATCGCCATCATCTCGGTCGTCGGGCTGATGATCCAGGACCGGGCGTTGCGCGGCCGCGACTACCGCGTCATCGGGCTATCCGGGGCGAGCGCGGCCTTCGAGCTCGGCGCCTGGCGCCTTGTTTTCACACCGCTCGTCTGGGCGATCCTGTTCTTCATGCTGGCAGCACCCTTCTTCGCGCTTGTCGCCGGCGCGCTGGTGCCGGCCTATGGCGTGCCGCTCACTTTCAAGACGATGTCGCTGCATGCCTTTGAGGAGATCCTGTTCCGGCAGGCGGTGACGCGCACCGCCTTTATCAACTCGCCGTCGCTCGCCGGCGCGACCGCGCTTTGTCTCCTTGTGGTGACGGTGCTCGCAGCCTACACGCTGACGCGGCGCAAGGATGCGGCTTCCCGCATCATCTCCAGCCTGATCGAGATACCCTATTCGCTGCCCGGCATCGTCATGGCAGTCTGCTTCATCCTGGTGTTCGCAGCACCGATCCCGATCTTCCACGTGTCGCTCTATGGCACGATCTGGATCATCCTGATCGCCTATTTCTCCTCGTTCTTCGCCGTCAGCCTGAAACCTGTGGTCAGCGCCTTCCACCAGCTCGATCCAGCGCTGGAGGAGGCCGCACGGCTTTCCGGCGCCGGCTTTTCCCGCCGGCTTGCCGATATCATCGTGCCGCTGATTGCGCCGGCCGCCGGCGCCTCCGTTATTCTAGTCTTTCTGATTGCCTGCAACGAGCTGACGATCTCGGCGCTGCTCTGGTCTGCCGGCACCCAGACGCTCGGCGTTGCCATCTACAATCTCGACGACAGCGGCAGCTCGGACCTTGCTTCGGCGCTCTCGGTGCTCGTCGTCCTCATGGTCGTCGTGCTGATGCTGCTGCTCGAACTTCTGGCGAAACGACTGCCGAAAGGAGTGATCCCATGGCGAGGCTGATCCTCAACCAGCTCGGCAAGGATTTCGGCACCGGGCGCGCCGCCGTCAGCGGCTTTTCGCTCGATGTGCGCGAGGGCGGCTTCCTGGCGTTGCTCGGGCCTTCGGGTTGCGGCAAGACGACAGTGCTGCGGATGATCGCCGGTTTCGAGACGCCGAGCGACGGCTCGATCCATCTCGGCGAGAGATTGCTTGCCGATGCCGCGCAGTCGCTGCCGCCGGAAAGGCGCAACATGGCGATGGTCTTTCAGTCCTACGCGCTGTGGCCGCATATGAGTGTTGCCGACAATGTCGGCTATCCTCTCAAAGTGCGCGGCATCTCGGGCGAAGCCTACCGGGCGAAGGTGCGCGACGCGCTCGGCACCGTCCGGCTCGCCGACTACGCCGAACGACGTCCGTCCGATCTTTCCGGTGGCCAGCGCCAGCGCGTGGCGCTCGCCCGCTGCCTGGTGACATCGCCCGACGTCGTGCTGCTCGACGAGCCGCTTGCCAATCTCGACCGGCACCTGAAACAGGAGATGGAGGAGACTTTTCGCGAGTTCCACCAGCGCTCGGGCGCGACGATGATCTATGTTACCCACGACCAGAGCGAGGCGATGGCGCTCGCGACCGACGTCGCCGTCATGTCGGAAGGGCGGCTGCTGCAGGTGGCGCCGCCGGCGGAAATCTATGCACGGCCGGAAGGGCGCATCGTCGGTGGGCTCATCGGGCGAGGGGCCATTCTCACGCTGCCGCTCATGGGCCGTGAACGCCATCTGGAGTGGGACGAGCTTCAGGATGCGCTTCATGCTGCCAATAGCGATGACGCCGATGTTCTGGTGCGGCCGGAAGATGTGGTCATCGGCGGCGAGGGGGCTCCAGCAACTGTCGAATCCGTGCTCTTCGAGGGCGAGCGTTATGCTGTGAAACTGACGCTCGGCAACAGCCAGACACTGCGCGCCTTCAGCCGCGTGGCTGTCGTGCCTGGCGAGACGGTGCGCGTCGTCATCCGCGCCGGCTGGCGGCTTTGAGGAAGGCGGGGCTAGACTTCTACGGTGACACCAATCGAAGCCCGACGATATGAGGTTGAAGTCGCCGGTGCCTTCTTTCGAATCGCCAAAAAGTTGAATATCTTCGGTCTAGTAATCCGTGATGGAAGCAAACGGCTAAATCACTACGCGCGCGATGGGTCAAGTAAAGCCCGCGCGACAATAATTTATTGAGGGACCATACTCGCATGCCAATTCAAGTAAGGCGTATCCGATCCGTTTTCGTGCTTTCAGCTGTTCTTTTAAGTGCCGCGAGCGTTCTTCAGGGATGCCCATCTTTAGAGCGGCAGAAACGGGGCGACGGATGGAAAACCCGAACATTTAGGCCAAGTGAATTACATGGCGGTTCGAGCAACGGGAGTTCGTCGAGCAGTTCTGATGGTGGGCATAGCCAACCTCACGATGGCGCCACCTCAAGCCCGCCCGGCGGGATCTGAAGCCAACGCCGTTAAGTAATGCGTCTAGGCAGTCGGTTCGCTTGATCGTCTCGCCTCCGGGCTTGCCCGGGTAAACGGCGGGTCTTCGTCAAGCCTTTTGCCTCATTCGGCCTGTCGGTCGGTCGCTCCGGTTTTCCGGCGTCGAGAAAACAGCCTTGTCCGAGATGAAGAAGCCGCCCGCTTAAAAAGCGCTTAAAACTGGAATTTCGATTGCCAGTTCGCCGGCATGCATCGCCTTGTGGTTTAGCCGTATCATTCGCTGCCGGAACATTGCCAGCGGATGACGTGGCAGCTGCCGGTTTGCTTTCTGCAGCTGCGGATCGCCTGGCGCTGGGCCTCGCGGCCATCATAACCCCAGCCGGAGCCCCAGCCGCTGCGATGGCCGACGGCCACCGCGCCACAGCCGTTTCGGAACCAGATAGCGATGCGACAATCGTTGGCGCTGCTGTCGCAGTTGCGCCGGGCAACGGTTTCGGCGTCGCCGCGGTTGGCATGAGCATAGGACCAGCCGATGGCGCTGGTCGACGGCGAGTAGGCGATGGCGCCATAGGTGTCGGCAAGGGCCGCGCCGGCGAGGGACGTCAGAACCGCAAACGATGCAAGAACCCGCTTCATGAAATGCCCCCACGCCGGAACGGCGATTATCCTCTGCGGAGAACTATCCGAGGCTTGCGGCGGAATGTCTGCGGCCTAAGTCACAGGCAATCGCCTCTGGGGCTCCAAGAGGAGTGAATATTCGCATATTTCTTGGCCCTGCCATCTTTTCCCGCGGCAATTGCCGGATAAGGTACTGCCCGCAACCGGATCCTTCCCATGTCACTTCGCCTCGCCACCTTCAATGTCGAAAATCTTCTCACCCGTTTCGATTTCACCGGCTTCCGCAACCAGCTGCGCCAGGACCGGGTCATCAAGCTTTTCCAGGTGTCGAGCGAGGGTGTCTATCAGCAGCTTGAGCAGGCGCGGGTGATTGCCGCGACCGACGACACGCGGCAGATGTCGGCCCTTGCGATCGCCGACGCTGACGCCGATATCCTCTGCCTGCAGGAAATCGACAACATGGCTGCCCTTCAGGCCTTCGAATACGGCTATCTCTTCCGCATGGTCGGAAACGGCTACCGCCAGAAATACCTGGTCGAGGGCAATGACAGCCGCGGCATCGATGTTGCCGTGCTGATGCGCGAGGAAACGCGCGATGGCCAGAAGATCGAGCTCAGGGATATCAGAAGCCATGCGATGACGACCTATCGCGATCTCGATCTCTTCGACGAGGAACTGGCGCTCACCAACCGCATCGACGACAAGATCTTCAAGCGCGATTGCCTGGAGCTCGACCTTCTGATCGGCGGACGGCCGTTTTCGCTCTACGTCGTGCATTTCAAGTCGATGGGCAATCCGCGCGACGGGTTGGACGGGCGGCAATCGACCATGCCGATCCGCCGCGCCGAGGCGCGCGCCGTGCGCCGCATCATCGAGGATCGCTTCGGGGCGGAGCAAGCAGGCACGAAGAGCTTCGCTATCTGCGGAGACATGAACGATTATCAGGAGCGTGTCGATGTCATCGGCCGCCGGGGCACCGGCTATCGATTCGAACATCAGAACGAGACCGCAAGCGCGCTCGACGTTTTCAGTAGCGACGGCTTTGCCGAAAATGTCGTGCGCCGCCGCGAACCCCTCGACCGCTGGACGCTCTATCACGCGCGGGGCCCACAGGAGCAGTGGCTTTGCCAACTCGACTATCTCTGGCTTTCGCCAGCACTCGCCGCCCATAATGCCGGGCGCCTGCCCGAAATCATCCGCAGCGGCCAGCCCTACCGCACCGTCTTCCCGCCCGGGCAGGAGGTGGAGCGTTATCCGCGCACCGGCTGGGACAGGCCGAAGGCGTCCGATCACTGCCCCGTCGTCATGACACTGGATCTCCCATGAATGCAAATTTGAACGCGAATTTCACCAACATCAATTTTTCCGATGATTTCGCCGGCTGGCCGCCGGAGGCGACGGTCTTCCCGATTGCCGGCGTGGATCTGCGCATTCTGCCCGGTCCCCATCCCCTCGTCGCCGCCGAAGAAGCGGCGATCCGGGAGAACTGGGTCAGGGAGACTGCTGCCAATCCGGCGCTATTCGACGGGCGCATGGTGTTCCAGCGGTTGGTATCGCTCGGTGAAGACGGGATTGCCGGCGAGGGCCACGTCATTCCCTTTTCGGCCTTCATGTGGTGGCGCCGGCAGCCGCGGCGTCAGGGCGGCATTCATATCTTTGCCTATCCGGTGCTCGAGACCTCCGATGGCGCACTGGTGGCGATCCGCATGGGCGCCCATACCGCCAATCCCGGCCAGGTCTATTTCGCCGCCGGCTCGCTAGAGCCGGAGGATGTCGTCGACGGGCGTTGCGACATCGAGGCGAACATGCGCCGCGAAGTCCATGAGGAGACCGGGCTCGATCTTGCCGAATCCGTCGCGGGTGAGGGGCTGTTCGCCACCCATAACAAGCGCACGGTGACGCTGCTGCGGCTATTCCGCTTCGACATGACGGCGGACGAGATGATCGAGCGGATCGAGCGGCATATGCTCGTCGCCGAGGACCAGGAGATCGCGGGCGCGGTGGCGATCCGCTCGGCCGATCCCTCCGCCCATGCCTATAACATCGCCATGTTGCCTGTGATCGACTGGTATTTCGGTAAGGCCGAGCGGAGTTGATGTATGCCGCCCAAAGCCATGTAGCGTTTCGGGATAACGACACGCGTCAGGTAACGATCGAAAGCGCGTCGTGTGAATTCGGTTGACGTGACGCGTTCTAGCGCCTTGCACTCGCTCGCCCGGTCGGGCAGGTTGGCGGCCCGATGACGATTCAGGGAGGCCGATGTGGCGCGAAGCTACAGCGTCTATGACGTGTTCACCGATCGAAAGCTTGCGGGCAATCCGCTGGCGGTGATCTTCGATGGAGACGATCTCAGCGACGAGGCGATGCAGGCGATCACCCGGGAGATCAATCTCTCCGAGACGGTCTTCGTGCAGCCTTCGACCAATCCCGCCTATGCGGCGCGTCTGAGGATATTCACACCTGGGCGCGAGCTGCCCTTTGCCGGCCATCCGACGGTCGGCACGGCGGTGGCGCTGGCCGAACGGGCGCACGGTGCTGCGACGCGCGATCTCGTCACGGTGCTTGAGGAAAATGTCGGGCCGGTGCGGTGCGCGGTGCGGCTGAGGGAGGGCGAGGCGAGCTTCGCCGAATTCGACCTGCCGCGCAAATCGCAGCCGGCCATCATGCCACTCGACAAGCTCGGCATCGCTGACGCGCTATCGCTGAAGGTGACCGAGATCGGCTTCGAAAATCACGTCCCGTCGATCTGGAGCGCCGGCGTTCCCTTCCTGCTCATTCCGGTGCACGATGTCGGAGCCACGCAGCGGGTAGAATTCGATCCGCAGCTCTGGGAAAAGATTGTGCCCTTCGTTGATGGCGCGCTTGCCTCGGCTTATGTGTACTGCCGCGGCGGCGTCAACCACGTGGCAAAGTTCCATGCGCGCATGTTCGCAAGCGGCATGGGCATCGTCGAAGATCCGGCCACCGGCTCGGCGGCGGCCGCACTCTCCGGCGCGATCCACCATTTCGACCGGCTGACGGACGGGCATCATCCGATCATGATCGAGCAGGGCGTCGAGATGGGCCGGCCGTCCTTCATCCATTTGCATATCGATGTCGACGGCGGGGCGATTTCCAACGCGCGGATCGGCGGCCAGGCAGTGCGGCTGGCCAGCGGCACGCTCGACCTTTGATTTCGTTCATGCGACGCGCTTTAAGTCTTTGTTTTATGCAAGGCGTTATCCCAAAACCGCTGCGCACTTTTGGGCGACATGCATTGGAGCGCCGCGCCCAAGGACGCGCTAAGCGACGCTCTATCACTTTGAATCTGCGCATGATCCTTTCCGAAAATCGATTCCGATTTTCGGCGTTATGCGCGGCATTTCGGCCATGCCGAAAAATCTTCGCGATTAACCAAAGAAATTTCGCCTATGCGCTGGACAAGCCTGCCGATCCTGTTTATACGCCCCGTCACACCGCGCAGCCAAGCGCGGACGGGTGATTAGCTCAGTTGGTAGAGCAGCTGACTCTTAATCAGCGGGTCGTAGGTTCGAGCCCTACATCACCCACCAAATTTCTTGAAAAGATTGATGTATTTGAACTCAGGCCGGATTTTCCGGCCTGCTGGAAACTGTTCTCGAAGCGAGCGGCACGGTTCGCGTTGTCCGCAGGACTGGCCGCGCCGATCCCTGCGCCCTATCTCCCTCTCGCGTATCGGGAGGGGTCTATGAGAAGCGTTATTTTTGTCGTCGCATTGTCTCTGCCGTTGCCTGCCTTTGCCGCAGCCGTCATGAACGTCAAAGCGAGCGAGCATAGCTGTAGCGAGCTTACGCAGATGATCCGCCAGAACAAAAAGGTCTTTGTCCGCGTCGGTTTCGGCGGCCGCAGTTTCCGTTATCCGCCCGCCCAATGCAGCATGGGCGATAAGCGCACTACGACCAGTTTGCGCGATGCAGGTGGAAAGCAGTGCATCCTTGATTATGCCTGCGTTTTCGACCCCGCGTCGCCCTATAACTTTCCCTAGACGCTTCCGGTGAGAGAGGGAGGGAGCGGGAAGTGCGGGTGGCGGTCAACTTCAGACGGCGCCAACCGAGGTTGCCTCAATCGCCGCCGCTCAGTTTCATGCCTGCGAGCCAGAGAGCTGCTACGATGAAAAACGACAGTGCCGCCATCACTGCGATCGGCGCTGCGTATTCCTGGAAGGAATGCGAGGCGTTTAGCCTAAGGACGTAAATAGTCGCAACCGAAAGTTTGGTAGCAATCAACAGGACCAAGGTCGCGTTTTTGTGTAACGCCTGATTTTCGGCCAATCGAAACTTCCGGCGGGCGACGCATCAACCTTCCGTGCTGGAACGGCCCTGGTCCGCTCCGGCTCTGCCAATGCAAGGTGTCTGCGTCCAAACGTCGGTTTCATGGCCGGCAGCGTAGACCAAACATCTTAATGGATCGGGATGTAGCGATGCCCTCGCCGGGGCAGTAGCGAAGGAGTGCCCGTCTACCTGGGTCTTGCTGCCTTCAAAGAGCTCGTGCCTTAGCTGACTTCTCAAGCGTAAAATTCGGAGGGTTTCCGGACTGGCGGCACGCGGTGGGATGCCCTACCTTGGCTCTCTCAAATTCAGGAGTTTCCATGAAAAGCGTTGTTCTGGCCGTCGCACTGTTGTTTCCGTCCGCAGCTCTTGCCATCGAGGCGGTGGAGGTCAATGCAAGGGATCACAGTTGCGAGGAGCTTGCGCAGATCATTCGCAAGGACAAGGCGGTTTTTGTGCGTATGGGTTTTGGCGGCCGCAGCTTCCGTTATCCGCCGGCCAGGTGCAATCTCGGCGACAAATACGACAGCGCAAGGGTAAGGGACGCCAGCGGGAAACTTTGCCTTCTCGACTACGAATGCGTGTACGATCCGCAGTCCTTTTATAACAGGGTCCCGAAATAATATCCCGATCCAGGCGTTGCCAAATACGGTGAAGAAAAAAGGCCGGGCGAAACTCGCGCCGACCTTCCTCGATAACGGCTGCCAGTACCTCCGTGGTCAGCCGTCAGAGACAGATATGATATCCCTTAAGTAGGGTTTGCTTATAGTTCTTCAAGAACTCGCGGCAGAAAGGAAGCCGGCACTGGGCCGGCTTCTTTCGGCCGAACAGCGGTTACTGCTGGGCAGGGGCAGCCGGCGGAGTGGCCGGTGCCGGTGCCGGTGCGGGCGTTGCACTGTTGTCGGTCGGAGCGATCGGCTTGGC
The DNA here is from genome assembly GCF_057653695.1 of Rhizobium sp. SRDI943. Classification (NCBI taxonomy): domain Bacteria; kingdom Pseudomonadati; phylum Pseudomonadota; class Alphaproteobacteria; order Hyphomicrobiales; family Rhizobiaceae; genus Rhizobium; species Rhizobium sp. SRDI943. The sequence goes on along the minus strand of NZ_CM172787.1, from coordinate 2,743,240 downwards.
CGGCGCCGGCTCTGATTGGGTCGTGGAGGCTGTCGTGTCCGGGGATGTGCCGGGGGTGCTCCACTGCGAATAGGCGAATGCAGCGACAGCGATCACGGCCAATGCAGCGACCCAGACAACCCACGTATTACTGCTGCGCGCGCTCGGCGTGGTGCGCAGATCCAGATTTGGGTTCAGCGGGCGGTTCGGGTCGTTGGCATTATTGGGGTCGTACGTCATGGTACTTTCTCCTCTTTCGGTGACAGAAGAATGCAGAAGTGGGCATTTTGTTCCGTTCTGGGCCGAAGCGCTTGTGCTGACTGGGTTTTCGTACTCACTTTTCGCGCTTTACTGGCGTTCCGCGCATTCGCGGCTTTGCCGCTCACCCATCATATGCTTGCGGGCGACCGGCAGAAGACCCGGTGGTAGAGCTGCCGGCTGATCGGATGCGGTGATGGATGGCGGCCCGCCGGTGCGGACGGCAAGCCGCCTGGGCGCAATGCGCTTGACACCACGGAGTCTGTTTGCGAATGATTTCTGCATGGGGTCGCGATCACCCCACGAGGCGTCATGCTGAAGAATCGCGTCCAGTAAAACCGATCAACGGAGGGACGCGACATGCCGTCATTTCTCGAAATTTCTCCCGACAAGCTCAACCGCCTCATTGGAACCCCCGGTGCGCCTTGCATTATCGACGTTCGCACCGAGGAGGACTTCGCGCTCGATCCGCGCCTGGTGCCGGGCTCGATCCGGCGAAGCCATGCCGAGGTCGGGTCCTGGGCGGGCAGCGTCGATGCCGATTCCGTCGTCGTGGTCTGCCAGAAGGGCAGCAAGCTCAGCCATGGCGTCGCCGCCTACCTGCGCCATGCCGGGATCGACGCCGAGAGCCTCGAAGGCGGCTTCGAAGCCTGGATCACAGGTGGACTGGCGGTGCCCGAGGAAAAGCTGCCGCGCCGCGACGCTGAGGGACGTACCGTCTGGGTGACGCGGGCGCGGCCGAAGATCGACCGCATTGCCTGTCCCTGGCTGATCCGGCGCTTCGTCGATCCGAGCGCCGTATTCCTGTTCGTGCCGGCGCCTGAGGTTTTAGCCGTCAGCGAGCGCTTCGCGGCTACGCCCTTCGATATCGATGATGTGTTCTGGAGCCATCGCGGCGAACTCTGCACCTTTGATGTCATGGTCGAGGAGTTCGGGCTGGCATCGGAGCCGCTCCTGCGCCTGGCGCGGATCGTCAGGGCGGCGGATACCGCAAGACTCGATCTCGCGCCCGAGGCGGCGGGCCTGCTGGCCGCCTCGCTCGGCCTCTCCAGGATGTATTCCGACGATCTGGAACAGCTCGAGGCCGGGATGCTTCTCTACGACGCCTTCTTCCGCTGGTGCCGCGATGCGACCGAGGAAACCCACAACTGGCCGGCGCTGAAGAAGAGAGCATGAGATGGTCGAGATGACGGATAATGCGCCCAGTGGCAAAATGGCGGAGGAAGACACCGGAGAGGGGCATCATCACGGCGTCTCGTTTGGCGATGCCTTCAGGGTGTGGCTGCGCGTCGCCGCCCTGAGTTTCGGCGGCCCTGCCGGCCAGATCGCCGTCATGCACCGGATCATTGTCGACGAGAAGCGATGGATCGGTGAGCACCGTTTTCTGCATGCGCTGAACTATTGCATGCTGCTCCCCGGACCCGAGGCGCAGCAGCTCGCCATCTATATCGGCTGGCTGATGCATCGGACAGCAGGCGGTCTCGTCGCCGGCCTGCTGTTCGTAATGCCTGGGTTCCTGTCGATCCTCTGTCTCAGCTATATCTACGCGGCTTACGGCAATGTCGGCATCGTCGCCGGCCTGTTCTTCGGGCTGAAGGCGGCGGTGCTTGCCGTCGTCGTGCAGGCCGTCATCCGCATCGGCGGTCGTGCGCTCAAGAATCGCGTCATGGTCGGTATCGCGGCCGCGGCCTTCATCGCCATCTTCTTTCTCCATGTGCCGTTCCCGCTGATCGTGCTCGCGGCCGGCATTGCCGGCTTCCTCGGCGGCAGGTTCGGGCTTGCCGCCTTTCAGACGGGCGGCGGCCATAAGGCCGGAAGCGGCCCGGTGCTGTCGGATGCGGAGTCGGCGCTCGGCGAAGGCATACCGGCGCATGCGCGCCCGAATCTCGCCTGGTCGCTGCGCATCTCGGCCGTGCTGCTTGCCCTCTGGCTCGCGCCGCTCGCGGCGCTCTACGCAACCTTCGGTGCTGACAACGTCTTTACCGAAATCGGCCTTTTCTTCAGCAAAATGGCGGTCGTCACCTTCGGCGGGGCCTATGCGGTGCTTGCCTATGTCGCACAGGAGGCCGTGCAGCATTTCGGCTGGCTGAAACCCGGCGAGATGTTGGATGGTCTCGGCATGGCCGAGACGACGCCGGGGCCGCTGATCATGGTCGTCCAGTTCGTCGGCTTCATGGGCGCCTACCGGGATTCGGGAGCGCTGAACCCGATGCTTGCTGCGACCCTTGCGGCGATACTGACGAGCTGGGTCACCTTCGTGCCCTGTTTCCTGTGGATCTTCCTCGGTGCGCCGTTCATCGAAAAACTGCGCGGCAACATAGCGCTCGCCGGCGCGATGTCGGCCATAACAGCGGCGGTGGTCGGGGTTATCCTCAACCTCGCTATCTGGTTTGCCCTGCACACGCTGTTTGCAGAGGTTGCGACCGTCCAGCTTGGCGGCTTGCGGCTCGATATTCCCGTGCTGCAATCGGCCGTGCCGGCGGCAATGGCGCTGTCTGCCGCCGCGGCGATAGCGATCTTCCGCTTCAAGGCTTCCGTCATCGCGACGCTGCTAGCCTGCGCAGCCGCGGGAATGCTCTGGACGCTGGCGGTGAACTAGAGCCTTTCTTTGGCCCTAGGCCTCCGCCCCATCCGCGGGAATGCGCGTCGCGAGCATCTTGTCGATACGCATGCCGTCCATGTCGAGCACTTCGAAGCGCCAGTTGTCGAAGACGAAGGTTTCGCCGGCTTCGGGGATGTGCTGGAGCTGATGCAGCGCAAAGCCCGCCAGCGTATGGAAATCGGCATCCGGACGATCGCGCAGGCCCAGCCGTTCGAAGGCGTCGAAGGCCGGCATCATCGCATCGATCAAGAGCGACCCGTCTTCCCTGACGACGATGTCGGGCTCTTCGTTGGATCCCGGCAGGTCGCCGGCGATGGCTTCGAGCAGGTCGGTCTGGGTGACGATGCCTTCGAGGCTGCCATATTCGTCGATGACGATGGCGAGGCGAACGGGTGAGGCCTTGAAACTGTCGAGCACGCGGACGACCGAGGTGCCCTCATGCAGCACCAACGGCTGCTTGATCACCTCCATCGGCCGGACCTTGCCGCCGTCGAGAACCTGATCGAGAAGGTCCTTCTTCAACACCATGCCGATCGGCTCGTCGATCGAGCCGCGGGCGACCAGTAATTGCTCGTGGCTGCATTCGCGGATGGTCTTCAGGATCTCGGCCTCGCTGTCGTCGGCGTCGAACCATTCGATGTCGAGACGCGGGGTCATGATGTCGGAGATCGGTCTGTCGCCGATGTTGAACACCCGCTCGACGAGCTGCTGCTGCACCTGGTTGAGAAGGCCGGCCTCCTGGCTCTCAGCGACCAGCAGCTTGAGCTCCTGCGGCGAATGGAACGACGATTCCCCGGTTCCGGCGCGAAGACCGACGCCCCGCAGCACCATGTTGCCCATGCCGTTCAGGACAAAGATCGCCGGCTTAAACAGCACCAGGAACAGACCGAGCGGGCGCACCACGGCAAGCGAAGTGGCCTCGCTGCGTTGAAGCGCCAGGCTCTTCGGCGCGAGCTCGCCGAGCACGATATGCAGGGCCGTGATGATGACGAAGGCGATGACGACGGCAACAGTATGCGCGCCCGCCGTCGCCCATTGCCCGGGCAGCCAGGACAGCAGCGGCTCGATCAGGTGGGCAAGCGCCGGTTCGCCAACCCAGCCGAGGGCGAGCGACGAGATGGTGATGCCAAGCTGGGTGGCTGCAAGGTTGGAGTCGAGATTGTCGACGGCGCGCTGAAGTGCCGAGGCGTTCATGCGGCCTGCCGCAGCGAGTTCGGCGACGCGGCTACGCCTGACTGACACCAGGGCGAATTCGGCGGCAACGAAGAAGCCATTGGCGGCGACGAGAAGAAACACGGCTAGTATCCCGATATAGTCGGAGAGCCCGCCGGCGGAATCGGACATGTTTTCCCTGCCTTCGAATTGATAGGAATCCGAAACTACACGCTCGCACACTGGTGGCAAGGCGTTCCGGCCAGCCTCGCGGCGAGAGATGCCAACGCCGGCAGCCGTGATCGAAATACTGCGTCGGTTTGCTGATGACTGCAAATGCGTGGCAACCGCATGACCGGCGTCGCGCCATTCACCGCTTGGGTGCTTCGAAGAGCTCGATCGGGTTTCCGGCCGGATCATCGAGCAGGATCTGCTTGCCGCCGATGCCCTGCACGATCTCGTTGCGGAAGCGCGCACCGGCTTGGCGCAGCGCGGTGACTTTCGCCTCCAGGTCTCCGACCTCGATCTGGATACGATTCCATCCGCCAGGCTCCGGCTTTCGCCCGTCGGGCATTGCTTGAGATGCTCCGCCCGGTCCCGTCATGCCGCTGACGAACAGACGAAAACCGTCCCTGGTCAGGATGGCGAAACTCGGCGCGGGGCGAAGCGCGACAGAGAAGCCGAGATGTCTTGTGTAGAATTCCACCGCGGCGTCGACGTCGTCGACGATATAGCGCATGCTGATACCGGGCATGTTTTCCTCCATTGTGGTCTTCGTTGTCTTGATCTGATCGTCCCCTCACGGGACATGCAGAATTCTCCTGTTCCTAATGCGTCGCTTCGAACTCGATTATGCGCCCGTTTCAAGTTTATGCATCTCGCTATGCCAATCGCGAGCACCTTTAGGCGATAGGCAAGATATCGAATCGAGGGCATGCCCGTCGGCCGCCATCCGCAGCGACCCTCCACGGCGGCGTCTTCCAGGCGATGGGCACAGGAAGGGCGCGCCGCCCTAGGCTCATCCTCGGATGCCCCGCAACTGTCTTTTCTTCAATCCCGCCCCGATGTGCTGCCAAGGGCTTCCAAGGACGAACTGGCCGGCCGCGCCGATGCCCCGTCTGCGGCGATAGAATATTTGTTACCATGTATAAGATTAATCTAAAATATAAACTTCGACCCGTAGCTATTGGATTTGATTACAAAAGTTTAATTTTTATTTCAGTTTCGGTTCATCTTTTCGGCCCTAGTTTGGTCACGTGCCCAACATGAGGAACCCCACATGAAAAAGATTTTTGCAGCTCTTCTTTCCGCCTCCTTCCTTCTTTCCCCGATGGTTGTTTCCCAAGCCAGCGCCGACGATCACCGCCGTCCCCACGTCGAGCAGAAGAAGGTGGTCGTCCGGTCGCATTGGAAGAGGGGATACCGCGTCAACGCCAGCGAACGTCGCCGGTTCTCCGATGTCAACGACTACCGCCGCTACCGGCTGGCGCCTCCGCCCCGCGGTTATCGCTGGGTGCGGGCCGACAATGACTACCTGCTGATTGGCGTCACCAGCGGCATCATCTCCAGCATTATTGCCGGTCGCTGATCGGTCGATAGATCAGGAAAGGGCGGCTTCGGCTTTGACTCTGCGGCGGCAAGCGCTTCCGTCTCGGATAAGATCGTCGTTCTCTCTATCCTTCCTCATTCCTGTGCTCGTCACAGGAATCCAGCCACGGCGCGTCTGCGCCGTGAATGACTCTCATTCGGAGGGAAGTCTCGCGTGCTCAAAGACTTGGGCACACTAGATTCCTGTGACAAGTACAGGAATGAAGGAGGGTGAGGCGGCGTTCGCGCCAGACTCGCTGCGTCGGTTGTGATCGCTTAGTCCTGCCGACGCAAAGCTACCCGGCCGGCGATGATGCCGAGAAGTCCCTTCGGTTTGCGGGCTTCAGTCTCTGTGTCCGGTTTATACGTCAGCGGATGCAGCCCTTCGATCGGTGGCAAAGGATCGCATTCCTGGCAGACGCAGAGATAGCGTTTGATTGCCTTCGCTGTCATGCCGCCTGCCTGTTCCAGCTGGCGAAGGGGTCGGGCAGGTTGCGCCAGCGTTCCGGTGTAAACACAGTGGCGTCGACCAGACAGGCGTCGAGTTCCTTCCTGATCCAGGCTTCGTCCATCGGATCGGTGCCGATGAAGACGATTTCCTGGCGGCGGTCGCCCCAGACGGGGTCGAGATAGGGGCCGATGGCGCGCATGAAGGCCGGTTCCTCAGGCCATTGTTCGCGTGGCACTGCCGCCCACCAGAGACCCATCTTGCCGGTGCGCACGATCGCGCCCGCCTGGCTGATCTCGCCGACATGGTGCGGGCGCGTCGCCAGCCAGAAGAAGCCTTTGGCGCGCACCACGCCTGGCCATGTCCTGTCGAGGAAGTCCTGCAGCTTAGCCGGATGAAAGGGGCGTTTTTCGCGGTAGACGAAGGAGCGGATGCCGTATTCTTCGGTCTCCGGCAGGTGGTCGCGGAAGCCGTGCAGTTCCTTATACCAGAGTGGATGGGTCTCGGCCTTGTCGATATCGAAGCGGCCGGTGCCGAGCACGTCTTTCAGGGCGACCTTGCCGAAATCCACCTCGATCAGCCGTGCATCCGGGTTGAGGCCGGTGACGATCTTGCGGGCGGCGTCGCGCTCTTCCTCGGCTGCCGTGCCGATCTTGTTCAGCACCACGACATCGGCGAATTCGATCTGCTCGACCAGCAGGTCGACGATGGTTCTGTTGTCGCCGTCGCCGGCCGTTTCTCCCCGGTCGGCGAGGAAATCGGCCGAGGCATAATCGGCAAGCAGATGTGCGGCGTCGACGACGGTCACCATCGTATCCAGCCTTGCCACATCCGAGAGGCTTTGGCCGTTCTCGTCTCGGAATTCGAAGGTGGTGGCGACGGGCAGGGGCTCGGCGATGCCGGTCGATTCGATCAGGAGGTAATCGAAGCGGCCCTGATCGGCGAGCTGGCGCACTTCCTTCAAGAGGTCGTCGCGCAGCGTGCAGCAGATGCAGCCATTGGTCATCTCGACCAGTTGCTCTTCGGTGCGGGAGAGGTTGGCGCCGCCGTCGCGCACCAACGCGGCATCTATATTCACCTCGCTCATGTCGTTGACGATAACCGCGACGCGCAAACCCTCGCGATTGGTCAGCACATGGTTGAGCAGCGTCGTCTTGCCGGCGCCGAGGAAGCCGGAGAGCACCGTGACGGGAAGTCTGTTGTCCATGGGAACCTCATCAAATCATTATAATGTTATATCATTACGTTCAGTGTGCTGAAAAAAGGCGGAACGGGGTTGTCCGCCTCTTTCCGCCTCAGCTGTCTCCGGAGCGGCGCATGACAGTCATGCGCTGGAGAGGCAGTCCTTCATGCTGTCGGCGATGCCGCGCATGAGGGTGAAGTAGAGATCGGAGCCGGCCTTCAGTGTTGCCGCTTCGGGATCGAGTACGCCTGACTTGGCGCGCGTGCCTTCGATGACCACATTGACGAGGCGCGGCTCGAACTGCGGTTCGGCAAAGACGCAGGTGGCGCCGAGTTCACCGACCTTGCGGTGGATTTCCGAAACACGCTCGGCGCCCGGAATGGTTTCCGGGCTGACGGTGATCGAGCCGGCGACGCGGATGCCGTAGCGGTGCTCGAAATACTGGTAGGCATCATGGAAGACGATGAAGGGCTTGCCCTTGACGGGAGCGACAATGCCCTTGATCTCGGTATCGAGTGCATCCAGCCTGTCGTCCAGCGCCTTGGCATTGCCCTGATAGGTCAGTGCATTGGCGGGATCGGCGGCAACCAGTGTCGTGGTGATCATGGTCGCCATGGCCTTGGCATTCATCGGGTCGAGCCAGAGATGTGTGTCGAAGGCACCGTGGTCGTGGTCGGCTTCGGCGCCGTGCGTGGCTTCGGCCTTATCGTGCTCATGACCGGAAGCGCTGTCGTGCTCGTCGCCGTCGTCATGCGGCTCGAAGGCGCCGCCTTCGCGGAAAGGCAGCTTGACGAGGCCGGGGGCATTGTCGAGTTCGGCGATGCTGGCATTCCGACCCAGCGCCTGCAGCGGCTTTTCGAGAAAGGCCTCGAGGCCGGGGCCGACCCAGAAGATCACCTTGGCCTCCTGCAGGGCGCGGGCATTCGATGGCTTCAGATTGTAGGTATGCGGGGAGGCCGCGCCATCGACGATCAATTCGGGTTCGCCGACACCCTGCATGATCGCCGAAACCAGCGAATGGATCGGTTTGATCGAGGTGACGACGACAGGCGCATCGGCTGCCCGCATGGTGCCGGCAAAGAGTAGGGCGGGGATCGCCAGGGCCGGGATTGTGAAGGCCGGCATTCGGAGGGCCAAGATTTTAAGGGCAGGCCCCAAGGCGCGTTTCATCAATATGCTTCCCTTGAATTGCAATTGTTATGTTATTACATCAATTGCGTTATGCTATAACGTGTGCAATAGCAGGACGCAACAGCACTTTCGGAAAATTTGATGCTCTCTCCCGCAAAGACCCCCGCTGGTATCAGGGCCGAACCGCTGGTTTCGCTTGAAAATGTCGGCGTTCTGCGCAATGGCCGCTGGCTGGTGCGCGGCGTTGACTTTTCCGTTTCGCGCGGCGAAATCGTCACGCTGATCGGGCCGAACGGCTCGGGCAAGTCGACCAGCGCCAAGGCGGCGATCGGTGTGTTGAAGCCTGATCAGGGCAGGGTGGAGCGCAAGGCCGGCCTCAAGGTCGGCTATGTTCCGCAAAAGCTCACGATCGACTGGACGCTGCCGCTTTCGGTGCGCCGGCTGATGACGCTGACCGGACCGCTGCCCGAGCGCGATATGCTCTCGGCGCTCGAATCCGCCGGTATCGCCCATATGCTCGATGCCGAGGTCCAGCATCTCTCCGGCGGCGAGTTCCAGCGGGCGCTGATGGCCCGGGCGATAGCGCGCAAGCCCGATCTGCTGGTGCTCGACGAGCCGGTGCAGGGGGTCGATTTCTCCGGTGAGATCGCCCTCTACGATCTGATCAAATCGATCCGCAATGCGACGGGCTGCGGCATCCTGCTGATTTCGCACGATCTCCACGTCGTCATGGCCGAGACCGACACGGTCATCTGCCTCAACGGCCATGTCTGCTGCCGCGGTACGCCCGAGTCGGTCAGCCGCAGCCCGGAATATGTGCAGTTGTTCGGCAGCCGGGCGGCGCAGACGCTTGCCGTCTATAGCCATCACCATGATCATACGCATCTGCCTGATGGACGCGTGCAACATGCCGACGGCACGGTGACCGACCATTGCCATCCCGATGACGGGCATCACGCGCATGACCACAGTCATGAGCACGACGATGGTCATGATGGGCACCACCACGAACATGACCATCCGCATACCCATGCCACGGAGGACCGCCATGCTTGACGACTTCTTCGTGCGCGCCATTCTTGCCGGCGTTGGTCTGGCGCTGACGACAGGGCCGCTCGGCTGCTTCATCATCTGGCGGCGCATGGCCTATTTTGGCGATACGATCGCCCATTCGGCGCTGCTCGGCGTCGCACTGTCGCTGCTCTTCGAACTCAACCTGACGCTGGCTGTCTTTGCCGTTGCCGCGCTCGTGTCGGTGCTGCTGCTCTTCCTGCAGAAGCGCCAAGCGCTGTCAGCCGATGCGCTGCTTGGCATCCTCTCACATGCCACACTGGCGATCGGCCTCGTCATGGTCGCCTTCATGAGCTGGGTGAGGATCGATCTCATCGCCTTCCTGTTCGGCGATATCCTTGCCGTTTCCACGACCGACATCGCGCTAATCTGGGGTGGCGGGCTGTTCGTGCTCGTGGCAATGGCCTGGCTCTGGCGGCCGCTCCTGGCTGCGACCGTCAATGCCGAGCTCGCCGAGGCCGAGGGGCTGAGGCCGGAGCGGGCGCGGCTGTTCTTCATGCTGCTGATGGCCGTCGTCATTGCCATTGCCATGAAGATCGTCGGCATCATGCTGATCACCTCGCTGCTGATCATTCCGGCGGCTGCGGCGCGGCGCTTCTCGCCGACACCGGAAATCATGGCAGTGCTCGCTTCGCTGATTGGAGCGGTCGCCGTCGTCGGCGGGCTGTTCGGCTCGCTCACCTACGACACGCCCTCGGGCCCCTCGATCGTGGTCGCGGCGCTGATCCTCTTCATTCTCAGCCTGCTTCCGGTCAGGCGCCACCGCGCGGTCATGCAAGGACAAGGCTCATGACGACACCGCAATTGACCAAGAACCAGTCGCTGGTCTTCGACGTGCTCGAAAAGGCCGAAGGGCCGCTCAGCGCCTACACCATCCTCGATAAGCTGCGCGACCACGGTTTTCGCGCGCCGCTGCAGGTCTACCGGGCGCTGGAGAAGCTGCTCGAATATGGCGTGGTGCACCGGCTCGAAAGCATCAACTCGTTCGTCGCCTGCGCCCATCCGGGCGACGATTGCCACAGCCACGGCATCGTCGCCTTCGCCATTTGCGAAAGCTGTGGCCAGGTGACGGAGTTCCACGACCACGAGGTCGATCACCGACTTATGGAATGGGTGCGCGGGCAGAAGTTCAAGCCTGAAAAGACGACGATCGAGATCCGTGGGTTGTGCGAGGCCTGTGCGGCATAAGCTTCCTCGCCTTCGCTAGACGATCGCCTCGCGGGCTATTGCGATGGCAGACCCGTAAGATCCCGACGTTATTAGACGCCGATCACAAAGCGGCGATCAAAAAGGGCGAGGCCGGTAACCCGGCCTCGCCTCTCACTTTCTTTTGCCCCGATCGGGTTAGTCCGGCTTAGATTCAGAGCCGCCCTTGCCGGGGCCGTCATTGCCGCCCTTGCCGGGACCGTCGTTGCCGCCCTTGCCGGGGCCGTCATTGCCGCCCTTGCCGGGACCGTCGTTGCCGCCCTTGCCGGGACCGTCATTGCCGCCCTTGCCGGGACCGTCATTGCCGCCCTTGCCGGGACCGTCGTTGCCGCCCTTGCCGGGACCGTCATTGCCGCCCTTGCCGGGGCCGTCATTGCCGCCCTTGCCGGGACCGTCGTTGCCGCCCTTGCCGGGACCGTCATTGCCGCCCTTGCCCGGACCGTCATTGCCGCCCTTGCCCGGACCGTCATTGCCGCCCTTGCCGGGACCGTCATTGCCGCCCTTGCCCGGACCGTCATTGCCGCCCTTGCCGGGACCGTCATTGCCGCCCTTGCCGGGACCGTCATTGCCGCCCTTGCCCGGACCGTCGTTGCCGCCCTTGCCTGGGCCGTCGTTGCCGCCCTTGCCGGGGCCGTCTTTGCCGCCCTTGCCGTGACCGTCGTTACCACCCTTGCCTGGGCCGTCTTTGCCACCTTTGCCGTGATCGTGATCTTCTCCGCCCTTGTCGTGGTCGTGATGATCGCGGTCCTTGCCGCCGTGATGGTCTTTTCCACCGTGGCCCGGACCGTCCTTGCCGTGCCCGTGATCTTTCCCGCCCTTGCCGCCGTGATGACCATGGCCCTTGCCGCCGTGATCGTCCTTTCCGCCATTGTCGCCGCTGCCGTCGCCATTGCCGTCGCCGTCGCCGCTGCCGTCGCCGTCGCCATTACCATCATCGCCATTATTCCCATTGCTGGCGACGGAGCCGGTGCTGGATGTCTTCTTGCCGCCGCCAATGTTCTGGCTGCCGCGATCGTTATCGTTCGGATTGAACCTGCTATCGGACTGAATTGCTCTGGTCGGCATGCACAGCCTGTATTCGAGTGTTCCGCGAACTGCGGCCTTGCAATTAACGACTGCCGGCGCTGCCGTTGCCAAGCTGCTGCTTGCCAGAAGGGAAGCAACGGCGATGCTGAATTTCGCTGCTCTGCTGATCATTTCAATCCATCTCCCAAGGTTAACCGAATGTTAATGGGGAGAACTCTTACACTAACAATAAATTAACACGAAGAATAGATGATGGTTAATCTGTCTAATTCATCTAATACAGTTAAATTCGCAAGTATAAAATTTTACTAAATTTTTATTGTGCCTATGTTATTGTTTCGCAACAAATAAAAGGAATCGGCTATGAAGCGCCTCTTTTCGCTCGCTGCCTTTTTATTCATTCTTCTGCATTTTCAAGCGGTTGCGGGATCATCGCTTCCTGTGACGCGAAGCATCGGCGCACCCGTGGGATTCGCCGCAGCCTGCGCCAAGTACAAGTGGCTGTGCGGCAGGATGGCGGCGCAACAGCTGAATGATCAGGCAGGAACAGCGCTACTTCAAAAGGTCAATCGTGCCGTAAATGGACGTATCATTCCCGCGGAAGATCGCCCGTTTTCCCGAAATAAGGATGTTTGGTCTCTGCCGGTTGCCGGCCGTGGGGACTGTGAGGACTACGCTCTCCAGAAGATGAAGGACCTGATCGAAGCTGGTTTTCCATCGAACAGGTTGGCGCTTTCCGTGGTGATTGGACCGCACGATCAAAACCATGTCGTTCTCATTGCCCGGACGGACGGCGGCGATTATGTGCTCGACAATCTGACCAGCGCCGTCAGGCTCTGGCGCACCACGGGCTATACGTTTCTGGCCACTCAGGATTTCCAATCGCGAACGGGCTGGCGCGTGACACTTGCTGGTCCCCGTGCAGGCGAGTTCTCTTGAACTGAAAGTCTCGAGGCGGCGCGCTCGCCGCTGGCAAGTGCAGATGCCGGCGCTATCTTTGCCTGAGAATCCAAGCCAGGACGATCGCGTGACGAAAACCGAACTCGCGAAGATATACCGCGGCTACATCGCCTGCCTGAACAGGCAGGACTGGCCCAATCTCGGGCAGTTCGTCGGCGACGATGCAGTTCATAACGGTCGGCGCCTCGGGCTGTCGGGTTACGTCACCATGCTCGAGCGGGACTTCGATGAGATTCCCGATCTCTATTTCAAGGTGCTGATGCTTCTTTGCGATCCGCCATACATCGCCTGCCGGCTCGGCTTCGATTGCAGGCCGAAGGCAAAATTCCTCGGCCTCGATGTGAACGGCAGGCGCCTTTCCTTCACCGAGAACGTCATCTACGAATTTCGCGGCGGCAAGATCGTCGAGGTCTGGTCGGCCATCGACAAAGTGGCAATCGAAGCCCAGCTTCGGGGTGGGGAGAGGCCCAACAAGATGGAGTGATTGGCGTGTTCGATGCAAGGAGCCTCGTCCCTCGTGACAAGCACGACGTTGCCGCTCTTTCTGGTATCGAGAGCGCTGGTTATCCTGCGATCGCTCCGATCCTGGATGACTTGCTGGCGTGGACGGCAGACGGCAACTGGCCTATTGCTCCACCTCTGGCTCGTTTTCTCGTCTCACTCGGAATGCCAATTGTTGACCCGGTGTCGCGCGTTCTCCGAGGAGATGACTCCCCTCAAAAATATTTCAGCTTTCAACTGATCGTCGAAAAGCTGTCGATGGAGGTTGTTGAAGCGCTTGAGGGCGACCTCCGGAAGCTGGCGGATCAACCGAGCAAGGCGGACCAGTTGGAAGGGGTCGACGAGTTGGCATGTGAAGCGCTTCGGCGCTTGCATTCATAGCTTCCGGCAGCGCTGTTGCTGATCGTCTGCTCGGGGCCAAGTTGAAGATGAATGCCATCAATGTGATGTGGAGGCGCGATTTTGGTGCGCTTTTGATCAGATGATGGCGACGCGCTCGCCGAAGGGCGTGTCGTCGTCGAAATTGCGGGTGCCGATCCGATCGCTTTCGCCTGACAAGGCCGGCTGTTCCGCCTGTTCGCCGGCCTCTTCCCCTTCTTCCGATGCCGCATGCCGGTGCCGCTTTTGCGGATGCTCCTCGTCGTCGACGATCAGATCCGCGTGCGGAATGAGATCAGCTGCGGCTTCCTTCTCCACGGCCCTCTTTGCTGCCAACTGATCGGCGGTGATCTGCGACTGGCGGGCGGCGACCCAGGCGTTGTCTGGTTCGGAGTCGATCGAGGTGCTGGTGCCGACCTTGGCGGGTTCGGGCGCGGCGGTGGCGGAGATGGGGTTGATCGCGTCGACCATGAAACTCTCCTGCGGTGACCAACTAGCGAAGCAGTCGGCCGCTTCTTGGGATGAAAAACGGTGCGTTCTTCGGACCAATCAGGGAGACATATCGAGCCCGCGCCGAAAAACACAAGGGGACATCGACGTGACTGCCACCTCGGAATGACGAAATCGGTAGCAGGTAGCGGGAAATTCGACGAAGAATTGTGTGCACAAGGGGTGATCGGCGCGTGGTTAATGTAAGAATCGGAAACACTTTGTGACTAAGTGTCTCCAAAAGCAGCGTTTTTTGACTTGCTGCGCGCGAAGACATGACGGATATTGTTTAAACGTTGAGGAAGCCGTCATGATTAGAATGATTGAAAACCCTGCCGAACTGGCTGGCGAAGATATCACCGGCAAATATATACTCCGGAGGCTGAACTATCACTGGTTCGCCTACGGCAAGGCGGCTATCGTGACCGCCTGCAAGGGAACGATTCTGCAGCTTGAGCGGGAAGAGACGGTTTATTCCGAGCGTTGGGGACGTCGCGCCTATACGGGCACCGGCAGACGCTATCCCGGCGGTATCTGTCCGATTTCTGCGGTCGCCTGCGTTTGCGATACGCCCGACGACGTCAATGCCGTCATTCAATTGGACGTCGAAGCGCAGGACGAATTCTATCAACTGATCGCCAAGGCGGAAGCCAGGGTTCAGGCACTTGCCTCATCTTCACGAAACAGCCTGTTTCTCGAAGCCGCCGAGTAACGTGATTTTCTCAACGAAATCCGCCATGTTCAGCGTCCTTCTGCGCGTCTAAAAGGACGCGCGGCGCTGTCATGGTATGGAGAGCGATCATGACGCAGCGGGACACTCGGCCCGGTCACTCATTCGCCGCGGCGCCATCTTTCGGATCGCTCGCCATCACCATTGCCGTCATGTTTGCCGCGCTGTTCTGGCCGGCGGGCACGCTCGACTGGCCGCGCGGGTGGATTTTTCTCGGCCTGTACCTTGTGCTGACATGTGTCGCGCTCATCTGGATCCGGCGGACGAATCCGGAGCTGTTTGCGGCGCGCAGCCGATACCAGAAGGGTACCAAACCCTGGGACGCCGTGGTGGCGACGCTGACGATCATTCTCTTTGCCGCCATTTTTCCGGTCGGTGCATTCGACGACGGACGGTTCCACTGGGCGCCGCAGCCCGATTGGGTCGTCCTCATCGGCTATCTGCTGATGACATCAGGTTATCTCGGCCTGACCTGGGCGCAATCGGTCAACCGGCATTTCGAGCCGACGGTGCGCATTCAGACCGACCGTGACCACAAAGTGATCGACAGCGGACCCTACGCCGTAATCCGCCATCCCGGATACGCAACCGCCATCGTGCTCAGCGTCGGCATGGCGCTGTCGCTTGGATCGCTCTACGCGCTGGTTCCCGCCGGCCTGCTCATCATCGTCCTCTTCGGCCGGACGCTGGGGGAGGAGGCAGAATTGCGCAAGGGGCTCGAGGGGTACGAGGAGTATATGGCGCGCGTGCGGTGGCGTTGGATTCCGGGCGTGTGGTGAGCGCTTTGGCGGGCGGAGAGGGGCCTAATCACCCGCCCCCGTCCTTCGAGGCTCCGGCCCTTGGCCTGCGCACCTCAGCAACCGTGTTGTTGGGGCTGGTTCCATGGGGTTCGTCTTTTAAGAATAGTGTTGATCATGATGATGAGCTTTCGCATGGCGGCGACGATGGCGACCTTGGGCGGTTTGCCCGCGTCGCGCAGCCTTTTGTGGAAGGTCTTGATGGCCGGGTTGCAACGGATGGCCGAGAGCGTAGCCATATAGAGGGCGCATCGGACGGTGGCGCGTCCGCCGGCGATATGGCGTTGTCCACGCCATGTGCCGCTGTCGTGAGCGATGGGGACGACGCCGACGAGGGCTGCGAGCTTCTTGTCGTCGATGGCGCCGAGTTCGGGCAGTTCGGCGATGAGCACGGCGGCACTGACCTCGCCAATGCCCGGCACGGTCAGCAGCAGATTGCGGCGTGCGGCCATGTCGGGCTCGGCCTCGATGGCGAGCGCGATGGCGGCATCGACGCGGGCGAGCTGAGCCTTGAGGGCGGCGAGGGTCTCGCCAATCAGCGCTGCGACGGCCTCAGGCGCATGCTCGAGGCGGTTCTTCTCGGCGACCGCCATGTCGATGAGTTGGCGACGGCGGGTGACAAGCGCAGCAAGCGCGATGCGGCCGTCGTCGATATGGGGGATCTGTGCCGGCCGCATCGCTCTGGCGAAGTGGAGCGTGACGCGGGCGTCGACCTGATCGGTCTTGGCCAAACGACCGCTGGCCCTGGCGAAGTCGCGCACCTGGCGGGGATTGACGACGGCGACGGCAATACCGGCGGCCATAAGCGTTCTGACGATTGCCATCTCGTAACCGCCGGTCGCCTCGACGACGACAAGCTCTGCGCCGGCCACTGCCGCAGTGAGTGCGGCACAGCCTGGCGCATTGTTGTCGAAGCGGACAACGGCGCGTTTGCCCTCAACGGCAACGTCGAGATGGGCCTTCGAGACATCGATACCGACCATGAAAGATTGCTGGATATGCATGACTGCTCCTCCTTGCAACGCGGGCTCGAAGCCCAACCAACCGTTCGAGCGAAGACATGGCGACGGAGATGCTTGCTGAGGTACGAGTTCAAGACCCAAGGATGACACGCATCCCCGCCGCACAGCCCCTTTATACAGCAACGGCAACGTACAAGGATGAGGGCTGATCGGTGTGCCGTGTCGTTGGAAGGCTATGGATGTGTCTGCAGGCTGATGAATTCGCGACCGTCATCTGTTGCTCTTCTCTCACCCGTGCCCTCTCTCCAGCCTCATCCTGAGGTGCCCCGCAGGGGCCTCGAAGGACGGGGCTGGCCACCGGTCGCGTTGCCCGATCAACTGATTTGCCGGAGATCCCGCGCAAACCGCTGCCAATTCGCCACGTAGTTTTCCGCCGAGCGGCGGATGCTCTCGACAGCCTTCTCGTCCAGCACACGCACGAGCCGGGCGGGTGCTCCGACGATCAGGGAGTTGTCGGGGAATTGCTTGCCCTCGGTGACCAGCGCATTGGCGCCGACGAGGCAGTTGTCACCGATCTTCGCACCGTTCAGGATGGTCGCACCCATGCCGATCAGCGTGTTGTCGCCGATGGTGCAGCCGTGGAGGATGGCGTGATGGCCGATGGTGCAGTCTTTGCCTATCGTCAGCGGGAAGCCCATGTCGGTATGGGCCATCACGCCTTCCTGGATGTTGGTGCCTTCGCCGACGGTGATCTTCTCGTTGTCGCCGCGCAGCACGGCGCCGAACCAGATGCCGACATTCTCGCCGAGCTCGATCTGGCCGATGATATTGGCGTCCGGTGCGATCCAATAGAGGCCGGCGGCGGGCAGTTTCGGCGTCGATCCGCCAAGTGCGTAGACGGGCATCGCTTTCTCCTCAGACGACCTCGACCGATAGGGTGGCGACGCCGTCGATGCCGCAATTGATGCGATCACCCCTGGCCACCGCGCCGACGCCGGCGGGCGTGCCGGTCATGATGATATCGCCGGCTGCAAGAGTGAAGAGCTTCGACAGTTCGGCGATGATCTCCGGCACCTTCCAGATCATCTGGTTGAGATCGCCGTCCTGCACGCGCTTGCCGTTCTGTTCCAGCCAGATCTTCGCCTGCGCGGGGTGGCCGAGGCGGCTTGCCGGAACGATCGGCGAGATAGGGGCGGAATGTTCGAAGGCCTTGCCGATCTCCCAGGGACGACCAAGCTTCTTTGCCTCGCCCTGCAGATCGCGGCGGGTGAAATCGATGCCGACGGCATAGCCGTAGACGCAGTCGAGCGCGTCCGCGGCCTTGATGTTCGCGCCCCCCGATTTCAGCGCCAGCACGCATTCGACCTCGTAATGCACATCGTTCGACAGCGGCGGATAGGGAAAGGCCTTGCCCGCCGGCACCAGGTTGTCGGCATTCTTCTGGAAGAAGAAGGGCGGCTCGCGGCTGGGATCATGGCCCATCTCGATCGCATGGTCGGCATAGTTGCGCCCGACGCAATAGACGCGACGCACCGGAAAACACTCGGCGCTGCTTTCGACCGGCAACAACACCGGTTGCGGAAGCGGGATGACGGTGGCGGGATCGGACATTGGCGGGCTCTTCCTGTTTCGAGTCTTGCTTTGCGGGTCATCTTAGACGGAAATCGCCGCGCCGGGGAAGCGTCCTTGGCCGGCGCCTGGTGCATTGACGCTGTCACTATCCAGCGGTATCGTTACCGCCATGAGCAGGATTTTTGCAGTTTCGATGACGTCTACGACCACCGCGCCGCGGTGGGTGGTAGACGCGTGAACTGAATTCCGTTCATTGCTGCTGAAACCAACCCGCCGGAAACGAGCGGGTTTTTTGTTGCCGCTCGTCTCCCGTATTCGAGGACGAGATCGTGGACGATATCCAGAAACATGTTCTTGCGGAGCGGGCGCTGGCCGCCGCCCGCCACTGCATCGCCAGCCGTTATGCCGGGGCCGCATTCGCCTATGTCGCCGGCTCCATCATGCGCGGCGAAGGCACCGCCTTTTCGGATATCGATCTGGTCGTGGTGTTTCCGTCGCTCGAAAGAGCCTGGCGGGAATCGTTCACCGCGGATGGGTTTCCGGTCGAGGCCTTCGTCCATGATCCGCAGACGCTGGCGCATTATCTCCATCAGGATGCAGAGAGCGGCTGTCCCATCATGGCCAACATGGTCGCGACGGGCTGTATAGTGGGATCGGATATCGACAGCGCGCGCGTCATCCAGGCAAAGGCGGCAAGTATGCTGGCCGCAGGACCGAAACCTCTTGCCGGGGCAGACTACGACATGCTGCGCTACCAGGTCACCGATTTGGCCGATGATCTGCGCGGCACCCGCCCGCCCGAGGAGGTCGCCGCCATCGCGGCGCTGCTCTATCAGAAGCTCGCCGACCTGATGCTTCTCGGACGTGGCGCGTGGGCTGGCCGGGGAAAGTGGGCGCCCCGCCTGATGAGGGAGTTCGACGCGCAATTGGCGGCCGAATTCGACGCGGCGTTCAGTCTGGCGGCCGCGGGTGACGGCGCCCGGTTCCTGGCTTTGGCCGATCGGGAGCTTGCCCTGCATGGTGGTCGCTATTTCGACGGATTCAGGCAGGACGCGCCGCTGGAAGCGCGCCGCCTGGAATAATTTGGTATCAGTGACGTTGCCGCATTTTGAAAATTGGATGGAAGATGCTTGAGCACGAATTCAAGGGCGCCTTGCAGCCGGCAGCAAGGCGTACCGCCAGATTGCGCCTCAGAATCCCCGTGGAAGGGGATATCGATTTCCTGACCCGACTTTTTTCGCGGCCGGAATTGGTCGCACACCGACCGGTGCCCCGGCCTGATACGCCGGCGGAAAGCGCAGCGCGGCTTGCGCGCGACATCGGGCATTGGAAAGATCACGGGTTCGGGCGTTGGGCAGTTGAGGCGAACGGTGTGCTGATCGGTTTCGGCGGCGTGACCGTTTCCCAGGAGTTTGATGGCCTCAATCTTTCCTATCATCTGCAACCCGAAAGCTGGGGACAGGGATATGCCACGGAATTGGTCAGGGAAACCCTGGCGTTTGCCTTTAATGATCTGCAGACAGAGCGGGTAGTCGGCTTGGTTCGCACCGCCAACGCCGCTTCGAAACGCATTCTCGAAAAATGTGATTTCATCTTCGAGCGCGAGGTGATGTTGCACGGCGCGCCGACCAACATGTACGCCACCGGCAGTTTCCGGGCTTAAGTGGCAACGCCGATCGCATCCGCACAAGCGTTCACGCTCGGGAGGTCATCCAGACGCCCACCAGTGTCACCGCCAGCCCGATGAACATCGTTGCCGTCAGCGGCTCGGAAAATAGAGCCCAGGCCCATAACATGGTGACAGGCGGGCTGAGGTAGATCGCGGCGCTGACCTGCGTCACGGGGAACAGTTGAAGGCTGGTGTAGTAGACCGAATAGGCGGTAAAGGTCGCAATCAGCACGAGCCATGTCATGCCGATGGCGAGATCGACGGTCATCGGCGGGATCATGTTGCCCTGCATGAAGGCGCAGAACGAAAACAAGGCCGAGCCGGTCAGGGTCTGGATGCAAAGGCTCTGGTGGACAGGCATATGCTCCTCGCGCCGCCGTCTGTAGAGAACGGAGGCGAAGGCGAAAACCAGCATCGAGCCGCCCGTCAGGCCGTAGGCCCAGAGCGGGGCCTCGCCGAAGCTCAGGCTTTCGAGCGAAACGAGCAGAACGCCTGCCACCGCGATTGCCGTTCCCAGCCATTGCCGCCGCGTCAGTCGCTCGCCCAGGAGGGGTTGCGAAAGGCAGGCAATCGCCAGCGGCAAGAGGTCGGAAATCAGTGCGACCAGCCCCGTCGGCACGCGCTGCTCGATGGCGAGAGCGAATCCGCCGAGATAGAGGAAGACTGACATCACGCCGAGCAGCATCTGGCCCAGCACACTGCACAGATGCATCCTCGGCCCAATGGTCAGCGCGAAGGGCAGCAGTATCAGTCCCGACAGAAAGGTGCGCCAGAACAAGACCAGGATGACGCTCGCCTCCTCGCTGGCGTAGCGGATGCCGACGAAACCGGAACTCCAGCTGATCACCAGAAGCGTCGCCAGCACGGGCCATAGGAAGCGGTGCTGCGGCGCAGGCCGAGCGAGAACTTCATCCGTCATGGAATACTCATTTTGATTTCGTCCTGCTCAGCCATAGGCTGAAGAGATTGACCTCGCACATGACAAATTTCGATCACGACATGACAGGATGATTGATTTGTCGATGATGGCTTGCCAGCGTCACCACCTCCATGCATAGGCTTTGCAACATAGTCATCGGAGAGTGCCTGCCTTGACCGAACTCAACAGCCGACGATTGGAAATAGACGCGCTGCGGGTCCTGTGGTCCGTTCGCCGTCATGGCGGCATCACTCGCGCTGCCGAGGCGCTGGGTTTGTCGCAATCGGCCGTCAGCCACAAGATCAAGCGGCTTGAAATCAGCCTCGATTGTGATCTTCTCAGCCGCAAGCCGGGAGCGCCTGTGTTCACAGCCGCCGGCGAGGATTTGCTGGTTTACGCCGAACGCATTCTCGGTCTTCATGACGAAGCGCTTCTCAGCCTGACGAAAACGCCGCTCGCAGGACGCATCGCCCTCGGGCTGACCGAGGACACCACGTGTACCGATCTCGCCCGCATATTGGGCCGGTTTCGCCGCCTCCATCCTGATGTCGCCGTGCGCACCAAGGTCAGGATGAGTTTGGTTCTACGGGCGATGCTGGAGCAAGGAGAGCTCGACGCTGCGATCGTGCAGATCTTTGCCCATGAGGTTCGCCCGACCGATATCGTGCTTTTCCGGGAGCAGCTCTACTGGGTGAAACATTCCGACCTGGCTCTGCCACCGAGTGGTCCGATTCCATTCCTGTCTTTCGACGACGAATGCTTCTATCGCCAATGGGCACTCGATATCGGCCAAGATGACGACACCCTTTTCGAGACGGTGTTTGAGTGCACCAGCGCCGCCGGAATCGTCTCGGCAGTCACCTCAGGCCTGGGTGTGGCGCTTCTGAACGGGCGCCACCTGCGTCCCGCGATGGATATCATCACCAACCGGCTGCCCACGCCTCCCGCCCTGGCCTATGTGGTGCGTCGGGCCCGTAAGGCGCGAAATCCTGCGCTCGATACTCTGGTCGCAGAAATCGAAAATGAAGTCAGTCGTTACGGCTGCCTGACCTTGGCGAGCTGATTTGCCGCCCTTAGGACGCAGAGCTGCCGGTGGCATTCGCCCCCCGAAAGTGATGGTCATTCCTCACCGGATCCGGCCAACGCATCCCGCATGATCGCGTAGTAGCCGGAAAGCCCTGGGATATCGGCGGCCAGCCTGTCGAAAGCGGGGTCGGATGGCGCAAGCGTGCCGGTGTATTTCGCCTCGAGAAAAGCCCGATGGGCGGCGAGGGCTTCGGCTTCGGCCTTGTGCACGACGGTATAGACAGGCGAGGGCGCGGTGCGGCCCTTGACGATGATGCGGTCGAGCTCGACGACGGTGTAGATGCTGGCGACCAGCCTTGCGGTCTCCTCGCCGAGTAGCAGGGCCACGCCATAATTCTTCGAGGCGCCTTCGAGGCGGGAGGCGAGGTTGACGCTGTCGCCGAGGCAGGAATAGTCGAAGCGGCGGGTCGAGCCCATATTGCCGACGATGCATTCGCCGGTGTTGATGCCGACGCCCATCTTCAACACATGCGGCCTGCCGCCCCGCATCGCCGCCTCTTGCTCGAGCTCGCGGTTAAGGCTCGATATCGCCGCCTGCATGGCAAGCGAGGCTTTGACGGCGTGCAGGGCATGATCGGGATCGTCGAGCGGCGCGTTCCAGAAGGCCATGATGCAATCGCCCATATATTTGTCGATCGTCCCGCCATGGTCCATCACCACGTCGGAAAGCGGCGTCAGCAGCCGGTTGATCAGGCCCGTCAGCTGCTCTGGGTCGTCCTTCAGCGTCTCGGCGATGGTGGTGAAGCCGCGTACGTCTGAGAAAAGCACCGAGAGGGTGCGCCGCTCGCCGCCGAGCTTCAGCTGCGAGGGATCGCTCGACAGGCGCCTGACTAGATCGGGCGAGATATATTGGGCAAAGGCGCGGGTGATTTGGCGCTTGTTGCGGCGCTCCTCGGCAAAATCGAAGGCGGCCTGGCCGAAGACGACAGAGATATAGGCGACCGTCGGCCCAAGCGGCGAGACGAAGACATGGGCTAGCCGCATACCGGCGGCACTGACGGCGGCGAAGGCGAGCAGCGCCGCCGCGCTCGTTACGATCGTCAGCCATCCCGTCGAGCGCCAGACGGTGGTGGCGGCCAGCAGCACCGATATCAGGATGCAGGCAGCGACCGTCGGCAGCCGGGCTTCCGCGATCGACAGGCCGCTGCGGATATTGTCGTAGATCGTCGCCTGGATCTCGACGCCGGAGACGAGCTTGCCGGTATGAACGGTGTAGGGCGTCGCAAAGGCATCGACGCCACCTTTGTCGATCGCCGGCGCATTCTGCAGGCTGAGGCCGACCAGCACGACACGGTCCTTGAAATAATCCGGCGGCAGCAGCTTCTTCGGGTCGAGCGCCTGGTAGTAGGAGACGGTGGGATAGCTGCGGGCGGGGCCGAAGGACTGGATGAGCCGGCCGGCGGGCAGAGTCTCGGGGGCCACGCCGGCGACCTTGGCCAGCATGGCGGCAAAGCCGTCCTCATAGCCCGGAATACGCCGGAAGGTGCCGTCGCCACTGAGTTCGACGGAGGCGATGCCAGTCACGGCACCTGCCTCGGTCAACTGCGGCAGCGGTGTCGCACGGATCAGTTGCGAGGCCTGCGGCGTCTCGATCAACGTCTCGTCGCCGGCAAGGACGACATCCGGGCCGACGGCGTTAGTGATCGCGTTGTCGTTCTCCGGCGTCGAGGGTTCGGCCAGGATGATGTCGAAGCCGATGACGCGGGCGCCGGCGGCGCGCAACTGGGTGACGAGCTGGGCATGAAGACTGCGCGGCCAGGGCCATTGCGCGTTGATATCGGCAAGCGAGGGTTCGTCGATCGCGACGATGACGGGTCCGCCGGGTGGCGGACGGGGATCGTCGACGGTCGAGAGATAGTCGAAGCTTCTGAGCTCGAGCAGTGACCAGGCGGGCAGGCGCGACAGCAGCGAGATGGCGATCAGCGTCGTCAGCGACAGCACGAGCAGCCTGAGATGGCGGCCCCTGGTGTGACTGGCCTGCCGAGGTTTGTCCCGCAGCCGCATCAGAAGCGGACTTTGAGCGTGCCCTTGAAGGCGCGGCCCCAGCCGGGCACACCGGGGGTGATCTCGAAGTCCTCGTCGAGCAGGTTATAGGCGGCCGCCTCCAGCTCGATGCGCTTGTCGAACGGTTCCCAGATCAGGTGGGCGTCGAGGCTCCAGTAATCGTCGAGCTTGGTGCCGAACCGATCGCCGTCGCGCTCGCCGATATAGTTGGCGGCGACCGTCGCCTTGACCTTGGCTTCGTTGACCCAGGTCAGCGCAATCTGCCCTGAATTCTGCGGTATGAAGGGAAGAGGGCCGCCATAGATCGGCTCAAGTGGATCCCGGTTTTCCGAATCCATGTAGGCATAGGTAGCCGAAAGGCCGAAACCATGGCCGAGCACGACGTTTGCTGTGACGGCAGCCCGATCGATGCTGCCGCGCGAGATCGGCAGGCTGCTATCCGAGGGAAGCGAGATCAGCGGAAAATCGATCGAGAAATCATGCAGCTCCTGGTGCTGGTACTCGACCGAGGTGAAGAAGCGGTCGGTCCATTCGGCATCCCACTGCAGGGCGACCGTATCCGTGTAACCTCGCGGATTGGTGGAAAACTGGTTGGCTTGCAGCCCGAGAACGCCGATGGGGGCAAGGGTCGGAATCCCAATATCAAAGCTCTGACGCATGAAGGCAGCACGCAGCCAGTGGTTTGGAACCGGCGCCCAGGCGAGGCCGAAGCGCGGCTCCAGCCGGGTGATATCGATGCCGTCGCCCTCCAGGCGCGTGGCAAACAAGGCGTATTCGCCCTTAAGATCCGGCGTGATCTCATGTAGCACATCGACATAGCCGCGGCCGATATCGATGGTGTTCTCATTGTGATCGAGGGGCGCCGTCAAGCCCAGAAGCGTCGTATCGACGGTGCTGCTGGCATCCATCCAGCCGCCTTCGATGCCGTAGCGAAATGTCAAAGGCCCGGCACCTATGGAATGGCTCAAAGCGCCGATATACGTTTGGGATTCGCTTTCCTGAGTGACGTTGGCAAAGGGAATGATGAAGGGAACCCCTCTGCCGATAAACACTGGGTCCAGGTCGACATCAAGCACGCTGCTGGTATTCGATTTGCTTCCTGAATAAAGCAGCGCTCCATTCAACACGTTTTCATACGCAAAAGTGTGGCTCCAGCCGATGCCGGCATATGTGCTTTCTCGTACAGTCTCCTCTGTCGTGTAGAGAGGCAGAGGGATAGGGACACGGAACACGAGTTCCATGAACCCGGTGTTTGACGACAAGGCGCTCAGCGCTCCATCATTCTTGCCGTGGTTGACGAAGGCTACCACGCGATCATCAGGTGTGACCGTTGCCGTCAGATAACCGTTGGCGCTTAGCAGCTTGTTATCCGTCTGGACACCGCCGAAATCCTGGTAGTCGCGGTCGAGCGCCAGCTCTTCCCAGGTCAGGTTGCCATAGAAGCTGATTGGGATCGTCGCGTTCGAATAACCTTGGATATCGGCCTCGCCGATGCGTCTCGTGTGGCCGTCGACGCTGTTGATGCCGCCGCCGAGCGAGCCTTCGATGAAGGGGACATCGAACAGCGTTGCCGAGCGCGAGCGGCCGGAAAGCATGTGCGGCGAAAGCAACAGGCCCTGGATGAAGGATGAGTAGCTCGACGCGTTGCCGCGGTTTTGGATGATATTGTCGTCGCTGAAGCTGGTCGCGTTGACGAAAGGAAAGATGCTACCCTTGATCGTTTGATCGATATAACCGGTGCCGCTGAAGGGATCGAAGACGGCATCGCCGTAATAGCGGCCCCAGGCATCTAGGCCCTGCAGGCGGAAGGCGTTGTTGAGCGTAGAACCAGCACTCGCATTGGCGCCGAGCGAGCTGTAATCGCCGCCGCGGGCGCGCGAGCGGCGCAGGAATTCCTGCGCGTTGCGGATCGCGCCGTCGGCGTCGTAATCGTCGATATCGACGGCGGTGCGGAAGGCCGAGATAACCGGGTCGTTCTTGTCGAGCCGGTCGGCATTGTCGAGCGCCTGCTGGGAAGGAATGCGGTCGCCTTTTTCGTAATGGGCGGCGGCGAGCATCAGCTGTGATTGCGAATGCGCCGGGTTGGCGGTGCTGGCGGCGAGCAAATCTTGCAGCGCCTTATCGCGCTCGCCAGTTTGCAGGTAGTATCGGCCGCGGGCGAGCAGGGCGATATCGAAGGATGGATCGAGCGCAATTGCCGTGTCGATCTCGTGCTTGGCTTCCTTCATGCGCCCCTGATCGAGATAGAGGATTGCGAGATTCGCGCGCAGCAAGGGGTCCTGCGGATCGAGCTCGATCGCCTTCTTGAAGGCCTTTTCCGCTTCGCCATTAGCATCGCGCGAACTCTGCAGCAGGCCGAGCGAATTCAGCGTGCCTGAACCGCCCGGGGCAAGTTCGATGGCTCGGTTCAGATCGGCAAGCGCGCCGTTGATGTCGCTCTGATAGACCGCCTTGTAACTCGCGCGGGCGGAGAGCGCCATCGGATGGTCAGGGTCGAGCGACAGCGAGCGTTCTATCGCATCCTTCATCTGCTCACGGTCGTCGGTGAGCTCCGCCAACTGGGCGCGGACCGCCGGCAGGGTCGGATCATCGGGATAGCGTTGCTCCGCTTTCTTTATGATCTCGAGCGCTGCGCGTGGGTTTTTTAGGAAGCCTGTCGTATAGGCCTGCATGATCGCGCCATAGGGGCCGGTGGTATTCGCGGGCGGCTGTTCGGCATGGGCGGGATCGGCCAGCGAGCGGGCGAAATAGCCGCCATATTGCGCCATGTTGCGGCGTGTCGGGTCGAGATGCGGCAGGGCCTTCTGGAAGAGCTTGGCGGCATCGCCATAACGCTTTTCCGAGCCGGCGATGGTGGCGTCGATCAGGTCGACGCGCGCCTGCTGGGCTGCCGTCAGTTTGCGGTCGCGGATATTCGTCAGCGTTGCGGCTGCGGCCTGGCGTCCGTCGAAGGCGCTCTGAACTTCGGCAAGTGCCAGCCAGTCTTCGGTGGTGCGGCGCTCCGGTGGCAGCGCCAACAGGCGGCGGCGTTCGGTCGCCATGCGGTCGGCCCGTAGCGGCGAAGTCGGCATCAGGTCGAAGCCGTCGCGCAGGTCCAGATAGAAGAGCATCTGTTCTCGGTCGTCAGGATTGACGCTGATGATCTTGCTCGGCGCCTGGCCGATGGTCGCCACAGCCCCTTCGCCCTCGTTCACCTCGACGCTGCCCTGCGGGTTGCTGAGCGCGACGCGGCCCTCGAGCACAATCATCGAAGTCTTGTTGCCCTCGACCGTCATCGTCCAGTCGGTGCCGCGGATTGCGGCCGCGGCGGCCGGCGTTTCCACCGTCAGGCCCTGGCCGCCGCGCTCGGCGCGCGCCCAGATCGTTCCCGATTGCAGCTCCAGCGTCGTGTCGCCGCTCGCGGCCATCTTCTTGACCTGGAGCGAGGAATTGCGGCCGAGGCGAACCTGGGTGTGATCGGAAAAGACAATGGCGAGCTGGCCGTTGGCGTTGGTGCGCAGCACGTCGCCGGTCAGGAGATCCTGATGGATGTCGACGACGCGCCAGTTCGACACGTCGATGAAGCGGACTTCTTCGCCGGTCTTGCGGGCAATGACGGAACCGGCCACCGGTGTTGCACGCTCCACCGGGTCAGCCACCGCCGGCGAAAAGCCCGGCAAGACAAGCGCAAGAGCCACCCCGGCGCGACAGATGTTTTTCCAGCGACCCAGCATGACCCAACCCCAACTCCCGCTTCCCCTTTGTCTATGTAGAAAAGAAAAGTCAAGCACATTGCACACGTGTTCTTGAATTCCCCGTGAAGTGTAATATCAGGGAAACACTTGTTGGGTGGAGTATTCATGTGAGCGAATTCGAGAGTGCAACTGAACTTATGCCAAGCGAACCGTCGACAGGTGACATTGGTGCCGGGTATTTTGACCACATCAAGAAAATCAACGACATATTCTACGATCAGATCAAGATCTCAGACCAGAAAGCCGCTTATATCTTTACCTTCATGCTGGCATTCCTGGTGAGTTCCAGCGAGGTGAGGGCGGTCTTCAGCCTGGCGCGTTACGCGACCGGGGCGCCAGGGAGCATGCTGTTCTCGGGCTTGCTTGCCGCCGCCTCGGTCTTCTCCATCCTATCGGCGATCCTCGTCGTGCTGCCGCGCCGTTTGGACACATCTACCTCGCTGTTCTGGGGCGCCTGGCAGAACCATCGCGACCTGTTCTTCGAGGCGGCACTGCGGCGCGACGAGCGCTACCTCTTCGACCAATATCTCGAAAACGCCAACATCCTCTCTGCTATCGCCCGCAGCAAATACCGCTGCGTCACCTTCGCGTTCCGCGGGCTGATGGTGAGCGTGATCGCCTATGTGCTGCTGTTGGTGGCGGTGTGAGGGTGTGATGCTTTGAGCTTATCGGTCAGCCGCGCCCGCGCTCACGAGAGCCTCATCCTGAGGCGCCCCGCGGTGGCCTCGAAGGACGAGGCGGGTGCGCCGGCGGTCGGTAGATGCAAGGAGCAGTGCCGGAGCGTGTCCTTCGAGGCTTCACCCTGCGGGCTACGCGCCTCAGGATAAGGGACCTCGGACGATGCCGCGCCGGTACCGCCCCCATTCAGCCCTCGACCTCAAGGACAAGTTCAAGTTCGATCGGCACACCTAAAGGCAGGCTAGCGACGCCGAGCACGACGCGGCCGGAGAGCTTCTCCTCGCCGAAGACCGCAAGCAGCATTTCGGATGCGCCGTCCGCGACCTTCGGATGGTCGCGGAAATCGCCTTCGGTCGCGATATAGATGCCGAGCTTGACGACCCTGACGACCCTGTCCAGCGAGCCGAGATAGTCCCTGGCGGCTGCGAGCGCGCTCAGCGTTGCCGTTTCAGCCGCCTGCCGGCCGTCTTCGGCCGTCAGCGCGCCGCCGACGCGGCCTATATACCGCGGCTCGTGGCCGACGACCGGCAGCATCCCGCTGAAGAAGACCAGGTTGCCGGTCCTTATCGCTTCGACATAGGCCCCAAAGGGCGTCGGCGGCGGGGGAAGTGTTATGCCGAGTTCCTGCAGCCGTCGTTCCGCGCCGGCTGCCTGCGCTTTCGCATGGTCTACCATCTGCCCAGATGTGCGCCGCCGTCGACGTGCAGCACCTCCCCGGTTACACGCGGCGCTTCGGTGAGGAAGATGACGGCGTCGACGATCTCCTCGACGTTTGATATGCCTGCCATCGGCGACAGCGTCTTCAGAAAATCCTTCGGATTGTCCTTGTGCAGCGGCGTGTCCACCACGCCAGGAGCGACAATGTTGAAGCGAATTCCCTCGTTCGCATATTCCATCGCCAGGTTCTTGGAGATGGCGTTGATGCCGCCCTTTGTCATCATCGAGACTGAAGCAGAGAAGCCGGCGATCGGATGATCGGTCAATGGCGTAGTGATGCTGACGACGCTACCGCCCGTTTTCTGCGCGAGCATCTGTCCGACGACCAGTTGGGTCAGATGGATGAAGCCCTCGAGATTGGTCGAGGACAATTTCTGGAAGTCGGCCATTGTGAACTCGACGAACGGCTTGGCTAGAAAAATGCCGGCATTGTTGACGAGTGCGTCGATCGAGCCGAACCGGTCGATTGCTGTCCTTGCCACCCGCGCTGCGGTTTCGGCATCGCCGATGTCGCCATCGACAAGCGCCAGTCTGTCCGAGGCTTGGAAAGCCTCCGAGGCGCTGACCTGGCGCGAGGTACCAACGACATTGTAGCCGCGCTGGATGAAAGCGTTGACGAGGCCCGCTCCGATACCCTGGGAGGCGCCCGTCACGATGACTGTTTTTCTCGTAGTCATGCTGATCTCCATAATCTGGTTCGGGCAACGCGGGCCTTGCGGTTGCAAAGGCCGGGTCGCTCGAGATGGGGCTGCTGCGAACGCGCCTCCATCGGGTTGTCTTGTTTTCGCAAGGTGAATATGGCGAAAACTCCATTACTCGATTAGATGGAAATATCTGGATTCTCTTTTGCATCCATGCAAAAATCAGAACATGGCTGATCTGAACGACATCGCGGTTTTCGTGAAAGTGGCGCAGTACGGTAGCTTCAGCCGTGCTGCCCATTCCCTCGGCATGCCGGTATCGACCGTCAGCCGGAAGGTGACGTCGCTGGAGGAGCAGCTCGGCGTGACGCTTATACAGCGCACGACCCGCAAACTGAGCCTGACCGCGCAAGGCCGGGCCTATTACGACAGGTGCAGCGAACCGCTCGCCCATCTTCTCGACGCCGAGCACGCGCTCACCGAGACACAGAGAAAACCGGAAGGTCTGCTGAAGATCTCCGTGCCAGTCATCTTCGGACAGGAGGTCTTCTACGAATTCGTCTCGGCTTTCCAGAAGACCTATCCGAAGATCCAGGTTGACCTCTTCGTCACCAACCTGTTCCTCGATCTGATCGCGGAGAACATCGATCTCGCCATCCGCTTCGGCGACCTCAAGGATTCAACCATCGTCGCGCAGCGGCTCGGCAAGAGCGTGCGTTATCTGGTCGCCGCACCGGACTATCTGAAGGGCAGGGTGCTTCCCTTGAAGCCCGAAGAGCTGAAGGACCATCAGTGCGTGCTCTTGAATGGCCGCAACGGCGAGGCGGAATGGCATCTGGTGAGCGGTCGCAAATCGGTTCGCCTGCATGTGTCGGGGCCGATATCGAGCCGGGATTTCGACGCGGTAAGCGCCTTCACCTATCGCGGGCACGGCATCGGCCTGCTGCCTTCGACCTATTGCGAGGAGCAGATCAGAAAAGGCGAACTCATCCGCCTGTTGCCGGACTGGTCGTCCGAGGAAATTTTCGTGCACGCCGTCTATCCCACACGCCGCTTCCTGCCCTCCCGATTGCAGGTCTTTCTCGAGGCGCTGAAGGCATGGAAGACCCCCTTGTGGCTTCCCTTGCATTGAGGGCTTTCGATTCCATCACTGAAAATTGAAGCTGCACGCGCGGGCGAGCGTCCAGCGTCCGCCAAGCTGTGTTAGAGTTCTCCCGCTTGGATGGCGCAGGGATTGGATTGCCAATGCTGACGACACTTGCGGTGCTTATGGGTCTTTCCGGCCTCGTCCCCATCGCGCAGACGGGGGGAAGCGAGGTCGATGTGACCCTCGTGCTTGCCGTCGACACCTCGCGGTCGATGGACTTCGAGGAGATCGGCATCCAGCGCGAGGGTTATGTCGAAGCGCTCAAGCACAAGGAATTCATCGACGCGGTGAAGGACGGGCTGACCGGCCGCATCGCCATCAGCTATTTCGAATGGGCTGGCTATGTCGTTCAGGATTCCGTCATCGACTGGCAGGTGATCGAGACGGAGGAGGATGCGATCGCTTTTGCCGATAAACTCGAAGCCCGGCCGATTGCCACGCAGCGGCGCACATCGATCTCCACCGCGATCGCCCAGGGCGCCAGCATGATCGTTTCCAGTCCCTTTCAGTCCAGGCGCCAGGTGATCGATGTCTCCGGCGATGGGCCGAACAATTCCGGCAATCCCGTCACCCCCGCCCGCGACAAGGCGGTAGAAGCCGGCATGATCATCAATGGTCTCGCCATCATGCTGCGGCCCTCCGATGCACCCAACGGGCTCGACAAATATTATGCGGATTGTGTGATCGGCGGTCCCGGCGCCTTCGTGCTGCCGGTCCGCAAAATCGAGGATTTCGCCGTTGCCGTGCGCCGCAAGCTGGTGCTGGAGATCAGTGGCCTATCCCCGCCGGCGACGGTGCAGAAAACAGCCGGCGTCGAGACGGGCGCCGACTGCCTGATCGGTGAGAAGCAATGGCGCGACATCTTCGACCGTTGATACCAGAACAGGATGATTTTAGGCCGGGGCGGCCTAAAATCTCAATCCTGTTCTGAATTAGATAGTTAGAGCATGATGTTGTCCGAAAACCGCGTACACTTTTCGGCATCATGCTCTACCGGGTCAGCGCGCCGACGTTATATCAGTCAGTATCCGGTAAGCGGCAGAGACGCGATCCTCGTTGGGATAGTTTTTGTTGGCCAGAATGACGATGCCGAGCCGCTCCTTCGGGATGAACGCGACATATGCGCCGAAACCATTCGTTGAGCCGGTTTTATTGATCCAGACATCCTCGCGCGGTTCCATTGCGGGCGTCAGTTGCTTGACGGGAATGGTCTTCAGCATCGCGCTGGAATTGTTGTCCAACAACGTCGTCAGCGTCGCCGGATAGGAATACTGCTCCCAAATAAGGTCTTGGGTCATCGCGCCGACATCGAAGTATCCCCTATGCGTGTTATTGATCGCCTGCTGGAGCTTATCGCCCAGTTCGACCAGTCCCATGTTCGCGTCGATGAACCGGATCATGTCGCTTGCTGTGGATTTCACGCCATAGGCCTCGGACGAAAGAATGGCAGGTGTCATCCGGGCAGGCTCGCCGTTCCGCTTGTAGCCTTGGGCATAATTCGCCATCCGCGATTTCGGCACATCAATAAACGTGCTTTTCAATCCAAGGGAGGGAAACAATTTGCCTTCCATCAAAGCGACGAAGCCGTCATTCATGCTTTTCGCCGTTATATATCCAAGCATCCCGATGCTTGGATTGGCGTATGTCCGGTGCGTTCCGGCGGCATATGAGGGTTTCCAGGTTGCGAGATACTCCATCAGTTGCTTCTCGGTTTTGACTTCATCGGGAACTTGAAGCGGAAATCCACCAGCCGTATGGGTGCCCAAATCCGTCAGGACGACATCGCCGAACGGCCTTCCCTTCATCGCCGGCAGATATTTGTTTGCCTTGTCCGACAGCGAAAGTCGGCCGGTCACGTCTGCGTAGGAGGTGAGGGTGACTGTAAAGGTTTTGCTGATCGATCCCAGTTCGAACATGGTCGCCGGGCTGACGGGCCTGTTCGTGTCCTTCGACTCGACGCCGTAGTTGAAGATGTGGTTCTGCCCGTCAACGGCGATGGCAACGGCCATGCCCGGAATGCCGTATTTATCCATGATTGGTCTTATCGCGGCGTCCGAGATGGCTTTCAGTTTCAGCGCGTCAGCCGCAAGGCCACTTGTGGAAATGCATGTCGAGACCAATGCGGCCGATAGAATTTTTATCCAATTACGATTCATTTTCATCCTCCGCAGGCAGCTTTTCATCAGCGCAAAGGCGCATGAGGACGGCATTTAATGGCACTGTTTTGCGGCAGCAAATGATGATATCTCGGAGGAGATCCAAGAAAATCTAGGGCTAAGATGGTTCGGCAATTCCTCCCCTTAAATGGCTTGAGGGCCTTCGAAGCATCGGCGAGACATCTCAGCTTCACCCGCGCCGCGATCGAGCTTTGTGTTACCCAGGCCGCTGTCAGCCAGCAGGTCAAAAGCCTGGAGAAGCGATTGGGGGCTGCCCTTTTTCAGCGTCTCCCGAGGGGCTTGAAAATCACCGCAGAAGGCGAAGCTCTTTTGCCGACCTTGACCAATTCCTTCGATCAGATGGCGATCATGCTGGACCGGATTGAAGCCGGGCAGGTTCGGGAATTGCTGTTCCTGGGCGTGGTCGGGACGTTTGCCGTCGGCTGGCTGTTGCCAAGGCTTTCGGATTTTCAACAGCAGCATCCGTTCATTGATGTGCGCGTTTCGACTAACAATAATCGCGTCGATATGGCGGCCGAGGGACTGGACTTTGCCATTCGCTTCGGCAGCGGCTCCTGGCACGGCACAGAGGCGCTGCGTCTGTTCGACGCTCCGCTCTCTCCTCTGTGCACACCCAAATTGGCCGAGCGTTTAAAGTCGCCTGCAGATCTGGTCGAGGCGACGCTTTTGCGGAGCTATAGGGCGGACGAGTGGAGCACGTGGTTTACCGCAGCGGACGTCCCTCCGGCGGCACAGATAAACGCCGGTATCGTTTTCGACTCTTCCCTCGCCATGATGGAAGCGGCCCTGCAAGGACTGGGGATCGCTCTGGCACCGCCGTCGATGTTTTCCAGACATCTATCCTCGGGGGCTGTTAGACAACCTTTTCCGACGACCATATCATTGGGGAGCTATTGGCTTACCCGGCTGCAATCGAGGCCGCCAACAGCAGCCATGCTTGCATTTTCCGATTGGATAACGTCGCAGAAGTCTCCCGCATCTCAATGAAGGCTTCCGGCGCACCCCAATATCCGACTTCGGTCTGCGCCCCGCGGATGGGGCCGGCGCGAAGCCGCAATGCGCGAGGCGGACTCATATCCGACGTCCGGGCCGATATAGCCGACGGGATAATCGGTTGACTGCAACAGCGAGAGGGTGGGGGACATCCTGACGTCGGCAAGGAGACCGGTGAGATTGGTGGCGAAGACACGATAAAGCGTTTCGGTATGGCGCGCGCCATACCGAAGTTCCCTTACTTCTCAGAGGATGTCACCGCCTATAGAGGTAGCTGCTTGCCGGCCTGTTCGCTGACCATGTATTCGGCGTACCAGTCCGGCCAGTTGTCGTCGTGTTTGCCGCCGTTTCGCTTCTCGTGTTCGCCGTGCGCGGTCGCCGCACGGCGCATGGCTGACGCGAGATCGGTCGAGGTCGTGAATGTCGTCCCGTCGGCGTCGATGCGTCCCGGCAGGCGCGTGGTGACTTCCTGGAACAGCCAGCCGTTGCCATCGGGATCCTTGAAGGAGGCAAAGGAGCGATAGCTGCGGTGATCGGGATCGCGGCCGGCAATGCGGAGCCGCCCGAACAGGTATGGTTCGTCCTTGCCGGCATAGACGCCGGCCGCGTCATGGAACACTTCGCTCACCTCGACGCTGCGGGCGATCAGATCACGGCGGGCGGCCTCGACGTCGGAGACGATAAGGTAAAGGCCTTGGGCCGAGCCGGGTGGCGCGGCGGTGACGTTCTTGCCGAAGATGATCGCGCAGCCGGAGCCGGGCGGGGTAAACTGGATCACACGGAAATCGGCATCATTGGCGAAGTCGGCGTCGAGCCGCCAACCCAGGCCGTCGTAAAAACGCTTGGCGCGGTCGACATCGGAAACAGGGATGACGACGACCTCGAGCTTGGTGTCGACGGGCTGTGTTCTCGGGGTCTCAATGGGGGTTTCACTGCGCATGGCATTGCTCATCTTCAGCTCCTTGGCGTTTTGGATGCGTTAAGAATGGCGATACATGTCACCGGCCAGTGGACCACAGCGCTGTGAGGCCGTCGAATCAATTATTCTGTCTAATTTGGCTGGCATTGGCGGATTCCACGCCCATTCCTGTTGAAGGCAGATCCCGGCCTGGCCATGCGAAGATCCCGCAGACGGCGCGTCACTCATGATCCGCCTTCAGCCGATGCCGGTGAGCTGCCTGTTTTGCGCGGTTGCCGCACATCGCCATACTGCACCAGCGCCGCCGGTGGCCTCGGGTGTGGTCGGCGAAGAGCAGCGTGCAGGCCGGCCCTTCGCAGGCCTTCACCGTGGAGAAATCCTCGGTGCAGACGAATTGCGCCAGCGCCTCGCCGACCGGCAGCAGCAGCGCATCGGGCGCGCGCCATTTGCGCATTGGTTGAAGTGCGAGTGTGGCATCGGCATGTCCTGCGATGATGCGGCTGAAGCCCTCGTTACGTTCGAGTAGGCGGTTCAGCGGCTCCAACTCCTCCAGGGCATTTGCCGGAAGAGGGTGGCCCTTGTGGCTGCGGACGAAATCCCGGAACCATTCGCGCAGGCTCCTTGCCTGGTCTGCGACCTTGTCGAGTTCGCCCGGCAGCGCCTGCGCTCGCATTGCCTCCAGCGTCGCATGGGGGACGAGCCCCGCCTGCTCCAGCCAGCGCAGCAGGCCTTTGCCATCATCGATCCAGTCGACTGGCGTATCGACCGGAGTGGCGATCGAATTCAAAAAATCCAGTCCCAGCGCATCGCCGACGAAAAGGGCAGGTGAGCGGTTGTCCATCATAACTCCTGTTCCGGTCGCCACGATGTGCACCGCTGGCGGTCTCTCGAAGACATGAGTGATATGTAACCTCTTAAAAGGCGCTTGACAAGTTATGCGCTCTGGGAGTAACCGTCATAAATACATCAGATAGGTTACTTTAGCAGAGCAAGGAGAACGCTGATGTCCCCCGAGAATGTGAATCTCGCGAACAGTGTGAATGTCGTATTTGTCCACGGCGCATGGGCGGATGGTTCGAGCTGGACAAAAATCATTCTGCCGCTCACCGCCGAAGGCTTGAGCGTGTTCGCGGTGCCGCTGCCGCTGACCTCCTTCAGCGACGATGTCGCAGCCCTTGAGCACACGCTGGAGCGGGTGACCGGGCCGGTGGTTCTCGTCGGCCATGCCTATGCCGGCGCGGTGATCGCTGCGACCCGGGACGAGAAGGTCAAGGCGCTGGTCTATATCGCCGCCCTGGCACCCGATGAAGGCGAGACGGTCGCCGATATCTTCTATCGCGGCGAGCCGCACCCAAGGCGCCGAAGCTCGCGCCCGACAGTCATGGCCTGATCTATCTGCCGCAAGAGGCTTTTAGCACCGCATTCGCGCAGAATGCCGAGGCGGGTGAGCAGGCGGTGCTTGCCGCCGTACAGCGGCCGATCTCGCCGGCCTGCATCACTGTTCCCGTGCCGCGCCCGCTCTGGAAGGACCGTCCGGCCTGGTTCCTGATCGCGGAACAGGACCGGATGATCGTTGCCGACAATCAGCGCTTCATGGCCGAGCGCATGCAGGCGCGGGTGCGCTCACACGCCGCCGATCACACGCCAATCGTTACGGCGCCTGCCGCCGTGCTCGACATCGTCAGGGAGGCGGCCGCCGCGGTGGCAGCCTGAATTCAACTGTCAAAACAAGGGATGAGGAGGAAATCGAGATGCACGGAGAGAAGATGACGACCGAGCGGGTGAGCGCCTTTTCAGACGCCATGATCGCGGTGATCATCACCATCATGGTGCTGGAGCTCAAGGCGCCCAAGGTTCCCGACATATCAGCCGTGCTTTCGCTCTGGCCGATCCTGGTCAGCTATGCGCTGAGCTACCTGTTCATCGCGATCATCTGGATCAACCATCATCACCTGCTGCGGCTGGTGCGCTTTGCCTCTACCCGGCTGATCTGGATCAACTTCGTGCACCTCTTCCTGGTGTCGCTGCTGCCGTTCACGACGGCCTGGATGGCGAGGACCGGCCTCGCGCCGATGCCGGTTGCCGTCTATGCCGCGGTCTTCGTGCTGGTCAATGCTGCCTATCTGATGTTCGAGCGCGAGATATTCGCGCAAGCCGAGGCGGGCGCCATGCCGGAACCCGCCCGCCGCCTGGCGCGCCGGCGGACGCTCATCGGCCTGGCGATCTTTGCCGTGGCGGGGCTCGTTGCTCCCTTCGTACCGCTCCTCGGCTTCTTCCTGATCTGCTGCGCCCTCGTTCTCTATCTCCAGCCGGAGATCTTCAACAGCCGCCAGCAAGGGCAGGCGGAATAACCAGACCGGAAATACCAATCAAGTTATCACAGCAAAGGAGACTGTCATGTCCACCATCAGATACCGCACCGCCGACGTCGACGGCTTCAACATCTTCTATCGCGAGGCCGGTTCGCCGGATGCTCCGAAGCTGCTCCTGCTGCACGGCTTTCCGAGCGCCGGCCACATGTTCCGCGACCTGATGCCGCTGCTCTCCGATCGCTTCCACATCGTCGCGCCCGATCTTCCGGGCTTCGGACGATCCGACCTGCCGGCACGCGGCGCCACTTTCGACGGGATCGCCACGACCATCGATCGTTTCACCGAAGTCGTCGGCTTCGATCGTTACGCCGTCTATGTGTTCGACTACGGCGCGCCGACCGGCTTCCGGCTGGCCGTGAAACATCCTGACCGGATCATGGCGATCATCTCGCAGAACGGCAACGCCTATGTCGAGGGCCTGAGCGAGGGCTGGAACCCGATCCGGGCCTATTGGGAGGATGCGTCCGAGGAGAACCGCAATGCGCTGAAGGCGATGCTGCAGCCGGAAACGACGGTCTGGCAATATACGCATGGGGTTGCCGATCCGACGACGGTTTCGCCCGACGGCTATTCGCTCGACAATTTCTATCTGGCGCGGCCCGGCGTCGAGGACATACAGCTCGACCTCTTCGGCGACTACAAGAGCAATGTCGCGCTCTATCCTGCCTTTCAGGATTATTTCCGCACCCACAAGCCGCCGTTCCTGGCCGTGTGGGGCAAGAACGATCCGTTCTTCCTGCCGCCCGGCGCCGAGGCGTTCAAGCGCGATAATCCCAATGCGGTCGTCCGCTTCCTCGACACCGGCCACTTCGCGCTGGAAACGCATGCCGCAGAGATCGCGGCTGCGATCCGCGATTTTCTGGCCCGCTGAGAGCAGAACCAGGCGCTGCCCGCCGGAAGGGGCGGGCGGTCGCCCAAGCCAACAGGAGAGACGACATGTCTGATACAGTTGCCATCATCACCGGCGCCAGCCAGGGCATCGGCCAGGCGACGGCGCTGCGCCTCGCGCGCGATTTTTCCGCGCTGGTGCTGGTCGCGCGCAACCGCGCCAATCTGGAGGAGACCGCGCAGGCGGTGAGGGCGGTCGGCGCGCAGGCCCTCGTCATCGGCGCCGACCTTGCTGAGCCGGCGGCGGCGCAGGCCGTGGTCGATCAGGCGCTCGGTGCCTTCGGCCGCATCGATGCGCTGCTCAATATCGCCGGCGCCGTGCCGCAGATCGATCTTTTCGAGATGACCGACGCGCAGTGGGAAGGTGGACTGGCGCTGAAGCTGCACGGTGCGCGGCGCCTGACGATTGCCGCCTGGCCGGCACTGAAGGAGACCAACGGCTCCGTCGTCCTGATGTCGGGCAATTCGGCGGTGTTTCCAAAGGCGCCTTATGCGGCGGTCGGCACGATCAATGCGGCGATCGTGGCGCTCGCCAAGGCCTTTGCCGATCGCGGCATCGCCGATAGCGTCCAGGTCAACAGCGTGCTGCCCGGCCCCGTCATGACCGGCCGGCGCCGTTCCTATCTCGAGCACTGGGCACCGTTGCACGGTGTGAGCGTGGAGGAGGCGACCGCGCATTTCCCCGAACAGGCAGGCATTGCCCGCTACGGCGAGCCGGAGGAAATCGCCGAACTGATGGCCTTCCTGGTGTCGCCGGGTGCCCGCTGGATGACCGGCTCGACGCTACGCATAGATGGCGGCGAGGTGAAGTCGATCTGATGTGGTCGACGGCGGGATTGCCCCGCCGTCTTCATCGCCTGTTGTTCTTCTGCTCGTCGAGCCGCTTTCACGCGGCGGGAGCAGCGCGGGTCTTGCCGATCGTCAGAGCCGCCTTTGCTGCCTCGCGTCCTTTCTCGACGAAATGCGCCCGGTAGATCTGCTTGTGGTGTTCGGTTTCCTGATACTGATGCGGCGTCAGCGACACCGACAGCACCGGCACACCGGTATCCATGCCGGCGCGCATCAGGCCATCGACGACGGCCTGGGCGACGAATTCGTGGCGGTAGATTCCGCCGTCGACGACGAAGGCGGCGGCAACGACAGCGGCATAGCGTCCGGTTGCAGCAAGATCGCGTGACAGCAGCGGCATCTCGAATGCGCCGGGAACATCGAACACGTTGACCTGCTCGGGCGGAATAAGCTGATGGAAGCCATCAAGGGCGCGGTCGACGATGTCGGCGTGCCAACTGGCTTTGACGAAGGCATAGCGGGTGGGTGTCACGGCAATCTCCTTTGGCGAACAGACACATCACCCAAGGCGATCACGAACGTTCCCGACAGCCGCAAGGGCGGCAGGAGCGCACGTTCTCTTTCATCCGGACTATGACCGTCGGCTCAGGCATCTCACCTGATCTGCTGACCCTTCCTGAGAAGGCGCTCGCGGGCTCGCAACCAAAATTGCATACCGCCGGTAGGGACTTTCACCCCGCCCTGAGAACGGCGCGAACAATAGGGGTAAGGTGGCGGGCTGGCAATAGGTTGAAATGCTTTCGCGGCCGGAGCTGGATCAGGGCTCCCCAAGCGGCGATTCCGCTCGTTCGTCGATGGCGACGGGCAATACCTCTTGCGGAGGAGGAGCCTGCGCCTACATTCTCTCGGTGAGGACATCCACGTCAGAAGCACGACAAGACAGGACGCGCTGTCTCCGCCTGGGCGGGGCCGTGACAACCATGGGAGAGAGTGATGCCAGAATCTTTCGTCGTCCACCGCGAGGCGCATATCGCGGCGCCGCCGGCCGCGGTATTCGCGCTGATGACCGATCCGGAGAAGATCCTGCGCTGGATGGGAACGGAAGCGCAGGTCGAGCCGCAGCCCGGCGGGCTCTATCTCGTCAACGTTACCGGCGCCCGCTTTGCGCGCGGCTCGTTTCGCGAGGTGGTGCCGGTTCATCGCCTTGCCTACAGTTTCGGCTGGGATGGCAGTGAAGTGGTGCCGCCGGGGTCGAGCCTGGTCGAGATCGACCTGATCGAACAGGGGAGCGGAACGCTGCTGCGGCTCACCCATAGCGGCCTGCCCAGCGCCGATCAATGCGCCGGCCATGCGGAAGGCTGGGCGCATTACCTCGGGCGCCTGACAGAAGTCGCCGCCGGGCGTGATCCGGGTCCCGACGCTTTTTACGGCCGGACATGAACAATTTTTGCGGGCGCGGGGCGTCTCTGAAGCGCTTGCCGCAGCGACAACAGCGGTCGGCGGGCGCTCAAACCGGCCGTACGGAAGCGCTGCTTTTTCTCCCGCAAACATGAACGCGCAGTTCATCTCCAGTTCAATTTAGCGGCCATAAAGTTGGGACGGCTGGATTGAAAATGGAGTTCACGATGAAGGCACTTTCTATCGCGGCTGCCTTGCTTGCCGGCAGCCTCTCGATCGGTACCGCGGAGGCAATGCCGATGGGGACAATCAATGTCCAGAGCAGTGTCACAAAGGTCGACTACGCCTGCGGTCGCGGCTGGCATCTGACGCGCTGGGGCGAATGCCGGCGAAGCTGGAGACGCCCGCCGCCGGTAGCTTTCTACGGTGGTCCGCCCCGCTGGGGCTGGGAGCGGCGTCACCGCGATTGGGATGGCCCGCGCTGGCGCCATGAGCGGCGCTGGGATCGCGACCGGCGTTGGCGGGATAATGACTAAAAGTCTCGCTCAGATGTAAATGGACGAAGGCCGGAGCGATTTTCGCCCGGCCTTTTCTCATGAAAAAGCGTCGCCGACGCTGACAGCCAGCGTTCTCCCGATCTGCCCGAGAGGGTCAGATCCTGCTGACGAGCCAGTGCTTGTCGTCGATCAATTCCTCGAGCTCGACGGGATCCTTGACGCCGAATTCGAACCATTCGACGAGTTCCTTTGCCTTGCGGCTGCTCTCTTCCGCCGTCAGCTCGACCTGATACCTTTCGCACCATCGCCGAAGGATCGACGTCAGCAGCGTCATGTCATTCCCATCCAGCGGATCTTTCGGCCAGAATATCGTGCCCATCGTACCCCTCAATCACACGATGACGAACGGCCCTATAATGGAATCAAAGTCGCGCAAGTTTAAAGTGTTTATTTTTTGTTTTCCACCGCGGCGAAGGGTTTTCGACAGGGGAGTGGACGTCCTTTGGGGCGACAGGTTGAGTCTATGGGAATGTCTTCACGGACACCCGCGGGGTGTCCTGATGGACGTGCGAACGTCGGCTTGTCGCACCCAGGGATGACCGCCAGCGGTCACCCCGAGGGATATCCTTGCGGACGTCCCGGCGAGCGTGCGATGTTAAGCCATGGATCTGCCATCTCCCCTTGCCTGGCTGGTTGACGAGGCCGGGGCCTCGCCTGGTCCCGAACGGTTTCTGGCCGAGCTCGGGCGCCGGTTGCTGGCCGATGGCCTGCCGATTTCCGGCGGCGCGCTGACACTTTCGGTGCCGCATCCGATCATCGCGCGGCGCACCTGGCTGTGGCGAGCCGAGACCGATGCTGTCATCGAGGCTTTGGCCTTTGCCGCGGCGCCGCAGAGCGAGGCTGGGCGCGAGTGGCTGGCTGGGCTCGGACCGGTATGGGAGGAGAGAATCGGGCCTTCGCAGGATAGTCCGATACTCGGCTGGGCGGGTATCGCCAACGGGGCAGGGGGCAGCGCATTCGGCCCGACCGAGGCTGGCCTGCTGCGCGAAGTCGCGCGTTTTTCCGTAGCCCCGCTCGCCGCTTTGGCGGCGCGGGAGGCGCGGGCCGCGCTGCTTGAAGCCTATCTCGGCAGGCGCAGCGCCGCTCGGGTGCAGGCCGGCGCCCTTGCCCGAGGCACCGGCGAAACCATCCGCGCAGCCCTTCTCTGCGCCGATCTGCGCGACTTCACCGCGCTCTCCGAAGTGACCGAGCCTCATGTGATGATATCAGCACTGGACGCCTGGTTCGACCGTGTCGCAGGCGCCGTGCATGCCTTCGGGGGCGAGGTGCTGAAGTTCATCGGCGACGGCGTGCTGGCGATCTTTCCTGTCACGGCTACGTCGAGCGAGGGCGACGCCGCCCGAGGGGATCGCGAGGCCTGCGAGGCAGCGCTTCGCGCAGTCGCCGCCAGCCGCGCCGGCATGGCCCATCTCGATCAGGTTCGCCAGGCGCAGGGGCTAGCGCCGCTGCCCTTCGGCGCAGCACTGCACTTCGGCGAGATCCTGTGGGGGAATATTGGTGCTGCCGACCGGCTGGACTTCACCGCTATCGGCTCCGCCGTCAATCTGGTCAGCCGGCTGGAAGGGCTGTGCAAGCCGCTCGGCCGAAGCGTGTTGATCTCGGGCGCGGTGGCGGCGAATACGGCGACGGCGCTGATGCCGCTCGGCGAGCACACCTTGCGCGGCATCGCCGACCCTTGCGCGGTCTTCGCCCTGCCTGCGGATTGAGCTGCGGACAGGGCACTTGCATTTACGCAAAGAAAGCTTTGCAAAGATGTCTTTGCAATAGTAGGCTTCCGGAATGAAAAATCCGCGCCCGCAGCCTGCTCAATCCGTCACCGCACCCCGCACCCTCAGCCGCGTCGTGCCCCATCCCACCGCGCTGAAGGCGCTGACGCATCCTGTCCGGCTGCGCATGCTCGGCATGCTCAGGGTCGATGGACCCGCCACGGCGACGCAGCTGGCAGTGCGGCTCGGACTGAATAGCGGCGCAACCAGCTATCACCTGCGTCAGCTCGCCCAGTACGGCTTCATCGAGGAAGCGCCGCATGCTTCGCGGCGCGACCGCTGGTGGCGTGCCAGCCACGAGCTCACCTCGGTGCCGGCAAGCGAGGTTGAGGGCGAAGCGCTGGATCTCGATCTCGCCTTCAACCAGGCGATACTCTCTCTGCAGGTCGGCCAGATGCAGCAGGCGCTGGAGGAATATGCCGAGCTGCCGGTGGAATGGCGCAAGGCGAGCACGGCCAGCGACATCATCATCCCGATGACGGCGGAACAGGCCGAAGCCCTGACCAAGTTGACCGATACCATTCTCGAAGCGATGCGGGTGGCTCCGCCTTTGGGGGAGCTGGCACCCCCGGATATGGTTCCCTTCTCGATCATGCTGCACGCCTTTCCCTATCCGGGCCGGCTCCCGCATCGCGAGGAAGATGATGGGTCATGAGGAAGGGTGGGCCATTCCTGGCGCTTGCCGCGGCCGAGACGCTTTCGCTTTCCGGCACGCGGCTGTCGACCATCGCTATTCCCTGGTTGGTGCTGAGCGCGACGGGCAGCCCCGTTTTAACCGGGCTGACAGCGATGATGGAGATGCTCCCCTATGTCGCCGCCAAGGCGCTCAGTGGGCCGCTGATCGACCGCGTCGGCCCGAAACGCATCGCTGTCGTCTGCGACACCGCCTCGGTGGCCGTGGTGATGCTGGTGCCGCTGCTCGATTGGCTCGGCCTGCTTGATATGTCGCTGCTGCTGCCTGTCGTCTTTGCCATGGGTGTGCTGCGCGGTCCATCCGATGCTGCCAAACAGGCGATGGTGCCTGATATTGCCGAATTGGCGGCGGTGCCGCTCGAGCGGGTGACAGGCCTCGTTGGTGCCATCGAGCGGCTGGCCTCGACGGCGGGTGCGGCCGGCGCCGGCGCGCTGATCGGCCTGATCGGCCCGGGCCAAGCGCTGGTGGTCAATGCCGTCACCTTCGCCGCCGCTGCGCTGATTGTGG
Source organism: Rhizobium sp. SRDI943 (assembly GCF_057653695.1). Classification (NCBI taxonomy): domain Bacteria; kingdom Pseudomonadati; phylum Pseudomonadota; class Alphaproteobacteria; order Hyphomicrobiales; family Rhizobiaceae; genus Rhizobium; species Rhizobium sp. SRDI943. The sequence continues at coordinate 2,699,553 of NZ_CM172787.1, read as the reverse complement.
GAGTAGGCATCCCCGGATTGCGGCGCGTCCCCGAGCTGCGCTGCATGCCCGAGGCCCGGCCGGGCGGGATGTCCTCCTATCTCGGCGATCTCAGGGAAGGCTGGCGCTTTCTGCGCGGCGACGCGGTGCTCGTCAGCATTGTCATCATGGTGGCGACCACTAACCTGCTGGACCAGGCTTATCACGCGGTGCTGCTGCCCGTCTGGACGCGGAGCTCAGGCCATGGCCCGGAATTGCTGGGGGCGATGTTTTCGGCCTTCACCGGCGCCTCGATCGCGGGTGCTGCGATTGCCGCTGCGATCGGCGAGCGGATGCCGCGCCTGATGGTTTATACCGTCGCCTTCCTGCTGACCGGATTTCCGCGCTTTCTCGTTATTGCGCTGGATGCGTCACTCCCCATCATCTTCCTCACCCTGGCAATCGCAGGATTTGCCTCGGGCTTCCTCAATCCGATCCTGTCGGCGGTGATCTTCGAGCGCATCCCCAAGCCGCTGACCGGCCGCGTCACTGCGATGAACGCCGCCCTCTGCTTCGCGCTCATCCCCTTCGGCGGCCTCGTCGGCGGCGCCCTGATCAGCACGATCGGCCTCGCCGCGGCGCTCTCGCTCACCGGGCTCGCCTATCTCGCCGCAACCCTCTTTCCCCTGGCGCTGAAGAGCTTCCGCGGCTTCGACAAGCCTATCACCCAGACCTAGCGTCGCGGTTGCGTGCCTCGCTCTGGTCTCCAAGCTCCTCGACCATCAGATCGATGAAGCGTCGGACACGCGGTTCCAGCAGGCGCTTGTCGGGATAGAGCGTGACGATCTTTACGTCGTCGGTTTCGAGGTCGGGCAGGATCTGCCGGAGGCGGCCGGTGACGAGATCGTCGGCGACGAGAAAATCGGGAAGCAGCGCGATGCCCAGTCCCGCCAGGGCGGCGTCGCGGATCGCCTCTGCGCTGTCGAGCCTCAAGCGGCTGCGGTCCTGCGCCTTGATCCAGGAACCGCCTTCCCCGCGAAAGCGCCAGCCCTGCCTTTGATTGCGGCCGGCGAAGATCAGGCAGTCATGGACCGCGAGATCGTCGATATCGCGGGGCTCGCCGCGCTCGGCAAGGTAGGCCGACGAGGCGCAGAGCCGCGCCTTATAGGTGGCGATCACGCGTGAGACCAGGCGGGTGTCCGTCGCCGTCGCGCCGATCCGGATCGCCAGATCGAAGCCTTCCTCGACGATGTCGGCCAGGCGATCGGTGAAGCTCACTTCGACCTGGATGTCGGGCCAGGCCTGAAGATATTTTTCAAGCAAAGGCAGCACGACAAGCCGCCCGAAGGCATCGGGAACGGTCAGCCGGAGAACGCCTCGCGGCGTGCTGTTCTGCCCCGCAACGCTCGCCTCCGCCTCGTCGACCAATGCAAGGATCTGCAGCCCGCGCTCGTAAAACATCCGGCCTTCGTCGGTCAGGTTCAACGTTCTCGTCGTGCGGTTGAGCAGACGCGCGCCGAGCCGGTCTTCCAGGCGGATGACAGCCTTGCCTGCCGCTGAACGCGACAGGCCCAGGGCTTGGCCGCCGGCGATAAAGCTTCCGGCATCGACGACGGCCATGAAGATCAGGATATCGTTCAGGTTCGTACGCGGCATCAGGCAACTCGAGCGGTTCGGCTACGGCATAACTCGGTCAGTCATGCGACCGATTCAAGGTTCGGAGCATCAACGTCCAACACGGCAGTAAGGTCCGAGCACTTCGCTTCTGTGTCGGCGGCCGGCGTTTTGCGCCTCGCTTTCCGCGTCAGTTGCGCGGTCGCCTATACCGGATGACATGCAGCCAGAGCCGGGGTTGTGCCGAATGAGGCAGTCGAACTAAGCTACAGCATATCGCCGAGACTCCAATGGTTGTTCCATCGGACGTCGATCTCGTCGTCGACATTCTGATATCTGATGTCGGTGGAGAGGCGCAGCCGCCGGGTGCGGTCCTGGTTGGTGGTCGAGGCGTGGATCATGTAGGGCGAGTGAAGCACCACGTCGCCGGCCTCATAATCGGCGGCGAGCCAGCGGGTGTCGAAGCGCTCCGCCATATCGGGTAGATCCTTCGAGATCCAGCCGCCTTCCGCCATGTGGCGGTTATAGGCACTGATCCGCTCTTCTGCAGAAAGATCGCCGCTTGCTGCCTGGAACTCGGCCTCCATCTTGACGCCCAGCGCGTGCGAGCCTTCGAGATAGACCAGGCCGCCCATCTCGGCGGGGATGTCGCCGATCGGAATCCAGGCCGTCACCAGGCGGCTGGTGCCGCCGCGGAGATAGACGAGATCATAGTGGGCCGGCGTGGCCGTCGGCGTTCCCGGCTGGATGAAACGCATGAGCTTGCGCTTGTGGAGATAGGAGATGCCCTGCAGGAAATCGTCCATGAAGCGGGCGAGCGGCGGTTGCGCACAGAAACCTTCATAGGCGGCTGAGCGGACGAGGGACATCAGGCGCCTGTCCCCAAGGCTCCTGTCGAAGCCGCCGGCAGACGCGATGCCCAGAGAAAAATCGCTGCCGGGATCGACCAGCCCGGTTTCGGCGAGATGTTCGAAAACCCAGCGGCGAAAATCGATCACATCGGCCCGCGGGAGAAGGCCTTTCAGCCAGACATAGCCATCGTCCTGGTAGCGGCGGCGGATGGCGTCGATGCCGATGCCGGGATCGGTCGGCGCGAGCCAACCGATCCGCTCAACGGGCAAGGTTCTGCCGTTTGCGGCAAGAGGCAAATCCATCTTGCGAGCTTGTATGACCTCCGCAGCAATTGACATTTCACTCCTCCGTCGCTTGAGTTGACTTGCCATCAATTACCTGATCCGGCATACCAACCGACATAGAGGAAATTGATAGCTGGACTTTTCGCTCACCATGAGAGACGCCGAAGCCATCTATAGAACGCCGCTCGGCGCAGCCGGCGGACTGGCAGTCACCGGCAGCGGCAGGCAGCATGCCCGGCGTGCGGTGACGGACCGGAAACTGCCGAGTTTCGCCGTCGTGCTGGTGGAGCGAGGGCAGGGCTGGCTGGAAACGGCCGCCACCGGCCGCATGAGCCTGACCGGACCTGCATTGTTCTGGCTGTTTCCGAACCGCGTGCATTCCTATGGCCCCGACGAAGGCGGCTGGGACGAGCGCTGGGCGCTTTTCGAAGGGTCGTTCACGCGAGACTTCGTGAGGCTGAGGATCATGACCGAGCGACATCCGGTCGTCGCCCTGCATCATCTCGACGAGGTGATGCGGCTTTTCGGCAAACTTCATGCCGATCTGCTTGACGACACCAACCTCGGGCAGGCCTCGGCGGCATTGATGCTGCATCGCATCGTCATATCCGCCGCCAGACAGGCAAGCGGCGCGGCCGATCGACGCCAGGAAAGGCTAGATATGGCCGACATCGTGGAAACGCTACGGCGGCGGGCGATGCAACCGTTGGACCTTGCAGCCTTTGCCGCCGAGCATGGCATGTCTCCGGCCACGCTGCGCAGGCGGTTCACGCTCGAAACTGGACTGCCTCCCAAAGCATTTCAGCTTCGGGCGCGCATGGATCATGCCAAACAGCTATTGGCAACCACCGACGAAAAGATCGAAACGGTGGCCGCGATGATCGGCTTGGATGACCCGTTTTATTTTTCGCGGGTCTTTCACGAACGTGAGGGCTGCAGTCCTCGCGAATTCCGTGCGAGATATCCGCGGGTTTGAGAGCCCGGCAGCAATGACAGCGCGTCAGCGCCAACCCATCGCCGGCGCGACGTGGGTCAGGATCGCTTCGATGACGTGGGCGTTATATTCGACGCCGAGCTGGTTGGGCACGGTGAGCAGCAGCGTGTCAGCCTCGGCGATCGCCTCGTCTTCGGCGAGTTGCTTGATCAGGGCATCGGGTTCGGCCGCATAGCTCCGACCGAAGATCGCCCGGGTCTTCTCATCGATGAAGCCGATCTTGTCGCCCTCGTCGTTGCCGTAGCCGAAATAGGCGCGGTCGCGGTCGTCGACCAGCGCGAAGATGCTGCGGCTGACCGAGATGCGTGGCTGGCGCGTGTGGCCCGCTTCTTTCCAGGCCTCGCGGTATGCCCGGATCTGGTCGGCCTGCTGGACGTGGAAGGGCTCTCCCGTCTCATCGTCCTTCAGCGTCGAACTCTGCAGGTTCATGCCGAGCTTGGCTGCCCAGACGGCGGTGGCATTCGAGCTCGCGCCCCACCATATCCGCTCGCGCAGGCCCTCGGAATGTGGCTCGAGGCGCAGCAGGCCGGGCGGATTGGGAAACATCGGCCGCGGGTTCGGCTTGGCAAACCCTTCACCGCGCAGCACTTCGAGGAAGACTTCGGCATGGTGGCGGGCCATGTCGGCCTCGCTCTGGCCTTCGGGCGGGGCATAGCCGAAATGCCGCCAGCCATCGATCACCTGTTCGGGCGAACCGCGGCTGATGCCGAGCTGCAGGCGGCCGCCGGCAATGAGGTCGGCCGCGCCGGCATCCTCGGCCATATAAAGCGGGTTTTCGTAGCGCATGTCGATGACGGCAGTGCCGATCTCGATCCGATTGGTTCTCGCGCCGACCGCTGATAGCAGCGGGAAGGGTGCGGCCAGCTGGCGGGCAAAATGATGAACGCGAAAATACGCTCCGTCGGCGCCGAGTTCCTCGGCCGCGACGGCAAGGTCGATCGACTGCAGCAGCGCGTCGCCGGCCGAGCGCGTCTGCGATTGGGGTGAGGGCGTCCAGTGCCCGAACGAGAGGAAACCGATCTTCTTCATACCGATGCCGCACCTTGATCCGTTGTGTCTGGGGTCGATGGGTCATCGCACAGTTTTGGGCCGGAAGACAATCGGAACCGGAAGGGCACGGCGGATCTGCATGGGATCGGATCAGACGGAATGGCAGACCGAGTTGGCTTTGAATGCACAGCTCTCGTCCGTCAGGAATTTGCCAAGCGATTGGGGATGAGTTCCGACTGCATCCAATGCGTTTCACTCTGAATGTGGTTGTCCCGCACATACTTGCCCATCCGAACCGGCATTTCGGCTTCCAGGAATCCATCAGTGATACGAACGACAAAACCCTCCTGCTTGGTCCTATCCAGCGAGGCCGCAATATCCTCGAACAGACCGGCTTTGTATGGTCCCCGATATAGTGTCGACACCGGATCGATGCCCAGTTCTTCGAATCGGGCCAGAGTCAGATCCCAGGATTGGACCTCATCGTCGCTAATCCATGCAAAGCCGAGGAAGTACGACGGCAGGTCATCATAGCCGATCGAGTGCTGGGCATAGAGGTTCTCGCCGACGATGCGTTCGCCATGTACCAGTTGCGGGCTGATGCCGGCGGCAAAGGCTTTAAGCCAATCACGCGACGAATGATAACGGCTGTCGGGACTGCGGGCGTGAGACCCACCCCGATGAATGGTCGTGTTCTAACCATCCATTTTCACGGTGATGACAAGATCGGCGATCATCAGCCCGTCAAGCTTCGTCATGACCTTGTCGTCGCTTGTCGCTCCGGGCGAAATCGGTAGGTGATAGGTTCGTCCGTATTTTTTCATGGGATGAAGGCATAGCCGTTGGCGATCGCGCAATGCAAGGTCGCACCCCTCTGCGGATCGGCATCTTCGATGGTTGGTGCGATGATCATATCCGAATTCAAGCGGAAGGAGAGCCAATGGCCATAAATGCTGGAGAACGAGTCGGTTTTCGCGATGGCGGCGGGCTTTCGTTTGCTATGATGCGGCGGACGGCGAGCGGCGTGAGCCTCCGCACAAAGTCCTGGCGCGTCTTCTCATCCTTGGCTGCGGGCCGTCGCATTGCAACCGAGAAGCTTGAAACATGCGCTACACATTCGCCATAGGTGATATCCACGGCTGTATCGATCCGCTGAACAGGATGATCGATCGGATCGAGACTTATGCGTCTGAAGGGACCGTCGTCTTCGTTGGCGACTATGTCGATCGCGGGCCTGACAGCAAAAGTGTCCTCGACCGGATCATCGCCGGTCCATCGGACCCGTGGCGATGGATTTGCCTGAAAGGCAATCATGAGGACATGATGATCGCTGCCTATGCCGACAGCGACAGCAGAGACGTGTGGATCAGCAACGGCGGACTCGAAACCGAAATGTCCTATGACGGCAGGGTTCTGCCTCAGCATTTGCAATGGGCTGCCGATCGTCCCCTCATGCATGTCGATCGATATCGCATCTTTGTCCATGCCGGCGTTGTTCCGGAATTTCCGCTGGAACGGCAGACCAAGCGCGATCTTCTCTGGCTACGGTTCCCTCCCGGTGAGTCAAGCATCTATTGGGGCAAGCACCTGGTCCACGGCCATACGCCGTCGCTGTCCAACCCGGTGACAACTGGAAACCGCACCAACATCGACAGCGGCTGCGTCTTCGGCGGCAAGCTTTCCTGCGCGGTGTTCGATGACGAAATTGCCGGTGGGCCGATCGACTTTATCGAGGTGAGGGCGTGAACTTGGGCGTGTCGGCAGGGAGATAATACCGGAGGCTGAGCGGAGTGCTGCTTAGCGGGGAAGCTATCGCCCCGCCATGACTCGTCAGCAGAAAGTTTGGCGAGAATGCCATCCCAATCTCCGTCATTCCTGTGACGGGCACAGGAATGACGGAGGAGAGATGTGGCGGCATTTAGCACGTCACTAACGACTCAGGCCTCGCCAGCCGGCGGCGAGCCGCAGCCAGGGCGCCAGGTGGAAGCCGCTCATCAGCAGGTACATGGGCAGCATTCCGCCGATCGGGAAGGCATCCGGCGTCGTCATGCAGATCATGTCGGCGCTGCCGGTCGTGGCTGTCAGCACCGCCATGATCGCGAATGTCGGAGCGGCTGCGAGCGACAGCCAATCGGCTACGCGGCCGGCGATTTGGTCGCCTGGGCTAGCCATGCGACGGCTCGGCTTAGCAACTGATCCGTCTGCTGCGGCGGCCAGCGAGAGCCATTCGGCGGCGTTGAGAGCGGCGTTGCCGTCGGCTCTCTTTGGAGTGTGGGCGGAAAGCAGCATCGGCGTCACTCCTTGCCGTATCGGTCGTGGTGGCGCCACCAGATGCCGGTTTCGTTGCGACCCTTGGGGGTGCGGTCGAGCCATTGGTACATGCCCCATAACCCGTCCAGCCCGCGCGCATAGCTGGAATAGCTGTGGTAGACGGCGCCATCGATGAGCTCGAAGGCGCTGACACCCGGCCGGTCGCGGGTATAGGTTGGGACATCGGTGCCGGTCATGGCGGCGATCTGAGTGATCGGCGCCTCGCTGTCGCCCGGCTGCCATTCCTGGACAGTCCTGCCTGTGAGCGGTTCGGGGGCGGGCGGTTCACGGCGGTAATTATAGTCTACCTCGCCCTGGTGCTGCTGCTCGGCAGAGAACCAGACGCTGAAATCGCCGTTGAAATCGCTGCCGAAGGAGGAGGCCCAGGGAAAGCTCCAGTCCATCCGTCGCTTGAATGCTTCGAGCTTTGCGAGCGGCGCGCGCGAGACCGCCCAAAAGGCGACGTCGTGGTTTTCCAGGTGAACGAAGAAGCCGTTGAAGCCATCGGCGATCGAGGAGCAGGACGGGCATCCCGCGGTATAATCCGGCCCGAACATGAAGTGATAAACGAGCAGCTGCGAGCGCCCGCCGAAGAGGTCTTTCAGCGAGATGTTGCCGCCGTCGGTGTCGAAGCGATATTGTTTGTCGATCCTCACACGCGGCAATTGCTGGCGCTTGATCGCCAGCACGTCGCTCTGCCGGGTCAGTTCCTTTTCCTCTTCGAGCAGATCGAGGCGAGCCGCCAGCCATTGCTGCCGTGTTGCGTTCAGCTCTGTCGTCATGGGTCTTCTCCTTTGCCCGTCTCTCGTCGTAGCATCCGGCGCAGGCTTGCTTGCCGGTCGACGACAAATCTAAGGCCGGGTGGGGAAATGGTGGGAGTGACAAGTGTGACGGGATTTGAATGGACTCGCTGATCACGGCAGCTGCGCGGGCGCTGGCAGTGGGAGACGCGCTCGGCGCGCTGAAGCGGGTGGCGCTGCGCGACGATGCGCCGGCGCTGGCGCTGCGCGGCATTGCGATGGCGCAGCTCGGCGATCTCGTCCGCGCCAAGGCGCTGCTGAAGAGTGCGGCGCGTGCTTTCGGCCCGCGGGAGGCGGTGGCGCGAGCCCGCTGCGTGGTCGCCGAGGCCGAGATCGCACTGGTCTCGCGTGATCTCACCTGGCCGCCCAAAGCGCTGGAGGCGGCGCGCAAGGTGCTCGAAGCGCATGGCGACAGGGTCAATGCCGCCCATGCCAGGAATGTCGAGCTTCGCCGGCTGGTGCTGATCGGCCGGCTCGACGAGGCCGAGCGGGCGCTCGAAACACTCGACCCGACGCCACTGCCGCCGGCGGCAAGGGCCGCTCATGAGCTGGTGGTCACGGGCATCGCGATCCGGCGCCTGCAGACGAAAGCGGCGCGTGCGGCGCTTGACCGGGCGAGGCAGGCGGCGCGCGAGGCCGGTATGCCGGTATTGACGGCGGAGGTGGAAAATGCCGCCCAGGTGCTCAGCGCGCCGGTGGCGCGGTTGATCTCGCGCTGGCGGGAAAGCCCGCTGCTGCTCGAGGAGGTGGAAAAGCTGCTGGGTTCGGGCACGCTCGTTGTCGATGCCTGCCGCCATGTCGTGCGCGACGATCAGCTTTCGGTGTCGCTGGCAACGCGGCCGGTGCTCTTCACGCTCGCCCGGACGCTTGCCGAAGCTTGGCCGGCGGATGTGGCACGCGGCACGCTCATCGCGCGCGCCTTCCGCGGCAAACATGCCGATGAATCGCATCGTGCCCGGCTGCGCGTCGAGATCGGCCGGCTGCGTGCCGAACTGCGGGGACTGGCGGAGGTCTCGGCGACGAAACGCGGCTTTGCGCTTTCGCCGCGGCGCGCCGGCGAGACTGCCGTGCTGGCGCCGCTCGTCGAAGGCCAGCATGGGGCGGTGCTTGCCTTTCTCGCCGATGGCGAGGCCTGGTCGAGCTCGGCGCTGGCGATCGCGCTCGGCGCCAGCCCGCGCACCGTGCAGCGGGCGCTGGATTCGCTTGCCGGGGAGGGCAAGGTGCAATCCTTCGGGCGCGGGCGGGCGCGGCGTTGGATGAGCCCGCCGCTGCCCGGTTTCCCGACGGTCTTGTTACTCCCGGGACCTTTGCCAAGCGATTAGTATGGCCTGACTGATGAAGATGGCCCGACGGGCGAACAGGATGGAAGAGATGAAAAAATCGGCAGCGACGATCATCCGTGAATATGGACCCTTTCCCGGCGCCGAGCGCGTCAACGGCGTCACCTTCGATGGTGAGCACGTCTGGTTCGCCTCGGGCGACAGGCTGAACGCGCTCGATCCCGCAAGCGGCGAGGTGGTGCGCTCGATCGAGGTTGCGTCCCATGCCGGAACGGCTTTCGACGGCGAGTTCCTCTATCAGATCGCCGAGGATGTCATTCACAAGATCGATCCGAAGACCGGCCGCATCCTTTCCACCATCCCGGCGCCCGGCAATGGCGGCGATTCCGGCCTTGCTTGGGCCGAAGGCTCGCTCTGGGTCGGCCAGCACCGCGGCCGCAGGATACACCAGATCGACCCGGAAACCGGCAAGATCCTCCGCACCATCGAATCCAACCGCGTCGTGACAGGCGTCACCTGGGTCGACGGCCAGCTCTGGCACGGCACCTGGGAGGGCGATGACAGCGACGTCAGGCGCATCGATCCTGAAACCGGGGAGGTGCTGGAGCGGCTTGATATGCCCGAGGGTACCGGCGTCTCCGGCCTCGAATCCGACGGCGGCGACTGCTTCTTCTGCGGTGGCGGCGGCAGCGGCAAGATCCGCGCGATCAGCCGGCCGGCGCAGGGCAAGGAGGGGAAAGGGAAGTAGCCGATGCGACGCCGAAGAGGCCGATACGACATATCTCTCCCGGGCGACAGTCAGCTCGCCAGCAATTCGGGCGTCAAGTTGGAAGTCGATATCAAGGGGTCAAGTTGTTGGAATTTTAACCGAGTGGGAGATTGATTTCGGTACGTGACGAGCTACTTTCGCGGCAGTGTCGGTCGAGGTCTTTACGCAAAGCCGGTATGATCGCGGGGGAGAGATTTTGAAATATCTGCGCACCACGCTCGGGCCTAAGAGCAAATCCGAACTTGGGATGATCCTCCCGCACGAGCACGTTTTCGTCGACCTCAGGACGCCGGACCAGCCCGGTTATGCCGAGGCAGACATCGACGACGTCGTCCGTCTGATGGCCCCCGAAATCGAGCGGATCAAGAAGCTCGGGGTGACGGCACTGGTCGAATGCTCGACGGGCGGCGTTGGACGCCGTGCGGATATCGATCTTGCCGTGTCGCTCGCGACGGATTTTCCGATCGTCGTGCCCACCGGCAATTACCGTGAACCCTGGATTCCCGAATGGGTCCGCCAGGCTTCCGAGAAAGAGCTGGAGGCGTGGATGCTTCGCGAGCTGACGGAGCAGATCGACGAAACCGGGTTCCAGGCGGGCTGGATCAAGCTCAGCGCCGGCGATGACGGCATGACGGCGCTTGAGACGAAAATCCTGCGGGCAGCCGCACGCGCCGCGGCCCAGACGGACGCCGTCATCGGCAGTCATACGATCAGGGGACGAGTCGTCATGGACCAACTCGATGTCATCGAGGCGGAAGGCTACAAGGCCGACAGGTTCATCTCCATCCACACGCAGGAAGAAGCGGACTTCGCCCTTAATGTCGCCGTCGCTGAGCGAGGCGCCTGGATCGAATATGACCATGTCGGCCGGAGCGGGGACAACGAGGTGGCGGAGCTGGTGATCAAGGCGCTGGAGGCGGGCTGCGGCGATCGCTTGTTGTTGAGCCATGACCGCGGCTGGTTCGATCCGGCGCAGCCGATGGGCGGGATACCCAAACCGTATACGCATCTTTCCACGGTTTTGCTGCCCGAGTTGAAACGGCGGGGCATAGACGACGACACCCTGGTGCGCCTGACACACGACAATCCGTTCGAGGCTTTCGCCCGATAGGAGAGTGGCCGGGCGAAAGGAGCCTGGGCATTCATGTCGCGATCCCCGGAATTGCTCAAGACCGGGTTCAGCCGATTGCTGACACCTCTGCTCCGCGGGAGCGGAGTTCGCTGAGAATGCTGTAAGGACCGTTCAAAAGGCCTATCGGCAGGATGACGAAAGCGTTGGTGCCTGCCGGCAGATTTGTGATCCGCTCGATCAGAAGCGCGCGCAACTTGTCCGCATCGATGAGGTCGGTGGGCGTCACGATGCCTCTGGCGGTGATTTCCTCTCCGATGCTTGCAATCTCACCACTTTTTCGAGCCTTGTACAGCTCGTCGAAATAGGCGCCGATCGGTCCGATCCGGCGGCGCAGCTCGAGAAGGTAGATGATCGAGGCGGGGCCGACCGAATTGACCGTTTCGAGCGTCAATGGCTTCTGCATGGCCTGCATTTCCCCGTCGGCGGCAAGCGTCTCCACATCGCGCCCGATCGATGCGCCATACTTCGCAAGCGCCAGGCCGATGCTCGGCGCGTCTGGGGCGAAGGCATGTTGTCCTTCGCCGATGAGGAGCAGGCTCGCCTCGAAACCGGAAAGCTTTGCGATCGCTCCCTTTGCCGGGGATGTCGAAAGGATTGTCTTGAACTCGTCCTGACCGGATGGCGTCAAACCTGACAAGACCGGCGTGATATCGCTGTTCTTGAACTTGGTAGTAGACAGGATAAGGCTGGGATTGACGTCGATCAGCACCTTCTTCGATTGATCGATCAGGCGTTTTCCCTCGGTAACGATGTCAGGAAAAGCGTCGGCGCGGATGCGCACGTAGCCAAAAAGTACATGGTCATTCGCGGGGGATTTGGCGCGCCAGAAGAGGGCGTTCTCCTCGTCTGCTGCGCGTGGCATCCCTGGTAGGAAAACTACGGCTGCAAGCGCTGCAAATTGCCGGCGGGTGAAGTGTATGGCTGCCTCCTCGCTGAGCCCGATGCATGGCGGCGCATTCGCATGGGACTAATCGCGTGAAAGAGCATTTGTTCCAACTCCCGGTGAAAATGATGAACATCCGGGGCACGGGAGTCAGCTGGACTCGTTCAAAAATTCTCGGCGATACCTGGATCTATGCCGCGCCGCGCTCGTCGAACTAAAGCGCCATGCTGATCGCATCGATGAACTGACCGTCGATGCGTGCCGCATGTCGGACGATGCCTTCGCGGGCAAATCCCATCTTTTCGTAGAGAGCGATAGCACGGGCGTTGTCTTCATAAACATCGAGTTCAACCCTGGCAAACCCGCTTTTCTGCGCCGCTCTCAATGTGGTCTCGATCAACATGCGTCCGAGACCTTTGCCCCGATAAGCTGGGAGGATTCCCATTCCGAGGTTTCCGCGATGGGCGTGCGACGGGAAGAAATGCCGGCTGATATCGCACCAACCGACGACCTTGTCTTGAGCGGTGGCAACGAATTGCGGATTGCGTTTCGCAATCATGCCCATCACGAATTCACGCGTCTGCGGCAGCGGAGTCGCTTCCAGCATGGACAGGTATTTTTTCTCCCGCGCGACAACGTCGAGCGCATGATGAAAGCTGTCGATATGGGCGGTAGCGATCGGCTCGATCCTGATGCCTGAGGTGTCCGACGATGCTGCTGCATCCACGTGCTTCTCCTTCAACGATTGCGATGCCTATGGGGACCTGCCGCAGACCTTCACGGGAGCGCATAATTCATGGTCCGTCAACCTTTGCGTGTCAATTTCTCGGCAGCAGGCGCCATCAAAAGGTTGCAGATATTGAAGGTCGGGCTCACATCCCACATCACATTCGTCTTGGTGACGCTCACCTGCGCGGCGGCTGCGTTGCTGTGCGGATTTGCGTGGCTCGCCGCGGTGAAGGTCGATGATCTCTCGTTGCGCCGGCAGGCCGACTTCGTCCGCCAAGGATTGGAAGAGCAGATCGCGGCACTTCCCCGGGAACAGGAAAGCGTCACCAAATGGGATGACGCCTTCCTCTATGCCAAGCAGCGGAACCATGAATGGCTGCTCGACAATGTCGGTCGGTGGACGAGCCAGTATTTCGGGCACGACAGAACCTATATCTTCGACGATACCAATCGCCTGATGTTTGCGTTCCGCGACGGCGCGGATGCCATGCCGCCGCGGCTCGGTGACGACGACGGCCATGAAATGACCGCTCTTGCCGGAGAGATGCGCGCCGCTCTCGTCGAGCGGGCTGTAAAACCGGGCGCCGAAGCGCTTGGTCAACTGGCCACGGTTCGGACGATCATGATCGGCAACAGGCCGGCGATAACAAGCGCGCGTCCCATTCTGCCGAGCTCGGCCAGGATGCAGATCGAGGCGGGCCAGGAATTCATCGCCATCTCGGTCAAGTTCATCGATGGAAAGACCGCCGAAAGTATCGCGCATCATGCGCTGCTCGAAGGCTTGAATTTCGCGCCTTCGAAAGGTGAGGACGAGCGGGCGCAAGTGCCTGTGTCGTCCCATGACGGCGGCACGATCGGCTATTTCGTGTGGCCGCCTATCCGGCCCGGCTTCATGCTGCTGCAGCAGATCGCGCCGGCGGGGCTCGGCTGCCTGGGGCTGCTGATCACCGTCGTGTTCTGGCTCGGACGAGGTCTGCATCGCACCTCGCTGACCCTGCTGGACAGCCAGGCGCAGCTCACCCACCACCGCGACCATCTGGAAGAGATGGTGGCCGATCGAACGGCCGAGATCGAAAGGCAGAGAGAGGAACTGGACCGCCTGCTGGTGCACGAACGGCAGGTGAATGCGCTTCAGCGGCAGTTCGTCGCCATGGCCTCGCACGAGTTTCGCACGCCGCTCGCCATCATCGACGCCGCTGCCCAGCGGCTCTGCCGCTCGACGACCAACGTCAGCGGTGATTACGTTCACGAAAAAGCCGGCGTGATCCGCAGTGCGGTCGTGCGCATGGTGGATCTGATGGAGAGTATTCTCGCCAGCGGCCGGCTCGAAACCGGACAGATCACACTAAAGCGCAGCGAAGGCGATCTGAAAGCCCTGCTCGTCAGCTGCTGCGACAGGCAGCGCCACCTCAGCCGCTCGCATGTGTTCCATCTCGATCTCGAGCCCATACCTGACATATTGACGTTCGACCGCAGCGCCATGGAACAGGTCTTCACCAACCTGATTTCGAACGCCGTCAAATATTCGCCCAACGCGCCTGACATTCATGTTCGCGCCCGGGCCGACGAGAAAACGGTGGAGATCGCCATCTCCGACAGTGGTATCGGCATGGATGCGGAGGATCTGCCGAAGCTTTTCCAGCCCTATTATCGCGCCCGCAGCGCGACGGGCATTGCCGGAACCGGCATCGGCCTCAACGTCGTCAAGCAGGTCGTCGAACTGCATGGCGGCACCGTCGAGGTGACGAGCGAGCTCGGCAAAGGCACAACATTCACCATTCTTCTGCCAATAGAGTTTCTATTGTCGGATCAACAAGTCGCAGCTTAAGGAAGAGCTCATGGTTACAGTCCTGTGCATAGAAGACGAAGTCGAGATCCGGAACCTCCTCGTCGAAGAATTGAGCGAAGCCGGCTACAAGACGCTCGAGGCATCGAACGGCGCCGAGGGACTGGAAATGATCCTGTCGAAGTGGCCCGATATCGTCATCAGCGACATTTCGATGCCTGTGATGGATGGGCACCAGCTTCTGGCGGAAATTCAGATCAACCACCCCGAGCTTTCCAACATCCCCTTCATCCTGCTGACGGCACTGACCGACCGGGAAAACACGCTAGCCGGCCTGCGCGGCGGAGCGGCGGACTATCTGACGAAGCCGCTCGACTTCGATCTGCTGCTCGCCAAACTCGAAGGCTGCGTGACGCGCCTTGCCAACGACAAGGCGGTCCATCGGTCGTTTTGATGGTTGTTGGGCGGCGCCCAAGAGAGCCTCATCCTGAGGCGCCCCGCAGGGGCCTCGAAGGGCGAGGCGGGTGCGCTGGCGTTGATGCATGCAAGGAGGAGCGTTGCGGCGTGTCCTTCGAGGCTTCGCCCTCCGGGCTACGCGCCTCAGGATGAGGGACGTTGGTCAATGCCGCGCCAGTCAAGCGTTGGAGGATGTCCTGCCTATCAATAAGAGCCTGTGCGCTGCGAGATAAGGGCGATCCGGTCCCGTTCCATTATCCTCTTCTTGCCAGCACATGGCTCAGCGCCTCGAAGACGCGCGGATCGAGCGTTTGTGACACGTTGAAGCGCATGAAATTCGTTGCCGATTGCGACAGGCTGAATGCGTTTCCAGGAGCCAGAACGATCCTCTTTTCCAATGCGGCCCGTGCCACATCAGCCGCATCGATGCCGTCGGGCAGCAAGCACCAGAGGAACATTCCAGCCTGGGGCTCCAGCCAGGGCGTTATCCCTAAGCTCCTCAGCTTGGCCGAGACCTCGCTCATCGCTCGGGAGAGCCGGTGTCTGAGCGTCTCCATGTGTTTGCGATAGCTGCCGTCGCTCAAGACGTTCAGCACCAGTTCCGCTGTCAGCCGGCCGCCGCCGAAGGAGGTGGCGATCTTCAGGTCTGTCAGGCCGTCGATCCATTCCGGTTTCGCCACGACGAAACCGCAGCGGGCCGAGGCCGACAGGGTTTTCGAGAAGCTGCCGATGTGGATGACGCGCTCGAGCCCGTCGAAGGCAGCGAGGCGGGGTGCTGGCGTGTGCTCGAAATCGGCAAAGATATCGTCCTCGATGATGGTCAGGTCGAACTGGTCGGCGAGTTTTAGAACCCGGTGAGCCGTAACAGGAGACAAGGTTGCGCCGGTCGGATTGTGGATGGCGGAGTTGGTGATGTAGAGCCGCGGACGCTCATCGGCGACGACTTGCGCAAACAGCTCGATGTCGGGACCGGACGCGGTGTAGGGCACGCTGACGATCTTTGCCCGATGGGCGCGCAGCAATGCATGGAAATTGAAATAGCAGGGATCGTCGACCAGCACCGTGTCGCCGGGTTCCAACAGAAAACGGCAGAGCAGATCGATTGCCTGCGTGCCGGAATCGGCCAGCATGATTTGATCCGGGGAGGCTTCGATCCCCCGTTCGCCCATGCGGCGGGAAATCAGCTGGCGCAGTTGCGGCAGGCCGAGCGGCGAGCCGTAGTCGGCAAGCGCCGGCCCGTCAGCGCGCGAAAGTGTTCTGAGCCCGCGGCGCATGCCGTCCCCCGGCAGCCAGGAGGGCGGCAGCCAGCCGCAGCCGGGCTTCAGGTCGGCTTCGCCGGCCTCCAGCGATTGCCGCGATATCCAGAACGGGTCGACCGCGCGGTCGAGCTTCGGCCCGGCCTCGGCAAGCGCAAAGGGCGCTACCTGGTTGGCGACGTAGAATCCCGAGCCTGGTCTCGCCAGGATCGCGCCTTCGGCGATCAAGCGTTCGTAAGCGTCGACGACGGTCGAAGTCGAGAGCTTCAACGTCGCAGCCAGCCCTCGGACGGAAGGTAGCCTTGCGCCCGGCGTCAGGCTGCGCCCGGCGATGCGCTGCCTGATCGTCGCGACGACCATCTCTACGCGTGTGCGTCCTTCGCTCATCTGTATTGCTTTCTGAACCATTACAGTTTCGCAAAATCGTATCAGACTGTCACTGTCATGGCCATCCGTGTTGGCCGATAAGAGTGAGAGAATGAAGGAGTGCAGCGCATCATGGACCGCATGGCATCGGGATGGATCAATGGTTTTATCGGGGTGGTGATCTTCAGCGGATCGCTGCCGGCGACACGCGTGGCGGTGATGCAGTTCGATCCCGTCTTCCTCACCGTGGCGCGCGCGGCGATCGCCGGCTTCCTCGCCCTCGGCCTGCTGATCGCTTTCAGAGAGAAGCGGCCGAGCCGAGGTGATATTCTCTCCCTGGCCGTCGTCGCGCTCGGCGTCGTGGTCGGTTTCCCCCTGCTGACGGCGTTGGCGCTGCAGCATGTCACCTCAGCCCATTCGATCGTCTTCATCGGCCTGCTGCCGCTCGCAACCGCGATCTTCGGCGTGATCCGTGGCGGAGAACGGCCGAAGCCGGCATTCTGGGCCTTTTCCGTTCTCGGCAGCGCGCTGGTGGCGGGATTCGCATTGACACAGGGCCTGACGGCCTCGCCGGTCGGCGATCTGCTGATGCTGGCGGCGGTCATCGTTTGCGGCCTCGGCTATGCCGAAGGCGGCAGGCTTTCGCGCACGCTCGGCGGGTGGCAGGTGATTTCCTGGGCGCTCGTGTTGTCGCTGCCGGTGACGGTCGCAGTCGCGCTTTTTCATCGGCCGGAGACCTTCTCGGGCATTGAAGCGCCGGCGCTGCTCGGCCTTGCCTATGTCTCGCTGTTTTCCATGCTGATCGGCTTCATCTTCTGGTATCGCGGCCTGTCGCAGGGCGGCATCGCCGCCGTCGGACAACTGCAGCTGCTCCAGCCGTTCTTCGGCCTGGCGCTCGCCGCAACCCTGCTGCACGAGCCCGTGACCTGGGCAATGCTCGCAGTGACCGTTGCCGTCATCCTCTGCGTCGCCGGCGCTCGCAAGTTTGCGCGGTAGGGAGGATCATGACGCTCTCTCTGTCCTCAGATTTGATCGAGAACCTCGGGCTGCAATTTTCCAATCTTCATCAGATGCTGCAGCGCGTATGATATCGACAGAGCGTCGTCGAGCCCGTCATGTCCCCGCAATGGAGGATGTTCGACCTGGTAATAGTCGGCCAGCTTGTTGCTGGGCGTCTTTGCCAAATCCTCGATCGGCATGCCCGCAGCGACGAGAAGCTTGACGGCGTTGTCGAAGCGGCGAGCCGGGATGGAGGGCTGAATGCCTGCGACATAGCAGCTAATGGCCAACATGTTCAGCTCGTCCTTGCCCCACGACCAAAACCGGGCGCCGCCCGAGAAGCTGTCGACGCCGGAAAGGGCATCCTCCAAGACCACGCCATGGGTGTCGATATCCTCTTCGGTGATGCCGGTCAGATTGGTGAAATAGGGACCGAGCGGATACCGCTTGCCGAAACGATCGATGGGCCGAACATAGGATTTATACGTATCGAGGATCGGAAACTCGCCCTCGAGGCCAAGCTTGACGGCTCCGATCTGCGCAATGATAGGATCGGGATCGTGGGCCGCGCACCAAAATCTGCGTTGCGAGCCTTCCAGGCAAAGAAATTCACAGTCGAATATGATGGCGGTCTTCATCGTCGACGTTACCCTCACGAATTTGGCCGATAAGCTTAAGGAGGAATCCAACACATTGAGCACTCCAAATAAAGGCTATGAGCCACGCAATCGCCGTCGCTCCCACACACTCCTGTTCATCAATCCGAGAGCTAGGCTCGACGGCGAAGGTGTGTAGGCAGGTCGCCCCAACCAATATTGCTAAGCTCGCGATTGCGATGGATATCCAAAGTCTGATCCCTCGCTTCATGATCAAGGCGGCGATAAAGACTCCTGCGAAGGGCAACACGATCAGCCAAATCACGAACTGTCCCTCCTGGATAGTGGTCCCGAGCGTGGAGTTTATCCAACCAGCCTGACTATGCAAATGACGGGACTTTGGCCGAGGCGGCAAGTGCAGTGCTGTCGTAGGTGGCACCCTGCGACAGGAACTGCCCGGTGCCGGCGGCGAATTGACATTGACCAGCGCAAGCCGCAAGAACAAGGCAAGGGCCGCTACCGACGCCTGGCGGGTCGGGACGGTGGAAGAGTGAGCCAAAGTGTCAGGCGGGATGGAACGACGGGTTCTCAAGGCGCTTGGAATTGCGGCAGGACTGGTCTTTGTCGCCGGTCTCGGCCTCATCGTGTGGTCGGGGTTCATCGCAAACGACCAAATCGACCACTGCTCGGACCAAACGTCCGGAAGCTACATCTTCGATGATGCAGCAAGAGCTAAAGCTTGCGACGGCGGTCCCTAAACGATATCGCGCCCGCTCGGATCGGTTTCGACCCGGCACGACGATCAGCTGCCCGAAACCAGCCTGAGGCCGATCACGCCAGCCAGGATGAGAGCGATGCAGAAGAGTCGCATCGGTGAAGCGGCGTCGCCCAGCGCGACCATGCCGAGGATCGCGGTGCCGGCCGCGCCGATGCCGGTCCAGACCGCGTAGCCGGTGCCGACAGGCAGCGTGCGGAGCGACATCGACAGGAGAAAGACGCTCGACAGGCCGGTTACGACGGTCAGCAAAGTGGGGATCAGCCGGGTAAAGCCTAGCGATGACTTCATGAAGAAGGCGAATCCGATTTCGAGGATGCCGGCGATGCCGAGGAGCGCCCAAGCCATAGTTGTGAATCCCTTGATGGGCCGAACCTTGCGGCCGGCGAGCTTTATTCTGAGGGGAGCAGGCGCCCGCATATGTGAGCGCCCGCCTGACAGCTTCAGGCCTTGGCGACAGCCGCCGGTGTCGAGCGGAAGGCGATGCCGAAGCGGTTGAAGGCGTTCATCAGGCCGATCGCATAGGTGAGATCGGCAAGTTCCTTGTCGTCGAATTCGGCGGCAGCGGCGGCATAATCCGCATCGGGAATACCGGTTTCGGCGACGCGCGTGACCGTTTCCGCCCAGGCAAGGGCTGCGCGTTCGCGGGGGCTGAACAGGTTGCCGGCATCGCGCCAGACCGCGACCAATACCAGCTTCTCCACCGTCAGGCCTGATTTCAGCAGATCGCGGGAGTGCATGTCGATGCAGAAGGCGCAGCCGTTGATCTCAGACACCCGGAGATAGGCGAGATCGACCAGTTCCTTCGGCAGGCCGCTTTTCTGGATGGCGACGTAGACGCCGCCGAAAGCCCGGTATCCCTCGGGAGAAGCCTTTGCGTAGTCGATGCGGTTGCTCATGACGATTGTTCCTTTCTGATTGAAGGACTTCATCGTCGTGCATCTTGGCCTATATCAGAAGGTCCATGAATGGCATTCTGCATTAGGCCATGACATCGGGTCACAGCAGTTTTAAAATCCGCCTTGCCAGTGTTTCGGCTGTGCGCTGAGAGTCGATATTGGTGAAGTTGAGAAGCAGGGCCGGGGCGGCTTCGCCCTCGATCATCCAGTCGGTCAGTGCTTCCGCATAGAGGCCTTCTCTGCGCATAAGGGCCACGAGCTCGCGGTCCGAACGCTCGCCTAACAGCCGCAGGATCAGGTGCATGCCGCCGGGCTGTGAATCGATGCTGACATGGCCGGCGAGCACGCTTTCCAGGCCTGCCCCCGTCATCTCGCGGCGCTCGGCATAGAGCCTGCGCATGCGCTGGATATGCCTGGCGAATTGGCCCTCGGTGATGAAGGCGGTGACGACTGCCTGCGTCAGCTCGGGACTGCCGGCGGCCATCGCCTCGGTCATCTCTTCGAACCGCGCCACCTCGGCTTTCGGCACGATCAGATAGGCAAGCCGGAGGCTTGGAAACAGCACCTTGCTGAAGGTGCCGGCATAGAGCACGCGGCCCTCTCGATCCAGGCTCTTCAAGGCCGGCAGGGGACGGCTGACATAGCGGTATTCGCCGTCGTAATCATCCTCGATGATCCATGCCTCGTTTCCCGCAGCCCAGTCCAGCAACGCCTGGCGCCGGGGCAGGGAGAGCGAGACGCAGAGCGGGCTCTGGTGTGCGGGCGTGACGACCGCCGCACGCGCGTCAGGCGCCTGCCTGATGCCGTCGGAGACGACTAGACCGTCGCGATCGACCGGCACGGGAATGCTCTCGATCTGCATATGCCGGAACAGCTCCCGGGTCGGCGGATATCCCGGGTTTTCAAGCCAGACCCGATCGCCAGCCTTCAGCAAGGTATGCACGATCAGCGCGATGGTGTGGCGATAACCTGAGGTGACGAACACCTGGGATGGCGAACAGTCGATGCCGCGCGAGACCTGGAGATATGCGGCGATCTCGGCGCGAAGGGCCGGCAGGCCGGAAACGGCAGGGTGAACCATGTCAGCCGGCAGCATGGCCCGTACGCAACGCGCGCCGAGCCGCGCCCAGATCTTGCGGGGAAAGGTATCGAGTGCGGGCAGGCCCATCTGGAAGGGCAGGCTCGAGTCGGGACGGAAACTCGTCGGCACGATGCCGCTGCTCTCGGCCGACAGGATGGGTTTCGACACCGGCATTTGCGGTTTGAGATCCGGCGTGACGATGGTTCCGGCCTGGCCGCTGGCCTGGATATAACCCTCGGCGGCAAGCAGGGAACCGGGCGGCCTCGATGGTGCCCCGGGCGAGACCCAACTCCTTGGTCAGCGCTCGTGCCGATGGTATCCGGTCGCCCGGCTTCAGCACACCGCTGGCGATGGCGCCGCGGAAGCGATCGTAGATCTGCCGGTAAAACGGCGTGGCCGCCGCTGGATCGAGCGGCGGGATATTGCCAGGCCTTGCGCCGGTCATGGCTCGTCAACCTTTTTATATGGATGGGCAGGTGATGATGGCATGACGGTTCGGCCAGGGCAATCATGGCCCAGCTGTAAGCTTCCTTCATGGATCTTTGGGATGGACCATAAGATTCGTAAAACCATTGCCACTTCCACGCTTCAAATCGGATCGCGCTCTTTCAACGCGGCGAAAGGATTTGGACAGAACTTCGGAGTAGGTCAATGAAGACAATCCTACATGTGTGCTGCAGTCCGCGCGGGCAGACGGCCGAGAGCTACAGGCTCTCCCAAGCGATTATCGGCTTCCTCCTGCGGAGGGAGCCGGGGGCGACCGTCGTCGAGAGGGTGATCGGCAATGGCACGATCGCCCATGTCGACGCGGCCTATGCGATCTCCCAGGCATCGGCGGCGGATGTCTCGCGCGAGGGCTCGATGGCCCTGTCCGAAGAGCTGATCCGCGAGCTGGAGGCTGCGGACTTCGTGGTCATCGGAACGCCGATGCACAATCTGACCGTCCCCTCGGCGCTGAAGGCCTGGATCGATCATGTCGTGCGGGCGCGGCGAACCTTCACGATCGGCCCGGCCGGAAAGGTAGGCACGCTACGCGACCGCCCCGTCTTTATCGCGATCGCCTCGGGCGGGCGGTTTTCCGGGGAGCGCGCCCGCCAGCCGGATTTCCTGACGCCTTATTTGAAAGCCATCCCGCCACGATCGGGCTGCATGACCTGATCTTCTTCTCGGTGCAGGGGACAGGCGCCGGCTCCCATGCCACTGCGGAAACCAGGATCGGCACACATCGCGCGCTGGAGGAGCATTTTTCTTCGCTTTACGCTCACTCGTAGCTCGGAATCGACTAGGTGTATGCAAATGCTTGTGAGGAGATAGAAGGCTCAGATGACGATACGTTCAATCAAGTCCGTCGCAGTGTTCTGCGGCTCCAATTTCGGCGCTTCGGAGGCCTTTGCCGACGGTGCCCGCGCCCTCGGCGGGGCGCTGGGGGAGGCGGGGATAACCATCATCTATGGCGGAACGGTCAAGGGCCTGATGGGCGTCGTCGCCGACGCCGCCCTGGAAGCCGGCGGCAGCGTGCATGGCGTCATTACCGAAAGCCTGCATCAGCGCGGCCAATCGCATGCCGGCCTGACCAGGCATGAGATCGTCGAGACGCTGCGCAGCCGCAAGGAACGCATGGTCGAGCTTTCCGATGCCTTCATCGCGCTGCCGGGCGGCATCGGCACGATCGAGGAATTGATGGAGGTCTGGACCATGAACCAGCTCTCGGAGATCGACAAACCCGTGGGGCTGCTCAACTCCGCCGGTTTCTTCGACGCCTTCCTCGGCTTCATCGACCATATGGTCGAGACGAGGTTCCTGCCGGCCGCGCACAGGCACTCGATCTCTGTCGACACGGATGCGAGCGCCCTGATCGACAAGCTGCGCAGCTATACGCGCGTCGAGGTGCCGAAATGGCTATAGCTTCCATCCGACAATGCCGCCGGCCGGTTATTGGTGTTGTTGGGCAAGTGCGACAGGTACGCCGCAGCGAGCCGCGATGAAGGTTCGGGGGCAGCGCTTCTTGCAGCGGGCTGCTCCCGATCCGGCGAGGGGTTCTACGAAGTGTTCACTTGGCAGGCACGACGAGCGGCGCCCCTTTGCGGACGATGTAGGTTGCCAGCTCCGACGCCTTGCCGCTGCCGATGTTCTTCGCCGAGTGAACGACGCCCGACGGAATGAACAGTGATTGGCCGGCCTTAAGGGTAACCGGCTGGCTGCCTTCGAGCTGGTATTCCAGCGTTCCCTCGATGACGAAGGCGATCTCCTCGCCGGGATGCGAATGATTGGGTGCGAGAACGCCCGGCGCGAAATCGACGCGAACCTGGACGGCCTCGTGGCCGGGCACATCGATATCGTTCTTGATGAGATCGGTGCGCTGCAGCGGCTGTTCTGCGTGTGCTGCGGCTGCGCCGCCGAGAACAAGGGCGAGCGCGATAGCCTGGATCATTTTCATGTCGTCATCCTTCCTGAATTGACCATTTCCGACCGGTTGGCCGTATCGGGATTTAAGTCGATCATTGAACCAGAGATGTGTCGGCAAACTCGCATTTTTGTAAGCCAGTGTATCTGCGGCACGCCTATTTGGAGGGCGGCGCGGGGTTGGCGAGACCGCCAACCCAATCTCCCTCATCTCTGTGCTCGTCACAGAGATCCAGTATGCTCAGGTCCCTGGGCGTGGGAAGTTTTTCTTGCAGCGTCAATCACGGCGCGGACGCGCCGTGGCTGGGTTCCTGTGACAAGCACAGGAGTGAGGAAACGTGAGTGACGCCATTGACTGAATTAGGCCGCCGATGATGAGCCCGCGGTTCTGACGCCGACGAGACTGGCGATGTCCGTAATGCCGCCGGAGGATTCGAAGTCGAATATTTTCTGAGTGACAAGGGCGGCGGCGCCCCGGGCCCAGGAATTGTCCTCCCAATCGGGCAGGAGGGGAGGCGCAGTCCGGAAGGTCCGGGCGGAAAGCGCTTCGCGCAGCGGTGTCAGGAAAGGGTCGCCGAGGGAGACGGCTTCGCCACCGGCGACGATGACTTCGGGATCGGTAATGTTGACGAGATTGGCAAGGGCGGTGCCGATGCCGCGGCCGGAATCGGCGACGAGGGCGAGGGCGGTGGTATCGCCTGATGCGAGCGCAGCCGACAATTCCGGCAGTCCCAGTTCCTCGCGGCCGGTCGCTTCCCGCCAGCGCCGGAGCATTGAGATTTCGGAGTGATAGGCCATCAGACAGCCGCGCTTGCCGCATTCGCAGAGCCGGCCATTCTCCTCGTAGAGCGTGTGGCCGAACTTGCCGGCCGCGCCGTTTGCGCCGCGGTAGAGCTTGCCGTCGATGACGAGTGCGCAGCTGATGCCGACGCCGACGGCGAGAACCGCCATGTTGCGATGCTGGCGGCCGAGCCCGAAGAGCTGCTGCGCGATGGCATAAGCGTTGGTGTCGTCCTCCAGCCAGACCGGGACATGGACGCGGCTGGCGACCAGCGAGGCGAGGGGGACATTGTCCCACTTGAAGCGGTAGCTGCGCACGCAGGCCGTCTGTTCGTGGTTGATGACGCCGGGCATGGAGATGCCGATGCCGGCGAGTTTCGCGTTCGGCCGGCCGGCGAGCTTCACCAGTTCGGGCACGGTGCTCGCCAGCAGGTCGGCAACCTTGTCAGGATCGTGGCCGCCGAGGCTTACCCGCATGGCGGCGACGGGGTTGGTGGCGAGGTCGGTTGCCACGCACTCCACCGAATCGACCATCAGCTTGAAGCCGACGGCGAGCGCGTGCTCGTAGTTGATGTCCACCGGGATCGGGCGGCGGCCGGTGAGGCCGGGCACGGTCTTCCCTTCGATGACGATGCCTTCCTCCAGAAGGTCGGCGACGACGAAGGTGACGGCGGCAGGACTTAAACCGATCACCGTCGCGATGTCGGCACGGCTCCTTGGCCCCTCGCGCCGGAGAAGATTGAGGATGAGGCGTCGGTTCATGGCTCTCGCCGTGGTCTGGTCGCCTTTTAACTTCACGATGCATTCCTTAATTTTGTAAATTAATTATTGCGAGCTGCAAAGATCTATGCATAAGTTCGGCCGCGGATCAACTCAGCCAAGCGGATTATCGCTGGAATCGCCGAGCGGATCGTAGCGTTGAATGCCTGGTCGGTCGTTTCATGGAGGAGGCGACGGTCGGGAGATGTTGATCGATCAACTGGGAGGAATTCAATGACATTTTTGAAGCAATTTCCGTCGACCACCCGCAGACGCTTCCTGAAAGGCGCGGGGCTGGTTTCCGCCGCAGCGGTCACCGGCAGCTTTCCGATCCCGGCGATCGCGCAGGCCCAGGAGGTCACGATGATCTCCGCCGAAAACAATGGTGCCGCACTCGATGCGCTGAAGGCGATTGCCGCGGGCTTCAGCAAGGAAGCCGGCGTCAACGTCGTCATCAACAATATGGACCACGAGGCCCACAAGACGGCCATTCGCAACTATCTCGTCGCCGGCGCGCCCGACGTCTGCTCCTGGTTTTCGGGCAACCGCATGCGCGCCTTCGTCAAGCGCGGCCTCTTCGACGATATCTCCGACCTTTTCGAGAAAGAGAAATATAAGGACGTGCTCGGCGCGACGGCAGGGGCCGTCACCGAAGACGGCAAGCAGTACGGCCTCCCCACCGGCGGCACGCTCTGGGGCATGTTCTATCGCAAGGATGTGTTCGAGCAGCATGGCCTGACCGTGCCGAAGACGGCCGAAGAGTTCATGGCCTATGGCGACAAGTGCAAGGCCGCGGGCATCACGCCGGTCGCGATCGGCACCAAGGAATTATGGCCGGCGGCCGGCTGGTTCGACCAGATGAATCTTCGCATCAACGGCCTCGACAAGCATATGGCGCTGATGAACGGCGAGATGAGCTATCTCGATCCCTCGCTGAAAGCGGTTTTCGACCAGTGGGAGGCGATGATTTCGAAGGGGTTCTTCACGGAGAACCATACGTCCTTCGGCTGGCAGGAGGCTGCAGCGCTGCTGGCGCAGAAGAAAGCCGGCATGATGAACCTCGGCGCTTTCCTGCGCTCGGCTTTCACCGCCGAAGATCTGCCACAGCTCTCTTACGCGACCTTCCCGGTGCTAGACGCCAAGGTCGGCCACTACGAGGAATTCTCGGTCAACTCGATCCACATTCCCGCCAAGGCCAAGAACAAGCAGGGCGCGCGCGAATTCCTCGCCTATTTCTACAAGCCGGAGAATCTGGCGGCCTATCTGGAGCCGGGCGGCAATGTGCCGCCGCGCCACGACCTGCCGCCAAGCAAGGACCCGCTGGTCAACGTCGCTGTCGAGACGATGAAGACGGTGCAGGGCACGTCGCAATATTACGACCGCGACAGCGATCCC
Source organism: Rhizobium sp. SRDI943 (assembly GCF_057653695.1). Lineage (NCBI taxonomy): Bacteria > Pseudomonadati > Pseudomonadota > Alphaproteobacteria > Hyphomicrobiales > Rhizobiaceae > Rhizobium > Rhizobium sp. SRDI943. Next base: position 2,673,407 of record NZ_CM172787.1, on the reverse strand, counting down.
GATATGGCGCAGGCCGGCCTCGTCGGCTTCCAGGAGTTCATGGCCAAACCCGACCGGCGCAAGGCCATCCTGACGCGCCTCGAGGGCACGCGCAAGCGCATCTACAAGATCTAGCAGCTCTCCCAGGGGCGGCGGCGAACCGCTGCTTCCAAGGGGTGGAGGCTGTATGCCTCCACCCCTTGGGGGAGGTGCGCCTCTGCTCCCGGAGCACGCATGAGTCTGCTCCTGTATTAATGAGGTTCTTGAGATGTTGATGTTATGGCGCCGCCAGCGTTGGTGGCTCACCCCGACTTTGCTCATCGCGCCCGCGATCGTGCTGTTCTTCACGGTCATCCTGCTGTCGGCGGTCAGGAGCCTCTGGATCAGCCTGCACGACTGGGATGGCTTCGGCCCGATGGTGTGGATCGGCTTCGGCAATTACGTCGAACTTTATAACGATCCGCAATTCTACGTGTCGCTGAAAAACAACTTGATCTGGCTGGTGATGTTCATGGCGGCACCACCTCTCGGGCTCGCCATCGCGCTGCTGGTCAACCAGAAAATCCGCGGCATGCGCTTCCTGAAGTCGCTGTTCTTCATTCCGCTGGTGCTTGCCTCGGTGACGGTCGGCGTCGTCTTCACATGGGTCTATACGCCGGAGTTCGGGTTGCTCGCACTGATCTTCAGGGCGTTCGGGGCGACGGCGCCGGCGGTTCTCTCCGACGAGCATTTCGTCACTTTCGCCATCGTGATTGCAGCACTCTGGCCGCAGATCACCTTCTGCATGGTGCTTTATCTCGCCGGTCTCAACAATTTGAGCGAAGAGCTGATCGGTGCCGGGCGCGTCGACGGGGCGCGGGGCTGGAACATGTTGTGGCACATCGTGCTGCCGCAACTGACCCAGGTCACCTTCATCGCCATTGCCGTCACCGTCGTCGGGGCGCTTCGCTCCTTCGACATGGTGTCGGTGATGACAAACGGCGGCCCGTTCGGTTCGTCCTCGGTTCTCGCCTACCAGATGTTCGAACAGTCAATCTTCTCCTACCGCTTCGGCTACGGCGCGGCAATCGCCTCGGTGCTGTTCGTGATCATGGCCGCCTTCATCGTCTGGTACCTCAGCCGCATCATCCATACCGAAGAAAGGGGAGGCTGATGTATCCTCGTCCCATTCCCGATGTCGCCATCTGGCAGCGCCGTCTCTACGTGCTCGCCGTCGTCATCGTCCTCCTGCTCTGGCTCTGCCCGCTGTTTGCGATCATCCTCACTTCGTTCCGCTCGACCGAGGATGTGATGGGCGGCAATCTATGGGGATGGCCGACCGGGATCGGCGTCATCGACAACTATGCTGATGTCTTCACGCAGACGCCGATGGCCCGCTACTTCCTTAACAGCCTGACGATCACCATTCCCTCGGTGATCGGCGTGCTGGTGCTCTCCACGCTCGCCGGCTATGTGCTGTCGCGCTACCGCTTTCCCGGCAACATGCTGATCTTCGCGCTGTTCGTCGGCGGCAATTTCCTGCCGCACCAAATCATGATGATCCCGGTGCGCGACCTGATGGTCCGGCTCGATTTGATCGATACGACGGCGGCGCTGATCATCTTCCATGTGGCCTTCCAGACCGGCTTTGCGACGCTGTTCATGCGCAATTTCATCGCCGCACTGCCCGATGAACTGTTCCAGGCGGCGCGAGCCGAGGGGGCGTCTCCCTTCCAGACCCTATGGCATGTGGCGATCCCGCTGGTGCGACCGGCGCTTGCCGCACTCGCCATCCTGATCTTCACCTTCATCTGGAACGATTACTTCTGGGCCGTGGTGCTGACCGTCAGCGACTCCGTCAAGCCTGTGACCGCCGGCCTTGCCAATCTTCGCGGCGAGTGGGTCTCGGCCTGGAACCTGATTTCAGCCGGCACGATCGTTGTCGCCGTGCCGCCCGTCGTCATGTTCTTCCTGATGCAGCGGCACTTCATCGCCGGCCTGACGATGGGCGCGGTGAAGGGATGAGCGATCTCCTCAACCTCCAAGTTTCAACAGCAGAGAGCCAGGACGCATGACCAGTCTCGAACTCCGACAGATCAACAAGAATTACGGCGCTTATCACGCGCTGCGCGGCATCGATCTTTCCGTAGCGCAAGGCGAGTTCATCGTCATGGTCGGCCCCTCCGGCTGCGGCAAGTCCACGCTTTTGAAAACGATCGCCGGCCTGGAGGAGATCTCCTCCGGCCAGATCCTGATCAACGGCCGCGACGTCAGCAAACAGGAGCCGGGGGACCGCGGCATCGCCATGGTCTTCCAGTCCTACGCGCTCTATCCGCATATGACGGTGGCGGAGAACATGGGCTTCGGTTTGCGCATGGCCAAGCGCCCGAAGGCCGAGATCGAGGCGGCGGTAGCGCGCGCCGCCAAGATCCTGAGGATCACCGACCAGCTGGAGAAGCGGCCGAAGCAGCTCTCCGGCGGGCAGCGGCAGCGCGTGGCGATCGGCCGGGCCATCACCCGTTCGCCCGACGTCTTCCTCTTCGACGAGCCGCTGTCGAACCTCGATGCGGCACTTCGAACCCAGATGCGTGTCGAGCTCAGCAGCCTGCATGCCGAGCTCGGCGCCACCATGGTCTACGTCACCCACGACCAGGTCGAGGCCATGACCATGGCGAGCCGGATCGTCGTCTTGAACCAGGGGATAATCGAGCAGGTCGGCTCACCGCTCGAACTCTACCGCAACCCTGACAATCTCTTCGTCGCGGGCTTTCTCGGCGCCCCGCGGATGAACTTCCTCGGCGTTACCGTCGACGAAGTGTCCGACCGCAATGTCACGGTTTCGGCGCCGGGCCTCGTGCCGGTGACGGTGGAACTGGCGGAGACGACGGTGCTGGCGAAGGGCGCCAGCCTGACGCTCGGTGTCAGACCGGAAAACATATCGATGGTCGCCGACGGAGTGCAGGGCGGAGCGATCAGCGGTCAGGTCCGACTGGTCGAACATCTCGGGCGCGAAACCATTCTCTATGTCGATGCCGGCAATCTCAGGACCATCGCCTCGGAAAGCGGTACCGGCAACATAACGGTGCAGCTGAGCTACGTCGCGCCTTTTGCCGCCGACCAGAACGTGGCGCTGAAGCTCGATGCCAGCGAACTCTATCTCTTTTCTTCCGACGGCGGACGCACGATCAGCACCCGCAAGACCACCCTCGACAGATAAACACAGGAAAGACCACAGTGTCCGACAAGACCCTCTCCGTATGGAACCCCGTCAAGACCGACCGCTTTCTCGTCGGCGCGCCGCACTATCCCGAACATGTCGATGAAAGCTACTGGCAGCGCGATGCCGAGCGCATGGCGAAGGCCGGCTTCAACGTGGTCAGAATGGCCGAATTCGCCTGGCATATCCTCGAGCCGAAGCTCGGCACCTTCGATTTCGATCTGTTCGACCGCGCCATCGCCATGCTCGGGCGCTACGGCATCGACACGATCATGTGCACGCCGACGGCAACGCCGCCGCGCTGGCTGACCGTGGCGCATCCGGAGATCTTAAGGGTCGACGGCAAGGGCCGACCAATGAGCCATGGCTCGCGCCAGCATTGCGACACGGCAAGCCCGGTCTTTCGCGAGCACAGCCGGCGTATCACCAAAGCGATGGCCGAGCACTATCGCGACAATCCGTTTGTCGTCGGCTGGCAGACCGACAACGAGCTGAACACCAGCATGCCGGAGAGCTTTTCCAAGGCGACGCTCACCGAATTCCAGGCCTTCCTTGCCGGCAGATATGACGAGATCAGCAAGCTCAACACGGCGTGGGGTGGCGATTTCTGGGCGACGGCCTATGACAGCTTCGACCAGGTGGTGCTGCCGATCGAGTTTGGCCCGACCTTCCCCAGCCCCGGCCATCTGCAGGATTATCACCGTTTCCTTGCCTTCTCGACGGCGCGCTTTCAGCACGACCAAGTGGAGATCCTGCGCGCCGTCAAATCCTCCTGGTTCGTCTTCCACAATCTCGGCGGTCTCAGGGATATCGACTTTCGCGGCCAGTTCACCACCGATCTCGATTTCGTCGGCTACGACATCTACCCGATGCTCTACGACGAGTTCCAGCGGCTCGGAAACCACGCCAAGGTCCAGGCGCTGCATCTCGATATCTGCCGCGGTTTTTCCGGCAACTATATCGTTCCCGAGCAGCAATCGGGCTTCGGCAGCCAGCCGGGTTTCTGCACGCTGACGCCGGAGCCGGGCGAACTGCGCCGCATGGCACTTTCCTCGGTCGCCCATGGCGCTGACGGGTTGATGTTCTTCCGCTGGCGCCCGGCCCATTTCGGCGCGGAGATTTACTGGATGGGCATCATCGACCACGACGACGTCGCCCGCCATCGGTATGACGAGGCGAAACGCTTCGCCTCCGAGATGACCGCGTTGGCGCCCAAGATCCTCGGCACTTATGTGCGCATGGATGTCGGCATTGCCGGCTCCGACTTCGATAATCAGGAAGCCCACAAGACCTATCCGATCGGCCTGCCGAGCCCGCAGGACGATGCGATCCTGCTGCACCAATATTGCTACGACCGCGGCATTGCCTGCGGTTTCATTCATCCCGAGGACGATCTTTCCAAGCTGAAGCTGCTCTATGTGCCCCATTGGGTGATGTGGAAGGACGAATGGACCGAAAGGCTGAAATCTTTCGCCGAGCAGGGCGGCACCGTAGTCATCGGCGCGCGCACCGGTACCCGCAACGAAGACAACCACGTCATCCGCGAGACCGCTCCCGGCACCTCGCTGTCGCAGCTCACGGGCGTACGTGTCGAGGATTTCGGCCGTCTCGCCGCTCCCGGCGCCAACGGGCTCTTCGATGTGATGGAGCGTTCGGGCGGGCTTGTCATTCCGCCGAACAAGCCGGCGGAATCACATCGGCGCGAACGCCGCTTCAAGATCGGCAACCGCGAACTGGTCGGCGGCTATTTCTATGAAAACCTGGCGATCGCAAGTGATGTCGACGTGGTCGCGGCCTGGTCCAATCGCTATGCCGAGGGTCAGCCGATGGCGACGTCGCGCAAGCTCGGCAAGGGGCAGGTGGTCTATGTCGGTACCTATCTCACCCCGGATCTGACGGCAGCATTTGCCGAGCGGCTATTTGCACCCGTCGGCATCGAGCCGCTGATCGGCGAGCTTCCCGAGGGCGTCGAGGTGACCATGCGGATGAATGACGACCGCCGGCTGCTGTTCATCCAGAACTACACCGACCAGCCGGCCGCCATCGGCGGCGTTCCCACTGGCCGTGATCTCCTCGATGACGAAAAGCCCGTTGCCGGTAGGCTTGATCTCGAAGGCTACGGCTGCGCGATCATCGAGCTCGCTGAGTGAGGCGGCTTTCACGTACAAGGCAGGGGCCGCAGGCCGGCCTCTGTCCGATCAAGGCGGGTTCGCGAACGACAGATGGTTCTCAATACAGCGACACCATCGCCCGAAAACGGGATCGGTCGACGGCGATGACGTTGTCGAGACACGAAAAACGTGACCGCAGACCTGAAACGAATTATCCGAACGCTCGAAGGCTCATCACGACACAGGGACTTTGAGGTGGTGGGTGATCGACCGCCATCTTGGAGCAATTCGAGCAAAGGGTTCTGCGTCTGAAATTGATAAAAAAAGAGCATCTCCGTACTCAAACAAAACGGAAATGCTCTTCGTAGTTTAGTGTGGAGCCATACGTGTCGGCTCCACACCGCTCGCAACTGATTTATCGGCTATTCGTCTGATGTCGCCGGCGCATCGTTCTCCAGAGAGGTGCGGATTTGATCGATCTTCCCGTTTGCGTCGCCAACCCCCAAGATGGTTTTGGCCTGGCTCAGAACCGCCGGACTGACTTCACCGGTTTTCGTGGCAGAAGCCAATGCGTCCTCCAGCGCCTGATCTCCCAACAGAGGGTCATCGGCTGCGGGCTCGATTCCATTGTCGAGTTCATACTGGGCATAAGCCACGGCATAGGCCGCGATGGCCGTCATGCGTGGGTCCGACGTATGCATCAACGCCTTGTAGTTTCGCTTCAAGGAGTTCAGGCCCGCAAGTTGCGCCGACAGGTTCTTTTGTTTGGTGCTGACTTTGGTCTCGTCTGCCTTGACGGACTTGGACTTGCTTGCCGCCTCGGTGGATTTGCCTTTCACGCCTTGAGATTTGGAGTTGCCATGGGTTGAACCGCTACCCTGGCTGCTGCTGCCATGGTTGCCGCTGTTTCCACTGCCGCCGTGACCGCCGCCATTGCCCCCACCGTTGCCGCCACCGTTTCCACCGCTCTTTGCCTGTGCGGTCATGTCGATTCCGGCAATCGTTGCCGGGCTTGCTGCAAGAGCCAGCGAAAGCGCGGCCAAGGACGCTAAGGTTGCTATCCGCATTGTTTTCCTCCAAGTCGGATCAAGCGCCGTGCAGATGCACGGCTTGAACAGATACGAGAGGTTAGACGGCGATCGCGCGTTGCACATCGGACCGAGGTCCGATGCCGCTCCCGGCAATGGTCCTACACGGCTTCATATACTTAACGATTCCTGGTCGGAACGGCCGACGGAACGGGAAGGCGGGAGACCGAGGAACCGGGGCGAAATTCTCCCTAGGTGTTTAGTCCGGTCGGACCCGAGGCTCTCTGGCGCAATTTCGATATTCTGGATGTTAATTTGCCCCCGGGACCGGGCAGTCCAGGTCCCCCTCATTGCACTTCAGGTAAACCTTGAGCGCTTCCGTGCGGCTTTGAGTCGGGCCGTCGTGGCACGAACTGTTGACGAACGGATAGGCGGTATCTCGGCCACACCTTGGCATAACTGGAAGCAGCTCGCCGATCCGGTTCTCAATCAATTCCCATTTAAGGATTTGTGCAGGAGCCGCAGGTCCGTTATCGAAAACATGTCGGCTTGATGCAGGACGCCTCGCTGAGTTTCACGAGAGCGTCGAACGGCATTGGATAGAGAATCACGCCAAGCGCAAATCGAGAAGCGGGTGTAACTTCTTGAGATTCGGCAGCGATTTCGCTTGCCAAGGATATTGGCTGGTGCCTTTGACGACGAGCAGGAGGTCGCCCATCTTTCTGGCTTCAATCGTCAGCTTGGCCAGGAGATTTATGCCGGAGGAATTGAGGAACTCGAGACCCGTCAGGTTGAACGTCACCTGCTTGTGCCCCTCATGGAGCAGGCCTGATATCAACGAGTAAATGGGGGCATAGGCGTCCGGTCCTGCCAGCCGGAATACGCCATCGAAATAGACCTCGTTTTTCTCAGCCCATACGCGGAAGTTTTCGTCGCTGATTTCCATTCTTCGCTCACAGATTGGAGGAGGGCGGCATCGCCACGGCTGCAGTCGTCGTCAGTATGATACGCTGGTTATCTTTCCCTTCGAATGCCCATGCCATTTTTGCATCGTAATCGCTCAGAAGGGTCAACAACCCCAAGCCCGAACCGCTTTCTGCCGATATGGCATTGGTTTCGATTTGCTCAATAAGAAGTTCCCCGGGGTCCCTCGATTGAAGGCGATGCAGCAGTTGCTGAAAGCGAGAGGATGTCACGCCATCGATCGTGTTTTTCACCCTTATTAAAAAAGTACCGTCGAATATGCCGGCTTCAATGAGGATCTCCCCAGGCTGTCGAAACTTGACGGCATTTTCGATCAACTCATTGCTGAGATATCCGATGTCATGATGCGCCTGCACGTAGTCTTTCCTTGAACGTGAATACCGCAGAGCCATGACTTCCGCTATAAAGTCCGAAGTCATTCCGGAGTGCTTCCAACCAAGCTGAAGCGGTCCGTCGCTTAACTTGAGGCGAGTGCTTGAATCCAGGCTTATGCCCGCCAGAGATTCGATACCATATACCGTTGGCGTCATGTCTCACCTATGTCGCACTGCGAGAAGCGTGATGTCGTCGTAAATCTTCTGCGATCCAATGAAGAGCATTAATGTCGCTATAATTCCGGCAACGACTTTCTCAGCGCTCTGGTCCTTCAAGCGCAGTGCTTCGCGGCACAGACGTTCTATGCCAAAGAGTTCTCCAGCGTCGTTTTCGGCTTCTGTTACGCCGTCCGTATGCAGGAGTATGAGGTCGCCCGTCTCGAAGGTTATTTCGCGGGTTTTAATAAAGGCAGAAATATCGGCTTCCAGCCCGATCGGTATACCCAGATCCATGGTGTCTATGCGCTCGACCTCGCCGTTCGCCCGCACGACGACAACTTCCTCGTGTTGTCCCGACAGGATCATCTCTTTGCCGTCATAGTCAAGAAACGCCAGAGTGAGATGCTTGTCGATTTTGGTTCTCACTATGTTTTTGAACAGGGCGCTGTTCAGGTCTGTGAGAAATTTGACGGCATCGGTGTTTCCTGCTTCCTGCAGGGCGCGGGCGACGGACTGAACCATCAACATCAGCACGCCGCTTTCGAGCCCGTGTCCGGTGACGTCGCCGATGCCAATCTTCAACCGATTTCCGCTCTTCAATACGTCGTAATAATCGCCGCCGACTTCTTCTGCAGGTCTCATATAGGCTGCGATCTCAAGGGCCTGAAACTCCTCAAGCTCCTGGTGCAGCGGAAGAACCATGAGTTGGATCCTCTCGGCGACGGCCAGCTCTGTTCCGAGACGTCTATTTTCTCGCTGGAGCTGTGCGTTCAGCGTCGAAATCTCTTCCTTTGCATCTTCGATTTGAGCTGTTCGCTCTTCGACAAGCTGCTCGAGATTTTCCGTGTGATAGCTGATCTGTTCGGCCATCCGGTTGAATGCTTCACCAGCCTCGCCGACCTCATCTTTGCTTGTTATGGCCACCCTGACCGAATAATCCTTCGCCTGAATCCGTTTGGCGGCATCTGCAAGTGCACTAATTCCGCTCGTTATTCGTTTCGAAGCCGCAATTACTGCTATAGCCACAACAAGCAGTGACATTAGGATCGCCAGGATTTGGTAGATCACGATCCGGTTGGTAGCTTCCGAAATTTTGGCTTGGGCCGCATAAAGGGAGGCCTGGATTTCTCGTTCAGGCACAACCACTCCAAGAGACATCGCCTCTTGCCGAACCGGGCCGCTGGACCAAAGATTGGTCGCGGGGAGTTTCTTGACGATAACGATATAGGGGACCTCGTTACCCTCCTGCCGCAACAACAAATGTTGGATGCCCAGTTCGCGATCAAGGGCCAGTTTTGCAATCGCAGGCTGGGAGCTTCCCTTCAGGGAGCGCTCCAGTCCGGTCACTCCGCTTCCGCTCGCATCGCTCGCAGAACGCAGACCGAGCGTTTTTTCGCCTGTGCGGTTGATCGCCACAACGTTTCCGTCGGACATTGCGAGAAATCCAAAGCCGGACTGAGCCACTTTCACATTTTCAACAGTCTGCGCGAGCTGGTCGAGTGTGATGTCCGCGCCAGCCGTCCCGGCGACATTCTTCCTGTCGGCTGTCCATAGTGGTTGAAAGAAAGAAACGATCAGTTTCCCGGTAATGGCGTCCGTATAGGGCGCTGTCTGGGTTATATCGTCCGCGACCGGTCGCGTTTTCATATCCTTGGCCCAGCCCTGCCAGGACTCATAAAGTCCGGGAAAAAAGAAGTCCCAGAAATTGGCCTCGTTATGACCAGGATAAAGGCGGTCGAAGGTCTGAGCCTGGTCGGTATAAGGCGCCGTTCTGAAGATTGGTCGTTCTTTCGATCCGATGTAATACATCTGCAGCTTTGAGGCCCCGTGCTGCAGCAAGCTCGGTGCGACAAGGTCCAGAACCGCGCTGGTCTGGATATCGGTCTGAACGTCGGGTCTCGGGTTGTGGTCTTCTCCGAGCAAGTAACTCCAGACGCTGACAACTGAGACTGAGCCCGGAGCGTTCTGAGACCAGTTTGCCTTTTGATCGTAGGACAGGCTGACGCTGCCGGGAGACGTGCGGGCGATCGCCGCGCCGACATCGGAATTACGCTCGGGATCGTCGATCTGCGCCTGGAGTACACCCGCCAAGGTGCTGACGTCGTTGTGAACCTGCCGCAGGAGCAAACTCACCTGTGCTGCGGTGGAATCGGCGTATGTGCGGATGTATTCCTGGCTTGCTGCTTCAAGACCCTGTCCGACTTCGAGCGTGGCGTCGCGCGACAGCCTCTGAACATTCCAAAGCGCCAGTCCACCGCTGACCAGCAGATCAAAGAGGACAGCTCCACCGACGACCAAGATGAACTTTGCCCGAAATGAGCCTAATCTTGCCGGTCTCTTCGACGAACTCTGGTCCATCACAGCGGCTTTCGGCCGGAAGCTGCCCAGATCGGCCAGCCTGCATAACCCTTGGGATGAAGAGCAGCAAAGACATGATCTTTGAATCCTTGCCGGAACCTGCGAATGAAATCTGATGAGTCGCCCCGTCGAACGGCCATCTCACCCGCGTAGACATTTTCCCATGCTTCGATGATGTCTGCGAAGTCTTGGGGATCCCCATCAAGATTCGTGACCATAAAGGAATCGACCTTGATGTTATCGAAGCCCGCGTCGGCGAGGAGGTGGCGGCTTTTCGGCCCCATCTCGACATCCATGTCGAAGTGCTTGAACAGTTTGGCGACTTCTTCGTAAGTCCATTTTATGGATTCAGCATGTGGCTCGCCCAGACAATGCGAGTTTTTTTCGTTGGTGATGTAGACACGGCCGCCAGGCTTGCAGATGCGGTAAAGCTCCCTGAGCAGCATCTCGGGCCGGTCGAAAATCTGCAGCGAATGTCGGCAGGTCACAAAGTCAAATTGATTGTCTCGCAGTAGCATTTGGGAAGCGTCGCCATAGGTGTACTCGATTCCCTGCAGATCGAAGTCGGCCGCGACCCTGCGAGCATATTCGAGGCTGCGCACGGAATGATCCAGCGCGACAAGGCGTGCCGGTCTAAATTCCCGTTGAACCAGGGCGGCGAAATCACCAATTCCGCAACAGATATCCGCGATGACAAGACCGCTGCGCAGGCCGTGGCGAGGCAACAGTTCGCGTTCGTGCCTCCATGTCATTTTCGTCTGGGTGCGCAGAATGGGAATGAAAGTCTCATCCTCGACAAAGCTCTGGCCCGGATAAAACGCCGAATCGTAGACTTCGACCGATAGGCTTGGTTGTGATGCCGACAGCGTTTGGAATAACGAGGTCGACCATGCCACCACGCTCGACGTAATGATGACGATCTTCCGTTCCGGTCTGATCCGGCAACTTGCCGCGAGTGTATCGGCCAGGGCCGCGAAGGCAGTCATGTTGATGTGTGTCAGACGTTTGACATTGACGTAAACGACCCCGCTGTATTTTTCTAAACTTTGCTGCACCAGCCTGAGGGCGTCGGTGATTTCAGCGGCGCTTTCGGGGCGCATCTTGCCAGACAGCAACAGCTCTTGATTTGTCGGATCAAAATGAACAGTGAAGGGTAGGGGAAGCAGGGTCATTGGAAGTCCTCGGTCGAGGGGAAATCCGCAATGATTTGAATCCCTTGTCTGCCGTCTTTCTCAATTCGGATCGTGGCGCGGAATATTGCTGCCAAATCACTAAGCAAAACCGTCCCGTCGGATTTCATCACCACGTATGCAGAGCCGGCGCGGGGGACAGGCTGGTGTTCGCTTGCTCTTGCACTCGTGTGCTCTGGGCTAGATGCTTCCTCGCACGGAAACGTAATTCTCAGCCGATTGAATGTGGAATTCCGGTAGAGACTGAAACTGATCCTTCCCAACTCGCTCGTCGAACGGAAAGCAAGTTCGATGAGCTCGTTCGTCGCGACGGAAAGAAAATTGGAATATCGAGCGGGATCGCTGTGACCTTGGCCGAGAATGTCTGAGAGATATTCCGTAATCTTGTCGCAAAACTGCCATCGGGATTTGAACATCGCAACGTTCAGTTCCAGCGATACCATCGGCGCAAATGCATGGTCATCGAAGCTAGCTGCTGCTTCCTGTTCCAATACACCCTCCCTTCTGTTGCCTGGGGCGTCAGGTTGATGCATGCGTAGCTAAAGGCACGGCGAAAATCGGTTGTTCACTGTGGTAGCGCCGGGCTTACGGCTGTTTCCGCCCGGGTGATGAATTCGCCAATCGCCTGGACCGGAAGCGGCCTGCTGATCAAATAGCCTTGAAGTCTGTCGCAGCCTACACTGCGCAACCATTCCGCCTGACCTGGCGTTTCAACTCCTTCGGCTGTCACCCGCATGTCGAGGTCATGTGCGAGGTTAATGATGCAGCGGACGATTGCCTGGCTTTTCAGATCGCTTTCGAGGTCGGTGATAAAGTATTTGTCGATTTTGATCGTGTCGAAAGGGAATGTCTTCAGATAGCTGAGCGAAGAATATTCGGTCCCGAAATCATCAAGCGAGATTCGTATCCCTAGCACGTTGAGCGTATTCAGTGTGTCGATATTGTTGACGGTCCGCTCAAGCAGCACGCTTTCGGTTATCTCAAGCTCCAGACGGTCGGGCGGCAACCCGATCAAGTCCAGCGTCTGGGATACCCGATCAGTGAGGCCGCTCGTCAAGAATTCCGCCGCGGACAGATTGACAGCGACGATGTAGTTTTGCGGCCACTTCATCGCCTCGCGACATGCCTGCTCCAAAACCCATGCGCCTATTTCCGGCATCATTCCATCGGCCTCGGCCATCGGAATAAATGCCGCTGGTGGGATTTTTCCAAGGAGAGGGTGGTGCCATCTGAGCAATGCTTCGAAGCCGACTATGCAGCCACCCTCGGCGATGGGTTGGTACTCGACAGAGAATTGCTGTTGGACCAACGCCATGCGAAGGCTGCGGCGCAGCAGTTCGCGTTGTTCCAGCAATTCAAGCATCGAGGGATCAAACGGTTTCGCGCGGCCGCGTCCTTCCTTCTTCGCGGCATAGAGTGCGACGTCCGACGCCTTCATTAGCTGCTCCGGGCTTGTACCGTCCGGAGGAGAAGCAGATATGCCGATGCTGGCACCGACAAACAGTGCGATGCCATCTATCGTGAAGGGCTTTTTGAAAGCATCAACCAAGACTTCTGCTAGCTGATGCCCTTTGGCGGGATGTCCCGGGCCCATGGAAATGACCGTGAATTCGTCGCCGGCCAGTCGATAGGCTCTGTCATCGCTGGAAAGGCACGCTTGAATGCGGCTTGCAGCGAGCTGAAGAAGCTTGTCGCCAGCCGGATGCCCAAGCGTGTCGTTCACAGGCTTGAAATCATCAAGGTCGAGTTGCATCAGAGATAGAGCTTCATCCGAGCCCTCCGTCTCCTGTAAGGACACAGCGAGATCCTCACTGAACTGGCGTCGGTTCGGCAGTCCAGTGAGCGGATCGTGGGTGGCCAGATGCAAAAGGGTTGCGCGCTCATCGTCGATAGTCTCCTCGGACCGAACCACGGCAAACAGATCTCCGATCCGATAGATCGTCAGTCCGTGCGACGCTGGCGTGCCAAGATCACCCGATATTCGCAAAGGCTGGGCACTGTCGCCCAATGAACGGAGGGCGAGCGTGATCGCCGATTTGTCCAATTCCGGAAAATGCTCCCAAAACGACGCTGCTGGTTTGACAGAGGCAGGCAGCTCATTGCCCAACAAATTCTCGACGGGATTGAAGTCGCGGTCAAAGAACAAAAGCCGGTCGATCGAGCTCGAAGCTTTTGCCTCCGTTTGTCCGAGGGCCGAGCGGGCCGCACGAATTTTCCGCATGTCCGAGGCTCTCCCTAGTCGCATGTCATAACCAGATATCGTAGCAAATCAGCTCCAACACAACTTGTGCACGCCAAGATTTACATTAGGCATTTCTGATTAACAATCCCCAACTTCTGCCCAATTCGCGCACAGACGGGCTTATGCCACGCCTTTATTACAGCGACCCATTTGCACCCATTGTCTCGGCGTCGACCCTTCGATGGGCTGCGGACGCGGGATCTACGCGCCCGATCTGCACTCCGTCATGAACCAGTCGATAAAGCGGCGCACCGGCTTTTTCGCCCAGCTGTTCGATATGACATAATAGCCGTGGTTTTCTGCCGTCGCGACGCCGGAAAGCACCAGCAGATCGCCGCGTTCGATCTCGCGGCGGAACACCTCGACGGGGCAGAGCGCCACACCGTGGCCGGCGATTACGGCCGTCGCCAGCATGTTGAAATCCTGGAATATCGGGCCTCGAAGCGGCCCTGGCGCTTTCTGGCCGGCCTTGCGGAACCACTCCTTCCAGCCATCGACGGATTCGTCGTGCAGCAGATCGGCGCCGGCGAGCGAGACGTCATCGATCGTCCAGTTGCGTTTGGCAAGGTAATGGCCGCTGGCGACGGGCTGGTTGCGGCGCGAGAAGAGCAGGCGGCTTTCCCTGCCGCCGCTCAGATCCTCGCCCATGGTGATCAGTACGTCGAGGCTCTCGTCGTCGAGGCGTTCTTCGGCGCGGGCATAGACGATCCTGACGTCGAGATCGGGGTCGCTTTCCTGGAAGGAGGGCAGGGCGGGGACGAGCCAGCGCGATGCGATTGAGGGAATGCAGCCGACGGTGATGGCGCGCATGTCGTGATCGCGCCGCATATTGCCGGTCGCATGCGCGATCGCCGCCAGCGATCCGGAGACGGCCCGGTAATATTCGCCGCCGGCTGCGCTCAGCGTAATACCGCGGCCCGCTTTCTGCAGCAGCTTGCGGCCGAGCCAGGTTTCCAGATGCTTTATCTGATGGCTGATCGCCGCGTGGGTAACGTGCAGCTCGTCGCCGGCTTTCGAAAGGCTCATCAACCGAGCCGTGGCTTCGAAAGCACGCAATGCGTTTAACGGCGGCAATTGCATTTGTAAAATTTCCTCACAGATGATGCAGAAATCATCATTTGAAAATGCCAGCCATTTCAATAGCTAAATGTTGCCGGCGATGAAAATGAATCATCGCCATATCTTCAATTATTTATCACGGGAACCGGCGATGTTCGTTAGAAATCTGAAAGAGGTGGAGCTCACCGAGCGTTTCGTCGACTGGGGCAACGGCACGAGCCACCGGCTGCTGACCAAAGACGACGGCATGGGCTTTACCGTGTGCCATACCGTCGTTCGCGCCAATAGTGAGGCCTTGCTTCAATACCGCAATCACCTGGAGGCCTGCTATTGCATCAAGGGCGAGGGCGAGGTGGAGGATATGGACGGCAACGTCTTTCCGATCCGCGCCGGCGATATCTACGTGCTCGACAAGCACGACCGGCATTATCTGCGCGGCGGCAAGGATCAGGATCTCGTTCTCGTCAGCATTTTCAACCCGCCGCTGACAGGCACCGAACGGCACGACCTGAACAATAAGAGCGGGTCGCAATACTGAACCAGAGCACGATGCCGAAAAGTGTAAGCGGTTTTCGGACGACGTCCTATTCTAGCCGATCTCTTCGTCGACTGCCGAGATGGAAAGCAGAGCCCGGCAATTGGCGGGCTCTGCTGCCGGCGCGAACGGCAAGACATTCGCAGCCTGTTCATGGCGACTTAAGCGCTACACTGCCTATTGCTGCGGCTGCTGCTGCCCCTGCTGCGGCTGCTCCTGGCCCGGCGGCGGCGTGCCTATCTTTTCCAGAACCTTCTTGGCCAGAGCCGGGTCGCTCTGCGCGGCCGTCAGGATCGACGAATATTCCTCGACAGAGATGTCGGGAGAGGCTTGGACGGTATCGACCATCTGCTTCTTGGCCTCTTCCTGCAGCTGTTGCTTGGCAGCCTCGTCCTTCGTCGCGCCGATCTTGGCCGAATATTCCTGTCTCACCTTGTCGACCTGCAGATAAGCAACGGCGAAGGCCTCGATTTTCTGATCGCTGACGGGGGCGGCCGTACCGTTGCCGCCGGGCTGTCCCTGCATCGGTGTCTGGCCTTGCGCTGGCGGTTGCGCCTGTGCCGGCTGCTGTTGCGCCTGGGCCATGTCGACAGCGGATGCCGGGCTGAAAGCAAGCAGACTGAAGACTGCCGCGCTCAAGGCTGCGACAGATGTGTAACGAGTGATCATATTCATTCCTCTTCAAGTGCATGATTTTATCGGCAGCAAGACCGCCTCGGTCGATCGCTCAGCCCCTCAAAGGCCGGGCGAGGTCGCGACGATGGAACCTTTAAGAGGGCACGGTGCGGCGGTAACGGGGCGATTTGCTGACGATTGAGCGGCGGCTTTGTGACCGCCGGCCTGTTGGCACGTGCGGAAAATTCAAGTCATTGCCGCTGTGGTACCCGGACTTTCGATGGCGTTCAACGCTTCTCTGGATGCAGAAATGCCGCCAGGAACGTGGCGACGGCCGCCTCGGCGTGGCGGTGAATCTGCTGCTTGGTCGGAATGGCCGCATCGCCCAGCATCATGACCCGGTTGACGGGGTCGGCCATCACCAGCCAGTTGAACTGTGATGCGGCGACCGTGGCATCGGAGAACTGCAGCAGCTTCTTGCCGGCCAATTGTTCGAAAGCGCTGCCCATGACCTCAAGCGCCCGCGCAGGGCCGCGCGAGTAAAGCAGCTTGGCGAGTTCCGGGAAGCGTTGCGCCTCCGCAATCACGAGCCGGCGCAATTGCATCAGCCCGGGTGTCAGGACGATGGTGAGCTGGCGGACGGCGTAGTCAAGGAGATAGGCTTCCAGCTGAGCGCGGTTCTCCACCTTGGGGAGGCCCGTGTGAACGGCGGTATCTGCCTCTCCCATCATCTGGGTGAGCACCGCGACGAACAGCGCCTCCTTGCTGGAGAAGTGCTTGTAGACCGTCTGCTTGGACACGCCGGACCGGCTGGCGATTTCGTCCATGCTGGCTCCGGCATAACCGGTGCTCAGAAACACTTCGGCCGCGGCACCGACGATCGCCGCCTGTTTGCGCTCCGAACGAGTGCCGGCCCGCCCACGGGCCAAGTCGGCTTCCATACCCGGTATCAACATTTTCGATCTCCGCTCCAACCCTACTTGACACGATCAAACTGAACCGTCTAGTTCTTATAACGGAACTAAACGGTCTAGTTTGATTTTGCGACTATCCAGCGATCCTCAACAGCGAGCGATGTCATGAACAACAAGACAACCCATCTGACGTGTGCCTGCGGAACCTTTCACCTCGAAGTGCACGGCGCCCCGATCATCAGCGCGGAATGCCACTGCAAGAGCTGCGGTGACGCGGCCGGAAGGCTGGAGATGCTTCCCTTGCCGGAGGCGATCCGGACGATCCATGGCGGTACGCGCTACGTGCTTTATCGCAAGGATCGGATCAGCCTTTTGGCCGGAACCGAAAACCTGCAGGAGTTCCGCCTCGGCCCCAATGCTTCAACGCGACGTGTCCTGGCGTCCTGCTGCAACACGCCCATTTTTCTGGAGTTCAAGGGCGGCCACTGGCTTAGCCTCTACGGCAATCTCTGGAAGCAGGACGAGCTTCCACCCCTCCAATTGCGCACGATGACCCAGAATGTGGCCGATCGCGCGAGTGTGCCCGATGACGTGCCTTCCGGCGCACTGGCGACGGCCGGCTTCTATGGCAGACTTCTCACCGCGTGGATTGCGATGGGTTTCAAAGTACCCAAACTCACTGTCAAAGGAGCGATCGATGCCTGATGACGAAAAAATCCTCATTGAAAGCATAACCTCGCCGCACCATACGGAGCGGGTCAACAAGGCCAAATACATGGCAATGCGTCACGCTCTGCTGGCTGCACTACCTGAACAAGCGCCCGGACTTACTGTGGCGGAGGCAAATATCGCCATCCTGCCGCACCTCTCCGAGGTCGAGTTCCCCAACGGTGCTAAGGCCGGATGGTGGTTGAAGGCCGTTCAACTGGATCTGGAAGCCAAGCGCATCATCCAGCGCGGGCCGGGAAAGCCGGTCAGGCTTTTCAAATGCCCTTGAGACGTCTGCCGGCCAGCCCAGGGACCGGATGTCGCGGGCGACCTCCGTTTGTCTGGTTAGGCTTCGGTGAAAGCAATTCTAGCAAACACCGCGCGGGAGAGCTTGTTTCGCAGCGCAGCCGCTCTATCTCCTTGCCCGTTTCAGCATGAGATCTGCAGGCAGTATTTCACCGTAAATCCGGGTGCCGACGGCGTTGCCCGTCGGCCGGCTTGAAGGAGCTGAGCAATGAAAATTCTCATGGTTCTCACATCGCATGATCAACTGGGAAACACCGGCAGGAAGACGGGCTTCTGGCTTGAGGAGCTCGCCGCTCCTTACTTTGTTTTCCGTGGCGCCGGGGTCGAGATCACGCTCGCTTCGCCGAAGGGCGGCCATCCTCCGCTCGATCCGAAGAGCAACGAGCCAGCATTCCAGACGGAAGACACGCGACGGTTCGAGCGCGACCAGGCGGCAACGGCTGCGCTCGCCAACACACTGAGGCTGTCCGAAATCAAGCAGGCGGACTACGACAGCGTGTTTTTCCCCGGTGGGCACGGCCCACTTTGGGACCTGACGAACGACCGCAATGCGCTGTCGCTCATCGAGGATATGCTCGCGGCGGGAAAACCTGTGGCGCTCGTTTGCCACGCACCGGGAATCCTGACGAATGTCAAGGCGCCGGATGGAAAGCCTATCGCCAAGGGCCGGGCAGTCACGGGGTTCACCGATTCCGAAGAAGAGGCCATGCACCTGGTCGAAGTCGTTCCCTACCTGCTCGAGGATGTGCTGAAAGAGCAGGGTGCAAAGTTTTCGAAGACGGCGGATTGGGGCGTGCATGTCGTCCAGGATGGCCTGCTGATCACCGGCCAAAACCCGGCCTCGTCAAAACAGGGCGCCCGGACGCTGCTTGATGCCTTGAGAAAGCAGGCCGCGGCTTAAGCGCTTCAGCCCTTGGGAACGATTGCTGCCCGGGGAGGCCGAGATTTCCTCATTCGGCTTGTGCCAACCCGGCCGCAGGCGCGTCTCGACGACGTCTGCTGCACGACGGCGAGGCAGAGCCAATCGCCCGACGTTCGAACACGGGATGAGAGGCACGTGACATGAGCAGGAAATATACGGGGCAATGCGCCTGCGGCGCAGTGAGATTTGCCTTCGACACCGACCCGAACTTTGTCGCCAATTGCCATTGCCTGGACTGCAAGAGGGCGACGGGCGGCGAGGCCGCCACTTTCTTCGCCGTGCCGCAGGAAGATTTCACCGTGATCAGCGGCAGCCCGAAGGCGTTTCATTACGTCGCCGATTCAGGCAAGGGGCTCGACCGCAACTTTTGCCCCGATTGCGGCGCCCGATTGTTCAGCAGCAACCTCGAGAGCTTCCCCGGCCTCGTCTTCGTGACGCTCGGCAGCCTGGACCGGCCGGAACTGATCAAGCCGGGGGTCGAAATGTTCACCAGGCGGCGGCTCGCCTGGGCAAGGCCGCTCGATCTTCCGCAGTTCGATGGCATGCCCGGTTGAGCCGCGATACTCCTAAAGCGCGTCGCAATCTTTCAGATTCGCTCCTTGCGCTTTAGGTCTTGTTTCCACGCATATCGTTATCGCAAAACGGCAGCACAGTTTTGCGCGACATGCTTTAAGCAATTTTTCTTGGAGAAAAGTTCGATCCGGTGTCGGATCGGCCAAGCCTCACCCGTCCTAGGTTCGTCCATTCCATCCATTCAAAAGGATCATGACCATGCCGAGTACCATACGCCTGCACCGCGTTCTGGCGACCAGCCCGGAGAAAGTCTATCGCGCGTTCCTGGAGCCGGACGCGCTTGCCAAGTGGCTTCCGCCGAACGGCTTCCTCTGCACCGTGCATCATTCGGAGCCGGTTGTCGGCGGCACGTTCAGAATGTCCTTCCGCAATTTCACGACGGGCAATAGCCATGCCTTCGGCGGCGAATATCTCGAGCTCGTCCCCGGCGAACGTCTGCGCTACACCGACAAATTCGAGGACCCCAACCTGCCCGGCGAAATGGAAGTCACCGTGACGCTGAAAAAGGTTTCGGTCGGCACCGAGGTGGATATCGTGCAGGCAGGCGTGCCTGATGTCATTCCGCCCGAGGCTTGTTATCTCGGCTGGCAGGAGTCGCTGCGAAACCTCGCCAAGGTCGTCGAACCAGACATCCAGGAATAGCACAAGATTGCGCCGGCCGGGCGACAAGCGCTGGGCATTTGGCGCGCGGCATTGGTGCCCGACATTGGCGACATCAATCAATCCTCATGCCGCGTTTGGCCAGGGCGTTGCGGGCGGCCGCAGCGCCCCAGTCGTCGGAAAGGTCCTGCCCGTCGATTTCGGTTTCGGCGATCGGCGTTGCACGGATCAGCGGTACGGGGCCGAAAGGCAGGCCGTCGATGCGCCCGGGGTCGCGGCTGAGCATGATGCGGGTCATGGGGCGGTAATCCTCGGTCAGCCGGCAGAACAGAATGCAGCCGTGCTTCTCGACGTCACGGGCGACGCGATAACCGTCTGCCACGAGGTCGCCGATGTTGATCAACAGGTTCGCCCAGTTTTCGATCCCGGCCGCCTCCAACGTCGCGGCGTCGAATTCCATGAAAAGCTCGCATTCGACGCCGTTCTCCGGCTCGGATATGCCGGCCCAGGGGGTCGACAGCCCGTCGGTAGCAAGTGTCAGCCTTCCCGGCGCATGGATGGCGAGGATGCGGCGATGCGGGCCGAACCATTTTGTCTGGGCGTGAATGTTGGCCGTTCCGCGCTCAGCGGCAAAGTCCTCCTGCACTGTACCGCGGCTCTGCCAGAAGGCGCGCCGGACAGCGGCGGTGGTTTCGTAGATCGGGTCGTCAGGCCCTCGCGGCACGATCGTCCGGTCATAGCTCGTTTCGAGCGTGATCTCTCCCCGCATGAAGGGAAACTTCGGCTTCTTCCACTGGATTACTACCTTGTTAAAGCGGGGCACCCCTGATTCCCCCAGCTTTTCGATGACATCCGAGATGATATCGAGCGGATGCCTGGAGGCCTCCGGGACATAATTTCCCTCGGCATCGCGGTAGCCGCCCGTCCGGGAGGAATGCCCCGCCTGCATCGTGGTGGCTGTCCATTCGCCGCTGACCGCGCCCGCCGGCGCTTTGCCGAGAGCTGGCGCAAGTTCCCGGATCGCATCGTCAATCGAATAGGATGCCACGTCGCCCCTCCACCTTCGCCCAAAGATTGTATCCCCCGCGCCCGGTCGGCCGCGAGCAGAAGCTAGCGCTGAGGCGTCGCCGATCAATAGCGAGGTCGATGGCGTGAGCAGGGGAGGCGCCCAGATCCCTGGGCGCAGGAGAATTCTTTACTTCGGTGAGGTGAGGCCTGCGGCGCTTATTTGGTTCCGTCGTTCGGCCGCGCCTTGGGGCTGTCGTTGCTGGTCGACGAGGCGGTTTTTCCGTCCGGTTGCTGCCCGAAATATGTGCCGCCGAGATGGCCGCCGGCGCTGGTGTTCTTGACCTGCTGTTCGGCGCGTTTCTGAAGTTCACGAACGTTGGTCTTGCTCATTTTCGGCTCCATGTTTGAGGTGGACCAATGGTCAACCGATGGCGGACGACACTGTTCCATATTTTCTGGCGGCCGGGCATCCTCCAACGCTCGGTATTGAAAGCGGCATCCGCTACGGCCCTCATCCTGAGGCGCGCAGCCCACAGGGCGGAGCCTCGAAGGACGCGCTCCAACGCTGCTCCTTGCATTCCTTGGAGTGTCGGCGCACCCGGCTCGTCCTTCGAGGCCCTGGGCGCCCCAGCAAGGATAGGGCTCTCTTAAAAATAGGCCGGGTGGTCGATATCGGCGAGCAGGCCGGGTTCCTGCGGCTGCCAACCAAGAAGCGTGCGAGTGTGCTCGCTCGATGTGGGCACATCGAAGCCGGCGAACATGGCGAACCAGCCGAAATGCTCTGCCGCCTCTTCCCGCGACAGCGAGACGGCGGGCACATCGAGCCGCCGGCCGATGACCTCGGCGATGTGCCTGAAGGCAACTCCCTCTTCCGCGACCGCCAGGAACGGGCCGCCGACGGCGCCACGCTCGATCGCCAGGCGATAAACCCGGGCGGCATCGAGCCGGTGCACAGCCGGCCAGCGGTTCTGCCCTTCGCCGATGTAGGCCGAGACGCCTTTGCGTCTGGCCAAATCGATCAGGATCGGCACGAAGCCGTGATCGCCATGGCCATGCACCGAGGGTGGGAGCCGGACGGTGGAGGCGCGCACGCCACGCGCGACAAGCGATACCGCGGTGATTTCGGAGGCGCGAGGGTAAGTCTCCGACGTCGGCATGGGCGGATCCTTCTCAGTGCCGACGCGGCCGGGGGCAAAGCCGAGGCCGGCCGTGACCAGCAGCGGACGATCGGAACCTTGGAGGGCCTCGCCGAGCGCCTCGATGGCGCGTCGGTCGCCGGCGCAGTTCTCGGCGAATTTCGAGAAATCGTGGTTGAAGGCCGTATGGATCACGGCGTCTGCATCAGCCGCACCGCTCTTCAGGCTTTCGAGATCATCGAGCGTGCCGTGATGGACTGCGGCACCAGCAGCCGCCAGTTGATCCGCTCCTTTGTCAGAGCGGGTGAGGCCCAACACCTTGTGCCCGGCAGCGATCAGTTCATCGACGACGGCCGAGCCGACCCAACCGGTGGCTCCAGTGACGAATACGCGCATGTGATATCTCCAGTTTTGCTGGAGACACATATCTGCCTTGCCTGTATCATGGTAAAGTAGTGACATTATCATAGTATAAAGGCTAACAGGATGGGTGAATTCGTCACCTCGGACAATCGGCTCGGCACCTATCTGAGGGACCGCCGCGTGAGGCTCGATCCCGCCGCCCTCGGCTTTGCGGGGGAGCGGCGGCGAACGCCTGGTCTGCGGCGCGAGGAGGTGGCGGGCCGGGCCAACATCAGCCCGACCTGGTACACCTGGCTGGAGCAGGGGCGTGGCGGGGCGCCGTCTGCCGACGTGCTCGACCGGATCTCTCGCGCGCTGATGCTGACTGATGTCGAGCGCGAACATCTCTTCCTCATTGGTCTCGGCCGGCCGCCCGAGGTGCGCTACCACAGGCAAGAGGGTGTGACGCCGAGGTTGCAGGGCGTGCTCGATGCGCTCGACCCGAGCCCGGCGCTGATCCGCAACGCCATCTGGGACGTGATTGCCTGGAACAGGGCGGCGACTGTACTTCTAACCGATTACGGCGCGCTGCCGCCGGAAGAGCGCAACGTGCTGCGCTTCATCTTCCTCGATCCGCGCGTACGCGCCGCCCAATACGACTGGGAAAGTGTCGCCCGCTTCGTCGTCGCCGCCTTCCGCGTGGATGCGGCCCGCGCGGGTGCTGCGGCCGAGGTCGAGCCCCTTGTCGACGAACTCTGCCGCAAGAGCCCCGAATTCCTGGCGATGTGGCGCGACAACGACGTGCGCACCTATGGTGAGGGCGCCAAGCACATCAAACACCCCATCCTCGGCCCACTCGCTTTCGAATATTCCGCCTTCCAGGTGGATGGGCGGCCGGATCTCAGCATGGTGGTCTACAACCCGGCGACGGCGGAGGATGCGGCGAAGATCAAGGGGTTGGTGGGCTGAGGCGAGGGCGGTTGGTCGATCGATGATATAGCGCTGGTCATCGCCTCAATCCGGACAAATCTGCCGTCATGCTGTGCATCGACGCGCGCAAGATTGATGCTGCGCGGATGGGGATTTCAATGAATTCATGTCGTGCCGCGGTCTTGGTCGCCGCGTCGGTCTTGATGGTGCTGTCGGCGTCAGCAGCATCCGCCTGCAGTTGCGGACGGTCGTCCGCGAAGGACAAGTTTGCAGAAGCTGATTTGGTCGTGAAAGGCCGTATGAAGCTGGTGACTTTCGGCGTCGAGATTCCAGATCCTCGATCCGAAGGCGAGGTGCCACGGCTGACGCGCGGCGACTTTGAGGTCGACAAGGTGCTGAAGGGGACGTTCAAGGGGAAGACTCTATCGGTCTATACAGGCGCCGGCATCGGGGACTGCGGGCGTCTGGGGGATTTCCTCAACGCTGAGTTTTACTACCACAGCGACAAATTCGGCATTTACGAATTCGGATTGTCGAAGACCGAATTTGCGGGGAAGACACTCTATTCTACGTCGATCTGTGACTATGCGAAGGGGCCGAAGGACGGTCAAGAGTAGGCGCCGAACCTCTCATGAAAATCGCGGTGTCCGGCGGCGCGATGTTCGACCGCCGGCACCGGCCAGGTTATCCTACTTGACGACCCTCACGTTCGCCACGCCCATCTTCGATGCGGCCAGATTCTTCGGGAGTCCTGAGAATGAACCTGTCACTGCCGACGTAGCCTGGCTGCGATATGTAATAGACAGCAACGCCATCCGCTTTGACTTTGTCGCATTTCATCTTCTTGCCGCCTGAATCAGCGGTAACCGGCTGGTGGACAATCTCGACGCGCCCATGCTTGGGCTGCTCCACGATGTCTACACGAGGATAGTCAATAAACTTGCAGTCGCCATTGAGGTGAACGTTCTGCAGCACCGACGTCCTTTCGCCGCTGCGTGCTGTCATCCGGTGAGAATCGTGTCTGATATTTGACGTCGTCGTGCAGTTCGAAAGAGAAATTGTCGCGACTGCCA
Source organism: Rhizobium sp. SRDI943 (assembly GCF_057653695.1). Classification (NCBI taxonomy): domain Bacteria; kingdom Pseudomonadati; phylum Pseudomonadota; class Alphaproteobacteria; order Hyphomicrobiales; family Rhizobiaceae; genus Rhizobium; species Rhizobium sp. SRDI943. The sequence goes on along the minus strand of NZ_CM172787.1, from coordinate 2,649,065 downwards.
ATATCGAATATGTAAAAATGCTTTTCACTGTAAACCCTCAACTTTTGATTGAACAAACATTGAATTTTTCGGGAAGTCAAGCAGAGTGCAGGCTCTGGATTGAACCCTGTTTCGCTTCCAGGAATTATTGAGGTGCAGTCTGTGAAAAGACCTACGCGGCTGATCTGCAAGCGGTCGACGATCGCAATTTAGGGGCCGAAGGACGGCCAAGAATGGGCGCTGAAGCTCGTGTGAAAAGCGGCGTGCCCGGCGGCTGAATGTTGGACCGCCGGGCGGGGCCCGCTACTTGACGACATTCACATTCATGATGGTCTCGTCGACCCTCCCATTTCCGGAGGGAGATCTGACAACGATCTTGTCGCTGCCGATGTAGCCTGGTTCCGAAATATAGTAGCCAACCTCGCCTTGCACCTTGACCGTTCGGCATTTCGCAAGCTCTCCCTTTTCGTAGGGAAAGACCGGCTCGCGGACGAGCTGGAAACGCCCGTGCTTGGGTTGTTCGATGACGTGAGTAGGCAGATAACCGACAAAGCTGCAGTCTTTGTTGACATGCCAGGTCTGGCCCAACTTCGTCTTCTCACCGCTGAGCACCGTTTTGGATACGGACTTCTGCTGGAAGCTGTCGGAGGTTGTGGTGCAGCCACAAAGTGCAATCATCGCCGCTGCAATTAAATAAGAAAAAGTACTTTTCACTGTAAACCCTCAATTTTTGCTTGAACAAACATTTAATTTTTCGGGGAGTCAAGCAGAGTACAGCCTTCGGATTGAGCCTTGTTCCTTTTCCAGCAATTGTTGAGGTGCAGACTGTGAAAAGACGTATCGCGACGATCGCGGCTGCTTTGCAAACGGTCGGCAGTCGCAATTTCAGTCGATTACATAGCGTTCGTCATCGCCTCAATCCCGACAAATCTCCAGTGATGCTGTGCATCAACGCGCGCAAGATTTGAGCCGTGCGGATGGAGAGTTCAATGAATTCATATCGTGCTGCGGCTTTGGTCGCCGCTTCGGTCTTGATGGTGCTGTCTGGGTCGGAGGTATCCGCCTGGGCGACGCCTCCAAGCATGACAAAGCTGTGAAATTCTAAAATACTACCCCTGCTAGAAAATTCATTGACCGAGGCGATCTCAGCTGCTTTCCTCCCGATAGACCAAGGCGAATGGATCTTGAAGGAGATATCCATGACAGAGCTTGCAAAACCTGTGGCGGTCGGCGATGTCAGCAGCGCATCCGAGAATGACGTGATCTCGGGCAATCTGCTGGACAATGATCTGGCCGGGGGCTCCGGCAACATGTTCCTCAACTTCTTCGATGGCGAGCGAGTTCTTGCCAAGACGGCCGGGCAGGTCACCAATATCGAGGGTGAATACGGCACGTTCCACGTCAAGGCCGACGGCTCCTATACCTATACGCTGAACGAGACCGCCAAGGCGGGTTTCCTCCAGGAAATGACGCTGACGGAGACGATCGGTTACAAGATCTCCGACGGCGCCGGCAATACCGATGTCGGCCATTTCACGCTCGACATTCACGGGGTCACGAGCCCGCCGGTCGCGGTCGACGACGCCTTCTCCTTCCACGAAGGAAGCGAGATGGCGCGCAACGTGCTCGCCAATGATCATGCGGGAGAGGCGGGCACGCTCTTCCTGCGCTCGGTCGAGGGCACCAGCATTCCTGCCGGTCAGGGGCAAGGGCAGACGACCGACGTGGCGGGTGAATTCGGCACCTTCCATTTCGCAGGCGATGGAAGCTTCACCTACGATCTCGACCCGGCCGTCAAGGCGGGCCTCGACGATGGCGAGCATGTCACCGAGAAACTCCAATATTACAAGGTCTCCGACGGCGCCGGTCACGCGGATGCCGGCGTGATCACCGTTACCGTCGACGGCGTGACGGACGGAAAGTCGTTGAACACCAATCATGTCGAGGCCCAGGCGGATGTGGTGCGCCCCTTCCTGGACCATTACGAACTCCAGGGGGTCGCGATCGATCCATTGACCGGCAAATATTATGTCAGCTCCGGCCATGGTTTCCCAGATGATTCCATGGTGAGCATTTACGACAACGCCGCGGCATTCGAAGCCGACCATGCCAGCGGCGCCATCTCTCTCGGCGACTATGACAAGGGCGAATATGACATCGGCGGAACCTATTTTTCGGTCCGCGGCGGCGAGATCATCGGCCGAACCAACGAGGCGAGAGGCGAGGAGGACCCTTTCCCCGATCAGACCTATCTCGCAAAGTGGGATGCAGCAGACGGATCGCTCGATCAGCGGGGGGACCCAATCCCGGGCCTTATCGGCGAGAATGGGGCGGGTACGTTCGACTGGGGTGGATTCACGGCCGTCAATACGATGCAGGATTCGACCGGCATTTACGTCGTCGGCCGCATCGATGATTCCACTTGGCAGGTCTCGAAGATCGATCCCGAAACGCTGAGCCCGATCGAATCCAAGACCTTCGCGGCGGGCGGACTCGGATACGGCTTTGCCGTCGACGGCACGTTCTTCTTCGGCGATTCCTCCAGCAGCGAGCATATCGGCACGGCATTCGACTTCGAAACCGGGGTCAAGACAACGGTCGACGTCAACATCGCCATACCGGGAGACGACTTGATCACCAACGTGGTCTATGACTCAGCGGCGGATAATCTCTACATCACCAACACCGGGATCGACGAAATCTCCGTGGTCCACAATATCTCGGACATACTCTTCGCCTGACGGTCTTTGCAAGCCGAATGCCAACGCCGCCCCGCCCGTTTTCCACAGGGCGTGGCGGCGTTTATCCACTCAGCGCCGTGGTGAACAGAGCAGCATAACAGTGGCCACTTACTGCAGCGTGCGCGTCTGGATCTATTCGGCCGCGTGAGGCGCGGATGCAGGCAGAGGGCTGCCTTCCAGGCCGGTCGCCACCACCGAAACGCGGAACTTGCCGTCGAGGCTGCGGTCGAGATCGCCCGACGTATGCAGTCTTGCCGTTCCGGACAAGGCCGCTCTCTCCAGCCAGCACGAGGTGTCTCCGGCTTTCCCGGCAGCAAGAGCGGCGGGCCGTGCGGAACATGGATGGCGGCCGACGCCTTCAGTCGGCCAGGTGGACCGGTTTCGGCCGATGATCTGGAACCATGATCCCGCCGTACTGTTTAACTGGAAGGCGCGGAAGCGCCGATAACGGGGATGCCGATTGCCGGCCAACCCGGTAACGACGATCGGCCTTTCGGTTCGCCTATGGAGGAACACGACATGCAAACGACCCGATCGAAAGAACTGGCGGAGGAATACCTGCGGCTCGGTGGCAAACGGCTGGCCAAGATCGATGACAATATCGTTAAAATCCGCCACTGGGAGGATGACACGCCGGAGGCCGAGGCCTTCTGGCAGAAGTACATTGAGCCGCTGGATGACAAGCGCCGCGTAGAGGTCGTAACGCACCTTCCCACGATCAACGACAGGTAATCGCGAATCAACGACCGATGATCGCGGCGATTCCCCGGAGCGCAGGACATTGAAGCACGACAGCGCCGCGCGTCTGAAAAGACGCGGCAGGCTGCCGTGCTCGGATATGTTGCGCCGCTGCGCTTACTGCAGCGTGCGCGTCTGAACCTGCTCGGCGGCGTGAGGCGCGGATGCGGGCAGCGGGCTGCCTTCGAGGCCGGTCGCCACCACCGAGACACGGAACTTGCCGTCGAGGCTGCGGTCGAAGATCGCGCCGACGACGATATCGGCGTCTTCCTGCACTTCGTCACGAATGCGGCTTGCCGCCTCGTCCACTTCGAACAGCGTCATATCCGAACCGCCGGAAATCGAGATCAGCACCCCCCTGGCGCCCCGCATCGAGATATCGTCGAGAAGCGGGTTGGCAATCGCCGCTTCCGCCGCCTTCATCGCGCGGCTTTCACCAGAGGCTTCGCCAGTGCCCATCATGGCGCGGCCCATACCTTGCATGACCGACTTCACGTCGGCAAAATCGAGGTTGATCAAGCCTTCCTTGACGATCAGATCGGTTATGCAGCCGACGCCGGCATAGAGCACGCGGTCGGCCGTCATGAAGGCATCGGCGAAGGTGGTTTTCGCATCGGCGATGCGGAAAAGGTTCTGATTGGGAATGACGATGACCGTATCGGCCGCCTGGCGAAGCGCCTCGATGCCGATTTCCGCCATCCGCATGCGGCGGTTGCCTTCGAAGGTAAAGGGCTTGGTGACCACGCCGACCGTCAGGATGCCGGCGGCACGCGCAGCGCGGGCGATAACAGGTGCAGCACCCGTGCCCGTTCCACCGCCCATGCCGGCGGTGACGAAGCACATGTGCGAGCCGGCCAGGTGATCCATGATCTCATCGAGCGACTCTTCGGCAGCCGCATGGCCGACCTCCGGCAACGAACCGGCGCCGAGACCTTCCGTCACATTCGCGCCAAGCTGGATGCGGCGCGTCGCCTTGGAGGTGGCCAGCACCTGAGCATCCGTGTTCGCAGCGACGAATTCGACGCCCGCCAGCTTTTCCGCGATCATATTGTTGATCGCATTGCCACCACCGCCGCCGACGCCGATGACTGTAATATGCGGCCGTAGTCCAGAAATGCCGCCCTTGGCGTCCGTCATCGCGCTCTCCTTTGATGCTTCGTTCATGCCCACCCTCGTTTGCGGACGGCGAATCGGGCGTCAGGATACGCGAGCAACAAGGCAGAGGCGAGGCGAAAGACGTCTCGGCGAGAGGGTGATGATCGGCATCGCTTCCAGTCTCGGCCACTCGTTCCGCTCGATGCCTCTTTGCATGATTAGCCTCCGAATTTCCCGCGTCGACCGTTTCCCCCAATGTTTCAAGGAATACGCGCTCAGGGGATACTGAAAATTTGAGTCTTGCCGTTCACGGTCCAGGCGTGAGTCTCTGATAGGGCTTCTCCACCGACCAGCTACGGGAAGCGGCGGTATCCCGGACATGATGAGTGGAGAACAGATGCGTCGATATTTCCCGATCTCGCTCCTCGGCCTTATCGTGACGGCGGTCGTCTTCGCGCTTCAGGCCATACCGTTCACAGGCATCTTTCTGATGTTCGCGTTTGCCATGGTCTGGTCGATCGTGCTCGTTAATGCCAGCATGATCGGGGTGGCCATTGAGGCGATTGTCGGGCGCGTGTCGCGCCTGTGGCTTCTGCTGCCGCTCGTCTTTTACGGGGGATACTGGACCGCTGCGGCGCTCGATCATTTCGCCTTGCGTGATCTCGCCAGCCGCACGAATGCCGCCAATGCGCAGGTCGTGACCGGATTTGATCCCGCTCGCCAGGCGCTGGTCTTCGCGAAAGGCGGGGCGTGGGATGGGGCGTGGCTGACCCAGAATTTCGCCCTACCGGTCACTTACTCCGTCAGTCCCAACTTTCCAGAGGGATATCTGTCCAATCGGATGATCGACAGCGCGGTCTGCGCCAAAGTCCGCGAGACGCGCGCGCTGCAGTTGGCCTTCGTGCACACGTTCGATTTCGCTGACGGTGAAGCACTCGACGACAGGCGCACGGAAAAGCGTTTCTGCAATCTATCCATGCCGGAAAAGCCTGAGTTACCCATCGTCACCGTCAGTCAGGAGGAGACGAAGGATTTCGAGAAAAGCCTGCCGCTGATACGGACCACGACGACGATCACCATGCCGGACGGTCGACGTTTCCAGCTCCTCGGAGGTACGGCTGCACCGCTCAGCTGGATACCCATGCCGATCATCGGATGCTTTCTCAACTCCGGAGCGGCGAGTTGGGACTGCAGCGCGGGATTCTCGCGAAACGGATTCACCCCCATCATCTCGAGCAACACCCCATACAAGGGCGATTCCACCGCGCTCGCCCGGGCTCTCGGCCTCAAGCCCGTGGCGGTCGAGAACCGGGTGGGAAGCGATAGCGCTGTGATCCTGGCGAAGATCGCCGCGACAGAGGAGGCGACCCTGGCGCGCCAGATTGCCAATGTCGACGCCATGATCGCCGATCCGACCGCCAAGGTCACCGAATGGCAGATCGATGTCCTCGCCAATCGCACCGATGCGCTCACTTCCCGTGCCGACGCGATCATGACCGGCATCGAGCGGGCAGCCGCAATGACGGGGCGCTTGCGGTCTTCGGCGCGCGCGAGCGGCCGTATCCTTGCCCGCCTGGCAGCCGCCCTGCCGCCGGACAAATTCGTGGAACTCGGCCCCCGCCTTCTGTCGGTCTATGCGAGTGCTGACAATGACCACTGGCTTTGGGAGGCGGAGCCGCTGTTGCGCCGGCTCGGCGATCTCGGCCCCGGCGCCTTGCCCTACCTCGCCAATCCGCGCGCATCTCTGCCTTCGGTTAATGGCGCGGGCATTGAAGGTCTGTGTCGGGTCGGCTCATCAGGGCGTGCGGTCGCCGAACCTCTTCTGCTCGCGCTCTGGGCAAAGCCCAATCTCGGCTACGACAGACTGAGCGATATGTTCGTTGCGATGCGGCGCATGGGAATCTCGCCGCCGCCTCTGGTCGATGACAAGCGCAATCTCTTCCCCAGGCTGCAGGCCGACTGGGGCGATGTCTCGCCATCATCGCCGTCTCGGGTCTGCGCAACCCGCGCGGAGCTGGGCGCCCGGCAACAGGAAAAGAACGGTGGGGTCCGGCGCAATAATCTTTACTGACGAACTCTTCGAGTATTGGCGGCGCGCGTTTTCCTCAGAAAGCGTACGGTTGTGCCAAGAGCGGACGTAAGATCGGATTACACTATTGGGCAATATTGCCTACGCGGTCCGTGGCTTTCTCTCATCAAGAAACATCGCTTGCATCGATGGAATACCGACCACCATCATTCGAGTGGTTCGATCGGCCGTGCCAAGCATACGGCCCAGAATTGCTTCATAATCTGAGATTTGTTTGCCAACGAAATCGTCAAGTTGTTCGAAAGGCTGGTCGTCTGTGCAGAAGGCAAATGCTTTTTGCCATCCGTAGATTTTCTTGCCTATCGAATCCAGCGTACCGGTTCGAGACAGCTTCTGATGGAGCGACTTCTTGGTTCGGAGCGCTTCCTTGATGGCCGATTTGGAATCTGAGAGCGATTTCGTAACACCTTCTTTAAGGCGCGTAATGGATGCAGCGCTGGGCACACAACGTTTGGGCTGAATTGTGCAACCAAGAAAATTGATAGCATTGCTGCACTCGCCTCTAGCTGCCTTGTCGCTGCCTTGAACAGGAGTATAGAGGCCGAAGCCAAAAGACGTTAGCGCCGCCTCCGCATGCTTGATCGCTGAATCAAGAAGCGTCTCGGCGCTCGCAACCATAAGTATGTCGTCAATATAGCGTACGGCAGTAACGCCCATATCATTCAACTCGTGGTCCATTTCATACAGCAAGACATTCCCAGCAAATGCGGAGAGAGAAGATCCCTGTGCAACGCCGATGCCGCCTTGAGGGAAAAGCTCGGCATATCCCTGTAGCTCGTCCTTGTTTGCCAGATGGATGGCCAATCCTTTCTCAAAAAGGTCAGCCAACGCATCATCTCTGGTTTCGGTCCGTACGAAGTCCACAACTCGCGCGGTTGGTATTTTCGTAAAGAAAGCCTTGATGTCAGATTGATAATAATACTTCGCGCCCGCATCTATTCCTTCGCGGATGAGCTTAATCGCTGGTGACACGCCTCCGTAGGGATAGATGAGACCTCCGACGCCAAACCGAGACTGGTTCACGTCATTTATCTTTCCGAGCCGCTCGTCGCGCTTTGTTTCGTATCGGGTGTCTTGTTCTTTTAAGTCCAAGGCGACACGAGGCTGTAGAACTTGCAAAATTGCCCGTTGGACGACACGGTTCTTGAGGGTTGCGATCGCGATCGGACGCGGGTCTTTTCCCGCGGCTATTCGCTTCCGGGCGTCCTTCAAAACCCCTTTGACTGGATCAAATGTAAAGCGGTTCTCGCGGAGCTGCGTGATGATACGACGCAAGTGTCGTTGATGGGCATGTTCGAACTCTGATGCAGCCCCACGGATCTCATCGTTCTGAGACGATAGTGCACTCCGTTTCACGTGCCGCCATGCCGAAAAGATGTTGTGCTCTGACCTGACATCCTGAATCAGTGTTGCCATCTATTCTCCGCTCGGGTCCCCGTACATACCATCCCGACCGTTGACAGGCACCCATCCACTGCCCACGGCAGATCCGCGACGACAGACACCTAGGCAGCAAGTGCCACCTTGGCGTGGTCCCCTTGGCGCGCGATCCGCATGGACAGGTCCAGCTTCACGTCCGACGCCATGGCAACCATGGACGCTGCGGCAAGTGCGAGGACGCACAAGCCGGTTACCAGACCCAGGCGGGCCGGTTTCGAGGCAAGTTCACACATTTCGTCACCTTCCACCTTAGCAGGTTTTTGGCAATGTCAAGCGCTTCCCGCCCCGGCCACGCCCGCCGCTTAAATTGGCTATCTGCTGCTTGGGGACCATCCGAAGACGGCGTATTCGCAGCTTCAAGACCAACGGTCAGGTTCAGCCCATCCACTGCCCACGGCAGATCCGCGACGACAGACACCTCGGCAGCAAGTGCCACCTTGGCGTGGTCCCCTTGGCGCGCGATCCGCATGGACAGGTCCAGCTTCACGTCCGACGCCATGGCAACCATGGACATGACCGATATACTGGTGGTGTCTTCGCCGTTTTTCAAGGCCAAGTAGTAGCTATTCCACAGTATTCTGCGAGACAAACTCTGTTGAGATATGGGAGCTTGGCGTCACATCTGGAGGAGAGACGGTTACGCGTTTCAATATGCCACGACGACGTGGCCTGCCAGATTTTTGCATGGTGGTGTACAATCCGGCGACAGCCGTGGATGCGGCGAAGATCAGGGAACTGGTAGGAAGGGCGCTGGCGGTGCTTAAGGAGCGGGCTTAGTTGAGAGGTTTCTTTCCGGCGAGCGAGCTGGCCGGCACCGTCACCGGCAAACACAACACACACCGCAACCCCATCGTCCCATTCGCCTCCAGCACCAACGACCCGCCATACAACCCCGCCAGCTCATTCACGATGCTCAGCCCAAACCCGTTGCCGGGGACGTGTTCGTCTTCTCGGACGCCGGGCAGGAGGACGGCGGCGAGGCGGTCCGGGGGGATGCCAGGGCCGTCGTCCTCGATGGTGATCCGGGCGGTTGGGCCGTCGCGGTGGCCGCGGACGGTGACGCGCGAGGACGCCCATTTGAAGGCGTTGTCGATCAGGTTTCCGAGCATTTCCTCGACATCGCTTTCGTCGCAGGCGACGCGCAGGCCCGGGGCGATATCGGTGTCGAAGGCGATCTTGCGCTCGGCATGGATCTGGCTGATTGCCCGGTGGAGATCGGCGACGGATGCCGCGAGGTCGGTGCTGGCGACATTGTCCGACGAGGCCATCACGCGGCGGGCGGCGGCGAGGTGGTGTTTGATCCGGTTGTCGATGCGGGCCGCGAGGTTGCGCATTGCGCCTTGCGGATCGTTTTTCTCGTCGAGCGCCAGCAGCAGGCTCGCCACCGGCGTCTTGAGGCCGTGGGCGAGATTGGCGAATTGCATGCGGGTTGCCGTGAGCCGCTCCTCGTTGGCCGCCAGCAACGCATTGGTTTTCAGCGCGAGCGGGGCAAGCTCGGCTGTGGCCTCATCGGGCAGGCGGGCGCGTTCTCCGCGGTTGATGGCATCGATATTGGCCGCCATGGATTTCAGCGGCCTGAGACCAAAGCGGATCTGCCAGAACGTGCCCGCCATCAGCAGGAGCCCTAATAGCAGCATGCAGGGCACCAGCCACAAGAGCGCGCGGAGCGTCGGACCGACGAGGGCGATCATCGGCGCCGTCGCGGTGATCGTCAGCGTCATGCCGTCGATGCTGCGGATGGCCTGGCGAAGATAAAGCGGTCCACTGCCGCGATCACCGCCCCTGCCTGATGTCGGCATGCCCATCAGCACATGGCGCAGATCCTGCCGGGGCGGCGGCGCGTCTATCGTGCCGTTCATCAGGGAGCGGGAGGTCAGGCGCTGTTGCCCGTCGTCGATCTGCCAGTACCAGCCGGATGAGGGGCGATCGAAGGGCGGCGCATCGAGCGGCGCGGAAAGGACAATCTTCCCTTGAGCGTCGCGCGTCACAGCAGCGGCCAAGGCGCCGATCTGGGTGTCCAAACGCTGATCGACCTGCTCGCGCACCACCGTCTTCAGCGCCAGCCACAGCACGATGGCAGCAACGACCAGCGCTAGCGTCACGAAGATGCCGGAGAACATCAGCAGCCGACCGGCAATCGATTTCGGTTTGAGGGAGGCGGCCTTCATGGTGCCGCTGCTGCCGTCAGCATATAGCCGCGGCCGCGCACCGTCTCGATACGGCCACGCATCGTCTCGATGCGTTCACCCCCGAGCTTCTTGCGCAGGCGGGCGATGATGACTTCGATGGAATTGGAGTCGACTTCGGCATCGCCGTCATAGACGCGCTCGGTGAGTTCGCGCCGGTCGACGATCATCTCCTTGCGCAGCATCAGGCAGGAGAGCACTCGCCATTCCAGCGCTGTCAGCTTCAGCGGCAGGCCGTCGAGCTCGAAGGTGCCGAGCTGGGCATCAAAGACCAACGCGCCGCAGACGAGCCGCGAGGCGGCGTGACCGGACGCCCGGCGCACGAGCGCGCGCAGGCGCAGCACCAGTTCCTCCACCTTGAACGGTTTGGCAAGGAAATCGTCGGCGCCGGCCTTGAAGCTCGAGACCTTGTCCGGCCAGCCGTCGCGCGCCGTCAGCACCAGAACCGGCAGGTTGCGGTCGCCCTCGCGCCAGCCCTTCAGCACGCTGACGCCATCGATCTTCGGCAGGCCGAGGTCGAGGATCGCAACATCGAAGAGTTCGGTGAGGCCCGCATGGAGAGCGTCCTCGCCGTTGCGCGCGATATCGACGACGAAGTTTTCCGATCGCAGCACGGCGGCGATCCGGCCGCTCAGGTCTTCGTCATCTTCGACGAGCAGTACGCGCATGGGGCAGGGCTTTCATCGCAGGGCGTCTCAGGGAACGGGCCAAAACTATCGGGCCGAGCTTAACTCAATCTGAACGGAGAGGTTCAGGCAGGCGAGGGGGTGGGGCGGCTAGATTGCAGCCATTACTGAAGCAAGGAGCAGATATATGCCGAACGAAGACCAGGACAACGGGCATCCCGAAGGTGCCGCCACGCCCGTGCCGCCAGAACACCGCCGGCGCCGGCTGGCGATCCCGGTGATCGCTGCCGCCGTGGCGCTTGTTATCGGCGCTGCCGGGGGCGCGAGCGCCGTGAAGATGATGCGTCCCATGCCCGAAATGGCGCCGCTGACGCCGGTGGCGATTTCGGCCATGCCGGCCACCAGCCTCGTTACCATCAAGGGCAAGGTTGCCGAGATCTACGGCAACAAGTTCGTGTTGCAGGACGAGAGCGGCAAGGCGCTTGTTGAAACCGGCCGGGCCGGCGAGGACGGGGATCTTGTCACGAAGGATGAAGCCGTCACCGTCCAGGGACGCTTCGACGACGGCTTCGTGCATGCGAGCTACCTCGTTCGCCAGGATGGACGAACCGAAGCGCTGCGTCCGCCGAAAGGTCCGCCGCACAGACGATTTGCGGATTTCGATCACAGGCCCTGACGGGCGTGAACCAAAGCCGCGCTGCGGTGTTTACAGACACGCCTCACAACTCCGAAAGGAACGCTTCCATGCAACGACTTCTTCTATCAGGCCTTGCCCTTGCCGCACTCGCCGGCACCGCCTTCGCCCAACAGCCGCCCGCTCCGCCAACCGCCGGCACTCCGCCCGTGGCGGGCGATCCGGCGTCACCGCCGCCTCCGCCACCGAACCCGTCTGCCTCTGACGACGATGAGCAGATGACGGACCGGCCGGATGCGCGGCCGGGAGATCGCCCCGAATACCGCTGGCATGGTCGGAGAGGCGACATGGGCTTCCGTGGTTTCCGTGGTCATCGCCCGCCGCCGCCGCCGTCCAAGGCAGCGCATTTCCGGATCGAGGATGGGAACACCCGGATCGACCTGAAGTGCGCCGAGGACGAACCGATGAAGGTCTGCGCCGATCTGTTGCTGCAAGTGATGGACCGCCTGCAGGGCCAGGACTGATCATCTGCGCTCGAGGCGGATGCCACACGATGATGCCGCCGCCCGCGTTTTCTCGCGGGCGGTTTCAGTTTGGCGCGAACGCCGCCTCGCTCTCCGTCATGTCAGCCTTGTGCCGAGGCTCTGCTGCACCGATTGCAGATGCTCGGGACAAGCCCGAGCATGACGGAAGAGGGGTTGCCGCGTCCACTCACGCCTGTTGTTGGGTATGCGGCAGCCTCCAACGGCCCTCATCCTGAGGCGCGCAGCCCATAGGGCGGAGCCTCGAAGGACACGCCGCAACGCTGCTCCTTGCATCCATCCAACGCCGGCGCACCAGACAAGAACGTTCGTGCTGTCGCATCGAACGATCAGTGTCGTCGGCTCACCGCGTGACGCGGGCTGCCGATGTTGCGGAGTAGCGGTCGCCGTGGATCTCGATGCCTGAGAAGACCGCGTCGATCTCGGCCAGTTCCTCCGATGTGAAGGTGATGTCGGCGGCAGCGATATTCTCTTCCAGCCGGTGCAGCTTGGTGGTGCCGGGAATGGGGACGATCCAAGGCTTGCGGGCCATCAGCCAAGCAATGGCGATCTGGGCCGCGGTCGCGTTTCTGCGAGCGGCGATGACCTCGATCGCATCGACCACCGGCTGGTTTGCCTTGCGGTTTTCGGCCGAGAGGCGCGGATTGGTCTTGCGGTGGTCGTTGCCGCCTTCGAAACTGGTGTTCTCGTCCATCTTGCCGGTGAGGAAGCCGCGGCCGAGCGGGCTATAGGGCACGAAGCCAATGCCGAGCTCTTCGACGACGGGCAGGATTTCCTGTTCCGGGTTGCGCCACCACAGCGAATATTCGCTTTGCAACACGGTGATCGGCTGGACGGCATGGGCGCGGCGGATTGCTTCGACGCCCGCTTCTGACAGGCCGAAATGCAGCACTTTGCCGGCGCCGATCAGATCCTTCACCGTGCCTGCCACCTCTTCGATCGGTACGGCCGGGTCGACCCGATGCTGGTAGAAGATATCGATGCGATCGGTGCGCAGCCGCTTGAGGGCTTCTTCGACGACCACACGGATGCGTTCCGGCCGGCTATCCAGACCAACTTCCGGCCGGCCATCCCTAAAGCCGAATTTCGTCGCGATCACCACCTCATCACGGATCGGCGCCAGCGCCTCGCCGACGAGTTCCTCGTTGGTGAACGGCCCGTAGGCTTCGGCAGTGTCAAAGAAGGTGACACCCCGGTCGTGGGCCGCCCGCAGGAGCGCGACGGCATCACCGCGCTCCATCGCCGTCCCGCGATGATAGTTCAGCCCCATGCAGCCGAAGCCGATCGCCGATACGTCAGGGCCTCTTTGGCCGAGCTTGCGCTTGATCATTTCAAGTCCTCCTTCCCAGGTTTGATCCCAAGATAGGGCAAAGCCCGGCGGCGATTAGCCGGAGATATCGGCATGAACTCATGAGGTCCGCTCATGAATTTCCCGACTCGCTCGAACCGGGATCGGGTAAGAGAATCCCGGCAATGTCTGCAGCTTGCGCCGAAAGCTGAGGGGCTTGCGTTATGACGCCAGGCGAAACATGCCGCTGCGCATAGCCTCGATCACCTTGCGCAACGTGTCTTCCCTGTCGTGCCCCTCCGTCGAGACGACATGTTGCTCGAACGGGCCAAGTGATGAGAATTGCTGATGGAGCGCCGCAATAGGGGCGGGATCGGTCAGCGCGTCGCCGCCACGCTCCCGGCAGCGCCGGATGGCGACATCGAGCGGCGGACGCAGAATCACGTAGTGGAGGGGTGCCGCGATTTTCCGGAACGGTTCCAGGAACCACGGCCCGACGATGCCGTCGACGACGACGAAGTAGCCGCCGCTGGCATAGCCTGCCGCCGCCTTCGTCAACACGTCGACGACAACGATATTCTGTTCATGCGCCTCCGGCAGATAGGGCGGGATCACGCCGTTCTTGATGAAATGCCAGAAATCGTCGGAATGAAGATGGACCTTCGGCGAGCCGGGCTCGCGGGCGAGCGCCTCGGCCGTCGTGGTTTTTCCCGAGCCCGGCGGCCCGGTGAGAATGAGAACTTCGCCCGTGTGATCCATCGCGTGGCATTTTCGCACGAAGCAGCATCGTTTCGCAATTAGCCGAAAGGGGGCGGTAATAGCCCGGCATGCCCCCTTCGTTCCGAAGAAGCCGCTGAAGCGGCAGCTACTCCGGCAGTGGCAGCGGAGCGTCGCAAGACGGAGGCATTGGCAGACCTGACGCCCGACCAGCTGAGGGACATCGGTTATCCCCTCCCGTCCATCCCCGCCCGGGACCTTAGGCTGATATTGATGCCGATGTCGAGCGGCCGGAAAGAGTTCATGGCGGGCGGCGTTGGCAGGGTATCGGGTGGGCTTTGTCGGCTTTTCCGCTGCCGGGATTCAACTATGATGGGACGCGGAACGATAGGGAGGGCACGGCATGATCGATCATATCACCATCGCAGTGAGTGACCTGCAGAAGAGCAAATTGTTCTATGAACGCGCTTTCGAACCTCTGGGTTATCGCCTCTCCTTCGGAAAGGAGGGTGTATTCTGGGCCTTCGACGTCGGCGGCAGCCTGTTCGAGATCCAGCACACCGACGACAAGCCGCCTCTGACGCGTTTGCACGTTGCCTTCCGGGTCCAAAGCAGAGCGGAAGTGGAGGCGTTTTATCGGGCCGCGCTCGAAGCCGGCGCTGGGGACAATGGGGGGCCCGGTCCGCGGCCGCAATATAGCGAGAAATACTTTGCCTGCTTCGTTCTCGATCCCGACGGATACAATATCGAAGCCATGATCGACGTGCCTGCGCCGCAAGGGTGACGACGTGAGCGTGGCCGAAAGCCCGTAATCAAGGGGGAGGTGGATATGTCGAGTTTCAGGAATGCCGTTGTCTCTTTGCCCGGCAAGGAGCGCGTGGCGAAGACGCCCTTCGGCGCGAGGATCGTCATCCATGCCACAGCCGCCGAGACCGGCGGCGCGTTCGGGATGTGGGAAACCTTCACGCCGCACGGTCATGGTCCGGCCCCGCACACGCATACGCGGGAGATCGAAGTCTTTCGGGTCATCCGCGGTCTCTATCGATTCCAATGCGGCGACGAGGCGTTCGACGCGCCCGTGGGAACCGTCGTCGTTCTGCCGCCACATGTACCGCACAGCTGGCGAAACATAGGCGAGGAACCCGGCCAGATGTTCGGCACGGTCACGCCAGGCGGCTGCGAGCAAATGTTCATCGATATCGAGGCTTTTGGTGCCGATACACCTGAGAAAATCGCGGTGATCGAAGCGCGACTGGGGATCATCAACGACATCACGCTGGCCCTCGGATTGACAGGCCCGCAACCGCGCTGATCGTCCATCAGGGTGTCGATCGGATCCTCAGCCCTGCGCCATCGCCCGCCACAACACGTCTCATTGGGGCGGCTCTTGGACTTGGGCGTCGGCCCTCTTGGGTCTCAGCCGACACTTTCGATGACAGCGGCAAGGTCGGCAGTTGTGAACGGCTTGGTCAACACTGGCCGGCCGGCAAAGGCGGGATCGATACCCGCTGGCCCATATCCGGTTGCGAAGGCAAACGGGATACCGCGCTGCTGAAGGACTGCCGCCACCGGGAATGACTGATGCCCGGCCAGGTTCACATCGAGAATGACGAAATCAAGATTTCCATCGGCCGCAACCTCCAGCGCCGAGGGCAAACGCGCGGCTGTCGCGACGACCTCGTGACCGAGGTCCACGAGCATATCCTCGATCATCATGGCGATGGTCATTTCATCTTCGACGACAAGAACACGCTTGGCCATGTCATTCGTTCCGAAGACGGTCTGCCGGAGCGTCGAGGCTGAAGGAAAAACCCCTTTCGGCAAACGAAATCTCCACATTGCCTCCCGTCTCCGCGGCAAGGCCACGCTGTATGAGGACCGTGCCGAAGCCCTTCCGCTTAGGTTGTTCGACAGGCGGTCCGCCATGTTCGTTCCAGTCTATGCGGTAGCGTTGCTTTCCGTCGATGATTTGGAGGGAACATTTGACGCTGACGGCGCCGCCATCATTCGACCATGCGCCATGGCGGACGGCATTCGTGCCGAGTTCGTGAAAGGCCATGGTCAGCGCCAGCGCCGTCTTTGCGGAGACCCGGATTTCGTCTCCGGTCAACTCCCACCGCCCGCCGTCCGGCCGATGCGGAACGGTCGCTTGGTCGAGTGTCTGTTTCAAGGAGGCACTGCTCCACAATTCGCCTGTTAACAGATCATTGGCACGGCCGAGCGACACCAGCCGCGCCGTGAAACTGTCCAGGGCACGAGGGATGTCTTCGGCATCCCGGAAGGTGCGGAATGCGAAAGCCTGCACCATCGCCAGATTGTTCTTAACGCGATGGTTGAGTTCATGAACGACAAGTTCCAGCTGTTGCTGCTTGCGTCGCCGCTCGGTGATATCGGTCGCGGCCCCAAACCATTCGACAATGGCGCCTGGGTCGTTCAAGAGTGGAACAGCCCGTGACAGCACCCACCCGGTGCTGCCGTCGGCGCGGCGGACGCGATGCTCGCATTCGAAAACACCCTTGCTTGATATGGCCTCGTCGATCACCGCCTGGATCGCCGGAATGTCCTCGGGAAACAAATAGACCTCCTGCCACGCGACAGTCGGATTGGCCGTGTCGGCGAGAACGTTGCGTCCGTCGAGCTGCTGCATCTCCTGCCAGTCGGCGCTCATACGGTAGACGATGTCGGTCGTCGCGGTCGTGAACGCCCTGAACCTCTCTTCGCTCTCGCGCAGCCGGCGCTGGGCAAGGACGCTTTTCGTCGTTTCGACGACGATCGCGATGACGCCGGCGGGTTTGCCGCTTTCGTCGAGGACGGGCGAATAGTCGAGGTTCATCCAGACGGGAGCCGGGCTGCCGTGGCGCAAGAGCGTCAGCTCCTGGTTCTCGTAGGCGAGCGTTTTCCCCGCCAGTCCGACTTTCATCACATTGTCGTTGAAATCGGCAATTTCGCTCCAGCCCTCACGGACCTTGGAACCGAGAAGATCCGGATGGCGGCTGCCCGCGAAGACGGAATAGGCGTCGTTGTAGATCATCACGCCATCTTCGCCCCAGAGAAGAACGATCGGCACGGGTGAAAGCAGGAGCATGTTGGTGGCCGTCTTCAGGCTTTGCGGCCAGAGTTCGAGAGGACCGAGCGGCGTCTTGCTCCAGTCGCGGGTCTGGATCAGTCGGCCAATTTCCCCGCCACCGACAGGAAAGCGAGCTGTGAGTGGCTGAGGGGATTGGGAATCCAAGGCGCGCTCCAGATTTTGATGGTGGATCTAATTAGCGCATCCTTTGATTCTTTCCACCCATGAGTGTCGCGGCTTCTTCCTGCCAACCTCTCTTGAGCATTGGCGCTTATTGAGCCGATCACCCTCTACGCCTGCGCCGTCGCCCGCCAGGCGGCTGGTGGGGTGGCGAAGGCGCGGGAGAAAGCGCGGTTGAAGGCGGCTTCGGTGGCATAGCCGGCTTCATAGGCGATCGCCGCGATCGGCTGGCCTGAGGTGGCGAGCGCTACGCTTGCGAGATAAAGCCGCCAGTCCCTGACATAGCGGATCGGCGATGTCGAAAGCATCGCCTGGAAGCGTTCGGCCAGCGCGCTGCGCGACATTCCCGATGCCGCAGCCAGTTGCTCCAGCGACCAGTCGCATTTGGGGTCGTCGTGGATGAGGGAGAGGCAGCGCGACAGCGCCGGATCGGCGAGGGCTGCCAGCCAGCCGACCGAGCTTGGCTCTGCCATCATGATCTGGTGGCGCAGAATTTCGATGAAGATGATTTCCGTCAGCCGCGGTAGCATCGAGACGCCACCGGCACGCGGCCTGTCGACCTCCTCGACCATCTGGCGGATGGTGGCGCGCAGCCAGTCACCGTCATTGGCGGCCCGCGTCCTGACATGGATCAGTCTGGGCAGGGCCTGCCGAAGCGGTGGGAAGCTCAGCCCGTCCCACTGCAGATAGCCGCAGAGCAGGCGCACCCCTTGTGTCTCGTCGCCGTAACGCAGCACGGGAATCTCACGCCATGGCTTCTGCGGCAGATCGCGGGTCGGCAGCACCAGCATGCCGTCTCTGCCTGCGCCGAGCTGATGGCCGGTGCCGAAGGGGAAGACCAGTACGTCGCCGGCCTCCAGCTCGGTCTCTTCGCCTTCCGTCTTCAGCCAGCAGCGGCCCTCCACAACGATGTGAAACGGCATCGTGCCCGAGGCCTTGGCCGAAAGGCCTGCCAGCGACGGCGTGGCATCGGTCTGCCAGTCGCCCGTCGGCATGAAGCAGAACTGCAGCGATCCGGAAAGGCGGATCGTCGATAGCAGCGCCGATAGCACGTCGTCGCGCGCCACACCCGCAGCGTCTGGATTTTCAGACAAGGCTTCACGCATTCCGGCCAAATACGCGCGCCGCGCGTCCTCCTATCATCAGTGCGTTCAAACCACTGAAGGAGAATACTATGCAAACTCAAAGCGACAAACTGGTGGTGCTCGTGACCAAGGGCATCGAATCTGAACTGTCCTCCGTTGCCTTCACCATTGCCAATGGCGGTATCACCGCCGGGCTGAAGGTCTCGGTGTTCCTCACCAGCACTGGGATCGACCTGGTGCGCAAGGGCGGGCAGCGGATGACGCATGTGCCACCGCTCGATCCGCTGTCGAGCCTGATCGAGAATTTCCAGCAGCGCGGCGGCACGATCTGGGCTTGCCCGCCCTGCGTGACCTCGCGCGGTTATACGCAGGAAGACTTACTCGACGGGATCGTCATCGTCGGCGCCAGCGCCATGCATGCCGAGATCAAGGAAGGTGCGGCAACGCTGTCGTTTTGACGGTACACGGCTCGGCCGAGGGGGAGTTTGGGCGGCGTCTCCCGCTGGCGTCCTCAGGCTTTTCAGGCCGGCGACAGGCACGGAGGAATACCAAGCGCCTATTCTTGCGTTCGGCAATATACTTGTGAGATTGTATCGATATACGTGCGACAATGCCTGGTGCGGGCAGCGCGGGGGCTTCGATGACATCCGTGAGGGTCAATGAGCTGATATCGGTGGCGGGGCAGCCCGACGCCGCAGGTTTTGCCGCCTTCGCGGCTGATGGTTTTGTCGCCGCCATCAATGCCCGACCGGATGGCGAGGAGCCGGGGCAGCCGGGCAATACGGCGGAAAAGGCTTCCGCCGCTGCCGCCGGGCTCGCCTACAGCTTCGTGCCGGTGAAGGGGACCGAAATCACCGAGGCCGATATCCGCGCCTTCCAGACGGCGATGGCCGAAGCCAAGGGACCGGTCGTCGCCCATTGCAAGAGCGGCACGCGGGCGTTGACGCTTTATGCGCTGGGCGAGGTGCTCGACGGGCGGATGAAGCCCGGAGATGTCGAGGCCTTCGGTCAAAACCTCGGTTTTGATCTTGCCGGCGCGCGACGCTGGCTGGAAAAGCGGTCAGGGCAGGTGGCTGATGTGAAGGCCTTCTTCGAGCCCCGCACCTGCAGTGTGCAATATGTCGTTTCCGACCCGGCAACGAAACGCTGCGCCATCATCGACCCGGTGCTCGATTTCGACGAGATGTCGGGGGCGACGGGAACGGCCAATGCAGATGCCATCCTCGCTCATATCGAAAGCGAAGGGCTGACGGTCGAGTGGATCCTCGACACGCATCCGCATGCCGATCATTTCTCCGCCGCGCATTATCTGCATGAGAAGACCGGCGCGCCGACGGCGATCGGCGCCCATGTCATCGACGTGCAGACGCTCTGGAAGGAGATCTACAACTGGCCGGGGCTCGCGACCGACGGCTCGCAATGGGACCGGCTGTTTGCCGATGGCGACACGTTCGAGATCGGTGCGCTTAAAGCCCGCGTGATTTTTTCGCCCGGGCACACACTCGCCTCGATCACCTATGTGATCGGTGACGCCGCCTTTGTGCACGACACGGTGTTCACGCCGGATTCCGGCACGGCGCGCACGGATTTCCCGGGCGGCAGCGCTGCCGCCCTCTGGCACTCGATCCAGGCCATCCTGTCGCTGCCCGAGGAGACCCGTCTCTTTTCCGGCCACGATTACCAGCCCGGCGGCCGGCACCCGCGCTGGGAAAGCACGGTGGAGGCACAGAAGCGCGCCAATCCGCATATTGCAGGCATCGACGAGGCCGGCTTCGTGGCGCTGCGCCAGGCGCGCGATCGCACGCTGCCCAAGCCCAAGCTGATGCTGCACGCGCTGCAGGTGAATATCCGCGGCGGGCGGCTGCCCGAGCCGGAGGGGAATGGCAGGCGGTATCTGAAGATACCGCTGGATGCATTGTAGGGCCGGCCGGCGCTGGCAATCGCCGCATCGTTCACAGCGCGTTTTCTATATCGGTCCTAACGAAATCATCCCCCACAAATAGCAGCCGGCACCCATGTTCCCTAGCCACCTCGTAGGCGAAGCAGTCGCCGAAGTTCAGACTTGCAGGATGGGCGCCTTTGCCCCAGGTGCGGTAGGCTTCGGCGATGCGGCGGGCGGAGGCGGGGGTGACGGCCACGATTTCGAAGCCGAGGCCGTCGATCAGTTGTTCCATTTCATCGCCGACGTTGCGACGGGCCGAGACGATCAAGGCTTCGGCGACCGTGCCGGCGGAGATCAGGAGATCGTCTTCGGCTTCGAGGGCGGCAATCAGGGCATCGGCTTGTGGTTCGCCAAGCACGATCGCCATCAGGGCGGATGTGTCGACGGCGATCATTCGGGCAGGCCGTCGTCGGCGTAGAGGAAATCCTGGCTGCGTGCGGCCGGCGGCCCGTCGGCGGCTTTGGCTATGGCGGAGGCCCGCACCGCTTCCATCAGCGTCCGGCGGGATTTCCGATCGGGCGCTGCCCTCACCGGAACCAGTTTCACGGCAGCATGACCGTGCCGGGTGAGGATGACCTCGTCACCCGCCTCGGCACGCCGGACCAACTCGGTCAATTGCCCCTTGGCATCCGTCACAGACACTCGCATCGTTCGCACTCCCCAGGACCAGTGCAGCCTGGTTTCCTCCAGAAAATTAGACCATTCACTGGACCGTATCAATGGGTAATTTTCGAAGGTCAAGAATGGCGCGGGGACTGTACCTGTCGCAAGGAGGCGCTTTCCGGGGTCATATCCGAGACTGACCGCGACCGGCAGTTCGTGCACCGAACGGCGGCGTGAAGCTATGTGCGCGATATATTTATCCGCTGGCGGCATGGCGCCTTCGGAATATGCATTGACGGCGCGCGTGCAGGCGACGTAACTGGGTGCGACGGTTCCCTGAAGATGACTCCAAGGGGATTAATAGGGAACACGGTGAGGACGACCCAGTAGGGACCGAGACCGTGGCTGCCCCCGCAACTGTAAGCGGATTGTCGATCATCTCAGGAGTGGCCAGCGACTGGCCATCTCTGAAGGGCTCATAGCCCTGCCACTGCGAGATATCGCGGGAAGGAGGATGAAACGACGGATATCCGCAAGCCAGGAGACCTGCCGTCAATCACGATCCAATCAACCGGGCGGGGATGCCCGGACAAGGAACAGATATGATTGACCTGCTGAACCTTCGCCGAATTCCGGCATGCATCCGTCTCGATTGGGCCTCCTGCGGCTAGTGCGCGCCTAAGCGTGCTTTCGGTCCGCGCATATGCGCGGAACGGCCGTGATTTTTCCCTTCATCGAGGTTTTCCATGCGCCAGATTCTCGCCACCATGACATTCGCCTTCGGGCTCGCCGGCCTTGCGGCACCAAGCCTTGCCGCGACCCGATATCCCTTGACCATCACCAATTGCGGCCAGCAGGTGACCTTCGAAAAGGCGCCATCCAAAGTGGTTTCGATCGGTCAGGGCATGACCGAAGTGCTCTTCTCGCTCGGCCTTGCCGACAAGATCGCCGGAACGGCCGTCTGGGTCGGTCCCGTCCTGCCGCAATATGCCGAGGCCAACAGCAAGATAAAACGGCTCGCCGACAATGATCCGAGCTTCGAATCTGTCGTCGGGCAGGAGCCCGACCTGGTGACGGCCGAGTTCGAATGGCATGTCGGCGCACAGGGCTCGGTCGGCAAGCGGGAGCAGTTCAAGGATCTCGGGATCAATACCTATCTCGCGCCGGCCGATTGCGTCGCCAAGGTCAACACCGATGGCGGCGACGGCGTGCGCAAGGAGCTGTTTACGATGGACCTGATCTACCGGGAAATTACCGAGCTCTCGGAGATTTTCGATGTGAAGGAGCGCGGCGATGCGCTGATTTCGGAGCTGAAGAAGCGCGAGGCGGATGCCGTCGCTTCGATATCAGGCGCTTCGGGCAAGAACCTGCCCGTCGCCTTCTGGTTCTCCGCAAGGAGGTCAATGGCGACGCCTTCATCGCCGGCAAGAACAGCGCGCCCGCCTATATTCTGAAGACGATTGGCGCGAAGAACGTCGTCACGACGGAAGAGGAATGGCCGCTGGTCGGCTGGGAAACCATCGCCCAGGCGAACCCTGCCGTGATCGTTCTGGCGACCATGGACCGCCGCCGTTACGCCGCTGACGATCCCAAGGTCAAGGTCGATTTCCTCGAGAACGATCCTGTGACCAAGGAGCTGGACGCGGTCAAAAACAAGCACTTCGTGATGATGGACGCGCAGTCGATGAACCCGACGATCCGCACGATCGACGGTATCGAGACATTGGCGAGCGGCATCAAGTCCTTCGGTCTGGCGCAGTGAAGGCAGTGTCGGTCAGGCAACAGGGATGGTGGGCGCTTGCCGCGCTCACCATTGCGGCATTTCTCCTGCTCGGGATGATGATCAGCCTTGCCGTTTCGATCGGCGAGATCGCCATCCCGCTTGCGACGACGGCGGAGGCGGTTTCGAACCGTCTGTTCGGAACGGATTTCGAGCTCAGCCGCATCCACCAGGGCATCGTCTGGGATTATCGTCTGAGCCGCGCGCTCGTCGCGGCCAGCGCCGGCGCATCGCTCTCGCTTTCTGGCGCGATCCTGCAGGCGCTGCTGCGCAATCCGCTGGCCGAACCCTACGTGCTCGGCATCTCCGCCGGTGCCTCGACGGGGGCCGTCTGCGTGATGATCCTCGGTTTCGGCTACGGTGTTCTCGGCCTGTCGAGCGGCGCCTTCATCGGTGCGGTCATTGCCTTTTTGCTGGTCGGCATCCTGGCGACGGGTGCGGCGGGAACCGGTGAGCGCATCATCCTATGCGGCGTCGCCGGTTCGCAGCTCTTCAATGCACTGACCTCCTACATCGTGACGACATCGGCGAATGCCGAGCAGGCGCGCGGCATCCTGTTCTGGCTGCTGGGTTCGCTCAGCGGCGTGCGCTGGCCCGATGTCTATCTGTCGGTGCCGATCGCGCTTGCCGGCTTCGTCATCTGCATGGCCCATGTGCGGGCGCTCGACGCCTTCGCCTTCGGCACGGATGCCGCCGCCTCGCTCGGCATTGCCGTACGCCGCGTCCAGATCGTGCTGTTCGCCATGACGGCGGCGATGACGGCAAGCGTCGTCAGCATGGTGGGTTCGATCGGCTTCGTCGGCCTCGTCATCCCCCATGCCGCCCGCTTCCTCGTCGGGCCGGTTCATAGGCGGCTGCTGCCGGCAACGGCGCTCGGCGGCGCGATCTACATGGTCGGCGCCGACATCATTTCGCGCATCATCATCCCGCAGCAGATCCTGCCGATCGGGGTCGTCACCGCGCTCTTCGGCGCACCGGCCTTTGCCGTCATCCTCTATCGCGTGCGGGGGAAGGCATGAGCATCAGCATCGACGCGGTGAGCTTTGCCGCCGGTGACACTGTCATCGTCAACGGCGTCAGCCTTACGGTGGAAAAGGGCAAGGTGCTCGGCCTGCTCGGGCCGAACGGTTCCGGCAAATCGAGCCTTCTCAGATTGATCTGCCGGCTGCGCAAGGTTCGCAGCGGCATCATCAGGTTGGGTGACGACGACATTTCATCGCTGCCGCGCGCAGCCCTTGCGCGTCGCGTCGCCTTCGTCGAGCAGCAGTCGACGACCGATACGCAATTGACCGTGCGCGACGTGGTGCGGCTCGGCCGCACGCCGCATCGCGGGCTGTTGTCGTCCTGGGGCGAAGGAGACGATGCCGCCGTCGACGAGGCCCTGTCGCGGACGGGCATGCAGGAGAGAGCGGGCCAGCTCTGGCAGACGCTGTCGGGCGGCGAGCGCCAGCGCGTCCATATTGCCAGATCGCTGGCGCAGGCGCCGAGCGAACTGCTGCTCGACGAGCCGACCAACCATCTCGATATCCAGCATCAGCTCGACATTCTCTCGCTGATCTCGAAGCTCGGCATCACCTGCATCGTCGCGCTCCACGATCTCAACCTGGCGGCGATGTTCTGCGACAGGCTGGCGGTGCTTCAGAAAGGCGAGGTCGTCGCCTCCGGCGCGCCGGAGGAAGTGCTGACGGAGGATATGATCGGCCGGGTCTTCGGCGTTCGCGCCCATGTCCAGAAATCGGCCGTGCACGGCCGGCATCATATCCAATACGTCATGGATTGACGGACGGCCGGGAATTTCGATCTCAAGGAGGCAATCCGCGATTATTGGTCGAGACGGTCGGAGACCTTCGACCTCGCTTTCGGCCATAGGATCGCCAGGTTCACGAGGCAGGCGTTGTCTTGGGCCCTTCTCTTGGCGCATGCCGTCTTGCCAAAACCACCGGGCATTTTCGGCGACATGCATGAGCTCAAAGATCTAGAGCGGCGGAAACCGCATTGCCTCCCGCAGCAACTCAATAGCCTCTGAGACCGAAGGCCCTCTGATCGGCGGTGGCTCTGCGCGTTCGCAGAACTCGCGCCAGACAAACAGCGTCAGTTCCGCGCCATCCGTTGCTGTTTCCCCCGGTCCTTCTGCGAAATTCTCGAGCAGACGATAGCGAGCGTCCTTCCAAAACAACTCCTCCACCCAGTCATATATCGGGATCACATGGAAATGGATCGGATAACCGGGCGTGTGTCCATACCGGCCGATATAGACGCGCTGAGCATTCAATTGCCGTTTCAGCGTACTCTGAGCCCTTGCGAGCAATGGGCCGAATTCGGCCAAAGCGTCTTCGGGCAGATCCGACAGATCGTTGGTGTCGGTCTTGGAACTGATCATGAGGTAACCGGGAAGGGTGGAGTTCATGCGGTGGTTCACAAGCCATCCGGCCGTCTCGACAACGTGAAAGTGCTGAGGGATCTCCACGGACTGCCTCTTACTCCTGATGCACCCCTCAGGGGTTTCGATGAATCCAGCTAGAGGCCGGTATCTTGGCGACGTGCGAAAGGGCGCTGTAACACATTGAATTGCTGGATCATTTTATTCTTAAATCGATTCCGATTAAGGTATGGGTTGAGATAGCAGCCGGCAACGGTTATTTGGTGCCGACCTGCAAGCGGACTCTCCGCGAACGACAAGGCGCATAACTCCCATGATCCCCGATTTCCTCGTCACCCATTCCGGTGGCTTTCATGCCGACGAATTGCTGTCGAGCGTCATCGTGACCCGGCTTTTCCCGCAGGCGCGTATCGTCCGCAGCCGGGCGCCGGAGTGGATCACGCCGGGCGAAGACCGGATCATTTATGATGTCGGCGGAGCCTATAATCCTACTGTCGGGATATTCGATCACCATCAACGCGGCGCGCCGTTGCGCGATGATGGCCAGCCCTACAGCTCGTTCGGCCTGATCTGGAAGCATTACGGCCGTGATTATCTCATAGCCTTCGGGCTTCCCGAAGCGCATATCGAGACGCTGCATGGCTCTTTCGACGCCAGCTTCGTGCTGCCGGTCGATCTGACTGATAATGGCGCGCTCAGCCCCTCGGGGCCGTTGGCCGGGCTGACGCTGCCGGCGCTGCTGGAAACCCTGAAACCAGTTTTCGACGAAGCGGACCCCGAGGCCGATAACCGCGCCTTCCACGCGGCCCTCGCCATTGCCCGCAGTTTCGTCGAGGCCAGGATCGCCCAGAGTGCCGCGAAATTGCGGGCCGAGGCGATCGTGCATCGGGCAATCGAGGCTGCGGGGCAGGGGCGTGTTCTGGAATTGCCGAGGGGCATGCCCTTCCGTCCCGCCATCCTCAAGGCGGGCGCCGATCACCTGCTGTTCGTCGTTCACCCGCGCGAAAAGGACTGGTGCGTGACCGGCATTCGCCGCGGCGAGGAGGGGTTCGAACTCAGGGCAGACCTGCCGGGGGCCTGGGCCGGGCTCACCAATGGCGCACTGGAGGCGGTTTGCGGCATAGAGGGCGCGAGCTTCTGCCACAACGGCCGCTTCATCGCCGCAGCCGGGACCCGCGAGGCGGCGCTTGCCATGGCCGAGCTGGCGGTAAAAGAGGCGCTTTCGATCCGGGGGTAGGTCAAATGGCGGCAGCCGAGGATAGCTGGCCGGATTTTCGATATCAAGGCGGTTATCCCTAGGCCACCGGACATCAGATGGCGTTCAACTGGCCCCAATTTTGGAGCCGATTGACTTGCTGCCGCGAAGGACTAAGCTTCATCCCATAACAACCACTACTCCCACGCGAGAGATTGCGGAGGGTGCAAGTGGCTGGCAACCTTGAGGAGGATGAGGTTTGCCATGGATTACCGTATTGTTCTGCTGATCGCCACATCCGTCATTGCTCTTTCCTCTGGTAACGCCGGAGCGCAGGAGGGCGATGCGACGGTGGGTGCCACTGTTTTCAAGAAATGCGCGACCTGTCATGTCGCCGATTCCGATACGAACAAGGTCGGCCCGTCGCTGAACGGGCTGTTCGGCCGGAAGGCCGGAACGCATCCTAATTTCGCCTACTCGGCCGGGATGAAGGCGGCCGGCGAGGGTGGTCTCGTCTGGGACGAGACGGTGCTGCGCGATTATCTGCACAATCCGAAGGCGAAGGTGAAGGGCACGAAGATGGCCTTCGTCGGCGTGAAGGACGACCAGGAGATCACCGATCTCATCGCCTATCTCAAGCAATATTCCCAGTGACTGGCAATACTCCAAATGGCAGGCCTTTGATCGGTGGCGCATGCCTAAATTGCCGTAATTGCCGATATTTTCTATCTGTGCGATAATAAACACGGACTTTTTTGCGGAATGCGGTTTCACGGGTCGACCTGCTCGAGGAGGAGCGGACATGGCTGTCGTGCTGATCCTCGTCCTGATTGTCGTCGGCTCCGTGCTGTTCCATGTGCTGAGCCCGTGGTGGTGGACGCCGATCGCGTCCAACTGGACCTATATCGACAGCACCCTCGTCATCACCTTCTGGATCACCGGCGTCGTCTTCGTGGCGGTGGTTTTGTTCATGGCCTACTGCGTGTTCCGCTTCCGGCACAAGCCGGGCAACAAGGCGCATTACGAGCCTGAGAACCGCAGGCTGGAATTGCTGCTGGGAGGGGGAACGGCGGTCGGCGTTGCGGCGATGCTGGCGCCCGGCCTGATCGTCTGGAACCAGTTCATCACGGTGCCTGCCGATGCCGCGTCGGTCGAGGTCGTCAGCCAGCAATGGCTGTGGAGCTTCCGACTGCCCGGAGCCGACGGAAAGCTCGGCCGCGCCGAGACGCGCGACGTCACCCCCGAAAACCCGCTCGGCCTTGATAAAAACGACGCAAGCGGCCTCGACGACGTCATCATCGAGGGCGGCGAGCTGCATCTGCCGATCGGCAAGCCGGTGCACATATTGCTGCGCTCGGTCGATGTGCTCCACGATTTCTACGTGCCGGAATTCCGCGCCAAGATGGACATGATCCCCGGCATGATCACCTATTTCTGGTTCACGCCGACGCGGACAGGGACCTTCGAGATTCTCTGCGCCGAACTCTGCGGCGTCGGCCATCCGCAAATGCGCGGCACCGTCGTCGTTGACGAGGATGCGGACTACCAGACCTGGCTCGGGCAGCAGCAGACATTCACCCAGTTGACGGCGTCATCGGGAGAGCTACCGCCGGCAAACTGAACCGGCCGGAGGCCGCGTGCCGGTTCAAGGACCGGCGGGAAGGGAAGAGAGATCATGGTCGAGATTCCATCCGACAGCGCAGGCGCCATCCCCTCTGCCGAAGTCGAGGATGTCGAGCTTTATCATCCACACAGCTGGTGGACCAAATATGTGTTCAGCCAGGATGCCAAGATCATCGCCGTGCAATATTCGCTGACGGCGATCGCAATCGGCCTGGTGGCGCTGGTGCTCTCCTGGCTGATGCGGATTCAGCTCGCCTTTCCCGGCTATTTCGCCTTCATCGATGCCGATCACTATTACCAGTTCATCACCATGCACGGCATGATCATGGTGATCTATCTACTGACCGCGCTCTTCCTCGGCGGCTTCGGCAATTACCTCATTCCGCTGATGGTCGGCGCGCGCGATATGGTGTTTCCCTACGCCAACATGCTGAGCTACTGGATTTATCTGCTCGCGGTGCTGATCCTCGCTGCGGGCTTCTTCGCCCCCGGCGGCCCGACGGGGGCGGGCTGGACGCTTTATCCGCCGCAATCGGTTCTGTCAGGCACACCAGGCGGCAAGGACTGGGGCATCCTGCTGATGCTTTCGTCGCTGATCGTCTTCATCATCGGCTTCACCATGGGCGGGCTGAACTATGTGGTGACCGTGCTGCAGGGGCGGGCGCGCGGAATGACGCTGATGCGCATGCCGCTCACCGTCTGGGGCATCTTCACCGCCACCGTGATGGCACTGCTCGCCTTTCCCGCCCTCTTCGTCGCCTGCGTCATGATGATGTTCGATCGCCTGCTCGGCACCAGCTTCTTCATGCCCGCCATCGTCGAAATGGGCACGCAGCTGCAGCACGGCGGCGGCAGCCCGATCCTCTTCCAGCACCTCTTCTGGTTCTTCGGCCATCCGGAGGTCTATATCGTCGCGCTGCCTGCCTTCGGCATCGTTTCGGATCTGATCAGCACGCATGCGCGCAAGAACATCTTCGGCTACCGCATGATGGTCTGGGCAATCGTCATCATCGGCGCGCTCAGCTTCGTCGTCTGGGCGCACCACATGTATGTCAGCGGCATGAACCCGGCCTTCGGCTTCTTCTTCGCCACCACGACGCTGATCATCGCCGTCCCGACGGCGATCAAGGTCTACAACTGGGTGCTGACGCTGTGGCGCGGCGACATCCACCTGACACTGCCCATGCTCTTTGCGCTCGCCTTCATCGTCACCTTTGTCAATGGCGGGTTGACGGGCCTGTTCCTCGGCAACGTCGTCGTCGACGTGCCGCTGTCGGACACGATGTTCGTCGTCGCGCATTTCCATATGGTCATGGGAGTGGCGCCGATCCTCGTCATCTTCGGGGCGATCTATCACTGGTATCCGAAGGTGACGGGACGCATGCTGAACGACGTGCTCGGCCATATCCACTTCTGGATCACCTTCCTCGGCACCTATGCGATCTTCTTTCCGATGCACTATCTCGGCCTGCTCGGCGTGCCGCGCCGCTACTTCGAGATGGGAGAGACGGCCTTCGTTCCGCCTTCGGCCCATACGCTGAATATCTTCATCACCGTCATGGCGCTGATCGTCGGGGCCGGACAGATGGTCTTCCTGTTCAATCTGATCTGGAGTCTTTTCCGGGGCAGGGAGTCGGGCGGCAATCCATGGCGGGCAACCACGCTCGAATGGCAGACGCCGCAGACGCCGCCGGCGCACGGCAACTGGGGCAAGGATCTGCCTATCGTCTACCGCTGGGCCTATGATTACAGCGTGCCGGGGGCGGCCGAGGATTTCATTCCGCAGAATGTGCCGTCAGGCGGCGGCGTAACCCGGGAGGTCCACGCATGAACGTCATCCTGGTCTTCCTTGCCGCCATCGGCGCCATCATCATCTGGTGGCTGGCAGGGCAGCGGCTGACCTCGAAGCCCTGGCTGGAAACCGGGTCAGTACAGCTGCCGGCTCATGACGGCGTCGACCGGCAACAGTCGCCCGCGCCGGCGGTGAAAATCGGCCTTTTCGTGTTTCTCGGTGTCGTCGGCGCCGTCTTCAGTCTTGCCGTCAGCGCCTATTTCATGCGCATGGCGTCGACCGACTGGTGGGCAATGCCGGTTCCCCGGCTGCTGTGGGTGAACACTGCAGCACTCGCCTTGAGCAGCGCGGCGCTGCAATGGGCCAAACGAGAAGCGGGGCAGGGCCGCATGGAAAACCTGCGGCCAGCGCTTGCCGCCGCGTTTGTCCTTGCCGTCTCTTTTCTCGTCGGACAGGTCCAGGCGTGGCGGGAGCTGGTGTCAGCAGGCTACGTGCTGGCCGATAACCCTTCCAACAGCTTCTTCTATATGCTGACCGGCCTGCACGGCCTGCATATTCTCGGCGGGCTTGCCGTGCTCGCGCACACGACGGTCAGGGCATTTTCAACCGACGTTGCGCCGGAGAGGCTGCGCCTCAGCATCGATCTTTCCGCCATCTATTCGCATTTCATGCTCGCCGTCTGGCTGCTGCTGTTCGCGCTCTTTGCCGGCTGGGCGAATGATTTCGTCGATCTCTGCCGCACACTACTGAACTAAGGGGTTTGCAGATGGCACAGACTATCGAGACACACAGCGGGGCAGACCTCAGACCGGCAGGCCTGCGCGGTGTCGCGTCCGATTTCAGCTCGGATCAGCGCGCCTTCAAGACCGCCTCTTGGGGCAAGGCGATGATGTGGATCTTCCTGCTCAGCGACACCTTCGTCTTCGGCTGTTTCCTGATCGCCTATATGACCGCCCGCATGTCGACGCCCGTTCCGTGGCCCAATCCGAGCGAGGTCTTCGCGCTCCATATCGGCGGCCAGGACGTGCCGCTGATCCTGATCGCGATCATGACCTTCGTGCTGATCTCGAGCAGCGGCACCATGGCGATGGCAGTCAATTTCGGCTATCGCCGAGACCGCCGCACGACGGCGATCCTGATGCTGCTGACGGCGCTTCTCGGAGCATGCTTCGTCGGCATGCAGGCGTTCGAATGGACGAAGCTGATCACCGAAGGCGTTCGCCCCTGGGAAAACCCGTGGGGGGCGGCACAATTCGGATCGACCTTCTTCATGATCACCGGCTTTCACGGCACCCACGTGACGATCGGCGTCATCTTCCTTCTCATCGTCGCCCGCAAGGTCTGGCGGGGCGATTTCGACGTGGAACGGCGCGGCTTTTTCACCAGCCGGAAAGGCCGCTACGAGGCCGTCGAAATCATGGGCCTCTACTGGCACTTCGTCGACCTGGTCTGGGTCTTCATCTTCGCGTTTTTCTATCTGTGGTGAGGTCGTCATGAGCGAGACAACGGCGCATGCACAAGTGCAAACGGCGCATGTACAGGCACACACCGGACAGCAACATCCGCTCCGGCTCTATTTTCTCGTCTGGGGCCTGCTCTTCGTGCTCAGCGCGGCGTCCTACATGGTCGATTATCTCGGCGTCCAGAGCTACTTGAGGTGGACGCTGATCCTCGTGTTCATGATGCTGAAGGCCGGGCTGATCGTCGCCGTCTTCATGCACATGGCCTGGGAACGGCTGGCGCTGGTCTACGCCATCCTGCTGCCGCCGCTGCTGGTGCTGGTTTTCGTGGCGCTGATGGTATCGGAAGCGGACTACACGATCTTCACGCGGGTGGCGTTCTTTGGGGCGGGGCCGTAGGCATCGGATGCGATGACCTCTAAATAGATTCCTGGTCGTCCAACGAGTCGTTAAAAGGCATCCAACAGAATGCAGTGGCTTCTCCAGCAGTTCGAAGATACCAACAAGCTGGCCGAGGCGCTCGACCAGCTCGGAATCTCCTACACATGGCACAAGGTCGTACCGTTCGTCGGCGAGCTCATCCCCGAGCCGGTCGTTGGGGATCCGGGTTCAGTGGTTATGTTCGGCTCCTACACGCTGTGGAAGAACGCCGAGGCGAACGGTTACCGGCCGGGTGTCTTCAAGCTGCGTCCTTTCGTTCACGAACAGGCGTGGCATCCTTACCTCCTCAACGGCGCCGATGCGCTGTTCATGACTCTGCGAGACGTGCCCGAGCGTCTGGCGGATGACGGCAGGGACTGGTTTTTGCGCCCGGTCGACGACAGCAAGGAGGAGCCGGGCAACGTCAAATCGACCGGCGAGATCATCCGCATGGCGGAGACGGTGCTGACGCTCGACGAAGATGAAATCCCGAACGGATCGCTTCGTCACGACACGCTGCTGATGCTCACCGAGCCTGTTCGCATCCTCAGCGAATGGCGTCTCTGGGTCGTCGACGGCCGGATCGTCACCTATTCGCTCTACAAGGACGGATCGCGTGTCGTCCACCGCCATGAGATCGATTACGACGCGCTGGACTTCGGGCAGCGTATGATCGACATCAATCCCGGCTACTCCCAAGCTTACGTCATCGATATCTGTCGGACCGAAGAGGGACTGAAGCTGCTCGAGACGAACTGTCTCAATGCCGCCGGGTTCTACGCCGCAGATCTCGTGAAGCTAGCGAGGGCGATTGACGGCCTAGCCCGTACCTGACGTCTTCCCGGCGAGGCGAGGGCGCTGTAGAAAATGTGTGCCCGGCTGTCCCAGCCCACCCCGTAGGCTCCTTATGGCTGGGTCTTGTTGTTTCATCACGCGCAGGGGCTGCCCCAAGGGTGCACTCGCGTTCGCCGATGTCTCACACGGCAAGTCGGGAGAGCGTCAGCTCTGCCGGGCTGCTGCGATGAAATTGGCCGACTGGCAGATCAGCGCAGCTCCCTCCATCTGCGGAAGAAATCTTGTACACGTCGTCAGACATGGCATAAGCGGCATTACCCCGCCCGGAAGGGCCTTCCCCGTCAGGTCAGGCCTTCAGAAGAGAATATCTTCTGTTGCCGATCGATCGCCCGGCGGCTATGTTGCCGTTGTCGGAAAAGGCATGATTTGGTGTGGTTGGCCCAAGTCCTTTCGGAAACGAAAGCTCTGTTCCTTGCCTCGTGCATGAGTTCTCCACGACGAACACGGACGCTGCTCAAGCGTCCCACTGTTCGTCCGTGTGGTTCTCGAAACGACGAACTGCTCCGGTCGAACGACCGTAAAGGAGTAGTTCATGCCCGATTTTCTTGTGATTCATGATGTTGTGATTTCAGGTGCAGGCCCGGTCGGTCTGTTTCTGGCCTGCGAGCTGCGGCTGGCCGGCCTCTCGGTGTTGGTGCTGGAGCAGGCCGAAGACCCACATTCTTCGTTGAAGCGGCTGCCGTTCGGCATGCGCGGCCTTTCCGCGCCGACCATCGAAGCCTTCTATCGTCGCGGGCTGCTGGATGACATCATGGCTCCGCAGCGCGAAAAAGATCAATGGACTTCAGCGCATTGGATGCAGCAGCCGCGTCGCCCGGGCGGCCATTTTGCCGGCATTCAGTTCTTTCACGACACCATCGACACCTCGACGTGGCCCTATCGCCTGCCAGGTCCGGCCGGCACCAGCATGGCGGTCGAGATGGAGCATCTCGAATTCGTCCTGGCCGCCCGCGCAAGCGCCATGGGTGTCGAGATCCGGCGCGGGCTCGGTGTCGATGGCTTCGACCAGTCGGGTGAAGGCGTGACCGTTCGTGCGGGTGGCGAGATCTTTCGCGGAGGCTGGCTCATCGGTTGTGACGGCGGGCGCAGCACCGTGCGCAGGGCAGGCGGGTTTGAATTCGTTGGCACCGATCCCGAGTTCACCGGCTATTCCGTTCAAGTCGAGATGGCCGATCCGGAGAAGCTCGTCCCAGGCCGCCATTACACGCCGACAGGCATGTATACCTACCAAAAGCCCGGCACCATCGCGATGGTCGATTTCGATGGGGGCGCGTTTCACCGAACGCAACCGATCACGCCCGAGCATGTGCAATCGGTGTTGCGGCATATTTCCGGCGCCGATGTCACGGTGACGGGCCTTGAGCTTGCCACCACCTGGACGGATCGCGCCTACCAGGCGACGGCTTACCGCAAGGGCAAGGTGCTGCTTGCGGGCGACGCTGCGCACATCCATTCCCCCTTGGGCGGCCAGGGCCTGAACCTCGGGCTCGGCGACGCGATGAATCTTGGATGGAAGCTTGCAGCGACGACCCGCGGCGATGCGCCGGAGGGCCTGCTCGACAGCTATTTCTGCGAACGGCATCCAGTGGGAGCGCAGATTCTCGACTGGTCGCGCGCCCAGGTCGCACTGATGCGGCCGAGCCGGAGTTCGCGCGCGCTCGAAGCCATCATCCGCGATCTGATCGACACGCGTGACGGTGCGACATACTTTGCCGAGCGCGTCTGGGGTGTTTCTCTCCGCTACGATCTTGGCAGCAGTCACCCGCTGGTCGGCCGCAGCGCTCCCGATTTCGAGCTGGCCGACGGCACGAAGCTCGGCGATCGCCTCAGGCAGGGCAAAGGCCTGCTTTTGGACTTTGACGCCGGTGCACCGCTGCAAGCGCTGGCAAGCCGCTGGAATGGGATCACCTATGTCGCCGTTGACGCCAGGGATCGGCTGGGGTTGAGCGCGCTGCTCGTGCGCCCCGACGGCTTCGTGGCGTGGGCTGGTGAGGCTGTGCCTGACAATGAGGAAGCCGCGCAGGCCGCATCGCGGTGGTTCGGCAAAGCCTGAAACTATGAATGGAGCAATCGATGTTCAGGTCTCGGAAAGGTTCTTCAACCTTATCAGTCCGGTAGAGCGTCAGGAGGTTTCCCGCCTATCGGTTTTCGGCGGGTTTGCAGATGTTGCTTCGGCAACGTGTCCGCACTCTTCCCGGCAAGGTGGCGACGCTGTAGAGTGGCGATGCGCCCGACCGTCCCGCCCGGAGGCTCCTTATGGCTGAGATCCTGTTGTTCCATCACGCACAGGGGCTGACCCCCGGTGTGCGCTCGTTTGCCGGCGATATCAGGGCAGCCGGTCACATCGTGCACACGCCTGATCTGTTTGACGGGCGCACATTCCCAAGCATCGAAGCGGGGATCGCCTATATTGGCGAGATCGGATTCGACGCCATGCGGGAGCGCGGCGTGCGCGTCGCCGACGAATTGCCGCCCACGCTCATCTATGCCGGGTTCTCGTTCGGAGTGCTGCCGGCGCAGAAGCTGGCGCAGACGCGGCCCGGCGCCCGCGGGGCTCTGCTCTTCTACTCCTGCCTGCCGATCAGCGGCGAGTGGGCCTTCGGGCCCTGGCCGGACGGCGTCGCTGTGCAGATCCACGGCATGGACAACGATCCGATTTTTGTCGGCGAGGGCGACATCGACGCCGCCCGCGAGATCGTGGAGAAGGTCGAGGACGCGGAGCTTTTCCTGTACCCAGGCGATCAGCATTACTTCGCCGACAGCTCGCTGCCGTCCTATGATGCGGATGCGACCGCGCTGCTCACCCTCCGCGTGGTCGAGTTCCTGAATCGCGTCTGATCCAGACATTCCGGCCCGGAGCGGACTATTCGGACGTCACGCAGAAATTGTTGCCTTCGGGATCATTCAAGACCGTGTAGCCATCCGCCTCCCGGACGAAGCTCGCTCCGAGGGATAAAAGCCGTTCCACCTCCCTGGCCCGATCGGGGGCGGCAATATCGAGATGAAGCCGGTTGCGGGCAGGACGTTCCCCCTGGCGAAGGTGGAAGCAAAGGCGGATTCCGGGACCTGCGACCATCACGGTCGGGTCAGTTTCGGGCGTCAATCCGAGAGCGGCAAGGCGGGCCAGTTCTTCGTCGTCATATGGCATCACGTCATAGCCATCGAGCGCCTCCGCCCAGAACCGGGCGACACGCGAGGGAATGTCGCAATCAATGACGATTTCTTTCAGCCTTGCCATGGATCTCTTCAAGAATTGTTGTGCCGGCGATGGCAAACGCGTTCAGCGATCGCGCCGCCGACTGCCGGCAGCAATGCAAAAAGCACGAGCTGCGGTGTCTCCGTCAGCGCCAACAGGCCAGACATGAGGAAGGCGACCAGCAAACCTGCCAGCGCCCCCGCTGCATAGCGCAGATAATCCGTCAAGAGAGCGGTCTTCTGCTGATATCAAACATAAGCTCCGTCATTCGCTTGAGATAGAGATCATTGCGTTATCGGCAATGGTTGGCTGCGGCCGAACCTCACGCCGATCGATCGACCTATGCGGAGTATCACAACGTTGGTAGGGGACAGTTCGATCAAAAGATGTAACCCGGTGCGCCTGATTTTGCAGGAGACGACCAATTTCATTCGCGCTATGAAGACTGACCGCATATCCCGCCACATCCGACACCGAGGTTCTTCACATGTCTTTGAAAATCCTTTTTGTTGGCGGTACCGGCCAGATTTCATATCCGTGCGTCGCGCGCGCTGTGGCTCAGGGTCACCATGTCAGCGTCTATAACCGCAGTTTGAGAGGCGACCCATTACCTGCGGGAGTTACCTCGATCATCGGCGATCTCGCGGCACCCGCCTATGCGGACTTGGCCAAGGCCAATTATGACGTCGTGTGCCAGTTCATTGCCTTTACGCCCGATCAAGTCGCGCGTGACATCGATGTGTTTGCTGGCCACTGCGGCCAGTACATATTCATCTCTTCGGCTTCGGTCTATGAAAAGCCGCCGCGCCACTATGTGATTACCGAGCAGACACCGGCGATCAACCCCTACTGGCGCTATAGCCAGGACAAGATTGCCTGTGAGACGCTGCTCAAAAATTCACAGAATCTCGCCTGGACCATCGTCCGTCCCAGTCACACTGTTCGCACCGGCCTTCCCATCATGATGGGCGACAGCGATGTCATGGCAAGACGCATGCTGGATGGCGAGCCCACCATCGTGGCGGGCGATGGCCACACGCCTTGGACACTGACACGTTCGGTTGATTTTGCGGTGCCCTTTGTCGGGCTTTTCGGCAAGCCGGCGGCGTTGAACGAGATCTTCCACATCACCTCCGATCGCGCTCACATCTGGGACGATATTCAAAAGACGATCGCCAGATTGTTGGGCGTCGAGGCCAAGATCGTACACGTGCCGACGGACACCCTGGTCCGGTACAATCCGGATTGGGTTGGGCCGCTGCGTGGCGACAAGGCATGGTCGGCGATCTTTGACAATTCAAAGGTCAAAAGCGTGGCGGGCGACTTCACCTGCGCCGAGAGCCTTGATGAAATTCTGGCGGAGCCGATCATGCATCTCAAGCAGCGCCTGGCCAAGAACCGCCCGCCAAGGGGCGATCTTGATGCTTTGGTCGATCGGATTTGCGCGGCACAAAGCGCTCTCGGCTAGGCAGGCTCTCGTAGAACAACTTTCCGAAAGAGACGACGCAGACGGTCGTGCCTGCGCTGATTACCGGACTTGCGATGTCGCCGATTTCGACAGCCTGTCGGGTTGGCTGGAAAACAACCATATCGACCTCAACGCGGATTGAGACTTGTGGCCGGTGATCGAAGGGTCGAACGAGGGTATCACGGCATGCCGCTCACAAAAGTCCCAGCCTAAAACGCGTCCTAAAACATGATGGAGGTCGCGCCGGCTGAGGATCTCGGCAATGATGGCCATCCACTCGCCCCTCCGATCCTATCAGGCCATGCTGTTCATTCCGCTTCCCTTCGTCGTTGCCCTTCTGCTGCTCGTCCTCTTCGTCACCGTCCTCAGGCGCGACGAGGAGGCGCAGCCCAATCGGCCGTTTCTGGCACTGATCCTGCTCGCCGTGCTGCAATCCGTCCTCTCCGGTCTGCGCTGGGGGTATGGGGTGCAGGCGGTGGGCGTGATTGCGCCCGTCACCGCGGCGATGGTGCCGCCGCTTGCCTATGCCGGGGTTTCCAGGCTGGTGAGGACGAGCCGGCAGCCGCTGGCGGCGCGGATTGCGCTGCATGCCGTGCCTGCCGCCGTCATCCTCTTGTTGATGGTGCTCCGGCGGGATGTGATCGATATTGCGCTGGTGCTTGTTTTCGTCGGTTATGCCCTGGCGATCCTGCTTCTGATGCGGCCGGGCGCCGATGCGCTTCGGCTTGCGCCCTTCGAGGGAGCGGTGCCGGCCTATCGGGCAATCATCTTCGCGGCGGTGGCGCTGTGTCTGTCGGCTTCTGTCGATATCTTCGTCTTTCTCGATTTCACATGGGCGCATGGCGAGCATGCACTGACGCTGATCAGCGTCAGCAATCTCGCCGTCCTCGTCATCCTCGGCATTGCGGCAGCCGCCGCCAGCCGAAGCCGGGCGCCGGCCGAGACGGTGGAGGCGGTGCTGAAGTCCGAAACGACCGAGGACAAGGAGACGATCGCCACGGTCGATGCGCTGATGGAGGCAAAAAAACTCTATCGTGATGCCAATCTCAATCTCGACCGGCTGGCCCGCAAGGCCGGTATTCCCGCCCGCCAAATCTCGACGGCGATCAACCGGGCGATGGACAAGAACGTCTCGCAATATGTCAATGACTACAGGATCGGCGAGGCCTGCCGGCTGCTTGCCGCGACCCAGAAATCGGTGACCGAGGTGATGTTCGAGGTCGGCTTCCAGACCAAGTCCAACTTCAACCGCGAGTTCCGCCGGGTTACGGATATGACGCCGGTTGCCTGGCGTGAGAGGAAGGGAGGATCCGGCGTCTCTTCGGCTTCGCCCTGAAGTGACGCCTATCCTCTCTCCAGCCTGATCCTGAGGCGCCCCGTAGGGACCCCGAAGGACGGGGCTGGCCACCGGCGCTTCATCCAGCCAGTCTGCACCCACGCAATCAGCCGCCCTCGTGGTTCGAGACGGCCCTTCGGGCCTCCTCACCATGAGGGCTGACCCGGGGTGCCTTGCCGCACAGAGCGATCGATGTACCTCGCCGCAATCTTGCGGTTAGCTGTGCGTCGACTTCCTGCACCCGCATTCCAAGCCGCCATCTCCCTCCAGTCTCAGGATGAGCGCTGGTCGAAGCTGTGGGATGATTGCCGCGCCACGTACACAATCGCGATCGAGGACTGTCAGAAACGCGTTCGAGGTCGCTGTTTTGCTGCCGTTGGTCATTCTGGCGGCATGAACACGACATCAGAACATGACCGAGACCTTGCCGCCAAGCTGAGATCGCTTTCGATCGAGCCCGCGGCCTTCAAGACGGCACCGCCGGAGCCCCATGTCCGGCGGCGGGTGATTCCTGGAGCAATGCTGGCCCTTGTTGCGACGGCATCGCTGGCGGTAGTGCTTCTCTATCGGCCCGAAACCCTGGAACGCATCGAGACCATGCTTGCGGGCTTTGCAAACAGCGACCCTGCGATATCTGTTCGTGAACCGGAGGCGCCGGCCGAGGGCGGCGCTGCTGCCGAGCGCGGGCGGGCGTTGCCTGCCGATGAAGCAGCAAACCCGGCCCTGCCAGCACGGGAAGTCACCGGCTCCGGCTACGTCGTGGCCCCCGATATCGCCACCATCTTCTCCAAATATGAAGGTCGGATCGTTGCCGTCGAGGTTGAGGCGGGGGACAGGGTCGTAACGGGCCAGGTGCTGGTGCGGCTCGATGATGCCGGCTCCCGCTTTGCGCTTCAAGGCGCCGAGATCGCCCGGCAATCGGCGGAGCTGGCGCTGGCGGCGAAGACTATTGAATTGGCGCAGGCGCGGTCTTCCCTCACGCGCACAGAGCGGCTGGCCGGGCGCGATGCGATGTCGGCGCAGACGCTGGAGGAGGCGAAGACGGCGTTCGACACTGCCGAAAATGCCGTGCTGCGGGCACGGCAGGATGTGGCCAAGGCCGATCTCGATATCGACAGGGCGCGCGAGCAGGTGGAGGCACTGGCCGTCCGGGCGCCGATATCGGGCACCGTGATGCGGCTTACCGCGCGTGTCGGCGACACCGTGCTGTCGCGCGAGGACAGCGTGCGGGAGAATGAAAGCCTGCTTGCGATTGTGGACATGGCGAACATGGTCATCGATGCCGATGTGGCCGAGGCGAATATCGCGTTGATGCGGCCAGGCTTGCGCGGTGAGGCGGTGCTCGACGGCTTTCCCGACCGGCCCTTTGCGGTCGAAGTATCGAAGATCGCGCCGATGATTTCGCGCGAGAAGGGGACGGTGACGCTTCGCCTGTCGCTCTCCTCGCCGCCGCCAGACGTGCGCCCCGCCATGGCCGCGCGCATCCGCCTTGTGGTGGGTGAGGCCGCAACCTCTGTTCCCACAGCCTCTAATCCCCCGGGCACCGGCGCACACACGGGCGGACCTACGACCTTTCGGCCGCAGGCCGGGGATACCAGAGACCAGAAGCAAGGAGCAGAGCGATGACCGACACTCAAGAACCTTATATCGCGCTTCGCGGCGTCAGGAAGGCATTCAGGATCGGCGCGGAGACGATCCCGATCTTTTCCGGGCTCGACCTTTCCATAGCACGCGGCGATTTCGTCGCCGTCATGGGGCCGTCGGGCTCGGGGAAATCGACACTGCTCAATATGCTAGGCGGTATCGACAGCCCCGACGGAGGGGAGATCAGGATCGGCCGCAGCCATCTCGAGCAGATGGGCGAGGGCGCCAGAGCCGCATGGCGGGCACACAGCATGGGCATCGTCTTCCAGTTCTACAATCTGCTGCCGATGCTGAATGCGGGCGAGAATATCGAGCTGCCGCTGCTGTTGAAACCGCTCAAGCGCAAGGAGCGGCGGGCGCGCGTCGAAACCGTGATGGATCTGGTCGGGCTCTCCGGGCGGCAGCGGCAGTTTCCATCCAGCATGTCCGGCGGGCAGCAGCAGCGTGTCGGCATCGCCCGCGCCATCGTCAGCGATCCTGATCTGCTTCTCTGCGACGAGCCGACCGGGGATCTGGA
This sequence comes from Rhizobium sp. SRDI943, assembly GCF_057653695.1. NCBI lineage: Bacteria > Pseudomonadati > Pseudomonadota > Alphaproteobacteria > Hyphomicrobiales > Rhizobiaceae > Rhizobium > Rhizobium sp. SRDI943. The sequence goes on along the minus strand of NZ_CM172787.1, from coordinate 2,608,447 downwards.
TCGGAAATCGGCGAATGATATCCTTGAGATGCTCGGCTTTCTTAATCGAGAACTGCGGAAGACCATCATTATGGTGACGCATGATCCCGAGGCGGCTTCCTTTGCCCGGCGCACGCTGCATCTCAATAAGGGCGAATTCGTTGAGCAGGAAAGGTTGGCCCAATGACCTTCTTCCAGCTGATGCGCCGCAATGCTTGGCGCAAGCCGCTCAGGGCCACGCTTCTGATGTTCTCGGTCGGCGTCGCCTTCCTGATCTATGGGCTGACGGCGAGCTTTCTCAGCGGCTCGCAAGGGGCGGCCGGGGCGAGCGATACGCTGCTCGGCGTCTTCAACAGATCGGGGCGGGCGCAGCCGCTGCCGCTTGGCTATCTCAACAGGATCGCCGCCGATAGCGATGTCGCCGCCGTCGCCTACATGACGCGCATGCGGGGCTTCGTCGATGTCGAGAAGAATGTCGTGATGACGAGCGCGGTCGATCCACGATTGATCGCCGCGGCCAATGGCGACGAGCTCAGGCTGACGCCGCAGCTGATATCAGCGCTGGAAGAGGGCCGTGACCGGGTGCTGGTCGGCCGGGCGCTGGCGGAGGCGCAGGGCTGGTCGGTCGGCCAGCGCATCGGCGTCACCAGCCACCTGACAAGGGAAGACGGCAGCCGCAACTGGAGTTTTGAGATCTCCGGCATCTTCGAGGGGGCCGACGCCAGCACCGACACCTATTTCATGATCGCCCGCTATGATGCCGTCAATGCGGCGCGCGCCCGCGGCAAGGATACAGTCGATGGCTTCGTGGTGCGACCGCGATCGGGCGTTTCATCCGCCGTGCTGGCGGCAAGAATCGACGCGCTGTTTGCCAATTCGGCGGCACCGACGCGCACTCAATCAGAAAAGCAGTTCCTCGAGGCTTTCTTGCGGCAGTTCGCCGATATCGGCCTGATCGTCAGCCTCGTCGTCGGCGCCGCCTTCGTGACGATCCTGATGATCGTGGTCAACACCATGCTCTTTGCCGTGAGGGAGCGCAGCTTCGAGATCGGCGTCATGAAGGTGCTCGGCTTTTCCAGGGGGCGGATCATTGCGTTGATCCTCGGCGAGACACTGTTCGTCTTCGCCGTCGGCGGGGCGGGTGGGCTCGTTCTCGCCAAGCTCGCGACGCTGTTTGCCGGGCCGGAATTCGGCCTCGCCTTCACCTCGTCCGTGCTGCTGAAATCCGTCGCCATCATCGCCGGTCTCGGCCTCCTGACTGGATTGCTGCCTGCCGCCAATGCCATGCGCCTGCCCATCGTCAACGCTTTCAGAACGAGATAGTCGAATGTCATCAACGCTCAAGCAGATCTTTCTCATGATCAGAGTCAATCTCGGCAGCCTGCCGCGGCGGCTGTGGATCTCGCTGTCGATGGTACTCTCGGTGGCGCTCGTGGTGGCGGTGCTTGCGGGTTTTCTCGCCATGGCCAGGGGCTTTGAGGCAGCCCTTCAAGGCGCGGGTTCGACCGGCATCGCCGTCATTCTCGGCGGCGGCACCAACCAGGAGACCGGCTCGGATGTGCCGGCCGAAGCGATCCGCAGCCTGACCGCCGCAACCGGCGGGATCGGCGTGGCGCGGAATGCCGCGGGCGGCCTGGCGCTGTCGCGCGAGATCGTCGTTGCCGTCGATGTCACTAGGGCAAGCGACGGCGCCGATCAGACGCTGTCGCTGCGGGGCATGGATCTGGCCGGCCCCGGCTTGCGCGACCGCGCCACGCTGTCGGCGGGCAGGCTGTTTTCACCAGGCGCCCGCGATATCGTCGTTGGCGCCCGCATCGCCGATGAATTCTCCGGCTTCGCCGTCGGCGACAAGGTGCGACTCGGCGCGGTCGACTGGACGGTCGTCGGGCATTTCACGTCAGGCGGCAGCGCCTTCGAATCCGAGATCTGGGCGGATCTGGAGGCGGTGCAATCGGCCTTCGATCGGCAGGGGCAGGTGCAGAGCCTGCGCGTGCGGCTTGCGGGGGCAGGCGGGTTGCCTGTGTTGCAGGAGCATCTCTCCGTATTTCCCGGTGCGCCGCTCACCGCCGTCTCCGAGGCCGATCTTTATGCCGCGCAATCTGAGCGTACCGCGAGCCTCATCCGCCTGTTCGGCTGGCCGCTGGCGCTGTTGATGGCGGTCGGCGCCACCGCTGGCGCGCTGAACACGATGATGAGTTCGGTCTCCGACCGCACGGTCGAAATCGCCACGCTGCGCCTGCTCGGCTTCGGCCGCCTGCCGGCCTTCACTGCCACCTGGGTCGAGGCCGTGCTTCTCTCAGTCGCAGGCGTCGCCCTCGGCATCCTCGCCTCATGGCTCGCCTTCAACGGCTGGCAGGCCAGTACGATGGGCGCTGACAATACCAAGATGGCCTTCCAGCTCGACGTCAGCGCCGACGTCGCGCTCACCGCCGGACTGCTGGGACTTGCCATCGGCATAATCGGCGGCGCGTTGCCGGCACTTGCGGCGACACGGCTGTCGCTGACCTCGGCTTTGCGGGCGAGAGGGTAGAGGCTTGCTGCTTAAACCTGCCTGGCGGGTGAAATCATCACTGCGAACAGCGGATTGCTCTTGCAGTCCGCTCGACTGCAAGAGCCAGGTTTCGACGTCACTGCGGCGGAAGAAGCGGCCGGAGCGCGTCGATCAGTTCGGTCGCGCCATGGCGAACTTCGCCTGTCTGTGGTTCGATGTCGATCAGCCCGCCTTTGTTGTGAGCGTCGTAGAGGTTGATCAGCAGTTCGGTGGCGCTCGGGCTCAAGGCGCGCTCAAAGCTCTCCTTCCATTGCGAGCGGGGCACGGCCTGTGCTTCAACTGTTCGGCCAAGCAGCTGGCTCAGCGCCGCCGCCACATCATTGGCGCTGTACCGGCGCGGTCCTTCGGCATGAACAACCTGCGGGTTTTCCTCGGTGGCGGGCTGCAGCAGCAAGCCCGCGGCAATCAAGCCGAGGTCTGCCGCCGAAATCGTTGGGAACTTCATGTCGACCGGGTCGTGAAAGCTCGGCAGGGTAGCTGACGCAATGGCGACCGGAATGACGAGGCCCCATCCTTCCATATGTTCGGCCGATCGCAGGAAGATCTTGTGGGCATCGAGTTGGCGAAGCCGCTCCTCGAACACCCGGAACATAGTGGGCATTCCGACGTCTTCGGCGATATGAGCGCCGTAGTCGGAAATTGCCAGCACCCGTTTCGGGCGCGCTTGCCCGAGCGCCTCGGCAAGGCCTTCGATCGATTGCCGCATTTCGCCGACCGCGTCCTCGGCCCGTAGCGGGGGTGGGAGGATGACCTGGACGGCATCCGCACCGGCAATCGACCTGGCGAGCGCTGCGGGATCCCGCAGGTCGGCGAGCGCAATCTCGCAGCCGATTTCGCTGAGCGGCGCTGCCTTTGCCTCGTCGCGCAGAATCGCTCTGACCGGCAGGCCCGCCTTGCGCAGTGCCAATGATGTTGAATAGCCCACCTTTCCGGCGGCTCCGACAATTGCAAACATATTTGATGTCCTGGTTATGGTGAGAAACGACCAAGGGGTCGGCGGTCGTTCGGCATGATTTGAGCGCCGTGGCCTAATCAGGCTGCGCCCCTAAAGCTGCAGCAAAGCCGGCGGTGTCGAAGTAATCGCGCCAACGTGCGATCTTTTTGCCCTCGATCTCCAAGACCCCGAGCGCCCGGACCGTAAGAATGATCGAGCCGTCCGGCCGGCAGAAATGATCGAGCCGTTCAGACCCGATCGCCGGCGCCGGAAAGGACGAGATCCTCGACCCGCAAATGGTCGAATTTTACCGGAAACGCGCGCGCGAAATTCCGGGCTTCGACAGGCCCGACTGTGGTGGCGACGCCGACATTCTCCCAGACGGTCGCCTCGGTGAAGTATGCGTCGAACGAATTCCAGAAACCGTCCGGCGTCGCCACGGTCGCGTCGAAGAATTCCTTGACGAGCTGGACGGGCTGCGATGTCCCGGATTCGGTGTGTGCAAGACTTGATGACATTCCCTGAACTCCTTTCCCTGCTGAAGACGGGCAAGGAGTAGGGAGCCGTTCGCAATCCGTCGCACAGATTCAGGCGGTTCTTTGCAATTTCGGTCGGATTTCGCTTGCCTGGCGAGCGATCTCGCCCGGCGTCTGGCCGAGGATACGGCGCATCGTCGAGGCCATATGGCTCTGATGGGCAAAACCGGCGGCAAGAGCGACCTCGCTTGCCGGCATCGTCGTCGTGGCGATCAGCGCGCGTGCATATTCAATGCGGCGACGGATCACATATTGATGCACTGGCGTTCCGGTGCTGTTTCGAAACAGTGTTTTGAGACGAGTCATGCTGACACCTGCGACCGTCGCCAGATCGGCAAGATGAAGTTTCCGATCAAGGTTCGTCTCGATAAAATCGGTCAGCATTCGCAGCTGGCGCGTCGACATTTTTGCTGCGCCGGAGCGTTCCGAGTGCTGCCGGCCGCCATCGGCGGTTTCAATCAGCCGGACCGCCAATGCGTTCGCGAGATGATCGATGTAGAGCGGATCAGATGGCGTATCGGCCTCGAGATCCGCCTTTATGGCCCAACCGATCGCTTCGATGCGGGCGTCGCGAAGTTGAAGCCGGGGGATCAGATCGACCATGGCGGCATCTCTTCCAAGATCCTCGGCAACCTGGTCCAGGAGCGATGGGCGAAGGCTCAACCGCAGAATCTGGCAGTCCGCATCGTCCTCCCAGGAGCCGTCCATTCCCGCTGGAACGAAATCGATGTCGCCATGCCTCTGCAAGCGCCGCATCCGTTTGCCGCCACAGGAGCAATCCGCCCTGACGGGAGGGCCGACGTGGATCCCCAGACTGTGCAGTTCACCGTCCCGAACGCGTGACAGCCCACGCGGAACACGCAGGAGAGCGGCATCGAGCCCGCTCCACGCTCTTCCGGCGCTTGAAAGGACAATGTCAGGCGAAGGCTGCAGGGAGAGGAGTGTCATATCCGGATGTGCTCAAGCCTCAACGTTTTGAACAATGCTATCCCTCAATCGTCTTCGCAGCAACGCATCAACTGAGCGGTGGCTTTACCTAGATGCCTGCTTCTGGCGCGAAGCCGACGCCGCCCCGACCGCCGGCCTGCTCGGCCTCGCCATCCTCGGCGGTGTCCTGCTGGCGCTTGCCGCGACACGGCAACCGCGCTTGTCCTTGCACGACGGTGGCGAGGACTCCGGACCAAGGTGAACGGCATCCAGGGGGTGTTGTTCTCACAACAGGCGGAGCGCCGCCGCCCATCTGTGCAGCCCACGGAAACTGTGGCATAACTGAGCCATGGCAATGAATGTCTTGGCGGTCCATCGCGACACGGTCGGGACGGAACAGGCGGCAGGCAATTCGCTTGCCGCCGCCTATTCCGTGGGCGTTCTCTGCTGGCTGCTGTCGGCCGGCGTCTATATCGCGGCGAAATGGGTTTCTACTGAGATGCCGCCCTGGGCGCTCTGCTTCTGGCGCGTGCTGATCGCCTTCGCGATCCTGATGCCGATCGTGCGCCGGCATTTCGGCGACATGGTCGCGCTGGTGCGGGCTCGCGCCCTCGAACTGCTTGCGATTGGCGGTGTGGGACTGGCGATCTGCCAGGGCATGATTTTCGTCGGCCTCGAACATGCCGATGCCACCACTGCCGGCATCATTATCGCCCTGATCCCGATCATCACCATGATCCTTGCCCGTTTGATGCTGGCCGAGCCTATGGGACGCTGGCAGGTGATCGGATCGATCTTGGCCTTTCTCGGGATCGTGGTCATCATCATCAAGGGCAGTCCGGCCGCGCTGATGCGGCTCGACTTCAACTCGGGTGAACTGTGGATCGTCGCCGGCGCGTTCTGTTTCAGTCTCTATACCGTCCTGCTCCGCCGGGCGAAATTCGACATGAATCGCCTTGCGCTCCTGGTGCTGCTGCTCGGCGCGGCGGTGCTGACGGCGCTGCCCTTCTACCTGTTCGAGCTATTCTCAGACGAGCGCTCGACGCTCAACGGCAGCGGGCTCATCGCGCTCGCCTATGTCGCGATCCCCGGCGGGGCGGTCATGTACTACCTCTTCAATCGTAGTATCGAGGCCCTGGGAGCGGCTCGGGCGGGTGTCCTCCTCTACATTCAGACCATCTTCATCGCCGTGCTCGCCTATCTGATCCTCGGCGAGCAGTTGCAACGCTATCACCTCGAAGGCGCGGCACTCATCATTGCCGGCTTGCTTCTCATCATCCTGCTGAAGCCGAAGATCAAGGCCGAAGCGGCTACTGCATAATTCCTAAATCGGGATCGATTTAAGGATAAAATTATGCAGTAATTCAAAGTGCTACAGCGCCGCGCGTCTGAAAAGACGCGCGGCGCTGTAGGGCCTGAGGTCTCCCCATCGCTGCGACATGGTTGCCGCTGACCTCGGCTTTGAGGGTGAGGGGGTTAGGGTTTCACCTTGGAGTGCGCCTTTCGCTTACGCTCAAGGCGTTCGTCGCTGGCGCTCCTCACGCCTTGAGCGCAAGCGAAGGCAAGAATCACATGGCGTACAGACCGAAGGCGACGTGCGCCTCGCGCAAACACGCCGCGATTTATTCACCTCGAAGTCGCCGATTTCTCGGCCCAAGTTGTAACTTTCGTCACACCAGGCAATTGCCTGTGGAATGAGGCTCGCGAACCCGCCCGCTGCCCCATTGACAACATCTTATCGCCTTCTTGCCGTGGCCGGTTGCCCCCCGCCGCATCCGATCGGCCGATCCTGGACGATCCCGGCGGCGACATAGCGATCCGACGAACAGGGCAACATGGCGATATGACAGTCTACTATGTGAACTCAGCGAGTGGCTCCGACCGCAACAGCGGAACGGGCCAGACATCGGCTTTTGCGACTTTGTCCAAAGTGGAATCCTTGAAGCTGAAACCGGGCGACAGCGTGCTTCTTGCCAAGGGGAGCGTGTTCAACGAGCAGTTCGATATCAAATATTCCGGCACCGAGAGTGCGCCGATCAAGATCGGCAGTTACGGGACGGGTGCGGCACCCGTCATCCACAGCAGCGGCGACGGCATCCACAGTCTCTATGCCTCGAACATCGTCATCGAGAACGTGAAGATATCGAATACCGGGGGTGCGGGCATTTATGGCGGCAGTGTCACGAACTGGACGGTCCGCGACGTCGAGATCGCCAAGACGGGATTGTCGGAAAACGCAGGTGCCGTCACCTTCCGGAGCAGCAAGAACGTCACGGTCGAAGACAGCACGATATCGGGCGTCAAAGGCGACGGCTTCTGGATCGAGAAGGTCAACGGCATCAAGATTCTCAACAACACCGTCACCAACGCCCATGGCGCGACGGCCGATGGCGTGCAGGTGAACGACAGCAGCAACATTCTGATCAAGGGCAATCATCTCGACCAGACGCATGCCGATAGCCCGAAGGGCGTCATCGCGCTCGTCAGGCCGGTGAATGCCGTGGTCGAGGACAATGTGATCACGGGCGGCGGCTTCGGCGTCAGCGCCCAGGCGGGCAAGAACGTCGCCATCCGCGACAACGACATATCGGGATTTCACGGCTACAGCTGGTCCTTCGCCGTCGGTCTCGGCGACACGGGCAATACGCGAGACTACGATATCGCGGGCAACCACATCCATGACGGCGCTTGGGGCGTGGTCATCAGCGCCGCTGGCAGCCCGAGCTATGTCCGCACGAATATCAAGGTCCACGACAATGTCTTCGACGACCTCTCACAGGCGGCGTTAAAGGTCGACAGGCCGGCATCCGGCTCCTTTTCCAACAATACGATCGAGACCGGCACCAAGGCCACCAGCATATCCCCTTCCATCGTCGACGCGCACACCTTCTCCGTCAGCAACAACCATACGATCGCCAATGTCGAGACGGCGCTGGCGAGCCCAGTTGCCAAGACTGCCGCAGCGACGGAGGCGGTCGTGGATCCGGCGGTTGTCGCTGTCCATGACAATTTGAAGATCCGGACCGATACGGGTGCTGCCCATCACGGCAATCTCCTCGAAAACGACAGCTCGGACAATGACACCCTGGTGCTTCGTCGCTTCGGGGACGAAACCGTCGGCAAGCACGGCCTGACGCTGACCGGGGAATACGGTGACATCCACGTGGACCGGGAAGGTAACTATGCCTACACGCTCGATGAAACGAAGCTCCCTGACCATAGCGGACATGTGAGCGAGTCGTTCAGCTACGGGATCAACGATGGAACCTCGCATCACAGCGACGGGGACACGCTGACCGTCTTCATCCACCTGGATGGTTTGCTGAGCTGAGGTGAGCGTGCCTCGGCACTACGCCGGGGAGGCGTTGCTTCCGGGTAAGACTCCCTGGGGAAGCGTTGCTCCTGCCACCAAATGGCTCCCCAGCGCCCCTTGCATGTTCAATTTGCACTGATTGTTGGATGATTGGTGCGCACTCCGGCGGATGGCCATCCGCCGGAGTGCGGACGGCCGGGACCGCAGGCCCCTTGGCTTGAACCGGGGATGAGATTGGTCCGGCCGTCCTCGCGTTTGTCCTGAACAGATGATGGGGAGCAAGTCCCGCATGCAAGGCAAGGTTTCGTTCCAAGAAGACGCGATGCCGGTAGTTTATGCCGGTGTGGACGTGAGTAAAGAGTGGCTCGATATTCATCTGCATCCGCTGGGCGAAAGCCGGCGGTTTAGCAATGACAAGACCGGCATCCGCCAGCTGAAACGGCTGCTGGCCAGGCATCGGCCCAAAAGCATCGTGATGGAGGCAACCGGCAAGTTCCATCGCCCCGCCCATCGCTCGCTTTGGCTCGATGGCTTTGCCGTCGCCGTGGTCGATCCGCTGCGCGCCCGCATGTTTGCCCGTGCCTGCGGCTATCTCGCCAAGACCGACCGTCTCGATGCCCGTTTCCTGGCGCTCCTGGCCGAGAGCCTGCGCCCGCCGGCCGACACGCCGCCAAGTCCTCACGTTGAGGCCTTGCAGGAGCTGGTCAATGCACGATCGGCAGCCAAATGCGACATCACCGCCCTGCAGAACCGCAGCAAGACTGCCACCACCGCCCTTCTGCGCGGCGAACTCAACCGCCTCGTGCGTCGGCTGGAACAGCATGTCGAACGTCTCGACAAAGAGATCGAGCGACGTGTCGGCGAGGATCCGCAGCTCTACCGCAAGGCCGAGATCCTCACCTCCATTCCCGGCATCGGCCGCGTCACGGCCCTGGCATTGATGGCCGGCATGGACGAGTTGGGCAGTTGTTCGGGCAAGCAGGCCGCCATGCTGGCAGGGCTTGCCCCAATCGCTAACGACAGCGGTGCCCGAACCGGACGTCGTTCCATCCGCGCCGGCAGGCCCGCACCCCGGCGCGCGCTCTACATGGCCGCCTTGTCTGCCTGTCGCTACAATCCCACCCTTGCTCGTTTCGCAGACACACTCAAAGCCGCAGGAAAACCAGCGAAGGTCATCTTGGTCGCCGTCATGCGTAAATTGCTCGTTCTGGCAAACTGCCTTCTATCTCAGGATCGCCTCTGGACCCCAAATCCCCCTTGACAACCAACACAGATTCTCATCCGGCTGCCGCCGGGTGAGGGTAAGGGGCATGCCACACGGCCTCAACCTTTCTGGCTTGCGACTGACCTGAAACAGGACGCTGCTCCTCCCACGACCATTCGTCGCCGAGGCGTACGATACCGTTCGTTCACCTTTCGGTCGTTGTTGTGTAGATTGTTTACGTATAAGTTGTAGTCTCGAGGATGCAGCCACCGCCAGGCGCTTCTCGGGACCAAGGCAGGCCCACAGGGTCTGCCAACCGCCGTGAAGGCAATATCGAAGACCTTCTTGAACATGGCCTTTAGCCCCGACCGCATCCGATCCACGCGTCGCAGCCGATCCAGACGGCTGCGCGGCAATTCGAGAACAAGGCGATATGGCAATCTATTATGTGAATCCGGCAATAGGCTCCAACGGCAACAGTGGAACGAGCGAGGACACGCCGTTTGCATCGTTCTGGGCGGTGGAAAACCTGAAGCTGCAGCCGGGCGACAGCGTGCTGCTCGCCGCCGGAAGCGTGTTCAACGACCAGCTCGACCTGAAATATTCCGGCACAGTGAATGCCCCGATCACCATCGGCAGCTACGGGGTCGGCGATGCGCCGGTCATCCATAGCCCCAACGACGGCATCCACAGCCTCTATGCATCGAACATCGTCATCGAGAACATCAAGATCTCCGACACCGGCGGTGCGGCCATCTATGGCGGCTCTGTTTCGAACTGGACGGTCCGCAATGTCGAGGTCGATCACACCGGACTGGCGGGCAAGTCAGGATCGATCACCTTCCGGACCGGCTCGAACATCACCATCGAAAACAGCACGATCAACGACGTCAACGGCGATGGCGTCTGGATCGAAAAAGTCAACGGCGTCAATTTTCTCAACAACACCGTCACCAATGCCCACGGCACCGCGGCAGATGCCGTCCAGATGAACGACAGCAGCAATATTGTGATCAGCGGCAATTACCTTGACCAGACGGGCGCAGCTACGCCGAAGGGCGTAATCGCGCTCGTTCGGCCCGTAAATGCCTTGGTCGAGGACAACGCGATCATCGGTGGCGGATTTGGGATCGGCGCGCAAGCCGGCACCAACGTCGCTATTCACGACAACGATATTTCAGGTTATGGCGGCTACAGCTGGTCCTATGCCATCGGTCTCGGCGATCAGGGCAATACGCGGGACTATGATATATCGGGCAATTACATCCATGACGGCGTATGGGGCGTGGCGATCAGTGCCGCCGGCACGACCAGTTACGTTCGCGTAGATATCAATATCTACGGCAACGTTTTCGATGACCTGTCCTCAGCGGCGCTGAAGGTCGACAGACCGGCATCCGGCTCCTTCCACGACAATGTCATCGCCAGCGATGTCACGCCCTACAGCATATCGCCTGCCATCATCGCCGCGAACACCTTTCCCGTCAGCAACAACACGACGCTCAACGAGGCCCAGGCGACGATGCTTGCGAGCAGCGATAGTCTCGCGGTCGGCGATGTGACGCACACGGACACGGCGCCTGCGCTTGTCGCAACCCATGACAGCCTGAAAATCACCTCCGACCTGGACGCCGCCCATTACGGCAATCTCCTCGAAAACGACAGCTCGGCCAATGGAACCCTGCTGCTTCGCCGCTTCGAGGGCGAGTTCGTCAACAAGGACGGCGTGACGCTGACCGGCCAATACGGCACCATCCATGTCGACGGTGATGGCGACTATAGCTATACGGTCGACGCGGCGAAGCTCGCCGGGCTTCGCGGAGAGGTGAGCGACACCTTCCACTACAAGATCTCCGATGGGACTTCGCTACATTTCGACACGGATACACTGAGCATCTCCATCCATGTCGATGACCTGCTGATCTGATAGGGACGCCGGCAGCAAACGGCTTGCATCATCGCGGCGGCAGTCCGCCCAGCCCTTGCGAAGTCTCATTGATCGCCGAGCAGGATCCTGATGACGTCGACTTCGATTTCCGCGCAGATGATCTCGTATTCGGTGATGACTGCGGGATCGGCCGATCTATCCCGGCGCATGCGATCGAGGACGGTGCAGGCTTCGCCGTAGGCGCCGCACAATTCATAAAAATGGGGCTGGCTCGCCGCAACTGCTCTGATCGTTGCCCGCGTCGCAGGCAGCCTCATCATCAGCCTGGCCAGCCCCTGTTCCGCGGACTGCCGGGTGAGGTGGGCTACGCCTTCGTTCCTGACCATGCCGTCATTCCTTGCTGCGTGTGTTTTCCGATCCAAGGGGGTACGCAATACTCATCCCCCGACTAGTACGCAGGAATGCTGCATCTGGTTTCATGCCGGATGAAGGATTAGTGGCGCAGTGCCGCAAACAGCCGGTGCTACCAGCGCAGGAGGCGGGGGCCGAGCAGCGCGCCGATTGCGCCGGTCAAAAGGATGCCAAGCGAATACCAGAGGGTGACGAAGGGCAGGCCGTTTTCCGTGCAGAACCAGGAATAGACCCAGGCGCCGGATGCGCCGGCGGCAATGCCGGCGATGAAGCCTGCGATGCCGAGGTTGCTCGGGGCGCCGCCACGGAGAACCCAGGTATTTGCGATCAGGATCGGCATGGCAAAGGCAAAGATCAGCAGCGGGCAATGCAGGGCGGAGGAGCCAAGCACCAGCACGGGATAGCTTGCGGCCGGCGACAAAGCGAGCTGGACGGCCGCCATGACGGCGAGGGCGAGTATGATGGCCGCGGCAATCCCGAAAAAGCGCCCCTCCGAGCCATCCGGCCGGGACAGGCGGTAAACGGCTGCGAAGGCGGCGATTGCAAGCAGGGCATTGTAGGCGGACTTAATCCAGAAGACCGGCAGCATCAGCGCCTGCGCCATGTCGGTGCGAAGGCCGAGGACGATAAGCATCAGCAGCAGCGAGACTGCTAAGGCCGGCAGGATGGCGAGCGCGAAGCGGCGTTCGAGCGCATGTCTCGGCACCGGCTTCAGATCCCGGACAAGGCTGTCGATCACGTCCTCAGTCTCTCTCACAACCCACCTCGCAATCTTGCCGCCAGCGCCTTGATACCTCTGTGTACGCCAACCTTGACCGCCGATTCCGACTGTCCGGTGCGGCTTGCCGTATCGGCCACCGACTGCCCCTCGAGCTTGATCTGACGGATCAGTTCCTGCTGGTGCTGCGGCAGGCCGTTCAACAACCGTTCGACATCCATGCGCGCTGCAATCGCATCCTCCCTGAAGTCGTCTTCGATCTCCTCGTCCAATTCCATTTCCGCCTTGTACCGGCCGCCATGCTTTCGGTGGTGGTCGATCAGCTTGTAGCGGGCAATCGAGAAGAACCACGCGGTGAACGGCCGCTCCCTGTCATAGGTCGCCCGGCGCGAATGCAGCGCCAGCAACGTCTCCTGCACGAGATCTTCCGTGTCGGATTTCGCGGTAGTGCCGATCCGCCCGCCATAATAACCGACGAGCAGGGTTCGCAACGTCACGAGCAGACGCCGATAGGCTGCCTCGTCTCCGTCTAGGGAAAGAAGCATCAACATCTTCAGTGCTTGTTCCGAATGGGCGCTCGTCATGTCGTCTGCAATATCATTCGGGTGGATGACGCTTTGGTTACAGGCGGGTTCAAAAATCTTCCGGCGGCAATTCAAAGTGTACAGCGTCCTTTGCGCGTTTCGAAAAGACGCGCGGCGCTCTAGCGCTATCACATAAGCGTGAGGCTGTAACCGTCTTCGCAAGGGGATCGAATTCAGGACTGTGAGCCGTCGGCGGGTGCCGGCGGACATGTCAATCGATCCGAGGAGACCCTCATGACCAAGATCCTTTCCAGCCTTGCCGCCTGCAGCTTCGTCATCGGCCTGTCGCTTGCCGGTGCTGCCAGCGCCCAGAGCAGCGATGCCATGAAGAAAGACAGCATGAAGACCGACACGATGTCGAAGGATGCGATGTCCAAGGATGCAATGTCGAAGGACGCAATGAAGAAGGACACCATGGCGACCGGCAGCACCAAGGCCGACTGCATGCACAACGCCGGCATGGAGAAGGACACGATGAAGAAGGACACGATGACGAAGGCCTGCGACGCGATGAAGTAAGCTTTGGGCGCGGCCGCTGAAACTATTTGGCCGGCGGCCGCGTCCTTTTCTCGCGAAGACCTTTCATATCGATCCGGAGGAATTACCATGGCCACGACTGATGCCGGCATGGCGAGCGGAGGCACGCTCTTCTACCGCCATGGCCTGCTGGTGCGCCTGTCGCACTGGGTAAACGTGCTGTGCATGACGGTGCTGCTGTACAGCGGCCTGCAGATATTCAACGCCCATCCGGCGCTCTATTGGGGCCAGTACGGCGCCGACAACGATCCGTCCTTTATTTCCATGGAAGCGGAACAGGAAGGCGATGCGCTGAAGGGCGTGACGCGCATCGGCGGATTGAGCTTCGACACGACGGGCATACTCGGGGTTTCGAATGTCGACGGCGAGGCTGCGGTACGTGGTTTTCCGAACTGGCTGACCTTGCCGAGCTACCAGGATCTGGCATCGGGCCGGCGCTGGCATTTCTTCTTTGCCTGGCTGTTCGTCATCAACGGCTTCATCTATCTCGCCTATGGTTTTATCAGCCGGCATTTCCGCCGCGATCTGCTGCCGGCGGCCGTAGAACTGAAGCCTTCGCATCTCGGCCATGAGATCGTCAGTCACGCCCGGCTGCGCTTTCCCAAGGGGGCCGAGGCACGCCATTATAATACGCTGCAGAAACTCGCCTATGTCGCCGTGATCTTCGTTCTGCTGCCGCTGATGATCGGGACGGGGCTTACCATGTCGCCGGGCTTCAATGCGGTTGCGCCTTGGCTGCTCGATCTGTTCGGCGGCCGGCAATCGGCCCGCACGCTGCATTTCCTGACCGCTTTTTCGCTCGTCGCCTTCGTCGCCGTGCATGTGGCGATGGTGCTGGTTTCGGGCGTGTTCAACAATCTGCGCTCGATGATCACCGGTTACTACGATATCGAGCAGGGAGGAAAGTCATGAGCCGCATCATCACCAGGCGTCGCTTCCTGATCGGCGCGACCATGACGGCATCGGCGCTGGGGCTCGCCGGCTGCGATGCGCTCGTCGAAAGCGATCGGACGAAATCGGTGCTGAAGATCGCCGAAGGCTTCAGTATGAAGACGCAACGCTTCTTGCTCGGTGACGACGCGCTCGCCCGCGAATTCACGGAAGCCGATATCTCGCCGACCTTCCGGGCCAACGGCACGAGCATGCCTGATAATGCCCGCTATATCGACTGGATGGACCAGCAATTTTCGAGTTGGAAGCTCGACGTCGGCGGGCTGGTCGACAGGCCGATGCAATTGTCGCTGTCGGAGCTGAAAGCCCTGCCGGCCCGCACGCAGATCACCAGGCATGACTGCGTCGAAGGTTGGAGCGCGATCGGCAAATGGACCGGCGTGCCGCTCGGCGCGCTGCTGCAGGCGGCCGGTCTGAAACCCGAAGCCCGCTACATCGTTTTCCACTGCGCCGACGAATATGAAAAGACGCTCGACGGCAGCGGCTGGTATTACGAAAGCATCGATCTCGTCGATGCGTCCCACCCCCAGACGATCCTCGCCCACACCATGAACGGCCGCGATCTCGAAGTCGCCCATGGCGCGCCGCTCCGGCTCCGCGTCGAGCGCCAGCTCGGTTACAAGCAGGCAAAATACCTGACCGGCATCGAAGCCGTCGCCGATCTCGGCCAGCTTTACGGCGGAAATGGCGGCTTCTGGGAGGATCGCGGTTATGAATGGTATGCGGGCATATAATCCCCGACCGACATGCCGACCTTGACGCTTTCCTCGTGTCGGGTTCCACGGCCGGAGAGGTCCTCGTGATCGAGGATGTGGAACCTCGTCGCTGCCCCGCTCAGGCAGAGAGGCCGATGGTGATGGTGGCGGACAGCACGCCGCTATCGAGTTTTTCGAAATCGAACATGTGGTCGGCCGCATCCTCCGGGATGAGGCCGTCCTCGTCGTTGCGCGTATCGCGGGCAGGGCGTCCAATATAGTCCGGATGCTCGCCATAGATGATATCGCTCAGCACATCGTCGAAATAGATCTGGCTGACGAGAAGCTCCTTGCCCTCGACGAGAATGCGGCAATGAACATGCGGCGTGCGGCCCTTGTACCATCCGGGATAGGCCGTCAAAAAGCTTGCCTGCCCCTTGGCATTCGTCAGCTGGCGGCCCCGAAAGGCGAGCCCGCTGATCGCCTCGGCATCGCCGAAGGTGCACATCTCCGCAGCCTCGCGGCCGGAATAGAGGCCGCGGTGATCGGTATGCCAGATTTCGATATCGGCATTTTCGACCGGCTGGCAATCTGCCGCGTGGACGATCCGAACGGCCAACCGCAAAGGCAGCCCGGCCTTTCCTTCCGAAACGTCCTGACGGACCGGGACATTGTTGACATGGCAAGGGCCAAGGGTCTGGGCGACGGTCACGACACAATTCGGACGGGTGCGAAAGAGCGGCGCGGGCAGCTTCTCCACGGCGATCGACTTAGTGCCGCCGCTTACGAAATCCGTTCCCTTCCAGTCGAATGTCCCGGCGGCAACAGTGATATGTCGGGGCCAGATTGCCGTCGCAGTCACCGATGATGCGACAATGGCCGCACCTCCAAGCACAAGGGTTCGCCTCTTCATCTGTCTTCCTTTGCCTCAAGACGCAGGATTTAAGGAGGATGCGCGGAAAATTCCAATTAAATCCAGGCAATGATCGGCGCCAACGAGATCATCGGCATCAGATGCCCGCAGAGCCGGTAGCTGGGTTCGAAGTGGCCATTCCAGTTCGCGCAACGTATTGACGAGAAAGCGTATTCTGCCGATGTTAGCAAGTGGACGGTTGCTCAAAGGCGTCTCGTCGATTCAATCGCGCAAAGACTGCTGTAACGCGTTGAATTGCTGGATAATTTTGTCCTTGAATCGATTCCGCTTTGAAATATGCAGTAGGCATCCAAAATTCGTTTCTGAGCCGGGGCAGAGGCATATGGAACCAACACACTTGTTCGAGCTCGTCATCGCGATGTTTCTTGCGATCATCGCGCTGCATTATGCCGCCCACCGGCTCGGACTGCCGCCGTCCGTCGCGCTGCTGACCGGCGGCGCCTTGCTGGCGTTTGTGCCGGGGTTGCCGGCGATATCAGTCGATCCGGAGCTGGTGCTCGTCATCTTCCTGCCGCCGCTCCTCATGGACGGCGCTTGGGCCATCGCGCTGGCGCGGTTGCGGCGCCATATGATCGGCATCGCCTCGCTGGCCGTCGGCGCTGTGTTGTTCACCTGTGCGGTGGTGGCCGTTGTGGCCCATCTTATCTTTCCATCGCTTCCCTGGGCCGCCTGCGCGGCCCTTGGCGCGATCGTTGCACCGCCGGACGCGGTCTCGGCGCGCGCCGTGCTCGAGCGCGTCAGGCTGCCGCGGCGGCTGCAGATTCTATTGGAAGGCGAGAGCCTGCTCAACGATGCGAGCGGCCTTGTTCTTTTCCGTTTTGCCGTTGCCGCCGTCGCAACCGGAGCCTTCCGCGCGGGGGAGGCGGTCGGCAGCTTCTTCGTGCTAGCGCTCGGCGGCGCCGTCGTCGGCGTCGTTGTGGGAACGGCATGGGTCAAGCTCGTCCGGCGTCTCGGCGACGAATATCTGATCATCGCAGCCACGGTGCTGCTTGCCTGGATTTCCTATCTGCTCGGAGAGTTGCTGCATGTTTCCGGCGTCATCGCCACCGTCACCACCGGCCTGATCGCGTCCTGGCACCAGCACACCGTATTTTCGGCCGCAACGCGCATGCGCGGCACGTCGTTCTGGACCGTGATGATCTTCCTGATGGAGGCTTCAGTCTTCACGTTGATCGGGTTGTCGCTGCGGGATGTCGTCGAACGCGGCGGCGGCTTAACCACCGTGATCGCGACGATGGGACTACCGATGCTGGCGATCCTCCTCACGCTGGTGGTGGCGCGGTTTGCCTGGGTTTTCGCCTCCGATCTCATCATCAAGTTCTGTGCGGCCCTGGGGGTTGACGCGAGCTCAGCCGCTCGGCGTCGGCGGCGCGACGGTTCTCAGCTGGGCAGGTGTGCGCGGCGTGATCACACTCGCCCTGGCGCTCAGCCTGCCCGAGGGGTTCCCGGGCCGTGACTTCATCCTTGCCACATCCTTCGCCGTCATTCTCGGAACCGTGCTGGTGCAGGGCACGACATTGGGGCGGGTGATTGCCTGGGCGCGGCTGGCACCGGAGACGGAAAGAGCGCGCCTCACCATGAGCCAGGCCGAAGCCGCCATGGCACAGGTGCAACTCGGGATCGTCAAGAACCTGGCATATGACGCAGAGGGAACGCTCATCCATCCGCAATTGCTGGAGCGCTATCAGCGCAGGGCCACAGCGATCGTCGACTATGCCGAGAGAACGGAGCATTACGTACCGGTGCTCCATGCTCATTTCGACGTCGTTCTCGAAGCAGTTGCCACGGGACGCCGGGAGCTTATTCGCCTCCATCGCGCCGGCGACATCGACGACGAAACATTAGACGAGCTGGAACGGGATCTCGATCTCGAGGAACTGAGCGCGATCTCGGCCAAGGCGTGAGGTTCAGCGCTTTGCGCCTTCGGCTTCATCGTCAACGCATTGCGATATCTAGGCTGATACCTGCGCGATCCTGATGTCGCCTACCCTAAATGGCGATTTGTTCGCCGAGTTCGACGACGCGGTTGGAGGGCAGGTTGAAATAGTCGGAAGGGTCAATCGCCAAGCCTTCCAGCGCCATGAATATGCGCTCCTGCCAGGCGGGCAACCCGGTGTTCGGCGTCCTGACGAGGTTCCGGCGGCCGAGATAGAAGGAGGTCCTCATGATCTCGAACTTGAAGCCGCCCTCCCGGCAAAGAGCCAATGCCCTGGTGACGTCAGGGTCGTCCATGAAGCCGAAGGTGATGTCGAGGCGGACGAAACGCGGCGAGAGTTGGCTGATCTTGATGCGGCGGCTGTCGGGAACATAAGGTTCGTCCTCGGTCCAGACGGTCAGGATGACGTTCTGTTCGTGGAGCACGTGGTTGTGCTTGAGATTGTGGAGCAGAACGTTCGGCGTCCGGTCCGGAACGCTGGTCAGGAAGACTGCCGTTCCCGGAACGGTGACCGGCGAATGGTCCGACTTTCGCTCGATCGACCTGATGAAGGAATCGAGCGGGATCTCGTTGTTGGCCCGCAGTCTCTTCAGATAGGCCTGGCCTCGGGTCCATGTCCACATCAGGATCATGATCGCCAGCGCAAGGGCGACCGGAACCCAGCCGCCATCGTAGATCTTCAGCAGGTTGGCCGCCAGGAACATGACTTCGATGGTGAAGAGCGGCAGCAGCCAGGCGGCGGCGAGCACGAGGGAATAGCCCCAGACGACCCGAAGGAACTGGAAGACCAGCATGGTCGAGATGACCATGGTTCCAGTCACGGAGATGCCGTAGGCGGTCGCCAGCGACTCGGAGTCGCCGAAGGAAAAGATCAGCATCAGCACGCCGACCAGCAGGAGAAGATTGACGGCCGGCACGTAGATCTGGCCGGTGTTGGTCTCCGACGTGAACTTGATCCTGAGCCTCGGCAGGAAGCCGAGGTGAACCGCCGAGCGGGACAGCGAAAATGCGCCTGTGATCACCGCCTGGCTGGCGATGATCGTTGCCATCGTCGCCAGGAGAACCATCGGCGGCAAGGCCCAGTCGGGATACATCAGAAAGAACGGGTTGCCGGCCGTTTCGGGATGGGCGAGAACCAGCGCGCCTTGCCCGAGGTAATTCAGCAGCAATGCGGGAAAGACAAGCACGAACCATGCCATTTGGATCGGGCGGCGTCCGAAATGCCCGAGATCGGCATAGAGCGCCTCGGCACCCGTCACCGTCAGAAAAACGGCACCGAGCACGATGAGGCCGACGCTGCCGGCATGGGTGAGGAACAGGAATGCATTGGCCGGATTGAGCGCGGCCAGGATCCTCCAGTCGTCGCCGATATGGATCAGGCCGCCGGCCGCCATGGCTAGAAACCACAACACCGTGATCGGCCCGAAAAGCTTGGAAACGGCGGCCGTTCCCCTCGACTGGACGGCAAACAGAACGATCATGATTGCCGCCGATGCAAGCGGGACGTATTCGGCAAAGGCGGGTGTGATCAGTTTCAGGCCTTCGAGCGCCGACATCACCGACAAGGCAGGCGTGATCATCGCATCGCCGATGAAGAGGGCGGCGCCGATCAGGCCGGCGAAAAAGAGCACCGGCACGTTTCGTCCCATCTTCTTCATCAGGAGGGCGAGGAGCGAAAGCGCGCCGCCTTCGCCGTCATTGTCTGCCCTGAGAAGGAAGAGCACATATTTGAAGGTCACGATGATCGTCAGCGTCCAGACCATCAGCGAAATCAGACCGATGACCTCGGCCTCATGCACGCCATCGGCGGCAAACGGCCTCAGCGCCTCGCGAAAGGCATAGAGCGGGCTGGTGCCGATATCGCCATAGACGACGCCGACCGCGCCGATGACCAGTCCGACAAAGCCCTTCCCGCCGGCGCCATCCCCCGTCTTATCCATATGCGTCGACGTCATGGTTCCCCGCTCATGCCACTTGCCTATGAGAACAAACATATGCCGCATTGCAGAACGGCAAGCAAATTGATGCGGGTGCGAATTTTTTGTGAGGGACAGATGCGGAGATGGGAGGGGCGTTGCGATCCGTTCAAATATCGCCAGTTCGCATCCCCTAGTGATTGCGCTGTCGCATGATAAAAAGAATACATGACCTGCGCCCTGAACCTTTCGAGCTTGTATTACACGCTGCTCCCATAGAGCGGCGCAAGGTCATATTCCTGACACTCGAGACGCCGCACGGTCGGCGGCACGTGTGTCAACAGAAGGTCTCCGGCCTCATCGGCCCAAATGGAGACCCTCATGATACTATCCTCTCAGCCTACCGGACCTAGATCCGACTTTCTTCGCACTTTGAGCGAGCGCGGCTTCCTGCATCAATGCACCGACTTAGGAGCACTCGACAGCTGGCTTTGTTCAGGAGCAGGCACCGCCTATAACGGCTTTGATCTCACCGCCGACAGCCTGCATGTCGGGCATCTCATTCCGATCATGATGCTGCGGTGGTTCCAGAAGACGGGTAACAAACCCGTTGCGTTGCTCGGCGGTGCTACAAGCCGCCTGGGCGATCCGAGCTTCCGCGACACGTCGCGTCCTTTTCTCAGTCAAGAGCAGATCATGAAAAACCTGATCGGCATCCGGCGGGTCTTCGAGCGCTTCCTCGCTTTCGGGGACGGCCCGACCGATGCTGTCATGGTCAATAATGCCGACTGGTTGGGCGGGCTCAACTATCTCGATTTCCTGCGCGATATCGGACCGCATTTTTCAGTCAACCGGATGCTCACATCGGAGAGCGTGCGCCAACGGTTGGAATGGGAGCAATCACTGTCATTGCTGGAATTCAACTACATGGTCATGCAGGCCTACGACTTTCATGTCCTCGCAGAAAGCCGCGGCTGCCTGCTTCAACTGGGTGGCTCCGACCAGTGGGGCAATATTGTCAGCGGCGTCGAATTTGGACGGCGGATCGGTGGACGCACGCTGTTTGGATTGACTGCCCCGCTGCTGACGACGTCTTCGGGTGCGAAGATGGGCAAGAGCGTTTCGGGGGCAGTTTGGCTAAACGCCGACCGGCTGTCGCCTTATGAGTTCTGGCAATTCTGGAGAAACACCGGGGATGCCGATGTGGGGCGGTTCCTCAGACTGTTCACCGAGTTACCCTTAGGCGAAATTGCACGCCGCGAAGTGCTTCGGGATTGCGAGATCAACGAAGCGAAAAAGATCCTTGCCGACCAGATCACGCGCCTGTGCCATGGGGCCGAAGCGGCAGTACAAGCTTCCGAAACTTCCTGGCGCATCTTCGAAGCGGGCGAGGTGCCGGCGGGTCTTCCGACGGTGAAGCTCCCCGATAGCCTTCGCGGTGATTTTCCGCTTGTCGACGCCATGGTCGTTGCCGGACTCGCCAAGTCGAAAAGCGAAGCACGTCGGTTGATCGGCGGCGGCGGTGTGCGGGTGAACGGCGGCAGCGTCAAAGACGAGACAATGCGGCTTGGCGACTCCGACGTCCAGGACGGGGTGATCCGGCTCTCGGTCGGCAAGAAGCGACACGTCCTCCTTCAGCCGGTTTAGCGTGGTCTGTTCAATTCGGAGAGCGGGCAACCTCGAACCTCCTTGTCGCGCTCTCTGTGGGTACCGTTGACAAGGTGGCCCTTCGGCCCGACTTATTTGCAGCCTTCAATTGGAGCGGCTGCTCGGCATTGAATTGTGAAATCACCGGCGGCGGCATCATGCTGACAGGGGATGTCAGCAGCGGTGGTCGATAATCCTGAGATCGCGGGTTTCTCAGCCGGTCGCCATTTCGACGGAATGTCCGGTTATGCCGCCGATATCCCGCGCCAATCGGAGCAGCGTCCCCGAGATGAAGCCGCATCACCGCATTTTCTTCATTCAGTTTGCCGTGGCCCTTTCCTTAGGCGCGTTTGTGTCGCGGTTGCCCGATCTTCAGGTCAAGTTCAGCCTGACCGAGGGAGAGCTGGGCCTTTTGCTCGCTGTCATGTCCTCCGGGGTTCTCTGCGGATTGACGTTCTCGGTGAGGTTGATCGAGAGGCTCGGTGCGCGCACCACGGCCTTCGTCACCGTCTTCGGTGCGGCGCTGTTTTTCGCGCTGATCCCCTGGATGCCTTCAGCTCTTCTAGCGGTGCCATTGTTCTTCATTGCCGGCGTTTTCACCGGAGCATTCGAGATCAACGCCAATATCGAAACCGATCGCCATGAGGCGCTGCTTGGCTACCGCATCATGAGCCGGGCTCACGGCATGTGGAGCCTCGGCTTCTGCATCACCGCCCTCGTTGCCGCCGGCATGCGGCAGGCTGCCGTCTCCATCGAACTGCATAGCTTCATCGTCCTGGTGACGGTCTTGATTGCTGGGTCGATCGTTTTCTCCGGGATCGAGAATGCGCCCCGGCGGCAGGACGCTCACCCCGGAGATACGCCGATCATCGCTTTTCCCACGATCGGACTGCTCCCGCTTTGCCTTGTCGCCGCAGCTCCGCTTCTTGCCGAAGGCGCAAGCGTCGATTGGTCGGCGATCTATATGCGCGACGTGTTCGCGGTCGAACCCTTCGTCGGCGGGCTCAGCGTGACCATTTTCTCCTCGTTCATCGCCATCGGACGGCTCGGCATGGACCCTGTCATCGACCGCTTCACTCCGCGGCCGGTCGCCATCACTCTCCTTGGGATCGCGACCATCGGTGTTGTCATGGTTGCGACGGCGACACACCCTGCTATCGCGCTCGCAGGCTTTGGCCTGACAGGTATCGGCTGCTCTTCAGTCTATCCGCTTGCCATCTCGGCTGCGGCCCGACGCACCGATCGACCCGCACCCGTCAACGTTGCAGCGCTCGGGCAGACGACGTTCCTTGTGTTTTTCGCTGGGCCGCCACTACTCGGTTTCGTTGCCGAACACTTCGGCATCCGCTTTTCGTACTGGGCGGTCGTCCCTGTTCTCGCCGCAGCACTGCTGGTCACCAGGGCACTTGCTGCCGATCCTGCACCGGTCACAGGCCAACCCGAACCGGCGCAACCACACGGTTGACCCGCCACGCCGGCCTGCGCTGTCGTAAGCTCGTTCACGTCCGCAACCGGAGGGGCAACCTCCGGCTTTCGCTGGTGAATTTGGCGAACTCAATGTATTTCCTATCGCGCCGAAGTATTATTGGCGGTCATCGGAAATATAGCTCGTATAGGTGAGGGGTTAATTCCGCGCGCTGTCGTCAACTCTTGGCGAATGGTTTTGCTGCTCAAGCATTGCGGACACAGTCCATCTCCTTTGAATGGACCTGGTTGCGATGGCGAGACTCCAGCCTTTCGGCCTAGCAAAACATATGTATTGCGGGGTTTGTGATGGCGGTCTCCGGCCGCAAGGGGAGGCTCGCCCACGGTGCTCTGCGCCTCGCTTCGGACAAATTTCCGCCTCCAAAATGCCAGTATTAGTTGTTTCTAAATCACGCCATAATTCGCATCTACGTTGCCGCGCCTGTTTTATTCTTCGCCACATTTCGGAATTTCAACATTATACAAACAATGGTGGGTAACTATGAAGGTTATTCTCGTCATCGTCCTCACGGCGCTTGCCGTGCCCTGTGAGGCGGACATGCTCGGCACGGCGTCCAAGTACAAGAGCATGCACGAACGCTCCATCTCCTTCCTCAGCATCAATCCGCGCAGGGTATCGTGGTGCGGCGCATTCCTGGCCTTTGTCGCCAAGCGATCTTCGCGGCAACCGCCGCCCAACCCCAACATGGCGGCGTCCTGGAGGAAGTTCGGCAAGCCGGTCGGCGTCCGCTCCGCCAGGCGAGGGGATGTCGTGGTGATCCGCACCGGTCGGCGCTTTCATGTCAGCCTGTTCGATCACATCGACCAGCGCCGGCAGTACGTCTACCTGTTCGGCGGCAACCAATCCAATCGAGTCCAGCTCTCGCGCTATCGCGCCAGCTCGGTGGTCGCCGTGCGACGATGATGTTGGGTGAGAACCCGGGTGAGAACTCACCCTCCTTCCAAACCTCGGTGGCGGCGGGAAAACAGGCCTTACGCCTTGCGCGCCCTGATGTGGAGGAAGATCGGCGCGATGCGGGTATCGGCGACCAATGGCTCGGCGAGCGCCACCTCGACTGACGCCATGGGCTCGCCGAAAGCGTCGATCGTCAGCCCCGCTTCGACGATCATCGACACCCAGGTCGACAGCGTCCGGTGAAAACGCGGAACGGCGAACGGCGTCAGCGTCGCCCGTTCTTCCTTGGGGATGGAGGAAAAGATCCAGCGCTCGACCCGGCCGTCGCTCTCGTCGAAATAATCGGCGATCTCAACGGCGACGGGCTTGCCTGATGCATCACGGATATTGCGGCGCGTCGGCGGCACAAAGCAGGGGTGCAGGATCGAAAACTGCAGGAAGCCGCCCGGCTTCAGGACGCGGTGGATGCCCTTCAGCACCTGGCGCTGATCGGCCATGTCCATCATCGACATGAAGGCGGTGACGAAATCGAAACTCGCCTCCGGGAAATCGATTCCCTGGCCGTCGCCGAGCACGTAATCGATGCCGAGCGGCGCTTGCGTCTCGGTCTCGCGGGCATAACGAATGAAGGTCGGGGCGATGTCGAGACCGATCATCCGGGCGCCGAGGCGGGCGACGGCGCGGGTGTTGGAACCTTCGCCGCAGCCGAGATCAAGCCCGGCAAGGCCTGCCACCGGCGGCAGCATCTTCAGAAAGGCCGGTGTGTTCAGCGCGTCGCGATATTTGTCGTAGCCGGCGCGGCTATAGATCGTCCAGGTCTCGGCATTGCTCTCCCAATGGGCGGCGACATCATTGGCGTTCATGGCTCTCCTCCTTGTGCGATCGGAACGGGCGGGGAGCTATAAGCGCAGCGGATTACAATGGGAAGACAGGCAGTCTACTGTAAGTGGTTCACGCCCATGGATCATGACCAAGTTCGCGTGCACTATCATGTGATCGAGAGGTAGGGGCTGCTGTGTCCGACGAAGTGATCATCCGCGAGCTGGTCGGCCTCGATCAGACGATGGCAATTTTCCCGCTGTACAGCCAGGTTAGTCGCCTGAGTGAGGCCGTGGTTTGCCAACGACTTTCAGCCATGTTCGCACAGAACAACTACCGCTGCATAGCAGCATACATCGACGAACGGATGGTGGGTGCGTCGGGTTTCTGGACGGGCACTCAGTTGTGGTGCGGTAAGTATATCGAGGCGGACAATGTGGTGGTAGACAGCGCCGTGCGCAGTCAGGGCATCGGCGGCAAGATGATGGCGTGGATCGAGGCGGAGGCGGAGCGGACTGAATGCGCGGTGGTCCGTATCGCCATGGTTCTGGGAAGGGAGCGTACGCACCAGTTCTACGCGAGAAATGGCTACTTCGACGACGGCCTGCTGATGGTGAAAGCCCTAAGTCGCGGTGCGGCCGAGTTTCCGGAATATGTCTCTCAACAAGTTTGACTGTCGGCCCCGCAGATTGGCGCAAGTTGCCACTACTGGCGCAGAGCGCAACGGACGGAAGAATTTGCCGACCTTGCGCGAGCGGCGATTTTGCGGTCGCGTGACCGAGCTTAGAGATGCCGGGGTACCTTGACCTTCAGTAGCTGCACGAGCGCAGGGTCCATGAAATCGTAATCGTCAGGAATATCAAGGCATATCAACCGCTTGCGCTTGAGAGCTGAGCGGTACCGGCTCTGGACTTTCGTGCGGTGAGCCTTCTCCATGACGAAGACGATATCGGCCCATTCGATCAGCTCGTTCGATAGTGGGTTTTCGGCATCGTTATTGGTGCCGGCCGAGGAGACCTCGATCTCCGGCCAGCCTGCAAAGACCTGTTCGGCCGTCGGGCTGCGAAGTTTGTTCTGACTGCAGACGAACAGGACGTTTTTCACGTTTCGATCTCTCTTGGAGTGAGCGACGCCCGCGATAGCACAATTCCGTGTCCGGGCGCGCTATGGGAGTTGATGCGTCACCGTAGGTTCACACTCTTGAACGCGGCGATGATGCTTTGTGCGGCGCGTTGCGCCTCATCTGATGTCGTCTGGAAATTGGTGACGGAAAGGCGCAGCACGTCGCGGCCGCGCCACTTGGCGCCGCCGGCGAAGATGATGCCGTCCGCTTGGATCTTTTCGATCGTCTTTCGGGTCAACGCGTCGCCTTCTTCGGAGGGCAGGTCCGCTCCGAAGCGGATGACAAGCTGGTTCAGCGCCACCTCATTCAGGATGGCGATGCCCGGTTGTCGCGACAGGAGATCGGCCACCAGCCGCGCCGAGGTGCAGCACTGGTCGATCAAGGCGGCGATGCCGTCGCGGCCGAGATGTTTCAGCATCGCCCAGGTGGCAAAGCCGCGCGCCCGTCTCGAAAGCTCGGGCACGTAGTGCGAGGGATCGCGTTCGCCTTCGCCGGCGAGCGGAAGGTAGCTCGCGGCGATCGTCATGGCGCGGCGATGGGCGAGCTCGTTGCGGACGATCGCATACCCGCAATCATAGGGCGTCTGCAGCCACTTGTGGCCGTCGGTCGCCCAGCTGTCGGCCGCTTCGATGCCGAGGCTGAGGTGGCTGGTCTTCACTGATGCCTGCGCCCAGAGGCCAAAGGCGCCATCGATATGCACCCAGGCGCCTTTCGCCTTCAACAGCGGGATGATGGCGGCGAAATCGTCGAAGGCGCCAGTATTGATCTGCCCCGCCTGGAGAACGGCGATGACGGGTCCAGAGACGGTATCGAGCGTGCCCACCAGCGCGGCCGGGTCTATCCGTCCCATCGCGTCGGTGGGCAGGCGCAGCACGCGATCATGCCCGAGGCCGAGGAACTGAAGCGCGGAGAAGACGGTCGTGTGGGCATCGTCGCCGATCAGCACGGTAATCTCAGGCGCTCCGAACAGGCCCTTTGCATCGGCATCCCAGCCCACCTGGCGCAGCACCTCGCCGCGGGCGGCGGCAAGGCAGGTGAAGTTCGCCACCGTTGCGCCGGTGACGAAGCCGACCGAGCTTTCGGCCGGCAGCTTCAGGAGATCGAGAAGCCATCTCGCCGCGACGGTCTCGACGGCTGCCGCGGCCGGGGCGGCGGCATGGTTTCCGGCATTCTGGCCCCAGGCGCTGGTGAGGAAATCGGCCGCGACGCCGACCGGATGGGAGCCGCCGATGACCCAGCCGAAAAAGCGCGGCCCAGTGGTTGCATGCAGCCCGGGTTCGGCGCCGTCCGAGAGACGCCTGATGACATCAAGCATATCGGAACCGGCCGCCGGCAGCGGCTCTTCGAAACAGGCAAGCGAGGCTGCGTAGTCGTGGGTGGGCATATGGCGGGCGGGCGCTGCCTGCCGGAATCCTGCCGCAAGGCGGGCTGCTTCCTGAAACAGAGATGCAATTGCCGTCATGCGGATCCCCCTGCCGCTACCGATCCTGGAGGGCCTCACCCTCGAAAGCAGGCTGCCGGCACACGCAATCTAGCCCATATCGCCGAGGCTGTCTTCGCCTGACAGATCTCGGATCTGGGTTCCGAGGCCTTCCCTGGGCTTGCCGAGACCTCAAGACAAAGTGAGCATCGGGGAGGTGCTTCCTAAATATCTACAATAACTACCTTATCCCGTTCTGTGCATTTTTGAAATTTCGGGGCTCTTGTTGAAAATGATTGCCTTCGCTTCAAGTATCGTTCAATGATGCGGAAATATCATTTGCACCATTGTCAAGTTGGTGCTGCCAATCAGCGAGGGATATGCACTGAAATATTTCCTTCTCTACGCGCTGACGTGCACGTTGGTCGGGATAGTTCTTCTCTTCATCATCCGTGAAGTTGTACCGTTCACGATCGACAAGCCAGCCGATCAATCGGTGGCCGACTCAATTGATGAGCCAGTTGCCGGGCCAACCGAGCAATCAGCGGCCCGACCAACCGGTGAGCCCCTGAACGCGGGAACCGGCAAGCCGGTGCCCGGGCCAACAACCGATCAATCCGCCGTCCAGCCAGCCGATCCCCTGGTCGTCCGATCCACCGGCCAGCCGGTCGACGGGCCAGCCCGTGAACCGCTGGTCGGGCCAACTGGCGAACCGGCAGCGAGGCCGACCGATCAATCGGTGGTCGGCCCGCCCGGCGAACCGGTCGTCCGGAAGGGTGGCCGGCTGGGGAGCCCGGCGCAGTGACCGGCGCCTGAGACCACGGATTTCCGTTCGATCTCGTCACTTCGAGCATATGCTGAACTACGAAGCTTCCTGACACCGGTTGCATCGGCTGAGGCCATCTGTATTGACAGTACCTCTCATCTCGCAGGAGGTCCCGATGGATGGAAGTGGCACGACGATCAGGCATGTCAGGGCAGACGAAGTGGAGGCTTTCCGGCGCATCCGTCTGGAAGCGCTTCGCACCGAACCGTCTCTCTTTGCAAGCCGCTACGAGGACTGGGAGGCTCTTTCTCTCGAGGAGTGGCGCAATCGCATGAACGAGCCGGTTTTCATCGCCTTTCAGGATGGGAACCCGTCGGCATAACCGGCCTAGTTCGGCAGCGGTCGAGCAAGATGGCCCATCGCGCGACGATCATCATGGTTTACGTCAGAAGGAGCCTGCGCGGAACGGGCCTTGCCGGCAAGCTGCTCGGCGCGGTAGCCGATCACGCGCGCGATATCGGCATCTTGCAGCTGGAACTCTTCGTCAGCGCAGAAAACCCGGCGGCAGTACGCTTCTATCAGCGGGAAGGCTTCTCCGAGATCGGCAGGATTCCCGGCGGGGTTCTGGAGGAGGGCAGGGAGATCGACGACGTCATGATGGCTCGCCGTCTGGTCGGTTAGGTCTCACGCCGATGTTTCAGCGCATATCGGTTTGCCTGACCTATTGACCTGAAGCGGGGTTGGGGTTGCAGCATGCCGGCATGGGCTGGAGGTTTGGCCGTGACGAAAATTCTGAAAGACGAGGATCTGGTCGGCAGCGCGCTGATGGTGGTCGCAATCGATGCGCTCGAGACCGCTTTTCTCGCGAGGGCCGGCAATCGACTGATCTCTCCACCCCGGCACCATGTCTCGTTTCCCGATCGAGGCGATCTCGTCCTCACCATCGGCGGCATCCTCGGCGAGAAACCGCTTGCGGGCTTCCGGGTCTATGAAACATTCGACGGGGCTGAGCATTCGCAGATCGTCGCTGTGTGGTCGGCCGACGACGCGAAGCTCAAGGGCATTATTCTCGGAGAGCGTCTCGGCAACCTCAGAACCGGTGCGATCGGAGGGCTCGCCATCCGGCATCTCAGCGCGCCTGACGCCAGCATCGTCGGGATCCTCGGCAGCGGAGCGCAAGCGCGAACCCAGCTTGCCGCGGCCGCCGCCGTTCGAAAACTGGACCGCGCCCGCGTCTATAGCCGCGACGAGAAAAATCGCGCCGCCTTTGCAGACGAGATGCAGCACACCTTGGGTATTGAAGTGGAGCCTGCCGGCAGCGCCTCCGAAGCCGTCGATGACGCCGACATCGTCATCTGCGCGACGGCGAGCCGAACGCCCGTCATTCATGCCAGGGATTTGAAGCCCGGCGTGCACGTCAACACCGTCGGCCCGAAAACGTATGAGGGATACGAACTCGGCCTGGATATCGCCGATGCCGCCGCCGTGATCGCGACGGACTCTCCCGAACAGACGCGCGCCTATGCTTCGCCCTTTTTCCTGGCCGGCTCCGGCAATGAGCACCGCATTGCCGACCTTGCGGATATCATGGCCGGGAAGGCGGTGGGGCGAGGATCGCCTGGCGATACGACGCTGTTTTGCTCCGTCGGCTTGGCTGGAACCGAAGTCGTCGTCGCCTCGGCAATCCTCGATATGCTGTGAGCCTGTTTTCCTTATTCACGCCAGACCCAACACATCCCCCATGGCGTATTCGCCGGGTGCGCGCCCTACGATCCAGCGGGCGGCGGCAAGCGCGCCGCGGGCGAACATGCCGCGATCGAGAGCCGAATGCGAGAGCGTCACGACTTCTTCGGCGGCGGCAAAGAGCACGCTGTGTTCTCCGACGAGCCCGCCGGCCCGCAAGACGGCAAAGCCGATTTCACCGGGCGGCCGCTCGCCGGTGATGCCGTCACGCCCGCGCCGCTCGACGGATGCGAGGGAAACGCCACGGCCCTCGGCGGCGGCTTCGCCAAGCATCAGCGCCGTACCCGACGGCGCGTCGATCTTCCTGTTGTGATGGGCTTCGAGGATTTCGATATCCCAGCCATTCGCGGGAAGGGCGCGGGCGGCCTGGGCGACGAGGCCGACCAGCATGTTGACGCCGATGGAGAAATTACCGGAGCGCAGGATCGGAATCGCGCGGGCGGCCTCTGCGATCCGTTCGAGCTCATCCGGCTCGAAACCCGTCGCCCCGATCACCAGGGCAGGTCCGCCGGCGGAAGCGCACAGGCCGGCAAGTTCGGCGGCAGCACGTCCCGTCGTGAAATCCAGGATCACGTCGGCGGCCTTAATCGCGGACGAACGGTCAATCAGCCCGGCGCCTGCGGAGCCCTCGCGGCCGATGCCGCCGACGAACGCAAAATCCGGATCGGCCGCCAGCAGCGGCAGGATGGCACGACCCATGCGGCCATTCGCGCCGGCGACGGCTATTTTGATTGGTGAGGTCACGGACTTTCCTTGGCTGGCGATATTCCCGACGGACGGCTGTTTGCATCGTCATTACGCCGGCGAACGGGATCTGCAACTACCGCACTTGCGCTCCCGGCGCAAAGCAGGGATCTCTTCTGGTCGTCAGGTGCTTACCAGTTGCCGGGGTCGGCGGTGTGATCGATGCTGGCGAAGTCGTCTGCCTTTTGCCGGTCCAGCTTCACCTCCGTGGCAGCCTTCGTCTCGTCGGTGACCGAGTAGCGGTCGGGGATCGGTCCCCTTGATAGTTCCTGATACAGGAGCAAGGCGGCCTCCTCGGCAGTGTCGGCCTCGATTTCCCGAATGATTGTTACGGTGAACTTGTGCATGGCTTCGGCCCTCTCGATCGGTGCGCCGGCGTGTGCGTGGCTTGCACAGTCTGACACGAGTTTTGTGTCGATGACACTAAAACTGCTCGCTTAGAATTTGATTCATGCGACGGCTTCAGGTCTTTGTTTTTATGAATGTCGTGGTGCCAAGCCGCCGCACCGTTTTGGGCGAACTCAGCCGAGGAGATAGATCATGCGCCTGAATCAAGTAACCGTTACGATGCCTGACCTCGATGCGGGCTGGAACTTCTACTGCGCTCTCGGTCTCAAGCCCGTCGTCGACGCCCGTCCTCGCTATGCGCGCTTCGTCTGCCCGGACGGGGACAGCACCTTCTCCCTGCATCAGGGCGAAGGCGGCGGTGGCGGCACCACGGTGTATTTCGAGTGCGAGAAGCTGGACGAGACGGTCGGCAGTCTCAGCGAGGCCGGTCTTCGTTTCGTCACCGGACCGGTGGATAAGAGCTGGCTCTGGCGCGAGGCGGAGCTTTTCGACCCCGGCGGTAACCGCATCATCCTTTATTTCGCCGGATCGAACCGCACCGATCCGCCGTGGCGCGTGGATAAGGTGGACCGCCCGAAGTAGGCAGCCTCGGCGCCGGCCTATCCCGGCCATTCCCCGAATTGACGAATCGCGGTCGCCTCGGCATCTTTGTGTCGGCGTGGCCTAACGCCGAACCTCCCAGGACCTTCCCCAGCAGGGTCTTCAACCGGAGGCAAAGGGACTTTCGTCTCGGGTCGTGATCCTTGGTCCTGATGTTTCGGGCCTGTTGCTGGGGAACGATGTCCGGAACGTGAGAGGCCCTGATATGACTGAGAATGGAAATTTCAAGCGGCGGGTGCGTGCGCGCGCCGCCAAGACGGGTGAATCCTACACCGCCGCCCGCATGCATGTTCTTCCCAGGTCGGCGAACGATGCACTGCCTGACGCAAGGCGCTTGCGTCTTGCCGTGGCCCAGACCACCCATGCCGACGATCCCCGCGATGCCGACAAGCTTCGCCAGAGCGGACAGGAGATGCGCCTGCTGATGCGGCAGGCGCGAGAGGCAGGGGCGCGGCTTATTCACTTTCCCGAAGGAACGACATCATCGCCGAACAAGCGCATCATGTCGGAAATCGGGCCAAGAGAGATCGGGCCGTCCGATTGGCGGCGGTTCGAATGGGCCGTGTTGCGTGAGGAGCTGGATACAACGCGCAAACTGGCGCACGAACTCGGCCTCTGGGCGATCATCGGCTCGGTGCATCCGCTGACGCCGCCGCACCGGCCGCACAACAGCCTTTATGTCGTCTCCGATCGCGGCGAACTGGTGACGCGCTACGACGAGCGGCTGCTGTCCAACACCAAGATCTCCTTCATGTACACGCCGGGTTCGATCCCCGTGACCTTCGAGGTCGACGGCATCCGCTTCGGCTGTGCGCTCGGCATGGAGTGCAACTTTCCTCAAATTTTCACCGAATACGAGCGGCTCGATGTCCACTGCGTGCTGTTTTCGTCCACTGGGGGGACGTCGGCCAATGATACCTCCTTCGCCGCCGAGGTGCAGGGGTATGCGGCGAGCAACAGGTACTGGGTGAGTTTCTCCATACTGGCACATCCCGGTTTAGCCGATCCGGCCTCTTCCGGGATTGTCGCTCCCGGTGGCCGGTGGGCGGCGCAATGCCCTGCGGATGGAACGGCCGCGATATCGCTCGCCGATATCGACGACAATCACGGCGATATTGCCCGGCCGTGGCGGCGCAAAGCGCTGAGCGGCCTCTACGAGCCGCACCGCGTGGCCGGCGACCCGCGCAGCGACGGGCGGGATATGTTTTAGAGCCGCGTCGAACCTCATCCATGCGACGCGCTTGCCCAGTGATTTTCCAGTGGCTAGCTCAGTTAAGTTTTATCACCTGTGGCTCGACTCCAGCGGTGATGCAGCACCAAAAGAGCCTCACTCTAAGGGGCCTGAAGGTCGATGTTCGCAAGTCGAGGCGTCAACCGATGGCATTGAGCCGCGTTATAGTCAGCATTGGCGGCCGGGCTGGCACTCAGGGAGGAACCCTTCCTCAGCGACCACGTCGGATATCATATCAGCCGAACCGCTTACCAAACTGAACTCACCGTCGCAAAGACAATAAAACCCGTCTTGGGGAACCGGCAATTCCAGCATTTCCTGCTTTGAAAGGCCGGCATATACTCCACGCACCAATCTGCCAAACAGCCCGTGAGAAATCGCAACTGTCGGTCCATGTATGCCTACGATCCAGTCCTTTGCTCGCGCACAGGCAGCATCGAAGCTCTCCCCGTCTGGAGATTTGAAATACCAATCAAAAGCGTTGGACCCGTCCAGCATTCCTGGAAACTCGTTGTCGATCTCGAACTTGGTCATGCCGTCCCAAGAACCGACGGTCACCTCCATTAGCCGCGATTCCGGACGAGCCGTCAGCGGCAATACACGTTCGATGCGAGCCGCGGTCTCCTGCGTTCTGCCGAGAGGGCTGACATGGAGTTGGAAAGATTGTTCGCTCGCTGCCATTTCCTTCTTCAGAAGCTTCGCCATCTGTTCGGCCTGTACGATGCCGCGCTCTGTTAGCGGTGAATCTTTTTGGCCTTGGAACCGACCTAAGGTGTTCCAAATGGTCTCGCCATGGCGAAGCAGGTAAATCACTGGCGTTGTCCTAAATGAATTGATGAAACAATTAGCTGAGCTACCCGCCCTTTGCCAAACTTCTCGCCATACCAGAGGTGGACGCGAGCCTGGTTCTTTATGTCAACTTTGTCTGCGAGGTCTCCCATCAAGCCTTGCCACGACGGATCACTTTGTCCTCGGCTTCCCATGAGAGATCGTGGTCGTCAAAATAAAAAATGTCATAATCTTTGATGCCGTGCTCTGGATCATTTCCGGTCTTCAAGTTCCATACCGTCTGAAAGAGGCAGCCAGCCGTCAGCATACATTGCGGCAGGCCCAGAGCCGGCAATTTCTCCAGGAGCAGATGGTTGACCGGATTAAGCCGAATGCGGGCTAGAAATTGTTCAGTGGTGATGGTCACGCTTATCCCTTGCTCTTTGCGATTATAGTCGATTCTCGTCTCGCCATCGTCCGCGTGAAATCGTGCGGACTGGGCTGGAGAAAGACGGCTTGCCTCTTATTTCAGTTGGGAATTGAAACGAAGAGCGAAAGGATCACGCAATGGCAAAGAACACGATCTGCATATGGTACGACAAAGACGCTGAGGCTGCCGCCCGCTTCTATGCCGCGACTTTTCCCGACAGCGCCGTGGGTGCCGTCATTCGTGCACCGGGAGATTATCCAGACGGCAAGCAGGGAGACGTCCTCGTCGTTGAATTCACCGTTGCGGGTATTCCTTGCATCGGCCTGAACGGCGGTCCTGCGTTCAAACACAACGAAGCCTTCTCATTTCAGATCGCAACGGACACTCAGGAAGAAACCGATCGCTATTGGAACGCGATCGTCGGCAATGGTGGCCAGGAAAGTGAGTGCGGCTGGTGCAAAGACAAGTGGGGTGTGTCCTGGCAGATTACGCCGCGCGTCCTCTCCGAAGCCCTTTCGGCAGGTGGTGGCCAGGCAAAGCGTGCTTTTGACGCGATGATGACCATGAGGAAGATCGACATTGCGGCGATCGAGGCCGCCAGGCGCGGCTGAGGTAGCCTTGCGCAGAACGATCTTTTACCAGGGCTCGCATCTGGCGCGATCCGGCCGTGTGGCGATCTTCGCAGTCGGCTCAGAACCAGAGATCGCGCACGCAGCGCCCCTTGGATGGAAGGTCTTCAAATGTGTCCAGGCCGTCGAAATGATCGATGGGCAGATGCTGAACGAGATCCGGCGGCGCAAGCCGCATGTTGACGGCCATGCGCCTACGGCCATCCCTTGGAAGCCGCAGGCCGCGCCAGCTCAAGACACAGGCGCAGGATGGGCAGAACAATATTTCGAGAGACGGCTCGTCGCTGTCGCCGCGGGTGTAGGAGGCGGTCTCACCGGTGAGGGCGATGCGCTCACCTTCGTAATCATAGGCCCACAGCGTTCCGTAGCGTCGGCAGAGCGTGCAGTTGCAGGCGGTGATCGAGCCCGGATCACCTTCGAGTGTCCAGCTTGCCTTGCCGCAATGACATGAGCCCGTCAGCATGAGCGTCGGTTCGATCCTGTTTGCTATTCAAGGACGGCATCCTGCCTCAATCGCGCGATGACCGCAATTGGCCGATCCAGGCGCCGGGACTTACGCTATCGGCGGCTCAAGCGCCACCTTTCGCGGGCCGACGTCCGCTGCGAGCGATGCCTGCAGGAGCCTTACGAGCCAGGCCACGCCTTCGTCACGCATTGCCGCCTTCGGCACAGTCGCGCTTATGGCGAAGCGTCCGAGTGGCAGGGGAGGATTGACGCTGACGACGCCGAACCGCGTGGCATGCATCTCGACGAAACGGCGTGGCAAGGCCGAGATAAAGTCGGTTTCCGCAAGCACGGCGAGCGCGAACATGAAGTTCGGCACCGTCAGCGCCACCCGCCTGGAGCATCCATGGCTGGCCAGCACATTGTCGACAAAGCCATGTGTATCGCCCAGATGCGAGACCACAAGGTGGTGCGCGGCGCAGTAGTTGGCCAGTGTCGGATCTGTCAGCAAAGGATGGCCCTGACGGGCCGCGATGACAAAATCCTCCTCGTAGAGCAGCAGGCTTGCAAAGCGGACTGGAAACTCGGCCTGAGGAATGATGGCGATGTCCATGTCACGGGCTTCCAACGCGGCTAACGCATCGCGCCAAGCCAGATCAGGCGATGGCTCGCCCTGTCTGGGCAGCAATTGCCGTATGCTGATTGCGATGCCGGGAGCGGACTTGGCCAACAGGTCGAGCAACGGCGGCAGAAACACAGACGAAACACCATCGGGCGCGCCGATTGTAAATCGTCGCTGAGAGCGCGCTGGATCGAATGGCTCCGCTGTCGCCACCACGCTGCGAACACGCGCCAATATATCGGCGATGGGTGCTGCAAGTTCCTCGGCCCGGTCTGTCGGAACGACGCCCTTCGGTGTTTTGAGAAAAAGCGGGTCACCCAGCAGCATGCGCAGCCGGCCAAGGCCGTGACTGATCGCCGAAGGCGAGAGGTTCAACTGCTGCCCCGAACGCCCGACATGGCGTTCCTCCATGACAGTCTCGAACAGCACGAGCAGGTTGAGGTCGATTCTGGATAGATCAATTTGGTTCAGCATATTGCTGAAATCATATCATTGGATTCATTACCCTGAAAAGTGGGAAACACAATCACTTGCCATTGCTGGCCACCGACAGGATGTCCCCTTTCAAAAACAAAACGGCGCGCGGCGACAAGTCCGTGCACGAGGCCGCAACCCTTTCCCGGCGAGCCACCCTGGCAATGGCGGTCGCCGCAACAGGGCGCGTCGCACAGGCCGCTCCGGCATCCGATGCGGCATTGCTTGGCATCATCCGCCGCACAGAACAACAGGCGACGGCTTTTATGGCCGGCGACATGACACGGTGGGCGAGCCTCATCCGGCTCGATGACGATTTCACCCTGATGCAGCCTTTCGGTGGTTCCGCCAGCCATGGCTTCGACGACAGTCCCGAGCATCTGGCTGAGCTCGCCCGGTTCTTCCGCAATGGCGGCGGAACCCGGGAGGTGGAAAAGTCCTATGTCAGCGGCGACCTGATCGTACTGGTGATGATCGAGCGCCAGCATGGTGAGGTAGGCGGCCTGCCGGACCAGAACTGGTCGCTGCGCGTCACTCAGGTCTATCGCCGACATGGATCAGATTGGCGGCTCGCCCACCGTCATGCCGACCCCCTGGTTAGGAAGATCTCGCTGGAACAGGCCGCAGCCCTGGCCCGAGCCGAATGATGTCCGTCCGGATTTGAAAACGATCGACTTGCCGTGGACCGGGCTCTCGCGGCAACGCCCCTTTCATAGATTTTCTGAAATTTATAATTGAGATTGCAGTCTGGAGATGGTTTTCTGCGACCTTGCGTAGCTGAGTCCACGCCTCCTCCCGATTTTAATCCGAGTGGCCCATGTCGATTTCAGATGCGATCTATCGTCCTTTCGAAAGCCTGATCCGGCCGCTCGATATTCCCTACCGGCCACTGCCGTCCAAGGGGCCGGTGGCAGTGCTCCTGCATTTCATCTCGATGTTTCGCGGCGTGCTGATTGTGGTGACGCTTTGCACCATGGCGAACGAGGCCATGAATCTAAGCATTGTCTGGGGGCTGTCGGTCATCGTCGACGGTGTTACGCAACAGGGTGCATCCGCTTTCCTGGCGAGTGAATGGCCGCTGCTGACCTTCCTCGGCCTGCTGCTCTTTCCGGCCATGCCGATCGCCTCGTTCCTCGTCAACACGCTGACTTCGCATACGCTCGGCATCGGCATGCCGGCCGCCATCCAGTGGCAGGGCCACAAGGCGGTGGAGCGGCAGGATCTCGGCTTCTTCCATGATCTCTACGCCGGCCAGGTCGCCTCGCGCCTGCAGCAGGTGGCCTCTGCTGTCCAGCAGCAGCTCATTTCCGCCTTCCAGTCCATTCCACGCTTCCTGATGCAGATGGTGGGCTCCGTGATCCTACTCAGCGCCTTGTCCTGGCAACTCGCCGTGCCGACCGTCATCTGGATCACGCTCAACGTCCTGCTCGCCGTCAGGCTGGCACCGATCTTTACCGAGCGCGCTCGCCGCTCCGCCAAGCGGCGCAGCCTGATCGCCGGCGCCATCACCGATCTCTACACCAACATGCAGATGGTCAAGCAGTTCGCCGCTGAAGACAGCGAGGCGGGCACCATCCGCGGTATTATCGGCAAGTCGATCGAGACGCAGCAAAGCGAACAACGCATTTATCGCACAGCCGAGCTGACGGTCGTCGTCCTCAACGTGCTGCACTGGCTGTCCATTCTGTCGATCGGCTTTACCGGCCTCGTCGAGGGGTTCGTGACGATCGGCGAATTTACCGGCGCCGTCTATGTCCTCCAACGGCTGTCCGGCCACACCTTCACCTTCCTGCAAATGGGCCAACAGATCTTCCAGGCGATCGGCACGATCAAGGATGCCATGCCTGTTATGACGACACCGCCCACTATCACCGACCGGACGGATGCGAAGAACCTCGTGGTCGAGCGTGGTGAAATCCGTTTCGAAAATGTCCGCTTCGCCTACAAGTCCGGCAAGCCTGTTATCGATGACCTGTCGCTGACGGTTCGGCCCGGCGAAAAGGTAGGGCTCGTCGGCCTCTCCGGTGCCGGCAAGACGACGCTGGTGAGCCTGCTGCTGCGTTTTTACGACATAGAGGATGGTGCGATCTTCATCGACGGGCAGGATATCCGCGCCGTCACCCAGGCGAGCCTGCGCCGCTCCATCGGGGTCATCGCGCAGGACGTCGCGCTGCTGCACCGTTCGGTCGGCGACAATATCCGTTACGGCCGGCCGGAGGCGACGAAGGACGAGATCGAAGCGGTGGCGAAGATTGCGAGTGCCGATGTCTTCATCGCCGATCTTTCCGACGGCGAAGGCCGCAAGGGCTACGAGGCCTTCGTCGGCGACCGCGGCATCAAACTGTCAGGCGGCCAGCGCCAGCGCGTAGCCATCGCCCGCGTTCTCCTGAAGGACGCGCCGATCCTGGTGCTCGACGAGGCGACCTCCGCCCTCGACAGCGAATCCGAAGCCGCCATCCAGGAAAGGCTCAACCTCGTCATGGAGGGAAAGACGGTGATCGCCATCGCCCACCGTCTGTCGACCATTGCCAGGATGGACCGGATCGTCGTGCTCGATCACGGGCGCATCGTGGAGGAGGGCAGGCCGGACGAACTGGTCGAACAAGACGGCTTGTTCGCGCGCCTATGGAAACGCCAGACCGGCGGTTTCATTCCCGAAGATATCGACGAACCCTTGCCGACCTCGCCTGCGACCTGAGTGGCTGGTCCTCACGTAAACCGGGATAACATCAGCGGACTAGGAGCAGGCGACTGCCGATGAGGATCAGGGCGGCGCCCATCACGCGCTCGATGCCGGCCTTGAACCGCAGGAAGCTGGCGGAAACGCGCGGGTTCGAAAAGAAAAAGGCCAGGCCGCAATACCAGAGGGCCGAAAGAAGGAAGCAGGTCAGGGCGATGACGCAATAGAGCCCGACCGGCGCATGTGCAGGGATGACAAGCGCAAAGATACTTCCGAAGAAAGCCACTGATTTCGGATTGGTCATGCTGACGATGTAGGCGCGGCGCATCGCGGAGCGCCATGTGACTTCGGTCGGCCCGGTCGTGCTTAAGGGTTTGGCCGCGCCGCGGATCATCTTCAGGCCCAGCCAGATCAGATACAGGGCGCCGACCACCTGCAATGTTATATGCAGCCAATCGAAATGCGTCAGCAGAAAGCCAAGCCCCGCCATCGCCATGATGGCCCAGGTCAGGGATGCGATGGCAAGTCCGAGACCCGCAAAGAGCCCGGCTGCGCGTGATACCGTCATGCTTGTGTTGGTGACGATGATGAAATTCGGGCCGGGGCTGACGAGGGAGACGATGTAGACGCTGACGAGCAATGCGAGTGAATCGATATATTCCATCCGGCCTTCCTACTTTGCAGTCCGGGAGCCTATGCGAAGCAGGCGGTTTTTGAAAGGCTCGTTCTCCCAGGCGTGATGCATCCGCGTACGGGATCGGCACCTTATCCGTCGCCGCACCTCTTGACGATCGGCGGCGACCGTCCTGCCTATTGCTGGCAAGGGAACCGGGGCAGGGTGCCTTTGGCCAAATGCGAGTGCGCTATTCGACGAGCCCGAAGATAGGGCCGTAGCCGCCGTGCCAAGACCGGTCGTTGCGGCCCATTTCGGGATTGTAAAGTCCGACACCCCGTCCGCCATCGAGAAACAAGGCGTCGGGGCATTTCAGATGGTCGCGGAAGAGCCCTGCGAAATCGTGGAAATTCACTCCGTCTTCGCTGATCGCGAAACGAACCGCGCCACCCTCGCAGACGCCGACACCGTTGCGGCGGGTTCGGTCTGTCGAGCCGACGATGAAGATCGGGTTCAGCTTGTTGGCGATGACAAGCATCGGGCCGGATTGCGTGGCGAACCGCACCTTGGGCCGACGCTTCAGAAATTCATCCGTCGGCAGTATCGCAGCACCTGCTTCACCCAGAAAGAACACGCCGTTCGGCTTCTTATAGAAATTCGGCACCTGACCGGCGGAGCTTTCGGCCTTTGTCGTATTGGCGGGTTTCAATTCCCTGCCGTTCTCGACATAAAGTCCCATCGGCGAAAAGTCGGCCCGGTACATCCCGGCGTTGACGGCGAAAGTCAGTGTTCGCCCCTCGGCGCGAACGGCTTCGGCCAGGCTCGAAAAAGTGCGGTACGGCGCGCCTTCGGCGTTTTTCCAGAACAATCGCAGGTCGGCTTTGCCTGGTTCCAGCGTACAAACGATGTATTTTGCCTCTTCGAAGCTTTCCTGTTCGCATGGTTGCGCATGCGCCTGATGCTGGGATGTCATTATTGCCGCCAGCATCATGGCGGCGGCGAGCACTCCGTGTTTCAGATAGGTCATGGTTGCCGGGGCCTCTCGTTCATATCGCCAATGAAGCGTTTAATTGTGAGATTGCAATAGTTTGATGCGGCGGGGCTTCCGGCTCGTTGCGACGCTCGACGATGCTGTATTATAAGGCTGACAAGACGACACGAGGCAGAAGCGATGGTTGGGAAGTTTCTAAAGCGCGGTGCAATCATTGACACGAGAAAGAGCGAAGAGAGAACGAACGCTCTGCAAAAGCGAACTGGGCAAACCAGGTATCACGTTGACGCGGTGTCTTGCGGGTGCCCCGATGACAATTGCGGAGCATTTCATATCATTAGAACAGAGCGTCCACTTCCATCTGTTGAAAAGGCTGAACAAATTCTCCGATCACATCGACGGGACAAGAAGTTGGCTGAAGATCGATAGGATGTTCGATTGGAAACGCCGACCGACCATTGCGATCAATGACTGCTCCAGCGATGCATGCCGGAGTTGCCGGCTCCGGTATCGCTGGTTCACAGCGTGATTGGTATCCGCTGATTTATCGCGAAAACCGCAACTCGTCGTTCTTATTATGTTCGTATCGGCGCGATATGAATTCCGCAGATCCTGCAGCGGGGAAAGGGAAGATCATGAGTGTCTACGCAACCGTCGGTGCAGTCGATTCCGTCAAATCGAATGGTTTTTATGATGCGACCCTGGCAACGATCGGTTGGAGCAAACATCGGGAATTTCCCGGATGGAGCGCATATTCCGAAGGCGGGAAGGGTGAAGGTTTCGTTCTATGGGTTTGCGAACCGTTCAACGGCGAACCGGCGAGCGCCGGAAATGGCTCGATGGTCGCTTTCATGGCCAAGTCCCGCGCCGAGGTGGATGCTTTTTACGATGCTGCCATGGCCAACGGCGGAACGGATGAGGGCGCGCCTGGTTTACGTCCGCACTACGGGCCGAACTGGTATTCCGCTTACGTGCGTGACCCCGCCGGAAACAAGATTGCTGTCGTCTACGATAGCTGAGGCCAGCTCGATTGCCGCAACTCGACGTCTCGGGGATTTCCCTATTTCCCGGCGAATATGACGTGGGGACCGGCGCCGCGGTCCGCCGCATCCCGGGGCAGGCCGAAGAAGCGTCTTGCCATTTCGGTCGGGCCGATATCCTCCAGAGATGGGAACCCCAGGCTCAGCAATTGGTTCGCAAGATCCTCGGGATCGAAGTGCGTCAGCCATGGCTCGCCGGCTGCGGCCGTGCGCGCGCCCATTTCCGCGGCGCGAGCGCGGCGTTCGGGCGAATAGTTTTCGAGGGGTTCGCTGTAGTCGAAGACGATGGATGCACTCGGCAGGCCGGCGACGAAGCGCAACAGCGTAAAGACTGACGCCTCACTGAGATACGGCACGACGCCAAGCCAGATAAAGAAGGACGGCGTTTCGGGCTCGAAGCCGGAATCGGTGAGACGCGTTTTCAAATCCTCATGTTCGAAATCGACGGGAACGAATGTCGGCAGGCTCTGCGTCAGTCCGGTCTCGCCGAGCCGCATCTGCTTCCAGCTCTGCGTCGCGGGATGATCGACTTCGAATACTTTCAGGCCGGCATGGGGATTGCGCAGTGCAAAGGTGTCGAGCCCGGCGCCGAGGATGACGGCTTGTCTCACGCCTCTTGTTGCGACGGAGAGGGCAAGGCAGTCTTCGGCGTATCGGCTTCGCGCTGCCATGAAGAGGCGAAAGGATCGCGTGGCGGGGTCCTGGGCTTTCAGATCGGCCTCGGCGCTCGCCTCCTCGCCGAGGATGCGGCGGGCATAGGGGTCTAAGAAGATGGCGCCGCCATCCACGCTCTGGTGCGCTGCTCGATAGGCTGCCGCGCCGATCGCGGTGCGGCTTGGTTCGGATGCTCGCATGAAAGCCTCTTTCTCTGTAAGCGTTTTGCAGTGCCCGGACGCGGTTAGGCGTTGGAGATGTCGCAGTTTCGTTCCGACTTCCGTTGCGCCATCGCTCTCGCTGCGCCGGAGCCCAAGAGAGCCTCACCCCTGAGGTGCCCCCGCAGGGGCCTCGAAGGGCGAGGCGGGCGTGCAGGCGTCTGACATGCAAGAAGCAGCGTTGCGCGTGTCCTTCGAGGCGATCCTCCGAATCGCACCTCAGGATGAAGGAAGTTGGAGAATGCCGCCCCTGATCACGATGCTGTCTCATCAGGCCCTTGTCACCAGCAGCAAACTAGAGCACGATTTTAACGCTGTAAAGATTAGATCGAGACATGGCTACGCACGACGGATCGACCCGCTATCATCACGGAAATTTGCGCCCCACCCTGCTGTCCGTGGCGAGGGCGCTGCTGGAGGAGGGAGGCCCGGCGGCGCTGAGCATGCGGGAGATCGGCCGCCGCGCCGGCGTCTCGGCTCCGGCGGCATACCACTATTTTAGCAGCCTGGACGCCATCTCGGCAGCACTCGCCGAACAAGGGTTTGTCGAACTCAGCAAAAGCATCGATGCCGCGCTAACCGGTCTTCGACGCAATCTGCTCGCCGGCGGCATCGCCTATGTCGCCTTTGCCCGCGCGAATCCCGGTCTCTACCGGCTGATGTTCGGGGAGGGTTTTCAGGCCTATTCCAAGGGAAACGAAGCGATACGCGCCCTGCGGATGCAGGTCTACCGGCAGATGAAGGACGACCTGGAAAAGCGCCTGACGCCGGGAGACGTGCAGAACGCCGG
Organism: Rhizobium sp. SRDI943; assembly: GCF_057653695.1. Taxonomy (NCBI): domain Bacteria; kingdom Pseudomonadati; phylum Pseudomonadota; class Alphaproteobacteria; order Hyphomicrobiales; family Rhizobiaceae; genus Rhizobium; species Rhizobium sp. SRDI943. The sequence goes on along the minus strand of NZ_CM172787.1, from coordinate 2,565,259 downwards.
GCTCTTTCTCTGGTCACTGACGCATGGCCTCGCCTTGCTGATAATAGACGGCCAAGTCGAACCCGGCGCCGATCCCGACGCGAAGGTCGAGGATATCCTGAAGCTCGCTGGCATGGGGCTGCCTGCCACGAGATAAGCTCTCGAGGCGCTCGGCTTCATCCATCTCCGCATGGGCGATCCAGCCGAGATTGCTCGATCCTATTGTCGACGGCGATGCCAGGCCATTCAATCGCTACCAGGCGGTACGGGCGGTGCCGAGTGCGGTCGTATGAGAGGATGAGACCTGGGCGACGTGCGCCTTGAGCGACACGACGCAGTTTCCCGGAAAGCTGAGGTTGTGCGACGTCAAGTGTTTCAGCAATGTCTCGGCGTCGCGCTTTTCGGTTAGCGGAAATGTCACAGTCATGCGAGTTCTCCAACGAATAAACTGAGCATCTGCACAAATTAATGTCTAAATTCTTTTGCGCTGCAACAAGAAAATTTTAACGATAAAATTAAAATCGATTAGCTTTCGGAGGGGCTATTTTAAAAATCGTTTGAAATTGGGATTCGGGGCTTCTCCATGGATGCCTTGACTGCTTCGGCCAGCCGCGAGGGAATGCCGTCAATGTGATCATTGACCTATCCGGCCATTGACCCTTGCAGCTTATGGGATCCGAACCGGCCCGTTTCGTCCGGTTCCCGCAGGTCGAAGTGAAGGCGTTTGGAGCGTCGTGAGCGTTGAGTGCGCTGGCTGACGTAAGATCCGGGCGGTCATCGGCCGCCGCGGACGGCCCAGCTCCTGAGCCGCAAGCCGTTGAGCCTGATGAAACCTTCCGCGTCGTGATGATCGAAGGCGATGGTGCTTTCTTCAAAGGTGACGAGGTCGGCGGAGTAGAGGGAGCAGGGGGAGGCGCGGGAGATAACCGAGGCGCTTCCCTTGTATAGCCTGAGCGTCACTTCGCCGCTGACGAAAGCCTGGCTGTGGTCGATCAGGGCTTGCAGCATTTCCCGCTCGGGCGCGAACCAGAAGCCGTTGTAGATCAGCTCGGCGTAGCGGGGCATGATTTCATCCTTCAGATGGGCGGCGGCGCGGTCGAGCGTGATCGATTCAATGCCGCGATGGGCTGCGAGCAGGATCGTGCCTCCCGGCGTTTCTTAAATTCCCCTCGACTTCATGCCGATGAAGCGGTTTTCAACGAGATCGAGCCGCCCGACGCCATGCCGGCCGCCCAGCCCATTGAGTTCGGTCAGCAATCCGGCCGGCGTCATGGCCTTGCCGTTCACCGAAACCGGATCGCCCCTCTCGAAACCAATGGTGATGATCTCGGGTGTGTCGGGCGCGTCGACGGGATCGACCGTGCGCTGATAGACATGATCGGGCGCGACCTCCGCCGGATTTTCGAGACTCTTGCCTTCGGTCGAGGTGTGCAGCAGGTTGGCGTCGATCGAGAACGGCGCCTCGCCGCGCTTGTCGCTCAGCACCGGGATCCGATGCTTTTCGGCATATTCCAGAAGCTGCATGCGGGAGCGGATGTTCCATTGGCGCCAGGGAGCAATGACCTTGATCGACGGGTCGAGCGCATTGACCGCCAGTTCGAACCGGATCTGATCATTGCCCTTGCCGGTCGCGCCGTGGGCAACGGCATCGGCGCCGACCTCCCGGGCTATGCCAACCAGATGCCTGGCAATCAGCGGCCGTGCGATGGAAGTGCCCAGCAGATATTGCCCCTCATAGAGCGCGTTCGCCCGCAGCATCGGAAAGACGAAGTCGCTGACGAACTCCTCGCGCAGATCGACGATGCGGATGTCCTTGACTCCCACCATCTCCGCATTGGCCCGCGCCGGCTCGAGCTCCTCGCCCTGGCCGAGATCGGCGGTGAACGTCACCACCTCGCATCCGTAGGTCTCCTGCAGCCATTTGAGGATGATCGAGGTATCCAGCCCACCCGAATAAGAAAGCACAATTTTCTCTATCTTCGTCATCAGCCCATCTCCATCATAATGCTGAAACGATAGGCCAAGCCCTGCGCAATGAGCTTGCGAAACATCCGTAAAATTGCGAAAGTTTGGCATATCATGTCATTGGAGCATGAATGGGAGCTATGAAATGCCAGTCATTCTGGACCGGATCGACCGCCAAATCCTGCGCGTACTTCAGCGCGACGGGCGTATTTCGAATGTCGATCTGGCGAGGGAAGTAGGGCTATCGCCGTCACCATGCCTGCGTCGCGTCCGGCTCTTGGAAGAGGCCGGGATCATCGATCGCTACGTTGCCGTGCTGGACCCTGCAAAGGTCGGCGCGGGGCTGACTGTCTTTGCCCGCGTCTGGTTCAAAACCCAGGACGCCGAGGTCACGCTTCAGTTCGCTCAAGCCGTCAGGCGGTTTCCCGAGGTGATGGAATGCTACCTAACGACAGGGGAATGTGATGCCGTGCTTCGGATCGTGACCGCCGATCTGCATAGCTACTGGCGTTTTCAGGCCGATCACCTGACACGCATTCCGAGCGTCCTCAGCGTCAAGACCGACGTGCCGATGGAAACGCTGAAGCGAAGCTTCGAGCTGCCGTTGAGATAGGCGTCGTGGCTTGATCCTTATCCGAGAGAAGAGGTGCTCCGGCTCCTCGCCAGCCAGACCAGGCCTGTGACCAGGAGCAGGATCATCACGGCATGGGTGATGTAATCGAGCGTGGTTTGCGGGCCGACGCCGACGGCGATGGTGAAGGCGCCGACGAGGGTGCCGAGGAGGGCGAAGGACTGGGCGAAGATCGCAGCTGTTCGGCTGCACGATCGGTCAAGGCCGAGCGAGATCAGGCCGAGGAGGAGTACGGCTGATATCACCGCTTCGGCAATCATCGCCTGCCGGTGTTCGTGGCCTTCGAGGATGAACCCAGCATGGGTGAGCGAGGCAATGGCATAAAGACAAGTTTCGATCAGGAAGAGGATCGCGACGGCTGAACGCATGGCATGGCTCCTTGGCAAGGTGGACGCCCAATGGGCTTCCGGGGAAGTCGCCAATAAGATTTGATTGATGCGATAATTTGAGCAATAAAACTATTTTTCAAGTATGTTGTGAGGATATTAGATGCCTTCCGCCGCCGATCGTCATGCCAGAGCCGCCGCCTCGGCGTGGCGGACGATGTTCGACCTTTTGATGAAATCGGCGCCGCAGCGGCTGGAAAGCCTTCAGGCGAGGGGGCTGACGCCAAACGATTCCAGGGCTCTGTTCACTTTGCACGACGAGGGAGAGCCGATCAGCGCGCTTGCCCGCCAATGGGGGTGCGACGCCTCGACCGCGACGTGGCTGGTCGATCGGCTGCAGCGGGCGGGCCTTGCCGAACGCGTGACGCCGGAACGCGATCGCCGCATCAAGCTGGTACGCCTGACCGGCAAGGGCTCAGCTACCAAGGACGAGCTGTTGGCGGAGCATTATCGCCCGCCAGCGGAACTCCGGTACCTTTCGGCCGGCGAGCTCGAAGAGCTGGCCCGGCTGCTTGCCAAGACCGAAGGAGAGGGATGACGGGGTTCGAGACCGATTGCCGTTTACCGCGCTCCCTAGACGATCGCATAGAGATGAGAGCTGTTCATCCCGGCTAGATCAGTCTTTGACCGCCATCCACATGGATCGTCTCGCCGGTCGTGAAATCGCTCTCCATGAGGTAGATGTAGGCGCTGACGACATCGGCGAGGGTGGCGATGCGGCCTGCGGGCAGGCGCCCGGCCATGTCCTTGAGATAGCCGGACTTGGCGCTTCCGACGAGTACATCCCACATTGGGGTATCCACCCAGCCGGGGGAGACGACGTTGACCCGCGAAGGCGCAAGTTCGAGGGCCAGGCCGTGGGCGAAGTAGCTGAATGATCCGGCGATCGCCGCCACGACCGCTCCGCCCGGTACGGGCGGCCGATCCTTGTTGATCCCCGAGGTAATCGTCATCGACCCGCCACGCTTGAGATATGGCGATGCATGCTTGGCGAGGGCGATGGTGCCGATCAGCTTGTTGTCGACGAAGCGCCTGATGACGTCGAGGTCGAGGGCTTCGATCGGTTCGCCCGGCGGCGGCGTGCCGGCCGTGGTAACGAGGTGGTCGAACTCCAACCGTCTCGAAGAGGCGAGTGAGATCGGCCTCCCGCTCGAGATCGGCGGCAAAGCTTCGCAGGCGGGGAGGCCCGCCGAGCTCTTCTTCCGCAGCCGGCAGTTTTTCCTCGGAGCGCCCGGCGATGACGACATTGGCGCCGCGTTCGAGAGTGGCCGCGGCAACGCCGAGGCCGATGCCAGAACTACCGCCGAAAATAATAATGGTTTTTCCTGTGAGAGGTCATGGCTGCTCTCGTTTGCTGATGAGGTTCGGAGCGTGGACGGCATCTAGCCGGCATAGGCTGCTTCGAGATCGGCGATGATGATCTTCTGCATTTTGTACATGGCCTGGAGCGTCTGCTCCGCTTTCTTGCGGTCGGGATCGCCGATAAGGCGGAGCGTGATCTCCGGGCAGACCTGCCAATTGACGCCGAATTTGTCCCGCAGCCAGCCGCAGGCCCGCTCCGAGCCACCGCGCGATGTCAACGCTTCCCAGTAATAGTCGGTCTCGGCCTGATCCCTGGTTTCGATGAAGAACGAGACGGCGTCGTTGAAGCCGTCGCCGGGGCCTGCGTTGAATGTCCTGAGCCTGAGGTCTTCGAGCGCGAAATCGTAGGTGGCGATTGGCACAGTGCGGTTCGTTCCTGAGACCCAGTCCGGCACCTCCGTGGAGCCGAGTTTCTTCGCGTTTCTGAAGACAGAGAGATAAAAATCGCGGGCTTCTTCAGCCTGGGTGTTGAACCAGAGGAAGGGGAAAATCGTTGCCATGGTCGGTTGCTCCGCAACATCGGATATAGGTGATAGGAAATCACAGATCGTCTCGTTGGCGCCGATGTCGTCTCGTAACGAGACGCGGCGCTCATCCAGAACATATGAAGCGCATGGCTGGACGACAAACCAGATTTCGGCAATGATCTGTGATCAAAACTCACAAATGAGCCGAGCTATGCTGAGACGATTGCCGCCGCTGAACGCCCTGCCGAGCTTTGAGGCGGCCGCGCGCATCTGAGCTTTTCCCGGGCCGCCGACGAACTGAACGTGACGCATGGCGCGATCAGCAGGGCGATCAAGCACCTCGAGGAGCAACTCGACGTGCAACTGTTCGAAAGGGGAACGCGGTCGGTCCGTCTGACCGCCATTGGAGAGCCTTATGCGCAGTCGGTCCGCGAAGCGCTCGATCTGTTGGCGGCGGCGACGAAATCCGCATCGGCCCGCCATTTGGACAAGACGCTCAATGTCAGCACGTCAGACGGATTTGCCGGCCGGTGGCTGGTGCCGCGGCTCTATCGTTTCCATCAGGCCAACCGCGACATCGATGTGCGGATATCGACGACAGGCCGGCTGACGACCTTCCTCGCCGACGGCATCGACATCGCAATCCGCTATGGCGGAGGCGAATATCCTGGGCTCACATCGGAATTTCTGACCGGCGAAGAGGTCTTTCCCGTCTGCAGCCCAAGGCTTCTGGAGGGCGCACACCCCCTGCGAGCACCTGGCGATCTGAAGCATCACACCCTCATTCACGATGGATTCCCCATCGACTGGGCGACCTGGCTGCGCAGTGCCGATGTCAGGGATGTCGATCCGAAGAGCGGCCTGACCTTCGACTCTGCCACCTTCGCCGTCGAATCCGCCGTGCAGGGGGAAGGCGTGGTCCTGGGGCGCACGATGCTAGTGGCTGCCGACCTTGCCGCGGGTCGGCTGGTCAGACCCTTCAGGCAGGCACTGACATCCGCGTCGCAGTATTTCGTGGTCTATCCGCCGCGCGCAATTCACCAGCGCAAGGTGAAGGCATTTCGTGATTGGCTGCTTGCCGAAATCAGTCATTCTTGAGATGCCGGGTGCAACAGGGCCTTGGCTGTCGCACTTTGAATTGTTGCTCGATGCCTTGGAAGCCATAGCCGCATCCCGATTTGACGGATGCGTCGAATGCAACATGACGACGGCGATCTATATGGCACGGCTACGTTCCTCAGATGCGGCCACTAGTCGACCTGGATATGAATATGGTCGTCGTGGCGGGCGGCGCGGCAGCCTTGAAAGCGGATATGGCCATCGGTGATCCCAAGCGCGTTCTTCAGATGCGGCTCGATGAAGATCTTCTGCAGGCCGAAGCGCGTCACACCTTCGCTCGTCAACCAGCCGATCGCGGCCGACGTACGCTGCTCCTCGATCCGATAGGCCGGAAACAGAGACTGCAGCGCATCGAAGTTCCAGCGGGTGGTGAGCCAGTCGTTGCGCCCTTCGCATGGCAGTTCGTCGCCGGGGACGGGTTGCTCGAAGGCGAAATAGCCGATTGGGGAGCGGGTGGCGCCATTCAGGAAGGCACCGTCCACATCCTTGTAATAATAGGCGAAGTCGAGCTTTTTCCCGTCGGCATGCGACAGGTGCGGCAGCAGCGGAAAGCCGTTCACAAAGGGGAAATTCGCATCCAGCGCGACGGTAATGGTTCCGGGAAATTCCTTGTCCATGTGGGCGGCAAGCGCCTTTGCCAGATCGCGTACCTCGGGTGTGACGTAGTTGCGGTTCAGCAGGCAATAGATCGGGGAGCGGACCACCAGCCTGTCCGCGGCGTTGGCGACGCAGGAGATGGGAACTCGCCCGAAGATCGGCGCGGCGAGGCTCGCGACAAAGGTGGCGCCGGCATAGCAAAGCAGGAAGATCGCAAGCTTTGCCAGAAACCGCCGTAAGCCCGAGGCGCGTGAGGCGGCCAGCGCCGCGAGATAGGCGATGCCGCCGATCTGGGTCAGCAGCGTCAGGATGAGAACGATCAGGGCGTGAAGGGCAAAACGGAACACGGGAAGGCCTTCGGAACGTTGCCATCCCATAGGCGAGGCGATGCTGCTGCGCAAGGCGGATGGCGGGGAAGTGCGCAGCTCATTTATGCCCTTCCTTTGAGTGCTCAGAATTGACAGGAGGAATTAGCTGACTAAAGTCAGATAATATGACTTACGATCCTGTCGCTCGTGTCCGTCGCTTCAACCGTGCCGTCACCTCCGAAGTCGGCGCTCTCGATACGTCTTTCCTCGGACGCGGCCGTCCGCTGGGTGCTGCCCGCGTCCTCAATTCAATCGGCCGGGGGCAATCGGATGTTGCGGTAATCCGCGATTATCTCGGTCTCGACTCCGGCTTGATGAGCCGTCTGCTGCGCAGTCTGGAAGAGGAGGGTCTGATCGAGACGCTACCGAACCCTCAGGACGCGCGTCGCCGCGTTGCCCGATTGACCGAAACCGGCCGTTCCGAGTTTCAGGCTTATGAAGCGCTTTCCAATGCGCAGGCGAAAACATTTCTGGCGCGCCATCGGCGCCCGGACGAACTGCTGCGCGCCATGGATATCGTTGCTTCCTCGCTGAGACGCGAGCAGATCTTGCTCGAGGAGAAAGATCCTCGGCACGAGGACGCCAGCTATTGTCTGAACGAATATTACGGCGAACTCGCACGCCGCTTCGAGAAGGGTTTCGATGTATCGCTTTCTCGCGATCCCGACGCCAAGGATATGATCCGTCCGCACGGTGCATTCCTGGTGGCCATGTCGGATGGCCTGCCGATCGGCTGTGTCGGGCTGAAGGGCAATGGCGGCGAGGTCGCGGAGATCAAAAGGCTCTGGGTCGCCCCGTCTGCGCGTGGTCTTGGGCTCGCAACGCGCCTTATGACGGCCGCCGAGAACATCGCCCGCGAGCTATCCATCAAGCTCCTGCGTCTGGATACGAATAGCGCGCTGCCCGAGGCAACGCAGCTTTATCGTGGAACCGGCTGGAGTGAGATCGACCGTTTCAATGACGATCCATACCCGGACACGTTCTTTGAGAAACGCCTTTAAGTGACGCTCGCATTGCGCTGCCCGAATTAGGGGAGGCGCCGCTGCCCGGCCCTTCGCATGGCTCAGGGCGTTCGGCCCTGCGATCGATTCACTGGATAGATCGCTCCTGCTTCGCAGGGCCGGGCCTCACTCCCTGCCAGTCAGGCGGCGAAGCGCTCCGCTATCGGGCGGCGGCGCAGGTTCGGCTGCGTTACCGCAGGCGGGTTATAGGCCGCCTCCAACGGGCCGGTGTCGGTGCCGGGCGGGACGACCGCGTCGATCCGGTCGAGGATTTCGTCCGTCAAACTCACCCCGGCGCCGGCAAGCAGATCGTCGAAGTGCTCCATCGTGCGCGGGCCGATGATGGCCGAGGTGACGGCGGGATGGGCGATGGTGAAGGCCATCGCCATGTGGGCCAGTGCAAGCCCTGCCTGTTGGGCGAGCGGGATGAGCCGTTCGACCGCGTCCAGCCGGCGCTCGTCGTTCATCTGCCTGGGGAAGCGTTTGGCGCGGGCGCTGTCGGGCTGCGGCGCGCCCTTGCGGTATTTGCCGGTGAGCATGCCCATCGCGAGCGGGCTCCACACCATCGCTCCCATTCCATAGCGCTCGCAGGCGGGCAGCACTTCGCGTTCGATGCTACGATTGAGGATCGAATAGGGTGGCTGCTCGGCGCGGAAACGTGCCAGCCCGCGGCGCTCGGAAACCCATTGCGCCTCGACGATTTCCGAGACGGGGAAGGTCGACGATCCCACGGCACGCACCTTGCCCGCCTGTATCAGGTCGGTGAGGGCCGATAGCGTCTCCTCGATGTCGGTATCGGGTGCCGGCCGGTGGATCAGGTAGAGATCGATATGGTCGGTCTGCAGGCGACGGAGCGAATCCTCGACTGCGCGGATCAGCCAGCGGCGCGAATTGCCCTGTCGGTTTGGGGCGTCGCCCATCGGCAGATGTGCCTTGGTGGCGAGCACGACGTCGTCGCGCCGGCCCTTGAGCGCCTTGCCGACGATCTCCTCGGATTCGCCGCGGCTGTAGATATCGGCGGTGTCGATGAAGTTTATACCGGCATCGAGAGCCTTGTGGATGATCCGGATCGAATCCTCGTGGTCAGGATTGCCGGCGGCGCCGAACATCATCGCGCCGAGGCAATAGGGGCTGACCTTGATGCCAGTTCTTCCAAGCGTGCGGTATTGCATGGTCTGTTCCTTTTATTGGGGAGGCGGACTTCGTGCGCATCGATGTGGCCAACACCGTCGCGCTGTGTTAATTTGCATAAACGGAACCGTATTCCGTTTATATACGGAACAATGTTCCGTTTTGCAAGCGGGTGAATGATGGGCGGCGACGAGAGCAAAGAGCAGGAAGACGGGCTGAAGCCCGGGGAAAGGGCGGACAGGCGCGTGCGCGCCGACGCCAAGCGAAATCTCGACGGGCTGCTTCAGGCGGCATTGACGGTGTTTGCGACCTCCGGTGTCGATGCCCCGGTGCGTGAGATCGCGGAAAAGGCCGGCGTCGGCATCGGCACCGTCTACCGGCATTTTCCCGAGCGTTCCGACCTCGTCGTCGCCGTCTTCCGCCGCGAAATCGACGCCTGTGCTGACGCTGCGCCGATCCTTGCCGCCAAACATGCGCCGGGCGAAGCGCTGGCCAAATGGATGCAGCGTTTCGCGGATTTCATCGCGGCCAAGCGCGGGCTTGCGGCGGCCCTGCACTCCGGCAACCCAGCCTTCGATGCCTTGCCCGCCTACTTCCAGCAGCGGCTGCAGCCGGCCCTTCGCTCGCTTCTCGACGCCGCCGCTGCCGCCGGCGAGGTCCGCACCGATATCGCCGCCGAGGATCTTTTGAATGCGGCCGCAAGCCTTAGCATGCACGCCTACGCCCAAGGGTCCGAACATGCCCGGCGCATGGTGTCCCTGCTGGTCGACGGGCTGCGCTACGGCGCTGTACAGCGGTGACGCCCCGACAATGAAACACGCCATTGCCCGGCCGGCACGCGCGCTCGGCCGGGCAACGAACTTGGCTTCAGGTCCGCATCGACAGCTCGATATCCTCTTCGAATGGCGTCGAGAGGTAGCCGGCTGCAGGCGAGCGTACGCGGGCAAGGTATTCCGGGCAGAGGTCGGCATTGTCGGCGATGATGAGGGCGCCACGCCTCAGGCGGTCTTCCACCAGTTCCAGAATATCGCGATAGAGCGCCTTGGCGCCATCGAGGAACAGCAGGTCGATCGTTTCCGGGAGGTCCGTGCTCAGGGTCTCAAGGGCATCGCCTTCGCGGATCTCGACGAGGTCGATGAGGCCGCCGGCCGTCAGGTTGGCGCGGGCGCGGACCAGCTTCGACGGCTCGAACTCGCTGGTGATCAGCCGACCGCCGCCATTGTCGCGCAGCGCGGCTGCGAGATGGAGGGTCGAGATGCCGAAGGATGTGCCGAATTCGACGATCGTTCGTGCGCGGCTGCTTCGCGTCAGCATGTAGAGCAGCACGCCGGCCTCCCTGGAGACGGGAAGCCAGAGATCCTTTAGGCGCCCGTAAAGGTCGAGATATTCGGTCTTGCTGCCGATCAGGCGCATTCGCTCATCACCTGATAAGCCTGACATTGCCGGGCTCGTCGCCGCAGCGGCTTCTTCGAATAGACCGTTGAGCAGGGGCGCCAGCGGGGCGGTGGTCAGTGTCGTCATGCAAAATCTCCTGGATGACCGCTTCTTGTGTGGGGCGAAAAATACGAGTAATTCGTCGCATCTGCTATTCGCATTGCGGAGCGCTGCCATGACCGATCGTCCAAGAGCCCGGATTTCCTCACGAAAACAGCCCAAACAGGCCCGATCGAGCGAGCTCGTGGCGGCGGTCCTGGATGCCGCTGCTCAGGTTTTGGCGCGGGAAGGCGCCCAGCGCTTCACCACGGCGCGGGTGGCCGAAAGGGCGGGCGTCAGCATCGGATCGCTCTACCAGTATTTCCCCAACAAGGCGGCGATCCTCTTCCGGCTGCAGAGTGACGAATGGCGGCAGACGACGGACATGCTCGGCGGCATCCTCGCCGATGCGCAAAGGCCGCCGCTCGAACGGCTGCGCCGCCTCGTCCATGCCTTCCTCCGCTCGGAGTGCGAGGAGGCGGCGATGCGCGTGGCGCTCCATGACGCAGCACCTCTTTATCGCGATGCACCGGAGGCGCAGGCGGCGAGGGCATCGGGCGACCGCATCGTCGAACTGTTCATGCAGGAAGTGCTGCCTTCTGCGCCGGAGGCGACACGGGTGCTCGCCGGCGACCTGATCACCACGACCCTCGGCACAGTGGGAAAGCAGTTCTCGGAGGCACCCCGGAGCGATGCGGAGATCGAAGCCTATGCCGACGCCATGGCCGATATGTTCTGTGCCTACCTCGAACAGCTTAGGGCTGGCCGGGACGGGGCATGATGTTCCGGCTGCGATCTGTTGGGCCTGGTGTTCCTGGATGCTGGTGTTCCGGGGCGGCGGCGCGAGGGAGCGGTAAGCGAAAGTGCTGCATCCCAGCGCCTGTCATCGCAGAATGCTATGGTGCTTAGATGGAGGGAGAGGGTTCTACTGGTGGTCCAGTTGCTTCGACAGCTCGGCAAAAAGCCCGTCGTGGTTAGTGTTCATCTGGACGAGATCGACGGCGACGGTGATGGCGTGGCGTCCTTCTATGCTGTCGATGTCGAGCTTCCTCTCGCAGCACCATTGCCGAACGGCATCGGTGACGATGGTTATTTCATCATCGTTGAGCGAGATGAGCGACAGGAGCATCTTCGTATCTTCCATGAAGCGGCAAGAGCACCTATGTCTCTCAAGCGGTCGCGTCGATGATCCGATGGCGTTTACTCTACGCTCATTCCGCAGCAATACCACGGCCATTTTGACACGGCTTGGTGACAGCCGAACGATCCCGACAGGCGGCCGTCAGGGCGGCACCTGCCAGGATTGCTTCGACTCGTTTATTTCGCCAGCACGATATGCGTGGCGTGTTCGGTTGCGACATGCTCGGCGACGCGGAAGCCGAGGGCCGGGAGGTCGATGCCTGTGAACATCGCCTCGCCCTTGCCGAGCACGACCGGCGAGACGGCGAAATGCAGTTCGTCGATCAGGCCGGCCTGCAGATATTGACGGACGGTGCTGACGCCGCCGCCGATTTTCACATCCTTGCCGCCGGCCGCAGTCTTCGCCTTGTCAAGCGCTTCCGCGACGCCGCCGGTGACGAAGTGAAACGTCGTGCCGCCCTCCATGACGATCGGTTCGCGGGGATAATGCGTCAGGATATAGGTCGGCGCGTGATAGGGCGGGTTCGGTCCCCACCAGCCCTTCCAGGCATCATCCGGCCAATCGCCGCGCATGGGGCCGAACATGTTGCGTCCGAGAATGAAGGCGCCGAAATTGGCCATGCCGCGGGCCGCATAACCCTCGTCGACGCCTTCAGAACCGCCGTCCTTTCCGATCATCGCGCGGAAGGTGCGGGTACGGAAAAACCATTCGAACATCTCCGTCCCCCGCTTGCCCAGCGGATCGGTCATGCTTTGCTCCGGCCCGGCGCCGAAACCATCCACGGAAAGGGAAAATGCTGCGACACGCACCTTGGACATGCTACTCTCCTCCATCTGATTGCGATTTGAAACTAGTTGCGTTGTTGCATAAGTGATCCTATATTGCAACCAGTTTTTCGAGGAGAGAATTGGTGGATATTGAACTGCGGTCGGGCTGCCCGATCAACCTGACGATGGAAGTGCTGGGCGACCGGTGGAGCCTCATCATCATCCGGGACATCATGTTTGGCAACCGCCGCCATTTCCGCGATCTTCTGACCCATTCGGAGGAGGGGATTGCCTCCAATATTCTGGCCGCCAGGCTGAAGCGTCTGCTCTCGCTCGGATTCATCAGCAGGCGGGACGATCCGAGCCACAGTCAGAAAGCGATCTACAGCCTCCTGGAGCCAGCGATTCAGCTCGTGCCGGTCTTTGCCATGATCGGCGCCTGGGGACGGCGGCATCTGCCTGTGAGCGAGGAGCTGAGCATCCGCGCACAGCTTCTCGAAGAAGGCGGACCGCCGCTTTGGGACGAGTTTATGGAGGATCTCCGGCAGATCCACATCGCCGACCCGATCGGCGGCGCCAACGGTACATGCACCTCACCGGTGCTGGTGAAGCTGACTGCGGCATTCCTCGAGGTTCGCGCGAGATCGTTGTCGCAGGCATCCTGATATCGAGGAAGGTCGGTCGGCTCGATCAGCCGCCGGCACCCTGGTATTTGCCGGTGGCGTACCGCCAGTAGGCGATTGATATCAAGACCCAGATCGGCCCGGCCACAAGAGACGCCGGCCCGGCCCAGTCCCCGAGGATCGGGATGGGTTTGCCTAGCAGGGCGCCGACAGGGACCGAGCTGGTGAGGGCCAGCGGAACCGCGGTGATGAGGATGGTCTGGATGCCGCCCGGAAAAATATTGAGCGGGTAGCGCGTCAATTCCCAAAAGCCGAAGAAGATCGAGAACAGGTGGTTGGACCGCACCCAGATCAGCGCTGTGGCGCCGATCATGGTGATGAGTGCCCCCGTCAGCAGCGTCGCGCTGATAAGCGCAGCAATTAAGAATGACGCGGACCAGACCGACCAGGTGAAGTCGACGGACAGAACTGCCCAAGCCATCAGCGCCACTGCGAGGATGACGTGGCCGGCATAGCCGATATTAAGGCCGGAAAAGACCAGATAGGCCCAGGGGCTGAAAGGCTTGACCAACAGCGTGTCGTAAGTGCCGAGCCGCACCAGTTCTTCGAGCTCGCGCAGCTGCACGAAGCTCATCGCAGCGCCGAGCGAATAAGCCAGCAGCTGGAAGCTGAACAGCAGCGCAAGCTCCGGCCAGGTCCAGCCGCCGAGCGTGTCGAAGCGGGCAAGCAGGATTCCGATGGTGGCGAAGACGCTGCCATAGGAAAGGATCTGCGCAAGGCGGTCGAGCCAGAAAGCGCCGCGATATTCCATCTTGGAGCGGACGTGCATCCGCACCAGCAGCGGAAGGACGCGCAGGTGGTGCATGAGCATGATCAACCTCCCTGCACCGTGATGCGGCCGGAGGCGCAGCGCCACAGCCAAAGGACGCCGGCCAGGAACAACGCGGCCCAGGCAAGGCCCAGGCCGAAATGGAGCCAGACATCGGCAGTGGAAAGCCTGCCGAGATAGACGGCATTGGGATAATAGACCACCCAGGCGAAGGGCAGGTGGCGGGCAATCGTGGCCAGCGGTTCGGGGAAGAACCAGAACGGTATCAGCAGGCCCGAGAACAATTGCAGCAGGGCGCCCAGGATCCAGTCCAGCGAGAAGCTCGTCATCAGCCAGAAGGCGACGAGGCCGAAGAGCGCCGACATCAGGAACAGCAGCGTAAAGGACAGCGCCCAGAAGGCGATGAACATCAGGCCATCGAACAGGCTTGCCGGCGGCAGCATGCCGTAAAACAACGCAGTAAAGGCGATGGTCGGAATGACCTGGGTCATCAGGCGATAACCGAAGCTGCCGCATTCGTTGGCGAAGAGATAGAGCGGATAGGACAAGGGCTTGAGCAGCCATACCGCGATATCGCCTGTCTTGAGCGACCGGCCGATTTCGCCGATGATCCTTTCAGGGCGGGTTGCGCCCATCACCGCGCCGCCGAGCAGGGCATAGGTCACCATCTGCTGCAGGGAAACGCCGTCGACCACGATGCCGCCGATGCCGGCATAGGCCGCCTGCCAGATGGCGACACGCGCGAAGACCTGCACGAGTTTGCCGAAGATATTGGCCCATACTTCGTTGCGGTAGGCGAGCTGCGAATGGAAGGAACTGCGCGCGAAGGCGAAATAGGCGCTCATGATGCCAGAGCCTTGGCATTGCGCCGCTGGTAGAAGGTACGGATGACCTCTTCGATGTCGGGCTCGTGCAGCGCCACATCCTTGAGGCCGCGCCCGTTGCCCACCTCCGACAGGATTGCGACCAGCGAGATGTCTTCACGCTCGATGAGATAGTTCTTGCGCAAGCCCTCGTCGCTGACGAGTGCAGCGGTACGCAACGGCAGCGGTCCAGGGTCGCTGGCAAATTCGAGTGTCAGTCGCCGAGCCGAGCCCAATGCCGCGCGCAGGCTTTTCAACTCACCGTCGAAGATGAGCCTGCTATGATCGACCATGATCAGCCGCGGGCAGATGGTCTCGATGTCTTGCAGATCATGGGTGGTGAGAATGATGGTGACGCCGCGCTCACGGTTGATCTCGGCGAGAAAACGCCGCACGGCATCCTTGGCGACCACATCAAGACCGATGGTCGGTTCGTCCAGAAAGAGGATCTTGGGATCGTGCAGCAGCGACATCACGATCTCGGCGCGCATGCGCTGGCCGAGGCTGAGTTGGCGCACTGCGCGGTCGAGAAAGGGCGTCAAGTCGAGCAACTCGCTGAAGCGTCGGAGATTATCCGCATAGCGGGCGGCGGGGATGTCGTAGATACGCTGGTGCAAGGTAAAACTGTCGACCAGCGGCAGGTCCCACCACAGCTGGCTGCGTTGGCCAAAAACGACGCCGATCTCGCGGGCATTGTCCATCCGCTTCAGATGTGGCGTCCGGCCGAGCACCGAGAGCGTGCCGTCGCTCGGCACCAGGATGCCGGTCATCATCTTGATCATCGTCGATTTGCCGGCGCCATTCGGGCCGAGATAGCCAACGGCTTCGCCTGCCGCGATGTCGAAACCGATGTCGGAAACGGCCAGGACTTCCGTATATTCGTTGGTCACCAACGTCTTCAGCGCGCCCATCAGGCCCGGAAATCTCTTGTGCTGCCGGAAGCGTTTGCTGACGCCCCGCGCCTCGATCAAAGCCGACATGTGTATTTCCTCAAGGGGTAATTCCAGCCGATTCGGCAGCAGCACCCAAGCTAACGCGGGGCTCGGTCAGTTCAAGCTAAAGTCGCTTTTGGGGCGCTACTCAATCGCGCCTAGCCTAGCCTTTTGCGTTGACAGCCATGATCAATCGATTCCTGTTAGGGTCATGAAGATTCTCGCAATATCCGGCAGCGCCCGGCGCAATTCCACCAATACCGCCATGCTGCAGGCTGTTCGCGCCGTTGCGCCAAATGAGATCGAGATTTCGATCTTCGACGGTGTGGGGCGGTTGCCGGTATTCTCGCCCGATCTCGAGGGAGAGCATCTGCCGGAGGCGGTGCGGGATCTCATCGATGTGATCGCTCAGAGTGACGGGGTGATCATTGCCAGCCCGGAATATGTCCGATCCATCCCGGGCGGCCTCAAGAACGCGATCGATTGGCTCGTGTCAGGAGAGCAGATCGTCCATAAGCCGATCGCCCTGCTGCACGCATCACATCGCGGCGACGACATGCTGGCGGGTCTTCGCACCGTTCTTGCGACCATTACCGACCGGTTCGCGGGCGATATTTTCCTCAGGCTTCCTTTGATGAAGCTGGAGCCGGCCGAGGTGTTCAACACCATTGAGGCAGCGGAGAACCGTTTCAAGGTGCAGGCCTATCTTCAGGCATTCTCGGCCTATTGCATGGCAGACAGTAAGACCGCCTGAGGGTTCGCTCGCTGCATCATCGGACGTCCATCAGCAGGCCGTTCTCGAATGCCGTCTTTTCGTGAAGCGTGTGCAGAATGACGAGTGGGGCTGCGAGCAGCGCGGCAAGGATGAAGGCGGAGAGAAAGTGTCTCGTCAGGAGACGGAGGATAGGTCGGTTCATCTTGATCTCCAGCTGCTGCGGATAGTCTTTGTGCTGGACCTCAACAATTGCAGCAGCATGACCGGCTGCCTTGCAAGCTCCGCAATGCTGCCGCAACCCTTGTGGCAGACAGAAGGGGTGAGCGAGACAATGGACGGGCGATGCGGATACTGCTGATAGAGGATGAGAGGGAGCTGGCCGAGGCGCTGTCGGCCGCACTCGGCAAACATGGGATCGTCACCGACCACACGATGCATCTGGCAGACGCCGTCGAGCTGACGCGGCAGAACCTCTACGATGCGATCCTGCTCGACCGGCGCCTGCCCGACGGCGAGGGGCTGAGCTTCATTCCGGAGCTCAGGCGGACGGGGAAAGATACGCCGATCATCGTGCTGACGGCGCTGAACGAACCGAAGGAGCGGATCGAAGGCCTCGACCTCGGGGCCGACGACTATCTCGGTAAGCCGTTCCTGGTGGAGGAGCTGATGGCGCGGCTCAGGGCCGTGCTGCGGCGATCGCCTGAACTGGCGGAACTCAAGATCACGGCCGGACGAATGGTGATCGACCCGCTGCATCTGAGCGTCACCGTCGATGCCGTGCCGCTGGACCTGCCCCGACGCGAACTTTTGGTGCTGGCCGCACTGGCTAGGCGCAACGAGAAGACCGTGCTGCGTTCGACGCTGGAGGCGGCGGTTTATAATTACGAGGAGGAAATCCAGTCGAATGCGCTCGACGCGCATATATCGCGGTTGCGCAAGCGGCTGATCGATGCCGGCGCCGGCGTAGCGATCCATAATATCCGCGGCGTCGGCTATCTCATGAAGGAAGAATGATGCGCGAGGCGACCAAGTCGAACCTTTCACTCTGGTGGACGCTCAGCTGGCAGCTCAGTATCGTTTTCGTGGCTGTTGTTGCGACTGTCATCATCGGGCTTTGCATTTACGCCACCAGCATCCTCTCACCCAATGAAGGAATGCAGGTTCAGCTGACTGCAGCCCTCGAGGAAGCTCTTACGCGTGACTCGCGGGGCAGGATCGTCATAGCTGATAGCCCGCGTCTCAGGTCGTTCAAGGCTGAGAACAACAGGCTCTGGTTTTTCGTCGCAACACCCAGTGGAGAAACGGCCTCCTATGGCGTAATACCGGCGCCCTATGCGGACCTAGCCCGGTACGTTTACCTCATCAAAGACGCCGACATACGAGGGGCGTCTGGTACGACCGAGGTCGCCTCCATCGACCGTGTCGACACGGCAGAAGGCGAGTACAGAGTGATGTACGGCGGAAACGCCAGCAGAAGCTCCGCATTTCTGGCAATACTCGGCAAAACCTACCTCATTTACACACCACTTTTGGCCATCGCTTTGCCCGGGGTTTTTCTAACGATCCCCCGCGTCGTAGCGCGCGCTTTGGCCGGCGTGAAGGATATAGCGAGCAAGGCATCGGAAATCGAACCCCGCCGGCAAGGAGCCCGATTGCCGGTGGATGGTATTCCCACGGAAATCGCACCATTGGTGATTGCTTTTAACGGAACGCTTGAGCGGCTTGAGAACGAGTTTAAGAAACGTCAGCGCTTCCTGCTCGACGCGGCGCATGAGCTCCGGACCCCGATCGCCATCATGCAGACGCGGATCGACGGCATGCCAGACGGGCGCGAGCGGCAGCGGCTGCTCGATGACGTGGCGCGGCTTGGGCAGGCGGCCGAGCAACTGCTCGATTTCGAGCGCAACGATCAGGCGGCTGACCTCGACGAACCGGTCGATCTCGTCGAGATCGCCCGAATGACGGTTGCCGATCTCGCGCCGCTGGCGATTGTCGCCGGCTACCAAATTTCGTTTCAAAGCGAGGTCGAGAGGCTCGAACGCAAAGGCAGCCCGTCGGCGCTACCGAGGGCGGTGAGCAACCTCGTACGCAATGCCATCGACCACGGAGGCAACAGCGGTATGATCGCGGTTTCTGTGTCGGGTTCACCTTCCGGCGGCGAGCGGATCACGGTCACCGACGAAGGGCCGGGCATTCCGGCTGAACACCGGGAGTTGGTTTTCGAGCCCTTCTATCGCGTCACCCCGAAGAGCAAGGGCGCCGGTCTCGGCCTCAGCCTCGTCAAGCAGATCGTCGCAAATCATGGCGGCGAGGTTAGCATCGAGAGCAGTGCTGCAGGGACGCGGGTGACGATCGAACTCGTATAAAGGTCGGGCCTGCTTGAGCAGTATCCGCCCCCCGAGCCTTTCCTGGTTCTGATCAGGAAAGGCTCTGGATCTGTAATGTTGCGGCAATTGTCGACCGCCACTTTCGCCCGACACTAGAGCGCCGCGCGTCCGACAGGACGCGCCAAGGACGCTCTAGCGTTTTAAACCTGCGCATAATCCTTTCCGAAAATCGATCTCGATTTTCGGGGTTATGCGCTATCGGCGACGGAGGCCAGACAGCGTGCGCAGCAATCCATTTCCATTTTCCCTCCCCGTGGCGTCGAGAGGCTTGTCCCTCGCTCTGCCGGTGGCGCTCGCCATGGCCGCGGCCGGGTGCAGCTCGGTGCCGCTAAAGGAGGCCGGCACGCTCTCCTCCTACGGCAATCTCGGCGCGCCGAAGGGCAAGCTGTCGAAATCGCGCGTCTATGTCGATGGGACGCGCCTTAGTCCGGCAAAGACGGTCAGCATCGTGCCGACGACCTTCGCTTTCAACGCCGCGACCCGCGTCAAATCGAACGCCGACCGCGTGATGGTGGCGAACGCTCTGGACCGGGCGCTCTGCATTTCGCTCAGTGACAAATACCAGCTGGTCTCTGCCGGCCAGCCGGCAGATCTGACTATCCGCTCGGTCGTCACCGACATTGTGCCGACCAACAAGGCGATGGCGGGCGTTTCGACCGTCGTGACCGTCGGCACCGGTTTCGTACTGCCCGTCAGCGTGCCCCGGCTGCCGGCCGGCCTTGGCGGACTGGCGGTCGAGGCGGAGGCCGTCGACAGCGGTGGTGTGCAGCGGGCGGCAATCGTCTGGTCGCGCGGGGCAAACTCGCTGCAGAACAACCCCCGCGTTTCCGAAGTCGGCGATGCCTATAGCCTGGCTTCGAAATTCAGCAGCGAGTTTTCCCGCATGCTGATCAAGGGCAAGGAGCCTAAGGGATTGGATATCTCGCTGCCCTCAGGGCATCGGATGAAATCCTGGCTCGGCGGCAAACCGAAATACGCCGCCTGCGACGCCTTCGGCCGGCCGCCCGGACTGATGGGCGCCGTGGCCGCCAAATACGGCGCGCCGCCGCAGTGGACCGAGAAGAAGCCGAAACCGGCCGCGACCTATTGAGAGACAATACGCAGCGACGCCGCGAGCTGCTGCGCGACCAGCACTCAGCCCCACCCCAGGCTGACGGGACGGACGGAGCAAGGGCGGGCAAGGCCCGTGCTCCGTCCGTCTGAAAATCCGTCGGCTGCACGTCAGCCGGCGATTCCGGGCCTCAGCCAGAAATACAGTTTGATCTGATCGGGCCTGTCGGAGAGGTGCGGGCCGCGCATGAACAATTCGCCGCCATTGCGCTCGATCACGCCCCGCGAGGCATCGTTATCCTCGTTGCAGAGGATGACGAGGCGGTCGAGGCCTTCCTTCGATGCCAGTGCCAACAGCAGTCTCAACGCAGCGGTCGCGTGGCCGTTGCGCTGTTTCCACGGCACGACGGAATACCCGACATGACCCGACACCTCGGGCGGCAGCTCCTCTATGCCCGCTTGAAAACGCAGGCTGATGCTGCCGCAGAATTCGCCGTCCCAGATCCAGAACAGACGGGTGGTGAGAGGCGGCGATCCGGACCCGGCGTGCGGTTTGCCATCACGAATGAGATCGTCGGGGAACTTCGCCCGGTCCTGGCGCAGCCGCTGAAGTTCACCGCGAACATAGGTTTCGTCGCCTGCGCGGCGCGGATCGGGAGACCAGCCGGCGGCGAGCGCCGCTTCGAAGCCCGACAGGTTTTCCATATCCGGCGGCAGCAGGATGACGGGCCCGGCGGGCTTTGTTGTCTCTCCGGATGTCATTCCGCACCTAAAGCACGTCGCGATCTTTTAGATTCGCTCCTGACGCATCTTTCTATCCAACGCATGTCGTTATCGCAAAACGGCTGCGCACTATTGCGCGACATGCTTTAGGTTGGTGTCGCCCAACTGAGCGAGTCGACCATGACCGCGCAGACCAGCACGGCCGACCGGCGATCGGAAGCCGTGTAGCGGGCTTCCGATCATCAAAAAAGCCCCGCATCTTCATGCGAGGCTTGCTCTGATGCGTGGGCCGGATTACCGGCACTGGCGGCGCGGGCCATAATTCGGCTGATAGGTATTGTCGTAGGCGCGGTATGACCGATAGCGGCTATAGCAGTATTCAGCATGCGAAGAACCATAGGCACGTGCGCGCGGCTGCGAAGCAATGATGCCGCCGAGGAGGGCGCCTGCTGCCAGGCCGCCGATGATGGCGCCGTTATTGTCATATCGGTTATCATATCGGCGATACCGGCGATCGTGACGGCGATCCCAGCCATAACGGTCGTCGCGGTCGTAGCGGCGATCGCGGTAGCTGCGGCGGTCGCGGTCTCGATCGTTGTCGCGGTCGCGGTTGCGGTAGGATCTGCGGTTATCGCCGTTGCCCGAGCAGACGATGGAGTAAGGGTTGCAGGCGACTGTCATGATCCGGGCATCGATACTTTGAGGCGCCGGCTGGGCCGATTGCATCGGGCTCGCCACGAAGGCCGGGGCCGCCGAGGCCGGCATTCCCGAGAAGGCCGTCGCTATCGACAGGGCAATGATGCCGAATTTGTTCATTTCACTCACCTTGGGTCAACGGATGTATTGGGGGATAACGCGGGGGAAGGGAATAGGTTTCATTTTGGGATCGGGAGGGATTATGTATGTGCGTATCTGCTAACGTACCGTGCTTTCATACATATAGAGCTGGTCGATAGGGGGCAAGGCGATTTGCTGGACGGCGTGACAGTCTACGGTGTCCCCGGGAGAGCCGCGTAACGGGCATTCGGGTATCAAAAAGCCCCGCATCTTCATGCGAGGCTTGCTCCAATGGAACGGGCCGGCTAGCGGCACTGGCGGCGTGGGCCGTAGTTCGGCTGGTAGGTATTGTCATAGGCGCGATAGGACCGATAACGGCTATAGCAATACTCCGCATGCGAACCAGAACTGTAGGCACGCGTGCGCGGCTGCGAAGCGATGATACCGCCGAGGAGGGCGCCGGCCGCCAGACCGCCGATAATGGCACCGGTATTGTCATGGCGGCGATACCGGCGATCATAGCGACGATCCCAGCCATAACGGTCGTCGCGCTCGTAATTCCGGTCACGATAGTGATTGCGGTTGCGATACCACCTGCGATTATTGCCGAACTGACCCGGGCAGTTCGTGAAGTTATTGCAGCCGACGGTCGTGATGCGGGCATCGGTGCTTTGAGACGTCGGCTGCGCCGATTGCACCGGGCTCGGCACAAAAGCCAGGCCTGCCGAGGCGGGCATTCCGGAGAAGGCCGTCGCTATCGACAGGGCAATGATGGCGATTCTGTTCATTTCACTCACCTTGGGTAAACGGATGTATCGAGGGGGTAACGCGGGGGAAGGGAATAGGTTTCATTTTGGGATGGAATGAGGCAAGGTATGTGCGCGATCACTAACGTAGGTAATAATAGGCCAAGGCGACAGGCCACCGGTCCTTCCGTCCGCAGTCGGTTCAACCCCAGACGCCGCCGCGTCGAGACTGGCCTGCCCGATCAGGTGGGAGCCGTGGGCTCGTGAGCCTTTCGACCAAGTCGTCACTGGGCGCTCCACCGTCATCTATCACACCAAAGCTGTCCGGAAGGCATGCACCCAATCCCGCGATGGTGGCGGATGAGGGCAGGCTTGACGCCAAGGGAAATGGAGAAGCTGCAGATAACTTGACGTCTCGCGCTATCAGGCTCACCTTCCGCCGGCCAGCAACCGAAGCTGGCTTTCGTCATGCACACCCTGGCGGTAAAGCTCGATGATGAGGGCGCCCAGACGGTCGGCCTCCTTGCTCGATCTGTCGATCTTTAGCCCGCTACAGAGAGCTTCGTGGACACGCCTGCACACATCGAGGTCCTCGGAGGCGAGCGGTTCGTCACGCGTGCTGAACAGCTTGTCTGACATCGCAATCTGCCCTTTTTTGGATGCCGTGAATCGCTTTCGTGAAAAAAGATAATTTCGCGATCTTTGCTCTGCAAGATGGGCGAAGGTCCGAAATTCAAAAACAATTCGGGGCACGCACGGGAAGATGCGAGTGAGGGCGGCAGGGCATGGATATGAGACCGATAGGCTTGTCGACCGGATAGTGTGGGCGTGAGATCTACTTGGTTGCGGGGCCTTTGGCGTCTTGCTGCGACAGGCGCAGCTCTTTCAGCCGCTTGGTTTTTTCGAGGCGGGCCCGCTGCTCCGCCTCGATGGTTTCCTTGGCGGCGCGCTCGGTGTTTTCGAAACGATCCTGCCGGTAAGCCTTTGATGAGGGTTCACGTTCTCTTTTCATGGCCGCTAAACGCAAATCGACGAAAACGGTTTCATGGGAAAATGAGTCTCTGGCCGTCAATCGATCGACGTGGCCAGAACGCCGGCGTGCAGGATGGCAAGCCATCGTGGCAACCGGGCGACTCATCGGCGCCCGGCAACATCACGGATCAGCCTTTGATGAAGGCGAGGATGTCGGGGTTTATGATGTCGGCATGGGTGGTGCACATGCCGTGCGGGAATTTCTCGTAGACCTTCAGCGTGGCGTTCTGCAGGAGCTTGGATGAGAGCAGGGCCGAGTCGGCGATCGGCACGATCTGGTCGTCGTCGCCGTGCATGACGAAGGTCGGCACGGTGATGATCTTCAGGTCTTCGGTGAAGTCAGTTTCCGAAAAGGCCTTGATGCCATCGTAATGCGCCTTGGCGCCGCCGATCATGCCCTGGCGCCACCAATTGTTGATGACCGGTTCCAGGACCTTCGCGCCCGGCCGGTTGAAGCTGTAGAACGGGCCGGCCGGCAGATCGCGATAGAATTGCGAGCGGTTGGCGGCGAGCTGCTTGCGCAGGTCGTCGAAGACTTCGATCGGCAGGCCGCCGGGATTGGCATCCGTTTTCACCATGAGGGGCGGCACGGCGCCGATGATCACCAGCTTTGCGACGCGGCCCTGCGGCTGGCCGTGCCGGGCGACATAATGGGTCGCTTCGCCGCCGCCGGTGGAGTGGCCGACATGGACGGTGTTCCTGAGATCGAGATGCTCGACGACGGCTGCGGCATCGGCGGCGTAGTGATCCATGTCGTGACCGTCGCCCACCTGGGTCGAGCGGCCGTGGCCGCGCCGATCATGGGCGACGACCCGGTAGCCCTTCTCAAGGAAGAACAGCATCTGGGCATCCCAGTCGTCGGAGCAGAGCGGCCAGCCGTGATGAAACATGATCGGCTGAGCGCTCTTCGGCCCCCAATCCTTGTAGAAGATTTCGACGCCGTCCTTGGTGGTAACCGTGCTCATCTTTTGGCTCCGTTGGTTGGGGTTGGTTGGATTAATGCGGTCAGAAGTTTGCGCTGTTGCCTGCAGAATTGACAAGGCCACGAGCGCCGTTGGGCCGGAGGCTAGGGGCAAGAAGGTCGCGCCTGATCAACCCGAATATATTGATGTGCTTATTGAGTTCATCTTTCTATTCTATTGATATGACAGAAGTTTGTATGTCTACGCGAGATGGGTATGGCACCCGCCCATTTCGCATGACGCGCGGGGGCCCGGGTGATCCTCGCCTGGCTGCTTTGCGCTGCGAACATTGTTTTAATCCACTGTATCTCGGCTGTCGGCCACCTCAGGCTAGTTCGTCACGGGCGAGACGAACGTCTGCAATGAGCCATTTTTTTATTATTCGTTCAATATATCCGTCCGGGTAGTTCAATATATCTGTCCGGGGTAGGTGTGTTCCCATTCTGCCGCCGCGTGCATGCCGCTGCTGGCGCTCACTTGAACGCGGTTCATCGCCCAACCATCTAATCCTCATACAACAGCGCCATGGCGGACCGTCGCAACCGCGACGGCTTCGCCGGCGGCGGGACGGCCGTTATTGCCGCCTGAGGATCAAATCATGGGTTACATGGATAAGGACATAGCGCCTCAGAATGATGGGGCGCTGATTGATGCCTATTCGCAATCGATCGCAGCAGCAGTCGATACGGTCGGGCCAGCAGTCAGCCGGATCGAGAGGGTGGGAGGCCGGCAGGGGCACGGGTCCGGCTTCGCGGTCTCGCCTGATGGCCTGATCATCACCAACAACCATGTCGTTGACGATGCCAAGGTCGTTCGCATCACCACGCCTGACGGTTTCGTTACCGAGGGCCGCGTGCTTGGCCGGGATGTGGATACCGATATCGCCCTCATTCGCGCCAATACAAGCACCGGCGCCTGGGCGAAGCTCGGAGATTCCCAGCGTCTGCGCAGGGGCCATATCGCGATCGCGATCGGAAACCCGCTCGGCTTCGAATGGACGGTTACGGCCGGTATCGTCTCGGCGCTCGGCCGGTCGATGCGGGCGGCCAGCGGCCGGCCGATGGAAGATGTCATCCAGACCGATGCGGCGCTCAATCCCGGCAACTCGGGCGGGCCACTGGTGTCTTCGGGCGGGGAGGTCATTGGCGTCAACACCGCCGTCATCCAGGGCGCGCAGAGCATCGCCTTTGCCGTGGCGTCGAATACGGCCAATTTCGTGGTTTCGGAGATTCTTCGCTATGGCCAGGTCAGGCGCGCCTTCATCGGCATAGCAGGCGATACGATCGTGCTGCCGCGCCGGGTGGCGCTTGCCGCAGGCACGGTGCAGACGACCTCGGTTCGCATCCGGCGCGTCGAAGCCGACGGGCCGGCGGCAAAGGGAGGGCTGCAGGAGGGCGATTATATTCTCGCCATCGATGGCAGCCCGGTCGGCGGCGTCGATGATATCGTCCGATTGATGGATGGCAGCAGGATCGGCAGGGATACGGAAATCCTGGTGTTCTCGGTGGCGGGCCGGATCGAGAAGAAGATCTTGCTGCCGATGGCGCGGTCCTGACGCCGCGCTTCGGCGCCGTGACAAGACGTCACTTACGTCAGGCGCTGACCGCCTCCTGCTCGGTCCCCGAAAAATCCACTGCCGCAAAGGCTGCCGCCAATACCTCCGGCCCGGCGCCGCTTTTCGCCGCGTCGGTCGAGAGGATCTGGCGGTAGCGGCGGGCGCCCGGCAGGCCGGTGAAGAGGCCGACCATGTGGCGGGCCACGTGCTGTAGCCGGCCGCCGCTGGCGATGTGGCGTTCGGCATAGGTCATCATCCGGTCACGCAACGCCTCCCAGTCCGGCGCGCTCGCCGGCGCGCCGAAGAAGCGCTGGTCGATGTCGGCAAGGATCGCGGCATTCTGATAGGCGGCGCGGCCGAGCATGACGCCGTCGACATGGTCGAGGTGGGCTGCGGCTTCGTCGAGCGTGGGGATGCCGCCGTTGATGCCGATGAAGACGTCGGGCCAGCGCTGCTTCATCCGGTAGACGATCTCGTAGTCGAGCGGTGGGATCTCGCGGTTCTCTTTGGGGCTCAGGCCCTTCAGCCATGCCTTGCGGGCATGGATCCAGATCGCGTCGGCGCCGGCATCGAGAACGCGGCTGATCAACTCGGGCAGCGCCCGTTCCGGGTCCTGCTCGTCGACGCCGATCCGGCATTTCACCGTCACCGGCGCGGTCGCGACTGCCTTCATCGCAGCGACGCATGCGGCCACCGTCTCCGGCGTCAGCATCAGGCAGGCGCCGAAGGTGCCCGACTGCACGCGGTCGGAAGGGCAGCCGACATTGAGGTTGATCTCATCGTAACCGTAGGGCTCGGCGATCTTCACCGCCTCGGCAAGCTTTGCCGGCTCCGATCCGCCGAGCTGCAGCGCCAGCGGGTGCTCGGCGGCGTCATGACCAAGCAGCCGATCGCGCGGGCCGTGGATGATCGCATCGGCCACCACCATCTCGGTATAGAGCAGCGCCTCGCGGCTGATCTGGCGGTGGAAATAGCGGCAATGCCGATCCGTCCAGTCGATCATCGGGGCGACCGCAAATATCGGCCTCTTCTGCGTCATCGACGTTCCACTGTTCCTTGTTACCGCGCCGCAGTGCGGTGCCCCCGCCGCAGGGGCGGGCATCTATAAAGGGCGCATATAACACTTGCCAATGTGATCGACAAATGACCGCCGATCACCACAAACAGAAACGGCGCCCCTTGCGGAGCGCCGTTCATGCCGCCGAAGCGATGTCTGACTTACGAAGCCGAGATGTTGACAGCCTTCGGGCCCTTGCCCATGCGGTCCGGCTCGGTGTCGAAGGTAACCTGCTGGCCTTCGCGCAGCGACTGGATGCCAGAAGCCTGCAGCGCAGAGATATGGACGAAAACGTCCTTTGCGCCGCCGTCCGGCGTGATGAAACCAAAACCCTTGTCCTGGTTGAAGAATTTTACGGTGCCCTTGGTGGCCATTGGGATCGTCCTTTTCCCTTAGTCTGTGTAGTATCCGCGCCCCCGAGAGGAAGCGGACGGCTTTAGCTTTCGCCCCGATCGATTGGGACGAAGGGTCAGTCGGAGAAGTCACGTACGGGGAAAGAACGTCTACGTAGGCGGGTAGTCCCGCGCCGCCTTCCAAACGGAAGGGATTACCACATCAGTCCAGTCACCGGCATGCAAATGCCCGAGTAAGTCAATTCGTGCCAGCATTTCGGGCAAAAAGCAAGCGGGATTATTGTGCCATGCCCGCATCGATGTCGGGAAATGCCGAAGATTCAGATACTTGACGATGGGTTAACGGATTCTTGCACGGCTGTGCCATATCGGGATTCCGTGCCGAAACGGGATGAGCGGCAGATTCGATAGCCGGGCAGGTTTTTTGTTCGTGGGCGGGGCGGCAGGCACGCCGATCAGTCTCATGGTGAGGGTGAGGAGCGGAGCAATCGATCCAGTGAATTGATTGCCCGTGACAAACGCAGGGTCGCCTCGACCGGGAGGGCGGGTGGCTGGGCTGCCAGCCTACTGCGCATCCCCCAGCAACCCGCTCAGGCTCCAGGGATTATCCCCCTTCTGATTGGCGATGTCGTCGACCTTCCAGCCGCCGTGTTCGCGTACCAGCGTATAGAAGAGCGTCACCTCTTCGCCGTTTTCGAACTCCACCTCCACCTCGGCCTTGTCATCCAGCAGGATCGGCTGGCCGATCCTGACGTCGCTGGCGGTGCCATCCTGGCCAGCGATGACGGGATCGAAGTCGATCGCACCGACATCGCCCTCTGCCGTGTTGTCGAGATCGGTCTGGAGGAGCTTGTTCAGGTGGTCGGAGAAGAAGGCGGAATAGGGCGAGGGCGCCTCGGCGTCGCTGTTGTCGGTGTCGTAGCTATAGAGCGCCTTGAGCAGCGCCTTCGGCGTCTTGTAGGTCGCTGCCGATGCAGGCAAGGCTGCGAGCGCCGAGACGACGAGGGCGAGGATGAATGTGGGCAGGCGCATGCGGGCTCTCCTCGGATCGGCAGGAGTTATAGCCGAATTGGGTGCGGAGGTGGAGCGGCAATTTGGACCGGACGGTCAGCCCGAACTCCGTCTTCTCCCCACTGGGGAGAAGAGATTCGTGGCGGCGCCTTGTTCCGAGCAGCTCTGCGTCGCAGGCAATCCAGCCGTGGCCTAGATCAATACCTCATGCGACACCGCAAACGACGGCTCGAAGACGTCCTTCACGGCAAGCGTGAAATCGTGGCTGGTGACGTTTCCGGCCGCGTCGTAGGCTTCGGCGGTAAAGGTCAGGCTGTGGGTGCTTTCGTAGTCGATCGCAGCCTTTGTCTGGATCTTGTTGCCGACCAGCTTGAAGATGCCATCAGCATCGTCCGTCAGCCGCCATTTCACGGCGCCGCCTTCCGGATCGACCGCCGTCAGCAGGCCGACCGAGGTGCCGATCGCGATATTCTCGGAGACCGAGCTGCGCGAGAAGGCGAGATTGATCGGCGCCTTGTTGACAGGGGCTTCGTTGACGTCGAGGACGTTGATCGTGATGTCCTTCTGGACGGTGACCTTGCCGTCGGAGACGGCGACCCTAATCGTGTGCGACGTCGTCGTCTCGTAGTCCAAGGCCTTCGAGGTGACGATGCGATTGCCCTTCAGCCGGAAATGATCGTCGGCACTGTCGAGCAGCGTGTAGGTGAGGGCGTCGCCGTCGGCGTCGCGCGCACTGAGCAGGCCGACCGTGGTCCAGATCGGCGTGTCTTCGGAGACCGCAGTTTTCGAAAGCTGAATATTGGTCGGCGCTTTATTGGCGGGCGTGAAGGTTTCCGTAGCGAAATCATAGACGCCATCGGCAAAACGGGCAGATTCGACGTCGATCAACGTATCCTTGCCTTCCAGGGCGCTGGTCAGGACATGGCTGCCATTGTCGATCGCGAAGGAATAGCTGGCGAAATCGCCGGAGAAAACTGCCATGTCGAGGCCCGCGCCGCCGTCGAAAATGTCGTTGCCGCGGGTGCTCGTAAACTCGTCGTCTCCGCCGCCGGTCTTGACGTCAATGCCAGAGACATCGCCGACAATAACAGCACCGAGATCCCCCAGTTCGTCGGAAAGATCGAGGTGGGCGCCGTCCGTTAATGACAACAAGACGGCATAGTTGTCGGTGGAATTGTTCGCGAAGACGATCTTGTCGAAGCTTTCGAACTGGGCGGACGAACCGGCGATCACGTAGCCATATGTTTCAAAGATTTCAACGTTCCTGATCGCGAGGCCCGTTATAGTAGGAGCACGCAGGATATCAATCCCGGTACCGCCATCAATCGCTCCGGACAGCACGCCACCGGATGTCTGCACGATTATGGCGTCGTTACCCTCGCCCGCATCGATGTCTAAGACTTCCGGGTAAACGCCGAAAGATTCACCATCGAAGATCGAATCGTCGCCTGCTCCACCCTTGATGACATCCTGCCCGAAGCCGCCGTTGATTTGGTCGTTACCGTCACCGCCGGTCAGCGCGTCATCTCCACCATAGCCATTCAGGACGTCGTCACCGGCGCGGGCGTCGAAAATATCGTTGCCGTCGGTTCCCTCTAATTGGTCATTGCCCCCACCTGTCGTCACGTCGATACTGGGAACCGCCGCATAGATGTGGACTCCGCCGGTGGTTAATTTGCCGGAAAGATCGGCGTGCGCGCTGTCCGATAACCTCAAGACGATATCAGAATAGCCATTCTGCTGGATGATCTTGTCGAAGCTTTCAAACTGCGCGGCCGATCCGGTAACACCGAGGTCCCCAGACTCGAGGATCTCGAAATTCTTGATCGTCAGATCAGTCAAAAAGCTGGCTTGCAGGATGTCGGTGCCGTCACCACCGTCAATGATTCCGGATACGCTGACGTTCATACTGTTTGATAAACTCACGGTGTCATTGCCAACGCCCGCGTCAATGTCGAAGTTCTCAGCGAAAGTCGAAAAATAAAAACCATCCTCAATCGTGTCGTCGCCTGCGCCACCACGGATGATATCATCTCCAAGGCGGCCAAAGAGTAGGTCGCTACCCTCGCCACCAAAAAGGTCGTCATTTCCATCGCCACCGTCGATCAAATCGTCTCCGGCTCCACCACTCAGAGTGTCTGCGCCGGCACGACCGGAAATGGCGTCGTTGCCGCCGCCTGTTGTGATCGTATTGGCATCGTCCGAGCCGAACACGTCCGCCGAGACCGAACCCAACTCGTCAGCAAGGTCTGCCGTGCTGGAGTCGGAGACTGACAGAGTGATCCTTGCGAGGGGACTAGTGGCGGAGTAGCGGATGACGTCATACGCTTCGAATTCAGCGCCAGTCTTGGTAACAGGCCCGCCGTACACGTTCAGAATATTCAAAGTCATATTTTAACTTTCCAGAAGATGCATTGCGCTCTGCCAGAACGGGTGGTGTCTTTTCTTCCATTCCCGGTGGCGCTCATTTAAGCGGGCGCCCGACGCTTTCTGCCGGCGCGCTCAATTTTTACGAGCCATTGCGGGAGGCAGGTCTGCTTCGAGCGGCGGTGTTGCGGCTAGATCAACGCCTCATGCGAGAAGCTCGAAACCGACGCCTCGAAGACGTCCTTCACGGCAAGCCTGAAATCGTGGCTGGTGACGTTTCCGGCCGCGTCGTAGGCTTCGGCAGTGAAGGTCAGGCTGTGTGTGCTTTCGTAGTCGATTGCAGCCTTCGTCTGGATCTTGTTGCCGACGAGCTTGAAGATGCCGTCGGCATCGTCCGTCAGCCGCCATTTCACGGCGCCGCCTTCCGGATCGACCGCCGTCAGCAGGCCGACCGAGGTGCCGATCGCGATATTCTCGGAGACCGAGCTGCGCGAGAAGGCGAGCTTGGTTGGCGCCTGGTTGACAGGGGTTTCGTTGACGTCGAGGACGTTGATCGTGATGTCCTTCTGGACGGTGACCTTGCCGTCCGAAACAGCCACCTTGATCGTGTGCGACTTGTCCGTCTCGTAATCCAGCGCCTTCGAGGTGACGATGCGGTTGCCCTTTATCCGGAAGTGATCGTTCGCCCCGTCAATCAGCGTATAGGTGAGCGCGTCGCCATCCGCGTCCTTGGCGCTGAGCAGGCCGACCGTGGTCCAGATCGGCGTATCTTCGGACAAGGCGGTTTTCGAGAGCTGGATATTGGTCGGCGCGCTATTGCTGCCGTCGAGCGTGAACTTTTCCGTGGCGAAATCGTAGACGCCATCGGCAAAGCGGGCGAACTCGACGTCTGTCAGCGTATCCGTCCCTTCCCCAGCGCTCGTCAGGATGTGATCGCCGTTGTTCATTGCGAAGGAATAATTGGCGAAATTGCCGGAGAAGATTGCCGTATCGATGCCGTCGCCGCCATTGATGGTGTCGTCGCCGGCACCACCGGTCAATTTGTCATTGCCGGCGTTGCCATTGATGATGTCGTTGCCGGCGCTGCCGTCGAAAATGTCGTTGCCGTCAGTGCCGGTAAACTCGTCGTTGCCGCTGCCGGTCTTGACGTCAATGCCGGAGGCGTAGCCGGCAATGAAAGCGCCCCGATTTCCGAGCTCGTCAGAAAGATCGAGGTGGGCGCTGTCCGTCAACACCAAGTCGGCTTTATAATTCAAGGTCGGATCGGTCGAATAGACGATCTTGTCAAAGCTTTCGAACTGCGCGCTCGAACCGGCAACCGGCCATCCCGCCGTTTCAAGGATCTCTATGTTCTTGATCGTCAGGCCCCGAAGCGACGGAGCTTCGAGACTATCAATCCCGGCACCGCCGTCGATCGTTCCGGAATTGAATGAAGCGAGTGTCGCGACGGTTATGGCATCATCGCCGTCGCCCGCATTTAGGTCGAAGACCTCAGAGGCAAAGCCGAATTGCTCGCCATCGGAGATCGTGTCGTTGCCCGCGCCGCCCCTGATGACGTCATTTCCGGCTTCGCCGTAGAGCCGGTCATTGGCGTCGCCGCCATTCAGCGTGTCATTGCCAGCTCCACCGCGGATCAGATCCTCTCCGTTGCCGCCACTCAGCGTGTCATTGCCAGCTCCACCATAGATCAGATCCTCTCCGGCGCCGCCGTTCAGCGTGTCTGCACCGTCACCGCCATTGATGGTATCGTTGCCCGCGCCCGTCGTGATCACACTGCCGTAGTAGGAGCCAGTCACGTTTGCAGAGACGGAGCCCAACTCGTCGGCCAGATCCGCCACGGACGAATCGGAAACAGTGAGGGAGACAGGTGCGGAAGGGCTGGTTTCAGAGTTACGGATAACATCGTAAGCTTCGAACTCAGCGCCGGTCTTGGTAACTGTGGCGCCGTTCGTGTCCAGAATATTCAAGGCCATATATATCTTTCCCCAAAAGATGCTTTGTACTCGGCAATATGAGACATCCCCGAAAGAACTGTTTTATTGCTCAGCGGACGACAACCCCTCGGGGATCTATGCCGATCCTCGATTAAGTTTTCAATGCAAAATTGTGTCTTTTCATTGCTTTTTTAATGAAAAACTAAGGATGAAATACTGGGGAAACGAATTTTAATTTGAGAACTCAAAGTCATGGTTTGGTTTCGTAAATAGTATTATCTTTCATTTTCGGGCGGGATGCTCTCGCGAAAATTGTGTTTTCAGCGGGTTTGTCGGTAGCGCTGCGCCGCGCGACCATTCGCGTCACTATCGCAGGTTGGTGTTTGGCTTCGACTTGTTCAGACTTCCCGCGCGGAAGAACTACACGAGCTTGATGAGTCCTGCCTTCGTCGGCCTGAATCCACAGGCGCGGTAGAAGCTGGTCAGATGCGGTTCGAAATCGACATGCAGCCACTCGGCGCCGCGCTCCCCCGCAACCCGCGTCGCTTCCCTGACCAGCCGCGTCGCGATCCCCTGCCGGCGCATGTCAGGGTGAACCGAGGTGTCGAGGATGAAGGCATGGATGCCGCCATCCCAGGCGACATTGACGAAGCCGACGAGCCGGTCGTCCTGATAGGCGCCGATATGGGCGAGGCTGCGGGAGAGGATGGGGGTGAAATCGCGGTTGTGCGGGCTGCCCCAGGCGGCGGAAAAGAGCGCGTTCAGTTCGGCGGCGGAGGGGAAGGGGTCGATGCAAATTTCTGGCATGGGGAATTCCGTCTGTGGACACGCTGCAAGCCAGAAAGGCTGATCCATAAAATCGCCCATGGTGTCTCCAAAGCGATTGCCTAGACACGCACCCATGGTGTTAGCATCCGAGATTCGTCAACCGCGCCGATTACGAAAGGCGCGGCTGACCCAGCGACACACAAACCATCTTAAACCAGGCCGCCTGGTTGGCCGGTTTGTCGTTACCGCCCCGGCCGCCCAGTCTTCCCCTTCGTCCGCCCCTTGCGCTTCTGCTCGCCCGGGTCCTCATAGCTCCCCACGCCCGTCTTCCCACGCACGACCGGCCGCACGTCATCACGCTCCGGCTGGCCTTCGAGCAGCGGTGAAAACCGCTTCGTGCTTTTGGCGGCATCCGGCTTTTCCGGCAGTGCGCCGGTGACCGGCTTTTCGGTTCGGCCGACCGTCATTTCATCGAGGTCGTTCTTGCGGAAGAGGGTCTTCTTTGTGGGCTCGGCAATGTCGCGGCCCATCTCATCCAGAGCGGGTTTGCGGAAGAGGGGGGTGGTGGTGTCGGTGCCTGGGCCCATGTCGTCGATCGAGGGTTTGGCGAAGTAGGAGGGGGTGGGCCCCTCATCCGCCCTGCCGGGCACCTTCTCGCCGGCTGGGAGAAGGGACTCGCGGGTCGCTTTGGCGTTCCGTCTGACGCCTTCCATTGCCTTTGACTCTTCTCTGGCCATGGGATCGTCCATGACCGCCAGCTCGGCGGCTTTGAGGCGTTTGATTTCGTCGCGGAGGCGGGCGGCTTTTTCGAAGTCTAGGTCGGCGGCGGCGTCGCGCATGCTCTTTTCGAGCGCGTTGAGATGGGTCTGCAGGTTGTTGCCGACGAGGTTGCCGCCATCGGCGAAGCCCTTGCCCGAGGCGCCCGAGATATCGGCGCGGACGTGGTCGCGCTCATAGACGCTGTCGAGGATGTCGTTGATCCTGGCCTTGACCGATTCCGGCGTGATGCCGTGTTCCTGGTTATAGATCATCTGCTTTTCGCGGCGGCGGCTGGTTTCCTCCATCGCCCGCTTCATCGAGCCGGTGACCTGGTCGGCATAGAGGATGACCTTGCCGTCGACGTTGCGCGCCGCGCGGCCGATCGTCTGGATCAGCGAGGTCTCCGAGCGCAGGAAGCCTTCCTTGTCGGCGTCGAGAATGGCGACGAAACCGCATTCGGGAATGTCGAGGCCCTCGCGCAAAAGGTTGATGCCGACGAGCACGTCGAAGGCGCCGAGGCGAAGATCGCGAAGGATCTCAATGCGCTCCAGCGTGTCGATGTCGGAGTGCATGTAGCGCACGCGCACGCCCTGCTCATGCAAATATTCGGTCAGGTCCTCGGCCATGCGCTTGGTCAGCACCGTGCAGAGGGTGCGGTAGCCCTTGGCCGCGGTCTCGCGGATCTCGCCGAGAACGTCGTCCACCTGGCTGCGCGCCGAGCGGACCTCAACCGGCGGGTCGATCAGGCCGGTCGGGCGGATCACCTGTTCGGCGAAGACGCCGCCTGATTGCTCCATCTCCCAGCCGCCGGGGGTGGCCGAGACGGCGATGGTGTCGGGGCGCATGGCGTCCCATTCCTCGAAGCGCAGCGGCCGGTTGTCCATGCAGGAGGGCAGGCGGAAACCGTATTCGGCCAGCGTCGCCTTGCGCCTGAAGTCGCCCCGGTACATGCCGCCGATCTGCGGCACGGTGACGTGGCTTTCGTCGATGAAGACGAGGGCGTTGTCGGGGATATATTCGAACAGCGTCGGCGGGGGGTCGCCGGGGTCGCGGCCGGTGAGATAACGCGAATAGTTCTCGATGCCCTGGCAGGAGCCGGTCGCCTCGAGCATTTCGATATCGTAGCGGGTGCGCTGCTCCAGGCGCTGGGCCTCCAGCAGGCGGCCGGCCTTCTCCAACTCGGCGAGGCGAAGCCTGAGCTCCTCCTTGATCGACTTGATGGCGCCGTTCAGCGTCGGGCGCGGGGTGACATAGTGCGAATTGGCGTAGATCTTCACCGATTTCAGATCGCCGACCTTCTGGCCGGTGAGCGGGTCGAACTCGGTGATGGCGTCGATCTCGTCGCCGAACATCGAGATGCGCCAGGCGGCATCTTCCAAGTGGGCGGGGAAGAGCTCGATCGTGTCGCCGCGCACGCGGAAGGAGCCACGGGTGAAATCCATGTCGCGGCGCTTGTATTGCTGGGCGACGAGGTCGGCCAGCAACTGGCGCTGGTCCAGCCGGTCGCCGACCGACATCTGGAAGGTCATCGCCGTATAGGTCTCAACGGAGCCGATACCGTAGATGCAGGAGACCGAGGCGACGATGATGCAGTCGTCGCGTTCGAGCAGAGAACGCGTCGCCGAGTGGCGCATGCGGTCGATCTGCTCGTTGATCGAGCTTTCCTTCTCGATATAGGTGTCGGAGCGCGGCACATAGGCTTCCGGCTGGTAATAATCATAGTAGGAAACGAAGTATTCCACCGCATTGTCGGGGAAGAAGTTCTTGAATTCGGAATAGAGCTGGGCGGCCAGCGTCTTGTTCGGCGCCAGGATGACGGCCGGGCGCTGCGTCGCCTCGATCACCTTGGCCATGGTGAAGGTCTTGCCGGAGCCGGTGACCCCGAGCAGCACCTGGCTGCGGTCGCCATTCTCCAGCCCCTCGACGAGATCGCGGATGGCGGTCGGCTGGTCGCCGGCCGGCTCGTAATCCGACTGCATGCGGATGGCGATGCCGCCTTCGGATTTGTCGGGGCGGGCAGGGCGGTGCGGCGTCCAGATCTTGCCGTTCTTGTGCAGCGGATTGCCGCTCTCGATCAGCGCCGACAGCGCTTCGACCGTGGCGGTGACGGCGGTGCCGGCCTGCAGCGACGAGGCTTCTTCCAGCGTCGTATCCATGCCGGAGACGGGATTGAGACCGGCAGCCGCGCGCGTCTTCGGGTCGGTCGAGCCGCCCATGGAGGTGCCGCGCGCCGATTTCGAGGCGCTGACGCCGCCGTCGCTGGTTTTCGTCCTGGCGGCGATTTCCACCTTCTTGCGGTGCTTGCCGGCCTTGGAGGCAATCTGGCGCTGGGTCTCGACGCCCGAGGTTTCGGCATCGGCCTCCAGCTGCTTGACCCAGTCGGCAACCGAGCCTGAGAGGGGGGCTCCCTCAAAAGACGATTGAGGGGCTTCCTCGAAGCCATTCGGGGCGGGGGATTTCTTCGGAGATCTGGCCATGGCGGGAATATGGAGAGAGTCAGCGCGAAAGTGAAGAGGGAAAGAGTACAAAAGGGAAACGAATGAATCGTTCGGATTTTTGAATAGTGGGGTGGTGTCGCTTAAGGGCGCTAACCTCGCCTTGGGCAGCGGTGGGTGTTCTCCCGCCGGTCTCCCAATAACCAAGCCGAGCATATAATCAAGCCGAACGCTGGTCCGCCGGCCCCTCCAGCCGCGCGAGGTTCAACGCACTGTTGATCAACCCGACATGGCTGAAGGCCTGCGGGAAGTTGCCGAGCATGCGGCGGGCGGCGGGATCATATTCTTCCGCCAGAAGCCCGACATCGTTGCAGATAGAAAGCAGCCGCTCGAACAGGCGCAGCGCATCGTCGCGGCGGCCGATCATGCCGAGGGCGTCGACGAGCCAGAAGCTGCAGGCGAGGAACGCGCCTTCGCCTGGCGGCAGGCCGTCGTCCACCTCCTGCGTCTCGTAGCGCAGCAGCAGGCCATCGCGCAGCAGCCTGCGCTCGATCGCCTCGACTGTCGCGACATAGCGCGGATCATCAGGCGGGATGAAGCCGACCATGCCGAGATGCAGCAGGCTGGCATCAAGCGCCTTGGAGCCGTAGGCCTGCACGAAACAGCCGAGTTCGGGATCGAAAGCCTTCTCGCAAACCTCGGCATGGATGTGATCTGCGAGCGTGCGCCAACGTACGGCGGCCTCGGGCTCGCCGTCCGCCTCGGCAATCTGGACGGCGCGGTCGAAGGCCACCCAGGCCATGACCTTCGAATAGGTGAAATGCTGGCGCTGGCCGCGCACCTCCCAGATGCCTTCATCGGGCTCCATCCAGATTTTTTCGAGAAAGGGCAGAATGGCCGCCGCCAGTTCGCGTCCGCGGTGATGCGGCGGAAGCCCGCCCTTGCGGGCCTGCAGCAGGGCGTCGGCCACCTCGCCATAGACATCGAGCTGCACCTGTTCGGCAGCGGCATTGCCGATGCGTACGGGTGTCGAGCCCTCGTAGCCACTCAGCCAGGGAACCTGCCATTCCAGCAGATTGCGCTCGCCGGCGACGCCATACATGATCTGCATCTGCGCCGGGGCGCCGGCGACCGCGCGCAGCAGCCAGCTGCGCCAGGCACTGGCTTCCTCGTAATAGCCGAGTTTCATCAGGGCGAGCAGGGTCAGCGTCGCGTCGCGCAGCCAGCAATAGCGGTAGTCCCAGTTGCGTGGCCCGCCGATCTTTTCCGGCAGGGAGGTTGTCGCCGCGGCGACGATGCCGCCCGTCGGCATGTAGGTCAGTGCCTTGAGCGTGATGAGCGAGCGTTTGACCTGTTCCGTCCACCGGCCCACTTTCGGGCATTTCGCGGCAAAGGATTGCCAGAATTCCTCCGTGTCCGGCAGCGCATATTCCACCTGCCGCTGAGCCGGCTGCGGCATATGCGAGGGGGACCAGGTCAGGGTGAAGATCTGGCTCTCGCCAGCGGCAACCTGGAAGGAGCCGACCGTGCTCAGGCCGCGGCCTTCGAGCGGGACGGCGCAATTCATGGTTAGCCTGTCCGGGCCGGCAATGGCGGTGATGCCGCCATCCTCGCCATGCGTGACCCAGGGAACGGTTCGGCCGTAATCGAAGCGAAGGTTGAGCTCCATATCGAAGGCGACAGTGCCGCTCTTGCCCTCGACGATGCGCATCAGATCGCTCGTGCCATCGCGAAGCGGCATGAAGTCGATGAGAACGGCGGTGCCGGTCTCGGTCTGAAACTCGGTTTCGAGAATGAGCGTGTCGTTGCGGTAGCGGCGCGTGACGCGGACATTTTCACCTGACGGTGACAGCGACCAGAAGCCGTTATCCTCGGCGCCGAGCAGGGCGGCAAAACAGGCGGGGGAATCGAAGCGCGGAAAACAGAGCCAGTCGATCGAGCCGTTCTTCGAGACGAGTGCGGCGGTTTCGCAATCGCCGATGAGGGCGTAGTCCTCAATGGGTACCGACACCGGAGCCTCCTTTGCATAGCAGTCGGGCTTTTAGGTAGAGGCCGTGCGCGGAGGTCAAGCGCGGAAACTAACGGGGCGGTAGGCGTGCCGGCTATCGTGCAAACTCCGGATATCAATTGTGGGAAGACCGCAGCTTTGACTGCCGCGCTCTGACGGATGATATCTCCACTGAAAGCGCGTTTCCCTTGTTCGCCATTGCCCAGGTGAATTCCGACGACCGCCGGGCGTCCGTCGTCGCTCGTGGTCAAGAGCGGACCTCCACTAGCGCCACTGCCGCAGTCGCAAAGGTGGCGAAGCTCAGGACCACCGGTCGGACTGACTTGACACAGGCTGAGGACGATTTGGTTACGGTCGCTTACGAAGCCGGCAAACCGAGCCGGAAAGCGGCGCGCCCTCAAAAGACGATTGAGGGGCCTCCTCGAAGCCATTCTGGGCGGGGGATTTCTTCGGAGATCTGGCCATGGCGGGAATATGGAGAGTCAGCGCGGAGGGAAGAGGGAAAGAGTACCAAAGGGAAACGAACTGTGTGTTCGGAAGATGGAATAGTTTACAAACTTATGGCGCTGCGAGCCGACGCACCCGCCCCGCCCTTCGAGGCCCCTTGCGGGGCGCCTCAGGGTGAGGCTCTCTTGAGCGTTGGCGCGGCATCCTCCAGCGCCGGCTATCGGCTACGGCATGCTCCAACGCCCCTCATGCTGAGGTGCGCAGCCCCCAGGGCGAAGCCTCGAAGCACGCGCCGCAGCGTGGCTGCTGGCAGCCATTGCTTTAGCCTGGAATGGATTACCGGCGCCCGTGATGTCCGGCGGCGATCATTCGGCCCAATACTGGAACCGAGATCGGTCTCCCGCAGTTAGTTTCCCAGTCACTTCACTTCTAGGTGCAACTGCCATTAGCGACCATTCTGCCTTCTGGGAAACCCCCATCTCGATCGACCTTGATACCGGCGAGCGGCTGGTTCTGCGCTCACCGCAGGATGCGCTTTATGCACTCGTCTCCGACTGGCCGGTCAATGGCGGCGTCCACCAGCAAAGGGCGATCGATTTTTGCCGCGCCTGGCTTGCCGGGCGGATGCCGGCCGAGACGGTGCGGCAGGCTTTCATCCTGGCCGCGTTGGAAGCCGGCGTTACGATCAATGATGATGAAGATGAAGACGGGGCCGGAAGCTCTGTTGTGAACCCTTCAGTGTAGGTGTGCCGACACTGATATATCCACGTCACGCGGCCGGCATCCTGCAGTCGCAACAATATTCCTATGAAGTATTGCAAATATTATTCTCGCTGTGTTTGTAGGAATACGCAGCGTTTATTTGCGCTCCGATTCTTTTAGGGATTCAGCTGAATGAAAATGAAAGTCCTTGTTTGCGTCGCGCTGCTGGCTCTCGCCGGCTGCAATGCGCCGGTGTCGCAATCCGTTGCGGATTCCCAGCGTCCTCCCTCGAGTGACGTCCGGCAGAATTTCATCAACATCGTGTTCAAGAGAAGCTACAGGCACGAAGCAGGAGAAGTCGTATGGGCCCGCATTTCCAGCGTGGTGGTGCTTGAACCTGAGAAAAAGATCTATGCTTACTGCGTGCGTTTGGTGGCCAAGCGCGGCTGGGGAGACTGGGCCTACCTCGGTGTCTCCTTCACGGATGGCAAAATATTAGGGGCGACGGTGAATGACGATCGCTGCCGCGACAAGCGGCTGCGCTACTACCCGTTTCCTGAGCTGACCGGCATGAAGACCTGACGCAGGGCGAAGGTTCCGGCCGCGTCGTCGTTCAAGGCTTTGTTGAGCGGCGGCGCGACGGCGGCGTTGGGGGGCGGCACCTCCAGCCTTCTTCATCCTGCGGTGCGCAGCCTGCAGGGCGGAGCAATGGCATAGAGATAAGCCATGTTCGTTTCCGGAAGATTAATTGGCTTGCAATTTGACGAGTTCGGCAACCACAGCGTGAGAAACAGCGGCTGCCACGTTGAGGACAGATAGACGCTGGGAAGAGGTTGGCAGCTCAGCGCTTGGCCAGCACTCGTGCCTGCACCGGCTGCTCGATCCCCTTGAGCACAAGCATGCGGGTTTCGGCGCCTGCCGCAAGGTCGGCGGCCTTCGCGGCTGTTTCGGAGGAGATCAGGATCTCGCCGGCGGCGGCCTGGGATTCGAGCCTTGCGGCCTGATTGACAACGCCGCCGATGGCGGTGAAATCGCTGCGAAAGCTTGAGAATTCGCCGATCTGGACCTCACCGGAATGGATGCCGACGCCGACGCCGAGGGTGCGGCCGGGTAATGCCTCGAGCACCAGACCGCTTAGCGCGGCGGCGCAGTTTCGCTGGATCTCCTGCGCGGCCAGGATCGCGGCGCCGGCGTGATCCTTTCTGACGATCGGAAAATTGAAGATCGCCATCAGGCCGTCGCCCATCTGCTTGTTGACGATGCCGTCATGCGCCCAGATCGCTTGCGCGCAACGATCCTGAAACAGGCTGACGATCTCGCTCAGCTGCACCGCCTCGATGCGCTCCGAAAGATCCGTGAAGCCCCTGATATCGGCAAAGAGGATGGTGGCGTCAACGGTGATCTGGCGCTGCTTCTTGACGTACTGGAAGGAGCGTTCGCAGATCGTGCAGATATCCGGGTTCATCTTGCTGCGCGTGATGCCGAGGGCGCGGAAGGGCAGGGCAAGCGGACCGCCGATCGGGATCGGCACATGCATCTGGTCCCAGCAGCCGCGACAAATCCTGGCGCTGCCGTGCCTGGTTGGCTCACTCGATGAGGCTGTCGTCATGTCGCGCAATCCATCGCCTGATAACCAAGAAATAAGCTTCCGATACTCGCCTGCTTTTTGCAACTCTGCTGATGGTCTGGGGTGACGATGACCTGAAGTATTTCATATCGAATTATGATGCGTTCATTTTGTTGAGGATGTCGAAACCCATCTTGCAAAATGCTATTCCCGGTAGATAAATTCGATCCAGTGTCATCGCCTTGTCTACAAGGTGCAGTCGATACTTTTTTAGCGAGAAGTTTGGATGACGTCTGAAGAATTGCGCAGATCGGAATATGCCTACAACAAACGTAAATTGCTCCTGATCTTCCTGGTTATAGTTGCCATCACGGCAGGAATCATTTGGCTAGGCTTCCATCCACCTGGGGATAAGGACCCTCGTGTGGCTTGGTTCTTCGTGGTGCCGGGTGCAGCGTTTTTTGGCATCCTAGCATTGCTGCTGCTGCCCAAGCTATTCTCCGTGGAGCCGGGACTCGTCATGTCGACGGCCGGAATCCGTTTGCCGAATTTCCCCGGCCAGATACTGCCGTGGTCTGCCATTCAAAGCATTGGCAGAGTCCAGACCAAATATGCGGATAACATCATTCTTCACCTTGATCCCACTGCCGCCAGGACCTTGGTCAGACGGGGGCTGACGAGCCGGCTGCCGGAATGGTTTGTTGGTTCACGCGCCAAGGTCGGCGTTGCTCTGAAGCTCTTGCGGGGCAATTCGGACAGGATATTCGATGAGTTCGTCGAATTGCTGTCCGAAGCTTACGAAGCCGAACGCCAAACCATGCAGGAAGATGGCTCGACCGCCCCGGATGATGAAGACGAAGCGTTGGAACCCGCTCTCAACAGCGGCGGGCATCCTATATTCACCTACATTCTTCTCGCCACTCTGATTGCGGTCTATGCCGGCGAACTAACCTTCGGTCTCGAGCCGCCCGTCGCCGGCACTCCCACCAATTGGACTCTCTTCGTCCTCGGTGGGACGTTTCGTCAAAGCATTGTCGAGCATGGTCAATGGTGGCGGCTGTTTACCGCACCCTTCATGCATGGAGGTATCCTCCATCTCGCGTTCAATTGCGTTTCCTTATGGTTCGCAGGAGGGCTCTTTGAACGGCTGATCGGCTGGCGCTGGTTTGCAGCGATTTTTTTCGCAAGCGCGCTTGGCGGGTCTGTCGCATCGGTGTGGATCAATGCGCCGAACACGATCGGGGTCGGCGCCTCCGGCGGGATTGTCGGTCTTTTTGCAGCCGTGATCGCTGCCAGCTTCCGTTTCCGCTCAGGGCCGATTGCAGATACCCTGCGGATCGGGGCAGCTCAAATTCTCATTCCCTCCCTGCTGCCATTCCTTTCGGCAGCAAGAGGCGGTGAGAACATCGATTATGCCGGACATTTCGGCGGCGCCTTGATCGGGGCCGCGCTATCGTCGCTGCTGTTGGCTTTCTGGCCGAGAGAACGCCCGACGCCTCGTTTCGGCGCGGCGGCGACAGCCTTCAGCACTCTGTTCGTTATTATAGCGGCGGCATCGCTTTGGCCGATCAGCAATACACGTCAATTCATCGTCAATGACCCCATGGCGAACTATTTCGCAGGAAAGTACGAGCAAGCCGCGACAGGGTTCGCCATTAGGACAACCGAGAATCCCCCGACGGCTCCCTATTATCATCTCTGGCGCTTTATGGCTCAAAGCCGGGGCAATGATACAAAGGCAATCGCCGATCTCAAGATCGCGGCCAGTAAAACCGACCAGGGAACATGGCCCTATCCCGTTTTCAGTCTCTTTCTCGGCGATTTGAAACCAGATGAACTGATGGCGAAGGCGGCCGATAGCAACCAGCGTTGCGAGGCCACATTTTACAATGGCGAATGGTATCTGTTGGGCGGCAACACCCAGGAGGCGCGCCGACGTTTCGAGGCCGCCTTGTCCTCCTGCCCCACGACATACATGGAATATGACGGCGCGAAGGGTGAATTGAACAGCCTCGGCGTGCAGTAATTCTGTGCCCGCTCGGGCCCGAAACCGACCGGGATCGGGAAAAGGCGGATGAATTCGCCAGTATCGATCACACCGCCGTGGCAGGCGGCAGACGTCTGCTTTATCTGTGTGATCGACAGCATCGCTAAGTTGAATATCGCGAGCGCCGACGATAGCATCGCGGCAGGACATACTGTAGAATATTTTTAGTAATACATTCGCTCTCCAGGAAAGACCGGGGATGGAGCGCCGTCTTGCAGCAATCCTGATCGCTGATGTCGTCGGTTACAGTCGATTGAGCCAGATCGACGAAGAGGGCACCCGTGCGCGTTTTCAGGCGGACCAGAACGATGTCTTCGAGCCGGCGATTGCGCGTCACCATGGCCGGCTGGTCAAAACCATGGGCGATGGTCTGCTGGTCGAATTTCAGAGTGTCGTCGATGCCTTGCGCTGCGCGGTGGAGGTTCAGCAACTGAAAGCGACGCAGAGTGCCGCGGCACTGCCGGAGCATCGGCTCGAGTTCCGGATCGGCATCAATCTCGGCGATATCATCGTCGAGGGCGAAGACATCCAGGGCGACGGCGTCAATGTCGCCGATCGAATACAGGCGCTGGCCGAACCGGGCGGCATCGCCATATCGGGCACGACATACGACCAGGTGAAATCGAAAGTCCCGGTCGGTTTTGCTTCGCTTGGCGAACAGCGGTTGAAGAGCATCACCGAACCGGTCCGGGTCTATCGCGTCCTGCTTGACCCCACTTCTGCCGGTAAAACCCTCACAAGCCGGAGGCGCCTGCCGAGACGCCGCCTCGTTGCAGGCATCGCAGCGGCCGTTGTCCTTGCTCTTGCGGGCGCAGGACTCTGGTGGCAGCCGTGGATGCCGGCAGAACCGCCGGGGCCTGCCGAACGTTTCGCCTATCCGTTGCCGGACAGGCCCTCTGTCGCGGTTCTGCCATTCATCAATGTCAGCGGCGACAGCGAGCACGACCATCTCGCAGAGGGTTTGACGGACGATCTGATCACCGAATTGTCCAAAGTATCAGGCCTCTTCGTCATCGCCCGCCACTCGGTCTTCGCCATCCAGGGCTCCGTCGGCAAGATCCAGGACG
The DNA here is from genome assembly GCF_057653695.1 of Rhizobium sp. SRDI943. Classification (NCBI taxonomy): domain Bacteria; kingdom Pseudomonadati; phylum Pseudomonadota; class Alphaproteobacteria; order Hyphomicrobiales; family Rhizobiaceae; genus Rhizobium; species Rhizobium sp. SRDI943. The sequence goes on along the minus strand of NZ_CM172787.1, from coordinate 2,521,156 downwards.
TGGCCGCCGAACTCGGCGTGAAATATGTGCTCGAAGGAACCTTGCAGCGCGCCGGGCCGCGGCTGCGGATCAATGTCAAGCTGATCGACGCAGTCACCGGCCTGTCGCTTTGGGCCGAGCGCTACGATCGCCAATATGCCGACCTCTTTGCCGTTCAGGACGATGTGATCGGCAAGATCATCTCGGCCCTGTCGGTCAAGCTCAGCGCGCGCGAGCGCGACCAACTGGCCCGGATCCCGACCGAAAATCTCGAAGCCTACGATTATTACATGCGGGCCGAGCAGGAAGGCTTCATCTTGAGGGATGTCGACACCTATCGCCGGACGCTGTCCTTCTACCAAAAGGCGATCGATCTCGATCCGGGCTTTGCCAATGCCCATGCGGGAATCGCCCGCGTCGCCGTCGATGTCTGGCGCAACGACTATAATTACCTCTGGTCGGCCGCCGTCGCCCGCAAGATCGCCTATGACGCCGCCGGGCAAGCTCTCAAGCTGGATCCCAACAATGCCAGGGCGCACACGGTGCTTGCCCTGCTGCAATGGGTGGATGGACGCGAGACGGAGGCCAAAAATTCCGCCAACATGGCGGTTGCGATGGAGCCGAACGATGCGGAGGCCGCCGCCAATCTCGCTCTCATTCTGGTCCACACCGGAAGCAGCGGGCAGGCGATCACGGAGATGGAAAAGGCTTTGCGGCTCGACCCTTCGCCGGCGTCGAGCTTTCAACTGCTGGCGGGGATCGTGTTTTATACCGCGGGCGATGATCAGCGCGCGATCTCGCTGATAGAGCCGACGCTCGACAGCCTGCCGAAGGTCGAGCCGGCACGCGAATACCTGGCGGCGGCCTATGCCGACCAGGGCAATGAAACCAAGGCTGCAGCGGAGACGGCAAAGCTGCTGGAGCTCTTCCCGGAAAGCAATCTCACCTATTACGGCTATCTCTATGACTACTGGCGGGACGGCGATCTGCAGCGCCATCTGGCCGCATTGCGCAAGGCCGGCATTCCCGAATGGCCCTTCGGTTTTACAGGCAATCAAGCCGACAGGCTCGGCGAGGCAGACCTGCGCAATCTCGTCGACGGCAAGAGCTGGACCGGCAAGCACAAGAACGGCACGGATTTCACCCAGTTTTTCGACAAGGCTGGAAACACTGCCTATCGCAGTGCCAATACCAACATCACCGGTATCGCCGAGGTGCGAGGCGACAGTCTCTGCGAAAAATTCGACGGCTATTTTCTCGACCGGATGGTGTGCGGATATGTTTACCGCAACACGTCAGGTGAACAGCGCGACAGGCCATACGTCCATGTCACGCCGCGCGCCTTGACGTTCTTTTCACCCACACCCTGACGGGTCGGGCGTTGCGGCTTCATTTCGTATCCGGCTGCTGCCAGACGGTGTGCATCTTCTCCGAAATCAGCGTCTGCTGAACTTCGGACCAATGCTTCTTCGAGTCGGTCACCTTGGTCGGATTTTTCTCCATGCCTTCGGCCGCGCCGGGGTCATAGCTCAGGTACAGTTTGCCATCGATGATCCGCCAGGCTTTCGGATCGATATTGATGGTCACTGTCCCGAAAGACACGCCGTCGGCGCAATAGCCGCCATATTGCGGCGCATATTTGGACGGATCGCCCTTGAAGAGGTCGCGATTTCTAGCGCTGGCGAAATACCAAGTCGCGCCAAGCCAGTGGTGGGAATATGTCTCGGATCCTTCGACGGCCTGGTTTTCAGTGAAATAGGCGACCGGGTCGTAACCCTTGATCGCGACATCGCCGAAATAGCCGGTATTGACGAGTTCCTCGGCCCCCGCAGGCTGAAGCAAGGAAAGCAGCATGACCGCAGCGCCAACAGCCACGCCCATTCGCTTTCCGGATTTTCGCGCATGATAAGACAGATCGGAGCCGTGGTCCAGCAACTGTGTGACGCGGGCGATATCGCCATCCTTGGCCGCTTCGTGCAAAGGACCTGCCCACGATGGGATGACGCCAATGACAAGCGCAGCAACAGTCGCGATAAAAACATTCACGGGCACGATCTCGGTTTGATCAGGGTTCGTATGCGCCGTTTTGTGGTGTTGTAGCACGTGTGCAATTCGTAAACAAGATTACGCTAATGGACGCGCTCCCGGCCAAGACCACTCGCGCACCAAGGCTGCGACCGGCGGGTTCCAGGGAATACGGTCACACTTGTTACTCCCCCTGTTCGATTTCCGATGCGAAACTATCTCAGACCAATGCGCGATGAACCGGGCTTCCAAGCCTGGGAAATCGCCCCAATGAGGAGATTGAAAGCCATGACTGCTTCAGCCGAGAATGGGAAAAGCGGACAAGCCATGCGCAAACCGCCGGTCGTGTCGCCGCAGACCTGGGAGGCGGCCCGCGCGCAGTTGCTCGTCAAGGAAAAGGCTGAGACCCGCGCCCGCGACGCACTCGCCGCCGAGCGCCGACGCATGCCGTGGATGGCGGTGGAGAAGGCCTATGCGTTTGAGGGGCCTCAGGGCAAAGTCAGTCTGCTCGACCTGTTCGATAACAGACATCAGCTCATCCTCTACCGCGCGTTTTACGAGCCTGGCGTGTTCGGCTGGCCCGACCATGCCTGCCGCGGCTGCTCGATGGTGGCCGATCAGGTCGCCCATGTCGCCCATCTCAACGCCCGCGACACGACGCTGGTCTTTGCCTCGCGTGCGCCGCAGGCCGACATTGCACGGCTGAAGGCGCGGATGGGCTGGACGATGCCGTGGGTCACGATCACCGACAGCTTCGACAAGGACTTCGGCGTCGACGAGTGGCACGGCACCAACGTATTCTACCGCGACGGCGAGCGCATCTTCCGCACCTATTTCATCAACAACCGCGGCGACGAGCAGATGGGCGGCACCTGGAACTACCTCGACATCACGCCGCTCGGCCGCCAGGAAATCTGGGAGGAATCGCCCGCGGGCTATCCGCAGACCCCGACCTACAAGTGGTGGAACTGGCACGACAGCTATGTGCCGGACGCCGAGCCCGACAAGAAATGGGTCGAGGTCTCCGATGCCGGCGAGGCGGCGTTCCGGGCCGAGAGCGCAAACGAGAAACCGTAGGGTCGGTTCGGCCGGATCCTCCGTCCTCGCGGCAGGAGGATACGGCGGTCCGCATGAAAGTCTGGCGAACCGCAGATTTCCTTTCAAGGCAGCGCCGGTCGTCGACGATCGAGCCAACGATTGACGACTGTGCGACAGGGGCAACGTCCCCGAACGCGCTTGCGCCATACCGCCTCTTCCCTGCACCTTCTGCGCGCAAAATTTCACCGACATATCTCCTTACTGTCACGGAACCGTGCTAGATTTCGCCCGATTTCCAGGGGAGGCGGGCATGGATACGGATTTTCGTGTGACCGGCGGGAATGCGGCTGCGCTTTTTGCGCTGACCATCCATCGCGGCGACGGCATGGTGCTGATCGGCATGGACTGGAAGAATGGCCGGCCGCCTGCCGATTTCGTTGGTTTCGCCATCCAGTATCGTGAGCCGGATACTGATTTCTTCAAGACGGTGCATAACCGCATCGGCTTTCCCGGCCAACTGGTTCCCGAAGATGGCATCCGCACCACGGAAGCGCCGATCCAGAAGTTCCGATGGGTGCATTTTCCCTTCAATGCCGATCTGCCCGGCAAGTTCACCTACCGCGTCACGCCAAAGTTCATGGATGCCGCGGGCGCGCTGACATCGGGCGAGGCGCAGGAGGCGGAACTGGCGCTGATGCGAGAGACCATTCCCGGCAAGCTCAACGTCGCCTTCACCCGTGGCTTCGTCTCGTCGCAGGCCTTCGTGCGCAATTTTGCCGCCGGCGGACCCATCATCACGCTGGTGCCACCGGATGGCGACCAGGGACTGGACTTCGTGCCGACCCATGCCGATGCCGAGCGGGCGCTCGCCTGGATGGGCTTCGAGGCGCGGGCCGAAACGCTCGATCTGCTCGACAGGGCGCACGCTGCCGGCGCCGAAGTGCGCGCCATCGCCTATGACCTCAACCTGCCCGAGGTGGTCACCCGGCTGGAAGCGCTGGGGCCGAAGCTCAAGATCATCATCGACGACAGCGCCAGCACCAAGGGCCATGGTCGCCCGAATTCGCCGGAGACAAGGGCGGCGGAGCGGCTGATCGCCTCGGCGGGTGCTGCCAACGTCAAGCGCCAGCATATGGCCAACCTGCAGCATCAGAAATCGATCGCGGTCAGCGGCGGCGGCATCTCGACCGTGCTTTACGGTTCGACCAATCTCAGCTGGCGCGGGCTCTATGTACAGTCGAACAACAGCCTGGCCGTCCACAGCGACAAGGCGATCGAGGATTATTTCACCGCCTTCGAGAGCTATTTTACCGCCAAGCGCGCCGACCATTTCCGCGCCTCGCCAAGTTCTGCCGGCTGGATCGATCTCGGCCTTGACGGCGTCGACGCCAAGGTCGCTTTCTCTCCGCACAGCGACGCCAATGGCCGGCTGGACGAGATCGGCGCAGATATCGATACCGCGCGGTCCAGCGTGTTCTTCTCGCTCGCCTTTCTCGGCCAGATGACCAAGGGGGCGATCGGCCCGGCATTGGGGCGCGCCCTGGAGCGCCCCGATATGCATGTGATGGGCATTGCCGATGCCGAGGTGCGGGCCGGCAATCTGGGCCTGACCGTGCTCACTCCTGACAACCGTCGGCGGGTGGTACGGTCGGCGGCGTTGACGGGCAACGTGCCGCCGCCCTTCGTGACCGAACCCTCGGGCCTGTCAGGCATCGACGGCAAACAGCGCGGCACGCGGATGCATCACAAGTTCGTCGTGCTCGACTTCGACAAGCCGACGGCGCGGGTCTATCTCGGCTCCTACAATTTCTCCGAACCCGCCGATGATGAGAACGGCGAGAACCTCGTCGTCGTGCGCGACCGAACGGTTGCGACCAGCTACATGATCGAGGCGCTCAGGATGTACGACCACTATATCTTCCGCGTCGCCTCCGAAGCGAGCAACGGCCCGGCCCGTCCGCTGGAGCTCAAACACCCGCCTCAGCCCGGCGGCACGCCCTGGTTCGAACGCGACTGGACCGACCCCATCCGCGCCCGGGACCGGGAGTTGTTTGCGCGGGCGGAGTAATGTCGCTGGTCAGGATGGCCCTTGAACCTCAACCATTCCACGCGGGTGATTTCGAAAGGCGGTCCTTCGCTTTGGGGACGATGGCCTTGTCCGTCGAAGAGTATGAAAAGTGGCTGTCCGCATGGCCGAAGGGCCATGGAGCACCTGACATCCCGAAGTCAAATTAATACTTTGCCGGTTGCCAACATATTCTTCTCAAGGTGGAAACATTCCGGGGTCGGTTGCGTTTTACCCGCTACCGGCAGTGCGACCGACATCCCGTCTAGGAGGAGGCTTATTCATGAAGGTAATGATCGTCGAAGATGAGAATTTTATCGCTCTGGAGCTCGAACGCATTGCGCAAGAGGCAGGACACCAGACTATCGGGCCGGTATCGACGGTGGAGCAGGCTCTCGCCCACGCAAAAAGAAGCGATGTCGCGCTCGTCGATCTCAGTCTCTCCGATGGGCTGAGCGGCTCCCAGCTCGCGCGGCGGCTGATCGACCGCCATGGGGTTGACGTGATCTTCGTGACCGGCAGTCCCGAGAATGTCGGCCACGGTATCGAAGGCGCGCTCGATGTGATCTCCAAGCCCTTCACCGATGAGAGGATCGCCAGCGCGCTCTCGCGGGCGGAGGAGCGACGCAAAAACTTCGACAGCAGCAAGGCTGCGTTCTGAACAGCATCAAGGCTGCGTGTTATAAGAGGAAATCGACGTCGCTCAGGCCGCTGCGCCTGCCCGAGGAGAAGTCCGAATGAAATACGCGCTCATTGCCGTTCTCTTCGCTCTCTCGGCCTGCGCCAGCGCCGGGGATCCGCAACCTCTTCCCGGCAGCCTCACCTATGGCGGAAAGGTTCTCCGTTCGCCTTACCGTCCGGGAACGGTGGTCAAGAATACCTTTCTTGGCGATTTCGGTTACCGTGTGTTCGAGACCTATGTCGTCCAGCCGGACGGGACGCTGAAGCTGACCTCACAGAGCACCGGGCCGGACTTCCTCTGGCAGTGAGGACTTCCGGTTCCTCGGCGTCCAAGCGAAGGGGTGAGCAGAGTGCCGTCCGGTGAGAGGATGACGGCTCGCGTTTTCGCTTTCGTCCTTGGCAATTGAATGTTGCGCTGCAGTAAAGATCTCGTCTATACCGCAGGCATTCACCACGGACCCGGTGAGATCCCGGGTGGCTCTTCTGGCCGCCGATCCGCCAGACAACGCAAAACCTGCATGCCATCACGCGACCGCTCGAAAGAGTGGGGCCGGCTATGCTTTGCGAGAATCCTTCCTATGTTGCTTTCCTCCATCCGTCGTGATTGGTCCGCCAATCCCATGCGCGAAATGCTTGCCGGAGCGGTGGCGACCTTCGCCCTCATCCCCGAGGTGATCGCCTTTTCCTTCGTGGCGGGGGTCGATCCCGAGGTTGGTCTGTTCGCCTCTTTCGTGATCAGCATCGTCATTGCCTTTACCGGTGGACGCCCGGCGATGATTTCGGCGGCGGCCGGGTCGGTGGCACTGGTCGCGGCACCGCTGGTGCATGCTCACGGCTTGCCCTATCTTTTTGCGGCCGGGCTGCTGGCGGGGTTAATCCAGATCGTCTTCGGCCTGCTGCGGCTAGGCGTGCTGATGCGCTTCGTGTCGAAATCGGTCCGCACCGGCTTCGTCAATGCGCTGGCCATTCTGATCTTTGCCGCGCAGATGCCGCATATTGTCGGCGCCGGCTGGATGGAATATGCCGTGCTGGTTGCCGGGCTCGTCATCATTTACCTGACGCCGCGGATCACCACGGCGATCCCGTCGCCGCTGATCTGCATCCTGATCCTGACCGTCGCTTCGCTGGCGCTCGGGCTTCCCGTCCTCACCGTTGCCGACCTCGGCAAGCTGCCGGATTCGCTGCCTTTTTTCGGCTGGCCGGCGGTGCCGCTGACGCTGGAAACGCTTCGGATCATCGCCGGACCCGCATTTGCCATCGCCATGGTCGGGCTGCTGGAATCGATGATGACGGCGAGTGTCGTCGACGATCTCACGGATACGCCGAGTTCGAAGAACCGCGAATGCACCGGTCTCGGTCTCGCCAACGCGGCCGCGAGCCTGTTCGGCGGCATTGCCGGCTGCGGCATGATCGGCCAGACAGTCAGCAACGTGAAATATGGCGGGCGCGGCCGGCTCTCGACGCTGTTTGCCGGCGCGTTCCTGCTGATCCTGATGGTGCTCCTGAAGCCGTGGGTGTCCGAGGTTCCCGTCGCCGTGCTGGTGGCGATCATGGTCATGGTATCGATCGACACGTTCGACTGGTCGTCGCTTAGATCCGTTGTGGTTCATCCTCGGATGTCGAGCGCCGTGATGGTGGCGACCGTCATCGTCACCGTCTTCACCGCCAACCTGGCGCTCGGGGTGACGGTCGGCGTGCTGCTCAGCGGCGTGTTCTTCACCTTCAAGGTTGCCAGCCTGCTGCGGGTGGACGTCGCGCCCGACACAACGACCGGGCGACTGACCTACCGCGTGTCTGGCCAGGTGTTCTTTGCCTCCGCCGACGTCTTCGTCGAAGCCTTCGACGTTCAGGACGCGATCGGTAGGTCCGTGCTGATCGACGTGTCCGAAGCGCATTTCTGGGACATCACCGCCGTTGCCGCACTCGACAAGGTCGTCCAACGGTTCGGGGCGCATGGCATTGCGGTGGAGGTCGTCGGCCTCAACCAGGCGAGCGCGACCTTGATCGGGAGCCTCGACAGCAAGGTGGTGCTGAAAGAGGTGTGACGGCGCGAGCGAGGGCGGATTTCCTCGAGCATGATGCCGAAAATTGTGAGCGGTTTTCGGACGACATCATGTTCTGACTATATAATGTAGAACAGGATTCAAATTTTTGGGCCGACCCGGCCTAAAATCTTCCTGTTCTAGCGCGAGACGATTGCGAAATCATCGCCCCCGCCGGTTCCTGTGGCGTTCAGCCGTCTGACGGCCAGTTCAATGAATGCCTTGACCAAAGGCGGCAGGTGTCGGCTGCTGGGATAGACGACATGCAAGCCGCCGGCCGGGGTCGTATAGCCGTCGAGAACACGGCGCAGCCGCCCGTCCTTGATGCAGGCTTCGGCGAATCGGTGCGGCAATTGGGCGATGCCATGGCCGGCGATCGCGGCGGCCATCACCGCCTGCATCTCGTTGGCGGCGAAGCGGCCCGAAACCGCGACCGTTTCCTGACCGTGCGGACCTTCCAACAACCATTGCGCATGGGCAGCCTGGCCGGCGATGACGCAGTCGTGGCGGACCAGATCTTCAGGTGCAGCGGGCGGGCCGCGGCGGGCGAGATAATCCGGGCTTGCGCAGAGAAGGCGGTGCAACGAGCCGAGTTTGCGGGCGACCAAGGTAGAATCTTCGAGGATGCCGGTGCGGAAGGCGAGGTCTATACCGCTTTCGACGAGGTTCAGCCTGTCGTCGGTCAGGCGCAGTTCGACCCTCGCCTTCGGGCAGGTCGAAAGAAATTCGAAGATCGCATCCTGGAGGAAGTGGCCGCCGAAGCCGACTGGTGCCGATATGCGGATCGTGCCGGCAGGCTCCGCACGCGCTTCCGCAAGCCGCTGGTTGGCTCCCTCGATCGTGCGCAGCGCCTGGCTGCTTTCTTCGTAGTAGAGACGCCCCGAAGCCGTCAGGTTGAGGCTGCGGGTCGTGCGCTGCAGCAGCCGCACGCCGAGTTCGCGTTCCAGCGCGGCGATGCGGCGGCTGACCGTCGTCTTCGGCATGCCGAGCAAGCGCGCGGCGGCGGTGAAGCTGCCCGCTTCGACGACGCGGGCGAAGATCATGATATCGTTGAGATCGAGCATTGTATCCTTGAATGGCACGATGTTTTCCAATTATATGCCATTATGGTTCAATGCGACAGGCCCTAACTTTGCTGCATCAGTCACAACAAGGAGCAGGCAGATGAGCAACACACGAAGCGTACTGGTCACAGGCGCCACCGGCCAGCAAGGCGGCGCGGTTGTACGCGCGTTGATGACGCGGGGACACCGCGTCAAGGCGATCACCCGCCGGCCCGAGAGCGACGGCGCGAAGCGGCTGACCGCGGCAGGAGTCCAGGTCGTCGCCGGCGATCTTGACGACGCGGCATCCGTGGCGGCAGCAGCAGAGGGCGTCGACGCGGTGTTCCTGATGGGCAACAGCTACGAAGCCGGAACGGAGGCGGAAACCCGTCAGGGCATTGCCGCCGCCGATGCGGCAAAGGCCGCCGGCATCGGCCACCTGATCTATTCCTCCGTCGCCGATGCCCACAAGACGACCGGCATTCCGCATTTCGACAGCAAGTATCTCGTCGAGAAGCACATTGCAGGCCTCGGCATCCCTTACACGATCAGCGCACCCGTCGCCTTCATGGAGAACACCGTGGCGCCCTGGGCGATCGACGGGCTGCGCCAGGGCGTCTATGCCGCAGCGCTGCCGCCCGCCCGTGTGCTGCAACAGGTCACCATCGATGACATCGGCGCTTTCGTCGCGACGTTGGCCGAGAGGCGCGAGCAAGTGTTCGGCAAACGTTTCGACATCGCGGGCGACGAATTGTCGGGCGAGCAGCAGGCGAAGATCTTGTCCGAGGTGTTCGGCCGCCCAATCACTTACCGGGAATTGCCGATCGCGGCGATACGGCAGCAGAGCGAGGATACGGCGCTGATGTTCGAATGGTTCGACCGTACCGGTTACGACGTCGATCTTGCCGCCCTGCGCCGCGATTTTCCTGAGGTCGGCTGGCACAGCTACGCCGACTGGGCGAAGGGGTTCGATTGGAGTGTGGCGGCTGGGTGAATTCGCTGTGACACCGGTGATCTGACCGGTGTCACCGACAGGTGATGCCTTGATGGCCTTCGCCACACTCTCCATCATCCTCGGGCTCTACATTTGAGCCGAGGATCCATGCCACGGCCGCTTACGGGTGCCGCGTGGATGCTCGGGTCAAGCCCGGGCATGACGGAGAGCAGGGGGCATGTCCGAACTCTACATCGCAGAATTGAAGAGCGCTGGACCGGCAGATCGATCGCTTCCACGCCGCATGGCGATTGTCCTGCTGTTCAAGATAGACAGGAGCCGCCGCTGCCAACGATACCTCACGCCTGAGCGGTGGGCCTAACAACGATGTCGCTGATATCGACATCGGCGGGTTGCTCGATGGCGAAGGCGATGGCGCGGGCGATGGCATCGGGTGAAATCGCCATCTCGTCCATGCGCTTTGCCATCTCGGCCTTGATCTCTGGGCTGGTCATGGAGCCGGCGAAATCGGTTCTTATAAACCCCGGCGAGATGTTGGTGACGCGCAGATGCGGGCCGGCCTCCAGCCGCAGGCCCTCGGCGATGGTGCGCATGGCGTTTTTCGTGCCGGCATAGACGGCCATGGTCGGCTTGATGATGAGGCCGGCGGTCGAGAGCGTGTTGACGAAGTGGCCGGAACCCTGCCGGCGGAACACCGGCAAGGCTGCGGCGATGCCATAGAGCGGGCCCTTGATGTTGACGTCGATCATCTCCTCCCAATCCTCGACCCGCAGTTCATCAAGAAGGGAGATGGGCCCGATGCCGGCATTGTTGATCATTACGTCGATCCTGCCATACCTGTTGCAGGCAAGCGCCACGAGAGCTGTGAGGTCCTCGCGCTTTTTCACGTCCATGGCGAGGCAGATGGCCTCGCCGCCTTTTTCGGCGATGCGTCGTGCCAGGGCCTGCAGTCGGTCGGCGCGGCGGGCTCCAAGCACGAGCTTTGCGCCGCGCTCGGCCAGCAGCAGCGCCGTGGCTTCGCCGATGCCGCTGCTGGCGCCCGTGATTGCAATAACCTTGTCCTTGATATCAGACATCTTCGTTCTCCTTTGTGCCTTTGAGGATTGCAGGTGCTGCCTGGAGAATCTATGCTAGTTGCTCCATGATTTCGTCTAGATCGTCCAGAACCCATGATCGATCCCTTGTCCGATGTCTTTTCGCTGCTCGACATAGAGAGTGCGCGCTGCACACGTTTCGAGGTCGGCGGGCAATGGGCGTTTCGTTTTCCAGCCAAGCCCGCGCTCAAATTCGTTGCTGTCCTCCGCGGCGCGTGTTCGATCGTTCTGCCGGGTGAGCCGCCATTTTCGCTTGTCGCGGGCGACACCTTCTGCTTGCCAATGCGCCCGCCTATGTGATCGCCAACGATCTCGATCGGGAGCCGGAGGACGGGATCGCCTTCTTCGACTGGGAGCATTCCGACATCGCCCGGCACGGCAGTGACGAGACCGCGCTGATCGGCGGCACCTTCGTCATCGGAGGCGGCAACGCCCGGCTGCTGCTCGACGCGCTGCCGCCGTTCATTCATATCCCGGCCAGCGACCGCGCCGCCGCGCTGCTCAGCACTACGCTCGCAACCCTCGACGACGAACTCGAGGCCGGGCAGATGGGCTCGACGCTGATGACGCGGCGCATGGGCGACATCCTGCTCGTGCAGGCGCTGCGGGCCTATGTCGGCCGGAAGGGTGCTGCCGAAACGGGATGGATCGGCGCGCTGACAAATCCGCAGATCGGCGCGGCGATCAGCCTGATCCACAACAGCCCCGGCCATCGCTGGACGGTCGAGGCGCTGGCGACCCGGATCGGCATGTCGCGCTCCGCCTTTGCGCAACGCTTCAAGGAACTGGTCGGCGTTGCGCCGCTCGACTATGTCACGCGCTGGCGCATGCATCGCGCCCGCGAAGCCCTGCGCCGAGAGGATGTCTCGGTCGCCGGCCTTGCCGCGGCACTCGGATATTCCTCCGAAAGCGCCTTCGGAAACGCGTTCAAGCGTGTCTTCGGGCGCGCACCGAAGCGCTACTGGTCGGACGCGAAGATCGGGTGAGAACGGCTGTTCCGCTTGCTAGGGTTGCTGGGGAATCCTATTGTCCGGCGGCGGACCATCGTCCTTGAAGGGGGAGACTTCAATGCCGTCGAGTTTCAATGTCGAAAGTGCGGATGGTTATGAGCGGCTGATGGGGCGCTGGAGCAGGAGGCTGGCGCCGATGCTGGTCGATTTCGCCGGTCTCGCGGATGGCGATCGCGTGCTCGATGTCGGCTGCGGCACCGGCAGCCTGGCGTTCACTTTGGCGGAAACGCCCGGCCTGGAGGAGATCGTCGCTATCGACTATTCGCCCGTCTTCGTCGAAGCGGCCAGGCGGCGCAATACCGACCCGCGCATATCCATCCAGCAGGCCGATGCCTGCGCGCTGCCGTTCGAGGACGGCCGCTTCGACAGGGCGATGTCGCTGCTTGTACTGCATTTCGTGCCGGAGGCGGGAAAGGCGGTATCCGAGATGCGCCGTGTGGTGCGCCCGGGCGGCGTGGTTTCCGCCGCCGTCTGGGACCATTATGGCGGCATGTCCGGCATGCGGATGATGTGGGATACGGTGGCGATGCTCGACGAGAACGCGCTGGCGATGCGCCGCAGATATTGTTTCCAGCCGATGATGCGGCGGGGGGAAATGAAGGAGAGCTTCATCGCGCAGGGCCTAGCCGATGTCGAGGAGACCTCGCTGTTGATCCGGATGGAATATCTTTCCTTCGAGGATTACTGGGATCCGATCGCCTCCGGCGAGGGACCGCTCGGCAAATATGTTGCCGGTCTGGACCCGGCGAAGCGAAAGGCCGTCGATGCCGCCGTCAGGGCCGCTTATGAGGCTGGGGAGCCGAATGGGCCGCGGTCGTTCGCGTCGGTGGCGTGGGCGTGCCGGGGCAGGGTGCCGGGCGGTGGATAGCGGTGTGTGATGCCGGCGACGGTTGATAGACAGAGAGTTTGCGCCACGTCCAAGAGAGCCTCATCCTGAGGCGCCCCGAAGGGGCCTCGAAGGGCGGCGCGGGCGCGCCGGCGTCAAATGGACACACGGAGCAGCGTTGCGGCGTGTCCTTCGAGGCTCCGCCCTACGGGCTCCGCGTCTCAGGATGAGGGATGTTGGAGGATGCCGCGCCCAAGGGCAGGGCGCAGCACGGTCGTATGCCTGCGACAAGGAGCCGCGTGGGACGTCACCCGATCACGGCAATCGTGATGGAACACGGGCAGCATTGCTGACGTTATTGCCCGCTGTCGCCGACTGCAAACGCAGCCGCAACAGCATCACCCGCCCGTTTCGGGCACCCCTTCCGACGGCATCCGGAATTGCCCGCCTCGCCGCCGCTTTCGGACGGAGGAATATCAGATGTCCGCTTTGGAAAGCCTGCGCCGGCTGACGCCGCAGCAGCGCAACACCGTCATCGCCAGCTATCTCGGCTGGACGCTCGATGCCTTCGATTTCTTCATTCTCGTCTTCGTTCTCAAATATATCGCCGAGGAATTCCACACCGACGTTCCTGCCGTCTCGGTTGCGATCTTCCTGACGCTAGCCATGCGGGCGCTCGGCGCGCTGATCTTCGGGCTGGCGGCCGACCGTTACGGGCGGCGCATCACGCTGATGGCCGACGTGCTGCTTTATTCGCTGTTCGAATTCCTGACCGGCTTCTCCACGGGGCTCACGATGTTTCTCGTGCTCCGAGCGCTCTACGGCATCGCCATGGGTGGTGAATGGGGCGTCGGCGCCTCGCTTGTTATGGAGACGGTGCCGGAGGAAAGCCGCGGTATCGTTTCCGGCATCCTGCAGGCCGGCTATCCCTCGGGCTATCTGATCGCCTCGATCGCGTTCTTCCTGCTCTTCCCGGTCATCGGCTGGCGTGGCATGTTTTTTGTTGGCGCGGTGCCGGCGCTGCTGGTGCTCTACATCAGACGCAATGTCGAGGAGAGCCCAGCCTTCCTGAAGCGGAAGGCCGAGGGGCGCCGGCCGTTCCTGACGGTCTTGCGCGAAAACATTCCGCTGTTCATCTGGGCGGTGCTCCTGATGACGGCCTTCAACTTCTTCAGCCACGGCACGCAGGATATCTACCCGACCTTCCTCGAGACCCAGCGCAACTATTCGAGCTATACGGTCGGCGCGATCGCCATCGTCTACAATATCGGGGCGATCTGCGGCGGGCTGTTTTTCGGGGCACTGTCGCAGCGGATCGGCCGGAAGAAGGCCATCGTCATCGCCGCACTGATCGCCGTGCCCGTCGCGCCGCTCTGGGCCTATGCGCCGGGGCCGGTGCTGCTCGCCATCGGCGCTTTCCTGATGCAGTTCTTCGTCCAGGGCGCTTGGGGCATCGTGCCGGTGCATCTGAACGAACTGTCACCCGACGAGGTGCGCGGCACCTTTCCTGGCTTCGCCTACCAGCTCGGCAACCTGCTGGCCTCTGGCAATGCTACGCTGCAGGCGGGGCTGGCCGCCCGCTGGGACGGCGACTATGCCTATGCGCTCCTGATCGTTGCGGCCGTGGTGGCGCTCATCGTCGCGGCCCTTGCCGGCTTCGGCTACGAGAAGAAGGATGTCCGCTTCGGCACGGAGGAGGCCGAGGAACCGCATGGCGCGATGCGAATCTAGCGCTGCCTGCGGTTACGAAGGCCGGCGGCAGTTGTCGCCGGCCTTTCTTTGTGCCCTGTTGCCCGATCCCGGATGCCTTTCAGGCACTCACCACCTTGCAGGCGCAGATGCGATCGTAAAATGTCTGTCCCTTCCAGACGATGAACGGCCATACCCACCAAGCCACGACCGCTATAGTCCAGATAAAGTACGATTTGGCGGTGCCATGGTCCTCAGGCGTGTATCCGCTGCGGAACATTCCAAGCAACGCGTCGAAGTCTTCCGTGGGATAGACCGGGAGCAGCGAGATTGCGAAAACGGCGGCGCTGAAAAGAAGATTCGGGCTGAATTTCAGGATCTCGCGTTTAAACGCGGTGCCGAAGTCGGGATTTTTTCCATCGACGGATTGGACTCTCAGGAAGAAAACCGCCTTTCCGAATGTGCGGCGGCTATTGGCAGAAAAACAGGCGAAAGCCAAGGCTATCAGTGCGGTGTTGGCTATGCCTGACATCAAGCTGGAATATGCAGGTATGGTTTTGGTCAGTGGATAGTTGTTTGCGTCGATAGGGATGGTTAGCACCTGCGCCGGTGTCACGTAGTCCCAAGGCTCGATTGCAACATTTATTTGCAAATATTTCTGTTTTCGCCAATCGATTTGACTTACCTCGCAAATCTCACTGGTGCGAATTTCCATGGCTCTCAACGGCCATCCCGCGTCAATTCGCTGTGCAAGTTGATCGGGCACCGCCTCGCTGCATTCCATGGAAGTCCGGCCGTGCAAAAGGAAGTCCAAGGGAGAAATCGTTGAAAAGTAGTAGACGGCTATGAGGATGGCAGCCTGAAAGATGATGATGTCGACGGTATAGGCAGCGAAGCGTCGCCAGAAGTGGCGGGAAGGCAGAGGCGGCATCTGCGGTGTAGTGTCCATGTCGCCCCCAATGTCCACGCTACCTGATCCAACACGTTGATTCGTTTCAACATGAAGTAGCAAAAATGCATGATCTTATCACAGAGGTATCATGCTCTTGCGAGTCCAGTTCTGGGGCGATTTCTGGGCCTGGAAGGCGAGCCGCCGCGCGACCTGCCGGCCATCCGCATCGCCTCGATGGCGTGACGATATGCCGACCGTCCTCGAGCGTTGTGGGGCTTGTCGCCGAACGCCGCCATGCTAGGTAAGGGCTGCCGGCATCGATCTCCTGCTGCCGGATGAATCCTTCCCCTCCGCAGCCCCGAGTTTTTCCATGTCATTTTCTCCCGCCGCCCTCTGGCCCGTCGTCATGCTGTTTGCCTCCAACATCTTCATGACATTTGCCTGGTACGGGCATCTCAAGCACAAGAACAGCGCCATCTTCCTCGCCATCATCGTCAGCTGGGGCATCGCCTTTTTCGAATATTGCCTGGCGGTGCCGGCCAACCGTATCGGTTCGGCGGTCTATACGACAGCACAGCTGAAGACGATGCAGGAGGTGATCACGCTGATCGTCTTTGCCGGCTTCTCGATCTTCTGGCTCGGCGAGAACCTGACCTGGAACCATGCGATCGGCTTCGCCCTGATCGCAATCGGGGCATCTTTCATCTTTCGTGCATAAACTTTAGCCTTTTCAATAGATTACAAATTGTCCATGTCTAGATATCGCCACATTTCCTACAGATTGGCGTCGCAATCGGCTGGCAGCCTGTCAGTTCAAGCATTTCCGGGTCGCGGAAATGCTCTGACGTTTGTTTGACGCAATTCCGGACGCAAAACCGCGACGCGCTTTTGCTGGAATTGCTTTAGCGGTGATCATGAGGTGAACGGCCATGAGCCTGTCTTTCCCGACCATGGCGGCGATCCGGTTCGGCTATGGTTTCCGGCCGGGCGAGGCGCCGCCGAGCAGCAAGGACGAGCTCATCGACCAGCTGCGCAAGGGGGCGGCGGCGACGCCGGACTTTCCCCTCGGCGGCCCCAACATGCGCCACCAGGCGATCCTCAGCCTGCAGGAGCAGTTGCAGCAGATCCGACAAGACGCCAAGACGGTGACCGACGATACGACGCAGCGCGAGATGCGCAAAGGGGTGCAGCGTCAGGCGCAGCAGCAATTCCAGCACGATGCGAACCTGCGGCTGATGCAGGCCGTGTTGTCGCCGTACGGCTTCTACGAGAGGCTTTCGACCTTCTGGACCAATCATTTCTCCACCAGCGCCAACAAGAGCCTGCCGATGCGCCTCATCGTGCCGCTCTACGAGGCCGAGGCGATCCGGCCGTTCATATCAGGCACGTTCGGCGATCTCTTGCGCAATGCCACCGCCCATCCGGCCATGCTGATCTATCTCGATCAGGCGGATTCGCTCGGGCCGGATTCGGCCGGCGGCATCAAGCGCAACAAGGGGCTCAATGAAAATCTCGGCCGCGAACTGCTGGAACTGCACACGCTCGGCGCCGGCAGCGGCTATAGTCAAGCGGACGTCACGGCGGCAGCCATGGTGCTGACGGGGCTCACCATCGACCGCAAGGAGATGGACATCGCGTTCCGGCCGAATATTTCGGAGCCCGGGACACATGAGGTGCTCGGCGTCAGTTATGGCGGGCGCAGGCGCTCGCGCGACGATTATCTCGACATGCTCGACGATCTCGCCCTCCATCCGAAGACGGCGGCGCATATCAGCCGCAAGCTGGCGGTGCATTTCATCGCCGACCAGCCCGATGAGGGGATGGTGTCCGACATGGCCGAAGCCTGGAAGAAAACGGATGGCGACCTGACCGCCGTCTACACCGCCATGCTCGACCATCCCGCCGCCTGGCGCGACGAGGGCGCCAAGGCGCGCCAGCCTTTCGACTATGTCGTCACCGGCCTGAGGGCGTTGAATGCGGGACCGGTCAACGGCGTTGTCGGCAGTTTCCTGGCGGCCAACCAGCAGGGCACGGACGAGGGCGACATGGCGGCGAATACGCCTGGCATGGCTGGATCGCCGGTGACGACCGATCCCGCCGGCGAGGCAAGGGAGAAGCGCCTCAAAGCCTTCCAGACGGCGCGGGCGCTGGGGCAGGGGGCACTCAGGCGCATGGGCCAGCCGACCTGGCTGCCGCCGAGTCCGGCCGGTTTCGAGGAAGGCTTCTCCGCCTGGATCACCGGCAGCCAGCTCGCCGAGCGGCTGGCCTGGGCAAGGCGGGCCGCAGCCCAGTTCGGCCGGGATGAGGATCCGCGCGAATTCCTGAAGTCGACGCTTGCCGATGCCGCCCGAGACGAGACGATCCGCGTGGTGTCGCAGGCGCCGAACAAGATCAGCGGGTTGACGCTGGTGCTGGCATCGCCCGAATTCAATCGCCGCTGAGCAGACTTTCGTTGGCAAGCCAACGCTTCGTCTGCTTAGCTCCTTTGTTTTGTCGCAGGTTCTGGCTGGAAAACCGTCGGACACTTTTCCGGAACCTGCTTAGGAGGCCCGCCAATGACGCTGCCCATGAACCGGATTTCGCTGTCCCGCCGCGGCTTTCTGACCTCTGCCTGCTGTCTTGCCGCTGCCCCCGCCTTCACGCCGGTCACTTTCGCGGCGATGCCGGGTGACAAGCGTTTCGTCACCATCGTGCTGCGCGGCGCGATGGACGGGCTGGATCTGGTGCAGCCCTATGGCGATGCCGGCTTTGCGGCGCTTAGGCCGACACTGGCGCTGACGCCCGATACCGGACTTCTCGATCTAGATGGCCATTTCGGCCTCAATCCGGCTGCCGCAGAGCTGATGCCGCTGTGGAAGAGCCGCGAGCTTGCCTTCGTGCACGCGGTGTCGACGCCCTACCGCGACCAGCGCAGCCATTTCGACGGGCAGGACATGCTGGAATCCGGCGGCGAGCATGTCGCCGAGGAAAAGACCGGCTGGCTGAACCGGGCGCTCGCCGTCATTCCGCGCTCGGATGCGCGCAAGGCGATCGACATCAACACTTCGACGGAGCTGATCCTCTCCGGACCCAACAATGTCGATGTCTGGGCGTCGGATTCCAATCTGGCGCCGGCGCGTGACGAGATGCAGTTCCTGGCGCGGCTCTATGCCGGCGATCCGCCGTTCGCCGAGGCGCTTGCCGAGGCGACGCGGGCCAATAGCGCCTCGATGATCATCGAGCCGGAGGGCCAGCGCGGCGCAAAGATCGCCGATGTGGCGGCGCTCGCGGCCAACATGCTGAAGGGCGATTACCGCATCGCCAGCTTCTCGATATCAGGCTGGGACACGCATATCGGCCAGGCCGGCCAGTTCAAGCGGCCGGTGCAGGACCTTTCGCAGGCGATCAATACGTTGAAGACCACGCTCGGGCCTGAGATCTGGGCAAAGACGGTGGTGCTTGCCATGACCGAGTTCGGCCGCACTGTGCGTCAGAACGGCTCAGCCGGCACCGACCACGGCACCGGCGGCTGCGCGCTGCTATCAGGCGGCACCATCAACGGCGGCCGCATCCTCGGCCGTTGGCCGGGCATCGGCGACGGCCAACTGCTCGACGACCGCGACCTGATGCCGACCGCCGACGTGCGCGAGCTCGCCGCGGCAATGCTCTACCGGCAGTTCGATGTAAGCGCCGATGATTTGACCGGGAAGATCTTTCCGGGGCTGGGGTTCGACAAAGGGTCGCAGTTTCTGCGTGGGTGAGGCACGGTCCCGCAAAGCGGGAGCGATCGATCCAGTGAATCGATCGCAGGGCCGAACGCCCTGAGCCCAAGCGAAGGGCCGGGCGGCATCGGCGACAGGCGCTATCGGCCGGTCATCTTGAGCGCTGCCTCGGGAAGCCGCTCGCCGTGAACCTCGATGCCGGAGAGGGCGGCATCGATTTCGGCGAGGTCCTCGGGCAGCAGGTCGACGTCTATCGCCCCGAGATTTTCTTCCAGCCGGTGCTGCTTCGTTGTACCCGGGATCGGGACGATCCATGGCTTTTGGGCCAGCAGCCAGGAGAGGGCGATTTGCGCGGGCGTTGCGCCCTTGCGGTCGCCGATACGCCTGATCAGGTCGACGAGTGCAAAATTGGCCTTGCGCGCCTCGAGCGAAAAACGCGGCACGCTGTTGCGGAAATCGCTTGGATCGAACTTGGTGTTCTCGTCGATCTTGCCGGTCAGGAAGCCTGCGCCGAGTGGGCTGAAGGGCACGAAGCCGATGCCGAGTTCCTCAAGGGTGGGCAGCAGTTCCGCCTCGGGGCCGCGCCAGAAGAGCGAATATTCACTCTGGACGGCGGTGACTTTTTGAACGGCATGGGCGCGGCGGATCGTCTGGACGCCGGCTTCGGAAAGACCGAAATGTTTGACCTTGCCGGCTGCGATCAGGTCCTTGACGGCACCGGCCACGTCTTCGATCGGCACGTCGGGATCGACGCGGTGCTGGTAGAACAGGTCGATGTGGTCCGTCTTCAGACGGCGCAGGCAGGCATCGGCAACCGCCTTGACATGTTCGGGGCGGCTGTTGGTGCCGCCGCGGCGTTCACCTGTTTGCTGATCGATATCAAAGCCGAATTTGGTGGCGATGACCACCTGGTCGCGGATCGGTGCGAGCGCTTTGCCGACAAGCTCTTCATTGACGAAAGGGCCATAGGCTTCGGCCGTGTCGAACAAGGTGACGCCCTGCTGATGGGCGGTGCGTCAATTTGATCATGTCGCCCTCGTCGGCGGGCGGGCCGTAAGCGGCACTCATGCTCATGCAGCCGAGACCAAGTGCCGAGACTTCGAGGCCGCCGATATTGCGTCTTTTCATGGTCGTATCCGTTCCTGGTTTTGCATGGGCTCGGGCAGTCCGTTCCGCGGTGCGGGAGCAGCCGGGCTTGCCGTCGGGTTGACGCGAACTTAGTCCTCGTGTCAGCTTTCGATTAGATGCTGTAATGCGCATGGACCTATAAGACGGACTAATGAATGCCCCTGGACAACAATTTCAACGAACTCGTGGCCTTTCTGACCGTCGCCCGGGAACGGAGTTTTACCCGGGCGGCCGCGAAGCTCGGCGTGTCGCAGTCGGCGTTGAGCCAGACGGTACGCGGTCTCGAAGAGAAGCTCGGGCTGCGCCTTTTGACCCGCACGACCAGAAGCGTGTCGCCGACACAGGCAGGAGAACGTCTGTTGGAGCGGGTCGGACCCAGATTCGAGGAGATCCAGTTCGAGATCGCCGCCTTGAGCGAAATGCGTGAGCGGCCGGCTGGCACGATTCGCATCACGGCAGGCGAGCATCCTGCGATTTCCGTCCTTGCCCCAGCATTGGCGCGGTTTCTTCCTGATCATCCGGATATCAATGTCGAGGTGATCGTCGACTACGGCCTGACCGACATCGTCGCCGAGCGCTACGACGCCGGCATCAGGCTCGGCGAGCATTTGGCAAAGGACATGATCGCGGTCCGGATCGGTCCTGAAATATGCATGGCAGTTGTTGGAGCGCCCTCCTATTTCGAGCACCATCCGCGCCCGGATATCCCGCAGGATCTGACGGCTCACAACTGCATCAATATGCGGCTGCCGACACACGGAACGATATATCCCTGGGAATTCGAGAAGGATGGACGTGAACTGCGCGTCCGTGTCGAGGGCCAGACGGTGTTCAACAACATCGCCATGCGGATCGGCGCCGTGCTGGACGGACTGGGGCTGGCCTACATGCCTGAGGACCAGGTTCAGTCCTACATTGAAGACGGGCGGCTGATCCGGATTCTGGAGGACTGGTGCCAGCCCTTTCCAGGATACCATCTCTACTATCCGAACAGGCGGCATGCATCTCCCGCCTTCACCCTGTTCGTCGATGCGCTCCGCTATAGAGGAAAGTAATGCCGATTTTATTCCATCACGGCTTATCAACAGCTTGTGATTAATTAGTCTACCTAATAGACCCTAGCTGTCCGAGGCGTCTAATCCTTTCGGTCCGATGCCGTTACCTTCTCGCCATCTGAAACGAAGCGAGAAGCCGACATGCGATATGGATTGTCCAACACCCTGGCCGCATTGCTGCTTGCCTCAGCGCAGCTTGCCGCGCCATTGGCGACGGCTGCCGATGCGGCAAAGCCCGAGCCATTGGTCATCCAGGAGCAGGGCAGCTTTGCCGTCGGGGGAACCAGTACGACGGCGCCCGGAACCTTCGATCCGCTGAAACCTCTCGATCCCTCAGGGCAGACCTATCACGGCGATCATGCCTTTGCCTTCTATCAGGTGCCGGCAAACCCGCGTCAGTATCCGATCGTGATGTGGCACGGTGCCGGACAATTCTCCAAGACCTGGGAGACGACGCCCGACGGCCGCGAGGGCTTCCAGAACATCTTCCTGCGTCGAGGTTTCTCCACCTATCTCGTCGACCAGCCGCGCCGGGGCGGCGCCGGGCGGAGCATGGCCGAGACGGTGGTGAAGCCGACAGCGGACGAGCAGCTCTGGTTCAACCAGTTTCGCGTCGGCACCTGGCCGACCTATTTCGACGGCGTGCAATTCTCCCGCGATCCGGAAGCGCTGAACCAGTACTTCCGTGCGATGACGCCGAACATCGGGCCGTTCGATATGGACGTTGTGTCGAATGCGGTGGCAAAGCTGTTCGAGAAAATCGGTCCCGGCATTCTTTTCACCCATTCGCAGGGCGGCGGACCGGGCTGGCTGACGGCCATCAAGAGCGACAAGGTCAAAGCCGTCGTCGCCTTCGAACCCGGCAGCAGCTTCGTGTTCCCGGCAGGCGAGGTTCCCGCCGATATGCCGAGCGCCTTCGACACGCTGAAGGGCGTGCCGGTACCGATGGATGACTTTATCAAACTGACGAAGATCCCGATCGTCATCTATTACGGCGACAACATCCCAGACCAGCCGACGACGATGCCGGCGCAGGACAGCTGGCGGGTACGCCTGGCAATGGCCCGCCTGTGGCGCGATACGGTGAACAAGCATGGCGGTGATGTCACCGTCGTGCACCTTCCCGAGATCGGCATCCGCGGCAACACCCACTTCGCGTTCTCCGACCTGAACAACGTAGAGATCGCCGACCTGGTCTCGGCTTTCCTTAGCGAGAAGAAGCTCGACTGATCCGCCTCGGACGCGGCGCGGCGCTGCTCGGCTGTCGTGCAGGCAGCGATCCCGTTTGTATCCTGCTCAGAGCCCAAACGATCTGCAGACTAAGGGAAACATATCCATGCGTGATCTCTTCAAACGTGTTCCCATCCTTCTCGCCTTGGCCAGCGCCGTCGTTCTTGTCGGCTGGCAAGTCGACGCGGAGCCGAACCGGACGACGCTGCCCGAATTGGCAGGCCTCGTTCATTACACGACCGTCAGACGGGGGAACGTGACTGAGCATATCATGACGACAAACGAAGCCATCCAGGCGGTGAAGACCGGACAGCCGGTTCCCGACGGCACGCACTTCGTCCTGGTGGATTACCGCGAAGGCGCAGTCTTTCGCTATTTCGTCATGGAAAAGGGCCGCGGCTGGGGAGCGGACTATGACGAGGACCGCCGCACCGGCGATTGGCAGTTCCAATGGTTCAAGTCGGATGGCACGATCAACATGGCCGAGAACACGGTGCGGTGTCAGTCCTGTCATTCGTCCAGAGCCGACGAAGGCTTCCTCTACACCCTTGACGAACTCAAGGAATTCGACGGAGCCGTCGTTGAATAGGCCGGATCGAATCTCCGGCGAGGGCGTCGCATCGTGAGTCCTTTTTTCGTGATCCGCCTTGTACTCGACTTCACCGCGGCCGGGCTGCTTCTGGCCGCGCTCGCCTACTGGTGGCTCGACAACACCTCGCACGAGCTGATCGGCACCGGCATGTTCATCCTTCTCCTATCCCACAACGTCTTCAACCGGCGGTGGTGGACGAGGCTTCCAAAGGCGGCGCGCGGCCGGCCAAACCTTCTGACAATCGCGTCGAATATCTCGATCGCCCTGGCGATATCAGCTTTGCTGGTGACCAGCGTGCTGATTTCCCGCTCGGTGTTTGCTTTCCTTCCCGTGAGCGGCGGGCCGACGGCGCGCGAAATTCACATCCTTGCGGCATATTGGGCATTCATTCTCGCAGCCGTGCATCTCGGCCTTCACTGGTCGATGATCATGGCCGTCATAGGCGGGCTTTTACGGGTCGGTGCTCCAAACGCGATCAGGACTGCATCCCTTCGCGCTGCCGCAGGCGCAATAGTGGCGTGGGGCATCCACAGCCTATTCGTCATGGGAATCGGAGACCGGCTGATTGCTCGGCCATCGATCGATTTCTGGGATTTTCAGGAGTCCACCATCGGGTTCTTCCTGCATCACCTCGCGATTCTCGGGACGTGTGCGTGCGCTGCGCACTATGCGGCCGTCTGGCTTCGATGGGGGCGTGCGGCGCACCGCCTTTTGTGACAGCACTGTACGGAGGGCGGGGAGGCGTGGCACACCGACCAGCCCTCATTGTGACGAGGCCTGAAGGGCACTCTCGAACCACAGGCCATCCATGGCTTTTGGGCGACGGCTACTTCACATATCCCAACTCGGCCATACACGCCTTGAAGACGTTATCCGACGCAACCGCCCCAGCGATCCACAAACGGCCGGCCGAAACCTGCGTCTGAGAAGCTCGACCATTACAAATTGCCTTCGCGCGCTCAAGCTGCGATTGCTCTGTTGATGAGGCGCGGTGCCATTCACCATTGGTCGCAGGCGTGCAGGCCGCAAGAGATGCACAACAATAGACAACCGTCGATACCCGCATTAGCCCATCCCCCACTTTACGGCGAGATTACCGAGTGCCGCGAAAATGTCGATAGCTTGGTACCCCGTATGCAGGCGTTGTGAATATGTGAGGACTTGATCAGACGCCACTCCGACCCCACGTCTTTTCAGTTGCAGATATCTTGGAGGCCGAAGCTTTAGAGTTGCCAACCACCACCACCTTGCAACGCCTTGGCACCTCAATTTCATCAACGCCAGGACGCCAGAAGAGGCTATGTCTGCCGCTAAATCTTATCTTTCTCGGCAGGATCCAAACGGAATTTACAATTACGATCTTCAGATGGTTGCTGCCTAAAAGCCAGCGAGTGATGTTCGCTGCGTTTTTGTGAGGGATGGAGTTTGTGGCTGCCCGGCCCTTCGCTTGGCTCAGGGCGTTCGTTGCTGCAATCGATTCACCGGATCGATTGCCCGGGCTGCGCCCGACCGCAACTCACCCCAGCACATCATAGAGGCGGAAGATGAAGCTGATTTGGTAGATCAGGTTGGCGATGACGAAGGCGGCGTGGAAGCGGCGGTTGGGAGTCCAGGCGGCGATGGCGCAGAGGAGGATGTAGATGATGTTGCGGGCTGGGTATTCCCAGCCGAGAGAGAGGATGCGTTCATGGCCCTTGAGCGCCGTGTCGAGAATATCGACGGCGTAGGTCAGGCCGAGGATGCCGAAGAACCATTTGCGCCGGGAAATGAAATATTCCTCGTAGCCGCCATATTCGTCGAGTGTAGCAGGGAAGAGCAGGGCGCAGAGCAGGAAGAACAGGCTGCAGAAGCAGATCAGGAAGAGATAGATGCCAAAGCCGATGGCCGGCACGGCCTGCAGGCGATATTCCCACCACCAGATATGGATGATGAACAGGAACATCGACAGTGCCCAGCCGAGATGGATGGGATAGACCTTGGCCTTGCCTGGATGCTGGACGATGCCGGCAAGGCCGGTCAGCACCCTGGCGAGCGAAAGGCTGATGACCATGCCCATCACCACCTTGATGTGAAGGAAGACCTCCGGCGAGCTGACCGTTTCCATACTTTCAATCCTTGGTCTATCACTCCTCGGGGACTTGCTTCGGTTTGCCCTCTTCGTCGAGTGCCACCATGATGAAGGTGCCGGCGGTGACCTTTTCCTGCTGGTTGTAGCGCGAACGATGCGCCCAGGCTTCGACGATCAGCGTGATCGAGGTGCGGCCGACGCGGTCGATATCGGTATAGACGGAAAGCGTATCACCGATCTTGACCGGCAGCTCGAAGGCCATCTCCTTGACCGCGGCGGTGACGACGCGGCCCTTGGCACGCTCTGCGGCGCGGATGCCTGAGGCAAGGTCCATCTGCGCCATGACCCAGCCGCCGAAGATATCGCCAGCTGGATTGGCATCGCCCGGCATGGCAAGCGTCCTGAGCGTCAGTTCGCCTCTCGGCTTGGCGGCATCGGTCATCAAGTCTTCTCCATCTGGTGCGGGCCATGGGCCGGCGATTCACTGGGGAGCACCCTAGTGCAAAGGCTGTGGGCTGTAAAAGACGGCAGGGCCAAGCGCTACGGACGGCCGACGGGAAAAATGTTGCCGCCGTTGCCGATTGAAATTTCATTCGATTTCAAATGGTTGAGTTTTACAGCTTTGACCTGACCTTACGTTATTTAATCGTCTTCTAATTAAGCTTTACGCTCCAGTAATTCCAACAATTCAGAATGCGATCGATCTCAAATACAAGAATCGCCGGGAACCTCATGCGCAACGTCAAGATTTCCACCCGTCTTTACTGCCTCGTCGGATTCACGCTTGCCGTACTGGCGGCGACGATGGTCTTCTTTCTGAATTATTCCTATTCCGAGCTGGAAGCGGAACGGAAGGCGGGGCTGGCGCAGATGGATGCGACGGCGCTCGGCATCTTTGACAAATATTACAAGATGGAGCAGGCGGGCACGATGACCCGCGAACAGGCGCAGGTGGCCGCCAAGGACGTGATCGGCGCGATGCGCTACGGCGCCGACGGTTATTTCTGGATCAACGACATGCGTCCCACCATGGTGATGCACCCGATCAAGCCGCAGCTGAACGGCACCGATATCTCCCAGATGAAGGATCCGACGGGCAAGTTCCTGTTCGTCGAGTTCGTCAACAAGGTGAAGAAGGACGGCAAGGGCTTCGTCGATTATCTCTGGCCGAAGCCGGGCGCCGACCAGCCAGTGCTGAAATATTCCTATGTCGCCGGTTTCGAGCCCTGGGGCTGGATCGTCGGCACCGGTGTCTATGCGGATGATCTTGCCGCGCTCTATCGCCAGAACGCGATGTGGGCCGCGCTGCTCTGCCTGCTTGGCGCCGCCGCGACGATTGCCATCGCCTATGCCATCGTGCGCAGCGTGACTGTGCCGATCGCCCGGCTGAAGGCGGCGATGAACGCGATTGCGGCCGAAGAAGCATCGGTGGAGATATCAGGCAGTGACCGTCGCGACGAGATCGGCCAGATGGCCAAGGCGCTGCTGGTGCTGCGCGATTCCGTCGACGAGCGCAGCGCGTTGCGCGGGCGGGAAGACGAAAGACAGCAGCAGATCGAGGAAGAGCGCCGCGGCAACGAGGCAAGCCTGCGTTCAGCATCCGAGCGGCAAACCCAAGCGATGCAGGCGCTCGGCGTCGGCCTTGAGAAGTTGGCGGGCGGCGACCTCACGGTTGCGATCGGCGATATCGGCGAGGATTACGCCAAGCTGAGGGGCGATTTCAACGCCGCCGTCGACGCGCTGAACGGCGTCATCCATGCGATCGCCGAATCGAGCCATGTCGTCAACGAAAGCGCTTCCGACATCAGCGAGGCAACCGGCAACCTGTCAAAGCGCACGGAGCAGCAGGCCGCCGCACTCGAAGAGACGGCGGCAGCGCTCGACGAGATCACCGCGACGGTCAAGACGGCATCCGAACGGGCGAACGAGGCGCGAGAGATGGTGGCCGAGACCAAGGCAAGCGCCGGAAAATCCGGCGAGATCGTCCGCAATGCGGTCACCGCGATGGGCCGGATCGAGGATTCCTCCAACCGCATCGGTCAGATCATCTCGGTCATCGACGAGATCGCCTTCCAGACGAACCTTCTGGCGCTGAATGCCGGCGTCGAGGCTGCGCGGGCGGGCGAGGCGGGCCGCGGCTTTGCCGTCGTCGCCCAGGAAGTGCGCGAACTCGCCCAGCGTTCCGCCAATGCGGCCAAGGAGATCAAGGAACTGATCAGCCGGTCGGCAACGGAGGTCGAGGGTGGGGTGGCGCTGGTGCGCTCGACGGGTGAGGCACTGCTGGAGATCGAGGCGCTGGTCAACCAGGTCAACGATCACGTCGCATCAATCGCGACGGCGGCGCGCGAGCAGTCGACGGGGCTGAACGAGATCAACGGCTCCGTCAATCACATGGACCAGATGACCCAGCAGAATGCTGCGATGGTCGAGGAGACGACGGCGGCAAGCCGCACGCTCGCCGACGAGAGCACTCAGTTGAAGACGCTGCTTTCGAATTTCCGCCTGCGCGCCGAGCAGTCGGCGGTGACCCGATACACACGGGCAGCGTGAGGAAGCGGAGAGATGAAAGGCCGGGAAACCGGCCTTTTTCAATTCCGTCGCGTTCAGATTGTGCCGGTAAGTTTTCATTCACCGTTTTTAATTAAAATTGGAGTGAGTTTTTTCGGTCACTGCCCAGCCAGCCTGCGGAAGCGATAAGAGTATGGCGTTTGTTTCCTTTCCTCGGCGAACCCTTTTGCCCGTTATCCTCTCGGCGGCGCTGACGACCTGTTCGATCAGCGACGGACTGGTGCCGCCCGCCAATGTCGACAACGGCACCAGGGTCAGTTCGATCTCGCCCGCGCGGGCACCAGCGGCGCGCATGGCGCCTTCGGTCCGAATGGCGCCGGTGGAAAGCCAGGCCTCCTATCCGGTTTCCAGCGCGCCCGTCGGCAATAGCCAGGGCTCCGTCGATTACCTCGACACGCCAAACCTCGCCGGCACCGGCCACGCGGCACGAGCCGCTCCGCCGCAAACCGCACCGGGACGTAAGCTGCCGATGATCGACAGCAACGAGGCGCTGGCGCAGCAGAACCAGAACTGGGGCGGCACGCAAGATCTTGCGATCCCGTCCGGCGGCGTCAACATGGATGACGATCTCGGGGCGGAGCCGGTCGTCGGGCTGGCACAGGAACAACAGCAGCAGATCGCCGAGGGCAATGCCACCGAGCCTGTTGTCGACGGCATCGGCACCGACAATCCAACGCAACTCAACCAGCCGATGCGCCAGCCCGTACCGCAGGCGATGCCGCAGCCGGCGGCCGAGGCACAGATGAGCCGGGCGCCCGCCTGGAACGACGGCAGCCCTGTGGTGGCGCCATCACGTGTTCCCGAAGAGGACGAGAGCGAAGAGGTCGCGATGCTGCGGCCGAATAATCCGATGATGAGCGAGCCGGCAGCACCCGTCGATCCCAGCGTCATGCCGTCCTCCGAGCTTGCCTGCCGGCGCGAGCTGAAGCGCATGGGCGTGCTCTTCGACGACAAGCCACCGATCTCGAATGGGCCGGCCTGCCAGGTGCCCTATCCCGTGTCGTTGAAGGGGCTTTCCGGCAATATCGGCGTCCGCCCGGCCGTAACGCTGAACTGTCAGGTGACGCTTGCCTTCGCCAAATGGGTGAAAAACGAACTGGCGCCGTCCGCCCGCTATCGTTACTGGTCCGGCATCAAGACGATCCAGCCGCTCGGCGGCTATTCCTGCCGGCGCATGAACAACAGCCGGCAGAAATACAATCCGATGTCGGAACACGCCCGCGGCAACGCCATCGACGTCGGCAAGTTCGTGCTGAAGAACGGCCACGAGATCGACGTGCGCAAGAAGGGCCTGTTCTCGCTGCGTGAGGGGCGGCTGCTGAAGGCGGTGCGCAGCGACAGCTGCCGCTATTTCAACACCGTGCTCGGCCCCGGCAGCAACCCGGAGCATTGGAACCACTTCCACTTCGATCTTCGCTCCCGCAAGAGCGGCAAGGCCTATTGCGACTGATGCATGTCCTCCAAAACCATGCGGCGGGTGCCGATGTTGTGGCCGCAATTGGGCCGGGCTGGCAGAAAACGGTTCATCCCCGCCGCAGGGCACGCTATAGATCGGCCAGACGGATTGCCGTTTCGAGAGTTTGATCCATGAGCTATGATTTCCACGTCGGCCAGAAGGTCGTCTGCATCAACGATACCTTCAAGCATGTCAGCATCGACCAACTGATCCGCAAGGGCGAGATCTATACGATCCGCTGGGTGGGCGAATATACCCATTATATCGACGGCACGTTCATCGGGGTGAAACTCGCGGAGATCAACCGCGGCAATGATGACGGGCCGGAAGGTTATGGCGCGGCCGACATGCCCTATCGCGCCACGCGGTTCCGGCCGCTGGTGAAGG
This sequence comes from Rhizobium sp. SRDI943, assembly GCF_057653695.1. Lineage (NCBI taxonomy): Bacteria > Pseudomonadati > Pseudomonadota > Alphaproteobacteria > Hyphomicrobiales > Rhizobiaceae > Rhizobium > Rhizobium sp. SRDI943. The sequence continues at coordinate 2,491,632 of NZ_CM172787.1, read as the reverse complement.
ACAAGATCTCGTCACTGCGCAAGCTTTTAGCGCCGACGCCCGATGCACCGGTGGAGCCTAAGGAAAAAATCAGGAAGAAAGAGAAGGTCTGACCGCCCCACGACACCGATCAGGCCGTCTTTCTGCTCAGGAACAGCGCAGTCTCTTTGCTGACCTCTAGCACGCCATTGCGTTGGCTGAACGCATCGGCAATGGCTTGACGGAACCTGGTGAGTTGAGTTTCGCCGGCGCCATCGCCGGGCGGATAGGAGGTGAGCGCCAGGAATACATCCTCGGGCTCGGTGATCCGCAGGCTTGCCGGATGCTGCGACATGCTCACGTTTCCAAACTGCGACCGCATCGATCGTTCGGCAGCGTCATATCCAAAGGCTTCGGCAGCCGGGTCGGATGGAGCACTGCCGAATACGGTCGTCAGCGCGTAGATCTCGCGCATATTGCCGGCGCCGTTGGTTGTGACCGCGAGCAAGCCGCCCGGCCTCAGCACTCTTGACATATCCGCGATGCCTGCGGCCGGGTCGGGCAGATGATAGAGCATATGCATCGCGACCACGGCATCGAAGGCGTCATCTTCGAAGGGGAGCGCGGCTGCGTCGGCCTGGCAGCCCCGGACGGAGCCGAATGGCAGGGTGCTGCAACGCGCCACCGCCTCGTCGACCATGCCTTGTGAAAGGTCGGCAAGCGTCAGGTCAAGATTCTCCGGCAGCAGACCTACCGTTGCTGCCCAGAACCAGGCCGGTCCGCAGCCGACGTCGAGGACACGATCGCCTGGCTTCAGGGACAACTGCGTTGCAACCCATGGAAACCAGGCCGTCTCGGCGATGGTGTATTGGCTATGCAGTCGAGCCCGCGCGGCGAGCTTCCGGCCGTCGCCATACTGTCCCGCATTGTCTGCTGTTATGGAGGACATGGCATCTCTCTGGGCTTCTTCACAGGCGCCGCCTCGAGCTTGTCCATAGAAAACTATAGAGAGCTCAGCCCCCGGACAAGACCTGACTTTCGTGGGCGAGCCGAGCCTGTTCGCATAGCTGCCGTTGAGGGATTGCCTTGGCGCCACGAGTCTGGTTGTGAAAAATAAATCGTATCCGATTAAATCGGAATGGTGTTGACATCAGTTTTCGTGTGGCGTATTAGAGCGCATTCGATTTAATCGGATACGTACAAATCCCAAACCGAAAGGATATCACCATGACCGAGAAGCTTCTCTTTACCGGCAAGACCCACATCTCTGGCGGCCGCAACGGCTCTGCACGCAGCAGCGACGGCACGATCGACATCAAGCTGCTGCAACCGCATCCGGCTGCCGAAAACCTGTTCGGCATCGCCTGGTCGGCCTGTTATATCGGCGCCATCGAGTTCGCCGCCTCGCAGCGGAAGATCACGCTGCCTGATGGTCCCGAGGTCGACGCGGAGATCGATCTCAACGTCGATAACGGCTCCTTCTTCCTCAGGGCGCGCCTCAATGTCAGCCTGCCCGGCATCGATCGCGACGTTGCTGAGGAGTTGATCGAGGCAGCCCATGGCATCTGCCCTTATTCCAAGGCGACACACGGCAATATCGACGTCGAGACCAAGCTTGTCTGAGCGGGCGAGGGCAAACCTCATCGCCGGAGGATTTGATGCGGAGGGCCTGCCGATCGGCTGGCAGACCCCTTCCTGAGGTAGCAGGCACCGGAAACCTTGCCGATCTGGAGAATATGCCATGATCAATAGCCACGCCCAGCCGCACCAGGCCTATGACGAGTTTTCACTCGTGCTCGACCCTGATGTCTATGAGCCATTGCCCGATGACTGGCTGATCGGCATCACCGACGTCGTCAGCTCGACCGCTGCGATCCGGTCGGGGCGCTATGAAGACGTCAACTATGCCGGCGCATCTGTTATCGCGGCGCTCGGCAATGCCTGGGGTTCGTTCGATTTCCCCTTCGTGTTTCGTGGGGATGGGGCGGCATTCGCCTTGCCGCCGCAGGGCATCATGGCCGCGACCTCGGCATTGCGGCAGGTCGCAAGCTTTGCCAGCACCGATCTCGACCTCAACCTTCGGATCGGGCTGCTCACCGTGCGTGAAATCCGGGCCGGTGGGCGCGACGTCAGAATTGCCCGCTATGCCGCCTCCGAGAACGCGACCTATGCGATGTTTACAGGGGGAGGGCTCAAATGGGCGGAGCAGCAGATTAGGAATGGCCGGTATCTGGTCAAGCCGGGCCGCTACGCGACGAAGCCTGATCTGACTGGACTGAGCTGTGACTGGACCCCATTCCCAAGCCAGCGAGGCGAGATCCTGTCGCTGCTGGTCGAGCCAAGTGACCATATCAGTTCCGAGGTCTTTGCGGCGCTGACGAAGCGTGTGCTTGCGGTTTTCGATGCCGCGCCGCGCCAATCTCATCCGCTTCCCGCCGGTGTTCCCTTGTCAGGAGACGGCGGGAAGCAGCTCGATGCGAAAGGCTGGTCGGAGGTCGCCGCCAGCTCGGATTTCCGCAAGTTCGACGACGGTTTGCGCCTGACGCTGGACTGCACGCCGGAACAGATCGACAAGGTCGAAGCGATCCTCGTTTCGGCAAGGGCGCGCGGCGAGATCAACTTCGGACTGCACCGCCAGTCGCATGCGCTGATGACTTGTCTCGTACCATCGGACAGGCCGGATTCGCACCTGCATTTCCTCGACGGATTGGGCGGCGGTTATGCCAGGGCGGCCGAGATGATGGAGGCCGGTGCGCATGGCGACGTCCAGCATCATGCGCGCTGAAGACCCGTTCGGCGAGATGTCGTGACCGCCAAGAGACCTAAGCGGGCGTGCCTGTTTCCCGCATGGCCAGGTTTGCTAGCATCTCAGTGAACTGAGGCAACGCCAATTCGGCTTCTTTTTCTATCGCGGCGGCGGTGAACCATCTGAGCTCGGTGTGTTCATCACCGATAAGTCGCGGCCGGCCGCGCCATCTATCGATGTGATAGACATGGAAGGTGACGGGTGCTTCGGGCGGGCCTTCCGATCCGAACCGTCCTGCAAACTGCCAGAACTCCGGCGTCACGCCTATTTCTTCCATCAATTCCCGGCACATTGCCGTCTCGGCGTCTTCGCCCTCTTCGATATGGCCGCCCGGGAGGCTCCAGCGGTCCGGGTGCACCTTGCGCTCGGAACTGCGCCTGGCCAGAAGAACGGTTCCGTTCCGGCTCAAGACGCCCATCGCGATGTCGGGCATGCATTCTCCTGTCCTTATCGAACTCGCGCCGATGCTGCCCGCAGCCACGGCTCTTTGCAATGACCAGTCGTCCATTGAGACAGTCGAGGCATAGCCTGACAGGGTAAGTTGACCCCCGACGTTGCCCGGGAGCATAGTCCCCGGACAGACGCGAATGACCTGCTGATGCGAACGAGGTCGGTCAGTCGATCTTCGTGCGTTTCCGAACAGATCAAACGGAGAGGAGAGCGTCATGCCACCCACATCCCTATCAACGCCCACGCGGCGCGAACTGCTTGCGGCCACGGTCGCCGCCGGAGCCATGAGCATGCTTGCCGGGACGCGTAGCGCTCAGGCAAACGGCGACGGGGTTAGCCCCTTCAGCGTCAATTTCCCCGAGGATCAGCTTGACGATCTGCGCCGGCGCGTCGCGGCCACCCGTTGGCCTGACAAGGAGACAGTTGCGGATGATACGCAGGGCGTGCAGCTCGCAACGATCCAGAAACTCGCGAAGCATTGGGCGACGGATTACGACTGGCGCAAGATGGAGGCGCGGCTCAATGCGCTGCCGCAGTTCATCACCGAGATCGACGGGCTGGATATCCACTTCATTCACGTGCGCTCCCAGCATAAAAATGCGCTGCCGTTGATCGTCACACATGGATGGCCTGGCTCGATCATCGAGCAGTTGAAGATCATCGAACCGCTCACCGATCCGACAGCGCATGGCGGGAGCGAAGAGGACGCATTTGACGTGGTGATCCCGTCTTTGCCGGGCTACGGCTTTTCCGGGAAACCGACGGGGTCGGGGAACTGGAACCCGCCGCGCATCGCGCACGCCTGGGTCACGCTGATGCAACGTCTCGGCTACACGAAGTTCGTGGCGCAGGGTGGCGACTGGGGCAACGCGGTGACCGAATTGATGGCGGTGCAGGAGCCGCCGGGATTGCTCGGCATCCACACGAACATGGCGGCCACGGTTCCTGCTGACATCGCCAAGGCTCTTGCCGCCGGCGGCATGCCGCCAGCCGACCTGTCGCCGGACGAAAGGCGCGCCTTCGATCAGCTCGACGATTTCTACAAGAACGGACTGGGCTATGCCATCGAGATGAACAACCGGCCGCAGACGCTCTACGGGATCGTCGACTCGCCGGTCGGGCTTGCGTCGTGGATGCTCGATCACGACATCCGCAGTTACCGGATGATCGCCCGCGTTTTCGACGGAGAGCCCGAGGGGCTGACGAAGGACGATATCCTCGACAACGTCACGCTCTACTGGCTGACGAACACAGCAATCTCCTCGGCACGCCTCTATTGGGACAATGCGCACCATCCGTCGGGCGGGTTCTTCGACCCCAGGGGCATCAAGATCCCTGTGGCGGTCAGTGCTTTTCCTGATGAGATCTACCAGGCGCCGCAGAGCTGGGCGGAGAAGGCCTATCCGAAGCTCATCCACTACAACCGGCTGCCGAAGGGCGGTCACTTCGCCGCCTGGGAACAGCCGATGGCTTTCACTGCCGAGCTCAGGACGGCGTTCCGGCCGTTGCGGCAGTAGACCCAGGCGGGATCAGGCGACTGAGGCCGCGATCACGATTTCCCCGGTTCGCCCTGCGTTGACCGCAGCAGGTTGTCGCGCAGCGTCGTCACCGATTTCTGCACGACGGGAAAGTCGTCGCCGAGGCCGATGGCGCCAAGCAGCGCGTTGCCGGGATCGGTTTCAACCAGTTGGCGTCCTGCCGGCGTCAGGCTGACCCGCACCTGCCGTTCGTCGGCGGGATCGCGGTGACGGGTGATAAAACCATTCGACTCCAGCTTCTTGAGGATGGGCGTCAGCGTGTTGGATTCGAGGAACATCTTTTCCCCCAACACGCCGACGGTCTGGTCATCCTCTTCGGAGAGAGCCACCATGGCAATATATTGGGTGTAGGTCAGGCCAAGCTCGTCCAGGATCGGCTTATAGGCGCGGCCGAAGGCGAGATTTGCCGAATAGACCGCGAAGCACAGGAAATTCGAAAGTTTCCTGCCGTCCTGGCCTGCTGGCGGGGAGGCGGGCGCAGGCATATCCAGCCCCTTAGCTGCTTTAGATGTCGGCATCGGTCCATCCTGTCCAAGCTTTCTGACGATGACATCTATATAAATCGCATCCGATTAAATCGCAATAGTGTCGAAGTCGGTTTTCGATCCTGCCGTTTGTGGTGACAAAGATCAGCGGAAACTCCTGGGAGGCTTCCCATACTTCTTGCGAAAAGCGGTCGCGAAATGAGCGGAGTCGGAGAATCCGATTTCAAAGGCGATCGCCGTCATGGGCAGCGTGCTATTTTCGACCAGAAACCGGCCATAGCGCAATCTCGTCTCGACGATAAAACGCTTCGGGGTCATGCCGATATTGTCCTGGAACAGACGCGCGAACTGGCGTGGTGACAGGCCGACCAGAGAGGCCACCTGTTCCGGTGAGACGTCGCGGCCTTTCCGACTCTCGATAAGAACGACGGCTCGCTGTATGCGCGAATCTTCCGTGCGGCGAAATGTTGTGGCGCGGCCGTGATCGAAGGCGCTCATGTGCTTCTGCTCCGAGAGCGAAAGCTGGTGCACGGCCTTGGCCGCCCGATCCGGTCCGCAATGCGTGCGGATGAGTTCAGTCATCAGCGACAGGATCGATACGCCGCCAGGCACGGTAATGCGGCCGTTTTCGATCAGGAAGTCATCGCGCGTGGAGAAGACAAGACGCGGGAAGGCAATCCGGAAATCTTCCGCGTGAAAGGGATGAACGCACGCCTTGCGTCCGGCGAGCAGTCCCTCCTGCGCCAATATGAAGGCGCCCGTACAAACGCCAATGACCGGGACACCCGCCGATGCCGCCACCCTGAGATAGTCGCGATGCTTGCTAGGTGCGGCGCGCAGATGTGGCAGGAGGCCGCCGATAACGACGACGTAGTCGAAGTCGGTCGGGTTAATGTAGGGCGCATCGGCGTGAACCCGGATGCCGCAGCTGGCGACCGCTGCATGGCCGGGAGCCCCCATGATCGACCAGCGACAATGCAATGGACGGGAATTGTCAGCAAAGTCCGCCGCATGCCTGAGAGGCTCGACGATACCCGTCAGCGACATCATCGGGAAAGTCGGCCAGAGGAGAATGCCGACAGAGAGATCGGCCTTTCGGTCGCGTGCGAGCAGAAGCCGCTCGGCCCAAAGATCGTCGAGCCAGCGCACATAGTCCGGCTCGTTGGCAGATATTTCGGAAGGTTCCTCGGATGTGATCATGGCGTGTGGCGATGATAGAGTCATCATGTCCTTTTTTCAAAGAAAATGTCCGATTTATAAAATTCAGCCGCAGCCTTCAGTGTCAAGTTTCCTCTCGTCGAACACGACTTCCGGGGACAGAAACCACCGGACCGGGGAACCAACAAATCAAGGATCAGAACAATGGCACTTTCTCTTTCGAGAAGGATGGTGACGTGCGCTCTGCTGGCAGGCAGCTTCATGTCCCTTTCATCTATCGCCAATGCTTTCGAACTTGCCGAGCAGGGCAAGCTGACGGTTGCCTTCACCGGCGACATGCCCGGCTCCGGCTGGCAGGACGGGAAGCTGGTAGGCTATGACGGTGAAATCATGCAACGCATTGCCGAGAAGCTCGGCCTCAAGATTCAGCCTGCCCTCATGGAATGGTCGGGTACGATCGCCTCCGTTCAGTCGGGCCGCGTCGACGTCATGCTCGGCACCATGGGCTGGACCGAAAAACGCACGAAGATCATGACGCTGTCCGAGCCGATCCACTACTTCAAGAACGGCATCATGCAATCGACGAAGACGAGCTGGGACAAGCTTTCCGATCTGGAAGGCAAGAAGATCGGCACGATCACCGGCTTTTCGTTCGTCCCTGAACTGAAGAGCATCAAAGATCTCCAGCTTTCGCTCTACGACACTTCCGATGCGGCCGTGCGCGATCTTATCGCCGGGCGCATCGACGCTGTCATCGGCGATCCGCCGGTGATCTCCTACGCCATCAAGCAGAACCCCGATTGGAATATGCACTTCCTCGCCTTCACCGATAACAGTCCGGATTTTCCGCTGCTGACCGGTCTCGGCCAGGTCGTTTATGGCCTCAACCAGAAGAACGACGATCTGCGCCAGAAGATGGACGCCATCATCGCCGACATGTGGAAGACTTGCGAGATGAAGGAAATCGGCGCCCGCTACGGATTGTCGTCGGATGTCTGGTTCAAGCCTGCGGGTCAAAACTTCCGCGCCGGTGTCGATCGCCCCGCAGATTACAAGCTGCCGTCCTGCGCAGCTGGCGGCTGAACGGCCGTGTGGACGGAAGCAGCAGTCGGCAGCTTTCGTCCACCCTCTTCGCCTACTGCATAATTCCTTAAATCGGAATCGATTTCAGGAGAAAATTATGCAGCAATTCAAAGTGCTACAGCGTCCTTGGCGCGTCTGAAAAGACGCGCGGCGCTGTAGATATAATCGCATAAGGAAACGGCGATGAATGCGCTTCTGAGCGTTGCAGGCCTGCGCAAGGGCTATGGTCCTATCGAAGTTCTCAAAGGTATCGATTTCGACGTCGCGCCAGGTGAGAAGATTGCCCTGATCGGCCCTTCCGGCTCCGGGAAATCCACCTGTCTGCGCTGCATGAATTTTCTGGAAAAGCCCAGTGCCGGCGAGATCCGCCTCGATGGCGAGCGGATCGGTACGCGCAATGGCCGTATCATGAGCGACCGGCAACTTGCACCGCAGCGCGCCGAGATGGGCATGGTCTTCCAGCTCTTCAATCTCTGGCCGCATCTGTCGGTGACGGAAAACGTGGCGATCGCGGCGCGCAAGGTGCGCGGTCTGCCTGCCGCCGAGGCACGCGAACTGGCTTTGGAGATGCTGGCCAAAGTCCATATGACGCACCGCGCCGAAGCCTCACCACTCGAGCTGTCCGGCGGCCAGCAACAGCGCGTCGCGATTGCGCGGGCGCTTGCCCAGAAGCCAAAGCTCATGCTGTTCGACGAGCCGACATCGGCACTCGATCCCGAACTGGTCCAGGAGGTTCTGAAAGTGATGGAGGAGCTGGCAGACGAAGGGCGCACGATGCTGATCGTCACGCACGAGATCGCGTTTGCACGCGAGATTGCCGACCGCGTTCTGTTTCTCGACGGCGGCACGATCGTGGAATCCGGCCCGGCACGCCAGGTCATAACCGCTCCTCGGGAAGCGCGCACGCAAGCGTTTCTCAACAAGATCCGGCACTAGGCGTGTCATGATTGGATTTTCCGTATTCTTCTCGGTCGTCCAGGGGCTCGTCGCCGGGCTTGGCGTAACCGTTTTCGTCACGATCGCCTCGCTCGTGTTCGCAGCCGCTTTCGGGTTCCTTCTCGCTCTGCTCAGGCAATTTGCCGGGATCAGGTTCATCAATCTCGCGATCGATGCCTGCTGCGAGATTCTCTGCAATGTGCCGGCCTTGACGCATCTGTTTATCCTCTACTTCGGGCTTGCCAGCCTCGGCGTGAAATTGACGTCGATCACGGCGGCCATCCTGGGCCTCGGGCTCATCGGGGCGGCGATCACCTGCGCAATCTTTCGCGCCGGTTTCGCCGCGCTGCCTGGCGGGCAGGCGGAGGCGGCGCTTGCTGCAGGGCTGACCCCACTCCAGACCATCTTTGAGATCCTGACGCCGCAGGCCATGCGGATAGCGCTTCCGGGGCTCGGAAACTACGCGGTGCAGCTTCTCAAGGATACATCCGTCGTCTCGGCCATTGCGGCGCCGGAAATCATGTTCTTCGCCCGTTCAATGGTGACGTCGTCCTTCCAGACAACAATGATCTATGCGACGGCGGCGGCACTCTACCTGTTGCTGAGCCTGCCATTGATGCAGGCAACGCAGTTCCTCGAAAGACGTTACGGGAGATTGAAAGGATGAGTGCTTTCCTGGCGCCCTATGGCGATTATGGTGCCGAATGGCTGCCTCTGCTGCTGCGGGCGATGGTGAATACGGCCCTGCTTTCCGTTTGTGCGTTTGCCCTGGCATTCGTTTTCGGCCTGCTGCTTTCGCTCTGCCAGAAATCCAGTTTCGCAGCGCTGCGGTATTTTGCGGCTCTCTATGTGACGATCGTGCGTGGCGTGCCGCTGCTGGCGGTTCTGTTTCTGATTTATTTCGGCTTGCCGGGTGTCGGGATTGTCCTTGATGCTTTCGGCGCGGCGATTGCGGGCCTGGCGTTGTGTTTCGCGGCCCAGGTCGCAGAGCTTTTCCGCGCCGGCCTGAAGGCTATACCGGCCGGGCAGAGCGAAGCCGCGTTGGCCGCGGGCTTTACCCCGGCCCAGAGCTTCGTCCTGATAATCCTGCCGCAGGTCGCCCGTGTCATTCTGGCGCCGATGATCATCACCTTCGTCTCGCTGCTCAAGGATTCTTCTCTCGCTTCGCTGATTACCGTCAACGAACTGGTCCTCACCGGGCGGTCCATGGCGACCGAGTATTTCCTGCCCTTGCAAATCTACATTGCCGTCGGCCTCTGCTATTTCGCGATAGCCTGGCCTTTCTCGGTCCTCTCGCGCCGGCTAGCCCTTTCGGCCGCCCGCTAACTCGTCATCACAAGGCCAAGACCATGACCATTGAAACGACCGTTGCCACGGGCAACGCACGTCGGCATGCAACGCAATCGCATGAACCTCGCTGGCCGGTGATCCTCATGACACCCGACGTTAGCGAGGCGCCCGATGCGCCGACCGAAACGGAGTATGTGGTGCGTGCCAACTATGCGGACGCCATAGCCGAGGCCGGGGGAATTCCGTTGATCCTACCTTATAACACCCGGAACCTGGCATCTGCGTTGGCGCTCGCCGATGGCATCGTCCTCACCGGTGCGCGGCCGGGGACTGAGGTGACAGGCGCGCGCAGACAGTTCGAAACTCAGCTGGTCGAGCAGGCCTTGAAAACGGGCAAGCCGCTTCTCGGCATATGCCACGGGATGCAACTGATCGGCGAATGCCTTGGAGGCGAATTTCAAACCGAGCTGCCGGCCGCGGCCGTATCCCACATCCCGCAAGATATCCCCGACGTTTTGGCGCACGAGATCATCGTCGAGGAAGGCAGCGTGCTGACCGATTGGGTGGGGAAGGGGCCGGCACGCGTCAACAGCCTGCACCGGCATGCTTTGGCCGGCCGAGGACGCTTCCGTGTCGCCGCGCGGGCGCCGGACGGAACCATCGAAGCATTCGAAGGGGACACGGACGGCTTTTGCCTGGGCATCCAGTGGCACCCCGAATACCGGCTGAGCGAACTCGACAGGAATATCATGAGGGCCTTCGTCGACCGCAGCGCAGAAGCAGCAGTCCGCAAGGCACACGATGCTTCATCGGCTGGAAGCAATCGCGTACGCGAACGGCTGGCACAGCTCGAGCTTGCTCTGCCGGAAGCATCCTCGCCGCCAGGCGCATTTTCCGGGGCTGTGCGGACCGGCAGCATCATCACCGTTTCCGGTCAGGTGCCGCTGAAGGATGGTGTGGTGCTGCGGACGGGACATCTCGGAGCATCCGTCTCCATCGAAGAGGGGCGAGAATGCGCGCGCTGGGCGCTTCTCAATGCGCTTGCGCAGCTGGAAGGGGCTGCGGGCGGCTTTGACAACATCCTGGGCTTCGTCCGGCTCGCGGGCTATGTCGCGGCGGATGCTGCTTTCGAGCGCCACGGCGCCGTCATCGATGGGGCTTCCGAATTGCTCCGAGAGCTCTTCCCGGATCGATGGGCGCATGCCCGCATCGCAATCGGCGTAACATCCCTGCCGCGCGGGGTTCCTGTTGAAGTCGAGTTGACGGCCGTCGTCGGCGACGAGGCTTGAGATGGCGCGCGTTGCGGTGATCGGCGCCGGCGTCATCGGCGTATCGTCGGCCTATCTTCTGGCCCGGGCGGGGCATGATTTGACACTTATCGATGCGGCAAGCGAGCCCGGCATGGGGGCGAGTGCCGGCAACGCCGCGCAGCTGTCCTGGGCCTACGGTGACGCAATGGCATCACCAGCCCTGCTGAAGCATCTGCCAGCCATTGCGATGGGCCGCGATCCAGCCTTCCGGATCCACTGGCAACTCGATCGGGACTTTCTCTGCTGGGGGCTGAAATTCCTTGCCAATACACCGTTCAGGCGTTGGTGGAACAATACAGAGGAGATCCTGCGCCTTGCCGAGCAATCCCGTCACGAGCTCGCAATCCTGCTTAAGGAAACCGATATCGAATTCGACTATCGTGTCGCCGGAAAACTGCACCTCTATGCCGATCGGCAAAGTTTTTCTGCCGCCGATTCCAGTGTCGCGCGCAAGAATGCCCTCGGCTTCGAACAGCGCCTGCTGACGCGAGTGGAGGCGGAAAACATCGAGCCTGCGCTCGCCGCGTATCAGGGAGAGATTGCCGGGGCCGTTTACACTCCCGGTGATGCCCTCGGCGATGCGGCCGGATTTTGCCGCCAGCTGACCGCCTGGATGATCGAGCGCCGGCAGGTGTCGGTGCTTTTCGGCAGGAGGGTCTCGAGCTTCGTCCAAGCGGGAGGCGTGCTGACGGGGCTGAGGTTCGAAGACCGCGATGAGCTTCACGTCGATGCAGCCATCGTCGCCGCAGGACCGCAGATCCGTTCCCTCATATCCGATTTGCCCGAGGCCCGAGACATACGCCCCATCAGAGGCTACTCGCTCACCGTTCCAAGAACTGGCCTTGCACCAAGTATCAGCCTGACAGACGTCAAGCGAAAGCTTGCCTTTGCAGCCATCGGCGACCGTTTTCGTGTCGCCGGACTGGCAGATATCGAGCGTTCTGGGGCCGGCTTTGATGCCGGACGTTTCGAGACGCTGAGGCTGGCCGCGTCTGTTGTGCTGCCCGACCTTTTCGAGCGTTCGGACGAACTGATGAGATGGTCGGGCGAGAGGCCGATGACGCCGACCTCCAAACCCATTATCGCCGCCTCCCGACACATCAAAGGTCTCTACATCAATGCCGGTCACGGCATGCTGGGTTGGACGCTTGCATTGGGCTCTGCCCGCCGCGTGGTCGATCTCCTCTTTCAATAAGTCGGTGGCTGGCGCCCGGTGCCTACAGTTGCTGACGCTCTTCCACCTGCCGCAGCGTTCCGGCAGAGGCTGCCGAGACTTCGCTCAATTCATACCTCTTCACATCCATCTGATCGTTCCGGATCATAAAATCCGGAACGAAGGGAGTCAGAGCTCATCACCAAATGGAATCCGGAATGCGAGGTTGGTCCTAGCCGAATTTCTCGGTCGTATCGGCCTTGCCGAAGACCCAGTAGCCGGAAGCCTTGATCCAGCCGAGCGGGCAACCTCGTTCCAGCAGGTAGGCGCGGATATCGCGTGTCACCGAGGCTTCCGCCGCGACCCAGATGAAGGTCTCCGGCTGGACATCGACCGTACTCAACAGTTTCAGCAGTGCTGCGGCATCGGTTGCCTGCGAAAGCGGCCGGTGCACCCAGTGGAGGTGCAGCTCGGCCGATGTCTCGAAGGTCTGCTCTTCCAACGGGCCGGTGACGGCTGCGATTGTGGTGACGACGGTTCCGGCGCCGATTTCCTCGATCCGGCGGCCGATCGCCGGCAGTGCTGTTTCGTCGCCGATCAGCAGCCATCGTTTTACGGTCTTCGAGACTACGGCGGAGCCTCTTGGTCCGCCGATCTCGAGCCTGTCGCCCGGGTTGGCGTCGATCGCCCATTTCGTCACCGGACCTGCCTCATGCAAGGCAAAGTCGATGGTCAATCTCCGCTCGGCATTGTCATAGCGGCGCGGCGTGTAGTCACGGCGCTCTTCTCCACCATCGGCAGTGGGAATGAAGATCTTGATGTGGTCGTCAGCACCGAGACTGATGAAATCGGCGAGATCGTCACCTGCCAATACGACCCGGCGCATGCTCGGAGTGATATCGACGACGCTTTCGACTGTCAGTAAGCGCCGCCGCGTGTCGTGGCGAATCCGCTCGATGCCAGGGGTCGATGAAGCTTGATCTTTGAATTGATTGTTATCCATGTGTCCTTCCGGGGCTTCTGAAACTCGATCCGCAGGACACAGTCGCGCAGATCGAAGCCGCAAAGCCGTTCGATCATACGCGTTGAGTGACGTTAACGCTTACGTGGCCGGGTGACCCGACCATTGACGGCATGATGTAGCCGACGGCGGCGGCATGTGCAACAGCAAGGGAGCCAGCAATGGCGATGATTGCCAAAGTTTAACTTTCCGGTGCCGTTCCGGTTGGGCAATGATCGGCCGATCAGCGGTTATGGAGAAGACAATGGACAGCCGAATCCAGGACGTGCTCGACATCTATCACGCGATGATCGAGACGGAGCATAACAGCCCGCGCGAGCTGCCTCCGGGCGGCCGCGATGGAGGACAGGATCAGCGGCTGCGCGCGGTCGGGCCCGCGACCGGGCAGTTCATCAATATCCTCGCCAAGAGCCTCAAGAGCCCGACCATTCTCGAACTCGGCACCTCCTTCGGTTATTCCGGGATATGGCTGGCGGAAGCCGCGCGCGCTTCCGGCGGGCGGCTGATCACCATGGAAATGCACGACTACAAGTCTGGCTACGCACGAGACATGGCCGTCAAGGCAGGGCTCGCCGAGCATGTGGAATTCAAGGTCGGCGATGCCGTCCAGATGATCGGCGCGCTTTCCTCCGGCATCGACTTCGTGCTGGTGGATCTGTGGAAGGATCTCTACGTTCCCTGCCTCGAAGCCTTCTACCCCAAGCTCAATCCAGGCGCGATCATTGTCGCCGACAACATGCTGCGCCCGGGAGGCGATGATCTCAAACGCTATGGTGAGGCTGTCCGTGCCAAGCCAGGGATATCAAGCGTGCTGCTGCCGGTCGGCAGCGGGCTTGAGGTCAGTCGGTTCGATTGAGGCTGACGTGAGATTAGCGGCCATTTTGTTTTTAGTTGCAGCAAAAAAGATGACACGTTTGAAGCTAATTTCCGACACTTTCCCGATCAAAGCTCCGCCATCGCGAGCTTTGGAGATGTGATGTCGGGCATTCTTATCGCCACCCTGTTGGCAACGGTTTCAGCAAAGATTCCTGCCGGATTTTCCAGCGGTGACCTGCTTTATTCTGATTGCGGCGGCTCCCGGCAGTTTGTCGTCGGATATGTCGCGGGTTGGTTGGACAAGTGGAACCGGGACGAGTATCTGGCCCGCCGTATTTTCACTGAAGTCGTTCCTGCGCCGAAAGCAATGGTGAACTCGGCGTATTTTGCCAACTCCGTTGGGGTAAACGTCTGTGTGCCGGTTGGAACGACCGCGGAAGCAATCGGCAATACGTTGTGTACATTCCTGGAAGAGAATCCCGGCATTCGCGAGGCCACCGGCGACGAGCTGATGACGACGTTGATCGCCTATAAATACCGCTGCCCCGTGCCGTAGGAACGTCAAACTCCCCCCGGCTTGTTGGTTTCGATGAAACGGCTGAGCGAGGTGGCGGCGTTCAGCATGTGGGCGCGCATGCGCCGGGATGCCATCTCGCCGTCGCCTTCGGCGATCGCCTGCATGATTGCCTCGTGTTCGTCCCGGGATCGGCGGAGCCGTTCGCCCTGGCGCAGCTGCGTGCGCCGAAAGGCATTCAGGCGGTTGCGCACGGCGATCGCCTGTTCGGCAAGGAAGCTATTGTGGGTGGCGTGATAGATGGCTTCATGGAATTGGCGGTTGAAGCTGTCATAGGCATCGAAATCGCCGGTCTCGACGATCGACTCTGAGAGGTCGTGCAGTTCGATCAGATGGCTGCGTTCCAGCGGTGTCATGCGGTAGGTGGCGAGCCTGACGCAAATGGCCTCGATCTCGGCCACCGTCTCGAACATCTCCATGATGCGCTCCGGTGTCATACGGGCAACGACGCCGCCGCGCCGGGCGCGAAGCTCGACGAGGCCGCCCGCCGCCAGCTGACGCAGCGCTTCGCGAACCGGCGTGCGGGAGGCGCCGAAGCGATCGGCAAGCTGCTGTTCGTCCAACGCTGCGCCCGCCGCCAGCGTGCCGGTGGCGATCTCGTCCGTCAGGGCGTTGCGAATGCGGTCGGAGAGCAACCCGCGATCATCGCCGTCATCCTCGGTTTCGAAACCACTCGCCATTTCCGTTATCTCCGATCTGTTTCAGCATCGACGGCTCGATCGATTGTGTATGCAAATGCGATTGACGTGCCGCTAGGCGTATACACTGATAGCATCACGAAGGTGTTACGTATTCAATAATTGACTTTATATCAGATGGGAATACATAAATCTCCAGCAAGCAGGCTTCTGCATACACGAAGCCGCTTCCAATACCGATTTGAATACGACGGGAACCGCAACGCGACGAAGGCCAGCGCATCGCGCCGGGCAAAGCGAACTGTTCCGACACGGCATCACAGACCAACCGATTTTGACTTGGCTTCGGTTCTTCGGTCCCGAGCCGACATGCTTTCGATCCTTCAATTCCTGGACGCACAAGGAACCAGATCATGATGATGAACAGACGGACTTTCTCGGCTGCCCTTGTTGCCGGCGCCGCCGCTTCTCTGCTTGCCACCCGCGGCATGGCCGCGACACCCTCTGCCGTTAAGGCGCGCAACGTCGTGCTGGCGCACGGGCTGTTTGCCGACGGCTCGTGCTGGACCGAGGTGATCGCCCGCCTGCAGGCGGCCGGGCTCAACGCCACGGCGGTGCAGAACCCGCTGACGACGTTGCCCGAGGCCGTCGCTGCCGTGAAGCGGGTGCTCGACCGACAGGATGGCCCGACGGTTCTGGTCGGGCATTCGTTTTCCGGCATGATGGTCACCGAGGCCGGCGTGCACCCTGACGTTTCGGCGCTCGTCTATGTCGCGGCGCGGGCGCCGGATGCAGGTGAGGATTATACCGCTCTCGCCAAAACCTTCCCGACGCCGCCGGCGTCCGCCGGCATCGTCTTCGACGCCGACGAAGGTCGGCTGGGCGAGGAAGCATTCCTGCGTGATTTTGCCGGCGACCTGCCGGAGGCGAAGGCCAAAGTGCTTTATGCCGTGCAGCAGCCATTTCAAAAGGCGCTGCTGACCGGCAAGACGACACAGGCTGCCTGGCGTTCGAAGCCGAGCTGGTATGCCGTTTCGACCGAGGATCGGACGATAAATCCCGATCTCGAACGCTTCATGGCCAAGCGCATGGGGGCGAAGACCATTGAAATCCAGGCCAGCCATCTGTCGTTGATCTCCCACCCGGACGAGATCACAAAGCTGATCCTCACGGCGGCGGGGCAGAATACGGACTGATGCCGAGGCCGGAAAGCGGCAGGGCCGTTCGCCGGCTGGTCACCGGCGCAGCGGCCTGAACGCTGCTCGAAGCTCGGCGGAGAAGAGCTCGGGCTGCTCCCAGGCGGCGAAGTGGCCGCCCTTGTCGACCTTGTGGAAATAGATAAGGTTGCGATAGGCGCGACGGGCCCATGTCTCCGGGGCCTGATAGCTCTCCCCAGGAAAGACGGTGATGGCGACCGGAAGCGCGATCTTGGAGGTCTTCTCCCCGGCCGCAAGGACGGGACTGCGCCCGCCGCCATATTCCCAGTAGATCCGGGCCGAGGAAGCGGCGCTGTTGGTCAACCAGTAAAGCGTGATGTCGTCGAGCACCTCGTCGGGAGACTTTTCGGGATCGCTGCTGTCGTAGGTCCAGTGCGTGAAGCCTGGATGACCGAGCGTCCATGCCGCAAGGCCGGCCGGGGAATCCGATATGGCGTAGCCGATCGTCTGCGGTCTCGTGCCCATCATCGTGGCATAGGACCTGTTCCCCATCTTGGCTGCGGCGCTGAGGGCATCGAACGCCGCGCGTTCCTCGGTGGAGAGTCGCTGCGGCGCTGGCCCGTCAGCGGCGAGCACCGCGGCAACTTCGGGCGGCACGACAGCCGGCAGGTTGATGTGGATGCCGAGCAGACCTTGTGGCGCGAGCCGTGCCATCGCGCCGGAGACCGGCGAGCCCCAGTCGCCGCCCTGGGCGACGTAGCTGCTGTAAGCGAGGCGCTTCATCAGTTCTGCCCAGGCCCGCGCGATGCGGTCCGGCCCCCAACCGGTGCCGGTCGGCTTGCCGGAGAAGCCGTAGCCCGGCATCGACGGAATGACCACGTCGAACGCATCTTCGGCGCGTCCGCCATGAGCGGTCGGATCGGTGAGCGGGCCGATGATCTTGAGGTTCTCGAATACCGATCCCGGCCAGCCATGGGTGATGATGACGGGCAGGGCATTCGGATGTTTCGAGTGGACGTGAATGAAGTGGATGTCTAGGCCGTCGATCTCGGTGATGAATTGCGGCAGCGCGTTCAGCTTCGCTTCCGCCTTTCGCCAGTCGTAGCCGGTGCCCCAATAATCGACGAGCGGCTTGATCTTTTCGAGCTGTATGCCCTGCGTCTGGTCGTCGACCGTCTCGCGTTCGGGCCAGCGTGTTGCCAGCACGCGCCGGCGAAGGTCGAGGAGGTCCGCCTCGGGAGTGTCGACGCGAAACGGGCGGATCGCATCTCCCGTGGCAGCCGATGCCGGATAGGACGGAAACAGGCTGGTCGCGCCCACGGCGGCGATCCCGATCGCCGCGGTGGTCAGGAACCTGCGCCGGTCGCGGTTCGGGGATTCCGAGCCGGCACTTGTGAGCATTTTGAAGAGCATGGTCATGGCATTGTCCTTTGAAGCAGACGCCTTGGGCAAGACTTCGATGAGTTCGGCCGTCGTCAGAATAGCATGGGCGTAGGTCGGGCCGTTCGGCTTGTGCGCAGCATGCATCATTAGGTGCGAGAAGGCGGCCGTCGCGTCGCTCGCCAGGGTCGCGAAATAACCGAGTTCCATGACGAAGCGGGCGGTGGATTCGATACAGGTATCCCCGCCGGATCATCTCGATGCGAGGCCGGCCGTATTGCGCAGGTGATCGGGATGCGTGCCGCCGCCCATACTTCTCGCCACCATCGCGACGATGGTTTCGAAGAGTTCGTTCTTTGCCTCGACGGCGGTGATGTCGCCCGACGCGGCGGCATAAGAGAGGGCTTCGGCGGCGCCGAGCATGGCCCAGAGGCCGGCTGCGGCGATCGTGCCGGCACCGGTAAAGGGCGAAAGCGCGATGCGGCATTTCTCGATGAAGGCCGCTTCGTATTCGCGCTTGATCCTTTCGAGTTCCGGCGAGCCGGCAAGTGCTGCGATCACACCGGGGATTTCGCGGCCCTGAAGAAGCACGCAGTCGACATAGGAGGTGGCGATGACTGTGGCCCGGTCGGCGAGCGACGGCTGGCTTGCCGCAAGGGCTGCGTCCATCACAGCCGTCTGGCGGGCGTCGAATTCGCGGTAGAGCGCTGCGAGCAGGCCGGGGCGGGTTTCGAAATGATCATAGACCACGGGTTTCGTTACGCCCGCCAGCTCTGAAAGCCGGCCGAGGGTCAGCGCTTCCGTTCCTTCGTCACGGACGATCTGCCAAGCGACGTCGAGCAACTGGCGATGCCGATCCTGCCGCGACAGGCGGCGGCGCGGTTGCGGATTGGTCGGCTGACCTGTTGTTTCGGCGCTTGACATCGCTATATACCAAAAGTAACTTACTGAAAGTAGCTTACCAAAGGTATACAGCCCGCGACTTCCGTCCGCAATCATTCAACGGGAGTTTTCTGCATGCACGCGCTCATCGTCGTCGCGCATCCCGATCCCCGGTCGCTTACCCATGGCGTTGCTGCGCATCTCGCCGAGGGCATCACTCTTTCCGATGCCGGCCATTCCTTCGAGATCGCCGATCTTGCGGCCGAGGCCTTCGATCCTCGCTTCAGTGCTGCCGATATCGCCCTGCATCTCAGGGAAGGGGTGTTGCCCGCCGATGTTG
This sequence comes from Rhizobium sp. SRDI943, assembly GCF_057653695.1. NCBI lineage: Bacteria > Pseudomonadati > Pseudomonadota > Alphaproteobacteria > Hyphomicrobiales > Rhizobiaceae > Rhizobium > Rhizobium sp. SRDI943. The sequence continues at coordinate 2,472,657 of NZ_CM172787.1, read as the reverse complement.
CCGCCGAGCAGGCAAGAATCGATCGCGCCGATGCGCTGGTGCTCGTCTATCCCGTCTATTGGTGGTCGATGCCGGGGCTGCTCAAGGGATGGATCGACCGGGTCTTCACCAATGGCTGGGCTTACGACTACGGCGCGGATGCTAGGCTGGTGAAGCGGCTTGGCCGACTGCCGGTGCATCTGGTCGGCCTCGGCGGCGCTGATGTCAGGACCTATGCGCGGCACGGTTATTTCGGCGCGATGAAGACGCAAATCGATCATGGGATCTTCGACTATTGCGGCGCCCGGGTCGTGACATCAGAGGTGCTGTTCGAAGCCGGACCGGACCATGCGACCGCTCATCTGGAGGCTGCGCGTGCCGTTGGCCGCAGGCTCTTCGTCACATCCGGGCGATACGAGGCGACTGACGCCGCGTAAAGGTGTCCGAGTGTCGGTAAGGTTTATCGGCTGGCTAAGGCAGAGTCTTGCGCCGCCGGCCTTTTCACGAGACAAGCCTTGGATGACTATTCCGACGACACATCCCTTCGCCTTCGATCCAACCTACGGCATGAAGCTTGACGAGCTTCTTGCGGTCGAGCCGCCCGAAGCCCCTGAGGGTTTCGATGTGTTCTGGAAGGCGCGTTATCTCGAGGCGCTGACGGTCGATCCGCAGCCGGTGCTTTCCCGCAGCCGGATCACCCATCCCGACTGGCATGTGCTCGACCTCGTCTATCTCTCGACCGGCGAGTTCCGGATCGGCGGCTGGCTGCTCCTGCCGCGGGAAGGGCAGGTGCGGCGCGGCCTCGTCGTCGGGCACGGTTACGGCGGGCGGGATGGTCCTGATTTCGATCTACCGGTCAGAGAAACGGCGCTCATATTTCCCTGCTGCCGCGGGCTGTCGCTCAGCGCCCATCCGCCGATCTCCGAGAACCCGTCCTGGCATGTGCTGCACGACATCGACACACCGGAGGCCTATATTATCGGCGGCTGCGTCGAGGATATCTGGCTCGCTGTTTCGACGCTTACGGCACTTTATCCCTGGCTTTCAGGGTATATCGGCTATAGCGGCATCAGCTTTGGCGGCGGTGTCGGAGCAATGGCGATCGCCTACGACGAGCGCATCGATCGCGGCCATCTGGCGCTGCCGAGTTTCGGGCATCAGCCGCTGCGGCTGATGCTGCCGAGCGTCGGCAGTGCGGAATCGGTGCAGGAATATCAGGCTGAACATGGAAACGTGCTGGAAACGCTGCGCTTCTACGATGCGGCGACCGCCGCCAGCCGGATCAAGGTGCCGATGTTGACGGCCGTCGCCCTTTTCGATCCTGCCGTCGCGCCACCCTGCCAGTTCGCTGTCGCGAATGCGATACCAAAATTTAATGAAATCTTCATCCTGGATGCGGGGCATTTCGACTATCCTGGCAGCGCTGAGCAAGAGGCGGTTCTCCGCGACAAGGTGAGACAGTTTTTCAGGGTGCCATGAACCGCGAATATCTGCGCTGGTATAGTCAGCGGCTGCATCGAGACATGGAGATGCTGGTGTTCGGCCATGCCGGCGCCAAGGTGCTGGTCTTTCCGACGCGAGACGGGCGTTTCTTCGAATATGAACAGCTCGGCCTGGTCGCGAGTCTCGCCGACAAGCTGGAAGCTGGCCATCTCCAGCTCTATTGCATCGAGGGCCTGGCGGCAGAGACCTTCTATGGCTTTCACCGTCACCCCGCCGAGCGCATCCGCCGGCATGGTGCCCTTGAGGATTACATTCTCAACGAGGTGCTGCCGCTGATGGCGACGAAAAATCCACATGACTGCACCATCGTGCATGGCTGCAGCCTCGGGGCCTTCCAGGCGGCGAGCCTGTTCTTTCGCCATCCGCATCTCTTTCGCAAGCTCGTCGCCTTTTCCGGCCGTTACGACCTGACGACGAAGGTGGAATCCTTCGGCGACCTGTTCGACGGCTATTACGATGACAGCGTCTATTTCCACACGCCGGCGCATTTTCTTCCAGGGCTCGGCAGCGACTGGCGGCTCGACAGGCTGCGTGAGCGCGACATCGTTCTCACCATCGGCGACGCCGACCCTTTCCTCGGCAACAACCGCTATCTCAGCCGGCTGCTCGGCGAAAAGAATATCGGCCATCAGCTGTATGTCTGGGACGGACGCGCCCACCGCGCCGGCGCCTGGCGAAAGATGGCAGCGCTTTACCTCTGACACCCTCGGGATGCCGTCACGGCCAACGCAAAGCCGCCGTCGCAACCGGCGCGTCCCAGAGCGCGATCTCCTCGTCGGTCAGCAAGGCAAGGGTGACCGACAGTCCCTGCATGTCGAGCGAGGTGACGTAGGTTCCCACAAGTGAGCGCTCGATCGGGATGCCTCTTTCCTCGATGAAGCGGCGGGCGCCATTATAGGCGAGGTAGAGTTCAGCCGGCGGCGTGCCGCCGAGGCCGTTGACGAAGAGCAGTGCGCGGGTACCCGGCGCCACCGCGATATCGCCGGCGATGGTTTCGCAGAGATGGCCGATGATGGCGTCGGAGGCGGCGAAGGGCTGCCTGGCATGGCCGGGCTCGCCATGGATGCCGACGCCCATTTCCATGTCGCCCGGCCCAAGCGAAAATGTCGTGCGCTCGGTCTGCGGCACCGTCACGCCGTTCAGCGCGACACCCATCGAGCGGATGCGGGTGTTCAATCCTTCGCCAAGCTGCTTCAATTCGGCAAGCGACATGCCGCGTTCGGCCGCAGCACCCAGGAGCTTTTCGACGATCAGCGTTCCGGCAACGCCGCGCCGGCCATTGCCTTCGCCGGACCTTGATGTCTCGATATCGTCGCTGACGACGACCATGTCGATGTTGTGGCGGTCGCCGGCCATCTCGATCGCCATTTCGAAATTCATCAGATCGCCGTCGTAATTCTTGACCACGAGCAGGCAGCCGGCGCCGGTATCGGCCTCTTCGATGGCGGCGATGATCTGGCTCGGTGTGGGAGAGGTGAAGATATGGCCGACGCAGGCGGCATCCAACATGCCGTGGCCGACGAAGCCGATATGCATCGGCTCATGACCGGCGCCGCCGCCTGATATAAGCGCCACCTTTTCAGGCGTGAGATGGCGACGGCGGATGAACCTGCGCTCGGGGCCGAACACTACGAAGGCCTCATGGGCGCGCACGAAGCCTTCGACGCTTTCGGCGACCATGGTTTCCGCAGTGTTCATGAATTTCTTCATCAAGCCCCTCCCAAGGCCAAAAGCATTACGTCACGTCAACCCGCTCACTACTCACTGCTCACTCGCCCCTGAAATCGCGACGATCTTCTGCACCAGATCGGAGATCGCCTCTTCCAATAGGCGGTTTTTCCTGTCATCGCCGAAGTCGGGCACCATCAGCGAAAGGTGCCGCAATTTCTCGGAATGGCCGAGGTCCGGCAGCTTGCCGGGATGGGCGGCCTGATAGGCTTCGAGAAAGCGCTCCTGTTCGGCGGCGCTGAAATGGCAGACGCGGACGATCGTGGCGAGATGGCGCGCCGGCAGCGGCGTCGCATAGGTCGGGCTGGTGATTTGGGTGACGAAGCTGCGATGTTTTCCAAGCGCCGTCGCCAGGCGCTGGCGCGTGCCGGATGGCCTGTTGTCGATGATCTGCGCCAGAATGGACTTGTAGGCGATAATGGCGTCTTCGGTGTCTTCGCGCGCCATTCTACTCTCCGGCTGCCCTTGTGCCATCGGCGTTGAGGCCGATGATCGCCGATCTTATCGCGGGACGCCGGGCCGGCGCCACGGAAAAATGCCTAAGACCGGCGGCGAGCAGGCCGGGCAGATAGTGCGGATTGCCGGCCATGTCGCCGCAGATGCTGACTGGCTTGCCGGCGGTCAGCTTCACCGCCTGGGCAAGCAGCCGGAGCACGGCGGGTGCTGCCTTGCCGGTATCGGCATCGATATCGTCGCGGGCGGAGGCGGCGAGATACTGGGTAAGATCGTTGGTTCCGAACGAGAAGAACGCCGCAGATCCGAAGGTGTCGAGCATCAAAGCGGCAGCCGGTACCTCCACCATCATGCCGATCGGCGGCATTCGGTGGTGCAGGGCGCGGCGGCCGAGCTTTTCGGCTTCCTCCCGGAAGATGTCGCGCATCCTGTCGATTTCGTCGGGAAAGGTCACCATCGGCAGCATTACGGACAGCCTACCGAAGACGGCGGCGCGCAGCAGGGCGCGGGCTTGGACGCGGGCGATTTCCGGCCGGGCAAGCAGCAGTCGGATGCCGCGTAGGCCCGAGGCAAGAGCCGGCAGATCTTCCAGGCCGGGGAGCGGCTTGTCGCCGCCGATATCGAGCATGCGGATCGTTACCGGCCTGTCGCCTGCCTGCTCCAGCACGCGGCGATAGATCGCCAACTGCTGTTCCTCATTGGCGGCATCGGCCACTGAGGTTATCGAAAATTCCGAGCGCATCAGGCCGACGCCTGCCGTTGCCGGATCGAGCGCATCGATCTCGGCGGGATCGTTGATGTTGATCGAGAACAGGATCGGCACGCCGTCCGCCGTGCGCAACTCGCCGCCGGTGGTTTGCGTGTCGCCGGCGGGTTCTTGTGCAGGCACGAGCGGTGGGATCAGCATGCTGCCCGCCTGCAGGATGACCGCACCGGCGTTGCCATCCACGCTGACAGGATCTCCGTCTGCGGCTGAAAAGCGGCCTGTGCCGATCACCATCGGCACCGATTTCGCCCGGGCGAGCAGGGCGACATGGCCGGCGGTGCTGCCTGCGAACAGCGCGATGCCGCCGCCTTTCGACCAGTCATGGGCGAGAAAGCGGCTCGGCTCCATGTCCTTGCCGACGAAGACCGAGCCGGGCGGGAAATCGGCAATCGGGGTGCCGGCGAGCGCGCCGAGCACGCGGTTCTTGATGTCGAGAATATCGACGGCGCGTGCCCGCATCTGCTCCTCGTCGGCCGCTTCGAGTTCGCCGATATAGGCGTCGAGGGTGGCGACCCAGGCAAAGACGACATTCTCGTCGGCTTCCAGGCGTGCGCCGGTCGCTTCCGCGATCGAGGGATCGCGCAGCACCTCGATCTGGAAATCGATGATATCCCGGCTTTCGGCGTCGGCTCCATCGGCAAGGTGCTCGAGTTCGCTGATCGAGATGTCGATCGCCTTCTCCAGCGCACCGTATCCCCCGACGGCTCGGGACGCAGGGGCGGTGTCGGGCTGCTCGGCAGCGGAAGGAGCCTTCGGCTCCTCCGCGAGAAAGGCCGGGCCGGATGCGATGCCCGGGGATGCGCTCTTGGCTTGCAGTCTAAGCGGTTCGGCCATGTTTCTTTTCCTCATCGAAGTTGCGCTCGATGAGTTCCTTCAGGGCGCGGATCGCCTCTTCGGCGAGAATGCCGTCGGCCCGTATTCTAAGGATCGACCCTTTTCGGATTCGCGCGCCCATGATCTTGATGATGCTCTTGCCGTTCAGCCAGACATCGCTGCCGTTGACGGCGATCTCGATCGAACAGGGGAAGGACTTGGCAAGCCGCGTGAAGGTGACGGAGGGGCGGGCATGCAGCCCGACGCCGTGCTTGACTTCTACCTCCGTCTGGCAATTCACATGCAATGGATCGGGCTCCTGTTTTTCACTACGCAATCCTGTTGTCATCAGGGGGACAGTTCCTCGGCTGTGGCGACGACCTTGGCCAGCGAAGCGCCCCCCGACGCCTCGGCGGCGGCGATGACGGCGCCTTCAACCAAAGGCGCGTTGCAGATGGAGACGAGGGCTGCGCGGGGAAGGCCCAGCATTTCGATCGCCATCTCGCTGTTCGTTTCAGCACCGCCGAGATCGACGAAGACGGCGACGCCGGCATCGGACCAAGCGGCCTCGATCGCCCTGAGGATACCGCCGGCATCGGTGCCGAGTTCGCCATGGACATTGCCGCCCGACCAGGCGAGCGGCACGCTGTCGCCCACCATCTGTCGCACCATATCGGCGATCCCCCTTGCCACCAGCGGCGAGTGGGAGACGATCACGATACCCACATTTGCGGTCTTTCCATTCATTGCGGACGATGCTCCCCGAGATAGCGGCAGATCGCCGTGGTCAGCAGCGCGCAGCTCGACGCGCCGGGATCGACATGGCCGATCGAGCGGTCGCCGAGATAGGCCGCGCGCCCGCGCATCGCCTTCATGTCAGCCGTGCGGCTGGCAGAACGTTCGGCCTTGCGGGCGACGTCACCGAGTGGAGACCGCTTCTCCAGCGCGGCATGCACGGGATAGAGCACGTCGAGCAGCGTCTTGTCGCCGGCATGCGCCCGCCCGCGCCTTGCGACGGCGTCGATTGCCTGTTTCAGCACGAGGGAAAAATCGGCTTTCTCGTTGCTTTTGCGAAGCTCGCGGCCGATCTCCATCAGCAGCGTGCCGTAGAGTGGCCCGGCGGCACCGCCGACATTCATCACCAGCGTCAGGCCGATCTTTTCCATGGCGTCGGGGAAGGGCAGGCTGGACAGGCTTTCGCCTTCGGCGCTCACTGCCTCACAGCCGCGCCGCATGTTGGTTCCGTGATCACCATCGCCGATGGCGCGATCGAGCGCGCAGAGGTGATCGCTGTTTGCCGCGATCGTCGCGCGGCACACCTCGATCAATCCTGCCACAAGCACCGGTTCCGCCTGCACTGCCATCCTCCTAGTCGCCGCGCCTCCCGCGGGCTTTCAAACGTCACATCGGTCAGGCGAGGCTTGCCGCCACACCGAACGCGCCGGCAACCGCGACGGCGCCGGGATCGGCAACGCCCGCCAGATCCCTTTCGCCGACATAGGAGGCGCGTCCGGCTTTCGCCTTCGTCATCGCCTTCGTCGACTCCGCCCCCGCTGCCGCAGCCTTTGCCGCGGCGGCGACATCGCCGGATGCGAGCGCCTGCAGGGCAGGCGACAACGCATCGACCATCGTCCGGTCGCCGACTCCGGCTCCGCCATAGAACGTCATCCTGTCGAGCCCGGCAAGAAGGGCTGCTGATATATCGGCCTTGTCAGCCATCGCCTTTGCTGCGGCGGTGAAGAAGATCGATAGCAGCACGCCACTCGATCCGCCCATGCTGGTGCCGAGGATATCGCCAAGCGAGGCAAGGGTTGCGGCCGGCCGGTCGAGCGGCAGTGTGTCGAGGCGGGCCAGCACGCTGCGGGCGCCCGTCGCCACCGTCGAGCCGGTATCACCGTCGCCGACGCGGCCATCCAGCCGGTTGAGTTCGCTTTCCTGCGAGATCAGATGTTCGCAGAGTGCCGTGATCAGGCGCCGGTTGTGGGCGTCATCTCCAGCTGCGCCGTTCGCGCCGTTCAATCCGGCTGATGTTCTCGGTGCGGCGATGATCTGGATCTCGTGGCGTTCGACGGCCGGCATCCAGGCATGCGGTTCGACCGCTGCCGTTAGCGCGGCCTCACGCACGGCGTCCAGCCGGATCAGCGACAGCGAGAAGCCGTTCATGTTGAGCGCGGTCATCATCGGCGCCGGGCCAATGATCAGCCGGACGCGGCGGCCAAGCGGCGAGGACAGCACGGCATTGGCAATGACGGTCATTTCAAGTGGCGGCACGGCGCCGAGATTGTTGATGAGGAGGGCGTGGCTTGCCCCTTCGCGCGGCGCAGGCGACAGGCGCGCCACCATGGTGGCGACGATATCGGCGACCGGCTGCAAAGTGATGCGTTCGACGCCGGGCTCGCCATGGATGCCAAGGCCGAGTTCGCCCTCGTTCTCGCCGAGACGGTCCTCATGCGCCTGACCGGGTACGCTGCAGGTGGAAAGCGACATACCGAGCGAGGCGATGTCGCCGGCTGCCGCGGCGGCATGGGCTGCGACCGTCTTCAGGTCCTCGCCCCTTTCGGCATGATAGCCAGCGATCTTGTGGACGAAGAGCGTGCCGGCGACACCGCGGGGCTGGTTGATCTCGGGGATGGCGATGTCGTCGGCGACGATGACCATTTCAACGTCGAAACCTTCGGTGCGCGCCTTTTCGGCGGCGAGGCCGAAATTCAGCCGGTCGCCAGTGTAGTTCTTGACGATCAGCAGGGCGCCCTTTTCGCCGGTCACGGCGCGGATCGCCGTCAGCACGGCATCGACGCTCGGCGAGGCGAAAATCTCGCCGGATACGGCAGCCGTCAGCATGCCCTTACCGACGAAGCCGGCATGGGAGGGCTCATGGCCGGCGCCGCCGCCGGATATGATCGCCACCTTCGACTTGTCCCAGTCCGCGCGCAGGATCACCTTGATGTCGGGAAAGCTGTCGAGGCGGGCAAGACGACCCTTGCTGCTCGTCAGAAGCAGACCGTCCAAGGCTTCGGTGACGATGTTTTCCCTGCGGTTGAAGAAGTGTTTCATCGATTGAGACCCGTCTGTTTGTTTTTCATGCCATCATCAAGTCTGTTTGCCGGTCAGGACAGGCGCTGTCCAGCCACATCGAAATAAAGCGGATCACGTAGCGTCAGGCTGATCCGGTCGCCCGGCGCAATCGCCAGATATGGATCCGCAAGTGTGACGAGCTTGTGTTCCCGCGCGGCCTGCCTGGGATCGCGGACCCTGATGTGCAGATGGTTCTGGTCGCCCAGATGTTCGATCCAGTCGATCTCGGCGTTGGCATCTTTGCCGACGACGATATCAAGATGTTCGGTGCGGGCGCCGACGGTTTTCGTGCCGGCCGGCGGCTGACCGCCCGGGAGCAGGTCCGCCGGCAGAAGGTTGATATGCGGCTGGCCGAGGCGGGCGGCGACATGCAGGTTGGCGGGATTGCCGTAGATTTCGCGCGGCGTTCCCACTTGCATCAGCCGTCCCTCGGCGACGATGCCGATGCGGTCGGCCATGGTCATGGCTTCCACCTGGTCGTGGGTGACATAGAGTAAAGTCGAGCCCAGTTCCTTCTGGATACGCTTGAGCTCCAGGCGCAGTTCGGCGCGCAGCTTGGCGTCGAGCGAGGACAGCGGCTCGTCCATCAGGTAGATCGCCGGCCGGCGCACCAGCGCCCGGCCGATCGCGACACGCTGCATCTCGCCGCCGGAAAGCCTGGTAGAGCGGTTCTCCAGCTTGTGGTCGATCCGGACCATGCGCGCGACTTCGCGCACGCGCCGGTCGATCTCCGCAGTGCTGAGTTTGCGGACCGGCGCCTTCAGCGGGAAGGCGAGGTTCTCGTAAACCGTCATATGCGGATAGAGCGAATATTGCTGGAAGACGAAGGCGACGTCGCGTTCGGCGGGCGCTTCGGCGGCGACATTGCGGCCGCCGATCTCGATGCCACCGCTGTCGGGCTTTTCGAGGCCGGCGATCAGCCGCAGCGTCGTGGTCTTGCCGGCGCCTGTGGGACCGAGCAGCACGACGAACTCGCCGTCGCGGATCGAAAGATCGAGGTCGGCCAAAGCCTGGGTGTCGCCGAAGCGCTTGGCGAGGTTCCTGAGGACGACATTAGCCATGCCGGGTCTCCTGATAGAGCGAGGACGGTACGGCACGGCCCGATGTGCAGTCGAAGAGCGCGAGTTTCGCCGGGTTGAATTCGAGGCCGACCCTTTCGCCGATCTGGAAGCTGCGATTGGCGGGAACGCGGGCCTTGATCAGGCCGCCCTGGGTTTCCACAGCCACGACCTGGTTAGTGCCGAGATATTCGCTGCCATAGACGGCACCGCGCAGCGCCGAGGCGTCGCTGAAGCGGATATGCTCCGGCCGGACGCCGAGCGCCAGTTGGCTTTCGGCCATGTCTTGGTGGATCTCAGGAACGGCGACATCGACGCCGTCGAGCAGGATCGACTTGTCGCCGCTTTTCAGGCCCGAGGTGAAGCGCATGAAGTTCATCGGCGGCGAGCCGATGAAATCGGCGACATACATGGTCGCCGGCTTGGCATAGATCTCCTGCGGCGTGCCGAACTGCTCGATGACGCCATGGTTCATGACGGCGATCTTGTCGGCCATCGCCATCGCCTCGTGCTGGTCGTGGGTGACGTAGACGGTGGTGGCATGGATGCGGTTGTGCAGTTCTCGCAGCTCGTGGACCATGATCTCGCGGAACTCGGCATCGAGCGTGCCGAGCGGCTCGTCCATCAGGAAGCATTTCGGGCGCCGGACGATGGCGCGGCCGAGCGCCACGCGCTGCCGGTCGCCGCCGGCAAGGCCCGAGACCGAGCGGTTGAGAATATGGTCGATCTGCAGCAGGCGGGCGGTCTCTTCGACGCGTTGACGGATTTCGGCTTTGGGCATGCCCTGCGACAGCAGCGGGAAGCCGATATTCTTACGCACGTTCATATGCGGGTAGAGCGCGAAGAGTTGGAAGACGAAGGCGATGTCGCGGGCGCTGGCGCGGTTGAAGGTGACATCCTCGCCGTCGAGATAGATCTTGCCGCTCGACGGCAGCTCGAGGCCGGCAATCATGCGAAGCGTCGTCGTCTTGCCGCAGCCTGATGGACCGAGCAGTGCCAGGAACTCGCCGTCATGGACGGTGAAGCTCGAATCCTCGACGGCGACGAAGCTGCCGAATTCCTTGCGGAGATTTTCGATCCGGATATCCGCCATGGTTCACTCCGGGAATTTCGAGACGATGATGAACATGACGGTGCCTGCGAGCAGGGTCACCAGCGAATAGGTGTAGAGCACCAGCAGGAAGGGCTGGAACAGCATCAGGAAGCCGAGCCCGATCAGCACGGTGGCGATGGTCTCCATCGGGCCGCGGCGCAGGAAGAACGGCCGCTTCGGACGGGCAGGGGTGCGTGTTTCGATCAGGTGGCTCATTTGCGGACGGCTCCGAAGGTGATGCCGCGCAGCAGCTGCTTACGCAGGAGAATGGTGAAGACGAGGATCGGGATCAGGAAGATCGTCGTTCCTGCAGCGACCGCCGGCCAGTCCTGGCCGCCTTCGCCGATGATCGTCGGGATGAAGGGTGGCGCGGTCTGGGCCTCGCCCGAGGTCAGAAGCGCGGCGAAGGCATATTCATTCCAGGCGAAGATCAGGCAGAAGATCGCGGTGGCGGCAATGCCGGTCGTTGCCTGCGGCAGCACGACCTTGCGGAAGGCCTGCAGCCTCGTATAGCCGTCGATCATCGCCGCTTCTTCATATTCGCGCGGGATTTCGTCGATGAAACCCTTGAGCAGCCAGACGGCGAGCGAGACATTGACGGCGGTATAGAGCAGGATCATGCCCAAGGCCGTGTCCGACAGGCCGAGCTCGCGGTACATCAGGTAGATCGGAATGGCGACGGCGATCGGCGGCATCATCCGCGTCGACAGGATGAAGAACATCAGGTCGTCGGCGAGCGGTATCTTGAAGCGGGAAAAACCGTAGGCGGCGAGCGTGCCGAGGAAGACCGCGAGGAAGGTGGAGCCGAAGGCGATCACCAGCGAATTGACGAAGCGCGGCAGGAAATTCGACGGGCCGGCGATCACCATATTGCGCTTGCGCGTCACCTCATCGCAGGTGCCGACCGGCGCCGGCAGCGAGGCGATATAATCAGGGGTCTGTCGCGTGCGCGTCGTGAACAGGTTACAATAGCCTTCGAGCGACGGCGAAAAGACGATCTTCGGGGGATAGCTGATCGAATCCGGCGGCGACTTGATGCTGGTCAGGAAGATCCAGACGAGCGGGATGAGGGTGATCAGCGCATAGAGGACGACGATCGTGCCGGCGATGCGCTTGCTGGACAGGCTCGGTTCGACGACCGAATGGGCTGAGTTGGCGGCGCTCATCGTTGCTTCACCTTGTTCAATGCCTTGACGTAGATGTTGGCGAGGCCGAACACCGCGACGAAGAGGATGATGGCGAAGGCCGAGGCCCGGCCGGTCGCCCAGCTTTCAAAGGCAGCGCGCTTCAACGTGATCGAGGCGACCTCGGTGACGGAGCCCGGACCGCCGCCGGTCAGCAGCGTCACCATGTCGAACATCTTGAAATTCTCGATGCCGCGGAAAAGCACGGCGAGCATGATGAAGGGCAGGGCCATCGGCACGGTGATCGACCAGAACTGGCGCCATGGCGAGGCGCGGTCGACTTCGGCCGCCTCGTAGATATAGTCTGGGATCGAGCGCAGGCCTGCCAGGCAGATCAGCATCACATAGGGCGTCCACATCCAGGTATCGACGATGATGATCGCCCAGGGCGCCAGTGTCACGTTGCCGAGCATCTGGATATCTGATGTCGGAATGCCGGATACCATCGACACGGCGTAGGCGAAGAGGCCGATCTGCGGCTCGTAAAGAAAGCGCCAGAAATTGCCGACCACGGCCGGCGACAGCATCATCGGGATGAGGATGATTGTCGTCCAGAAGGCATGGCCGCGAAACTTGCGGTCGATCAGATAGGCGAGCGTGAAGCCGATCACCGTCTGCAGCACGATCGTCCAGAAGACGAAATGCGCGGTGGTCTGCATCGCCTGCCAGATATCCGGATCGTTGAGGACGCGCTGGTAATTTCCGAAGCCGACACCCAGGACCGGCGCATTCGGCCGGTTGGCGCGGTAATTGGTGAAGGAGAGATAGACCGCCCAAAGCAGCGGAAAGATGTTGATCGCTAACAGCAGAGTGATGGCAGGCGCAATGAATAGCCAGGCGATCGCCCTGTCGGAGAGGCCGCGGACGCGCCGGGCGACCGAGGAGGGCGTTGCCCTCGCAGTCGCATCGGCTGCCTTCTCGACGATGGAGGAATGGGAAATGGTCAAGTCTTCACCTGGTATTTTTGGGGTACGGGGTCTATTAGGATATGAGAGATCTGGCGGCCCGGCTCGTCTGCCGATCCGGGCCGCCATCCTGACGAGGATGGCACGCATCAGGGATGACACGCGTCAGATCTTGCCGTCGTCCTTGAAGACGTCGCTCCAGTCTTTCACCAGACCGTCGAGCGCTTCCTTGGCAGTGCCGTTGCCGGCGACCACGTAATTATGGACGCGCTTCTGCATGGCCTGCAGCAGCGAGGCGTAGCTCGGCTCGGCCCAGAAATCCTTGACGATCGCCATCGAGTCCAGGAAGGCCTGGGCATAGGGCTGGCTCTTGGCAAAGCCTGGCGCATTGACGACGGAGTTCAGGCAGGAAAAACCGCCGAGTTCCCACCATTTGGCCTGTACATCGGGCTGTGCGAACCACTTGATGTATTGCAGGGCGGCATCGCGTTTGTCGGAATAGGAGACCACCGAGATGCCCTGGCCGCCGAGCTGGGCGAAATGCGCCTTTTCAGCCGGATTGGGGAAGAAGCCGATCCTGTCGCCGCCGACCTTCTCGTCCTTGTAAAGGCCGGGCCAAGTGAAGGCGAAGTTCATCTGCATGGCGACCTGGCCGGATTTGAAGGCGTCGGCGGATTCGACCATGTAGACGTTGGAGCTGCCGGGCGGGGTGCAGCAATCATAGAGCGACTTGTAGAATTCGAGGCCCTTGACCGCGTCGGCCGAGTTGACGAAGCCTTCCATGTCATAGGGCTTCTTCGGGTTCTCGTACTGGAAGCCCCAGTCGTAGAGCACGTTGGTGACGCCCATGGTGATGCCTTCGGAGCCGCGCTCGGTATAGATCGAGGCGCCGTAAACGGTCTTGCCGTCGATCTCACGCTTCTGGAAAAACTCGGCGATCTGCTTCAGTTCGTCGTAGGTCTTCGGCGCTGCGAGATCGTGGCCGTATTTCTCCTTGAATTCCTTCTGCAGTTCCGGCTTCTCGAACCAGTCCTTGCGGTAGGTCCAGCCGACGACGTCGCCCATGGCGGGCAGCGCCCAGTAGTTCGGGGTGTTCTTCGGCCATTCCGAGTAGCCGACGACCGTCGCCGGCACGAAGTCATCCATCTTGATGCCTTCCTTGTCGAAGAAGTCGTTGAGCTTGACGTAATGGCCGTTCTCTGCCGAGCCGCCGATCCACTGGCTGTCGCCGATGATCAGGTCGCAGAGCTTGCCGTGCGAATTCAGCTCGTTGAGGAAGCGATCGGCATAACTCGTCCAGGGAACGAATTCGAACTTCATCTGCGTGCCGGTCTTGGCGGTGAAATCCTTCGAGAGCTCGACCAGCGCATTGGCGGGGTCCCATGCGGCCCAGCACAGCGTCAGTTCATCGGCTTTGGCGAGATTGGGCAATGCCGACGACATGACGAATGCCGTGGCCAGCCCGAAAAGGGCTTTCGATGTTTTCTGCATAAGTTCCTCCCAGAACCAAGGGCCGGCTCCCCGCCGGCGTCGCATGTTCACCCACTTCAGAGAATGCTCACATGAACTCCTCAATCATCATGTTTAGCAATATGTTTAGTGATATCTATTTTTATAAACATTGCAAGCGCCAATCGTTGCTGCAATGCGACAGGTGTCGCGCCACATCGGCGGATAGTTTTGGGGCCGATCGTTTTTCGGCAGATCGCGAAAAATTCTTTGGCGAGCGTACCGATGCAGCGACATCTGGCCTCGCTGCGACATGGATCACACGGTATGGACTGCGCGCCGCTCCTGTTTTTCCCCGGAGCGGATCAAGCTTGGCCTCGCTTCGGCGGGGCCTTTTTCTTGAATCCTTTCTTGGGATCGATAGTGGCCAGCTATCCGGCTGCATCGGGAATATTCCTGCGTAGTGCGAGATTTAGCCTTTCCGGCCGGATGCAACGGGCGTATTCAGCCAGTGCGCGGCTTTCCATGTCCGCGCACCTCCGCGCGTCAGATCTTCGATCGGCTTCCTTCCCGTTTCCCTGCCGCGTCATCCGGAATTTTTATTGGCAGATCGATGACCACGGCAGAGACGAGCGAGAATGGGCAAGAGGCGGCGAGCGGCCGCCAGGCGAAGATCGTGGCGCTGGTCGTTGCCGTTTCCTTCTTCATGCAGATCCTCGACGGCACGATCGTTACCACCTCGTTGCCGCAGATGGCGGCAAGTTTCGGCGTGCAGCCGGTGTCGATGAGCATCGGCATCACCGTTTACATGCTGACGATGGCCGCTTTCATTCCGCTGTCCGGCTGGCTTGGCGATCGGTTCGGCGCACGCCGCATCTTCCTGATGTCGATCGCTGTCTTTACCGGCGCCTCGCTGTTTTGCGGGCTGTCCGGCAGCCTTGCGGAATTTGTGCTGTGGCGCGCCGTCCAGGGGGCGGGCAGTGCGCTGATGACGCCGGTCGGGCGCATCATCGTACTGAAAAATGCCCGCAAGTCGGAACTCGTCCAGGCGATCGCGCTGATCACCTGGCCGGCACTGACGGCGCCGGTGATCGGCCCGGTGCTCGGCGGCTTCATCACCACCTATGCCAGCTGGCACTGGAACTTCCTCATCAACATCCCGATCGGCATTCTCGGCATCGCGCTGGTGCTGCGTTTCGTGCCGGAGCAGCGCGAGACCAATCCGGGCCGGCTGGATCTCCTGGGCTTCGTCCTCAGCGCTGCGGGACTGACCTTTCTGCTCGCCGCGCTCGAACTCTCGGTCAAATGGGACGGCGGGCTTTTGCCCGTCATATCAATGCTGGCGGCGGGCATCGTACTGTCTGTCATGGCGACGCGGCATTTCCTTGCCGTCGACAATCCGCTGCTCGACCTTTCTGCCTTCCGCATCCAGACCTTCTCGATGTCGACGCTGTCGGCGGGCACGGCCTGCCGGATGGCCATCAATGCGACGCCGTTCCTGCTGCCTCTGCTGTTCCAGCTCGGCTTCGGCCTCAGCTCGATTGCCGCCGGCACCTATCTGCTCGTCTATTTCCTCGGCAATTTCAGCATGAAGGCGGTGACGACGCCGCTGCTGCGCTTCTTCGGCTTTCGCACAGTGCTTGGGGTCAACGGGCTGATCGCCGCGCTTTCGATCGTCGGCTGCGGTTTCCTCTCGCCGCAGACGCCGCCATTTTTCATCCACGCGCTGCTTTTCCTTGCCGGCCTGTCGCGCTCGATGGAATTCACCGCTTTGAACACGTTGGCCTTCGCCGATATCGGCCCGGCGCAGCGAAGCTCGGCCTCGACGCTGTCGAGCATGCTGCAGCAGGTATCGATGCTGCTCGGCGTGGCGGTGGCGGCGGCCGTGCTCAACATCGGCTCGGCTCTCAGGGGCGCCGACAATCCGGTTCTTGCCGATTTCCGCTGGGCTTTCGTCGTGGTCGGCGCGATCGGCGTCGTCTCGTCGCTGCGCTTCCTGCAATTGCCGGCGGAGGCGGGGGCCGAAGTATCCGGCCATCGGAAATTCCAGAAAAGTTAGCTTGCTGCGGAACCAATCGGGCCGCTCGGCGTTTATGCATCTCATTTCAGGTTCTTCGTTTCCCCATCTCCTTCAACGGCTTCCATGGGATCCTCCCCAGGCCAGGGTCATGTTCTGAAAATGCCGGATTCCCGACATCCTTCTTCCGCGCCGCCTGCAACAAGAGCGAGGGATAACCGCTGTTTACCCCGGGCGGCCAATACAATACGACATTGCCATGCGGACGACTCGGACGCTTGCGGGCGGTCGTCGCTGCGAGAGAACGCCGGGAGACCGAATGAGCAATTCTAGCGGCGATGCGGATGCCCTGATCCACATCCTCTATATCGACGACGACGAGGGGCTTGCCCTACTGATGCAGAAAAACCTGCGTGGGCGTGGCTTTTCGGTCGAGCGGGCCGAGAGCGGCGCGGCCGGCCTTGCGAGACTCGGCGAAGGCGGTATCGACGCCGTCTTGCTCGATCATATCCTGGCCGGCGAGACCGGCCTCGACATTCTGCCCTGCATCACGGCGATGCCGGATCATCCGCCGGTGATCTATGCGACGGGTTCGGACGATACCAGCATCGCGGTCGCGGCGCTGAAGGCCGGCGCCGACGATTACATGCTGAAGGGGATCTCAGCCGATTATTTCGACCTGCTCGCCGCCGCCCTCGAACAGGCGCTGGAGCGGGCGCGTTTTCGCCGCGAGACGGCGCAGGCGCAGGAGGTGATCCGCCAGCAGCGCGACCTTGCCGAAATGCTGCTTACCGAAGTCAATCACCGCATCGCCAACAGCCTCGGCCTCGTCGGCGCGCTGATCCGTATGCAATCCTCGATGACCACGGATCAAGTGGCGATCGACGCGCTGCACGAAACGCAGATGCGCATCAATGCCATCGCCAGCGTGCACCGCCGGCTCTATACCAACCGCCAGGTCGGCTCGGTGCAGGTCGACGAATATCTGAACAGCTTGCTCACCGAACTCGAAACCTCGATGCGCGACGACAAGCGACCGCACCGGATCGTGCTCACCGCGCAGCCGGTCAATCTGGCGACAGACAAGGTGATCACGCTCGGGCTGATCGTCAGCGAGCTCGTCACCAATGCCTTCAAATATGCCTATCCGGACAGCGTGCCGGGCGAGATCCGCGTCATCGTCGACCAGACGGACGAGGCATTGCGTGTCATCGTCGAGGATGACGGCGCCGGTTTCGACCCATCGAGCCCGGCCAGGGGAACCGGCCTTGGTACACGCATTTTGACGGCGATGGCCGCCAGCTTGAAATCGGATTTCGCCTATGACCCCGGCCACGACGGAACCAAGGCGACGCTGGTGTTTTCGTTGCACGAGGTGAAGTAGCGTTTGACGCTGGACTCGACGATGTTTCTCTCGTTCGCCGCTATACAACAGGCCGTTTGTCCCATCTCTACAATAGTTTACCGACATCACAGCAAGGAACATGACGCTAGGGGAGGAGACATGACGACGATTCGCACACCGAAGGAAGTCTATGATTTCTGGTTCGTCAGATGCGGCCGGGAGCTGTGGTTCCGCGCGACGCCTGACCTCGACGCGGAGATCAGCACGGTTTTTCGCGATACCCATCAGGCCCTTGCCGCGGGTGTTGACGCCGAATGGCGGGCGGATGCGGAGAGCCGGCTGGCGGCTGTCATCGTGCTCGACCAGTTTCCCCGCAACATCTATCGCGGCACGGCGCTTGCCGTTGCGACCGATGGGCTGGCGCTTCGGGAAGCCAAAGTCGCGCTTGCGTCGGGCGCCGATCAGGCGGTCGAACCCGCATGCCGGACCTTTTTCTACATGCCGTTCGAACATGCCGAGGACCTTGGCGAGCAGGAGCGATCGGTGGAACTGTTCGGCGCGCTCGGCGATGCCGAATATCTCGATTATGCGATCCGCCACCGCGACGTGATCGCCACCTACGGCCGTTTTCCGCACCGCAATGTCATGCTCGGGCGGGAGTCCACGGCTGAGGAATGCGACTATCTCACCCGGCCCGATGCCGGTTTCTAAGGGTTTCCAGGGAGCTTCCGCCTTTCTGTCGCCTTTCTTTACTAAGACAAGCTGGCATTCTATTCCGACGACAACCTTTCCCGGAGGCGCTTTTGCGGCTGAGACCGATCCTGCTTCGCACCATTCTTCTGCTGACGCTGGCGGTCGCGGGCGCGCATTTCAAGGGTGTTGCGGCTTTCGCACAGGAGCCGCAGGCACCGACGGCCGTGCAGGCGCCGCTCGCCGATACGCCGTTCGACCAGGCGACAAAGGAGATCGACAAGGCGAAGGTCCAACTGACGGCGCTTCAGGACGGCGTCAAGCAGAATGCCGACAACGACGATGCCCTGGTCGGGCTTGCGACCAAGGCCGACGAGCTCAGCCGCGCCGTCATCACCATATCGGTCAATCTTAGGCCGCGTTTCGACCAGATCAAGAACCGGCTTGCCGAGATCGGCGATCCGCCGAAGGACGGACAGCCGCCGGAAGCCGAGGTCGTCACCCAGGAGCGCAACGCGCTCGCCGCCGAACGCGCGCAGATCAACGCGCTGACGGGCGATGCCGAAAACCTCTCGATCACGGTGACGAAGCTCGTCAACGAGATCACCGAGATGCGGCGGCGGCTGTTTGCCGATACGCTGCTCAGGCGCACCGAGATTTCGGTCTCGGTGCTCGACGATGCCGGCAGCGCCTTTGTGCACGAGGCCAGCGAATTCTCGCAGGCGCTGTCGAGCTGGGCCACCTTCGTCTGGAAATTCAAGCGTTTCCCGATGTTTGCCGCGATCTTCCTGTCGCTTGCCGCGGCGCTGATCCTGCTCTCCGGCAGCTACCGGCTGTTCGGCTCCTACCTGCAGCGCGACGAGGCTGTCGAGAACCCGTCCTATATCGGCCGGCTGTCGATCGCCTTCTGGTCGACGTTGATCCGCACCCTGGCGCTCTCGGTGCTGCTCGTCACCTCGTTCTTTTTCCTTAACGGGTTCAATGTGCTGAGGCCCGACATCGCACCTGTCATCGGCGCGCTGTTCGGGGCGATCGGGCTCGTCTATTTCGTCGGCCGCTTCGTCAATGCCATCTTCGCACCGCACGAACCGCGCTGGCGCCTCGTTCGGCTTTCCAATCTCGGCGCGCGCTCGATCGGCTACTGCCTGCTGGCGATGGCGATCGTCAACGCGCTTGATTATCTGTTTGGCACGATCGGCGAGGCGATGGGCTCGCCGCTGGTGCTGACCGTGGTCAGAAGCCTGATCGCCGCGCTGATCATCGGTCTGATCCTGATCGCGGTCTCCTTCGGCAAGCCGATGCTGGCCAGGAACGGCGATCCCGATGCGCCGGGAAGGCATTGGCCGCGCGGCATGGCGATCATCCTGCGGGTGGTCGGCGCCGGCCTCATCCTCACCGCGCTGACCGGTTATGTCGGGCTCGCGCGCTTCGTCGCCACACAGCTCATCATCACCGGCGCCGTCGTCGTCACCATGTATGTCGGCCTGCTCTCCGGCAAGGCGATATCCAGGCAGGAAAGCTTCGGCGACACCTTCTTCGCAAGCTTCCTGACACGCCGTTTCAAGCTCGGGCCGGTGGCGATCGACCAGGCCGGCCTGCTTGTCGGTCTTGCCATCTATGCGGTGGCGCTTCTCGTCGGCATCCCGCTGATCCTGCTGATGTGGGGCTTCCATGTGCAGGACCTGCAGATTCTTGCCTATAGGCTATTCACCGAGGTCAGGCTCGGCGGTATCAGCATCTCGCTGCTCGGCATCTGCACCGGCATCCTCTTGTTTGCCGGCGTCTACCTGCTGACGCGCTGGCTGCAGCGCTGGCTCGATGGCAATGTGATGGCCAGAAGCCATGTCGATCTCGGCGTGCGCAATTCGGTCAAGACGGGCATCGGCTATCTCGGCGTCGGCATCGCGGCGATCATCGGCGTTTCGGCGGCCGGCATCGATCTGTCGAGCTTCGCGCTCGTCGCCTCCGCACTTTCGGTCGGTATCGGTTTCGGCCTGCAGAACATCGTCTCCAACTTCGTCTCCGGCCTGATCCTGCTCGTCGAACGGCCGTTCAAGGTCGGCGACCATGTCGTTTCCGGCACGGCCGAAGGCATCGTCAAACGCATTTCGGTGCGCGCCACGGAGATCGAGACCTTCCGCAAGCAGTCGATCATCGTGCCGAATTCGGAGTTGATCAACGGCCTCGTCGGTAACTGGACACACCGCAACAAGATCGGTCGCTCGGAAATTCCGGTTTCCGTCGCCTACAACGCCGATCCGCAGCAGGTGATGGACATCCTGCTGGAACTGACGGCCAAGATACCGCTCGTCATGCGCAATCCGGAGCCGCATGTCGAATTCCTGCGCTTTGGGCCCTATTCGCTGGATTTCGAGCTGCGTTTCTTCCTCGCCGATATGGGTGACGGCATGGCGGTGCGCAACAATCTCAGGATCGAGATCCTTAAGCGCTTCAAGGCCGAGGGCATCGAGATCCCGCTGCCACAGACCGATCTTACCATCCATCGAGAGGCTCGTCCCGCGCTTGCCGATGCGGGCAGGGATCAACCCAACGAGCAGGAAAACTCGGCCGACACGCCCATGGAGGAGGAAGAGCAGCCGGTGCGGCAATTGCGCAGCAAGACGGCAGACGGCAATCGGAAAGGCTGAACGGGTCATTCAGCCATCATTCACAGCTATATGTGCATGATCTCCACTATCGGGATCGCTGCCGGGGGCAGCACCGATCGTTCGAGGGGAGGGCGCGCCAGCGCCGCCGCACATGATGGCAAGATTTGCCGCCGTTCTGCTTGTCCCGCTGCTTGCCGCACCCGCGGCTGAAGCGGCATCCATCACCAACACCGATCCAGCCGCCGTCGTGCTCGTCATCACCGAGAGCGGCCAGCGCGTCGAGGTTGTGGTCGATGCCGGCGCTTCGGAAAACCTCTGTGCTTCCGGCTGCTTCATGACGACGCCCGACGGCGACCGCATCGGGCTCGACGGCGGCGAGACGATCGACATCGTCAAGGGCTCGGCCGTCGTCAAGTAGCGCCTGTCCTGATTAACCCGCTCAAGCTTCTCCGGGATTGGGAACAGGTTCCGGCCGGGCAACAACCGGGCGCGTCAGCCGCGTGATGGCGAAGAATGCGGCAACGGCGACGGTGCTGAGCAATGCAGCGATCGATAGTGACCATGATACGCCGAGATAGCCCATCAGGAAGGCAAGCGCGAACGGCGCCATCGAGGAGACGACGAGACGAACCGACATGATTTGTCCTTGCCGCCGGCCGTAGCCATCGCTTCCGAAGAGCGCGAGCGGCAAGGTTCCGTAGACGATGCTGTTAAGCCCCGAGCCGAGGCCGAAGACGACGGCGAAGACCAGCGCACCAGGCACCGAGGGTGCGGTGGCGATGAGGATGACAAGGGCTGTCGGCAGCAAGATGGCGCAGATGATCGCGAGCATCACTTGCGACAAGCTCTCGCCAAAGACCATGTTGATGAGGCGGCTCAGCACCTGTGACGGGCCGAAGAGCGTTCCGACCACCACTGCCATGGCGCCGAGGCCGAGGGCCGACATCACAGGCACCATGTGAACCAGAAGCGCCGAGTTCACGAAGCTTTCCAAAGCAAAGCCTGTCACCATCAGGATAAAGGCCAGCCTGCGCACCGACGGCGGAAGGCTCGGCTCGGCGCGTTTTGCGGCCTCCTCTCCGGTCCGTCCCCTGGTTTGGCTGATGCCACGGGAGAGCCAGGCATGAATGGGAAGGCAGACAACGAGATTGAGCGCGGCGAAAATCAGATAGACGTTCTGCCATGAGAGATGCGCATGCAGCGCCGTGGTGATCGGCCAGAAAATGGTTGAGGCGAAGCCGGCGATTAGGGTCAGATAGGTGATGCTGCGCTGGGCGACCTGCGGCCTGATCTGCACGAGCAGGGCGAAGGCTGCGCCATATTGCACCAGGTTCGAGGCGATCTCGATGCCGATCAATGCCGCGACGAAAGCGATCTTTCCCGGCGCGAAGGCGCAGGCGACGAGGGCGGCGGCGGCAATCGCCGAGCCCGACGTCATGATCCTGCCTGCGCCGAAGCGATCAATCCACGTGCCCATGAGAGGTGCGGCCAGACCGCCGATCAGAAGGGCCACAGAGAGCGCGCCGAAGATCCATTCAGATGACCAGCCCAAATCACGGGCCATGTCGGGGGCGAGGATGCTGAAGCTGTAATAGAGCGATCCATAACCGATGATCTGCGTCAGCCCGAGCGCGGCAATGGCCGCTACCGGTGGTCGTTCGGTGCTGATTGTCATAGGGATCTGAGGCTCACGCGCTGTTCGAGCTTTTCGGCTTCTTCCTTCCTCTCGCTGTAGCGGTCGGTCAGATAGTTCGAGGCATCACGGGTCAGCAGCGTGAACTTCACCAGTTCCTCGCAGACGTCGACGACGCGGTCGTAATAGGACGAGGGTTTCATACGGCCGTCCGCGTCGAATTCTTGGAAAGCTTTTGCAACCGAGGACTGATTGGGAATTGCGATCATCCGCATCCATCGTCCAAGGATGCGGAGCTGGCTTACCGCATTGAAGGACTGGGAGCCGCCAGAGACCTGCATCACCGCCAGCGTCTTGCCTTGCGTCGGCCGAACAGAGCCGACCGACAATGGAATCCAGTCGATCTGCGCTTTCATGATGCCGGTCATCGCGCCATGACGTTCGGGGCTGACCCACACCTGGCCTTCAGACCATGCCGACCATTCGCGCAACTCCTGAACTTTCGGGTGGCTCGCCGGCGCCGCATCAGGCAGCGGCAGACCTTCCGGATTGAAGATGCGCACTTCGCAGCCGAAATATTCGAGCAGCCGCGCGGCCTCCTGTGCGAGGAAGCGGCTGTAGGACACTGCTCGCAACGAGCCATAAAGGATCAGGATGCGCGGCTTGTGCGTCGAGAACGCCGGCCTGAGCGCGTCCATATCCGGTTGACGCAGATGCATCGGTGATATGGCAGGTAAATCAGACAATGCGCTTGCCTCCGGCATCGAGCACCTTCTCGCCGTCTTCCTTGGTGAAGGCGCCCTGATGCGTTTCCGGCAGGATTTCGAGAACAAGTTCCGAGGGCCGCGACAGACGCGTGCCGAGCGGCGTGATGACGAAGGGCCGGTTGATCAGGATCGGGTTTTTCAGCATCGCGTCCAGCAATTGCTCGTCGGTAAGATCAGGGTTGTCGAGGCCGAGCTCCGCATAGGGCGTGCCCTTTTCGCGGATCGCCTCGCGAACGCTCAAACCGGCATCCGCAATCACCTTGATTAGCTGGTCGCGCGACGGCGAGTTTTTCAGATATTCGATAACGTTGGGCTCAATGCCGGCGTTCTGGATCATCGCAAGCGTGTTGCGCGAGGTGCCGCATTCGGGGTTGTGATAGATCGTAACATCTATGGTCATGAGGCGGATTCCGTCTTGGTGAGAGTTTCAGGATCGCGGGCTTCCATCAGCAGCCATCCCGCAAGCATCAGCGCCAGCAAGGCGCCGAGGACTTCAGCGGCGATAAACCCCGGTAGATCGATCGGGCGGATGCCGGAAAAGGTGTGCGTCAGCGATCGAGCAATCGCGACGGCGGGATTGGCAAAGGACGTGGAGGCGGTGAACCAGTAGGCGGCGGTGATATAAAGGCCGACCAGCCATGCCACGGCATCGGCGCGAAAGCGCACACCGGCTAAGATGACGAAGACGAGGCCGAAGGTTGCCGTCACTTCAGAGAGCCATTGCGCGCCGCCGGTGCGCACGGTTTCCGAGGCCTGCAGCACGGGAAGGGCGAACATCGCATGAGCGAGCATCGTTCCGGCAATGCCGCCGACGATCTGCGCGGCGATATAGGGGGGAACGGAGGAGGCAGGCAGTTCGCGCCGGAGCGCAAACACCAGCGACACGACCGGATTGAAATGAGCCCCGGAAATCGGGCCTAAGATCGTAATCAGGACGACGAGGATTGCCCCCGTTGCCAGCGTATTGCCGAGCAGCGCAAGCGCCGTATCGTCCGTCAGGCTATCCGCCATGATGCCCGAGCCGACGACGGTTGCTACGAGCAGCAGCGTGCCGAGCGCTTCGGCGACCAGTCGTCGAGACGGGGGAAACATCGGCGCGCTCATGCCGGCAGGCTCCGGACCATCAGGGCGGCCGATGCCGGGCACAGGCTTGCGGCCTGCCGCGTCGTCAGGATCTCGGCCGGCGCTTCATCGCGGGCGATCGGACGAAAGCCGAGCGATTGAAAGAAGGAGGCGGCTGTTTCTGTCAACAGTAGGCGGCAGTGGCGCCTTTCCTTTGTGCCTGATCGAGCAGGCTAAGGGTGATCGCATGGCCGAAGCCAAAGCCTTGCTGATCGGACAGCACGACAATGGAACGCAGGAGTACAGTCTCGCCATAGAGTTCCAGCCCGCCGAAGCCGACCGTCTCGCCGCCACGTGAAAACCGATAGAAGCTTCGGCCGGCGTCTGTGAGGTCATCGACCGGAAGCCCGGCGCCTGCGAGCGCGCCGCGAAGTCTGTCGTCGTGCCCTTCCAAGGCCTGCTGGTTCAAATCGAAACCCATCAGCTCGCCTTGGGCTGTTTAATGCTGGCGCCTTCCATGGTGCCGATCTGGCGCAGGTGCGATTCCAGGGCGAGCTTGTCGATCGAGGAAAGAGGCAGGCTCAAAAAGGCGCTGATCCGGTTCTTGAGGAAGCGGGCGGCCTGCGCGAAAGCGCGGCCTTTGTCGACTTCGCTGCCCTCGACGACAGCCGGGTCCTCGACGCCCCAATGGGCGGTCATCGGATGACCGATCCAGACGGGACAAGCCTCGCCGGCAGCGCTGTCGCAAACCGTAAAGATGAAGTCCATCTCCGGAGCGCCCGGCTCGGCGAATTCGTCCCAGCTCTTTGAACGGAGGCCGACTGTTGGGTAGCCCTGCGCCGCAAGCTCCTTCAGCGCATAGGGATTGACTTCACCCTTCGGCTGGCTGCCGGCCGAATAGGCCTTGAATCGACCCTTGCCTTCGGTCTCAAGGATGGATTCAGCCAAGATCGAGCGGGCAGAATTGCCCGTGCAGAGAAAGAGCACATTGTAAATGCGGTCAGGGGTCATTGCAATTTCTCCTTCATTTTAGGGGCGCAGCAGGCCGCGACCTCCGCGGCAGGTGCGCAGATTTCCGGATGCCCGGAACAGCAATCTTCCATCAGAAAGCGAACCAAGCCACCAAGTGCCTCGTAGTTCGCGGTGTAAATGATCGATCGGGATTCACGCTGTTGCGCGATCAACCCCGACCGTTCCAGCTCTTTCAGATGGAAGGAGATATTAGAGGGCGAGACCTCCGCCTTCTCAGCGATCGCGCCTGCCGCCATGCCGTCGGGACCCGAAACCACGAGCATGCGGACGATGTGAAGGCGGGTTTCCTGCGAGAGCGCGCCGAATGCGATGAGGGCTTGACGTTGATCCATATTTCAATAATCCTTGAATCATTGAAACGAGGATTAGCGCAAATGAACGTCATCGACAACAGCAAAATTCAAGAGAACGAAATCGATCTCGGCCTGCTGCTCAGTGTGCTTACCGGCGCCAAGGATTCTCCGCTGATTTTCTATTACGACGGCAAGGCGGTAAAGCCTGGCTATCATGTCACCGAGGTCAAGGCGGGCCAATTCTCGGCGTTGGATTGCGGCGCCAATCCTGAAGCGTGGGCGGAAATCTTCATCCAGCTCTGGGATATCGAGGAAGGCGACCGCACGCATATGCCGGCCGGCAAGTTCCATGCAATCATCCGCAAGGTTTCCGATCATGTGCAACTGGATGGTTCGGCGAAGCTGACCTTCGAAGTCAGCGACGGCGTGCGGCCAATGCAGCTTTATTGCGCAGCGATGCCGGTTCTCCGTGCCGGCGCCGTCCATGTTGCGCTTTCGCCGCGGCCGTCAAGCTGCAAGCCGCGCGACCGATGGCTGGCAGAGGAGAACAGCAAGGCGGCGGCCTGCTGTGGGCCGCAAGCGGCAGCGAGCGGCTGCTGCGCGTAACGACACATAAGAACGCGCGGCAGGGCAGGTGGCAGAGAGATCGGGATCGTATTGACTGACCACCAGTCAGTTATGTAGATGGAGGCTGCCGGTTTGATGCCGGCGCCACCCGTTTCATGCCCGGAGATTGCCATGAGCGCGCAGACCCTGTTGAACTCTCTGTTCCAATACAAAGCCAGCGTCGACGACGAGCTACTCGATGCCTTGAACGCGCTCGGCGTGGAGGCGCGATCCGATGAGTTCCGATCGGCCCTTCGCGTGTTCAATCACGCCCATCTCGTCGATCGCATCTTCACCGCCAATCTTCAACGGCTGGATCACTCCTATGCGGCGAGCTGGAGCAGCGAAGCGCCGCCCTTGGCACAGTTGTCCTCCGATATCCGGGATACGGATCGTTGGTATATCGATTATACCTCGCGTATAACGCCCGAGGAAATGGAGGAGGTCGTCGACTTCACCTTCACCGATGGCGGACGCGGGCGCATGTCCCGCGAGGAGATGCTGGCCCATGTGGTGACGCATGCCGGCTATCATCGCGGTGAAGTCGGTCGCCTGCTGCCTGATATCGAGAGCACCGCAATGCGCGACGTGTTTACCGGCTACCTGCACAGGACCGATCCCGCGCGCCGTCAATGAGAGTGGACCAGTCTTGCCGCCGGCCAATCCTGTTTCAAAACCGAGAACCAAGCCACCCGAAGAACGGCGCGACGAGCTGATGACCGCGGCTGAGCGGCTGTTTCTGGAAAAGGGCCTGGAGCAGACCACGATCGAGGAGATCACGACCGGGGCGGGGGTCGCCAAGGGCACCTTCTACCTGCACTTTTCCTCGAAGGCCGATGTTCTCCAGGCGCTGCGCGCCCGCTTCTTGCAGAGCGTGCTGGATGGCATCGTCGCGGCGGTCGAAGGACTGCGGTATGAGGATTGGCGCGGGAAGCTGGCGGCCTGGTCGACGGCATGCGCCACTGGCTATCTCGACGCGGCTGGGCTGCATCATCTCGCCTTCGTGGCGGCTCCTCCTGCAACGCGGGAGGGGCTTTCGCGCAACATCCTGATCGACCATCTGAACGAATTGCTTGCCGCTGGTGCTGGCGAGAATGCCTGGTCGGTCAGTGATCCCCGCTTTACGGCGGTGTTTCTGTTCAACGCCCTGCACGGTGTGGTCAATCAGCCCGGCATCGGTGAGACGCCCGCGGCCCGCGCCGAATTGCTGCGGGGGCTTGAGGGGCATTTCCTACGTGGGCTGGGATTGCCGTCAGGCATTGATTGAGAGCTGGGCATCCCACCATCTGAGCACCCGCATCGCCCGGAGCGTGATCCACCGCGAGGGCTTGCCTTGCCCGTCATCGACCTCGAACCACACTCGACCGGCAGGGCTGTTGTCGAGCGGCCAGCTGCCGTCCTGCAAGCGTCTGGACCGAAGGTGGTCGATTGCCTCACCGAGGCGCGGATCGGGGTCGGCGCCGGTCAGGATTGCGCTGGCGCGGAAATAGTCGAGCGCGCGCAAAATGTCGTAGCGCCACCGGTTCGGATGTAGGAAGTGCAGGAAGCGTTCGTCGGCCGGCTCGCCGGTGCCAAGGCGGCGGAAGAGGTTGCGGGCCAGCAGAAACTCCTCACCCGTCCTGCGCGCCTCTCGAGACCGATGCGTGCCGCCGGTCGATCTCTGGTATTCCAGCAAACCTTCCAGCACATTGATGGTGCTGGCGAAAGACGAGCGGACGGAGCCATTGATCCGCTCGCAGTTCCAGCCACCGTCGTCGAGACGCTCGCCGGCCAGCCTGTCGACGATGGGCGAGACGTCGATCCCCAAATAGGCGCCATCGGCAACGGTGCGGCCGTTGATGCACTCCTCTACCTCGCCTTCCCAGTAGGGCTGGCCGCCTTCTTCCCAACGGGCGTTGGCGCCGATCAATTTGACGGCGCGCCTGGCGCAATCGCAGGCGGGATCGAGACCGAACTCGCGCAATTGCGACAGCGAGAAGGTCGTGGCCGTCCACGGCTGGCCACGCTGCTTCCACTCGCGCGGGTCGAAACCGGCGGGCAGGAAGGCGCCGCCTGCCCATTGCCCGTCCTCATCCTGGCAGGAGAGCAGCCTGGCGCCCCAGCCCTCGGTCTCGACTTTGGCCCGCTCAGTCATCCACTCCCGCTCCGGAGCATCGAGCAGGTCGCGCATCACCTGCCATCGGATCGACGGGTCGGAGTCGAGAAGCCATTCGATCACCGTGTCGGATTGGATCATGGGCGAACCTGTCGGCGGGTCGGGGTCGATGGCTCGTTTATAATCGCTTCGGCCGAGCGGTGCCAGCCGGGTGGGCTCGTCGGCGGCCGGCTTACGCCAAGGAAGGCACGAAGCTGAAGATCAAAACCTCGGTTCGACCTATAATGCGACGGTTGTCGGCGAAAGCCTTTTCGATGCCGAGAATGCGGCGCTTCGCGCCCGATTTCTTAATCATATCCGCAAAGAAGTCGGAGGCGGCTCGATCGGGCCGCCTCTTCATTTATATCCAGGCGCGCCGATTAATAATTACTCAAATCAATTGATGTATCAGTTTGATCCGGGGACAGATTTTACATCAAAGGTTTGCTATGGCGTTTCTAGGTATTTCGGGGATGCAATATTCCGGGGAAATGTTTGCGGGTGCGCGCATTATTGTCGCGGAAGATTCCAACGTATTCACCTCGATGATCAGCAAACGCCTGAAGGAGCTGTTCGACATCGATGTCGAGATCTGCCGCAACTTCGAGGATCTGCAGGTTTCCTACGACAAGTCTTCCGATCCGATCACGCTGGCGATCTCGAATATCAACCTGCCCGGCGCCGAAAACGGCGAAGCGCTCGAATATCTGGTCGATCTCTCCATCCCGACCATCGTCTTCACCGGCACATTCCATGAAAACATGCGCGACAAGCTGATGGCCAAGGATATCGTCGACTATATCCTCAAGGACAATATCTTCGCCGTCGACCTGCTGGCGGAATCGATATGCCGCTTCCTCACCAATCATCGCCACCACGTGCTGATCGTCGACGATAGCGCGACTGCGCGCGCCCTGCTGTCGAGCCGGCTGAAGCGCTACAATTTCCGTGTCAGCGTCGCCGAGAGTGGCGGCAAGGCGCTGGAGATCCTGAAGGCCAACCGCGATATCGGCCTTGTCATCACCGACTACAACATGCCCGACATCGATGGCTTCGAACTGACGCGGCGCATCCGCGCCAGTATCGGCTCGCACGAGCTGCGCATCATCGGCGTTTCCTCCTCCTCGAACCGGCTGCTTTCGGCGCGATTCCTGAAGGCCGGCGGCAATGATTTCATGCTGCGTCCTTTCATCGACGAGGAGTTCTACTGCCGCGTCAACCAGAACCTCGATACGTTGCTGCAAATTCAATCGATGCGCAAGGAACGGGCGGTTGCCTGACGGCCCTTCCAGTATCGGTGTCGCCAGGGGGGCGGAAATGACGGTCGGGGACAGTCGTCGAATTTTTGCAATTACAAGTAACAGCGCCATTATTTGTCCCCTTCACGCGCACAGGTCTCTCGGTTATCGTCCCCACCGGGGAGAGGGCCGAGTCGTGCCCGTCAGGCGCATGGGGGAATAGCGGCTGTGGCTTTTCAAGCGGATTTTCTGCGGGATGGCATCGGGTTACGCTCCGGCGGGCTCAAAATACTTCTGGTTGAAGATTCCCGGATGTTTTCCGCGGTGCTCTGTCACCGGTTCCAGACGGAGCTCGGCCTTGCCGTCAAATCCTGCCCGTCGCTGAAGGCTCTTCGCAAGGAACTTGCCGACGACGCTCACGGGTACACCATGGCCGTCGTCGATCTCAACCTGCCGGATTCGCCCTATGGCGAAGCGCTCGACTGCACGATCGAGCACGATATCCCGGCGATCGTCTTCACCGCGACATTCGATCTCAACACGCGCAACAAGATCATGGAGCGCAATGTCATCGATTACGTGCTGAAGGACAATGAATTCGCGCTCGACAATCTGGTCGCCACCGTCCGGCGGGCGATCTCCAACCGCAAGACACGGGTGCTCGTCGTTGACGATGTCGTCTCGGCGCGCCAAGTGCTCGTCGATCTCCTGAAGGCACAGCAATATCTCGTCGTCGAGGCAAATTCGGGGCTCGAGGCGCTGGCGGCGCTCGAGGCCTACAGCGATATCGAGCTCGTCGTCACCGACCATCACATGCCCGATATGAGCGGCTACGAGCTGACGCGGCGCATCCGCCATCGTTTCGGTTCGGACAGGCTGCGTGTCATCGGCGTTTCCTCCTCCAACGACCGCATGCTTTCGGCGAGTTTCCTCAAGGCCGGCGCCAGCGATTTCGTCTACCGGCCCTTCGTCGCCGAGGAGCTGCAATGCCGCATCGCCAACAATGCCGAAACGCTGGCGCAGATGCGGCAGCTGAGGGCAGCGGCGGCCTGCGACTATCTGACCGGTCTCTATAACCGCCGCTATTTCTACGACAACGGCCCGAAGCTGGTGAACGAGTGCCTGCGGCTGAAGGTGCCGAGCTCGGTCGCCATTCTCGATATCGACCATTTCAAGCGGCTGAACGATACCTATGGCCACGAGATCGGCGACAAGGTGCTGAAGGCTGTCGCAAACAGGCTGTTTACGATCTTCGAGGGAAGCGACAATCTTCTCTCGCGGCTCGGGGGTGAGGAATTCGCCATCCTCTTCCCGCAGATGGATTCTGCAGCCGCAACCAAGCTCTGCGACGAGATCCGCTCGGACATTTCGCGGCTGAAGGTCACGGCCGACGACGAGGAACTCGGCGTCACGATTTCGATCGGCATCGCCGAAATCGCCGGTTACGAAACCTTCGAGAACTACCTCAACGCCGCCGATCAGTTTCTCTACATGGCCAAACACAGGGGCCGCAACCAGGTCTATTCCGACGCCAAGATGACGGAAGAGGCGGCGCAATAGCGCCTCTGGGGCGAGGCCAAGCCGCCGCCCTTAATCTCAGGCGGCGACGATCCTTTCGCATCAGGTGAGATCAGCTTTTAATGTCTCAAGCGGCGACGGGCCGTCTTATTGTCTCAAGCGGCAACGGCCTGGCGAGCGGTCGCCATCGTCATCTTGCGCTCGGCGCGCTCCTGCTGCGGTGAGCGATGGTAGAGTTCGCGATAACACTTGGAGAAGTGCGAGGCCGAGACGAAGCCGCAGGCGACGGCGACCTCGACGACGGGCATCGACGACTGCACCAGAAGGTGGCGCGCGCGGTCGAGGCGGATTTCCAGATAGTAGCGGGCCGGCGAACGGCCCATCTCCTGGCGGAACAGCCGTTCGATCTGGCGGCGCGAGAGGCCGGCGCCGTCGGCGATCTCGATCAACGAGAGCGGCTCGGCGAGATTGCCTTCCATCAGCTCGATGATCGACAGCACCTTGGCATTCTGCACACCGAGACGGGCGCGCAGCGGCAGACGCTGGCGGTCGTGCGGGTTGCGCACGCGGTCGGTCAGGTGCTGCTCGCAGATGCGGTTAACAAGGCTTTCGCCAAAGTCCTCGCCGACGAGGTTCAGCATCATGTCGAGCGAGGCGGTGCCGCCGGCGCAGGTGTAGAGATTGCCGTCGATCTCGTAGAGATCTGCATAGACTTCCGCCTGCGGGAAGGCTTCCGAAAAGCCCGGCAGGTTTTCCCAGTGGATGGCGCAGCGCTTGCCGTTCAGGAGGCCGGCCTGGGCAAGCACATGCGCGCCCGTACAGAGGCTGCCGACGGCGACGCCGCGATTGTAGCATTCACGCAGCCAGGCATTGACCGACTTGTTGTTGAACTGCTCGACATCGATGCCGGAACAGACAAGCACCATGCCCGGCCGGTTTTCGCCGCCGAGATGACGGCGCTCCTCGGCAAGCGAGGAATTTGCCTCGACGCCGATGCCGCAGGAGGAATAGACCTTTTCTCCATCGACGGAGGTCAGCCGCCAGGTATAGGCCTGATAGCCGAGCATGCGATTGGCGATGCGCAAGGTGTCCACGGCCGCCGAAAAGGGCAGCATGGTGAATTGCGGTACCATAAAGAAGACTACCGAACGCTTCTTGATCTGCATCCTGTTCATAGCGAAATCCATGCTCGAGGGGCGATGACACATTCGTTGCGCGGAATGCGTCGCGCCGATGTCCTGAAAGCGACACTGGCATGGAAAAATGCGGCCGGGAAGAGCAAATATGCGACATCGCCGGCGATTTGGCCGATCAAACCGTGGGAACGGCTGCGGGCAATGCAAAAGAGAGGCTCATAGGCGACTGAAATTCAATGTTGAAAATGGCTTAGGAATGGACGATCAGGCCACGAAAAAGGCGGCGTTGCACGAGGCAGGCGCCGCCCTTATCTTGGGAGGAATGTCGCATTCATTACATGGTCCGGTGTTTGTTGTCGTCCGTGCTCGGCCAGCCGATGTCCTTGCGAATGTCGAAGGGCATGGCTTCGATTTCACGGGCCGTCTGCCAGCGCGTCCAGGCGAGCACAAGCTTGCGGGCATAATGTGCCAGGTCGAAGCGGCTTTCGCTGGAGGTGAGGGACTTACCACCACCGCGATAGGTGAGAGTGGTCATTTTCCGGTTCCTTTCTAGGGTCTGGGGCATGGTCGTCAATGGGAGGTTCGTCCATGTCCATGATCCTAATATGGGCCTTGAAAACTCATCATTCAAACGAATAGATCTTATGGATAACATCAGAGATATTGAATGATCGTTGCGTGCCCGCCGGCCGTCTGTGGCACCTTTGCAGCCTGGCATCGAGCTTAATCCCCCGGCTTTCCGTGCAGGGGGATCGCAAATCTGCAGCTAAATATGATGCCGAAATGCGTGAGAGGTTTCGGACGACATCACGCTCTATTTCTTTGATTTAGAATCCCGGTTCAAACTTTAGGCCGGTCCGGCCTAAAATTGTCGGATCTAGTGTGCAGCGGCCGGGGTGATGATCCCGAGATTGCCAAGCCCGACGACGATCAGCTGGACTGCGACTGCGGTCAGCAGAATGCCGAAGACGACCTCCGAGACGATCATGGTAACTGGCTTCATACGCTTGGCGAGCTTGTCGATGTTGGTGAACACCAGATAGTCCAACGCGCCGACGATCAGGATCAGGCCGATGACGAGTATCGCGCTGGCGATCGAGACGACTTCGCCCGACGCGATGATGATGACCGTAATGCCGACAGGATTGAGCAGGTATGGGACCGCAAGCGGAAATACGGCCAGCTTGTCCGGATCGACTGGCGCCGCAATGTCGTCATGCGGCTTTTCTGTCGGTCCTGATGCCATCTTGATGGCGATCAGCGCGAGGATGATACCGCCGGCGACGGCGACGGCGCCGCCCGTGATGTGGAGAAGCCGCATCAGCAGAGCGCCGGTGGCAAAAAGGATCAGTGCCGTGACAACGGCGATCATAACCATCTGGCGGCCGATGCGCACTTTGGTTTCGGTATCGAAGGCGTGGGTCTTTTCCAGAAACGGCACCAGGGCAATCTTCGGCCCCATGCCGATCAGAAGCAGCAGCAGAAGTTTTCCGACGAGTGCGGCATCGATGACTGTGAAATCCATGGAACGTGCCCTCTAAATTTGTGACGCGGAAATCGAGACCCTCCCCGCCCGGGGGAGGATAGTGACGAAGAGAACCAAACGAACTCGCCAGTTTTTCTGCGAGCACTCAGCGCGGGCATACGTCCCAGAAGCCCGTCGTCTTGGCGGGCGAGGTGTAATACCAGCATTGACCGGATTGCGGCGGCGTGCCTGCCAGTGAAACGGCCGCAGCTCCGGCGACGAAGCCGATGGCAGCACCTGCGGCGATGGCGGTCCCCGGACGCCAGTAGCGGCGAGGGGTGACGACCACGACACCGCGCCGGACGGGCGGGCGAACGACGGGAGCGGTTCGGCGTCCGACCGCAGCGCATCCGCGTGGTCCGCAGGCTGCAGCGCCGCAGCCTCTCGGACCACATGCCGCCACGCCACGACGGGCGGCTTCGGCCGTTGCGGGAACGAGGACGGGCGCGCTGACCGTCATCATGACGGCAAGTGTCGCAAGCATGTGCGATAGGATGACCAGGATCTTCATTTCATTTCCTCCCATTGCTCTCGTGTTTCGTTTCATTGCCTAAAAGCGCCGGCCTCAGGCCGGGCCCGCAGCGGTGGCCGCGTTGTGAGCGGCGAGCGTCTGCTGGGCAGCGGCTGCAATAGCGTCGTCCCTGCCGCCCGAGACCTGGACAGTCGGCACGGCGAGCTTAATGCCGTTTTCGTTGAACGCCTCATGGATCATCCGCAGGGCCCGCCGCTTCAGCGTGAACTGCTGGCCCGGAAGCGTCATGACCTTCATCCGCAGGAGCAGGCCTGAGTCGCCGAGGCTGTCTATCCCCTGCATCTTCAACGGCTCGATCGTCGTCGGTTTGAACTCCGGATCCTCGAACAGTTCCAGGCCGATCTTCTTGATGATCTTGCGGGCCTTCTCGATGTCGGAATCGTAAGTGATGGTGATCGTCATCTTCTCGATCGCCCAGTCGCGGCTCATGTTCTGGACTGCTCCAAGCTCGCTGAAGGGCACGATGTAGACCGCGCCGCGCTGGTGCCGGAGCTTGATGGATCGCAGGCTGAAGGACTCGACGGTGCCCTTGTAGCTGCCGCTTTGGATATACTCTCCCACTCTGAAGGCGTCATCGAGCAGGTAGAACATCCCGCTGATCACGTCCTTGACAACAGTCTGCGCCCCGAAGCCGATCGCGACGCCAACCACGCCGGCGCCTGCGATCAGCGGACCGATTTCGACCCCCAGCGATGACAGTGCCATCATGATTGCGACGGCACTGAAGAGGATCATCAGGAAATTGCGAAGGATCGGTAGGAGTGTTCTGAGACGCGTGCGCCGCCGCTCTCGTTCGCTACCGACTTCCAGGACGGCCTCGGTGTCGCCGAGCTTGCGATCGATCAGCACTTTCACGACGCTCCAGGCAAGATCGACGACCAGAAGAATGATCCCGGCGCTGAGGAGGCCACGCACGAGGCGTAGAAGCGGCGAATCCTGCATCGTCATTTGCGTCAGCCTGATATCGAGCGCATCGGCAAGCAGGATGATGGCGCCGACGATCAGCGCCGCCCTGATGCCGCGCTCGACGATCACCGAGACGACGGTGCCTTTCTTGTGGCCGTCCTCTTCGTCCGTGGAAGAGCGCAGAATATTGTTGACCGACGCCTTGGTGAGGGCGATGGCACCGGGCAGGGCGGCGCAGACCACGGCGATCCAGAACAGTCTCATGGCGCCGACCACCCACAACAGCCAGACGGCAACGAAATAGACTGTCCAGAGCCAGTTCCGCGTCCGCAGGCCGATCCGGCTCGCTTGACCGGCAGCCAATTGAAACGGCCGTCTCCAGACGGCTTCGATACCGATGAAAAGCAGCACGAGGCCGAGAGAATAGGCGGCGAGCTGTCGGGCCGGGACCGAAAAGCCGAGAGTACCGAGCAGGCGGATGCTCACCCAGCCAAAGGCATACCAGCCGACGAGATAGCCCAGGCGTTTTGCCCAGTGGCCGGCGGTATCGCTTGTGATCGGGACGACACGAAATCCACCCCCTTCCTCCGCCCGCGGCGCCAGGAACACGTCGAAAAGCGCGCTCGCCAGACGGAAGACGACAATTGCGAAGAGGTACCCGACGACGATCTCCCTGATGACTGGCGGCCATTGGAACAGCAGGAAGAAGCCAATGCTGCCGAGACCGAACGAAAGGACGTAACATGCCGCCCACAGAAGCCTCGCAGTCAATGCGGTCACTCTTTCCAGAACCGTCGCATAGGGTGCACGTGCCATCCATGAGCGCCAGCCGGCGCTGATCCACCAGAACAGCCATTGCGCGGCCAGCCCGACGGCGACGAAGGCCGCGACCAGGAAGATCGGCCGCGTCCCGCCGTTCGCCTGGACGTCCTGGTCGAGTATGGCCGCACCACGCATCATCTCCGAAGGAAAGGACTGGATAGCCCCGAGAAGGTTGGAAGCGTGGACACGGAACCGCATCGTGAATTCCGAGAATGAGGGCTCGGCGTTCGGCGTTGCGACGGGTGGTTCCGTTACTGCCTTTGCTGCTTCCGATTGCTGCTGCAGGAAGCGCTGGACGTCAGGATCAGAAAACATGCCGATAAAGCGCTGGACACTTTCAGGCTGTGGGCTCGCAGGCGTGGCGCTCTGCGCCACGGCACTGGAGGCACAAAGGAGAATGGACGCCAGGATGGCCCCGGCGAGAAGCGGTCTAACCATGCGGATCTTGGAAAGTGGTAGCATCGTCTATCCTGATCTCGATGAAGCTGTTCCGTCTGCCGGTTGCTGACGCGCTATTGCCTGCATGTCTCCTTCGATCGACCTGCGGCAGTGCACTCGGATGCCTTCGGCTGCCTACCCACGGGACCCGTGAGGCCGCTGACCTGGCCGGCGTAATTATCTCTGGTATCCGCATCGACGACCGCGACCGGGGCGGCCAGGATCAGGCCGGCTGCACTGCCCGCCGCCGCCGCCGTGCTCGTCGTCGCGGCGAGGATCTTATCCCCGAGCCCGACCTTGCTGTCGGTCAGCGTCTGGCCGTCGGAAATCCGCGCGCCGATGAGCTGAACGACCTCCGGCGATTCCGCAAATTTTCCGTGGTTCAGCCTGTCGCCCGCCTTGACCTTGGTGAGGTCGATGACTGTGATCTGGCTGTCGGCCAGTTCCTTCTTGAAGGGGGCCTGCTCGGGATCGATGGCGCCGAGTCTGGCGACGTCGCCCCATACCCTGCGCGATACCGCGAGCGCGCGATCGTCTCGCGAAACGAACAAGGTGAACTTCGGATGCTGCTTGCCCATGTCGACGATCTGCTGGCGGAAGACATCGACATCCACGTCGGGCGAGGCCAGCATGACATTCTCGAATTTGGCAGGGAGGCGGCCGTTGCGGATCGCCATCTGCCGAAGCGCTTCCAGCGCCAGCCAGTTCCCCATCGAATGCGCCAGGATCGAGACTTCCTTCACCTCTGGATCCTTCGCGAGATACTGGAAGAGCATCTCCAATGCGTTGCGCGTGTAGTTGGTGCTCTCCCTGTCATAGCCATATGCGAGCAGACTTCCGCGCGACGGCCACGTCACCAGCACGGGCGCACTGTGGACGCCAGAATCCTTGACGATCTGAGCGAAGCGATAGACGGAATCTTCGAAACGGTTGTTGAAGCCATGGATGAACACCAGCACGCTGCGGTCGCGGCTCTTCCTGACAGAGGCGCTCAGCCATTTCTTGGCGTCGTCGCGCGTGATCTCCTCGGCTTTCAAGGTTGCGAAGTCCGTTGCCGGATTGGATGGAAGCCTTTTCGGCCAGGCGACTTCGCCGATCTTGCGGACGTTCGCAGGCGGGATGGATACGGTGATGTCGGCAAAGGCCGGGGCGAGTGCGCGTTCGCCCGTGAACATTTCGCCTTGGATCGTGGAGCGGCTGCGCGTCGTGGTCACGAGCATGGCGACCTTGGTGGCGTTCGGCGCGCTATCGGCAACCGGGATGAGCACGTTCTTCGGGTGGCCTCCGCATCCGGCCAATGCGCAGAGCAGCAGCAGAGCCGATATCCATTTCAAACCCAGAGCATTACCTAGTTTCTCCGAGCCACGGAAATGCTCTGTCTTTTTGTTTTCACGCAATTCCGGACGCAAAACCGCTGCGCACTTTTGCTGGAATTGCGCTAGGGAAGGGCTTGGTTGAATTCGGCCGTCACGACATTTTGCTGTGCTCACTGGCGTTCCTCATAGCCCTGTCAAGTTTGTACGGGCCTCGACGCCGCACGCCGCGGCGGTCGAAGTCGGCACTGAGGTCAGACTATGCGAAGACGAGATGGCGTGCCCGTATGATCGGGTATGTTACGGTCGGGGAGACAGTATCAGCGAGGTTGCAGGTCCGAGGTGGCGGCAGTCGACGCAATTGCGTCGGGATCGGGCACCGTCATCCCCGCTTTGCGAAGTCCTTCGATCAGACGATCGCGATCTTCGGGCTGCATGTTGCGCATTGCGAGTTCCGTTACAATGTTCGGCAGGAAGTCTGGTCGCATGCCGACGAACACCTGTCCTTCCCGGCGGGCGTCGTCCATCATGCCAGCTTCTGCGTAGATGATGGCGGCAACAACATGGAAGAGAGGGAACTTCTGCATGTTCGCCTGCCTGATCTCCAGCACGGCGGTGTGGTTGTCGCGGAGCATGTAGGCGGCCAGGGCTCGCGTTCCGTGGTAGAAGCCGCCGCTGCCTGGATTGAGCGCGATGGCCTGGTCCAGCAGGCTTGCTCCACGTTGCCACTGGCCAGCGATCGCAAGCCGCGTTCCGAACTCGCCCATCAGTTCGGTGTCATTGGGATTGGTGGCGAGCGCCTGCTCGCCCACACGAAGTGATTCAGCCAGCTGCCTGTCGAAGAACAGCGCCGTCATCAGTGCTTGAAGTCCGCGCGTATTGTTCGGATCGATCTGGGTTGCGCGCCTGGCGGCATCGAGTGCACGCTGTATAGCTGAATCCTGGCCTGGTGTCGGATTGAACTTGTACCGGTCCTCATCGAGATAGACGATCGACAGCATTGCCCAGGCGGTCGCATAGCTCGGAAACCGCGCGACCGCAGCTTCTAGGCAATCCCGGACGCGCGCATGCGCTTCGGCGCTCAGTTCCGAACGATAGGCATAGAAGCGCAACGTGCACTCATACGCGCCGAGGTCGTCCGGCGGCGGACCGGCGGAGTCGATCTGTGCCATGACCCCGTAGGGTTGGGCGATGGCGGTCGCGACCTTTCTGGCGACATCCGTCTGGATCGCAAACAGGTCTCCCGATGCGAGATCATTGTCATAGTTCTCCGACCAGAGGATCTCGCCGTCCGAGGTATCGAGCAGTCTCGCCGTCACACGAAGACGCTTGCCCGACGTGCGTACCCCGCCGGCAAGGAGGTAGCGTGCGCCGAATTCGGCCCGAATCTCCGATGCGTCCACATCCGCGGGGAGGGACTTGGACGTTTCGCGGCCGAAGACCTTGATCTCCTTGAACCGTGGCAGGATGGTCATCAGTTCCTCGGTCAGGCCAGCCGTGTAGAGCTGTGCCTCCGGCCCTTCGCCGAGATTGGCAAAGGGAGCGACCACGAGGGCCGGACGATCGGGCGACAGGCTTGCAACGCGTTCGAGCGACGGAGCGGGAGATCGCGTCCCGATCCAATAGAGCGAAATAGTCACCGCAGCGAGCGCAGCAGCACCCGGCAACAACACCCGCCTTGCGCGCCACCAGCCTCCGGGGCGGACCTCAGAGGGCGATGTTTCGCCAGCGTCTTCGTCTCCAATTTCGGCTGACTCCGGACAGGACCAGGCGAAGGTTGGAACATATCCGCCTTTGGGGATGTCGATCCTGACAGGGTCATGCTGCCCGGCGACGAGATAATAGCGCTCGAGCGACCGCCGCAGCCGTCCGGCCTCGATCCTGACCACCGGATCGTCCTGGGTGAAGCCGGGATCCCGGCCGAACACCTCGATCGCGATCGAATAGGCTTTGATCCGGTTGCCCCGACCCTCGAGGGTTTCCGAGACGACATAGCGGAGAAACGCTGCCGCGCGACCGACGCCCGGAAATTCAGGGCTGGAGACGACACGTTCCAGTTGCTCGCTGATATCGTCGGCTTGAGGCGCCGGCCTTGAAGAAATGGGTGCAGCAGACCCCTCTGCTGGTATCGATGTCTGCATGTCTGTCCCCAATCCCCCGTGGAGTCACATCGCTGCCAGACCGTATGTTACGGTAACATACTCCACGAACCGATCGTCGTCCATGAAGATCGGGATCTGGCACACGTTGCAGTGGCGACGTCTCGAATGCCGGTAAGGAGTGGACCATGGACGAAGACGTGACCGCAGTCCGTCGGCAGTTTCCAGCCAGGATCAAGGCGATCGACGATCTCTCTGCCCGCAGTGAGGATTTTCGGGAAATCTGCAGGGACTTTGCCGACGCCCAATCGGCGCTGCAAAAATGGAACGTCTCAACCGATCCGAAACGCGAGGAGCGCGTCGTCGAATACCAGGAACTGATCGCCGAACTCTCCAAGGAGATAGAGGGCGCGCTTGACGCCTCGGTACCGCCAACCGCTCGCTGACGAGGCGAGACTACGCACGCGGCAAGCCATCGCGAGGCGTATGTTACGGTTACCTACTTGCGTTCCATCGCCCGGCAACGACCATCGCGACAAATGTCCGGCGCTGAAACTTTGCGCTTCCACGAAACGAAACGCCTCCGAAGGATATTGCCGTGGTTTCCGAAAACTTGGACGAGCCTGCCATTTCCCCAACGCCTCGGAATCCACTCCGCAGGATAGCACTCATCGTCCTCCTCCTTGCGCTCGTCCTGTTCGTCCTCTCCATCTTCATGGAGCGGCGCACGCCGTCGACCTCGCAGGCTCAGGTCCAAGCCTATATCGTCGGCATCGCGCCCGAAGTTACCGGCCGGGTGGTGGAAGTCGGCGTCGCCGACAACTCGCGCGTCGAGGCCAATCAGATTCTCTTTCGTATCGATCCCGAGCGCTATGAACTCGCGGTCAGTGAGGCCGAGGCGAGCCTTGCAAGTGTCGGCCAGTCAATGGGCGCCTCAACGGCTGCTGTCGATGCGGCGCAGGCAAAGCTCGTAACGGCCCAAGTCGATCGGGACAATCTTCGCGAACAAGCTGCGCGCGCCGCAGAGCTGCAAAAGAGGGGCGTGTATTCCAAAGCGCGGGCTGATTCAACCAAATCGGCTTTCGGTCAGTCAGAGGCGGCCGTCACCGGTGCTGAGGCTGAGTTGGCCAAGGCCAAGGAGCAGCTCGGGCCGAGCGGAAATGACAATCCGCAGCTCCGGGCAGCTCTGGCTGCGCTCGAAAAGGCACGACTCGATCTGCTGCGGACCACCGTTCAGGCACCTTCGGCCGGGGTCGTGACCAACCTCCAACTTACAACGGGTAAGGTTGTGTCGGCTGGACAGTCAGCCATGACCTTTATCGATGTCGGCACGATCTGGATCACCGCCGCCTTCAAGGAGAACAGCCTCGAGAAGGTAGCCGTCGGCAACCGGGCGGAAGTTCTTTTCGACGCGCTTCCCGGTCGGGTGTTTCCGGCGCAGGTCGAGAGCGTTGGTTTCGGTGTATCGCAAGGGAGCACGGACCCGAACACCGGATTGCCGACGATCCGGAGCGATAGCGGCTGGGTCCAGGAGCCGCAGCGGTTTCCGGTCCGCCTCATCATCGAGGAGGCGCAGCGGCCCAAGGGCGGCGTACGCTACGGCTCGCAGGCGACCGTCGTCATCTACACCGGCGACAACCCGGTCACCAATGCCTGGGGATCGCTCTGGATCCGCATCATGTCGGTGCTGACCTATGTCCGCTGAGAGGAGCCTCGCGGTCGAGGAGCAGAAACGCAAGGGGCTGCGGGTTGCGTTCGCGGTCTCGATCGGCTTCACGCTCGCAGTCTATGCGGGGGCCATTGTGCCCTTCCTCGGTCCGCTCTTTGCCGCC
Source organism: Rhizobium sp. SRDI943 (assembly GCF_057653695.1). Classification (NCBI taxonomy): domain Bacteria; kingdom Pseudomonadati; phylum Pseudomonadota; class Alphaproteobacteria; order Hyphomicrobiales; family Rhizobiaceae; genus Rhizobium; species Rhizobium sp. SRDI943. The sequence continues at coordinate 2,431,104 of NZ_CM172787.1, read as the reverse complement.
CAGTTTCTGCTCGGAAGTTCGCGGCCGATGCCGCTCGGCAAGACCATCGGCGCGGCGATGATCATCCTGATCGCCGGGATGGCGATGATGGTTCTGACCAAGGTGCTCGGCGACCGTCCGGCGCCATTTCTGCTGATCCTGGGGCTGACCTATTTTGCGTGCTTCGCCGCACAGTCGACGGGAAAGGGAGGACCGGCCGTCTTTCTCGTGCTCGTCGTTTCGATCATCGTGCCTCTGCTCGGCATCCTGAACAAGGAGCTCGCCAATTCTATCCTGTCCATCCTGGTCGCCGGGGTGTTGTCCGGCACGGCTCTGATGTGGTTCGCCCATGCGGTCTTTCCCGAGCCGTTCTCCCCGGAGGTTGAGGCGGTGGCGATCGACGAGCGGCCGCCGGCCTTGCTTCGGGCGCTGGCAAACACGGTCATCCTTTTGGGCTCCGTCGTGATCTGCCTGACGAGCGACAACCTGACCGCTGCGGCGGTCATTCCGATCACTGTTGCTTCGCTGCTCGGGCAGCTCGACGTTGCCGCGAGTGCGCGAGTGGCGATCGGGCTCGTGGTCGTCAACCTGTTCGGCGGAGTGCTCGCCTCCGTTGCCTATGCCGCGCTATCGCTGCGCCCCAATCTTTTCTCGATCTTCCTCATCGTTCTCGTCGTCGTCCTCCTCATCGGAGGGCGCGCGGCTGGTCGCTCGAAGGACGCCCCGGTTTTTGCCGGCGCCCTGACAACCTTCCTGATCCTGTTCGGCCTCGGGGTCTCGCCTCTGCCGGGGAGTGCTGCAGAATCCTTCGCGACCCGCATCGTCTATGTCGCAGCGGCCTTGATCTACGCGCTGCTGTTTGCCGTCATCCTGTGGCCGCGGACGAGGGAAACGAAGAGGATATCGGCATGACATTTCCTCGCCACTGGAATGAATGTAAGTATATGTGAATATACTAAAGCCGGCAGCCTACACACCATGTCTGACCGCAAGGAGGATTTGAGATGGCTAGACCTCATGCATTGTTAATCGCCACGGGCCTGTTCCTGCCTTTTGCAGGGTTGCCGTTTTCGCCACATCCGATGCCGATCGCCGCCGCGCAGGAGCCTGCCGCTTCCAGTCCCGTCGCGGCGGAAGACGACGCGCCGGCGCCGCTGAGCGAGGACGAACTCGAAATCCTGGTAGCGCGGATTGCACTTTATCCGGACGAACTGGTCGCGCTCGTCACATCGGCGTCGCTCTATCCTCTGCAGGTCGTGGAAGCAGCCCGGTTTCTCGAAACCTTGAAGAAGCAGCCCGAGCTCAAGCCGAAGACGACGTGGGACGGCAGCATCGTATCGCTGCTGAACTATCCTCAGATCGTCACGATGATGAGCGAGGATCTGGACTGGACGCAGTCTCTCGGAGAGGCGCTCTCCTACCAGCAGAAGGACGTTCTGATCGCCATACAGCAACTGCGCGACAAAGCGGTCGCCGACGGCATCATCAAGAGCGACGACAAGATCAAGGTCAGCCAGGAGAACGACAATGTGGTGATCGTCTCCGCCAGTCCCGACAAGATCTACGTTCCGCAGTATGCGCCGGAGATGCTGTATGAACCGAACTATGTGGCCGCGCCGATCGGCTACTATTCCGAGCCGTATCCGAACTACTACTATCCGACCGCCACCTTTTTTGCCGGCGTGGTGACGGGAGCAGTGTGGGCGGCTGCCGTCGACTGGAACCGTTGGGGTGTATGGGGCGGGCGCTGGAACGGCAACGTTGATATCGACTGCAACAACTGCTTCAACAACATCAACGGCAAAGTGAATATCAACGACGTCGACTGGAAAAACGTCGACCGCAGCAAGATCGGGTTCGACAGTGCGCAGTTCAACAAGATCGACCGCAGCTCCTTCCGGACCAGTATCGAGGCGAACGGCAACAACAGGGTCGGAGCAAGAGGCAACGACCGTGCGAACACGGTCCGCGACCAGCCACGCAAAGTCAGCGTCAACGATGTCCGCAAGAGCAAGATCGATGCGGACAGGGTCAATGCTGCTCGCAACAAGGCAGGCAATTCGGGAGTGGTCTCCGGGGGCGGGAAGGGAGCGCAGGCTGCGCAGACCCGCAGGCCCGAGGCAAGGACGCCGAACAGGGCTGCCGAAAACGCAAGGCCCGGGGTCAACGCCAAACGCCCGGTCGCAAAGCCGAAGCCCGCGGCCCGGGTCGACAGCCGGCCGAGAAAGCCGTCGGCACTCGGCCAGGTCGATAGCGGCAGGCGCGCTGAGATGCAGTCCAACCGCGGCAGACAGGCCATGGCCGGCGGCAATCGCGGTGGCGGTCGTGGAGAAATCCGCCGCGGCGGTGGTGGCGGCGGCCGTCGTCGATAACCGGAAGAAGGAGGAAAGTCATGACCAGATCAGTCAGAAACATGCTTCTGGGTTCGGTGTTCGCTTTTGCGGTTCTCGCCACCAATCCGGTTTCCACATCTGCAGCGGAGCCATCCGATGCGACCGTCATCTCGGGCTTCGCCGCGCAGAGCGATCCGCCCGTATTCGAGACGCCGGAACAGGCCATCGACGCTTTCAAGGCGGCCTTGGCGGCTGATGATTTCGATAAGTTTACGGCGCTGCTGGGCATCGATGCAGCGAAAGCGAAAGCAGGCGAAGGGGTGATGGACACCTACGCACAGATCCGGGACGGCACAAGCAAGAAGATCGTCGTCAAGGACGTCGATAACCGCAAGATCATCGAGATCGGCGACAAATTATGGCCTCTGCCATTTCCGATCGTGAAGGGCGACGATGGCAAATGGGGTTTCGACACCTATGCCGGGTTCGAGGAGATCATAAATCGTCGCGTCGGCGAGAACGAATTGCAGACTATCGACACGATGCAGGCCTATGTCGACGCCCAAAAGGAATATTCTTCCGCCGACCACGATGATGACGGCGTCCTGGAGTATGCCCAGAAACTGATCAGCAGCGACGGCAAAACCGATGGTCTCTATTGGTCGCCTGATCTCGGCGAGGGTGATAGCCCGGCGGGCAATGCCCTCGAAGACAATGCGGCGCTTGATAAGGCCAAGGCCGGCGAGGGCTATTACGGCTATCGCTACAGGATCATCGACAGCCAGGGGCCGAACATCGCGGGCGGAGAGTTCGATTATGTGATCAACGGCAACATGATCGCAGGATTTGCCCTTATCGCCTGGCCGATCCGATATGGCGAAACCGGCGTGCACACCTTCGTCGTGAACGCGAACGGCACGGTCTACCAGGCCGATCTCGGCCGGGAGACCGAAAAAATAGCTGCTGGCGTCAGGACCTTCAATCCGGGTGACAATTGGGACGTGACTGCCGATTGAACACGGTGCGCGTGTTTGGAACCAAGTCTGCTCCACCTCGTTGCCGCTTCGTACCTGACAATGTTGCAAAGGAGGAAACGATGATTTCCGCAGAGCAGATCCGTGAACATATGGAAGTGCGGGCTGCCGACGGCACCCATGTCGGCACAGTCGATCACCTCGACGGCCCCACGCGCATCAAGCTGACGAAGCTCGATTCGGAGGACGGCAAGCACCACTTGATCCCGATCGATTGGGTCGATCACGTGGATGCTCACGTCCATCTGTCGAAGAACGCCAGGGATGTTCGAAGCCAGTGGGCCACCATCAACTGACAGCCGGTCGGCTGCGGCTTGCGGGCCGCAGCCTCCTTGGAACAGGATGATCAGAGCACGATGTCGTCCAAAAACTACTCACTCTTTTCGGCAAAAGGAGCCCGCCAATGTCGAAGCAATTGAAGAGGGGCGATGAGGTAAGCTGGAATACTAGCCAGGGAAAGACCGAGGGCAGGGTGGTCAAAAAGCAGAGCAGTCCGACGAAGATCAAAGGCCACAGCGTGAAGGCATCGAAGGCCGAGCCGCAATATCGAGAGCGACAAATCGGGAAAGCGCGCGGCACACAAGCCTGAGGAACTCAAGAAGCTTTGACGCCGGCGGCCGTTCTGTTCGAGCAAAAGGAGATCGATATGCCAGCCAAGTCCAAGGCCCAGCAGAAGGCGGCAGGCGCCGCACTTTCGGCCAAGCGTGGCGAGACGCCGAAGAGCGAACTCAAAGGCGCCTCGAAACAGATGGTGGAATCCATGAGCGAGAAACAGCTTGAGGAATTTGCATCGACCAAGAGGAAGGGCAAACCCCAGCACGTCTCGAAATAGGGGTGCCGAGCACCGCCATGCGTTACAGGACGTTCCCGCGCTTAACAGCTAAGGGGCCGTGACCTTGAAAGCGGTTGCCTCTGCCGCCGGCGATGGCTGCCTATGAAGCAAGATTGGCGGTTCGTCCGCGGTCGGTGTATGGTTCCGACGATCGTTTCGAGGCAATTGCCCATCAGCTAGAAGAGCGCATCGCGCTAAAATGGAGTTCGAGATTGGCCGTCGCTTTTACCAAGGAAGAGAGTTTCGAAACCGCTTCGGAAACCCTGCTGCCCGATCGTCCGATTTCGGCTCATCCGAACCTTGTCACGGAAGCGGGGTTGAAGGCTCTGGAATTACAGTTCCAGCAGGCTCGCGAGGCCTATGATGCTGCGAGCCCAATCGAAGACGTGAACGAAAGGCGGCGGCAGGCGGCCAGTCCTTTGCGTGATCTTCGCTACTTAACGGCAAGACTTCGCACCGCTCAGCTCATGCCTTCCCCTACGTCAATCGATACTGTCGCCTTCGGCAGCACGGTGACTTTCCGTCGTGACGACGGGCGGGTGCAGACCTATCGCATCGTCGGAGAGGACGAGGCTGATCCGAAGGCCGGATCGATTTCCTATGTCTCGCCAGTCGCACGGCTTTTGATGGGCAAGGCTGTCGGCGATATGGTGGAGACAGGCGGCCAGGAACTGGAGATCATCGCCATCGCGTAGGAGAGCGCTATTCGCGTAGCCCTCTCATTATTTTGGTACCATACGGTACTTTATTTATCGAACATTTACCATCTGTGGCTAGAACGATGACATTCCATCATCGAAAGTCATGCTCATGGTCAGCGCAATTTCCAGTTCTGCATCCACCATTTTGAGTTCAGCCGCTTCAACCTCGTCTACCAGTTCGTCAGACCAACTTGCCTCTCTCGAGGCGCAGCTTGCCGAAAAGCAGGCAGCCCTGTCGGAAACGCAGGACGAGCAAGAGAAGGCCACGATCGAAAAATCTATCGATACGCTGGAGGCGAAGATCGCCAAGCTCGAAGCGAGCGAGAGCAGCCAAACTCAGGCGTCTGCTGCATCGAAGCCTGCCGGTGACGTTCCGAAAGAACTTTCCGGCGAAAGCGAGCGTATCGGCACGACGAATTTTGACGAGACCAGCGAGTTCGGCAGCCGCACGGCTTACGTCTGATAAAAGCGACCCGGTCACCGGGATGATGCCGCATTTTTGAGTGATGCATCAAAGACGGCGCTGGGCCACGGTGACGACTTCGCGCGTCAGATCCGCCAGGCGGTCGGCGGCGAGGCGATTTATCTGCCAGTAGAGCGAGACATCGAGCGGAGTGTCGGGCACCAGCTCGACTAGCCGTCCGGATGCGAGGTGCTCGCGGGTCAGCTGTGTCGGGTTCATTCCCCATCCCATGCCCGAAAGGCTCGCCTCGACGAAGCTCTGCGGCGACGGCAGCCAGTGGGTGGGATAATCGAGATCGCGTCCGAACGTTCGCCTGATCCAACTGCTCTGCAGCCTGTCCTTCTGATTGAAGGTGAGCGCCGGAGCGTTGCGGATCGCCTCTGATGTCACGCCCTGTGGAAAATGGCGCGCGACGAAATCGGGCGTTGCCGTGGCGTGGTAACGCAGAACCCCAAGGGCAAAACGCCTGCATCCGCGGACCGGCTTTTCCAGGCTGGTGACGGCGGCGATCACCCGCCCGCGCTGCAGCCATTCGGCGGTGTGGTCCTGATCGTCGACGGCGATATTCAGCAGATAGGAAGAGCTTTTGGCAAAATTCGACATGGCCTCGACGAACCATGTCCCGAGGCTATCGGCATTCGTCGCGATTTGAAGCGTGACCCTTTGGCGTGGTTCGTTGGGATCGACGAGGGCCGGCAGCTGCCCGAAGAGTTCTGCTTCGAGCATGCCGACATTTTCCATATGGCGGCAGAGCCATTCTCCCTTTTCGGTCGCCGTGCACGGCGTGCCTCTGACGATGAGGACGACGCCTAGACGCTCCTCGAGTTGCTTCACGCGCTGGGAAATGGCCGAAGGCGTGACGTTCAGCACGGTCGCAGCTCTTTCGAAGCTGCCTGTCTGGACAATGGTTGCAACTGCGCGAAGAGCGGGATAGTCGAGCATGGATTAGTTTCACTTATTCTGGGTAAGCTGGATTAATTAGCCTAATTCTTGAAATAACGATAGCGCAACCTCACCGAAATGAGGGGCGTTGGCCGAAGCGATGAATTTTTCGATCTATGGAACCGGCCTGATGATGGGCCTCAGCCTGATTGTCGCCATCGGCGCGCAGAACGCCTTCATCCTCCGCCAGGGCTTGCGCAACGAACATGTCTTCGCCGTCTGCCTCGCATGCGCGGTATCGGATGCCGCGCTGATCGTGCTTGGCGTGACCAGCCTGCAGCAAATAGCCAGGTTCATGCCCTGGCTCGATCCGGTCATGCGCTACGGCGGAGCCGTATTTCTGGTCTGGTACGGGGCAAAAAGCCTCTATTCCGCCTTGCGGTCGTCCGCCGCTCTCACGGCTGGGGAAGCCAAAACGTCGAGCTTCCGGCAGACGCTCACGACTTGCCTCGCGCTCACCTGGCTCAATCCGCACGTTTATCTCGACACGGTCGTGCTGCTCGGCACGATATCGACCCGATATCCGGGAGAGCAGGCTTCTTTTGGGGCAGGGGCGGTGACGGGTTCCTTCCTGTTCTTCTTTTCGCTCGGATATGGCGCTACACGGCTGCGGCCGATCTTCTCGAAACCCTCATCCTGGCGCGTGCTGGAAACGCTCGTCGCTTTCACGATGTGGATCATCGCCTTCAAATTGCTGGGCGGGACGTGATCGCCGTTCGGCTGTCGGTCAGCCGGTGCGGCGCAGGTCGAGCGGACGTTGCAAGTGGCCCGGCATCGATCTGAGCAGATCGTGAGCGGATTCAAAGCGATCAAGCGTCTCTACCGCGTCCCATCGCACGCGCGGCGCTCCGGGACGGTCAACTCTAGCTCGCGCTGACAATCTGCCAGCAGATGTGGCGGAAAACGCCTTAGCTCCCGGAGCGCATGCTCATGGTTCGCATCCCTGCGCCTCTGCGACTTGAATGCGGAAAGGGCCTGTACGATATTCCAGATGCTTGTTTGAGACATGTCGGGCCTCCTTTGCTGCATTTAGCTGCCGACACCCGGAATATGGTGGTCAATTGACATTCAATCAAACAAAATGATATGGGGTTATAAATCAGAAAAATTGAAAGATGCGACGATGAGCATTCCATTTCGCCGTCCCATTCCGCTGCTTGACAACGAAGTGCTGCGTACCTTCGTGGCGATCGCCGAGACAGGCAATTTTTCGACCGCCGCAGAGGCGGTCTTCCGCACGCCGTCGGCGGTATCGATGCAGATCAAGAAGCTTGAAGAACAGCTGGGGGCGACGCTCTTTCTGCGCGACGCCCGCTCGGTATCGCTGACGCGCCACGGCGAGATGTTGCTGTCCTATGCCCGCAACATCCTGGCGCTATCGAACGAGGCGGTGTCGCGCTTCATCATGCCGGAGCTCAGCGGCGTCGTGCGGCTCGGTGCGCCGGAGGATATCGGCGAACGGCTGCTGCCGAGCATCCTGAAGAGTTTTGCCGAAAGCTATCCCGGCATCATGGTCGATGTGACGATCGACATGAGCATTGGGCTGAAGAAGCGCATGGAGGAGCAGCGGCTCGACCTGGCCTTGATCAACTGTGCGACACGGCCGTTCCCGACGGGCGGAGAGGTGGTGTTCCGCGAGCGGCTGGTCTGGGCCGGCGCCAAGTGCGGTTCGGCGCATCGCCGCGATCCGCTGCCGATCTCGATCTGGGAGGATGGCTGCATCTGGCGCCAGGAGGCGCTCTCCCAGCTCGAACGCAACAAGCGGCATTATCGCGTCGCCTATCTCAGTGGCCACACGATGGCGCAGCGCGCCGCCGTGCTTTCCGATCTCGCCATCGCGCCGCTGCCGCTGTCCTATGTTAATGAAGACATGGCGATCCTCGGGCCCCAGGAAGGGCTGCCGGAGCTCGGCGCCTTCGATATCCGCCTGCTGACCGCCTCGCAGGTGTCGGGGCCGATCGAGACGGTGGCTGACAGCATTCGCGGCGCTTTTGCTGAGAGAGCCAAGGCGGTCGCTGCCTAGCTGTATCGGACAGATTATGCGCCGATCGAAAGCGATAGCGCGTCCTATGGGACGCGTGTCTCTAGCGGGTATATTTATAGCCAGTGAACCTTTTGGTTTGTCGTGCGTTATTGGCGCGGGACGGCAATTGTCGCCGTTCGGGGTTGATTTCAAACAAGGATATCCGAGATGACGACAACGGCCAAAATTGCCGCAGCTTTTATGGTTCTTCTTGCCCTTTCCTCCTGCGGTAATACGATCCGCGGCATCGGAAAAGATACGGCAAATACCGTGAACGCCACGCAGGACGCCGGCCGCTCAGTCGACCGCGCCGCGAAGAAGTAACGACCGTTCAGATCGCTGCTAGAATCGCCGGATCAGGTGCTGACCCAGGGGATCAACTATCGGCCGCGTCCGGATCATCCTAACGGATGACCGGGGGATAAAGCTTTTCCAGCCCGCCGGATCGGTCGAGACCGGTCCGGAAGGCCTGGTAGGCGGGATGTTGGCTGGAGCGGGCGGTTTCCATCAGCCGGATCTGCAGCCGGTCCGGTGCATGACTTCCGAGCCAGATTCCCAGATTTTCGAGCTTCAGCGAGTTCAGGAAACGCGATCCGGCGGCGAGATCGAGATGGCGGCGCAGGCCGTCGAGTAGGTTGTCGTCCTGGGCGGCGTTTTCCATGAGCAGCGCCAGGTATGACTTGTCGGCCTCCGACAGCGAGGCGAGCTTTTCCGCAACGGTATCGCGGTCGGGAAAGGGAACATTGCCTGTCATCTAATCGTCCATGCTTGATCGTGTTTTGGCCGTTATAAGCTCGCCTTAACCTTCTCGGCTACATCGAGTGGCACCCATTTCGTCCACAGGCTCTCGTAATTGCGAAGGAAATAGATCGCGGCATCCTCGTTGCTTGCGCGGTTTTCGTCCTGCCAGGCGAGCACCTGGTTGATCGTCGCATTGTCCCATTTGCGGGTCTTGAGATAGGTCGTGACAGGTCCGGCGCGGCTGGCGAAAGATCTGGTCATCAGTGTGAAGGCGCGCGAGACTGGGTAGGAATTGAGCTCGGGCCTGACACAGCCGGCAACCGCGGTACAGCGGTCCCATTCGCTCTTGTTGTGGCCGACGCCGAAGCTAAGGCGCGTCATGTCGTATTTGCCGAGGATGGCAGTCGGCGCCCAGTAATAACCGAGCCAGCCGATCTTGTTGTCGAAGGCACGGGCAATCGAGGCATCGAGCCGTTCGGGGCTGCCGGTCTCGACAAGCTCGAAGCTCTTCTTGTCGGCGGCAAGCGCCTTGAACAGGTTGGCGGTTGATATCTGGCAGCTCCAGTCGGCGGGACAGTTGTAAACTGCGCCCTTCGACGGGTCGTCCTCGGCGGGGAAGAGTTCGGGATGTTTCAGCGCGCCTTCGACCGAGCGGATGTCGGGGTGGGCGTCGGCGATGAATTTCGGTATCCACCAACCCTCGACGGCGCCGTCGGCAAGGATTTCGGCCCCCTGCACCAACCGGCCGCTGTTGACGGCTTGATCGAGCAGGGCCCTGACGGAATTGATCCAGTATTCCGAGGCGATGTCGGGGGTGCCTTTCTCATTCATCGAGGCGAAGGTCGGCAGAGTGTCGCCATCGACAATGGTGACGGAACAGCCGTATCCCTTTTCCATGATGATCTTATCGAAGCTCGCCGCAATGCCTGCGGAGGCCCATTTCATTTCGGCGATCGAAACGCTGCCGCATTCGGCGGCTTCAGCCGGCGCGACGATAGAAAGAGCCGCGGCAAAGACGGCCGGAATCAGAAACGTCTTCATCGTCATTCCCCGAATTCTTCTTAGGTGGACGTGCAGCAGGCTCTGAAATTCACCGACAAATCTCTCCGAGCACCCGAATGCCGGGGCGATACCGCAACAGGCTTTCCGGTTCATAGGCAAGCCATGTTCAACAATGGCGTGTTATGACGGAGCCTACGCGTTCGCTCGCAGAAATCAACTATCTTCTGCTCATGGTTGCGTGACTAAATTATTGAATTCGAAGAATTTATGTCGGCATCTTCAAAATGGCGCCCTTGCGCGAAATGCACGCCCTTGGTGATTTTCGGCGGATCTTCGGCAGAAATTTCGACGAGAATGTCAAAAAAGATCAAAATTAACATTTGCGTAAGCCTTCAATAACTCTCCGGTAAGAATGTGCCGTTATCAGTTGGGGCGTGGCAGCAATGACCGCCGCTTCTCCGGTTCAGGTAGTGCGTACCGGAGAAAGCGAGCTTCGCCGTGTAAGGGCGAAGACGCCTGAGTTTTTCGGCAAACCGCGCAGAGCCAAGGCCATGCGCGGTTTTCGCGTTTGCGTGGGTACTTGTCCCAAGCTAAGTCTTACGCCGGGCCAAGCTTGACCCGAGGTTGCCGCCCATTGTAGGCCTCGCCTGAACGAGAGGCGAATGCGGGCCATCATGGCAAGAGCGATCATGCTGCAGGGAACCGGCTCCGATGTCGGCAAGACGGTGCTGGTCGCAGGGCTCTGCCGACTGGCGGCCAATCGCGGGCTGACGGTCCGTCCGTTCAAGCCACAGAACATGTCGAACAATGCGGCGGTCGCCGATGACGGCGGCGAGATCGGCCGGGCGCAGTGGCTGCAGTCGCTGGCCGCGCGCACGCCATCCTCGGTCCACATGAACCCGGTGCTGCTCAAGCCGCAATCGGACAATGGCAGCCAGATCATCGTCCAGGGCAGGGTGTTCGGACAGGCAAAGGGACGCGACTATCAGCGGCTGAAGCCTGAGCTGCTCGGCGCCGTGCTCGAGAGTTTTGAAAAAGTGGCTGCGGGGACCGACCTCGTTATAGTCGAGGGCGCCGGATCGCCGGCCGAGATCAATCTCAGGGCTGGCGACATCGCCAATATGGGCTTTGCGACGCGGGCCGGCGTGCCTGTCGTGCTCGTCGGCGATATCGACCGCGGCGGTGTCATCGCCTCGCTGGTCGGCACGCATGCGATCCTCGACGAGGGCGACCGGGCGATGATTGCGGGCTATATCATCAACAAGTTCCGCGGCGACGTCTCGCTGTTTGACGACGGCATCCGCGCCATCGAAGGCTTTACCGGCTGGCCGTGTTTCGGCGTCGTGCCCTGGCTGAGGGGTGCTGCGCGCCTGCCGGCCGAAGATTCGGCCGTGCTCGAACGGTTGGCGAGGGGCGGGGCGGGCGCGCTGAAGATCGCCGTGCCGGTGCTGCCACGTATCGCCAATTTCGACGATCTTGATCCACTGAGGACCGAGCCGGATGTTGAGTTGGTCTTCGTTCGCGCCGGCGAGCGGATGCCAGCCGATGCGAGCCTCGTTGTGCTTCCCGGCTCGAAATCGACAATATCGGATCTCGCCGACTTCGGGGCGCAGGGCTGGGACCGCGATCTCCAGGCGCATGTCAGGCGCGGCGGCCGGGTGATCGGCATCTGCGGCGGTTACCAGATGCTCGGCCGGACGGTGCACGATCCGCTCGGCATCGAGGGCGGGACGCTGGAGACACCGGGGCTTGCGCTTCTCGATGTCGAGACCGAGATGGCGCCGGAAAAGACCGTGCGCAACAGCCATGCCCGCTCGACCGAATATGACGCGCCGCTTGACGGCTACCAGATCCATCTCGGCATCACCCGCGGCCCGGATTGCAATCGGCCTTCGGCAATCATCGATGGAGCACCCGACGGGGCGCTTTCGTCCGACGGCCGGATCATGGGCACCTATCTGCATGGGCTCTTCGGCAGCGACACTTACCGCGCTCGACTGCTCCAAAGTTTCGGCCTATCAGGCGAGCGGAGGAATTACCGCGAGAGCGTCGAGCAGGCGCTCGACGACGTCGCCGGGGAATTGGAACGTCATCTCGATCCACGCTGGCTGGCCGGGCTGCTTGGTTAGGTCGGATGTGTACCGGACGGGGCTGCCTCACCATCATCCGGTCTCGTCGTTCGGCTATTGCCAAATTAGTTGACTGAGTCCATTAATTGTCGCGGCGGACCCGGTTGAGAGCGACGAAAACCATGAGCATATTGGACAGATTTTCGCTGGCAGGGCAGGTGGCGCTGGTGACCGGCGGTGGCCGTGGTCTGGGCTTCGAGATGGCGCGCGCCCTTGCCGAAGCCGGCGCGCATGTCATCGTCAACGGACGTACGGCGGCGACGCTGGAAAACGCCGTATCGACCATCCGGGCCGCGGGCGGCACGGCGGAGGTCGCCGCATTCGACGTCGCCGATCGCGAGGCACAGCGTGCTGCGATGGCCGATGTCGACAAGAACCATGGCCGTCTCGATATTTTGATCAACAATGTCGGCGCCCGCGACAGGCGGCCTCTGGCCGAATTCGACGATGATGCGATCATCGAGCTGCTGCGCACCGACCTGGCGGCGGCGATGACGCTTTCGCGCGACGCTGCCGTGTTGATGAAGCGGTGCAATCACGGCCGCCTGATCGCGGTGACCTCGATCAGCGGCCATGTCGTCATGCCCGGCGACTGCGTCTATCCGGCAGCCAAGCAGGGCCTGACCGGACTGATGCGCGGCATGGCAGTCGAATTCGGCCCGCACGGCATCACCAGCAACGCAATTGCGCCCGGCTGGTTTGCCACCGAGACGAACGCGGCGATGGCTGCGAACGAGGAATTCATGCCCTTCGTGCGCCAGCGCATCCCGGTCCAGCGCTGGGGACGGCCGGACGAGATCGCCGGCGCGGCGCTGTTTCTGGCAAGCGCCGCCGCTTCCTTCGTCAACGGCCATGTGCTGACGGTCGACGGCGGTATGACGGTCAGGATGTGAGCGGAGCCCGCAACTGCCGTGGCGCCGGCGTGCCTTTTCGCGTAATCCGCCCAATCGACCGAAGTTTGATGTCGACTTCTTAGGCGCGCCTGACAGGTGGGCTGAGTTCGCGTACGAGCTGCTGCAGGCTGCGCTGGTCTTCCGCTCCCGTCTTGTCGTAGATGGCGGCCAGTTGCGATTTCACGGTGCCGTCGGCAACGCCCTGCGCATTTGCAATCTCGGATCGCGTCATACCTTCGGACACGTAGCCGACCACGCGCCGTTCGGCAGGCGTGAGAGCAAAAAGGGCGGCAACGGCTTCGACGGCAGACTGGACCACCGTTCCAGCCGCGGCGAGAAAGATCGCCGCCGCCGCCCGGCTTTCGAAGCGTCCCCTTTCGGTGCGCCGCTGCAACGGCAGAACGTGGGCGACGGCGGGGCGCTCCGCCGAGGCAAGGGGAACATCGATCCCAGCGGCTGCGAGACTGATTTCGTCGCGCGCGCCAAGCGCCACTGCGTTGGAAAGGGCGGCGCCTGCATAACTATAGCGAGCGGCCAGACGGCCTGAAAGCGAGTGGACCACGTGCTGCTCGCGCAGCCGCGCTTCGGCGGCTTCATTGGCGAAGAGGATTGTCATGTCTTCTGCAACGATGAAGACCGCATGATCGAGGGCGTCGATGACCTCCCTGAGGACGGCGGCTTCGGCGCGCTCCATCTCGAACATGTCGTGGATCGTCACGGCACGGCGGATATGCGGACCGAGCAGCCCGATGATGTCGAAGACACGTCGCTCGCTCGGTTCGTATTGCACCGAAATGTTGATCGTCCCGACACGGGTCGGGCGCTTCAGCACGGCCATGTCGATCGAGTTTAGAACCCCATACCTGGCATGAAAGTTCTGGTGTAGCGCACCGCTTTTCCAGACGGCTTCGCCATCGGGTCCATAGAGGGAAAACATCCGCTCCAGCGTATCCGGCTGATCGATCTCCATTCGGTGGAGAAGGTGGAAGAACGGGACGTCCTTCGCATGCGCGACGAGGGTGCGGATGGCCTCTCCGTCGTCGCAGGCGATCTGGGCCAGCCGTGCGGAACGCGTGGTGGTGTCGAAGACGGCAAGCGTGGTTAGAAAACCGTTCACCTGACCATTGATCAGACGAAGAGCGTTTGGCCAGGCATCCTCCCGGGCCACGCAATCATAAATAGCGCCAATAATTTCCGACAGCTGCTGTTCCATGATCACAATCCTGCATCAGCCCGGCCAGCCCGGTCAATTGTCGCCGGCCACGGCGCCTTCATTTCCGGGATTTGCGGAAGATTTCATCCCCCATGCGGGAGATGTTTCATCGCGCGGATTTTTTACAACGCACTGCCGGCCGGAATCCAATCGGCTTGGACAACCAGAAATTGGAGGGCAATCTTCATGAAAGCGACAAAAGCGCCGATCGCGGCGCTTCTCATTATGGCAGCTCTTCCGGCTGCAGCGCTCGGCGGCGGCGGCCTGCCGGAACAGGTCCGGGAGGCCAATGCGCGCTTCCGGGACGTCAACCAGGCCGTCAAGGAAGGCTATTCGCCGATCCCGTGCACCAGCGGCATAGATGGAGGTGCGATGGGTATCCACTATGTCAGTGCCGACCTCATCAAGGATGAGGCCATTGATCTCTCCAGACCGGAGGCCGTGATGTACGAGCCTGACGAACACGGCAAGATGAAACTCGTCGCTGTCGAATACATCACGACGAAAGGTCCCGCCAATCTCGGCGGCCAGCTGTTCAGTTTCACGAACGCACCGAACCGCTACGGCCTTCCGGCTTTCTACGAGCTGCACGTCTGGGCATGGAAGAACAATCCGAGGGGACCGTTCGCCGACATGAACCCTGACGTCAGCTGCCGGCATGCGCACGGTTGATGAAGCTCCAGCTCACTCAAAACATCATGAAAGGATAAAACAATGCCGCAATTCGTTGTCGAACGAAACATTCCAGGTCTCGGGGACATGGACAAGGAAACTCTGCGCGAGATCTCGGCGAAATCCAACGCCGTCGTAGCGTCCCTCGGCGAACCCTATACCTGGATCACCAGCTATGTGACCGGGGACAAGATGTACTGCGTTCATGAGGCCGAGAGCGCGGAAGCGGTCTATCGGCACGCGGAAAAGGGTGGCTTTCCGGCGGACCGGGTGACGGAGATCACGACGCTCATCGCCCCACATTCGGCGCGCTAGGATGTCGGAACCGGCCGGCGAACGAGTCGCCGACCGGTTCTCCGGGTTGCGATCTTGCCATCGGCACGCGCAAATTCATGGGGATCACAATGAACGAGAAGCTCTTGTCCAGCGCGGTCGAGCTGCGACTGCGCAAAGTGATGGCGCTGCTTACCTCTCCGCTGCGCGCCCTTGTCGTCTGGCGACGCAGGCGATCGGCGGCAAATCAGCTTGGCGCCTTGCCAGATCACATGCTGAAAGACATTGCCTTGTCGAGGGGCGAAATACCCTTCGTCGCCTCCCAGGATGCAGACTGGAGCAGGTTCCGCTAGCGTCTCGTGGTGGGCGTCCGCATCGGGCGTAAAACCTCGCAATGCGTCGATAACGGTATCAATCTCTCTGCCATCTGCCCCGCGGTTGTGGTGGCCGAGCTCGATGGCTAGAAACATCGGTTTGGCCGGGCTATCACTGGATGTCGTGGCGACCCGGTTCGGATTGCCGCCCATTTGCCCGATTTGCCATCATAAGATTGTGGCGGCTCATGTGGAGGTTTAAAAATTAGCAATCATATTCAGTGGCTTATAGAACATGGAATCACAGCTGAGCATATCGCCGAGCTGATAGCCGGATTGTGCGATCGGTTGATCGCGGATGGCTTTCCGATTTGGCGGGGAAGCATTTCAATGCCGTCAATTCATCCCATGTATGGCGGCGTCTCGGCCAATTTCGTGCGCGGCGGTGCGACCACGATCGAGAATGCCGAATATGGCACTGCGGGAGTGCTGAATTTCGAGAAGACCCCGATCTATTTTCTTTTGGGCCGTGGCGAAACGTCAGGTCGCTGGAACATCGCCAAGGGTGAGGGTGTCGATGACTACCCGCAGCTTGCGGAATTCGCGCATAGCGGCGGCACGGATCATCTGGTCAGCCTGCTGGAGTTCTCGAAGGAGGCTGCGCTACGCGGAGTCAGTCTGTCTCTCACAAGCGACAGGCCGGGCGGATTTTCTGATGATCAACTGGCGATCGTCGCGAAGCTCTTCCCGGCGCTGGGGCTGGCTTGTTATCGTATCGCGGCAACGAAAACCGCATCGGATATCCTCGCCGTCTATACAGGCGCCAAGACAAGTGCACGCATCCTTGCAGGCGATATTCAGAGGGGAAAGGGAGGGGCGATCAATGCTGCGATCCTGCTTGCGGACCTGAGAAACTTCACGGCGCTGACCGAGGTTTATCAGCCGGGCGAAATCGCCGGGTTTCTGAATGAACATTTCGAGCTGATCGGCTGGCATGTCGAGGAAAATTCGGGCGAGATACTCAAGTTCATGGGCGATAGCGTGCTGGCGATCTTTCCGACCGATGCTGAAGATCCGCAAAAGGCCTGCATGGCTGCACTGGCTTCCGCAAAGAATATTCTGGAAGCCAACAAGGTGCTGAATGGTCAGCGGAGGAATGATGGAGGTCCTGACATCGGCGTCGATGTCGTGCTGCATCTCGGCGAGGTCTTCTACGGAAATATCGGCGCACGCGGCAGGCTTGATTTCACGGTGATCGGCAGCGCCGTCAACGAGGCTTCGCGCCTCGAAAAACTCTGCAGCACGCTCGGACATCACCTTCTGATGTCGGAAAGCTTCGCCGTCACCTGCGCCGTCGCCAACGAATGTCTGGGATCCTTCGAGTTGCGCGGGGTTTCGAAAGCGGTAAACGTGTTCAAGCTCGCCGACGCCGTATCCTGAAGCGTCGATCCGATGGCGCGACGACGGATCAGATCTCGCCTGAGACCTCGCGGCGGCGGCGGTCGAGTTCTTCGCTGTAGCGGCGCAGCGTATAGCTTTCGCTGAGCTGGCCGATCACCTTGCGTTCGATCAGGTTGTTGACGACGGCGAGCGCTTCGCTTTCGCTCTTGTCGAAGATCGCCGCCGCCTGCCTGGCATTCATCTGCGGCTGCAGGAAATCGTTGCGGTAGTGGATGAAATCGGCAAGCGTCTTGCCCTCGTCCTGGGCGTCGGTCGGGTTGGCATAGATCTCCGGCACCAGCACGAGGCCCGCATATTTGTCGCTCTCCTCGACGAGGATGACGCGCTGGGTCGAGCCGATCGGGAAGGCCTGCTTGAATTCCTCCAGCGAGATGCCGGCCCTTGCCGTCTTGACGTCGGCGCGCATCAGCTTGTCGACCGTCAGGTTGCGGATCCAGCCGACATCATGGGCGCTGCGGATGCTTTCGCCGCGCAGATGGAATCGCCATGTGGCGAAGGAGTAGCCGAAGGTCGAGCGCACGACGAGCGAGGAGGTGATGACGGCAGCGAGCACCAGCGCCGTGATCGGGAAATCGCCGGTGATTTCGAGCGCCAGGAACGTCATGGTCAATGGACCGCCGATGACGGCGACGGCAAGCGAACTCATGCCGACCACGGCGTAGATGACAGGCGTCAGCGTCGCATCGGCGAAATAGGGGCCGCAATAGGCGAAGAGTTTGCCGAGCAGGGCGCCCATGAACAGAGAGGCGAAAAACAGGCCGCCCCTGAAGCCGGAGCCGATCGAGATCGCCGAGGCGAAGGATTTCAACAGGAAGAGGCCGATCAGTGTCGGGATTGCCACCTCACGGGAAAGGTTGAGATGCAGCGCGCCGTGGCCGGCCGAGAGCACCTGCGGCGAGATCATCGCCAAGAGCCCGACGATGATGCCACCGAGTGCCGGGCGGAAGGGTGGGGCGATCGAACTCTTGCGCGCCAGTTCTTCGACAAAGGCGACGCCCTGCATGATCAGGATGCCGACGCCAGCGCAGAAAGCACCGAGCAGCAGCGCCGGGATATAGTCGGCCGGCACGACCGAGCCGAAGCTGCCGATATCGATGGTGAAATCGCTGCCGGCAAGCAGCCTTGCGATCAGGGTGGAGACAAGGGCGGAGACGACGACAGGCGTCAGCGAGACGATCGTATAGGTGCCGATGATCAGCTCGAAGGCATAGAAAGCACCGGTCAGCGGCGCGTTGAAGGCGGCGGCGATGGCACCCGCCGCGCCGCAGCCAACGAGGGTGCGCAGGTCCGAGCGGCGAAGCTGCAGCTTCAGGCCGAATTTCGAGGCGAGGCCGGCGGCAAGCTGGGTATAGCCGGCCTCCAGGCCGACCGAGGCGCCGAAACCGTTGGAGATCAGGTTCTGCACGGCAACGATGATGCTGTCGGTCAGGGACAGGCGGCCGCCATGCAGCGCATTGGCCTCGATCGGGTCGACCATCGGTTTCTTGCGCCGTTTCGCCAGCACCAGGAGCAACAGGCCAAGCAGGGCGCCGCCGATGACGGGGGCGGTGAGCAGCAGCATCTTATTCTCGATCTCGGACGAGCTCAGTCGTTCGCTGTCGGCGATGCCGAAGACCAGTTGATGCAGCTCATTGGAGACGTAGCTCATGCCGGTGACGGCAAGACCCGAGATGATGCCGACAACGGCGCCCGCTAGCGACAGGCCGACCTCGCTACGCCGGGTCAGCGCCCGCAGGCGTCCCGGATCGAAGAAAACACGCAGCGCGCGGAAACGGCGCCGATCCAATTTCATAAGCATGGCTAGACAACTAGGCGGGGAGAGGCCCGGTCAAGGGCGGAGATGGTCGGGCACTCCGCTTGCGACGCAATTGCGGCGAAAAGCCGGCGCGCGGGATAAATATTTATGACGTAAGTCTCTGATAAAAGACGATATTTTAGGTAGAGTAAGTCGTGTTGGCGTGGCAACGCCTCGTAGCCGGTGATCGAGCGGCCGCCAAGGCCGGTTGACTTCACCCCTGCGCTTGCCTAACCATCCCGATAACGGATGGTCGACTGACCATCCTGACATAACGGATGGTTCCGGATCGGTGTTACGCCCTTCCGGATGAAAAGGGAATGTGACGGGGCGGACCCAAGCCGGGCGCCTTCATCACAGCCGACCCCGCGACTGTAGAGCGGTCAGGGTCTTCCATCCGGCATCAAGCCCTTCCGGCTCGGAGCCTGCAATCGTGCGGGCGGGCGGGATGGGCGACATGCCGGGAAAGCCACTGGATATGCATGGTGATCAACCGGGGTCGGACGCCTCTCAAGTCTACGAATCGTCCACCTTTTCACTGATGCAGCCGGGAAGGCGAGGATGATCCGCTGGCACGATCAGGGCGACCGGTTTCCGGTCTGCCCCGATCGCGGCCGATAACCGCGAGCCAGGAGACCTGCCATGCGTGCCGGGCGAGAAGCCCACACCTGGGCACTATGCCCGTTGCCAGCACGGAGGTTGTCTTGGCTGAACGATTGAATTCGGCGCGGCCTGGTGCAGCGCGCGCGACGCCTCCAAGCAGTGCTGCAAGAGGTGTGCTTTCGGCCGTTTATGTCGAATGCTGGATCCCCCCCTCTGTCCTGCCGGACATCTCCCCCACAAGGAGGGAGATCGGCAAGCAGCACGACCGTCGTCCCACATCAATTGTTTGGAGAAAAGCTCTCGGCGATTCAATCTCTCCCCTTGTGGGGGAGATGTCCGGCAGGACAGAGGGGGGTGTCACACCCTCAGTAGCCGAGAAAGGTGCACTCGGAACAAGCCACGGCTACGCACTCTCCCTGAGAGGCGTTTGAGCATGACTGCCACCTTCATCCTCGGCGGCGCACGTTCCGGCAAATCCCGCTTCGCCGAAGACCTCGTGACGGCAAGTGGCCTCGATCGCCACTACCTTGCCACCGGCCGTGCCTGGGACGAGGAGATGCAGGCGCGCATCACGCAACACAAGGCCGATCGCGGTCCGTCCTGGACGACGCATGAAGAGCCGCTCGACCTCGTCGGCAAGCTCGCCGCCATCGATGGCGAAGGGCGCATCGTGTTGATCGATTGCCTGACGCTCTGGGTCACCAATCTGATGATGGAGGAGCGGAACATGGCGGCGGAATTTGCCGCACTTGCCGATTTTCTGCTCGGCGCGAAGGCGCGGCTCGTTTTCGTTTCCAACGAGGTCGGTCTCGGCATCGTGCCCGACAATCGCATGGCGCGGGATTTTCGCGATCATGCCGGCCGCTTGCACCAATCGATCGCGGCGAAGGCCGCCGAAGTTTATTTCATCGCGGCAGGTCTGTCGCTGAAAATGAAGGGTTAAGTCCATGAACCAGCAGAAGATTCCCGCAACCGTCATCACCGGCTTTCTCGGCGCCGGCAAGACCACGATGATCCGCAACCTGCTCACCAATGCCGGCGGTAAGAAGATTGCGTTGATCATCAACGAATTCGGCGATCTCGGCGTCGACGGCGACGTGCTGAAGGGCTGCGGTGCGGAGAATTGCACCGAGGACGACATCATCGAGCTGACCAACGGCTGCATCTGCTGCACCGTTGCGGACGATTTCATTCCGACGATGACCAAGCTGCTCGAGCGCGAACAGCGGCCCGACCATATCGTCATCGAGACTTCTGGCCTTGCCCTGCCGCAGCCGCTGGTCGCCGCCTTCAACTGGCCCGACATTCGTACCCAGGTGACCGTCGACGGTGTGATCACGGTGGTCGACAGCGCCGCTGTTGCCGCCGGCCGCTTCGCCGACGACCATGATGCCGTCGATGCGCGCCGCGCCGAGGATGAATCGCTCGATCACGAAAGCCCGATCGAGGAGCTGTTCGAGGATCAACTGACCTGTGCCGACCTCATCGTGCTCAACAAGACCGACCTGATCGATGCTGCAGGGCTTATCAGGGTGCGAGACGAGGTCGCCTCCCGCACGGTGCGCAAGCCCGTGATGATCGAGGCGAGGAACGGCGAGGTGTCGGCCGGCATCCTGCTCGGCCTCGGCGTCGGCACGGAGGACGATGTCGCCAATCGCAAGTCGCATCACGAGCTGGAGCATGAAGACGGTGCGCCGCACGACCATGATGAATTCGACAGCTTCGTCGTCGATCTCGGACCCATTGCCGATCCCGCCGGCTTCGTCGAAGCGCTGAAGAGCATCATTGCTGCCCATGACGTGCTGCGCCTCAAGGGTTTTGTCGATGTCTCGGGCAAGCCGATGCGCCTGCAGCTCCAGGCCGTCGGCAGCCGGATCGACCATTATTTCGACCGCGCCTGGGGCGCGAGCGAAAAGCGCGCTACGCGCCTTGTCGTTATCGGCCTGCACGAAATGGACCAGGGTGCGGTGAGGGCAGCGATCGCAGCGCTGGCATAGACCGATGCATCTGCTTCTGGCCCAGCAGGGAACGATCAGCGACGGCGAGGAGGCAATCGACCTCGGGCAGACGCCGGGCGATATCCTGTTCCTGTCGGCGGCGGACAGCGAGCTTGCCGCGATCGCGGCCGCCCATCGCGATCGCGGGGCGGGGCCTTCGCTCCGGCTCGCAAGCCTGATGAGCCTCAAGCACCCGATGTCTGTCGATACCTATGTCGAGCGCACGGTGCGGCATGCGAAGCTGATCATCGTGCGTGCGCTCGGCGGCGCCAGCTATTTCCACTATGCGCTGGAGGCGCTGCATGCAGCGGCAGCGCGCGCCGCTGCGCTGATCGCGGTGCTGCCGGGCGATGCCAGGCCAGATGCGGGGCTGGTGCCGTTTTCCAATGTCGGTCTCGATGATCTCAACGCGTTGTGGGCCTATCTGATCGAGGGTGGCGATGCCAATGCGCGGGCATTTCTCGACTATGCCGGGGCGATGCTGTCGGGAGCCGAGAAGCCGGCGCCGGCAGTGCCTTTGATGAAGGCGGGTATTTGGTGGCCGGGGCGGGGGTTGATCGGGGTCGAGGAGTGGCGGCGGGTTGCTGCGTCGCCTTTAGAGATGTCTTTGGATGTGGCACCCCCCTCTGTCCTGCCGGACATCTCCCCCACAAGGGCGGAGATCGGTAAGTCGCACGGGCTTCCCGCAAAAGAACCGTTTGAAAATGCCGCAACACCTTCGGCGCATGGGATGGAGCGAGGCCTCTCATCCCTGATCTCCCCCCTTGTGGGGGAGATGTCAGGCAGGACTGAGGGGGGTATCCCGAACTCGGCGGCAGACGCAGGATCGCAACCCATCGTCGCCATCAGCTTCTACCGCGCGCTCGTCCAAAGCGGCGAGACCGGGCCGATCGAAGCTCTGATCGAAGCGCTGATGACACTCGGCCTCCGGCCGCTGCCGGTCTTTGCCTACAGCCTCAAGGATCCTGTCTCGACAGGCATTCTCGAAAGCGTGTTTTCGGCACTGAAACCTGATGTCGTCATCAATACGACGGGTTTTGCCGTCTCCGCACCGGGTGCGGACCGGCAGGCGACGGTGCTGGAGGCGAGTGAGGCGATCGTGCTGCAGGCGATCCTGTCGGCCTCGTCGAGGGAGGCATGGGCGGCGTCCTCGCAAGGCCTGTCGGCGCGCGATCTCGGCATGAACGTGGCGCTTCCCGAGGTGGATGGCCGGGTGCTGGCGCGGGCGGTCTCCTTCAAGACGGCGGCGCGCTACGATGCGCTGGTCGAGACGAATATCGTCGCCAGCCAGGCCGATGCCGGCCGGGTGCGCTATACGGCGGAGCTTGCCGCCAATTGGGCGCGGCTGCGGAAGACATCGGCGCGCGACCGGCGCATCGCGCTCGTCATGGCGAACTACCCGAACCGGGACGGCCGACTTGGCAACGGCGTCGGCTTGGATACGCCGGCCGGCACCATCGAGGTGCTTCGCGCCATGCGATTGGCGGGATACCCGGTCGCCGATATTCCCGCCGACGGCGACGCGCTGATCCGCCACCTGATGGAAGGGCCGACCAATTCCGGTCATGACGGAAAGATCATCCGCGAGACGCTTTCTCTGAGTCTGTACAACAGCTTCCTGGAATCTCTTCCCGATAAGATTCAAGATGAGGTGAGAGCCCGCTGGGGCAATCCGCAAGACGATCCGTATTTTCGCGAGGGCGTCTTCGCCCTGCCTTTTGCCCGTTTCGACGAGGTGCTTGTCGGCATCCAGCCGGCGCGCGGCTATAATATCGATCCGAAGGAAAGTTATCATTCGCCGGATCTCGTGCCGCCGCACGGTTATCTCGCCTTCTATGCTTTCCTGCGCCGCGAGTTCGGTGCCCATGCCGTCATCCATATGGGCAAACACGGCAATCTCGAATGGCTGCCCGGCAAGGCGCTGGCGTTGTCTGAAAGCTGTTATCCCGAGGCGATCCTCGGGCCGCTGCCGCATCTCTATCCCTTTATCGTCAACGATCCGGGCGAGGGCACGCAGGCCAAGCGCCGCACTGCCGCCGTCATCATCGACCACCTGACGCCGCCCTTGACGCGGGCCGAGAGCTACGGACCGCTCAAGGATCTGGAGGCGCTGGTCGACGAATATTACGAAGCCTCGGGCAGCGATCCCCGCCGTATCCGTCTGCTCAGCCGGCAGATCCTCGATCTCGTGACCGATATCGGCCTCGACCGGGATGCCGGGATTGCGAAGGGCGAAAGCGAGGGCGAGGCGCTGAAGAAGCTCGACGCCTACCTCTGCGACCTTAAGGAAATGCAGATCCGAGATGGACTGCATGTGTTCGGCGTTTCGCCCGAGGGGCGGTTGCTGACCGACCTCACCGTGGCTCTGGCGCGGGTGCCGCGCGGGCTCGGCGAGGGCGGGGATGCGAGTTTGCAGCGGGCGATTGCGGCGGATGCTGGATTGGGTGGCGGCGTGCGGGGGATACCCCCCTCTGTCCTGCCGGACATCTCCCCCACAAGGGGGGAGATCGGCAAGTCGCTTGGGTTTCCCGAAAAAGAACCGTTTGAAGATGCCGTACATTCGACGCATGAGATTGAGCGAGGCCTCTCATCCTCGATCTCCTCCCTTGTGGGGGAGATGTCCGGCAGGACAGAGGGGGGCGCCTCCATCTTCGACCCTCTCGATTGTGACATGGCCGCCGTCTGGACCGGCCCGCGTTCTGATATTCTCGCAGATATTCTCGATGCCCCCTGGCGAACCAACGGAGACACCGTCGAGCGTATCGAACTGCTGGCGGCGAAATTCGTGTCCGGTGAAATCGAATGCCCCGGAGACTGGAAGGCGACGCATCCAGTCCTCTCCGAGATCGAAACCCGCCTCAAGCCCTCCATCCTCGCCTGCGGCCCCGCCGAAATTCACGGTCTACTCAACGGGCTCGACGGCCACTTCGTCGCGCCCGGCCCCTCTGGCGCACCTACACGCGGGCGGCCTGACGTCTTGCCGACGGGCCGCAATTTCTATTCGGTCGACAGCCGCGCCGTGCCGACGCCGGCGGCCTACGAACTCGGCAAGAAATCCGCGGAACTGCTGGTGCGCCGCTATGTGCAGGATCACGGCGAGTGGCCTGTTTCCTTCGGGCTGACGGCTTGGGGCACGTCAAACATGCGGACCGGCGGCGACGATATCGCCCAGGCGCTGGCGCTGATCGGCGTCAAGCCGCTGTGGGACATGAGTTCGCGCCGCGTCACCGGCTACGAGATCATTCCGCCGGCGATGCTCGGGCGGCCGCGTGTTGACGTGACCCTCCGCATTTCCGGCTTCTTCCGCGATGCCTTTCCCGAGCAGATCGCGCTGTTCGACAAGGCGATCCGCGCCGTCGGAGCGCTTGAAGAGGACGAGGCCGACAATCCGATCGCAACGCGCATGCGCGGCGAGGCGGCAAGGCTTGGTGCCGCCGGCCTGGACGAAGTCTCGGCAAAACGCCGGGCGGGCTACCGTGTGTTCGGCTCGAAACCTGGCGCTTACGGCGCCGGCCTGCAGGCGCTGATCGACGAGAAGGGCTGGGAGCGGCGCGCCGATCTCGCCGAGGCCTATCTCGTCTGGGGCAGCTATGCCTATGGTGCTGGCGAAGAGGGCAAGGCCGAACGCGGCTTGTTCGAGGAGCGGCTGCGCTCGGTGCAAGCTGTGATTCAGAACCAGGACAATCGCGAGCACGACCTGCTCGACAGCGACGACTATTACCAGTTCGAGGGCGGTATGGCGGCGGCGGCCGAACAGCTCGCAGGCGCGCGCCCCTCGATCTATCACAACGATCATTCCAGGCCGGAAAAGCCGTTGATCCGCTCGCTGGAAGAGGAGATCGGCCGCGTCGTGCGCGGGCGCGTCGTCAATCCGAAATGGATATCAGGCGTCATGCGCCACGGCTACAAGGGCGCTGCCGAGATCGCCGCCACCGTCGATTATCTCTTCGCCTTTTCGGCGACGACGGGGGCGGTCGGCGAACATCACTTCGAGGCCGTCTATCAGGCCTTCGTCGCCGATCCCGCCGTCGCCGGCTTCATGATCGAGAAGAACCCGGCAGCATTCGACGAGATGAGAGAGCGGCTGCTGGAGGCGATCGATCGCAGCCTCTGGACGCCGCGCAGCAATTCGGCCCGGTTTGACCTGGCTGCTACACAACAGAATGAGGTGACCCAATGAGCGACGAGACCCCTGATAGCGAGATCGCAGAAGGCGGAGTTGGCAAGGACGGCGCGCGCCATGCCGAGAAGATGGCGAAGAAGAAGGCCGCGCGCGACAAGATCATGGCGACCAAGACGGACGGCAAGGGCTTGATCATCGTCCATACCGGCAAGGGCAAGGGCAAGTCCTCGTCTGCCTTTGGGATGATCTTCCGCCACATCGCCCATGGCAAGCCGTCGGCTGTCGTGCAGTTCATCAAGGGCGCGATGTGGACCGGCGAGCGCGACCTGATCGAGAAGCATTTCTCCGATCTCTGCCAGTTCCACACGATGGGCGAGGGCTTCACCTGGGAGACGCAGGACCGCGCCCGCGATGTCGCGGCAGCGTCGGCCGCCTGGGAAAAGGCCAAGGAACTGATCCGCGATGAAAGCAACTCCATGGTGTTGCTCGACGAAATCAACATAGCGTTGCGCTACGACTATCTCGACATCAACGAAGTCGTCGCTTTTCTGAAGAGCGAGAAGCCCCATATGACGCATGTCGTGCTGACGGGGCGCAACGCCAAGGAAGAATTGATCGAAATCGCCGATCTGGTGACCGAGATGGAACTCGTCAAACACCCCTTCCGCTCCGGCATCAAGGGTCAACCGGGCGTGGAGTTCTGAGGCGGTCAGTTGAGCGCGAGGCTGCGCAGGATGGCAGCCGTTTCCTCATCCGCCGGGAAGAAGGATTCGACCGCGAGTTCCGACAAAGTGATTTCGACGGGCGTGCCGAACACAGTCGTCGTCGAGATCAGGGAAAGCAAGCCGGCCTTGCTCGAAAGCTGAAGGGGAACGGCGATGCCGGCGTAGTCGGTGTGGACCTCGCCAGCAGTTTTAGGCGCCGGATAGGACAGCAACTCCTTTAAAAGCTTGTCCAACATTGGATCGCCCGAAGCCGAGAACTGCTGGCGCAGCCTGCCGATAAGGTGGGCGCGCCACTCGGAAAGGTTTTTGATATGGGGCGCCAATCCTTGTGGATGCAGGCTGAGGCGCAGTACGTTGACGGGTGGCGTGAGCAGAGACTGGTCGGAAACGGCTGAGAGCAGCGGAGCGATGGCCGCATTGGCCGCGATGAGTGTCCAATGGCGGTCGACAGCGATTGCTGGGAAGGGCTCGTGCCCTTTCAACACCATGTCGATGGCGCGACGAGCCGGTTCCAATGCGGGATCGTCGAGTGCGCGTTCGGCAAAAACAGGAGCGAAACCCGCCGCGAGCAGCAGCGGGTTCCGATCGCGAAGGGGTACGTCGAGCCGTTCGGCAAGATGCAGCAGCATGTCGCGGCTCGGTGTCGAGCGCCCGCTCTCGATGAAGCTCAGATGCCGCTGCGAGATCTCCGCCTCCAGCGCGAGGTTGAGCTGGCTCATGCGGCGGCGCTGGCGCCATTCGCGCAGATGGTCTCCAAGGGAGCGGGCGGTCGGCGTCATCAGGCGGCTTCCGGCAGCAAATCTATGAAACCGCGGACGGATTTCAGCTTGCCGCCTTCGAGTTCGGCGAAATCCGTGCCCTTGATTAGCGCATCGCCGTTTTCCGGGCCGAGGCCCCAGGAGAAGCGCAGGTTGTCGCCGTAGCCGTCGGCCGCGCCGATCAGGGCGAAGCGGAAGCCGGGGAAGCGGCTTTGTACCGCCTCGACCAGCGAATTGATCTGCTCATGGCCTTCGCCGCGCATCAGTGGGTCGATATAGGTGGCGGCTTTGCTCCAGCTCTCGGCGATGAGAGCGCGACGGCGAGCGGCATCCGTCTCGTTCCAGATGGCGAGATAGCGCTCTGCGTTGGTGTTTGCGTCGTTCATCGGGTCATCTCCTTTTGATCGCCCGTCAGTTCCAGGCAGTCCGATCATGCGGGAAGGCGATGCACCCTATCAATTACGCCAGAGGTAATGGAAGATGGTCGAACCGCCCATGACAGCCATCAGCGCCATCGGCAGTTGTTCCGCAAGCTGCACATGGCCCTTGCGGGTATAGGTGATCGTGGCCGAGGCCGCGCCGAATGGGGACTGCACCTTGTTGGTGCCGAGGGTCTGGAGCGGCGGAATGCCCGCGATCAGCATGATGGGGACGGTGATGAGGCCGCCGCCGCCGGCAATGGAATCGACCAACCCGGCAAAGAAAGCCACGGCGCAGAGCAGCAGAAGCAGATGGAAGGCGATATCGGGCAAGGTGGTTTTCCGGGCAGGGATTTCGAACGGCCTTGTTGCATTTGCCGCCCCAAGCTGCAATGGCTGCAAAGACATGGGCAGGGCGTATTTGACGGTTTCCATGAGCGATATCTCTTTCGATACGGCGAGGCGCCACGTGCTCGGGCTCGGCTGCGAGCGCGGCACGCCGCCTGCCGAGATGCTGGCGCTTGCGATCGAGGCGCTCGACGCAGTCGCTATAAGCGCGGCGGAACTCACAGCCATTGCCTCGATCGACAGCCGAAGACTGGAGCCCGCGATCCTTGCCGTTGCCGCGCATTTTTCCGTGCCCGCCGTGTTTTTCGGCGCGCTGCGGCTCGAGGAGGAGACGCCGCGACTGGCGAATCCTTCTGCGATCGTCTTTGCCCGCGTCGGCTGCCATGGGGTCTCCGAGGCAGCTGCGCTGGCGGCTGCGGGGCCGGATGCCGAGCTTGCTGTCGCCAAGATCAAATCTGCACATGCGACGGCGGCAGTTGCCCGCAGCGGGTTGCAGAAAGCCTAGTGGACGTTATGGTGGCGCCAATTCGCAGCGCCGTTCGGCAGCTTCACGGTTCACATCTAGAGGATATCTCATGCACAAGGTCATCTACGACACTGACCCTGGCGTCGATGACGCCATGGCGCTTCTGTTTCTGCATCGTCATCCCGAAATCGACCTCCTCGGCATCACCACGGTCTTCGGCAACGCCTCGGTCGAGACGACGACGCGCAATGCGCTCTTCCTCAAGCGCGAATGGAATATTGCGGCACCCGTTTCCAAAGGCGCCAGCGTCACCATCGATTCCGCGCGCGCGGAGCGGCCGTGGCCGGCCATGGTGCATGGCGAGAACGGCCTCGGCGATATCGATGTGCCCGAGACGATCGACCTGCCGCTCGATCCGCGCCCGGCGCATCGCTTTATCATCGACACGGTGCGCGCTCATCCGGGCGAAGTGCGACTCGTCGCCGTTGGCCGAATGACCAATCTGGCGCTGGCGCTGAAGGAAGATCCCGAGATTGCGACGCTGGCCAAGGACGTCGTCATCATGGGCGGCAATTTCTATGTGCCGGGCAATGTCTCGCCGGTCGCCGAGGCCAATATCCACGGTGATCCCGAAGCTGCCGACATCGTCATGACCGCGCCCTGGAAGGTCGCCGTCATCGGCCTCGACGTCACCGCGATCACCACGATGAGCCGCAGCTATCTCGGCGAGATGGCGGCTAGGGGTGACAAGGCGGTGAAGCAGCTCGACGCACTCTCGCAGTCCTACATCGATTTCTACAAGCACGCGGTCGAAGACGGCATGATGGTGCATGACAGTTGCGCCTGCGTCTATGTCGTGGTGCCGGAGCTGTTCTCGTCGATATCGGGGGCGGTGCGCGTCGTCTGCGGCGGCATCGCCGATGGTCAGACGATCGTCAGGCCGGATGGGCGGCGTTTTCCGCCTGACGGCGCTTGGGATGGCCTGCCGAGCCAGGTCGTCTGCACCGGTATTGAATCGGAGAAGGTCCTCGACCTCATCCGCAACACGCTGCTTGCAGCCTGAGGGATGGGTGAGCCGGCGCATCGCGCCGGCTTTCGATATATGATAATATATTCATATTGTTGTGCCGGTTTTTCGAGAATTCGAATCCGCCTCTTTGCAAAGTGAGTCATGGTCGTCTTAGCAACTTCAAGTGAGGTGATGGGCGCGGCGTTGACCTTGCCCTTTGCGGGGCCTAGATCAGCAGGATGATCGATGCCGCATTCTCCCATCTTCCGGTGCTTGAGCCGGGCAGCGTCTGGCTCGTCGGCGCCGGTCCCGGCGATCCCGGGCTTTTGACGCTGCTCGCCGCCAAGGGGCTTTTCGAGGCCGACGTCATCGTCCACGACGCGCTGGTCAA
This sequence comes from Rhizobium sp. SRDI943, assembly GCF_057653695.1. Lineage (NCBI taxonomy): Bacteria > Pseudomonadati > Pseudomonadota > Alphaproteobacteria > Hyphomicrobiales > Rhizobiaceae > Rhizobium > Rhizobium sp. SRDI943. The sequence goes on along the minus strand of NZ_CM172787.1, from coordinate 2,401,465 downwards.
CGAGGAATGCCTGGCGCTGGCGCGGCCGGAAACGCTGGTGGAATATGCCGGCAAGCGCGGCGGTAAGCCTTCGGCGAAACAGCGCGACATTTCGTTGCGGCTGGTGGAGCTGGCGCGCGCCGGCAAGCGGGTGCTGCGGCTGAAGGGCGGCGATCCCTTCGTGTTCGGGCGCGGCGGTGAGGAGGCGTTGACGCTGGCCGAACACAACATTCCCTTCCGCATCGTGCCCGGCATCACCGCCGGTATCGGCGGACTCGCCTATGCCGGCATCCCGGTGACGCATCGCGACATCAACCATGCCGTGACCTTCCTTACAGGCCATGATTCGTCCGGCATCGTGCCCGACAGGATCAACTGGGAGGCGATTGGCCAGGGCTCGCCCGTCATCGTCATGTACATGGCGATGAAGCATATCGGCGAGATCAGCGCCCGGCTGATCGCCGCAGGCCGGCTGCCGTCGGAGCCCGTTGCCTTCGTCTGCAATGCTGCCACTGGCCGGCAGCAGGTGCTGGAAACGACGCTCGGGGAGGCGACTGAGGCCGTCGCTGTCTCCGGGCTGGAGCCGCCGGCGGTGGTCGTCGTCGGTGAGGTGGTCCGGCTCCGAGCTTCACTCGACTGGCTTGGTGCGCTCGCGGGGCGGCGCCTGCAACCCGATCCATTCCGCCGGTCCGGCAAGGTGCGGGCATGAGCGGCCTCCTGATCGCAGCCCCTTCCTCCGGCGCCGGCAAGACGACGGTGACGCTCGGGCTGCTCCGTGCGCTGCGCCGGCGCGGCGTCGCGGTCGCGCCCGGCAAGGCTGGCCCCGACTATATCGACCCCGCCTTTCATGCGGCCGCAAGCGGCACGCTCTGCCTGAATTTCGATCCCTGGGCGATGCGCCCGGAGCTAATCTCGGCCAATGGCGCCCTTCACCGCTCCGGCGACCGTATCCTTGTCATCGAGGCAATGATGGGGCTTTTCGACGGCGCGGTCGACGGAAAGGGAACGGCGGCCGATCTCGCCGCTCAGCTCGGGCTTTCCGTGGTGCTCGTCGTCGACGCCTCGCGCATGTCGCAGTCGGTGGCGCCGCTGGTTGCCGGTTTTGCCGGCTTCCGCGCCGATGTCCGCGTTGCCGGTGTCATCCTCAACAAGGTCGGCAGTGACCGGCATGAAGCTATGCTGCGACAGGCGCTGGAGGCTATCCGCATGCCTGTCATCGCCGTCATCGGCAACGACAAGGCGCTTTCCCTGCCGGAACGCCATCTCGGCCTCGTCCAGGCCGGCGAACATGCGACGCTCGACAATTTCATCGACCATGCAGCGGATGCGGTCTCCGAGGAATGCAATTTCGAATTTCTGCTACGCATTGCGAAGCAAGGGCTCAACCGGCCGTCGGCCGCCAATATCGACCGGTTGCCGCCGCTGGGCGCACGCATCGCCGTGGCGCGCGATGTCGCCTTTGCCTTTTCCTACGAGCATATGCTGCTCGGCTGGCGTCGCCGGGGTGCTGCGATCTCCTTCTTCTCGCCGCTTGCCGACGAGGCACCAGCTAACGACGCCGATGCGATCTATCTGCCTGGCGGTTATCCTGAGTTGCACGCCGGACGGCTCGCAGAGGCGCAGAATTTCCGCGCCGGCATGCTCGACGCGACGGCGCGCGGCGTCAGGATTTACGGCGAGTGCGGCGGCTATATGGTGCTCGGCGACGGGCTGATCGATGCGGAGGGCAAGCGCCATCAGATGCTCGGCCTGCTGCCGGTCGTTACCAGCTATGCCGAGCGAACGCGCCATCTCGGCTATCGCCGTGTCGTGCCGCTCGACGGCGCCTTCTTCGCGCGGATGATGACGGCCCATGAATTCCACTATTCCAGCGTAGTCTCCGAGGGCGAGGGCAAGCGGCTTTTTCAGGTGCAGGATGCGCTCGGGACCGATCTGGGTGCAGCCGGGCTCCGGTGCGGGCAGGTGGCGGGGTCCTACATGCATCTGATCGATCTGGCCGGAGCAACGGCTGCATGAGCGCACCGATCGTCCATGGCGGCGGCATCACCGCCGCTGCCACCGCTTTCGGCGGCAGGCCGGAAGATTGGCTCGATCTTTCCACCGGCATCAATCCGTGCCCCGTCGCCCTGCCGGAGATTCCTGCACGGGCTTGGCACCGCCTGCCGGACAGGCATTTGGTCGACGCGGCAAGGTTTGCAGCGCGCGACCATTACGGCAGCGGCGAGATTCTGCCGCTGCCCGTGCCCGGTACGCAATCGGTCATTCAGCTTTTGCCGCGGTTGGTCGGCGCGGATGAACGCATCGCCGTGACGGACGATAGGATCGCCGTGGTGTCGCCGACTTACGGTGAATATGCGCGTGCCTTCACCTCGGCCGGTTTTGCCGTCGATGCGGTCAACGATGTTGCCGCGATCGGAGCCGCGCATCGGCTGGCCGTCGTCGTCAATCCGAACAATCCGGATGGGCGGATATGGCCGGCCGAAACGCTGGTCGCCCTGCACGACAGGATAAAGGCTGCAAACGGGTTTCTTGTCGTCGATGAGGCCTTCGGTGATACAAATCCGGCGCTGAGCCTTGCATCCCGTGCGCCGCAGCTTTCCAATCTGGTGATCTTTCGCTCCTTCGGCAAGTTCTTCGGGCTTGCCGGCCTGCGGCTCGGCTTTGCGATTGCGGGGGAGAATATTCTCGAACGCTTCGAGGATTGGCTCGGCCCCTGGGCCGTCTCCGGCCCGGCGCTTTCGCTGGCCGCTTCGCTGCTGCGTTCGGACGTTTCTCCGATCCACAGCCGCATCGAGGAGCGCAGCATCGGCCTGCATACGGCGCTGGATGGTGCCGGGTTGCGGATAGCAGGGGGCACGGCGCTGTTTACCCTTGTCAATGACGCCAGGGCGAGCGACATTTACACATATCTCTGCCAGCATCATATTCTCGTCCGCAAGTTCGATAATGCGCCGGATTGGTTGCGTTTCGGGCTTGCTCCCGATCCGGCGGCGGACAGGCGGCTTGGCGAAGCCCTTCAGAGATTTAAGCGATGACGATCGACCAAAACCTTCTCGTGCTGCTTCTGGCGCTGCTGCTCGACCGGATCGCCGGCGATCCGCAATGGCTGTGGTTGCGGGTGCCGCATCCCGTCGTCATGTTCGGCGCGGCGATCTCCTATGCCGACCGGCAGCTCAATCCCGCAAGCCTCACGGGGTCGCAACGCCGGATGAACGGCGTCGCTGCCATCCTGGCGCTGCTTCTTTTGGCGGTGGCCGCAGGCTTCGTGTTCAACCGGTTCTTCGCGCTGTTCGGCCTTGTCGGCATCTTGCTGGAGACCGGGCTGGTGGCGATCTTCCTGGCGCAGAAAAGCCTTGCCGATCACGTCGCGGCCGTCGCCGTCGCGCTACGCGACGAGGGGCTTGCCGGCGGGCGGACCGCCGTTTCCCGCATCGTCGGGCGCGATCCCGAGACGCTGGACGAGCCTGCCGTCTGCCGCGCGGCGATCGAAAGCCTTGCCGAGAATTTCTCCGACGGCGTCGTGGCGCCGGCGCTCTGGTATGCAGTCTTCGGCCTGCCGGGGCTTTTCGCCTACAAGATGCTGAACACGGCGGATTCGATGATCGGCCATAAGTCGGAAAAATACATCGACTTCGGCTGGGCGGCCGCTCGGCTCGACGATGTCGCCAACTGGCCGGCCGCGCGCCTCTCCATCCTGCTGATTGCCGCCGGCGCCTGGATCCGGCGGGGAACAAGCGCCGGCCGTGAGGCGATCCGCGTGGCGATGCGCGACGGGGCCTTGCACCGTTCGCCGAACTCCGGCAGGCCGGAGGCGGCCATGGCAGGCGCGCTGAACGTCCAGCTCGCCGGCCCGCGCATCTATGGCGGCGTCATCGTGCGTGAACCGATGATCAACGACGCCGGCCGCGACGTGGCGACCTCGGGCGACATCGAGGACGGCGTATCGGTGTTTTATGCCAGCTGCATGGTGCTCGCCGGTGTGACGTTCGGGCTTTTCTTGTGTTTTCTGTAGAGGCGGCAGGGTACGATCACGCCTCGGTAGACAGCTCCCACTCAAACGTTTATGCGAAACGCCTCCTACCTCCACCAGACCGGAAGCAGAGTGATGACAGTTCAGGTTGAATTACCGTGCCCGAAGTGCAAGAGCACCAAGATGAAGTTCGAGCGTCCCGAGATCCGGGAGACCGACATCATCACCTGTGCCGCCTGCGGCCATAATCTCGGCACCATGGCCTCGATCCGCGAGAAGATGAACAAGGCCTACCAAGGGCTCAATCAGGCTGGGGCGAAGCGCAAGCTCCAATAGGCCTGCGGCGCATCCGCTTGCTGCCATGCGCCGTTAAAATTGTGATTACCATTCGGATTAAAGCAATCTAATAAGTATTGCCGTAGTCTCTCTTTCGTGAGGGCGCAATTAAGCTGCGCGAGTTCGAAGAGGGGCTATGATGAAGACGATTTTGGCGGCTGCGGCCGCAAGTTTATTGCTGCAGTTTTCTCCTGTTGTCGCTCAGGCAGCAACGCTGGTCGCCAATATCAGCATCGGCAAGCAGACGATGACTGTTTCCGAGAACGGCTTCGTCAAGTATCGCTGGAAGGTTTCGACCGCGCGCAACGGCTATGTCACGCCGACCGGTTCGTGGCGTGCCAAGTGGCTGTCACGCGATCACCGCTCGCGCAAATACGACAATGCGCCGATGCCGTACGCCGTGTTCTTCAACGGCGGTTACGCCGTTCACGCCACTTTCGACCTGAAGCGCCTGGGCCGGCCGGCCTCGCATGGCTGTGTTCGCCTGCATCCCGACAATGCCGCCCAATTCTTCTCGCTGACGCGGCAGGCCGGCCTTGCCAATACCCGCGTGGTCATTACGCGCTGATCTCGGATCAGCAAATCGACAGCTGATCCCTTTTATGCGCTGATCTCAGATCAGCGCCTGACCCGAAATCGGCAGCTGATCCCAGTTTACGCGCTGATCATCCTCTCCAGCTCATCCATGTCGGGGACGATGATACGTCGGAAGTTCTCGATGCGAATGACGCCGCTCTTGCGCAGCCTGGTCATCTGGCGGCTGACGGTTTCGATCGTCAGACCGAGGAAATCGGCGATCTCGGCGCGGGATAGCGGCAGGTCGAAGGCGGTGCTTGTGGCCGTTTGCGGTTCGGCATGGGTGGCGATGAGGTGGAGCAGGCTTGCGACCTTCTCTTCGGCGGTGCGTCGGCCGAGCGTCAGCATCCATTCGCGCGCGGCATCCAACTCCTTCAGCGCCTGATCGTGCAGGCTGCGCTGTAGTTCCGGCGTCGCCGATATCATGCGGTCGAGCAGGTTGCGCGGGAAGACGCAGATTTCGGAATCGGTCGCAGCCTCGGCCGACAGCGTGCTTTCACGCACGAATGGCCTGCCGACGAAATCGGGGGCGAATTGCAGGCCGACGATCTGCTGGCGCCCGTCCGGCATCACCTTGCAGAGCTTTACCACCCCGCGCATGATGTTCGAATAGAAGGAGCTTTCCGAGCCTTGAGCGATGATCTCGCTGCCGGCATCGACCTTGCGGCGCAGCGAGTGGCGGCCAAGCTCCCGGAGCTGGCTGCTCGACAGCGCGCCGCAGACGACGCCGTGCCGCGCCTGGCAGGAACGGCAGGCGGCGAGAGTGCCGGCGTCGGAAACCTCACTGCGTGCGACGTCCATGTCCTGATCCCTTCGAAATCCGCGTGTGCCGGGTGTGGCTGCGCATGCCGGGCATACCCTAGACGATTACGCCGCGATTGCGGGTTCGGCTATCCCGATTTCTTCCAGCGCGGCTTGATGATTATCAATTTTGGCCGGATCGCGATTTGATCCAGATCAAAGTTTGCGTGCCCTGGCTGTTATTGGAAGTGCGGCGTCGAGACGAGGCCGTCCGCGGGTTTGATTCGGACGGCTTCTTCGCCCTCGCCGGCGAGACGGGTTTTCTGCAGCAGCGTCGCCTCGCGCCCTGGGTGACGGCAAAGGCCGGCATTCCATTGCTGTTTAGGCAACACCCAGCCGGCAAATTGCCGCAACGCCGGGACGAAAGCATTGGCTTTTGAAATGGATTTGCCTATGAGGGGGTTTAAATCGTCATTTCATGAGGTACAGCGCGTGACCGCTACATTCGATAAAGTTGCCGACATTATTGCAGAAACCAGCGAGATCGACCGCGCGACGATCACGCCGGAGAGCCATACGATCGACGACCTCGGTATCGACAGCCTCGATTTCCTCGACATCGTCTTTGCGATCGACAAGGAATTCGGCATCAAGATCCCGCTCGAAAAGTGGACGCAGGAAGTCAACGAAGGCAAGGTTTCCACCGAAGAATACTTCGTGCTGAAGAACCTCTGCGCCAAGATCGACGAGCTCAAAGCAGCCAAGGCCTGAGCGATATAACAGTCTTTTTTGAACGCCCTGCCGCCGTGAATATGGCGGCCGGGCGGTTTCGTTCCTAACTAGTGCATGCCGGCCAAAAGTGCGCAGCGGTTTTGGGACAACGGCATGCATAAAACAAAGACCTAAAGTGCGAACCAGACGCGCTTTAGGCGTCACCGGCGGGCGGATCTGGCCTGTCGGGCCGGAGGATCCGAATGCTGCTGGAATATTTCCAGATGATTGACCGCGTCGAAGCGGTGGACCTGAAGAAGGGCACGCTTAAGGCGCGATCCGTCGTGCCGGCGAAGAGCCCCGTCTTCGAGGGTCATTTTCCCGGCATGCCGCTCGTTCCCGGCGTGCTGCTGATCGAGACCATGGCCCAGGCCTCCGGCATGCTGGTGCTTGCCGTCACCAATTTTGCCGCCATGCCCTTCCTGATGACGGTCGACGGCGCCAAGATGCGCACCTTCGTCGAACCGGAAGCCGTGCTCGACATCGAGGCGGTGCTCGAGCATGACGGTTCGGGTTTCGCGGTCACCAAGGCTAGAATCACCAGCGGCGGCAAGAAGGTCTGCGATGCGCAGCTGAAACTGCGCACCATGCCGTTTTCCGAGGTGCCGCTCGGCGATATCGTGAAGAAACGTGCCGGCGAGATCGGGCTTCTCGAGGCGATCGCGGCGCAGGGAGTGATTGGATGAGCAAGGCTGCAAACGACGTCGTCATCTCGGGCATCGGCATCGTCACCTGTCAGGGCGTTGGCAAGGATGCGCATATCGCGCTGCTTTCGGCCGCCAGTGCGCCCAAAGCGATCGTCGAGACCGAAAAGTTCAAGCCCTATCCGGTGCATCCGCTGCCCGAGATCGACTGGTCGCAGCAGATCGCCAAGCGCGGCGATCAACGCCAGATGGAGAACTGGCAGCGCATCGGCGTCTTCGCCGCCGGCCTTGCGCTCGACGATGCCGGTTTCAAGGACGATATCGAGGCCTGCGGCACGATGGACATGATCGTGGCGGCCGGCGGCGGCGAGCGCGACATCAATGTCGACACGCTGATCGTCGACGAGGCGCTGAAGCGCAATGACCGCGAGTTGCTGCTCAACGAGAAGCTGACGACCGAGCTGAGGCCGACGCTGTTCCTCGCCCAGCTTTCCAACCTGCTCGCCGGCAATATCTCGATCGTGCACAAGGTCACCGGCTCGTCGCGTACCTTCATGGGCGAGGAAGCAGCCGGCATATCCGCCGTCGAGACCGCCTTCTACCGCATCAAATCAGGCGAATCCTCACATGCACTTGTTGGAGGCGCCTTCGCGGCCGAACGGCCCGACATGATCCTGCTCACCGAGGCGATCGGCGCTCATGCGCGCGGCGACTGGGTGCCGCTCTGGTCGCGCAGGCCGAGCGACGGCGGCGGCATGATCACCGGTTCGGCAGGCGCCTTCCTGGTGCTGGAATCGCGCAAACACGCCGAAGCCCGCGGCGCCCATATCTATGCCGTCATCGATGCAGTCGAGGGCGACCGCGGCAATCGCAATTCCGGCAATCTCGAAGTCCGGCTGGAGCGGCTTTTGGCGCCGGCTGCCGGGCTTGCCACTGAAAGCACGGCGATCTTTTCCGGATCGACCGGCATGCACGATCTTGCCGCCCGCGAGCGGGCGGTGCTCGAGCATCAATTGCCGGACGTTGCGATCCGCGGCTTCGGCGGCGTCACCGGCCATACGATCGAGACGCAGTTTACGCTGGGTCTTGCGCTCGCCGCCCTTGCCGTCGACGGCAAGGCCAAGGTTCCGCCATTCGACGCCGCCCATGAGGCGCCGATGCGGGCAGGGGTCACCGCCGCCGTCGTGACCATGGTCGGACACCAGCGCGGCGAGGGCGTTGCCGTTCTTTCCGCAGATGCGTGAGGAGTGAGAGATATGACAGCTTCCGCTTACCAGGATCATCTCGGCCGTCCGATCGTCGCCGTAACCGGCATGGGCATCATCACTTCGCTCGGCCAGGGCCTCAGTGACAACTGGGCAGCCCTTACCTCCGGCACATCGGGCATCCACGAGATCAACCGCTTCCCGACCGAGGGCCTGTCGACGCGGATCGCCGGCACCGTCGATTTCATCGGCATTCCGGTGCCGAACGCCGTCGAGCGCTCCTATGCCTTCGCCCGCGAAACGACGATCGAGGCGCTCGCCGACGCCGGCCTTTCCGGCGATTTCAACGGCCCGCTATTCCTCGCCGCCCCGCCGATCGAGCCGGAGTGGAGTGCGCGCTTCGAGCTTGCCGACCGTTCGCCGGCTTCCGACCATCCGGGGGATGCCTATGAGCGCTTCCTGACGGCGCTGCGCCAGCGTCCGGATCCGGCCTTCCATGAGGCGGCCCTGTTCGGTGCGATTTCCGAGCGCCTTGCCGACCGGTTCGGCACCCGCGGCCTTCCCGTCACGCTGTCGACCGCCTGCGCCTCCGGCGTCACGGCGATCCAGCTCGGCATCGAGGCGATCCGCCAAGGCCGCACCGATCGCGCACTGACGGTCGCGACCGATGGATCGCTGAGTGCCGAAGCGCTGATCCGCTTCTCGTTGCTGTCAGCTCTTTCGACACAGAACGATCCGCCGACCAAGGCTTCCAAGCCGTTCAGCAAGGATCGCGACGGCTTCGTCATCGCCGAAGGCGCGGCGACGCTGGTGCTGGAATCGCTGGAATCAGCGGTCGCCCGCGGCGCCAAGGTGCTCGGCATCATGAAGGGCGCTGGCGACAAGGCCGACAGCTTCCACCGCACCCGGTCGTCGCCCGATGGCGGCCCGGCAATCGCGACGATCCGCGCGGCCCTTGCCGATGCCGGCATCGACGAGAGCGGCATCGGCTACATTAATGCGCACGGCACCTCGACGCCGGAGAACGACAAGATGGAGTATGGCGCGATGTCGGCCGTGTTCGGCGATCGGCTTGTCGGCATTCCGGTTTCGTCGAACAAGTCGATGATCGGCCATACGCTGACAGCGGCGGGTGCCGTCGAGGCGGTGTTCTCGCTGCAGACGATGTTGACTGGAACGCTGCCGCCGACGATCAACTACAACAACCCCGATCCGTCGATCGTTCTCGATGTCGTGCCGACCAAGAAGCGGGAAGCCCAGGTTTCAGCCGTGCTTTCCAACTCCTTCGGCTTCGGCGGGCAGAATGCCAGCCTTGTCATGGCGCTCGAACCGGCTTAAGCGGTTCGCGACAATTTCAAAACAAGAAGACCGTCTTGAAGGCGAGGGATTTTGCCATGCGCGCTTTGCAACTGATCGATGACCGCAAGCTTGAGATCACCGACCTGCCGGAACCGGACGCTCCTGGTGCCGGCGAGGTGACGCTGCGCGTCAAGGCGGTGGCGCTCAACCATATCGACGTCTGGGGCTGGCGCGGCATGGCATTCGCCAAGCGCAAGATGCCGCTGGTTATCGGTGCCGAAGCTTCTGGCGTCGTCGAGGCGATCGGGCCGGGCGTTGCCAACGTGCTGCCGGGCCAGCTCGTCTCCATCTACGGCGCGCGCACCTGCGGCCTCTGCCGCCCCTGCCGCGAAGGCCGCGACAATCTCTGCGAACATGTCTCCGGCGTGCACGGCTTCCATCTCGACGGCTTCGCCCAGGAGAAGGTCAACCTGCCGGCGCGCCTGCTGGTGCCAGCCCCTCCCGGCGTCGACGCGATCGGCGCGGCGCTTGCTCCGGTCACTTTCGGCACGGTCGAGCACATGCTGTTCGACAATGCCAAGCTTGAGCCGGGCGAGACGATCCTCGTCCATGCCGGCGGCTCCGGCATCGGCACGGCGGCGATCCAGCTTGCCAAGAAGATCGGCTGCACCGTCATCACCACGGTCGGTTCGGACGACAAGATCGAGAAGGCCAAGGCGCTCGGCGCCGATCACGTTATCAACTACCGCACCGACCGTTTCGAAGGCGTGGTGCGCAAGCTCACCAAGAAGAAGGGCGTCGACGTCGTTTTCGAACATGTAGGCAAGGACACCTGGGCAGGCTCGATGCTCTGCATGAAGCGCGGCGGGCGCCTCGTCACCTGCGGCTCGACCTCGGGTGTTTCCACTGAGATGAACCTGATGATGCTGTTCCAGCAACAACTCAAGCTCTTCGGTTCCTTCGGCTGCCGCATGGAGAACATGGCGAATGCGATGCAGAAGATGGGCCGCGGGCTCGTCCATCCCGTCATCGATACCGAGGTCAGCTTCAGCGATATCGACCGGGCGCTGGAGCGGATGGAATCGCGCCAGATCTTCGGCAAGATCATCCTGAAGATGGATTGACCGCGTGAAGCTTTTCATCACCCGGATCGTTCTGGCGCTCAGGAATTTCCAGCAATGGCTGGTGGCTCAGCTGATGTTCGGCTTCATGAATTTCCTGAAGCTGTTTCCGGCCGATGGCGCGATCCGCTTTGCCGACAGGATGATGCGACGCCTCGGCCGGCTGACCGGCCGCCACAGATTGATGCTGACCAATCTGCGCAACGCCTTTCCCGAGAAGCGCGAGGCCGAGATCGAGGAGATCGCGCTCGCCAGCTGGGGCAATATGGGCCGGCTTGCTGCGGAATACGTCTTCCTCGACCAGTTGTTCGACTATGATCCTGAAAAGTCGGAGCCGGGCAGGGTGGAGGTGTCGGGCGTCCCGATCTTCCTCGACCTGCGTGACAATCCGCGCCCCTTCATCGTCTTTACCGGACATACCGCCAATTTCGAGCTGCTGCCGGTGGCGGGAGCCGCCTTCGGGCTCACCGTGACCGTGCTCTTTCGGCCGCCGAATAATCCTTATGTCGCCAAGAAGGTGTTCGACTTCCGGAGCGCCCGCATGGGCAAGCTGGTGCCCTCGCACGCAGGCTCGTCTTTCGCGCTCGCCCGTCAGTTGGAAGCAGGTCAGGGCGTGGGCGTGCTGGTCGATCAGAAATTCCGCAAGGGGCTGAAGGGCACCTTCTTCGGGCGCGACGTCAAGACCAATCCGCTGCTGCCGAAGCTGGTGCGTCAGTTCGACTGCGAAGTCTATCCAGCGCGCTGCATCCGGCTGCCGGGAAATCGCTACCGGCTGGAAATCGAGCCGCGGCTGGACATGCCGCGCGATGCCAAGGGCAACCTCGACCTGCCGGCCGCCGCCCAGCTGCTCAACGACAAGGTGGAAAGCTGGGTGCGGGAATATCCGGAACAGTGGCTCTGGTATCACGACCGCTGGCAGATCAAGCAGACGCTCGCGCCTTAGAATAGGATGCTCCAGAATAATAGTTGGAGCATGATGTCGCCCGAAAACCGCTGACACTTTTCGGCATCATACTCTAAAAAAGGTCCACCCCCATTTATCAGCGGTGAAAAGCGGCAGGTGCTCTCGGATTGAATCTGAGGGCACTTCATGTTACCCGTCACCACCAAGACGCGAATAATGTCTACCGGAAGGCGCATTTTTGGGAAATGCAGCCATGTGAGGTTTCGGACTCGTCTCTTGGGACAATGGGAGTGGAGGCGTCTTGCTGGAGCTTTTTCGAGCTTTTTCCTTGCGTTGCGTGCAAATCGAGGAAGCCATACGCCTGGGCGACGATCAACGTGTCACGGCGCTCGACCGCCATGTCGAGCCGCTGGTCGAGGCAATCCTCGCCTACCGGGCAGTCAATCTGCTCGAAGTCTACATGCAGCTACAGTTTGTGAGCCATCTGATCAGCCAGGATGCCGACGACAGCGCCAGCGTCACGGAGCACACGTCGGTGCTTTCCTACCTGCTCGACCGCTATTTCGGGGCACATGGGCCGGACTGGCGCGTGCCTTCGCCGCAGGATGTGCGCATCGAGCCGCCGCCAGCCTATGTGCCTGATACCGACAATGGCCAGTTCCTCAACGCGGTAATCCTGGAAAGCCTGCCGGATCGCGTGGCGGTGCTGACAAGGGACTATCGCTACCTCTATTCCAATCCAGCCAACAGCGCCCATCTCAACAGGAAGCCGATGGAGCTCATCGGCCGTCACCTTTCCGAATTCATCGGCGAGGAGCGGTTTGCCGAATGCGCCAAGCATAAGCTCGACGCCTGTTTTGCCGGCGAACAGATCGACTATTCCTATGAGCGCTCGGCGGGCAGCGGCAAATCGCGGCAGGTGCGCTGTCGCATGTCGCCGCTGCGCGATGCGGGCGGTACGGTGATCGGCGCCCTGCTCGTCATGGAAGATCTCGATCGGCTGCCTAAGGCTGCCTGATCTAGGTCGGCAGCCTTAGGCAGCCTGACCAACTCGGCTGCCTCGGGCAGTCTGGCCAAGCAGCCGCCCAGACGGCGAGCTCGTAACCATCGCGGTCGAGGAAGTGGAAGCGACGGCCGCCGGGAAAATCGGTGATCGGCCGGCAGATCGTGCCGCCGGCTCTTTCGACTGAGGTCAGCACTTCTTCCAGATCACTGGCATAGACGACGACGAGCGGGCCGCCGCCCGGCCGCACCGGTCCGAAATCGGAAAAGCCGCCCTTCAACCGGCCATCGTCGAATTCGCAATAATTGGGGCCGTAATCGGTGAAGCGCCAGCCGAAGGCCGAGCCGTAAAAGGCTTTGGCGGCGGCGATGTCGGCGACGTTGAATTCGACATAGTCGATGCGGCGGTCGTGGTTTTCTGTCTTCTCGGCCATCTATCTCTCCATCAGGGCTTTCAGCATGGCGAGATCCTTCTCGACATGGGCGGCATCGGCGGAAAACTGTGTGTCGGTCATGCCGGGTAGGCGCAGCAGCGTGAACATGACCTCGCAGCCATCGCCGTTCGGCACGATGCGCAGAGCATTATAAACCCTGAGGCCGGATTCGATCGTCACCGTATGGTCGATCACGCCGAATTCATTGGCAGGAACGAAGCTCACCTTGACGCTGCCGAGAGCGCCGTGGGCGATCCAGTCGGCGCCGTGAGCCTCTAAGCCGGTCGCAAGGCCGGAGGCCCAGAGCGGCATGTTCTCTGGCTTGCCGGCGAAGTCATAGACGTCGCGCCAGTCGCGCTCTATCGACAGGTGTAGGATTTTCGCGGGCATTGTCGACATGGCTTGCAGGTCCCTGGCATTTGGTTTCGTCAGAATAACAGACCGGCCAGCAGCGTCTTGAACAAAACGGTCAATCGGCTCTTTGCCGTATGCTGAGCTGGCCGAGAATGACGGCAGGTGTCAGCGTCGAGAGCTCGCCGACCTCGCGTGTCATGTGGGGCTGGTCGGCAAAGCCCGCTTCGAGCGCAAGGCGGGCAAGCGGCATAGCGCCCGACCTGCGGCAGAGGTCGAGGAAACGCTGGAACCGGCGAATCCGTTCCAGCGTCTTTGCGCCGTAGCCGAAATGGTGGTGGCAGCGGCGGCGCAGCTGCCTTTCACTCATGCCGAGGCGGTCGAGCAGGCCGGACACCGGGCGAGCATTGTCGGCGGCGGCGAAGATCATGGCGGCGTCGCGGGCGGGTTCCTCCGCATCGCGCGCGGTCCCTTCGAGCAGGCGGCTAAACAGCGCCGTGGCGGCCGAGGGGTCGGGACAATCCGCAAGCCGCGCTTCGAATTCGGCGGTGTCCTTCCGGCCGATGTCAGCGAGAGGCACCGAGCAGCCGACCAGTGCCGAGAGCGGCGTCTTCAGCCAGGGTGCTGCGGTGCCGGGCGCATAACGTGCGCCGATGACAGTCGCGCCCGGCTGGATGACGGGAAAGGCCGCTGTCCGGTCAGGGCCGGCGACGACCAGCCGGCCGTCGATCCAGAGTAGGTCGCAATAGCCGTCCGGCACGATCGCCACCATTGCCGGCGGTCCGTCATGCAGCGCATGCGACCAGAGGCGGCTGAAATGGCGTCGCAGCGCCGGCGGCGGCATAGACTCGCGGTACTGGCCGGCGCGGGCCGCCAGGAGAGCCGTATCTTTTCGTCTTCTCGATGCCAATGCGATATCTCCCGATGCCCTGATGAGAACATGAGATAGGGCATTGCGGGCAGGGCGCACGAAAAACTCAGGGCTTCCGGACTGGGCGTCAGCCGGCGGGTTGTCGGACAAGCGGCGATATTGCAAGCTTCATTTCATTGGCTTTTGCGAACCGATTAGACCCTTGCGAGACTTGCCGTTTGACCGAGACAGTGCCACAACACCGGTCCAAATGACACATCGGAGGTTTGTCGTGGAAAAGGCAGAAATCGGACTGATCGGCCTTGCGGTCATGGGCTCCAACCTGGCGCTCAACATCGCGGAGAAAGGCAATAAAATCGCGGTATTCAACCGCACGCCGGAGAAAACCGACGAATTCTACGAAAGCGCCGGCGATCTGAAGAAGCAGATTGTTCCCTGCAAGACGATCGAAGAGTTCGTCGATGCGATCCGGCCGCCGCGTCCGATCATCATCATGATCAAGGCGGGCGAGCCCGTCGACCAGCAGATGGAGCTGCTGCGCCCGCATCTCTCCAAGGGCGACATCATGATCGATGCCGGCAACGCCAATTTCCGCGACACCGTCGCCCGCTTCGACCGGCTGAAGAATACCGATCTGACCTTCATCGGCATGGGTGTTTCCGGCGGCGAAGAAGGTGCGCGCCATGGCCCGTCGATCATGGTCGGCGGCACTGAAGAGTCCTGGAAGCGCGTCGAGAAGGTGCTGACCTCGATTGCCGCCCGTTACAATGACGAGCCCTGCGTCGCCTGGCTCGGCAATGACGGCGCCGGCCATTTCGTCAAGACCATCCACAACGGCATCGAATATGCCGACATGCAGATGATCGCCGAAATCTACGGCATCCTGCGCGACGGCCTCGGCAAGAGTGCCTCCGAAATCTCCGGCATCTTCGGCGAATGGAACAAGGGCCGGCTGAACTCCTACCTGATCGAAATCTCCGAGAAGGTGCTTGCCGCAACCGATCCGGTTTCCGGCGGGCCGATGGTCGATATGATCCTCGACAAGGCCGGCCAGAAGGGTACCGGCAAGTGGTCGGCGATCGAGGCGCAGAACATGGGCATTCCGGCAACGGCGATCGAAGCCGCGGTCGCCGCCCGCAGCCTCTCCTCGATGAAATCGCAGCGCGAAGCCGCCGAAAAGATCTTCGGGACGCAGGCCGTGTCCTTCCCGATCGCTTACGGCCCCGAGCTCAACAAGGATCTCGAACTGGCGCTGTTTGCCGCCAAGATCGGCGCCTATGCGCAGGGCTTCGCGGTGATGGCGGAAGCGTCGCGCGAGTTCAACTGGTCACTGCCGATGCCGACGATTGCCAGGATCTGGCGTGCCGGCTGCATCATCCGCTCGCAGTTCCTCGACGAGATCACCTCGGCCTTTACCAAGGCGCCTGATGCTGCAAACCTCATCGTCACGCCAGCCTTCTCCGACATGGTCAAGGAATCGGTCCCGGCGCTGCGCCGTGTCGTCGGTGCCGCGATTGCCGCCGGCCTGCCGGTGCCGGCGCTGACCTCGGCGCTGACCTATTTCGACGCCTATCGCCAGGGCAGGGGAACGGCAAACCTCATCCAGGCACAGCGCGACTTCTTCGGCGCCCACGGCTTCGACCGCCTTGATGGTAGGGATTTCCACCACGGCCCCTGGGGCAGCGGTGCCTCGACCTTCTGAGGTTTTCCGATTTTTCAAGGAGAGGCCCGGCCACAGTGCCGGGCCTTTTGCCGAGATGCCGCGGCCGAGAACCCGGAGATCTAAGTGACGAGCATTCGGATAGCCGCCGCGCAGACGCCGGAATTTCGGGAGAATGTCGGAGCGGCCTTGGATTATGCGGTTAGGGTCGCGGCGCTCGCCGAGGCTGATGGCGTGGTCCTGCTGGTCTTTCCAGAAGGTTTTCTGCAGGGCTACCTGACCGATGAACGATCGGCGCGGCGTGTTGCCTTCGATCTCGCATCGGCCGAGTTCGCGGCGGTCCTGGATCGGTTGCCGAAGTCGGGACCGGTGCTGGTCATGGGGCTGATCGAGATCGATGACGGGCGATTGTTCAACACCGCCGTCGTCGTCGAGCGCGGCGTTCTCCTCGGCCGCTACCGGAAGGCCCACCTGTTGCGTGGCGAACGGGCTTTCGAGGCAGGAAAAGACAGTCCGCTCTTTGCGATCGGTGCCCTACGCTACGGGATCAACATCTGCTACGACACCAATTTTCCGGAAGCGGCCGCAAAGGTCGCCGCGTCTGGCGCGTCGCTGATCCTATGCCTGTCCAACAACATGATGCCACGGGAAAAGGCGGAAATATTCAAGCCGCTGCATAATGCCGTTCGAGGTGAAAGATGCCGCGAGACAGGCTTGTGGCTGATATCGTCCGACGTGACGGGCGAGCACGACGGGCGCATCGCCTGGGGGCCGACGGCGGTGCTGAACCAGGAAGGGCAGGTCGTGGCGCAACTGCCGCTGGAGGAGCCCGGCTTGCTGGTCTTCGACTTTCCCTGTGATGGACAAGATGCAGGTGCTCGACTCAAATGACGAGCACTGCGAAATCCGGGAATAAACTTGGATGGGGACAGTATCCCCATCCACTTCTCATGGCTGGCTTAGATCGGTTGGCCAACGTCAATACGGTTGCCGTCGGGGTCTTCAAACACGAAGGCCCGCAATCCGTAGTCCTTGTCCTGAAGGCTCTTGATGATTCTCAGCCCATATTGCTGGCAAACCGTGTGCAGGGCATCGACATTGTCGACCATCAGGTGGGCAACATTGAAGTCCGCAGCCTTGTGGTTCGGCTGCAAGGTGAGATGCACTTCACCCTGATCGCGCTTCAGGATCATGAAGCCGATAGGATTGCCGTTCTCGAATGTTTTCTTGAAGCCGAGGATATTGGCGTAAAAATCATAGGCCTTGGTCATGTCCTTGACCGGCAGCATGGCGGCAATTCGTCCGAAACGAACACCGTGATCGGCGATATCATTCATCGCAGAACCTCTGATTGCGAAGACGCAAACCACCTTCCGGACGGTGCCGACAGAGATGGTACGCTCCGATGTTTCGATCAGCAGGACGGTGCCCACGAGCTTAGGTCTATAGCCTCGGAATCCTCTTCGGAAGAGGGGGTAGCGGAATCTCCGCGAGATTTTCGTGGGATCTACGACACTTCGTTTCAATGGGATAAGACATTGTTTGTACGGGCAGCCCTGACGACAACGCGCTTGAGGAATTGACAGAGATGCTTATCCGAGACGAAACGCCTGATGATATCGATGCGATTAATGATCTGACCTCGACCGCCTTCAAGCCGATGCCCTACAGCGACGGTACGGAAGCGGAGATTGTCCGAAGACTTCGTGCGGCGGGCGATCTCAAGATATCGCTGGTGGCCGAGCAGGGCGGCGAGATTCTCGGGCATGTGGCGTTTTCGCCGGTGACGATCAACGGCGCGCATGACGGCTGGTTCGGGCTGGGGCCGATATCGGTCAAGCCGGAGAGACAGCGGCAGGGCATCGGCAAGGCGATGATTGCACGGGGTCTCGAATTGTTGAACGAGATGGGCGCCAGCGGATGCGCCCTGATCGGCAATCCCGAGATCTACAGCCGTGTCGGTTTCAGCAGCGATGGACAACTGGAGTATCTCGACCTCGATACGCGGCTCGTGCAGAGGATTGTTTTTCGCGGATCCCCGCCAAGCGGGACGTTGCAATTCGCCCCGGCATTTGAAAGCTAGAATATTTCGTTCAACGGCCGAAACTCCAAACCCAACCTGACAGAGAAGGCGACGACATGTCCGAAGCGGGCGCGATAGCCATTCGAACCGAGCGTCTCAAGCTCCGCATGCCGGAGATCGGCGATTTCGCCGCCTATGCGCAGATCATGGCGTCGCCGCGATCGATCGGAATGGGTGGTCCGTTCGATCTGCGCGCGGCGTGGGGGATGTTCTGTCACGACGTCGCTCTGTGGCAGCTTTTCGGGCACGGAGCGCTGACGATCGAGCTTGGCGAAACCGGCGAATGCGTCGGTCAGGTGGGGATCAATCACGGACCGCTCTTTCCCGAAAAGGAATTGGGCTGGTTCGTCTACGAGGAATACGAGGGCAGAGGCTATGCGACCGAAGCGGCCTTGGCGCTGCGCAACTGGGCCTTCGCGACGCTCAAGCTGCCGTCGCTGGTCAGCTATATTGCTCCCGGCAATGCTGCATCCGCTGCCGTTGCCGAACGGCTGGGCGCACGCCTCGATCCTGCTGCACCCAGAGATGACCCTAAGGATCTGGTTTATCGTCACTTCGCTTCCTGAACGGAGAACATGGTCCTGGGTACACTGCGACTGGTTGCAGACGTCTCAGTCCCTACATGTTGATCGGTTAGGGAATCGGGCTCTGCAAGAGATGGGGATATCGGATGACAGGCGAGAAGCGGGAACACTGGGACGAGGTCTATCGGACGAAATCTGCCGACAGCGTCAGCTGGTATCAGCCGACGCCCGGGCCTTCCTTGCGGGCGCTTGACGAGCTGCAACTGCCGGCCACGGCCTCGCTGATCGATGTGGGCGGCGGCGCATCGAGCCTTGTCGACCGTCTTGTCGAACGCGGGTGGTCCGACCTCACCGTCCTCGACATCGCCGCGCCGGCGCTCGAAGTCGCCAAGGCGCGGCTGCGGGATGAAGCCGCCCGCATCGCCTGGGTGGTTGCCGACGTCACGTCATGGCAGCCCGACCGCCATTACGATGTGTGGCACGACCGTGCCGTCTTTCACTTCCTCACCGAGCCAGAGCAGCGGCTGGCCTATCGTCGAGCACTCGAAACCGGCACGGCGCCGGGCAGCGTCGTGATCATCGCGACCTTCGCGCCGGACGGGCCGGAACGGTGCAGCGGCTTGCCGGTCCAGCGTTACGACGCGGTGGCGCTTGCGACCGAATTCTCGTCCACCTTCGCGCTTCAGCATGACTGGCGGGAGGAACACACGACACCGGGTGGCGGCCGGCAGTCGTTCCAGTGGTGCGTTTTTCGGAGGCGCTGAGCCCCTTCGAGAAGGCGGCCGAGAGAGACCCTAACGATCTCGTCTACTGCTGCCTCGTTTCCGGAGAGAGGCAGTCGAGGATGAAATCCGCCCGGTCGGCGACCACGATTTTCGGCAGCGTGACGACGTCGTAGCCGAGCGTCGGATAGACGGCGGCAAGTCGATCATATTCGGCGACCGCCTCGTCGAAGCCATGGCGCCGCTCGGGGTCGGTCGTGTAGATTTCGGGCCATGGCGGCGTGAGAAAAACTCTCTGGTGATAGCGGTGGGCGACGCCCAATTTTTCCAGGATCGGTTCTCCGGTGAGGTGTTGGTGCGCCGCCGCCTCATCGATCAGCCCACGGTCGAAAAACGTCCAGCCCGCCTGCTCACGCGCCGCCTTGTGGTCAGCCATCGCCATCTCGATTGCGCGGCGGGCAAAGGCTGCCATGTCGACCCAGGGCAGGGCTGCACCGTCGCCTTCGAGTTCCTGCTTGACGATCCGTCGGCCGGGCTCTTCGACGGTGGCATGACCGCGGGCGGCAAATTCCGCAATCAGTGTCGATTTTCCGCCGCCGGAACATCCGGAAATCAAGACCAGCCTGTTCATGATCAAGCTCCCGTCTCAGGTGGTCCGGCGGGCGCGCGCCAGGCCGTGGTCCACCAGTCGGTCGATGATTTCGGCGTAGGTGACGCCGCTTGCCGCCATCGCCTTGGAATACATGCTGATATCGGTAAAGCCGGGGATGGTGTTGATTTCATTGACGAGGAACCGCATGTCATCCGTCAGGAAGAAGTCGATGCGGGCCATGCCGTCGCAACCGACCGCCCTGAAGGCTCTTGCGGCCACGTGGCGCATGGCAGCCTCCACCTCCTGCGGCAGTTCAGCCGGCACTTTCAACGCGGCACCTTTCTCGTCGATATATTTGGCATCGTAGCTATAGAAACCGTGGATTTCGGCCGGCACGATCTCGCCCGGCCGGGAGACGAAGAGTTCTCCTGCCGTATCTTCCAAGACGCTGAATTCGATCTCACGGCCGCGCACGAATTCCTCGGCGAGCAGCGTGCGATCGTGGCGGAAGGCCTCAGTAAGGGCCGGCGCGAATTCCTGGCTGGCATGGACCTTGGCAACGCCGACCGACGATCCCTGGCGCGCAGGCTTGATGAAGAGCGGCAGGCCGAGCTCACCTTCCAAGGCTGCCAGTGAAGGGGCGGCACCCTCATGGATCGTCACCGCGCGCGCCACCGGCAGGCCCGCTGCCCTCAGCAGGCGTTTGGCGATGTCCTTGTCGAGCGCTGCGGCCGAACCGAGGATGCCGCAACCGGCGAGTGGGACGCGGGCCACCTCCGTAGCGCCCTGCACCGATCCGTCCTCGCCATGCGGGCCGTGCAGCACGGGAAACAGGATGTCGATCCTCGCCAGCTCATGCGGCGCGCCATGAGCCGGCATCGCCAGCATCCGGCCGTGCCCACCCGGCACCAGGCAGATTTCCGTGCCCGATGAAGGCGTCGCCAGTATACCGTCCTCGAAATTGCTCAGCAGCCATTGCCCCTCGCGCGTGATGAAGACAGGGACGGCGTCGTATTTCTCGGGCTTGAGTGCACCCATGACATTGGTTGCCGAGAGCACGGAAACCTCATGCTCGGCCGAGCGGCCGCCGAAGAGCACGGCAATGCGCAGCCTGTTTGGGGATGGGGTCATGAAAGGCTCCGAAACGATCTGGTGTTGAAAAAGGTCAGGCGTCGACCGATATGCCGCGATTGGCGAAGAAACGGTCGAAGACGGCAAGCGGCAGAGTCACATCGGCCTGGCTCGCTTCGTCATGACCGGACGGGTTGTGAAATCGAATCATCTCCGGCGAGGCTGCCGTCACCAGCACCAGGTGTCCGCCTTTCGAGGGCGGCTCGCGCTCCGGCCAGCGGATGCCCGAGTTCACCGAGGCGATGAAGAACCGGCGCTTCGCGAGATGCTCGGGAATGGCCGATGTCTCGACGCCCGTCGCCGTCTCGGCGCCGAGGCCGAAACGCTCGGCGGCGAAACGGACGAAGGGTGCGTAGATTAGCCCCTTGATCGAGGCGTCGATCTCGTTGACGACATAACCGCCATAGGCGGTGCAGGCGCGGGCAAGCTCGAGGGTTGGATGGATCTCGCCGCGCGCGGCAAGGATCATCTTCAGGCAGGCCATGCCGCAGACATTGACCGCCCAGCGCGCATATTCCTCGATCGTCGCGGCTCCCGAATGGCGCCAGAGTGGATCGCCGAGCAAGGCCTGCGATCCCTCGGCAAGCACCGGCAGTGTCATGCCGGGTGTTTCCCATTGGCTGAAATAGGGCACGCCGCTCTGCTGCATCCTGTCGATATCCCCGTGACTCGTCTGTTGAGATGGCGGGCAATCTTGGCTTTTTTCGAACCGATGCACGCTGACGAATCCGACGGTAGGGTGCGTTTTTCCGTAGGTCTACTTAATTAAAATAGGGATATAGATTAGAAATTATGGCCTATTGATCAGCTGAAGGAACCCGATTTGGATTTTTTCCGATTGCGCACGCTTCGCGAACTCTCGCGCCGCGAGACGATGGCGGCGGTGGCCGACGCTATCGGCATTTCGTCGTCGGCGGTTTCTCAGCAGATCGCTCAGTTGGAGGGCGAAGTTGGAATCCCGCTCGTCGAGCGGCGCGGGCGAGGGGTGATGCTGACACCGGCCGGCCAGCGGCTCGTCCTGCATGCCGACCGGATCTTCGGCATCGTCGAGGAAGCCAAAACCGATATTGCCGAGCTACAGAACATCGTCGCCGGCGACCTCCGGATCGCCGCCCAACCCTCGGCGGCGTCGTCCTTCATCCCCGCCGCGATGCGTCAACTGGCGATCGACCATCCGCATCTCAACATCGTCATGACGACGATGGGGCCTGCCGAAGGCGTAGCAGCGCTCCGGGCCTGGCAGGCCGATATCGTCATTGCCGACGACATATCGTTCGATCCGCATACGCTGGAGGACACGGCCGACACGCTGTTTCTCTGCCGCGACCAGCTTTTCGTGCTTCTGCCCGCTGGCCACAGGCTGGAGAGCGAGCCCGTCATAGAACTCGCACAGCTGAGAGATGATCATTGGGCGCTCGACGTCGCCTCCAGCGCCTATTCCATGGCCATCCGCCAGGCCTGCCGCGACATCGGTTTCGAGCCCGTCATCAACGGCTTCAGCGACAGTTTCGAAGTGGTGTTCGCACTGGTGGAGGCCGGGTGCTCGATTTCGGTGATGCCCGGCCTGGCGCTCAGAGATTTCGGCGGAGCGCTGGTCGTCAAACCCTTGGTGCCATCCGTTTGCCGTGGCGTCCATGCGATTATCCGGCGCGGCGAGGTGCGTAACCCGAAGGTCGCGGCGGTGCTCGATCAACTGGTAAAGAGCGCGCCGCGGGATTTGAACAGATCCTGATTTTCGCGCGAATGCACTCTTGGCAGGAGCGATCATATCGGGCACTCTTGGTTCATGATTACGGCAACTCAAGCAGCAGACGTTCGCGCACGCGACGCACGACTTACCACCACGGCCTCCTGATCGGAGCCGGTTAACACTGTCGTTTGCTTTCCCCTTATTTGCCTTGAGCCACCGTCCATGGACACCAGATCGTTTCCAAAGCCACATCGCGCTTTTTTCGTCCGTAGCGTCGCGCAGACGTCCTGCGCTGCAACTCCGCGCGCGCTTCGACTTAGCCGCGGCTGCCGGACGTCACCGGAGCACCGGCAGCCGTAGCTGCTCCTGAGCCAAAGAACGCCTCCATTTTTCAGGACACGCCGCCGCAGAGCCGGCCGGCGCCAGGAGTGATGCATGCCTTATGATCCCAAGACGATCGAACCGAAGTGGCAGGCCTATTGGGCCGACCACCATACTTTCCGAGCGGAAATCGATCCGGCCAGACCGAAATTCTACGCACTCGACATGTTCCCATATCCTTCCGGTGCGGGCCTGCATGTCGGCCATCCCCTCGGCTATACGGCCACTGATATAACGTGCCGCTACAAACGCATGCGCGGCTTCAACGTCCTGCATCCGATGGGATGGGACAGTTTCGGCCTGCCGGCGGAGCGCCACGCGATGCGGACTGGTGTGCATCCCGATATCACGACGAAGCGCAATATCGAGACGTTTCGCGGACAGGTGCAGAGGTTGGGTTTCTCCTATGACTGGAGCCGCGAGTTGGCCACCACCGATCCCGCCTATGTGCGCTGGACGCAGTGGATCTTCCTGAAGCTGTTCGAGAAGGGCCTTGCCTATCAGGCGGAGATCGCGGTCAACTGGTGCCCGGCCCAGAACGCAGTGCTTGCCGACGAGGAGGTCAAGGACGGGCGTTACGTCGAGACCGGTGATCCCGTCATTCGCCGCAGGATGCGCCAGTGGATGCTGCGCATCACGGCCTATGCCGATCGGCTGCTGCAGGGACTGGACGGCCTCGACTGGCCCGAAAACCTGAAAACCATGCAGCGCAATTGGATCGGACGCTCCGAGGGCGCCGAAATCCGGTTTCCGCTAGAGCATGGCAAAGAGGTCATCACCGTCTTCACGACGCGCCCCGAGACCCTGTTCGGAGCGAGCTATATCCTGCTCGCGCCGGAGCATCCTGCAGTTGCCGCCATCGTCGAGCCGGAAATGCGCGAGGCGGTGGCCGCCTATATTGCCGAGGCCGAAGGATTGGAAGAGACGGTGCGGGCCGATGCCGGACGCGAGAAGACGGGCGTCTTCACCGGCGCCTATGCGATCAACCCTGCCAACGGAGCCCGGCTGTCGGTTTGGGTGGCCGATTACGTGCTAGCTGGCTACGGCACCGGCGCCCTGATGGCGGTACCGGATCATGACGCGCGCGACTACGCTTTTGCCCATGCGCACGAGCTGCCGATCGTTCGCGTGATCGACAGCGAGGACGATATCGAAAAGGCGGCTTATGAGGGCGAGGGGGCGATGGTCAACTCCGGCTTCCTGGATGGCCTGGGCTCGCCGGAGGCGAGATCCGCCATCATCGCCTGGCTGCAGGCGAACGGCGCGGGCTGGCCGAAGGTCATGTACCGCCTGCGCGACTGGCTGTTTTCCCGCCAGCGCTACTGGGGTGAGCCGATCCCGGTGCTGCATCTGGCGGATGGCTCGGTGATGCCGCTGCCTGAAGAATGCCTGCCGCTGCTGCCGCCTGAACTGGACGACTACGCTCCGGCGCCGGATGGCGAACCGCCGCTTGCCCGTGCGCAGGCCTGGGTCGAAACGATCGTGCCGGGCACCGATATTCCGGCACGGCGGGAGACCAACACGATGCCGCAATGGGCGGGCTCCTGCTGGTACTATCTCAGATTCCTCGATCCGGAGAACGCCAGCGAACCCGTCGGGCGCGAGGCCGAGCGCTATTGGATGCCGGTCGATCTCTATGTCGGTGGTGCCGAGCACGCGGTCCTGCATCTGCTCTATGCCCGCTTCTGGCATAAGGTGCTCTACGACATCGGCGTCGTTTCGACGGAAGAGCCGTTCCAGCGGCTGTTCAACCAAGGCATGATCCTTGCTCATTCCTACCGCGATGCGGCGGGCCGGTATTACGCGCCGTCTTCCGTCGTCGAAGAGGAGGGCAGATGGTTGGCTGGGTCGGTCGAAATGCAGCGCGCCGTCGAGAAGATGTCGAAGTCGCGGCTGAACGTTGTCAATCCCGACGATGTCGTCCATCAGTTCGGGGCCGACGCCTTGCGCCTGTACGAGATGTTCATGGGGCCTCTGGACGCGGCAAAACCCTGGCAGACCGCTGGCGTGATCGGCGTGCGTCGATTTCTGGAGCGTGCCTGGCGTATTGTCTGCGACGAGAGCGACGGACTCTCCGCAGCGGTGCTGGAGGCGGCCTCGAGCCCGCAGCTTCTGCGCTTGCGCCACCAGACCGTGAAGGCCGTGACGGCGGATATCGAAGCAATTCGGTTCAATACCGCGGTTTCCCGGCTGATGGAACTGGCCAACGCACTGACGGCGGAAGCAGTGCGTCCGCGCGAAGTGGTGGAGACATTCGTGCTGTTGCTCGCACCCTTTGCGCCTCACATCGCGGAGGAGTTATGGAGCAAGCTTGGTCACGGGGAAACACTGACATGGGTTTCCTGGCCCACCTTCGATCCTGCAATGATCGAGATGGAGACCCGCGAATATGTCGTGCAGGTCAACGGCAAGGTTCGCCACCGCTTCGAAGCCGCTGCCGACCTCGGCGAGGCGCTGCTTGCAGCGGCGCGATCCGAACCTTCCGTCATGGCCTTGCTCGACGGCAAAACGGTGGTCAAGGAAATTCTGGTCCCGGGGCGACTGGTGAATTTCGTCGTCGAAGACCTGTGAAGATCCAAAGCGGATCGTCGGATTTGAGCCCGACGGTCCGTTCCTTCAACCGACCGCCTACCTGCCACTCTCCGGCCAGGTCGGCTGACTAATGCTCTGCAACAGTTCTGGTTCGACGCCGTCGATGCGGGCGATGACGGCTTTGGCCATTTCGCGGCCGGCGTGGCGGACGTCTTCCTGGGCGGTGATGATCTCGGGGCGGATCCAGTTCAGGATCGGTACCGATTGCTTGGAGACCATGTCGAGATCGCGGCCGAGCGCCTTGCCGGCGGCTTCGATGCCGGCATTGACGGCGATTGCAGCACTGCCGGCCGAACAGACGATGCCGTCGGGGGCGTTGGCCGAGCGCATCATCACCTCGACGACGTCGCGGATATCGGCGAGCGGGGCGTCGGTGTTGATGCGCAGCGGCACTTCCTCGGCGCCGTAATCATGCAGGCCGGTCTGGAAGCCGATGCGGATATGGGCGTAGTAAGTGAGCTTGCTCGGCGGCTGCAGCAGGGCGATGCGGCGCCGGCCGCGCTTGACCAGCTTTTCCACCGCCTTATGGGCGAAGGCCTCGTTGTCGAAATCGTGGAAGGGATGCGTGAGACCCGCATCGGTGCGCCCATGCGTGGCAAAGGGCATGCCGCGCTCGCTCAGCAGCCTTACGCGCGGATCGTCCGGCTCGATGCGTGAGATGATGACGCCGTCGGCCGAGCCGGTATCAAGGATATAGCGCACCGGCAGCATTGGGTCCTTGCTGTGCGAATGCGGCGTGATGACGATATGATAGGGCGTGCCGGATAGCACCTCGGAGATGCCGAAGACCATCTGGCTCGAGAAGCCCATGATTTCCTCGTCGATGCTGAGGACGAGGGCGATGACGTTGGTCTTGCCGGTACGGAGGCGCACACCCGCCCTGTTCGGCTGGTAGCCGAGCTGGCGGGCGACCATGCGCACGCGCTCCTTGGTTTCGGCCCCGATATCCGGCGCATCCTTCAGCGCGCGCGACACCGTCGTCACGCCAAGGCCCGTCATGAAGGCGATCGTCTTCAACGTCGGGCGCTCGCGCGCTGCCGGCGTCGATGCCGCGTTCCCGAAATTTCCCTTGTTTTCCATCCCTTTAGGCCGTCCTGCGCGAATTGGTGTCGCTTATAGAGGCTTTTTCCAGCGTCGTAAGCCCGCCGCATGCCAAAATCGCACCTCCTGAGGAATGCAATCTGTAACGATACAGTAGAAATGTCGAGTGCTTTTTGTTGTGTGCATTGCAACATTGTACGTATAGGTTGAATCGGCAATCCATGCTCTGTTTTATTGCGATTGCGAAGAGACTGAATTGGAAGACTAAATTTCTTGTGTAAAATTATGACGCAAATTCAAATTGATAAATAGGCAACGCATGTGCGAGAACGCCCAGCCCTGTATAGTTTCAAGGGGATGCAGTGCTCCTGATGTAAACAGGCAGAAGTAGCAATTCCGGTTATCACGGAAAAATTTGCCTGCGGGCAGTTGCGTGGAGAAATCGATTGATCTAAGTTTTTCCGGCAACGTTTCAGTGAGGGAGGAGAACTCATGAAAATCCGTATATTGGCGGCCGTACTTGCCGCTTCGGTCGCGCTTCCGTTCGGCGCCGCAAATGCCACCGATCTCGAAGTCACGCATTGGTGGACTTCGGGCGGCGAATCAGCTGCCGTCGCCGAACTGGCAAAGGCATTCGACGCTACCGGCAACCACTGGGTCGACGGTGCTATCGCCGGTTCCGGCGGCACTGCCCGTCCGATCATGATCAGCCGCATCACCGGCGGCGACCCAATGGGCGCCACCCAGTTCAACCATGGCCGCCAGGCCGAGGAACTCGTTCAGGCCGGGCTGATGCGCGATCTGACGGATGTGGCGACTGCCGAGCACTGGAAGGACATCGTTCGTCCGTCGAGCCTGCTCGATTCCTGCACCATCGACGGCAAGATCTATTGCGCTCCCGTCAACATCCACTCCTGGCAGTGGTTGTGGCTGTCGAACGCCGCCTTCAAGAAGGCCGGCGTCGAAGTTCCGAAGAACTGGGACGAGTTCGTCGCCGCCGCTCCGGCGCTCGAAAAGGCCGGCATCATTCCGCTCGCCGTCGGCGGTCAGCCGTGGCAGGCGACTGGCGCCTTCGACGTACTGATGGTTGCGGTTGCCGGCAAGGATACCTTCAACAAGGTCTTCAAGGACAAGGATGCGGAAGTTGCCGCCGGTCCCGAAATCGCCAAGGTGTTCAAGGCGGCCGACGACGCTCGGCGCATGGCCAAAGGCAGCAACGTCCAGGATTGGAACCAAGCCACCAACCTTGTCATCACAGGCAAGGCCGGCGGCCAGATCATGGGCGACTGGGCGCAGGGTGAGTTCGCGCTCGCCGGTCAGAAGGCCGGTACCGACTATACCTGCCTGCCGGGCCTCGGCGTGAACGAGATCATCTCGACTGGCGGCGACGCCTTCTACTTCCCGCTGCTGAAGGACGAGGAAAAGTCCAAGGCGCAGGCCGTGCTTGCCAAGACCCTGCTCGATCCCAAGACCCAGGTTGCCTTCAACCTGAAGAAGGGTTCTCTGCCGGTTCGCGGCGACGTCGATCTCGCCGCCGCCAACGATTGCATGAAGAAGGGTCTCGAAATCCTGGCCAAGGGCAACGTGATCCAAGGTACCGACCAGCTGCTTTCGGCCGACAGCCAGAAGCAGAAGGAAGACCTCTTCTCCGAATTCTTCGCCAACCCATCGATGACGCCGGAAGACGCTCAGAAGCGTTTCGCCGGGATCATCGCTTCTGCTGACTGATCGGCAGATTTGCTGCCCTTGCGGTCCGGCTCCCATGGGGGCCGGATCGTTCCGGACGATCGGTGATGGTCCGGCGCGCGGCGGCGTCTCTCTGGTACCTTCAGCAGGTTTCGGAGGTGGAGACGACAGGCGGCGTTTTGCCGTTCTGTTACTTGTCGCAGTGGCGATTGAGGAGAAGTGTTTATGACGGGTCAAGCGCGAGCAGGCCGGCCAAACAAGTTACTGCGCAATCTGAATGCCAAGATTGCGTCTATCCCGATGATCCTCACAGCGCTGGTGATCTTTGTCGGCGGCACGTTTTGGACGATCTTTTATTCTTTCACTAATTCCAAGCTCCTTCCGCGGTTGAGCTTTGTCGGATTCGATCAGTACCAGCGCCTCTGGGCGGCACCCCGCTGGGTGACGGCGATCGAGAATCTGGCAGTCTACGGCATCCTCTCGCTGATCTTCAGCCTGGTCATCGGTTTCATGCTCGCCGCGCTGATGGACCAGAAAATCCGCTTCGAAAACACCTTCCGCACCATCTTTCTTTATCCCTTCGCGCTGTCCTTCATCGTGACGGGCCTCGTCTGGCAATGGGTTCTGAACCCTGATTTCGGCATTCAGGCGGTGGTGCGCTCGATCGGGTGGACGAGCTTCACCTTCAATCCGCTCTATACGCCTGAAATCGTCATCTACGGCATTCTGATCGCGGCACTCTGGCAGGGAACGGGTCTCGTCATGTGCCTGATGCTCGCCGGCCTGCGTGGGATCGACGAGGATATCTGGAAAGCGGCGCGCGTGGACGGGATTCCGATGTGGAGGACCTACCTCTTCATCGTCATCCCGATGATGCGGCCGGTCTTCATCACCACGATCGTCATCATCGCCTCCGGCATCGTCAAGGTCTACGACCTCGTGGTCGCCCAGACATCGGGCGGACCGGGCATTTCCTCGGAAGTGCCGGCGAAATATGTCTACGATTACATGTTCCAGGCGCAAAACCTGGGGCAGGGCTTTGCTGCCTCGACCATGATGCTCGTCACAGTCGCGATCATTATCGTTCCGTGGGCCTATCTGGAATTCGGCGGAGGGCGCAAGCGTGGCTGATGTAGGAACTCTGAACACCACCGCCGCCGGCATCGACGCCGTGGCGCCTAAACTCGGCGATGGCCCTAGCGGCCCCAGGCCGCGCCCGGCGGTGTCGGCGCGTAACATCATGCTCTACGGCACGCTGATCATCGCAGCGCTCTACTATCTGTTGCCGCTCTATGTGATGGTCGTGACTTCGCTGAAGGGCATGCCGGAAATCCGGCTCGGCAACATCTTTTCGCCGCCGATGGAGATCACCTTCGAACCCTGGGTGAAAGCCTGGGCGCAGGCCTGCACCGGGCTCAACTGCGATGGCCTGTCGCGCGGTTTCTGGAATTCGGTGCGCATCACGGTGCCGTCGGTGATCATCTCGATCGCGATCGCCTCGGTGAACGGTTATGCGCTGGCAAACTGGCGCTTCAGAGGATCCGAGCTTTTCTTCTCGATCCTCATCGTCGGCGCGTTCATTCCCTACCAGGTAATGATCTATCCGATCGTCATCATCCTGCGCGAAATCGGCATCTACGGCACGCTGACCGGCCTCGTCATCGTGCATTCGATCTTCGGCATGCCGATCCTGACGCTGCTCTTCCGCAATTATTTCGTGTCGCTGCCGGAGGAACTGTTCAAGGCGGCGCGTGTCGACGGGGCGGGCTTCTGGCAGATCTTCCTGCGGATCATGCTGCCGATGTCGCTGCCGATCTTCGTGGTCGCGATGATCCTGCAGGTGACCGGCATCTGGAACGACTTCCTGTTCGGCGTGGTCTTCACCCGGCCGGATACCTATCCGATGACAGTACAGCTCAACAACATCGTCAATTCCGTCCAGGGCGTGAAGGAATACAACGTCAACATGGCGGCAACGATCCTGACGGGTCTGGTGCCGCTCATCGTCTACTTCGTGTCGGGGCGGCTTTTCGTCCGCGGCATCGCCGCCGGCGCAGTGAAGGGTTGATCTCATGAATATGAATGCAAGCGTCTCCATCAAGGATCTGTCCCTGAACTTCGGTGCGGTCAGCGTACTGAAGGACCTCAACCTCGACATCAATGACGGCGAATTCCTCGTGCTCCTCGGCTCGTCCGGCTGCGGCAAGTCGACCTTGCTGAATTGCATCGCCGGCCTGCTCGATGCCTCGGAAGGGCAGATCTTCATCAAGGGCAAGAACGTTACCTGGGAAGAGCCGAAGGACCGCGGCATCGGCATGGTGTTCCAGTCCTATGCGCTCTATCCGCAGATGACCGTCGAGAAGAACCTGTCCTTCGGTCTTCGCGTCGCCAAGGTGCCGCAGGCAGAGATCGACAAGCGGGTGGCGCGTGCCTCCGAAATCCTGCAGATTCAGCCGCTGCTGAAGCGCAAGCCGGCTGAGCTATCCGGCGGCCAGCGCCAGCGCGTGGCGATCGGCCGGGCACTGGTGCGCGATGTCGACGTCTTCCTGTTCGACGAGCCGCTGTCCAATCTCGACGCCAAACTCCGCTCGGAGCTGCGTGTCGAGATCAAGCGCCTGCACCAGTCGCTGAAGAACACGATGATCTACGTCACCCATGATCAGATCGAGGCGCTGACGCTTGCCGACCGCATCGCCATCATGAAGAGCGGCATCATCCAGCAGCTCGACGATCCGACGACGATTTACAACAGGCCGCGCAATCTGTTCGTTGCCGGTTTCATCGGCTCGCCGTCGATGAATTTCCTGCACGGCGAGCTGGTCAAATCAGGCGACGGCATTGCTTTTTCAGCCAATGGCGTCATTTTCTCGCTCGCTGACTACGACGCCAGCGAGACGCTGCAGCCCGGCCGCAAGGTGGTGCTCGGCGTTCGTCCAGAACACATCAAGGTCAACGAGAATACCGGCGGCGAAGAACATGACGCCACCGTCGATATCGAGGAGCCGATGGGCGCGGACAATCTGCTGTGGCTGAAACATGCCGGTCACACGATGTCGGTACGTGTCAACGGCGCACGCCGCTTCAACGTCGGAGCCAAGGTGAAGCTCAGCTTCGACATGACGGTCGCCTCGGTCTTCGATGCCGAAAGCGAGCTGCGTCTCTAGAGAACTCTGCGGGCGGGGCCGAAATGGCGCCGCCCGACCTCCAATCGGCCATCAGGCCAGCCAAATTCGGCCGCGGTCCGGCTTGTCCGGCGATCCCAGGAGCGGCCCGATCGGGATACGACTATGACATCCTTGCCGAAGAACGGTTTCAACATCGACCTTTCCGGTTCGTGGCAGCTTGCCTCCGTGGATGGCGAGATCCGAACTGCGATCATCTTGCCGGGCGACGTGCACACCGCGCTCCACCGCGCAAGCCTGATCCCCGATCCCTATTTCGGCCGCAACGAGGAAAAGGTGCAGTGGGTCGCCGAGCGCGAATGGGCGGTCGAGCGCAGCTTCACGCTTCCTGAGGTCGAAGGCGACTGGTATCTCGATATCGATTATCTCGACACGGTTGCCAGCGTCCACGTCAACGGTTTTCTGGCGCTCGAAGCCGACAACAGCTTCCGCCGCTATCGTCCTGACGTTTCCAGCATGCTGAAATCAGGCGACAACAGCATCCGCATCGTCTTCGCCTCCAACGTCGCTGTCGGCGCTGCGCGACAGAAGCAGCAGCCCTTCTACATCCCCTACAGCACGGGCAACTCGCCGATCCCCGACGGCAACATGCTGCGCAAGCCGCAATGCCATTTCGGCTGGGACTGGAACATTGCCATTGCCCCGCTCGGCCTCTACGGGACGATCGCGCTGAAGAAGCTCGAAACCGCGCGCATCGAACATGTGGTCACCCGCCAGACCCACAATAACGACGGCTCGGTGGACCTCAAAGTGACGGCAACGCTGTTTTCAAAGGGGCCAGACATTGCCCAGGTCTATTTCGACCTCGACGGCGAGCGGGTGCGCCTGGATGTCGGCGTCAACGGCGAGACGCATGTCAACCACCTCTTCCATATCGACAATCCGCGCCTCTGGTGGCCCTCCGGCAGTGGCGAGCAGGCGCTCTACAGGCTTTCCGTCGAATTGCCGACTGATGAGGTGACCAAGCAGATCGGTCTTCGCACCATCGAGCTGATCACCACGCCGGATGCATCAGGCAGTCGCTTCGCCTTCGAGGTCAATGGCCGCGAGATCTTCTGCCGCGGCGCCAACTGGATACCGGCCGACGCGCTGTTTTCGCTGTCTTCGCCCGAGAAGACCGAAGACCTGCTGCAATCGGCCAAAGCCGCCAACATGAACATGATCCGCGTCTGGGGCGGCGGCTTCTATGAGCAGGATCATTTCTATGATCTCTGCGACCGGCTGGGCCTTATGGTCTGGCAGGACTTCATGTTCGCCTGCAACCTTTATCCCTCGACCGAGGACTTTCTCGACAATGTGACGATCGAGGTGGATTTCCAGGTGCGCCGGCTCTCCTCGCATCCGTCGATCGTGCTCTGGTGCGGCGACAATGAGCTGGTCGGAGCACTGACCTGGTTCGAGGAATCCCGTAAAGACCGCGACCGCTATCTCGTCTCCTATGATCGCCTCAACCGCACGATCGAGCAGGCAGTGAAAAAGGCGCTGCCCGGCGCGCTCTGGTGGCCTTCGAGCCCGGCTTCCGGTTATCTCGATTTCGGCGATGCCTGGCATGCGGACGGATCCGGCGACATGCATTACTGGTCGGTCTGGCACGAGAACAAGTCGTTCGACAACTACCGCTCGGTGCGTCCACGCTTCTGCTCGGAATTCGGCTTCCAGTCCTATACGTCGCTGCCTGTGATCAAGACCTATGCCGAGGCGAAAGACATGAACATCGCTTCCCCGGTCATGGAGCTGCACCAGAAGAATGCCGGCGGCAACGAGCGCATCGCCGGCACGATGTTCCGTTATTTCCGCTTCCCCAAGGATTTTCCGAACTTCGTCTATCTCTCCCAGATCCAGCAGGGGCTGGCGATCAAGACGGCGGTGGAATACTGGCGGTCGCTCAAACCCCATTGCATGGGCACGATCTACTGGCAGCTCAACGACACCTGGCCGGTCGCCTCCTGGTCGAGCCTCGACTATGGCGGCCGCTGGAAGGCGATGCACTACCTCGTCAAGCGCTTCTTCCAGCCGGTCGCGGTCGCTGCCATTCCTTCCGACGACGGAAAGACGATCCGCTTCTCGCTCGTCAACGACACGCTTGCCGATGTCAGTGTCGACCTTTCGATCTCGCTGCTGACGACGAAGGGCGAGCGCCGACACCTGAGAGACGTACAGGCCATATGTTCGCCGGATGCGGCCGTCACTGCCACGAGCATCAACGTTTCCGATATTCCCGAGGGAACGTTGCTTGCCTGGCGTTTCACCGCGTCGAACGGCACAGGCGGCGAGGGGCACCATGTCAACGGTACCTACAAGGCGCTGGAGCTGGAACCTGCGGGGCTGACAGTCACCCACGACTATGTCGAGGAGAATGGCTCCGTCGACATAAACGTCACCGCTAGGGGACTTGCGCTTTTCGTGATGATCGAAACCGAGACCGACGGCAAATATTCCGACAACGCCTTCGATCTTGCGGCCGGCGAGAGCCGCCGCATCACCTTTACCCCGGCACGGCCGCTTGATCGTGGCGCGCTTCCGGAGTTCCGGTTCTACGACCTGTATTCCTGCCAGTCGGCGGATTGATCTTGCAAGAATGGGCACGAGGCCCAAGGAGAACATGATGACGAAACTCAGCTACCAGCTCTATAGCGCCCGCAACTTCCAGCCCTATTCGGCGATCTTCGAAAAGCTCGGCAAATCAGGTTATGCCGAAGTCGAGGGCTTCGGCGGTATCTATGCCGATCTCGACGATGCCGGGCTGAAGAGCCTTCGTGCTGAACTCGACAAGAATGGCCTGGTCATGGCGAGCGGCCATTTCAGCCCCGATTTCCTGGAGAAGGAAGTTCAGAAGTCGCTGAACATTGCCAAGATCCTCGGCATGGATTCGATCTATGCGCCGCATCTGGCGGCCGAGGAACGGCCATCCGACGCTGCCGGCTGGGCCGCCTTCGGCAAGCGCCTGCAGGAAATCAGCAAGCCTTACAAGGCTGCCGGCTACGAATTCGGCTGGCACAATCATGATTTCGAATTCTTCAAGCTGCAGGACGGCTCGCGGCCGATCGAGCACATCTTCGAAGGCGCGCCCGACATTTCCTGGGAAGCCGATATCGCCTGGGTCATCCGCGGCGGCGCCGATCCCTTCGCCTGGATCGAGAAGCTCGGACCGCGCATCACCGCCGTGCATGTCAAGGACATCGCACCGGCCGGCGAAGCGACGGATGAGAGCGGATGGGCTGATGTCGGTCACGGCAAGGTCGAGTGGGCCAGGCTGATGACAGCGTTGCGCGCCACCAAGGCCAAGCACTACGTCGTCGAACACGATAACCCGAATGACATCGACCGCAATATCAGCCGCTCGATCGCATCCTTCCAGACCTACTGAGGCTTCATCATGACCAGGGAACTTGGCGTCGGCATCATCGGATGCGGCAACATCTCCACCACCTACTTCTCGCTGGCACCGCTCTTCAAGGGGCTTAAGGTGCTGGCTTGCGCCGATATCAACGCGCAGGCGGCCGAGGCGCGCGCCAAGGAATATGGCGTCAAAGCGCAGACGATCGACGAGCTTCTCGTCAATGACGAGATCGACGTCGTCGTCAATCTGACGATCCCGGATGCGCATTTCCGGGTATCGAAGGCGATCCTCGAGGCCGGAAAACACGTCTATTCCGAAAAGCCGCTGGTGCTCTCAGTGGAAGAGGGCGAGGAGCTTCGCTGCATTGCCAAAGAAAAGAACCTTGCCGTCGGCTGCGCGCCCGACACTTTCCTCGGCGGCGCCCATCAGCTCGCCCGCAAGTTCATCGATGACGGCGGCATCGGCCGGGTGACCTCGGGCGCCTGTTACGTGATGAGCCCTGGTATGGAAATGTGGCATCCGAACCCGGACTTTTTCTTTCTGCCGGGCGGCGGCCCGATCCTCGATCTCGGCCCTTATTACATCGCCAACCTGATCAACCTGATCGGCCCGGTCAAACGTGTCGGCGGCATGACCTCGATGGCGTCGCCCACCCGCACCATCACCAGCCAGCCGCGCAACGGCGAGATCATCCCGGTCAAGACGCCGACGACGATCCAGGCGCTGCTCGAATTCGTCAACGGCGCCACCGTGACGCTGACGGCGAGTTGGGACGTGTGGTCGCATCGGCATGCCAATATGGAGCTCTACGGCACCGACGGCTCGCTCTACGTGCCGGACCCGAACTTCTTCGGCGGCACCGTTGAGGCAAGCGGCCGCGACAAGGACATCAAGCCGCTCGATGCCTGGGAGCATCCGTTCGGCAAGATCAACCAGGAAAGCCCGAACGGATCGCGCGCCAACTACCGCACCGCCGGCCTTGCCGACATGGCGATGTCGCTGATCGAGGGACGCGACGCGCGCTGCTCGCTCGACCGCACGCTGCACGGCGTCGACGTCATGACCTCGATCCTGAAATCGGGCGAGGAGGGCCGGTTCATCGACCTGACCACGACCTGCACGCAGCCGGCGGCTCTCGGCATCGAAGAAGCGCAGGCGCTTCTGAAGTAGAGAGCACGCGCGCCTTGGGCTTGCCGTATCGGCGCGCTTGTTACAATAGTTTCGTCAACCTCGGGCCTGTCCCACGGCTGTGCGGTTCGCGCCGATGGCTGCCCCTCACCCTAACCCTCTCCCCGTAAAAAAAACGGGGAGAGGGGACGTGCCAAACGCAGCGTCGAGGTTGAGGAAGACGGCGCGGCATGTCCCTTCGCCCCGTTTACGGGGGTCCGAAGGGCGGGTCGGGACACGTGGCTCGACCCAGGCAAAGGTGGCGGCAGCCGGATGAGAGGCAGGTGTCGGCAATCTCTTGGGCCGATAATGTCGCATGACGACCATATAGCTATTTTATCAAGGAGACATTCAGATGAGCTGGCAACCAGCCGCAGACCGCTATTCGAAAATGAAATATAACCGCACGGGCCGTTCCGGCCTGAAGCTGCCGGCGGTCTCGCTCGGCCTTTGGCACAATTTCGGCGGCGACACGCCGCATGACCGCAAAATCGACATGTGCCGCACGGCCTTCGACCTCGGCATCACCCATTTCGACCTCGCCAACAATTACGGCCCGCCTCCCGGCAGCGCCGAGACCGCCTTCGGCGAAATCATGCGCACCGAATTTGTCGGGCTTCGCGACGAGCTGATCATCTCCTCCAAGGCCGGCTACGACATGTGGCCCGGCCCTTACGGCGAATGGGGCAGCCGCAAGTATCTGATCGCCTCCTGCGACCAGAGCCTGAAGCGCATGGGCCTCGACTATGTCGACATCTTCTATTCGCACCGCTTCGACCCGGAAACGCCATTGGAAGAGACCTGTAGCGCGCTCGACCATATCGTCCGTTCCGGCCGGGCACTCTATGTCGGCATTTCCTCCTATAATTCGCAGCGCTCGCGCGAAGCTGCAAAGATCCTGAAGGATCTCGGCACGCCGTGCCTGATCCACCAGCCGAGCTATTCGATGCTCAACCGCTGGGTCGAGGACGACAGGCTGCTCGATACGCTGGATGAGGTCGGCATGGGCTCGATCGTCTTCTCGCCACTCGCCCAAGGCATGCTGACGACGAAATATCTCGGCGGCATTCCCGAAGACAGCCGAGCGGCGCAGAACCACTTTCTCAAGCGCGACTACATCCGCCCTTCAATTATCGACAATATCCGCAAGCTCAACGAGATCGCCGAAAGGCGCGGCCAGACGCTGGCGCAGATGGCGATCGCCTGGGTACTGCGCGGCGGCCGTGTGACCTCGGCTCTGATCGGCGCCAGCCGCTCGTCGCAGATCGTCGATTGCGTCAAGGCGCTCGACAATCTCGAATTCACCGTCGAGGAACTGGCTGAGATCGACGTCTATGCCCGCGAGGCCGACATCAACCTCTGGGCCAAGTCCGCCGAACGCGAATAGTCATCTCAGGCCCGGAGGCAAGTCTTCCGGGCCTTTTTCTGCTATAATCTGATGTACGTACAGCAAAGCACCGCCGGTCGGAGGAGACCCTGTCATGATCCGCAATCCCATCCTGCCCGGGTTCAATCCCGATCCGTCGATCTGCCGCGTCGGCGCGGATTATTACATCGCCACCTCGACCTTCGAATGGTATCCCGGCGTGCAGATCCACCATTCGCGCGACTTGGTGAACTGGACGCTGGTGCGCCGGCCGCTGGAGCGCAGATCGCAGCTCGACATGCGCGGCAATCCCGATAGCTGCGGCATCTGGGCGCCGTGCCTGTCCTATGCCGACGGGCAGTTCTGGCTGGTCTATACCGACGTCAAGCGCTACGACGGCAATTTCAAGGATGCGCCGAACTACATCGTCACGGCACCTACGATCGAGGCCGATTGGTCCGAGCCGGTCTATGTGAATTCCTCCGGCTTCGATCCCTCGCTCTTCCACGACGATGACGGCCGCAAGTGGTTCGTCAACATGCAGTGGAACCACCGCACCGAAAGCTATGGCGGCTCGCCGAAATCGCCGGCCTTCGACGGCATCCTGCTGCAGGAATGGGATCCGGTGGCAAAGGCGCTGAAGGGGCCGATCAAGAACATCTTCGCCGGCAGCCCGCTCGGCCTCGTCGAAGGCCCGCATCTCTTCAAGCGCAATGGCTGGTACTATCTGACCACCGCCGAGGGCGGCACCGGCTACGACCATGCCGTCACCATGGCGCGGTCGCGTAATATCGACGGGCCCTATGAGATGCATCCGAACATGCATCTCATCACCTCCAAGGATCATCCAGGCGCGGTATTACAGCGGGCAGGTCATGGCCAATATGTCGAAACGCCGGAGGGCGAGGCCTATCACACCCATCTTTGCGGCCGGCCGCTACCGCCGAAACGACGTTGCACGCTGGGGCGCGAGACATCCTTGCAGAAATGCGTCTGGCGCGACGATGACTGGCTCTATCTTGAAAACGGCACCTCGGTGCCCGATGTCGATGTGCCAGGCCTCTTTGGCGCGGCGCCGGTGGAAAAGCCGATGCGCAGCGAATACAGCTTCGATGGCGGCACGTTGCCCGCCGATTTCCAATGGCTGCGCACGCCAGAGCCCGCGCGCATCTTCAACCTGACGGATCGTCCCGGCCATCTGCGCCTGATTGCGCGCGAAAGCATCGGCTCCTGGTTCGAACAGTCGCTGGTTGCCCGCCGCCAGGAGCATCACAGTTTCCGCGCCGAGACCGTGATCGACTTCTCGCCCGACACCTATCAGCAGGTTGCGGGGCTGACGCATTACTACAACCGCCACAAATTCCACGCCGTCGCGGTGACGTTGCACGAAACACTCGGCCGCTGCGTGACGATCCTCTCCTGCAACGGCGACTACCCGAACGGCCGGCTGAGCTTTCCCGCCGACAGCGGGGTTTCGATTGCCGCCGATGGCCGCGTCCAGCTTGCCATGGAAATCCGCGAGAACGACCTGCAATTCTTCTGGCAGACCGAAGGCAAGGGCGCCTGGCAGCCGATCGGCCCGGTCCTCGACGCCGGCGTGATTTCCGACGAAGGCGGCCGCGGCGAACACGGCTCCTTCACCGGCGCTTTCGCCGGCGTGTTTGCCTTCGATACGTCGGGCCGGGCGAAGGCCGCGGATTTTGACTGGTTCAATTACGATGAGTTGTGAAGGGTGCACCCTTAGTCGCTTTCATCCACAGTGGATCATGGAAAGAGCGAGGGGCGGAGAAGAGGCACATAAAAAGAAAGCCGGCGCAGGGCCGGCTAAGACGGAACGCGGCTGGACAGGGGATACTGGCCGGTTCCAAGCATTTCGTGACTGAACAATAACTTTGACTACATGCCGAGACAGCGAAAAATGGGCGCATGGAGAACACCCGGACGGCTCCGCAAAGGGTGGGCGGCGGGGCGGATGCCGGTGCTGGCCTCGGCCCTCTTATCGGGCACGAACATCACCGGATGATGACATCTGAAACCGACTGCCGCCTTTCTTTCACCGGCGAGCTGCCTTCGTATCGCAAAGACCCGATGCCGGCTACTTCGCCTGCGCCAGAGGGCCGCTTGCGCCAGCAGGCCAACTGTGTGTTGGCCTGGAGCGAATGCAGTGTTCACGTTCCCAAGGATGTCAAAGCGTCATGAAGGAACTATATAGCGGGCCGAAAGACCTCGAGAATCCACAAGAGTCCTGCATGACCCCCATCATTTCCGTTCAGAACCTCACCAAGACCTACGGCAATGGGTTCGAGGCCCTGAAAGGCATCAATCTCGACGTTGAGAAGGGCGAGATCCTGGCGCTGCTCGGGCCGAACGGTGCGGGCAAGACGACGCTGATCTCGATCATCTGCGGCATCGCCAATCCGAGCCGCGGCCGGGTGCTGGTTGCTGGCCACGACGTCGTGAAGGATTTCCGCGCCACCCGCGGGATGATCGGGCTGGTGCCGCAGGAGCTGACCACCGATCAGTTCGAGACGGTGTTCAATACGGTGAGCTTTTCGCGTGGACTGCACGGCAAGAAGGCCAATCCTGCCCATATCGAGAAGGTGCTGCGCGCGCTCTCGTTGTGGGACAAGAAGGACAATATGCTGCGCCAGCTCTCCGGCGGCATGAAGCGGCGGGTGCTGATCGCCAAGGCGCTTTCCCATGAGCCGGAAATTCTTTTCCTCGACGAGCCGACCGCCGGCGTCGACGTGACGTTGCGCAAGGACATGTGGCATGTCGTTGAAGAGCTTCGGGCCTCCGGCGTCACCATCATTCTGACTACCCACTATATCGAAGAGGCCGAGGAAATCGCTGACCGTGTCGGCGTCATCAATGGCGGCAAGTTGCTGCTCGTCGAGGACAAGGCGGCGCTGATGGCCAAGCTCGGCCGCAAGCAACTCATCCTCGATCTCACCGAACCGCTCAGCCGCCTGCCGGATTGTTTTGCCGGCAATGGGCTGACGCTGGAAGCAGACGGCAACCGGCTGACTTATGATTTCGACGCTGGCAACGAACAGGAAAGCATCGCGGCCCTGCTGACCCGGCTCGGTGAGAACAATATCCATTTCAAGGATCTCTCGACGCGGCAAAGCTCGCTCGAGGACATCTTCGTGGCGCTGGTGGGAGCGGAAAAATGAACATCGAGGCCGTCAAATCGATCTATTTCTTTGAGATGGCGCGCACGCGCCGCACGCTGCTGCAGAGCGTCATCTCGCCCGTGATCTCGACCTCGCTCTATTTCATCGTCTTCGGCGCCGCTGTGGGATCACGCATTCAGGAGGTAGAGGGCGTGTCCTACGGCGCCTTCATCACGCCCGGCCTGATCATGCTGACGCTGCTTGGCCAGTGCATCAGCAATGGCTCCTTCGGCATCTATTTCCCGAAATTCACCGGCACGATCTACGAGGTACTTTCCGCGCCGGTGGCGATGACGGAGATCCTGCTCGGTTATGTCGGGGCGGCGGCGACCAAGGGGATGCTGATCGGCTTCATCATTCTCCTGACTGCCAATCTCTTCGTCGACGTCAGGATCGAGCATCCCTTCATGATGATCCTGTTCTTCCTGCTGACGGCGATTACCTTCAGCCTGTTCGGCTTCATGATCGGCATCTGGGCCGGCAATTTCGAACAGCTGAACCTCATTCCCATGCTGGTCGTGCCGCCGCTGACCTTTCTCGGCGGCAGCTTCTATTCGGTCAGCATGCTGCCGCCCTTCTGGCAGGCGGTCAGCCACCTCAACCCGGTGCTCTATCTCGTCAGCGGCTTCCGCTGGAGTTTTTACGGGATCGCCGATGTCAATCCGGCGATCAGCCTGGCGATGATCACGATGTTTCTGGTGATCTGCCTGGGAACACTCGCCTGGATCTTCAAGACCGGTTACCGGCTGCGCAACTGATCCGGCCCTCAGGAAGTGCCGCAATTTCAACATGAAAGATTGCTCAGCAAGAGGTCATCGGTCATGGGGCAATCTGATGGTCAGCAGCAATGTGCTTGGATGCCTCGCAATCGCATCCATCTATTACCTAGCACCGCAGCAAGGCCCATCGCAGGAGGCCGCCCATCCCGTCAAGGTTACCTTTGCTGTGGTGGTCGAGGGAAAGGAGCCTTTCTCTGCCGAGGTGTCATGCCTTCCCGACGACACATGCAGTCTCGCCAAGCATGACGATCTCGGCATTAATCTTGCAATTACAGTGTTTTCGGGCTCAGAGGCGCATGGTGAATTGAGCATCTATTGCTCACCCAATTCTTGTTCCTTCCGGAATTTGCGATCACGGATCGAGTTCTTCGGTCGGCGTGCTACCGTCGATATTTTGTCCGGTGAGGCTGACTCTGGTGTCACGACTCTGCTGGTTGCAAGGCAACGCCCGAGGATCGGTGAAGTCCTCATCTCGTACTGAGCGCAT
This sequence comes from Rhizobium sp. SRDI943, assembly GCF_057653695.1. NCBI lineage: Bacteria > Pseudomonadati > Pseudomonadota > Alphaproteobacteria > Hyphomicrobiales > Rhizobiaceae > Rhizobium > Rhizobium sp. SRDI943. The sequence goes on along the minus strand of NZ_CM172787.1, from coordinate 2,359,662 downwards.
TGCGCCAGTTTTCCGTCAGGCGCTGCTGACGAGAAGGGCGCCCGAGATGATGAGGAGGGTGCCGGCGACGAGCTTCATTATGTCGAGCTCGGAGGCTTCGCCGAGTCGTGCCGCCAGCCACTTCAACCCGGTGCCCTATCTTCAGCGGCTTCCGCTGGAGTTTTTACGGGATCGCCGACGTCAACCCGGCGATCAGCCTGGCGATGATCACGGTGTTCCTGGTGATCTGCCTGGGAACGCTCGCCTGGATCTTCAAGACCGACTACCGGCTGCGGAACTGATCAATCACCCGAACACGCGCCATCGGAAAACCCGATGACGCCATCGGTTTCTTCCGTTTTTCTTTCGCTCTGATCCGAGGCATCTGCTGCATCAGCCGAGAAGGAGATGGCAGATGACGGATATCAGGATCGAAGGCGCGAGGATCATTATTGTTGGCGGCAGTTCCGGAATGGGGCTGGCGCTTGCGGCGCGGTTGCTCGGGGAAGGGGCGGCGGTGACGATCGCAGGACGCAGCGAAGGTAAGCTCATGGCGGCTCGCCGCGATCTCGGCGAGCATCCTGGATTGGCGACGGTTGCCGTCGATATATCGCGCGAGGAAGAGGTCGCGGCGCTGTTCCGCAATAGTGGGCCGGTCGATCACATCGTCAGCACGGCGGCCGATATCGAAGGCGCCTATCAGTTGCTGCCTTCGATCGAGCTTGCGGCGGCGCAAAGGGTGGTCGAAAGCAAAATCTACGGGCCGCTGCTGCTGGCAAAATATGGTGCCGCCCATTTGCCGCCGTCAGGATCGATCACCTATACGTCAGGTGTCGCGGCCTACCGGCCGGCGGCGCGTGGATCGGTGGTCGCAGCCGTCAATGCGGCGCTCGAAGGCATGGTCAGGGCGCTTGCTGTTGAACTGGCGCCGATCCGGATCAACGCGGTGTCGCCCGGATGGGTGGACACGCCGATCTGGAGCTTCGTCGCCGGCGAGGCCAAGCAGGCAACGCTTGATGCGATGGCACAGCGCCTGCCGGCCGGACGCGTTGGACGGCCCGATGATATTGCCGATGCGATCCGCTTCCTGATCGGCAACGGCTTCACGACAGGCACTATCCTGCATGTCGAAGGCGGGCATCGGCTGGTCTGAGCGGCGAGAGTTCTTCGCTTGCCGATTGCAGCAAGAGGGTAAGCGCCGGCGGCTGCACGCGCCTGCGCCGCCACATCATCACCAGTGAAGCGGCAGGTGGATTGCCCGGCCATGGCAGTTCGACGACGTCGCCCCGTGTTGCGGCCGGGCCGACCGCAAGGCGCGGTACGAGGCCATAACCGGTGCCGGATGCGACGAGCCGGATGATCGTCGCGATGCTGCCGGCTTCGGTGACGATTGATGGTGCTGCAATCTGCGCTTCGGCAAAGGCAGTGTCGAACAGGTGACGGTAGACGCAGCCGGTTTCGGTGGCGACGAAGGGGGCGGTGCTCAGTGCCGCGAGGCTTGCAGGTAGCCGAGCTTGCGAATCGCGACCGCCAATCAGCACCAGCGGTTCGCTGCAGATGCGGCGCGTCAGGAAGCGCTCATCCTGCTGCCCGCGATCGAAGGTGAAGGCGACGTCGATCGAGCCGTGCTGCAATTGCGCAAGTAATTCGCCGCTGCCGCCGACCTTGAGCTTGAGGCCGACGTCTGGGTTCTTCTTGCGAAAGAGTGACAGCCACGGCGCCAGTCTTTCGGCGGCGATGGTTTCGAGCGTGCCCAAGGTGACGGACTGCTCCGCACTGCCGGCTGCGGCGCTGACGGCGGCATTCGCTTCGTCGTTCAGCGCCAGTATCTCTTCGGCGTAAGCCTTGAGGACCGAACCTGCCGCTGTCGGGACGACGCCCTGCCGGGAGCGGAGGAAGAGTTCTGCGCCCAGTTCCTCTTCCAGCGCCTGTATCTGGTCGCTGAGGCTTGACTGAGCGAGATTGACCTCGGCAGCGGCGCGCGTGAGATTTTCGTGCCGGATCACCGCAAGGAATGTCTTCAATTGTCGTGGGTTCATGTCGAGCTCCGGTACGGCGCGCAGAGGCGCCTGGACGCAGGATATCAACAAAGCAGAAGGCGCTGCAACGCAGGAGCATGTGGCGGCGCACCAGTCCCCGTCAAGCGCTGCTGACGAGAAGGGCGCCCGAGATGATGAGGAGGGTGCCGGCGACGAGCTTCATTACGTCGAGCTCGGAGGCTTCGCCGAGAAAGACGGCGCCGATCGCCAGCGTCACCAGTACGTTGCAGCTCCAGATCGGCGCGAGTTTCGAGACGGGAACACCGTAAGTGAAAAGCGCAAAGCTGATCAGGCCGGTGCCGACGGCAAAGCAGGCGCCTGCGGTGGCGGCAAAGCCGAGACCTTCGGCGGTCCAGGGGGCAGGGCGCCAAATCAGGGCGGCAATTAGCCCAGCCAACGCACAGGCGGCGCCGAAGGCGATCAGGTAGACAGCGGAGCCGGTGGCTGATGTGGCGCTCTGCTTCTGGAAGATGGCGGTAATGCCCCAGAACAGGGCCGGCAGAGCGCCGCCGATGACGATCGGCCAGAGTGAATTCATTGCGAAGCTCCTGTCGCACCCATGGGTCAAGGCCTCGCCGCGGGCGAAGGCCGGTCGAACATGCGGTGCCACCAGACTACAGCGCCGCGCGTCTTTTCAGACGCGCAAAGGACGCTGTAGCACTTTGAATTGTTGCATAATTCCTTAAATCGATTCCGATTTAAGGAATTATGCGGCAGGAGTTTCTTATTGTTCTTTGTCGTCTTGTTGTTCTTGCGCTCAAGCTGCCAGATCCGCTCGTCGCCGTAAAGCGGTGGAGCCGCAATTAGTTGCGCATGCGGAGTTCGTCGGTCTGCATCTGCAGCGAGCCCAGCGTTTCCAGGAAGCTCATACCGAGCAGGCTCTGGTCGAGCCGGCCATCCTCGGAGACGCTGGCTGCGACATTGTTGCGGACGATCGGGCCGATCGCTACCTGGTCGAGCGTGACGGGTGCTGCGCGGCCGCGGCCGTTGGCGGTCATGACCGTCATGGAATAGGTGAGGCGGGAGAGGTCGATGCCGATGCGTTCGGCATCTTCGCGCGACAGCGCCACCATGCTGGCGCCGGTATCGACAAGCATCTCGATCGTCTGGCCGTTGACTGCGACATCGGCTTGGAAATGGCCGTTCAGCAGCTTGTGCAGGATGATCTCCTGGCCGCCCTCGCTTGTGGTGACGACGACGGCGCGGCCGGGAACGAGGCCGGCGAGCAGCCTGTTGCCGACGCCGAGCGCTTCCTGGCGATAGAGGTAGACGGTCACGAGCGCCAGGATGATGACCAGCCAGATCATCATCTGGCGCATCGTTTCGCCGATGCTGCGCCGGCTCGCCCAGATGCCGGCCGACAACATCAGCGCGATCGGCAGCAGATAGACGACGCGGCCGAAGTCATCGCTCTGCAGACCAAGGATGCGGCTGCTGTCATTGTTGACAATCAGCACGGCAAGGCCGATGCCGATCACGACGAGGAAGACGGTCAAACGGATCATAAAGGCCGCTCCGGCCCACCGGCGAGGCTCGTTTTCATACGGTTCGACGGCGTGGCGGCGCCTGCGAGCCTTGCCGGCAGCAGCGCCATGATCCGTCTTCGCTCGGTGTCGGAATAACTCATCCAGCTGCCGATTTCCTGAAGAGTCCGGCCGCATCCGGCGCAAAATCCGGTGGCGGGTTCCAGCGAGCAGACGTGAATGCAGGGTGTTTGCATGAGCGATATATCGGAGTTTCAAAGGGCCGTGGCAAGGGCGCAAAGAGTGGCGATCTCGCAAATTTGCTGCGTCGCGCCCAGCGTATCGCCGGTGTGGCCGGCAAGCTTGCGGCGGATGAAGGCGGTGAAGGCAAACCCTGCGATGCCGGTGGCGAGCAGGCTTGCGACCAGCGGCCGCAGGCCGAATGCCGGCCAGATCAGAAGCGCTGCGACGAGGCCGGCCGAGGCGAGCGCAAACTGCATCGCCGCCTCGTCCGGCTGGCCGGTCGAGGCGGCCACGCCATCGGCCTTTGCCGGTGCCAACCGCTGCCAGTGCCAGGCGATGGCGCCACGGCTGAGAGCCGCGACGGCGGGAATGGCGAGGGCAGCAGTGAGCGGCGAGGAATGGCGGGCGATGGCGGCAAGTGCGGCTGCGCGGATCGCGAAGGAGAGGATCAGGGCTATCGCGCCATAGGTGCCGATCCGGCTATCCTTCATGATGAGCAGGCTCTGTTCGCGGCTCTTGCCGCCGCCGATGCCGTCGGCCGTATCGGCCAGACCGTCCTCGTGCAGCGCGCCGGTGACGAGGACCTGGACGGAAAGCGCGATCAGGGCTGCCATCAGCGGATCGGCGCGCAGCCCCAAAAGGAGGAAGAGGGCGAGTGCGGGGATGAAGCCGATGACGATGCCGGCAAAGGGAAAGGAGCGCACCAGCGGACCGAGCCTGCCGTCATAACCTTTGAACAGCGATTGCCGCATGGGAATGCGGCTGAGGAAGGCGACGGCGCGGGCGGTATCGACCGCATAGTCCTTGATCTTCATTCTGTTTCGTTCTGCCGGAGGTCTCGGCTTATGGTCTCGGCTGCGCTTTTGGAGTTGTTCGCCTCGTCCGCCCGCTTTAAGAGAGTTTCCATCCGCAAAGAAGCTGATTTGCGGGGAAAAAACAAGAATACCCGGATTTATAGGAAAACCGCACAGATGAGCGTTTCAGGCCTGCCGTTCGACGATTTCCGTACCCTGCTCCGCGACCTGCCGGGGCCGGACGCCCGCGCGCTGGTGGCGGCGCGCGAACGTGACGCGCAGCTGACCAAGCCGCCGGGTGCGCTCGGACGGCTCGAAGAGATCGCCTTCTGGCTTGCCGCTTGGACGGGCCGCACACCTGCCGTCAACCGGCCGCTGGTGGCGATCTTTGCCGGCAATCACGGCGTCACCAGGCAGGGGATCACACCTTTTCCGCCAACGGTGACGCAACAGATGGTCGAGAACTTTGCAGCCGGCGGTGCGGCGATCAACCAGATCTGTGTCGCCTATGATCTCGGATTGAAAGTCTTCGATCTGGCGCTCGATTATCCCACCGGCGACATCACCGAGGAGGCAGCACTTTCCGAGCGCGATTGCGCCGCGACCATGGCCTTCGGCATGGAGGCGATCGCCGGCGGCACCGACCTGCTCTGCATCGGCGAGATGGGCATCGGCAATACGACGATTGCGGCGGCGATCAACTATGCGCTTTACGGCGGTTCGGCGCGCGACTGGGTGGGACCCGGCACCGGTTCGGAAGGCGAGATGCTGGAGCGCAAGATCGCGGCAGTGGAAAAGGCGGTGGCGCTGCATGGCGACCATCTCGACGATCCGCTGGAGATCATGCGCCGGCTCGGCGGCCGCGAGATCGCTGCGATGGCCGGCGCCATTCTTGCGGCCCGCATGGAGCGCATCCCGGTGCTGATCGACGGTTATGTCGCGACCGCCGCGGCGGCGATCCTGAAGGCCGCCAATCCGTCCGCGCTCGATCATTGCCTGATCGGCCATGTCTCCGGCGAGCCCGGACATCTTCGCGCAATCGAGATGCTCGGCAAGACGCCGCTTCTGGCGCTTGGCATGCGGCTCGGCGAAGGCACCGGTGCCGCACTTGCCGCCGGTATCGTCAAGGCGGCCGCCGCCTGTCATTCCGGCATGGCGACCTTCGCCCAGGCGGGTGTGTCGAATAAGCATTAAGGCCGCAGTGGGCGCCGTCGATCCGCGCGCGTTCGCTTGCGCCGCCCAAATGGATTCGGTATTTGCGTATTCGCTCATTGATGGGGAGGCTCCCCGGTTTGATGCAACAGGAAGAGGAAGGGCATCTTGATGAAGCCTGCGGTGACGAAAGAGACCGGACTTCGGCATTTCATCGCCGCCGCCAGCTATTCCTGGGCAGGCTTTCTGCGGGTGCTGAAAGAGGCGGCCTTCCGTCAGGAACTCGGTTTTTTCATCGCTTCGATCGCGGCGCTGGCGCTGGTGGGAGCCACTGCGGGCGAGATCGTCGTCGCGGTGCTTCTGTTTCTCGGGCTCTTTTCGATGGAGGCGATGAATACGGCCGTTGAAGAGGTGATCGACCGGATTTCGCCGGAGATTTCGATTGTCGGCAAACATGCCAAGGATCTCGGCTCCTTCGCGGTAACCTGCATGATTGCCGCCTGCTGCCTCTATCTCGGCTTCGTCCTCGGAAAGCAGCTGTTCTTTAGCTGATTCAGGCAAAACTCTTGCGCTTGCGCGCAACGGCGTGAGCCTCCTCGACGGCCGGCAGGCTCTGGAGCACACGCTTGGCGGGCAGGATGGCGATGACCTCGGTGCCCTCGCGCAGTTTCGATTTCAGCAGGAACTGTCCGTCATGTTTGGCAAGGATCGCCTGGACGATCGGCAGGCCGAGGCCGGTACCCTGTTCGGCGCTCTTGATGGCGATCGAGCCCTGGCCAAAGGCCGACAGGACGACGGGAATCTCTTCTTCCGGAATGCCGGGGCCGTTGTCCTTGATCGAGATGTACTGGCCGCCGCCAGCTGTCCAGCCGACCTTAACGTGGATCTCGCCGCCCTGCGGCGTGAACTTGACCGCATTGGAGAGAAGGTTGAGCACCACCTGGCGCATCGACTTCTCGTCGGCCCAGATGGCCGGCAGCTGCCGCTCGAACTGGTCCGAAATGGCAATGTTCTTGGCGCGGGCGCGCAGCTGGACCATGCCGATGCAATCTTCGGTGATATCGAGAAGCGAAATCGCCTCCTCGCTCAGCTCGTATTTGCCGGCCTCGATGCGCGACAGGTCGAGGATCTCGTTGATGAGATCGAGCAGATGCTGGCCGGAGCGGTGGATATCGCCGGCATATTCCTTGTAGGTCGGATTGGCGAGCGGCCCCATGACTTCGGCCGACATCACCTCGGAAAAGCCGAGGATGGCGTTGAGAGGCGTTCGAAGCTCGTGCGACATGGAGGCAAGGAAGCGCGACTTGGCGAGGTTCGCCTCTTCGGCGCGGCGGCGAGCCTCGTCCGACATCGATTTCGCCACTTCCAGCTCTGCGATCAGGTCGTCCTTCTCCGACTGATATGAGAGAATCCTGAGGTTCGACTTGAAGAGCCGGTCGCTGATATAATTGAAGAAGACAAGAGTGGTGGTGAAGGCCACCGTCAGGCTGATTTCGAGCAGGTCGCGCGACAGGCCGCTCTTGGCGGCGAGCGCCAGGACCGCCGGTGAGAAGGCGGCGAGCACGGCAGGCGTCAGCATGAAGTTCGACATCGCCGTGACGGAGAGCGCGATCAGCAGCGTCGCGCCCTTATAGAGAATGAAACTCGATGGCTCGCAGGTGTCGCAGCCCTGCAGCGCGAAGACGGCCCAGCAGCAGCCGAGCAGGAACTGGCCGGAGAGCAGCAGGCGGCGCCATTTGCGGGCGTTCTCGGAGGTGATTTCCTGCCGGCGGGCGCGGCGCGCCAGCAGGATATTGCCGGTATGACAGGTGAGCGTCAGCAGCGCCCAGAAGAGCAATTGGGTGTTCTGGGTGAAATAGACGCCAAGCGCGGTGATGATGACGACGAAGAGCGGCATGAGCGACGCGCTCTGCAGCACCGATGCCACATACATGTTGAGCACGTCACGATCGAAGGAGGAATTTGACGCATGACCGGACTGAAGACGTTCGCGCGTCTGCCGCACGGCCTTGGAAACGGCCTTGTTGCGGTGGCTGCGCGACCTGTCGACGATGATCTTGTCGGTCGATGTGCTTACGCCGGTACTCATGTGCACGTTGAAACTTCATCCCAGGGTGGATAAGAGCTTAACCGACAATTCTTAAGAAGATGTTTGCCATCTTTGCCAAGGATTTGTTTTTTAAGGAGGCGAAAGCGTGACACGGGGTCTGCGCCTGATTCGCGACGGCGTGACCGCTTTTGCCCTGCTGGTGCTCGTGGCGCTGATCGCCGCCAAGCTCAACGATGCAGCAAAAATCGAGCATGCCGGCGCCTTTCATGCTGCCGACGGTGACAGTCTGGCGTTGGGAGGCGAACGGTTGCGCCTCGAAGGCATCGATGCGCCGGAGCTCAACCAAAGCTGCGAGCGGGCGGGGAAGGCCTGGGCCTGCGGGCGCGCGGCGCGCGAGGCGCTGCAGGATATGGTGCTGGCATCGGGAACTGTTTGTCAGGGCAGCCGGCGCGACCGCTACGACAGGCTGCTCGTCGTCTGCCGGAGCGGGGCGGGCGGCGACATCAATGCCGCCATGGTGCGCCGGGGCATGGCCATTTCTTATGGCGATTATGGCAAAGAGGAGGCCGAGGCAAAGGGCCAGAAGGCGGGCCTCTGGGCCGGGACTTTCGAGCGGCCACGCGATGTGCGCGACCATGCGCGCCAGAGTTCCGGTTTCGACGGCGTCCTGCGCTTTATCGGGCAGGCTGTCGGATGGGAGTAAAGTCATGAGCGACGAAGCCATGCTGGAGATGCTGCGGCAGGAGATCGGCTCCTGTCGCATCTGTCGAGACGCACCGGGAAAAGGCCTCGAACACCGGCTGCCGCACGAGCCGCGGCCAGTGGTGGTGATCTCATCGAACGCGCGCATCCTGATCGCCGGGCAGGCGCCCGGGCTTCGGGTGCATGAGAGCGGCCTGCCGTTCGACGATGCATCGGGAGACCGCCTGCGATCATGGCTCGGTGTTGACAGGGCAAGCTTCTACGACCGCGACCGATTCGCTATCGTGCCGATGGGCTTCTGCTTTCCCGGCTACGACGACAAGGGCGCGGATCTGCCGCCGCGGCGTGAATGCGCGCCGTTCTGGCGGCAAAGGGTGATCTCGGCCATGCCGCAGATCGAACTGGTGCTGGTCATCGGCCAATATGCGCAGGCCTGGCATATGGCCGGTGAAAGGCGGGACAATATGACCGAGACGGTGCGGGCATGGCGTGACTGTTTTCTGTCCAACCGATCGCCGGCGGTGCTGCCGCTGCCGCACCCGAGCTGGCGCAACAGCGGCTGGCTGAAGCGCAATCCTTGGTTCGAGGAAGAATTGCTCCCGGTCTTGCAGGAACGGACGAAAATGCTGCTTTCCTGAAACAAAATTCTTTTAGTTGCACGGAATCGAGTTATACAAAGAAAATAATTCGAAAGGACTGTTGTGCGCATGGACCGCCTCGACCGAAAAATACTGCGTCTTCTGCAAGAAGATTCGACGCTTGCCGTTGCCGATCTCGCCAAGAAAGTGGGGCTTTCGACGACGCCATGCTGGCGGCGCATCCAGAAAATGGAAGAAGACGGCGTCATCAAGCGCCGAGTCGCCATCCTTGATCCGGAGAAGGTCAACACCAAGGTCACCGTCTTCGTGTCGATTCGCACCGCCACCCATTCGATTGAATGGCTGCGCCGCTTTTCCGAGGTGGTCGCCGAATTCCCCGAAGTGGTCGAATTCTACCGGATGAGCGGCGATGTCGATTATCTCCTGCGAGTCGTCGTGCCTGATATTGCCGCCTATGACGCTTTTTATAAGCGGATGATCGCCAAGATTGAGATTCGCGACGTTTCCTCCGCCTTTGCGATGGAGCAGATCAAGTATTCGACGCAGCTGCCGCTCGACTACATGATTCTCGACAATGCCAAATCCAACGAGGATTGAGGTCAAGCGTGCGGTCATGACCGCACGCGATAATGCCAAATCCGAAGACTGGGACCACGCGTGAGTCTGACCGGGGATATACCTATTGGGTGTGTTCTGGCCGCAAGCGGGAATGCCGGTTCCGCAAAACCAAGTTTTGGCCAGTGCGGTCGGCGATTGCAAAAAAGCCTCAAAAATAGCAAAAAAACGCTCAAATCGACCCAAATTCCTGGAAAAGTGAATAGCCTGGTAAGGATTCCGGGGTTATGGTTGATGAAACCACGGGGCGATATGTCATAATTTCGTCTCATTGGTATCGAATTCAGAACACCATGTTCTAAACCGCTGCCTTGTTTGTGCTTGTTAGCCGGCGGTAGAGTTTATGCGCTTCACCAGTATGTTCGACGGGGGTCGAGCGGTGGAGAATTTGACAGATGGGGTGTAGCGTTTTGCGGCTTGCGATGGAGGATTTCCGTCGCGGAGCCGTTTGTCGTGTTTTTCGCCTAAATATTTGAAGTTGTTGTATAAAAATCACGTCACCGAGGAAAGTTGCTCGAAGGAGCCCACCTGGCGTGTATCGAGAATTGCTTGATAGGTCCTTGTATGTGATGACGGTTTGGCGGTTCGATCGATCCGCACGCCGAGATGGCTGTTCAAACTGGGCCGGCTTCAAATCGACTACCCGATCTGAAGCCAGCCCCGATCGACAAAGGAATGGATTGGTAAATGAACATCAGAATGGTTTTGCTTGCATCAGCAGCAGCATTTGCTGCATCGACGCCGGTTCTTGCAGCTGACGCTATTGTTGCTGCTGAGCCGGAACCGGTTGAATATGTTCGCGTCTGCGACGCTTACGGCACCGGCTACTTCTACATCCCGGGCACCGAAACCTGCCTCAAGATCGAAGGCTACATCCGTTTCCAGGTTAACGTTGGCGAAGATGTCGGCGGCGATTCGGACTGGGATGCCGTCACCCGCGGTCAGGTTCAGTTCACGGCCAAGAGCGACACCGAGTATGGTCCGCTGACCGGCGTCATCGTCATGCAGTTCAATGCTGACAACGCCACCGATCAGGACGCCATTCTCGACTCCGCTTACCTCGACGTCGCGGGCTTCCGCGCCGGTCTGTTCTACAGCTGGTGGGACGATGGTCTCTCCGGCGAAACCGACGACATCGGCTCGGTTGTAACGCTGCACAACTCCATCCGTTATCAGTATGAAAGCGGCACCTTCTACGCTGGCCTCAGCGTCGACGAACTGGAAGACGGCGTCTACAAGGCCGACGAAGAAGCCAACAACGTTGGCGTTGCCTTCGGCGTTGGTGGCACTGCCGGTGCGTTCAGCTACCAGATCACCGGTGGCTATGACGTCGACAACGAAGACGGTGCTGTCCGTGCAATGGGCACGGTTGACATCGGTCCCGGTACGCTCGGCCTCGCCGGCGTATACTCTTCCGGCCCGAACTCCTACTACTCTTCGGCTGAATGGGCTGTTGCTGCCGAATACGCAATCAAGGCAACTGACAAGCTGAAGATCACGCCGGCCGTTCAGTACTACGGCAACTACTTCGGCGGCGACAAGGCCGTTCCGGATGACTTCGACGGTCTCGGCGATGCCTGGAAGGTCGGTCTGACGGTTGATTACCAGATCGTCGACAACTTCTACGCCAAGGCTTCGGTTCAGTACCTCGATCCGGATGATGGTGACGACTCCACGACGGGCTACTTCCGTCTGCAGCGTTCGTTCTAATCCACTTAGTGGATGCTCCCGGTCTTCGGACCGGGAGCACTTAAATCAGTTTCTGATCCGAGTGACCTCCGATCAGCTACGGGGACGGGTCCGGTCTTCCCTGCCGGACCGTCCTTGCAGCGTTTTTGAAGCGCCGTCTTCAATGCCGTTTTTCAGAATCGCCTTTTGAGGTGAACCCAACAGGTACGTTGCGTATCGCACGTCGGCATCTGCCAGCCTCGCCTCTCGAGGCACTCCGTTTTTCAATCTTTCAAACGAGCTGGATCCACCGATAGAATTATCGTGCGGACGGCTGTTGGTCTGTCTGCCTATGCGGCGTCGGCTGGCTTTGCCGCAATAGGTCGCGAAAAGAAAATCCAATGCCGACAATGTGATCACAGCTTTTTGGGAGAGAGGATACAACCCTTGCTGGGGGCCGGCATTCATTCCTACTCTCGGATAGCTTGTTCTTATGGACGATCTCAACGACTACTATTATTTCGCCGCTGTCGTCTCCAGCGGCGGTTTCGCTTCTGCAAGTCGCGATCTAAAAATACCACGTTCGAAGCTCAGCAGGCGGGTCAGCCGGCTTGAGGAAGGGCTTGGCGCAAGGCTCATAGAACGCTCGACTCGCCACTTCCGGGTGACTGAGATCGGCCAGGCTTTCTACGAAAGATGCCAGACCATCCTGCAGGAGGCCGATCGCGCCAAATCGATCGTCAGCGAGGCTCAGTCCGACCCGCAAGGTGTGGTGCGTATGGGCTGCCCGCTCGGTCTCGTCGACATATCGGTCGGGGGGATCCTGCCCGAATTCCTGGAACGTTATCCGAAGATCAAGCTGCAGATCATCGGCTCCGAGCGGCGCGCCGATCTCATCAACGAACGGATCGACCTCGAGGTGAGGGCGACCAACGAGCCGGAGACGCAGACGAGCCTGACGATGCGTAAGCTCGACCGTATCAGGCGTATCCTGGTCGCAAGTCCGTCGCTCGTCGAACGTACCGGCAACTTGCATTGTGTGGACGAACTCGCGGACCTGCCGACGCTGGCGATGACGTCATGGGTGTCGTTCCACACCTGGGAACTGGTCGGTCCGAATGACGCCAAGCAGGTGATTCGGCATCAGCCGCGGCTCACCTGCCGCAGTATGACCGCCATCCTCGACGCAGCCCGTGCCGGCCTCGGCTTCGGGCTTTTGCTCGAAAGTGCCTGCGAGGCCGATCTCCAGGCCGGCAAGCTGGTGCGGGTGCTGCCGGAATGGCAGTCGGAGGAGAGCCAGTTCTACATCGTCTTCACGACAGCGAAGGGCATGCCGCCGGCGGTGCGGGTCCTGATCGATTTCCTGGTCGAAAAATCCAGGCAGCATTGATTTAGAGCCTTTCCGGGTTAGATTGAAGCATTCTGCCGGAGCAGGTTTTCGTCAGGGCAAAGGCGATTGGCGACGGGCATACCCCAGGGTACGTCCGAGCCGATCGCCTTTGTCCTGGCGGAAAGATGCCCGGCCCTTCGGGTTGGCTGAAACGGGCCGGCTGATCGACCGGCCGGCTTGGCCGTAGAGCTTGGCTACGACGCGCGCCGGCCGGCCAACCATCCGACTCCGTTTGAGCCAACAGAATGCTTCAATCTAACCCGGAAAGGCTCTAGTTATTCGAGCCGGCATCCCGCCTCATCTCAACCGTGCCAACAGCTTTTCGTCGGCCAGTTCCCTGGCGGCATCCTTGCCGATCCAGTGGGCGGTTTTATCAGGGCTTTCCGCCAGGATCCTTGCGAGTGCCAGGGCCGGCGCATGGCAGGCGAGATTGCGCTTGCCGATACTGCGCAGGGCCCAATTCACGGCCTTGCGCACGAAGTTTCGCGGGTCGTCGGCATGGGCCTCGATCAGCGGCAACCAAGCGAGGATGGTCGCATCAGGTTCCTTCTTCAAGTGAACCGCGGCACCGGCAATCATGGCGAAGGCGGTGCGCCTGATAAATTCACGCTCGTCGGCGGCGAAGTCTGAGATGAGTTCATCCAGCCGGGCTTCAACGAAGAGATCGGCGGCGCAATCGACGATCTCCCAGGAGTTGAAATCAGCGGCCCAATTTCGGGCTTCTTCAGACGTCAACCGCTTCGGCTCGGCTGTGTAGAGGGCAAGCAGGCGGGCTTCGCGGATATCGCTTCGCCAGAGCTGCATTGCCCTGAGGTGATCCTTCTTCGCCAGTCTGGCGACCGCCCTGATATCGGGATTGGAGATACCGAGGGCGTGATCGGTAACGATGCCGAAGCGCGCCATGGCGGCGACATTCTCCTCCGAACGCAGGGTTTCGAGATGCGCGATCAGTTCGGCCGCATCGGAGGAGGGGTCGATCATTTTTCGAGGCGGGCAAGCAGCGAGGATGTGTCCCAGCGATTGCCGCCCATTGCCTGCACGTCGCCGTAGAACTGGTCGACGACGGCGGTGACCGGTAGCTTGGCGCCATTGCGGCGGGCTTCGGTGAGCACGATGCCGAGATCCTTGCGCATCCAGTCGACCGCAAAGCCGAAGTCATATTTGCCTGCGTTCATGGTCTTGTGGCGGTTTTCCATCTGCCAGGAACCGGCCGCACCCTTGGAAATCACCTCGACGACCTTTTCAATATCCAGGCCGGCGCGCTTGCCGAAATGCAGCGCTTCGGCAAGTCCCTGGACGAGGCCGGCGATGCAGATCTGGTTGACCATCTTGGTCAGCTGGCCCGAGCCTGCCGGCCCCATCAGGCCAACCATGCGGGCATAGGCGTCGATGACAGGCCTGGCGCGTTCGAAGACGGCCTCGTCGCCGCCGCACATGACGGTCAGGACACCGTTTTCGGCGCCGGCCTGGCCGCCGGAGACGGGAGCGTCGATGAAATCGACACCTTTTTCCTTTGCCGCGGCATAAAGTTCGCGGGCGACTTCAGCGCTGGCTGTGGTGTTGTCGATCAGCACCGAACCGGGCTTCATGCCGTGTAAAGCGCCGTTCTCGCCTAATGTCACCGAGCGGAGATCTTCGTCATTGCCGACGCAGACGAAGACGAAATCGGCCCCAGTGGCGGCCTCGGCCGGGGTGGGGGCGGCGTGGCCTGAAAATTTCGCGGCCCAGGCGGCGGCTTTTGCCGGCGTGCGGTTATAGACGGTGACATCGTGGCCGCCTTTCGTCTTCAGATGTCCCGCCATAGGGAAACCCATGACGCCGAGACCGATGAACGCGACTTTTGCCATATGTCCTATCCTTTTCCTCAAGTGCAGGCCGAGGATTAACCGAAACGGCGGGAGCAGAAAAGCCCGTGAATACGGACTTCCTTCCGATTGACGCATATGAGGCTGGCTACCGTTCGGCCGAGCCCTAGATTGGAGGGAAGGCATTATGTTCCGGGGGTGACATGAGCGAAATTCCGACGATCAAGCCGCGGCGCAAAGGCCGTAGCGGAATGCAGGCGATGCTTATTCCATCGCAGCAGATGGTCGTAGAGCAGATTCGATCGGCACCGGAAGGTGTCCTCACCGAAGTCGGCACTCTCCGCCGCCGCCTCGCCGCTCAATACGGGGCGGACGCCTGTTGTCCGGTGACCGTGCAGCGGCATTTGCGTGCGATCGCCGAGTTGTCATTCGGCGCGCTGGAGAAGGGCGAGCCGGTTTCGACGGTTACGCCCTATTGGCGCATGGTCGATCCCGCAAGCCTGCTTGCGAAGCGTCTTGCCGGCGGCCCCACCTTCATCCGTGAGCGCCTGGCCGCCGAAGGTCGGGAGTGAGGGACGCGTGAAAAAAATTCCGCTTGAGGTCGATTTCCGGGCCGCAAAATTTCAGCAAAGGCCAAATGTTGCAAATAAAATTGTCGATCTAAAATATAGATTTCATCATCATGACATTCATCACTGACAGGTCGACCAGCCGAAAACTGGCTTGGCATCATCAAAAAGGGGAAAAGTCATGATTTCACGTCGACAAACGCTCGGGCTTTTCGGAGCTGCTGTGGCCGCGGCAATCCTGCCGGCTGTCCGGCCGGCACGCGCTGCCGCCAGCGAATTCCGCATCGGCTGGCAGAAGAATGGCGTGCTGGCGCTCGCCAAGCGGCGCGGCGCGCTTGAGAAGCGGCTTGCCGATCGCGGCATTACCGTCAGCTGGTCGGAGTTCACCTCCGGTCCACCGCTTCTCGAAGCGCTGGGCGCCGGCGCTCTCGATTTCGGTGCGACCGGCGATGTGCCGCCGCTCTTTGCCCAGGCGGCCGGCGGGCAGCTCTATTATGTCGGTCTCTACAAGGGCAGCCCGGCAGCCTCGGCCATTCTCGTGCGCAAGGATTCGCCCATCAAGACGCTTGAAGACCTCAAGGGCAAAAAGGTTGCCTTCAAGCGCGGCTCCAGCGCGCATAACGTAACCGTCAAGGTTCTGCGCCAGGCGGGCTTGAAGCCCGAAGATGTCGAGCAGCTCGACCTTTCGCCGCCGGATGCCGCCGCCGCGTTCAAGAATGGCAGCATCGACGCCTGGTCGATCTGGGACCCCTATCTGGCGATTGCCGAAGCCGATCCGGAGACACGTATCCTGACGACCGCCGAAGGCATCGTCGACTCCTACAGTTTCTTCCTCGCCAATCGCGATTTCACCGATGCCAATGGGCAGGTGGTCGTCGACGTGATCGATGAGCTTGCCAAGGTCGGCACGTCGGCCCAGAGCAATCTCGACGAGACGGTGAAGGAACTTTCCGAGATCACCGGCGTGCCGGTTGACGTGACGCGCGTGACCTTGACGCGAAAGGGCGCCGATCTCGGCAGCGTCTCGACCATCACCGATGCCGCCGCCGCCTATCAGCAGGCGCTCGCCGACGAGTTCCACGGGCTCGGCATCCTGCCGAAGAAGCTTACGACCGGCGATATCGTCTGGCGTCCCAAGGCAAGCTGATTTTCCGGCCGAGCCAAGATTTCCGCGAGGCGGCATGGAGAGGGCCTCCATGCCGCTGAACCGGAAAAATATTCTCCAA
Organism: Rhizobium sp. SRDI943; assembly: GCF_057653695.1. Taxonomy (NCBI): domain Bacteria; kingdom Pseudomonadati; phylum Pseudomonadota; class Alphaproteobacteria; order Hyphomicrobiales; family Rhizobiaceae; genus Rhizobium; species Rhizobium sp. SRDI943. Next base: position 2,343,368 of record NZ_CM172787.1, on the reverse strand, counting down.
AACGGATTAGAATAGCAAATTGATATTGTCGATCTAATTGATAGTCTATGTCACTATCCTCGCGATCGAGCGGACACCGAAAGGCATCTGCCTGCTGCCATCCGATCGACAGGGATATTTCAGATGCTCGCGCATAGACAGACAGCCGGCCTTCTTGCCGCCCCGCCCACTACGATCCTCCCAAGCATCTGTGCGGCGGCGGCGCTACGCAAGGCAGACAGAGAGCTATCTCGACCACGCGAGTTGATTTTCGAATTCCGCAGCTAAAGGACCGTCTTCCAATGACCACCTCCCATACAGGCACATCCGAGCCCATCAATTTCCTCTGGTTCATCCCGACATCGGGCGACGGCACCTATCTCGGCTCCTCTGATCTCAACCGCGCGCCCGAGATCGGCTATCTCACGCAGATCGCTCAGGCCGTCGACCGGCTCGGCTATTCCGGCGTGCTGCTGCCGACCGGGGTTGCCTGCGAAGAATCCTTCGTGACGGCGGCAGCCCTTGCCGCCAAAACCGAGAAGCTGCAGTTCCTGGTGGCGATCCGTCCCGGCACCGCATCGCCTGCCTATTACGCGCGTCTTGCGACGACGCTCGACCGCATCTCCAACGGCCGCCTGCTGCTCAACATCGTCGTCGGCGGTAGCCCGGCGGAGCTAGCCGGCGATGGCATCCATCTCGAGCATGACGAGCGCTATGCCCATGCCGAAGAGTTCTTCACCATCTTCGAGGAACTGCTGGAAAAGGGAACGGCAAGCTTCGACGGCAAATACATCAAGGCGACCAATGCGCGCCTCGGCTTTCCCTCGGTGCAGAACCCGCGCCCGCCGCTCTATTTCGGCGGCTCGTCGGATGCCGGCATCGATTTCTCCGTCGGCCGTGTCGACAAGTACCTGACCTGGGGCGAGCCGCCGGCACAGGTTGCCGAGAAGGTCACCAAGGTGCGCAAGGCTGCCGGCGAACGCGGCCGCGAGGTGAGCTTCGGCATTCGTCTGCACTTCATCGTGCGCGAAACCGATGATGAAGCATGGGAGGCGGCCGAGCGACTGATCCGCCATCTCGACGACGATACGATCCGCGAGGCGCAGGAGCGCTTCGTTCATGAGTCCGACTCGGTCGGCCAGAAGCGCATGGCCGCCCTTCACGGCGGCCGGCGCGACAGGCTCGAAGTCTCGCCGAACCTCTGGGCCGGCGTCGGCCTGGTGCGCGCCGGTGCGGGCACGGCGCTTGTGGGATCGCCGAAGACGGTGGCCGCGCGCCTTCGCGAGTATCAGGAGATCGGCATCGATACGGTGATCGGCTCCGGCTATCCGCATCTCGAAGAGGCCTATCGCGTCGCCGAACTGCTTTTCCCCGAACTCGGCATCACCCGCGAGCAGCAGCGCCTGGGCTTCAACAACGAGTTCGGCCGCAAGCAGGTCTTCGCAGGCGGCAGCCATGGCGGCAATCTGAAAGTCGTCTCCGGCTCCTGAACTCGAACGAAGACGCAGAGCGTGGCACCGCCGCAAGTCGCTTAGGGCTTGCGGCATCCTGCTCCCGATAAGCGCGAGGACAATGCATGTCGACTTTCGATACTCCATTCGTACGGTCGGTCGCTTCCGAAAAAGCCGGGAAGGTGGGTTCGCGCCTGCCGCTGCCCGGCCTGGAGAAGCTGACCCCCTATCTGGTGCCGATGGCGATCGTGGCGTTGTGGCAGCTTGCCTCCTCGGCCGGCTGGATCTCATCGCGCATCATGCCGTCGCCGGCCGATGTCGGCCTCGCCTTCTGGTCGACGACGGTTTCCGGCCAGTTGCCGAACGACGTGCTGGTGAGCGCCGGCCGCGCCTTTGCCGGCCTTCTCGTCGGCGGTTCGATCGGCTTCCTGCTTGGTATCGCCAATGGCGTGTCGCGCATCTCCGAACAGCTGACCGATACGACGCTGCAGATGCTGCGCACCATTCCGCATCTGGCGATGATCCCGCTTGTCATCCTGTGGTTCGGGATCGGCGAGGAATCGAAGCTGTTTCTGACCTCGCTCGGCGTGCTCTTCCCGGTTTATCTCAACACCTATCACGGGGTGCGCAATGTCGATCGCGATCTGATCGAGATGGGCAAGGTCTATGGCATGGGCAACTGGACGCTTTTTCGCAAGGTGATCTTTCCAGGTGCGTTGCCGTCGATCTTCGTCGGCCTCAGATATGCGCTCGGTATCATGTGGCTGACGCTGATCGTATCGGAATCGATTGCTGCATCGTCTGGCATCGGCCACATGGCCAACAATGCCCGCGAATTCATGATGACTGACGTCGTCGTGCTCGCCCTCGTCATTTATGCCGTGCTCGGCAAGCTTGCCGATGTCATCGCCCGGGTGCTGGAGAGGCGGCTGCTCGCCTGGAACCCGGTCTATCAGAAATAGGAGAAACGCCATGACATCGATCGCACATGAGCGTTTTCACGCCGTCGCCAAAGAGCCAGCCTATACGCGCGAAAACGCGCCGGCAGTGAGCCGCAGTGCGCCCGCGGCGATCAGCTTGACCGGACTTGAAAAGAGTTTTGGGGGCAACCGTGTGCTGCGCGGCATCAACCTGCATATTCCGGCCGGCCAATTCGTCGCCGTGATCGGCAAGAGCGGCTGCGGCAAGAGCACGCTGCTGCGCATCCTGATGGGCCTCGACGAACCGAGCGCCGGCGAGCTGCATTTCGAAGATGCCGACGGCGCGCAGGCGAGCCCGAATGCGCGCATTGTCTTTCAGGAGCCGCGGCTGCTGCCCTGGCTCAGCGTCGCTGACAATGTCGTCGTCGGGCTTGGAGACGGCATCGACAGCCGGGCTGCGGCCAAGGCGGCTGAAGCCGTGCTTGCCGAAGTCCAGCTTGGCGAAAAGACCGGGGAATGGCCGGCGCGGCTTTCCGGTGGGCAGCGGCAGCGCGTGGCGCTGGCGCGGGCGCTGGTCAGCCGGCCAGGCGTGCTGGCGCTCGACGAACCGCTCGGCGCACTCGATGCGCTGACGCGGATCAGCATGCAGGAACTCATCAACCGTGTCTGGCGCGAACTCGGCTTCACCGCCGTGCTCGTCACCCATGATGTCAGCGAGGCGGTGCATCTCGCCGATCGGGTCATCGTGCTCGATGAGGGGCGGATCGCACTCGATCTTCCCATTCCCTATCCGCGTCCGCGCCGCCACGGCCATCCTGGTCTCGCCGAGCTGGAAGGCCGGCTGCTGGCCGCGATTCTCGGCACCGACGGCGGCCATTGATCCCAGGCTATTCGCGACGCTGCATGACCTTGGCATAGGCGAGGCGTGTCGGCGCGAGCATGCATGTCCAATGGCGAAAATGTATAGCCGCTTGGGTATGTGAAATTCACTTGCCTCTGCCAGCGCGCTGCCACGCGCACTAGATGCAGCAATATTTTCTCGAGTTGTTTTACGTCCAGCTTGACTCACTCATACCTCCATGGCTATACGTAAATCCATAGCCAACGGGGTATGGATTGTAGATGTCGGACACCCAGGACGTGCTCTTCAGAACGCTCGCCGATCCGACCCGGAGGGCTCTTTTCGAACGACTGTGCCGCGAAGGAGAGAAGACGGTCGGGGCTCTGACGGCTCGGGCCGGGGTCTCGCAACCGGTCGTCTCGAAACATCTCGGAATCCTGAAGCAGGCCGGATTGGTGCGCGACCGTCACGAAGGTCGCCAGACCCACTATAGCGCCCAGCTCGGTGCGCTGGCGCCGCTGGTCGACTGGACAAGTGAGATGGCGGGCTTTTGGCAAAATCGGTTCGACCAGCTGGAAGATCTATTGAAAAGGATGGACCAATGACCGAAATTTCAAACGAAACCCGTTCCGTCATCGTCGAACGCGAGATCCCTTTTCCGCCGGAAAAGATCTGGCGCGCGCTCACCCAACCGCATCTGATTGCGGACTGGCTAATGAAGAACGACTTCGTGCCGGTGGTGGATCACCGTTTCAAGCTGAGCGCGGATTGGGGCTCCGTCGACTGCCAGGTCCTGGAAGTCGAGCCGAACAAAACCCTGTCTTACACCTGGGCTGCCTATGATCTCGAAAGTGTCGTCACCTGGACTCTCACGCCCACGGGCGCGGGCACGCAGCTGCGCATGGAGCAGTCGGGCTTCCGGCCGGATCAGCGGCAGGCTTACGGGGGCGCCAAAAGCGGTTGGCAGCAGTTCTTCGCAAAGCTGGAGCAGGTGCTGACGCGGATAGAGTGAGGTCGCGGCCAAACGGATCACGCCATCCGCTTCGGCTCGTTTTCGCAGGAGGTTCCCTTGAATTGGAATAACTGGCTTCGGCAAATCCACCGCTGGCTGTCCATTGCCTTTACGCTGGCCGTCATAATTAATATCATCGCGATGGTGCAGGAGAAATCGTCGGTCTGGGTGGGCCTCATGGCGCTGATGCCGCTGACCTTGCTGCTGCTCACCGGTCTCTACTTGTTCGCGCTGCCATATGCCACCAAGTGGCGTGGCGCGGGACGCAGCGGAGGGTAGGAGTGAAGGCAATGTCCGGGAAGACATCCAAGACCGCGGCAAAGGTCACGAAGAAGACAGCCGCCAAGCCTGATACCGCGGAGCCGGTCCTTCTCTCGGGCGGCAACCCTCAGATCGCCAAGGGTTACGGCGACGCTCCCGTGCAAGCCTACATCGCCGCCATGCCCGGCTGGAAGAGCGACGCCGGGCATCGCCTCGATGCGCTCATCACCCGCACGGTGCCCGGGGTATATAAGGCCGTGAAATGGAACTCGCCGCTCTACGGCATCGAAGGGCAGGGCTGGTTCCTCGGTGTGCATTGCTTCGCGAAATATATCAAGGTTGCTTTCTTCCGCGGCACGTCGCTCACCCCCATCCCGCCCGGCGAGTCCAAACAAAAGGAAGTGCGTTACTTCCACATTCATGAGGAAGACCAACTCGACGAGGCTCGGCTCGCCGCCTGGGTGGAACAGGCCAGCCAATTGCCCGGCGAACGAATGTGAGCGGACGCGAGGATTGAAAGAGTCAGAGCGCCTTTGTGCGTCCGATAGAACGCACGGCGCTCCAGGCTATCAGCACTTAAGGGATGGAGCGGAGATATCGATGAAGAAAGCCACGGCAACCGCGAAAAAGAGCGGCTCCAGCGAAGAGAAGGACGGAGACTCTCCTTCTCGTTTGATCGATGCGAGAATCGAGGAGTTGAGCGATTGGCGCGGCGAGATGCTCGCTCGAGTCCGAACTCTCATCAGGCAGGCCGAGCCCGACGTGGTCGAGGAATGGAAGTGGAGAGGCGTTCCGGTGTGGGAGCACGCCGGGATCATCTGCACCGGCGAGACTTATAAGAGCGTTGTGAAACTGACCTTCGCCAAGGGCGCCTCGCTGGAGGACCCTTCAGGCCTCTTCAATTCCAGCCTTGACGGCAATACCAGGCGCGCCATCGATTTCCACGAAGGCGACGAGATCGACGAGCAGGCGTTGAAGGCGCTCATTCGCGGTGCAGTCGCACTCAACACTTCAAAGTGGGCCGCCGCTCGTCCTGCCGGCTCGCGGAAGAAACCAAGCAGCGCTTGAGGCTTGGCAACATCGCCTGAAACGCGTCGCATCGAACTTGATTTGGCGACATGTATCAGTGGATCGGGCTTTCCTCGCGTTCGAGGAAGAGTTCCAGATTGTCGAGGCCGATCTCGGTGCCCTGGAGGCGGGCGCCGTTATCGGCGTAGCCGTCGAGGAAGACCACCTGTTCGGTGAAGACCATTTTCGTGCCGCCGGGTGCGGCTTCGAAGGCAACGGTTGTGAGAGACGCGGAGATGCGGCTTTCCCCAAGCTTCATCTCATAGGCATAGATGATGCGGGCATCGGGCACGATATCGATATAATGGGCGTCATAGGCGTGCAGGAGGCCTTCAGTATCGGCGACGTAGTTCCTTTCCGTGCCGCCGGGGCGGAAATCGAGCCCGTAGTCCAGCGGCACCCACTCGCCATGGCATGCGAACCATTGCCGTTTGGATTCCGGTGTTGACCAGGCGCGGAAAGCGCGAGAAATCGGCGCCTTGAGGTGGCGTTCGATGACGAGAGTGGCGTGTTCGGCGGATCGTGTCGTCATTTGGGAAGGATCTCTGTTTCATTGGCGAGAAAGTGGTCCAGCCTGTCGAAGGTGGTCGTCCATTGGATCTTCCGCTGTTCCACCCAGCGCTCGACGGCGGCAAACGCGTCCTGCTGCAGGCGGTAGGTTCGCACCCGGCCTGATTTTTCGGAGAGAACGAGACCGCTCTCCTCCAGCACCTGCAGATGTTTCATCACCGTCGGCAGGGCAACCGCGAGCGGCGCGGCCAGCTCGGTGACGGAGGCCGGGCCGCGGCCGAGGCGATCGATCATGCCGCGGCGGCTGCGATCGGAAAGCGCATGGAACATACGGTCGAGATTCGCCTGGCTTTCGATCATCCCGCCGCATCCCGGAAGCGGGCAGGCAGCCTCTCTTTGTAGGGGTAGAACTTGAAGAAGGGGCGGGCCTCTTCCAGCGCCCTTGCAAAGGACGGGCGCGCCAGCAGCCGATCGTAGTAGCCGCGAAGGTTCGGGTGTTCCGATGAAAACGGAACCAGCGTTTCGGCATAGAAAAGGGCGGGGGCGGCGGCGCAATCGGCCATGGTGAAGCCGTCGCCTGATATCCATTGCTTGTCGGCGAGCTGCTTTTCGATCATCGCATAGGCGGTGGCGAGTGTCGCCTTGGCGGCGGCCACCTCGATCTCGTCCGCCGTTTCGTCGGGGCGCCGGCGATTGCTGACGATGGTCTGCATCGGCGCCTGGACATAGTGGTCGAAAAAGCGGTCCCAGAGGCGAACTTGCAGCGCCCGGTCGATCTCCAGCGGCAGCAGGCGAACGGGGCCGGGATAATATTGCTCGAGATATTCGATGATGATCGATGTCTCGGGAATGGTGCTGTCGCGCGCCTCGTCCCGCAACAGCGGCATCTTGCCGATCGGCCAGAAGCGAAAGAGATCGGCGCGCGAGCTTTCGTCGGAAAGATCGACGATGCGATTCTCGAAGGGAGTGCCGTTTTCATAAAGCGCGATCAGCACTTTGTGGCAGAAAGAGGCGAGCGGATGCCCATAGAGCACGAGCGACATGCGGCGACCTTTCCTATCGTTGCGGTAAACTTTACCGATCGACTAACTATCAGGTCGTGACACATTTCGCAACAGATACTTCGCCAACTGTGCAAGTATTCCGTCAGCCGATCTACCAGGTGTTGGCGTCAGCCATTATACCGTGCGATCACTAGATGGCCTGGTGTCGGCTGGCCGTTTTCCATGCGCACGTTGATATCCGATATCTCGAGGAGGTCGAAACCGGTGGCCGTCAGGCGTTCTCTGACATAGGCGTCGGCATGAGCGAAACGCTGGTGCGGGCCGACTATGTAGGCGCGGCCGGCGAGTATTTCCTCGGGCAGGGTTTCCGAGGAGAAGATGAACAGGCCGCCCGGCGTCAGGTTCTCGGCGGCGCCGAAGAACAGCGGTTCGAGTGCGCCGAGATAGGGCAGCACATCGGTGGCGGCGATGATGTCGAAGGCTTCCTCGTCGTTGTCGTCGAGGAAATCCTCGACCTCGGCGACGAAGAGCGTCTCGTAGAGATCCTTCTCATGGGCGATCTCGACCATCTTCTCCGATATATCGATGCCGGTCATATCAGCGCAGAGGTCGCGCAGCGCGCCGCCGGTGAGGCCCGTGCCGCAGCCGAGATCGAGCAGCCGCTTGAACGGTCCGAGCTTCAGCGCCTGCAGGCGCTGGCGCACCAGCATCGGCACGTGATAGCCGAGTTGCTCGACGAGCACGTCCTCGAAAACTTCAGCATGCTGATCGAACAAGGTCTCGACATAGGCGTCGGGCGCCTTGACCGGCGTTTCGCCGCGGCCCATCGCGGCAATGCGCACGGCCGCACCGCCGTGATCGTCGGGATCGAGTGCCAGGACTTCCTCATAGGCTGCAACGGCGGCGTCGACATCGCCGGCCTTTTCCAGCGCCAGCGCGCGGTTATAGGCCTCGCCAAGGGCTTCTTCGTCGATCTTCTTTGCCATCGTAGTCCATCGTCCTTTTGTTTCAGGCATGCGTCTAAGGCGGCTTTCGATGTTTTGCAATGGCGCGATTGCGGGCGCAGAATGGCCGAAAAGAAGACCAAGGGAGGAAAGGCCATGAAAACGGAGCCAGAGACGACATCATCGGCGAGGGAAGGAGAGGCCGGCCGGGCATTACTGCTACCTACGACACCAAACGAGGTCACCAACACGCTCAGCCATTATTACCGCGGTGAACTCGGGCGGATGACGAGCTGGCGCGACCGCATCGACCGGACGTCCAACTGGGCGATCACCGTCGTCGCCGCACTCCTCTCGGTGTCGCTGTCGACGCCGACCTCGCATCACGGGGTGCTGCTGTTCGGGATGATGCTGGTGACGCTGCTTCTGATGATCGAGGCGCGGCGCTACCGCTTCTTCGATATCTATCGCGCCCGCATTCGCCAGATCGAGCGCTGCTATTTCGCGCAAATCCTGGCGCCTGACGCCAATGCCGGCAGCGAATGGGCGGTGGTGGTCGCCAGCAGCCTGCGCAGGCCGCGCTTCCTGCTCAGCTATCAAGAGGCGATGCACCGCCGGCTCAAACGCAATTACGGCTGGATGTATTTCATTCTGTTGCTCGCCTGGTGCCTGAAGATCTCGACGCCAAAACTGCAGACGGAGGGCATGCCGGCGCTGCAGGCGCAGTCATGGGCCTATGTCATCGACAATGCCGTGCTCGGGCCGGTTCCCGGCCTTGCGGTCATTGCAATCGTCATCGCCTTCTATGTCGGCATGCTCGGTTTCGCGCTTCGCCCGGATCGCGACGAAGGCGAATTCGGCCATGGCGAGGCGCATGTCTGACGCGGTCAGAACATATCGCCCGAGCCGTTCACACTTTTCGGCATCATGCTGCGGAGCCGATCAGTGCAGGATGAACTCGCCCTTCAGTGCTCGCCACTCGGTTGCCGAGATCAGCTTGCGGTGGATGTAGCGCACCGAATGCAGTGGCCCGTCCAGCTTCTCTTCCCAGAATTTCAGGAAGCCGCGCATTTCGGGAAAGTCGGGGGCGAGGTCGTAATCCTGCCAGACATAGGTCTGTAGGATCACCGGGTGGTCCGGCAGGCGGTAGAGGATCTGGGCGGTCGTCAGACCATAGCCCTTCAGTTGTTTTTCCATGTCCTTGTGCATCGTATTCCGCTTCTTCTTGTTCCCACTCGCGCGCTTATTAGCGCTACATGATATGGAAGCATGCGAGTGGTTAACGGAAGCTTTACAGATACTTCGTAAAAGGACAATTTATTTTTAATATCAATGGTTTGGCAGCATCGTCCTGAGAGTGCTGCCAAACTGGCTTTTGTTTGATGAATGCCGTTAATCCCAAAGCCGCGACACAGTTTTGGGCGTCGCGCATCAGCGCTTGAGGTGCCGGGTCAGGCGGCGCTCGAACCAGGCCCAGAGATGGCGCAAGGCCTCAACCATGGTGAGGTAGAAGATCGCCGCCCAGAGATAGGTCTGGTAGTCGAATGTGCGGGAGAAGGCGTAGCGGGTTTCGCCCATCAGGTCGAGCACGGTGATGATGGCAACGACCGCCGAGCCCTTGATCAGAAGGATGATCTCGTTGCCGTAAGGGCGAAGTGCGACGATGAAGGCCTGCGGCATGATGATCTTGCGGAAGGCGATGCTGTTATGGATGCCAAGTGCCGCGGCCGCCTCGCGCTGGCCGTGCGGCACGCTTTCGATCGCGCCGCGCAGGATTTCCGCCTGGTAGGCCGCGGTATTGATGGTCATGGCAAAAAGGCCGCAATACCAGGCTTCGCGGAAGAACCACCAGATGCCGACGGCCTCAAGCTGCGGCCGGAATACGCCGAGGCCGTAATAGACCAGGAACAGCTGGGCAAGCAGCGGCGTGCCGCGGAAGAAATAGATGTAGCCGTAGGCCAGCGCATTCAACACGCGATTGTTTGACATGCGCGCCATGGCAAGCGGCAACGACAGGATGGCGCCGCAGATAACGGAAATGAAAACGAGGCTCAGCGTTATCCAGAGACCATGGAGGTAACGTGGCCCGTAGCGAATGAATTTTTCCGGATCCCAGCCATTGATGACGGAAATGACAAGAAGGGCCGCGAGCACAGCCCAGATGGCGACGAGAATATAGCCGGCCATGCGCGCCGGCGTCATCGGCTTTATCACCTCGCGGGGTGCTGGCTGCGGCGGGATCAGCGTTTCGGCGTAGCTCATCGACGGACCTCCGAACGCTTTGCCCAACGCTCGACATAGACGAGCAGAAAGGAGGAGAGGATGGCAAGCACCAGATAGAGACAGCAGGCCACACCATAAAAGAAGAAGGGTTCCTTGGTCACGCGCACGGCAACACTTGTCTGGCGCAGGATATCGGCAAGGCTGATGATCGAGACGTAAGAGGTGTCCTTCAGGAGCACCATCCAGAGGTTCGTCAGGCCCGGCAGCGCGATGCGCACGAGTTGCGGCAGGATGATCAGGCGCAGCGTGCGGCCGCGATGCAGCCCAAGCGCGTCGCCCGCCTCATATTGTCCTTTGGGAATGGCGTGGAACGCCGAGAGCAGCACTTCCGAACAGTAGGCGGAGAAGACGACCGAAAGCGCGATGACGCCGGCGAGGAAGGCGTTGATCTCGATCGGCGGCCCGTCATAACCGACGAAGGTCAGCAGAGACTGGATCAGCATCTGCATGCCGTAATAGATGATGAAGAGCGTCAAAAGCTCCGGCAGGCCGCGGAAGATCGTCGTGTAGATGCCGGCAGCCAGCCGCAGCGGCTTTTCCTCCGACTGCTGGCCAAGCGCCACCAGGAAGCCGATGGCGAGGCCGATCGGCAGGGTGACGATCGCCACCGAAACGGTGACCTGCAGGCCAAGCGCAATCTCGTCGCCCCAGCCGGTATCGCCACAGGCAAGGATCGTCGACTGACCTAACCAGGTAAAGATGCCAACGGGCCCGCACAGCGGATCGAAAATGTGCACAATCCAGCTCCAGAAGGAGCCCAGCGCGGAAAATAATCCGCCCATGCGAGAATTCCCCTCACGGCTTTTGCCGTTTTAATCTTGCTATCTTTGTCAAACAAAAATGGCGGAAGAGCAAGCCTCCCGCCATTACCTTCACCGGCCAGATAACGAATTTCTTATTCGCCGTAAACGTCGAAGTCGAAGTACTTGTCCTGGATTTTCTTGTATTCACCGCTGGCACGGATCGCAGCGATCGCCGTGTTCAGCTTTTCCTTCAATGGGTCGCCCTTGCGGATGGCAATGCCTGCGCCGTTGCCGTTGATTTCCTTGTCGACCGGCAGGGTCGTCAGGATCTTGCAGCAGGCGCCGGCGTCGGACTTGACCCATTCGGAGAGAACGACGACGTCGTCGATGACGGCGTCGACACGGCCGCTGGCAACGTCGAGCTTGTATTCGTCAGCGGTAGGATAGAGCTTCAGCTCGGTGTCTGCGAGATGCTTCTCGGCATAGTTGGCGTGCGTCGTGGAGGTCTGCGCGCCGATCACCTTGCCCTTGAGGCCGGCGACGTCTGATATCGTCGAATCCTTCGGCACGGCAATGGCCGGCGGGGTGTTGTAGTACTTGTTCGAGAAATCGACGAGCTTCAGACGCTCCGGTGTGATCGACATGGAGGAGACGATCATGTCGAACTTCTTGGCGTTGAGCGCCGGGATGATGCCGTCCCAGTCGGTGCTGACGAAGGAGCATTCGGCCTTCATTTCAGCACAGAGCGCCTTGGTGATGTCGATGTCGAAGCCCTGGATCGTGCCGCTGGCATCGACGAATTCGAAGGGCGGATAGGTCGAATCGGTGCCGATCACATATTTCTCGCCATCGGCCATGGCCGAGCCGGCAAAGAGCGACATCGCCGCGATCGAGGCTGCCGCAAAAATACGGGTAGAATTAAGCATGAGGATCCTCTCTGTTGGTAGCCGTCGCTCCTTTTTCTGTTGGGCTGACGGCCGCAGTTCAACGGTGCTGAGACCGCCTTGCGGCGATAATCAGACTTTTTTTCAGGGAATTGCAACACAAATCCCATCGCAATTGTGCGGTGCAAATAGCAGGCGAGATGAACGCCGGCAGACTGCAACATTCACGCGAGGTTAATCCCCGACTTCCTAGAACCGGAACAAATCGGCGGCCTGGCGATTGCCATTCCGCCGTTTCGCCTCAATGCGAAGCTAGGGGCGGAACCAGGGCCTGACGGCCTCAAGAAGCTCAAACAGGATCGAGGAAACCCGATGGGCATGAAATCAAGATTGTTCGCGAGCGCGGCTTTTCCGTTGCTTTCTCTTTCTCTTTCGCTGGCGTTGCAGCCGGCAACGGCGATGGCGGCCGTGCGCGACGTCGCGACGCAGGCCTCGGCCGTGCGGCAGGCCGAGCAAGGCAGCTTCGAGGTGGCGCAGGATGCACCTTCCGAGGAGGAACTGCTGAAGAAGAAGCGCAAGCAGCAGGAGGAAGCCCCGGCCGAAAAGCCGGCGCAGCAGGAGGCGCCCGCGGAGAAGCCGAAGGCTGAGCGCAAGGCTCCGGCGCCCGAACCCAAGGCAGAGCCGGAACCGCCCAAGGCCGAAGCGGCGCCGAAAGAGGAGCCTGCTTCGCAGCCGGAAAGCAAGCCCGCGCGGAAAGCCAAATCGGAAGCCCAGCCTGAGGCAAAACCGGAGGCCGAGCAGCCGGTAACCCAGGAAAAGCCGAAAGAGCCGAAGAAGACGGAGGCGCAACAGGCCGAACCCGAACAGCAGCCGGCAGCAAAGGAAGCTCAGCCGGAAGCGGAGCAGGCACAGCCCGAAGCCAAGCCGGAAGGCGGCAAACGGGATAAAGGACAGGACAAGGCCCAGGGCCGGGATAAAGGCAAGGGCAAGGCTGAAAAAGAAGCTCAGCCTACCGCTCCCGAAGCCGTGAAGCCGACTGCGGAATCGGCCAAACCCGAAGCCACGCCTGAGGCAAAACCCGCCGCCGAGGCGCCGGCCGAGAAAAAGCCGGCAAAGGGCGAGACTGCAGCCCCCGCAGACAAGGCACCCACAGACAAGGCAACCGAAGGCAAGGCAACCGAAGGCAAGGCGACCGAGGACAAGGCGGCGGCACCGGAAGCCGCACCCGCCGAAAAGCCCAAGGATGGCACGGCAGCGAAGCCTGCCGGTGAACAGCCCGCCGGCGCACAGCCGACCGCGCCCGCAACTGACACTGCCCAGCCGCTGCCGGATGCCAGCGGCGGCCAGCAGGCGGAGCAGGCTATTCCGGCGCCGGAAAAGGCTTCGCCCGAGGAGCTGGAACGCCGCAAGAAGATCGCCGCAGATCCGGCCAAGAGCAGCGAGACCGTCGTGCTGCCGGTGGAGAACGGTGCGGCCGTGCTCGACAGCGACAAGGATGCCGACCGCAGCAAGGGCCGGGAAGGCCGCCGCGACCGCGACAGGCAGCGCGCCGACAGCCAGGAGGTGAAGGTGCCGACCTCGGATGCCGATGCACAGGCCGCCACCGGCGGCAAGGCGCCGGCGCCGGTCAAGCTCGAGGCTGTGACCCGCGAGAAGGGCAGGAAGCTCGATGAACGGCCACGATTCGTCCGTCCCGACGGCGCGCGCTTCGACGACCGTGGGAGCGACGACAGCCGTGTGATCATCCAGTACGATAACCGGACGATCGTGCGCGGCGACGACGACAGGCGCTTCCTGCGCGACGGCGAACGGCCGAGCTACGAAGAGCTCTCCGGCGACCGCTACCGCGAGACGATCACGCGGCCGGAAGGCTATCGCATCGTGACGATCCGCAACCGTTACGGGGACATCATCCAGCGGTCGCGCGTCGATGCCCGCGGACGCGAGAACGTGCTCTATTATTCGCAGGATCTCTATGACGATCCGGACCGCGACTATTTCGAGGATCCGGGCGCCGACCTGCCGCCGATGCGGCTGCGCGTGCCGCTCAGCGACTACATCATCGATACTCGCAGCGACCCGAACCGGGACTATTACGAGTTCCTGAGCGAGCCGCCGGTCGAGCCGGTCGAGCGCGTCTATTCGCTGGATGAGGTGAAGTATTCTGCTCGTATCCGCGACAAGGTGCGTCGCATCGACCTCGACACGATCACCTTCGCGACCGGCAGCGCCGATATCCCGATGACCCAGGCGCGCACCTTGCGCAAGGTCGCCGACGCAATCAGCCAGGTGCTCGAGAAGGATCCGAGCGAAACCTTCCTGATCGAGGGTCATACCGATGCTGTCGGCTCAGACCAGAGCAACCTGATCCTCTCCGACCAGCGGGCGGAATCGGTCGCCAACGTGCTCTCCGACGTCTACGGCATCGCGCCGGAGAACCTGGCGACACAGGGCTATGGTGAGAACTACCTGAAGGTCAACACGTCGGCCCCTGAGCAGGAAAACCGCCGCGTCACCATCCGCCGTGTCACGGCGCTGGTCCGCCCGGTCGCTGCCAACAAGTAATGATGTTGCCCCTCCCCATTTCCGGGGAGGGGCATTTCGGTCTTGCTTCTTCTTTCCAAGTTGCTTGAAGGGTGATTGAGACGTGCGGCTCACTCCCTCCTTTAGCGCCTATCGACGCCCCGTATCTTTGAATTCATACGGCGCAGATCGCGATGTCCTCTTGGTGGATTGCCGTATAGTTCCCGGTGCTTTTTAGCCCACCGTGTCTCCGGTGCTTTTAAGGAAAAAGTGCATCTTTTGAGTATCAATTGGAACGCTAATCCGGTCATCCGGGCCAACGCGCGATGACGCGTGGATCTGGGCAGTAAAGGCCGCTGACCCGACCTTGCCGATCGCCAGTGTGTATGGACCGAGGGGCTCGATATCGGCGACATGAAGGCTCACAGTCGAAACGTTGGAATCCCCAACCATAGTATGTTCCGGTCGGATTCCGAGAACCACTGACTGTCCCACTACCGCCGAAAGCCGCTCGGCTCTTTGTGTAGGAACCGGAATGTCGACCCCACCCTCGGCTTGGAAGGCAATTCCACCGGCGTTTTGCACAAGTTGCCCCTCGATGAAGTTCATGCTTGGCGAGCCGATGAAAGCAGCAACAAAGAGATTCTTGGGAGATTCATAAAGGGTGATCGGATCAGCGGCCTGTTCGATCCGCCCTTGATTCATAACCACGACCCGATCTGCCATCGTCATCGCCTCTACCTGATCATGTGTAACGTACACGATCGTGGTTTTGAGCCTGCGGTGTAACAGCTTGATTTCGGTTCGCATTTCAATGCGCAATTTAGCGTCGAGGTTGGACAATGGTTCGTCGAACAGGAACACATCCGGCTGGCGAACGATCGCCCGGCCAATCGCCACGCGTTGGCGTTGGCCACCTGAGAGCGCGTTCGGCTTGCGTGTCAAATAGGCACCGAGATTGAGAATGCGCGCCGCATTTGCAACGGCGGCATCGATGTCCTGCTTCGGCGTTCCGCGCACCTTCATGCCGTAGCCGATGTTTTCGGCAACTGTCATATGCGGATAGAGCGCGTAATTCTGAAACACCATCGAGCAATTGCGCAGACCCGGGCGCAGCGCAGTAACGTCCCGCTCGCCGATACGGATTTCCCCTGATGTCGTCTGTTCCAGCCCCGCGATCATCCGCAGGGTGGTTGTCTTCCCGCAGCCGGAAGGCCCGACAAGAACCACGAATTCCTTGTCGGCAATTGCCAAATCGAGCGGAGGAATGACCTCAACGCTACCAAAGGATTTGGTGACCTGATCCAAACGCACCTGGGACATGCTGTAACCTTTTCATGAGAATTCCAGCGCCTGGCCCAGCGCATAGGCCCGAAAATCGGAATCGATTTTCGGAAAGCACGATGCGAGGATTGAAAGAGTTAGAGCGTCCTTCGTCCGAAAGGACGCACGGCACTCTAAGCGGCGATGGTTTGCTTCTTCTTTCCACGATGTCTGATCTCATCCCGGCACCGCCGGGATGAGATGTTGAGGATGGGCTTACTTCGCAGGCAGGCCCATCGACGAACGATAGGCTGCCAGTTGCTTGTCGCGGCCGAACTCGTCCGTCAGCTTGTTCCATCCGGCAGCCACGGTATCCAGCGCCTGCTGCGGCGTCACTTCTCCAGCCAATGCCTTGGAAAGCTCGATTTCGAGAATTTCCGTATAGGAGAAATAGCCCGGCAGGCGCATGTCGAGCGCCGTGTTCTTGGCGGTCACCGCGTCCTTCTGGCTTCCAAGATATTCCTTGGCCTCACGCTCGGAAAAGATCTTCGACCACAACGCCGTATTTGTCGTGTGCGAAAGACGGTAAGGATTGACGCCTGTGCCGCCGGTGATGGCCGCCTGGCCGGAAACCGCCGGGCTCGTCAGGAACTGGATATAGTTCCAAGCGGCCTCCTGGTTCTTGGAGGACGACGGAACAGCCGCCTGCCAACCGCCGAAGGCCATGAAGGAAGTCTGGACGACCTCGGGCTGCTTGTCCCACTTTTTGGTCTTGTAGTTCCAGATCTCGTCGGATCCCGGCAGGGATGCCGAGCCGACGCTACCAGCAACCTTCGACTGCTTCGGGTCGGCGGCGATGACGCCGGTATCGCCCCAACCGATCGATTCCGCGACCTGGCCACCGGCAAAGGCCGCGTTCACTTCGCCGAACGAGAAGTTCAGCGCATTTGGCGGCGCCAGTTTCGAAGCGCGAATATATTCCTCCAGGCCGCGTACCCAGCCCGGATTGTTGACCTGTGCATCCATCGTATCCGGATCGAAGAACATGCCGCCGGGATTGTCGGGATGGCTGGTGTATCCCGCCACGTGACTGAACAGGAACCAGAATTGCTGGCCACCACGGCGGAAGGCTTCCGCCGTGCCCCAGAGGCCCTTGTCCGGCTGCTGGAAGAATTCGGCGATGTCGAGATACTGCTTCCATGTCTTCGGCGGGGCCAGATCGTAGCCATACTTCGCCTTGAAGGCGCTCTGGTTTTCCGCGTTTTCAAACAGATCAATGCGGTAGGTATAAGTATGGGCATCACCGTCCATGGTCTGCGACAGGACCTTGCCGTTCCAGACCATCAGTTGCTCGCGGTAAACCGGCGCGATGTCGTCCCAGTCGGCACCTGATTGCATCGCCTTGGGCATTTCCGAGAGAAAATCTGTGAAGTCCGGTGCCCAGGCCGGCGCAAAGGCGACCACGTCGAACGTGTCTTCGCCGGAGGTCAACGAGGTTACGATTTTCGGATAGAGTTCCGACCACGGAAATTCGACGACATTCACCTTGCCGCAGGTCTTTTCTTCCCAGCCCTTGGCCGCGAGTTGCAGCGCAGAGGCGATATAGGGGCCTGTCTGCGTCGTGGCGGTGAGCGTGACACCGGTGTAGTCCGGTTCGCACGCGAGCGCGGATGTGACGCCCGCCGCCGCAAGTAGTCCTGCGGCCGTTGAACTCAATAGCAATCTTCTCATGTTTTCCTCCCCGGAATTGAACAATGACTAGGCTTGTCGAACGGTCACTTTATTGCTCCTAAAAGCAGGCCAGACCGCATCAGCCTGCTCAAAATGCCCGCCATGACGACCATGGGTATGATCGCGACCAGAGCGGCTGCCGATATCGACCACCACTCGTCGCCGCGCTGGCTGTTTTGCCCTGCGACGAGAATGGGAAGGGTCTGCCATTTGGAACTGGTCAGGAAGAGTGCGAACAGGAACTCGTTCCAGACGAAGGCGAGCGTGATCATGAATGTCGCGATCAGGCCCGGCTTGGACATGGGCAGGACGATACCGAAGAAAATTCTCCACGATGGCACATTGTCGACCATCGCCGCCTCTTCGACTTCAACCGGTAGTGCCGCAAAGAAATCGCGCATCAGCCAGATCACGATCGGCAGCGAGAAGGCGACATAGGCGAAGGTGAGGCCTGTATAGGTGTCCACCAGCTTGAACCCCAACTTGCCCATTTCCGTGTACATCAGGAACAAGGCAAAGGCGGCGACGATCGGCGGAAACATGCGCTGGCTGACAAACCAGAAGACGATATCATCATTGCCGAGGAGCGGCCCCGGAAGCCTGATACGGCTGGAGCCGATGGCGAGCGCAAGCGCGGCGACAAAGGCGTAGATCAGCGAAATAGCCTGTCCGTAGCCCAGAACATGACGGCCAAGCAGATATCCGCCGAAGGCAACAACGACGAAAATCACCCCGGATAGCAGCTTGACCTCGAAGGTGAAGCGCACCAGCGCATAGGCTGCCATCGATCCGATGAAGGTGGCCAGCACCGACGCGGAAAGCCCGATGATCGTCGAGGCGATGAAGGTGTTGTAGAACTGGCCGCGCGCGCCCGACAGAAGCTCGCTCCAGGCTGTCAGCGTCGGGTCGAAGTCGACAAATGGAATATAGGTCGGCCCGCCGACGACGCCGAGCGGCGACTTGAACGACGTGATCGCCACCCAGTAAAGCGGAAAGAAGGTGAAGGCCAGCCAGAGCAGGCAGCCTGCGAGTGCCCACCAGCGGCCGGATCCTTTGAGGTCACGCACGCTCATTTGTGCTTCTCCAGATAGGGCTTCAGGATGGCGAGATAGACGAGCCCGATCACGGTAATGACGATCATGAACAGGAAGGAGAGGGCGGAGGTGTAGCCGAGGTTGAACTTCTTGAAGCCCTCCTGATACGCGAACAAGGTGAGCGTTTCGGTCGAAATGCCGGGTCCTCCGCCTGTCATGACGAACACCGTGTCGATGATCTTGTAGCTCTCGATGAGGCGGATGAAGACCACAGCCACCGAAATCGGCAGCATCATCGGGAAAGTGATCCCCCAGAACTGCTGCCAGGGGCTGGCATTTTCAAGCGCGGCAGCCTCGTAGACGTCCTCCGGCAGGGTTTGCAGCCGGGCAAGAAGCATCAGGATGACGAAGGGTGTCCACTGCCACACTTCGACGGAAATGATGGCGCCGATGGCCCATCTGGTCTGCGTCAGAAACGGCAGGTTGGGAAAACCGAAGACGGTCATCAGCTCATTGAGCGGGCCCATCGTGGGATTGAGGATCTGGCGGGCAATCAGTGCAACGGCAACGGGCGCCACCAGCATCGGCACCAGGAAGCTGACCCGGAACAAACCTTCGCCGGGCACCCGACGGCTGAGCGCCAGCGCCACGGAGAAACCGATGACATATTGCAGCGTCACCGCGATAAAAGCGATGATCGTCGTCGTCCAGGTGACACTCCAGAAGCGCGGATTTTGAAGCAGTTCCGTATAGTTGCCGAAGCCGACGAAACGCGCGGGGATCGGTGGCACGAGCCGCAGGCTCATGAAGCTGGTGGTCAGCGAGTAGATCAGCGGGAAGATCGAGATCACCAGCACGATCAGCAACGCCGGCCAGATGAAGAAGTGTTTGATCGGGTCGTTGCGGGTCACGCTGCGCCTCCTTTCTGGAGAAGCGCTTGGATTTCCTCGATCGTCGGCATTGCGGGCGCGGTACCCCGCCGCGTCACCGCAATACCGGCGGTTGCGCAGCCGAAACGTACGGCCTCGACCGGACTAGCGCCCCGCGAGAGCGCTGCCGAGAAGCCACCGACAAATGCGTCGCCGGCGCCGGTGGTATCGATGACTGCTCCCGACGAGACCGCCGGAACATGAACCGATTGCCCGGCCGTATGATAGAGCACACCGCGACCACCCAGGGTGATCAGCGCGGCTTTCACGCCCTTGGCGAGAAAGGCGTCGCCAGCCCGTCTGGCGTCGTCGAGCGTGTCGAGCGGAAAACCGACGATGGCCGCTGCTTCGGTTTCGTTCGGCACGATATAGTCGCAGAGCGGATAGATCGTGTCTGGAAACGGCTCGGCCGGCGCAGGATTGAAAACAGTGGTGACGCCGGCCGCATGGGCGATTTCGAGGGCGCGCTGCGCCGCTTCGGCCGGTTGTTCGAGCTGGGTCACGAAAACAGCCGATTGCTCGATGGTTTCGCGTGCCGCCTCAACATCATCAACGCCGATGGTGCCTGCGGCACCTGGATAGACGATAATCGCATTGTCGCCGTTACCATCATTGACGTAGATGAAGGCAGCGCCGGTCGGCATATCGTCCATCTGTACAACCTTCGGCGTCACGCCTGCTTCCGCATAGGTCTTCAGCGCCATATCGCCGAAGGTGTCGCGGCCGATCTTCGAGATGAAGGAGACTGTTCCACCGGCGCGGGCAGCAGCGACAGCCTGGTTGGATCCCTTGCCGCCCGGGCCTACTGCAAAACCGGTCCCGGTGATGGTCTCGCCAACGTTTGGCATGCGCTTGGCCAGATAGGCCGTGTCGGCGACGAAAATCCCGAGGATCGAAACACCCACCTTCATTATCGTTTCCCCTCAAACGGCTTCCGGCGGAATCACGCCTTTGGTGAAAAGGAAGCAGCCGTAGAAGCGGTTTTCTCCCGTGGTGATGACGCAATAGGCCTTTTTAGCTTCCTCATAGAAGGCGAAACGCTCGATGCCGTACATCGGCGCCGGCTTGCCCTCGGCGCCGTCGATAGCGGCCTGGACTTCCTGCTGCACTGGAGGGATCTCGTCCGGCGCGCCCATGATCTCCATTCGTCCGGCGGACGGCTGCAGCGGCGTATCCAGCGGCATTACCGAAAGAATAGCTTCGATGGCGCGGGCAGCAGACACATTGTCTATGCGCAGCAGCTTGCCGAGCACCGTTTGCCGGGCAATGGAATCCGAAGGAAAATTGGTGTCGGAAACGACGACCGTGTCGCCATGCCCCATGGACCGGAGCGCGTGCAGCACGTCCGCATTCAGAGCCCGATCGATATTCTTCAGCATGAAAATCCTCCCTTAGTTGCACCATTTCGCAGCACCTCGTGCCGCAAAACAGAGCCCAATAACCGCAGCTCCGTTACAGTTCTGCGATTCCCTCAAATTCCGTTGTTCTCGCCGCCGGTGCGGTTCTCCTCCCGCCCGGATGACCAGAGTTGGAGCCCTATTCTCCGTAGGGGATCCAGATATTCTTCACATCGACAGCGCGGCGAAGGTATAGCGCGCCTTCGGCAGCGGCTCTGTCCATCCAGTCCGTCGCCTTGCCATTGTCCACGAAGCTTCGCTTGAGATTGCCCGAAGACAGCTTCTCCACCGTCGTCGAAAGTTCCGCCGAGCCGAAGGCCCACAACGCATCAACGTCATTGTGCGCGGCAAGGATCTTTGCCAATTCGATCGCCGACCCGGTGACGATATTAACCACACCGGCAGGCAGATCCGACGTTTCCAGAACGGAATAGAAATCCGTGGCCGAAAGCGGGAAGGCCTCACTCGGCACGGCGACGACACGATTGCCGGTGGCAATCAACGGCGCAATCAGACTGATAAAGCCGAGCAGTGGCGCTTCCGGCGGGCAAATGACGCCAACGACGCCGATGGCTTCCGGCATGGCCAGGGCAACGCCGCGAAGCGGCGGCTGATGAATGCCGCCTTCATATTTGTCCGCCCAGGCTGCGTAGGTGAAGAGACGGGAAATCGCGGCGTCGACCTCGGCGTTTGCATTGGCTGCGGAAGCTCCGGTCATCGCTGTTATCCGCGAGGCGAACTCGTCGGCGCGGCCACTGAGGTTTTCGGCGATGTAATAGAGAATCTGGGCGCGGTTATGCGTGGTCGCATTCGACCAGGCGGAGGCGGCCTGTGCGGCAACCACCGCATTGCGGATGTCCTTGCGGTTGCCTTCGCCGACCTCCCCGATCGCCTTGCCCTTGGGTGAGGCGATGACACGGGAATAATTGCCGTCCGGGCGTGCCTGCTTGCCGCCGATGAAGAGCTTTGCCGTCCGGTCGATGCTTGGCAGGGTAAAATCGCCGGCAACCGGCTTTACTTGCGAAAGTGCGGGCATTGCTGCGCGCGCCTTGCGACCGACCCAAGCCTTCGGCTTCAGATATTCGTAGCAACCTTCGCGTCCGCCTTCGCGGCCGAATCCGGATTCGCGCTTGCCGCCAAAACCGACGGCGGCATCGAAAAGATTGGTGGCATTCACCCAGACCACGCCGGCTGCAAGCTTTGCCGCAACGTTCAGCGCCAAGCCGATCGTCTCGCTCCAGACGCTGGCGGCGAGGCCGTAGCGGGTGTGATTTGCAAGCTGGATAGCCTCTTCCGGTGTGCGGAAAGTCATGGAGACCGCAACCGGCCCGAAGATTTCCTCGGTCGCGACGATCGATGTCGGCTGCACGCCGCTCAGAAGCGTCGGCGGGTAGAAGCTGCCGCCCTTCGGCAGGTCGATCTTGGCCTGATGCAGTGTCGCGCCTTCTGAAACTCCCTTTTTCACCAGCGCTTCAATACGCGTCAATTGCACGGGCGCTATGATCGCACCCATATCGATGCACTTGTCCAAGGGCTGACCGACCCGCAATGTCTCCATCCGGCGCTTCAGCCGCTCGTGGAAAAGATCGGCAATGCCTTCCTGGACCAGAAGCCGCGAACCGGCGCAGCAGACCTGTCCCTGGTTGAACCAGATCGCGTCGACCACGCCTTCCACGGCGCCGTCAATATCGGCGTCGTCAAAAACGACGAAAGGGGACTTGCCGCCGAGTTCCAGCGTCAGCGATTTGCCGCTGCCCGCGGTACGCTCGCGAATAACGCGCCCGACTTCGGTCGATCCGGTAAAGGCAATTTTGTCGATATCCTCATGCCCGACGAGCAGCGCGCCTGTTTCGCCTTCTCCGGTCACGATATTGAGTACGCCCGGCGGAAGGCCCGCCGCGGATGCCAGTTCGGCAAAGAGAAGCGCCGTCAGCGACGTGAATTCGGCAGGCTTCAGGATGACGGCGTTGCCGAGCGCCAAAGCCGGCGCCACTTTCCAGGCCAGCATCAGGAATGGGAAATTCCACGGGATGATCTGGCCGACGACGCCGACCGGCACATGATCGGCAAATTCCGTGTCCTGGATTTGCGCCCATCCGGCGTGATGATAGAAATGACGGGCCGCCAGGGGCACGTCGAGATCGCGGGTTTCGCGGATCGGCTTGCCGTTGTCGATTGCCTCGACCACAGCAATCAGACGCGCATGGCGCTGGATCATCCGGGCAAGTGCATAGAGATGGCGCGCCCGCGCATGGCCCGGCAGTCGCGCCCATGAGGCCTGTGCCTTGCGGGCCGCAGCAACCGCGTTGTCCACATCCGCCGCGCCGCCGTTCGCGAGCTTCGCCAGGACCTTGCCGGTGGCTGGCTCGAACGTGTCGAAGTTCTTGCCCGACGCGGAGGGCACGAATGCGCCATTGATGAAGTGACCGAAACCGGAAGCGTGGCGCGCCAGCCAGTCGCGAGCTTCGATATCGGATTCAGGGGCGGGGCCGTATGACATTTCGTCGAAATACTTTGCAACAGTCATCTGGATCATCCAATCGGGTGTCTGTTGAGGGCCGAATAGGCACCGGTGACGTGATGCTCCAACTGCCGCTCGATATCCGCAAGCAAGCTTGATGCACCGATGCGGAAGAGATCGGACTCCAGCCACTCGCGCCCCAGTTCGTCCTTCATCAGGAACTGGTAGTTCAACACGTCCTTCGCCGCGGAAATGCCTCCGGCCGGCTTGTAGCCGATCTTGACACCGGTGCGCTCCTGATAGGCGCGGATCGCCCGCAGCATGGTCAATGTCACGGCCAGCGTCGCATTGACGCCTTCTTTGCCGGTCGAGGTCTTGATGAAATCGGCTCCCGCCATCATGCAGACCAGCGAGGCCCTGGTGACATTGCGGAGCGTCTTCAGGTCGCCGGTCGCCAGAATGGCTTTGACATGCGCATCACCGCAGGCGGCGCGATATTCTTTCATTTCCTCGTAGAGTGCTGTCCAGTTGCCGGTCAGCACATGCTCGCGGGTGATGACGATGTCAATTTCCTTCGCGCCATCGGCAACTGACGCCTCGATTTCCTTGACCTTGAGGTGGTGCGGGCTGAGGCCGGCAGGGAAACCGGTCGAAACCGCGGCGACCGGAATGCCGGAATCTCCGAGCGCCTCGACGGCCGTTGCAACAAAACGATGGTAGACGCAGATGGCGCCGGTGGTGATCGAACGGCCGCTCATGCCGAGAGAATCCAGAATGTCGGCGCGTATCGGATTCATCGCCTTCGCGCACAACCGCTTGACGCGTTCGGGGGTATCGTCGCCGTTCAACGTCGTCAGGTCGATGCAGGTCACCGCCTTCAGGAGCCAAGCAGCCTGTGCGTCCTTTTTGACGGTGCGGCGTCCGGGAAGCGAGGCTACGCGGCGCTCGGTGGCAGACAGGTTGACCCGGGTATCAAGCACCCACGACAAATCGAGTTCCATACCGGTATTGCGTGGCCGGTTATGGGTGCCGCCCGGCAATCGCGAAGGGCCTCCATGATGCGCCGCGTTTGCCGCATTGTGAACAGCAACGGTTTCCAACTAGAATCCTCCCGATCCGAACGTGAAGACCCTGTTGCCATCAATGCAGAGGCACGCAGAGGAAGCTTCACGACTGGCACAAATGTGATTTTTTTTTCACTGATTGTGAAGTTTGCATCACCGCGCCGCTGCGTCAAGTTTAGATTTCGGCAGAGGCGGAAAAAATGCGGGATTTCTCAATCGAAATCGTTCATGCCGTTTTCGGTGATGACCACGTCGAACGACTTCATGTCGCTGAAAAAGGCTGGCTTGAGCTTGCCGATTTTGCTGCTGTCGGCGAGAAGAATATTCTTTCGTGCCCGTGACATCGCCTTTTTCTTGATCTCCGCTTCGTGAAAATGCGCGCAGGTTGCGCCACGTCGGGCATCGACACCGGCTGCTGATAGAAATGCCACGTTGATCACAAGCTGATCGAGCATTTCCAGCCCCGTGGCACCGGAAAAGC
Organism: Rhizobium sp. SRDI943; assembly: GCF_057653695.1. Lineage (NCBI taxonomy): Bacteria > Pseudomonadati > Pseudomonadota > Alphaproteobacteria > Hyphomicrobiales > Rhizobiaceae > Rhizobium > Rhizobium sp. SRDI943. The sequence continues at coordinate 2,318,585 of NZ_CM172787.1, read as the reverse complement.
TGGCCGATGCTGGGTGGTAAAGACCACCGAGCATAACAAGGCGAACGTTGGGTTTTCGCGTCAGACGATCAGCGACATTCATGGCGTAACAGATCGCCGTTATATGAATCTGGTCTGGGAGGAGATCGACCAGATAGGGTAAGGTGGTGCCGCAATCGAAAAACACCGTATCATCATGGTGAATGTAATCAATGGCTTGTGTGCAAACTTGCCGTTTTGCAGCGGCATGACTGTCGGCTGCCTTGGAAATTTCATAGGGATCGTTTTCCGCTTCGACAGCTGCAACGATATGACCGCCGAGAAACGCGAATTGGTCTGTATTGGCGCTGACATCACGCCGAACCGTCATCTCTGAGACGCCCAGGATCTCCGCAGCATTCTTGATGTGCAGAATGCGATGTTGTGAAAGGGCCTCGGATAAGACTGCGATGCGCCGGCCCTTGCGACTATCCATATCGCATCTCTCCCTTATCGTTTACAGCTGGAATAGTGTTCTGATCAAAATTTAACAAGGGACTGCCATTCTCATCTTGTATGTCCCTCGAGCTACGATTCGGCATTTGCGCCGAGCTACAGCTTCTGCACCAGCCAGTTGCGCGCAACATGGCATATCGTCACAATTTTACAGGGAAACCCCGCAATTTGAAATGAGAATTTGTGACCAATCTTCCATTTTTGTGATGGAATAGTCACAAAACTGCATAGATGGCGCATCACCTCGGCTGCGGGGAAGCGGGTGACGACGAGATCGACATTCTCGGCCGGCAGGGGCGAGTTGGTCACGCCTCTGGACGGGGTGGCCTTCCGACCAGAGGCTTCATCCTCGCGGCTGCTGAGGACATTCCTGGCTGCGCGCGCTACTCGCCGGCTTTCCTTGCTGCCGTTTCGATCGCATCGGCAACCTTTTCCGGTTGGGATGCGAAGACGGCGTGGCTTGCCTTTATTTCAGTCACGTCGCTTCCGGCACGTTTTGCCATGTCGCGTTCAAGCTCGGGGTTGATGGAGCGATCCTCGGTGGCGACGATCGACCAGCTTTTCTTCGTCCGCCATGCCGGCTGAGTGATCTTGGCGGAGAATGCCTGCTTTGCGGCGAAGACCTGTGACTTTGCCATGAAATCGGCTTCGGCTTGCGGAAGGTCGGCTGCGAAATCCGCGGCGAAGGCGCCCGGATCGAGATAGAGATATTTGCCGTCCTTCGTTTCCTTTATATCCATGCTGCCGGCGGGCTTCGAGCTGGCGAGGCTGAGCAGGCTTTCGCCCTTGTCGGGCTGGAATGCCGCGACATAGACCAGGCCCGCGACCGCGGGATCGTTGCCGGCTTCGGTGATGACCATGCCGCCATAGCTGTGGCCGACGAGCAGGACCGGTCCGTCCTGAAGGTCGAGAACGCGCTTGGTCGCCGCCACATCGTCGTCGAGCGAGGTAATGGGCTGCTGGACGATGGTGACGTTGAAGCCGCGCTTCTCGAGAATGTCCGTCGCCTTGCGCCATCCCGAGCCATCGGCCAGCGCGCCGTGGACGATCACGATGTTCTTTACCGCGGCAGCCTCTGCTGCGAACGCGATGGCGGTGGTGGCAAATGCAAGCGCTGCAGTGAAAAGAAGACGTTTGTTCATGACTATCACTCCTTTGGTCATTGTTGATGATCGGGATATTGACGCGTTTCAGGTTCAGCCGAATGTGAAGGCGTAAGCCTGCACGCCGGGGTCGAGGAAGCGGATTTCGAAGTTGCGGGCGGCGACCGTGCCGGATTGGCGGACAAGTTGATAAAGCCTCGTCGCGGTCACCGTGCCATTGCCATCGGCATCGATGTCTGAGCCGTGGTCGGGCCCTGGCGCCTTGCCGTCGATCTTCACCTGGAAGCGGATCGGCTTGTCGCCGGCACCAGGCCCAAGAACGAGATGCAAGTCGCGGGCGCTGAAGCGATAGGTGATGCCACCGCCCGGCTGATCAAGCGTCGCCTGATCCCGGCCGACGATCCAGGTTCCGGACAGGCCCCAGCCATTGAGGCCGGGTTCGGCGATCGAATAGTTTTTCGCCGTATCGGCCTGCAGCCCTTCGGGAGAGGCGAAGTTCGCCGCCTGTTCGTAGCCGAGATAGGTTTCGCCCGAGCCGATATTGCCGAGATCAGGACCTGCTTCCACACCCTTGGCATCCGGTACGACCGGCGCACTCGCCGTCGTTTGGCTGCCGGCTTCGCGCAGCAGGTCCTGGATGGCTTTTTCGGTCCTGCTGTAATTGCCTTCGCCGAAATGGTGGTAGCGGATCTGGCCCTTGGCATCGATCAGATAAGCGGCAGGCCAGTAGCTGTTTTCGAAGGCGCGCCAGATGCTATAATCATTGTCGATCGCAACGGGATAGCCGATCTGGAAGTCGCCGATCGCCTTCTTGACGTTGTCGATCTTCTTCTCGAAGGCAAATTCCGGGGCGTGGACGCCGATGACGACCAGACCCTGGTCCGCATATTTTTCGGCCCAAGCCCTGACATAGGGGATGGTACGAATGCAGTTGATGCAGGAATAGGTCCAGAAGTCGACGAGGACGACCTTGCCGCGCAGCCGTTCTGTGGTGAGAGGCTCAGAGTTCAGCCATTCGACCGCGCCGTCGAGCGAAGGGGCGTGGCCTTCGACGGGCAAGTCGCTACGGAAGGGTTTGTTCGCATCGGCTGCGGCGATCATCACCTCGTTGCTCGCCAGCTCGGAAGATGCGCCACTGAGCGGCTTTGCATGCAGCCTGTCGAGCACGGCCTGTTCCAGCGATGCGGTGCTGGCATAGGAGAGCCGGGCGAGCAGGCTGGTGTCGAGGCCGAGCGCGATGACGGCGACACCCGCCAGCACGGCAGCGCCGAGCACCTGGCGAATCCGGTCGCCAAGGCCGAGGGAGCGCTTCATGGCGGCGAAGAGCTTGCCGCCGACAAGCAGGGCGACGGCAAGCGAACTTGCAGCACCAGCGGCATAGGCGGTCAGCAGGAAGGTCGTTTGCAGATTAGCGCCCTGCAATGCGGCTCCGGTCAGCACAAGGCCGAGAATCGGACCGGCGCAAGGCGCCCAGAGCAGTCCGGTGGCGACGCCGAGAAGAAGCGCGCTCTTCACTGTCGTGGTGCCGCGCCCGCCGCCGGTGGCGTTCACAAGATTGTTGCCAAGGTCGACGACCGGCCGGGCAAGCGTGCTTGCGAAACGCGGCGAAAGCAGGCTCGCGCCGAAGAGGGCAAGCAGGACGATGGCGGCAAGGCGGCCATATTCATTGGCGCGAATGGCCCAGCTGCCACCGACTGCAGCAAGCGTGGCGACCAGCGCGAAAGTGGCGGCCATGCCCGCCAGCATCGGCAGCGTGCTTCTGACGAAGGGCTGTCCGGCGCGTGCGAAGACAAAGGGCAGGATGGGGAGGATACACGGGCTGAGGATCGTCAGCGCGCCTCCGAGATAGGCAATGATCAGAAGTGTCATCATCGTTTCCTTTGAAACCGATTGATCGGGCTCTGGGCGGCGATGGGGCCTGAACCAGCAACGGCGGGGATATGGCCGGTGTGAAGTATCCTCGATGTGTCCGGCTTTGCGGGAAAATGTACCGAAGTGTCGGGGTAGGGGGCGGCGATACAAAGCGATACAAACTGCCGCGGTGGCGAGGAAACGGCTGCGGCCAATGCGACCACTTGCTGAGGCAGCGCGATTGTATCGGAATGTATCCAGGCGGCCGGAAGCTACATCCGCATTCAAAAAACGGTTGCTTACGACATATCGGGGATACAAGTAGAGCGCCTTTTCGCGACCGTGATCCATTCGACAGGAGAGACCGATGTCAGAGCAAATCAACCATCACCGCCGCCGTTTCTTCGGCATGACGGCAATCGCCCTTGCGGCCGTCGAATTCGGCGTGGCAGGCAGGGCCGCCGCCCAGTCGTCTGCGACGGCCGCTTCGGTGCCAGCTGTAAAGCCCGGAACCAACACGTCCTTCGAAGCGCTGAAGCAGGTCAAGGCAGGCGTGCTCGACATCGGTTATGCCGAGGCGGGAAAGGCGGATGCCCCTGTCGTATTGCTGCTGCATGGCTGGCCCTATGACATCTATAGTTTCGTCGATGTCGCGCCCCTGCTTGCCGCGGCGGGCTACAGGGTGATTGTGCCTTATCTACGCGGTTACGGGACGACCCGCTTCCTGGACGATCAGACGCCGCGCAACGGCCAGCCGTCAGCGCTCGCCGCCGATATGATCGCGCTGCTCGATGCGCTGGATATCGAGAAGGCCGTCATTGCCGGATACGACTGGGGCGGGCGGACCGCCAACATTATGGCGGCGCTCTGGCCCGAGCGCTGTAAGGCGATGGTATCTGTAAGCGGCTACCTGATCGGTAGCCAGGAGGCCAACAAGAAGCCGCTTCCGCCCAAAGCCGAACTCGCCTGGTGGTACCAGTTCTATTTCGCCACCGAACGCGGTCGTCAGGGATACGAGACCAACACGCATGATTTCGCAAAGCTAATTTGGCAGATGGCATCGCCGAAGTGGAACTTCGACGATGCGACATTCGACAGGTCGGCCGCTGCCTTCGACAATCCCGACCACGTCGCGATCGTCATTCACAATTATCGCTGGCGCCTGGGGCTTGTCGAAGGCGAGGCCAAGTACGATGCCTACGAGACGACGCTCGCCGCAACGCCCGTCATTTCGGTGCCGACCATCACCATGGAGGGCGATGCAAACGGTGCGCCGCATCCGCAGCCTTCCGCTTATGCCGGAAAATTCTCCGGTAAATACGAGCATCGCACGATCGGCGGCGGCATTGGCCACAACCTGCCTCAGGAAGCGCCGCAGGCCTTCGCGCAGGCGGTCATAGACGTCGATCGTTTCTAGGTCGACAATGCCGGTTGCAGCGCCTCGTTGCTCCGGCCAGCGGAATATGCGTAGGTCGCGTCTGTCGCTTCGGTCGGGAACGAAGCGACCGGCGCGGCCGCTTCTATCGATAAGGAACAGGGAAATATGGATCATGTCGATCACATCCTGATCGTCGATGACGATCGCGAAATCCGCGAGTTGGTATCGGGCTATCTGCAGAAGAACGGCCTGCGCACGAGCGTTGCCGCCGACGGACGGCAGATGCGCAGTTTTGTCGAAGCCAATGCAGTCGACCTGATCGTGCTAGATGTGATGATGCCCGGCGATGACGGGCTGGTGCTGTGCCGCGAACTGCGCGCCGGCCGGCACAAGGCGATCCCGATCCTGATGCTGACGGCCCGCACCGACGAAATGGACAGGATCCTCGGGCTGGAGATGGGCGCCGACGACTATCTTCCCAAGCCCTTTGCTGCGCGTGAGCTGCTCGCCCGCATCAAGGCGGTGCTGCGACGCACGCGGATGCTGCCGCCCAACCTGCAGATCAGCGAAGCCGGGCAATTGCTGACTTTCGGCGACTGGCGGCTCGATACGGTGGCCCGGCACCTTCTCGACAAGGAGGGGACCGCGATTGCGCTGAGCGGCGCCGAATACCGTCTGCTTCGCGTCTTCATCGACCATCCGCAGCGAGTGCTCAATCGCGACCAGCTTTTGAGCCTGACGCAGGGGCGCGACGCCGATCTCTTCGATCGCTCGATCGATCTTCTGGTCAGTCGCCTGCGTCAACGGCTGGGCGACGATGCGCGCGAACCGACCTATATCAAGACGGTGCGCAGCGAAGGCTATGTGTTTTCGGTTCCGGTCGAAATATCGGAGCCGCGCCGATGAAGGCGGCAATCCCCTTGCGTTCGGGGCTGACGTGGCCGAGCACGTTGCGGTCGCGGATCTTCCTGATCCTGCTGATCGGACTGGCCCTCGCCTACGGTCTGTCCTTCAGTGTGCTCTATATGGAGCGGTACATGTCGGCCAAGGCGGTGATGCTCGGCACGCTGGAAAATGACGTGGCAACATCGATTGCTGTTCTCGATCGGCTTCCGCCAAGCGAACGCGGCGAGCTGCTCGACCGGCTGAGCCGCGGCAATTACCGTTTCGTGCTCGGACCCGGTCTTCCCGGCGTGCCTGATACGTCAAGCAAAGGGGCAGAAATCTCAGGAAAAATCGAGGAGGCCATCGGGCATCGCTTTCCGATCCGTATCGAACGAATTCCTGGCGATGTGAACCGATTGCAGGCGCATTTGACGCTGAGCGACGGAAGCCCCTTGACGATCGACGTAACGCCGAAGGGCGTCATGCCGATCGCCGCATGGCTGCCCTACGTCTTCGTTATCCAGATGGCGCTGCTCATCCTCTGTACCTGGTTTGCTGTTCGCCAGGCAATCCGGCCGCTCGGCGAGCTTGCTGCCGCCGCCGATGCGCTCGACCCGAACAAGGACGGCCCGGCTTTGAGTGAGGCAGGCCCGAGCGAGGTCGCGCATGCGGCACGGGCTTTCAATGCGATGCGGGAGAGGATCGCCCATTACCTCGAAGAGCGTGTCCAGATCCTGGCGGCAATCTCGCATGATCTGCAGACGCCGATCACCCGCATGCGGCTGCGTGCCGACATGGCGGAGGATTCGCCTGAGAAGAACAAGCTGGTGCACGATCTCGCCGAGATCCAGCGCCTCGTTCAGGACGGCATTGCCTATGCACGCAGTGCGCATGGCAATGGCGAGAAGAGTGCCCGCATCGATCTCGCCTCGTTCATCGACAGCATAGCCTACGACTACCAGGATACCGGAAAGGCCGTCACGGTCGTCGGCCTGGTTCAGGGCGCCGCCATTACCAAGCCGCATGCTCTTCGCCGCATCCTGTCGAATTTCATCGACAATGCGCTGAAGTTTGCCGGTGCTGCCGAGATCAGCGTCGAGCGTAGCGCCGAGAACGATATCGTCATATCAGTCATGGACCGCGGGCCTGGAATTCCGGACGATATGCTGGAAGCCGCCATGCAGCCTTTCTTCCGGCTGGAGCAATCCCGCAACCGGGAGACCGGCGGCACCGGTCTCGGTCTTGCGATCGCCCAGCAACTGACGGCCAAGATCGGCGGGTCGCTCCGGCTCTACAATCGCGCCGGCGGCGGGCTGGCTGCGGAAGTCACCATCCGCTGACATCGGCAGTCACCACAAAATTCGAGATGTTTGTATGTAAAGATGTCTTCGATATCGGATGCTACGTTTTGTGACATTTCGGGCGATTTCGGAAACATGGCGGATATATCCGTCGGTCAAACCACACTCCGTCAACCCGGCCGCGCACCGCGGCCAGTCGCCTTTAGCGACGCAACAAAGGAGTGTTCCATGACAAAGATCGACAAGGTTCTCTATACCGGCAAGACCCACACGACGGGCGGGCGCGACGGCGCGTCGCATAGCGACGACGGGCAGCTTGATATCAAGCTTTCGCCTCCGGGCAGCAACCGTGCCGGCACCAATCCCGAACAGCTTTTCGCCGCCGGCTGGTCTGCCTGCTTCATCGGCGCGATCGGCATTGCTGCCGGCAAGCTGAAGGTCAAGCTTCCTGCAGATGCCGCCGTCAACGCCGAGGTCGATCTCGGGGCGACCGACGGCGACTATTTCCTGCAGGCTCGCCTCAAGGTCAGCCTTCCGGGCATCGAAGCGGATCTGGCAAGGGCGCTTGTGGATGAAGCGCACCGGACCTGCCCCTATTCGAAAGCAACCCGCGGCAATATCAATGTCGAATTGAGCATTGCCTGACAGATGGGATCGATCGCCAAAAGGAAACATGACGAGGCCAGTCGGGCCTCGTCGATGGAGGAACCAATGAGACTGATGATCATCTGCATTCTGGGGGCGACGATTTTCGCAGCGCCCTGCATCTACGATGTAACGTCACAGGAGCCGTCGCCGCTTGCCGGCCTGGTGACGGCGGCATCCGCAGCTTCATCCTCAGGGGAGCGACTGCCGCTCCAGCTGTTCTTTTAGATCACCAGGGAGAAAGACAGTGAAACTCTATCAGAACGAAATTTCCTCGGCGACATCTCGAGTCCGCATCGCACTTGCCCTGAAAGGATTGATGGCCGAAGCGCTGCCGGTCACCATCCTCGGCGAAAATTCCGAGAGCCGGCAGGCCGGATATCGCAGTATCAATCCGCAGGGGCTCGTGCCCGCCTTGCTGACGGATAGTGGTGTCCTCATTACCCAGTCGCTGGCGATCGTCGAATATCTCGATGAGATAAAGCCTGAACCGCCGCTATTGCCTGACACCGCGGAAGGCCGGGCGCAGGCGCGGTCGATCGCGCTTGCGATCGCAGCCGAGATCCACGCGCTGCTGCCGCCGCGGATCGGTCTGCATCTCGGCAAGGTCTTCCAGGCGGATGCCGATGCCATTACTGCCTGGAATCGTCATTGGGTCGGTGAAGGAATGGCCGCGGTCGAGGCGATGATCGCCGGCCACAGGCAGGGGGCTTTCGCTGTTGCGGATCAGCCTGGTATTGCCGAGATCTTTCTCTTCCCGCAGGCGATCAGCGCTCGGCGCCTCGGCTTCGATCTCGCCCGCTGGCCGAATATCGCGAAGATTGTCGCCAGACTGGAGGCGATACCGGCTTTCCAGGAGAACGCACCGGCCCCGAGACAATGATCCAATCTATGAAGAATCGGCCGCAAGTGACTGCGGCCGATTCTCTTCTGGTGTTCTAGCCTTGGCGATAAGACGTCACCTTCATGGCCCGTCGGTCGCTTTTAGCGGTTGACCCTTGCCTGCAGATGCGCGGGATAACGATCGCCTTCCACCTTGATCGTGGCGAGCGCGCTTTCGATGCTACGGAGATCCTCGGCCGTCAGTTCGATCTCGGAGGACTGGATGTTCTCCTCGAGGCGATGCAGCTTGGTGGTGCCGGGAATCGGCACGATCCAGGGCTTCTGCGCCAGCAGCCATGCGAGAGCCACTTGGGCGGAGGTTGCCTTTTTGCGGGCGGCGATTTCTCCGAGACGATCGACGAGCGCCTGGTTGGCCTTTCGCGCCTCCTGAGAAAAGCGCGGCACGACGTTGCGGAAATCCTTGCTATCGAAGGTGGTCGTTTCGCTGATCGCGCCAGTCAGGAAGCCCTTGCCGAGCGGGCTGAACGGCACGAAACCGATGCCGAGTTCTTCCAGCGTCGGCAGGATTTCCTGTTCGGGCTCGCGCCACCACAGCGAATATTCGCTCTGCAACGCCGCCACCGGCTGGACGGCATGGGCGCGGCGGATCGTCTGGGCGCCCGCTTCCGAGAGGCCGAAATGTCTGACCTTGCCTTCCGCGATCAGCGCCTTGACCGTGCCGGCGACATCCTCGATCGGAACATCGGGATCGACGCGATGCTGGTAGAAGAGATCGATGACATCGGTCTTCAAACGCTTCAGCGCCTGGTCGGCCACCGCGCGTATCTGCTCGGGCCGGCTGTTCATGCCGCTCTGGCCGCCATTGGCATCGAAGTTGAAACCGAATTTCGTGGCGATCACCACCTCCTCGCGGAAGGGGGCGAGGGCCTCTCCCAGAAGCTCTTCGTTCTTATAGGGGCCGTAGGCCTCGGCCGTATCGAAGAAGGTCACGCCGCGTTCAAATGCCCGCCGGATCAGTACGGTCGCTTCCTGAATATCTGTCGCCGGGCCATAGCCGTAACTCAGCCCCATGCAGCCGAGACCGATGGCCGAGACTTGAAGTCCACTCTTTCCAAGTTCACGCTTCTGCATAGAAATTCCTTTTCTAACCTTGGTATTGCGTGTCGGTGACATGCTCCATCCAGTCGACGACCTTGCCGTCGAGCTGTTCCTGGATGGCGATATGGGTCACCGCCGTCGTCGGCGATGCGCCGTGCCAATGGCGTTCACCCGGCGCGAACCAGACGACGTCGCCGGCGCGGATCTCCTCGACGGGACCGCCTTCGCGCTGCACGCGACCGAAGCCCGATGTGACGATCAGCGTCTGGCCGAGCGGATGGGTGTGCCAGGCGGTGCGGGCGCCGGGCTCGAAGGTGACGCTGGCGCCAGCCGCGCGTGCGGGGCTGGTCACGGCAAACAGCGGGTCGACACGCACGCTGCCGGTAAACCAATCGGCTGGTCCTTTGGCCGAAGGCTGCGAACCGCTTCGCTTGATATCCATCTTTATCTTCTTCCTTTCGATGCCGGGGTGGACGTGTCCACTCGAGTAGCAAGGTATTTAGGGCGTGCGCCGGGTCGCGATTAGATGGTATAAACGGCAAGAACCCATGAGAAAGTTTCATCAATGCCGCGCCCCGCCGTCAACGACCTCATCGCCTTCCTCGCCGTTGCACGCGCACAGAGCTTCACAAAGGCGGCGGGCAAGCTGGGTGTGTCGCAATCGGCGCTCAGCCACACCATCCGCGGGCTCGAGGAGCGGCTTGGACTGCGATTGCTGACACGCACGACCCGCAGCGTCGCGCCGACAGAGGTGGGCGAACGCCTGCTCGTCTCCATCGGACCGCGGCTCGACGAGATCGAGAGCGAGCTGGCGGCCTTGAGTGCGTTCCGGGAGAAGCCGGCAGGCACCATCCGCATCAATGCCGGCGAGCATGCGGCCGATGTCGTCCTCTGGCCCGCCTTGCAAAAGCTCTTGCCCGATTATCCCGATATCAATGTCGAGATCATTGTCGACTACGGTCTGACCGACATCGTCGCCGAGCGTTACGATGCTGGGGTGCGGCTTGGCGAACAGGTGGCGAAAGACATGATCGCGGTGCGCATTGGCCCCGACATGCGCATGGCCGTGGTCGGTTCTCCCGCCTATTTCGGCACCAGGCCGAAACCACTGACGCCACAGGAGCTTACGGATCACAATTGCATCAATCTGCGCCTACCGACCTATGGCAGCGTTTATGCATGGGAGTTCGAGAAGGATGGGCGCGAACTCAGGGTTCGGGTCGAAGGGCAATTGGTATTCAACAATATAGCGCTGCGGCTGAACGCAGTACTGGCAGGTCTGGGGCTGGCATACATGCCGGAGAACTTGGTCGACGCGCATCTAGCCGATGGACGGCTGGTGCGCGTCCTCGAGGATTGGTGCCTGCCGTTTTCCGGTTACCATCTCTACTATCCGAGCCGCCGGCATACGTCGCCGGCATTTGCTCTGCTCGTCGATGCACTTCGCTATCGACCATAACGCCCACCGTTTCGAGTCGCCCGGACAGGCAGCCACCAGTGACCGGCTCTTGTCGGAAGCGAAATCATGCCTGCCAGTGATTTGACATTCCATCACTCGCCGCTAATTCACACTTGAAATCGAAGGAAACAGTGAATGAATACTGCGGCACCTGCCACGAAAGCTCGGACCGGCGTGTCCGGTTTGGATACAGTTCTGGCGGGGGGCCTTTCGCCGGGCCACGTGTTTCTCCTGGAAGGAAACCCGGGAGCGGGGAAGACGACGATCGCGCTGCAGTTTCTGATCGAAGGTGCACGGCTCGGCGAGCAGGGGCTCTACATAACCCTTTCAGAGACCGAGAGCGAACTCCGAGCCGGGGCCGCATCGCATGGCATGGTGATCGATGGCAATATCGAGATCTTCGAGGTCGTGCCTCCGGAAAGCCTGCTGGATGCCGACCAGCAGCAAAGCCTGCTTTATTCATCAGATCTTGAACTCGGAGAGACGACAAAGGAAATCTTTGCCGCTTTCGAGCGGGTCAAGCCACGTCGCGTGGTTCTCGACAGTCTGTCGGAGATCAGGCTGCTCGCACAAAGCTCACTACGCTACCGCCGGCAGATCCTCGCGCTCAAGCACTATTTTGCCCGGCAGGGCGCGACAGTCCTTCTGCTCGATGATCTGACCTCCGACGTGCTCGACAAGACGGTGCACAGCGTTGTTCACGGCGTGATCCATCTCGAAGAGATGGCGCCGAACTACGGCTCCGAACGCCGACGTCTAAGGGTCATAAAATATCGCGGTCAGGCCTTCCGAGGCGGTTATCACGATTTCATCATCCAGACTGGCGGCGTTATCGTCTTTCCGCGGCTCGTCGCCGCCGAACACAGGTCGAGCTACACCCGCGATCAGATTTCCTGCAATATTGCGGAACTGGACCTTCTTCTGGGAGGTGGCCTCGAGCGAGGTTCCAGCACACTCATCCTTGGTCCTGCCGGCACCGGCAAAAGCACTTTCTCGTTTCAATTCCTGGTGGCTGCGGTCGCGCGCGGCGAGAAAGTGGCGGCCTTCATTTTTGACGAGGAGCTGGGCCTGCTCTTCACGCGGCTGAAGGCGCTCGGAATAGATCTCGAAGCAATGCGGGACGCCGGTCATATCCACATCGAACAGCTCGATGCCGCCGAACTGTCGCCGGGCGAATTTGCCCACCGCGTGCGCAGCTGCGTCGACAAGTCGGATGCGAAAACCGTTATCATCGACAGTATCAATGGTTATCAGGCTTCGATGCCGGATGAGAATTCGCTGATCCTTCATATGCATGAGCTGCTGCAATATTTGAACAGGCAAGGCGCCAACACCTTTCTCACCGTTGCCCAGCACGGGCTGGTCGGTGACATGAAAGCCCCTGTCGACGTCACCTATCTCGCAGATACCGTCATTCTGCTGCGTTACTTCGAGGCTGCGGGAAAGGTGCGGCGGGCAGTCTCGGTGATCAAGAAGAGGACCGGCTTTCACGAGGATACCATCCGCGAGTATCGTATCGACGCCTCCGGGTTGAGGTTTGGAGATCCTCTCGTCGGGTTCCAGGGCGTGCTTCGCGGCGTTCCCGAATTTATCGCGACCTCAACGCCGCTCCTAAAGACCGATGGCGGGGACAGCGGCAATTCCTAATTCCGGAAAACCGAAAGCATTGATCTACACCCCCGCCGGTCGTGATGCCTGGGTGGCGAGATCGTTGGTCGATGAGGCCGGATTGGCATCGATTGCTGCCACCGACCTGTCTATGTTCGCGTCATCGCTCAGCGACGACGTTGCGCTTGGCGTCTTGACGGAAGAGGCCGTTCGCTCGAGCGATCTCAAACCGATCGCCGCCTGGGTTTCAGCACAGCCGAGCTGGTCGGACCTGCCGTTCATCGTTCTCACCCAACGCGGCGGGGGACCTGAACGAAATCCGGCCGCTGCCAGGCTTTCCGAGGTTCTTGGCAACGTCACTTTCCTGGAAAGGCCGTTCCATGCGACCTCCTTCATCAGCGTTGCCCGGACCGCATTGAAGGGGCGCCTGCGCCAATATGAAGCGCGAGCCCGGCTCGAGGCTCTGGGCGAAGGAGAGCGACGGTTGCAGACGGCGCTTGCCGCCGGTCGTCTCGGGGCGTGGGAGCTGGAGCTGTCCTCGATGGCCTTGTCGGCCTCGGCGACCTGCAAAGCGGTCTTCGGCCGAAAGCCGGATGATGATGTCACGCGCGACGATCTGATCGCAAGCATTCACCCCGACGACCGGGACCTTGTGCTGGCACGCCTGCGCCAGACGATCGATACCGGACGCGACTATTCGATCGAGCACAGGACGATCTGGCCGGATGGATCACTGCATTGGACCGAGGTCCATGCGCAGCTTTATTCCGACAGATATGGTTCCGCCAGGAAGCTCGTCGGCGTCTGCTCCGATACTACCGTCCGCAAGACCATCGAGGAAAATCTGAGGCGGCTCAATGAAAACCTCGAAGAGCGCGTGAGGGAACGGACCAAAGAGGTCAACGCCGCTCACCAGACCCTGCTTGAGGAAGTCGCCCAGCGTGAAAGAGCCGAGGAGCAGCTTCGCCAATCGCAAAAGATGGAGGCGATCGGCCAACTGACCGGCGGCGTCGCCCACGATTTCAACAATCTGCTGATGGTCGTTCTCGGAAATCTGGAGCTGCTCGGCAAGCACGTTGGCGGAGATGCCAAAGCGACGCGTCTGGTCGACGGGGCGATCCAGGGCGCGCGGCGCGGGGCGGCGCTGACGCAGCGGCTGCTGGCTTTTGCCAGACAGCAGGATCTGCAGGTCAAGCCCATCGATCTGGCCGAGCTGGTCTCCGGCATGAACGACCTGTTGCGGCGCTCGGTCGGATCCTCGATCAGCATCGAAACCATCCTGCCGGCGACGCTGCCACCGGCGCTGATCGACGCGAACCAACTCGAGTTGGCGCTGCTCAACCTCGCGGTCAATGCCCGCGATGCGATGCCGGATGGCGGGACCCTGTCCATATCGCTGCGCGAGGAGCAGGTGCCCGGCGATGACGGCGCTCTCGGCGAGGGGGCCTATCTGGTGCTGGCGGTGGCCGACAGTGGCACCGGCATGGATGCGGAGACGCTGAAGAAGGCGATCGATCCGTTTTTCTCGACCAAGGAACTCGGAAAGGGCACGGGCCTAGGCTTATCGATGATCCACGGACTGGCCGTTCAGCTCAATGGTGCACTTCGTCTGACCAGCGAGCTTGGAGTGGGAACGACCGCCGAGCTGTGGCTTCCGGCGACGGAACGGCGCCCCGAGCGGGCGATCGAAGCGGAATTGCCCGTTCCGCAAGCTGCGTCCAGACTGAAGATACTTCTGGTCGACGACGATGCCTTGATCGCCATGAGTTCGGTCGACATGCTTGAAGATCTCGGCCACGAGGTCGTCGAAGCAAATTCCGGCTCGCAGGCACTGGAACTGATCAGCAGCGGCCAGCATTTCGACCTTGTCATCACCGATTATTCGATGCCTGGCATGACCGGCGCACAGCTTGCCCAGGCCGCGCGGGACATTCATCCGGGGTTACCGATCGTGCTGGCGACAGGTTACGCCGATCTTCCTGCCGGCACCGATATCGATCTTCCGAGATTAGCAAAGCCCTATGATCAGGCTCAGCTCGCCAAGGAAATCGCCAAGGCGATGGCAAGCGAAACGGTTCCGCTTCTGAGGTCCGGCGGCAACGCAGGTGGTTCAAAGCCTCGCCTGTCCAAGGCCAACGATGTCAGCGATGAAATCGGCGATGGCGCCTGTGTCGTCTAGATCGAAGACCGGCAGGGCCGTATAGGTGACGGCATGATCGGCGGCGATGGCGCAGATATGGGGATCGCTCGGCGCCAACGGTTCGCGATTTGCCGCTTCCAGGCGGCGGGCCTCGATCTTCGGGATCGGCTCGCGCTTGTAACCTTCGATCAGCACGAGATCGCAGGGGGCGAGGCGGGCGAGGATCTCTTCGAACTCAGGTTCGGGGGCGCCGCGCAGCTCGTGCATGATGGCGTAGCGGGTGCCGGAGACGATGGTGACCTCGTGGGCGCCGGCCTGGCGATGGCGGTAGCTGTCGGCCCCGACCTTGTCGATGTCGAAATCATGATGGGCGTGTTTGATCGTCGAGATCCTGTAACCGCGGCGGGTGAACTCCGTCACTAGCCGGACGGCGAGACCCGTCTTGCCCGAGTTCTTCCAGCCGGCGATGCCGAAGATTTTCGGTGCAGTCATACGCGAAGGGCCTCCAGCCAGCGTTCCGCCTCGACGAGATCGTCGGGCGTGTTGATGTTGAAGAAGGGATCGAGCAGGCTGGCGCGGGTCGGATGCAGCGGAAACGCCACTTCCGTAACGTCATGCCGCAACAGGAAGTCGCGCACACGGCGCTTCTCGTCGGTGGCGATCCAGGCTTCGAGATCGGCGGCCAGCGTCACCGGCCAGAGCCCGAAGACCGGATGGCTACGGCCTTCGGAGGTGGCAATTGCGATCTGTGACGCGTGCTCGACCGCGGCCGCCAGCCGGGCGACGAGATCGGCCGGGAAGAACGGGCAATCCACCGAGACGGTGACGACATGGGTGATCGAGGGCAGACCGGCGGCATAGACCATGGCGGCATGGATACCGGCCATCGGCCCGGCCTTGCCGGGAAAACGGTCGGGAATGACAGGCACACCCTCGGCGGCGGCATCGGCATTGACGGCAACGTGGAAAGTTTGCTGCGAGAGGCGGGTCAGCACATGGCGGAGCAGGCTCTCGGCCCCAAGCATCATGCCTGCCTTGTCGCGGCCCATGCGCTGCGAACGGCCGCCGGCCAATACGACGCCCGCTATATGAGATTTATCCAACGAGAATTGAGCCATCATCCTTCCTCAAACCGGCGCACGCGGCGCGGATTCCTGCGCAATCGGCGACACACGGCGCTTGGCCTCACGATAGAACGTATAGAGGCCGGAGGCGATGACGATCGCAGCCCCGACGAGCGTCCAGCTGTCAGGCACTTCCGCGAAGAAAAAGAAGCCGAGCACAGAAGAGAAGATCAGGCTGGTATAGCGAAACGGCGCGACGAAAGAGATTTCGCCGGTGCGCATGGCGAGGATGACCGACTGGTAGCCGACGAGCACCAGCACCGATGCGAGTGCGAGATGCCCAAGGGCAGCGGCGCTGACCGGCTGCCAGCCGCCGAGCACCGGGATGAGCAGCGCGCCGAAGAAGGAGGCTGATATGGCGGTGATGACGGTGATCATCAGCGAGGGGATTTCCGGACTGATGCTCCGGGTGGCGAGATCGCGGCCGGCCGTCGTCAGCACCGCAGCGACGCAGAGGAGGGCGGCGGCGGTGAATCCCTCAGGGCCGGGACGGATAATGATCATCACGCCGACGAGGCCGACAAGGATCGCCGACCAGCGCCGCCAGCCGACCGGCTCGCCGAAGAAGAGGGCAGCGCCGAAGGTGACGACCAGCGGCAGCGACTGCAGGATCGCCGAGGCATTGGCGATCGGCATCATGCCGAGCGCGGTGATATAGGTGACGGCGGAGAGCGTCTCACAGATGATCCTGAAGATGATCATCGGCTGCAGCATGATGCGCCAGGAGCGCAGCGCGCCCATTTTCCAGGCGATCAGATAGACGAGCAGGCTGGTGAAGAGGCCGCGCAGGAACATGATCTCGCCGGCGTTCATATAGGCGATCACCGATTTGGATAGAGCGTCGCTTGCGGAAAAGCCGGCCATCGCCATGCTCATATAGATGGCGCCCTCAGTATTGCGTGACCGCGGCATGAAGAGATTCCCGTTACCTGTGCGCTCCTTTTAATCGCGAAGACGCATGAAGGGAATCGGATGAATGCCACACCAGGCATAAATCGATGATGCGGTGCACAACGGCACTGACCTCAATGCAGGCGTGTGGATGAAGGTCTCGGCAAATCTCGGTTTTATAAGGCGAATTCCGATGTTTCCGACGCCGTGATCAAGGCGTCGATGAGGACGCGCCGTCGCGCTGCCGGTTCGGCCATAGGCGTTTTTCTCGTCCTGCGCGGGAAACGGGTGGCTGCATCGCATGATGTTTGAGCATGTCAAATCTGGCAACAAACCAGGAGAGACCGATATGACACTTCTCAACGACAAGATCGCCATCATCACCGGCGCAAGCTCAGGCATCGGCCGCGCAGCGGCGAAACTCTTTGCACGGCAAGGTGCCAAGCTCGTGGTCACCGGCCGGCGACAAGACGCGCTCGACGCCGTCATCGCGGAAATTGAGGCGGAGGGTGGGCAGGCCGTCGCCATATCAGGCGATGTCAGGGACGAGGCGCTCCAGGAAAGGCTTGTCGAAACGGCAGTCTCGCGTTTCGGCCGGCTCGACATCGCCTTCAACAATGCCGGCATCATCGGTGAGATGGGGCCGGTCGCCGGGCTGTCGGTGGAGGGCTGGCGCGAGACGATCGAGACCAATCTCACCGCCGCCTTCCTCGGCGCCAAACACCAGTCGGCGGCGATGGGGAAAGGCGGCGGATCGCTGATCTTCACCTCGACCTTTGTCGGCCACACCGTCGGCATGCCTGGCATGGCCGCCTATGCGGCGAGCAAGGCGGGGCTGATCGGCTTCGTGCAGGTGCTCGCCGCCGAACTCGGAGCGCAGAAGATCCGCGTCAACGCGCTGCTTCCCGGCGGCACCGACACGCCCGCCAGTATCACCAACGCGCCTGATGCCACGCCGGAGGTGCTCGCCTTCGTGGAGGGGCTGCATGCGCTGAAACGCATGGCGCAACCCGACGAGATCGCCAATGCGGCGCTTTTCCTCGCCTCCGACATGTCGAGCTTCGTGACCGGCACGGCGATGCTGGCAGATGGTGGGGTTTCGATCAGCCGAACATAGGGGCAGGAAATAGGGTGTGCTGTGGCAACCAGCCGTGCGCGTCTGGGACCCAGCCACCCGCCCTCGTCCTTCGAGGCTGCGGCCTGCGGCCTGCGTGCCTCAGGATGAGGGCTGGTCCGTGTGCCATGCCGCTGCGCTTCCCGTTGAACCAGGTCGCAACCTCTCTCCAGCCTCATCCTGAGGTGCCCCGCAGGGGCCTCGAAGGACGGGGCTGGCCGCTTTGCGCAGATCAGGCGACTTCGCGTATGTCTTTTGCCGCCTGGCGGTCGAGATAGGCGACCAGGTCCTCGATGGTGACGAGGGGGAGGTTGTGGCGTTCGGCGAAGAGCGTGAGTTCGGGCAGGCGGGACATGGTTCCGTCGTCGTTGGCGACTTCGCAGATGACGCCGGCGGGGATCCGTCCGGCGAGGCGGGCGAGATCGACGGCGGCTTCGGTGTGGCCGGGGCGGCCGAGCACGCCGCGGGGGTTGGAGCGCAGCGGGAAGATATGGCCGGGGCGGGCGAATTCGGCGGGCTTTGCGCGATCGTCGACCAGGGCGCGGACGGTGGCGGCGCGGTCGGCAGCCGAGATACCGGTCGTCGTGCCCTTGAGATAATCGACCGAGACCGTGAAGGCGGTTTTGTGCGATTCCGTGTTGTTGGGCACCATGAGCGGAATATCGAGCGCATCGAGACGCTCGCCTTCCATGGCGATGCAGACGAGTCCACGGGCGTGGGTCATCATGAAGGCGATTGCCTCAGGGGTGACGGCATCGGCCGCGACCACGATATCACCTTCATTTTCCCGGTTCTGGTCGTCGACGACGACGACCATCTTGCCGCTGGCAATGGCTGATATGGCATCTTCGATTGTTGCGATAGTCATGCTGTCTGGCCTTTCAAGGGTTATGTCAGCTGACTGACATGGTCTGCTCGGCTCAGTCCGTGAGCGAGCCTTCTGCCCTTGGGCGAACAAACGTCGGCCGACTCCGGGATGGAGTGCGACTGCCCGTGTTGTCCTCTTCCATCCGGACTATACCGTCGGCTCCGGCATCTCACCGGATCTGCTGACCTTCCGACAGGAGGTGCCGGAAGCGCTCGCGGGCTCCAGGATTGCTCCTGATACCGCCGGTGGGGAATTACACCCCGCCCTGAGAACACTTCAAAGATAGGATCAAAAACAGGCGGATGGCAAGGTCACTCGACCAGGCAAAAATGCAAAGCTGCCCTGACGCCGATGGACACACTGTTCACACGGAGGCGACGACCGTGTCGCCTTCCGCACTTCGCTGGTGGTTTGCTCTTTGTTCGATGCATGTCGTTGTCCCAAAACCGCTACGCAATTTTGGGCGCCTGCATCAGGACATGATCAGGCCGCCGTCGACATTGATCGTCTGGCCGGTGATATAGGCGGCGTCATCGCTGGCGAGGAAGGTCACCAGGCCTGCGACATCTTCCCCAGAGCCGGCCCGTTTCATCGGGATGCCCTCGACCCATTCCTTCATCAGCTCGCCGGGGGCGTAGTTGCCGAGCAGCTTGCCCCAGGCCTGGTCGTTATAGGCCCACATGTCGGTCTCGATGATGCCGGGGCAGAAGGCGTTGACGGTGATCTTCTCGGTCGCGACTTCCTTGGCCAGGCTCTGGGTGATGCCGACGACCCCCATTTTCGAGGCGGCATAATGCGGGGTGTAGATGAAGCCGTCGCGCGCCTGGCCGGAAGCGGTGTTGATGATGCGGCCGCCGCGCTTGTGCTTGCGCATTCGTGATATTGCCTCCTGGGCGCAGAGGAAGACGCCCTTGGTGTTGACGGCCATGACCTTGTCCCACTCGTTTTCGGTCAGGTCCTCGACGCGGGCGATGGTGATGACGCCAGCATTCTGGATCGAAACGTCGACCGAGCCGAATTCCTTCTCGGCGGCATCGTAGAGGGCGGTGACGCTTGCCTTGTCGGTGACATCGCCGATGAAGGAGATCGCCTTGCCGCCTTCGGCCCGGATCTGTTCGGCGACGCCGTGGACCAGGTCCTCATTGGCCGAGACGACGAGATTGGCGCCTTCTTTCGCGAAGCGTTTGGCGATCGCCGCTCCGATGCCGCGGCTACCCCCGGTAATGACGACAGTCTTCTGCTCAAAGCGTTTCATGCTCTTTCCTTGTCCGTCGATAAACAGCAAATCTGGGTGCGACCTACCATGCGATCATTATTGGAGATCAAACGGTTGTCGCGAATTCAGGCAGTCTAGAGCGCCGATGACGATCCGAGCCCTCGGTCCGTTCGACAACCCGTTCGATCAGCGTGAAGGGCGGGCAAGACGGCGATATCGCACGCCGTCTTGCCCGTTGGTCCCTTCAGCGCCTCGATCTCAGCCAGGGAGGAAGCGAGATCGGTCACTTTCCAGCAGCGGCAATGAGCTTTCTCATCACCAGCAGCAGAAACCGCCGTCGACGAGAAGATCGACGCCGGTCACGAAACTTGCTGCATTCGACAGCAGAAACACCGCCGGGCCTACCATCTCGTCCACCGCTGCCATGCGCTGCATCGGCGTCTGCTCTTCGAAGAGCTTGGTCTGGTGGACCATCTCCGGACGGGTGTTCATGGGCGTTGCCGTGTATCCGGGGGAGATGGTGTTGACGCGAATGCCGCGGTCGACCCATTCCATCGCCATGGACTTCGACATATGGATGACGCCCGCCTTGGAGGCGTTATAGTGCGCTTGGCTCAGCCCGCGATTTACGATCACGCCGGACATGGAAGCGATGTTGACGATGGAGCCGCGTCCATTCTTGAGCATGGCGCGGGCCTCGGCCTGGCAGGAAAGAAAGACACCTTTCAGGTTGATATCCATCAACGTCTGATATTGGTCCTCCGCCATCTCTTCCGCGGCGTTCGCGTTAGCGATGCCTGCCGCGTTGACTGCAAGCGTCAGCGTGCCGAGATCGGCTTCGGTCCGTGCTATTGCCTCTCCAAGGGAAGATTTGCTGGTGACATCCGCCGCGATCTGGATCGAGCGGCGGCCGGCGGCGCGAATATGTTCAGCCGTCTTGGCCAGCCCGTCGTCGGTTCGGCGGTCGAGCAGCGCCACGTCGGCGCCGCATTGCGCAAGGCCGATGGCAATGCGCTGCCCAATGCCGCTCCCGGCTCCTGTAACGATGGCAACCTGGCCGCTGAGATCGAAAAGCTTCGGGGCGTTCAGAGTGATGTCGGACACCGCTCTTCCTTTCTGTCTGTTTAGATGGTGGCTAGCTCCATGACCGAAACGTCATTTGCCTGGTCACGATTGAGAATGCCTGCCTGTTTGCCTTGCGCAAGCACGAGAATGCGATTGGAGACTCCGAGAACTTCCTCGAGGTCCGAGCTTACGACGATGACCGCCACGCCCCGTTTGGCAAGATTGACGATGATGTCGTAGATACCGGCTCGGGC
The DNA here is from genome assembly GCF_057653695.1 of Rhizobium sp. SRDI943. Lineage (NCBI taxonomy): Bacteria > Pseudomonadati > Pseudomonadota > Alphaproteobacteria > Hyphomicrobiales > Rhizobiaceae > Rhizobium > Rhizobium sp. SRDI943. The sequence goes on along the minus strand of NZ_CM172787.1, from coordinate 2,297,268 downwards.
GCCGACGTCGATGCCTCTCGTCGGTTCGTCGAGCACGACGACCTTAGGATCGCGCATCAGCCATTTCGCGATGACCACCTTCTGCTGGTTGCCGCCGGACAGGTCCGAGGCATATTGCTCCGCACGGCCCTTCACGCCGAACTTGGCCACTGCCTTCTCCGCAAACGAGCGCTTGACGCTCGGCGTAATCCAACGCCCGCCCAGCTTGTCGAGATTGGCGTAGATAATGTTCTCGCCGATCCGGTGCCCGACAACGAGGCCTTGCTCCTTGCGGTCTTCCGGAACCATCACGATGCCCTTGGCGATCGCGTCCGCCGGATCGCGCAGCCTGAGTTCTTCGCCTTCCAGCTTGATCGAACCTGCACTGATTGGGTCCGCGCCCGAAATGGCGCGGACAAGTTCCGTGCGGCCGGCGCCGACCAGTCCGGCGATTCCGAGAATTTCCCCGGCGCGCACATCGAAGGTAACGTCGCGGAATGAGTTGTCCGGCGAGCACAGCCCCGACACCTGGAGTACTGGATGCTCTGTCGGAACCGGCAGGGCAGGGAACAAGCGGTCAAGCGGGCGTCCGACCATGCTCTCGACGATCGTTCGCACCGGTGTCGCGCTGTCGGAGAATTCCTGCACGCGCTCGCCATCGCGAAGAACGACGATCCGATCGGTTATTCGCTTGATCTCTTCCATGCGGTGGGAAATGTAGACGATGCCGACACCTTCTGAGCGAAGCTTCCGAACCTGTTCGAAAAGAGCTTCCGTCTCCGCGCCGCCAAGGGCGGCCGTCGGCTCATCGAGGATCAGGAGCTTTGCATTGAGAGCCAGCGCCTTGGCGATCTCGATGAGTTGCTGATTTGCCGTGGAAAGGCCGGCGACCGTCCGCGTTGCAGGGATGTGAAGGTTCAAGCGAGCGAGCTGGTCCTGGGCCCGGCGAACCATCTGGGCGCGGTCGACGACGCCGTTCTTCATCGGCCAACGTCCGATGAAGACGTTTTCCGCGATCGACAGCTGCGGCAGAAGCTGCAGCTCCTGATGGATCAGGACAACGCCCTTGTCGATCGCTTCCCTTGGGGTGGCCGGGGCATAAGGCTGCCCCAGCCATGTCATTGATCCTTCGGACGGCGTGCGTGACCCGGCGATAATGCCCGATAGCGTTGACTTGCCTGCGCCGTTTTCACCGAGAAGTGCAACCACTTCGCCGGGATAAACGTCCAAGCTGACATTCTTCAGAACCTGGAGCGGCCCATACCATTTGGATATGCCCCTCAGGGAAAGAACTGGATCAGTCACGGCACACCTCCTCAAGACATCAACTTCATTACGGATGGTTGGCGATGAAGCCTGCGACGTTTTCCTTGGTTGTCAGCGTGGCATCCAGGAGCTGGACCGGCGGCACCTTTTCTCCGGCGACAAGCTTGGCGGCGTTTTCAACCGCGTCGCGGCCCATCTTCTGCGTCTGCTGGGTCGCCGTTACGTTGAAGACACCCTTGCTGAGCGCTTCGAGAGCTGCGGTGTCACCATCGAAGCCGCCAACCACGATCTTCTGGGAAGGATTGGCGACCTTGATCGCCTGCGCGGCGCCAAGGGCAAGGCCGTCGGCCTGGGCGAACACGATCGAAACGTCCGGATTTGCCTGCAGCATATTCTGCATGATCTGGAAACCTTCGTCCTGGCTCCAGATGTTCGAGAACTGCTCGGCGACAACCTTGACGTCCGGATATGCCTTGAGAGATTCAGCGCAACCCTTCGAACGATCGACTTCCGGCGTTGTGCCCTTCTGGCCGTGGATGATGACCATCTTCCCCTTGCCGCCGCCTTCCTTCAGAATGTAGTCGCACACGGCCTTGGCAGACGCGACGGAATCCGTTGCAAGGAAGGTATCGCCCGGTGCTCCCTCGGCGTTGCGGTCAACGTTCACGACCGGAATACCAGCGCTCTTCGCGAGCTTGACCGGAACGGTCGCAGCCGCCGCACCTGCCGGAATGTAGATCAGCGCGTCGATCTTCTGGGTCAGGAGGTCCTGGATCTGGTTGACCTGCGTCGGCCCGTCGCCCTTTGCGTCGACCGTGATGACTTCGATGCCGCGCTTCTTGGCTTCGGCTTCGACGGATTGTTTGATCTGGTTGAAGAAGTTTGCCTGAAGGTTGGCAACCGCCAAGCCGAGCTTCTTCAGTTCCGCCGCGTGTACTGGGCCGAGCATGAGACCGAGCAGGGCGGCAGACGCGAGCATGGTGCGCGCTATTTTCATTGTATTTCCTCCGTTGTTTGATGGAACCCTCGGGTATGTCCTCCCCCTCGGGGTATTGATCCGCCCCAAACCCTTGGAGCGGAATTCCTGGTCCGCCGACGCGGCGGACCCCGCTCGTCAGGCGCGACGCCGACGAATAGTCTCCGCGCCGACCGCGAGCACGATGACGATGCCGATGATCACTTGCTGCAGGAACGGCGAGACGTTGAGAAGATTGAGCCCGTTGCGAAGGACGCCGATGATAAGAACGCCGATCAGTGTTCCTCCGATACCGCCCGCCCCCCCCGAAAGCGAAGTCCCGCCGATGACGACTGCTGCGATGGTGTCCAATTCATAGCCCAGACCGCTGGACGGCTGGACGGAATCCAGCCTGGCGGCGAGTACGATGCCTGCGAGCCCCGCAAGGACTGAACTTGCGACGTAGACGCCAATCGTCACGAGCGGAACGTTGATACCCGCAAGGCGCGCGACTTCCGGATTTCCTCCCACCGCGTAGAGCATGCGACCTTCGGACCGGAAGTGCAGGAAAAGCCAGGCCGCAAGAACAACCGCAAGCATGAGAAACACAGTGGCTGTCAACACGCCGAAATGGCGATCGATTGCCAGCATCATGAACCAGTCGGGGAATCCGACGATCTGCTGGCCGTCCGTGATCATATTTGCGACGCCGCGAGCCGCGGACATCATCGCAAGAGTGGCAATAAAGGCTGGAACCCTGAACTGCGTCACCAGAAGTCCGACGATCAGGCCCGAAATGCCCGATGCGACCAGAGCAAAAACGATCCCGACCGGCAGCGGTAGGCTGGCGACATTCGCAGTCCAGCCCATGACCATCATCGCAAGAGCGAGTGCCGAGCCGACGGAAAGATCGATGCCGCCGATCAGAATGACAAAGGTCATTCCGACAGCCATGATGCCGAGGACAGTGATCTGATCGAGGATGTTGAGACCGTTCCGAACCGAAAGAAACGTGTCGGTGCTGAGGCTCAGGAAGACGCAAAGCAAGAGCAGCCCCACGAGCGGGCCGGTGGCTCCCTTGAGCTTGCTCAACCAGGCGCCGGACGAAAGCCCGTGTTCATTGATATCGAGCGCCACCATTGTTCCTCCCTATGCCTAGGCTGATTGCTAATTCATTCTACGAATAAATATTCACTGATGCTGGAAAATTCATTAACAAGTTGCTTTCCGGCTGTCAACAGGATTTCTAGACTTGCAACTGTTGGTGTAGCACTTAAAGGACTTGACTAATCGGTGTCTTGTGCAAAAATATTGATAATTGAATATTTATGCATGAGAGGAATCCATGAATACGACAGAACTCGAGCGGGTCGCTCGCGAGATCCGATTGCGCGATCTCCAGGCGGTCTTTGAAGCGGGCGCCGGCCATATTGGCGGGGAAATGTCGGTCATCGACATTTTGACTGCCCTCTATTTTCGTGTGCTGAATGTCTGGCCCGATCAGCCGAAGCACCCCGGTCGCGACAGGTTCGTTCTTTCGAAGGGACATACTGCATGCGCTCTGTATGTGACGCTCGCAAAACGCGGCTTCATCCCGGAGGAAGAGATTTCCACCTTCTTGCAGCCGCATTCGAGGCTGAACGGGCATCCAAATTGCAACAAGGTTCCTGGCGTCGAAACGAATACCGGGCCGCTCGGCCACGGTCTTCCAGTCGCAATAGGAATGGCAAAAGCCGCCAAGCTCTCAGGCGCGAAATATCACACCTATGTCGTCACCGGCGACGGTGAGATGCAGGAGGGTTCCAACTGGGAAGCGATCATGGCGGCCGCGCAGTTCAAGCTCGATAACCTGACGCTGGTGATCGACCACAACAGGTTCCAGCAGGGCGCCGCCCTGGCGGAAACCAACGATCTCGCCCCGCTTCGTCCGAAGCTTGAAGCTTTCGATTGGGAAGTCACCGAGATCAATGGGAACAATATGAGCGAAGTCGTTTCAGCCCTCGAACACCGGGGATCGAGACCGCATTGCATCGTGGCCCACACCAACAAGGGGCATGGAATCTCGTTCATGCAAGACCGAGTCGACTGGCACCACAAGGTACCGAGCAAGGAACAATACGAAATCGCATTGGCAGAATTGTCGGAGGCAGTGTAATGAACGCGTCAATAAACGCATCCAAGCTCTACGATTGCCGCGACGCATTCGCCACCACGCTTGAGCGGCTGGCAGCCGAAAACGAAACGATCGTTGCCGTCTGCAACGACTCCGTGGGCTCCTCCAAGCTCGGCGGCTTCAAGGCGAAATTTGGAGAGCGCCTCGTCAATGTCGGCATCGCCGAGCAGAACATGGTGGGGGTTGCAGCAGGCCTCGCCAATGGCGGACGCCTTCCGTTCGTGTGCGCCGCCGCTCCGTTTCTAACGGGACGGTCGCTGGAGCAGATCAAGGCCGATATTTCGTATTCGAATGCCAACGTCAAGCTGGTCGGCATTTCTTCCGGAATGGCGTATGGCGAACTCGGCCCGACCCATCACTCGATCGAAGACTTCGCCTGGACGCGGGTTCTGCCTAATCTTCCGGTCATTGCGCCTTGTGACCGCATCGAAACAGCTGCTGCGGTTGAGTGGGCCGCGGCCTATAACGGCCCCTGTTTCCTGCGTCTGTCTCGCGTAGGTGTGCCTGATCTCCTTCCGGAGGGTCACAAGTTCGAACTTGGCAAGGCAAACCTCCTTCGCCAGGGTTCCGACGTCACCCTTATCGCAAACGGCACTTTGACTCATCGAATCTTAAAGGCCGCCGAGATCCTCGCAGAACGCGGCATCAACGCCAGAGTGCTCAACCTTGCAACGGTTCGTCCGATCGACGAGGAGGCCATCATCGCCGCGGCGAAGGAAACCGGAGCGATCGTCACAGCCGAAGAGCATTCGATTTTTGGCGGGCTCGGTTCCGCGGTCGCCGAAGTGGTGGTCGACAATGCTCCGGTCCCGATGAAACGTCTCGGCGTTCCCGGCGTCTACGCTCCGACCGGTTCGGCAGAGTTCCTGCTCGACGAATTCGGGATGGCGCCGTCCGCAATCGCCGACGCCGCGCAGTCGCTGATCAGGCGCAAGTAAGTGGGATGACGTGATCAGCCCGGACGCTTTTTGTCGTCCCGGCTGCCGTCTGATCTGGGGAGGATAGAATGCGGGCAATTCTGGCAATTGACCAGGGAACCACCAATTCAAAGGCAGTTCTGGTTTCCGAAAAGGGAGAAATTGTTGGCAGAGGTTCGGCTCCAGTCGGCATCACCTATCCGAAACCCGGCTGGGTCGAACAAGATCCGCACCGGCTCTACGCATCCGTCTGCGAGGCGATCGACGCCTGCCTGAAGGCCACCCCCGACGTGGCTGTCGAGGCCGTGGCGATTTCCAATCAGCGCGAGTCAGTCACTGCTTGGGACGCCGAAACGGGAGAAGCACTTGGGCCGGTGGTAAGCTGGCAGTGCCGTCGAACGGCACAGGATTGCGAACGTCTCATTGCCGAAGGCCACCTTGACCGTGTGCAGGCGCTCACGGGCCTGCCGCTGGATCCGATGTTCCCGGGTTCGAAATTCCGATGGCTGCTCGACCGTATTCCGGCCGGGCGATCGGTGCGGCTGGGAACGGTCGACAGTTGGCTCGTCCACTGCCTGACCGGCGGGCGCCGGCATGTTTGCGACGCTTCGAATGCCGCCAGGAGCCAGTTGTTCGATCTCCTGGAGCAGAGATGGAGCGAGGAACTTGGCGAGATTTTCGGCGTGGATATCGCGCTCCTCCCCGAGGTACTCGACAGCTCTGCCGACTTCGGCAGGACGCAAGGGTTGCCAGGCGTGCCGGATGGAACTCCGATCATGGCCGTGATCGGAGACAGTCATGCTGCGCTGTTCGGTCATGGAGCATTCAAGCCGGGTGATGGCAAGGTAACCTTCGGAACCGGCTCGTCTGTGATGACGACGCTTTCGCGATTTATTCCTCCACGCAATGGCGTCACAACGACCGTCGCATGGCGCCTCCATGGAAAGCCGACTTTCGCTTTCGAAGGCAATATTCTCGTTTGCGCCGCCAGTCTCCCCTGGATGGCAGGCATTCTCGGCCTTTCGGACGTGGCGGCCCTTGTCGAACTTGCGGCGAGCGCCGAACCGGGCGGACCGGGCTTCGTGCCAGCATTCGTGGGACTGGGCGCACCCTATTGGAATTCCGACGCCCGTGCCCTGTTTTCCCAGATCAACTTCAATACGACACGTGCACAAATGGCGCGGTCGGTCACCGACTCGATCGCCCTCCAGGTGCACGACGTGATCGCCGCCATGCGAGCACAAAGCGGCGGCGAGCTCGGGGCGCTCTATGTAGACGGCGGACCGAGCCAAAACCGCTTCCTGATGCAATGTGTCTCGAACCTCATCGAACATCCCGTGATCCAATGCGAAGCACCCGAGGCGTCGGCTTTGGGGGCCGCATATCTCGCGGGTCTCTCACTTGGCCTGTGGAGCGATCTTCAGGTTATCGCAGAGCTGCCCCGCAGCTCACATATCATTGACCCGGAACCCGTGGATCGAGTGGTGCTTCTGGATACTTGGAATGATGCACTTGCCCGCTCGACGGCACGCGAAACAACGGCTAATGATGAATAAAAATTCACCCTAGGATTAGCGATGACTCGCCTCAATGAACTCCGCCTCATCTCACGGGTCGCCCAAATGTACCACTTAGAGGGACGGCGACAGGCGGAGATCGCAGAGCACCTTCGCCTGTCGCAGGCGACGGTGTCGCGCATGCTCAAGCGTGCCGAGGCCGAAGATATTGTGCGAACCAGCGTGACCCCTCCCGTTGGCACCTACAGCGAGCTTGAGAGCGCACTTCGCGAGAAATATGATTTGCCGGAGGCGATCGTCGTTGAGTGTACGGAAGATCGGGACGGAGCCATCATGGCCCGTATCGGAGAGGCAGCGGCTCATCTCTTGGAGGTAACGCTAGCGCCAGGGGAGATCATCGGCGTTTCGAGTTGGAGCCAGACCATCTCCAAGATGGTCGAGAACATTCATCCCCTGAAGAGCGCTCAGGCGAAATACGTCGTCCAAACCCTTGGAGGCATGGGCGATCCTTCAGTGCAGACGCATGCGACGCAGCTTACGACGCGGCTTGCTCGGCTGACTGGCGCTGAGCCAAAACTGCTCGCTGTGCAGGGCGTTACGACGTCCAGAGAGGCAAAATTTCTTATGCAGGCCGATCCATACGTTCGGGAGACGATGGACTTGTTCGGCAGCATAACGCTTGCGATCGTCGGAATCGGAGCAGTCGAACCGTCCGAACTTCTCGCACGGTCCGGCAACATCTTTTCGTCTCGCGAACTCTCTGATCTCGCGGAAGCGGGAGCCGTCGGCGATATCTCGCTTCGCTTCTTCGATAAAAACGGCAAGCCGGTCAAGACACCTCTGGACGACCGAGTCATAGGGCTTCCACTCGAGGATCTCGAACGGGTGGACCGGGTCATTGCTCTTGCCGGCGGGTCCAAAAAGACTGACGCGATTGCAGGCGCGCTCCGTGTGGGGGTCATCGACATGCTTGTTACGGACAAGTTTACCGCGCAGCGATTGATCAACTGATGAGGCTGGCGGTTGCCATCCTCAATGCGCTGTCCCATCCACGATCACGTGGTCGTACTCCATCGAGCATTTCTCCACCCGGGCTTCGACCCGGTAGATCTCCCGCAGCATTTCGGTGGTGACGACATCCCTTGGGGTGCCGCAGGCGTGCATGCGGCCGTTGGCGATGACGAGGACTTTGTCGGCGAAGCGAAGCGCCTGGTTGAGGTCGTGGATGGCGATCAGCACGATCATGCCTTTGGTGCGGGCCTGGCGGCGCATGAAATCGAGGACCTCGACCTGGCGGTGAAGATCGAGCGCGCTGGTCGGCTCGTCCATCAGCATGATCTCCGGCTCGCGGACCAGGGCCTGGGCGATCGAGACGAGCTGGCGTTGGCCGCCGGAGAGAGCGCCGAGATCGCGGAAGGCGATGGCGGTGATATCGAGCGCTTTCATGATTTCGTCGATGAAGCGCAGGTCGCTGTCGCTGACGGCCCAGGACTGGCCCTGCTTGCGGGCAAGCAGGATGGATTCGTAGACCGTCAGCACCGCATTTGCCGAGGTATCCTGCGGCATGTAGCCGATGGCGTTTTTCGCCTTCGAGCCTTCGACGACGACATGGCCCGGCCCCTTGAGCAGGCCGGTGATGCGCTTGAAGAGCGTCGACTTGCCGGCGGCGTTCGGGCCGATTACCGCCACGACCTCACCCGATGTCATCACCGGCGTCGTCACGTCTTCGACGAAGAGCTTGCGGCCGTGATAGGCGCCGACCGATTGCAACTGAAGCGCTACCACGACCGGCTCCTGTTCGAGAGGATGAGCGAGAAGAAGAAGGGCACGCCGACCAGCGCGGTGATGATGCCGATCGGAAAGACGACACCTGGTATGATCGACTTCGAGACGATCGAGGTCAGCGACAGCAGCAGTGCGCCTGACAGGATCGAGCCCGGCAGGAAGAAGCGCTGATCCTCGCCGAGGATCATGCGCGCAATATGCGGCCCGACGAGTCCGACGAAACCGATCGTGCCGACGAAGCTGACGGGGACTGCGGCGAGCAGCGAGACCACAAGCATAGTTTCCAGCCGGATGCGGCGGACATTAACGCCAAAGCTTGCAGCCTTGTCCTCGCCAAGGCGGATCGCCGTCAACGCCCAGGCATTGCGGGCAAAGAGCGGCAGGGCGATCAGCAGAACGGCAAGCGTTACCCAGATCTTCGGCCAGGTCGCCTTGGTGAGGCTGCCCATCGTCCAGAAGACGACAGCCGACAGCGCCTGTTCTGAGGCGAGATATTGCAGGAAGGCGAGCAACGCATTGAAGGTGAAGACCAGCGCGATGCCGAGCAGCACAACGGTCTGCACCGAGACGCCGCGGGCCTGCGAGACGAAATGGATGAAGAGCGTGGCGATCAACGCCATGATGAAGGCATTGACCGGCACCAGCAGGCCGGCTGCAACAGGCAGAAGCGGAACGCTGGTGACGATCGCAAGGGCGGCACCGAAACTTGCCGCGGCCGATATGCCGAGCGTGAAGGGGCTGGCGAGCGGATTGGCGAGGATCGTCTGCATCTGCGCGCCGGCGACGGAAAGCGACGCGCCGACGACGATCGCCATCACGGCAACCGGCATGCGGATGTCCCAGACGACGGCCCGCACCTGATCCGAAACGGAGGAGGGGTCGAGAAGGGCGGCGACGACCTCACTGAGGTTGTAGCGGGCCGGGCCCCAGGCGAGATCGACCGCAAAGGACAGGCAAAGCGCAGCCGTCATGGCGGCAAGGATCAGCAGCTTGCGCCGGGCGAGGGCGCGGTAGCGCTCCCTCCCGGCTTCGGCTTCGATCGATATGGCGGCGATCTCGGCCATGTCGGATTACTGACCCGCCTTGGCGTCGACCCAGTAACCCGGCTGGTAGGCGACCGGCAGGAATTTTTCGTGGAATTCCTTGAAGGTGGCATCGGGATCGAGATCGGCAAAGAGGTTCGGATGGAACCACTTGGCCAGCTGCTGCACGGCGACGAACTGGTAGGGGCTGGTATAGAACTGGTGCCAGATCGCGTGGACATTGCCGCCGGCAACCGCCCGGGAGCCGGTGAAGGCAGGGTTTTCCATCAGCGTGTTCAGCGCCTTGCGGCCGTCGTCGAAGGTGGCTGCTGCATTCGGGCCGACATTCACAAAGTCCTTGGCATTCTTGGTCTGGCTCCAGTTGGAGCCGGTGACGACGATGACGTCAGGATTGGAGGCGACAACCTGTTCGGCATTAATCGAGCCGGTATAGCCAGGCAGGAAATCGGAGCCGAGATTGTGGCCGCCGGCCCAATCGACCATCAGGCCGAAATTGTCAGGACCGAAGGTGCCGCAGCACTCCACCAAGCCGGCGGCGCGGTACATGAAGACATTCGGCTTCGGCGGATTGGCGGCCTTGAGCTTGTCGGTCACGCGGGCCAGCTGCTCTTTCCAGAAGGCGGCGACGGCTTCGGCGCGGTCTTCATGGCCGAAAATCTGGCCGAGGATCTTCAGGCTCGGCTCGGTGTTGGCAAGGATGTGCTCGCGGAAATCGATATAGACGATCTTTACGCCGATGCCGTTCAGCATGTCCTCAAGCTTCACCTCGTCAGCGGCCGCCTTGTTGCCGATCGGCAGCAGCAGCACATCGGGATGAAGCTTGACAACCGTTTCGGTCTGCAGCGTGCCGTCGGTCAGGTTGCCGAGGAAGGGCAGGTCCTTGCCCTTCGGAAACTTCTCGACATAGGCGTTGAAGCCGTCCTTGTCGGTGGTCCAGAGATCGTTGCGCCAGCCGACGATCTTGGCGAAGGGATCTTCCTTCTCGATCGGCGCGACGGCGTAGAGCATGCGGCCTTCCCCAAGGATCACACGCTCGACCGGCTTGTCGAAGGTCACTTCACGGCCGGCCACATCCTTGACGGTGAAGGATTGCGCCCAGGCCGAAAGCGGCATCAGGCTCGCCATCGCAGCCGCAGAGACTGCGAGTATTTTCACGAAATTCATCTGGAAATTCCCCCGAGGTCTGAATAATGTCCGCAGGCATAAGAAATATGACTTTCTGAATCAAGTTCTATGTTTTAGAGCGTTTCCAAACTGATCCGATGCCGGGGTGCCTCAAATGAATTCCATGAATACGAACTACTCGATCCGCGACGAAATCCGCGACTTCTGGTCGGAACGGGCGGCGACCTTCGACCAGAGCGTCGGCCATGAAATCTTTTCGGAAGCGGAGCGGAAAGGCTGGCAGCGGCTGATCAGAAAACATCTGGGCGAGGGGCAGGCGCGCGCGGCGCTCGATCTCGCCTGCGGCACCGCCGTCATCTCGCATCTGATGCATGATGTCGGCTTTGCGGTCACCGGCCTCGACTGGTCGGATGCGATGCTGGCGCAGGCACGTGCCAAGGCGAAGAAGCGCGGCACCGATATCCGCTTCGTGTCCGGCGATGCCGAGAACACGATGGAGCCCAAGGACAGCTACGACGTCATCACCAACCGCCATCTCGTCTGGACGCTGGTGGACCCGGCTTCGGCCTTCAAGGAATGGTTCTCGGTATTGAAGCCGGGCGGCAAGGTGCTGATCCTCGACGGCAATATGGGCAAGGAAACCTGGGTCAAGGGCCTGCAGAAGCTCTGGACGAAGGTGACCGGCAAGCCGCCGGCGAGCCACATGTCGCCGGAGATGATGGCGCGGCACCAGAAGATCCGCTCACGCGTGCATTTCTCCAGCCAGATGCCTGCTGAAGCAGTCGTCGATCTTCTGCGCCAAGCCGGCTTTACGGATATTGTCGTCGACCGCAAACTCGCCGATATCCATTGGGCGCAGGCGCGCAAGATGCCGTTTCTGCGCGGGCTCGAGCGCATGGTGCAGGACCGGTTTGCGATTTGTGCGCGTAAGCCTGAGTGATGGGTTGGCGCTTGGGGACGGTCGGCCCTGCAGCAGGCGACGTTCCATCTACCTACGGCAGAAAATCTAGCGCGAGGATCAACCCAGCCTCCCTCATTCCTGTGACGTGCACAGGAATGAGGGTGGTGCGGGTAGGCGTACGGCCCTATTTTTCACCCACCAGTAACACTCATATGCCGCGCTACCGCTGGACGGTTATGCGTGCGGTCGATGATGAAGTCGTGGCCTTTGGGTTTGCGGGTGATGGCCTCGTCGATGGCGGCGTGGAGGAGGGCGTCGTCGTCGGTGGCGCGGAGTGCGGCGCGCAGATCGGCGGCGTCGTTCTGGCCGAGGCACATGTAGAGCGTGCCGGTGCAGGTGAGGCGCACGCGGTTGCAGCTCTCGCAGAAATTATGCGTCATCGGCGTGATGAAGCCGAGGCGGCCGCCGGTTTCTTCGACCCTGACGTAACGCGCCGGGCCGCCGGTCTGGTAATCGATGTCAGCAAGGGTGAACTGGTCCTCGAGATCGGCGCGCAGTTTCGACAGCGGCAGGTACTGATCGGTGCGGTCTTCTTCGATCTCGCCCATCGGCATGGTTTCGATGACGGTCAAATCCATGCCGCGGCCGTGGGCGAAGCGCAGCAGCTCCGGCATCTCGGCATCGTTGAAATCCTTCAGCGCCACGGCGTTGAGCTTGATCTTCAACCCTGCCTTTTGAGCTGCGTCGATGCCTTCCATGACCTTGGCGAAATCGCCCCAGCGGGTGATCTTGCGGAACTTGTCGGGGTCGAGCGTATCCAGCGAAACGTTGATCCGGCGCACGCCGCAATCATAAAGCTCCTCGGCGTGGCGAGAAAGCTGTGAGCCGTTGGTGGTCAGCGTCAATTCGTCGAGGCCGGCGCCGATCTTCCGGCCGAGTTGGCGAACCAGATACATGATGTTCTTGCGCACCAAAGGCTCGCCGCCGGTCAGCCTGATCTTGCTGACACCCTTGGCGATGAAGGCGGAACAGAGCCGGTCGAGCTCTTCCAGCGTCAGCAGATCCTTCTTCGGCAGGAAGGTCATATTCTCCGCCATGCAATAGGTGCAGCGGAAATCGCAGCGGTCGGTGACGGAGACGCGGAGATAGGTGACCGCCCGCCCGAAGGGGTCGATCATCGGGTCCGCACCTGCCGCCAGCGGCGATGCATTGCCTATCGTTCCAACTCTAGTATTCACCTGCATCTCCGTACTCTCGTCAATGTGGGCATATGCTGTTGTCGCGTCAAGGGAAACTGCCCGCGCGAGCATGCCAATTTCAGCTTGCGCCGAAAAAGATCAACGCCTACTCCTCGCATGAGAAGAGGACAAAATGATGAGCGATATCTGGCCGAGCGAACTTCGCGTATCGAAAGACAGGCAGCGGCTGGTGGTAACCTTCAACGACGGCCAGAGCTTCGACCTGTCGGCCGAGCTCTTGCGCGTGCTGTCGCCCTCGGCCGAGGTGCAGGGCCATGGGCCGGGGCAGAAGGTGACGGTGCCGGGCAAACGCAATGTCGCGATCATCTCGATGATGCCGACCGGCAATTACGCGGTCCGGATCGGCTTCGACGACATGCACGATACCGGCATCTACACCTGGACCTATCTACGCGAGCTCGGCGAACAGGGACCTGAGCTGTTTTCGGCCTACGAAGCCGAGCTGAGCGAAAAGGGCATGAACCGCGACACGGCGGAGAAGCCGCGCTGACGCTCACCTGAGCCGCTATCACTTTCAATCCATGCATAATCCAGCCATCGGGGGGCCATATGGCGAAAACGAACGGAAAGAACTGGCTGCGCGCCAAGGGCAGCGCCAGCAGCAACAAGGTGACCTTCCTCGAACTGTTCTTCGACCTGGTCTTCGTCTTTTCGATCTCGCAGCTCTCGCATGCGCTCGCCGCCCACTACACGCCGCTCGGTGCAGCCGAAGCAGCGCTGATGACCTTCGCCGTCTGGTGGGTGTGGATCTTCACCGCCTGGGTGACGAACTGGCTCGATCCTGACAAGATGCCGGTGCGCGGGATGTTGGTGGCGCTGATGATGCTCGGCCTGCTGCTGTCTGCCTCCATCCCCGAGGCTTTCGGCGACAAGGGCCTGCTGTTTGCCGGCGCCTATGTGGCGATGCAGGTCGGGCGCTCGCTGTTTACGACCTATGCGATGACGCGCGTCGACCGCGCCAATACGCTGAATTTCGTCCGCATCACCGCCTGGCTCGTGGCAGCAGGCGTCTTCTGGATCGCCGGCGGGCTGCTCGAGCATGAAGCCCGGCTGATCGCCTGGGTGATAGCGCTTGCGATCGAATATGCCGGGCCCGCCGCGGGCTTTGCCGTGCCGGGGCTTGGGCGTTCGACAGCGCGGGACTGGGACGTTTCCGGCGCGCACATGGCGGAGCGCTGTGCACTCTTCGTGATCATCTGCCTCGGCGAAGCGATCCTCGTGTCCGGCCGCACCTTTTCGGAGCTGCCGTTCTCAGGGCTGACCAGCGTCGTCTTCGTCACCGCCTTCATCGGCACGGTCGCCATGTGGTGGCTCTACTTCCGCTTCGGCCACGGGCGCGCCGCCCACCGCATCGAGCATGAGGAGACGCCGGGAAGCTTGGCGCGGCAGGCCTTCACCTATGGACATATCCCAATTCTTGCCGGCATCATCGTCCATGCGGTCGCGGTCGAGTTCATGTTCTCGCATCCGCATGAAACCGGTGATCTCGGCATCGCCGCAGCCGTGCTCGGCGGCTCCGGCCTATTCCTGATCGGCAATCTCTGGTTCAAGGGCGCGACCAGCGGGCGGATGCCGCTCTCGCATCTCGCCGGCCTGGTGTTTTTGATCCTGCTTGCCTTTGTCGCGCCTTTCATCGAGGTCTATCTGATGGGCATTCTGGCGACGCTGGTGCTGATCGTCGTCGCCGCCTGGGAATACCGCTCGCTGACGGGCACGGAGGCGGCGCCGACGCTGCATTGAACATCAGTCCTCGTCGCGCAGATCTTTCAGCAGCACAGTGATGATCCGCTCCATCGAATCGGCAGTCGCCATGCATTGCTCTATCGGCTCGTCCGACAGCACGCGGTCGATGAGGCCGGTCTGGATGGCCATGGCTTCCTCACTCAGTTTCCGACCCTCTGGCGTCAAATAGAGGCGCAGCACGCGCTTGTCGCGCTCGTCATCGCGGCGAAGGATCAGGCCGCGCTTCTCCATCTGCGGCAAGAGCATGCTCATATTGGAGCGGCCGACCAGCAGTTTGCGCGCCAGCTCCTGCTGCGAGATGCCTTCGAAACGATAGAGATTGACCAGGATATCGAGGTGCGGCGGCTTGATATCGAGATCGGCAAGCGAGCGGGCCAGGGATTGTTGCATCAGCTGGCAGGCGCGAGCCACCGCGATCCAGCTGCGAAAACGCGGATGATCCCAGGGAAGGGATTGATTTTTGTTCATCGTTGTACTTTATTGTTCAGTGTTGAACAGTCTTTTGGAATCCCACTATGGCAAACTTTGCGCTTGACGTCACCCGCCTCGGGTTTTCGGTTCTGCAGGCGGTTTCTCCTGATCTGGCAGGCAAAGCGGCGTTCCAGCTGTTCTGCCGGACGCCATCGACAAAGCCGAAGGGAGCAAAGGCGAAAGCGGTGCATGCAGCGGGTGCGCTCCGGCTTGCCGGTGCCGAACGCTTCACCCTCCGGCTTGCCGGCGGGCGCCAAGCGCATGCCTATCGGCTGAACGGCGGGGCGAGGGGTAAACGCAAGCGCTATCTGGTGACACATGGCTGGGGATCGAGCGCGGCATATATGGCCGAACTCGTCTCGATGCTTGCGGCAATGGGCGCGGAGGTCGTGGCGCTCGATTTTCCCGGCCACGGCCGTTCCGGCGGACGCTTCCTGCATATGGGGCTTGCGGTCGAGACGATCGCGGCGGCCGAGGCGCGCTTCGGCGCATTCGATGCGGCTATCGGCCATTCCTTCGGCGGTGCGGCGCTGATGGTCTCGGCGGCGGGGCTGCTGCCTGGTGTGGCGCCTGTCACCGGCGAGAGACTGGTGCTGATCGGCGCGCCGAGCGAGATGGGCTCGCTGTTTACCGATTTCGGCGGGATGATCGGCCTTCGCCCTACAGCGCAAGCGGCACTGGAGAACGAGGTCCATCGCATCACCGGACGGAGACTTGAGGATTTCGACGTCGGCGGGGCTGCGGGCGGCATCGGCCGGCCGGTGCTCGTCATCCATGCCGAGGACGACAAGGAGGTGTCGTCTCTCCATGCCAGGCGCTATGGCGCAGCGGGGAAGGGCGTTCGGCTGTTCTGGGCGAACGGCTTCGGCCACCGGCGCATCATCGGCGCCGAGCCGGTTCTTGCCGCGATCGCGGCGTTTCTCGACGGCGATCGAGGCGTGGTTGAAGTGCCCGATGAAAGCATCAAAAAAGATGCGGAGATCATTCCGTTTTTTGAGCTTCCGGCAAGGCGCGCGGCATTGTAGCGTCCGTCGCGAAGATCAAGCCGCGGCGGGACGCCTCATGAAAATCATCAGCAGCATCGAAGAGCTCAATACGATCTACGGCGCCGGGCTTTCGCCGGCCTCCGTCGCCAAGGTGACGAAGCAATTGACCCCCCTCTATCGCGAGATGATCGAGATCTCACCGTTTGCGGCGCTTGCGACCGTCGGCCCGGAGGGTCTCGACTGTTCGCCGCGCGGTGATCTTGGCGGCGTGGTGCGCGTCGCCGACGACGAGACGCTGCATCTGCCGGATTGGCGCGGCAACAACCGGGTCGATTCGCTCTCCAACATCGTGCGCGATCCGCGCCTGGCGCTGATGTTTCTGATCCCCGGCTCGAACACGACGATGCGCATCAACGGCCGCGGCGTCGTTTCCGACGATGAGGCGCTGCTTTCAAGCTTCGAGATGGACGGCAAACATCCGCGCACCGTCGTCGTGATTTCGATCGACGAGGTCTATTTCCAATGCGCGCGCGCCGTGATGCGGGCCGAGCTGTGGAATGGAGAACACTTCGCCGATCCGGCAAAGCTGCCGACGCCCGGGCAGATGCTGAAGGCCGCAACCGGCGATTTCGACCAGGAAACCTACGATCGGGAATGGCCGGGGCGGGCGGCGAAGACGATGTGGTAGGGTGTGGTGCCGAGAAGCGGACACCCACCTCTCTTCCCTCATTCCTGTGCTTGTCACAGGAATCCAGTGCCCAAGTGCTTGGGCGCGGAAGATATTTTCACGGTCGCAAAGAGTTATTCACCGCGCAGACGCGTGGTGGCTGGATTCCTGTGACAGGCACAGGAATGAGGGAGCAAGCGGCTACCTCGTCCGTTCCCTCGGACTCCTGGCGGACAAGGGAGCCATCGGCGCGAACCGGACAACAGTCTAAGCCGTCACGTTGTGGTGACAGCGTGCGCACGGCGACCGATTACCCTCACGTCTTATAAATCAGCCAGCTCTTGGTGAAATCCTTCTGCATGCCGTCCTGATAGAGGATGGTGCAGTTGCGGCCGGCATTCTTGGCGCCGTAGAGCGCGATGTCGGTCTTGCTGTAGAGTTCGCCGGCATCCTCGGCATTGGAGGCCATGCAGATGCCGATCGAGACGGTGACCGGGCCGTAATTCACCCGCGTGCGGGAATTCTTGAAGGGCGTCGTCTCTAGCGTGCGGCGGATGCGCTCGGCGATGCCGGTGACTTCCTCGGGCGTGTTGCCATCGATGATGAGGGCGAACTCTTCGCCGCCGGTGCGGGCGACGAAGATGTCGCGGCGGACATTGCTGCGGATGACGGAGGCGACGGTGGCGAGCACCTTGTCGCCGACCGGATGGCCGTAGGTGTCGTTGATCTTCTTGAAATTGTCGATGTCGCAGAGCAGCAGAGCCGTCACCGGCCGCATGCTCGAATTGTCGAAGATGGCGGCGAGGCGGTCGTCGAAGGCGCGGCGGTTGGAAAGGCGGGTCAGCGAGTCGGTGTTGGCGATGCGCTTGTATTCGTCGAGTTCCTTGCGGACCTGATCCATCTCCTGCGAGCGCTGGACGACGTCCTCGACGGTGCGTTCGCCATGCGCCATTGTGTCTCCGGTTGCCTGGCTCAGCAGATCGATGGCGTTTTCGATCAGTTCGACGCTGGCATTGCTCTTGGAGGTAATGCGCTTGTGGGTTTCGCCGAGCAGCCTGGTATAACTTTCGAGCGAGCTCTGCTCCTGCTTGAGAATGCGCAGCAGGCCATCGAGTTCGCCCGATATGCGCGTATGGGCATCGTCGAAGACACGGGCCGGGCTGTGGGTGAAGTGCTGCGCGCCGAGCGCATCGAGTTCGGCCTGGGTCACCTGGCCGCCGAGGGCCGCGAGCTCACGGGTCAGGGCTGGATTGGAGCCGATATAGGCCTCGTAGAAGAGTTCGTAATTGCGCGGTATCGGCGCAACGCCCATGGAGCGCATGGCATAGGTGATCTGACCCGCAACGTCGGGAACCTGCACCTTGGGCGCGACAGCCGTATTCATCCGGCGAACTCCTCATATATTCAAAGGCAATATTCCATTTGTTAGCTTAAATTTCTTGGGAAAAGATTAAAGCGATATATACCAAAGATTACATACGACAAATGCCCCATCGGTCAATACTTCGATCAGGCCTATGATTTTCCACGGGAAAAAGTATCTTTAGCGGCACAGTGCGTACTCGCTGAGCGGGAGCGTTGTCTGGAAAACTTACAGTTCTTCTCTGCCGGAGACCGTATTCATCTTGTCGACAGCTGGTTTTGGCCGTTTCGTATTGCAGTGGCAGTATTTCGGGTTGATATTTCTTGGTGGCAAACCCGATCGTAGCCTGCAAGCCAGGGCGTGAGATCGTGGAAACCTCCCGCCATATTTCTTTTGCCATCCTTGCCTTCACCGTCTTCGCCGCCGGCACCTTGTTGCTGGAGCACACCGGCTTCTTCGCCGGCGCGTTCCGCACGGAGATCCTGGCGAGGGTCGATGCCGGGAATGTGGTGAGTGCGAGCGAGGCGGTGGCGGCGCGGAATATCAGCGCGACGGACAAGGCGAAGCCGCGGTAGAGCAGGCGGCAACGCAGCCTGCCCCCGTCACCCCAAATTCAGCTCCTGGAAGAAATCATTGCCCTTGTCGTCGATGACGATGAAGGCGGGGAAGTCTTCGACTTCGATCTTCCAGACCGCTTCCATGCCGAGTTCGGGATATTCGAATACTTCGACCTTGCGGATACAGTCCTGAGCAAGACGGGCGGCGGGTCCGCCGATCGAGCCGAGATAGAAGCCGCCGTGCTTCTTGCAGGCTTCGCGCACGGCGCGCGAACGATTGCCCTTGGCGAGCATCACCATCGAGCCGCCGAAGGACTGGAACTGGTCGACATAGCTGTCCATGCGGCCGGCCGTGGTCGGGCCGAAGGAGCCGGAGGCGTAGCCGGCGGGCGTCTTGGCGGGACCGGCATAATAGACCGGGTGGTTTTTCAGGTAATCGGGCATGCCTTCGCCCTTTTCCAGCCGCTCGCGGATCTTGGCATGGGCGAGGTCGCGAGCGACGATGATGGTGCCTGATAGCGACAGGCGCGTCTTGACCGGATGCCTGGAGAGTTCGGCAAGCACGTCTGCCATCGGCCGGTTGAGATCTATGCGCACTGTCGATTCCGACAGTTTCGCCTCGTCGATCTCAGGCATGTATTTAGACGGATCGGTTTCGAGCTGCTCGATGAAGATGCCATCGCGGGTGATGCGGCCCTTGGCTTGGCGATCGGCGGAACAGGAGACGCCGAGGCCGATCGGCAGCGAGGCGCCGTGGCGGGGCAGGCGGATGACACGCACGTCATGACAGAAATACTTGCCGCCGAACTGGGCGCCGACGCCCATCTGCTGGGTCAGCTTGTGGATTTCCTTCTCCATCTCGATATCGCGAAAAGCGTGGCCGCTCTCGGACCCTTCGGTCGGCAGCTCGTCGAGATAGCGGGTAGAGGCGAGCTTGACAGTTTTGAGGTTCATCTCGGCCGAGGTGCCGCCGATGACGATCGCCAAATGGTAGGGGGGACAGGCTGCCGTCCCTAACGTCAGGATCTTCTCCTTAAGGAAGTCGATCATTCGGTCATGGGTCAAGAGCGAAGGCGTGCCCTGGTAGAGAAAGGTCTTGTTGGCCGAGCCGCCGCCCTTGGCGACGAAGAGGAATTCGTAGGCATCGGTGCCTTCCTCGTAGATGTCGATCTGGGCCGGCAGATTGTTCCTGGTATTCTTTTCCTCGAACATTTTGATCGGCGCGAGCTGCGAATAACGCAGGTTCTTCTTCTCATAGGCATCCATGACGCCGCGGGCGAGTGCGGCGGTATCCTCCCCCTCCGTCCAGACCCTGCGGCCTTTCTTGCCCATGATGATCGCCGTGCCGGTATCCTGGCACATCGGCAGCACGCCGCCGGCGGCGATATTGGCGTTCTTCAGCAGGTCGTAGGCGACGAAACGGTCATTGTCCGTTGCCTCGGGGTCATCGAGGATCGAGGCGAGCTGCTTCAGATGGCCGGGACGCAGCAGGTGGTTGATGTCGGCAAAGGCGGTTTCGGCGAGCAGCCGGATCCCCTCCGGCTCGACGGTCAGGATCTCCTGGCCCTTGAACGTGTCGACCGAGACATGGTCGCCGCTGAGCTTGCGATAGGGGGTGGCATCCTTGCCGAGGGGAAAGAGATCGTCAGCCATCGAAGTGACCTTTCTGGTAGGGCGTCGCTAGATTGGAAGCGGTCTAAATCCGCCACGGGGCAAATGCAATCGGGATGCGGCGGACTCTGGAGTGGGGGGCATGTCGTGCCGCGTTTTGCAGTCGGCACGTCACACGCGGTAAGCGAGTGAAAGAACAGGCGAAATCGACATTTGTCGCGAAACAGACGACTTCAGGTTGCCTTCGGTCCGCGGCCAGTTCATATTCCCGGCAGCGTTAACCTGCCGGGGCTTCCAATGACAAATGCAAAGCCAACTGCTGTCGACGACCTTCTCGTTTTTTTCGAAGACAATTGGATCCGCGGGAATCTGCTGCGCCTCTCCAGCGATCCCGAGGGAGCGGACATGTATGTTCGCTTCGTCAATGGCGTGCGTATCGACGCCAAACATGGACCTGACCACGAAACGATCATAAGGGGCGAATACGGAACCTTCAGACTGAAACCTGACGGTCACTTCGAGTACGAGCTGGACTACACGCTCGACGTCGTGAAAAATTTAACGAAATACGATCAGCTCATCGAGAAGCTGAGCTTCAAGATGTCCGATGGCTCAGGAGGCACGGACCTCGGCGTGCTGACGCTCGCGATCGACGGCGTCAACGAAGGCGACAAATACCACGAAATCCTGGATTTCGACGATTTGGGCGTCACGTCGAGGGCCGATAATTTCTCTCTGCCTGATTATCGCAACTTTGCGCTCTCGGTGAATGGAAGCCACGAGGTGACGCTTCTGAACGGGTATGTCTATGATACCATCCCGGGTGTCGACGCCATCACCGAGGACGGTTTCAGCGATACCGTTCTATCGCCGGGTTCTGCGCCCGTAAGCTTGAAAATGCTCGATGGCGGGGAATTCACCTTTCAGAGCGTTTCGATTGCCGAATTGTCGGCAGCGCCCTTTCACCTGACGCTCACCGCGCTGAACGACGGCCAGATCGTTTATCAGCAGGAGCTCGAGGTCACCGGCCCCACTCTCGAGGTCAATCTCGAAGACATCGAAGAAATCCGTTTCGACTTCATGGGCAATTCCGTCGTGATGGACAATTTTTCGCTGTTTGCCTTGCTATAGGCTGGAGGGAGTCGAGGCGTTGCGGCATATCTCCTTCTCCCCGCGAGCGGGGTCCGAAGGACGGGTCGAGACCTGTGGCTCGACCCCGGTTGGTGGCGGCAGCCGGATGAGCGGTTGTGGCCTATGCGACCTTCCTACTTCGGCCCGATCATCGATTCCGGGCGCACGATCTCGTCGTACTCTTCCGATGTCACCAGGCCGCTGGCGAGGGCCTCTTCCTTCAGCGTCGTGCCGTTCTTGTGCGCCGTCTTGGCGATCTTCGCGGCTGCGTCGTAGCCGATCTTCGGGGCGAGTGCGGTCACCAGCATCAGCGAGCGTTCGAGGCCTGCCTTGATATTGTCCTCGCGCGCCTCGATGCCGACGACGCAATTGTCGGTGAAGGAGACGGCGGCGTCGGCGAGCAGTTGCACCGACTGCAGGAAATTATAGGCCATCATCGGATTGTAGACGTTGAGTTCGAAATGGCCCTGGCTGTCGGCGAAGGTCAAAGCCGCGTTGTTGCCGAAGATATGGATGCAGACCTGGGTCAGCGCCTCGCACTGGGTCGGGTTGACCTTGCCGGGCATGATCGAGGAGCCGGGCTCGTTTTCCGGCAGCGCCAGCTCGCCGAGGCCGGCGCGCGGGCCGGAACCGAGCAAGCGGATATCGTTGGCGATCTTGAAGAGGGCGGCGGCTGCCGCATTGATGGCGCCATGGGAAAAGACCATGCTGTCATGCGAGGCGAGCGCCTCGAACTTGTTCGGCGCGGTGACGAAAGGCATGCCTGTGATGGCGGCGATCTCCTCGGCGACCTTTTCGGCAAAGCCCACCGGCGCGTTGAGGCCGGTGCCGACGGCAGTACCGCCCTGGGCGAGCTCGCAAAGGCCGGGCAGGGTCATTTCGATGCGCTTGATGGCGGAGCCGACCTGGGCGGCATAACCCGAAAATTCCTGGCCGAGCGTCAGCGGCGTCGCATCCTGGGTGTGGGTGCGGCCGATCTTGATGATGTGACTGAATTCGGTGACCTTCATGTCGAGGGCGGCATGCAGGTGCTTCAGGGCCGGCAGCAAGTGATGGGCGATCTGCTCGGCGCAGGCGATGTGCATGGCCGTCGGATAGGTGTCATTCGACGACTGGCTCATATTGACGTGATCGTTCGGATGCACCGGTTTTTTGGAACCCATGACGCCGCCGAGCATTTCTATCGCACGATTGGAGATCACTTCGTTGGCATTCATATTGGACTGCGTGCCTGAGCCGGTCTGCCAGACGACCAGCGGAAAATGGTCGTTCAGCTTGCCCTCGATCACCTCCTGGGCGGCGTCGACGATCGCTTTGCCGAGGCCAGGATCGAGCTGGTCGAGCGACATGTTGGCGCGGGCGGCGGCCTGCTTGACGATTCCGAGCGCACGCACGATCGACAGCGGCTGCTTTTCCCAGCCGATTTTGAAATTGCCGAGCGAACGTTCGGCCTGGGCGCCCCAATATCGGTCGGCGGCGACGTCGATCGGGCCAAAAGTATCGGTTTCGGTGCGGGTTGCGGTCATCAGCCTTGCCTTCCCTTTACATGCTGTTTTCGGGCATCTTCGAAAGATGAGGTCTTATAGGTTGGAAAGTCCGACAAGAAAACTGGATGCCGTGCGAAATATTGAAACCGGAAGTCATGTTTGCGCAGGCTTTTCGGCGTGCCTTTTAAGCCACTTTGGAAATTTTATGCATCCTGGCGTTTTCGCCGCACTGGTCTGGCGGCGAAAATTCGGTAAAAAATTAACCAATAATTTCATAATTTTGTGTGAACTGCTGGGCGGCGCCGTGCAGGATCTCCGTCACACAAATTTGAGTCCGCCGGCGCTGGCGGCGCAGGCCGGTTTCTGATCAATGAGGCCCTACGCTGCTTGAGTTTCGCGGGATTTGAGCTTGAGCCTTGCGCTCGTGACAAGAACAGCATGACACCGGGACTGGAAGATATATGACGTTCGTTTTGAAAAGCGCGGCATCCGCATTGGCAATTTCCTGCGGCGTGGCAATGATGAGTGCCGCACCCGCGCATGCTTATACATTGATGGACATGTTGCGCGGCGACAGGCAGCGGACCCAGAGCACTATCTTCATGGACCAGATGCCGCCCGGCCGTGTAGGCCCGCGCGGCGGCGTCGGCGGATCGCTCGGCGGGCTCGATCCGGAAGCGCCGCTGCCGAAGGTGAGCGGTCCGCGTTATTATACTTATAAAACCGAGACGCTGCAGTTCGTCGATACCGGCAGGTTCGCCGATCCCGTCGTCACCGGCGCGGTCGCCGATGTTTCGGGCAGCGGCGATGCCAGCGCCGAGCCGGCCGTGCAGCGCCGTTTCCTGGCGCAGGCTAAGGTGCGCGCCAATGCCGACGTCGCAAAGGCGCTCGAAGCCTATTACGGCGACAGCCGCAATCCGCTCGTCTGGGTCGAGGGCAATCAGGTCAACGACCGCGCCAAGTCGGCGATGCTGGTACTTGCCGATGCAGCCTCCGTCGGCCTCGACCCGGCGGACTACGCCGTCCAGACGCCTGATATCGACCCGGCCAATCCCGATCCCGCCTTCCGCGACCGGGCTTTGACACAGTTCGAGCTCGATCTCTCCGCCAAGGTGCTCGCCTTCGTCCAGGACACGGTGCGTGGCCGCATCGATCCGAACAAGATCTCCGGCTATCACGACTTCCAGCGCAAGGTGGTCAACCTGGCCCCGGTGCTGAAGCTTGCCCGCCTGAGCCCCGATGTCGGCGCCTATATCGCCAGCCGCTCGCCTGATAGTTCGCAATTCCAGGCGCTGAAGGCGGAGCTTGCCAAGCTTCGCGCCGCCGACGGCGGCAATGAGGAGCGAATCGTCGTTTCGCTCGACAGGCTGCTGAGGCCTGGCGACAGCTCGCGGGAGATCGCCAATATTGTCAAGGCGATCGGCAAGCACGGTTCCGAAACGCTGAGGACAGATCATGCGGCAACGCTTGCTGCTTACGCCGGCAGCATCGATTATTCGCCTGACATCGTTTCGCTGGTCGAGGAATTCCAGAAGGAGCGTGGGCTGAAGGCCGATGGCGTCATCGGCCAGGCGACCGTGCGCGCCATGACCGGCGGCGACACCAATGCCTCGAAGATCGACAAGCTCATCGTCGCCATGGAGCAGGCGCGCTGGCTGCCGGAAGATCTCGGCTCCCGTTATGTCATGATCAACCAGCCTGCCTACATGGTCTACTACCACAATGACGGCAAGGAACAGCTGTCGATGCGCGTGGTGGTCGGCGGCAAGAACAATCAGACCTATTTCTTCGACGACGAAATCGAGACGGTCGAGTTCAACCCTTTCTGGGGCGTGCCGCAGTCGATCATCATCAACGAGATGCTACCGAAACTGCGCTCGGATCCGAACTATCTCGACCAGCTCGGTTATGAGGTCGAGGTGAACGGCCACGCTGTCGCCTCGTCGAGCGTCGACTGGTATGGCTCGACCAATAATGTTTCGGTGCGCCAGCCGCCGAGCAGCGACAATGCGCTCGGTGAACTGAAGATCCTGTTCCCGAACAGCCACGCGATCTATATGCATGACACGCCGTCGAAGAGCTTCTTCAAGCGCGACATGCGGGCGCTGAGCCACGGTTGCGTACGCCTTGCCGATCCGCGCGCAATGGCGGCCGCCGTGCTCGGCACGACGGTCGACGACGTCGCCAAGCAGATCGCCAGCGGACAGAACCATGCGGTACGCGTGCCGCAGAAGATCCCGGTCTACGTCTCCTACTTCACCGCCTGGCCGAACAAGGACGGCGTGGTGGAATATTTCGACGACGTCTACGGCCGCGACGCCTATGTCGACAAGGCCTTCGACGCGACGACCAAGGCGCGTGGGGCGCAGATCTAATTAGCTCTGAATTAGTGATGCTGGCGGGCGGTCTTTGGGCCGCCCGGTCTGTCTTGGGGTGTCTGCGTGCAAGAACTAAGAGGAGAGGGCGTGCTGTGTGGCCCCCTCATCTGCCTGCCGGCATCTTCTCCCCGCCGGGGAGAAGCGGAATCGTGGCGGCGTCTCGCCCTTCCTGAAAGCGCCGTTTGTGGAAACGAGCGAAAGCAACTTGCTCTCCCTCTTCTCCCCAGTGGGGAGAAGGTGGCCCGAAGGGTCGGATGAGGGGGCCGCGATCGCAAAGACATACGCCTGATCGCCAAGCTTCAGACGGCGACTTTCTCCGCATATTCCCGCAACAGCGTTTCCACCAGATCCGGCGTCAACTCATCGAAATGGGTGATGATAAGATCCGGATCGAGGCTCGAAACCGGCACGTCGGAGTAACCGAAAGGCACGGCGATCGACGGTATGCCGGCGTTTCTTGCTACGGCAATATCGTTGACGCTGTCACCGATCATCACGGTGCGGGCGATGTCGCCGCCGGCGCGTTCGATGGTGCCGGTGAGGTGGCGGGCGTCGGGCTTGCGGTATTCGAAGCTGTCGCCGCCGGTGATGGTGTCGAAATATCTGACGAGGTCGAGCTTGTCGAGCAGGCGGACTGCCAGGCTTTCCATCTTGTTGGTGCAGACGGCGAGGCGGTAACCCTGAGATCTCAGCCGGTCCATGGCGGCGACCAGGCCGGGATAGGGTTCGGTCCGGCCGGGCATGTTGCCGGCATAATGAGCGACGAAGCGCTCGACCAGCGGCGGCAGGGCGTCGCTTTCGAGCGGATGGCCGCGCAGCCGGCAGGCGCGCTCGATCATGACGCGCGCGCCCTGGCCGACGAGATGGGTGAGGTCGTCGTAGCTGACCGGCTCGAGGTCAAGGGCCGCGATCGTGTGGTTCAGGCTCTCGACCAGGTCCACATGCGTATCGAGAAGGGTGCCGTCGAGATCGAAGACGACGAGCGCCGGGCGAGTGGGGGCAGGGGTCAAGGGCATGTCTCTTTGAGCGATGGTCGTTTTGAGGAGCGATGTATCGTTCTGAGGAACGGTGGATCGTCCCTGAGGTAGGCGATCGTGCGGCGGAAAGCAACGTCCGGCGATGGCCGGGAAGGCCGCAGGCCTCTGTTTCGGCTTTTCATTTTCCGTGATGATTTTGACTTTCGTTTGCCAGGCGAGCCGTGTAAACAGCACATCCAACGCAATATCAGGAGCTGGCGGCGCATGGATGCCCGCGAAATGAAGATCAAGGCCGCCGAGGCCGCACTCGCGCATGTCGAAAGCGGGATGCGTCTCGGGATCGGCACCGGCAGCACGGCGGAAGAATTCGTTCGCCTGCTGGCGGAGAAGGTTGCTGGCGGCTTCAGGGTCGAAGGCGTCCCGACGTCCGAACGAACCGCGCGGCTCTGCGTCGAACTCGGTGTGCCGCTGAAGTCGCTCGACGAACTGCCGGCACTCGATCTGACGATCGATGGCGCCGACGAGGTCGATCAGGCGCTCAGGCTGATCAAGGGTGGCGGCGGTGCGCTGCTGCGCGAAAAGATCGTCGCGGCCGCGTCAGAGCGAATGATCGTCATTGCCGACGAGAGCAAGCTGGTCGATACGCTCGGTGCCTTCGCGCTGCCGATAGAGGTCAATCCGTTCGGGCTCGTCTCGACGCGGATCGCGATCGAAAAGGTCGCGGCCCGGCTCGGCCTCTCGGGTGAACTCGCTCTGCGCCAGTCGGGTGACGGAGAGTTTACCACGGATGGCGGCCATCACATCATCGATGCATCTTTTGGCCGCATTCCTGATGCAGAGGCGCTTTCGAGCGAGCTGAATTCCATACCCGGCGTCGTTGAACACGGGCTCTTTATCAATATGGCGGCACTTGCGATCATTGCCGGTCCTGCGGGTGCGCGCACGCTGCAGGCAAACAGATAACAGGAGCATATACTCATGATGAACATTGCAGGTCTTGGCCGTCTCGCCGCTGCCACCGTCGTTCTTTCCGGGCTTGCCTTCGGCTCCGCCGTCAAGGCGCAGGAAGTCTCCGAGGATCAGCTGAAGGCGTCTCGCGCGGCGATCGACGCCATTGGCGCCACCGCCCAGTTCGACAACATCCTGCCTGGTCTCGCCGAGCGCCTGAAGGCCGGGCTGATCCAGGATTCGCCGAACTACCAGGACATCATTTCGTCCACGGTCGACGCGCAGGCGCTGGCGCTGGCGCCGCGCCGCGGCGATCTGGAGAAGGAGGCGGCACTCACCTATGCCAAGACCTTCACCGTCGACGAGCTGAAGGCGATCGCCGACTTCTATAATTCCGACGTCGGCAAGAAGCTGCTGCGCGACGGCCCGGTCGCCTCGCGCGAGACGGCGAAGGCTGCCGACATCTGGGCGCAGGGCATTTCCCGCGACCTGGAAAAGCAGAGCAACGTCGAGCTTTCCAAGGTCATCAAGGCACCGCCGCCGGCAACCGACAGCCCGACCGCTCCGGCTCCGGCACCGGCTGCCCAGCAGTAAGGCTGCCCCATCTAATTTGCGAAAGCCCGGCATCGTCCGGGCTTTTTTGCTATGATACGGCAAATGCCGCCGGCGAGGCTTCAGGTGACCGCAGACATGTTTGATCATGACAAGGCCGTCCGAGTGCGGATATCCGGCAAGGTCCAGGGTGTCGGTTTTCGCTATTGGACGCGCGATGAGGCCGTACGGCTCGGTTTGACGGGTTGGGTTCGCAATGAAGAGGACGGGGCCGTCGTCGCTGTGATCGCAGGACCCGACAGCGCCATCTCGACGATGATCGAGCGTTTCAGGCGCGGGCCTTTGGGGGCGTCGGTTTCGGGCGTCGAGACGGAAGCAGCCCAGCTTGCGAAGAACCCGACGGATTTCCGCATTACCCGCTGACAGCGCTAATCGCTAAGCAGATGCAATTGGCATCGCATATGCGCCGCACCTCAGCCCCTATGGGTTCGGGTTCTTTGCAAGTTGCCACACACCCTCTTCATCCGGCTCCACGCGCTTGTTGCCGCGGTAGAAGATCGGCAGTCGCGTCTTCTTGTCGATCGAGAAACGGCTCGGCGTGTATTTTTCGTCCTCGTGGCCCTGAATGGCGAGGCCGAGCGCTTCCTTGAACTTGCCAGCCTTGCACAGGTTGCTGAAGAGAGTTTGATCCATCTTTTGCTCCGCCATTCTTTTCCATCCCATGGATTGCCTGCCAGCCTCGGCCGACCGGGTCAACCGTAAACGGTGACTGGTCAACCGAAGACGGTGTCTGGGCCAACCTAGACGGTGACTGGGGTCAGCCCTTTACAATGAAGATTCGGCGATGGGAACCGGATGATGCAGGAGCGGGCTTTTGTTTTCATGATGATCGCCCCTATATCAGGAACATCCTTCCTGCGATTCCCTTCCGGAGCTCCTCATGTCTTCCTACGACTACGACCTCTTCGTCATCGGTGGCGGTTCAGGAGGTGTGCGCGGCGCCCGTGTCGCCGCCTCGCTCGGCAAGAAAGTGGCGATCGCCGAGGAGTATCGCTACGGCGGCACCTGCGTCATCCGCGGCTGCGTGCCAAAAAAGCTCTTCGTCTACGCCTCGCAGTTCCATGAGCATTTCGAGGATGCGGCGGGCTTCGGCTGGACGGTCGGCGAAAGCAGCTTCGACTGGATGAAGCTGGTGGCGGCCAAGGATGTTGAAATCGCCCGGCTCGAAGGCCTCTACAAGAAAGGTCTCGCCGGCGCCAATGCCGAGATCCTGGAAACGCGCGCGGAACTCGTCGATGCCCATACGGTCCGGCTGCTGAAAACCGGACAGACGGTGACGGCAAAGACGATCGTGATCGCCACCGGCGGACGGCCGAACCCGCATGCGGCCCTTCCCGGTCACGAACTCTGCATCTCCTCCAACGAGGCCTTTCATCTTGAAGAACTGCCGAAATCGATCGTCATCGCCGGCGGCGGCTATATTGCCGTCGAATTCGCCAATATCTTCCATGGCCTCGGCGTCGAGACGACGCTGATCTATCGCGGTGCCGAGATCCTGTCGCGCTTCGACGAAGATTTGAGGCGCGGGCTGCACGAGGCGATGGTCGCCAAGGGTATCCGCATCCTCTGCCACGACACGCTGCAGAAGGTTTCGAAGGGTGCGGACGGGCTCGTTCTGGAGACGCTGAACAACGGCACGCTGCAAGCCGGCGTCGTCATGCTGGCGCTCGGGCGCGATCCGAACACCGAAGGCCTCGGTCTTGAGGCGGCCGGCGTCGCCGTCGACGAGCGTGGCGCCGTTATCGTCGATGAATATTCCCGTACCAATGTCGAAAACATCTATGCGCTCGGCGATGTCACCAACCGGGTACAGCTGACGCCGGTGGCGATCCACGAGGCGATGTGTTTCATCGAGACCGAGTACAAGAACAATCCGACCCGGCCGGATTACGAGCTGATCCCGACCGCCGTGTTCTCGCAGCCGGAGATCGGCACCGTCGGCCTTTCGGAAGAGGAGGCGGGCAAGCGTTATCCCGAACTCGAGGTCTACCGCGCCCAGTTCCGGCCGTTGAAGGCCACGCTTTCCGGGCGGGCCGAGCGGATGATCATGAAGCTGATCGTCGATGCGGCGAGCCGCAAGGTGGTGGGTGCCCATATCCTCGGCCACGATGCCGGCGAGATGGCGCAGCTGCTCGGCGTCACGCTGAAGGCCGGCTGCACCAAGGACGATTTCGACCGGACGATGGCGCTGCATCCGACGGCGGCCGAAGAGCTCGTCACCATGTATGCGCCGAGCTATCGGATCCGCGACGGTAAGCGCATTTGAGCCGCAACGTGCTTTTGCCTTGCATGTCGTTGACCCGGAACCGCTGCGCACTTCCGGGCGACATGCATTAGAGCGCCCTGCGTCCTTTCGGACGCACAAAGGACGCTCTAACTCTTTGAGCCTACGCATCGTGCTTTCCGAAAACCGATTTCGATTTTCCAGCCGATGCGCTAGCTGGTGATGCGCGGTGCCCGGATGACCTTGAGGAAAAGCGCCTTCATCGCATCGGCGATGCCTTCGGTCGGCGTCACTTCGAAATAGAGGCCGGGCGAGGCGCATGCCTGCATCTTCGTCGGGATCTCGCCCTGGAAAGGCTTGATCCACGTATTGTACCAGCTGTTTTTCGGCAGCGGCAGATAGGTGGTGTAGAGCACCGCGATCCTGATACCCTTGTCCTTCAGTGGCTGACAGAAGGACGTGTCGATCGGCTCCTGGCAACGGTTGCCGGTGAGTTTCTTGGTGCAGCCTTTCGGTTTTTCGCTGTCGCCGACGCCGTCCGAGACGAAGAACAGAATCTTCTGCGGTGTCGTGGCGGTGCTGCCGTCGCCGGGGGTGGTGATAATGGTTTTCATCTGCGTCAGCGCGCTGTCGAAGCTCGTCTGCTGGTCGTTGTTATAGCCCTGAAACGGAATGGTCATGAGATCGACGGCGTCGGTATAGCTGCGCACCTTGTCGAGATCGTCCGTCGGGTCGGATATGGTGGTCAGCTTTGCATCCTCGGCCTTGGTGCCGAACGTATAGACGCCCATGCGGAACTGATTGCTGGAAACACGCGTGGACTTGGCGGTCACCGTCAGTTCCTTGGTCGCCTGGCGCACGACGTCGATGCGCATGCTGACGCCGAGCTTCTTGGCGAGATTGTAATAATTGTTGTTGTTCTGCGTTTCATGGCACGCGAAAGCGCAGGTATCGCTGGTGTTTTTTTCCATCGTCGAGACGTCTGTCGCGGTGGCGCCAACGCCCATCGAAGGGGTGTTGTCGAGGAGAATGTAGAAATCCATAAAAGACGCGGTCTGGTATTCGGCCGTCGCTGTACCAGAGATCGTGATCGAATCCCGGCCAAGAACGCGCATGAAGGTGGTAGGCACAGTCGCACTGAAGGAAACCTGCGAATTCAGCTTGTTGGCGGTCTTGGTGACATCGATTCCGAGATCGACCTGAACGTCGATCAGCTCCCCGGATATTTGAGACATGAAGATGCTGCGGGCGTCGTCCTTGCCGAGCGAGATCGTGCCGTTGCCGCTCATGGTCATGGCGGCTGCGACGGCGCCGGATTTTTCGGCGATCGAACCGACGGCGGCAGCATCGGCAGCGGCGTAGAGCTGCGTCCTCAGGCTGAGCGCGTGGGCGAAATCCACCGCCATGCCGGCCGCACCGAAGAGCGGCACCACCAGCAGTGCCGTCATGATGCCGAAATTGCCCGAGCGGTCTGATATGAAACCGGGCGGAAGGATCGCCATGCCATGTCCCCGAAGTTGAAACTCTCTCCGGTTCTACATTGAAAGTCTAAAGTATGGGAAAATCGACATGGTATACGCTGGTTTAACTAGAGCAGGGCGGGCGGCGGCGATGAGGCGACAACTGTCGGCGAATGGTCTTTGCAAGCCTGACCTAAAGGTCTATAAGCCGCCGCATATTGAGGGCGTCCTGAGGTATGGATGTGAGAACAGGTGAGTGAGATGGCAGACAATTGGACCCCGAGCAGCTGGCGGCAAAAACCGATCCTGCAGGTTCCCGAATATCCCGACGCAGCCGCTTTGGCGGCAACGGAAGCCACGCTCGCCAGCTATCCGCCGCTTGTCTTTGCAGGTGAGGCGCGCCGCCTGAAGAAACATCTCGCCAATGTCGTCGAAGGCAACGGCTTCCTGCTGCAGGGCGGCGACTGCGCCGAGAGCTTCGCCGAACACGGTGCCGACAATATCCGCGACTTCTTCCGCGCCTTCCTGCAGATGGCCGTGGTGCTGACCTTCGGGGCTCAGCTGCCGGTCGTCAAGGTCGGCCGCATCGCCGGCCAGTTCGCCAAGCCGCGGTCGTCGAATGTCGAGAAGCAGGGCGATGTGACGCTGCCGGCCTATCGCGGCGACATCATCAACGGTATCGAGTTCACCGAGGAATCGCGCATTCCGAACCCGGAACGCCAGGCCATGGCCTATCGCCAGTCGGCTGCGACGCTGAACCTATTGCGTGCCTTTGCGATGGGCGGTTATGCCAATCTCGAAAACGTGCATCAGTGGATGCTCGGCTTCGTCAAGGACAGCCCGCAGGGCGAGCGCTACCGCAAGCTTGCCGACCGCATCAGCGAAACCATGGATTTCATGAAGGCGATCGGTATCACCTCGGAAAACCAGCCGGCGCTGCGCGAGACCGATTTCTTCACCAGCCACGAGGCGCTGCTGCTCGGCTACGAGGAGGCGCTGACCCGCGTCGATTCCACCTCGGGCGACTGGTATGCAACGTCGGGCCACATGATCTGGATCGGCGACCGCACGCGCCAGGCCGACCATGCGCATGTCGAATATTGCCGCGGCATCAAGAACCCGATCGGCCTGAAATGCGGCCCGTCGCTGCAGGCCGACGATCTGCTGCAACTGATCGACATCCTGAATCCTGCCAACGAGGCCGGGCGCCTGACGCTGATCTGCCGCTTCGGCCATGAGAAGGTCGCCGACAGCCTGCCGAAGCTCATTCGCGCCGTCGAGCGCGAGGGCCGCAAGGTCGTCTGGTCCTGCGATCCGATGCACGGCAACACGATCACGCTCAACAACTACAAGACCCGTCCCTTCGAGCGGATCCTGTCGGAAGTCGAAAGCTTCTTCCAGATCCACCGCGCCGAAGGCTCACATCCGGGTGGCATCCATATCGAGATGACCGGCAAGGACGTGACCGAGTGCACCGGCGGCGCCCGCGCGGTCTCCGCCGAAGACCTGCAGGATCGCTATCACACCCATTGCGATCCGCGCCTCAACGCCGACCAGGCGCTCGAGCTGGCCTTCCTGCTTGCCGAGCGCATGAAGGGTGGCCGCGACGAAAAGCGCATGGTCGCCAACGGCTGATCGCAGCCCCAAATGGATGAAGAAAAGCCCGGCGATGCCGGGCTTTTTTATGCTGCGAAGGTGGAACAGGCAGTCAGATGCTGGCTTGGACGCTGTGCAGATTGGCGTAGACGCCGTCTTGCGCCATGAGCTCGTCATGAGTGCCCTGTTCGACGATGCCATCAGCCGTCAGGACCAGGATGCGGTCGGCATGGCGGACGGTCGACAGACGGTGGGCGATGACCAGGGTGGTTCGGCCGTTTGCCAGGCTCAGCAGCGCCTGCTGCACCGCCCGTTCGCTCTCGTTGTCGAGCGCGCTGGTTGCTTCGTCGAAGATCAGGATTTCCGGATTCTTGAGGAAGGCGCGAGCGATGGTGATGCGCTGGCGCTGGCCGCCCGAGAGCTTGACGCCCCGCTGGCCGATATCGGTGTCATAGCCATGCGGCAGGGCGATGATGAAGTCGTGTGCATTGGCCGCGCGCGCGGCCGCTTCCAGCGCGGCATCGCTGGCGTCGGGCCGGCCGTAGCGCAGGTTTTCCGCCACTGTACCGGCAAACAGGTAGACATCCTGCTGCACCACCCCGACATGGCGCCGGAGCGAGGCCAGCGTCACATCGCGGATATCGATGCCATCGATCTGGATCGCCCCGGCCTCGACATCGTAGAAACGCGGTATCAGCGCGCAAAGCGTGCTCTTGCCGACCCCAGACGGGCCGACCAGGGCGACGAACTCACCGGGCGCGATGGTGAGCGACAGCTGCTCGAGCACCCGCGGGCCATCGGCCTCGTAACCGAAGGCGACGTTGGAAAAACTGATCTCGCCCCTTGGTGTCAGCATCGGACGCGCGGCCGGTCGATCGGTGATATCGGGGGCTATCTCCAGGATCTCCATGGCCCTGCTGAAGCCGGTGTAGCCCTCCTGCCAAAGGCGCACGAAATTGGCGAGCCGCTGCACCGGATCGACCAGCACGGCGACGCAGAGCAGGAAGGTCAGCATGTCCGGCACAGTCAGTTCCGCCGCCAGGATGCGCAGGCCGCCGATGATGATCACCAATATGGTGACGAGTTGGGCGAAAGTTTCGGTGCCGACCGAAAACCAGGCTTCGCTGCGGTAGCCCTCGGCACGGCTTTGCAGGAAACGCCGGTTCTGCTCGGCGAAGCGTTCCTTTTCCAGCGCTTCATTGGCGAAGGACTGGACCACGCGGATGCCCGCAAGAGCATCCTCCACCCGCTCGTTGACGGCGGCGATCTGCCGTTTGCTGGCTTCGAGCGCGCGGTTCATGCGCCGGTTGAAATAGAGCGCATAAGCCACCGCTACCGGGGTGAGCAGCAGGATGAGCCCGGCCAATGGCGGATCGATGAAGAACAATACCAACATGGCGCCGCCATATTTCAGCACGGCGATGGAAAGATCCTCGGGGCCGTGATGGAAGAGCTCGCCCAGCCACAGGCTGTCATTGGTGATGCGGCTCATCAGCTGGCCGGTGCGCTGGCGGTCGTAGAAGCTGAACGAGAGCTTCTGGCAATGCTCGAAGAGTTCCTGCCGCACCGTCGCTTCGATGCGCGCGCCCATCACGTGGCCGCGATAATCGACGAAGAAGATGGCGACGATCTGGACCGCCAGAACGACCAGCATGACGCCGCCCATCGTCAGGATTTGTGCGAAGGCCTGCGGTATGTCGGGCAGAGCCAGAAGGCGGCTCGTGACGATGTTGGCGCAGAGCGGGAGGGCGACCGCCGTGCCGGCGACCAGGATGGCGCAAAGCAGATCCGCCAGCAGCAAAGGCAGATGCGGACGGTAGTAGGAGAGGAATTTGCGCATACGCGACCAGCGCCGCTCGCGGTCGGCGGCATTCGCATCGTCGCGGAAGAATCTCGGGAAGACGTTATGGCGTCGCGAGCTTTTCCTCGCGCGGGAGAACCGAATGTTCATGAAGCTGAATGTCCTTGTGGGGGATGTTTCCTTTCTGTTCGGACAGGGTCGCTCTCATGTCAGTCTCCCGAGGGTCGAGTGAATTGGACCTTAAGTATCACCGACAACAGCCGGCGATTCAATGCCGGGATGAGATGAGGTTGGCAGCTGTTGTCGTCGAGCAACACGTGCTCGCGCCGACCAAGCATGGATAAGGCTGGCGATTTTCAAGATTTCTGATGATTTCGTTGAGCGGAATGGATTTGACGCCAAGGGCGATCGGCGGCAACGTTCCGTCGTAAACGGGAGAGCGATCATGACCGAACGGCATACAGGCGGCTGCCTTTGCGGCGCCGTACGATTTTCAACGACGGCGAAGCCAGGACCTGTCGTCGGCTGCCATTGCTCGCAGTGCCGCCGGCAGACCGGGTTTTATTACGCCGCGGTCAACGTGGCCCGCGCGGCTCTTTCGGTTGATGGCACTGAGGCGGTCCGCTGGTACCGGTCAAGCGAAGAGGCGCAGCGCGGCTTCTGCTCGAATTGTGGCTCCGCGCTGTTCTGGCAGGCGGATGGATCGGCGGAGATTTCGGTGATGGCCGGCGCCTTCGACGCGCCGAGCGGCCTGACCTTCGGCCATCATATCTACTGTGCCGACAAGGGCGATTTCTACGAGATATCGGACGGCCTGCGACAATACGCCGTGAATCCCCCATCGTCATCCTCGCCGGCCCGTGATTGACAAAGGTTGATCGCCGAGGCTAGGTTTACCGTGCTGCGTAGGGCGCTTCGTCGAATGTCGAAAGGGCAATGCCCGCCTACAATGTATCAACAGTTGCGCCCATGCCGAATCTCGAAAACCTCAAAAAGCAGGCCAAGCAGTATTTGCGATGGCACAGCGAAAGATACTATCCTGTTGCAGCCGAGATCAGAGCTGCGTTGCCGCGCTTCCGTCATCTCGATGACAGCCAGGTGCTGGAGGCGCGCTTCAAGCTTAGCGACGCGCAGGACCTGATCGCACGTCAAATGGGTTTCGAGGGATGGCAGGCGCTCAAGACAGGAGCCGCAGCCATGACAGATCCGAAAAAACAGCCAGCACCACAAGCCATCCTGAGTTCGCTATCCGCGCAGTTGTTCGTCACCGAAATCAAAGCGTCGTGCGAATTCTTCACCGGCAAACTCGGCTTCAGGGTCGACTTCGTCTATGGCGACCCGCCGTTTTACGGACAGGTCATCCGCGACAATGCTCAACTCGCTCTGAGGCTGGTATGCGAGCCCGTGTTCGTCGGCGATATCAGGCAACGGGAGCATCTGCTTTCAGCCTCGATCACCGTCGGTACATCAGACGAGATCAAGCGCCTGTTCCTGGATTTCCAGGCTGCAGGCGTATCCTTCCATCAGCCCCTCAGGAAGGAGCCGTGGGGCGCCAGAAACTTCATCGTGCTGGATCCGGACGGAAATCTCATCCTGTTTGCTGGTCCGGGCGGCTGATCATTGCGCAATAAGCGCTGCCTCAGCTTCTGGCGGAAAGTTCGGCGCTGAGGCGGGCCACATCCTCGCGCAGCGCCGTCAGTTCGGTCAGCACGCTCATATCGATCTTCTGGTGCAGGGAGAGCACTTCGAGCTCGGCCTTGAGATTGACCTCATAATCCTTGGCGGCCTCGAAGCGGTCGCGCTCGGCCTGCCGGTTCTGGGACATCATGATGATCGGCGCCTGGATGGCGGCGATCATCGACAGGATCAGATTCAGAAAAATGAAGGGGTATGGGTCGAAGGGATTCGCCACCAGACCGATGGTGTTCATCAGTGTCCAGACGGCGAGAAAGGCGAGGAAGGCGAGTATGAAGGACCAGGAGCCGCCGACGCGGGCGATGCCATCGGCGATACGCTCGCCGAAGGATGACTCGGCGGATAAGGCGGCATTGACGTCGGTCGAGATGATCTTGCGCGCGTGCGTTTTCGCCAGCACGCGCTTCTCGATGTCGCCGAGTTCATCGGCCGGCTTGTCGAAATGATGGTGCACGAAATTCGAAAGATTAGACATTGCCTGTTTCCGATACCGGTTATCGATGCGGTCGCTTTCGGCGCCAGTATTCCGCTCCAGAGGCAAATTGCAATGCGTATCAGTGCCGCGCGGGAGCACGCGCGATCCGTTCAGAAAAATTTCGTCGTTGCGAGGTGCCGCTTTCGGCCCGAACGTGTTGCGGTCGTGAAAGGTGCAGTCTAAATAAATGACATGACACAGGAAAACGCTCTTTCTGATATCTTCCGCATCGCCATCGGCCAGCTCAACCCGACGGTCGGCGATGTCGCCTGCAATCTTGCCAAGGCGCGCGAGGCGCGCACGGATGCTGCCCGGGAGGGCGCGCATCTGCTCGTGCTGACCGAGCTTTTCATTTCCGGTTATCCGCCTGAAGATCTGGTGCTGAAGCCCGCCTTCATCCGCGCCTGCTGGAAGGCGGTCGAAAACCTGGCCGCCGATACCGCCGATGGCGGGCCGGGCGTGATCATCGGCTTTCCCCGGCAGGACGAGACCGGGCGCTACAATTCGGTCGCGGTGCTCGACGCAGGCAAGGTGATCGCGGTGCGCGACAAGATCGACCTGCCGAATTACGGCGAGTTCGACGAGAAGCGCGTCTTCGACCAGGGCGCCCTGCCGGGGCCGGTGAATTTTCGTGGCGTGCGCATCGGCATTCCGATCTGCGAGGATATCTGGGGCGATCTCGGCGTCTGCGAGACGCTGGCCGAAAGCGGGGCCGAGATCCTGCTGTCGCCGAACGGTTCGCCCTATTATCGCGGCAAGGTCGATAT
Organism: Rhizobium sp. SRDI943; assembly: GCF_057653695.1. Lineage (NCBI taxonomy): Bacteria > Pseudomonadati > Pseudomonadota > Alphaproteobacteria > Hyphomicrobiales > Rhizobiaceae > Rhizobium > Rhizobium sp. SRDI943. Next base: position 2,259,399 of record NZ_CM172787.1, on the reverse strand, counting down.
CCGCCATCAGGTGGTGCTGAAGCAGGTGATCGAGACCGGTCTGCCGCTGATCTATGCCGCCCAGCTCGGCGGCCAGGACGAACTGGTTTTCGACGGTGCGAGTTTCGCCTTCAATGCCGACAAGTCGCTCGCCTTCCAGATGAGCCAGTTCGAAACGGCGCTGGCGGTGACCACGTGGAAGCGCGGCGAAGATGGTTGGCATTGCGCCGAAGGGCCGATGGCGCATATTCCTGAAAGCGAGGAGGCCGATTACCGCGCCTGCCTGCTCGGCTTCCGCGACTACGTCAATAAGAACGGCTTCAAGACCGTGGTGCTCGGCCTTTCCGGCGGCATCGATTCTGCGATCTGCGCAGCAATCGCTGTCGATGCGCTCGGCGAAGAGCGGGTGCGCACCGTCATGCTGCCCTATCGATACACCTCTGAGGATTCGCTGAAGGATGCGGCCGATTGCGCGAGGGCGCTCGGTTGCCGCTACGATATCGTGCCGATCGAACAGCCGGTGACGGGTTTCAGCAGCGCGCTCGCCAGCCTTTTCGAAGGCACGGACAGCGGCATCACCGAGGAGAACCTGCAGAGCCGGGCGCGCGGCGTCATCCTGATGGCGATCTCCAACAAGTTTGGCTCGATGGTGGTGACGACGGGCAACAAGTCGGAAATGTCGGTCGGCTACGCCACGCTCTACGGCGACATGAACGGCGGCTTCAATCCGATCAAGGACCTCTACAAGATGCAGGTCTATGCGATTTCGCGCTGGCGCAACGAAAACGTGCCGCCGGGTGCGCTGGGACCGTCGGGCGAGGTGATCCCGCAGAATATCATCGACAAGGCGCCTTCGGCCGAGCTTCGTCCCGACCAGAAGGACCAGGATTCGCTGCCGCCCTATCCCGTTCTCGACGATATCCTTGAATGCCTGGTGGAAAAGGAAATGGCGGTCGAGGAGATCGTCGCGCGCGGCCATGATGTTGCGACCGTCCACCGGGTCGAGCACCTGCTCTATCTCGCCGAATACAAGCGCCGGCAATCGGCGCCCGGCGTGAAGATCACCAAGAAGAATTTCGGACGCGACAGGCGCTATCCGATCACCAACCGTTTCCGGGATCGCTGACGCAATCGAGATTGCTGACGGCATCAAGCTTTGGGAGGAATCATGCGCAGCTCGGTTGAGATCTACAATGTCCGAACGGGCAGGGCCCGCGAGGTCTGGCAGACGGACAAGCTGGTGGAGGCGCCGAATTTCTCGCCGGATGGTTCCTACCTGCTCTTGAACGGCGATGGGCTGCTTTACCGGTTGCCGCTCGATCGATGGCGGCGAGGTGGTCAAGGTTGATACCGGCTTTGCCGTCAACTGCAATAATGATCACGGCATTTCGCCCAATGGCAGTGAGATCGTCATTTCCGACAAGACCGAATTCGGCAAGTCGGCGATCTATATTCTGCCGATCGAAGGCGGCACGCCGAGGCTGATCACCGAGAACCTGCCATCCTACTGGCATGGCTGGTCGCCGGACGGGCGCCAACTCGCCTATTGCGGCATCCGCGACGACCTCTTCGATATCTACACCATCTCCGTCGACGGCGGCGCCGAGACGCGGCTGACGCATGGCGAGGGGCGCAATGACGGACCGGATTATTCCGCCGACGGCCAATGGATCTATTTCAATTCCAGCCGCACCGGGCTGATGCAGATCTGGCGCGTCCATCCCGACGGCACGGGTCTCCAGCAGGTGACATCAGACGATTACGGCAACTGGTTCGCCCATCCGTCGCCCAACAACGACATGGTGCTGCTCTTGTCCTACGACCCGTCGGTATTCGACCATCCGCGCGACCTCGACGTACGGCTGCGGCTGATGGATATGGATGGCGGCAATCTGAAGACGTTGTTCGAGCTGTTCGGCGGGCAGGGCACGATCAACGTGCCCTGCTGGTCACCAGACGGTGACGAGTTTGCCTATGTGCGGTATTTCCCGGTGAACTTTTGAGAGCGACGCACGGCCATTTAGTGATCGAGTGGTGGGTATCTGATGATATCGAGAGACCACCTACTCGAACACTTTGCTGGGAACCGTTTCAGAAACGGGCTGTCTTTTAACGCCAGCGGCGGCCATTAGCCAGAACAGTCCACCAGCAGCAAAGCCGAATACAGCTGTCACTGCGAGGAGTTTGAGGGTCTCCAGCAATCCCCACCATGTCATCATGCCGTTTTGGTAAGTGATGTGGTCACCAGTATAAGCCTCGTCAGAGCCGAAAAATGCAACTAGGCACATCCAGGGGAAGGTCGCAACAAAGGCCCCAACCATCGCGCAATTTGCAAGGGACGGCCATACACGTCGCCTGAAGTAGAATAGCAATGGAATCCCCAACACAGCAGTTGGCGGATACGCACCAATGAGCGCGACGGCCTGAGTTGTTCGGATAACGCGCTCGGTCATATCCGGCAGGCCCTGATACAGTGGGCTGTAAAGAGCGTATGCGAAGGACGCGATTAAGGGAACCACGATCAACGCAATCGCTACTCTCCACCAAGGTGGAGACGGAAGAGTTTCTACAGGCATGCGTCCGCTATCGAAAAAGTTTATTCGGCAGGATTGCACGTTACAGTGTGCGTGACAACGTCGCGCCTGGGCTCATCTCCGAATTGCTGATGCGAACGCTTTTGAGGGGTGGGTGATTGGGGGACTGCCAAGGTTTGATTGCAGTTGCTGCCTCCGGTTCCGTGCACCTCGCCGAAGCGGACGAGGTATTCTATTTCAGGATGAGCTGTGGCATTCATTCATCTTCTTAATTGTGGGGAAATATCGTGACCTGAATATCAGTGCTATTCTGGCTGTTAACGACTGGTCGTCCACTGCTCCAACTCGCTCTTTTGGCATCCGCAAACATGAAGATGAAACTGGAGGTGGAGACTTGCTGGCTCTCTTGAGATGCGCGTGGACGCTACGTGGTTTTATGATCGCCGGCTCCGTGGTGGCAATGGGTTTCACGCTCGCAGGATGTTCATATCTTTTTGTCCGTGGTGTCGAGGGAAGCTACCTTGCAACGGGTACTCCGGTGGTCGGAAAGGTGACTGCGAGGAACGAGAGTGAGGAGATGGGTGGAACGATTGAGATCGGCTCTGCCGAAAGGCAGCAATGCAAGGGTCGCTACAGCGTGTCGCAGGTGAAGACAAATTTCTGGAAGCTGGAGACCGGCGAGCGAACCTATCGCGGGAAAATCTACTGTCTGGATGGTCGAGCAGGGGCGTTTGAACTCATATCGAAGGATAAGGGGAAAACCGGCTCGATCACCGGCGAAATCAATGGCGAGGCATTTCAACTCGATATGTTCGAATCGAAGAGCCGTGACTGCATGACGGAAGAATGCAGATGGGGCTTGAAGTGGACTTACGAAAAAGAGCGCGACGGCATGCGTACTTATTACAGGGTCGCGACTGAACACGGGCCCGATTCAGTGCATCCACGGCTGCTCTATTGAATCTGCTCCTATTCCGCGTGCCGATGATCCGGCCTCGGGCTCCACCCATGATGGCGGACCGGTTGGTTGGTAACCCCACGTTGCTCGTACCAGTTTTCAAATCGGAACTTGGATCGATCATCCGGGCGTGAGTTATGAAGCCGTATCCGGTAGACGTACCCATGAGATAACCGGGGTTGGCCCCCACCGCCCTGTTGGGCGGCGGGATATCTGCCCGCCGCGCTTGATAGTGCCGCTCAGGCCGCGACGGCGGCCTTGCGACGATCGCGGACGGCGTGGGCCAGATTATCGAGCACGTCGACCGACATGTCCCAGTCGATGCAGCCGTCGGTGATGGACTGGCCGTAGACCAGCGGTTTGCCGGGCACGAGATCCTGGCGGCCGGCGACGAGGTTGCTCTCGATCATCATGCCCTTGATGTGGCGGTTGCCGGCGGCGATCTGCGAGGCCACGGATTTGACGACGCGCGGCTGGTTCATCGGATCCTTGCTGCTGTTGGCATGGCTGGCATCGATCAGGATGCGTGGGGTCACACCCAGTTTGACGGCTTCGCCCACGACAGCTTCGACATCGGCTGCTTCATAGTTCGGCTGTTTGCCGCCACGCAGGATGATGTGGCAGTCCTCATTGCCCTTCGTCGAGGCAATGGCGGCTTGCCCGTCCTTGGTGACGGCGGGGAAATGATGCGGCTGCGAGGCGGCCAGGATGGCGTCGAGCGCGACACGGACGCCGCCGTCAGTGCCGTTCTTGAAGCCGATCGGGCAGGAGAGGCCGGAAGCGAGCTGGCGATGGATCTGGCTTTCCGTCGTGCGGGCGCCGATCGCGCCCCAACTGACGAGGTCGGCAATGTATTGCGGCGTGATCGTCTCGAGGAATTCGACGCCGGCGGGCAGCCCCATGGCATTGACGTCGAGCAGCAGGCGCCTGGCAATCCGAAGCCCCTCCTCGATGCGGTAGCTGCCATCGAGATGCGGGTCGTTCATTAAGCCCTTCCAGCCGACCGTGGTGCGAGGCTTTTCGAAATAGACGCGCATGACGATTTCGAGATCGCTGGAGAAGCGCTGCCGCTGTTCCGCCAGTCGCTCGGCATATTCGCGTGCCGCAGCAGGATCATGGATGGAGCAAGGGCCGATGACGACGATCAGGCGGTCGTCTTCTCCCTCGAGAATCTTATGGATCGCATGGCGGTTGCTGGTTACCGTCTCGCTGACGGCAACGGTTCGGGGGATTTCCGCGATGATATCAGCGGGTTTGGTCAGCGGTGTGATCTCGAGGATGCGGAGATCGTCAATGGTATCGGACACGGTATGGCTCCTGTTTGGTCATACCGTGCGGAACAAAAAAGCCGCCAGGTAGACTAGCGGCTGTTCGGGTTGTCGTCGCGTCGACTTCAGTTACGCATAGACCCGCATCCGCTGGGAGCAGCGGTACCAATAAAATCGCGAGGCGTAGATCGAAGTGGTCGACATCGGGCGTGTGTATCGTCGCGGCAGCATTTTGTCACGCAGAATTTGCGGCTTAAAAACCAGGGCGCGGTACCCTTCCCGCAGGGAGCAGAAAGCATATCGCCCGAAAGCGCTGGGCTTCAGGGCGATATGAAGGAGAAGCCGAGATCAGAGGGCGTCGACGTTCACGCCGACGGTGATGGCGCCGATCGGCGTTCCCTTGTCGTCGGAAATCGTGACGCTTGCCTGCGACTGCAGCGTCTGGGTCGACTCATCCTTTTCGATCTCATCGACGAAGACGGCGTCCTTGCCGGCGCCGAAGGACTTCTGGAATTTGCCCTCGTCGCCCTGCCAGTAGTCGGATGTAGTGTCGCTTTGACCGACATTCAGGCCTTTTGCATCCATGACGAAGATTTCCGTGATCTTGCCGCCGGAAGCCTCCTTCTTTCCCTGAAGGAATTTCGACAGTGCATTGTTGAGCACGCCGTCGATCATCGAGTGGTCTGAGCCATCGACTTCGGCACGCCACTTCTTGTCGAGGGCGTCAACCTCAGCCGCGCTGAGATTGGCGTTGGCAGTGTTCTGCGCCTTGACAGCCTCGATGATGGCTGGGTCGTTGAGCCAGGGCTTGACGTCGCTCGTCACGTAGTCGGAGATCGGGGCAAGCTTGGCATCTTGCGCCATGGATACGCCCATGGGCATGGCAAATGCCGTGCAGGCCAAAAGAAATGCGGGCACGATTTTCTTCATAAGCGTTTCCTTCCTGATTATAGGTTGCTGAGAACTAAGGCTTATCGGATGCAGACGACGTCAGAACTCCTCCCAGGCACCGGGAGCAGCGGCAACGGCGGCATTTCCTGTATGACGCTGCGCGAAGGCTCTGGGCTCAGGACGAGCTTGGCGGGCGGCTTGAACGGGTTTGGGCTGGCTGGCGGTAGACGCACTGACGACGAACCTGCCGGCCGAGTCCTGTAGAAGGCGTCCTTGCGACAGCAGTTCGTGGCAGGCCGCGTTGGTTTCCTCGACCATTGCCGCGTTCTGCTGTGTCGTCTGATCCATCTGGTTGATCGCGCTATTGATTTCCTGCAGGCCCGTCGCCTGTTCGCGATAGGATTGGACGATGGAAGCTATACTGTCGCTGATGCGGTTGATCTGCTCCTCGATCTTCAGGAGTGCGTCACCGGTTTCGTTCACCAGCCCGACGCCCGCGGCAACTTCCTGGCCGGATACGTTGATCAGGTTCTTGATTTCCTTTGCGGCATTTGCCGACCGCTGGGCGAGTTCACGCACTTCCTGCGCAACGACCGCAAAACCCTTGCCGGCCTCGCCGGCGCGCGCGGCCTCGACGCCGGCATTCAGCGCCAGCAGGTTCGTCTGGAAGGCAATCTCGTCGATGACGCCGATGATGCGGCCGATCTGGCTCGACGAGGTTTGGATCCGGTCCATCGCCCCGATCGCATCGCGCACCACCGTCGCCGACACATGGGCGCTCCGTTTTGTCTCCTCGACCAGCTGCCCGGCATTTTCAGCCCGTTGCGACGATGTTCTGACCGTGGTGGTCACCTCATCCAGTGCGGCGGCGGTTTCTTCCAATGCGGCTGCCTGTTGCTCTGTGCGTCTTGCGAGCTGATCCGCGGAGGTCGCCAGCTCGCTCGAGCCAGTTTCGACAGCCACGGAGGCGGTCTTGATCTCTGTCAGGGCGGCTGCGACCGCATCGACCATGTTGTTGAAGTCCTGCCGCAACTTATCGAATTCAGGACCGACATCGGCCAGATGTATCGAGAAGTCGCCAGCGGCGAGCTGTTCCAAGGCATTTTCAAGAGCGTGCATCACCAGCCGCTGCGTGTTGCTGGCCTCTTCTGTCAACATTGCGTTGCGCGCCCGCTCGGCGTCGAGCGAGGCACTCTGCTCGGCAGCCGCCTGCTCTCTCTCGACCTTCGCAATCGCCTCGTGACGGAAAACTTCCAATGCGCGCGCCAGAAAGCCGATCTCGTCGCCATTTTCCCTGTAGGTAACGGGAGAGACCAGATCGCCTTTCTGCAACGCGCTGATTCGTTCGCTGATCACCCTGATGGGTCGGCCGACCAGGTTGCGCATGGCGAGAAGGAAGGCAACGACGGCCATGGCGGTGATCGCGGACTGCGTGAGCAGCGAAATGAGAACTTTCTGCCTGACTTCGGAAGCGATTTTTTCGACGGACCAGTTCGTGACGATGTAACCGGTGGCCTTGCCCGACTTATCCAGCGGGAGCGGCGCGATGATCGTCACGACGCCGGCAGATATTCTACCGTCATCGATGGTCGTCTTTTCCGGTTTCGCGGTGAGGCTCTTCGCCAGATCGGCTGGTGCGGGCAAACCACTGACGCCATCGCGCGCCCAGGTATCGACGGCGGCAGGTTCGGCGTTGAATGCGGCAAACTGCACGAGATCGAGCGAGGGGTCGTCGCGGTAGAGCGAATAAGCCTCTCGAACGGCGTTCGCCTTCCCCCATTTCACGCCGCCCGCAGCCAGAGATGCAAATTGCTCGGCATCCTTGGACCAGTTCGCCTTCGCGCCATCGATCAACGCCCGGGTTTCGTACATCCAGGTATAGGTGGCGAAAGCGGAAATGCCGCAGAGGTTGACGGCAACGATAATCGCCGCCAGCTTGGCGGTCAGAGGCATCGTTTTCAAAAAATGAAACATTCCGCGGCGGCCTAGAATTGCGGCTCAGTCGGACATGTTCCCGACTGGCGTATCAATACGGGCATCGACGCTGACGGTCACATCACGAGCCCTCATGCCCATGTCCTGATAGCAACCCAAAACGCGCAAACGCAGTGTGTATTTGATGTGTGAATAAATCATAAAGTAGAATGGGGTGTTGGGGTACACGTGGGTCATTTCACCCTGGCGCCTGCCGGTGCCGAGTCTTGCGAACCGGCGGGTGAGGAATGCTTCCATCGCGCCAGGCAGATCTGTCTCAATCAGCTATTTTCCGCCACGGCCTCTTCGGGCTCGGCATGCCTGCGCTTGCGACCGCGCGCCGTCAGTTCCGCGCCGGCATCATGCGGCAGGCGCAGGAAGGTGATGCAGGCCAGCGCCGAAATCGCCGAGACGCTGAAGAAGGCGATGTGGAAATCGGAGACCAGCAGCCTACCGTCGTGAAAGCTGCTGGAGATTTCGAGGATGCCGCCGGCGATCGCCACGCCCATCGCCATGGAGATACGCTGGGCAACGGCATTGATCGCGGTCGCCTGGCTGCTGTCGGCGTCGTCGACATCGCCGAAGGCCATGGCGTTGACGCCCGAAAAAGCCATGGAGCGGAACAGGCCGCCGATCAGCAGGCAGGCCATGATCAGGAACAGCGGCGTTTCGGCGGTGAAAAGGCCGTTGATGCCGAGGAAGATCGCCGCCAGCAAGGTCGTGATTGATATGACGGTGCGGAAGCCGAAGGCATTGAAGGTACGCGCGGCGGCGAATTTCGAGCCCATGGAGCCGAGCGCGCTGACGAAGGTGACAGAGCCCGATTGCAGCGGCGTCAGGCCGAAGCCGAGCTGCAGCATCAATGGCATCAGGAAGGGCAAGGCGCCGAGCCCCATGCGGAAATTCGAGGCGCCGAGGATCGCCGCCCGGAACATCGGATAACGGAACATCTTCGGATCGAGAAGCGGATAGGGCGCGCGGCGGGCATGGAGGAGGTAGATGAGGCCGGCAAGGATGCCGATCGCAACCGTGACATAACCGTAAATGACGGGCACGGCCGGCAGGCTGATCACCGACACGCCGAAGACGAAGCCAGAGAAGCCGATGCCGCAAAGGAAAAAGCCCGGGAAGTCCATCGGCCGCGGACTGCGTGGCTCGACGGCCGGCAGGAAACGCGTGACGAGGATGATGCCGAGCACGCCGATCGGGACGTTGATCCAGAAGATCCAGTGCCAGGTGAGGTAGGTGGTGAGGAAGCCGCCGATCGGCGGACCCATGATCGGGCCGATCAGAGCGGGAATGGTGAGCCAGGCCATGGCATCGACGAGTTCGTGGCGCGGTGTTCCCCGGACCAGCAGCAAGCGGCTGACCGGCGTCATCATCGAGCCGCCGGCGCCCTGAATCAGGCGCGAGATGACGAAGGCCGTGATCGAGTTTGAAAAGGCGCAGGCGATCGAGCCGATCATGAAGACGAAGATCGCCATGCGGAAGATGTTGCGCGCACCGAAACGATCGGACATCCAGCCGCTGATCGGGATGAAGATCGCCAGCGCCACGAGATAGCTGGTGACGGCGAGCTTCAGCGCGATCGGCGAGGTGCCGATATCGGCGGCGATTGCCGGCAGGCTGGTGGCGATCACGGTCGAATCCATCTGTTCCATGAACAGGGCGACGGCAAGGATCATGGGTGTGAGGCGGGGCACGGGCAACCGGGATGCTGCGATGGACTGTCTCAGTCCATACGCCTTCGGTGGCGATAAGGCCATAGGAACGATGGGGTGAAGAGGCTTGCCAAGCCGCTTCAAACCGACGCGGGGCGGCTGTCTGTTCGCTGCTGGATAGAGGGGGTGCGCGGTGACGTCTTGCTCCATTCTCACCTCCAGAGCATAGCACTGCCTCATCCTCAAACCACAGTCGAATTGCATGCCTCATCTTCGGCGCAGCGGCGAATCTTTCCTGAGCCGAAGACGAGGAAGCTGGCCGTGGCCAGCAGCCACGCACCGAGGCCACCGTAGAGCATCACCCAGCCGAATCCCTCGACGAGCGCGTCGCGGATGATGTTGGCGGGCAGATCGGGGAGGGAGGCGATGTTTCCGGCTGAGATGCGTTCAGCCATAGCCCGCAGTTGTTCCGGGCCGAGCGTCGCCGGCAGGACGTTTTCTAGATGTGAGAACACGCCGCTGACCAGGATGAAGCCCATCACTGCGATGTTGATCGCGAGTGAGATCATCCGGGCGCTCATATCGATCCCCGATGCCATGCCGGCGCGGTCGCGCGCGACCGCACCTGTCGTCGTGTTGGTGACGGGGGTATTGGTCATTCCGAGGCCGAGGCCGGAAAGCAATGCGCCGGGCAGCATGGTCAGCCAGCTTGCCGCGTCGGAGGCAGCTCCGAGCCGCATCAGCAGGAAACCGAGGCCGATCGTGAACAGGCCGATTGGAATGACGAGACCGGGGCGATAGCGCAGCGATAGCCGCTCAGCCAGCGGCGGGACGATGAGCGTGGGAAGCGTATAGGCGAGCAGCGACAGACCGGCGGCGAGACTACCATAACCAAGGCCTGCCTGAAACCAGATCGGCAGATAGATCATGAAGGGCCAAAAGCTGATATTCATCGCGACCGAGCCGATTATGGCGCCGGAGAAGGCGCGGATGCGAAAGACCGAGACATCAAACATCGGCCGCGAATTGATCTTCTCTGCAACGATGAAGGCTATGAAACTTGCGGCAGAAAGGCCGATGGCTGCAAGTGCCGTCGTATTGTCAAAACCGAGGGCCGGCCCCTGGGTGATGTAGAAGGCAAGGCAGAAGACGGAAAGCGACAGGGTGGCGATGCCCGCGATATCGAGGCTTTTCGCCTCGGGGTCACGCGATTCACAGACACCGAAGACGGCGAGCGTGGCTGTCACGGCCGCCAGCACAACATGGACCAGGAACACCCATTCCCAGGTCGACAAGGCCGCGATCATAACGCCGACGAGCGGCCCGAATCCCAAGCCGATGCCGAAGATAATCCCCCACCAGCCGAAGGCCATGCTGCGCTGCCGCCCCTCTGGAAACTGGTGCGAGAGGACGGCCACCTGGCAGATCAGCATAGCGCCGCCACTCATGCCCTGGAGGAAGCGGGCGACGATCAGAACGGATGCATTGTCCGCGAGCCCGCAGATCAGCGAGGTCAAGCCGAAGGCAATGATGCCGATCAGGAAGACGCGCTTGCGGCCATAACGGTCGGCCAGCGTGCCCGTTGCCATAAGCACCGTTGTCACCGCGATCGTATAGGCATTCATGATCCATTGAAGTTGCTGGAAATCGGCATGCAGCACCGCCTCCAGCGTCGGCAATATCGCGGGTACGCTTGAGATCTCCAGGCCGAACATCAGGGATGAAAGGCAAGCAGCTGCCAAGGCGACGATGCCCTGCAGCCTGGATGAGATGATGGAAGCGGGTGACATGGTTATCCTTTCAGCACGGGATGAGCGACGGCGAAATCCCGATGACAGGTGAAATCGATGCGCTGCCGGGAGCCACCATAATCGTCACTTGACCATAACTGAATTGGATGATTTTCTATTTCAGAAACAACAATTTTGGATGATTGATATGACGATGCTCGATGTGGATGCGGTCCGGGCGTTCGTGACTATTGCCGAGCTGCAGAGCTTCACCCGCGCCGCTGAGGCGTTAGGCAGCACCCAGGCCGCAATTAGCGTCAAGTTGAAGCGGTTGGAGGAGCGGCTCGGCCACAGGCTGATCGAGCGGACCCCGCGTTTGGTGCGCCTGTCGGCGCAGGGCGCGGTCTTTCTTCAATCCGCGCGGGATTTCATCGGCGCTCATGATCGTGCGGTCGCAGCTCTTTCCTCGACAAGCCGGCACTTCACGCTCGGCATAGCCGCGCATGTGGCGGGGCCGGAGGTTCCGACGATTCTGGCGCGTCTCAGCGCTCACGATCCAGGGCTGACGATCGAGGTGCGGCTCGACAATTCTCGAGTGTTGCTCGATGCATTCGATCGCGGTGAGCTGGATGCGGCGATCATTCGCCGGGAGGAGGACCGGCGTGACGGCGAGGTGCTGGGGCCGGAGCATTTCGGGTGGTTCGCGGCACCGCAGTTCGAGTATCGCCGCGGCGAGCCGCTGCGTCTTGCTGCGCTGTCACCGTCCTGTGGCGTCCACAACATCGCCACCCACGCGCTCGATGGTGCAGGAATCGCGTGGAACGAGGTTTTCCTCGGCGGGGGCTCGCTGGTGATGACGGCGGCGGTGTCGGCTGGACTTGCGGTCGCGGCATTCTCCCACCGTCTTGCGCCGGTGGGCTCGATTGAAGTGAGTCAGCGCTTCAGCCTGCCGCCGCTGCCCTCGTCGGAGATTGTCCTGCATTCGACACTAACGGATGCAAGATCGCGCTCGGCGCTCAGAACGCTGGCTGCGGCGTTCAGGGAACATCGCGCCGCTGCCAAACCGAACGCGGCTTCAACGCCACATCGGGTCCAGCTTGCCGCCGCGCCGGTTTCCTGAAATAGATGCGCCGTCAGGTGCCCGCCGGTAAGGCGGGAGAATCGGGAATCCGGTGCAAGACCGGAACGTGCCCAACGCTGTAAGGCCGACGCCTGCCGCTTCATCACGCCACTGGCTTTTCGCCGGGAAGGCTGCGGCAGACGGATGACGCCGAGTCAGAAGACCGGCCTGGCAAGATAGACCGATCCGCGCGGACGGCGGGGCGGTCGCGTTGTTTGGGATTTGACGATGCGACCCTTTGATGAGGATGCCCTTTCGGCGGCATCCGGTTTTTCCTTGATCGAACGCGAGGCCGTCTATCACGCGATCATGACGCGGCGTGACGTTCGCAGTCAGTTCCTCCCCGACCCTTTGCCCGACGATGTCGTGAAGCGGTTGCTGACGGCAGCGCATCACGCGCCGTCGGTTGGTTTCATGCAGCCGTGGAATTTCATTCTGGTGAAAAGCCCAACTGTGCGGGCGCGCGTCCGGGACGCCTTTGCGAGCGCCAACGAGGAGGCGGCGCAGATGTTTGCCGGCGAGCGGCGGCAGGCCTACCGCGCCCTCAAGCTCGAAGGCATCGTGGAGGCGCCGCTCGGCATATGCGTGACCTGCGATCCCACGCGTAGTGGCAGCGTGGTGCTGGGGCGCACCCACAATCCGAAGATGGATTCATATTCGACCGTCTGCGCCATCCAGAATCTCTGGCTGGCGGCGCGGGCGGAAGGGGTCGGCATCGGTTGGGTCAGCATTTTTCGCGAAGGCGATCTAAAGAGCATTCTCGGCATACCCGAGCATATCGAGGTGGTCGCCTGGCTCTGTGCCGGTTTCGTCGACCGGCTCTATGACGAGCCGGAACTCTCCGTCAAAGGCTGGCGGCAGCGGCTACCGCTCGAGGAACTCGTCTTTCATGATGGATGGGGACTGAACGCCTAGGGCAGTGCGGTGGAGCATCGCCTCAATCGCACAGTCACGCCATTGACAGTCAAGGTGAGCAAACCGGTATCGCCGACGCCGTGCGAGGCCGAGATGTCTTTATTCCTGACCGTCATATCGATACGCTGAAGGCGAAGTCCCGGAATTGGATATTCGGCTATCGGCGGCTCAATCGGAGGATAACGGCCCAATGAACATGATCGACTTGAAGGAACGCATCATCGTGATCACAGGCGGTGCGCGCGGCATCGGCTATGCTATCGCAGAGCGCGTCATCCAGTCTGGTGGCAAGGTGGCCATCTGGGACTTGAACGAAAACATGGCGAAGGACAGCGCTTCCGCTCTCGGATCCGGCACCGTCGCTTTCGGCGTCAACGTCGCAGATCCCGTATCAGTGGAAAATGCGGCGGCGGCGACCGAGGAGATTTTTGGCCGTATCGACGGGCTCGTCAATTCCGCCGGGATTACCGGCCCGGCAAAACCTGCGGTCGAATACGATGTCAGCGAGTGGAAAGACGTCGTCGATGTCTGCCTCACGGGAACCTTCAATTGTTGCCGGCACGTCGTTCCGGTCATGTTAAAGCGCGACTACGGGCGGATCGTGAACATTTCCTCGGTTGCGGGCAAGGAAGGAAATCCGAACATCGCCGCCTACAGCGCAGCGAAAGCTGGTGTGCTGGGCTTCACCAAGTCTCTTGGCAAAGAACTCGCAAAGACAGGGATCGCCGTGAACGCGGTAACGCCGACCACCGCAAAGACACCCATATTGGACGGGCTGACACCCGAGTTTATCGAATATATGCGCGTCCGCATTCCGCGCGACCGTTTTGCCGAACTTCATGAGATCGCTTCGATGGTCGTCTGGCTGCTCTCCGAAGAGAACTCCTTCACGACCGCATCGACGTTCGACTTGAGCGGCGGTCGTACGACCTACTGACCATGCTCCAGCGACCCGCATTCACCTCCCGCCGCACGTTCACCTGACTCGCGGTCATCTCATGCCCCCTGGCACAACGGCGCTATGGCTCGGCCACCGCATCCAGCTGTTCGATCACTGCTGCTGTTGCGGCTGCGGACCTGACGTTGCCGGGTTGGCGAGATCAATCGAGCCCTGATCACCGGCCAGAAATTGCGGGCCGACCTGACGGACGCGGTTCTGCGCCGGATCGTAGGGGCGCTCGGGAACGGACGGCTGCGGTGCGATCTGCGCTGCCGCATCCTTCGCCGGGGGATTGGTGCGGATGGTGGTGATCGAGCCCTGCTGCGGCGGTTCGCTCACCGCCTGCTTGCCGCGCATCTCCTCGTAATAGGCGGTGAGATTGCAGGCGCAGGCGGACTTTTCCCCGGGCGTGCGGTTCTTGTAGGCAAAGGCATTTTTCATGGCGCTGTAGGGCGTGCCCGTTGCGACCGAGATCATGTTCGAGGCTTCGGTGCTCGTCACGTCACGATAGAACAGTTCGGTCTCGATGCCCGGGCACATCTTGGCGCAGGTCTGGGCGTCGCGGCCGAAATCGGCCGAGGTGGCGTTCGAGCTGATCGGGAAGAAGCCGCCGTCGCAGCTGCGCACGCACATGGTGCTGACCGGTGAGAGCATCTCGGCCCGCGGCACGCCGTAGCGCGGATCGACCTCTTCACCGCCGCCGAGCGGAATGAAGGTATCGGTGCGCATCGCCTGTTCTTCGACGCTCGGAGCCGGTTCGTTGGCGCTGCGATCGCTCGGGGCATAGAAGTTTTCGCTGTTGCAGCCATTGCGGTCGAGAGCCGCGACCAGTTCGCGGCGCGCGCCGTCATCGGCACCGTTCTGGCCGGCCAGTTCGTTGCGGCGGTCCTGGAGATAGCGGATATTGTCGATCATGCGGGCTTCGGACTGCGAGAGTTCGGCGCAATAATCGGTATTCTCGCCGCCGATTACGACCATGCTGCCTGAGGTGCAGCCATTGCTGCGCAGTTCGTTGCGAACTTTGCGCAGCTCGAGGTTCTGCTCGGACAAGGCGCTGGCATATTGGCGTGCTTCCGGGCCGTTGCTATTGCCGATCGATCGCGGCAGATCGGCAAGGCGGCCGCGCAGGTCATCGCAGATCGCACTGGTCTGCGCGGCGGCGGGCGCCGCAAAGGCAAGGAGAAGGGCAAGAGACAGGTTTCGGCGTTTCACGGCGTCGTCCCGGGGTGAGAAAAATGTCGATCGGTCAGTCGCGGCGCCGATACGCCGCGCTTTGTCTCTTAGCGTATTTCTCTTAATAAGCTTGGATCAATTACTAGCGCATTTTCGGGATTTTATCCAGCGGATGCGGGGGAGTCTTCCATTAGGGGAGGTCGGGGTAGTTTTGCGCCACGAGCGGCCATTGCGCATGCTGTTCAAACCGATATTATCCTGAGGCTTACCAATTTTTCAGCCTGGATTTCCATTCATGAAAATGCCCGCCCGTATCGCTCCCTCGGTACCCGCGAGCAATCTTGTACGACTGTCTCAAGATGTGACGCGGCATAAAGGAGAGGACGTAAAATTGTTTCGATGCTTACTCTTAACGTGCGTCGTTTTCGTGTCGTCGATTTGCGTATGCTACTCTGCGGGGAATTCTAACAATTCTGAACAACCCAAGGTAGCCTTCAGTATAGAGCAGCTTTTGCATTCAGACGACTTTGCGCTTGGCATGTCGGCGGATCAGATTGAGGAGATCGCAGCGTCGAAGTATGCCCTTTGGACGAGATCAGACCGCACAAGAAAGCTAAACAATCGGCAAAATGTCGAGCTGCTCGCGTCCGCCAAGGAGCCGTATCTTCAGACGATTACGTTGATCTTCAACGACCAACTTCTGCATTTAGAACGTCGCTATGATTTCGCTTTAACGTCCCCGCTCAGTGAGAGTCGAGTTTATTCGATCAAGTATGCGATGAAACCGCTGGGGCGGACAGATGGCCTGATGCATTTAGCCGATTGGAAAGATGGACTAATATCTGAGTGGGGTATCAACTTCGCCGGTAACCTGTCGACGCCCAATGCGCGTGCTGTTTACTTTTTTGACGACAACCGCCAGCCGTATACAAAGGCTGCGAGCGAGTGTGGGCGTATTTATCCCGCCATGTTTAGACTCGATGAGAAGTCCCCCGAACAAGTTTCGGAGGCTTCCGAGCTTTTGCACTCACTGAGCTGCAGGTTCAGTCGGGACAATATCGCGAAAGTGCAGGACGATGTCGTCTGGGAATCCGTCACCTATGACATCGATTTTCAACGCCAGATCGACGACGTCAGAAAGCGAGTCGCGTTTTAGGGCGATTAGCCCTGTGAGTGGTTGCTTTGGCCGAGATCTCGCTGGTCTGCGCGGCGGGCACCCAAGGCGAGAAGGGCGGAGACAATGACAGGCAGTTCCAACGAGCTTCACTCCCCTGCCACGACAGCCGGAATCCCGGACGCGCAACACGGCCTTCACATCTTCGTGGACGGTTGTCATGAGCCCGATTCCGCACAAGGAGGATGGGCTTTTGTCGTCTATCGCGATGCCATGAAAATCGCATCCGGCTTCGGTGGCATCGAAGATTCCGCCAATAATTCGATGGAATTGATCGCCGTCCTCAAGGCGGCGCTATGGATCAATAGCGAAGCGTCGGGCGACGCTGCAACCATCTGGTCGGATTCCGTCTACGCCGTCAAAGGCTGCAACATCAGGCGACATATTTGGAAGAACAATGGCTGGAAGAAAGGCAGTCCGAACGGGAATGGCCGAAGCCGAACGATCGCCAATGCGGAACTCTGGAAAGCGGTCGATCTTCAACTCTCCCAGAACGCCCTGGTGACCGTTGCCTGGTGCAAGGGCCATTCCGGTATTGCCGGCAACGAACGCGCCGATGAGCTTGCGGATAAAGGACGCCTGTCGATACGAGGTGCCTGATATCTGCTTGATATCAACCGGCTGCAGATGCTCGGGACAAGCCCGAGCATGACGAGGAGTTGGCCGACTTTGTCAGCAGTCTGAGCCGGCTCAGGCCGGTTGCGATGCCTCGACGACGGCGAGTGCCGCCATGTTGACGACGCCGCGAGAGGTGACCGAGGGGGCGAGGATGTGGGCGGGCAGGGCGGTGCCGAGCAGGATCGGGCCGACATGCAGGCCGTCGGTCATCGACTTGACCACACCGAGGGTAATGTTGGCGGCATCGAGGTTCGGGAAGACCAAAAGATTGGCTTCGTCGTGCAGGGTGGTGTCCGGCATGACGCGCTTGCGCAGTGCTTCGGTGATGGCGCTTTCGCCGTGCATCTCACCGTCGACCTCAAGGTCGGGCGCGGCTTCGCGCACGAGCTGCAGGGCGTTGCGCATCTTCGTGGCGCTTTCGGATTCACGCGAGCCGAAGTTGGAATGCGAAACCAGGGCGGCGCGCGGCGTGAGGCCGAAACGGCGGATTTCTTCGGCCGCCAGCACCGTCGCCTCGGCGACCTCCTCGGCGGTCGGATTGAAGGTGACGTAAGTGTCGGTGAAGAAGGTGGCGCCGCGCTGCGAGATCATCAGGCTGAGGGCTGAGAAATCGCGGACATTCTTGCGCTTGCCGATGATCTGGCGAACATCGCGCAGATGCTTCTCGTAGCGGCCTTCGAGGCCGCAGATCAGAGCATCGGCCTCGCCGCGCCTCAGCGCCAGCGCGCCGATGACGGTGGTGTTGGTGCGCACGATCGTGCGGGCGGCTTCCGGGATGACGCCGCGGCGGCCGACGAGGGAGAAATAGAGATCGACATATTCGCGGAAGCGCGGATCGTCTTCCGGATTGATGACTTCGAAATCCTGCAGCGGCCGAATGCGCAGGCCGTAGCGCTTCAGACGCGTCTCGATGACTTGCGGGCGTCCGATCAGGATGGGTTCGGCAAGGCCTTCTTCGAGCAGCACCTGGGCAGCGCGCAGCACGCGCTCGTCCTCGCCTTCGGAGAAGATGACGCGTTTGCGCTCGGCGGCCTTGGCGGCGGTGAAGATCGGCTTCATGACGAAGCCGGAGCGGAAGACAAAGCGGTTCAACTGGTCGAGATAGGCGTCGAAATCCTGGATTGGGCGGCGCGCCACGCCGCTCTGCTCGGCGGCCTTGGCGACCGCAGGTGCGATGCGCAGGATCAGGCGCGGATCGAAGGGCGAGGGGATGAGGTAGTCAGGGCCGAAGACCGGGGTCTCACCGGAATAGGCGCGGGCGGCGACGTCGGACGGCTCTTCGCGCGCAAGGGCTGCGATGGCGCGCACGGCCGCCATCTTCATTTCCTCATTGATCGTCTCGGCGCCGCAATCGAGCGCGCCGCGGAAGATATAGGGGAAGCAGAGGACGTTGTTGACCTGGTTGGCGAAATCCGAGCGGCCGGTGCAGATCATCGCGTCGGGACGGGCAGCGCGGGCGAGATCGGGCATGATCTCCGGCGTCGGATTGGCGAGCGCCATGATCAGCGGCTTGTCAGCCATCTGCGCCAGCAGCTCGGGCTTCAGCACGCCGGCGGCCGAAAGGCCAAGGAAGACGTCGGCGCCGCCGATATTTTCGGCGAGCGTGCGCGTATCGCTCTTCTGGGCATAGATGGATTTCCATTCGTCCATCAGCTCGACACGGCCCTCATAGACGAGGCCTTCAAGATCGTGGACCCAGATGTTTTCGCGTTTTGCCCCGAGAATGACCAGCAGGTTGAGGCAGGCAAGGGCGGCAGCACCGGCGCCGGAGGCGACGATCTTGATGTCGGCGATGTTCTTGCCGGCGAGTTCCAGCCCGTTCAGGATCGCGGCGGCGACGATGATCGCCGTGCCGTGCTGATCGTCGTGGAAGACGGGGATCTTCATCTTCTCGCGCAGGCGCCGCTCGACCTCGAAACATTCCGGCGCCTTGATGTCTTCGAGGTTGATACCACCGAAGGTCGGCTCCAGCGAGGCAATGGTCGAGACCATCTGGTCGACGCCTGGGGCATCGATCTCGATATCGAATACGTCGATGCCGGCGAATTTCTTGAAGAGCACGGCCTTGCCCTCCATGACCGGTTTGGAGGCAAGCGGGCCGATATTGCCGAGGCCAAGCACGGCGGTGCCGTTGGAGATAACGGCGACGAGATTGGCGCGCGAGGTATATTCTGCCGCCATTTCGGGATTGTCGCGGATGGCAAGGCAAGGGGCGGCAACGCCGGGCGAATAAGCGAGCGCCAGGTCGCGCTGGTTGCCGAGCGGCTTTGTCGCCTGGATCTCAAGCTTGCCGGGGCGGGGATAGCGGTGGAAGAAAAGCGCCTGTTCGTCGAGATCGCCGCTCGTCAGGTTCTTTTCTGTCTTCGATTTTTCCGGGTGATCCATCGCCGCCTCCGTGCACGTCTTTTGAGCTCCCTCCATACATCAATCGGATACGCACGACAGTATGGAAATGGCGGAGTTGGCGAGTTTTTGTCTGGGCAATAAAAACATCCCGCCCTCACGGACGGGATGTCGCTCCTGCCGATCGATGAGAGACCTCAGGCGGCGATGTTCATCCAGGCCGGGGCGATGGCGGTTCCGCGGCCGAGCCCGTAGCCGAGGCGGATATTGAGCATGCCGAGCGGCTCCAGGAGCCTGGCAGCGTCGAGGCCTCCGGTCTTTTCGACGGCAAATCCTGCGTCGACGACTAGTCTGGAAACCTTTTCCACCGCGTCTGCGTCATTTCCGGCGACAAATACCGGCACCTTGGCCGTGGCATCGTGGGACGCGTTGAAGAGCTCGGCGAAGATGGTGTTGAAAGCTTTGACCACCCTGGCGCCGGTCGCGGCATTCTGGATTTTGTCGGCGGCGGAGGTTTCGTGACCGAAGAGCAGACCGGAGAAATCGGGCTTCAGGGGATTGCTGATGTCGACGACAATCTTGCCCGAGAGCGACGGCGAGGCGGCGATCTCAAGAGCGCTGGCATAGGGAACGGCGAGGATGACGATCCCCGCGGCGGCGATCGCCTCCGCAATAGTAGCGCTTTCAACGCCGAGGCTTTCGGCAAGGCTGCGCGCGGCCTGATCGTTACGTGCCGCGACGATCAGGTCAGTCTTCCCGGCAAGGCGTGAGGCCAGGCCCTTGCCCATGTTTCCGATGCCGATAATTGCAGTCTTCATCGTTCTGTCTCCTGTTTCCGATGTGATGGCCACAGGGATACATCCGAAATATTCCGTCGTTAATTGCATTGATCCCGATAACAGAGATGCATAAAAGTATCGAATGCCCGATCTTCTGAACTTGCAGACCCTCATTGCCGCCGCGACATCGGGGAGTTTCGCCGCCGCCGCGAAGCGGCTCGGCATTTCGCCTGCCATGGTCGGCAGGCGCATCCAGGCGCTGGAGCAGGAGTATGGGGTCAAGCTGATCGAACGCACGACGCGTACGCAGCGGCTGACCGAGGTCGGGTCCCGCTTCCTCGTCAAGGCAAACAGAATCATCGACGAGTTGGAGGAACTCAACGACATCTCCCGGCCTGACGCCGAGGCCATGTCGGGACGCCTGCGTCTAAGCGCTCCGACGACACTGGGGATCAAGCGGCTTGCGCCTGTCATGGCCGAACTCGCGGAGCGGCATCCGGCACTTTCGGTCGAGCTCAATCTCAGCGACCGCAATGTCGACCTCGTGGCCGAAGGGTATGATCTAGCGATCCGGATCGGCGAATTGAAGCCTTCGTCGCTTATCGCGCGGCGTGTCGGCAGCTATCATTTCGTCTGCTGCGCCTCTCCGGTATATCTCGATAGATTTGCCGTGCCGGAGAGGCCTGAGGATATTCGCCTCGGCCGCTGCATTCTCAACCTCAATCTCGTGCCCCGCGACGAATGGCCGTTCGAGACAAAGGGCGGTGAAAGTTTCACGGTTGGGGTTCGCGGCAACATCGAGATCGACAACGGAGAGGCGCTGCGAATGGCAGCGCTCGCCGGGGCAGGCATCATCTACGTCCCGGTGGATCTCGTGGCGGAAGACATAGCGGACGGCAGGCTCGTGGAAGTTCTCGCCGGCTGGCGGAAACTGGTGCTGCCGATCCACGCCATTCATCCGTCACGCCGGTTCGTGCCCGGCAGGGTTGGCGCGATCATTGATGCCATTGCTCGGGGGCTGCGGGATTAGGGATTGTTCCGCCGCGTGAGGGATTGCCGCCGCAGTCATCGATTTCCCATGAAAATTCAATAGGAAGTCGCTTCCTTTCTTTGCTGCCGCCGAGGGCTAATCCTTTTCGAAACTTGTTTGAGGATCGTAGCAAGCGCAAAATGCCGGCCGCGACGGTGCGGGGCGCCGGTCGCATGGAGGAAACCATGGACAATTTGAACCTCACGACCCTGCAAAGGGGGCAGACGATGGTCAATGACGTGGCCATCGATGCCTTTGCCGCCGGATTTCGCGGCAGTCTCCTGACCAGTAAAGACATGGATTACAACGAGGCGCGGACGATCTGGAATGCGATGATCGACCGCCGGCCCGGACTTATCGCGCGCTGCGCCGGTGCTGCCGATGTTATGCGGGCGGTGCGGTTTGCACGCGACAATAATCTGCTCGTTTCAGTGCGTGGCGGCGGCCACGGCATTGCCGGCAACGCCGTCTGCGAGGGCGGTGTCGTCATCGACCTGTCGGCGATGAAATCGGTGCGGGTCGATGCGCAGACGCGGCGCGCCAGGGTCGAGCCGGGCGCCACGCTTGCCGATGTCGATCAGGAAACGCTGGCCTTCGGGCTGGCGCTGCCGACCGGCATCAATTCCACCACCGGCATCGCCGGGCTCACGCTCGGCGGCGGCTTCGGCTGGCTGACCCGCAAATTCGGGCTGACCATCGACAATCTGCTTTCGGTTGATGTGGTGACGGCCGACGGCGAGTTGGTCAAGGCGAGCGAGACGGAAAAGCCTGATCTCTTCTGGGCGTTGCGCGGCGGAGGCGGCAATTTCGGCGTCGTGACCTCCTTCGAATTCAAACTCAACCCTCTCAACACGGAGGTTCTTGCTGGGCTCGTCGTGCATCCCTTTGCTGATGCGGAAACGGTGCTCAAGGAGTACCGGCAGGCGCTGGAGACGGCACCTGACGAACTGACCTGCTGGGTGGTGATGCGCCAGGCGCCGCCGCTGCCGTTCCTTCCGGCCGAATGGCACGGCAAGGAGATCATGGTGCTGGCCATGTGCTATTGCGGAGACATCGCGGCGGGCGAAAAGGCGACGGCCAGATTGCGGGCGATCGGAAAACCGATTGCCGACGTCGTCGGTCCGGTGCCGTTCACCGGCTGGCAGCAGGCATTCGACCCGTTGCTCACGCCCGGTGCGCGCAATTACTGGAAGAGCCAGGATTTCGCCTCCCTTCCGGATGCGGCGATCGACGTGCTGCTCAACGCCGTGCGCAAGCTGCCCGGCCCGGAATGCGAGATCTTCATCGCCCATATCGGCGGCGCGGCCGGCCGTGTGCCGACCGAGGCCACCGCATTTCCGCAGCGCAGCTCGCATTTCGTCATGAATGTGCATGCGCGCTGGCGGGAGGCCGGGATGGACGCAAGCTGCACCGGTTGGGCGCGCGAGCTCTTCGAGGCAACCAAGCCGCATGCTGTGGGAACCGCCTATATCAACTTCATGCCGGATGATGAGGGTGATCGCGTCGAAGCCGCGTATGGCGGCAACTACGCTCGCCTTGCCGGGGCCAAGCGGCGTTACGATCCGAACAATCTGTTCCGGATGAACCAGAACGTCAAACCGACGGCGGCCGTGCGCGCTGCCTAGCCCGACCATGCCCGCGCTCGGGTGATATACTCGGGCGCGGGATGAGGCGCCAATCGCTTGTCACCCTTCGGTGAGTTCGATTAATTCCTGCAACAGCGCCGTGTCGTCCGAACCGGCATGGTCGTCAGGCCTCAGAACATGGGCAAGCCATGCTCCGTCTGCCGCCAGGCGAACGATCTCGAGCCGCATTCCCACGTCTGTTTCGGCGTGCCTGACCAGCCGGTCATTCATCCATCTGTGCCAGAGGCTTTTGGAGTAGGGGTCGGCGAGCACGGTCATCGTTTGCGCTGACCATGGGCTGTTGTTGAGGGCGCGGTCGGCAAACAGGGTGCGGACATAGGCGCGGGTGAATGTGCCGTGGCCGCCCTTATCCTTTTCCAGTTCTCCATTGATCTCACGGTCGAGGCTTTCCATCATGCCGTCGAACACGGCCTCTATAAGCGCCTGCTTATTGGGGAAGTGGTGAAACAACCCTCCCTTGGTCACGCCGGCAGCACTTGCGACCGCCTGCAGGCTGACTGCGGCGAGACCATGCTCAAGCGCCAGCTTGGTGGCGCAATCGAGGAGAGCCTGTCGCACGACATCCGGCTGTTTCTTTCTGTTGCGGGGGCTATCTACCAATGCATGACCTGTGTTCGAGATAAGCTTCGCGCCGAGACGGCTCGAGAAGATCAGTATCACTCCCGGGATCGCCGGGCCATGGGAGTTCCGGCCATGATAGTGCTATCATACCAACCGGTAGGTATCTTGCAAAGTAAAAAAAGATCGACTATCTGTCGGCTGAGGAGGCCCGCCGAACGTCATTTCGGCGGGCTGTGCTTTTTTGGACCCCAGCGGGACCAACAGGAAGGCTAGTGAACATGCTTTTTCGAACGAAATCATTGGGTTGTACGCTTGTCCTGGCGCTGATATTCGGCGCCGACCTGCCGGCTTACGCACAGGAAGGCGGCGCGATGCCGCCAACAGCCGTCAGCGTCCTGACGCTCAACGCGCGTCCGGTTCCCGTTATCAGCGAATTGCCCGGCCGCATTGCCGCGACGCGCGTTTCCGAAGTGCGGGCCAGGGTTTCCGGCATCCTGCAGGAACGGATCTTCGAGCAGGGCAGCCTCGTTCATCAGGGCGATGTGCTCTACCGGATCGATCCAGCGCTTTTCCGGGTCCGTGTGGCCAGTGCGGAAGCAAGCCTCGATCGCGCCAGGGCGACGCAGCTGAATGCCCGCCAGCAGCTGGACCGGCAGAAGTCGCTGCGCGACCGTGATGTTGCAAGCGGTATCGAATATGATGCGGCCGCCGTCGCCCTTGCCCAGGCCGATGCCGATGTCGCGCTGGCGCAGGCCGCACTCGACGAAGCGAAGATCAATCTCGGCTATACCGAAGTCCGCGCACCGATATCAGGCATCATCGGCGGCGCGCTGGTGACGGAAGGCGCGCTGGTGACGGCCGATGGAGGCGATGCGCTGGCGATGATCCAGCAGATTGACCCCGTTTATGCCGACTTTATGCAATCCTCCGGAGACCTGCTGGCGTTGAAGCGGGCGGTCGAGAACGGCAGCCTCACATCGACCGAACCAGGCAAGGCCGACATCAAGCTCGTCTTCGACGACGGCACCGTCTATGGCGAAGCCGGGAAGCTGCTCTTCAGCAGCGCCAGCGTCGATGCGACGACGGGCCAAGTCACCCTCCGCGGTGAATTCCCCAATCCGAAGGGCGACCTGCTGCCCGGTCTTTACATCAGGGTGCGCATCGAACAGGCCGTCCGAGAGAAGGCAATCCTTATCCCGCAACGCGCCGTCATCCGCACGGCCGACGGCAAGGCGCAGGTCTACGTCGTCCAGGAGGGAGACGTGGCACAGCCGCGGGACATGGAGCTCGGTCAATCCTTCGGCAATGAATGGGTGGTCGAAAGCGGTCTGTCATCAGGTGAGCGTCTCGTTGTCGACGGCAGCCAAAAGCTGCAGCCGGGCGCAAAGGTCGCGCCGGAAGAGTGGCGGGATGGCCAGCTCGCGTCCGGTGACGCCAAGAAGCCGGAGTAAGGTCGATGGCACGTTTCTTTATCGATCGCCCGATCCTAGCCTGGGTCTTTGCGATCTTCATCTCCATCGCTGGCCTGATCGCGCTGCCGTTCCTGCCGGTCGCCCAATATCCCAAGGTCGCGCCGCCGCAGCTCAGCATCACCACCAGCTATCCCGGCGCTTCGCCCCAGGATATCTATCAGGGCGTCACCCGCCAAATCGAGGAAGAGCTGAACGGGGTCGAGCACCTTTCTTATTTCGAGTCGACGTCGGACACATCGGGCGCGATGACGATCACCGCGACCTTTGCGGCCGGCACCGATATCGACCAGGCCTCCGTCGACGTTCAGAATGCCATTCGCCGCGTCGAACCGCGGCTGCCGCAATCCGTCAAGGATCAGGGCATCACGGTCGAGGAGGCGTCGTCGGGCTTCCTGATGTTCATCTCGCTGACATCGACGGACGGGAAGACCGACGAGGTGGCGCTCGGCGACTATCTCAACCGAAACGTCATCGGCGAGCTGCGCCGTCTCGAGGGCGTCGGCCGCGCCCAGCTATTTGCGTCGCAGAGGGCGATGCGCATCTGGATCGATCCCGACAAGATGGTCGGCCTGAACCTCACAGCATCCGACATCAGCGCGGCGATCTCGGCGCAGAACGCCCAGGTCGCGGCGGGCCAGATCGGCGCAGCACCCAATCCGATCTCGCAAGACCTGACGGCGACAGTGCTGGTCAAGGGGCAACTGACCGACATCAAGGAGTTCGGAGACATCGTGCTGCGCGCCAATGCCGACGGATCGAATGTCCGGCTGCGCGATGTCGCGCGCATCGAAGAGGGCAGCGAGAGTTATAGCTTCTCCACCCGCTTGAACGGGCAGCCGAGCGCCGCCATTGCCATCCAGCTGTCGTCGACGGGCAATGCCGTCAACACTTCCAATCTGGTCAAGGCGAAGATGGAGGAGCTGTCGCGCTTCTTCCCTGCTGGCGTCGAATATTCCGTTCCCTATGATACCAGCCCGTTCGTTTCGGCATCGATCGAGAAGGTGGCGCATACGCTCGCTGAAGCCGTGGCGCTCGTCTTTGTTGTGATGCTCATCTTCCTGCAGAGCTTCCGTTACACCATCATTCCGACGCTCGTCGTGCCGGTCGCGCTGCTCGGGACGCTTGCTGTCATGTTTGCTGCCGGCTTCTCGATCAACGTGCTGACGATGTTCGCGATGGTGCTTGCCATCGGCATTCTCGTCGACGACGCCATCGTGGTGGTGGAAAACGTCGAGCGGCTGATGGCGGTGGAAGGGCTGTCACCGAAGGAAGCGACCAAGAAGGCGATGCGGCAGATCACCGGCGCGATTCTCGGGATTACGCTGGTTCTCTCCTGCGTCTTCGTGCCGATGGCGTTCTTCCCAGGCTCGACAGGCATCATCTACCGTCAGTTCAGCCTGACCATGGTCGTATCCATCCTGTTTTCCGCCTTCCTGGCGCTGTCGCTGACGCCGGCGCTCTGCGCCACTTTCCTGAAACCGATCAAGGGCCATCACGAGAAGAAGGGCATCGCCGGCTGGTTCAACCGCAACGTCGACCGGCTGACCGGCCGTTATGCCCGCACCGTCGAGGGACTGGCCAAGCGCTCCTGGCGGGTCATGGCCGTCTATGTCGCGCTGCTCATCGGCCTTGGCTATCTTTTCGTCAACCTGCCGAGCAGCTTCGTGCCGGACGAGGATCAGGGCTTCCTGATTGTCGACGTGCAGGGACCGCCGGAGGCGAGCCGCAACCGCACGGTGGCCTCGCTCGAAAGCATCGAGGCAATCTTCAAGAAAGAGCCGGCCGTTGCCAACGTCGTCGCGATCCAGGGCTTCAGCTTCTCCGGGCAGGGACCGAACGCCGCCCTGGTGTTTGTCACGCTCAAGGACTGGGCCGAACGCGGCGCCGGCAATTCGGTGCAGGAGATCTCCAACCGCGCCAATATGCAGCTGTTTGGGCTGAAGGACGCGACGTCCTTCGCGCTGTCGCCGCCGCCGATCGAAGGGTTCGGCACGACCAACGGCTTCACCTTCCGCCTTCAGGATCGCGGGGCGAAAGGCCAGGCGGCACTGACCGAGGCGGCGGGAATGCTGATCGGCAAGGCATCGCAGAACCCCATCATCGCAGGTATCCGCCCGGAAGGCATGCCTGACTCGGCCCAACTCGTGCTCGTCATCGATCGCGAGAAGGCAAATACCTTCGGTGTCGCCTTCGCCGACATCAACAGCACGATCACCGCCAATCTGGGTTCGAGCTATGTCAACGACTTCCCGAATTCGGGCCGCATGCAGCGCGTCATCGTGCAGGCGCAGGACAAGAGCAGGCTTCAGGCGGAAGACCTGATGAAGCTCAATGTCCGCAATGCGAGCGGCGGCATGGTGCCGCTATCGTCCTTCGCCGTCGCCGAATGGCAGAAGGGACCGGCGCAGATCGTCGGCTATAACGGCTACCCTTCCGTGCGTATCTCTGGCGCTCCGGCGCCGGGATATTCATCGGGGGCGGCGATTACCGAAATGGAGCGGCTGGCCTCGGAACTTCCCGACGGCTTCGGCTTCGAATGGACCGGCCAGTCGCTGGAGGAGCTGAGATCGGGATCGCAGGCGCCGTTCCTGTTCGGCCTCAGCATCCTCTTCGTCTTCCTGCTGCTGTCGGGGCTTTACGAGAGTTGGTCCATCCCGTTGTCGGTGATGCTGGTCGTGCCGCTTGGCGTCATCGGCTGCGTGCTCGCGGTGATGAGCCGCGACATGTCCAACGACATCTACTTCAAGGTCGGTCTGATCGCGATCATCGGATTGTCGGCAAAGAACGCCATCCTGATCGTCGAATTCGCCAAGGACGGTTTTGCCGAGGGCAAATCGCTGATGGATGCCGCGATCGAAGGCGCTCGTCTGCGCTTCCGACCGATCATCATGACCTCGCTCGCCTTCACATTGGGCGTGGTGCCTCTGGCGATCGCCACCGGGCCAAGTGCGGCGAGCCAAAATGCCATCGGCACGGGCGTGCTCGGCGGCATGATCTCGGCGACGGTGCTGGCGATCTTCTTCGTTCCCGTCTTCTTCGTCTTCGTGCTGCGTCTCTTGAGGACGAAGCGGCCCGAGACTGTGAACGAGGAGGCGGCGGCCGGGCAGGAGCCGGCAACCGTGACGTCGCCGACCTGAGGTGAAGAATTGGCGGGTTGCCTTACGCAACCCGCCACAGACCTTTGCGGCGGTCCGATTTCGGAATTATGCAGTCGGCTTCGGCGTGATCGTCACGTCGGCGCCATGGGCATCGCGCAGTTCGCCTTCCTGTCCCGGCTGCCGGTCGGCGGCCTGATGCAACAAGATCGACTCGTATCCTTGCGAGCGCGTCCCCTCGATCAGGGTGATATCGGCGTTTCCAGGATTGTCGGAGCGCTCGAACCACTCGACGGGGCGGTGCAGGAAATTCATTTCGACCGCCCGGTTGGTGACGCCATGGCCGACGATCACGACGTTGTGGTCGCTATTTTCTGCATCGTGCATGACGGTTTGCAGGAACAGGCGCACCCGCTGGGCCACATCCGCCCGGCTTTCGCCATCCGGCGGCCGTGCGTAGAACTTGCCGCTGTTGCTGCGCAGCCTCGCCCATTTTTCGAACTCCTCGGGAAACTTCTGCTTCTGTTCCGCGTGATCGTAGATTTCGGTGAAGAGACCGAAATCCTGCTCGCGCAGCAGATAATCCTCCCTGATATCGCCGACGAAACTTTCCGGCAGGGCTTCGAGCAGCGCATCCTTGCTCTGCCGGGTCCTCAGAAAGGGCGAGTACCAGATATGCAGCTTGCCGAAACCAGCGCTCGGCAATGCTTGCAGGTAGGAGGCGATCACGCCGCCTGCTTCGAGAGCCTGCCGATGGCCCCATCGCGTCAGCGGCACATTGTGATCGCCGAATTGACGGTAGGCCTGTTCGTTGATGTTGCCGAGGGATTCGCCGTGGCGAACGAGAAAGAGACGCATCAGCCATCCCGCATTGTCGAATATGAATCGCCGTCATCATGAACGCCCTGAATGCACAGGGCAACCTTTTCGGCGGGCCTGGCGGCGACGGGCATACAGCCCGCGTGGCGACGGCCATGCGGCCCGCGTGGCGAACGGCCATGCGGCCGCGTGGGATGAACAGGTTTGCAGGGCTTTTCCCCAGCTTGTCATCTTCCTGAAACACGAGTCTGGTTTTGGAAGGTTAGATGAAAGATGGGACATGAGCGGCAGCTCGTGAAAGACATGATGGAACCCAGACATTTCCGCACGCTCTTCATTTCCGATGTCCATCTCGGCTCGAAGGCCGCGAAGGCCGACTTCCTGCTGGATTTCCTGCGCCACCACGAGGCCGATACGATCGTGCTCGTCGGCGACATCGTCGACGGCTGGCGCCTGAAGCGCAGCTGGTACTGGCCACAGGTCTGCAACGACGTCGTCCAGAAACTGTTGCGCAAGGCGCGCAAGGGCACGCGCGTCGTTTATATTCCCGGCAATCACGACGAATTCCTGCGCGCCTTCCCGGGCATGCATTTCGGCGGCATCGAGGTCGTCGAGCGTATGATGCATGACGGCGCCGACGGCAGAAAATATCTGATCCTGCATGGCGACGAGTTCGACGTCGTCGTCCGCAACGCCCGACTGCTCGCCTATCTCGGCGACTGGGCCTATGACACGGCAATCCGCATCAACATCATCCTGGCGGCGGTGCGCCGCCGACTCGGCATGCCCTACTGGTCGTTCTCGGCCTGGGCGAAGCTGCAGGTCAAGCATGCTGTCAACTTTATCGGCGAATTTGAGCGCGTCGTGGCCGAGGAAGCCCGCAAAAACGGCGCCGATGGGGTGATCTGCGGACATATCCATCATGCCATCATTCAGGACATGGACGGTATCCGCTACATCAACACCGGCGATTGGGTGGAAAGCTGCACGGCTGTCGCCGAGCACGAGGATGGCACGTTCGAACTGATCACCTGGCGGGCGCTCGCCAGCAGCGTGCCGGCGCTTGCCGCTATCGAAATGCATGACGAGGGCGAACTGGCCCCGCAAGCCGCCTGATTTTGGCGCCGGCGCATCCGCGCCTGCGCTCCCACGAATTTAGCCGTTACCGTCAGGCGACAGGCCCTATTTATTTTCTAAAACGTTTCAGAACGGCTATTTCTCGCAATAGTCGCCTCCAGAGTGGTGTGTTAGGACAACGTCCAGTTTCCTTCAGGTCCACCCATGATTCCCGCTCAAAATTCCCCGACGGGTGAGGGAGCGCCGCCGCGCTTCCGGCTTCTCAGTGCGCTTTCCTATTGTGCGCCGCTGCTCGTCAACGGCATCGTCCTGCCGTTCTTTCCCGTCTGGCTCGCAACCCATAGCTTTAGCGATCATGAGATCGGCATCATCCTTGCCATACCCATGGTGGTTCGCGTGCTGGTGGCGCCTGTCGTCGCCATGATCGCCGATCGATTGAAGGAGCGCGCCGACGTGCTGCTCTGGTCGGGCGGCCTTTCGCTGCTGACGGCGGTCGCGCTGTTCTGGACGACGACTTTCTGGCCGGTGACGATCGTCTATGCGCTGCAGGGCGCCACCTTCGCACCCTATGTGCCCGTCGTCGAATCGATCGTCATCTCGGGCGTGCGCCGCTGGGGGCTCGATTACGGGTCGATGCGCGTGTGGGGCTCCATCGCCTTTATCGTCTCGACGCTGGTCGGTGGCCAGATGATCAGCCGGTGGGGCGGCGGAATGGTGCTCGATGTCATGGTGTTCGGCTTTGTCATGACCGTTGTCATGGCGATCTTCTGTCCGCGCATCGGGCCAACGCGACGGCGGGGCCAGCCGATCAACATCCCAGCCGCTACCGGCAGTGGCCTGCGCGAGCCGCACCTGCTGCTGCTTTTGATCGGCGTTGCCATCCAGCAGTCGAGCCATGCGGTGCTGAACGCTTTTTCCTCGATCTATTGGCATCAGCTCGGCTTCTCCGGGACTGAGGTCGGGCTGCTCTGGAGCGCCGGCGTCGCCTCGGAAGTGACGGTGTTCTTCCTGTCGAAGCGTCTCAACCGTCGCTTCGATGCCTGGACGCTGATCCGCTTCGGCTGCGCCATCAGCGTCTGCCGCTGGATCCTGTTTCCGATGAATACCGGTTTTGCCGGTTTCTTCCTGCTGCAATGTTTCCACGGCTTCACCTATGCCTTCGTGCATACCGGCGTGCAGCGACGGATCATGGCGACGGTGCAGGAGACGCAGGAATCTTCGGCACAGGGCGCCTATTTCTTCTATGTCGGCATGGCGATGGCGCTGATGACCCTGGCGTCGGGTTATCTCTATGCCTGGCTCGGCGTCGTCAGCTATTACGTCATGGCGCTGGTCGCGTTTTCCGGCCTCGGCCTCGTCATCTTCGCCTACTATCTTCAGCCCCAAAGGGTGCTTTCCGGCGGAAAGACCAGCGAAGCGGCGTAGCGCAGGCCGGGATCGCGGTCGCGGGCAAGCAGCAGCGGACCGTCGAGATCGACGAAATCGGCATTCTGGGCGAGGAGAACGGCGGGCGCCATGGCAAGCGAGGTGCCGACCATGCAGCCGATCATGATACTGAATCCGAGCCGTTCGGCCTCGGCCTTCATCGACAGCGCCTCCGTCAGGCCGCCGGTCTTGTCGAGCTTGATGTTGATCGCGTCGTAGCGGTCGGCAAGGCTTGCGAGATCGCCGGTGTGGTGGACACTCTCATCGGCGCAGACGAGGAGCGGGCGGCGGATTTCGGCGAGCAGCCCATCGCGGCCAGCCGGCAGCGGCTGCTCGACGAGGGCGATGCCTGCTTCCGCGGCGATATGGAGATGACGCTCCAACACGGCGTCCGGCCAGCCCTCATTGGCGTCGAGAATGATGGCGGCATCGGGCGCGGCGGCGCGGACGGCGCGGATGCGGCTTTCATCGTCGCCGGTGCCGACCTTGACCTTCAGCAGGGCGCGGCCGGCATGTTCGCGCGCCTGGGCGGCCATCACCTCCGGTTCACCGAGCGAGATGGTGTAAGCGGTGGTGAGCGGCTGCGGAGCGGCAATGCCGAGGCGGGCGGCGACGCTGTCTCCTGTCTGCTTTGCCTGGAGGTCCCAGAGGGCACAATCGACGGCGTTGCGGGCCGCGCCCGGCGGCATGGCCGACAGCAGGTCATGGCGTGAAATGCCGGCTTCGATCAGCGGTCGCGCCGCCTCGATCTGGGCGAAAACGCTCTCCATGGTCTCGCCGTAGCGGCGGTAAGGTACGCATTCTCCGCGCCCCTGCGCACCCTCTTCGACAAGCGTGCAGGTGATAACCTCGGCTTCGGTCTTTGCCCCGCGCGAGATGGTGAAGGTCCCGGCAATCGGAAAGGAATTCATCTGGATATCGAGGGTGCGCGGCATTATTGCTCTCCTGCAAGCATGGAAATTGCACGGTGCTTCTGTATATTGACGCGCCGGGCGAACGATCTGCTTCGCGATTCGGCAATGTCGCTGTAAGCCTTGAAAGACACAAGTATCTTGAACGCCGAGAATCGCAACGCCGCCTCCCTTGATGTGGACGACCAGGCTGATGGATCGGGACAGCGTGTGCGTCTTCAGGGCAATTGGCGCAGCGCCTACATCCATCTGGTGCTACGCGATTTCGAAAAGCTTTTGCAGAAGAAGACTGGCGACCTGACGGTAGACCTCTCGGATATTTCGGAGATCGACACCGCCGGCATCTGGCTGCTGTGCCGGCTGAAGAAGCAAGAAGAGGCGGGCGGGCGGATGGTTCGCTTCGAAGGCACCAACTCGCATATCGACGAAATGCTGGAGATGTTTTCCGAGGAGCCGACCAAGGTCGAGCCGGAGCAGACGGAGAAAGTCTCGCTTGCCGCGCGCATCTTCGCGCCGATCGGCAAAATGACCTACGAGGTCTGGGACAATTTCGCCGCCGCCATGTATATCCTCGGCTCGGCGGTGCGCGGCGCGCAGATGAAGTTCGGCCGCGGCAGTGGCGTTTCACCGGCCTCGATCGTCAACCAGATCGACCATATGGGCGTTCGCGCCGTTCCGATCATCTTGCTGATGTCTTTCCTGATCGGGGATCATCGCCCAGCAGGGCGCCTTCCAGCTGCGTTACTTCGGCGCTGAGGTTTTCGTCGTCGATCTCGTCGGCATCCTGCAATTGCGCGAAATCGGCGTGCTTCTGACTTCGATCATGATCGCCGGCCGCTCGGGCAGCGCCATCACCGCCGAAATCGGTTCGATGAAGATGCGCGAAGAGATCGACGCGCTGAAGGTGATGGGGCTGAACCCGATCGGCGTGCTGATCTTTCCGCGGCTGGTGGCGCTGACCATTGCGCTGCCGCTTTTGACGGTGCTGGCGAATTTCGCTTCTCTGGGCGGTGCTGCCGCTGTCGCCTGGGGCTATTCCGGCATCACCTTCGCCAATTTCCTGTCGCGCCTCCACGAGGCGGTCACATTGTCGACGGTGCTGTCAGGCATGATCAAGGCGCCGTTCATGGCGCTGGTCATCGGGATCGTCGCCGCCGTCGAGGGGCTGAAGGTTGGCGGCAGCGCGGAATCGCTCGGCCAGCACGTGACGGCCGCGGTGGTGAAGGCGATTTTCGTCGTCATCCTGATGGACGGGCTTTTTGCGATGTTCTATGCAGCGATCGATTTCTAGGATGGCGGACCGCGTGGACGAGAAACCGATCGATATGGAAGACAAGGACGAAAGGGACATCGTGCTGTCGGCGCGCGACGTCACCGTCGGCTTCGGCTCCAAGGTCGTGCTCGACAATCTGAACCTCAATATCTACCGCGGCGAGATCCTCGGATTCGTCGGCGCGTCGGGCACGGGTAAATCGGTGCTGATGCGTACGGTGCTCCGGCTGCTGCCGCGCCGCTCAGGCACGATCAAGATCCTCGGCCAGGATTTCGACGAGCTCGACGAACCACAACGCAACGCGCTCGACATGCGGCTCGGCGTACTGTTCCAGCAGGGGGCGCTGTTCTCGTCGCTGACGGTCAAGGAGAACATCCAGGTGCCGATGCGCGAGTATCTCGACCTGCCGACCTCGCTGATGGATGAGCTGGCGCATCTGAAGATCCGTATGGTCGGTCTTGCAGCCGATGCCGCCGACAAATATCCATCCGAACTGTCCGGCGGCATGATCAAGCGCGCAGCCCTTGCCCGCGCACTGTCACTCGATCCGGAACTCGTTTTCCTGGACGAACCGACCTCCGGCCTCGACCCGATCGGTGCGGCCGAATTCGACGAACTGATCGCCAACCTGCGCGATAGTCTGGGATTGACCGTGTATATGGTCACGCACGACCTCGACAGCCTATTTTCGGTCTGCGACCGTATTGCCGTGCTCGGAAAGAAGCGAGTAATGGTGGAAGGCACGATCGACGACATGCTGGCCTATGACGATCCGTGGGTGCAGGCCTATTTCAAGGGCAAACGCGCGCGGTCGATTGTGCCGCAGAACGATGCTGCCGCGCGGCACGACAGCAGCGGAAAGTGACCGGATAAGATGGAAACCAAAGCCAATTACACGATTGTCGGTTTTTTCACGGTGCTGGTGATCGCGGCTGCCTTCGGCTTCGTCTACTGGATGGCCGAATATGGCCGCGGCGGCCCGATGACGGAACTGATCGTGCGTATTCCGGGCTCGGCCAACGGCCTCAGCGTCGGCTCGCCGGTGCGCTTCAACGGCATCCAGATCGGCTCGGTGCAAACGCTGTCGATCGATGCCGACGATCCGCAATATTCGCTGGCCTTCACCCAGGTGCGCACCGATGCGCCGATCTACCCCTCGACCAAGGCCGCCCTTGAAATCCAGGGTTTGACCGGGGCTGCCTATATCGAACTCTCGGGCGGCCGCAAGGGCGAGGAAAGCATCCTCCAGCATGCGATCGATAACGGCAAACGCGCCGTCATCGTTGCCGACCAGTCGAGCGTCACCAATCTTCTGGCGACCGCCGACAAGATCCTCGATCGCGCCAACGACGCGGTCGGCGAGCTTCAGGGATTCATCGAAGATTCGCGCGGGCCGTTGACCGAGACTTTCAAGAATGCCGAGACGTTTTCGGATGCGCTTGCCAAGAATTCCGGCAATATTGACGCCTTCCTGCAGAGCGTGGGTGAGCTCTCCAATACGGTGAAGGCGGTCTCCAGCCGTGTCGATTCGACGCTTCAAGCCGTCGAGTCGCTGGTCAAGGCAGTCGATGCGCAGAAGATCGATAACATCGTCTCCAATGCCGAGAAGATTACCGCCAATGTCGCCGATGCCTCAGGCGACCTCAAGGGCGCGATCCAGAAGTTCGACCAGACGGCCACCACCTTCAATGATTTCGGCAAGCAGGCGCAGGCGACACTCGACCGCGTCGATACGCTCGTTGCCCAGATCGACCCGGCGAAGGTGAAGGGCTCTGTCGACGATATCTCGCAGGCGACCAAGGATGCGCGCGCCGCCGTCGCCTCGATCCGCGAGGTCGCCAACACGGTTTCGGCGCGTCAGAAAGATATCGACCAGACGATCCAGGACGTGTCGCAGCTTTCCAACAAGCTGAATTCGGCCTCGACCCGCATCGACGGCATTCTCATCAAGGTCGATGCGCTGCTCGGCACCGACAATACGCAATCGCTGTTCACTGAAGCGCGCGACACGCTGGAATCCTTCAAGAAGGTCGCCGACAATCTCAATTCGCGGATCGGGCCGATCGCCGACAATCTGCAGAAATTCTCGAGCGGCGGCTTGCGCGACGTGCAGACTCTCGTCAACGACATGCGCGGGACCGTGAGCAATCTGAACGATACGATCACCAACTTCGACCGCAATCCGCAACGCCTGATCTTCGGCGGGGACACGGTGAAGCAATATGACGGCCGGACGCGGCGTTAACTGGGAAGTCAGGGGTAGCCTAATATGGTCGCATCGCATCTGTTGTCGCGCCGTTCTTGGATCAGGGGAACGGTGATCGCGCTGCCGCTGACGGCGCTGATCCTTTCGGGGTGCGGCACCGCGGCCAAGAACGACACCTATGACCTGCCCGCCGCCGTCGATGGCAGCGGACCCGCGGCCAAATCCCGCCAGATCCTGATCGCCAGCCCGACGGCGCTAAGGTCGCTCGACAGCGAGCAGATCGTCATCCGTGTTTCGCCTTCGGAAATCCAGTATCTCTCAAAGGCGCAGTGGGGCGACAAGCTGCCGCGCATAGTGCAGTCGAAGCTGGTGGAAGCTTTCGAGAACTCGGGCAAGCTCGGCGGCGTCGGCATGCCGGGGCAGGGGCTGGCGATCGACTACCAGATCGTCACCGATATCCGCTCCTTCGAGATCGATGCTTCGCGCGGCAACCAGGCGGTGGTCGAGATCTCCGCCAAGATCCTCAACGATCGCAACGGCTCGGTGCGCGCTCAGAAGGTGTTCCGCGCCATGGCGCCGGCCGGCGGCGACAATGACGGCTTCGTCAAAGGCCTCGACCGCGCCTTCTCCACGGTTGCCTCCGAAATCGTCACCTGGACGCTGCGCTCAATCTGAACTGGAATTCCCAGACCGCCCCTTGAATATCAGGGGTTGTCGATTCTGAAAAATATTTGACCCCATGGTATGCGGGCCGTCATCGTATTCAATTTCTTCATGAATTTATGGAACGCATCATGCAGTCCCATTCAGGAGGAATGTTGCATGGTGGTTGCACGGGTCTTCGGGAAATCGTCATTGGAGGCGATCCAACGCGAAAATGATCGCCTGGCTGTGTTGCAGCAGCTCGATATCCTCGACACTCCGAGGGACGAGGGCTTCGAGCGGATCGTACGCCTGATAAAGGAGATCTTTTCCATCGACATCGGCATCGTGTCGCTGATCGATGCGCATCGGCAATGGTATAAGGCTTGCTCCGGCCTCGCGGGCGACGAGGTGTCGCGCGAAGACACGTTCTGCCGCTATGTCGTGGACTGTGAAAAGCCTATTGTCGTGCAAGACGCCACCAAGGATTCGCGGTTTTCACAACATCCTGCGGTGACGGGCGAGAACCATATCCGTTTTTATGCCGGCGTGCCGTTGAGAACAAAAGCCGGGCACATGATCGGAACGGTATGCGCGATCGACCGCAGGCCAAGATCGTTCGGCAACAGAGATCTCAGCATTCTCGAGGAGCTGGCGGGGGCTGCTATGGACCGCATCGAGCTCATGCAGTCGGCCGCGATCGACAGCCTCACCGAGGCGATGACGCGGCGCGCCTTCAAGCAGGAGGCAGATCAGCTCATTTCGCTCGCTTTGCGGCACAAGCACGACCTATCGTGTATCGTCTTCGATATCGACCATTTCAAGAAGGTGAACGATACGCATGGGCATGCGGCCGGAGATGAGGTCCTCAAGGCGGTCGCATCGACCTGCAAGACGACCCTTCGAGCCGGCGATCTGTTCGGCCGTCTTGGCGGGGAGGAATTTGCCGTCATCCTGCCGCATGTCGATCGGGAGGGTGCTGCCGCGGTCGCCGAGAAACTCAGAGCCGCCGTCGCTTCTCACATCATACGCGGCGATCATGGCGCCCTGACCGTCACAGCCAGCTTCGGAACTTCTGCACTCTCGATTGTCAGCAAGGAGATCGAGACCCTGCTGGCTCAAGCGGATGCGGCGATGTATCAGGCCAAGCATGGCGGACGGAATCGTTGCGTGTCGTGGAGTTCGATCCACGCCGATCACGCCATTGGGGCTCGACGGCGGGTGCTGAAGGCGGGTTCGATCCTGTTCAACGATCGACGCTCGACCATCGACTGCACCGTCAAATCCATTGGATCGGAGAGCGCCGGCATTTCAGTCTCCAATACATCAGGCATTCCTTCGGAATTCGTCCTGGCCATCAAAGGCGAAGGATTCGAAACGAATTGCAAGGTGATCGCGCAAGACCGGCAGCATCTGGAAGTGGCCTTCAGATAACCCGTCAGAGCGCCGTGCGTCTTTTCGGACGTATAAAGGACGCTCTCACTCTTTGAATCTACGCATCGGGCCGACGCGCTAGCGACCTTTCGGCAGGTCTCCGCTGGTCGATCTACTTCGTCGGCTGCGAATCCGTCATCGTCGCGCCTGGCTGGCTGACCGGTGTCGTGGAAGCTGTGGCGGTCGATGACGACTGCAGAGTGCTGTCCAGCAGGCTTGCCATCTTGTCGTCGCGTATGCTCGCGGTCTTTTCGCCCATGACGACGCCGACCACGCGGCGGCCATCCTTCAATGCCGATGTCACGACATTGTAGCCCGATGCATCGGTGTAGCCGGTCTTGATGCCGTCGACGCCGTCATAGCGATACATGAGGTTGTTGTGGCCGCGCAGCTTCATGCCGCGGAACTGGAAGCCGCGCATAGAGAAGAGCTTGAACTCCTCGGGGAAGTCCCGCATCAGCGAAACGCCGAGCGTCGCCATATCACGCGCCGTGGTGACCTGCTCCGGATCGGGAAGCCCCGACGGATTCTTGAAGACCGTATCCTTCATGCCGAGCTGGTGTGCCTTGTCGGTCATCGCCTTGGCGAAAACCTGTTCAGAGCCGCCAAGCTGTTCTGCGATCGCCACAGCCGCATCATTGGCGGAGAGCACGACAATTCCTTCGACCGCTTCGCGCAGCGTCACCTTGCGGCCGGCACCGACAGCAAGCTTGAAGGGCTCCTTGCTCTCGGCATTTTCCGACATGGTGAGCTTCTGGTCCCAGTTGAGACGTCCGTCATGCAGGGCCTCGAAGGCGAGATAGAGCGTCATCATCTTGGTCAGCGACGCCGGATAGTTCAGATCGTCCTGATTGGAGCCTTCGAGGACCTGACCGGACTGCACATCAACGACGAAGCTTGCCTGACCTGCCTGGGCCAGAGTGAAGGCGCCCATCAGGAAAACGGAGGAGAGCGCGGTGGCAAGGAGCCGGGATGTCGTCTTGGTCATCAATGTTGCTGTCTCGATCGTTTGGATGGTGGAGTGAGCTATTCGCTTTAATGTGAGCGGATCAGAAAAGTTTGTGACGGAATGAAGGACAGGGGGCAATAAAAAAGGGTCATCCACAGCTGATTCCTTTTGTCTCACCCTCTTCGGTTTTGACAATGATGCGCACGGCTCGTAGAAAACTCGCCATGAGCATGAAGCGCGCGTCTTTCTCTCGTCATATCAGCACCTGCCTGCAGGTCGCGATCGTGCGCGCTCTTGGCGGGCGAGGTCTTCGCGTCCTGCTGTGACGTCAGGGCGCTCCGCGTCCGGCGCGCTGCTGGACGTAAAGCCCCTCACCACGTCAATCAAGGTTGCCAGGGAGACAGGCACCGTGCTCAATATTTATCATGTCAATTCGCTCGTCCATTGGGAGGAGCGCGAGATCCAGCTGCGCGATCATATGATCGGCTTCTTCTCGCAAGAGGTCCGCAGTTTCCTCAGATCCGTCAATCCAGCCTGGGATGTCAGGAGGGTCGAGGCGCCGGCGTTGATGCCGCGGTCGCTGGTTTCAAGCGCCTATTCGAACGCCGATATCTGGGTCCAGGAACAGCTCTCCACCAGCGAGACCGCGCTGGTGCTGAGACCGGAGACCACGCCGTCGACCTACATCTACATGCAGCATATTCTCGGCAATCATTCGAAGACATGGTTGCCGCTCTGCGTCTGGCAGGCCGGCAGATCCTATCGTCGCGAGCAGGAGCAGCCGACCAAACACATGCGGCTGAAGGAATTCTGGCAGCTCGAATTCCAATGCGCCTTCACGGCCGACAGCGGCAACGACTATCACGCCGCCTGCCTCGAGCCGGTCCGCCGGATGATCGCATCGCTGATCCATCTGCCGACCCGGATCGTGCCCTCCGACCGGCTGCCGGCCTATTCGGAGGTGACTGTCGATATCGAGGTCGACAATGGCGACAAATGGATGGAGGTCTGCTCGATCTCCCGACGCACGGATTTTCCGCAGCGCTACCGGTCGCAGCCGAGGAAGGGAGCGGCCGTCGACCACGACGTGCTGGTGCTTGAGATCGCCATCGGCCTCGATCGGTGCGTCTACAACTGGAATATAGCGGCCGATCGGTGAGATATCGGAACCCGGGGCCGCCAAACGGTCCCGGGTTCCCATGTGGTCCGAAAATTTAGGAAAAGTCGATCTCGGCAGCGGGGCGGATTTCTACCGTCGCCTTGCCCGCATCGAAACCATCGAGTGTTTCATTGTGATGGGCAATGATCTCGGAGAAGGCTAAGGTCGCCGTGTCGCTGGTCGTGTGACCATCGGCAATCAACGTCACATCATATCCGAGCGACACGGCTCGCCTGACTGTCGTGTCGACGCAGAATTGGGACATGCATCCACCCACGACGAGGTGAGTGACCGATCGTTCGCCCAGGCGTTCTCCAAGATCGGTCTCGAAGAAGGAGTCGGCGCTTTTCTTGCGCACAACGACCTCGGCCTGCCTCGGCGCGATCTCGTCGCGTAGCGCCCAACCTGGCGTGCCGACAGCCAATCGATGGCCGCTGTCGCCGTCATGCTGAACGAGTACGATCGGCGCGCCCGCCTGCCGAGCTTTTTCCTGTAGCGCGGCCAGCCGTGCGACGGTCTGGTCGAGTGCGGCATCGACTTGGGGCTGCCGCTCTGGCGAGGCTTTGCCGGAGAGGATGGCATTCTGGACGTCGATGATCACGAGGGCTTTGGTCATTTCGGGCGAAGTTTCCGTGGCTGGATGGCGAAAGCCGCCTGACACATGTTCAAGCGGCTTTCCCGGGTAATTCCAGTTCAGATCAGCGAGTTCAGCCGAGCCTGCCTGCGGCATGAGCGAGCATGGTGTAGACCTTGCCCGTGTCCGAGGTGAGGTAGGACTGCGTCACCGTCCGGTTCGGGTCGGTGCGGGCGACGTCGGCGAGCAGCTTTTCGAAATCACCGATGTAGCGGTCGACGGCGGTGCGGAACTCCGGTTCGCGGTCGTATTTGCGCTTGATCTCGTCGAAGGTCTGCTGGCCCTTCAGCGTGTAGAGGCGGCGGGT
The DNA here is from genome assembly GCF_057653695.1 of Rhizobium sp. SRDI943. Classification (NCBI taxonomy): domain Bacteria; kingdom Pseudomonadati; phylum Pseudomonadota; class Alphaproteobacteria; order Hyphomicrobiales; family Rhizobiaceae; genus Rhizobium; species Rhizobium sp. SRDI943. The sequence continues at coordinate 2,218,702 of NZ_CM172787.1, read as the reverse complement.
GAAGACGTCGCGCTCGCCGCGCTGGTAACGGCGCCAGAGATCGACCGAGGCGTCGTGATCGATGGCGCGGGCGATATCGACCGAGAGCGAGTTCAGCGATTCGACGACGTGGCGCGGATTGCGGCTGTCGTTGCTGCGCGCGGCCGGCGCGGCAGTTTCCGCCGGGCGGGCAGGAACACGGGCGGCCGCGGCCTCGTCGGCGGCGTCCTCACGCGATGCGCCACGCAGGAGATCGCTGATCCAGCCGCCGCTTTCCGGACGAGCCGGCTCTTGGCGACCTGTTTCCGGGCGGCCTGTTTCCTGGCGAGCGGGGGCAGGCTGCGGCGCGGCGCGCTGGGGGGCGGCAGCCGGCGCAGACGGTGCGATCGCTCCGCGCAGACCTGTCGCTTCGATCGGCGGCGGTGCTGCCGGCTGCGGCGGCTGGGCTGCGACCGGCTGGGCAGGACGCGGGGCCGGCTGCACCTGAGCGAGTGTGCGGGCGACGGGCTCGGAGATCTCGAGCTGCTGGCTGGAGCGGCCGACCAGCTGGGAGATATCCTGCAGCGCCTTGATCTGCTCGGCGACGGCCCGGCGCATGGCCGAGGCGCTTTCCTTGGCTTCCTCGGGAAGATCGAAGGCGCCGCGCTTCAGTTCGGCGCGGGTGGCGTCAAGCTCGTTGCGGATGTCGGCCGCAGAGCGACGGATATCCTCGGTGGCGCCGGAGAAGCGGCCGACGGCATCATCGATCGCCTCGCGCAGCGCTTCCCGCATGTGCTGGGCGGCGCCGTCTGAGGCGCGGCCAGCTTCGCCGAGCATGCGATCGACTTCCGACAGCGAGGCGGTGAGACCGCCGCGAATGCGATTGGAGAGATCGCCGGAGCGGCGCTCGACATTGGCGAAGGTGCCGTCGATCGTCGTATTGGCCTCGTCGCCGGCGCGGGTGATCGCCTCGCGCATCGTCTCTGCCGCTTCCTGGGCACGCTTCTCGGTTTCGGTGAGAATGCGGCCGATATCGGCGAAGGAGGACTGCACGCCCTGGCGCAAATTGCCGGTAACCTGGTTGGAGCGTTGCTCTGCCCGCTCGAACACGGTCTCGATCATGCTGCCGAGGCCTTGCATGGTCTTTTCGATCTCGGCCGAGCGCGAGACGAGGCCGACCGAGAGCGTCTGCAGCGCGCTCTCGCGTTCCTCGAGCGTCGAGGCGAGGTTGGACTGGGCGGCGCCGAGAAGCTGCGAAGCCTGGGTCAGAACCTTGGAGTGTTCGTCGAAGCGGCCGATGATGCCGCCGACCTGTGCCAGCGTCTGGCCCGAAATGTCGGAGAGGCGGTCGACCTTGCCTTCGAGAAGCCTGGTCGAGGCGGAGACCATTTCAGCGGCCTTGGTGGCGGAGTCGGCAAAGCGCGTGGTGGTATCGCCGAGACGACCGTCGACGCTGGTCAGTTGCTCGGCGGCGCGGTTCATCATCATCGCCATCGCCGCGCTGCTTTCCGACATGCGCTCGACGAGGCCGTTGACGTTGCCGACCAGGCTGTTCTCGATGGCGCTGACGGCATTGGCGACATTCTCGGTGCGGGCGGCAACGGCGCTGGCGAGCGCTTCGTTTTCGGCGCGCAGGCGGTCGGCGCTGAGGTTCGCCGCGGCGGTGATGCGGGCGGCGGCCTGCTCGCCGGCATCGGTGTAGCGGTCGATGATCGGGCGGGCCGTTTCGTCGAGGATGCGCGTCAATTCGACCGAACGGCCTGATAGCATCGAGTTGAGGTCGCGGGTGCGCTCCTCGAGCGTCGAGCGGATCGAGTTGCCGCGCGCTTCGAGCGCCCGGTCGATTTCGGAGAACGTCGTATCGATCTCGCGGGCACGCTCTTCAAGGTTGGTGCGAATGGCGCTGCTGCGTGCTTCCAGCGAGCGATCGACATCCGCCATGGTGGCGGAAATCTCGGTGCCGGCGCCCGACAGGGTCGAGCGGATGGCATTGCCGCGTGTCTCCAGAGACTGGCCAGCATCCGACAGCACCTTGGAGATGGCATTGACCTGCGTGCCGACGATGGTCTCGGCCTCGGCGACCTTGTTGACGATGGCGTTACCGGCTTCCGAGAAGGTCTGGGCAACGGCAGCGGCCTGGCTTGCCAGCCGATTCTGAGCTTCGGCGACGCGGGTGACGATCTGTGACGAGCGCTCATCCATGGTGCGGGTGAATTCGTCGCTTTTCACATTGAGATCCTCGGCGAATTGCTGGCCGGTCTTGCCAAGCAGTTCGGTGGTTCTCGTCGCTTCGCCTTCCATTCCCTGGGCCGCGTCGGCAACTGCGCTGCGCAGCGTCGAGGCGAGACCGGCGGCCTTGCCTTCGATGGTGCGATTGACGGCATCGAGGCCGACAGTCAACGCACGGTCCATGGTGGAGAGGCGTTCCTCGATGCGTTCATTGCCGCGGTCGAGCGTTTCGGCGAGGCTCGCGGTGCGGCCATCGATGGCGCCGGTCAGGCTGGTGGTGCGGCTGTCCAGCGTCTCGGCCAGATTGGCGGTGCGGCTGTCGATCGCCTGAGTGAGGTTTGCGGCACTGCCTTCGAGCGTCGCCGAGATGCGCTGTGTGGCGTCGTTGCTGAGCGCGCCGATACGGGAGACGCCGTCGGCAAGCACGCCGGACAGTTGGCCGCTGGCCGCTTCGACCTTTTCGGCAACGCCGCCGACGCCGTCGCGGATGCGGGTCTCGATCGCCGCAAGGCCGGCTTCCACACGCGATCCGGTTTCTTCAAAACGGCCCGTCAGGCTTTCGACCGACCGATCGAGATGGGTGGACAAATCCTGGGTGGAGCTCGAAATCGCACGTGCCGCCTCCTGGAAGCGACCGGCGATCTGGCCGGCGCCGGCATGCATGCGATCTTCCAATGTCTGGGCGCCGGCATCGATCGCCTGGCGGATCGCCGCTTCACGGTGCTCCAGTGACAATTCGAGCATGCCGACGCTTGTCGCCACCGAGGTGCCGATGCTGGTCGCCTGTTCGGCCAGCGTATCGCTGATCAGCGCATGGGCCTGGTTCAGCGATAGGTCGATGGCGTTGGCGCGGTCTTCGAGCGTCGTGCGGATGCGCTCATGGGCAGAGGCGAGCCCGCCCTCGATGCGCGCTGCGGCCTCGTCGGCGAGGCCTCCGAGCCGTGTATGTGCATCGGTCAGACGGCCTTCGATGCGGCCGGTCAAGCCGCCGACGAGATCCTCGAAGCGGGCGCCGCCGGTATCGAGAACGCCTGAGAGGGCGGCGCTATGTTCGGAAAGCGCATTTTCGAGCCGCTGCTGATTGTCAGTATAGGCGGTGCGGATTGCATCGGTCTTGTCGGAGAAGGCGCCGGCGACTCGGGCTTCGGCACCGGAGACGGCCTCCATGATGGCGTTGCTGCGGGCTTCGAGCACACTGTCGAAGCGGCTCTGGTTATCGTCGAGCGAAATGGCGAGCGCCATGGTCTTTTCATCGAGCGTATCGGTGAGCCGATCGTGGGTTGCCGTTACGGCGCCGATGATCGCGGCGGTGCGGTGGCCCAAGGCCTCCTCGAGGCGAGCCTGGCCTTCGGTTAGCGAGGCGGCGAGGGCGGCGGCCTTCTGGTCGAGCACTCCGTTCAGGCCGACATGCGTGCCGGAAACCGCATTGGTGATCGCCTCGGCGCCTGTTGTCAGCGTCTCCTCAAGACGGCTCTGGCTCTCGTTCAGCGAAATGGCAAGCGCCATCGCCCGATCGTCGAGTGTCTCGGACAGGCGGTCGTGAGTGGCGGAGACCGCATTGAGTAAGGATTCCGAGCGGCTCTCCAGGGTGTCCTGCAGGCGGCTCTGGCCCTCGTTCAGGGAGGCGGCGATCGCCGTCGCCTTTTCGTCGAGCGTTTCCGAGAGTCGGTCGTGCGTGCCGGACACGGCCTTGAGGAAGGCTTCAGAGCGTGCTTCCAGCGTGTCTTCGATCCGCGACTGGCTCTCATTGAGCGAGATGGCGAGCGTCATCGCCTTCTCGTCCAGCGTCTCGGACAGGCGGTCATGGGTGCCGGAGACCGCATTCAGCAGGGCTGCCGAGCGGGTTTCCAGCGTGTCTTCGATACGCGTCTGGGTTTCGTTGAGCGAGATGGCGAGGGCCATCGCCTTTTCGTCCAGCGTCTCGGAGAGGCGATCATGGGTGCTGGAGACGGCGTTCAGCAGCGCTGCGGAGCGGGTTTCGAGCGTATTCTCGATCCGGGCATGGCCTTCGCTGAGCGAGGTGGCAAAAGCTGCCGCCTTGCCGTCCAGAGTCTCCGAGAGACGATCATGGGTGCCGGAGACGGCGTTCAGCAGCGCCGCGGAGCGGGTTTCCAGCGTATCCTCGATACGGGCCTGGCCCTCGTTCAAGGAAATGGCGAGCGCCATCGCCTTTTCGTCGAGCGTTTCGGCAAGACGGTCGCGCGTGCCGGATACAGTGTTCAGCAGTGCCTCGGCGCGCGTTCCAAGCGCATCCTCGATGCGGGCATGGCGCTCGTCGAGCGAGGTCGTAAGGGCCGCCGCCTTGCTGTCCAGCGTTTCCGACAGGCGATCATGCGTGCCGGACACGGCGTTGAGGAAGGCCTCGGAGCGGGTCTCGAGCGTGTCCTCGATGCGAGCCTGGCTCTCGTTCAAGGAAATGGCGAGCGCCATCGCCTTTTCGTCGAGCGTCTCGGCAAGACGGTCATGGGTGCCGGAGACGGCATTGATGATGGCGTCGGAGCGGGTCGTCAGCGCTTCCTCGAAGCGGCCGTGATGGGTGGTGAGCGCCTCGAGCAATGCGCCGCCGCGCTCTGCCATGACGCTGTCGATACGGCCGTGGGCCGTGCCGAGCGCCTCGCTGATTTCGGCCGCACGGGCGGTAAGCACGCCGCTCAGCTCCTCGGCGCGACCGCCGAAGGCAGAGGTGACCTGTTCGGTGCCAGCGGCAACGGCAGTCGTCAGATCGGTGGTGGTGGTGCGCAGCGCGTCGCGGAATTCGGCCGAGCGTGTCTGAAGGTTGTTCTGCAGCTCGGAGGTGCCCGATGCGAGCGTCAGCGCGATGTCAGACGTAGCGCTCTGCAGCGCCGAGGTCAGTTCGCCGGTGCGGCTGGTGAGTGCTGTGGTGATTTCGTCCGCGCGGCTGCCGAGCGTGCTTTCCAGCACTTCGTGGCTGGTGGCGAGCGCGGTGGCGAGTGCCAGCGACTGATCGGTCATCGACGAACCAAGGCGGTCGATGCCGGAATTCAGGATGCCGTCGATCGAATCCGAGCCGCCGGTCAGCGTCTCGTTGATACGAGCGAGGCTCTCCATCAGCTTGGTGTCCAGCGAGCCTGTGCGTTTGTCGAAGGCGCTCGTAAATTCGGCGACGCGTTCGTCGAAGGCGGTCGACAGCTGGGCGACAGTTGTCTGCAGCCGCTCCTCGAAGAAGCCGGAGCGCACGTCGAGATCCATGACGGCGTCGTCGGCGGTCGTCTGCAGGCTCTGGCGGAAGCTTGCACCCTTTTCGTCGAGGGCGCTGTTCAGCTTCGACAGCACGTCGTCGAGCGTGCCGCCGATCGTGCGTTCGCCTGACGTCAGGCTCTCGTTGATTTCGCGGGTTCGGGCAATCAGGATCTCGTTGAGCTGGTGCGTACGCTCGTTCAGTGCCGCATTCAGCTTTTCCGTGCTGCTGTCCATGGTCGAGGCGCGCGTCTCGAACTGGCTGAGCAGCCTTTCGCCATGATCGTTGAGATTGACGGAGAGGGCTTCGAGGCGGTTGTCGAATTCGGTGGCCAGCGCAAAACCCGATGCGTTCAGTGTCTGCAACAGGGTATCGGTCTTGGCTGCGAGCAGGCTGCCCATCGACTGCAGGGCGCTATCCGACTTCTCCAGGATCGTCGCGGCGCGTGTATCGATCAGCGAGGCGAAGGCTTCGCCCGATGTGGCAAGCCGCACCGCGATCTCTTCGGTCGCAAGCGACAGCTCTTCCTTCAACTGGTCGTGTACGCTGCCGATCGAGGTGCGGATACGATCGGCATGATTGACGATCGCCTCGCGCTCGGAGCCGAGTTCGTGGACGAGGCCGCGCACGCGCAATTCGTTGTCGGCATAGGAACGTTCAAGGGCATTGACTTCGGAATGGACGAGCGTTTCCAGCTCGGAGGCACGGGCGATGGTGCGCTCGATGCCCTCATTCATGGCCGAGACCTCACGGCGCACGGCCTGGCCAACCGTCATGATGCGCTCGGAGGCGATGGTTTCCGGCTCTGCCAGGCGCAATGCCACCTCTGCCATGGAGCGGGCGGCGTTGCGCATGTCCTGGGCGCGGGAGATCATAATGGCGAAGGCATAGAACATCATCACGGGAATGATGATGCCGACGAGGCCGGCGATGACGCCGGGCAGGGCGACGAGATCGGCGAGCGAACGGATCTGCCAGATCTGCGGAGAATAAAGCAGCGACATCAGACCGAGGCCGGCCATGACCCAAAGCACGGAAAACAGGGTGGCGGTGCGCACCGCCGAGCGGCTGGAGGCGCCGTCAAAGGATTTCAGGATCGAGGCGGGCGTATTGCGGCTGGCATCGTTGGCGGGCGCGAAGGTCGGGCCTCTGGAAGTCTGCTCGCCGGCGGCACCGCGGCGGCTGCGGCGCTGCGCGTCTTCCTGGGTCTGCTGATTGCGCGCATTTACTGGATCAGACACATTAGCCTCCGGGGCCTGGGGCGCGTCGCCGCGGCGAGACGGTACGTTATCCTTGCTAAAGTCGATCTGGAGCGCCTCGTCCAATGCCTTGAACGCCTTGTCCTCAATCGACTCGTTATATTTGTTGTTCGCCATTCGGGTATGCCTCGTTACTGTCAGCCGGCCCAACCGCGCATCCGGGGCTTCCGCCTCACCCGGGAACAACTTTGCCGTTCCAGCCTCCCATCCCAACGAAGGACGGATAAGCATGTCATTTCAGAGTAGATAGCCGCTTTTTCAAACGGAAGGTATCAAAACACTACCATTATCCACTCGCTCGGCAAAGGCGCGTACCATAAACCCGCTCCACCAGTATCGTAGTGACACATCTGGGCTCTTCACACAATTAATGAAGGCTTGAGATTCACGGCCCGTTAACCCGTTGTTAACATCTTTGAATCCTAGACACGGCTTAAAAACCAATAATTTAGGGATGTTTAACGGACGTTAACCATATGGCGAGATTTCCGGCTGGAGTGTGCCGGAATTTAACGTGATAGCCACCCTCCTGACGCAGAACTGTTGCAACTGCGGACGACAGAGACGGGAGAATTGGCAATGGCAGCCCAGATGGCAGCATTGAACATCGTATTCGAGGCGCCGGATAATGCAAAGGGACCGTGTCCCTCGAAGGTCCGGCCGATCGATCTGGTCCATCTCGCAAAGCAGACGATGGGCGACAAGACGCTGGAAATCGAAGTCCTTCAGATGTTTGCGCGCCAGGCCCGTGCATGTCTCCAGGATATTGCCAGCGGTGAAACCATCCGTATCGGCGCAGCCGCGCATCGGCTGAAGGGCGCAGCAAGCTCGGTTGGCGCGTTCCGCGTGTCGCAGACGGCGGAAGCCGTCGAGGAAACCGGCGGCGATGCCGGTGCGACGGCAGCGCTGGGTGCCGCCGTCATCGACGCCGAAAATTTCATCCTGAAGCTCTGCCGCGGCTGATCTCTAGGCCTTTATTTAATGCATGTCATTGTCCCAAAACCGCTGCACATTTTTAGGCGACATGTAGGAGATAGTGTTTTAACGAGGCCCGTTGTTCCATTGCGGAACCGCGGGTCTTTTTGCGACGTCCCGCATGACGCTTTGAAGACGGCGGGCGAAGGCCCGATCTGCGAGGCTATGGCGGATTTCGCCAATATTGACTGACGCGCCGAATTGTCGGAAGAAAATCCGCCCACCCACCTGAAGACCGGAAATAGTCCTGATGCCCAAACTTACCATCGTCGCCTTCGACGGCACGCGCTTCGACCTCGACGTCGACCAAGGCTCCACCGTGATGGAGAATGCCGTGCGCAATTCGGTGCCCGGCATCGAGGCCGAATGCGGCGGCGCCTGCGCCTGCGCGACCTGTCATGTCTATGTCGACGAGGAGTGGACGGAGAAGGTCGGCCAGCCGGAAGCGATGGAAGAGGACATGCTCGACTTCGCCTTCGATGTACGCCCGACTTCGCGGCTGTCCTGTCAGATCCGGATGAAGGCTGTCTATGACGGGCTTGTGGTCCACGTGCCGGAACGCCAGGCCTGAAGCAGGTTACGCTTCAAACGTCGCCAAGAATTTCGATATCAAAAAAAGACGCCTCGCGCGCTTGAGCGAGCGAGGCGAGGCGGGCGCATTACCTACGGATGAGGGAGGAACATCCGCGGCTTCGGAACGCGCCAGGAGAACCCAGCGATGAAAGTGCAGATGCCGTACCTGAACTTTCGAATGTATTCATATTAACGCGTTCCGGTTGAGTCTGCCAGGATGAAAAATGACCATTCAATCGCTGGGGAGGGGGCAAGTTTCGCACAAGTTTCGTTGTGCAGCTAAGGTTTTCCGCTCGCAACCAGATTGAAAAAGCCTTATTTTTCGCCGGCTCGACCGTTGATTCGATTATTCAGCAACCTCAACATTCGCTTCTGAAAATTAACCGCCTCGACCCGGTCGAATCGCGCCTGCTGCCGGTCGTGCTCCTCTATACCGCGAGCTGATTCGTCGGAGACGAGTTCCTGCATGGCTTCGCAGCTGCGCTGCTGCCGTAGCGCCCGAATGGCACGCTCCATGGCGCGGGCTTGATCGCGGGCGATCTCGGCATGGCGTTCCTCGTGGCGCTTAATATCGCTCGAGAGCGCGTCCCAGATCATCGACAGCTCCTTGCTGGCGCCCTTGCGGCTGCTCCAGCGCGGCAGGATGATCTGGGTGTGGACCGTGACCTTGACGTTGCCGACGCGGCAACGCCCGTTATCCTGGATATAGGTTGCCTCGCCGCCGAAGCGGATCTTCGTGGCGCCGGGATGGCGCGCCGAGGAACCGCTCGCCGTCGGGCCGCGTCGGCTGAGTTCGCGGTCGAGCTCATCCGCGGTTTTGCCGCGAATGTCGAAATAGGAATAGCTTTTCGATGCGATCACTTCGGCTGCCACGGGGCTGCAAAGGGAAAGAGCAATGGAAAAGGCGATAGGAAGGACCATATAACGCACTGCAAGCGGCATTCTGAACGCAACCCGTGTTGAAATCGACAGGAGCTTGGGGCATAGCCACCCCAAGCGCAATATCGGATGGCGCTTTTTTCGTCATCAATGGGATAAGTCTGGTGACAGGGCTCGAAGGCAGTATATGGCGTGTCGGCCATGGCCGGGAGATCGAACTCGGCCGTCGTTCGACGATCATGGCGATCATCAACGTGACACCGGACTCCTTTTCGGACGGCGGTCGCTTTGAAACCGTCGATGCGGCGGTCGAACACGCCCTGCGTGCGGTGAGCGAGGGTGCCTGCATTGTCGATATCGGCGGCGAATCGACCCGGCCGAACGCAGCAACCGTCAGCCCTTCCGAGGAGCAGGCGCGTGTGCTGCCCGTCATCGAGGCACTGCGCGGGCGCACCCAGGCGCTGATCTCGATCGACACCTATCGCGCCGAGACGGCACGACTTGCGATCGGCGCCGGCGCCCATATCGTCAACGACGTCTTCGGGCTGCAGAAGGAGCCCGATATTGCCAATATTGCTGCGGTGACCGGAGCCGGCCTCTGTATCATGCACACCGGCCGCGACAGAGTAAAACTCGTCGATGTGATTGACGATCAGGTGCATTTTCTCGAAAGGTCGCTTGCGATCGCCGCTGTATCAGGCGTCAACCGCGACCGCATCGTCCTCGATCCGGGCTTCGGCTTCGCCAAGGAGACGGCGGAGGAGAACCTGGAACTGATGGCGCGGTTTTCCGAACTTTCCCGCTTCGGCCTGCCGCTGCTTGCCGGCACGTCGCGCAAACGCTTCCTCGGCGCGGTGACGGGCCGTGAGGCACAGGACAGAGATGCGGCGACGGCTGTGACCAGCGCGTTGCTCAGACTTCAAGGGGCTGCGGTTTTCCGGGTGCACAATGTCGCAATCAACAGGGATGCGCTCGATATCGCCGATGCTATGCTCAATGCGCGCCAGGAATTCGAGAGGAAGCGGCCGACATGACCACCTACACGATCACGCTGCAGAACTGCGCCTTTTTTGCGCGCCACGGCGTGCATGACGAGGAGGAATTCCTCGGCCAACGCTTCTTCGTCGATGCCGAGCTCGATGTCGTCGCCGGCGAGGCACTAGAAAGCGATTCGATCAACGATACCGTCAATTACGGCATCGCCTTCACCGTGATCGAGCAGATCGTCACCGGCAAGCGGCGCTACCTGATCGAGTCCCTGGCGCTCGATATCGCCAAGGGGCTCTGCGAGACGTTCCCGCAGATCCGGCGGGCGAAGATCACGGTGCGCAAGCCGAACGCGCCGGTGCCCGGCGTGCTTGATTTCGTGCAGGTGAGCGTTGAGCACTTTGCCTGAGGCCGCATTGCAATCCGCCACACTCGGTCTCGGCGGCAATATCGGCAACCCCGTGAAGGCGATGGCAGCCGCGCTGCAGAGGCTGGACGGGCGGGACGACTGCCGGGTTACGGCGGTGTCGCGGCTCTATCGCACGCCGCCCTGGGGCAAGACCGACCAATCCTTCTTCTTCAACGCCTGCGCCGCGGTCGAGACCAGGCTGGAACCCGAGGCTTTGCTCGATATCTGCCTGTCGATCGAACGTGAGATGAAACGCGAGCGCATCGAGCGCTGGGGGCCGCGCACGCTCGATATCGACGTGCTGACCTATGGCGACGTGATCCAGGATGCGCCGCGGCTGGAACTGCCGCATCCACGCATGACCGATCGCGGTTTCGTGCTGATGCCGCTTGCCGATATCGCGCCGGGTCTTCTCGTCAGGGGCAGGGCGGTCAGTGACTGGCTGTCGGATGCCGATGTGACCGGCATCGTGGTTGCCGACGACAGTCGCGGCTGGTGGCGGAGCGCTTGAAGCAGGGAAGCTGAAACGGAAAACGGCGGGAAACCCGCCGCTTCAGGAAAATCCGCTGTGCGATTTGTCTACTGGATGGAACCCACGGCCATCTCGTCGACCTGGCGGGTCAGCGTCAGGCCGATCACCGGGATCATCTGGCTTTCGACCTTGACCGAAACGGTGACGTTCATCGTCTTGTCATCGCGCACGCGGGCAATCATCGCACCATTCAGCTTGGCGCGGTTGATGCCGACGACGACGGTATCCTCGCTGACGGCGCCGGAGACGACGTCAAGGCCCTTGCCGGCGGCGCCGTCGAGGAATTTGCCCTTGTAGCTCGAGCCCGACTGAGAGATGACGGCGGTCATCGGCTGCTTGAAGACGCCGACGCGGCAGGTGCCGTCGAGCTTGATGCCGGCGCTGCTGTCGCCGGTGGGCTCACCGATCAGGTTGCAGGTGAATTTCGTGCCCTTGTACTTGCCGGCGACGATTTCACCAGGCCCCTTCCAGGAGCCGGCGACGGAATCGAAGAAGGCCTTGTCACGGGTTGCAGCGGTGGCTGCCGGTGCGACATCTGCGACGGGAGACAATGCCGCGGCGGCCAGGCCGCATACGATGAGAAACTTGCGCGAATACATGGATTTTCCTTGGCAAACACCACTCACGAACTGGCTGCAAGTTTTGCCGAAGAATGGTTAATCCTTCCTTTCGATTGTGCCGAAATGCAAGGTAGTACAGGGTTTTCGCGCGGTGATGGTTTTAAAATCCCGTCACTAGAGCCTTGAATCTGCTGAAATTTCTCCGGCATTACGCTACGGCAAGCGAAAACTGCGGAATCGCTGCTTCGTTCAAGGATTGTTGCCGCGCGGCGACATGGATGGGGTGAGATCGCCGATGAAATCACCGATTCCCGGCCGCTTCAGGGCGCGGAAGGCGAGCGGGCGGCAGAGATCCATCGCCGCGATTCCAATGCGGGCGGTCATCAGGCCGTTGATGACGCCTTCGCCCAGTCGTGCCGAGAGCTTCGAGGCCAGCCCGTGGCCGAGCACCTGCTGGACGAGGCTGTCGCCAACGGCGATCGAGCCCGTGACGGCCAGATGCGCCAACACGTCACGCAACAGACGGAACATGCCGAGCGTGCCGGGCCGGCCGCCGTAAAGCTCGGCCATGGCACGGATGAGGCGCACGGCCTCGTAGAGCACGTAGAGCAGGTCGACCACGGCGCGCGGGCTGACGGCGGTGACGATCGAGACGCGCTTCGAGGCGTTGACGATCAGGGCGCGGGCCTTGCGGTCGAGCGGAGCGAGCAGTTCGCGTTCGGCAAGCGCAATCAGATGCGGGGGATCTATGACCTCGCCTTCGGTCGCCTTCAGCGTCGCGCGGCCCTTCGACGTCTCAGGATTGGCGGAAAGGAGCGTGGTAAGGCGTGCGACGACGGCACGCGCCTTCACTGGTCGGGTTTCGAGCATCGCCGCGTCTGCCTCGGCCTTGATCGTCTGGACGGCGGCAAGGCGCATCATGCCTGATGTTTCGCGGATGACGAGGGCCAGCACGGCGAGGATGCCTACCGCGAGCACGGCAAGGGCCGCATAGCCTAACCAGTCGGCGCGGGTGAAGAGATCGCGGATCAGGCTATCGGTCCAGAGGCCGATGGCGAGCGACAGCAGGATGCCGAAGGCGCCGGCGGCGATCTTGCCGAAGGAGGTCCGCCGCTTGCGCGGCGCTGCAACGGGGACCGCGCTCAGATCCTTGTCGGGATTGAGGAAGGGATCGTCCTCATCCGGCGTCACGACGACATTCTCGGAGAAGCTTTCCGGCTTGCGCCGCTCACCTCCTTGCCGGCCGTTGTCACGCCGCTCGGTGGCTTCGTCCTCATAGATGAAGGCGGCGGGTGCGCGGCGCGGCGGATCGGACGGGGGCTTGCTCATGCGAGACGGTCTCCGAACAGGAACTGCATGGCGCGGTCGAGGCGGATATGCGGCACCGACAGCTTGATGCCGCCGCCGGTTTCTTCGAGATGCGGCGGGCGGAACCTGACGACGTTAACATCGGGCAGCTGCAGGCCGGTCTCGCCCGAGGCGATGCGGTCGAACAGGCTTTCCGGATCCTCCGGCAGGTCACCGGGGAAGATCGCGGTCTTTCTCTGGCCGTCGAAGCGTTCGCCGGCGATGGTTTCGCCCTCTATCGGCGTGCCGACGATGACCGGAAGTTCATGGCCGTCACGTTTGACGGTCGCCTCGCGGGTGGCGCGCACGGAAGCAAGTGCCATGACGTCGATGCCGGCGCCAGCCATGCCGATGCGGTCGATGGCGCGATCCACCAGGCGGCGGGTCAGCGCATCGAGCCGGTCGTGGCTTTCATGATGGAGATGATCGGCTTTGGTGGCGGCGACCAGCACGCGGTCGATGCGGCGCCCGAGCAGGGAGGAGAGCAGCGAATTGGTGCCGGGGCGGAAACAGGCGAGCACATCGGTCAACGCGCGTTCCAGATCCTGCACTGCTTCGGGGCCGCGGTTCATCGCCTGCAGCGCATCGACGAGGACAATCTGGCGATCAAGCCGGGCGAAATGCTCACGGAAGAAAGGTTTGACGACGACCGATTTGTAAGCCTCGTAGCGCCGCTCCATCATCGTCCAGAGCGAGCCGCGGCCGGGACGCCCGTCCGGCGGCAGAGCCAGCGGCGCAAAGGTCAACGCCGGCGACCCGTCGAGATCGCCGGGCAGGAGCAGGCGGCCAGGCGGCAGGGTGGAAAGCGAGCGTTCGTCGGCCTTGCAGGCTTTGAGATAATCGGCAAAAGCGGTGGCGAGGTCGCGGGCGATCATCTCGTCGGCGCCGGCATGGATGTCAGTGGCGCGCGTCAGCGCCAGCCATGGGCGCGACAGTTCGGAGCGGACGCCCGTTTCGGCAAGTGCCAACGTTTCCTCGCTGAACGTGCGATAATCCTTGCCGAGCAGCGGCAGGTCGAGCAGCCATTCGCCGGGATAATCGACGATATCGATCGACAAGCGGCCGGGCGAAAACAACCGGTTCCAGCCGCTGGCGCTCTGATAATCCAGCGTGATGCGCAATTCTGATATGGCGCGGGTCGAATCCGGCCAGATACGGTCCTTCACCAGTGCGCGGATATGGTCCTCGTACTGGAAGCGCGGCACGGCATCGTCCGGTTGTGGTTCCAGCCGCACCGCCGAGACGCGGCCGGATTGGACCGGCTCGAACAGCGGCAGTCGGCCGCCATGTAGGAGATTGTGGACCAGCGAGGAGATGAAGACCGTCTTGCCGGAGCGGGAGAGGCCGGTAACGCCGAGCCGCACGGTCGGATTGACGATCCCGCTCGCCCGATCGGCGAGATTGTCGAAGGCGATGCGGGCGTCATCGGCAAAAGATGTCAGGCGTGGCGGCAAGGCGCAATTCCGGTTGGTGACTGCCCGCAATATAGGGAGGGCGCCCCGCCTGCAAAAGAAGCGGCGCGAAAGTCTTCAGACGACCACGAAATCGATAAGGCGCCAGACGGCGCCCGAAGCGTCGTAATCGACAACGGCAAGGCCTGCCGTCGGGAAGCCGCCGGGAAGGGCGCTTGCCATCGCCTCATGGCCGATCAGCGCCTCCAGCGTCTGCTCCATGGTCGGATTGTGGCCGACCAGCATAACGGCAGATTCGTCCTGCGCATCGATGATCTCGAGATAGGTGTCGACCGTGGCGTTGTAGAGCGCGTCGACATAACGAACCTCAAGCGTGAGGCCTATCGCCCGGTAGACCGCATCGGCGGTATCGCGGCAGCGCAGCGCCGTCGAACTGATCAGAAGATCGGGACGGTAGCCTTTGTCGGCGGCCTTATCGGCGATGATCTCAGCATCGCCGAAGCCCTTTTCATTGAGCGGCCGGTCGAAATCGCGCTGTCCGGATTCGGCCCAGCCGGCCTCGGCATGACGCAGGAGATAGATGCGGTTGGGCGGAGGCACGGGTACGGTCATGGGCAAATCCAGGATCGGGCGGGTCTTTTCAGTAGCGGTTGTAATTGGCCGCCGTCAATCGCCAGTCAGGCCGCAACTCCCTAAAACCTGGCTGACAACACGGCGTTTTGAAGGCGAAGCAAAAAACGGCGGCCGGAATAACCATGACAAAATAGATCGTTAGCCGAAAATTGTAACAGATTTAAAAATCTGTTTACCTGTCGTATTTGGCTTGAATCGCGACTAGCGCTTGGGATATACACCCGGCCAGATGAGATGTTCTTCAGGAGAATCGCGTTGAGTGAGAAGATCGATCTTAGCAATTACGTTCCCTCGGAAGAGGAAGAGTTCATGAACGTAAACCAGCGCGCCTATTTCAGGGCCAAGCTGGTTGCATGGAGAAATGATATCCTTAGAGAAGCGCGTGAGACACTCGACCATCTGGCCGAGGAAAGCGCAAACCATCCCGACCTCGCCGACCGGGCGTCGTCGGAAACAGATCGGGCGATCGAACTTCGCGCCCGTGATCGGCAGAGAAAGCTGATTTCGAAGATCGACGCGGCAATGCAGCGCATCGACGACGGCACCTACGGCTATTGCGAGGAAACCGGCGAACCGATCGGCCTCAAGCGTCTCGATGCCCGCCCGATCGCGACACTGTCGATCGAAGCGCAGGAGCGTCACGAACGCCGCGAAAAGGTCTATCGCGACGAATGAGAGTTTTCATGCAGGCATGAAAGCAAAAGAGTCGCCGTGATCAGATCGCGGCGCTTTTTCGTTTATCCATTGTTCTCGCGTGTTGGGCGGGTTTCGACGATTATAGCGGATCTCCGGATGCCAGAGGTTTCCACGATTGCTCTCGATCGGCCTGCATGGCGAGGTCGATCACAACAAGGGTGCCATTCCTGATTCGTCGCCGCATCACGTCTGATCGGTCAGGATCTGTCCGAACCATGCCTTCTTCATGAAGAGCCTGCAGCCGCGCGCGTGAAACCTTCAGCTCGGACGCCAGCAGGCGGTCAAGCCGTGTGCTGGTTGGAAACGGGACCATCAGTTCGATAGCCAATCTCGTCCAATATGCAGTTTCGCTTTGCATCTCCTTTGCGATTTCAAATTCTGCAAACTCGTCCACACGCTGTGATTTGTGTCGGAGAGCATCGAGCTTGAAGGTTTCTGCCCGGATCCAGTCAGGATCGTTGGACTGTAACGCGTCAAGGACGGCAGGATCGATGTCGCGAACATTGCGGCGCTCGAGGATTGGCCGGTTCCACGTCCTGTCACAGGTCAGGCATTTGTAGATAAGCCAGGCATCAAGCTTGCGACCGTTGGCGTTGAGCCGGATCTTGCCGCTGGATTGGAAAGCTCTCAAGCCTCCGCATCCGCCACATGCAATCCAAGGCTGGGGAGCTGTCCTGGGAATAATGGTCCATCGGACCCGAAGCGTATTGCACATACCGTCTTGGTCTTCCGTTCGGAAGTCCACCAAGATGGTGCATGAGAAAACCCCTTGCGGGCGCGGTGTGGCGATGTTGTGGGCGGCTGAAGAGCTGAGATAGCGGAGCTGCACATGGCACATTGTAACAATGCCAAACCGGTCTCTCGCCACCACCCGATGAACATGTTCGCATGCCGCCAGCGTGTCGCTCTGCGGCAGTACGGGTGAAACTGGAGTGAGACCGGTATTTACTTAGGCAAAGTGCAACCTCAAATGCGCCAACGCTCTTCAACCCTAGGGATAACAAATGATCGGCATGAAAGGGAGCCCCCAAGCCCGTTCGGGGTGCTGAAAGCCAGGGCAATGCGGCTTTTATGCAACTTAATGATGAAGGAGGGGCGCTCTATCAATCCGACATCACTTGTCGCGATTGACACTCATTTCGCCGAAGATGCGGGCGACTTCCTTCTGCAGCTCGGTATCGGCGCCGGTGATCGGGGCAAGCTCGGGATCACGGCGTGGCAGGTTGGCCGGCTGCGGCACCGCTTGGCGAGGCGACTGGTTTGCCGGCGCCGGCACGATGCGTTCGGCCGTCAGATTGTTCGACATTTCCTGTTCCAGCACCCGCTGGAAATCAAGACGGCTCGCTGCTGCCGACTGCGCAGCCGAATCGTCTTCGGCGCTACCTGGTGCGGCGCGCGCGGCCGCCGGCATGTCCTGGACAGGCGGGGCGGAGACCTCGGGTTCGATGCGCTGCTGCGGCAGCACGCGCTGGCGGGCGGCATCGAGGATCTCGGCGGCACTTGAGGCATCGTGAAACTGTGCGGGCTGCGCGGCGGGGGGAGCGACGGGACGCTCCGGTGGGCGTGGCGGCAGCGGGGCGGCACGCAGGAGATTGTCGCGTTCGGCCGACAAGGGAGCTGTCACAGGCTCTGCCGGAAGAGGGCTCGTGACCACCAGCGGTGCCACGGCTGGCGGGGACGGCGGTTGAACCAACGGTTCTGGGCGAGGGCGCGGCTCTGGCGAAGCCGGTGCCGAGAAAGAGGGCTCGGCGGCCGGCTCTACGCGGGCTGCGACCGGCGGGCGCGACGGAGCAACCGGTGGCGTCTCCGGTCGCGCGACCGATATCGGACGCTGCTCGACGGGCTGCGGGCGGGCGGCGCTTTCCGGTTGTTCGGCCGCTGCCGGCAGGATACGGCTTTCGATGACGATATCGCTCGGGCCGCCGATCATGATCAGGTGCTCGACATCGTCGCGGCGCACCAGCACCAGCCGCCGACGAGCATCGACGGCTGCGGCATCCAGCACTTGCAGGCGTGGTTGGCGGTTGCGGCCGCCGCGCACGAAGGGAGAGGGCGCCCGGCTGCGGATCACCCAGAGCACGATGATGAGCAGGAGAAGCGCCAGACCGACGCCACCGGCCGCAAGCAGGAAACGGCTGCCATAAGCTCCGACAACATCATCCAACATAATCACTCACTCCATTTCGCATTCAGCACATATTGACGACTTTTCCGTTCCTTAGGCAAGGGCCGCCGGTGCTGTCCAGTCACGCGAGAACGCGATTTCGTGTTCCGCTGCTTGGCACTCGGCGACCTCACACACAGGCGGCAGCTTTGGGTTTCTGGGGCAGATGGCGCTGTTGCCTGTGAATTCAAGCAGTCTTGCCGGCTAGCGGTGTTTTTGCCGACGCGGCAAATTGCTAAGAAGGAAAGAGTGCCTGATTCCTGCTTCGTGTTCGTGCTACGAAGCGGGAGGGCTTTTGTGAGGAATACATGACGAAACCGCGTCAGGCCGACGACTATAACGCACCGCTTGTGGATCGTGGGGGGCGTTCTGGCACGGTCTTGCGCATTCTTCTGCTGGCGCTCGTGCTGATCGCGGCTGCCGGCGCCTTCGTCTTCTTCAAAAAATCGCTCGACAACGAGGTCGTTCTTGGCGGTCTCGGCGTGCTCGCCATGGTCGGCATTTTCTTCCTGGTGTCTTCGGTCATCGGCTTCATCGAGGTGATGCCGCAGCGCCAGTCCGACAGTCTGGCGCGCGCCTTCCTCAACAGCCATCCCGACGGCACGCTGATCACCGACGAAAAAGGCCGGATCATCTATGCCAATGCCGCCTATGGCGCGCTGACCGGCGCGCGCAAGGCGACCGAGGTGCAGACGCTGGAAACGCTGTTGTCGCGCCACCGTGAATCCAACGAAGCGCTCTACAGGCTGGTCAACGGCCTGCGCGAGGGCAAGGAAGGCCGCGAGGAGTTCCGCCTGCTGCGCGCCGTCGGGCCTGGCAGCAACAGCTCCGGTGCGCATTGGTACCGGCTGAAGGCGCGGCTGCTGCAGCCGGAGGAAAACGGCGGCAAGCCGCTGCAGATCTGGCAGATCACCGACATCACCACTGAGCGCGACGACCAGGAGCGCTTCTTCAAGGAATTGCAGAACGCGATCGACTATCTCGACCACGCGCCGGCCGGCTTCTTTTCCGCCGGCAGGAAGGGCGAGATCTTCTACCTGAATGCGACGCTTGCCGAGTGGCTCGGCCTCGACCTCACCAAGTTCGTGCCGGGCTCGATGACGATCGGCGATGTTGTGGCGGGCGAGGGGCTGGCGCTGATTCAGTCGGTGCAGGCCGAACCCGGCCTGAAAAAGACAGTGACGCTCGATCTCGACCTGCGCAAGAGCAATGGCCAGAGCCTGCCGGTGCAAATCATCCACAGCGTCACCTCGATGCGCGACGGCGCACCCGGCGAAAGCCGGACGATCGTGCTGGCACGTGAAAAGAGCGATGCCGGCGGCCAGTCCGCTTCGGCCGCCGCCATGCGCTTCACCCGCTTCTTCAACAATACGCCGATGGCGATCGCCTCGGTCGACGGCAACGGGCGCATCTTGCGAACCAATGCGCCGTTCCTGAAGATGTTCTCCGGCGTCGTCTCTCGCGACGATCTCGAAAAGGCGCCGCATCTTGAAACCATCGTGCAGGAAAGCGACCGGCCACAGCTGGCCGCGGCGCTGGCGGCGGCCAAGGATCGGCAGGGCGACATCGCGCCGCTCGACACCCGCACACCGACCGACGAGGCGCGCTATTTCCGCTTCTATGTCAATGCCGTCATCGACCAGAGCGACGAGGCGCCCGAGGAAGCGGCGATCGTCTATGCCGTCGAGGTGACCGAGCAGAAGGCGCTGGAAGCGCAGATGGCGCAGACGCAGAAGATGAATGCGGTCGGAACGCTCGCCGGTGGCATCGCGCATGATTTCAACAACGTGCTGACGGCTATCCTGCTTTCCTCCGACCATCTGCTGCTGCAGGCGCGGCCGGCCGATGCCAGCTTCGCCGATCTGATAGAGATCAAGCGCAACGCCAACCGCGCCGCAGTGCTGGTGCGCCAGCTGCTCGCCTTCTCACGCAAGCAGACGATGCGGCCCTCGGTGCTGAACCTCACCGATGTCGTCGGCGACCTGCGTATGCTGGTCGATCGGCTGCTATCAGGCACCAATGTCAAGCTCGACGTGCAATATGGCCGCGACCTCTGGCCTGTCAAAACAGACCTTTCGCAGTTCGAGCAGGTGCTGATCAATCTCTGCGTCAATGCGCGCGACGCGATGCCAGAGGGTGGCACGCTGACATTGCGCACCCGAAACCTGACCGCTGCCGAGGTCTCGGCCTTCAATTACTCCTACATGCCGGCCGAGGACATGGTGCTGGTCGAGGTTGCGGATAACGGCACAGGCATCGCACCTGAAATCATGGACAAGATCTTCGAGCCGTTCTTCACCACCAAGGATGTCGGCAAGGGCACCGGTCTTGGCCTCGCCATGGTCTATGGCATCGTCAAACAGTCGGGCGGCTACATCCAGCCGGAATCCGAAGTCGGCAAGGGCACGACCTTCCGCGTCTTCCTGCCGCGCCACATCCCGGAGCCGGCGGTTGCGGCCGAAGCGGGTTCGATCGACGGCGCCATCGCCGGAGCCGAAGTGGTGCCGCTGCCGGTATCGCCGCAGCAGCCCGAGGACCTGACGGGATCGGCCGTCATCCTTCTCGTCGAAGACGAGGAGGCGGTGCGCCGCGGCGGCAAGCGCATGCTGGAAACGCGCGGCTACACCGTCCACGAGGCGGGCTCGGGCGTCGAGGCGCTGGCTATCTTGGAAGAACTCGACGGCAAGGTCGACATCGTCGTCTCCGACGTCGTCATGCCCGAAATGGACGGCCCGACGCTGCTGCGCGAGCTGCGCAAGACCTATCCCGACATGAAGTTCATATTCGTCTCGGGTTATGCCGAAGATGCCTTTGCCCGCAACCTGCCGCCGGAAGCGAAATTTGGCTTCCTGCCGAAGCCGTTTTCGCTGAAGCAGCTCGCTGTTGTGGTGAAGGAGACGTTGGACGGGTGAGTGAAGGGGGCCTGGGAGAGCACGCTGTGCCGTGCCGCACCCCCCTCTGCCCTGCCGGGCATCTCCCCCCACAAGTGTAAAGCCCGGAGACATAGCTGACAGATGTTCGGAGACATGCCTGACAGTCAGTCTTGGCTTTTGAGGTCGATTTTTGCGACCTGTGTTGCGCCGAAGAAGACGCCGTAGAGACCATCGCGCTGGAGCGGGCGGATGGCGAGGCATTCGGTTTTGAAGGCGTTGGGCACGCGCCAGGCCCGTCCCTTGAAACTGACATAGCCCTTGGTTGTTCCGACGCGGCGCACGATCTCCGAGCTGTCATAGGCCGGTTCGGGCAGGCGGTCGGGAAACGGGCGCGGTGAAGGTCTGTAACGGCTGGCCGGCACGGCCATGTCGATACCCTGGTGGGGGCGACAATGTTTGTAGATGTCGCGCCAGCGGTCGAAAGCCCTTTGCGCTTGGGCGTGGCTTGCGAGCGCGGCGAAATCGAAGACCTCGGCCTTGAGGCTGCGGTGGAAGCGCGTTCTTGCCGCGGCCCTGGGGGTGGTAGGGTCTGGCATGGATGAGGTCGATGCCGAGCTTGAGCAGCCAGACACGCAACCTTGTCCATTGGTTGGGCACGCCGGTGCCCCATGGGTTGCCGTTGTCGGTATAGATGGCCATCGGCAGGCCGTGGCGGCGCAGGATAGGCTCCAGCCGGCCGCGGACGGTCTGCATGCGCTCGTCGGCGCAGGCTTCGAGGCCGACGGCGAAGCGGGAATGGTCGTCGATGATGGTCAGGGGATGGCACCAGATGCCTGAGACGAGCTGCGTGCGGCCCTTGAAGTCCATCTGCCAGAGCAGGTTGGGCGCCTCGCGCTCGAAGCGGCCGAGCGCTGGCCGCCCACCCACCTGCGGCTCGATGCGATCGTGGCGCACCAGGATGGCATGGACGGTGGAGGCTGCCGGCGGCTCTGTGCCCAGATCCTGCAGCCGGCGGGCGATCTTGCGCGCTCCCCAGGCCGGATGTTCGTCGCGGATATCAAGCACGGCGCGCTCGAGATCGGCTCCGGTCCGCCGCGGGCTCGCATGCGGCCGGCGGGAGCGGTCCTCCACCGGCTCGCCCGCTTGCAGGCGCCGCAGCCAGACATAGCCTGTCTGCCGGCTGATGCCGAAGCGCTGGCAAAGCTCAGAGACGTTCGTCCCCTCCAGCCCAGCCAACCGGCAAAATTCCAAACGCTCATCCACAACTGACCTCGACCGCCAAACCATGCCGACCTCCCGAAAAATCATTCCGGAAGTGTCAGGTATGTCTCCGAACATCTGTCAGCTATGTATCAAGGCCGTACAACAAGGAGGGAGATCACAAGGGGCGAACGCTTCCCATCACATCAACGCTTCACCGAGTTGAAAGGGATATTTGTTCAGAAAGCCGGTGCTTCCAGCAGATCTCCCCACCTGTGGGGGAGATGCCCGGCAGGGCAGAGGGGGGCTGGAACGGCACCACCTATCTGGAAAGGCGATTCCTGCCGGCCCCGTCAATCCTCATTGACCCAGCGCCACCGCAATCTCAGCGGCAAGCCGCGCGTTGTTCTCGACGAGCGCGATGTTGGTCTTGAGGCTCTGGCCATCCGTCAGGTCGAAGATGGTCGACAGAAGATAGGGTGTGACCGCCTTGCCGGTGACTTCATCGCGCTCGGCGCTGTCGAGCGCCCGCTCGATATAGATTTCCATTTCCTCGCGCGCGATTTCGTCGGCCTCAGGCACGGGGTTGGCGACGAGCATGCCGCCGTCGACGCCGAGTTGTTCGCGCACCGTCTGGAAGTTGGCGATGGCGGCCGGGCTGTTCAGCGACAGCGGGCTGCGGATGCCCGAGGAGCGCGACCAGAAGGCGGGGAATTCCTCGCTCTCATAAGTGACGACAGGCACGCCGCGGGTTTCCAGCACTTCCAGCGTCTTCGGAATGTCGAGGATCGCCTTGGCGCCGGCGCAGACGACGATGACGCCGGTGCGCGCGAGTTCCTCGAGATCGGCTGATATATCGAAGCTTTCCTCGGCGCCGCGATGCACACCGCCGATGCCGCCTGTGGCAAAGACGCGGATGCCGGCGCGCGCCGCCGCGATCATCGTCGCCGCAACCGTGGTGGCGCCGGTGCGGCGCTCGGCGATGGCGAAGGCGAGATCGGCGCGCGACACCTTCATGACTTCAGTGGCCTTGGCCAACTGTTCCAGCTCCGCGGCTTCAAGGCCGATATGCAGCGTGCCGTGAATGACGGCGATCGTTGCCGGCACCGCACCCTGTTCGCGGATGATCGCCTCGACGCTGCGGGCCATCTCGATATTACCGGGATAAGGCATGCCGTGGGTGATGATCGTGGATTCCAGCGCCACCAGCGGCGCGCCGCGCTGCTTGGCGCTGGCGACTTCCTTCGAATAGGCGATCGGCAGAAGAGGGGAGATGGGCTTGGTCATGGTCTTGTCCTGTGATCGACAGAGCATGATGCCGAAAAGGGTGAGCGGTTTTCGGTCGACATCATGCTCAACTATTTAATTCGCCGCTTCAATGCAGAATTCTGACCTTGGGGACAAGGGCAAGCGCCTCATTCAGGAGATCGGGCGTCAGATTTTCGTTGACGGCGTGCCGCGACTGCACGGTCAGTATGGCGGCCGCAGTGCCGTGGCGGACGGCTTCTTCGAGCGGCAGGCCTGATATCAATGCGGCGAGCGTGCCGGCTGCAAGGGAATCGCCGGCACCCGTGACATCGGCGACGATGTCGGCAATCGGCGGCTGTAGCGTCACGGCGCGGCCGTCGCAAAGCGCGACGAGCTCGCGCCGGCCGCGGGTGACCACGGCGTTCCTGATGCCGATCTCGTTCAGCAACGGCGGCCAGCCTGCAGCCCCTTCCGGCCGCTCACCGGCAAGGGCGGCAGCTTCTGCCTCATTCAGGAACAGGTAGTCGATATCCCCGATGCAGGGTTTCAGCCTGACGACCTTGGCCGGCGAGATGGCGATTGCCGCGACGGGCTTGCCTAGCGAGTGCGCCTTCGCGACGATCGCCGCGATCGTCTCTTCCGGCAGGTTGGCGTCAAAAAGGATGAAGTCATGGGCGGCGAAGGCCTCCCGCACCCAGCGGATGGAGAGACGCCGTGGCACGAAGAAGCGGTAAAGATCCATGTCGGCAAGGGCGATCACCAGATTGCCGTCCTTCTCGATGATTGCCGTATAGCTCGGCGTCTTGCGGTCGAGGAAGACGAAGGGCCGGTCGTCGATGCCGGCGAAATCGGCAGCTTCTCCGACCGTCTCGCCCATCGGATCGCCGCCGCGCGGCGAGATCATCGTCACCTGAAAACCGAGCCTTGCCAGGTTGCGCGCCGCATTGAAGCCACCGCCGCCCGGCTCCTCGAACCAGGTGCCGGGATTGCTGGCGCCAGGCGCCGTCTCGCCGGAGATACGGCCGCGCCGATCGATATGGGCGCCGCCGAGAACAAGAATCTTTTTCTTCATCCGAGCCGCTCTCCCGATGCCCGAAAGGCGAATCGATGCGATGCGCCTTGTGCCGCTCGTGCCAGCACTTCAAACCTAAGTCGTTGCTTTTCATCGATAAAACAAATACAGAACACGGGTCGTTTTACCTTTTTCTTTCAATTATTTGATCGCCTATTGCGAAAATGGAACAAATAGGGTACAAACTCGACATTGCTAGAGCGGCTTCAATAACCTAAAGGTGGATCGGATGTCTCAGAATTCATTGCGGCTGGTAGAGGACAAATCGGTGGACAAAAGCAAGGCGCTTGAAGCGGCACTCTCACAGATAGAGCGGTCGTTCGGCAAGGGCTCGATCATGAAACTCGGCTCCAACGAGAATGTTGTCGAGATCGAGACGATCTCGACCGGCTCGCTTGGCCTCGATATTGCACTCGGCGTTGGTGGCCTGCCGAGGGGCCGCATCATCGAAATCTACGGGCCGGAAAGCTCCGGTAAGACGACGCTTGCATTGCAGACGATTGCCGAAGCGCAGAAGAAGGGTGGCATCTGCGCCTTCGTCGATGCCGAACATGCGCTCGATCCCGTCTATGCCCGCAAGCTTGGCGTCGACCTGCAGAACCTTTTGATCTCGCAGCCCGATACCGGCGAGCAGGCGCTCGAAATCACCGATACGCTGGTGCGCTCCGGCGCCGTCGACGTTCTCGTCGTCGACTCGGTCGCTGCCCTGACGCCGCGTGCCGAAATCGAAGGCGAGATGGGCGACAGCCTTCCCGGCCTGCAGGCACGACTGATGAGCCAGGCGCTGCGCAAGCTCACCGCTTCGATCTCGAAGTCGAACACCATGGTGATCTTCATCAACCAGATCCGCATGAAGATCGGCGTCATGTTCGGCTCGCCGGAAACGACGACGGGCGGCAATGCGCTGAAATTCTACGCCTCCGTACGCCTCGACATCCGCCGCATCGGCGCGGTCAAGGAGCGCGAAGAGGTGATCGGCAACCAGACCCGCGTCAAGGTCGTCAAGAACAAGATGGCGCCGCCCTTCAAGCAGGTCGAGTTCGACATCATGTATGGTGAGGGTGTTTCCAAGACCGGCGAACTGGTCGATCTCGGCGTCAAGGCCGGTATCGTCGAAAAGTCGGGCGCCTGGTTCTCCTATAGCAGCCAGCGCCTCGGCCAGGGCCGCGAAAACGCCAAGACCTTCCTGCGCGATAATCCGGACCTCGCCCGCGAGATCGAACTGTCGCTGCGCCAGAATGCCGGCCTGATCGCCGACCGCTTCCTGCAGAATGGCGGACCGGAGCCCGATGACGGCGATGGCGATGCCTCCGCGGAAATGTAATTTTCGCGCTTAAACTCATCGGACAGTTCCAACCGGCCGCATTCCTGATGAGAATTCGGTCGGTTTTGTTTGTCTGCTGGACAGTGGCGGGGGCGAACGTTAAAAGCCGATGGATTTGTATTTACCTGCCTCCGGCAGCATTGAAGGGCATAGCATGAGCGGCGTGAACGATATCCGGTCGACCTTCCTCGACTATTTCAAGAAGAACGGCCATGAGATCGTTCCGTCGAGCCCGCTCGTGCCGCGCAACGACCCGACGCTGATGTTCACCAATGCCGGCATGGTGCAGTTCAAGAACGTCTTCACCGGCCTCGAAAAGCGTCCCTATTCGACGGCGACGACTTCGCAGAAATGCGTGCGAGCCGGCGGCAAGCACAACGATCTCGACAATGTCGGCTATACTGCACGCCACCTGACCTTCTTCGAGATGCTCGGCAACTTCTCCTTCGGCGACTATTTCAAGGAGAATGCGATCGAGCTTGCCTGGAAGCTCGTCACCGAGGGCTTCGACCTTCCGAAGAACCGCCTGCTGGTGACCGTCTATTCCGAGGACGAAGAAGCTGCGACGCTGTGGAAGAAGATCGCTGGCTTTTCCGACGATAAGATCATCCGCATTCCAACCTCCGACAATTTCTGGCAGATGGGCGATACCGGCCCCTGCGGCCCGTGCTCGGAAATCTTCATCGATCAGGGTGAGAATGTTTGGGGCGGTCCTCCGGGCTCCCCGGAGGAAGATGGCGACCGGTTCCTGGAATTCTGGAACCTGGTCTTCATGCAGTTCGAGCAGACCGCACCCGGCGAGCGTTCGCCGCTCCCGCGCCCATCGATCGATACCGGCATGGGCCTGGAGCGCATGGCCGCCGTTCTGCAGGGCGTTCAGAGCGTATTTGACACCGATCTCTTCCGCACGCTGATCGGCACCATCGAGGACACGATGGGCGTCAAGGCGGAAGGCAGCGCCAGCCACCGCGTCATTGCGGACCATCTGCGCTCCTCAGCCTTCCTGATCGCCGACGGCGTGCTTCCGTCGAATGAGGGCCGCGGTTATGTGCTGCGCCGCATCATGCGCCGCGCCATGCGCCATGCACAACTGCTCGGCGCCAAGGAACCGCTGGTCTACAAGCTGCTGCCGACGCTGGTGCAGCAGATGGGCCGCGCCTATCCGGAACTGGTGCGCGCCGAGGCGCTGATCTCGGAAACGCTGAAGCTGGAGGAAAACCGTTTCCGCAAGACGCTGGAACGCGGCCTGTCGCTTCTGTCAGACGCGACGACGAATCTTTCCAAGGGCGATATGCTGGATGGTGAGACCGCCTTCAAGCTCTACGACACCTACGGCTTCCCGCTCGATCTGACGCAGGATGCACTGCGTGCCCGTGAGATCGGCGTCGACATCTCCGGTTTCACCGATGCGATGCAGCGCCAGAAGGCCGAAGCCCGCTCGCACTGGGCCGGTTCCGGCGAGAAGGCGACGGAAACCATCTGGTTCGAGCTCAAGGAAAAACACGGTGCGACCGAATTCCTCGGCTACGACACCGAAACGGCTGAAGGCGTCGTGCAGGCGATCGTCAAAGAGGGCGCGGTTTCGACCGCGGCCAAGGCCGGCGACAAGGTGCAGATCGTCGTCAGCCAGACGCCATTCTACGGCGAATCCGGTGGCCAGATGGGCGATACCGGCGTAATCTCGTCCGACCACGGCAAGATCGAGATTTCAGATACGCAGAAGAGGGGCGAAGGCCTGTTCGTGCATCAGGGTACTGTCATAGACGGCGTGTTCAAGGATGGCGATGCAGTCGTGCTGACGGTCGATCATGCTCGCCGTTCGCGGCTGCGCGCCAATCACTCAGCGACCCACCTGCTACACGAGGCTTTGCGCGAAGTGCTCGGCACCCATGTGGCGCAGAAGGGTTCGCTGGTTGCGCCCGAGCGCCTGCGTTTCGACGTTTCGCATCCGAAGCCGATGTCGGCCGAGGAGCTGAAGATCGTCGAGGACATGGCAAACGAGATCGTGCTGCAGAATTCGCCGGTTACAACTAGGCTGATGAGCGTCGACGATGCGATCGCCGAAGGCGCGATGGCGCTGTTCGGCGAAAAATATGGCGATGAAGTCCGGGTCGTGGCGATGGGTGAGGGTGTGCGCGGCGCCAAGGCCGGCAAAGCCTATTCGATCGAACTCTGCGGCGGCACGCATGTCGGGGCCACAGGCCAGATCGGCCTGATCCGTGTTCTCGGTGAAAGTGCCGTCGGCGCCGGCGTTCGCCGCATCGAGGCCGTCACCGGCGAATCGGCGCGCGAATATCTGGCCGAACAGGACGAACGCGTGAAGACACTGGCCGCCTCGCTGAAGGTGCAGCCGGGCGAAGTGCTGTCACGTGTTGAAGCGCTGATGGACGAGCGCCGCAAGCTCGAAAAGGAATTGGCTGACGCCAAGCGCAAACTCGCCATGGGCGGCGGGCAGGGCGGCTCGGTCGATGCCGTGCGCGAAGTTGCTGGCGTCAAGTTCCTCGGCAAGGCGATTTCGGGTGTCGATCCCAAGGATTTGAAGGGACTGGCCGATGACGGCAAGACCAGCATCGGCTCGGGCGTCGTTGCCCTCGTCGGCGTTTCCGACGACGGCAAGGCAAGTGCTGTTGTGGCGGTGACACCGGATCTGGTGCAACGCTACAGCGCCGTCGATCTCGTCCGCATCGCCTCTGCCGCCCTCGGCGGCAAGGGCGGCGGCGGCCGCCCCGACATGGCCCAGGCCGGCGGTCCCGATGGGTCGAAGGCCGACGAGGCGATCGAGGCTGTTGCCGTAGCACTCGCCGGCTGATTAGCCGGCTAATCAATGCGTTTCGAAAAGGCGGAGGCTTGGCTTCCGCCTTTCTCATTTCATCGGCTCACTGCCGAGGGCAAGTCAGCAGGATTTGTCAAATCGGGATATGGTTCTCTCAAGCCGATCGATTTGCACGAGGTTCCGAGATGAATGGCGAAACGGCATGGGCACTTTATGAAAACCGTCTGAGACGGGTTTCGGCCTATATTCACGACCACCTCGACGAGGAGCTGGATATGGAACGCCTTGCCGAAATCGCCTGCATGTCGAGCTATCACTGGCACAGGATCTACCGGGCGATTTACGGCGAGACGCTGGCGGCCACCGTCAAGCGGCTCAGGCTGCATCACGCGGCTGGCGAGATCGTCCGCACGGAACTTGCCGTCAGTGAAATTGCGAAGCGATCAGGCTATCCCAATCTCCAATCCTTCAATCGTATCTTCAAGTCGGTCTACGGCATGCCGCCGGCGCGCTACCGGAAAGAGGGAAGCCATACAGCCTTTGAACCCTCACCCAACGGAAAGACCAAAGCAATGTTAGACGTTACCATACGCGAGATCGGACCGATCGAGCTGATCGGCGTTGCCCATACCGGTTCCTACATGCATATCGACAAGGCCTTCGAGACGCTGTTCGGCACGCTTTATGCTCGCGGCCTCGCCAGGCCCGACATGCGGATGATCGGCGTCTATCTCGACGATCCCGACATCGTGCCTGAAGAGAAGCTGCGGTCGATCGCCTGCGTCACCGGCGCTTCCGACGTGCCGGTCGAGGCGCCGTTCGAGCGGCGCACCATCGACGGCGGCGATTATGCGGTGCTGCGCCACAAGGGTCCCTATGCTAATATGCCGAAGTCCTATCAGTGGCTCTTTGCCGAATGGCTGCCGAAATCCGGCCGGCAGTTGAAGGACAGGGTGATGTTCGAGGAATACCTCAACAACCCGCGAGAGGTGTCGCCGACCGAGCTTCTGACGGATATTCATATGCCGCTCGTCTGAGGTCGCTATTTGGGGGGGGGCGGCGGATCTGCCGCGTCCCCGAGCTCTCAAGCGGCCTGCATGGTCTTGATGGCTTCGTCATCGAGGGCGTTCGCCCGCTTGTAGGCCTCGCGCTCGTTGATGCGGCCGAAATAGTCGATGAAGGCTTGGCGCTTCTCGATGGAGCCGAAGCCGAGGCCCCAGGCGATATGGGAGCCGACATAGACGTCGGCGGCGGTGAAGCGCTCGCCGGTGACGTAGGTCGAACCGGAGACGGCTTTCTCGAGTGTGTTCATCACGTCGCCGAAGCCGCCGCAGCCGGCCATGCGCAGGCGTTCCTGCGGAATTTCGAAGCCGAGAGCCTTCATGGTCACCGCCGATTCGAGCGGACCGGCGGCAAAGAACATCCAGCGGTAGTAATCCGCGCGCTCTTCCGGCCTCGGCGCCAGCGCCTTGTCGGGAAAGGTTTCGGCGAGATAGGCGCAGATCGCCGCGCATTCGGTAACGACGGTATCGCCGTGGCGGATCGCCGGCACTTTGCCCATCGGATTGACGGAGAGATATTCCGGCGCCTTCATCGTCTCGCCGAAGGTCAGGTATTCGGTGCGGTAGGGCTGGCCGATCTCTTCCAGCATCCAGCGCGCGATGCGGCCGCGCGACATCGGGTTGGTATAGAATACCAGTTCTTCGGTCATGAGATCCTCCTGTTGTTCCTATGTTTGCGGAACCACCCCTTCGAGAATCAACACTTATCAACCCTTGATGTCAAATTTCGGCAGCAGTCAGAGCGCCTTGCGATACTGGATGAAGCCGGAGCGCTCGGCGATGCTGTCATAGAGCCGGCGCGCCGTCGCGTTGGCCTCGTGCGTCATCCAATAGAGCCTGCCTGCGCCGTTTCCGCGCGCGAGATCTGCGACGGCGTCGATGAGTGCAGCACCGGTGCCGAGCCCGCGCTGGCTGCTCTCGACATAAAGATCCTGCAGATAGCAGGTCCATTGCGGCAGCCAGCAGGAACGGTGAAAGATGGCATGGACGATGCCGACGAGGCGGCCGTCTTCGTCGAAGGCGCCGAGCGCATGCATCGGTTCGTCAGGGTCGTGGAAGCGAGCCCAGGTGAGATCGGTGGTTTCAGGCGGGATGACCACTTCATAGAAGTGCTGATAGGCAGCCCATAAAGGTTCCCAGGCGGCACGGTCAGAGGCTTCGAGCGGGCGCACGGTTGCCGTCATCGGTTCATCCTCGCAAATGAAAACGGCGGGGAAAGCCCCGCCGTTTCAATGCTATACCGAAAAGACCGGCTTACGCCATGGCCTTCTGCAGGTTCTCGTCGATCTTATCGAGGAAGGCGGTGGTCGACAGCCACGGCTGGTCGGGGCCGATCAGCAGCGCCAGGTCCTTGGTCATGAAGCCGGATTCGACGGTGTCGACGCAGACCTTTTCCAGCGTCGAGGAGAAGCGGGCGAGCTCGGCATTGTCGTCGAGCTTGGCGCGGTGCGCCAGGCCACGGGTCCAGGCGAAGATCGAGGCGATCGAGTTCGTCGAGGTTTCCTGGCCCTTCTGGTGCTGGCGATAGTGACGCGTCACCGTGCCGTGGGCGGCTTCGGCTTCGACCGTCTTGCCGTCGGGCGTCAAGAGAACCGAGGTCATCAGGCCGAGCGAGCCGAAGCCCTGGGCTACGGTGTCGGACTGGACGTCGCCGTCATAATTCTTGCAGGCCCAGACATAGCCGCCCGACCACTTCAGCGCCGAGGCGACCATGTCGTCGATCAGGCGGTGTTCGTAAGTGATGCCGGCTTCCTTGAACTGATCCTTGAATTCGGTCTGGTACACCTCTTCGAAGATGTCCTTGAAGCGACCGTCATAGGCCTTGAGGATGGTGTTCTTGGTCGACAGATAAACCGGCCACTTACGCATCAGGCCGTACATCATTGAGGCGCGGGCGAATTCGCGGATCGACTCGTCGAGATTGTACATGGCCATGGCAACGCCGGAGCCGGGGGCGTCGAAGACGTCCTTCTCGATAACCGTGCCGTCTTCACCGACGAACTTGATCGTCAGCTTGCCCTTGCCGGGGAAGCGGAAGTCGGTGGCACGGTACTGGTCGCCGAAGGCATGACGACCGACAACGATCGGCTTGGTCCAGCCGGGAACGAGGCGCGGCACGTTCTGGCAAATGATCGGCTCGCGGAAGATGACGCCGCCGAGAATGTTGCGGATCGTGCCGTTCGGGCTCTTCCACATCTGCTTGAGATTGAATTCCTTGACGCGGTCTTCATCCGGCGTGATCGTCGCGCACTTGATGCCGACGCCGTATTTCTTGATGGCGTTGGCGGCGTCGACGGTGACCTGGTCGTTGGTGGCGTCGCGGTTTTCGACCGAGAGGTCGAAATAGTCGATGTCGAGGTCAAGATACGGATGGATCAGCTTATCCTTGATGAGCTGCCAGATGATGCGCGTCATTTCATCGCCGTCGAGATCGGCGACGGGATTTGCGACCTTGATCTTGTTCATGTATCTGCCTCGTTCGAGCTTGAATGGGGACGGGGTCCCGGGTGGGTGATGTGATGAGGAGCGCTATAGCATTGTGAACCGGGAACGCAAAGCTGCAACGGGTTTCAGAATGCGTTTTTGCCGCCATTGCCAAGTGCTGGAATTTGGTTATTGTCCGCCACGATCTGCCGCCCCGGACATTCGACCATGAAGACAATCGCCGTTGTTATCGCATGTCTTATTGCCTTTTCCGGCACCGGCCATGCCGCCGATATCATCGCTCCCGTGAAGGAGATCATGGACGCGACCAAGAGCAATTGGGCCGACAATAACAGCGACTGGACCGACATCTTCGATGCGAGCCGGCTCGACCATCTCTACAGCCGCGATTTCGTCGCGAAATACCAGGCGGCGGCGCAATTTCCCGCCATCGACGACGACGGCATTTCGCCCTTCGACTACGACGTCATCGTCAACGGCCAGGATGCCTGCCCGCTGGAGGATCTGACGATGGCGGCAGCGCCTGTGGTCGACGGCGTGGCCGAGGTGACCGTGCGCTTCAAGAAATCCGCCTGCTCGGACGCTGCTGACGCCAAGGATTATACGACTGTTCATTTCCAAGTGGTCGAAGAGGGCGGCAAAACCGTCATCGACGATATCGTCACCGAAAATATCGAAACGCAGGCGCGCGATTCCCTGAAGGCAACGATGGCGCTGATTGCCAAGGGCCAATAGGCGCGCGACATTCGAGAGCATCTGGATTCGATCTCCGGTGGTTTGATTTCCGCTCTTGCGGCGGTATCTGTCGATCCCTGGGCAGCATGAGGGGCTCTTGCACTTGTTTTCCGGTTTTCAGTTCCGCGACTGGCTGCTTGCCAACGATCCGGCGCTATCGCGCCTGCGGATGGCCTCGCGGGTGACGCTGACGATCGCTTTCTCCTTTTTAGTCCTCCTCGCCATCCAGATGTTCATCCTGCCTTTGCCGACGGCGGCTTTCGGCCTTGGCATCGTGCTGTCGATCGAGGGCGGGGTGGCGGTTCGCGACAAGGGCAATGCGCGACAACTGGTGACGCGGCTCTTCGGTTGTGCCGCAAGCCTTGGCGTTGTCGCCATCGCGGCGGGCCTCGAAGATCACCGCTTTCTCTCCGATCTCGTCTTCCTGGTGGTGATCGCGCTCGCATCGGCGGGCCGCGTGTTCGGGCCGCGCGGTTTTGCGATCGGCATGTTCGCCTTCACCTCCTATTTCATGGGGTCTTATTTCCGGCCTTCTCTTGCCGAGCTGCCTGATGTGGCGATCGGCCCCGTCGTTTCGGTGCTCTTCGGGCATCTGGTGAGAGCCGTGCTCCTGCCGGACGATTGGCGGCGCGACCTGCTGCGGTCGCTCGAAAGCGTGCGCGGCCGGATCAACCAGATCCTCTTCAAGCTCGCCGCCCTTGCCGGTGGCGCCGAGATCGGCGAAGCCGACAGGCAGGAGCTGCGTCAGTTGGAAGACCGCCTGAAGGAAGTGGTACTGATGGCCGAAACCTTCATTCCACGCCCGGCCGGCGGGGTTTTCGATGCCACCGCCGATCCCGCCGCAGAGCTGGCAATCCGGCTCTTCGACGCGCATCTTGCTGCTGAGAGCGCGATCGTGCTGAGCTTCCAGAGCCCGCCGCCCTTCGCACTCGTCCATGCGGTGATCGAGGCGGATGCAGCCGAACTTGCACCCTATAGCGCCATGGCGGAAGCCATCAAGGACGAGCCGCAGGGCGAAACTGTGCGGGCGCTTCTCTGGCTCGGCGAGGCGCGGCGGCAGCTAACGCAGGCGATTGGCGAGGGGCAGGTCTCCGGCTTTGCCGGCATCGATGCCGTCAGGGATACTGCGCAGCCTGAAAAGATCGACTTTTCCTTTGCCAATCCGCTGCTGCGTTCGGCGCTGCAGATCACGCTCGCTTCGGCGATCGCCATGGGCTTCGGCCTGCTTTTGTCGCGCGAGCGCTGGTTCTGGGCGGTGCTGGCCGCCTTCCTCGTCTTCACCAATACCAATTCGCGCGGCGACACGGCGATGAAGGCGCTGTCGCGCTCGCTCGGCACGGTGTTCGGGATCGCCATCGGCCTCCTGCTGGCGACGCTGATTTCGGGGCAGCTGGCGATCGCCATTCCGGTTGCGGCCGTCTGCATTTTCCTCGCCTTCTATTTCCTGCAGGTCTCCTACGCGACGATGACCTTCTTCATCTCGATCGTGCTCTGCCTGGTCTACGGCATGACCGGGGTGCTGACGCTTGATCTCCTGCAACTGCGCATCGGGGAGACCGTGATCGGCGCGGTGGCCGGAACGGCGGTCGCCTTCCTCGTCTTTCCGGCGCGCACGCGGGGTGCGCTCGATGCTGCACTTGCCCGCTGGTTCCAGGCGCTGGAGGACCTGCTGAACGCGATCGGTGAGGGCAAGAGCGGCTTCGAGCTGATCGCCCTGTCGCAGAAGATCGATGCCTGCTACCGCGACGTGACGGTGGCCGCCAAGCCGCTCGGCTCGTCCTGGTCGGTGGTGACGCGGCCGGGCCAGATCCGCCAGACGCTGGCGATCTTCCTTTCCTGCACCTACTGGGCGCGCATCCTGGCGAAGAGTTCCACAGCGCGGGCCGAGGCCGACGAGCTGAAGAGGCTGATCGCGTCGGATCTGGCGCTGATGAAGGATGCGGCCCCGCGCGGCTCGACCTGTTTCTTCATTGAGCGCAAGGCGTCGCGGACGACAGGGCGGCACCTGCCGCTGTCGCGCGAGGGCGCGAGACTGGGGCTCGAAATGATCGGTTCTGCGCTGGAAAGGCTTTATCCGCAGGCTGATGTCTTGCCGTTTGCACCGGGCGAGGTTATTGCGCGCTCGAAACAGGGATAGAACCATGGCAGGCACGAACAGCGAGCGTCAACTTCTGGCCGAAGGGCCGGCCATCATTCTGGTCGAGCCGCAGATGGGCGAGAATATCGGCATGGTGGCGCGTGCCATGGCGAATTTCGGCCTTGCTGAACTCCGCCTCGTCAATCCGCGCGACGGCTGGCCGAACGAGAAAGCCCTGGCGACCGCCTCCAAGGCCGATCACGTCATCGAGGCGACCAAGGTCTACGATACGCTGGAACAGGCGGTCGCCGATCTTAATTTTGTCTATGCGACGACGGCGCGCGAGCGTGACGGCTACAAGCCGGTCCGCTCGCCCGTCATCGCCGCCGAAACGCTACGGGCGAGGTTCCGCGCCGGCGAGGGCACCGGCATCCTCTTCGGGCGCGAGCGCTGGGGTCTGACCAACGAGGAAGTGGCGCTTGCCGACGAGATCGTCACTTTCCCCGTCAATCCGGCCTTTGCGTCGCTGAACATTGCCCAGGCCGTGCTGCTGATGTCCTATGAATGGATGAAATCAGGCATGGAGGATCTCGGCGCCGTGCCCTTCCAGGCGATGGGGCAGACGCCTTCGACCAAGGACCAGCTGTTCGGCCTGTTCGACCAGTTGGAGGAGGCGCTCGATGCGCGCGGTTATTTCCATCCTGCCGGGAAAAAGCCGAAAATGGTCGACAATCTGCGCGCTGTTCTATCCCGCCGGGCTTTCACGGAGCAGGAAATCAGCGTGTTGCGCGGCGTCATCTCCTCCCTCGACCGCTTCTCGCGTAAGAGCCCGCGCGGCGGCCGGTTCCCGACAGCGGCCAAGGAAA
The DNA here is from genome assembly GCF_057653695.1 of Rhizobium sp. SRDI943. Classification (NCBI taxonomy): domain Bacteria; kingdom Pseudomonadati; phylum Pseudomonadota; class Alphaproteobacteria; order Hyphomicrobiales; family Rhizobiaceae; genus Rhizobium; species Rhizobium sp. SRDI943. The sequence goes on along the minus strand of NZ_CM172787.1, from coordinate 2,183,216 downwards.
CACCATCCGATGACAGCGCCGACGCATGAGCTGAAACCCGTCCTCGTCTTCGATTCCGGCATCGGCGGGCTGACCGTCTTGCGCGAGGCGCGCGTGCTGATGCCGGAACGCGGCTTCATCTATGTCGCCGATGACGCCGGTTTCCCCTATGGCGGCTGGGAGGAGCAGGCGCTGAAGGAACGAGTGATCGGCCTCTTTGGCAGGCTGCTCGAGGAGCACGATCCCGAAGTCTGCATCATCGCCTGCAACACCGCCTTCACGCTTGTTGGTGCCGATCTGCGCGCCGCTTTTCCTCAGATGACATTCATCGGCACCGTGCCGGCAATCAAACCGGCGGCGGAGCGCACGCGCTCCGGCCTGGTCTCGGTGCTTGCAACGCCGGGTACCGTGAAGCGGGCCTATACGCGCGATCTCATCCAGTCCTTCGCCCAGCAATGCCATGTCCGCCTCGTCGGCTCGGAGAACCTTGCGCGCATGGCGGAGGCCTATATTCGCGGTGATGCCGTCTCCGACGACGCCGTGCTTGCCGAAATCGACCAATGTTTCGTCGAGAAGGAAGGCCGCAAGACCGATATCGTCGTACTCGCCTGCACGCATTATCCCTTCATGGCCAATCTGTTCCGCAGACTGGCGCCTTGGCCGGTGGACTGGCTGGATCCGGCAGAAGCCATTGCCCGGCGGGCGCGCACGCTCGTTCCGCACATCGCCGATGCCGTTCACCCCGATAATTTCGACTTTGCCGTCTTTACATCCGGCAATCCCGGCTTTGCGACGCGCCGACTGATGCAGGGCTTCGGTCTCAGCACGCGATAAGGCACTGCGCGCTTTATTTCACCGATGTCATCGCGCAAAATCTCCGCGGGGAATCGCGGGCGGGTGTTTGCCGCTCAAGACATAAAGGGATGCGCCGTGCCGCTGCAAAGACTTGTCATGCTGATCTTCTTTCTGCAGCCGATAGCCTTTGGCGTCTGGTTGCCGCGCATTCCTGATATCCAGGCGAAGCTTGAACTCGGCACCGCCGATCTCGCCGTCGCACTCCTGGGATTGCCGATCGGCACGCTGATCACCCTGCCGTTTGCCGGCCGCCTCGTCTCGCGCATCGGCGGGCGCATGGCGATCATCTATGGTTTCATCTTCTTTCTTGCCGTGGTTTCGCTTCCAGCCTTCGCCCCCAGCGTCATGCTTCTATTCTTCGCCTTGATTGTCGTTGGGGTCGCGCTTTCGACGGTGGAACTCGGCATGAATGTCGAGGCCGATGTGACGGAGAAGGCGACGGGGCTGATCATCATGAGCCGCTGCCACGGCTTCTGGAGCTTCGGCATCATGGCCGGCAGCCTGATCGGCGTTGGTGCCATAGCCATCGGGCTTTCGCCGCACTGGTCGATCCTGATCACGGCGATCGTCATCCTGCCGGCTGCGCTGATTGCCAGCCTGCGCCTGCCGAAATTGCCGGAAAGTCACCATGCGGAGAATTCGCAGGCAATGACCGGCTTCAAGTTACCCAGTCTTGCTCTGCTCGGGATCTGCGCCTTCGTCTTCGGCGTGACGATGACCGAAGGTGCGATCGCCGATTGGTCGGCGGTCTATCTCCGCGATGTCATGAATGCAGAAGGCGCGCAAACCGGCCTCGGTTATTCGGTTTTCGCTTTCATGGTTGCGGCGGGGCGCTTCAGCGGTGATTACATGAAAGGCCGTTTCGGCGCGGTTGCCATTGCCCGTGGCTGCGGCATCGCCTCGCTTGCCGGCATGCTCATCGTTCTCCTTGCACCGGCGACGCCGCTTGCGCTGCTCGGCTTTGCCGCAGTCGGTGTCGGCGTCTCGGTCGGGTTTCCGCTTGCGGTGACGGCCGTCGCTTCGCTGACTGACCGCCCGCCCGCTTCAAGCGTTGCGACGCTCTCCTTCGCAGCCCTGACCGGTTTTCTCATCGGGCCGCCGATCATCGGCTTTCTCGGCGAATTCCTGGGCTTGCGCGCGGGGCTTGCGGTCTTGCTGGTACCGCTTTTCGTCAGCCTGCTCTGCACACGTTTGCTGATTCCGACGCAGAAGGACATGGCGGGCGACCTCGTCGAACGCGAGGCAGTGTGAAACTCTTTTCCCAGGGCTAGCTTTCCTGTGGGTTCTTAAAGGTTTGACGACAACAGTGCCTGCGAATCTGCTAAAGACGGGCCGGGAATTTGTAAGGGGAATTGGACGTGCAGGTTGGCATCGATATGGGATTGGCGTCCGGCAGCCCGGCGACGCTCGATATCGAGGAGCTGCTGGCGACCCGTCTGCTCGTGCAGGGCAATTCCGGATCGGGCAAGTCACATTTGCTGCGCCGCCTGCTCGAGCAATCGGCGCAATGGGTGCAGCAGGTCATCATCGATCCCGAGGGTGATTTCGTCACGCTTAGCGACAGGTTCGGCCATGTCGTGGTCGACGGCGAGCGGACCGAGGCGGAGCTTGCCGGCATCGCCAACCGCATTCGCCAGCATCGCGTTTCCTGCGTGCTTACGCTCGAAGGTCTCGATCTCGAAGACCAGATGCGCGCTGCCGCCGCCTTCCTCAACGGCATGTTCGATGCCGATCGCGAATACTGGTATCCGGTTCTCGTCGTGGTCGACGAGGCGCAGATGTTTGCGCCGTCGGTCGGCGGTGATGTCTCGGAAGATGCGCGCAAGATGTCGCTCGGCGCGATGACCAACCTGATGTGCCGCGGGCGTAAACGCGGCCTTGCCGGCGTGATCGCGACGCAGCGGCTTGCCAAGCTCGCCAAGAACGTCGCGGCCGAGGCCTCGAACTTCCTGATGGGCCGCACCTTCCTCGATATCGACATGGCGCGCGCCGCCGACCTGCTCGGCATGGACCGGCGCCAGGCCGAGATGTTCCGCGATCTGAAGCGCGGCAATTTCGTCGCTCTCGGACCGGCGCTGTCGCGCCGCCCGCTGCCGATCCAGATCGGTGTGGTGGAGACCTCGGCGCGCTCCTCCAGCCCGAAGCTGATGCCGCTGCCGGATGCGCCGCAGGATGTCGAAGACCTGATCTTCACGCCCGATCCGGAGGAATTCCAGCGCCCGCTGGTGCGCCGCGCCCCGCCGGCGCCGCGGCCGACGACCGATATTCTGGCCGAACTCTCGCGCTCGACGCCGGGGGCATCGGCCGTACCTGCGGAGACGAGGGCGAGCCAGGTGGAAGTCTCCGTCGAGGAGCGGGAGGAGCGCCTTGCCAGCGTGCTGGCCGAGATACTGGACGATCCCACCTCCGCCTTCCGTACCGATTCGGTACTCTACCAGGATTTTCTGGTAAGGCTGCGCATGCGTCGCGTGCCGGGACCGCCGATCACGCTGCCGGATTTCCGCCGGCGCGTGGCGATCTCGCGTTCCGGCGTCGATGCGACGACAGCTGCGACCGATGCCTGGGCGACAGCGCTGTCGCTGTCGTCAGGCATCACCGACGACCTGCAGGGCGTCTTCCTGATGCTCGCCAAGGCCGCCGTCTGCGGCGAGCCGTGTCCGTCGGACGCCCGCATCGCCCGCGCCTACGGCACCCATTCCGCCCGCCGCGCCCGCCGCCTGCTTGGCTATTTCGAGGAGCAGGGCATCATCGTCGTGCACGCCGATTTTTCCGGCAAGCGTATCGTCGCTTTCCCTGATATGGACTGCCAGACGGCGCCGGGCGACGCCAATGCCCCCGACACGGGCGACCAGCCGCTGGCGGCGGAATAGTGGCGCTTTCCGGGTTTGCCGCTGTTGACATTTTCATGACGGACCTCTAAAGACCGCCGCAAGCACCGGGCAGCAATGTCCGGTGTTTCATTTGACATGTCCCGTGGATCGTTCCCGTTCGCTAACTGGAGCATCCTGTCAGATCTCGAAAGAGATCAGAGGAGGGCGTGTTTCCTTCGCGCGGTTTGGCAACAAACCGTCATAAACCTTTGAAAGGAAATACGATGAGCAAGCGCGAATCGTCCAAGTACAAAATTGACCGCCGTATGGGCGAAAACATCTGGGGCCGTCCGAAGTCCCCGGTGAATCGCCGCGAATACGGTCCGGGCCAGCACGGCCAGCGCCGCAAGGGCAAGCTTTCGGACTTCGGTGTTCAGCTGCGCGCCAAGCAGAAGCTCAAGGGTTACTACGGTGACCTGCGCGAAAAGCAGTTCCGTGCGATCTTCGCCGAAGCCGACCGCCGCAAGGGCGACACCTCTGAAAACCTGATCGGCCTGCTGGAATCGCGCCTCGACGCAATCGTCTATCGCGCCAAGTTCGTTCCGACGGTCTTTGCTGCCCGTCAGTTCGTCAACCATGGCCACGTCTCGGTCAACGGCGTGCGCGTCAACATCGGTTCCTACCGTTGCAAGGCCGGCGACGTCATCGAAGTTCGCGAAAAGTCGAAGCAGCTGGTGATCGTTCTGGAAGCCGTCAGCCTCGCAGAACGCGACGTTCCCGATTACATCGAAGTCGATCACAACAAGATGGTCGCAACCTTCGGCCGCGTCCCGACGCTCAGCGACGTTCCGTTCCCGGTCGTCATGGAACCGCATCTGGTCGTCGAATTCTATTCGCGTTAATGCCTTCGTCGCGCAGTCGAAACCGATTGCGAGACAACAGCATGCGTCGATATACGGAAAGCCGCTCTTTCGAGCGGCTTTTTTGCGATCTGGAGAGAAGCAATGGCAGATTTGCAGGCGACCCTCGATAGCATTTACGCCGATATCCAGCCGCGGATCGGCGAGGGCAAGGTCGCGGATTATATTCCGGAGTTGGCCAAGGTCGATCCGCAGCAGTTCGGCATGGCGATCGTCACCGTCGACGGCAAAGTCTATCGCGTCGGCAATGCTGATACCGCCTTCTCGATCCAGAGCATATCGAAGGTCTTCATGCTGACGCTGGCGCTCGGCAAGGTCGGCGAAGGGCTGTGGAAGCGCGTCGGACGCGAACCCTCCGGATCGGCTTTCAACTCGATCGTCCAGCTCGAGCATGAGGGCGGCATCCCCCGCAACCCCTTCATCAATGCCGGCGCCATCGCCGTCAGCGACGTCGTCATGGCCGGCCATGCGCCGCGCGAGGCAATCGGCGAGCTGCTGCGTTTCGTGCGTTATCTCGCCGATGACGAATCGATCACCATCGACGACAAGGTGGCGCGCTCAGAAACGCAGACCGGATACCGCAATTTCGCGCTTGCCAACTTCATGCGCGCCTACCGCAATCTCGACCATCCCGTCGACCACGTGCTCGGCGTCTATTTCCATCAATGCGCGCTGTCGATGAGCTGCGAGCAACTGGCCCGCGCCGGGCTGTTCCTGGCGGCGCGCGGCAGCAATCCGACGACCGGCCATTCGGTGGTTTCGCCGAAGCGGGCGCGGCGCATCAATGCGCTGATGCTGACCTGCGGCCATTACGACGGTTCGGGCGATTTTGCCTATCATGTCGGCCTGCCCGGCAAGAGCGGCGTCGGCGGCGGCATCTTCGCGGTGGCGCCGGGCATCGCCTCGATCGCGGTGTGGTCGCCGGGGCTGAACAAGGTTGGCAATTCGCAGCTCGGCGCCGCAGCGCTGGAGATGCTTGCGGCGCGCACCGGCTGGTCGGTTTTCGGCGATTGACGCTGTGTTGCCAGGCGGGTTTCTGCTAGAGCAAGTGTGGAATTTCTGTAGGACGAAGCAATGAATATCGCAGCCAATATCGCCGACGATCTGGAAGCCGTCGAGGCCGGGGATGACATCGGCCATGCGCTGTTTGCCGATGCGCCGCGCTCAGTCTCCTTCAACAAGCTGCGCAAGCGGCTGCTGCGGCAAGTGCGCCAGGCTTTCGACGATTTCGACATGCTGAAGGGCCAGAAGCGCTGGCTGGTCGGCCTTTCCGGCGGCAAGGATTCCTACGGGCTGCTGGCGCTGCTGCTTGATCTCAAATGGCGCGGGCTGCTGCCGGTCGAACTGATCGCCTGCAATCTCGACCAGGGACAGCCGAACTTCCCGAAGCACGTGCTGCCGGACTATCTCACCAAGATCGGCGTCCGCCATCGGATCGAGTATCGCGATACCTATTCGATCGTGAAGGAGAAGGTGCCGGAAGGCGCCACTTATTGCTCGCTCTGTTCGCGGCTGCGGCGCGGCAATCTCTATCGAGTGGCGCGGGAAGAGGGTTGCAATGCGCTGGTGCTCGGCCACCACCGCGAGGACATTCTCGAAACCTTCTTCATGAATTTCTTCCATGGCGGCCGGCTCGCCTCGATGCCGGCGAAGCTTTTGAACGACGAGGGCGACCTGATGGTGCTCCGGCCGCTTGCCTATGCCGCAGAGGACGACCTCGCGAAATTCGCCGCCGCCATGCAGTTTCCGATCATCCCATGCGATCTCTGCGGCTCGCAGGATGGGCTGCAGCGCAATGCGATGAAGGACATGCTCGCCGATATCGAACGGCGCATGCCGGGCCGCAAGGATACGATGCTGCGGGCGCTTTCGCATGTGAACCCGTCGCATCTGCTCGACCCGAAACTGTTCGACTTTTCCACCCTTGGTGTCACCGATCCTTCATGAAATGCCGGCTAAGCAGGCTGGCTATTGCATCAAGGACAGGATTTCGCATGACTATTTCAGATCAGGATATTCTCTTTCTCGGCGATTGCGTCAGAGAGGCGGCGCAAGCCGAGATCATGCCGCGTTTCCGCAATCTCGGCGCTGCCGATGTTTCGGAGAAGACTTCGGCAATCGATCTGGTGACGCAGGCTGACCTGCTTGCCGAACACCGGATCACCGCGGCGCTGAGGGAGCGCTTTCCCGCAGCGCTCATCGTCGGCGAGGAGGCTTATGACGCCGACCGGTCTGTCGTGCCGGCACTTGCCGATGCCGAGCTCGCCTTCGTCATCGACCCTGTCGACGGCACGTTCAATTTTGCCGCTGGGCTTCCTGTCTTCGGCACGATCCTGGCGGTGACGGTCAGGGGCGAGACGGTCGCCGGCATCATTCATGATCCCGTTCTCGGCGACACGGTGACGGCGATCAAAGGGGCGGGCACCGTCCTGATGCGCCAGAACGGGCAATCGACAAAGCTGAAGGTGGCGGAGCCTGCCAGCCTGAACCAGATGGTCGGCGGCATGTCGTGGGGGCATATGGACGAGCCGGACCGCTCGCGTATCTGCGCCAACATGGCAAAGATCCGGATGACCTTCGCCTTCAACTGCTCGGCCTACGAATATTGGATGGTCGCCTCCGGCAAGCTGCATTTCATCGGTCATACGAAACTGATGCCCTGGGATCACCTGGCCGGCGTGCTCGCGCATCAGGAGGCCGGCGGCCATACGGCGAAATTCGACGGCACGCCCTATCGCCCCGGCGAGACCACGGGCGGGATCATCTCCGCGCCCGACAAGGAGAGCTGGCAGCTCATTCGGCGCGAGATCGTCGGCATCTGATTCAAGGTTTTCCTGAGAGACCTAAGCGTGAGGATTTGAGATGACTTCGACTGTCGACGTGACCATTCTTGCCGATCTGCTGCGCCGCGCGGCAAAGGCGGAGATCCTGCCGCGCTTTCGCCGGCTCGGCCAGGCCGACGTGCGCGCCAAGAGCGAGGCGACCGATCTCGTCACCGAGGCTGATGAGCAGGCCGAACGGATGATCAAAGCGGAAGCTGCGCAACTCTGGCCGAGCGCGCTGTTCCTTGGCGAAGAATCGGTCGCGGCCGATCCTGATTTGCTCGGCAGCCTCGAACATGCCGATCTCGCGATCGTCGTCGATCCGGTCGATGGCACCTTCAATTTCGCCGCCGGCATCCCGGCCTTCGGCGTCATGGCATCCGTCATCTCCGGCGGCGAGACGGTTGCCGGCATCATCTACGATCCGATGGGCGACGACTGGGTGATGGCCGAAAAGGGCGGCGGCGCCTGGCTGCGGCGGCCGGATGGCGGCGCCGAGCGGCTCTCGGTTGCAGCTCCCGTGGGACTGGAGCATATGGTCGGCATGGCCTCGACCGGCTACCTGCCGAAGGAGAAGCGCGCCGAGGTGCTCGCCAATCTCGCCAAGGTGCGCTTTCTCACCAATTACCGCTGTGCGGCCCACGAATACCGCACTTTTGCCGGCGGCCATGTGCATTACCTCATGTACAACAAGCTGATGCCCTGGGATCACCTTGCCGGCACGCTGATCTCGCAGGAGGCGGGTGCCCATGCGGCGCGCTTCGACGGCTCGCCCTACCTGCCGCACCATCTCGATGGCGGGCTGCTGATTACCCCTGACAAGGCCTCGTGGGACGTGCTGCGGCGTGAGGTTTTCACGGTCTGAACACCGCCCTTAAAGCGTAGAGCCTTGCTGCCGCCCTCACGCTATAGGACAGCGAGAATGTGCTCCCACGCCAGTCGTCCCAGCTCTGTGTCGGATTCGTCACTTCCACCGTGCGCATGCAGCGATGATCGAGGATTCGTTTCGCCCGGAAGCAGAATTCGATGGCCCGCATCTTCTCCCAACACAAGCTGGGTAAGTAAGCCCGAATCTGCGCGCCGCCGAACAAGTGATGCGGCAAATTCGTCTGATGGCCAAAGCGCGTCATCGCATCCCGCTACGAGCAGAATTTCGGCATTCGTTCTCTCCAAAGGGATAGCCGCTGCATCGATCTCAGACTCGTGCATATCGAGGCATCTTTCGAACAGGCCCCGATAGGCGACCAGCCCGTCTCTGTATTCTCGCACCCATTCTGGGTCCGACGAAACAAAAGGAAGCGGTGTGCCTCGCAATGTCCACGACGAGCGCTCGGGCCAGCTCAGGCCATCAAGCCCCGGACCAATATTTCCCCAGACGACCGACGAAGGGCTCATCGCGACGACCGCGCTGATGCGCGGATCGTATACGGCCGTGAGCAGTGCAGCTTCGGCGCCTTTCGATGTTCCCACCAGGACGATGCGTTTACAGCCGAGTCCCACCAGGTAGTCCGTGGCAGAGAAAAACGTTTCCAGCGGCACCTCGCAAATGCCTGGCACCTGGCCTTCGCCGCCGAACCAGCGAAGCGCTATGACCGTTGCCCCCTGGCTTGCAAACAACCTCGCGCGGACCACATCGACCCGGCCACTGGAGCCGCCGAGCACCACTACGCCGGTGCTGGTATCCGGTTTGACTTGAATTATCTCGCCCTGCAATGGCGGAGGGAGACGTTGATATTCTGCATCCAAAATCAGGCTCCTTCGTCCAGGGACTTCCAGATTCAGAAACGGCAGAGTTTACCACTTAATGCAATGCCGCCGGAGACCAGTCGGTCAGGCAGATTTCCCATTTCAGAAATGGGCTGCACCCGGATCGAGCTGCGGGCTGTCGCCGGGATGGGTGAACAGCTTGCCGTTTTCGGCCCAGAGGGTGGCTGCGATCGTCACCGCGCCGAAGAGCGCGAAGCCACCGAAGAGCGGCTGTACCGTGCCATTGAACATCTGGCCGACCAGCCCGCCGAGGATGGCGCCGGCCGTCGTCGAGACGAAGCCGGTGATGGCGGTCGCCGTGCCAGCGAGATTACCCATTGGCTCGAGGCTGATGGCGGTGAAATTGGTGGCGATCAGGGCAAACATCATCAGCACGATGGTGAAGATGCCGTAGGCAATGGCGAAATCCGGCTTGCCGGCCAGCGAATAGAAAAAGCCGGCAGCCGACAGCGCCGTGAAGATCAGCAGAGCGGCGTGCGAGATGCGGCGCATGCCGAATTTGCGGACGAAGAATCCGTTGGCGAAATTGGCGACGGCGATGCCGCCGGCGGTGGCCGCAAAGGCGATCGGCAGCCAGTCGCCAAGGCCATAGACCTCGCCGAAGACCTGCTGCACCGAGATCACATACGCGCTGATGACGCCGGTGAACATGGTGAGGCCGATCATGTAGCCGCAGGTGATGCGGTTGGTGAGCACGGTCTTAAAACCATCCACGACAGAGCCGACCGACAGCGGCAGCCGCTCTTCCGGCGGCAGCGATTCCTTCAGCCGGAGGAAAGCCCAGACGAACAGGATGGTAGCGATGATCCCGAGCAGGATGAAGATCCAGTGCCAGTTGGCATAGCGGATGATGAGCTGGCCGACGGAGGGGGCAACGATCGGCACGATCATGAAGACGATCATCACATAGGACATCACACGGGCCATTTCGCGGCCGCCGAAGCAGTCGCGTACCATGGCCATGGTGGTGATGCGCACCGCAGCACCGCCCACACCCTGAACGAAACGCATGACGAGCAGCATTTCGAAGCTGCCGGTCGCTGCAGCGGCAAACATTCCGACAATATAGCAGGCCAAGCCGCCGAGCAGGATGTTGCGGCGGCCGAACGTATCCGAAAGGCTGCCGAAGAAGATCTGCGAGACGCCGAAGCCTAAGAAGAACACGCCGATGATCAGCTGCGCGTCGTTGGTATTGGTGACGCCGAGGGAATTGCCGATATTGGGCAATGCCGGTAGCATGCTGTCGATCGCCATAGCGACGCTGGCGGTCATGATGGCGATGGTGACGACGAATTCGCCAAAGCCCATGCCGATGCGGCGGGAGCCCTGGTTTTCCTGGTGCGGTTTATGCGGGGGCGTCATGTGGTGAAATCCCGGATGCGAATGAGGCCCGCCGTTCAGACGGCTGGGTTCTGCGATTGGAAGAGGCGGCCCTTTTCGGCGATCAGCACGAAGACGAGCCCGATGATCGACACGGTGAAATAACCGGCGACCATCGGCAGCGCAGTGCCGTCGAAGGCCTGGCCGATGCCGGCGCCGATAATGGCGCCGCCGACCGTGCTCATGAAGCCGAGGACCGAGGAGGCGGTGCCGGCGACGTGGCCGAGCGGCTCCATGGCGAGCGAATTGAAGTTCGAGCCGATCCAACCGAACTGGAACATGGAAAGGCCGAAGAAGGAGATGAACAGAGCGAAGGGCATCGGCTCGGTGCTGGCCAGCTGGACAATCAGCCAGATGGTGTTGATGGCGATGAAGCCGATGAGCGAGCCGTGCGACAGGCGGCGCATGCCGAGCTTGCCGACGAAGCGCGAATTGAAGAAGGACGACAGCGACATGAAGATCGCCACGCCGGCGAAGGCGAAGGGGAAATAGACGCCAAGATCGTAGATGCCGACATAGACCTGCTGGGCCGAATTGATGAAGCCGAACAGCGCGCCGAAGATGAAGGTGCTGGCGATGGTGTAACAGAGCGCGACGCGATTGGTCAGGACCAGCTTGAAGGCGCCGAAGATCGAGCGGGCGGTGAAGGGCCTGACATTGGCGGGATGCAGGGTTTCCGGCAGGCGCAGATAGGCCCAGACGGCGATAGCGGTCGCCATGGTGGCGATGAACAGGAAGATCAGGTGCCAGTTGCCGAAGAACATGACGATCTGGCCGGTGCCGGGCGCAATCACCGGCACGATCATGAAGACCATCATGATCAGCGACATGACCTCGGCCATCTGCCGTCCACCATAGATATCGCGGACGATGGAGATGGTAATGACGCGGGTGGCCGCCGAGCCGATGCCCTGGACGAAACGCAGCACCAACAGACCGGCGAAGGAGGGAACGAAGACGATGCCGATGGCCGAAACGATATAGACGACGAGGCCGAACAACAGCGGCGTGCGGCGGCCGAAGCGGTCGGAAAGCGGTCCGTAGAAAAGCTGGGCGCAGCCGAAGCCGAGCAGATAGGAGGAGACGACGAATTGCCGGTGGTTTTCGCTCTCGACGCCGAGGCTCGCGCCGATCTGCTGCAAGGCCGGGAGCATGATGTCGATCGCCAGCGAATTGATGGCCATCAGGAAGGCGGCGAGCGCGATGAATTCTCGCTTGCCCATGGGCAGGCGGCCCGCGGACACGGCTTGTGAAGAATCTGTCACAATGAAATTCCCATAAACAGGTCAAGGCGCTGCTAGCCGCAGCGCCTCGAACTCAAGAAACAGATTTGGAAACCGGGCGGACGTCCGGTGACCGGTCAGGAGGCGGCGCGCACGGCGATGCCATTTTCCTGGAGATGCTGCTGCAGTTCACCAGCCTGGAACATTTCCCGGACGATGTCACAGCCGCCGACGAACTCGCCCTTTACGTAGAGCTGTGGGATCGTCGGCCAGTTGGAATATTCCTTGATGCCCTGGCGGATTTCCGAATCGGCGAGCACGTTGACGCTCTTGTAATCGACGCCGATGTAATCGAGAATCTGCACGACCTGGCCGGAGAAACCGCACTGCGGAAACTGCGGCGTGCCCTTCATGAAGAGGACGACGTCGTTGCTCTTGATTTCGTTGCCGATGAATTCGTGAATGCCGCTCATGGGACCTAATCCTTTCAACAGGCGGGTTAAAGGCCCACCGTTTCAATCGTTGCCTTTAGATAGCATGCGACAGCAGGAATTCCAGCCGCCCGAACCAAAAAAAGACCAGTTCGGGCAGGCCGCTGCCGGGTTGTTGCCGTCGCGTTACGGTCGACGGGCGAGATAAATCTGAATCTGTTCGATTTCCACATCGGTGAAATGGCTGAAGTCCCATTGGGAAACCTCCGTCATCACGCCGAGATCGCGGCCGCCGACACCCTTGCCGTTGCGCAGCAGCGTTTTGAAATCGGCAGTCGAATAGGATTGTGCCAGTGGCTTAAGCGCCGGCGCCAGGAAGGCTTCCGACTGCTTTGCCGTATCGAGATTGTGGCAATGGCCGCAACCCGTCTTGAAGGCATATTCGCCGATATCGGCCGGACGGGTGGCGGCAGGGGTGATGACAGCCGGTACCAGATCGGCTTCGAAAGGGATCTTGTCGAGCGCCAGGCCGATGCGTCCGAGCGGCCCCCACTGTGTCGTTCCCTCGACGGCGTCGGGCAGTTGCTTCAGACTGCGCAGCCAGGTGATGATTGCCGCCATGTCGTCGTCGCTGATATTGGCGAAGTTGCTCGCCGGCATGATGACGGCACCGGTGCCGTCCTTCTTGACGCCATGGCGGATGAGGCGAACGAGTTCGGCGTCGCTGTACATCGGCACGAAGCGGGTCATGTTCGGCGCGACGATCCGGCCGACGCCCGGCTCATCGAGCAGCACATAACCGGCGTCGTGATGGCAGCCGCCGCACATCAGCGTGCGGGCGCGGCGTTCGGATTCTTCCGCAGACAGCGTCGTCTTGACGGTGAAATCGGTCGCTGCGACATCATAGGTCCTGGAGAGACGCATCTCCGACAGGGCATAGACGCCGGCAACGGCGATGAGACAGATCGCGACGACTGCCGCGAGAATGATTTTCACAATGCGCATCATCGGTTCAGGCCCTCAATAGCGCCGCAGAATTCGTCCGAAACCGCTCACTTTTGATCGTGCCTTAGCTGCGTCGCTGGCGGCTGCGGCCGGCGGCGGTGCGGCGCTTGCTCATCTGTTTGCGAGCGGGCTTGGACTTGGCCGAGGTCGTCTTGCGCGCAACCTTCGTTGTCGCGGCGAGGCGTGTCTTATGCCTTTTGCGCTTCGTCGTGACGCGGCCGGTGGTCTTCTTCAGGATCTCCTTCAGCACGCTGTCGACGACGCCTGATATCAATTCTTTGACTAGGTCGGCCACAAAACCCCTCCGTTCGTGATGGAAACGACATGGCTGCTATTGAATTCCGGAAGAGTTCGGTTAGCAAGACGGCTTCGAGACCATAGCTGCTTTTTTGCTGATATCAGTGGCGCAGCAATATGCCGGCTATTCGCCCGGCCGGAAGAGTGGAATGAAACTGATCGAGAAGCGGGTCGTCCTGCATTTCACGGGCTTCGAGCCGCTCGACGGCGTTGCCCACAGGGCACGCTACGAGCGCTCGGCCAGGCAGAGTGCCGCCGTCTGGGGCTATTCGGTCGAGACGGGGGCAGCAGACGAGGGGAGCGATCCGGTCAGTTTCGAGGTGATGACGGCTGGGGCGTTGGCGGCGCCCGAATCAGAGACCGGTTCCCCCGGCTGGCAGACGAAGAGCCGGATTCACATGGTCGATCACGACACACTGGTGCGCAAGCTGCGTGCCGGCAACACGCTGAGCCAGATCATTGCAGGCTTCCGAAGCTGCGCCGAGATCATGCTTGAAGGCGGGATGCGGGGATATTTCCGCCACGCCTGGCGCTTCGGCCTGTTCTTCCTCTTCCCGTTCCTGCTGACGGCGCTGGCGATCGCGCTGACGGCGCAGATCGCCATCTTGCCCTATGCTCTTAGCTTTTCGCCATGGCACATGCTCTGGAGCGGGCCGCTGGCGCTCTGTTTCTTCATCTTCGCCTTCCTGCCGTTTTCCGAACGCTTCCATACGCTGCATCTCTTTGCCGATTGGAAAATGGCCGTGGCGCTCGGCCGCATGGACCAAGCCGATTTCAACGGCTGGCTGGAAGACCAGGCCATTGCGGTGCGCAAGGCGCTTGAGGAAGAGGCGGACGAATATGTGATCTCCTCGCACAGTATGGGATCGAGCGTCGCCGCCCATGTCATCGGCATATTGCTGGAAAGAGAGCCGGAGATATTCAAAGGCAAGCGCGTGGTGTTTGCCACACTCGGTAGCGCCATCCTGCAATGTGCGCTCATGTCATCGGCCACGCTGCTTCGCGCCCGCGTCGGGCTGATCGCCCGCTGTCCCGAGATTTCCTGGCTCGACGTGCAGTGCCTGACGGATTCGATCAATTTCTACAAGGTGCCGGTCGTTGCCGTCTCCGGCCATCCGGATGCACCTCAGGCGAAAATGATCCTGATCCGCGTCAAGCAGATGCTGACGCGCGAACGCTACCGCAAGATCCGCAAGGACCAGCTGCGTGTCCACCGGCAATATGTGCTTGGGCCGGACCTCAAGGCATCGTTTGATTTCACGCTGATGACCGCGGGACCGATGCCGGCCTCGGTCTTTGCCGATCCCGACGAAAAGAGAATGCCCGGCTGAGGGCCGGGCATCGTCATCCGGATTGCGTCTGGCTCTATTCCGGCGCGGAGGTCTGGAGGGCCAGAGCGTGCAGTACGCCGCCCATATTGCCCTTCAGCGCCTCGTAGACCATTTGGTGCTGCTGCACACGGCTCTTGCCGCGAAAGGCTTCGGCGACGACTTCGGCGGCGTAGTGATCGCCGTCGCCCGCCAGATCGCGGATAGTCACTTTGGCACCGGGAATCCCAGCCTTGATCATGTCTTCGATATCGCCGGGTTTCATGGCCATGATCGTTACTCCTTGCGCATCATTCCGCAGCGGCAAGTTCGCCGCGGCCTTCCATGAAATCAGGGAACCATGATTCATGGGCATCGCGCAATTGCTGAATCGGCAGCAAGATGAGATCGCCAACGACGAGCGCCGTTCCTCCGACCGTGCCGAGACGGCGGAAGGGAACGCCGCCACCTTCTGCATTGACGCAGACGAAATCGGCGACATCGGCAGGCAAGGTCAGGACGTAGCGCGCCTGATCCTCGCCGAAGAGCAGCGCATGCGGTTCACCCTTGCCTTCGCTCAGATCGATCGTCAGGCCTTTGCCTGAGGCCATCGCCATTTCGGCGAGCGCCACGGCAAGGCCACCGGAGGAAATGTCGTGGCAGGCGGTTGCCTGGCCGTTGCGGATGACGGAGCGAACGAAATCGCCGTTGCGGCGCTCGGCAAACAGATCCACCTCCGGTGCCGGACCTTCGCGGCTGGAAAGCACGTCGCGGAGATAGACGGACTGGCCGAGATGGCTGCCGTCGACGCCGATCATGATGACCTTATCGCCATCGTTGGCGCTGCCGATGCGGGCCATCTTGCGCCAATCCGGCAGCAGGCCGACGCCTGCGATCGTCGGGGTCGGCAGTATGGCGACACCGTTGGTCTCGTTGTAGAGCGAAACGTTGCCGGAGACGATCGGGAAATCGAGCGCGCGGCAGGCCTCGCCGATACCCTTCACCGCCTGAACGAACTGGCCCATGATCTCGGGCTTTTCGGGATTGCCAAAGTTCAAATTGTCGGTGGCGGCGAGCGGCTCGGCGCCTGTCGCGGTGATGTTGCGCCAGCATTCGGCGACCGCCTGCTTGCCGCCTTCGAAGGGGTCTGCCTCGACATAACGCGGAGTAACGTCGGAAGAGAAGGCGAGCGCCTTGGAGGGATGGCCGTCGACACGCACGACGCCGGCATCGCCGCCCGGCAGCTGCAGCGAATTGCCCTGGATCAGCGTGTCGTATTGCTCATAGACCCAGCGGCGGCTCGACTGGTTGGCGGAGCCGACGAGTTGCAGCAGCGCCTGGCCGTAATCCTCGGGTGCGGCGACGAGATTGGCGGGCAGGGGGCCATGCTTGCCGGATTCGCGCCAGGGGCGGTCATATTCCGGCGCCTGGTCGCCGAGATCCTTGATCGGCAGGTTGGCGACTTCCTCGCCCTGATGCATGACGCGGAAGCGCAGGTCGTCGGTCGTCTTACCGACGATAGCGAAATCGAGGCCCCACTTGACGAAGATCGCCTTGGCTTCCTGTTCCTTCTCCGGCTGCAGCACCATGAGCATGCGCTCCTGGCTTTCAGACAGCATCATCTCGTAGGCCGTCATTCTCTCTTCGCGCACCGGCACCTTGTCGAGCTCGAGCAGGATGCCGAGATCACCCTTGGCGCCCATTTCGACGGCGGAGCAGGTAAGGCCGGCTGCACCCATGTCCTGGATGGCGATGACCGCCCCGGTCTGCATCAGCTCGAGGCAGGCCTCCAGCAGGCATTTCTCGGTGAAGGGGTCGCCGACCTGTACGGTCGGGCGCTTCTCTTCAATCGATTCGTCGAATTCGGCCGATGCCATCGTCGCGCCGCCGACGCCGTCGCGGCCGGTCTTGGCGCCGAGATAGACGACCGGAAGACCGACGCCCTTGGCTTCGGACAGGAAGATGGCGTTGGATTTGGCGATGCCGGCGGCAAAGGCATTGACCAGGATATTGCCGTTGTAGCGGGCGTCGAACTCGACCTCACCGCCGACCGTCGGTACGCCGAAAGAATTGCCGTAGCCGCCGACGCCGGAAACGACGCCGGAAACGAGATGGCGGGTCTTCGGATGATCCGGCTCGCCGAAGCGCAGCGCGTTCATCGCGGCGATCGGGCGCGCACCCATGGTGAAGACGTCGCGCAGGATGCCGCCGACGCCGGTCGCAGCGCCCTGATAAGGTTCGATATAGGAGGGGTGGTTGTGGCTCTCCATCTTGAAGACGACGCAATCGCCGTCATCGATGTCGACCACGCCGGCATTTTCACCCGGGCCCTGGATGACACGCGGCCCCTTGGTCGGCAGCGTGCGCAACCATTTCTTCGAGGATTTGTAGGAGCAGTGCTCGTTCCACATGGCCGAGAAGATGCCGAGCTCGGTGAAGCTCGGTTCGCGGCCGATCAGATCCAGAATACGCTGGTACTCGTCAGGCTTCAGGCCATGGCGTGCGATGAGTTCCGGCGTGATCGGGATGGTGTTTGAAATGGTCATGAGCGGAAAGTCCCTGGCGCGTTTTGCGCTGTCTTTAGCTTATGTAGCGACGGCGCGCGACAGGAAAATGCCCGCCGTCAACAGAGGGCGGGCGACTTCTTTGTCTTGGGTAAAGGCGGCTGCTTCTCAAAGTCTGTTTGACAACTTGCTTTCGGTTGTCGATCGATAGCAATGGGGCAAGGCTCCGGCCTCAGCTTTTGTGTGCCGCTGATGTTTCCTATAGGAAACTTTTCTTCTTGGTTGATGGTATCGAGATACAATGCCGGACATACAACAACAGGCAGACGAAAAGGTGTTTGCCGGGCGCGCGCTTGTCGCTGGCTTCGCTACGGGGTCGATCGTATTCAGCGACACGGCGCTCAGCTTCTGGGGCGGCGTCGACTCCCAGACGGGAGAAGTCATCGACCGTCACCATCCCCTGTCGACACAGGTCCTGACAGGAAAGATTCTCGCCATCCCCGGCGGACGCGGTTCGTGTACGGGCAGCAGCGTGCTTATGGAGCTGATCATGAACGGGCACGCTCCCGCCGGCATCGTGGTCTCGCGCCAGGAGGAAATACTGTCGCTCGGAGTGATCGTCGCTGACGAAGTGTTCGGCCGATCGATCCCCGTTGTCCAGCTCTCCGAAGACGACTTCGCCGAGCTGCACTCTATCCCTGAAGTCACCCTCATCGGCGACAAGGTCATCGCGAGCTGGATCGAAACCGCCCCCGGTTTCGATGCCGCCGATCGCACCTATGGAAATTCGATAGCGCTGACATCGAGGGATCGGTCGGCTTTGAACGGGGAGATGGGCAAGGCTGTGCAGGTGGCAATGAGGGCCACGACGCGCATGGCTGAAATTCAGGGAGCGACGGAACTTATCGACATCTCCCAGGTCCACATCGATGGCTGCATCTACACCGGGCCGACCAGCCTGGAATTCGCGAAACGCATGCGGGACTGGGAGGGTAGGGTTGTCGTTCCAACGACCCTGAACTCGATATCGGTGGACCAGATGCGTTGGCGGGAGCAGGGCGTGTCTCCCGGCGTCGCCGGACCCGCATCCGAATTGGGTGAGGCTTACGCCTCCATGGGAGCACGAAAGACGTTCACCTGCGCGCCCTATCAGCTGTCGTCCGCACCCAGGCAGGGTGAGCAGGTGGCCTGGGCGGAGTCGAACGCCGTCGTATTCGCGAACAGTGTTTTGGGTGCTCGCACTGCCAAGTATCCTGACTACCTGGATCTGTGCATCGCTCTCACCGGGCGCGCGCCGCTGACCGGGCCGCATATCGCCGACAACAGGCGCGCCAGCCTCGTGGTCAATGTGTCGGGCTTCGTGTCGTGGGATGACATGGTCTACCCCATTCTCGGCTACCACATCGGCAAGCTTGTCGGAGATGAAATTCCGGTCGTGATCGGCCTCGAGACTTGGAAGCCGAATCTGGACGACCTAAAGGCGTTCGGGGCGGGTTTTGCGACGACATCAGGCTCTCCGATGTTCCATATCGTCGGTGTCACGCCGGAGGCCGACAGCCTTGAGAGCATTGTCGGAAGCAACATCAAGGCGAGCTACGAAATCTGTCCCAAGGACGTCGTTGCGGAGTGGAGGAAACTCAACGGCGGGTCTGTGGATGCCATCGAGTTCGTTGCGCTGGGCAATCCCCATTTCTCTTTCGACGAATGCGAGCGGCTGGCCGCGCTCTGCGAAGGCTTGGCGAAACATCCCGACGTCAAGGTTCTGGTTACCTGCAACCGTGCGACGTTCGAAAGGGCTTCCGCTGCGAATCTCGTCGGCAAATTGTCGGACTTCGGCGTAGAATTCGTAACCGATGCGTGCTGGTGCACACTTGCGGAGCCTGTCATCCCAAAATCGGTCGATACAATTATCACCAATTCCGCGAAGTTCGCTCACTACGGTCCTGGATTGACGGGTAAGGCGCTTCGGTTTGGCAGCCTGGCGGACTGCGTCGCTGCTGCTTGTCAGGGCGAGTTGAAGTCTGTTCGTCCCACATGGGACTGAACGGTTCCCGCCTGCCGATGGCCGATCAGACGGCCGTAATGAGCAGTTCAATCATCCGTCGGCCAACCCGCTGAAATTGTCGAACGGACTCTCAGAATTTGTAGCCGACCTGCAAGCCGGCGCGCGTCATGCCGTCGTTTGGCCCGTCGCAGAGATTGGCGTGCGAGGAATGGGCGACCTGGGCCATCACATTCCAGTGGGCGTTGAAACGATAGCCGGCGCCCAGATATTCGTGGAAAAGGACGCGACAGCCGAGTTCCGGGCCGTCATCATCACCGTCGAGCTCGCCGGTATGAATGACGCCGCCGAAGCCGGCTTCGGCAAAAAGCTTCTCGTTGAAATCGACCGTCCAGGTGAATCCGGTGAAGAACTGGGTGGCCTCGCCTGACGTGCCGATCGAGGTGCCGAGATGCACACGAGGATGCAGCAGCTGTTGCTGCCAGCCGACCGCCGTATCGTAGCCGAAGGGATCGAAGAGAGCGGTAATCTCCGGAAAGACGCCGTCTTCTCTGGAATGGCCCGATTGTACCGAGGCCGAGACGCCGAAGCGTAATTCATCAAATATCTGCTCGCCGGCAGTTGCCGAGCCCGCAACCGAGATGGCGGCTGCCGCTGCTAATGATGCCATACCCAAAAAACGCAACGCGATCTTTCCGAAGTCGACCCTCATTTGCTGTCCTTTGATTCGCGTCAGACGGGAACAACAAAGAGGTAACATGGAGGTTGAGTCGGTAAAGCGCTCCGAATAGGCGTCAGCGTTTTTTCCGATTTATGGCGTGTATTTGCAACACGTCATATTTCGCCATCATAGGCGGAGCCGCCGTTTTCCAGCAGACGGCGCAGGATCATCAGGCCCGAGATCAGTTCCTGCCCGGTCTTCGGCGAGGAAAAACCGATGCGAACGCGATGATAGGGCCTCTCTCCGCGCGCCGCCTTGAACTCGTCCTCGTCGTCGACGAGCACGCCGTCGCGGAAGGCGGCATTCTTGAAGGTGCCGGACATCCAGGGCTCCGGCAGTTTCAGCCAGAGGAAGGGCGCGTGTACGTGCGATTCGAAATCGAAGCCCTGCAATTGTTCGCGGGCCAGACGGACGCGCCGGGAGAGTTCCTCGACACTTGCCTTGCGAATCTCGTGCGCCGCGCCGCTTTCGACGAGGCGCGCACAGGTCTCCGCCAGGATGAAGGGCAGGCCGCCGGTGATCATCCTGTGCGTTACCTTGATGCGCTGGGCAAAATGCGGCGGGCAGGCGACCCAGCCGCCGCGCACGCCGGCGGCGACCGATTTCGACAGGCCGTTGACGAGGAAGGTGCGATCGGGCGCAATGGAGGCGAGCAACGGCGTATCGTCGTCGGCCATGCCGCCGTAGAGGTCGTCCTCGATCAACCAGACACTGTGTTTTCTGGCGATTGCGGCGATGGCCACGCGCCGCTCATAGGGCATGATCGCCAGCGTTGGATTGTGGACGGTCGGCATCAGGAACGCGATCTTCGGATGCTGCTGCTGACAGAGCCGCTCGAAATCCTCGGGGATCACGCCGAGCTCATCGGAATCGACCGTCAGCGTGCGGCGGCCGAGAAGGCGGGCGCTGCGGCTAACCTGGGTATAGGTGAGATCCTCGAAGACGATCTTGTCGCCCGGCGCTGAGACGGCGGCGATGACAGCGATCGCTGCCGCATGGGCGCCGAGCGTCGGCACGATATTTTCGACCTCCGGCGTCCAGCCGCTGCGGGCAAGCCATAGGCGGCCGGCCTCGAACCAGTTGCGCGGGAAACTCCGGGAATAGGAAGAGATTTCGGCAAGGTGCTGCTCACCGATCTCGGCGAGGATGCCAGCGATGATCTTGCCCTGGCCGAGATCGGGCGCGGCTGTCGTGTCGAAGCGGATCTTGTCCGCAGGCGCATCCTGGACGCGGGTGCCGCCGAGCGAGACAGTCAGCGGATCGATCTGTTCGCCGGGCTGCGTCTCGGAGCGGTTCAGCACGTAGGTGCCGCGCCCCACTTCGCCGGCGACCAGGCCGCGCTCATGTACCAGCGCATAAGCGCGGCCGATCGTGCCGATCGTCACGCCGATATCATAGGCGAGGTTGCGTTGCGGCGGCAGTTTGCTGCCGGCGGGCAGGGCGCCGCTTGATATGGCGGATTCGATGCTGTCGGCAAGCCGGAGATAGACCGGCCCGGAACCGCGGGAAATATCGGGAAGCCAATTTGTCATGGTGACAATTGTATATATTGGCACATTGTATCGGTCAAGAGTATGAGTCAATTCTAATGGCAAGCCGAGAGGATTCCTGGAATGTCTGCCTTACCTGAGATCAAAATGCCGATTGTACCGATTGTCTCTTACGAAGACAGGAGGCAGATTATCCTTCCCGCCGCGCCTGCCGAGGTGACGACACGCCGGGGCCGGATCTGGGCTGCCATTCTTCTTTGGCATCAGAAGCGGGAAGGCCGGCGCGCGCTGAGGGAGCTGACTGCGACCGCGCTCAAGGATATCGGCGTGTCGCAGTCCGACGCCGCGCGCGAAGTCGGCAAGTCGTTTTTCTGGGACTGAACGTGCTTTCGAGCTGCTGCACAATTCCTTAAAACGGAATCGATTTCAGCAAAAATATCCGGCATTCAAAGTGTTGCAGCGCCCTTTGTGCGTCTTGGAAGACGCGCGGCGCCGTCAGCGGGACAATCAGCTGCAGGCCTTGTTGCCGCTGGACCAGCGATTGACGTCGGTGGTGATGCGGCCGGCGACCGGTTCCTGCATCATCGGACCGAAGGCCTGAAGGCGCGACGGGCTTCCCTCGGCCTGCACGACGAGCAGCGGCCGGCTTTCCGGGCTGCCCTTATGGACGAGCAGGATGCGCGGACGGCCGGAGAAGGAATTGAGTTCCGGCGCGAGCTTGTAGGCTGCAAAGGCCGGATCGCCCGATTTGAACCAGCAGGCATTGGCGCCGAGCGCCACGCGTTCCATCGTCGGCAGTGCGGCGCGGTTCGGGCCTGTCGGCGCCGGCGTCTGGCAAGCTGCCACCATGGCTGCGATAGCGGTCAACAGGGCGGCGTGTGCGACGGAGAGGCGAGGGCGCATCGATTGCTCCAGGTCCGAACAGAAGGATTTTCGTGGGCCGAGGTTCAGGCGGCGATGACGTCGAGCGCCGAGGCGAAGAGGCCGCGACCGTCCGAGCCGCCATGGGCAGCCTCGATCAGGTTCTCGGGATGCGGCATCATGCCGAGCACGTTGCCCTTTTCGTTCATGACGGCGGCGATATCGTTGATCGAGCCGTTCGGGTTGGTGCCCTCGGCATAACGGAAGACCACCTGGCCATTGCCTTCGATCGCAGCCAGCGTCGCATCGTCGGCGAAATAATTGCCATCATGATGGGCGACCGGGCAGCGGATGACCTGACCCTGCGCATAGGCGCGGGTGAAATCCGTCTCGGCATTGACGACTTCGAGCTTGATCTCGCGGCAGACGAATTTCAGCGAGGAATTGCGCATCAGCGCGCCGGGCAACAGGCCAGCCTCGACGAGGATCTGGAAGCCGTTGCAGACGCCGAGCACCTTCACGCCCTTTGCAGCCTTGTCGATGATCGCCTGCATGACCGGCATGCGGGCGGCGATCGCGCCGCAACGCAGATAATCGCCATAGGAAAAGCCGCCGGGGATGACGATCAGGTCGACATCGGGGATCTCGGTTTCCGTCTGCCAGATCGTTACCGGTGCCTGGCCGGAGATCTTGGTCAGGGCGGCGATCATGTCGCGGTCGCGGTTGAGGCCCGGAAGTTGAACGACGGCTGATTTCATGGGGTCCCTGCGTTTCGCGAAAGATATTGAACTGGAACGCTTTCGGCGAGCCATACTCCATTGTCGGAGACAAAGAAAGAATGACCTTCTGAAAACATGCGGGCCGCGTCCACACCTAGGATGATATGTTCACCCTTGCGGCGCGTTGCGACGATTTTCGCCGTTTCGACATCCGCCGACAGATGAACGTGGTGCCGCTGCATCTTCTTCAAGCCTTCGCGCTCGATCGACTGCCAGTTCGTCAGAGACGTGCCGTGAAAAAGAGCGGCGGGCGGTTCAACCTGGTTCAATGCGAGATCGACGTCGACGCTATGACCTTGGTTTGCGCGAATTCTGTTATCGGTAAGCGTAAAGCGCTTCTTCGGATTGTTCTCGACAATCTCGATGATATCGGCGCGGGAAACGTCGTATTTCGACGCCAACGCTTTTTCGAGTTCGTCAAACGACACCCAACCCTCGCTATCAAGCGTCAAGCCCGCGACATCAGGCGCATGACGCAAAACATAGCTCATATATTTCGAGACTTCCGTCTCCAGCTTTGCTTTCATCATGACGCCAAATCCTCAAAGTCCGCCAGACGACGGGTCTGTGATCATCAGTCGATCGCGATTGCGTAGTTCTCGATCACCGTGTTGGCGAGCAGTTTTTCGCACATGGCCTTGAGGTCAGCCTCGGCCTTGCCCTTGTCGGCGCCTTCCAATTCCAGGTCGAAGACTTTGCCTTGTCTTACATGGCCGACGCCCGAGAAGCCGAGGGCGCCAAGCGCACCCTCGATAGCCTTGCCCTGCGGATCGAGAACGCCGTTTTTCAGCGTGACGGTGACACGAGCCTTGATCACTTTGTCTTTCCTGCCTTACTTGACGAGAACCGGGCCGGTGCCGCGCACAGGCTCGTTTTCATTGATGATGCCGAGACGGCGCGCGACTTCGGAATAGGCTTCGAGCAACCCGCCGAGGTCACGGCGGAAGCGGTCCTTGTCCATCTTCTCGTGGGTTTCGATATCCCAGAGCCGGCAGCTGTCCGGTGAGATCTCGTCGGCGAGGATGATGCGCATCATATCGCCTTCGAAGAGGCGGCCGCATTCGATCTTGAAATCGACGAGCTGGATGCCGACGCCGAGGAAGAGGCCGGTCATGAAGTCGTTGACGCGAATGGCAAGCGCCATGATGTCATCGAGCTCGGCGGGGTTTGCCCAGCCGAAGGCGGTGATGTGCTCTTCGGAGACCATCGGATCGTCGAGCGCGTCGGACTTGTAATAGAATTCGATGATCGAGCGCGGCAGCACGACGC
The DNA here is from genome assembly GCF_057653695.1 of Rhizobium sp. SRDI943. NCBI lineage: Bacteria > Pseudomonadati > Pseudomonadota > Alphaproteobacteria > Hyphomicrobiales > Rhizobiaceae > Rhizobium > Rhizobium sp. SRDI943. The sequence continues at coordinate 2,158,794 of NZ_CM172787.1, read as the reverse complement.
CTTCGTCTATGCCGAGGCGCTTGGCAAGAGAACCGGCCGCGACATTGCGCACGACGATCTCCAGCGGGATCATCTCCACTTCCTTGATCAACTGCTCGCGCATGTTGAGCCGGCGGATGAAATGAGTAGGGATGCCGATCTTGTTCAGATGGCTGAAGATATATTCGCAGATGCGGTTGTTGAGGACGCCCTTGCCATCGATGACTTCGTGTTTCTTCTTGTTGAAGGCAGTGGCATCGTCCTTGAAGAACTGGATCAAAGTACCCGGTTCCGGGCCCTCATACAGAATCTTTGCCTTGCCCTCGTAGATACGGCGGCGACGGTTCATCGTGGTCATTCTCTATTGTTGGCGCTCTTGGGATAGCGCGAGTGGATCGATCTCGTGGCGTCCCCTTAAAGGAAAAGAGATGGTTTCACAATCCGCCTGTCGCTCCTTCCCTGGTTTCCGGATTTCGCGGCCCGGTTCCCGATTTTACGGAATACTGCCAAGAGAATCGAATGAATTCGCAAGACCAGTTTAGCGCCTTTTCCTCTACGGTGGAATGAAGGCGAAATGGCGGGCCGCTTATGCAGGTTTTTATTTGGCGGCTCTGCCTGGCAGGGCGCGGCGAAGCTGCGCCTGCAAGGCGCGAGCGGCGATTTGCCCGTGGCGCCAGCTTCCGGCGCGGATGAAGGAGGGGATCTGCATGGCCGGCATCGGCCGGGCGAGCGCATAGCCCTGCAGCGTGTCACAGTCGAGTTCTTCGAGAATGCGGATATGCTCCGCCGTCTCGACGCCCTCGGCGATGACGAGGATGTTCAGCGAGCGACCGATATCGATGATCGAGCCGACCAGTTTGCGCTGCTCTGCCGATTGCGGCAGCATGCGGATCAGCTCGCGGTCGATCTTCAGCGTCTTCGGGCTCAGGCGCAGCAGGCTGACGATCGAGGCATGGCCGGTGCCGAAATCGTCGATCTGGATGTCGATGCCGAGCTTGCGCAGCTTTTTCAGGTTGGCGACCACCGCCTCGTCGCAATCGTCGAGCGAGATCGATTCCAGCAGCTCGAAGGAGAAGGTGCCGGGCTCAATCTTCAAGGCGCGGAGCTTTTTGCCCAGATCGGGATCGGCGAGCCGCCTGGCGGAGACGTTGACCGATATCTTCGGGATGGCCAGCCCGTCCTTCAGCCACACCTTCCGGTCGGCAATGGCACGCTCCAGGATGAGGGCGTCGATGGTCGAGACGACGTCGAGATCCTCTGCAATGTCGAGGAAGCGGTCGGGCGTCAGCAGCCCGTGCACAGGGTGCTGCCAGCGGGCAAGTGTTTCGACGCCTGCGACATCGAGCGTGCGGGCATCGAACTGCAGCTGATAGAAAGGCACGAATTCATTGCGCTCAAGACCGATCAAGATCTCGTCGGCAAGGTGCTTGGCGGAGATGATGTCGCGGCGGGCAGCGGCCGAGAAGAATTCGAAGCGGTTGCGGCCCAGGCCCTTGGCACGGTAGAGGGCGATATCGGCGTCGAGCAGCATCTGCTTGGCGTCGAGCGTCGGTCCGCTATCGATGGCGATGCCGATGCTGGCGCCGAAACGGCAATCGTGTCCCTCATATCTGACGGGTTTGCGCAATTCGCGGATGACACGTTCGGCAAGACTGGCGATCTTCTTCGATGCGGGATCGACGATGCAGAGGATGACGAATTCGTCGCCGCCGATGCGGGCCACGAAGTCGACGGCGCGGACGGACGTTCTCAGCACGCTTGCGGCATGCTGCAGCATGGCATCGCCGGCCCGGTGGCCGAGCGTGTCGTTGATCTGCTTGAAGCGGTCGAGATCGATATGCAGGATCGCCATCGCCATGCCCTTGGCCCGGCATTCGGCCGCACGCTCGTCCAGCATCTTGTCGAGATAGCGGCGGTTCGGCAGGCCGGTGAGGTAATCGTGCAACGCCAGATGCTCGATGCTCTCCTTGGCGGCTTCGAGCTCGCGGTTGCGCGCCTCGGCCAGATCCTTGGCACGGCGCAGCTCGTTGCGCAGTGCGACTTCCTCGGTGACGTCCCAGTTGGCGCCGATCAGCTTGCGGTGGCCGTTGCCGTCGATGAAGAAGGCCGAGCGGGCGCGGATGACGCGTTCGGCGCCGTCGCCGCGGATGATGCGGTATTCCTGCTGGAAATCACTGCCGCTTTCGACGCTACGGTCCGACAAGCCAAGCACACGCTCGCGGTCGTCGGGATGCAGGCTTTTCGCCCAGGCGTCGCTGGCGATCTGGCGTGAGGCGCCCTGCAGCCCGTAAATGGCAATGAGGCGGTCGTCCCATTCGACGGTATCATGCTCGATATCCGCCTCGAAGACGCCGATGCGGGAAATCTCCAGCGCCAGATCGAGCCGGCGCGACAGACGCGACAGCGTCTCCTCGGCCTGCTTGCGGGCGGTGATATCGGTATCCGTGCCGACGATGCGCGTCGGCACGCCATTCTCGTCCCATTCCACGCAGGCGCCGCGACACTCGATCCAGACCCAGTGGCCATCCTTGTGACGCTCGCGATATTCGAAGATCTGGTAATGCGGATCGCCGGCATTCTGCCGGTCGATCGCATGGACGACGAAATCGCGATCATCGGGATGGACCAACTGCAGCCAGGTATCGTATTCGCCGGCGGCTTCTTCGTCGGGTGCCATGCCGCGGATGGTTTTCCACGTCTGCGAGTAATATTTCCGGTCGAGACGGTAGTTGTGATCCCATACGCCAAGGCCCGAGCCGACCAGCGCATGGTTCCAGCGGGTTTCCCGCTCTGCCAGGTCGGAATCGTCGGTCGGCCCATTGCCGATACCTGCCTCAGCCGCATCGCCATGCGGATCACCGGCCTCTGGATGGGCTTTCTTCACGGGCATTCTCGCTTATCTCACCTCGGCGCAGTCTGCTGTCATTCCATTAAGAAAGACTTAGAAAGCACTTGCTCAACAAGCGGGATAGCGCCTTTTCCTCGATCAGGGGGAGAGCCGGCCGAGGAACTGGGCAAAGACCATGGTGCCTTCTGGCCACGGGCCGTGACCGGAATCGGCATTGATATGACCGGACTCGCCGGCATCGACGAGGAAGGAGCCCCAGCTGCTGGCGACATCGTCGGCATGCTCGTAGCTGCCGAACGGATCGTTGCGGCTGGCCACCGTGATCGACGGGAAGGGCAGCGGATCGCGCGGATAGGGGCCGAAAGTCATCAGGTGCTTCGGGCGAATGTCGGGATTGGCGACATCGGGCGGGGCGACGAGGAAAGCGCCCGCCACGCGATTGCGGAAATGCGGGATGGCGTGGATCACCGAGGGCACGCCCAGCGAATGGGCGACGAGGACGACCGGGCGGGTCGAGGCGTTCACCTCCTCGGCGATGCGGGCGATCCAGTCCTCGCGGACCGGCTTCGTCCATTCGGCCTGTTCGACGCGCCGCGCCGTGCTGAGCTTTGCCTCCCAGCGGCTTTGCCAGTGGCTCGGGCCGGAATTGGTGTAACCGGGGATGATGAGGATATCTGCGTCTGAGGCTTTCATAGTGCCGCCGATGTGAGAAAGCTGGTCCAAGATGTCAAGAGGGAGTGTCAAGGGAGAGAGCGACACAGGCGTTGAAAGTTGCTATATTGCTCCAGTGCCGGTTGCGGAATTCGTATCGGCTTGGCCGCCGATGCTGTCCGCCGCCGATCAGGTCTCGGCTGAGGAGGAGAAAACCATGGCGGCATTTCATGTCATGACGGGTGCCAGCGAAAGCTTGGCGCGGCCCGTTGTCAATCGCATCGGTATCGCTGACGTCTTCGACGCGCTAAAGCGCGGATACGAAGATTTCATGGAGAAACCGTCCCATTATGTGTTCCTGTGCCTGATGTACCCGATCGCCGGCGTCTTCCTGACGCTGTGGACCTCGGGCGCCAACCTTTTGCCGATGGTCTTCCCGCTGATGGCGGGTTTCGTGCTGATCGGCCCGATCGCAGCGATTGGCCTCTATGAGATCAGCCGCCGGCGCGAGGCCGGCCTCGACGCGTCCTGGACGCATGCGCTGGACGTACGCCATTCACCGGCGCTGCCGTCGATTGTCGCGGTCGGGCTGATGCTCTGCGGCCTCTTCGTCGTCTGGCTGGTGACGGCGCAGACGCTCTATAGCAATCTGCTCGGCGAGGTCTTTCCGCGCAGCATGGGGGATTTCTTCCGCCAGGTCTTCGGCACGTCAGAGGGCATGCAGTTGATCATCTGGGGCAATCTCACCGGCTTCGTCTTTGCGCTCGTCGTGCTGGCGATGACCGTGATCACCTTTCCGCTGCTGCTCGACCGCGATGTCGGGGCAGTCGCTGCCGTCACGGCGTCGATCCGCGCGACGATTCTCAATCCGGTGCCGGTGCTGCTCTGGGGCCTGATTGTCGCCGCGCTACTCCTCATCGGCACGATCCCGGTCTTTGCCGGGCTTGCGCTCGTCATCCCGATCCTCGGCCATGCGACCTGGCATCTCTATCGCAAGCTGATTGCGCGGGAAGCCACAGCGTAACCACGGCGCTTTCTGCGGGGAATCCCGGACCGGGAGGAATCTCGATTCCGGGGGGAACCTCGAACCTGCCTCGGAGTTTGTTTAGCCGAGAGCATGATGTCGTCGGCATCGTGCTCTGGAGACTTCGAGGGAGGATCTTTGAGGTGACGATGAAGCATCTGTTTGCCCACTTCGCAACCAAGGTATCGGAATGGGCGGGCAAGCCTGTCATCTTCATCCTGGCACTGATTGCCGTCGTCATCTGGGCGGCACTCGGCCCCTTCTTCGACTATTCGGAAACCTGGCAGCTGGTCATCAATACCGGCACGACGATCGTCACTTTCCTGATGGTCTTCGTGCTGCAGAACGCCCAAACGCGCGACACGCGAGCGATCCAGGCCAAGCTCAACGAAATCATCCTGACCAGCCATGCCGAAAACCGTTTCATCGGCATCGAGAATCTCGACGAGGAGGAGCTGAAACGTCTCGACGAGCTGGTCGCCAAGGCCGCAAAGGGCAGGGGCGAGACGGAGGCTTGCAGGACAGAGGAGTCAACCGAAGCAGCAAATGCGACACCGTCGAAAAAGGCGGAAGTGCGCAAACGACGGGTTTCAGCCAAGCCGGTGAAGCAGAGGTAGAGATCGGTCGACTAATTTTATTGGGCTTACCGACTGCCTGAGATCAGCGTGCGGAGGTCTTGATCTCCCTGAGCTTGGGCATGTCCCCCCCGCAAGGAGATGGAGGGCCGAACAAAGAAAATCCCGTGTCGCATGTTCAGACAGTCGAAGTTTGGTTCTTGGGCCGGCGGCATCCTCAGATCACCATGCCGGGCCGCCATCGCAGCACGACTATTCGACAACGGTGATATTCAACACACCTTCGTCGACATGGCCGTTTTTATCGGACGTGCGAACAACAATTCTGTCCTTGCCGACAAAGCCCTTGTCAGAGGTGTAGTACCCTACCGTGGCAAGCACCTTTGTACCATTGCACTTCTTATATTCGCCCTTGCCGTTGGGGAACGCGAGTTCGCGCAGGCTCTCCACTTTGCCATGCTTAGGGGACTCGCGAATGCGGACCTCTGGTACTGCTTTTGCGCTGCAGTCAGGATTGAGACTGAAGGCGACACCAAGCTTGGTGCGCTCACCGCTTGCCGCGGTGACATTTTTTTGATGACGCGACAATCCATCCGAACCGGTCGTCGTGCAACTAGTCAACGCTGCACTGGCGCACATCGTGGCAACCGACAGAATGAATGCTTTCTTCATGAGAATCTCTGTTGTCATTGTTGATATTGTGTTTTGGGTGGCAGGCGTCACTGCGTCAGCGGCTGAATCCGGTCATAGCGAACCGTGAAGCAGGGGGCGACTTTCACCTCTCATCAAATCCAAAAACGCGAAATGCGTCGGCCGGGCGTGGGGATATCATCATCACTGAGATCCAAAGCGCTACTTCCGAAGCAGACGTCGAGCTTATCGCTCGCTTCAATCGATAAGCACCGATCTCAAGCCCGCTCACGCCGCCCCAAACACCCGCCGGAAAATCGTGTCGACGTGTTTGGTGTGGTAGCCGAGGTCGAATTTTTCGCGGATGTCCTCTTCCGACAGGGCAGCGCGGACTTCGGCATCGGCAAGCAGTTCTTCCAGGAAGTCCTTGCCCTGTTCCCAGACCTTCATGGCGTTGCGCTGGACCAGCCGATAGGCATCCTCGCGGGAGGTGCCGGCCTGGGTCAGCGCCAGCAGGACGCGCTGCGAATGGACGAGGCCGCGGAACTTGTTGAGGTTCTTTTCCATGTTCTCGGGGTAGACCAGCAGCTTTTCGATGACGCCGGCAAGCCGTGACAGGGCGAAATCGAGCGTCACCGTGGCATCTGGGCCGATCATGCGTTCGACCGAGGAATGCGAGATATCGCGCTCATGCCAAAGAGCGACGTTTTCCATCGCCGGCATGGCGTAGGAGCGAACCATGCGGGCAAGGCCGGTGAGGTTTTCGGTCAGAACCGGGTTGCGCTTGTGCGGCATGGCCGAAGAGCCCTTCTGGCCGGGCGAGAAATATTCCTCGGCTTCCAGCACCTCGGTGCGCTGCAGGTGGCGGATCTCGGTCGCCAGCCGCTCGATCGACGAGGCGACGACGCCGAGGGTGGCGAAATACATCGCGTGGCGGTCACGCGGGATGACCTGCGTTGAAACCGGCTCGGCCTTGAGGCCAAGGGCCTCGGCGACATGTTCCTCGACGCGCGGATCGATATTGGCGAAAGTGCCGACGGCGCCCGATATGGCGCAGGTCGCGACTTCCTCGCGGGCGGCGACGAGGCGCTGGCGGCAACGCTCGAATTCGGCATAGGCAAGCGCCAGCTTGACGCCGAAGGTGGTGGGCTCGGCATGGATGCCGTGCGAACGGCCGATGGTGACAGTGTCCTTATGTTCGAAGGCGCGGCTTTTCAGCGCCTCGAGCAGCCGGTCGATATCGGTAAGCAGGATGTCGGTGGCGCGTACCAATTGGACGTTGAAGCAGGTGTCGAGCACGTCGGACGAGGTCATGCCCTGGTGGACGAAGCGTGCATCCGGGCCGACGATCTCTGCGAGATGGGTGAGGAAGGCGATGACGTCGTGTTTGGTGACGGCCTCGATCTCGTCGATGCGGTCGACGTCGAAGGTGGCGGCGCCGCCTTTCTCCCAGATCGTCTTTGCCGCCGATTTCGGGATGACGCCGAGTTCGGCCAGCGCGTCGCAGGCATGCGCCTCGATCTCGAACCAGATGCGGAACTTGGTTTCGGGAGACCAGATGGCGACCATTTCGGGCCGGGAATAACGCGGGATCATGGGCGGCTGCCTTCACTTCAAGAGGTTTGAGCGTCTAAGACGCAATTCCGGACGCAAAACCGCTGGGCACTTTTGCTGAAATTGCTTTAGGCCCCTGTAGCAAAGACGGGCGGCAATCTCAACGCATGCGTTTGGCAAGATGATAGCTGCTTGCGACAAGGCAGACGAGGCCGAGCGGCAGGAAGAGACGCAGGCCGATCACCAGGAACTGGTAGACGGCGCTGATACTGGTGAAGACGAACTGGAAGGCCCAGACGATACTGCCGAAGGGGGCGTGCCAGCGCGAATAGAAGATCCGGTATTCCATGGCGAAGAGGAAGGCGGTCATCAGGATCGTGGCCGCTGTCAGCGTTACGAAAAAAGCGGCAAAACGTGCTTCCGGCTGCCTGCCATAGGCGAGGAAGCGGGCGACCGGCAGGGCGAACGGCCAGGCGAACAGGCCGCCGGCGAAATAGAGTGCGGCGATCTCGGCAAGGCGGCTCGTCTGCAGGCCGTTGCGCAGGTAAAGGCCGAGCATTGCGGCGGCAAGCATCTGCATGCCCCAAAGCAACGCACCGGCAATCAGATCGGGATAGGGCGGCCGTGCAGCTCTTAGACGATCCATCCTGGGGCGATCCGTCCTCGGGCGATCCATGCTCAGGGATGAACCGGAACGGCAATCCAGCGTCCGTTCCTGTCGGCATCGAAGGCCAGGACGAGGGCGATGTGAACCTGGTTTCCGGCCTCCGGCTGATAGACCACGGCGCCGCCGATCCGGTATTCGACGGAACATACGCGCTCGGCCGGAACTGCGGTGGCCTGGCGCGCCGCCTGCCGGTTCGGAGCGCCTTCCTTCTCGATCATCTGCAGGCTGAAGCTGATGACCCGCTTGTCGACTGCAGCGCAATCCTTCGGCGTCGGCACCGGCATCTCGCCGAGCGAGAGCGTGTAAGGCGCTTTCGGCGGGCCGTCGGTCGCAAGCGTCGTGTAGCGGATCGTCTTCGAAGGGGAGCCGAGTTCGGTCGGCGGATTGAAGGCGGCGATCAGGCCGGGATTGGTCAGGAGATCGTATTTGTCCATCTGGCTGCGCGCCGCCGTCAGGTTCTGCCGCCGCGCCTTGGAGAGATTGGCGTCCTTATCGGTCAGTTCGGTATGGAAGGGCGTGCCCTCGAGATAGTGGCCGTCTTCGGTATCGATGAAATAGGTGTTGGAGTAGGGAAGGTTGCCGCTCTCCTCGATGCCGAACTCCTGAAATCCAAAGACCTTGCCGTCCGCGGAAAAGCCGATCGGCTGGATATTGGCGATGTCGCCGGCAAGTGACAGGCCGGGCAGGCCGGCAAATGCGGCAGCAAGCATGCCACCGATGATCAGACGTTTGTTCATGCTCGTGCCCCTTCGGCTGCCTGACGCAGATCGGCGACAGTCCGGCGATAATCCTCGACCGTATCGCCCTTGAAAATTGCCGAGCCGGCGACGAGAACGTTGCCGCCCGCCCGCGCGATCGCAGGCGCCGTTTCCACCGTGACGCCGCCGTCGACCTGGAGTTCGATCGTCCGGTCACCGATCAGTGATTTCGCCGCCGCGATCTTGTTCGCCATCGCCGGAATGAATTTCTGCCCGCCGAAACCTGGATTGACCGACATGATCAGGATGAGATCGACATCGTCGAGCACGTTTTCGATAGCGCTGAGCGGCGTCGCCGGATTGATCGTCACGCCGACCTTCTTGCCGAGATTGCGGATGGTCTGCAGCGAGCGGTGCAGATGCGGTCCGGCTTCGGCATGGACGGTGATACGGTCGCAGCCGGCCTTGGCGAAGGCTTCGAGATAGTCGTCGACCGGCGAGATCATCAGGTGGCAGTCGAAGGTGGCCGATGTATAGGAGCGCAGCGACTTGATGACATCGGGGCCGAAGGAGATGTTCGGCACGAAATGCCCATCCATCACGTCGAGATGGATCCAGTCGGCGCCGGCGGCCGTCACGTCGCGCACCTCCTCGCCGAGCCTGGCGAAATCCGCCGCGAGGATCGAGGGGGCAATGCGAATGGGCAGCGTCATCAAATCTTACTCCGTATGGGCCGCCATTTGAGCGCCGGGCCCGAATTCAAGGCTGGCGCGCCGCTCATTGCGTCGGCGCGGCCGGTGGAAAAAAGCCGTTGCCCCGCCATTCGAGCAGGCGGTAGGGATTTTGCGAAAGTTCATGCGCACCGGTGAAGGCAATGGTGCCGACCGCTGTCTGGAATGTCGTGCCGAGAAGCGTCTCCTGGAGGGGTTTGCCCGCCGCAGCGGCGGCTTGCCCGGCCTGGCCGGCAATGAGGGCTGCGGCCAGCGACGGCAGGACATAACCTTCCGGCTCGATGCCTTTGGCGCGTAGCGCGTCGGCCGCAGCCGTGCCTTCCGGCAGGATGGCGTATTCGGGCAGGGCGACGGCACGCACGCCGGCATCCAGCGGCAGCGGCTGGTCGGCAGCGCGCATGGCATCGCCGCCGAGGATGGATAGCTGGATGTTCTCGACCTTGGCGTCGCGGGCGATGACGGCGACATCGTTGCGGTCGCCGCCGATGAAGACCCTGGTGGCGCCGGCTCGTTTCAGGCGGCGGACGAGGGCGATCTGCTGTTCCTGTCCCGGCCGGTAGGTGTCGGTAAAGACCGGCTTCAGGCCGTTCTGCTCCAGCGCATTGCGCACCGCTTCCGTCAGTTCGCGACCATGGATGGTGCCGTCCTCGATCAAGGCGATCGGATCGGCGGCCCAGTCCTTCAAGATCACCTCGATGATCTTTGCCGCTTCGGCACCGTCGGCGGGCGCTGCCCGAAAGAGCGGCCAACCGTTCTTCAGCGCATCCTCCATCAGGATGCGGGAGCGCACGGAGACGGTGATCGCGGGAATATTGGCGTCCTTCAGCTTCGGCAGCGCGCCTTCCAGCGTTTCGCTGCAGAGAAAGCCGACCGCGACCTGCACCTTTGCATTGACAAGCGCATCGGCGATCGCGGCACCGCTATTGTCCTCGCAGGTCTCGTTGATGGCGACGAGGGTATTTCCGGATTGCTGGATCTCGAAACCGGCGCCGGCGGCAATCTGGGCGCCGAGGAGGGCGAGCGGTCCGTTCTGAGGGGCGACGACACCGATCGTCAAGCCGGCCGCATGGCTTTCAGCCGCCGCTCCCAGCAGCGCCAGAAAAGCTGCTATGCCACGCAGGTTGATCATGAAAGGCGGAGATCCCTAGCCATCGTCCATGCCCTTTTATCCGCAAGGCCGCGATCGTCAAAGAAAAACAAGCGCAACACAGCGCTTTTCACCGGTCCTATTGTAGAAAAGGTAACCGATGCTCGCCATATTGGCGCGATAGCAAGTGGATCCAGACAGAGTAAGCGCGTACGGGAGAAGCAGGTGTTGAACAGGCAGCATATCGACCCCGGCCTTTATCGCGATGCCATGAGCCGTTATGCCGGCCATGTGCAGCTCGTGACGACGGCGATGGGCGAGCTGCGCCGCGGCGTCACCATCACCGCCGCCTGCTCGGTCTCGGACAATCCGGCCTCGGTGCTGATCTGCCTCAACAACACCAATCCGAAGAACGAGATCTTCTTTCGCAGCGGCATTTTCGCGCTGAACACGCTCGGCGCCCACCATCAGGGTGTTGCCGATGCCTTTTCCGGGCGCACGTCGCTTGCCAATGACGACCGTTTCGCCAGCGCCCGTTTCGAGATGCTTGCCACCGGTGCGCCCGTGCTAGCCGACGCACTTGCCGCCTTCGATTGCCGGGTGATCGATATCAAGGAAATGCCGACGCACAATGTCATCTTCGGCGAGGTCGCGGCTGTCCGCTTCAGCGAAAAGCACCCGGCGCTCATCTATATGAACCGGGATTATCACGCGCTGTGATAAGAGCGCCGTGCATCCTTTCGGAAGCATTTCGAGGGTAGTAGAGAATGGACAATGCCGGGATCGAGGAAATGTTTCAGGGGCTCGGCCCCGTCACGGTCAAGCGCATGTTTGGCGGCAAAGGTATCTATCATCTCGGGCGGATCATCGCGCTTGAAGTGCGCGACGAGATGCTGCTGAAGGCCGATGAGACGAGCGCCCCGGAATTTGCCGCTGCCGGCGCCACGCAATGGACTTATGAGGGCAAGAAGGGCAAGCCGGTAAAAATGCCCTATTGGTCGATCCCCGACGAGGCCTACGACGATCCCGATCTGATGGCGAAATGGGTGAGGCTTGCCTATGAGGCGTCGCTTCGCGCCGAATAGTTAGCCGCGTTCAGCGGGCGACAAGGCTGCGATCGCCGCCTTGGTGAAGGCCGACAGTGGCTCGGGTAAATCCGTCAGCGGAAACCAGCCGAAATCCGAAAGCTTGTCCGGTTCGGTCAGCTGCGGCTCGCCCTTGACGTCGCGGGCGAGATAGAGAATCGAGATCCAGTGTTGGCGGTCGGCATCGATGATCTGTTCGGTCATGCCGATTCGTTCGATGCGGCCGATCGTCAGACCGGTTTCTTCTTCGGCCTCGCGGCGCGCGGCAGTCTCAGCCGGCTCCATGTGATCCACCTTGCCGCCAACGATATTCCAATAGCCGGCTTCAGGTGGTCGCATGCGTTTGTAAAGAAGGATCCTGGCGTCGCGCAGAATCACCAGGCCAACGCCGAGACCCGGAAAATCAATGCCGGGCCTACCCATGATAATGCTTAGACCTTGGCGCTGCCGGCGATCAGCATGAAGGCGGGGATATCGTCGCCGAAGCCGACCGGGGTCGGGCCATCGTCGTGGTCGCGATGACGGCGGCGGTCGCGGCTGTCGTCGTTTGCCGGGTAAGGCCGACTGTTGCGCGCGTTGTTCTGCGGCTTCTGCTCTGCTTTGCGCTCGTTCTTCACGATGTCGGCCTTTACTGGTGCTGCTTCAATCACGTCGACGCCATTATCCTGTATGTCGTTATCAGATTTATGACTCGCGGCGGCGCGATTGCCTCGTCCGCGTCCACGATCCTTGTCGCCATTCTCTCTCGGCGCACGATCTCGGCCTGCACCATCTCTGGCGCCACGCTCGCGGCCGTTGCGGCGCGGGCGTTCGCTGTCCCGGCTGTCTTCTGCCGGCGGCGGCAGCGACGTCAGGTCACCGCTCAGCCATTCGACCTTTTCGCCGATCAGCTTCTCGATGGCATCGACGAACTTAGTGTCGCGCTTGGTGACGAGCGTGAAGGCGGCACCCGAGCGGCCGGCACGGCCGGTGCGGCCGATGCGGTGGACGTAATCCTCGGAATGAATAGGCACGTCGAAATTGAAGACGTGGCTGACATCAGGGATATCGAGGCCGCGGGCGGCGACGTCGGAAGCGACCAGAAGCTGGAGATTGCCGTCACGGAAGCTTTGCAGCGTCATCGTGCGGGAACGCTGGTCCATGTCGCCATGCAGGGCGCCGACCGAGAAGCCATGACGCTCGAGTGACCGGAAGAGATCGGCGACATCCTTCTTGCGGTTGCAGAAGACGATGGCGTTCTTGAGCTCGGTCTGGGCGCGGACGAGTTCTCGCAGAACCGCTCGCTTCTCGTAATCCTTGCCGTGGGAGGCGACGAAACGCTGTGTCACGGTCTCGGCCGCGGAAGCCGGCTTTGCGACCTCGATACGTTCGGGATTCTGCAGGAAACGGTCGGCGAGCTTCTGGATCTCCGACGGCATGGTTGCCGAGAAGAACAGCGTCTGGCGGGTGAACGGGATCATCTTGGCGATGCGCTCGATATCGGGGATGAAACCCATATCGAGCATGCGGTCGGCCTCGTCGATGACGAGGATCTCGACGCCGCTCATCAGCAGCTTGCCGCGCTCGAAATGGTCAAGAAGGCGGCCGGGGGTGCAGATCAGTACATCGGCGCCGCGTTCGAGCTTGCGGTCCTGGTCCTCGAAGGAAACGCCGCCGATCAGAAGGGCGACGTTAAGGCGATGGTTCTTGCCGTATTTCTCGAAATTCTCGGCGACCTGGGCAGCGAGTTCGCGCGTCGGTTCGAGAATCAGCGTGCGGGGCATGCGCGCACGCGCACGGCCCTTCTCCAGAAGCGACAGCATCGGCAGCACGAAGGATGCCGTCTTGCCAGTGCCGGTCTGCGCGATACCGCAAATATCGCGGCGCTCAAGCGCAAACGGGATGGCTCCCGCCTGAATAGGCGTGGGGATCGTGTAGCCCGCGTCCGTAACAGCGGATAGCACTTTTTGGCTTAAGCCAAGGTCAGCAAATGTCGTCAAAGGGAAAACTGTTTCCATTCCGTTCGGCCGAGCTCTGAACGAGTCGGCGGGATTGCATGCCGCAATGCAGCGCGACATAGCCCCGAATGGCCGGCAAGTCAAGAAATAGAGACGCCGCACCCATTGCAGAGTGAAGCGTTGGTTACCGGGCAGGAGTTACTTGATATAGGTGGCGAGTTTAAGGCCGGCATTCATGAAATATACTGGATCGACGGCATGGCCGTCCTGGCGCACTTCATAGTGCAGGTGCGTGCCCGTCGAGCGACCGGTGCTGCCGGCGAGGCCGATGACATCGTTACGGCCGACCGTGTCGCCGACCTTGACCAGAACCTCCGACATATGCCCGTAGCGCGTCGAGATGCCGTTGCCGTGATCGACCTCGACCATGTTGCCGTAGCCGCCGGTCCAGCCGGCCGAAACTACCTTTCCAGGTGCCGCCGGGCGAATTCGTTCGCCGGGCGAAAAGCGGAAATCGATGCCGGAATGGAGCGCGAGGCGGCCGAGGAAGGGATCGCGGCGATTGCCGAAGGGGCTGGTCACGTCCTTGCCGATAGCGGGATTGCGGAAGGGCAGGGATTCGGCGGTGCTGCGGACCTCCTCAAGACGAGTCAGCGCGCCGTCGAGCGCCACCAGAGAATTGTTGAAGTCGTCGTTGCTTTCGGGCTCGACATAGGGGCCGCCGACGGCATCGTCATCGTCTTTCTTGGCAGCGGTCTCTTCCGGTACCGGAATCTTGAAGCGGGTCAGCACGGTCTCGATGGCATTGGCGGCATTGCCGGCATCGCTCGTCAGCTGTTCGACACGGCTGCGCTGATCCTGTTCGACATCTTTAAGCGACAGCGTCACCTTGGAGAAGATGCGGTCGGCACGATCGCCGACGGTGTCGGTGGCCGGCACATAAGCAAGCGTCGAATTGTCGGGCGTCGCATCGGCGGGGGCGCCGTTCGCCAGCTGTTTCTCGATCGCCTCGATGCCGCTACCGGAGAGCGAAGCACGCTTGTCCTTGACATCGGGCGCATAGGACTGAACGGGCGAAGACGGCGCAGGCAGGGCGCCGTCCTTTTCCGTCAGGCCGGAGCTTTCGGCCCGGTCGAGCAGATTGTCGAGCTTGCCATGGCGCGAGGTCAACGCCATCTGCTGCTCCATCAGCTTGTCGACCTTGTCTTCGACCACCTGCTGGTCGAGAAGCTGGCGGGAGGTGATGCGGTCGACCTGGGCGCGGAGGGCGGCGATGCGGTCTTCATAGTCGTGCTGCATGCGGGCCTGGCGGGCCATGGTGGCGCCGATCAGGTCGTCGCGCAGCACGAGATAGGACGTGGCCAGGAGGTAGCCGATCGAGAAGACGCCGACGAAGCAGAAGGCAAGCGCGGCCATCCACGGCCGGACCGTCATATGGCGGACTTTGTCGCCGCTTGCGAGGATGAGGATATGTTCCTGCGCCCGCCTGCCGAATACCCGGTGCTGATGTCCGCTGTTCACGCAGGCTCTCCCGATTGATGCTCTACGCCTCTTTCGGAAATTAGACACCGTTATGGTTAATGAATGCTTTCATTGTCGTCGTCGCGTCATAAATTTCAGTGACTTCAAGCGTAGCTGATCGATGCGAGCGAGCGGTAGAAGGACGGCGTCAGCCCGGCCTCGGCGCGGGCAAGATCGTTGAAGGGCGGCTTCAGCGGTCCGCGGAAGTTGGCGCGCACCAGCTCCTGGAAGGCCTTTGCTGGATCGCGCTTCTCGCGGGCGCAGAGGAAGCGGAACCATTTGGCGCCGACGGCGACATGGCCTTTCTCGTCATTGTAGATGACGTCGAGCACCGCAGCACTTTCGAGATCGCCTGTCTGGCGCATTTTCGCCTGCAGCGACGGCGTGACGTCGAGGCCGCGAGCTTCCAGAATCAGCGGCACGACGGCGAGCCTTGCCGTCAGATTGTTGCGCGTCGAATGGGCTGCCTGCCAGAGCCCGTCATGGGCGGGAAGATCGCCGTAATCGGCGCCGAGATCGTTGAGCCTGGCGCGCACCATGCGGAAATGCTTCGCCTCCTCGAAGGCGACCAGCATCCAGCCGTCGAAAAAGGAATTCGGCACCTGCTCGGTCGCGAATCGCGCGACGATATCGAGCGCCAGATCGACGGCGTTGAGCTCGATATGGGCGATGGCATGGAGCAGGGCGATCCGGCCTTTGAGCGTATGCAGCGAACGCTTCTCCACCTGGGTCGGCGGCGTCAGCACCGGTTTCTCAGGACGGCCGGGCCTGTCGGGCAGGGCTGCATCGAGCGGGGAGCGCAGCGACACCCGGCGCGCAAACCAGCGGGTGGCGCTTTCCTGTGCAAGTGCCGTCTTGCGGTCGAGATCGGCGGACGAGATTGCATCGATGGCGCCGCCGCGCAGCGAGGTTATCGTCAGATCCCCTATCACGCTGCCAGGTTCCTCACGGCCTCGAGCACGGTTTCGGCATGGCCCTGCACCTTCACCTTCTGCCAGATGGTGGCGATCGTGCCGTCCTGGCGGATCAGGAAAGTGGTACGCTCGACGCCCATGAAGTTGCGGCCGTACATGCTCTTTTCCTTCCAGACGCCATAGGCCTGCAGCGTCGTCTTTTCCTCGTCCGAGGCGAGCGCCACCGAAAGACGGTGCTTCTTGATGAACTTGTCATGGCAAGCGGCCGAATCGGGTGACATGCCGATGACGGCAGCACCCGCCGCTTCGAACTCGGCTGCTAACGCGGTGAAAGCCAGCGATTCGGCGGTGCAGCCCGTCGTGTCGTCCTTGGGATAGAAGAACAACACCAGCGGCTTGCCGTGGAATTCGGCCAGCGAAACGCGGCCGCCGCCGTCGCGGGGAAGGTTGAAATCAGGGGCCGAAACGCCGATGCCGGGAACCGCCATTAGGAAAACCTTTCTTTTGCCGGGTTTGTGGATGACACTTTCTCTCCCCGAATTATATAGTGGACGGATACCCGTCCAGCATGGCCGGGTTCAATTCTTCACTTAAAGGGAGAGCCCGAGGGCGCATGTCAGCCATCCGCGGCGAAAAGGTCACGTTTCGCAAGAAGGATATCGTTGCGCTGGACCGCTTGCCGTCCGCCCAGGCCGAGGATCCGATCATCGTCCATTGCCCGCCGCCGCGTTCGCCGATGCGCCGCACGGCGAAGCTGACCTGCGGATTTCTGGGGCTGATCCTCGTTATTCTCGCTGGCATCGTTTTCACCGTCGAGAGCGGCATGTTCGACAAGCCGCTGTCGCAGCAGGCGCAGGCGGCGCTGAACGGGGTAGCCGGACCGCGTTATCGCGCCGAGGTCGGTTCCACCGTCATCCGCTTCACCTCGGATTTCCGGCTGGCGCTGGAAGCGCGCAACGTCAACATGATCGACCAGGAGAGCGGCCAGCACCTGTCGACGACGGGTTCGGTGCGCCTGGGGCTCGATCCGCTGCAGCTTTTCCGCGGCCGCATCGCCGTCGCGGACATCGAAGCGGAGGATATTGCGCTCGATACCGCGCTTCTGCCCTCCGGCAATGCCGTCAAGCTCGACGATCTGCGCATCGACGCCATGCCGGCGGCGATGGAAAAGATCTTCTCGCAGTTCGACATGTTCGACAGCATCGTGACGCGCGGCTCGACCAATTCGGTGCGCATCTCCGGCCTCGACATCAAGCTTGCCGATACCGCCAACGGTCCGCTGTCGCTCGTCATCGACAATCTCGTCTTTGCCCATGCCGGCCCGTCCTCGCTGCAATTGACCGGCGAAGTCGCGCTCAACGGCGAAGTGGCGGAGCTCGACGTGCGGGCCGAGAAAGACGACGGCCACGTGTCCAAAGTCGTGGCGACGCTCAGACATGCCGACCTCACCCCCTTCGCGCTGAAACGCAACGATCAGGGCATGATCCGGCAAGGACTGAGCGCCTTTGCCGATCTGACAGTGTCGGCCACCCGGGCGCGCGATGGCGCGCAGCCGGCGCTGACGGCGACGGTCGACATCAATCCTGGCCAAATCTATGCGGACGGCGATCCGCAGCAGCTCTCGGGCGGGCAAATCAATCTCGTCTACGATTTCGCCAAGCAGAAGCTCGAGATTGCCCGATCGAACGCCCGGTTCGGCGCGACTACGCTTCCCATCAATGGCGCGCTGATTGATCTCGACAAGCTCGACCCGCAGGCGGGCAAAGGCTTCGGCATCGACCTGCTCGTCAGTGGCGGCACGGCTGCCCCCGGCGGCTCCGGCGAGGAGCCACTCTCCTTCGACATCCAGGCGACCGGGCGCTACATGGTCGCCGGCCGTGAGTTCCAGTTTCCCAACATAACCGTTTCCAGCCCGCTCGGCGCGCTCTACGGATCACTGCACGTCAAACTCGGCGACAAATCGCCGGAGATCAGCTTCGCCGGCCAGTCAGCGCAGTTGCAGACGATTGCGATCAAGCAGCTCTGGCCGTTCTGGATGGCGCCCAAGGTGCGCACCTGGGTGCACGGCAATCTCTTCGGAGGCACCGTCACCGACGCTTCCATTTCCGTCTTCATTCCCTTCGGCAGGCTGGACGAGGCAGCCGGCGGAAAAGGATTGAAGCTCGACGCCAACCAGATCCGCATCGGCTTCGACATCACGGGCGCGCGGATGAACGTCGCCGGCGACATTCCGCCGATCCGCGACACGTCAGCGCATTTCGACCTGACAGGCCCGGTTGCGACGATCGCGATCAAGAGCGGCACCTCCTATTTCCCCTCCGGTCGGTCGGTCGGTCTCGGGCAGGGGACGTTCATCCTGCCCGCCACCTACGATAAACCGCTGATGGCCGATATCGATCTCGCGGTCTCCGGGGCGGCGGACGCCGTCGGCGAGCTTCTGACCTACCGGCCGATCCGGGTGCTGCAGCGCGCCGGCTTTACGCCCGACGATCTCAAGGGCCGGATCGAGGCGAATGTGAAGGCCCATTTCGGTCTGCTTTCCTCGCAAAACCCGCCGCCTGCCGAATGGTCGGCGGCAATGAAGCTCACCAATATCGATCTTGCCAAGCCGTTTTCCGGCAGGATGATCAGCAATCTCGACGGAACGCTGAACGGCAATCCTAAAAGAATCACGCTTGACGCCAAAGCCCAGATCGACGGCGTCCCGGCCGATATCGATCTTACCGAACCGGTCGAGGCATCCGACGCGGCGGCCAAACAACGGGTGATCACCGCGACCCTTTCCGAGGACCAGCGCAATAAGCTGATACCCGGCCTTTCCGGCATCGTCGGCGGCAGCGTGAAGATGGTGCTGACGCGGATCGACGACGACCGGCAGGACGTCCAGCTCGACCTCACCAAGTCGCTGCTCGAACTGCCCTGGATCGGCTGGGCGAAGGGCAGCGGCATTGCCGCCACGGCCGAATTCGAAACATCCGGGCCGGCCGACAATACCCAGATCAAGAACTTCCGGCTGAAGGGCGACGGTTTTGGCGCCAATGGATCGTTGAACATCGGCAAGGGTGGGCTGATCTCGGCCGATTTCGACAGCGTCAAGCTCTCCTCGCTCGACGATTTTGCCCTGTCGGTGAAGCGCAGCAAAGGCAATTTCGACGTCTCGGTCTCCGGTGACAGCGCCGATGCGCGACCGGTCATCCAGCGGTTGAAATCGGGCTCGGACGGCGATGGTGACGGGGATGGCGGCGACACCGGCGTCTCGGTGCGCGCCAGGCTGAAAAACGTCATCGGTTTCAACGACGAGAAGGTCGGCAATTTCCAGGCGCAAATATCACTGCGCGGCGACAAGCTGCAGGCGCTCAATTTTTCCGCCGTTACCGACAGTGGCGAGGCCGTGGTCAGCCAGATGAAGGACGGCGGCGTCATCAACATCACCAGCGGCGATGCCGGCGCGGTATCGCGTTTCGCCGATCTCTACCAGCACATGCAGGGCGGCCTGCTCAACCTGGCGATCCGGCTAGGGGCGGAGGGCGGCTGGGACGGCTCGCTCGACGTGCGCCGCTTCGCGATCGTCAACGAACAACGGCTGCGCTCGATCGTCTCGACACCGGTCGGAAATGAGCAGCGCAGCCTCAACGAAGCCGTCAAGCGGGACATCGATACCTCGTCGCAGCGCTTCCAGCGCGGCTTTGCCCGTGTCGTATCGCGCAATGGCATGGTCGGCATCGAGAACGGCGTGCTGCGCGGCGATCAGATCGGCGCGACCTTCCAGGGCATCGTGCGCGACCGCAAGGGCAACATGGACATGACCGGCACCTTCATGCCCGCCTACGGCCTCAACCGCCTCTTCGCCGAACTGCCGCTGATCGGGGTCATCCTCGGCAATGGCAGCGACCGCGGCCTGATCGGTATCACCTTCAAGCTGACAGGCAAGTTCGACCAGCCGAACCTGCAGATCAATCCGCTGTCGATCATCGCGCCGGGCGTCTTCCGGCAGATTTTTGAATTCCAGTGAGGCGGGAAGCGGTTACGGCAGAGGTCGTGGCGAGACCTACCTAAATCTCCATCCGCCTGAGGAGATAATCGAGACCGCCGACGCGATACCAGCGATAGCCGTAGGCATCGAGCGTGACGGTATGAAATCCTTTTTCGTCCGCTTTGCTGCTCGCGCCATCGGCGATATCGATTAATTGCCGCCCGTCTTCGCCTATCTCGGGATCGAAGGTCACTTCCGCCGGCTGCGCATGCAGATTGTGCAGGATCAACACGGAATTGCCGCGCCAGTCATAACGAAGCGCCAGCACGCCGTCATCCCCGGTGTCGATTACAGAAAAGTCGCCCCAGCCGATCTCAGGGGCTTCCTTGCGCATCCGGATCATCCGCTCTGTCCAGTTCAGCAAAGAATTGGGATCGCGCCGCTGTTCGGCAACATTGACATGCTGGAAACCGTAGGGACCGTCCTTGATAACGGGCGAGATCGGCTTTTCACTTTTGGTGAACCCGCCTTCCGGTTCGGTCGACCACTGCATCGGCGTGCGTGCGCAATTGCGCTCGGCCAGGCCTAGATCGTCGCCCATGCCGATTTCGTCGCCGTATCGGATGACGGGCGTTCCAGGCAGTGAAAACAGCAGGCTGTAGGCCATTTCGATCCTGCGGTGGTCGCCGCCGAGCATGGGCGCGAGGCGACGGCGAATGCCCCTGTCGTAAAGCTGCATGTCCTTTTCAGGCCCGAAGGCGGCAAATACCGCGGCGCGTTGTTTTTCCGTCAGCCGGCCGAGATCCAGTTCATCATGGTTGCGGAGAAAGAGGCCCCATTGCGCGGTCGCAGGGCGCGGTTTGGTGGCCTCCATGGCCTTCTTGAGCGGCCGGGTATCGGCGCTGGCGAAAGCATAAAATAGCGCCTGATTGACCTGGAAATTGAACATCATCTGCATGCGGTCGCCGTCATCGCCGAAATATTCGAAATTGTCCTTCGGCAGGATATTGGCTTCTGCCAGGATGATGGAATCGCCCAGGCGCCACTGCAGGAATTCGCGAAATTTCCTCAGCATATCGAACTGTTCGACAGGCTTGGTAACGTCGGCGCCTTTCGTCGCGATGATGAAGGGGGCCGCATCCATCCTGAAGCCGGAAACGCCGAGCTGAAGCCAGAAGCCCATGATCTTGAGGATTTCCGCCTGCACCTCGGGGTTCGACGTATTGAGATCGGGCTGATGATCATAGAAGCGGTGAAAATAATAAGCCTTGGCCTTGTCGTCATAGGTCCAGGTCGTCTTCTGGACCCCCGGGAAGACCATGCCCTGATCGGCATTATCAGGCTTTTTCTCCGACCAGACGTACCAGTCGCGATAGCGCGAGCGCGGATCGGTCCTGGCGTCCTGGAACCAGGGATGATCCTTGGATGTATGATTAATCACCAGATCGATCAGCACCCGGATACCGCGCTGCTTGGCGCCGTGGGTGAATTCGACGAAATCGCCCAGCGAGCCATAACGCGGATCGACGTTGTAATAGTCGGAAACGTCGTAGCCATCATCGCGACCGGGCGATGCCTGGAACGGCATGAGCCAGATCGCCGTCACGCCAAGGCCGGAGAGATAATCGAGGCGCCGCATCAGACCCTGAAAATCACCGACGCCGTCACCATTCGCATCCATGAAGGTCTCGACGGAGAGGCAGTAGATGACAGCGTTCTTATACCAGAGGTCGTTGATCATGCCGGGGCTCCAATCCAATCTGGTCGCAAATCCCGGCGGGCGGAAAAGGTTCCGACAATGCATTCGCTATATGGGTCGCTAAACTTCGCAGTTGAAAATGCGCAGGCTCCTCCTCGACAAAGCCGGTTCCAATCCAGGCTGACAAATCCGGCAGTGATGCTTTGCCTATTTTAGGAAAATCTGATGTACTATACTGCCCCGGTCAGCAGGCAACGGCCGGTGCAATGTCGGAGGATGCCATGCAGTGCGCCCGGACAGTTTCTTTTGCATCGGCCGCCGTGATGGCCGTCATGATTGCCGACGCTTCGCTTTCTGCGGAAAAGAGCGTGCGGCTGAAATCGCAAGAGGCGGTCATCCGTTCCGACCACGTCCTGATGGTTCCTCTGGACGCGGAAATGACGCCGCCGATCTTCTCGATTAGCTGGTGGTCGCGGGTGAAGCCCGCTTCAAGCGTCGATCCGCCCGGCTATCTTCTCAAGAGACCAGACGAGATGACGCGGAATACCGGCGGGGAGCTGAACGATCTTGCTCGCTGACCCGAATAGTGAGGCAAAGAAAAGCCGGCGCGGACGCCGGCTTCGATATCCGTTCAAAATTTGACGCCGCTTACGCCGCGCGGCGGATCAGGATGTGTTTCTTCTTGCCGAGCGAGAGCTTGATGACGCCGTCGGCGGTGATTTCGCCGCTGCCGATCATCTTGCGTTCGTCGTTGACCGTCTCGTCGTTGATTCGGACCGCGCCACCCTGGACGTGACGGCGAGCTTCGCCATTCGAGGCGGCAAGGCCGGCACGAACGATCAGCGACAGCAGGCCGATGCCGCCGTCGAGTTCGGTGGCGGGGATATCGACCGAAGGCAGGTTCTCCGAGAGGCTGCCTTCCTCGAAGGTTTTGCGCGCGGTTTCAGCGGCCTGCTCGGCGGCCGGGCGGCCGTGCAGGATCGCGGTAACCTCAGTTGCCAGGATCTTCTTGACCTCGTTCAGCTCCGAACCACCGATCGCCGAAAGCCGTGTAATTTCATCCATGGGCAACGTGGTGAAGAGCTTGAGGAAACGCGGCACATCAGCGTCCTCGGTATTGCGCCAATATTGCCAGAAGTCATAGACAGGGAGCAGATCGGCATTCAGCCAGACCGCACCGGAAGCCGATTTCCCCATCTTCGCACCGGACGACGTGGTCAACAGCGGCGATGTCAGCGCATAGAGCTGCGGTGTCCCCATGCGGTGACCGAGATCGATACCGTTGACGATATTGCCCCACTGGTCCGAACCGCCCATCTGCAGGCGGCAATCGTAGCGCTTGGCAAGCTCGACGAAATCGTAGGCCTGCAGGATCATGTAGTTGAATTCCAGGAAGGACAACGACTGTTCGCGGTCAAGGCGCGTCTTCACACTGTCAAAGGACAGCATGCGGTTGACCGAGAAATGACGGCCGACATCGCGCAGGAACTCCAGATAATTCAATGCGCGCAGCCACTCGGCGTTGTTGATCATCAGCGCGGCGGTGGCGGGCCTGTCATAATCGAGGTAGTTTGAGAAGCAGTTTTTGATCGAGGCGATATTCTGCTCGATCGTCTCGATCGTCATCAGCTTACGCGCCTCCTCCTTGAAAGAGGGATCGCCGACCATACCGGTGCCGCCGCCCATCAGCGAAATCGGGCGGTGGCCCGTCGCCTGCAGCCAATGCAGCATCATGATCTGTGTCAGATGGCCGACGTGAAGACTGGATGCCGTCGGGTCGTAGCCGATATAGGCCGTCACGGTTTCCTTGGCGAACAGGTCATCGAGGCCGCTTTCATCGGAGACCTGATGAATGAAGCCGCGCTCTTTCAGCGTGCGGAGGAAATCGGACTTGAACTCGGACATGGCCTTCGTCTCTTGATATCTGCGCTCGCCCATCTGGGCCTCGCGCAAGTTCGTTGTTGTTGATCTGTCGCGGCGCGTTTAGCACTGTTTTTATAAAAGTGCATCCGGGAATCGCATGGGAGGCAAGCCTCATGGATGTCATCAGGACCGCGATCGGGCTGATGAGCGGCACGTCGATGGACGGAATCGACGTCGCGTTGATCAGGACCGACGGCCGCGGCTTTATCGAGCGCGGCCCGTTCATGGGCGTGCCCTATGGCGCGGATTTTCGCGGGCAGCTCAAACGGGCGCTGGAACTGTCGCGTCCACTCAGTGAGAGAAGCCAGCGACCGGCTGAGCTTCGCGATATCGAGCTTGAACTGACGTTGCGGCATGCAATTGCCGTTACGGTATTCCTGGAGCGTTTCGGGCTTTCTGCCGATGCCGTCGATATTCTCGGCTTCCATGGCCAGACGGTGCTTCATCGCCCTGATGAGGGATTGACGATCCAGATCGGCGACGGCCAGGAACTTGCGAAGAGAACCGGCATATCGGTGGTCTACGACATGCGCGCCAACGACATGGTCCATGGCGGGCAGGGAGCGCCGCTGGTGCCAGCCTATCACGCAGCACTTGCAGGAAAATTCCAGCAGGCGGGACAGGCGGTGTGCTTCGTCAATATCGGCGGCATCTCCAATCTCACCTTTATCGGCACGGACGGCCGGATATCGGCCTTCGACAGCGGTCCGGGCAATACGCTGATCGACCAGTGGGTGGAGATGCAGACCGGCAAAACCTATGATCCCGGCGGCGAGATCGGCGGACGCGGCAGGGTGGTGGCCAGCCTGGCGGAACGTTATCTGCAAAGCCCGTTCTTCCGCGGCAATGTTCGCCGTTCGCTGGACCGCGGCGATTTCGCGCCGCTTCGGCCGGAGGACGCGAGCCTCGAAGACGGCGCACGCACGCTGGCCCATGTCGCCGCCGCGTCGATCATCATATCTGCCAACTTCCTTCCCGAGACCCCAGCGATCTATATCGTCTGCGGCGGCGGGCGGCTGAACGCCACCGTGATGGCGGAGTTCTCGGCCATGGCCGAACGGCTGGGATCGAAGGTGTTGACGGCGGAGGAGGCAGGCTTCGACGGCGATGCGATGGAAGCCGAGGCCTGGGCCTATCTCGCCGTCCGGTCGCTGGATGGGCTGCCGCTGACATTTCCGGGCACGACGGGCGTCGACGCTCCCGTCAGCGGTGGGGTGCTGGCAACGGCATGAGAGAGCAGAGGGTCATGCTGAAGACGCCACGGCTCAGCCTCGTCATGTGGGACGAAGGCGATGCCGCCCTCGTAGAGCAATTGCATTCGACCATGGCGACGACACGCTATCTCTCCGGCATCGCACCCTGGAGCCTCGAGAAGGCTGAGCAGCGGCTGCAGGGCTGGTTCGAGGAGCAGGCGCGCGACGGCACGACCAAATACAAGCTCCTTGCCGAGGACGGCAGCTTCGTCGGCCGCGCGGGGATTTCGAGGTTCAGGAACGAGCAATTCGAACTCGGTTATTCCCTGCGCGAGGAGGCTTGGGGCAAGGGCCTGGCGACCGAAGCGGCGAGCGCGTTGGCCGACTGGTTCTTCGAACGGCAGTTTGCATCCGGCTTCATCGCCTTCACGCATCCCGAAAACATTGCCTCGCAATGCGTCCTCAGAAAGATCGGCATGCGCGAACGCGCGCCGATCCTGATCGATGGAGTGCTTGGCACGGCTTTCGAACTTATCGCCAGTATGCGGCCGGCAAAGCTCTAACTCTTTACGGCGACCGGCCGGACATGGGATTCGCGCCCAGCCTGATTGCCATCCTCGACGCCCCTGACCTGGGCGATGAATGAGAACTTCTTACGAAGGCCGAGGATCGGCTTCTCGATGAAATGCCAGGACAGCACGGCAACGGCGAGAGCCGATGGCAGGCCGACGAGATAGAGCGCCAGCGCACCGTATTTCGGGTAGAGAAACACTGATGGGAACGAACTGATCCAGATCTGCAAAAACGGGTCGTGATAGAGATAGACGCCGTAGGAATAGTCGCCTTTCCTGAAAAAGGCCGGAATGGGCACCTCGGACAGGCCGACGAAGACGGTGATGTAAACGAGAGAGGTGATGACCAGGGGCCGGTTCATCACCGATTCCGTCGCACTGCTGTCGAGGGTGAGGATAGCGACGATGCAAACCAGGCAGGCGGCGGCAAACAGCCAGCGAGAATGCGGAATGACCGCTTTGAACTGAAAGACGACGATGCCCATCATGAAGGCCGTTATCAGCTGGGAGCCGCGGCTCATGAACAGGAAGCGAGCGATCGGCTTGATCGAGCCTGGCAGCAGATAGGGCATCTTCTGCACGATAAGGCCGATGACGATGTAGGCGATCGTCACCGCCAGCAGCTTGTAGCGCGTCTTGACGATGGCGGTGATCATCAGGAACGACATGATGATGTAGCAGAAGATTTCCCAGGGAACCGTCCACAGAGCGCCGTTGACACGCTGGCTCGGATTGTCCTGGAAGACGCCCGGAAGCTCGTAATGGATCCAGCCGACGATATTCAGGAAGTATTTGAAAAACCGCTGATCGGTAAGATATTCGGAGTGGTAAACGACCGTAATGATCGGCCCGATGATCAGCGAGCAAACGACGATATCGACGGCAAGGGCCGGGACGATGCGCAAGCCTCGGTTGATCAGAAAATTCCGAAGGCTCAAGCGCTGGGCGCTACCGGCAATCAGAAATCCGCTCAAAGCGAAGAACATCGGAACAAGAGCGTATTCAGTAAACCAGAATACTGACCCCCTGATGAAGTCATTGTTGTCGGTTAACAAAAAGGAATGGGTCAATACGATGGAAAAGGCGAGCCCTATTCGAAGAAAATCGAACCCCGGACCAATTCCCCTATACTTATCCAGGACTTCCCCGAACGACTTGGTCATTACGGACCTCGCTTTTGTTAGGATCGCGAGGACCCTACCGCACTGCAACATGGATTGCAACACGGTAGGTGATCTGTTCCGGGACAGCCGGCCCGGTTGTGTTGCGGACCGTCATGGCCTCGATGAGGCCGAGATTTGGGTGTCAGCGAATCCGCTTGGCGGCGGGTTCCGGCACCAGTTCGCCGTTGAGACGACGGTCGAGGTAATCCTCGCATTCGCCCATCAGCGTTTCCACCTGGCCATTGAAAAAGTGGTTGGCGTTGGTAACGGTGCGGTGGGTGATGAGGATGCCCTTCTGGGTCTTCAGCTTCTCGACCAGGCCGTTGACATCCTTTTCCGGCGCCACCTTGTCGGCCTCACCATTAATGATCAGGCCGGAAGAGGGGCAGGGCGCCAGGAAGGAGAAATCATAGGTGTTCGGCTGCGGCGCGATCGACATGAAGCCCTCGATCTCCGGCCGGCGCATCAGGAGCTGCATGCCGATCCAGGAGCCGAAGGAATAACCGGCGACCCAACAGGTCTTGGAATCAGGATGCAGGCTCTGCACCCAATCGAGCGCCGAGGCAGCGTCCGAGAGTTCGCCGGCGCCGTGGTCGAATTCACCCTGGCTGCGGCCGATGCCACGGAAATTGAAGCGCAGCGTCGTGAACCCACGCTTCTGGAACATATAGAAGAGCTGGTAGACGATCTGATTGTTCATCGTGCCGCCGAACTGAGGATGCGGATGCAGAATGAGCGCGATGGGCGCGCTTTTTTCCTTGGAGGGCTGGTAGCGGCCTTCAAGACGGCCGGCTGGGCCGTTGAAAATAACTTCGGGCATTGGTACTCCGGGTTTTATTTCGCGTTCGCGCTGCGTTGGATGACAACATGACTTGACTAGTGTTGTCAGCTTTTCTAAAACGCAGTTTAGAACAATTCGAAACTTGCATGGCGATCCACGCATCGTGGAATGTGTCATAAGGCAAGCCCGGCGGAAATTTCAAGAAAAATGAGCCGCGGGTGCCGAAGCAAGCTCGTCAAGCGCAGGACTGAAGATCATGGCGCCGCCACGCCTTTATCTCGACTGGAATGCCACAGCGCCGCTGCACCCCACGGCACGCGCGGCGATCATGCGCGCCATCGACATTTTCGGCAATCCAAATTCCGTTCACGGCGAAGGGCGTGCCGCCCGCGCTGCGATCGAAGGCGCACGACGCAAAGTGGCGGCACTGGTCGGCACCGACGCCGGCAATGTGGTCTTTACCAGCGGCGCGACTGAGGCCGCCAATCTGGTGCTGACGCCGGATTTCCGCATGGGCCGCACGCCGCTTCGGCTCGGCCAGCTTTATTTTTCGGCGATCGAGCATCCGGCGGTGCGCGAAGGCGGCCGCTTCGCCAGAGAGACGATGACGGAGATCCCGGTGACGGAAGCCGGCATCGTCGATCTCGATGCGCTCGGCCGCTTGCTCGAAGCGCATGACAAGGCTGCCGGCCTGCCGATGGTCGCTATCATGCTCGTCAACAATGAGACGGGCATCGTGCAGCCTGTCGAGGCAGCGGCAAAGATCGTCCATGCCCATGGTGGCCTCTTCGTCGTCGACGCCGTGCAGGCGGCCGGCCGCATCGCGCTCGATATAGAGAAGATCGGCGCCGACTTCATGATCGTTTCCTCGCACAAGATCGGCGGGCCGAAGGGGGCCGGCGCGCTCATTGCGCGCGGCGAGGCGCTGATGCCCAGGCCGCTGATCCAGGGCGGCGGACAGGAGCGGGGTCACCGCTCGGGGACACAGAATTCGCTGGCGCTGATCGGCTTTGGCGCGGCAGCAGAAGCGGCGGTCGACGAACTCGAGGCGCGCAATGCGGCAATCGGCGCGTTGCGCGAGCGGCTCGAAGCCGGCATGCGTCAGACGGCAGCCGACGTGATGATCCACGGCGAGGGTGGCGAGCGTGTCGCCAATACGATCTTCTTCACCCTGCCGGGGCTGAAGGCCGAGACCGGACAGATCGCCTTCGATCTCGAAGGCGTTGCACTTTCCGCAGGTTCGGCCTGCTCATCGGGCCGGCTTGGCGAAAGCCATGTGCTGACGGCGATGGGACGTGACGCCAAGCTCGGAGCGCTGCGCATTTCGCTCGGCTTTTCGACGACGGAAGAGGATATCGACAGGGCGATTGCGGCTTTCGCAAAGATCGCCAACCGACGCAGGTCGGCTGGCGAGGCGGCTTGCCCTGTGTCAAAACTTGCGGAAACGCAAATTTCTGCTTGCCAATCGGGCTGAAAAGTCCCTTTTGGCCCCTTACATAAAGGGCAAGACAATTGCCCAAACACTACAAGCTGCCGGACCTTGTATCCGGCGAGATTGGAGAATGAGATGGCTGCCGTGCAGGAAACAATCGACCAGGTCCGCCTGATCGATGTGGACCAGTACAAATACGGTTTCGAGACCGTCATCGAGATGGACAAGGCGCCGAAAGGCCTGTCCGAGGACATCATTCGTTTCATTTCGGCGAAGAAGCAGGAGCCTGAGTGGATGCTGGAATGGCGTCTCGAGGCCTATCGTCGCTGGCTGACGCTGGAAGAGCCGACCTGGGCGCGCGTCGACTATCCCAAGATCGATTTCAACGACATCTATTATTACGCCGCGCCGAAAAGCACGCCGGGTCCGAAGTCGCTTGACGAGGTCGATCCGGAGCTGTTGAAGGTATATGAGAAGCTCGGCATTCCGCTGCGTGAGCAGGAGATCCTTGCTGGTGTCGAGAGGCCGAAGATCGCCGTCGACGCCGTTTTCGACAGCGTCTCGGTCGTCACCACCTTCAAGGCAGAGCTGAAGAAGGCCGGCGTGATCTTCATGTCGATCTCGGAAGCCATCCGCGAATATCCGGAACTGGTGCAGAAGTACCTCGGCTCGGTCGTACCGACCACGGACAATTATTACGCGACGCTGAATTCGGCGGTCTTTACCGACGGTTCCTTCGTCTTCGTGCCGAAGGGCGTTCGCTGCCCGATGGAGCTGTCGACCTATTTCCGCATCAACGAGAAGGGCACCGGCCAGTTCGAGCGCACGCTGATCATTGCGGAAGAGGGCGCCTACGTCTCCTATCTCGAAGGCTGCACGGCGCCGCAGCGCGACGAAAACCAGCTGCATGCCGCCGTGGTCGAGCTGGTTGCGCTCGACGATGCCGAAATCAAATATTCGACGGTGCAGAACTGGTATCCCGGCGACAAGAACGGCAAGGGCGGCATCTACAACTTCGTCACCAAGCGCGGCGATTGCCGTGGCGACCGCTCGAAGATTTCCTGGACGCAGGTCGAGACCGGCTCGGCGATCACCTGGAAGTATCCGTCCTGCATCCTGCGCGGCGACGATAGCCGCGGCGAGTTCTACTCGATCGCCGTGTCCAACGGCCATCAGCAGATCGACAGTGGCACCAAGATGATCCATCTCGGCAAGAACACGTCGAGCCGCATCGTCTCCAAGGGCATCGCGGCCGGCGTTTCCAACAACACCTATCGCGGCCAGGTCTCGGCTCACCGCAAGGCATCGAATGCGCGCAACTTCACCCAGTGCGATTCGCTGCTGATCGGCGACAAGTGCGGCGCCCATACCGTGCCCTACATCGAGGCGAAGAATTCGACGGCGCAGTTCGAGCATGAGGCGACAACCTCGAAGATCTCCGAGGACCAGCTGTTCTACTGCCTGCAGCGCGGCATCCCGACCGAAGCGGCGATCGCACTGATCGTCAACGGCTTCGTCAAGGAAGTCCTGCAGGAACTGCCGATGGAATTTGCCATCGAGGCGCAGAAGCTGATCAGCATTTCGCTGGAAGGCTCTGTGGGCTGACATGAGCGAAGCGGACAAGAAGCGCATTCTTGAACGTCTGACGAATATGCGCGGGGAGATATTGGCGAAAATTCGCCCCGCGAGCTAAGAAACGAGACCGAAACGCCGCCGGAGCAGCCTTATGTGTTTCTCCGGCAGCGCATGGAAAAACCGGGAATGATCTTTCAGGGGATCTCGGATTTTCTCGAATGGGTTGGGCTCGTAACGGTCGCGGTTTTCCGCGTCGTCCGTTTTTTTGCTCGATAGCGCCGAGCGCAACATGTCGATGTCCCTTAGAAATTACGCGAGGCTCCTAGTGAGCTGCGCAGAGAAAAACGCAGGAACCAAAGATGCTTGAAATTAAGAACCTTCATGCCCGTATCGCCGAAGACGGCACCGAGATCATCCGTGGCCTGAACCTGACGGTGAAGGCCGGTGAAGTCGCCGCGATCATGGGGCCGAACGGCTCTGGCAAGTCGACGCTCTCCTACGTCCTTTCCGGCCGCAGCGATTACGAAGTCACCGAGGGTGACATTCTCTACAATGGCGAGAGCATTCTCGAGCTCGATCCGGCCGAACGCGCCGCCAAGGGTATCTTCCTTGCCTTCCAGTACCCGGTCGAAATCCCGGGTGTTGCCACCATGCAGTTCCTGAAGGTGGCGATGAACGAGCAGCGCAAAGCGCGTGGCGAGGACGAGCTGACGACGCCGGACTTCATGCGCCGCGTCAAGGATGCCGCCGGCAAGCTGCAGATCAATACCGAGATGCTGAAGCGCCCGCTGAATGTCGGCTTCTCCGGCGGCGAGAAGAAGCGGGCCGAAATCCTGCAGATGGCGCTGCTCGAGCCGAAGCTCTGCGTGCTTGACGAAACCGATTCCGGCCTCGACATCGATGCGCTGAAGATCGTCGCCGACGGCGTCAACGCGTTGCGTTCGCCGGACCGCGCGGTCGTGGTCATCACCCACTACCAGCGCCTGCTCGACTATATCGTGCCGGATACCGTCCACGTGCTCTACAAGGGCCAGGTGATCAAGTCGGGCGACAAGACGCTGGCGCATGAGCTGGAAGCCAACGGCTATGCCGACATCATCGGCACGGCGGCCTGAGTTTCGGGTGGAAAGGACGACGTCCATGAACATGCAGACGACGAGCCGCCTGACTGCGGCCGAGACGGCGCTGATCGAGGCCTTCAACCAGCAGATCGGCGAACTGCCGGGCAATGGCGCGGTGACGGCACTGCGCGACCGGCTTCTCGACGACCTGAAGAAGGCCGGCCTGCCGACGCGCCGGATCGAAGCCTGGCACTATACCGACCTCAAGAATCTGCTGCGCACCGTTCCGCAGCAGGCGGGCGATGCCGGCTCGGAGGCTTTGGAGCCGCTCGTTGCTGATGCCACGGTGCTGGCGGTGATCCAAGGCCATTCCAACCAGAAGGCTACGGCCGACGGTCTTAGCGTTTCGGCCTATTCCGAACATCTGCTCGACGGCTCCGCCGCGGATGGCCTGGATGCGCTCGGCAGCGACGACGTGGTCGGCCGCATCAATGGCAGCTTCGTGCGTGACGGCTATGTCATCGACGTGCCTGCCGAGACCGAGCTTGAAAACCCGCTCGAAATCCAGTTCATCCATGCGGGCGGGCAGACACATACGCGCCTGCCTGTGTCCTTCGGCCCCGGCGTCAAGGCGACCGTCATCGAGCGTCACCTTGCGGTGACCGGCGATGCTGCGCTGGTGTCCCACGTCAGCGACATCACGGTCGGCGAAGGCGCCGAGCTGACCTGGATCATCCTGCAGCAGCAGGGAGCCGACGATACGCATCTCGGCCAGATCCGCATCGATCTCGGCGCAGACGCCAAGCTCCGGCTTTTTGTCATCAATGCCGGCGGCAAGCTGGTGCGCCAGGAGCTTAACATCAAGGTGACAGGCGAGGGCGCCGATCTGACGCTGCGCGGCATCAATCTGCTCGGCGGCGACACGCATACTGACGTGACGATGGTGCTCGGCCACGACGTGCCGAATACCGGGTCGACCGAAGTCATCCGCAACGTCGTCTTCGACCGTGCCAAGGGTGTCTTCCAGGGCATGATCCGGGTGGCGCCCGATGCGCAGAAGACCGATGCCAAGATGGCCTGCAACACGCTGCTGATGTCCGACGATGCCGAATTCTCGGTCAAGCCCGAGCTCGAAATCTTCGCCGACGACGTGCAGTGCGGCCACGGCGCCACGGTGACCGATATCGACGCCAACCATCTCTATTACATGATGGCGCGCGGGATTCCGGAGAACAAGGCGCGTGCGATGCTCGTCAACGCCTTCGTCGCCGAGATCGTCGAGGAACTTGATGATGAAGCCCTGGTCGAGGCGCTGGAAGGCGTGATTTCGGCCTGGCTCGAAAAGCACGCCTGATCGGATATATCAATGGACAAGATAGTGCCGGCCACGCAATACGACGTCGAAGCCATCCGCCGGGATTTCCCGATTCTCGCGGAGAAGGTGCATGGCAAGCCGCTGGTCTATCTCGACAACGGCGCATCGGCGCAGAAGCCGCAGGTGGTGATCGACGCCATCTCGCATGCCTATTCCCATGAATATGCCAATGTGCATCGTGGCCTGCACTATCTCTCGAATGCGGCCACGGACGCCTATGAGGCAGCGCGCGAGAAGGTGCGCCGTTTCCTCAATGCGCCCTCGGTCAACGACATCGTCTTCACCAAGAATTCGACGGAAGCGATCAACACCGTCGCCTATGGCTGGGGCATGCCGAAGATTGGTGAAGGCGACGAGATCGTGCTGACGATCATGGAGCATCATTCCAACATCGTGCCCTGGCACTTCATCCGCGAGCGGCAGGGGGCCACACTGGTCTGGGTGCCTGTTGACGACGACGGCGCCTTCCATATCGAGGATTTCGAAAAGAGCCTGACGGAGCGCACCAAGCTCGTCGCCATCACCCATATGTCGAATGCGCTCGGCACGATCGTTCCCGTCAAGGAAGTCTGCCGGATCGCGCATGAGCGCGGCATCCCGGTGCTGATCGATGGCAGCCAGGGCGCCGTGCATCTGCCTGTTGACGTGCAGGATATCGATTGCGACTGGTACGTCATGACCGGCCACAAGCTCTACGGCCCATCGGGCATTGGCGTGCTCTATGGCAAGAAGGAGCGGCTTTTTGAGATGCGCCCCTTCCAGGGCGGTGGCGAGATGATCTTCGAAGTCGCCGAGGACGTGGTTACCTATAACGACCCGCCGCATCGCTTCGAGGCAGGCACACCGCCGATCGTGCAGGCGATCGGGCTCGGTTATGCGCTCGATTATATGGAGAAGATCGGCCGCGAGGCGATCGCCCGGCATGAGGCCGATCTTGCCGCCTATGCGGTCGAGCGGCTGAAATCCGTCAATTCGCTGCGAGTCTTCGGCACGGCGCCCGACAAGGGCAGCATCTTTTCCTTCGAACTTGCCGGCATTCATGCCCACGACGTCTCGATGGTGATCGACCGGCAGGGTGTTGCAGTCAGGGCCGGCACGCATTGCGCCATGCCGCTCTTGAAACGCTTCGGCGTCACCTCCACATGCCGTGCATCCTTCGGCATGTACAATACCCGCGCCGAGGTCGATGCCCTGGCCGATGCGCTTGATTATGCGCGCAAGTTCTTTGCTTGAGGAGTGTCCGTGATGAGCCTGGACGAAAGCGAACAGAAGATCGACGTGCGCGAAGGCATCGTGCATTCCAGCATTCCGGCCGATGAGCTGGCGCGGCTGAGCGACGACGTCATCAGCGCGCTGAAGACGGTCTACGATCCGGAAATTCCCGCCGACATCTTCGAGCTCGGTCTGATCTACAAGATCGACATCGAGGACGACCGGATGGTGAAAATCATGATGACGTTGACTGCACCCGGCTGCCCGGTTGCCGGCGAGATGCCCGGCTGGGTCGAAAACGCCGTCGGCGCCGTCGAAGGCGTGTCGGGCGTCGAGGTTGCCATGACCTTCGATCCGCCGTGGACGCCGGACCGCATGTCGGAAGAGGCGCAGGTCGCCGTCGGCTGGTACTGATACGGCACCGTGGTATTGATCCGTTTACCTCGGAAGACTACATTTGAATCACGAAGCGCCGGATCTTGACCCCGGTTGCGGAAGGAGAATGGGGCCGATGGGCTTTGCAATCATGAGCATGACGGACGGTGCTGCGGCCCGCGTCAAGACAATCGTCGAGAACTCGGGGCCTGACGCCAAGGGTGTGCGCGTCGGCATCAAGAAGGGCGGCTGCGCCGGGATGGAATATACCATCGACCTGGTGACCGAGCCCAACGCCAAGGACGACCTGATCGAGCGCGACGGTGCCAAAGTCTGGGTCGAGCCATCCGCAGCTCTCTATCTGCTCGGCACCGAGATGGGCTTCGAGATGACGACGCTCCGCTCCGGCTTCACCTTCACCAATCCGAACCAGACATCGGCCTGCGGCTGCGGTGAATCCGTCGAGCTGAAGCCTGCCGATCTCGCGGCCCTTGCCGCCCAGCGCCAGGGCGAACCGGCGCATTCCTGACAGTTTCAGAGCGGCGGAAAATTCTCGGCCAGCAAGTCTCCGATGAAATCGGGCGTGTTCAGTCGCGCTTGATGCTCATGAGCATTTCCCACATGTCGGCGCCGGTCTCGAAGACCACGGCGTTCGCCTTGTAGCTCTGATCGGCTTCGATCAGGTCGGTCAGTTCGGCAGCCGGATCGACATCTGACGCAGTCGGGCTGACGACGGCCTGCACGCCGCCTGACTCAACGGAGGTGAGGCTGGTGTTCAGCCTAGCATAGCCCGGCGTGCTGCTATTTGCGATGTTGTTGGCAATCGCGCTAACTCGCGTCGTCTGTGCCCGCATTCCCGAAAGAGCAGTGCTCGTAATGCCCGATATGCTCATCAGCCGTTTCCCCAGAACTGGATGGTAAGCTTGTAGCTGCGAGGCTTTAGGAAATGCTGAAGGCTTTGCGTTAGCAAAAGCCTTAGGTCAGGGCCTCGTGCCGTCGCCTCTGTTCAGGATCGGCACGGCACTGTATCCAGGATAGGCGGCAGTGGAGCCTGCGGCGGCGATAAGAGACGCCGCCACCAGGGCCGACATGGGCGATGCGGCGGCTGCAAATGCAAGCGCCGCAGCCAGGATGAGTAACTGGCCGATGATCAGCCGGCGTCGATTGACATGGTTCCCGAACGACCGCAACGGAGGCCATTCGCGTCCGTGACATAGCGCTTCATAACAAGTGTCGACGAAAGCTGATCCGTTGGCGGCCGCCTTCGCCAGAAGACCAAATCTTCCGAGTTGAGGATCCTCAAGTGTCCGGATAGTGGTCATGACATTACCCTTTCCAGCGGACGGTCAGCCGGTTATGCGGCGTTCCGGGTTGTTTCGAACAGGAACCAGGCGCGGCGTTCCGTCTCGTCGATCCAGACTTCGAGCAGACTTGATGTGGCGACGTCGTTATGCTCGGCGCAGACCTCGTGCGCCTGCCTCATGAACGAGATGAGCTGCTGGTTGTCGTCTTTCAGTTCTGCGAGCATGTCGCGCGGCGTGACGAAATCGGCGTCATTGTCGAGAAGGCGCTGCAGCCGGCCGATATGACCGATCGAGCGAATCGTCATGCCGCCGATCTTGCGGGCGCGCTCGGCGATCGCATCGGTCATCGCGAAAATCTGGTCGCCCTGTTCGTCGAGCAGGAGGTGATAATCGCGAAAATGCGGGCCGCTCATATGCCAATGGAAGTTCTTGGTCTTGAGATAGAGGGCAAAGGTATCGGCAAGCAGCGCTGCCAGCGGGCCCGAGATGTCGGCGGTCGCGTTGGAGGCAAGGTCGGACGGAGTGGCAAGCGACGCCTTGCGACGGTTTTCGAGTTCGATACGGTCCATGGCTGTTCTCCCTGGCTGGGGATTTCGGGAATGAGCGATCTGGCTGCGCGGCCGTCAATTTGGCGTTCCTGCTTCGCTGGCCTTGAAAGAACCGTAGAGCAGGTTTGGAAAGCAGGACATTCAATGCTGGTGTAGCCGGACCTATCCTTCTGTTTAGGTCTCAGCGGGCACCACGAGCTTGGGCAATATGGTATCAACAAGATCCCCCATACCTATGTATAGTTTCGTGGTCTGCTGCCGGGACGTAAGGTCTGGCTGTCTCTCGGAAGTGACTTCCATGTGGAGACCGGCACCGCGAATGTGCCGATAGACATCGGCATGTCCCCTCCCGCGCCGAGTCTCGTGGATCCCATGATCCGCCAGGACCGCTCCGCCCCCTCGGAGCGGTCCGATCTTTTAAAAGGATGTCCGCGCCATCTATCGCATGGCATCCCTTTGCATTGATAATAGGCGCTGGCCCTCGGACGGATTTGTGGAGCAGGTGATGACCAAGAAGCGGCCGAAAGGCATCGAGAAATACACGGCCCCTGCCGGCGGTTGGGGTGCACTCAAAGCCGTCGCCGAAACCCTTGCGCGCCAGCAGGTCATTGCGCAGGGGGCTGCGACGCTGCTGAAAGCCAATCAGCCCGAGGGGTTCGATTGTCCGGGTTGCGCCTGGCCCGATCCCAAACATACGAGTTCATTCGAGTTCTGTGAAAACGGCGCCAAGGCGATCACCTGGGAATCCACGGCGAAACGTGCCGGGCCTGACTTTTTCGCGGCGCATACGGTCGCCGAACTGTGGCAATGTAACGACCATCAGCTGGAAGACCAGGGCCGCCTGACGCATCCGCTGGTCTATGATCACGCCAGCGACCGCTACCTGCCGATCGGCTGGGAGGAAGCCTTCACGCTGATCGGCGCCGAACTGCGCAAACTGCCCGATCCTGACATGGCCGAATTCTACACATCGGGACGCGCCTCGAACGAGGCAGCCTTCCTGTTCCAGCTTTTCGTCAGGGCCTACGGCACCAACAATTTTCCCGACTGCTCGAACATGTGCCATGAGGCGACCAGCGTCGGTCTGCCCGACTCGATCGGGGTCGGGAAGGGCACGGTGACCTTGGAAGATTTCGATCATGCCGATGCGATCTTCAGCTTCGGCCACAATCCCGGCACCAACCACCCGCGGATGATGACCACTCTGCATGATGCCGCGAGGCGCGGCGTCCCGATCGTGGTCTTCAATCCCCTGAAAGAACGCGCGCTCGAGAAATTTGCGGCACCGCAGAACCCGGTGGAAATGGCGACGATGTCTTCGACGCCGATCGCATCTGCTTATCATCAGCTGCGCACCGGAGGGGATCTCGCTGCCCTCAAGGGCCTGATGAAGCGGATATTCGAGCGCGACGATGCCGATATCGCGGCAGGCGGCAAAGGCTTTCTCGACCGGGAATTCATCGAAGCCCACACGATCGGACTGGAGGCTCTTAAGGCCGATATTGCAAAGACGGAGTGGGCGTCGATCCTGAAGAGATCGGGATTGACGCTCGAGGCGCTCGACAGCGCCGTTGATGTCTATCTCAACGCCCGCAACGTCATCCTCTGCTATGGCATGGGCATCACCCAGCACAGCCACGGCACTGCCAATGTCCAGCAGCTTGCCAATTTCCTGATGTTGCGGGGAAATATCGGCCGCCAGGGCGCCGGTATCTGCCCGCTGCGGGGGCATTCGAACGTTCAGGGCGACCGCACCGTCGGAATCACCGAGATCCCCAACAAGGCGCTTCTCGACGGCATGGAAAAGGCCTTTGGCTTTCGCCCGCCGGAGGAGCAGGGCCATAACGCCGTCGAGGCCATCGAGGCGATCATCGAAGGCCGGTCGAAGGCGCTGGTCTGCCTCGGCGGCAATCTCGCCGTCGCCATATCCGATCCGGAGGCGACATTCGCCGGCATGCGCAAGCTCGATCTTGCGGTCCATCTGGCGACAAAACCCAACCGCTCGCACCTGCTGATCGCCCGAACCTCCATCATCCTTCCCGTTCTCGGCCGCACCGACCAGGATATTCAGACGACGGGACCACAATCGGTGACCGTCGAGGATTCCATGTCGATGGTGCACGCCTCGCGCGGTTTCCTGAAACCACCGGGCGAAGAGCTGAGATCCGAAC
Source organism: Rhizobium sp. SRDI943 (assembly GCF_057653695.1). Taxonomy (NCBI): domain Bacteria; kingdom Pseudomonadati; phylum Pseudomonadota; class Alphaproteobacteria; order Hyphomicrobiales; family Rhizobiaceae; genus Rhizobium; species Rhizobium sp. SRDI943. Next base: position 2,120,536 of record NZ_CM172787.1, on the reverse strand, counting down.
CGGCGATCATCGCCGGGATCGCCAAGGCAACGCTCGGCGTCAAATACGGTATCGATTGGGACGGGATGATCAGCGATTACAATCGCATTCGGGAAAAGATCGAGGTGGTCTTTCCCGATTTCCATGATTTCAACACACGGGTCAGGAAACCCGGCGGCTTCCGGCTGACGGTGGCGGCCTCCGACCGGCAATGGCGCACGCCGTCAGGAAAAGCACAGTTCCTCATCGCGCCTGGGCTGGAGGAAGATCCGCGACTTGCAGACGCAGACACACTGGTTCTGACAACGCTGCGCAGTCACGACCAGTACAACACGACAATCTATAGCCTTGACGACCGCTATCGTGGCGTCTTCGGCCGCCGTGACGTGATCTTCATGAACAGCGGGGATCTCTTCGCACGCGGCCTCGCCGATGGCGATAAGGTTGATATCGAGTCGGTCGCTGAAACCAGCAGCAGGGCGGTCAGAGGCTTCACCGCAGTGGCCTACGACATCCCTGTTGGCTCCATCGCCGGATATTATCCCGAGATGAACAGGGTCATCGCGCTTGGCGATTACGACCGGAAATCGGGAACGCCTGCCTACAAAGGCGTGCCGGTGAAGGTGCAGAAGTCCGCGTGAGGACGGGGCGCGGAGCCATTGCAAGCTTCGGCTATCGCGACGCCACCCAGTCGTGCCAATCGCTTTCATTGCCGTTGAACACGTTGAGGTCGATCTTGCCGTCAACGCCATCGGAAAGGCCGGATCCGGAATATTGCCAGAACAGCCACTTGCGACCCGGATAGACCTTGGAGGGGTGAGCGGCCACAGAGCGCAGCCAGAATGGGTAGTCGAGCAGTTGGCCCTTCAAATTGTCGCGGTAGAAGTCCGGCGCCGTGTAGATGATCGGGCGCTGGCCGTAGTAGCGCTCCAGCTTGTCCATGAAGACCTGCATCTTTTCCCGGACACGTGCAGGCGAGATGCGCCTCTTGCAGCTCGATTCGCCGTTCCATTCGACGTCGATGACGGGCGGAAGAGCGTTGGCTTCCCTTGGCACGTTGCGGATGAACCAGTCGGCCTGCTCGCCTGCCGTCCGGCACCAATAGAAGAAGTGATAGGCGCCGTGTTTCAGGCCGGCTTCCTTGGCGCGGCGCCAGTTTTTCTTGAACATCGGATCAAGGTGATCGCCGCCGTCGGTCGCCTTGATGTAGACGAAATTGGCGCCTTGCCGCCGCAACGTTTCCCAGTCGATCTCGCCCTGCCAACGCGAGACATCGACGCCATGCACGGCAAGCTTTCTCGGCGAGGTGGAGCCGAAGTTGATCGGCTTGGCATCGCGGAAGCGGTGGCCGTAAATTTGGCCGCGTGTCGGCGATCTCGTGCCGACATCGGGCATTGCATTGCCGGCGGGATTGGCCGGCATCAGCAGCGCGACCGGTTTATCTATCGGCAGCGGCATGCCAACCGGCCTGTCGGCGGACACGAGCGCCTGCGGCTCCGGAACCTCTCCCGCCCAGCGCAACGCTTGCTGCGGCGGGCTTGCCTGCGGCGCAGGATCGCCCACGGCAGCGGCAGGAATCGGGCCGCTTGGCTGGGCGATGGCATTGGTCGTTTCCGACGACGGCACGTTGCCCAGCACATCTTCGGCGCCAGAACTGGCGGCGCATCCCGACAGGATCAGGGCGGCGAGGAGGATTGCTGGCACTGCCGATGTACGCATAAGAACCTGCACGCAGAACAAGGGATCGACGGAGATCCATGTTGATGGAAGCCGCCTTTCTGAATTGCTAACAGAGACTTGCTAAGAAAGGTTAAATTTGATCCTTGCGCACCAAAAGCATGCAGACCCTCCCAACCTGGGGAAGGAGCTTTGCCTAACGCTGCTACTCAGCCGCCTCTGCGTAGCTTTCCACCGGCGGGCAGGTGCAGATCAGGTTGCGATCGCCATAGACGTTGTCGACGCGGTTGACCGGCGACCAGTATTTGTCGACACGGAAGGCGCCGGGTGGAAAGCAGGCCTGTTCGCGGCTCCCAATCGCCGACAAGTTCTTCCACCTTGCGCGCGGAAACCCTCCATGTCGATGTCCCCAACCGTCATCTGAGACAGCCGTGCCGCAATGGTACGACAGCCTCAGCGACTGGCTCTCATACCCGCAATCAGAATATCGATGAGTTGCCTTGCCGCCTCCCGCCAGGCGGGGCCACTGCTGATGCTCGCGCCGCCGGCCAGGGCGCGCAGGATATCGAGCGGGTCCATCGCCAGACGGATTTCACCGGTGGCGACTGCGCGATCCACCAGCAGATTGACGGCACCTATGATCAAATCGGCAGAATCGGCATAGAGCTCGGAGGTGCCGCCGACCAAAGAATCCAGCACTTCGGACATGCCGTGTTTCGTCACGACATAGTCGACGAACTGCACCAGCCACAGGCGAAGCGCTTCGACAGGCGGATGTGTCTCGGCAAGGCTTTTGGCGGCAGCGGCAAGCTGCGCCGTCTCGTTGCGGTAGATGGCGGAAACCAGTGCGTCGCGGGTCGGGAAATGGCGATAGAGCGTGCCGATGCCGACGCCGGCGATGCGGGCGATTTCCTCCAGGCTGGCGCTGGAACCCTTGTCGGCAAAGACGGTCTTTGCCGTCTCCATCAGCAGAAGACGATTGCGTTCGGCATCCGCACGCGGCTTTCGGGCGGTGGGCTCGTCGCTTTTTTCGGCCATTTCCGAGAGGTCCCCTTGATAAGCGGAGGTACCCTCCATATTTATCTGGAGGCATCCTCCTTTTATTTCATTTGAGGCCGGCGGGCAATGGTCCACCAGCCTGGAGCGGTGCGTCCATGATCAAGGAGATAATCATGAGTGGACTTTTTGGTGCGACATCGACCACCGATGAGGTGCTCGCCGGCGTCGATCTCAAGGGCAAGCGTGTTCTGGTGACGGGTGTTTCGGCCGGCCTCGGCGTGGAAACCGCGCGTGTGTTGGCAGCCCATGGAGCGCAGGTGACGGGTACGGCACGTGACCTTGCAAAGGCGAGGGCGGCAACGGAAGTCGTGCGTGCCGGTGCGGCCAATGGCGGCAGCCTTGATATCGTCGAGCTTGATCTTGCCTCTCTGGCAAGCGTGCGCGCCTGTGCCGATGCGCTCATTTCGGATGGCCGGCCCTTCGATGTCGTCATTGCCAATGCCGGCGTGATGGCCGCTCCCTTCGGCCGCACCGCCGATGGCTTCGAAACGCAGTTCGGCACCAACCATCTCGGTCATTTCGTGCTGGTCAACAGCATCGCACCGCTCGTCAAATCGGGCGGCCGAGTGGTGATCGTCGCATCCTCGGGCCATCGCATGGCACCTTTCAGCCTCGATGACCTCAATTTCGAGAGCAAGACCTATGAGCCCTGGGCGGCCTATGCCCAGTCGAAAACCGCAAATATCCTGTTCGCGGTGGAACTCGACCGGCGCCTCAAGGAGCGCGGCATCCGTGCAACGGCACTGCATCCCGGCGGCATCCAGACCGAGCTCGACCGTCATCTCGACCCTGACATGATTGAAGGCATGATAACGCAGATCAACGCAGCACTCTCCGCCGAGGGCAAGCCGCCTTTCCAGTGGAAGACGATTCCTCAGGGTGCGGCTACCTCCGTCTGGGCAGGTTTCGTCGCCCCTGCAGACGCGGTCGGTGGCAGATATTGCGAGAATTGCCACGTCTCCGAAGTGACGGATGCGGAGATCAGCCCGATTTCCGAAGGCGTGCGTACCTACGCGCTCGATCCCGAGACGGCCAGGGGATTGTGGACGAAAAGCGAGCATATGGTCGGCGAGCGCTTCTAGAGCATGATGCCGAAAAGTGTAAGCGGTTTTCGGACGACATCATGCTCTAACTATATAATGTAGAACAGGATTCAGATTTTAGGCCGACCCGGCCTAAAATCATCCTGTTCTAGCCCGCAAACCGGCACGCTTCGACGCTGATAGAGAGCAGGGGAACTGGGAAACTGGTGCCCCTGCCGAGGAATTGAACCTGGATCGGCTAACAAGACAGGTTAGCCGCACATTTCTATCAGAATTAGGAAAGCCCCTCCCTTGATGGAAGGGGCTCAGATTGCTGGGCCCGTCGCTACAGCGTCAGGCTTGACCGCTATTCGGCGGCCTCTGCGTAGCTTTCCACCGGCGGGCAGGTGCAGATCAGGTTGCGGTCGCCATAGACATTGTCGACGCGGTTGACCGGCGACCAGTATTTGTCGACGCGGAAGGCACCGGGCGGGAAGCAGGCTTGTTCGCGTGAGTAGGGGCGGTCCCATTCGCCGACGAGGTCTTCCACCGTGTGCGGAGCGTTCTTCAGCGGGTTGTTCACCTTGTCCATGCGGCCATCCTCGATGGCGCGGGCTTCCTCGCGGATCGCCAGCATCGCCTCGCAGAAACGGTCGAGTTCGGCCTTGGTCTCGCTTTCCGTCGGCTCGATCATCAGCGTGCCGGCGACCGGCCAGCTCATGGTCGGCGCATGGAAGCCGCAGTCGATCAGCCGCTTGGCGACGTCGTCGACGGTGACACCCGAGCTGTCGACCAGCGGACGGGTGTCGATGATGCATTCATGCGCGACGCGGCCGGCAGACGACTTGTAGAGCACGTCATAGGCGCCCTTCAGCCGGGTGGCGATATAGTTGGCGCTGAGGATCGCCACCTTGGTCGCCTGCGTCAGGCCTTCGCCGCCCATCATCAGGCAATAGCTCCAGGAGATCGGCAGGATCGAGGCGGAGCCGAAGGCGGCGGCCGAGACCGCACCCGGACGGCCGTCGGTTTCGGGATGGCCGGGCAGGTAGGGGGCCAGATGCGCCTTGACGCCGATCGGGCCCATGCCGGGTCCGCCGCCGCCATGCGGAATGCAGAAGGTCTTGTGCAGATTGAGATGCGAAACGTCGGAGCCGATGTCACCGGGGCGGGATAGGCCGACCATGGCGTTCATGTTGGCGCCGTCGAGATAGACCTGGCCGCCATGCTCGTGCACGAGGTCGCAGATTTCCTTGACGGTCTCCTCGAAGACGCCGTGCGTCGAAGGGTAGGTGATCATGCAGCAGGAGAGGTTTGCCGCATGCTGCTCAGCCTTGGCGCGGAAATCGTCGAGATCGATATCGCCATTTTCGCGCACCTTGACGACGACGACCTTCATGCCGACCATCTGAGCCGAGGCCGGGTTGGTGCCATGCGCAGAGGTCGGGATCAGGCAGACGTCGCGATGGCCGTCGCCATTGGCGATATGATAGTTGCGGATCGTCAGCAGGCCGGCATATTCGCCCTGCGCGCCGGAATTCGGCTGCATGGAGAAGGCGTCGTAGCCGGTGACGGCGCAGAGCTTTTCGATCAGGTCGTCGATCATCTCGCGGTAGCCGAGCGCCTGGTCGGCCGGCACGAAGGGATGGATGTCGGAAAATTCCGGCCAGGTGATCGGCAGCATTTCCGCCGTCGCATTGAGCTTCATCGTGCAGGAACCGAGCGGGATCATCGAGCGGTCGAGCGCCAGATCCCGGTCGGAGAGCCGGCGGATGTAACGCGTCATCTCGCTTTCGGCGCGGTTCATGTGAAAGATCGGATGGGTGAGGTAATCGCTGGTGCGGAGCAAGCCCTTCGGCAGGCGGTAGGAAGGCTCGAAATCGGCAATGGTAAAATTGCCGCCGAAGGCGCGCCAGACGGCTTCGAGCGTCGCCGGCCGGGTGCGTTCGTCGAGGCTCATGCCGATTTTGGTTTCGCCGACCTTGCGCAGATTGACGCCTTCGGCGACGGCGGCACGCAGGATGAGACCCTGCATATGGCCGACATCGACGGTGATCGTGTCGAAGAAGGTCTCGGGTTCGACCTCATAACCGAGCTTTTCCAGGCCCTTGGCCATCAGCACGGCCTTCTGGTGCACCTGCTGGGCGATCGCCTTGATACCCTTCGGGCCGTGGAAGACGGCGTACATCGAGGCCATCACGGCAAGCAGTACCTGGGCGGTGCAGATGTTCGACGTCGCCTTTTCGCGGCGGATATGCTGTTCGCGGGTCTGCAGCGACAGGCGATAGGCGCGGTTGCCGCGGGCATCGACGGAAACGCCGACGAGGCGGCCGGGCATGGAACGCTTGATGACATCCTTGACCGACATATAGGCCGCATGCGGGCCGCCGTAGCCGACCGGCACACCGAAGCGCTGCGAGGATCCGACGGCGATATCGGCACCCATTTCGCCGGGCGATTTCAGCAGCGTCAGCGCCAGGATATCGGCGGCGACGATCGCTATGGCGCCGGTCTGGTGCAGGCGCGAGATCAGGCCGGTAAAATCATGCACGTGACCGTGCGCGCCGGGATATTGGAAGATCGCGCCGAAGACATCGACGGGATCGAGATCGGTGAATGGATTGCCGACGATGACGCTCCAGCCGAGCGGCTCGGCGCGGGTGCGGATCAGGGCAATGGTCTGCGGATGGCAGTCGGCATCGACGAAGAAGGCCTTCGCCTTCGACTTGGCGACGCGCTCGGCAATCGCCATGCCTTCGGCGGCGGCGGTCGCCTCGTCGAGCAACGAGGCGTTGGCGACGTCGAGGCCGGTGAGGTCGCAGACCATCGTCTGGTAGTTCAGCAGCGCTTCCAGGCGGCCCTGGCTGATCTCCGGCTGGTAAGGCGTATAGGCGGTGTACCAGGCCGGGTTTTCCAGGATGTTGCGCTGGATGACCGGCGGCGTGATCGTGCCGTAATAACCCTGGCCGATCAGCGAGACCAGCACCTTGTTCTTGTTGGCGGTCTCGCGCAGCTTGTCGAGCGCCTCGCGCTCGGTCATCGGCGCGCCCCAGACGAGCGGCGCCTTCTGGCGGATCGAGGGCGGCAGCGTCGCGTCGATCAGGCCGTCGAGGCTGTTATAACCGATCACCTTCAGCATGTCGGTCATCTCGGCCGGCGAGGGGCCGATATGGCGGCGATTGGCGAAATCGTAGGGCTGATAGTCGGTGAACTGGAATTCTGTCGGCGTCGTCATTACGCAGTGAGCTCCTTGTAGGCCGCCTCGTCGAGCAGGCCATCGGCGTCGGCAGCATTTGCAAGCTTCAGCTTGAAGAACCAGCCGGCGCCCTGAGGATCGGAATTGACCAGCGATGGATCTGCAACGATGGCCGGATTGACCTCGGTGATCTCGCCATCCAGCGGACAATAGACGTCGGAAGCAGCCTTGACCGATTCAACGGTCGCGGCATTGCCGTTCTTGGAGAAGGTCGCGCCGACTTCCGGCAGTTCGACGAAAACCAAGTCGCCGAGCTGATCGACGGCATAAGTGGTGATGCCGACCGTCGCAACGCCGCCTTCGATCTTCAGCCATTCGTGTTCTTCGGTAAATTTCAGCATGGTTGGTCCTCTCTGGAAAAGGTTTAGCGTTTGTAGGTCGGTGTGACGAAGGGCAGGGCGCTGACGGTGGTCGGCAGATATTTGCCGCGCACCTCGGCGTAGACGAGCGTGCCTGCCGCAGCATGGGAGAGCTGCACGTAGCCCATGGCGACGGGGCCTTCGACGCTGGGGCCAAAGCCGCCCGAGGTGACCTCGCCGATTTCGATCTTGCCCTCGGCATCGGCATAGAGCTTGGCATGGCCGCGCACTGGCGCCTTGCCTTCTGGCTTCAGGCCGACGCGGCGGCGTGCGGCGCCGTTTTCGAGTTCGGAGAGGATGCGGCCAGAGCCCGGGAAGCCGCCGGCGCGCGCACCGCTGCCGCGCCTTGCTTTCTGCATAGCCCATTCGAGTGCGGCCTCGACCGGCGAGGTGGTCGTGTCGATATCGTTGCCGTAGAGGCAGAGGCCGGCTTCGAGGCGCAGCGAATCGCGAGCGCCAAGGCCGATCGCCTGGACGTCCGGATGTTCGAGCAGCCGCTTGGTGACATCCACGGCCTTGTCTGATGGAATCGAGATCTCGAAGCCGTCCTCGCCGCTATAGCCGGAGCGCGAGACCAGACAGGAAACGTCGTGCAGACGGCAGTGGCGCACGTCCATGAATTTCATCGCTGCGACATCGGCCCAGAGTTCGGCAAGAACCGCAACGGCGCGCGGTCCCTGCAGCGCGATCAAGGCGCGATCGAGGACGGTGATGTCGCATTGGTCGCTAATGTGTGCCTGCAAATGGGCGACGTCGGCCTCCTTGCAGGCGGCGTTGACGACGACGAAGAGGTGGTCGTCGACATGGGCGATCATCAGGTCGTCGAGAATGCAGCCGGTATCGTCGGTGAAGAAGCCATAGCGCTGGCGGCCTTCGCCAAGGCCCAATATGTCGACGGGGACCAGGCTTTCGAGCGCGAGAGCCGCATCCTCATAGCTGCCCGACTTCGCCTTCACGATGACCTGGCCCATGTGGGAGACATCGAAGAGGCCGGCTTCGGCGCGGGTATGAAGATGCTCCTTCATCACGCCGGCCGGATATTGCACCGGCATGTCGTAACCGGCGAACGGCACCATGCGGGCGCCGAGCTGGAGATGCAGGGCATGCAACGGGGTTCTTTTCAGGGCAGCAGTATCGTCCAAAAGACGCCTCCGGGGTTTGCGCCTTCTTCACGAAGGCGCGGGCTCAAATCTGAAGGCGCGGCTGCGCACTTCTCTCCTGAGCCCCCTCTGTCCCTTTGCCTGAGATTGTTATCCCTTCGGCGAGCGTTTCGAGAACGCTTCTCTCCAGAGTTCCGTCTGCCCCGTGCTGGTCCTTTTGCCTGAGAGTTTCCGGGGCGGTTGCTCCTTCGGCACCGGTGGCGAAAGCACCGGCTTCTCCCAACAAGGTTGGCGCAATTATCCGGCGGGTGCAGCACTTGGCAAGACCAAATGTCGTGACCGGGCAAATTTTTGTCGTCTTATTCCCAGCAAGCGTTGATCTCAGGCAAATCTGCTTTTGCATTCCGTGCTAAAACCGGCTATCGCGGCCTTCTGTTGAAGGGGATCTCATGCGGCAGACCGGACTGAAAGCGACGCTCTTCCTGCGCATGCTTTGCGCATTGAGCCTGCTTTTGCTCGGCCTCGCCCATCAGGTGCCACAGGCTGTCGCCGCCGAAGGCTATGATGCCGCGGCCTATGTGCTGCCCGACGGCACCTTCGCCTCGCTCTGCGTCACCGTGAAGGATGCCGACGGCAAGACCGTCGCCTTCAAGCCGAATTGCGAAGCCTGCCGGCTGTCGGCCTCCACCATCCTGCCGACGCCGGATGCGGGCTCGTGGCTCGAGCGCAAACTCGCTTCGCTGATGAATTCGCCGATCGAAACATCAGCCGTTTCAGGCGCAAGCGCTGTCAGCCGGCCGAATTCCCGCGCGCCTCCCATCCTCGCCTGATCTGCCTTCGCAATCCATGATGCAGCATGCCGGTCCGCCCGAGAGAGGTCCGTGGCCGGCGAGGAGACATCCGATGAAAACTATCAAGACATTTGGCAAGACATTCGGGCTTGCCGCCGTTCTTTCCGCGACCGCCTTTGCCAGCGCCGAGGCGCATGTGACCTTCCTCGACAGAGAGGCGACGCAGGACAGCACCATTCTCGCCACGCTGCAGGTGCCGCATGGCTGCGACGGCAAGGCGACCACGGAAGTGCGGGTCAAGCTGCCTGAGGGATTCGTCTTCGCCAAGCCGCAGCCGAAGGCAGGCTGGGAGCTCGAGGTGATCAAGGGTGACTACCAGAAGACCTACGACAATCACGGTGACAAGGTGAAAACCGGCGCGATCGAAGTACGCTGGAAGAACGGCAATCTCTCCGACGATTTCTACGATACCTTCGTCATCCAGGGTAAAGTATCAGGCGTTGAGGCCGGCACCTCGCTCGCCTTTCCGGTGACGCAGATGTGCGGCGAGACGGTCACGGCCTGGGATCAGGTGGCGGCGGGAGGCGGCGACGCGCACGGACTGAAAAGCCCGGCGCCGCTGTTGAAGGTCGTCGCCGGCGAAGGTGGCCATGACCATGACGACATGGCCGGCATGGATATGTCCGGTATGGCAGGCATGGGCGCTGCGGCGCCGGCCGGCGAAACGGTCAAGGCCGGCGATCTCGAAGTCTCCGGCGGCTTCGCCAAGGCGATGCTGCCCGGCCAGCCGGTCGGCGGCGGCTTCTTCACGGTGAAGAATAACGGCCAGACGGACGATCGCCTGGTGTCCGTTAGCTCGCCTGTATCAGGCGAGGTTCAGATTCACGAGATGGTGACGAAGGACAATGTCATGCGGATGCGCCAGCTGAAGGACGGCATCGCCATCGGCGCCGGCGAGACGGTCAAGCTCGAGCCCGGCAACCTGCACCTGATGTTCCAGAAGGTGAAGACGCCGTTCAAGCAGGGCGATACGGTGCCGGTGACGCTGACCTTCGAAAAGGCCGGCAAGGTCGATCTGGTGCTGCAGGTGCTGTCGGCACAGGGCAAGTGAGAGCAGACTCATTAAACAGAAAAGCCCGCGACTGTAACGGCAGTCGCGGGCTGTCGTTTGGAAGGCGATCGCCTCAGAAGTCTTCGTAGGATCGCAGTGCCTGTTTCAGGCCGGCCTGCGGCTGGCGGTTGCCCTTTGCCATCAGGTCGAGTGCCACTTCGGTCGACTGGATGATGCTGGAGGGCTCGTCTATTTCTTCAGCTCCTTCAGCCTTCAACTGCCGGTCGGCAACGCGGCGGGCATCGCGCGCCGCAGTGCTCGTCGCGACACGCTGCGGGATTCGGAGCGATTCGAAGGCAATGGCGGCGGTGTTGGCCGATATCGACAGGAGCTGGGTCATGCCATCACGGTATCGGCACGATCTTGGCGCCATCATAAAAAAATCATCGGCATTTTACCGGATGGTAAGAATTCATTCCTTCTCGATTGGAATCGCTGCGGAGTTGCGATAAATCCGGCTGATGATCCAGGCTCTTCTCGTCGCCGTTGGCGGCGCCATCGGTTCTCTTCTCAGATATTATGTCGGCCAGTGGGCGCTGAGACTCATGGGTCCGGCATTTCCGTGGGGCACGCTCGCCGTCAATGTTGTCGGCTGCTTCGTCATCGGCGTCTTCGCCGAGCTAATCGCGCGGAAGTTCAACGCCTCGGTGGAGCTGCGCCTGCTGCTGATCACCGGCTTCCTCGGCGGCTTCACAACCTTCTCGGCCTTCTCGCTGGATGCGATCTCGCTGTTCGAGCGCGGCGAGGCCGTCGCCGGCGGTATCTACATCGCTGCGAGCGTCGGACTTTCGATGGCGGCCGTCATCGCCGGGCTCGCCGTCATGCGCGCTTTGGCCTGATTTCTTTTCCGGTTTCCGTTTTGCTTGAAAATGCTCTAAAGGCTGCGGCAAGAACGCCGGCTCGGCCTGCGCTGCAATTTCCGAAAGATCGTTTATGGCTGGCATAGAACATATCAAGGTTGAACCCGACGAAGCCGGCATGCGGCTCGATCGCTGGTTCAAGGTGCACTTTCCGGGGCTCGGCTTCGGTCCGCTGCAAAAGCTCTTGCGCTCCGGCCAGGTGCGCGTCGACGGTGGGCGTGTCAAATCGGATGCGCGCGTGCAGCCCGGCCAGACGGTGCGCGTGCCGCCGATGGATGTCGATGCGAAGCTGAAATCCGGACCGATCGCCGGCAAGGATCTCAAACATTCGACGGATTTCCAACTCTTGTCGCGCATGGTGCTGCACGAGGACGAAAAGGTGATCGTGCTCAACAAGCCACCCGGTCTTGCGGTGCAGGGCGGCTCGGGTGTGGCCCGGCATATCGACCAGATGCTCGAAGCCTGGACCAGCCCGAAGGGTGAGAAGCCGCGGCTCGTCCACCGCCTCGACCGCGACACATCGGGTGTTCTCGTCATCGCCCGCACCCGCGGCGCGGCGCAGAAGCTGACGGCTGCCTTCCGCGAGCGCGACACCAAGAAGACCTACTGGGCGCTGGTCAAGGGCGTGCCGCGCAAGCACGAGGACAAGATCTCGACCTGGCTGGTGAAGGAGCCGACCGCCGACGGCGACCGCATGCGCATCGCCAAGCACGGCGAGGACGGCGCCGATCATGCGATTTCCTTCTACCGCGTGCTGGAGACGGCGGCACAGAACCTCGCCTGGCTGGAGATGGAGCCCTATACCGGCCGTACGCATCAGTTGCGCGTCCATGCCCTGCATATCGGCCATCCGATCATCGGCGATCCGAAATATTTCGACGACGATCCGAATTGGGATTTTCCAGGCGGCGTCCAGAAGAAGCTGCATCTGCACGCGCGTCACATCGACATCCCGCATCCCTCCGGCGGCCGCCTGCGCATCAGTGCGCCGCTGCCAGCGCATATGGTGCAGACCTGGAACCTTCTCGGTCTCGACCTTGCCGGTGCCGAAAGGGACGCCGAATGAAACTGGCGCTTTTCGATTGCGACGGCACGCTGGTCGACAGTGCCAGTCTGATCCACGAAACCATGCGCAGGACCTTCGAAAAGTTCGGCAAGCCGGAACCGCGATTTGAAGACACCAAGGCCATTATCGGCCTGTCCCTCGATATTGCGATTGCCCGCATGCAGGGCAGGCCGCATGTGGAGCAGGAAGACATAGACATGACGGCGCATTACAAATCGCTGTTCTCGATCGTGCGTCAGGATCTTGACTACAAGGAGCCGCTGTTTCCCGGCATTCGCGAGATGATCGACGCGATCAGCGGACGCGATGACCTGCTGATCGGCGCGGTGACGGGCAAATCCCGCCGCGGGCTCAAGGTGGTGATGGAGACGCATGGCTTCGACAAGCATTTCATTGTCGCACGCACCGCCGACGATTGCCCCTCCAAACCGCATCCGGCCATGGTGACGGAATGCTGCGATGAAACAGGAATGAATGCTGCCGACACCATTGTCATCGGCGATGCGGTTTACGATATGCAGATGGCAAAGGCTGCCGGCGCCAAGGCGATCGGCGTTGCCTGGGGCTATGCCAGCGTGGATGAGCTGATCGCCAACGGCGCTGATGCGATCGCCTACCATCCCAACGAGATATTGCGTCATTTTTCCTGAGGTGAGCCCATGCGCGATCTGCTGAACGACCTTTCCGAAGGCCTGAGCCATCCCGATCCCATCCGCCGCGCGCAGATTCAGATGAAGAAGCCGCTGCCGAAGCGCTTCTATACCGACGTCTCCGTTGCCGAGCACGAGGGTGGTTTTGCGATCACCCTCGACGGCAAGATGGTGCGTACGCCGGCGCGCCAAGTTCTCGCCGTGCCGACCGAGGCGCTCGCGCGGCTTGTCGCCGCCGAATGGCAGGCGCAGGGCGAAGAGATCAATCCCGTAAGCATGCCGGTGACCCGGCTCGTCAACACCGCACTCGACGGGGTTGCCGCCAACGCGCAGGCGATCTTCGAGGATATATTGCGCTTTTCCGCGAGCGACCTCATCTGCTATCGCGCCGAGGAGCCGGAATTGCTGGTCGAGCGCCAGGCCGAGCACTGGGATCCGGTGATCGACTGGGCAGCGAATGATCTCGGCGCCCGCTTCATCCTCGTCGAAGGGGTGATGCCGCAGGAGCAGCCGCGCGAGGCGACGGCCGCCTTCGCCGTCACGCTCGCAAGATATGATAGCCCGATGGCGCTGGCCGCCCTCCACACAGTCACCACGCTGACCGGCTCAGCGATCCTGGCGCTTGCCTTCGCCGAGGGCCGGGTGACGGTGGAGGAGGCTTGGTCGCTTGCCCATCTCGACGAAGATTGGACGATCGAGCATTGGGGCAGCGACGAGGAAGCCGAGCAGCGGCGGGCCAAGCGCTTTGCCGAGTTCAAGGCCGCAGCGGATGTTTTTTTTGCCCTAAGCGCCTGAAACATATTGCCTTCCAATGCATTATGACGAAGTCTGCGACTCCAACGGGGTGGTGCGGGATTTTTGCAATGAATTGGCTGAGGTCGTGTTTTTGCCGGGCGACACTCGTCTGTGTCGCGCTCACGGCCTGCGGCAGTCTCTCGGTCACCAAGCCGGCGGCGCCGGTCTATGATGTGCGCAGCGCCGTCGTTCTCTCCGGCCCGAACATGCCGGCCGAGCTGCTTTCCGGCATCAACGACCGTGTCAACGCAGCGATCAATGCCACCGTGCGCGACACCGTGCTGCCGCGGGTGGTGCTGACGATCCGCGTGGTTTCCATCCAGAAGGGCCTCGGCTTCCAGAAGGACCGCAACGTCGTCAAAATCAGCATCGACGCGGCCTCGGTGGAGGACGGCTCGGTCATCGCCGTCAGCGCCTTCGACGTCACCAGCATCGCTGCCGATCCCAAGCTTGCCGACGAGATCCTGGCTGAGGACGCCGCTGCTAGGATACGCTCGGTTTTCTCACTCAGCGGGCGCGCTCATTAGCGCGACGTTTTAACCGCCGGATTGCCGCCCGCAGCGGCGAGGGAGATCGCATGAAGGAAATTCTCGAAGAACTGGAACGGCGCCGCGACATTGCCCGCCTCGGCGGCGGCGAGGCGCGTATCGACGCCCAGCACAAGCGCGGCAAGCTGACGGCGCGCGAGCGCATCGACCTCTTCCTCGACGAAGGTTCCTTCGAGGAGTTCGACATGTTCGTCGAACACCGCTCCACCGATTTCGGCATGGACAAGAGCCGTATCGCCGGCGACGGCGTCGTCACCGGTTGGGGCACGGTCAATGGCCGCACCGTGTTCGTCTTCGCCAAGGACTTCACCGTCTTCGGCGGCTCGCTGTCTGAGGCGCATGCCGAGAAGATCATGAAAGTGCAGGACATGGCGCTGAAGAACCGCGCGCCGATCGTCGGTATCTACGATGCGGGCGGCGCCCGCATCCAGGAGGGCGTGGCGGCCCTCGGCGGATATGCCGAGGTGTTCCAGCGCAATGTGCTGGCCTCGGGCGTCATTCCGCAGATCTCGGTGATCATGGGTCCTTGCGCCGGCGGCGACGTCTATTCGCCTGCCATGACCGATTTCATCTTCATGGTGCGTGATACCTCCTACCTGTTCGTCACCGGTCCCGATGTGGTGAAAACCGTCACCAACGAGACAGTGACGGCAGAAGAACTCGGCGGCGCTATCGTGCATACGGTGCGCTCGTCGATTGCCGACGGCGCCTATGACAATGATGTCGAAACGCTGCTGCAGGTGCGACGGCTGATCGATTTCCTTCCGCTTTCGAACACCGCGCCATTGCCGGAGATCGAATGTTACCAGTCGGTGACAGAGGTCGACATGTCGCTCGATACACTGGTGCCGGCGAGCTCCAACAAGCCTTACGACATCAAGGAACTGATCCGAAAGGTGGCCGACGAGGGGGATTTCTTCGAGATCCAGACGAGCTTTGCCAAAAACATCGTCTGCGGCTTCGGCCGCGTCGAAGGCTCCACCGTCGGTTTCGTCGCCAACCAGCCGATGGTGCTGGCCGGTGTTCTCGACAGCGACGCCTCACGCAAGGCGGCCCGTTTCGTGCGCTTCTGCGACTGCTTCAATATTCCGATCGTCACCTTCGTCGACGTGCCGGGCTTCCTGCCGGGTACGGCGCAGGAATATGGCGGCCTCATCAAGCACGGCGCCAAACTGCTCTTTGCCTATGCCGAGGCGACGGTGCCGAAGCTCACCGTCATCACCCGCAAGGCCTTCGGCGGCGCCTATGATGTGATGGCGTCGAAGCATCTGCGCGGCGACCTCAACTATGCCTGGCCGACGGCACAGATCGCCGTGATGGGCGCCAGGGGCGCCGTCGAGATCATCTTCCGCAAGGATATTGCCGATCCGGAGAAGATCGCTGCGCACACGAAAATGTATGAGGACCGGTTTCTCTCGCCCTTCGTCGCCGCCGAGCGCGGTTATGTCGATGAGGTGATCATGCCGCACTCGACCCGCAGGCGGCTGGCGCGCGGTCTAAAGATGTTGCGCAACAAGGATCTCGCCAATCCCTGGAAGAAACACGACAACATTCCGCTTTGACGGCTGCCGGCGAATAAAACTGTCCGGTCAGGTGTTTAGCCGCTGTCGAAAAAGTGAACGGCCGTCAGCGATCCGTGTGTTCAATCCTTGCGGAGGACAGGCTAACGCTCGGCTCTTATTATTTTAAAGGAGAGGTTTAATGTCAACTTTCGAGCGTCTTTCTGCCTATCGCCCCTATGGGCTGGCCGCTCTCAGAATCATCACCGCGCTGCTGTTCATCGAACACGGCACGATGAAGCTTTTCGCTTTCCCGGTCGCGCAGATGGAGGGCTCGCTGCCGCCGCTGATGCTGTTCGCCGCCCTTCTTGAGCTTATCGGCGGCATCCTCATTCTCGTCGGCCTGCTGACGCGCCCGGTCGCCTTCCTGCTGGCCGGCGAGATGGCCGTCGCCTATTTCATGGCGCATGCCCCGAGCAGCTTCTTCCCGGCCGTCAACCAGGGCGACGCCGCGATCCTGTTCTGCTTCGTCTTCCTCTACCTGTTCTTCTCCGGTCCCGGCGCTTTTGCCGTCGATAACCGCAAAGCAGCCTGAACGATAGACTGAGGGGCGTCGCGACGCCCCTCAACCTTCACATCAGGCGGTAAGCTTCAGACCAGCGATGCCGGCGACGATCAGCGTGATGCAGGCAAGACGGGAGACACTTGCCTCATCGCCAAGCAGCCAGATGCCGAGAAATACGGTACCGACCGTGCCGATGCCGGTCCAGACCGCATAGGCGGTGCCGATCGGCAGGTGCTTCACCGCCAGGCCGAGCAGCACGATGCTTACCACCATGGATATGACGGTCAGCGCCGTCGGCAGCGGACGTGTGAAACCCTCGGTATATTTAAGGCCGATTGCCCAGCCACATTCGAAAAGACCGGCGAGAAAAAGCAGAAACCAGGCCATGCGACTCTCCTTGTTCAAGAGCGAGGCCGTCCCCGCGACAGTTGCATCCCAGAGGATGCCGCAGTCGTCTGCGATAGCGCTTATAATGCGTGAGGAAACGGCCGACTTCAAGATAGGAATCGGCATGGCTGCCATGCCACCCGTTTCTTGCTGTCTACAGCGCCGCGCGGCTTTCAGACGTGCAAAGGACGCTGTAGCAGCTTTAGTTGCTGCATCACGGCTGCCCGCCAGCCTCCGAGGCAAGGCTCTTGGCGCGGCGGCAGAGGCGATCAAAGGTTTCGAGGAAGCGTGAGCGGTCCTTCGGGCTGAAGGCGGCGTTGTAGCCCTTGCTCTCGCCGGTTTCGCGCAAGTGCGCGCCGAGATCGCGCATGGCGCTCGCCATGCCGATATTGGTCTCGTCGAAGACGCGCCCTGTGGGGCCGCTGACGAAGGCGCCGGTCGCGACACAGCGCACGGCAAGCGGCACATCGGCGGTGACGACGACATCGCCCGTGCCGGCACGTTCGGCGATCCAGTTGTCGGCGGCGTCGAAGGCGTTGGAGACGATGACGTTGCGGATCATCGGATCGCGCGAGGGACGCAGGCCGGAATTGGCAACGAAGGTGACTTCGAGGCTGTGGCGTTCGGCCACCTTCAGGATTTCCGGCTTCACCGGGCAGGCATCGGCGTCGACATAGATCATGGCAATATCCTTATGCCGGTTGCGTGGCCGGCGGGCGGACCATATCGATATGGGGAATGCCGTCTTCCAGATATTCCTGTGACACCGCGATGAAATCGAAAGATTCGTAGAACCGGCGCAAATGGGCCTGTGCCGACAAGGCAATGGGATTTTCCGGATAAAGCCGCTCGCAAGCGGCAATCGCCTCGCTCATCAGTACATCGCCCAGCCGCTTGCCGCGATGGTCAGGCGAGACGACAACGCGGCCGATCTTCGACGGATCCTGTGGCTCATACGGTTTCAGGATTCGCGCCGCGCCCAGGAGTTTGCCACCTTCCAGCAGCCGCAGATGCAAGGCATCGATATCCTTTCCGTCAAGCTCCGGGTAGGGGCAGTTCTGCTCGACGACGAAGACATCGACGCGCATTCTCAAGAGGTCGTAGAGTTCCCGCGTGGTAAGTTCATCAAGACTCCTGAGGTCTGCCCTATAGGTGGCCGCAGCCCCCGTCGCCTTGACCTCCACCGGCACTTCGCCGGCCCGCGGCCCCTCCAACTGCACGGCCTTCACTTCCAGCGGTTTTCCTGCCTGAAGGGCAACGGCGGCGCGAACGTCCATCTTGATATCTCCCTGCTGATTTTGTCGGTACCCAGCTGCTTGTCGGGCTGAGCTTGGCATGGTCGGCAAGCCGGGCCGATGTGAAGCCGGCCGCCTGGCTTGTCTCTCAGGCGAATTCCATGATGACGGCATCGACGGCCAGGCTTTCGCCGGCCGCGGCATTGATCTTCGAGACGACGAGATCGCGGTCGGCGCGCAGCACGTTTTCCATCTTCATCGCTTCAACGATCGCAAGCGTCTCACCGGCCTTGACCTCCTGGCCCTCGGCCACCGCGATGGCGACGACGAGGCCGGGCATCGGGCAGAGCAGGAGCTTGGAAGTATCGGGCGGCAGCTTCACCGGCATCAGCCTGTCGAGCTCGGCATGACGCGGCGAAAAGACCTTGGTCGTCACTGAAAGTCCCTGCCAGTCGATGCGCAAGCCGTTCAGAACGGGGCGGATCTGCGCGGTGATGTCGCGACCGCCGACCTTGCCCCTCCAGACAGGGTCGCCCGGTCTCCAATCGGTGACAACATTCTGGCTCCCGCCCTCTATCGCCCCATCGATCGCGATATCCATATCGAAGGGGATAGTGACGAGGCCATCGAGCAATCTTGCCGCGACGTGGTTGTCGCCGATCTTGATCACCCATTCCTCGCGCAGCGCGCCCGATGCGGCGCGCAGACGATCGGCGAAACGTTCACGGCGGTTCGTCTCGATCAGCGAGGCGGAGAGGGCGATCGCGGCAAGCACGGCTTCTTCCGCGGGGTCCGGTTTCATCGGCGCGAAGCCGTCAGGATATTCCTCGGCTATGAAGCCTGTGGAAAGCCGGCCTTCGCGCCAGCGCGGATGTTTCATCAGCGCCGACAGGAAAGGAACATTGTGCTCGATGCCATCGACGACGAAGCCGTCCAGCGCCCGGCCCATGGCCTCGATCGCCTCCAGCCGCGTCGGCGCCCAGGTGCAGAGCTTGGCGATCATCGGATCGTAATACATCGAGATCTCGGCGCCTTCGAAGACGCCGGTATCGTTGCGGACGACGACATTGCCGGTCCTGCCTTCCGCCGGCGGGCGGTAGCGCGTCAGGCGACCGATCGAGGGCAGGAAGTTGCGGTAGGGGTCTTCGGCATAGAGCCGACTCTCGATCGCCCAGCCGTCGAGCCTGATGTCCTGCTGAGCAAAGGGAAGGGGCTCTCCCGCTGCAACACGAATCATCTGCTCGACGAGATCGATGCCGGTAATGAGTTCGGTCACGGGATGCTCGACCTGCAGGCGGGTATTCATTTCGAGAAAATAGAAATTGCGGTCTCGGTCGACGATGAATTCGACGGTGCCGGCGCTCTGGTAATCGACGGCTTTCGCCAGAGCCACCGATTGTTCGCCCATCGCCTTGCGGGTCGCTTCGTCGAGGAAGGGCGAGGGCGCCTCTTCCGCCACCTTCTGGTTCCGCCGCTGGATCGAGCATTCGCGCTCGCCGAGATAGACGACGTTGCCATGCGCATCGGCCAGGACCTGGATCTCGATATGGCGCGGCTCGACGACGAACTTCTCGATGAAGACGCGGTCGTCGCCGAACGAGCTTTTCGCCTCCGAGCGGGCGCGCTCGAAGCCGTCGGGCACTTCCGCCTCGTTCCAGGCAATGCGCATGCCCTTGCCGCCGCCGCCGGCCGACGCCTTGATCATGACGGGATAACCGATCCCGCCTGATATCACTTCCGCATGGGCGGCATCCTCGATGATGCCGAGATGGCCGGGCACGGTGGAGACGCCGGCGGCATTGGCGAATTTCTTCGATTCAATCTTGTCGCCCATCGCCATGATGGCCTTCGGCTTCGGGCCGATGAAGACGATGCCCTGCTTTTCCAGTTCAGCGCAAAAGGAGGCGCGTTCGGAGAGGAAGCCGTAACCCGGATGCACCGCCTCCGCACCAGTTGCCTTGCAGGCGGCAATGATCTTTTCGGCAACCAGATAACTCTCGGACGCCGCGGCCGGGCCGATATGCACAGCCTCGTCAGCCATCTCGACATGCAGCGCGTCCCGATCCGCATCCGAATAGACCGCGACGGTCAAAATGCCCATACGGCGCGCAGTCTTGATCACGCGGCAGGCGATTTCGCCGCGATTCGCGATCAGGATTTTCTTGAACATCGAGACTCCACCCAGAAATGCATCCCGGAGTTTTACGCACAAAACACCGGAACGCACAATCAGGCTTGCGGAGGCTCAGGCGACGGCAGCTTCTGCGACGGGTTCCTCGTCGACGATGCGCAGCCAGCGGCTGCGCCGCGGCTCGGCATAATCGCGCAGCTCGACGGCAGCCATGATCCCCGTCCAGTGCGGATGATTGGCGCCCGACAGCGTTGCCCGCTCGATCTGCTGGAGAACGCCGTATTCAACCGACGAGACGGGGATGACACCGCCTTCGGCGACGCTTCTGAAGATGCGCATCGCGTAGTCGACGTCCTGGCGCGTGACGCCCCGGCGATCGACGGCACGCGACAGCTTGTAGCCACCGATATTGTCGGTAATCGCCAGGCGGAGCTGATCGAGGGCGAGCGCTCTCAACTCACCGGGAACATCGGCCGAAATCTCCATGACGTGGAGAATGAGCTCGAGCTCCAGCGCCGAGTTGACGACACCATCGGTCGTGAACATGCGCATGATCCAGGCGACGTTGATTTCATCCAGCGAGCCTTGCGGATAGGTGTAATGGACGATGAAGCCGGCGAGCTGCTCGACGAAGAAAGCGTTCCACGCGGCACATTTTTCAGGGCAGGAATTATTGAGCGCCAACATCGCCACGACATCGTCGGATGTCCGGATGCCCTCCGGGAAAGCATGTTTGCGCAACAGCACTATATCTTCGGCCGTCAACCGATGCTTGCCGGCCACGACACAGGCCGGAAAAGCGAGACGAAATTCGCTCATGTTTTAACTCCAGGCTTCATCATGAAACCGGAGACAGTTTTACCGTCTGCGAATTGACGATCCCTCAAGAAGCGGAGTTAACCCGATATTCCCGAGGTCAGGAAGATTTTAATGATCGCGCCTGCAGCCGCTCTCGCCAGATGATGAAGAGGCCCGAAGCAACGATGATGAAGATGCCGATCCATTTGGAAAAGCTCGGGAAATCGTTGAACAGCGCATAGCCGAGAACGGTGGCCGAGATGATCTCGAAGTACTGGAACGGCGCAAGCAGCGACAGCGGCGCGAGCCGGAAAGCCCGGACGATGAGCATATGCGCATATCCCGAGATCGAGCCGAGGGCGAGAAGCAGGACAAGGCCAAGGACGGAAGAGGGCAGGGAGACGGCAAAATCGGCATTGCCGGAACTGTTGCCGAGGAAAAGGGCGGCCACCATGAAGACCGTTCCGCCGATGCCGGCCATCGTCTGCATGGTCAGCGGAGAATCGGCCTCGCCGATGGCGCGGTTGAGGAAGAGATAGAGCGAGAACAGAAAGGCGCAGGCGACCGGCAGCAGCGCCTTCAAGCCGAAAATCTCGTAGCTCGGCTGAATGACGATCATCGCGCCGCCGAAACCGACGACAATCGCCGTCCAGCGCCGCCAGCCGACCTTCTCTCCGAGAAACAGCGCCGACAGGGCGGTCAGCATGAAGGGCTCGACGAAATAGATGGCGAAGACATCGGCAAGCGGCATGTATTTGACGGCGACGAAGAAAAGCAGGCTCGCACCACCATGCAGCGCACCGCGCAACAGGTTCATCCACGGCCGTTGCGCCGAAAGCGCCTTCAGGCCGAAAAGGGCGAAAAGAATCGGCAGGGTGCAGGCGATCTGGAAAAAGAATCGGTAGAAGGTCACCTGACCCGGCGACATCGCTTCGAAGGTCGCCATGTATTTGGCGATCGCATCCATGATCGGCAGGATGAGCATGGCGCCGGACATGATGGCCATGCCCTGCAGGGAATTTTGATGGGGCTCTGACATGGCTGCTGATTCTTGCGAGGATGATGCCATCAACCATGAGAAGGTTGGGCAATCAAGCCGAGCAACCGCAAATAGCTTCGAGGTGAAATCGAAATCGTCGCTTAGAAAGCGTTTCCCTGAAGGGGAATGGTGCGGTCGAGAAGACTCGAACTTCCACGGGTTGCCCCACAGCGACCTCAACGCTGCGCGTCTACCAATTCCGCCACGACCGCATCGTGGTAGGTGCCGATTTGCGTCGGCGGGGCAGCATGTAGCAAAAGCATCTGGGGTGCACAAGGGCGATATGACAGTTTTTTTGAAAACCGCTCACAGCATTTGAATTGGCCCCGAAACGGGTCCATATAGCTGTCCTGCCGCCCCTTTTTCGCAGGCGTTTCGGGGAGAGCGGCAAGGAATGGCTATGCTTCGCACCGATCTCGAATTTTCCATGCTTCCCCAACTCGGCACCCGGCCGGTCCGCTGGCGCATTGCCGACGGCCTCGTCCCCTATGAGGAGGCGGTGGAAACGATGGAGCGCGAGGTGGCTGTGATCGCTGATGGCGGTGATGAGCTCGTCTGGCTCGTCGAACATCCGCCGCTCTATACTGCCGGCACCAGCGCCAATGCGAGGGACCTTGTCCAGCCGAACCGGTTTCCGGTCTTTGCGACAGGGCGCGGCGGTGAATACACCTATCACGGACCCGGCCAGCGCGTCGCCTATGTCATGCTCGACCTGAAAAGGCGGCGCCAGGACGTGCGGGCCTTCGTCGCTGCCCTTGAAGATGTCGTCATCCGCACGCTCGACATGATGAATGTGCGCGGCGAGCGACGTGAAGATCGCGTCGGCGTGTGGGTGCGCCGGCCGGAAAAGCCACTGCTGACCGATGGGGCGATGGCCGAGGATAAGATCGCCGCCCTCGGCATAAGGCTGCGGAAATGGGTGACCTTCCACGGTTTGTCGCTCAACGTCGATCCCGATCTCGATCATTTCGGCGGCATCGTGCCCTGCGGGATATCGGCCTACGGCGTGACCAGCCTCGTCGATCTTGGCTTGCCGGTGATGATGGCTGATGTCGATATCCGGCTGCGCACCGCCTTCGAAGCGGTTTTCGGCGAAACGACCGGCGAAATCTGACTGATCACGGCGGCGACCGGGGCAATTTGCATTGCCTGGCGCATCCCGCAGTCAGGCTCGGCAATCGCTTCACTGTCAGATGCGAGCCAACATTTTAACCTATAATTAGCAATGGCAAATATATACGACACTACAGCTCTGTGAATATGGAAGTCTGAGGACAATGAAAAAAAATGCAGCGGCAAGCTGGTCATTCCTCGATGTGTATTTCGTTCTCGATCTTATCGAGAAAGTCCTCATCGGCTATTTTTTCGTCGGGATCGTCATGCGTGTCCTGCCGCAGATGCAGGATAATCGGGCGATCATCGATTGCCTGCTGATCGTTTCGGAGGGAGCCGCCGCCTTCCTCATCCTGACGCGCCGGCCGACGAAAAACGCGTCTTTACGCCTCTTCGACTGGACGGTCACCGCCATCGGCACGATCTTCCCGCTGCTCGCCGCGCCCTCCGCGACACAGCCGCTAGCGCCGCTCGCATTCTGCGGGACGGTGATGGCACTTGGTTTCGTCCTGCAGATATCGGCAAAGCTGACATTGCGGCGAAGCTTCGGCCTGGTGCCGGCCAATCGCGGCGTCAAGATCGGCGGACCCTACAAGTTTATACGCCATCCGATGTATGCGGGTTATCTAATGACGCATATCGGCTTCTTCCTGACCCATCCGAGCCTTTGGAATTTTGCCATCTATGCGACGGCCCTTTCCGCACAGTGTTTCCGTCTGTTGGCGGAGGAGCGCCTGTTGAAGCAGGATCCTGCTTACGAGGCCTTCATGACCACGACCCGTTACCGGCTCGTTCCGTTCGTGTTCTGAGACGACAAGCACGTCGATTGAAAAAGAGAAGGGCCGTTTCCGGCCCTTTCTTTTATCGGATCTCGGTCCTTTATAGGATCCCGGTCTTTTATCGGATCAATGCGTCGCGCGGCATGCTTCGGTGCGGGAGGCGCCGCTGTCGGCACCCTTGGTATGGGAGCCCTTCGGGCCGATCATGCTATGGCACGGAGGCAGGGAATTGATGCTGGCCGTTGCGGTCTTGTCGACGACAGGAGACGCCATGGCGCTCGGGGCGAAGCCGTCGCTGTCATTGGTGTAGTCGCTGGAATAGGCCGGCGCCTTGCGACTGCTGTAGTGGACCGGAGCAGGCTTTGACATGGGGCTTGGGGCGAAGCCGTCGCTGTCGTTGTTGTAGTCGTCGGAATAGGTCGGCTGGGCGAAGGCAGCGCCTGCAAGGCTGACGGCGAACAGGGACGCGGCAAGGGCGAATTTGATGCGCATGGGTCTATCTCCTCAATCTGCTGTTGAATTCCACAAACGTAAACTAACCCTCGGCACACACGAGTTCGCGCTCCAATTCAGGCAATTTTGTGATAATATGGCGACGCAGCCGCGACCATTTGTCCAAATGAAATCACAGTGTTGTCAACGAAACTAACGTTCTTGTGACAGAAGTCGCCTAACAAAAATCGGCGATTGGTCTCAGAAATAAGACAGTTGTTGCTACAATCGTAAATTGTTAACTTTTGGTAATGTTGATAAAGATCGTCAACAGGCGACGGCAGCCCGCCGCCCGTTATGATCCGCGCTTTGGCGTGAAGTTCAGTCCTCGTTCGGGATATGCGCATCGACACCTGTCAGCTGCAGTTTGTTGCGGACATGATGGACGCCGTCGACCGAAAGCGCGCCGAGTTCGACCTTGCGGGCGATGCCGATCGTCTCCACCGAGCCTTCCAGCGTGACGACGTGACCGTCTGCATGAACCTCGATACTGTCGATATCGACCTCGGGAATGTTTTCGAGATTGTCGTTTACCCGCGCTTCGAGTTCGTCGCTTTCATCGCGGTCGATCGTATCGGCCCGCAGCGAATCTCTCAGGCGGTTTTCATTGCCGTCCTCATCCGTGCCGTCGACCCGGAAGCCCTTGTTGGGATCGCTGTCGAAATTGGCCGCTGTCTCGCCGTAGGGGCGATTATCAGGGCCGCCGGTGCCGGCGCCGCTGCCATCGGCATAGGGCCAGCCGTCGTCGAGATTGCGCTCTTCGAGATCGCGATAATCTTCTTCCCGGGAAAGCTCAGGCTTCTCCCGGGAAAACTGGGTTTTGTCACCGATCCTTGCCATTGCATTTGCTCCTTGTTTCTCTGCTGGAAACGCCGGCAGCGGCGAATGGTTCGGTGTGGACGGCGATTTGTCAGCCGTGATTGTCAGTCCTGGGTCTTCTCCCATTTTTTCACGAGAGGGTCGCGCTTCAGCCGCGAGAGGCGCTGCAGCCAGAATATGCCGTCGAGCTGGTCGACTTCGTGCTGGACGCAGATGGCGAGGAAATCTTCGGCACCGTCCTCGTGCACGGCGCCCTCGGCATCCTGATAGCGGAAGCGGATCGCCCGAGGGCGCGTGACCTCGTCGGTCGCGCCGGGCATCGAGACGCTGCCTTCGACATGGCTCATCGTCTCCTGCGAAAACCAGGTGATATGAGGGTTGACGTAGAGGCGCACGCCGTCGGCCTTGTCGAGCTCCAACACCGTGACACGGCTGAAGACGCCGATATGGGCGGCGGTGATGCCGACGCCGGGGGCTGCGCGCATCGTCGCAAGCAGGTCGCCGGCAAGGGCTGTAAGCGAGGAATCGAAGGCTGTCACCGGCGCGCAGACAGTCTTCAGGCCCGGATGCGGATAGCGCAGAATCGGACGGATGGGCATGGGGAAGGTTTCCTCTGCTTGGACGGGGGAGGAAACTATCGCCGGCCGCGGGGATTGTCATCACGAAGCACGTTTGCCGCTTTACGACACGGATGCTTTGGGCTAGCAGGAACCAAGAATTCCGGCTGCGGGAGCCTCGCGTCGGATTCGCTTATCCGCTTGTTGATAATGTGTTTTCGGCCGACATTTGCGAATGCGGCGCGGCAGTCGTTGAAATTCGAACCAGATGCGAGGGCGGCAGATGACGACGACCGATGGGGAAGACCGCATTCGCAGGCGTCCCGATGACGAGGAAGCCGATATCTACGACGAAGACGGCAATGTCCGCGGCGATTTCCTGGCGCTCGTGGGTGCTGCGATCGCCGACCGCGACACACTGTTCCTGCGCCAGAACGTTGCCCGCCTGCATGAATCCGAAATAGGCGACCTGCTGGAATCGATCCAGCCGGATCAGCGCCTGGCGCTGGTGCGCCTGCTCGGCGACGATTTCGACATGACGGCGCTGACCGAGGTCGACGAGGCGATCCGCCGCGAAATCGTCGACCAGATGCCGAACGCGCAGATCGCCGCGGCGATCGGTGAGCTCGATTCGGACGATGCCGTCTACATTCTCGAAGACCTCGACAAGGAGGACCGGGAAGAGATCCTCGCCCAGCTGCCGTTCACCGAGCGGGTGCGGCTGCGCCGGGCGCTGGACTATCCCGAAAGTTCGGCCGGGCGCCGCATGCAGACGGAATTCGTCGCCGTGCCGCCGTTCTGGACGGTCGGCCAGACGATCGACTACATGCGCGACGAAGAGGATCTGCCCTATTCCTTCTCGCAGATCTTCGTCATCGATCCGACCTTCAAGCTGCTCGGCGCCGTCGATCTCGACCAGATCCTGCGCACCAAGCGGCAGACGAAGATCGAGCAGATCATGCGTGAGACCAACCATCCGGTTCCGGCCGAGATGGACCAGGAGGAGGCGGCCCAGCTCTTCGAGCAGTACGACCTTCTCTCGGCCGCCGTCGTCGACGAGAACGGCCGGCTGGTCGGCGTGCTGACCATCGACGACGTCGTCGACGTCATCCATGAGGAGGCGGACGAGGACATCAAGCGCCTCGGCGGCGTCGGCGACGAAGAGCTGTCGGACAATGTGCTTTCGACGGTGCGTTCGCGCTTCCTGTGGCTTTTGATCAATCTCGGCACGGCGATGCTGTCGGCAAGCGTCATCGGGCTGTTCGACGGCTCGATCGAGAAGATGATTGCGCTCGCCGTGCTGATGCCGATCGTCGCCTCGATGGGCGGCAATGCCGGCACGCAGACAATGACGGTGACGGTGCGCGCGCTCGCCACCCGCGATCTCGACATCTACAATGCCGGCCGCATCATCCGCAGGGAGGCGGGCGTCGGCATCCTCAACGGCATCGTCTTCGCGACGATCATGGGCGCGATCGCCGGGACCTGGTTCCACGACTACCAGCTCGGCGGGGTGATTGCGGCGGCGATGGTCATCAACCTGATGGCAGCCGCTCTTGCCGGCATCCTTCTGCCGTTGTTGCTCGACAAGATGGGCGCCGACCCGGCGATCGCTTCGTCGGTCTTCGTCACGACGGTGACGGACTGTACCGGCTTCTTCGCCTTTCTTGGTATCGCCACTTGGTGGTTCGGCATCTGAACCGCCCAAAAATTGACTATTACGTAAAAGTCAATATTATCGTCTGTCCGACGACGGGGAACACATGCCGGTGAACAAATATTATAGCATAACGGAACTGACGCGCGAATTCGGGGTCTCGACGCGCACGCTCCGCTTCTACGAAGACGAGGGACTAATCCATCCGGAGCGGCGCGGGCGTACCCGTCTGTTCCGGCAAGCCGACCGGCGGCTGATCGGGGAAATCCTGCGCGGCCGGCGCATCGGCTTCACCATCGCGGAGATCCGCGAGATCATCCAGGTCTACAAGGAGCCGCCGGGCGAACTCGGCCAGTTGAAGCTCCTGATGAAGCGCGTCGACGAGAAGCGCGACGACCTGCGCCAGAAGCGCAAGGATATCGACGACACGCTGGCGGAACTCGACGCTATCGAAGAGACCTGCCTCGGCCGCCTCGCCGAAATCGGCGTCACCACCTGATCACGCGCCGTACTGTCGGCGAACTCATTCAGCCTCGGCGCTGCATTCGGCAGCGATCGTCTGGACCCGCTCGTCGTTCTGTATATCGATCGCGCCCTCCTGCAGCGGCGTGAACAGGGCTTGCGCCTGCAATTTCCCCAGCGTGCACTGGCAGAAGCTGTGGCAGAGCGCTTCGCCTTGCTGCATGACGCAAGAGGCGTTGCATTGCCTAAGGTAAGTCGCGACCGGATCCGGCGCCTGCGGCGGGAAGACGAGGGAAATCCCGTAGGCGATGGCGATCAACACCGGCTGGTGGATGAGATAAAAAGCAAGGCTGTGGCGGCCGAGCTTTGCCGGCCACCAGGAGCCGGTGCCGACGGCGGCAAGCCGGTGCAGCAGCCTGGTTCTGATGGCGATCGAGGCGATACTCAATCCAGCGAAGAAGGGCGTTGCCCAGGGAAACAGCGGCACGTAGTCGTTGGAGCGCTCCGGCGTCACCGCAAGGCCGATCCAGGCGAGATATCGGGGATCGAAGAAGGATGAGCGAAGCAGGCCGGGTGGTCCGAAATTATCGGTTATCCAGGCGGCAAGGAGCGCGAGCGTGGCGATGAGCGTGAAGGCGAGCGGCAATCTCAAAAAAACGACGCCGATGAGCGTGAGCACCGCGATGCAGTGCAGGATGCCGAAATAGATCCACTCGTTCGGCATGGCGATGCGCGTGGCGATCGAGATCACCGCGGCTGCCGCGGCAATCATGCCGAAGCGCTTCCAGAAGGATGGCCAGCGAATCTCAGGCTTGCTCGACAGCACCAGGCTGACGCCGACGATGAAGAGAAAGGTGGTGGCGATCGCCCGGGCATAGATCTTCAGCCAGCCTGTCTCGGCCGTGCCCGGCGCGAGATAGCCCATGAACTCCATGTCCCAGCTGAAATGGTAGCTCGCCATGGCGATCAACGCGACGCCGCGCGCCGTATCCAATAGGCCGATGCGCGGCGGTTTTGCCGCTGCCTCGGTTTCCCTTGCCGGCAATGTCATCAAAGTTCCTCCGGCAAATCACTTCCGTCGCTCGACGGTCTATCGCGGCGAATAGCAGAAAGGTGGAGATTTGATGGCGGGCCGGTATCCATGATCGCCAGTCGCGCTTGCGAGAAAAATTGCCGGCGTGTCAGCACGAAGATAACGATCGCCGTCGTCATCATGAAGACATAAGGGTTGATGAACCAGCCGAGATAGCCGATCGACAGGAAGATCGCTCTGAGGCCCTCGTTGAAATTGCTGCCGGCAATGACGTTCATGCGGATGACGCGTTCGGCGGCACGCTCGGCGGCGATGATGTCGCGCTCGCTGTCGCGCATCATCGGGATCGAGCCGAAGAGAATGGTGCAGTAGTTGAACAGCCGATAGGACCAGCCGAATTTGAAGAAGGCGTAGCCGAAAAGCACTGCCAGTCCGCCGACTTTCATCTCGAAGACGGCATGGCCGCCATGGAGGACGAAGGGCAGATCGGCGAAGACCGCGTCGACCTTTTCCGTCGCACCGAGCAGAGCGAAGCAACTGCCGAGCGCGAAGATCGAGGTCGAGGCGAAGAAGGCGGTGCCGTTCTGCAGGCCGGCCATGATCTGCGTGTCGATCATCTTCAGGTCGCGGCGCAGCGAATTGTAGATCCACTCCCGGCGCCGTTCGGTCATCGCGTGGGTCAGGCTGGTGCGTCCGAAGAAGGTGCGGCCGTGCAGCAGCCAGGAATAGCCCACCCAGACACAGGCAAAGAAGGCCAGAGCGATATAGTCCGCCGTCGTCATCAGTGTTCAGTCTCCGCATGAACGCGGCCATCATGCCGCAAGCCGGATTATGACGCATGGCCGAGTTCGGCGGCTCGGCGCAGGCTTTTGGCCATGCGGCAGTTCGGCATAATCGAGGCGTCGGGAAACGACAAGGCTTGGTGGATCGCTGACCGGCATCTTCTGGAACTAACTGCAGCGGTCATCCGTCGCTTGGGGATTCGGAACGGCGCCCAAAGAAGAAGAAAAGGACGGCGCTAGCCTTCCAGCGCCTCAATCATCCTCACCCGCGTCGCATGCCGGCCGCCCTCGAACTGGCCGGTCAGGAACGCATCCACGATATCGAGCGCCAGCCCTTCGCCCACCACCCGCACGCCAATCGAAAGCATGTTGGCATCGTTGTGCTGGCGGATCATGCGGGCTGAGAATGTGTCGACGCAGACGCCGCAACGGATGCCCTTTACCTTGTTCGCCGCCATCATGATGCCCTGGCCGGTGCCGCATAGGATGATGCCAAACCGGCAATCGCCGGAGGCGACAAGACGCGCCGCCGCTTCGCCGTGCTTGGGATAGTGAGTGCTCTCCGGCGTTGTCGGTCCGATATCGACCGCTATCCAGCCCTGCGCCGCGATATGACCGGCAATAGCCTGTCGGAGCTGAATGGCGGCGTGGTCGCTGGAGAGGGCGATGCGGTTGGTGGCTGTCATGGAGAAGTGGTCCCGTTTTCCAAAGCAATTTGCCGTCTTGAGGATGCACGCTAGCGCATCGCCCCGAAAATCGGAATCGATTTTCGGAAAGCACGATGCGTCGCTCTAACGCCACACCAGTCTAGAGGCGCACGAGCAGGGCGCCGCGTTAACCGCTTGTAAAGTCGTGATGGCCAATTGTTCAGGATTGAACCTGAACTCCGAATTCAAAAGTGACCCATGAGTCGGCCGGATTACATCCCGAGTCTTGATGGCCTGCGCGGTGTCGCTGCGCTTCTGGTCGTTGGAGCGCATATTGGCCTTATCTTTCCGATCACAGCTCCACATCTCGTGACGATGGGCGACGAAGCCGTCGGTTTGTTTTTTGCTCTCAGCGGCTTCCTGATGGCTCATCTCTACGGCTCACGGCCGGTCACGAGAGACAATGTTCTGGATTTTCTTGTCAGCCGCTTTGCCCGCATCTATCCGGTTTACCTAGCGGCTGTCGTTCTCGTAGCGATGCTGTCGAGCATACAAAATCTGGATTTTGTTCAGCCGATCGTTAGCGGCACGGATTTTGTCCGTCATATCGTTCTTCTCGGCTCGAGTGGTGTTTTCTGGTCGATACCACCCGAGATCCAGTTCTATCTGCTCTTTCCCGTCCTGTGGCTTTGCTTGGCCCAGCCGCGCCGCTATAGCGGCATGATTGTGGGCCTCACCGTGGTCGTCGTCGTGGATGGCCTGGTTGAATTACCAGGCCCGGGAATCCTGCTCGTCTCGAAGCTCCCGTACTTTCTTTTCGGCGCACTGGCCGGAATGATGCATTCCCTCTGGAACAGCTGGATTCCATCTGCCCTCACAGGCATTTCAACGCTTTTTCTCCTGGCGGTGTTTTTCGTTTACCGGCATATCTTGCCCGGCTTTTCCCCGGAATTTTGGAGCCTGCAAAGTGCGGTGGCCGCAGCCGTCATTGTCGGGCTCGTCGCTCGACAGCCTCCCATCGCAGCCCGTGTCCTGGCAGCTGCACCAATGCGGTTTTTCGGAAAGATCAGTTTTTCACTTTACCTTTTCCATGTCCCCATCATGTTCCTGGCGCGTCTGACTTTTGATGCCATGATGCCCGAACCGGCGCTCATCGTGGTGACGCTTTGCATTGCGGTCGTCGGGGCATGGTTCATCCACGAGACGATAGAGGTTCCAGGCCGGCGGCTGCTGGTCCTGATATGGCAGGATAATCGCTGGCGTCTGGTTTCGCGCGAAACTCCGGTTGACCAAATGGACCGCGCGATCCTCGACCTGCAAGAAATCGAAAAGCGCCTGCTGAGCGGCGCAACGTCAGCAATGGCCGATCAACGACAAATCTCAACCACGGCCGAACCCTGGGATGGAGCCGACGGCGCGGTCATTCAGGATGATCGCAACGAGAAGCTTCGCGCATAGCTCAGCTAAGTTCTTGGGCGAGTCCGATGAGAAGCCCTCCAGGCCCGCGGATGTAGCAGAGCCGATAGGTGTCTTGATAGTCCACCACTTCGCCGACGAGCTGTGCGCCGCGCTTGCGGAGCCTCTCAAGCGTCTCGTCGATGTCATCAAGGGTGAACATGACGCGGAGGTAGCCTAGAGCGTTCACCGGGGCATTGCGGTGATCTGCGACGGCAGGCGGCCTGAGGAAGCGGGAGAGCTCGAGCCGGCTGTGGCCATCAGGCGTGCGCATCATGGCAATCTCGACGTGCTGATCGCCCAGTCCAGTGACACGCCCCGCCCATTCTCCTTCGATCGCAGCCCGCCCTTCGAGCTCGAGGCCGAGCTCGCGAAAGAAATCAATCGTCTCGTCGAGGTCATCGACGACGATTCCTACGTTGTCCATCCGTTTGAGCGGCATGTGTCCAATCTCCCAATCTACAAGGTGTCGTCTAGCATCGACGTCAGCAGGACATTGGGAGCCGGAGCAGACTGTCAAGATAAGGCAACCAGTTCTTCCTCCGCATAGCCTTCATTGAATGCAGCAATGATTGGTAAGACGGGCCGTTTGGTTTAGCGCATGATCCCGAAAATCGGATTCGATTTTCGGACGGGATTATGCGCAAGCTCAAAGTGCTGGAGCGTCCTATTGGACGGGTGGCGCTCCAGCGTGCAGTGCGAATGTCGCACCGGCTCCATGCGATGTCGGTGCGCCGCACGGATTCGAAACCGGCCTCGCTTAAGCTTGCATCCTCATCTTCAGAAGGCGCACCCATGTTTCTCTCGGTATTCGATGTCTTCAAGATTGGTGTCGGGCCGTCGAGCTCACACACGATGGGTCCGATGTCGGCGGCCAAACGGTTTCTCGAGCTGATCCTCTCGAACGAATGGCCGCGCCCGTCATCGGGCGCGCAGGTCACAGCCATCAAGGTCAGCCTGCACGGCTCGCTCGCCCATACCGGTATCGGCCACGGCACGGGCAGGGCTGTCATTCTCGGGCTGATGGGCGAAGCGCCCGACAGCGTCGATCCCGACAAGATGGACGGCATTGTCGACACGGTGGAGCGCACGGGCCGCATCACGCCGGAGGGCCATCCCGGCTATCAGTTCCAGCCGAAAACCGACTTGATCTTCGACAAGAAGCAGCCGCTGCCCGGCCATGCCAACGGCATGGTCTTTTCCGCTTATGACAAAGACGGCCGGCTGCTCGTCAAGCGCATCTATTATTCGGTCGGCGGCGGCTTCGTCGTCACCGACACCGAGCTGGAGCAGATGCGGGCGAAGAAGAACGCGCCCGGCGGCACGCGTGTGCCCTATCCCTTCTCCACCGCCAAGCAGATGCTCGAGATGGCGGAGCGCTCCGGGCTGTCGATCGCCCAGATGAAGCGGGCGAACGAGGAGAGCCAGCGCAGCCAAGAGGAGCTCGACCAGGGGCTCGACCGTATCTGGGAGGCAATGCGCTCCTGCATCGAGCGTGGTCTCAAGGTCGAGGGCATCATGCCCGGCGGCCTCAACGTCAAGCGCCGCGCCCGCAGGATTCACGACAAGCTGGAGGAGGAGTGGCGCAGCAACCGCGTCAACCCGCTGCTCGCCAATGACTGGCTGAGCGTCTATGCGATGGCGGTCAACGAGGAGAATGCAGCCGGTGGGCGCGTCGTTACGGCACCGACCAATGGTGCTGCCGGTGTCATCCCGGCGACGATCCGCTACTACGAGCATTTCCACGAGGACTGGGACCAGAACGGCATCCGCGACTACCTGCTGACGGCCGCCGCCATCGGTGGCATCATCAAGCATAATGCCTCGATCTCGGGCGCCGAGGTCGGCTGTCAGGGCGAGGTCGGCTCGGCGGCGGCGATGGCGGCCGCGGGCCTTGCCGCCGTCATGGGCGGTACGCCGGAGCAGATCGAGAACGCCGCCGAAATCGCGCTCGAACATCATCTCGGCATGACCTGCGATCCGATCGCCGGATTGGTGCAGGTTCCCTGCATCGAGCGCAATGCGCTCGGCGCTGTCAAGGCGGTCACTGCGGCTTCGCTCGCCATCAAGGGCGACGGCCAGCATTTCGTGCCGCTCGACGCCTGTATCGAGACGATGCGCCAGACCGGCCACGACATGAGCGAGAAATACAAGGAGACCTCGACCGGAGGTCTTGCGGTCAACGTCGTTGAATGCTGAGTTTGTGGACGCTGCATGCTTGGCGCTTGACGCTCGCTGCCAAAAGGATTTCAACGGCAGCATGGCATTGCATCTCATCAAACTCTGTGTCGGCGCCGACTCGATAGACGATCTGCGCGAATGGGTGGCGGAACGCTCGTTGCGCGCCATCGCCGCCGGCCTCGAGCCGCATTCGGTGCATACGACGCGCATGGCGCCGAAGCGTATGGAGGAGCTGCTTGACGGCGGCTCGCTCTACTGGGTGATCAAGGGGCAGGTGCAGGCGAGGCAGAAGCTGCTCGACATCGAGACCTTCACCGACGGCGAGGGTATCTCGCGCTGCCGCCTGATGCTCGGCCCTGAGGTCATCGAGACGGCCGTGCAGCCGAAACGTCCCTTCCAGGGCTGGCGTTATTACACTGAGGACGACGTGCCGCGCGACCTGACAAGCCTTGGCGCCGGCATTGCCGAAATGCCGGCGGATCTTCGCCGCGAGCTTACGGACCTTGGCCTGCTCTAATCCCCGAAAATCGAAGCGATTTTTGGAAAGATGTATGCGTGGATTGAACGTCCCCGCGCGTCTGAAAGGACGCGCGGTACTCTGCAGTTCAGCGCAGGCGCAACTGCACCGGCGCACTGCCGTCCGGCGAGGTCACATGCAGATGGATACGGGCTTCGGGCTGGGAATAGCGCCAGGCGCGGGCACCGTGGCACAGCAGCAGATTGATGAGATCGCGGGTCTTCGGAGACTTCGCCTTCGGCCGTTGCAGGCCAATCTCGGCGAGGCGCAAAGCTGCCTCGTGCAGCGGATGCAGAGATGAGCGCCCCTTGGCCGCCATGCGGCGGTCTGAAGGCATTCCCGGAACATTCTCATTGATCGCCATTGTTTTCCCCGTACGCAATACTGATCGAGTTCAAGAACGGTGGCCGGAAACGCAAACACCGATTCCGGCCGTCACCGATGCCGCCAACCATCTTGCAGGCAGCATCGAATAGCTCATTGGGCAGCCGCCCAGCACTTGATGCCGGCCTTCTTCAAGGCCTTGCAGGCGTTGACGGCATCGCGCTGATCGTCGAAGCCGCCGAAGCGGGCGCGGTAAAGCTGGTCACCACCAGCGGCATAGGCAACCGCGAAGGGCTTCGCCGAGGCCAGCGCCTTGCCGCCCTTACTCTTGGCGCTTTCCAGAAGATCCATGGCCATCTGCCGGTTCGGCGAGACGCCGACCTGCACCACCCAGCCGGTCGGACCGTTGCTGGTTGAAGCGGCACGAGTCGGGGAGGGAGTGGTCGAGGCGGTGGTGACGTTATCGACCGACGTGTCGCCCTGTTCCGGCGGCATATAGGCGGGTGCCGGCGTCGGCACGGCGACCGATGCCTGCTGCTTGAAGGCCATGGTCTTGACTTTGGTCGGCGCCGGCATCGGCTGCGCCACCAGCGGATTGTCGGATTTCGGCGCAGCAGTCTCGGCATAGGCGACCTCGGTCTCGGCGACCTGATAACGCGCATCCGGCAGCGGCCCCTTGTGCGGCAGGCTGAGATCGGCAGCGGCGGCTGAAACCGGCGGCTGCGCTGCGGTGATCGTCTTTGCGACCTGCTGCTGGGCCTTCTTCGGCTGGACCGGAGCGGGTGTCTCGATCATCGCCGGGGCAGGGGCTGCCTGGGCGATCAGCGCCGACGATCCGCCGCGGCTCGATGCCTTCGGCAGGTAACTGGCGATCAGATTGCGCATCTGGGCATCGCGAGCAGGCGTCGAGGCGCCGCCGAGCACGACACCGACGATCGACTTGCCGTCGACCTGCACCGAGCTCACCAGATTGAAACCGGCAGCCCGCGTGTAACCGGTCTTGATGCCGTCGACGCCGCGCACCGAACCGACCAGGCGGTTGTGGCTGCGGATCGTGCGGCTGCCGAACTTGAAGGCGCGCGTGGAGAAATAGCCGTAATATTGCGGGAAATGCTGGCGAAGGGCGATGCCGAGGCGGGCCTGATCGCGCGCCGTCGTCATCTGCGCCGTATTCGGCAGGCCGTTGGCATTGCGATAGGTGGTGCGCGTCATGCCGAGCGCATGCGCCTTGGCGGTCATCAGTTGGGCGAAGCGATCCTCGCTGCCGCCGCCCAGCATTTCGCCGAGCGCGGTTGCCGCATCATTGGCCGACAGGGTGACGAGACCGAGAATGCCCTGCTCAACGGTAATCGTGCCGCCGGCGCGCACACCGAGCTTGGTAGGCGCCTGGGCTGCCGCATGGGCGGAGAAGGGGACCGGCGTATCGAGACGGATGCGACCCTGCTCCAATGCCTCGAAGGTCATATAGAGGGTCATCATCTTGGTCAGGGAGGCGGGGTATTGCAGCCGGTCGGCATTCTCGCTGTAGAGAACGTTGCCGGTCTTGGCGTCGACGACGATGCCCGCATATTTCGGATTTGCCGCTTCCGCGTCGGCATTCACCGAGTCGACCAGGACGATCGTGACGGCCACCGAAAGGATCGCCAGCAGCCTTGCGAAAAAGCTGCCGGATCGGGACGATGATACGGAGGAGACTGACCTTGACACTATTCCACTCTTCGCTTGCATTTCAGATATTTGGCATTTCAGAATTTGGCAGGAACCGCACACCTCCCGCCGCGCAGCTCGTCTGCTAAAACTACCGGTTGGGCGTTACCAATCCGTTTATGATGAATCGTTTATTTCGCTGTCCGTGGAGCATTTTAGAGACCTGTCGCAGAACGGTTCACAAGACGCGCGTCTACAAAGGTGCGGATAGCGGCATCAATATGTTCCCAGTCGTCGAGATGGCTGCTCGAAAAACGATAGAGAACACTGAGATCCCTGCCGACTTTGATATCGCGCTGACAATCTCCGCCCGCCGCCTTATCCGGAGCTGACGGCAATATGCAGCGCACGACGTAATCCGGCCCGCCCTTGACGGGCGCCGTCAGCAGCACCTCATCGCCGTAACCCGCATCGGCGCGAAGACGATGCAGCGTCAGCCCGTCGCGAAACGGCTCGGCCGGGCCTTCGAGCAGATGCGAATAGATCGGCTCCAGCCGCCCGGACATGTCGCGCGACATGGTGCTCTGGGTGATCTGCAGGAAGATCAGCCCGGAGGATTGGGCGATATCGTCGAATCGAACGTGATTTTCCTTGCCGTAACCCTGCATCTCCGGCCAGGCGAGGTAGAGATCGACGCGCTCGGCGGCGCCGTCATGCCTTTGGCTTGGGAAGCGGATGGCGTTCTCGGGGAATTTTACGGTGTCGCGGCCGATGGCCAGCTGAATTTCAACCGTGCTGTCGGTATTTCCGGCAAGCGAGATATGCCGGCCGAACCAACGGCCGCCGATGCTGATAGCAACAGTCAGGACCGCCAGGGCGGCGATCACCGCCATCGTGCGGAGGAGAAACCCCATGGAAAGAAGCGGCTGCTCGTCGGGTGCGCTGTGCGCGGCATGGCTCATGGCGGTTCTTCGCGTTTCGGTCCGCCGCAGGAAGAACATGAGCCGCCGGTCCGATGATGATTCTCATCGCCATGATCGGACCGGCAGGGTTAACAATTCACTAAGGTGCTAAACCCCGTCGCGCAAAACTATGCAGCGGTTTGCGATAACGACATGCGTAAAAACAAAGACTTGAAGCGCAGGAGCGCAGCTTGAGATCGCGAAGCGCTTTCGTAAGGGAAGTCTCGGAAAGGGGCGAGCCGTTCCCGGGACAGCGGGAACGGCTCTTGGGCACCGGTCGGGGACGGGATGCGGGGACTGACCGGGCCGCAGGCTGCAGCCGGCATTGGCCGGCAGGCTGTTCTTACTTGACGCTACCGACCGCGACAGCGCGGCCGTCCTGAAGCTTCGACCAGCGGGCCGGATCGTCGGCGGACTGGCGCTTCAGATAGGTGTATTCGGTATCCGACCAGAGCAGCACCTTGTTGCGCATGTTGTCGAGAATGAAGTCGCCGTGATCGGTACGAACAGTCAGCACGGCATGGCCTTCGCCATTCGGCTGCAGCACGACGGTGATCAGCGTGTCGGACGGCGAGAAACCGTCGTCGATCAGCATCTTGCGCTTCAGCAGGGCGTAATCCTCGCAGTCGCCGACGGTGCGCGGATAGGCCCAGCGCTCCTCGACACCGTAGATCTGCTCATCGGTCATCGGCTGGATCGTCGAATTGACGGTGTAGTTGACCTTGAGAATTTCCTTCCAGCGATCCTCGGTGAGGATGGCCGGTCCGGCATCGCCGCCGACTTCAACACATTCCGTCGGATTCGCCTTGCAGAATTCGTAGTGTCCGATCGGAGGGCTGGCATTGCCTGCCAGGGCCATGCTGGCGGGCATCGCCTGTCCCGAACCCGCCATTGCCATCATGATCGCACCAGCCAGAAGGCCGCCTTTCAGGATATTCGCAGTTGTCATTGCCGTCTCCCCGTAAGTTGAGGTGACAATGGCACAGACGTTTTTATCTCACGGAAAATTACACAATAGAATTAAAGGCTTAGTTGATTCAAATACCGATAAACCTTGGCTAAAAACAGATTCGAATACGCATAAAATTCGATGCGGATTTGTCTCGAATTCGATTAAAATTGTAATCCAGGCAACAAGGCTTTCGCCCGTGAAAAGGTTGCGTTGCCGTCCTCATGTTAAGGATTTTCGTTGAGCCGGGTAAATTCCGCCGGCCGATAAGCGATCTGCGGCGGCGTGCCGCCGGTCGACGATGCCGCCGGAAACGACCAATTCGGCCGGTTCGAAAGCAGAATATCGCTCAGATCGCCGATGTAGGCGGGAAAATTATTTTTGAGGAAAATCGCGAAATCGATCGGCGGCAGTCACAATCGCCGCGCTCATATCCGGATTTGCGATGGAATGGGCAGCATGCGGAAGGATGCTGAGCTCGCTTTGCGGCCAGGCGCGGGCGAGTTCCCAAGCCGTGACGAGCGGCGCCTCGATGTCGAACCTTCCCTGCAGCAGAATACCGGGAATGCCGGTAAGCCGCGCGGCGTTCTTCAAAAGCTGGCCGTCCTCCAACCATGCGCCATTGCTGCAGTAGTGGGTGATGATGCGGGCGCGCGTCAGCAAATAGGCCAGATCGGCCCAGCGGCGCGGCCGCCCTTGGGGATCGGCGAGCAGGATTGAGGCTGCCTCCCAATCATGCCAGTCGCGCGCCGCCTTGATGCGCGTTTCCGGGTCCGGATCGTTAATGAGACGATGATAGGCGGCGACCATGTCCTCGTCCCGTCCCTGGCTGCCAGGAGGAACAGCCTGGCGGAAACGATGCCACTCTTCCGGAAAGAGCGGCGCCATGCCGCGATAGAGCCAGTCGATTTCCGAGCGCCGGGTGGTGGTCACGCCTGACAGGACGATCGCGGCGACACACTCCGGATGGGTTTCAGCATAGGCCAGCGCCAGCGTCGAACCCCAGGAATTGCCGAAAAGGAGCCAGGTATCGATGCCCAGACGGCCCCTCAGCCGCTCGATATCGGCAACGAGATGCCAGGTGGTGTTGAGGGAGAGATCGGTTTCGGGATCGGCAGCGCTCGGCAGGCTGCGGCCACAATTGCGCTGATCGAACAGAATGATTCGGTAGGCGTCGGGATCGAAATAGCGGCGCGCCGCGGTCGTACAGCCGGAACCAGGGCCGCCATGAAGCACCAGCGCCGGGCGGCCCGCCGGATTGCCGCAGGCCTCCCAATAGATCAGATTGCCGTCGCCCGTATCGAGCATGCCATGATCATAGGGTTCGATTTCGGGATAAAGAGCTGACATGGGCGCGTCTCTCGAGTTGAGGCGGGGCCTTATCCGTTATATCCGTGACGAAGGGAAGACCGGCGAGGGCGGGGCACTCCGGGACGCAACAGCACTGCACAATTTTGGGCGACCTGATTGGGTGCCGATTGGTGTCGCAGCTTGTTCCCCTCATAATAGTATCTACCGACTGAGTGGACCGACTTGCGACAGGATTTCGCGCTTGTTTTCCAAAGCCAGATTCGTTGCGGCTTGCAAAGCTCTTGCCTTGAAGTGCGGCTTGTCAACACGACCTGACCGGGTGCGCACCGGACCTGGCAATCGCGTTCGATGGAAGTCCGTCGAGAATTTGCACCCGCCACGGAATCCACGGCAGGGCAGCGCCATCTTCAGCAGTTGTTAGAGGAATTCGCGCAGCGTCTCGCGAGATTGGATCGACAGGAATTCGATTGCCACGCCTTCGACGAAATGGCGCACGACGCGACCACGCATGTTGCCGAGCCGCACCGCCGTTCCGATCGAAGGGCGCATTTCGACGTCGACGGCGGCGCCCGACAGCGAAAGGTCCATGATGCGGCAGGAATAAAGCGTGCCGTCCTCCAGCGTCAGATCGGTCTTCGTGTCGCGTGGCGTCAGACGGTCGTGGCGGCGATCCTCGGGCAGGCCGAGTTCGTGTTTATTGGCAAGCCAGGTGAGCTGGGCCGCGAGTTTCTCGCGCTTCCGGTCGGTGGCATTGATCGACATGGTGAAACCGCGGCCATCGATCGTCTGGACATACCCTTCGACGCGGCCGAGATGGTCAATATAGGCGACGACGCGTTCGTTGGCGCGCGGCCGGCCGAGGCAGGTGACGTACATATCGCCAGGCGACATGTCGATCACCGTGCATTCGAATTCCTCGTAGTTCGCAAGCATCAGCCGGCCCTGCATATTGATGGGCACGCGCTGGAATACGCCCTGTTCAGGGCGCGGCGCAGGTCGTTGCGTCTGAGCTGGCTGGAACGAGTGCATCAAGGGGCTTCTTCATGAAAATCACAGAGACCGATCTTTACCCACAATCCATTAACAGAAGGTTGTTCTGCCCCACCCCGACATAGCGGAAAACGAGTATGCAAGATGTGCCGAAACGGGACCGTCAGCGCGCCTCCACGCTCAGCAGCTGCGACACCATGCGGCGCATGACCTGCCCGAAATGGATGCTTTTGCCGGCGACGATCCTGTTGATGGGGCGCCGCAGTTCGGCCGGTGCTGCCTTGTCGAATTTTCCGGGCAGCAGACGGCTGCGGTCGAGCGCCAGGAATTCGAGCGGTACGATCTCCAGCCAGCTCGCGGCCGCTGCCGGCGCGATCGCGCCGAGCAGCCGGTCGCAGGCGCCGTCCGGCGAACGCAGCGGCATCATGATAATCTCGAAGGATGCCTGATGACCGACAGTGCTGTAGCCGGTGGCGTTGAACAGGGCCGGCATGGCATGGTCCATGACACCCATCGCCGTGCGTTCGATGTCCGCGAGCTGACCATTTGCCCAGAGAGACGAAAAACGTTCGCCGCGCAGATCACGCCCGAAGAGATCACAGATGCGGGTGCCGGCGAGTCGGAAGCCGATATCTCCACCCTTGCGCGTCTCCAGAATAAAGAGACTTTGGAGAAGATGGGGGACGGCGGAGGGTTCGACCTGTGATTTCAGCGGCGCATCGGCAGCGCCGCGGATACGGTTCCAGTAGTCAAAAATTTCGATGGTCGTTTGTAGCCGCATTTCACACCAACCTGTTCCATTCCGGAGCATTTTTGGGCAGTCATTGCCCGTACAGGCTCTACCTTGCGGATTTCATGCCAAATCACGGCGGTTAAGGTTAAGAGATGGTTTCGGTTGAGATGCGATGCCCGTCATGACAATGTCCCGCCATCGCTTCGACTTTCGAAGTTCAGCACAACCTGCCCGGGCCGAGGTCTTTTCCTGGAGCTCCCGGTATGCCGTCCGGCACTTCGGACGGCTTTTTTTTTGACAGTCGCTCCTGTATGGCTGTGGCCTCAACGAGGCGAAACACAGATGAATGAGCAGACGGCCGAGCCGCATAAGGCGCCCGAACCTCCCGAGGTCCAGCCGCCGGCACGGCCACCGCGCGAACCGGTCTTCAACCTTCCGCCAGCGCTGTTCTTCAGCCTTTGCCTGCTTGGTATCATCTATGCGGTGCAGGAGCTCCTGCTCTCCGACGATGCGCTGAACTGGCTGTTCTTCACCTTCGGCTTCGTTCCCGCCCGCTATGTGATTCCGCTGTCGCAGCAGGGGCCGGAGCTGTTCTGGACACCCGTCACCTATTCGCTGCTGCACGGCAGCGTCCAGCATATCCTCTTTAACGCCTTCTGGCTGATGGCCTTCGGCGCGCCGGTCGTGCGCCGCATCGGGACGCTGCGTTTCGCGCTCTTCTGGCTTTTTTCCGCCGTCGCGTCCGCCGCCCTGCACGCGGTCCTGAACTGGGGGGACGTGTCATTGCTGATCGGCGCGTCGGGCGTCATCTCCGGGCTGATGGGCGCCGCCTGCCGATTCGCCTTTCCGGCCGAACGGCGACCGATGGCGCCTGCGCATCTCAATCCCCGGCTTTCCATCGTCGAGGCGCTGAAGAGCCGCACCGTAATCATCTTCATGCTGCTCTGGCTGGTCGGCAACGCGCTGATCGCTGTCGGCATCCCGCTCGTCGGCGACAGCGACCAGGCGATTGCCTGGGATGCGCATATCGGCGGATTTGTCTTCGGCTTCTTGCTGTTTTCGTTGTTCGACCGGGCGCCGCGCCCGCCGGTGATGGAACCTGACGGAACCGAGAAGGATATATTGCAATCCTGAGCCGAGCAGTGCACGATCGACCTATATCCGTGCCGGGGGGAGAAACCGCCGCGGATGCCTGTGACAAGTGTTTCACGGACATAGGAGGTTCGAATGACCAGTTCAGTCAAAGCAATCCTCGACCTGAAGGGCAGGGACGTCGTCACCGCCGGGCCGAACACCACCGTCGCCGAGGCGGCGGCCATCCTCAGTAAGAAGAAGATCGGCGCCATCGTCGTCGTCGGCATGGAGAACCGGATTTCGGGGATGTTCACCGAGCGCGATCTCGTGCATGCGATCGCCAAACACGGCAAGGAAGGCCTCGACCACTCGCTGGCCCAGGTCATGACCGCGAAGGTCTATCGCTGCCATGAGGAAACGACCGTCAACGAGTTGATGGAGCTGATGACCAGCCGTCGTTTCCGTCACGTGCCGGTGGAAAGCAACGGCAAGCTTGCCGGCATCATCTCGATCGGCGACGTGGTGAAATCGCGTATCGCTGAAGTCGAGCGTGAGGCCGAGGAAATCAAGGCCTATATCGCCGGCTGAGGTTTTCGCCGGCCGTGCTTGAGCGATGTCGTTGCCGCAAAAGCGCTGCAGGCTTTTGGACGACGTGCATCAGGGGTTGCTTGCGTAGACTTCCTGCATGCGCTTGATCTCGGGGAGCCGGGCTCTGGCTTCCTCGTAGCCGCGTTCGATCGCCTCGCCAGCCCGGTGGAATTCGGAAAGGCCGATATAGCTGAGCCGCGGCTGCAGCGAAATATCCGGTGGGTCGCCGGCAAGGCGGGCGCGGGCGATCCTGTCCTGGATAATGTTGAAGGCCTGCACCATGACGCCGGTCATGCCGAGGCGCGCATAGGGCGCCTCTTCCTGCTTCTGCACTTCCTGCGGCGACAGGCTGGCATTGTGCCGGACGACGGCCGAGCGGCCGTAGAGATCGTAGTTGAGATTGACGGCGACGACGAGCGGCTGCTCGTAGGCGCGGCAGACGGAGACGGGGACGGGATTGACCAGCGCCCCGTCGACCAGCGTGCGGTGATTGCTGCGCACCGGCTCGAAAATGCCGGGCAGGGCATAGGAGGCGCGCAGCGCCGTAATCAGCGAACCATTGGCAATCCAGACTTCATGACCGGTATTGACCTCGGCCGCGACCGCCACGAACGGCCGGTCGAGATCCTCGACGTTCAGGCCCTCGAGATGTTCCTGCATGCGCTTGGTCAGCCGCATGCCGCCGAACAGGCCGCTGCCGCCGATCGTCAGGTCGAGCAGACTTGCGATGCGGCGCATCGTCAGCGAGCGCGCGAAACTTTCGAGTTCATCGAGTTTGCCGGCGAGATAGCAGCCGCCGACCAGAGCGCCGATCGAGGTGCCGGCAATCATGCCGATCTCGACCTTTGCCTCGTCGAGGGCGCGCAGCACGCCGATATGAGCCCAGCCGCGGGCAGCGCCGCCGCCGAGAGCCAGAGCGATCTTGATTTTCTTGAGGGGCGAGGGAGGCGGGATCGTCTCGAGCGTAGTCGACATGCCGGAACCGGCACCTTCGCCTTCAGAGCTTTGACGATGCAAACTCCAGCTCAGCATGGCGTTCTCCCCTCCCAACACTTGGTTCCGATAGTCTGCCCGATCAGTTTCCAAATGGTATATAGAGACGGTTTCTGGCGCAATAAGGGGCAAATGCCCGGGAGGTACAGCCTATTTTCCGTAAACGTCCGCGGGATCGAATTGGCGCTCGTCGTCAACGATATCGAGCATCGGCTTTCCATCTCGGAGCGTGATCGTCCGGTAGAAGCAGGAGCGGCGGCCGGTGTGACAGGTGGCGTCGTGGCCGGCGACCTCGACCTTCAGCCAGATGGC
The DNA here is from genome assembly GCF_057653695.1 of Rhizobium sp. SRDI943. Lineage (NCBI taxonomy): Bacteria > Pseudomonadati > Pseudomonadota > Alphaproteobacteria > Hyphomicrobiales > Rhizobiaceae > Rhizobium > Rhizobium sp. SRDI943. Next base: position 2,076,235 of record NZ_CM172787.1, on the reverse strand, counting down.
GTCCTGATCGCAATCGGTGCGGATTTCCTTCACCGTCTGGAGATTGCCCGAGGTCTCGCCCTTCTTCCAGAGCTTGCCGCGCGAACGGCTGAAATAATGCGCCGTGCCGGTCTGGATGGTCAGCGCCAGCGCTTGGGCATTCATGTGCGCCACCATCAGCAACTCGCCGTCGCCGGCGTCGGTCACGATCGCGGTGATCAGGCCGCGGTCGTCGAAACGCGGCGTGAAATCGCCGGCGTCTTCCAACGCCGACTTGTCCTCGGATGGTTGATTGAAGATCAGTTGACTCATCGCGGCCCTCCTGAGGGAGCCGGTATCAGCGGCTCCGCACCATGGTCATGAAACGGGCCTGATCGGCCGGCTCGGTCTTGAACGTTCCCGTAAAGGTGGTCGTCAACGTGGTCGAGCCCTGCTTCTGAACGCCGCGCATCGCCATGCACATGTGTTCGGCCTCGATCAACACGGCGACACCGCGCGGATTCAGCGTATCGTCGATTGCCCGGGCGATCTGGGCGGTCATCGTTTCCTGCGTCTGCAGGCGACGGCCATAGATCTCGACGACACGGGCAATCTTCGACAGGCCGAGCACACGCCCGTCCGGCATGTAGGCAACGTGGGCCTTGCCGATGATCGGCACCATGTGGTGTTCGCAATGCGAGTAAAACGGAATGTCCTTGACGAGGACCATGTCGTCGTAACCGGCAACCTCCTCGAAGGTGCGGCCGAGCACGTCTTCCGCCGCCATGTCGTAACCGGAAAAAAGCTCGCGGTACGATTTGACGACGCGGGCCGGCGTTTCGAGCAGACCTTCACGCGCCGGGTTGTCACCGGCCCAGCGCAGCAGGACGCGAACGGCTTCCTCCGCCTCCTGCTGGGAGGGGCGATCCGAGTCGCGGTTCGTCTGCGGAAAATTCTTTACGATGGCGTCCATGAACAATGGTCTCCTGGTCCGCACCGCGGACCCATCTGTCGGAATCGCCACTGGTCAATCCCATGCGGGAATTCATGCACCTTTGGCAGGCTCCGGGGCTTTCAGGGCAGTTCAGCCCGTCCGGCACGGTTTCCCAATCAAACTTACACGAGGCCATTGCATTTTAATGGCCTTCGAACGACATACATATAGGAAGACGGCCATCGTATGTAAGTATCCTCACACGACACGGTGTGTTTTTTGTTTTGATGACAATAACGCCCCCACAGAGGCCGATCCGCAGTGATTTTGGAGCGGAAATCCAGCATGGACGATATCTACAACAGCAAAATCCTCGAATTCGCCGGCAATATTCCATTGACCGGCGCGCTTGATGATGCCGATGCAAGCGCCCAGGCCTATTCCAAGCTCTGCGGCTCAAAGGTGCGGATCTGGCTGAAGATGGATGGCGACACCGTGACCGGCTTTGCCCATGACGTAAAGGCCTGCGCGCTCGGCCAGGCCTCGTCTTCGATCATGGCCCGCCATGTCGTCGGTGCCACATCGGACGAATTGCGCCAGGCCCGCCAGGACATGCTCGCCATGTTGAAGGCGGACGGGGCGGGGCCCCATGGACGATTCGAAGACATGCGCTATCTGCTGCCGGTGCGGGACTACAAGGCCCGCCATGCCTCGACGATGCTGACCTTCGATGCGGTTGTCGATGCGATCGGGCAGATCGAGGCAAAACGGGCGGAAATTGTCGAGGCGTAACTGACATGTGCGAGTTCTGCGCTCGGCAGGCTGACGATGAGGACGACGGCGGTGCCGCCGGTTCAGCAAAGCCGCGTGAAAAGGCGGCACTCACTTCCCGCAATTATACCGGCCCGTTCCGCAAGTCTCCCGACCGCCTGCTCGGCATGGGGCTGATCCGCCTCTACCAGCTGACGCTTTCCGGCTTTGTCGGCAATTCCTGCCGGCATATCCCGACTTGCTCCGAATATGGCTACGAGTCGATCGCCCGCCATGGCCTCTGGGCCGGCGGCTGGATGACACTGTTTCGCGTCGGCCGCTGCGGCCCCGGCGGCACCAGCGGCCTCGACCAGGTGCCGGAGATGCTCGGCGACAGCTTCCGCTGGTGGACCCCTTGGCGCTATCTCGCCCTCGGACGCAAGAGAGGGTGACCGCCATGAGCACCTTCATAGCCCTTCTGCACAGCATTGTCCTGACGCCCGACCGCCGCGTCATCATGCAGGATTTGCGCGCCCTTGCCGAAGAGCTCGGTTATCGCGAGCCGCGCACGCTGGTTTCCACAGGCAATCTCGTCTTCGAGGCCGACGAAATGCGGCCGCACGAACTCGAGGTCACGTTGGAAGAGGCCTTTGAAGAAAAATTCGGCAAACATGTCGACATTATCGTGCGTAGCGACTGCACTTGGATGGCGCTTTGCAGCACCAACCCCTTCAAGGACGGCAATGGCGACCAGGTGATCGTCCGGGTGATGCGCCTGCCGGTCGACCCGAAGAAGGTGGAGGCGCTGAAACCGCTGATGACGGAGGGGCAGCGCATCGCCGTCGTCGGCGGCGATCTCTGGATCGATTTCGGAGGCAAGCCGAGCCAATCCAAGCTGCTTTCGGCCCTGACGACGAAGCGGATCGGCGTCGGTACGATGCGCAACTGGAACACCGTGTGCGGCCTTGCCGAAATGATCATGTAGCCCGGCTTCGTCTTTACTCACACAGCAAATCTGAGTATCAGGCGGCAGCGCATCCAAGGACGGAGGCGCTGTCGTTGCAACCACCCGCATTCGTTGGCGGGACTGGACAAGGAGAATTTCGATGTCCCAAGCTATTTCCCTGACATTTCCCGATGGTTCCGTGCGCGGCTATGATGCCGGCGCAACCGGCCGGGATGTCGCCGAATCCATTTCCAAGTCGCTGGCCAAGAAGGCGGTCGCCGTTGCGATCGACGGCACCGTGCGCGACCTTTCCGATCCCGTGACGACCGGCAGGATCGAGATCATCACCCGCAATGACGACCGCGCGCTCGAACTCATCCGCCATGACGCGGCGCATGTCATGGCCGAAGCGGTGCAGGAGATCTGGCCCGGCACCCAGGTGACGATCGGCCCGGTCATCGAAAACGGCTTCTATTACGACTTTGCCAAGAACGAGCCCTTCACACTCGACGATCTGCCGAAGATCGAAAAGAAGATGAAGGAGATCATCGCCCGCAACGCCGCCTTCACCAAGCAGGTCTGGTCGCGCGAGAAGGCGAAACAGGTCTTCGCCGACAAGGGCGAGCAGTACAAGGTCGAACTCGTCGATGCGATCCCGGAAGGGCAAGATCTCAAGATCTATTACCAGGGCGACTGGTTCGACCTCTGCCGCGGCCCGCACATGGCCTCGACCGGCCAGATCGGCAGCGCCTTCAAGCTCTTGAAGGTGGCTGGCGCCTATTGGCGCGGCGACAGCAACAATCCGATGCTGAGCCGCATCTACGGCACGGCCTTCGCCGAGCAGTCGGAACTCGACAACTACCTGCATATGCTTGCCGAAGCCGAAAAGCGCGATCATCGCCGGCTCGGCCGCGAGATGGATCTCTTCCATTTCCAGGAAGAGGGTCCCGGCGTCGTCTTCTGGCACGGCAAGGGCTGGCGCGTCTTTCAGACGCTGGTTGCCTATATGCGCCGCCGGCTGGCCGGCGACTATCAGGAAGTCAATGCGCCACAGGTGCTCGACAAGTCGCTGTGGGAGACCTCCGGCCACTGGGGCTGGTATCGCGACAACATGTTCAAGGTAACGGTTGCCGGCGACGACACCGACGATGATCGCGTCTTTGCGCTGAAGCCGATGAACTGCCCCGGCCATATCCAGATCTTCAAGCACGGGCTGAAATCCTACCGCGAACTGCCGATCCGGCTGGCCGAATTCGGCAATGTCCACCGTTACGAGCCGTCGGGCGCGCTGCACGGGTTGATGCGCGTGCGCGGCTTCACGCAGGACGATGCGCATATCTTCTGCACGGACGAGCAGATGGCCGCCGAATGCCTGAAGATCAACGACCTGATTCTTTCGGTCTATAAGGATTTCGGCTTCGACGAAGTCACCATCAAGCTCTCGACAAGGCCGGACAAGCGCGTCGGCTCGGACGATCTCTGGGACCGCGCCGAAAGCGTGATGATGGGCGTGCTGGAGACGATCCAGCAGCAGTCGAACAACATCAAGACCGGCATCCTGCCGGGCGAGGGCGCCTTCTACGGTCCGAAGTTCGAATATACGCTGAAGGATGCGATCGGCCGAGAATGGCAGTGCGGCACGACGCAGGTCGACTTCAACCTGCCGGAACGCTTCGGCGCCTTCTACATCGACAGCAACTCCGAAAAGACGCAGCCGGTGATGATCCACCGCGCCATCTGCGGCTCGATGGAGCGCTTCCTCGGCATCCTGATCGAGAACTTTGCCGGCCATATGCCACTCTGGGTATCGCCGCTGCAGGTGGTGGTCGCAACGATCACCTCGGAAGCCGACGCCTACGGGCTTGAAGTGGCCGAGGCGCTGCGCGAGGCCGGTCTCAACGTCGAAACCGATTTCCGCAACGAGAAGATCAACTACAAGGTCCGCGAGCATTCGGTCACGAAGGTTCCTGTCATCATCGTCTGCGGCAGGAAGGAAGCCGAGGAGCGCACGGTCAACATCCGCCGCCTCGGCAGCCAGGACCAGGTTTCGATGGGGCTCGACGCCGCCGTCGAGAGCCTTGCCCTCGAAGCGACACCGCCTGACATCCGTCGGAAGGCCGAAGCAAAAAAAGCCAAGGCGGCCTGAAAACGGCCGGGAACCGACAGCGCCTGGCTTCGGCGCTGTCGGAAGCTGATCTCTGGCCATAATGTTTATCGGAACGTGTCACCCCAAGACCGGGGTGCGTTTCAGAAAAATACTCTATGCCAATGATGGAATCCGCGCCTGAGCACTGCTGAGCTGCACGGCCGGGGGGCTTCTGGCCGCGATCCGTCTTCTCAGTGGCGCCGACGTCGGCTCGAGCCGAAACCGCTCACGGAAAAATCAATCGAGGCTGGTGTCGTCGCCGCCCTGCGGCACGAGCTGTTCGTAGGAGGGCAGCGGTGCCACCGGAGCTGGCTGGACACCCGGCGGCGGCGGTGTGCCGACCGGCACCTGCTGTACCGTGCGGGCCGCGTCGCTCACGGGCGGCTGCGGCTGCTGGTCCTTCATCAGAACCTCGACATCGGTGTTCCTGCCGGCGACGACAGTGAAATCGCGCTGGTAGATCTTGTCCTTGTTACGGGCGACGGCGGAATATCCGCCTTCGGCGAGAACCATGGTGGGGAAGGCGCTGACACTTTCGCCGACGCTGTCGCCGGCCGCCGTCAGGATCGACCACGCGGTATCGGCGATCGCCTCGCCGCCGGCATCGGAGACCAGCTTGAAGGTGATCTGCGCGGCGCGATGTTGGATCGTCGCCTCCGTCAGCTTGCCGGCCTCGACCTGGATGTCGGCGCGGATCACGGCGTTGACGCTGCCATATTCGGAAACGACGTGATAGGTGCCGGCATTGAGACGGACGACGGTATTCGGCGAGATATCGGCCATAACGAGGCCACGCTCGCCATCGTCGCGCACTTCCGAGGAATAGATCGAGAAGCTCAACTGGTCGGGGCGGATGCGGGCATCGGCGCCGGAGACGGCATTGAGCAGCAGGCCGCCGGCATCGAGCACCATCACCTGCTTGTCGACCTCGCCGTCAGCGGGCACGGTCAGTTTCTTGGTGACGCCGGCGCGGCCGAAGGAGACGTTGACGAAATAATCGCCGGGCGCGAGCTGGAAGGCGGCAGGCCCGCCCTTGGCGCTGGCGATCAGCGGCAGCTTGCCGTCGGCTCCGGCGATCGGGCTGAAGACGTACCAGGAAAGGCCCTCCTCAACCGGCGTGCCGTCCGCCGTCAGCTTGGCCTCCATCGGGACGTCGCGCAGCTTGACCCCTTCGGGCACAGTGCCGGGCGCGATGAAGGCATCGAGCTTCGGCATCTTCGGCGTCGATTCAAGCTGTTTGAATTCCTTGAAGGCATCCTGAGCGCCGGCGCCGAGGGGCATCAATACCATCAGGGCAATGGCAAGGCCGATGCGTGCAAAAGGCAAAATGCCAAACATCTGTTTCGTGAACCGATTGACTTCTGAAATCGCAAAGGTCACTTCAAGACCAACGCGATGGCAAATTCAAGACCCACCCTTTGCAGCAGCATAAAAATGAGAGCTTCTCCCGTATGAAATCCGATATCAAGCTGATCGACTACCTCGCCGTGCGCCGCTCCATCCCCGCTTTCCAGATGTGCGAACCAGGCCCCGAAAAAGCTGAGATCGAGGAGATCCTGCGTCTTGCCTCACGTGTCCCCGATCACGGCAAGATCGCGCCCTGGCGCTTCATCGTCTATCGCGGAGAGCAGCGCGTGCGTCTCGGCGAGGAGCTTCTGGCGCTGGCACTTCAGACAAAGCCAGACCTTTCCGAAGAGATGATTCAGGTCGAGCGCAGCCGTTTCACCCGTGCGCCGGTGGTCGTCGCCATCGTCAGCAAGGCGGGGCCGCATATCAAGATCCCGGAATGGGAGCAGCTGATGTCGGCCGGCGCGCTTTGCTTCAACGTCATCCTCGCTGCCAATGCCAATGGTTATGTCGCCAACTGGCTGACGGAGTGGTTTGCCTATGACGGGCGTGCTTATCCACTGCTCGGCGTCGGGACTGATGAAAAGGTGGCGGGCTTCATTCATATCGGCTCGACGACATTTCCGGCGATCGAGCGGCCGCGGCCGGAACTTGCCGATACCGTAACCTGGGTCGGCGGAGAAGACTGATGTTTTACACCACCGACAGCAACCGGCACGGGCTCGCGCATGATCCGTTCAAGGCGATCGTGTCGCCGCGCCCGATCGGCTGGATCGGCAGCAAGGGCAGGGATGGTTCGATCAATCTCGCGCCCTATTCCTTCTTCAACGCCGTTGCAGACCGGCCGAAGCTGGTGATGTTTTCTTCAACCGGACGCAAGCACAGCCAGCGCAACGCGGCCGAGACCGGCGTCTTCACCTGCAATTTCGTCAGCCGCGATCTCGCCGAGAAGATGAACCTCTCCTCGGCGGCGCTACCCTACGGCGACAGCGAATTCGACTTCGCCGGCCTGACGCCGAAGCAGGCCGAACTGATCGACGCGCCCTATGTCGACGAGGCTTTCGCGGTGCTCGAATGCAAGGTCACCGAGATCATCGAGCCGAAGACGCTGTCGGGAGAACCGTCCGAGAACGTCCTCGTCTTCGGGGAAGTGGTCGGCATCCGTATCGATGAAGCGATCGTCAGGGACGGCCGCCTCGACATGTCAATCGCCCGACCTTTGGCCCGGATGGGCTACATGGATTACAGCGAAGGCAGCGATGTTTTCGAGATGATCCGGCCGAAGCCCCAGCAAGGCTGAGCCCAACCGCCAGGCGTCCAAAGGCTTAAGAAACATGGTGAACCAATCTTAAACCTTTTGCCGCTACGGTCGCAGCATTGAATGGAGCGCGAGGGAATCGCGTTCAAGTGCTGGGGCGTCGCGTGATCGTAGAAGCTTTCCTTCGTTGGATCGAAACGGCCAAGACCGGTGACCGGGCTCGGGCCGCAAACGCCCTCGGGCGCGCCTATCTGCAGTCCGAAATGTCCGCAGACGAGCGGGCGGCGGCCGAAATGGCGATGACCTTTCTTCTCGACGATCCGTCGCCGCGCGTGCGGCTTGCGCTTGCCGAGGCGATCGCCTGGTCGCCCGATGCGCCGCGTAACCTGATTCTTTCGCTTGCCGAAGACCAGCCCGAGGTCGCCTGCCACGCGGTGACCTGCTCGCCGCTTTTGAGCGATGCCGATCTCGTCGACCTTGCCGCGCGCGGCAACGGCGCCACCCGCATGCTGATCGCCGCCAGAGCGCATGTGACGCGGCCGGTTTCCGCCGCCCTTGCGGAGGTCGGCGACGAGGAAGAACTGCTCTGCCTGCTGGAGAATGACGGCGCGGTGATCTCCAGCCTGTCGTTGAAACGCATTGCCGAACGGCTCGGCGACTGCTGCGACGTCCGCAACCTGCTTCTCGACCGCAGCGATCTTCCCGCCGATGCCCGCCAGCTGCTCACCCAGCATGTCAGCAATGCGCTGATCGGGCTGCCGCTGGCGCAGGCGGCAATCGGCCTGCAGCGGCTTCAGCGCATCAGCCGCGAGGCGACCGAGGCAGCTATCGTTTCGATCGCCGGCGACATCGCCCCGCGCGAAATACCCGATCTCGTGACGCATTTGCGCCTCAACGGCCGGCTGACGCCGTCCTTCCTGATGCATGCGCTCTGCGCCGGAAAGGTGGATTTCTTTGCCGGCGCGATTGTCGATCTGACCGCGTGCAGCGAGCGCCGCGTGCGCTCGATCCTGGCCACCGGGCGCATGCATGCCGTGCGCGCGCTCTACGAGTCCGCCGGCCTGCCGAGGGATATCAGCGTGATCTTCGTCGAGGCGACGATGCTGTGGCGCGATGCCGCCAGAAAAGCGCCGGGCAGCGTGCTCGGCAATGTCTGCGGCCGTCTTCTCGAAAGATTCCGCCATCACGATGCGCATGGCGCGATCGGCGAACTGCTCGACATGGTAGAAAAGCTGCACGTTAACGAGCAGCGACAATCGGCCCGCGTCTATGCGGCGCTTGCGGCGGCCTAATCAGCTAGCCGCGTCACCACCCAGGAATAACTGGCGGAGACGAAATGCACCGGCTTGGTGAGTGTGTCCTTGACGCTTCTGCCCGAGGGCAGGTGGGCGCGGACCTGTCCGGCGATGCCTTCAGCAAAACCGGCAATCCTTCCTGCTGGTTGGGGCGCTGCGACGGCGACCTCGGGCGCGGCGGCAGGCGCGGGCGCTGGTTTCGGCGGCTCGGCGGCGGCGATGGCTTTCGGCGCCTCGCACACCGCGATCACCGAGGGATAGTTGACATTCACATAGGTCTTCAGCCGTCGTTCGGCTTCGGCATCACAGGCGGAAACAGTTTCCCAGCGTTTATCGACCGTCGCGACATAATTGCACTGGCTGATGGAATCGTCGCAGCCGAGAATGGTCATCGCGATCAGCACCGCTTGCATATTTTGCTTCCTTAATTATTGAGCACCTCATCGTCTTAGAGGGCGCAATTCCAACCGAATGAAGGCAAGGGTATTAACTCTCCGTCATATCGGGGAAAATTTTGTTACGCGCCGGCAGAGGAGCCAACATGTCCGTCACCATCGCCCATGAGCCGCCGCGCCAGGAGGGCGTCATCCGCCTTCTCGATCTTTCCGATGCCTATGCGCAATCGCTCTATCCGGCGGAAAGCAACCATCTGGTCGACCTCTCCGTGCTGGAGAAGCCTTCGGTGAGCTTCCTCGTCGCGCGCAACGGCGATGCGATCGTCGGCTGCTGCGCTCTGGTCGAGGCCGGTGACGGCACGGCTGAGATCAAGCGCATGTTCGTCGATCCCGAGGCGAGGGGGCTGAGAATCGCCAGCGGCCTGATGAATGCGCTCGAAGCAATCGCAGGAGAAAAGGAGCTGACGGCGATCCGGCTCGAAACCTGCATCTACCAGCCCGAGGCGATCGCTCTCTACCGCAAATACGGATATCGGGAAATCGAGCCTTTCGGCAGCTATCTGCCGGATCCGCTCAGCCTGTTCATGGAAAAGCGGCTGGGTTAGCCGGTCTGCGAAGCCATGTTCAGCCTTCGGCGACGCGCGGCATGGTTTTCGGCGAACCGGGGACCGGCGGCGGGGCCTGTTCGTCGATGATGATCTGCGGCCCGGTTTCGCTCTTATCGGCGTTGCGGGCCTCGTGGATCCACTCGCGCCAGATGGCGACGATCAGCGCCATCAGCACCGGGCCGATGAAGAGGCCGAGGAAACCCATCGTCTTGACGCCGCCGACGAGGCCGAAGAAGGTCGGTAGGAAGGGCAGCTTGATCGGACCGCCGACGAGTTTCGGCCGCAAGGTCTTGTCGACGATGAAGAGCTCGACCGTCCCCCAGACGAAGAGACCGATGCCGGCGACATGCGAGCCGCTCGCCAGCAGATAGATGGAGACCAGCGTGAAGGAGAGCGGCGCACCGCCCGGTATCAGCGCCATCACACCGGTCAAAACGCCGAGCGTCACCGGCGAGGGCACGCCGGCAATCCAGTAGGCAAGGCCGAGCACGATGCCTTCTCCGATCGCGATCAGCGTCATGCCCATGACGGTGGAGCTGATCGTCGCCGGCACGACGCGGGAAATGCGCTCCCAGCGGTTGGGCAGGATGCGCTCGCCCAGCATGTCGATCTGCTTGGAAAAGGAAAAACCGTCGCGATAGACGAAGAACAGCGCGATCAGCATAAAGAGCAGGGTCAGCAGCAGATGGAAGGCGCCGCCCCCGGCCGCGAGCACGGCGCGGTATATGTTGCCGATATTGGCGCCGCTGACCGCCTGGATGACTTCGCCGAGGGCGCCGGGGCTGCCGATATATCTCGTCCAGACTTCATTGAGATAGGCACCGGCCCAAGGCAGTGCGACGATCCAGTCGGGCGTCGGGGCGCCGACGCGGTTGGCATGGATCGCCCAGGTGACCCAGGTGCGCACTTCGCCCGTCGTATAGGTGACCGCAAGCCCGATCGGGATGACCAGGAAGGTGATGATCATGATGATCGCGATGGTCGCGGCGATCGTCGTATTGCCGCCGACGCGGGCAAGAAGTTTGCGGTAGAGCGGCCAGCTGGCAAAGCCGATGACGAGGGCTGCGAGCACCGGCACGAGGAAGCCGTAGAAGAAATAGACGCCGGCAGCAACGACCAGGACCAGCAACCAGCGCGCCGCCGAAATCGAGGGAATCAGCGGCGTGCGCGTTTGCGCCGACGATCCGAGCCATCGCGGTTCATGATTGCTTTTCTGACGGTCGAACACACCCACGCGCGCCTCTTCTTTCTCTTGTACTCTGGTTATGGGCCATCAACCCGGCGGTTTCAAGGTCCGCACCATGAAAGCGTATACAAAGCGTCGCTATTCGACCCGCAGACCCGGGCGTCTTACTGCTGCGGACGGCTGACAACCTTGAAGGCATAGAATTGCGTCTTCTGGCTGGTCGAAAAATTATTGTCGGAGCCGAGAATGAGAAGATCGGTGCCGTCCTTGGCCTTGCCGAGCGACATGGCCTCGATATTGTCGGGAACGAGGCCGATCGCCCTCAAATCGAGGACCTGGCTCTTGCGGACAGGGACGACGCGCTGGTCGTTTTTGGCGAGGGACGCGATGGCGGATACATCGGTGGCATCAGTCAGATCCATCATCATGATCTCGATGCTGTTGCCGAAGCCCTGGGCATAACTCCGCTCGACGGCGAGCAGGCGGTGATCGTCGAGGGCAAGCATTTCAGACATGCCGTTGTCATTACCGCCGTCGGCCTTCGGGATCGGCGAGACGGGATAGACGTACTCGGCTTTCGGCGCGCCGGTGGCGCCGTCGTAGCGGACGATGCGCGACAGGCTGCCCGACGTCAGCGAGGGGTTCGGACCGTCCTGGTAAAGGGCCGCTTCGACACCGACGAAAACATCGCCGGAGGGCGCGACCGCGAGATCCTCGAAAGCGAGGTTGTCGCGGATGCCGGTCGATTTGTCTGCGGTCGGTGCAAAGCCCTCCGGCAGCTTGAATTCGCGGACGAAGGAACCGTCCGGCGATGCGACGCGGATGAAGGGCGCCAGCAGCGCCTTGCCGTCGCCCTCACTGCCCCAATAGATGCCATCCTTGCCAAGGCGGATCGATTCTGGATCGACGGTCCGGGCAACGAAGAGCTCGCCGTTCTTGTCTTTCAGCGTCACCTGCTTGACGACCGAAACGCGCTTAAGGCCCGACGCGTCGACATCGACGTTGAGTTCATAGAAGCGGGCCGGGCCTCTTTCCGAGCGGTCGTCGCTGATGGCGATATAATGGCCGGTGGCGACATCGAAATCGAGGCCAGAAATGCCGCCGAATTCGACGCCGTTTTCGATATGGCCTGTGGGGATGACGAATTCACCGAGATAGGAGAGCGAGATGCCAGCGGCGCAATCTCCGAAGGGGCAGGCGGTCGCGAAGGTGGCGCCGATATCTGTGGCGCTGGCGGAGACTGTGCTTGACAGAAGGGCGAGAGCGGCAGCCGCGAGAAAACGCTTGGTCATGACAAATATCCGGCAAGGGTTGAAAACGGTTCGACCGGCGCAAATGCCCTCCGAGGAAGGCGCGCCGACCGCTTCATGCGCCGGTTGTTTGACGGAGTTGTTACGGTTCTTCATCAGTTCCGTGAAATCGTGAATGCTAAAATGCGGCGCGCTACACTGTTTCCATCCGCCCCACAGGCGCATTCAGCCTTTCGACCCTAGAGTGCATTTTTAATACATTATTTCTTCTGATGAGGGTAAAAATGTAAGTTTCACTTTTCATTTATAAATTCAATTTATAATCATCTTTTGATGATCATCGGCGCTGAATTGCAACTTGGAAGATGGTGCTTGTGATCTAAAGCGAGGGCTAAGCGTGGCCGCGGACCAACGTTCGCGTCTCATTTGCTGTGTCGTCCGGGCTGAGGTTTCCGATGGCGAGTGGCAGAGGCTTGGTCGGGCGGCGCCTGTTCCGGGCGTGCCGGTGGAGGCCTTCATACAGACCGGTGAGCGGACAGCGCTCGCATATCTGACGAAGCCATTCATGGATCAGGTGAGTTCAAGATGCGTGGCGTTCCGGCTGATCAAAGACATGGGTAAGAAGGGCTCCCAATTGTGGCCGACGAGTTGACCGCTTCAGCATTCCGTAGGGCAGTGGATCCTGGTTCGGCCGATGATTCCCATCTTGCTAGCCGAGCGGTTCAAGCAAAGAACCACTTTATCTTTCTGGACGAGCTTCGGGGAATAGCTGCGTTATCGGTGGCTCTCTTACACGCCAGCCAGATTTTTGGCTTCGGTCTTTCCTACGCCTACCTGGGCGTGGATTTCTTCTTTTGCCTTAGCGGCTTCGTTATCGCAAATGGGTACGACCAAAAATTGAAGTCCGGTGTTTTGCCGAGCAGTACATTCTTCCTGAAGCGCGTGGTACGGCTTTATCCCATGATCGCGGCTGGCGTCGCCTTGGGCGTACTCGCGTCGCTATTTGCTTCCACGGCAAGTCTTTCTTTCGCCGACGTTTCAATTCTTGCGGTTGGTGCAATGCTCCTATTGCCCCTGGGGCTTCTGGTGGGGCAAGAGGCGTTCGCGATTAACAATCCGCTCTGGTCCCTCTGTTTTGAAATGGCCGCCAGCGTGACTTACGGATCCGTCGCTCGCCGAAGATTTCATTTGTGGCATGAGATAGCAGTTCTCGTATTATTGGCGGCGGCGCTTTTCCAGATTGTCGCGATCGAGGGTACTATCGGGCCAGTTGGATTTGGCAGCTGGCGGGCGTTCTTTGAAGGATTTGTCAGAGTTGGGTTTTCGTTCCTTGCCGGCGTTCTCATCTTTCGCTGGCAGATCCATCGTCGCGTCGGAGCGATACCGCCTCAAATCCCACTTTTCGTCCTGATCGGTGTTCTGTTCTTTCCGGTGACGGTCCCGAGAGAGATCTACGATTTCATCTGCATCGCTATCGTGATTCCGATCGTGGTGGCGCTAGCGGCTGCAGTCCCACTGAGTGAGGAGCGGCCATTCGCTGGATATCTCGGAAAGTTGTCTTATCCCCTCTACATGGTCCATCAGCCTGTTTTTCAACTTGGTGCTCAATTCGAACACTTTGCCGATGGCTTCATTCCACGGTTAATCACCGTGAGCGTCACCGTCCTGGCCGCTGTTGGAGTGGCACATGTTTTATCCATTTGTTTCGATGCGCCAATTCGCGCTTACCTGGGCCGCAAGTTCTCCCTGGAATAGTCAAATCGGGCACGGCGTTTTGGACAATGTAGAAAATCTATCGCAAAACGGCTCGGCGCGATGAGCCCATTTTTTGGAACAAGCTGAAGGTACTACTAGGTAGCATCATGCCCTAAATATCGAGGTTTTCAGCGAAAGCCGCGCGATCCTGGATGAAGCGGAAGCGGGCTTCCGGCTTGGTGCCCATCAGATCGTCTACGGCGGCGCGGGTGCCTTCGAAATCCACCTCGTCGATCAGCACCTTGAGCAGGGTGCGCTTGGACGGATCCATGGTGGTTTCCTTGAGCTGGGCGGGCATCATTTCGCCGAGACCTTTGAAGCGGCTGATCTCGACCTTGGCCTTGCCCTTGAACTCCGTCTGCATCAGCTCGGCGCGATGATTGTCGTCGCGGGCATAGGCGGATTTCGCCCCTTGGGTGATTTTGTAGAGCGGCGGCACGGCGAGGAAGAGATGGCCGCCGCGCACCAGCTCCGGCATCTCCTGATAGAAGAAGGTGATGAGCAGCGATGCGATATGGGCGCCGTCGACGTCGGCATCGGTCATGACGATGATGCGCTCGTAACGCAGGTCTTCGTCGCGGTATTTCGAACGCGTGCCGCAGCCGAGAGCCTGGACGAGATCGGCGAGCTGCTGGTTGGCGCCGAGTTTTTCGCGGCCGGCGCTGGCAACGTTGAGGATCTTGCCGCGCAGCGGCAGAATTGCCTGGTTGGCGCGGTTGCGCGCCTGCTTGGCCGAACCGCCTGCCGAATCGCCCTCGACGATGAAGAGTTCGGCACCCACGGCGGTGTTCTGCGAGCAGTCGGCGAGCTTGCCCGGCAGGCGCAGCTTGCGCACTGCCGTCTTGCGGTTGACTTCCTTTTCCTTGCGGCGGCGCAGGCGCTCCTCGGCGCGCTCGATCACCCAGTCGAGCAGCTTGGCAGACTCGTTCGGATTGTCGGCAAGGTAATGGTCGAAGGGATCGCGCAACGCGTTCTCGACGATGCGCTGCGCCTCGACGGTCGCAAGCCTGTCCTTGGTCTGGCCGACGAATTCCGGCTCGCGAATGAAGACCGACAGCATGCCGACGGCCGAGATCATCACGTCGTCGGTGGTGATCTGCGCGGCGCGCTTGTTCTGCGTCAGCTCGGCATAGGCCTTCAGGCCCTTGGTCAGCGCAATGCGCAGCCCCGCTTCATGTGTGCCGCCTTCGGTCGTCGGGATGGTGTTGCAATAGGAATGCACCTGCGGATCGCCGCCATACCAGGTGATCGCCCATTCCATCGAGCCGTGGCCGCTTACCTTCTCCGTCTTGCCAGCGAAAATCTCGCGGGTGACGGTGAACTCCTTGCCCATCGTCGCCTGGAGATAGTCCTTCAGGCCGCCGGGAAAGTGGAAGACGGCCTTGTCAGGGACCTCGGAGCCTTCGGGCAGCACGCCCGACTCACAGCTCCAGCGGATTTCGACGCCGCCAAACAGATAGGCTTTCGAGCGCGCCATGCGGAAGACGCGGGCGGCATCGAACTTCATGTGATCCCCAAAGATCTGGGGGTCGGGATGGAAGCGCACGCGGGTGCCGCGGCGATTGTGGACGTCACCCAGCTCTTCGAGACCGCCCTGCGGCAGTCCGCGGGAGAAGCGCTGGCGGTAGAGCTTGCGGTTTCGCGCCACCTCGACTTCGAGGTCGTCGGAAAGCGCGTTGACGACCGAAACGCCGACGCCATGCAGGCCGCCCGAGGTCTCATAGGCCTTGCCGTCGAATTTACCTCCGGCATGCAGCTTGGTCATGATGACTTCGAGCGTCGACTTGCCCGGCACCTGCGGATGGTTCTCGACCGGGATGCCTCGGCCGTTGTCGGAGACGGTCAGATAACCCTCGAGGTCGAGATAGACCTCAATGAAATTGGCGTGACCGGCGACCGCCTCGTCCATCGCATTGTCGATGACTTCGGCAAAGAGGTGGTGCAGCGCCTTTTCATCGGTACCGCCGATATACATGCCCGGGCGCATGCGCACCGGTTCGAGGCCTTCGAGGACGCGGATCGACGAGGCGCCGTAATCATCCGAGTTCGAGGCGGCGGGTGCCGGGCGCGCTGAGGCTCCGGCAGCAGGGGGCGCTGCGGCGACCGGCGCAGCCGGAGCCGGCGGCCGTTCGACCGGAGCGGCGGGCTTCTGCGCCTCCTCGCGTTTTTCAGAGAGGGGCATTCCGGAAAAAAGGTCGTTGCTATCGTCCATGGAGCCGTTCAGATCTTCATCCTGTCTTAGGTCTGGCTTGGGCGGGCATCCGCCGCCGACCCAAAATCACCGCATTTCATGCCACGTTTGCGAATCAGGCAGATTTTGCCAGAAAGCACACCTATACGCGACACCGCCGGACTTGGCGGCCTTTTCCTCAATGATTTGCGTTGCCGGGCGCAGAATGGCAAGCGGCGGCCGGCTTCAGGAACCATCCGAATGCGAATGTCCACAAGTCATTGCACGATCATCACCGCAATTGCGGCGTTTTTCCTATCCGCAGCCGTGCTGTCCGCCAGTGGACCAGCGCAGGCAGCCGATGTGCTGACGCCGTTCAAGGATGATCTGTTTTCGAAGCAGACCGTGTTGCAGACCGGCGATAACGGCGCCTTCGAGCTCATCGACTATGACGAGATGCGCGATATCAACGGCCGCGACCAGATCCCGCAAAAGCGTGTGCAGCAGAAATATGTGGCGCTCGGCATCCGCAAGGCGCAAGCGGACGAGACGCTGTCCCTCGACGGCATCAAGCTTGATGTCACCAGGGTGGGACCTGCTCAGAGTGCCGCTTTCACGGTGATTTTCATCCATGGGCGCGACGGCGATCGCCGGCTCGGCGCCAACGACTATAGCTTCGGCGGCAATTTCAACCGGCTGAAGAACCTCGTCGCCGGCAATGGCGGCGTTTATTATTCGCCGACGGTCAAAAGCTTCGACAGCAGCGGCGTTGCGGCGATTGCCGGCCTCATCCGCCATGCCGGCGCGCAATCGCCCGGCCGGCCCATCATCCTTTCCTGCGCCTCGATGGGCAGCCAGGTCTGCTGGGGCATTGCGCGCGATGGTGACAGCGTCAAGCGGCTTAAGGGCATGCTGATCATGAGCGGGGTCACTGATCCCGATTTCACCAGGAGCGCCTTCTACAAGGCGAAGCTGCCGCTCTGGTTCGCCCATGGCAGCCGCGATCCGGTCTATGCAGCCACAGACCAGCAGGCGCTGTTCGAAAGCCTGCACAAGGCAAAATATCCGGCGCGTTTCACGCTTTTTCAGACCGGCAATCACGGGACGCCGATCCGGATGATCGACTGGCGTCGGGTTTTGAACTGGATTCTGGCTGGCTAAAGCATGTCGCGCAAAAATGTGCGGCGGTTTTTGCGATCACGCCATGCGCAAAAATGCCGAAAGGGCGGTTTTCGGCAGAAATATGCGCGGGATCGACGAGATTCCCCTTACGTCAGGGGCATGATGCTTTTCTTTGCCACAAGCTTTTGATATTGCCCAAGGCATATGCAGATTGTGGAAGGCCAGCATGACCCCTGACGTGCGCCCGCTTGTGGCGGGAAACTGGAAAATGAATGGCATGCGTGCCTCCCTGGATCAGATCAAGGCGATCGCCGAGGGTGTTCATCCGCCGCTGGCCGACAAGGTCGAAGCGCTGATCTGCCCGCCGGCGACGCTGCTCTATGTGGCGACGGCACTGTGCACCGACAGCCCGCTGGCGATCGGCGCTCAGGACTGCCATCAGAACCCGTCCGGTGCGCATACCGGCGACATCTCGGCCGAGATGATTGCCGATTGTTTCGGCACCTATGTCATCGTCGGCCATTCCGAGCGGCGCACCGACCATGCCGAAACCGACCATCTGGTCCGCGCCAAGGCGGAGGCCGCCTTTGCCGCAGGGCTGACGGCGATCATCTGCATCGGTGAGACGGCGGATGAACGCCGGACAGGCCAGGCGCTCGACGTCATCAAGCGCCAGCTTTCCGCCTCCGTTCCGGACGGCGCCACCGCCGAGACCACAGTTATCGCCTACGAGCCGATCTGGGCGATCGGTACCGGTGTGACGCCGACATCAGGTGATGTCGAGAAGGCGCATGCCTTCATGCGGGCAGAGCTCGCGGCTCGCTTCGGCGACGAAGGCCGCAAGATGCGTCTTCTCTATGGCGGATCGGTCAAGCCGGCCAATGCCCATGAGCTGATGGGCATCGCCAATGTCGACGGCGCGCTGATCGGCGGAGCGAGCTTGAAAGCGGCCGACTTCCTCGCCATCTACCGGGCCTATGAGGCGCTGCTCGCCTGAGGCATTGCTTATTCCTAGTTTTATTCCGGGCCGAAGGGCTTGGAATAGATGAAAGCCTCATGTAAAGAGCCGCCAGAATTCTTACTTATGTCCGTCTCCAGGCGGGCAGGACTGGACCCATGCAGACCGTATTGATTGTCATCCATCTCATGATCGTGCTCGCCCTTGTCGGCGTCGTGCTCATTCAGCGCTCGGAAGGCGGCGGCCTCGGCATCGGCGGCGGTTCCGGCTTCATGTCGGCCCGCGGCACGGCCAATGCGCTGACGCGCACCACCGCGATCCTTGCGACCCTGTTTTTCCTGACCTCGCTCGGCCTCGGCATCCTGACGCGTTACGAGGGCCGTCCGAGCGACATTCTCGATCGCATTCCGGCTACAGGCGGCCAGGGCAACGGCATTCTCGATTCGCTCGGCGGTGGCGCACAGGCTCCAGCAACCCAGCCGGCCGGCAACGGCGTTCCGAGCAGCGGGGCGGCGACGCCCGCACCGCAGGCTCCCGCCGCTCAGACGCCGGCAACTGGGGCTCCGGCAACTCAGGCCCCGGCAGCCACCGCACCTTCAACGACTGCTCCGGCAACGACTGCTCCGGCAACGACTGCTCCGGCAACGCCCGCAGCTCCGGCCGCGCCGGCACCGGCTCAGCCCTCCGGCGTCCCGACGGGACAGTAAGCCGGTCTTCGACATAAACGCCGGCAGGCCCTCGGGTCTGCCGGTTTTCTTTTGTTCAGATTCCTGCGCCACGCATCGAAAGTTCTGGAAAAGAATTTTTGGGCTGGTGGAATCGTTTTTGAAAAGGTATCCGGTGAATCCCATGGCGCGATACGTATTCATCACTGGCGGCGTGGTTTCCTCTCTCGGAAAAGGAATTGCGGCCGCGGCTCTCGGAGCGTTGCTGCAGGCCCGTGGATATCGGGTTCGGCTTCGCAAGCTCGACCCCTATCTGAACGTGGACCCGGGCACGATGAGCCCGACCCAGCACGGCGAGGTCTTCGTCACCGACGACGGCGCGGAAACCGATCTCGATCTCGGTCACTACGAACGCTTTACGGGGCGTTCGGCGACCAAGACCGACAACATCACCACCGGCCGCATCTACAAGAACATCATCGACAAGGAACGGCGCGGCGACTATCTCGGTGCGACCGTGCAGGTCATCCCCCACGTCACCAACGAGATCAAGGATTTCGTCATCGAGGGCAATGACGACTACGATTTCGTCATCTGCGAGATCGGCGGCACGGTCGGCGACATCGAAGCGATGCCGTTCATGGAAGCGATCCGCCAGCTCGGCAACGACCTGCCGCGCGGTACCGCCGTCTACGTTCACCTGACGCTGATGCCCTATATTCCGGCCGCCGGCGAGCTCAAGACCAAGCCGACGCAGCATTCGGTGAAGGAACTGCAGGCGCTCGGCATTCATCCCGATATCCTGCTGGTGCGGGCCGACCGCGAAATTCCGGAAGCCGAGCGCCGCAAGCTCTCGTTGTTCTGCAACGTTCGCCCGTCTGCCGTCATCCAGGCTCTCGACGTCGCCAACATCTACGATGTACCGATAGCCTACCACAAGGAAGGCCTCGACGACGAAGTGCTCGCGGCCTTCGGTATCGAGCCGGCGCCGAAGCCGCGGCTCGACCCGTGGGAAGAGGTCTGCAATCGTATCCGCACGCCGGAGGGCGAGGTGACGATCGCGATCGTCGGCAAATATACCGGCCTCAAGGATGCCTATAAATCGCTGATCGAGGCGCTGCATCACGGCGGCATCGCCAATCGCGTCAAAGTCAATCTTGAATGGATCGAGTCCGAGGTCTTCGAAAAGGAAGATCCGGCGCCCTATCTCGAAAAGGTGCACGGCATCCTGGTGCCCGGCGGCTTCGGTGAACGCGGTTCGGAGGGCAAGATCCATGCTGCCCGCTTTGCCCGCGAACGCAAGGTGCCGTATTTCGGCATCTGCTTCGGCATGCAGATGGCGGTCATCGAGGCGGCGCGCAATCTCGCCGACGTTTCCGGTGCCTCCTCGACCGAATTCGGCCCGACGAAAGAGCCGGTGGTGGGCCTGATGACCGAATGGGTCAAGGGCAACGAGTTGCAGAAGCGCACGGCAGCCGGGGATCTCGGCGGCACGATGCGCCTCGGCGCCTACAAGGCGGCGCTGAAGAAGGGCACGAAGATCTCGGATATCTACGGTTCCACCGATATTTCCGAGCGTCACCGCCACCGCTACGAGGTCAATATCGATTACAAGGATCGGCTCGAAAACTGCGGCTTGGTCTTCTCCGGCATGTCGCCGGACGGCGTGCTGCCGGAGACGATCGAATATCCGGATCATCCCTGGTTCATCGGCGTGCAGTACCACCCGGAACTGAAGAGCCGGCCGCTCGACCCGCATCCGCTGTTTGCCAGCTTCATAGAAGCGGCGACGGAACAGAGCCGCCTCGTCTGATGCATGCAAACCAGATCGCGTTGTTTCAGGCGCGATCTGGATAACATCCGTGCCTGCGCTAACTTGCCGGCATGACCCCTTCACGCAGCACGACCGTCTCACGCTTCATCGCAGCGCCGCGCGAGCGCATCTACCGCGCCTTCCTCGATGCAGACGCGGTCGCCACCTGGCTTCCGCCCGATACGATGAAGGGCATTGTCCATGCCTTCGAGGGCAGGGAAGGCGGCGCCTTCTGCATGTCGCTCGTCTATCCCGACGACGAGACATCGCAACCGGGCAAGACCTCCGACAAGACAGACAGGTTCGAAGGCCGCTTTGCCAAGCTCGTGCCGGATGAACGGATCGTCTGGGCAACGGTCTTCGATTCCGAGGACGAGGGCTTTTCCGGCGAGATGACCGTCAGCACGATGTTGTCGCCTGCGGATGGAGGCACCGATGTGACGATGTTCTGTGACAATATTCCGTCCGGGATCCGCCTCGAAGACAATGAGGAAGGGTGCCGCTCGACGCTCGGCAATCTGGCCGCTTTCGTCGGCGGTTAGGGATCGGCGGCAGGACATGCTGCCGCCGAATTCAATCTTCAGGCAGCCGCCGGTAGCGGCCCGATATAGACCGAGCGCGGCCGGATCAGCCGGCCGTCGAGCGCCTGTTCGCGGGCATGGGCCAGCCATCCGACGGTGCGGCCGATCGCGAAGACGCCGGTGAAGGCCTCGCGGGGAAAGCCGAGCGCTTCGAGCAGCAGCGCGGTATAAAACTCGACATTGACGTCGAGCGGCCGGTTCGGTTTGCGTGCCTTCAAGATGGCCAATGCAGAGGCCTCCACGGCTTCGGCCAATGTACCGCGGGCGCTGTTTACCTGTCCGGTTGATATCAGCGGCTTCAGCGCTCCCTTCAGTGCATCGGCGCGCGGATCGCGGACGCGATAGATGCGGTGGCCGAAGCCCATCAGCCTTTCGCCGCGGTCGAGCGCTTCGCCGAGCCACGAGTAAGCATTCTCCGCCGTTCCGATCGCATCCAGCATGTCGAGCACAGGACCGGGCGCGCCGCCGTGCAGCGGCCCTTTCAGCGCGCTCAGTGCGGCGAGCACGGAAGAAGTGAGGCCGGCCTGCGTCGAGGCAATGACGCGTGATGCGAAGGTCGAGGCATTGAGGCCATGGTCTGATATCGTCACGAGATAGGTGTCGAGTGCCGCCGTCTGCTCCCTGGTCGGCAATTTTCCGGTCAGCATACGCAGGATATCGGCCGCCTGCGGCAACGAGGCGTCGGGCGCGATCGGTCTTTTGCCGCTTTGCATGCGAAGGATCGCCGGCAGGAAAACTGCGGGCGCAGCCAGAAGGCTGAGCGCAGTATCGAAATCCTCGCCGTCGGGCAGGCGGGCGATCAGCGCCCGCATCGCATCAACAGGAGGCAAAGCGAGCAGGGCGGCATCGGCGGCCTTGATATGGCCGAAAATCCTCGTTCGCGCCTGCGCCAACCAGTCGCGCAATTCCGCTTCGTCGAAGCTTTTTTCCATCAGCCCATCGAGCAACAGGGCGGCGACGCCTTCATAGGTGCCGTCTGCAACTAGGTGATCCAGCGATACACCGCGGATGATCAGTCGTCCCGCTTCGCCATCGACATCCGAAAGCTGCGTTTCGGCAGCAATGACATCTTCCAAGCCGTTTTTCATGTTGTTTCTCCTTTACGGTCCGGATGATCCGACCTAGTTTCATTGACGTCAATCTTGACGCAATTGATCAATGTGAGGCTCCGATGTCGTGGCTGACCGCCGAGGAGGCGCTGCAGGCGCTGAAGACCAAGCCGCAGACGCTCTATGCCAATGTCAGCCGTGGGCGCATCCGCGCCAAGCCCGATCCCGCCGACCCGCGCCGCAGCCTCTACCAGGCTTCCGACGTGACGCGGCTTGCCGAACGCCATGCCGGCCGCCGCAAGACTGAAACGGTGGCCGCCGAGGCGATCCGCTGGGGCGATCCGGTTTTGTCGTCGGCAATTTCCACCATCATCGGCGGACGGCTTTTCTATCGCGGAAAGGATGCGGCCGGTTTCGCTGAAGTCGCGACGCTGGAGCAGACGGCGGCGCTGCTCTGGAACGGCGCGGAAATACTCTCCTCCGGCAGCGGAACCGGGCATGCCGCTCCGTCGCTTCAGGCGGCGTTCCTGGCGCTGGCAGGGCGGGTGACATCGGATCTGCCATCGCTCGGTCGCTCGCAGGCAGCACTTCGCCGTGAAGCAAGTGGCGTTCTCCGTACCGTCGCCGATGCGCTCGCGCCGGGACCTTTCGACCAGCCGCTGCATTTGCGGCTTGCGGCAAGCTGGCAGCGGCCGGATGCTGCCGATTGCCTGCGTCGCGCGCTGGTGCTGCTTGCCGATCACGAACTCAACGCCTCGACCTTTGCGGCGCGGGTCACGGCATCGGCAGGTGCTGCCCTTTCAGCCGCCGTGCTGTCCGGTCTGGCGACGTTGACAGGGCCGCTGCACGGCGGCGCCTGGCAAGGCGTCGACGCCTTGATCGAGACCGCTTCCACGCTCGGGGCGGAGCAGGCGATTCGCCGTACGCTTGCCCAGGGCAATCGCCTGTCGGCCTTCGGCCATCCGCTCTATCCCGATGGCGATGTCAGAGCCTTGGCGCTGCTGTCGCACTTCCCTCTGCCGCCGCAGTTTGCCGAGGTCCGGGAAGTGGGCGAGGAGATGGTCGGCGAGAAGGTCAACGTCGATTTCGCGCTTGCCGCAATGGCCGCCGCCTTCGATCTCCCAAGGGAGGCGCCGATCATCATTTTCTCGCTTGCCCGTTCCGCCGGTTGGCTTGCACATGCGATGGAGCAGATCGACAGCGGCGAATTGATTAGGCCGCGGGCGCGTTATGCCGGACCGGTGCTTGAAACGGATAGTAGAACGTAAGAATTCCGCCGGCGATTGCGCCGGTTTGCTTTTTTTGCCTAGGGAAATATTTGAATTCGGCTATCATGCCTCATATGGAAGAAGACGGTTGGCGGGCGCTTTCCAAAAGAGCTGTTCCGCACGGTCAAGGGGACTTTCCATGAATACGACGCTTCGCAGCCTGCTTGCCGCCGCGCTCGCTATCGGCCTCATTCCGCATGCGGCGGCCTTTGCGCAGTCTGCCGGCTGCACCGTATCGCGTGATGCCGGCGCCCGCCAGGTGCTCAGTTGTCCCGGCGGCGTCACGGTGACGGCAGAGGCCGGAGCCGCCTACAGCCTCGTCGACCGCAACCGCGACGGCAGCCCTGATTCGGCGTCGCTGCGGCGCAAGGCCATCCTCGTCGATGTCGACAGCAGTCAGCACGCGGGTGGTTTCCAGGTCGTGACGCCGCAGGCGATCGCTGCCGTGCGCGGCACCCAATGGGCTGTCGATGTCGCAGGCGGCAAGACCTCGGTGCTGGTCGTCAGAGGCAGCGTCGCAGTCCGCCGGCCGGCCGGCGAGGCGGTGGTGCTGTCGCCGGGCGAGGGCGTCGACGTTACCGGCGGAACGGAACCCCTCGTCGTGCGTCGCTGGCCGGCGCCGCGCGCCGCTGCCCTTCTTGCCCGCCTCGGCCAATAAGTCCCATGAACCATCGCTTGCTGACAGTGATCGCGCTGCTGCTCGCCGGTCTTTGGGGAGCTGCGCTCGGCTATGTCAATCTCAATGCCGAAAGCGGCCTTCTCGATCGGATGGAAGCCTCGCTTGTCGATATCCGCAGCGCCATCGTCGGGGCGAAAACACCGCCTCCCGTCGTCTCGATCGTTGCGATCGACGACCGCACCGCTAGGGCGCACGGCTATCCGCTCGATCGGGCGACACTTGCGCGCCTCGCCGGCGCGATCACCGCGTTGAAGCCGAAGGCCCTGGCGATCGATATTCTGCTGGTCGATCCGGGGCCGGAGGCGGGTGATGCGGCGCTGACTGCTGCCTTGCGCCAGGGGCCGAGCGTGATTGCGGCTGCGGCCACTTTCGCGCAAAGCCGCCAGCGGGTCACGGATACGGCCGGCGATCCGCTTGCAGCCATCCCTGAGGCAAACCAGCTGCTGTTGCCGCTTCCGCGCTTTGCCGAGGCCGCCGCGGTCGGCATCGTCAATGTCGCAACCGACCAGACTGGCACGCCGCGCTTCATTCCGCTGATCTCGCGTGCCGCAGACCGGCTGGATCCAGCTTTTCCGCTGCGTGTCGCGTCGGTGGCGCTCGGCGTCGATCCCACGATCGAACCCGATGCCATCATGCTCGGAAAGCTGCGAATTCCCACCGATGTCGGCCAGCGCCTGCCGGTGACCTTTTATGGCGGGCATGGCAGCATCGCCACCTTCAGCGCCGCCGATGCGCTTGATGGCAAGCTTTCGGCGGATGCGGTCACTGGTCGTATCGTCGTCATCGGTTCGACGGTGACTGGCGGCGGCGACGTCTTCCCGACGCCGTTCGATCCCGTCATGCCGGGCGTCGAGGTAATGTCGACGGCGATCACCCATCTCGTCACTGGCGACGGCATGGTGCGCGACCACCGGATGCGGCTGATCGATGCCGCCACCGCCGTCGGACTGGCGATCGTGCTCGTGTCGCTGGTCGCCTGGCGCCGGAGTGCGGCAGGCTACATCATCATCGTGCTGACGCTGATCGTCTGGGCGATGCTCAATTTGTCGGCCTTCGCGCATGGCTACTGGCTGAGTGCGGCGCTGCCGATCGCCGCAGCACTGCCGCCGGCGCTGGCTTATGGCGCGGCCGAACTCTGGCTCGACCGTGGCCGCGCCCGTCATTTCGCCGAGCAGAGCGCGCTCCTGCAGCGCATCGAGGCGCCTGGCCTTGGCGAGTGGCTGGCGCGAGATCCGAATTTTCTCGCCGCGCCAGTACGCCAGAACGCCGCCGTCATCTTCATCGATCTCTCGGGCTTCACCGGCCTCAGCGAAAATGTCGGGCCGGTGGCGGTGAGCGAGATGCTGAGCGGCTTCTTCGAATTGGTCGACGAGGAGGCGCGCGCCCATGGCGGCGCCATCACCAGCTTCATGGGCGACGGGGCGATGATCCTGTTCGGCCTGCCGGAGCCCGCCGATGACGATGCCGCCCGCGCCGCTGCCTGCGCGGTCAGCCTGTGCGAGCGCACACGGGCCTGGCTTCAAGCGCATGCGGGCTTTGCCCCGAAGAAGATCGGCTTCAAGGTCGGCGCCCATTGCGGCCCGATCGTCGCCTCGCGTCTCGGTACCGGCGACCGGCAGCAGATCACGGCGGCAGGCGACACCATCAATGTAGGCAGCCGGCTGATGGAGGTCGCCGCCCGCCATGGCGTCGAACTTGCCTTGAGCGCCGAAATCGTCCGCGCCGCCGGCCCTAATAGCGTGCTCACGCAGTCCGGCCGGATGGAGGGACCGTTGGAAACGGCGCTGCGCGGCCGGGCAAGCCGCATCGACGCCTGGCTGTGGCGTAGCCGCACGCTTTGACAATCGCCGCGGGAGCGGCTAGGAACGGCGCAAATACCCCGCCGGCTGGCTCCGGCCATGGCGCAGCAACGCGCCTGACAGCTCCGAAAGATCGAACTCATGACAGAATTTAACGGCGTCGTTCCGGCGATCGCCAAGGCGTTGCAGAAGCGCGGTTACGCCGAACTCACCCCGGTGCAGAAGGCGATGCTCGATCCGGCGCTCGCCGCTTCCGACGCGCTGGTCTCGGCCCAGACCGGCTCCGGCAAGACCGTCGCCTTCGGCCTGGCGCTGGCGCCGACGCTGCTCGAAGGCAGGGAGCGCTTCGGCAATGCCGCCGCGCCGCTCGCCCTCGTCATTGCCCCGACGCGCGAGCTTGCCCTGCAGGTGAAGCGCGAGCTCGAATGGCTCTTTGAGATGACCGGCGCGGTGATCGTCAGCTGCGTCGGCGGCATGGACATCCGCAGCGAGCGCCGCTCGCTCGAACGCGGCGCCCATATCGTCGTCGGCACGCCCGGCCGGCTTTGCGACCATATCCGCCGCAGGGCGCTCGACATGTCGGAACTCAAGGCCGCCGTGCTCGACGAGGCCGACGAGATGCTCGATCTCGGCTTCCGTGAGGATCTCGAATTCATCCTCGATGCGGCGCCGGACGAACGCCGGACGCTGATGTTTTCGGCAACGGTGCCGGCGGCGATCGCTAAGCTTGCCAAGAGCTACCAGCGCGATGCCGTGCGCATCAGCACCGCGGCCGAGGAAAAGCAGCATATCGACATCGAATATCGCGCGCTGATGGTTGCCCCGAGCGACCGCGAGAATGCGATCATCAACGTGCTGCGCTATTACGAGGCGACCAATGCCATCGTGTTCTGCTCGACGCGTGCCGCCGTGAACCATCTGACGGCGCGGTTCAACAACCGCAATTTCGCCGTTGTGGCGCTTTCCGGCGAGCTGACGCAGAACGAGCGCACCCACGCGCTGCAGGCGATGCGCGACGGGCGCGCCCGCGTCTGCATCGCGACTGACGTTGCCGCCCGCGGCATCGACCTGCCGGGGCTCGATCTCGTCATCCATGCCGACCTGCCGACCAATCCGGACACGCTGCTGCACCGCAGCGGCCGAACCGGCCGGGCCGGACGCAAGGGCATCAGCGCCATGATCGTGCCGCTGAATGCACGGCGCAAGGCAGAGCGCCTGCTCGAGAATGCCGGTATTTCGGCTGCCTGGGCGCGGCCGCCCTCGGCCGAGGAAGTGAGCGAGCGCGACGACGAGCGGCTGCTCGCCGATCCGATCTTCAACGAAACGCCGCAGGAGGAAGAGCAGGGGCTGGTACAGCAGCTTCTCGCCAGCCACGGCGCCGAAAAGCTCGCCGCCGCTTTCTTACGTCTTTACCGCACCAATCATTCGGCGCCGGAAGATCTGATCGAAGTTACAGTGCAGGACGACCGCAGCCGCAAGCGCCGCGACAATGCCGAGCCCTACGAGCCGGCGCAGAAGGGACCGCGCGAAGATTTTGGCGCCAGCGTCTGGTTTTCCGTCTCGGTCGGGCGCAAGCAGAATGCCGAGCCGCGCTGGCTGATCCCGATGCTCTGCCGCAACGGCAATGTGACGAAGCGCGAGATCGGCGCGATCAAGATGCAGCCCGAGGAAACTTTCGTGGAGATCGCCGCGGCAAGTGCGGAAAGCTTCCTGGCGGCGATCGGTCCGAACAAGGCGCTCGAACGCGGCATCCGCGTGACCAGGCTTTCCGGCACGCCGGATTTCAGCCGGGCGCCTGCGCCGAAGCCCTATGCCGGCAAGCCATCGCGCGACGAGCGGCCGGATGATTCGTTCCGCGGCGAGCGGCCGAAGAACAAGTTCGGCAAGGGTCCGGGCGGCGGATATGTCGCGGCCGACAATAGCGGCGGGGAAAGACGGGATATCAAGCCCTGGAGCAAGAAGCCGGGCAAACCCCCTTTCGATGGGCCGAAGTCCGACAAGCCGAAATTCGAAGGCCCCAAATATGAGGGCAAGGGCGGCGGCGCACCGAAGAACAAGTTTTCAAAGAAGAAGCCCGGCTGATTTTGCCGGCAGCCCTTCGCTGGTCCGGCGGAGGGCTTTGGGCCGTATCCCTGAGGGAGGCAAGGATGGTGATGGAAACGGCGATCCTCAGCGTCCCGGTTTTCAGTACGCTCTGCAATGAGGCCTTCCGGCTGCGGCGCGCTATCTTCGTGCATGAGCAGAAGGTTCCCGAAGTCGAAGAATTCGATGCCGACGATCTCAGCGCCCATCATCTCGTAGCCGTCACGGCGGGCGAAGTCTCCGGCACGCTACGGGTGATTTACGCCGAGGAACATGTGAAGATCGGCCGGGTTGCGGTTGCCGGCCGATGGCGCGGCCGCGGCATTGCGGCTGATATGATCGGGCGTGCAATGGAACTGCACCGCGACGCGCGCGGCAACCGCTTCTATCCCACTGCGCAGGCGGACAAGCTGCCGCTTTACGAGCGTTTCGGCTTCGTTGCCTATGGCGCGGAATTTCTTGACGGTGGCATGCCGCATCTTGCCATGAAGAATTACTGAGCATCAGCAAAGCGTCGTTTCAGGCTTGGGATTTCACGTCAAAGGCAAGCGAACTTGAAAGGTCCCGGTAGGCATCGATCTGTTGCTTCAACAGCGCGATTTTCTGTTCCACCATGCCAACAGCATCAGCTCCGGCGATGAACCGGCGGGGTAGCTCCGGTTGGTTGACCAGGGTGATCAGCGCTTGGGCGAGTTTTGCGGGATCGCCGCTCTGCTGGCCGTTGGCGGACTTCCAGAATGCCAGGTGTTGGGCGCGCCTTTCGTCGTAGTCGCTGACAGATGACGGAGCATATTGAGTTGATTCGTCAGTCAGCAATTCCGTGCGGAAGAAGCCCGGATTGACGATCATCGTTTCGATACCAAACGGCGCCACTTCGGGCTGCAGCGATTCCATCCAACCATCGAGGGCAAACTTCGCGGCAGAGTAAGCGCTGCAAAACTCAAAGCCCAGCAGGCTGGCCGTCGATGAGATCGAGATGATCTTGCCGGATTCCTGCCGGCGCATCACCGGCAGGACGGCGCGGGTGACACTCATGGGGCCGAGGAGACTACTCGCCAGTTGCAGATCGATCTGAGGCGGCGTCAGCTCCTCAAAATAGCCTGAGTAGAAGTTTGCGGCATTGTTGACCAATATGTCGATGCGACCAAAGCGCTCGAGTGCGGCCTTGACGGCAGAGTCCGCGTCGGTCGGCTTGGTTACATCCAGTGTGACGACGAGCAGATTTTCCGACTGGCCGATCGCCTTGGCAACGCGCTCCGGGTTGCGGCCGGTTGCAACGAGTTTGTCGCCAACAGCCAGAACCGCCTTTGCGAAATCCAGGCCCATGCCGCGCCCGGCTCCTGTGATCAACCAAACCTTACTCATCGAATTTTCCTTCATGCGAAGATTGTGTGCCGATGCTCTATGCGGTGGCCTTCTGCCGCTGCTCTTCGTGATCATCGTTGATGTTGAACCAGCCGGTGGCCGCCTCGATGACGCCCCAGAGTTTGGCCGGAAGGGCAATTTCCGGGATTGTCGTGGTCCTGATCTCGTTCTCGATCAGCTTCTCATTGCCACTGCGTGAAAGTTCGACCCACTCCGGGTTTATCACCAGCCCTTGGCCTACAGCCACAAGCGAAAGGCCCAGATGAAGGGCGCTTTCCGCCTGTTGGGGTGACTTGATCTGGCCAGCGGCGATAACCGGAACGCGCCCCGCTACCATGGCGGCGATCAGTTCAGCGATAGGACGATCGGCGATGGCTTCGAGTGGTTGGGCTTCGAGTACGCTCGTCAGCGAAGCATGGATGTAGTCGACGCCGCCGTCGATCAGATGCTCGATGAGTTCGTAGGTGTCTTCAATACGAAGGCCGCCCTCTTCAGGTTCTTCCGGCGGGACCCGGTATCCCAGAAGAAACGGACGCGTCGCGTGTGTGCCTATCACCCGCCTCACGTTGCGGACCACGGCGAGCGGAAACCGCATCCGCTTTTCCAGCGAGCCTCCCCATTCGTCGTCGCGATAATTGTGGAGCGGCGAGTAAAAGTTCTGGATCAGAAAGCCGTGGGCCGCATGCAGTTCGACCCCATCGAAGCCGGCTTCGATAGCGCGGCGGGTTGCTTCGCCGAAAGCAGAAATCACATCAAGGATTTCCTCGTGGCTCAGTGCGCGCGTCGTGCCGCCGCCTGGATTGAAAGGACCGGGTGAAACTTGCAGCGAACTGGCGCTGACAACGTCTCCGTCCGGGATAAGCGCCGGCACGGCCTTGCTGCCGGCGTGAAAAATTTGAAGAATCGCTGGCGCACCGCCACTTTTGGCCGCCTCCGCCAGACGCCGGAGGCTTGGTGTGAAGCTGTCATCATAAGAAGCGAATTCGCCCGTGAACCCGATGCCATTGGGCAAGACATGCGTGCAACCCGTTAGAACGAGGCCAACGCCGTTCACCCTACGTCGATAGTAGGACACTTCCTCATCCGAGACTGTTCCGTCGTCATTGGCTGACCACGTCGTCATCGGAGCCATGACGACCCTGTTTCGAAGCGTGATCCCATTGGCGAAAACGAAGGGTTCAAATAGTGCGGGGGCGGCTTCCATCATCATTGTCTCTCTTGCATGCCGTTCAAGCGGTTTGTGAAATGACAGGTAGCAATGAAGACAAACTTTGATTAGTTGGTATAATCGGCATGAAGTTAGAAATGAGGGAGATAAATGAGGCACGGTGATTTCAGCGAGCTTGCAGCCTTCATCGCCGTCGCCGAGGCCGGAAGTTTCACGCGCGCCTCTGCCAAGCTGGGACTTTCCCAGTCTGCCGTCAGCTACTCAGTCAGGATGCTGGAGCAGAGGCTGGGGGTGCGGCTAATCTCACGCACTACGCGAAGCTTGTCGCTGACCAATGCCGGAGAGCGTATGCTTCGGAACCTCCGCCCTGCCTTCGAACACATCGAAAGCGAGATCGCTGCCGTCACCTCACTTCGTGACAAGCCGGCGGGCACTATCCGCATCACGACGTTTCGATATGCCGCCATGAGCGTGCTTTGGCCTGTCATGACAACATTCTTGGCTGAATACCCGGATATTGAAATGGAGGTCATTCTTGACGAGGGCCTGACGGATATCGTGGCCGGCCGGTTCGACGCCGGTATTCGCATTGGAGAACAGGTTCAAAAGGACATGGTTGCCGTCAGGATCGGCCCTGACCTTCGCATGGCGGTCGTGGGATCGCCGTCCTACTTCCAGAACCGCACAATCCCGATGACGCCCCGCGATCTCGGCGACCACCGGGGTATTAGCTACCGGCAAACCACAGGAGGTGGATTGTATGCCTGGGAGTTCGAGCGCGACAGCGAGGAGCTTGTGGTCAGAATGAATGGGCCGCTCATCATCAACGATAGTTTGATGCTGGAAGCCGCTGCTTTGGATGGGCTCGGGCTTGCCTACACTTTCGAAAGTCAGGTTTCACAATACGTTGCAGACGGGCGACTGATCCGAGTCCTCGACGATTGGTGCCAGCCGTTCCCTGGCTATCACCTGTATTACCCAAGCAGACGTCAGCATACGGCCGCGTTTGCGCTCCTCGTCGAGGCGCTTCGTTTCAAAGGCTGACGCTCCTGCCAGGGCTGTACGCAAGATGGTCGCGATGGGTTGGGGGACTGACCTCAGTAGCGCGATTGCCGATAGATGTAAGGTCCTGCCTGTCCTGATTGCTGATGAAGCGCGCGGTCATCGCTGACTGCGAAATCTTAGCGCCGTTATTGCCAAGACGTCACGCGACAGGAACATCGCGGCCCTGTGCGGCTCGCTGCATTCAGCGGCGCACAGGACCCGGGCAGGCTCTCGTCCGAGCCAGGTTCTAAGCGAGGTTGAAAGGCATCTGCCTGACCGGCTTGCCTGTCAGACGCGAGATGGCATTGGCAAATGCCGGCGCCAAAGGCGGCAGGCCGGGTTCGCCCATGCCTGTCGGTGCATCCGCGCTTGGAACGATGTTGACGTCGAATTCCGGCACATCCGTGATCCTTGCCACCGTGAATTCGCTGAAGTTGCTTTGCTCCACAACACCGTCCTTGAGCGTGATTTCCGAGCCGGTAAGGCACGTCGACAAGCCCATGATCGCCGCGCCTTGGACCTGCGCTTCCACGGTCCGAGGGTTGACGGCCAGATTGCAGTGCACCCCCGCCGTGACCCGATGCAGCTTCGGCTGCCCATCGACGACGGAGGCTTCCACCACGTAGGCCACCACGGATGAAAAGGATTCGTGCACGGCCACACCCCAGGCCCGGCCTTCTGCCAATGTCCTACTGCCGTAACCGCTCTTGTCTACGGCGAGTTGCAGTGCATCGCGATGACGAGGATGCTCATCGCCAAACATCTTCATTCGATATGCGACCGGATCCTGGTCGGTGGCTCTCGCTATATCGTCGAGCAAGGTCTCCATCACGAAAGCCGTATGGGTGGAGCCAACGCTGCGCCACCACAGAACCGGCACGTTGGCAGCAGGATGATGTACTGTCAGGCGCATGGGAAGCGGGTAGGGGCTCCGCATCCCCTCTGTCGTGGCGGCATCGATGCCGTCCTTCACCTGGAACTTCTCGAACACGGTTCCCGTCAGTATGGACTGGCCGACGATGGTGTGGTCCCAGGCCAGTACATTGCCCTCTTTGTCGAAGCCAATGCGAGCGCGGTGAAGATGCGTTGGACGGTAGTAGCCGCCCCTCATATCGTCCTCGCGGCTCCAAAGCGTGCGCACTGGCGCCTTCAGCCCCGCCGCCCTGGCGGCTTTGGCTATCTGGCAGGCCTCCATTGCCGTGTCGCTGCTGCTGGAAAAGCGCCGGCCGAAGCCACCACCCGATGTTTGCACATTCACCACGACCTGTTCCGGCTTGAGGCCGAGCACGTTTGCGGCAACGCCGGCATCGAGCCCCGCACTTTGGCTTCCCATCCAGATCTCGGCACGATCGTCGGAAAGCCGAACCGTGCAGTTCAGCGGTTCCATCGCCGCGTGGGCGAGATATGGAAACACGAACTCGGCTTCCAGACTCAAGGGTGCGGTTTCCAATGGCGCCATGTCGGCATCGAACTGGCGCGGGCCGGGGCGATTGGCGATCTCGCGAAACTGGGCAAGTTGCTTTTCACTATCGACCTTTTCGACAGCCGATGTGTCCCACTCCACCTTAAGGGCGTTGCGGCCCTGAGATGCCTGCCAATATCCGTCGGCCACCACGGCCACGCCCTCTGCACCGCGATCCAGCGGCACCCGCAAAACAGCTTTCACGCCCTTTACTGAACGCGCTGCGCTGTCGTCCAGGGAGGCTATCTTGGCTCCGAAGACCGGAGGGCGAGCCACCACGGCCGTCAATTGTCCCGGCAGCTTGAAGTCGATGCCAAAACTCTGTTGGCCACTGCTCTTGGCTTGTGCGTCCAGACGCTGGGTGGGTTGGCCGATGATGCGGAAATCCTTCGGATCTTTCAACGCTATTTTCTGAGGCACGGGCAGGGCCATGGCCGCTTCGGAAAGTTCTCCATAGCCGAGCTTGCGGCCATCAGAAGCCAGAACCACACCGGCCTCGGTTCGCAGCGTCGAAACATCCACGTTCCAGCGGTCCGCCGCGGCTGCGAGTAGCATGGCGCGGACGCGGGCACCCAACTCGCGATACTGCGTAAAGCTGTTCTTGATGGTGTTCGAACCGCCGGTAAGGTGCATTCCGAAGAGCGGATCAACATAGGCCATGTCATTGGTGCCGAGCTGGCTGCGTACTAAATTCCAGTCCGCGTCGAGTTCTTCGGCCAGGATCATCGGCAATGCCGTTTGGACGCCTTGACCGAACTCGAGCCGGTTGATTGTGACCATAACTTCGCCATTTGGCGCAATTTGAACAAATGCAGAAGGCCGCTCGGTCGGCTTCAGAGCGGTGGGCACCTCATCCGCGTCGGTGGACTGGGCCGCGGCCAGATGCGGGAAAATGCCGACAGCCAGACCGAGGGCCCCCGTCAGCTTGAGAAAGCTGCGGCGTGGCAACGCCTGAACCGCCGTCGAACGACCCCGTTCCAGCATGTGCTGCAGCGCACGTGGTAATTCGCTATTCGGCAACATATGGCGTCTCCTTCAGACGAGATTGCTGGCAGCATCGGCTATGGCGGCGCGGATGCGGACATAAGTTCCGCAACGACAAATATTGCCTTCCATTGCCGAATCGATCTCCGAGGCAGTCGGCTGCGAACCGGAGGGCAGGGATGCGAGGAACGCCGTGGCGCTCATGATCTGACCGCTCTGACAATAACCGCACTGCGCTACATCGTGCTTGACCCAAGCTGCGTGCACCGCTGCGCCGACACGGTCGCTGCCGTCGGTCGCTTTTTCTATGGTGGTGATGGTCAGGCCCTCGGCAGCGGAGAGAGGGGTGCTGCAGGAACGGACGGCCTCACCATCCAGATGTATCGTGCACGCGCCGCAAAGCGCGGCGCCGCAGCCGAACTTGGTCCCGGTCATACCGAGCGTGTCGCGCAGGACCCAAAGGATGGGTGTCTCTGGGTCGGCATCGACCTTGTGCTGATTACCGTTGATATTCAGTGTGATCATGACTGGTCGGTTCTCCGATGTTTCATACTGGATGTGCTCGTTGACCGTCGATCTCTAAGGAGAGCGACGGCGACGGGAGTGCCGCCAGCACCTCCGGGATGATGAGACGCCGTCGACCAAGAGCCTGCTCTCCGGGATAACGTTAGCTTGTCCGGCGCCGCCGAATTAGTTGGCGAAACCTGCACGACGTTAGAAAGGCGGCTTCTGAATGCGAAGCAAAAGCACGAGCTGACACGTCAACCCAAGACGGGGTCAGCGATGATCAGCCGGGTCGGGTGCCCATCGATCGCCGGCTTGCTGAGCCACGAGGTTCGCCGCTACTCCGACAGGGACTTCAGGTAAGCGATGATGTTTAGCCGATCCTCAGGCTTGGACACGCTCACGGTCATTGTGGTTGTCGGTACAACTTCGCGGGGCGCTGCTAGAAACCGGTCCAACGTCGCCTCGTCCCATACTAATCCCGACGCTTTCATAGCCGCCGAATAGCGGACGCCCTCCACAGAGCCGGCTGCGCGCCCGACAACGCCACCGAGCCCCGGTCCAGCCTTTTTCTGGTCCGTGGTCGAATGACAGGCGGAACAGCGCTGAAACGCTTTTTGTCCCAAGGCGACATCTCCCTCCGCTGCGGCAGGAGCCGTCGCCGACACCAGGATCAAGGTGGAGATCACAACGGACGCAAAAATTTTTGTCATGCGTGTTCTTCCCGAATACAGGCTTTCGAAGCCCTGAAAGGACGGTGGATTTGCGCGCGCCAGCGCCGTTGCTGGCAGGCCGCGCTAAAGACCTTAGACCCAAGACGCGCCTCATCTTCTCCGGACATGGCATCGCACTGGAGACGGCGGTTGGTTGGGGACGTTACCTCGCCTCAGCATGGAGCATTAGGCGGTACTATCTGCATGATGTTAGAAATGAGGTTCATAAATGCCCGACAGCCAACGATCGTCGACGAAGGTTGTCTGCCTTTTTTGCACCAGCAGGACTCAACCCTCTTGATGCCTGCCGCAGCATGCAATCAGTTGAGCTTAAGCTTCCCTTGGAGAGGTTCTGCAGACATCGGTTGCAGCGCGGAAGTTCGCCTATTTAGAAACCACATTCATAACTTCATGCGAGCAACGACGGCTAATCCAGCCGTTCGTTCTTTGCTATCGCTCTTCACTGCCCATGGTGGATCTTCCACCCGGAAGAACGATCGGCAGTGGAACGTGACAGAAATGCGAACAGGAAGTTCCGCGATGCAACGTAAGCTCGCAGCGATTCTCGCCGGGGACATTGTCGGCTACAGTCGGCTCATGGCGGAAAACGAAGCGACGACGTATGCGGAGTTGCGTTCCGTGTTTGACGACGTGATCGATCCAGCGGTCCAGCACCATGGAGGCCGAACATTCAAAAACTCTGGCGATGGCTTCCTCGCTACATTCCCGAGCGTTAACGAAGCGTTGAATGCGGCGGTGGAGATTCAGAACGGCTTCGATAGGCGGCCCTTTGAATTTCGGATCGGCATCAATCTTGGTGACGTCATCGAAGACAATGGTGACATGTACGGCGATGGCGTGAATGTCGCATCGCGCCTTGAGGCAATGGCAGATCCTGGCAGTATCTTTGTTAGTGGTGCGGTGGTCTTGAGTGCTGACCGGGGTCGAGGCGACGAGTTTTTCCGCATTGGACGTCGGAATGCCAAAAACCTTCCTGAACCACTCGATGTCTATGCGGTCACGCGCGCTGGACGACGGAGAAGCAAATGGAGCCGGTACGCGGCTCTTGTCCCGCACGTGAGCGCTCGCCTTGGCTATTGTCTTGGGGCTGCGTCGCTCGTGCTCATCGGAATCGCAATCCAGCCGCTTCCTCTCGCGGCAATGATCGGCCGGATACCGGCTGAGCTTTCGGTGCTTGCCAGCGGTGAACGGCCGGACCCTCGGCCGTCTGTGGCTGTTATGCCTTTCGACAATATGAGCGGCGAGGCAACACAGGCCTACTTTGCCGATGGGCTGACGGAAGACATCACGACTGAACTTGCCCGAAACTCGGAACTTCAGGTGATTGCCCGCAACTCGGCTTATGCGATGCGAAGCCAGGAAGCCGATGTCCGCAAGGTCGGCGAGAAATTGGGTGTGGCCTACGTCATCGAAGGTAGCGCTCGACGGGTGGGTGATAAACTCCGCGTCGCCGCTCAACTTATTGACGTGAATAGCGGAGCTCACCTCTGGTCGCGCAGCTATGACCGCCATATCGATGATATATTCACGGTCGAAAGCGAGTTGACATCCGAGATCGTTGCCCACCTTGTTTCCTTTGTCCGCAAGTCTGAAGCCGCAGAGGCGATGAAACGCCCAACCAAGGATTTGCAGGCCTACGATCTCGTTCTTCAGGCACGCGCTCGTTTCACGCACGATTCGAAAGATGCCGAGGGGCTTCTTTCCGCCCGAGGACTTTTCCAGCGGGCTTTGGAATTAGACCCGGCTTATGCCGTGGCGCGTGCCAATCTCGGTATGACCTATATCTTCGATGTCACGCAAAACGTCAGCGGCCACGCCACAGACCGAGACCTGGAGATTGGCTTGAGCGAGGCGCGTCAATCCATCCGACTCGATCCAAATCTGGCGATGGGATATCAGGTATTGAGCTACGGCTTGGCTGCAAGCGGCGATTACGCTGGTGCTTTACAAGCGGGACACCGGTCGGTGGAACTCAATCCGAATGATCCTGACAGCATGATGGCGCTCGCAAAAGCCCAGGTTCGTTTTGGTGACTACGATGGAGCATTACGGAATGCTGAGCGTGCCCGCCGTCTTCATCCCATAGCTCCCGAATATTATGCTTATGTGCATGGTCAGGCGCTTTATGCGGCTGGTCGTAGCGATGAAGCTGCGAGCGTTATCCAAGAGTGCCTGATCCGCGCGCCGCAGGATTCGAATTGCCTGCTCATTCAAACCGCGTTGCAGGCTGGTCGCTCAGAGCTGGACAAGGCCAAGGCGACCATGGCCAGTTTGGTCAAAGCAAAGCCCGACTTCTCGCTTGAAACAGAGCGCAACTATCGTCGGTTTGGTGATTCCCCGCTAATGGAACAATTTCTCGCAGATCTCGCGCGCGCCGAGGCTCCCAAGACGGTCTCGCTTCAACGGCCTGTGTTGCGTTCTTAAATGGCATACGGCACACCTCATCACGAATAGCGGTGCAGTTCCTTGCGAAAAGCCTGGCTCGGCTTCATTATTCCACCCAAATCATAGCGTGCATAAATGGCGCGGAATTTTACAACGGCGGCCTGCTCTTGCTATTAAAAACGATAGGCAGTTACAGCGCCGGCAGGAGCAGATGACGATGAAACGCCCGGGCATGTCTCAACCCGATCCGGCCGTCTTCATCCGTGCCAACCTGCCTATATCACCCGTTCCATCCATCCCCGAGATCCGGATTCATACGGCAGGGCCCGCGAGCGGGCTCTGGCGGCTTGCCGGCCGCGGAGAGGCCGATCCGCCGCCTTACTGGGCCTATCCCTGGGCCGGCGGCGCAGTGCTTGCCCGCCATCTGCTCGATCGACCGGAAATGGTGACCGGCCGCCGGGTGCTCGATCTCGGCGCTGGCTCCGGGCTCGTGGCCATTGCCGCGGCGAAGGCCGGAGCAGCCACGGTGACCGCTATCGACATCGATGCCAATGCCATTGCCGCAATCGGGCTCAACGCAGCGATCAACGGTGTGAACATCGTGGCCTTGGCCGCCGATATTATCGAGGATCAGCCACCAGCGACTGACCTTCTCGTGGTCGGCGACCTGTTCTACGATCCCTCGCTTGCCTTGCGGGTGATGGCCTTCCTGCGGCGTTGCCAGGCGAGCGGCGTCGAGGTGCTGATCGGCGATCCCGAGCGGGCCTACCTGCCGCAGGGAGAACTCAACCGAATCGCCACCCATGCAGTTGCGGATTTCGGCGGGGGCACTGGCGGCGGTGCCGTGCAGGCGGGTGTCTTTGCGCTCTCCGGCAAAGTTGAAGGCGAGATTATGCCAGGAGGTCAGGCCGCAACAGCATGACCGGGCAGGGCGCTCCGGCCGGCAGCTCCGGCGCATGTGGCGGGCGGATGACGAGGCAATCGGCTGCGGCGAAGACCTTCATCATCGAGGAATCCTGCTTGCCGAAAGGCTCGGCGAGCCAGTGGCCGGCGGCGGATTTCGAAAG
This sequence comes from Rhizobium sp. SRDI943, assembly GCF_057653695.1. Lineage (NCBI taxonomy): Bacteria > Pseudomonadati > Pseudomonadota > Alphaproteobacteria > Hyphomicrobiales > Rhizobiaceae > Rhizobium > Rhizobium sp. SRDI943. The sequence continues at coordinate 2,037,508 of NZ_CM172787.1, read as the reverse complement.
TTTCGCCCTGATATAGTCCTGCCGGTGGTCGTTGGCGCGCAGCGTGACAGCCGCCTCCACCGTTGCCTCGCGGCGCACCGGCGGCAGGGAGGCAAGCCTGCGGATCAGCGGCTCCAGGAAGAGCAGCGAACAGACGAGGCTCGAGACCGGATTGCCGGGCAGGCCGAGCACATGCGTCTCGCCGAAGCTGCCGACCATCAGCGGTTTGCCGGGGCGCATGGCGATGCGCCAGAAATCGAGCTGCATGCCGGCCTCGATCAGCGTGGCCTGCACCAGATCATGGTCGCCGACCGAAGCGCCACCGAGCGTGACGATCACATCGACCCCGGCATCCCGGGCCGTGTCGATCGCCGCGGTGATCCTGGCCTTGTCGTCAGGCACGATACCGAGATCGAGCACATCGGCGCCGGCTTTGCGGGCAAGGGCTGCAATACCAAACGTATTGGATGCGATGATCTGTGAAGGGCCGGGCGTGCTTCCGGGCGGCAGCAGTTCGTCGCCGGTCGCGAGGATGGCGATCAGCGGGCGCCGCAGCACTTCGACATCAGGCCGGTTCATGCCGGCAGCAACCGTCAGCCGCGAGAAATCGAGCACGGTGCCGGCCGACAGAACGGCTTCGCCTTCGGCGAAATCCTGACCGCGCGGACGCACATGCTGGCCCTGCCGCACAGGGAAATTCGTTCGGATACCGCCTTCGATCTTCTCCGCATCCTCCTGCAGCAGGACGCTGTCGGCGCCCGGCGGAACAGGCGCGCCGGTGAAGATACGGACGGCTTCACCCTGGCTGACGCTTCCCTCGAAGCCGTGGCCGGCGGAAGACGTGCCGATGACCTTCAGCTCGGCGCCCGGCTCCGGCGCGTCTTCGCGGCGCAGCGCATAGCCATCCATGGCGGAGGCATTGAAGGGCGGCTGGGTCAGGCCGGCCGTCAGATCGACGGCCAGGACGCGGCCCTCGGCTTCGGCTAGCGGCAGCGTCTCGGACGCAGCAGTGGGTTTTGCGCGAGAGAGCAAGCGGTTCAGGGCGTCGGCGACCGGGAGAAGGTTCATCTTGCCTCCGGATGACGGAAATCGCCGGATTTTCCGCCGGACTTTTCAAGAAGCCGGATGCCGCCGATCTCCATTGCCTTATCGGCGGCCTTGGCCATGTCGTAGATCGTCAGACAAGCGACCGAGACGGCGGTCAGCGCCTCCATCTCCACACCGGTCTTGCCGGTCAGCTTGGCGGTCGCCGTAACGCGCAGGCCGGGCAGGGCGGCATCTTCCTCGATCTCGACCGTGACCTTCGTCAGCATCAGCGGATGGCAGAGCGGGATGAGATCGGCGGTGCGTTTTGCCGCCATGATGCCGGCAAGGCGCGCCGTGCCGATCACATCACCCTTCTTGGCATTTCCTTGGACGATGAGAGCAAGCGTTTCCGACGCCATCTTCACATGGCCCTCGGCAGTGGCGATGCGCACCGTCTCGGCCTTATCGGAGACATCGACCATATGTGCCTCGCCGGAGGCACCGATATGGGTCAGACCGGGCTTTGCGCCGCTCATATCATTCGGCCGCGATGGCGGCTTCGCCGAAGAGCAGTGCGCGGGTGGCGGCGGCGACGTCCTCCTTGCGCATCAGGCTCTCCCCGACAAGGAAGGTATTGATGTCGACGGCCTGCAGGCGCTGGCAATCGGCATGGGTGAAGATGCCGCTTTCGCCAACCAGGAGCCGGTCATCAGGCACCATGGGGGCAAGCGCCTCGCTGACGGTGAGGCTGACCTCGAAAGTACGCAGATTGCGGTTGTTGATGCCGATGAGCGGCGAGGAGAGTTTCAGCGCCCGCTCCATCTCCTCTGCGTCGTGGACTTCGACCAGCACGTCCATGCCGAGGGCGAAGGCCTCGTCCTGCAGGCGTTCGGCTTCATCGTCGGACAGCGAGGCCATGATCAAGAGGATGCAATCGGCGCCCCAGGCGCGGGCCTCGTGCACCTGATAGGTCTCGAACATGAAATCCTTGCGCAGCGCCGGCAGCGCGCAGGCAGCACGGGCGGCTGTCAGAAATTCCGGCGCGCCCTGGAAACTCGGACTGTCGGTCAGCACCGAAAGGCAGGCGGCACCGCCGGCCTCATAGGCGCTGGCCAGCGACGGTGGATCGAAATCCGGGCGAATGAGGCCCTTCGAGGGGCTTGCCTTCTTGATTTCGGCGATCAGGCCGAAGCGGCCGGCATCACGCTTGGCAATGAGCGCCTTGTGGAAGCCGCGCGGGGCGGACTGGCCGGTCTGCATCGCCTTCAGATCGGCAAGCGACACTGTCGCCTTGGCAACGGCGATCTCTTCGCGCTTGTAGAGTTCGATCTTCTTCAGGATATCGGTCATCGGGCAATCCTAGTCGATATCGTTGGAAACGGCGATGAGTTTGTCGAGGGCGAGCGCGGTGGAGCCACTATCCAGCGACTGCGTGGCCAGCGTCATGCCGTCGCGGATCGTCTCGACCTTGCCGGCGATGACGAGCGAGGCGGCGGCATTGGCGAGCGAGACATCGCGATAGGCATTCTTGGCGCCGCCGAGCACCTCGCGAAGGGCCGCGGCGTTGGCGACACCGTCACCGCCCTTGATATCCGCAAGCACGCAAGGGCTGACGCCGAAATCGGCGGGCGAAAGCTCGAAGGTGCGGATCTTGCCGTCTTCGAGTGCCGCCACTTGTGTGACGCCGGTGGTAGTGATCTCGTCGAGGCCGTCGCCATGGACGACCCAGACGCATTCGGAGCCGAGATCGCGCATGACTTCGGCAAGCGGCACCAGCCATTGCGGCGAGAAGACGCCGAGCAGTTGGCGGCGAACGCCGGCCGGATTGGAGAGCGGCCCGAGCAGGTTGAAGATCGTCCGCGTGCCGAGCTCGACCCTTGAGGGGCCGACATGGCGCATGGCGGAATGATGCATCTGCGCGAACATGAATCCGACGCCGGCCTCGGCAATGCAGCGGGAGATGATCTCGGGGCCGACGTCGAGCTTGACGCCGAGTGCGGCCAGATTGTCGGCCGCGCCCGATTTCGAACTCAGCGCCCGATTGCCGTGTTTGGCGACGGGAACACCAGCGCCGGCGACGATTAGCGCCGCCAGCGTCGAGATATTGTAGGTGCCGCTGGCATCGCCGCCGGTGCCGACAATGTCGATCGCATCGGCCGGCGCCTCGACGGTCAGCATTTTCGAGCGCATTGCGGTGACGGCGCCGACGATCTCGTCGACGGTTTCGCCGCGCACGCGCAGCGCCATCAGGAAGCCACCGATCTGCGAGGGTGTCGCCTGGCCCGACATCAGGATGTCGAAGGCAGCGCGGGCCTCGTCACGCGTCAGCGGCTCGCGGCTTGCGGCCTTGGCCAGGAACGGCTTCAGATCGGTCATAAAGCCTCCTAGCGGGTCGTCGCCTGTTCAGCGAGCGTCTGGTTGATCTCGGCGCCGTACTGCGTCTGCAGCAGGTTGACCATCTGATCGAGAATATCATCGCCGGCGGCATTAGCCATGGCGGTGATCTGGGCATCGCGGTTGTTCAGCACGTCGCCGGTCGGCTGGGTGTTGACCTCGGTGACCTTCAGCAGGATCTGCGTCGAGGGATCGGCGCCGACAGCGCTCGCGACCGTGTCGAGCGGGCCGGAGAAGGCGGCGGTGACGCCGGCCCGGCCGAGGACCGCATCATCGGTGGAACGGGTGACGCCGCTCTTGCTTTCGACGGCAATGCCGAGCGGCGTTGCGATATCGGCAAGGGCAGTGCCCTTTTTCGCCTCGGCCTTCAATGCATCGGCCTTCTTTGCGAGCTCGGCCTTCTGCTGTTCCGCCGTCCAGTCCTCGACGGCCTTTTCGCGCACTTCGGCGACCGGGCGGTCGCGGTCCGGCGTGATTTCGCGGACGTTGAACCAGACATAGCCGTCATTGCCGATCGGCAGCGGCGGCGCATCGACGCCAACCTCGGTCTTGAAGGCTTCGCCGAGCAGCTGCTGCTTGACGGGAATATCCTTGACCTCTTGGCCGTCCTTGTCGGCGCCGGTCATATCGACGGCATCGACGGTGACGGCTTTGAGCTTCAGCTGGCCGGCGATATCCTCGAGCGTCGAACCGCCGGCGCGCAGGTCCTCGATGCGGTCATGAACGTTGATCACTTCCTGGGAGGCGTTGGAGAGCGACAGCTGCTTGCGGATATCCTCCTTCACCTCATCGAAATTCTTCGCCGTTTCCGACTTGATGTTGGTGACGCGCAGGATGACCGAGCCGAAGGAGCCATCGACGACAGGCGTCGTGCCGCCATCGCGCGAAACTGCGAAGGCCGCATCGGCAACCGCCTGGTCGGGAACCTTGTCCTTGGTGAATTCGCCGAGCAACACGTCACTTGCCGTCTTGCCCTGGTCGGAGACCAGCTGGTCGAAGCTGGTGCCGCTCTTCAGCGCCGTTTCGGCGGCGGTGGCGAGATCCTTGCTGGCGAAGGTCAGCTGTTCGATGGTGCGGCTTTCCGGCGTGCGATAGGTATCCTTGCTCTTGTCGAAGGCTTCGTGGATCTGGTCGTCGGTGACGGTCGCGGCATCGGCGATATCGGCAGGCTGCAGCTTGAGATAGGCGACCTTACGGTATTCGGGCGCCCGGTAGCGCTGCTTGACACCTTCGAACCAGGTTGCCAGCACGTCGTCGGCAGGTGCCTTGATCGGCTCGATATTGGCATTGGTGAGCAGCAGGTAATCGATGCTGCGGCTTTCATCACCATAGAGCTTAAGGGCGTCGACCAGGGTCTTCGGTGCGGTGAAACCATTCGAGATGGCATCGACCACCTGGCTGCGGACAGCGACCTTGCTGCGCTCCTTGATGTAATCGTCCTGGCGGATGTTGGCATTGCGCAGACGCGAGATGAAGAGCTCGCGGTCGAACCGGCCGTTGACGGCCTTGAAAGCCGGATCGTCAGCGATCAGCTGGGCGAGGCGATCTTCGGAAAGGCCGAGGTTCATGTCTTCGGCGAGCTGGTCGAGCGAGGCGCCGGCGACGAGCTGGGCGAGCACCTGCTGCTCGACGCCGAAGGCGCGGGCCTGCTCGGGGGTGAGGCGCGTGCCGAACTGCTGGCTGAGGTTTGCCACCTGGCGCTGATAGGCGAGGTGGAATTCGTTGACGTCCACATGCTGATCGCCAACGGTCACGACCGTGGTGCTGTTACCGCCTGTCAGCAGCTGATGCGACACGCCCCAGGCGCCGAAAGACACGACGAGCAGAAGCAGGAGCAGCTTGGCAACCCAGGTCTGAGCAGCTCTTCTCAGGATATGGAACATAGAAACGCAAACCTCGCAGTATCATTGACCCGCGCGCGGGCGGACATTCGACGTTCCTTAAAACAAACCCGACAGGAAATGAAGGGTTTGTCACGCGAAAAGCTGCACAAGTCGACCGCTCCGCCGCGGCGGCTTTGCGGAGAACAAAAGATCGGTTGCGACGGAACCTTTCGGGCCGCCATTTCGTTGAAGCGGCATCCCATGAAACAGGAGCAGACCATGGCAGAATTGAAAACCGCTTCCGCCGAATCCACCGCTGCGCGCGTCAAGGCTGATATAGCAGCAGACGATCTGTCGGCGCAGGTCGCAGCCCTTCGCAACGATCTCTCCCGGCTAACGGAAAGCGTGGTCGCGCTGGGGCAGGGGGCGAAGTCGGCGGTGACCGACGAGGCTTCGGTGATGACGGAACGGCTGCGCGACAAGGTACGCGAAGAACCGCTCGTGGCACTCGCCGTGACGGCAGGCATTGCCTACGTGTTCGGCCTGCTCAGCCGCCGCTGAACGGCAATTCAGAGTGAAGAAAAGCCGGGCGCCATGAACGCCCGGCTTTTAGTGTTTGCATCCGTCCAAAAGTAGCCGGGCCAGCTTACGCGACCGGGCTCAGTTGGCGCGACCAAGTCAGCGGCGGATGACGCGCCCGATCGCGATCAAGATGCAGGCACCGACGAAACCGGTGATCAGATAACCCAGCCAACCGGCGAGCGGCTGGATGTGCAAAAGACCCAGGATCCAGTTGGCGACAATAGCGCCGATGATGCCGAGCAATATGTTCATGAGCAGGCTCATGCTGCTGCGCATTGCCTTTTCCGCCAGCCATCCGGCGACACCGCCGATAATGATGGCTGCAATCCAACCCACGCCTGCGCTTTCCATGGTTATCTCCCTCCTGGCAAAACGAGTCACAGAATGCACGAAACGAAACGAAGTTCCACTCCTAGTTACTGAGATTGCTTTGCGGGTTCAGCAACTTATGTGACTCACGGCTGCAGCAGGGTGACCGGGGAGTGCACCGCGTATGCGACGATCTGAAACAGGAGGCCAGCAATGGCCAGCAATGCGAAGCCAAAAGGCATAATCAAGCTTTTGCTAAACATCTTTCCTCTCCCGTTTGCGTAAAGCATAAGCGGAAGCGGAAGGAGCGCAAGAATATTGTTAACAGATAGTTAAGCATGGCAATTAGTTAAAATTTAATACATCCGCTGACGTCGTAATACTTTCGGATGTCAAAACGTTTATTTTTGCAGCCCTGCCGTGTCTGCTGGCGGATCATGCTACTTTCGCTCCAGACCTTCCACACTCTGCCGGCTCGTCGCCTTTGGCGCGAGATGCTTTAGATGCAGCTGGAGATGCAGTCTCTCTGGCTCGCAGACACGCGGCCGCAGAACGGGCCGGCGCTGTCGCGCGCCGTCGGGCAATCCGCGTCGCGGGCGATCAGGTCCGGTGTACGATCAGCATAAAGACGAGGAAAGACGCTGTTGCGACCGTCGCGGCGAAGGCAAGCTCATAATCCATGTCATTAACCCGGTTGGATGGCACCCCTAAACGCCGATCCGCGTCAGGGAGTTCCATACCGCCACTCGCGCTTATCGCCTGCCGATTGATTTTGTCGAGGAGTGTATCATTTTCCCTAGAACAGGATGATTTTAGGCCCAGTCGACCTAAAATCTGAATCCTGTTGCAAATTAAGAGTTAGAGCATGATGTCAAAACCGCTCACACTTTTCGCGATCATGCTCTGACCGCCATTCAGCCAAGGGGACCACTTGATGCCAAAAGCTGCAATCGCCATCGCCTGCATCGGCTTGCTGACACTTTCCGGCTGCGGCAATACCGCATACGGGCTGAAGAAGGATGGACAGGAAGCAAGCCACGCAATGGACAATGCAACACATCGGGTGCTTTCGGCCGGCGCCAAGAAGTGATGCAGGCGATGGAATAAAAAAGCCCGCCTGGGGTGAGGCGGGCTTAGGATTAACAGGGAGAATGGGCGGATAGGCTTCCGCCTCGACTAATAAAGCATTTTCTTAAGCGCATGACTTTACGTCATTCGACGTAATGGCGATCGGCAACGACCAATGCGGCCAGGATTCGGAATCGAATCAGAGATGTCCGGATCGAATCAGAAGTTGCCCCAGTTCTGAGCGCGGGCACGAGCGCGAATAATCCGGTATTCGCGACCGCCATAGAGGGAGCCGATTGTCAGCAGAAGCGTCAGAACGTCCCAGATGATATGCATGTTATCCTCTTAGGTTGGACGGCCCCGCCGCCGATCGGTGAAGATAGCAATCTTTCGAACGTGCTTATATGACAAGAAATCGGGATGAGCGGGAAAGCCGGCAGGGCGCTTCCGCAGAGGAGAGGCGGCGTTGCCGCCTTGGAGCAGCAAAGTGAACAGATTCGACGGCGGCTTATGACGATTTTCTCTGTCCGCCACATCACGTCCTATCGTTACGTCAGGGACGTCGATTTCGGCGAGCATCGCTTGATGTTCCGGCCGCGCGACAGTTTCGACCAGCGGCTGATCGAAGCGTCGTTGACGATCTATCCTGAGGAAAGCCATGTGCGCTGGATCCACGATGTTTTCGGCAATTGCGTGGCGCTCGTCGATTTTTCGAGGCCGGCGTCCGAACTTCGTTTCGAAACCTGGATCACGCTCGATCATACGCCGCAGGTCGCCCTGGATCTCAAGGTCGACGATGCGGCCCTGACCTATCCATTCTCCTACGACAAGGACGAAATTGCCGATCTGACGCCGGCGATGCAGCGCCATTATCCCGACCCGAACGACGAGGTCGGGCGCTGGGCACGCCAGTTCGTGCGCCAGGGGCGTCCAACGGAGACCGGGCATCTGCTGATGACGCTCTGTTACGCCATCCGCGAGAGCTTCGTCTACGCGCGGCGCCAGGAACATGGAACCCAGACGCCGTTGCAGACCTTGCAGCTTCGCTCCGGCACCTGCCGGGATTTTGCGCTTCTGATGATGGAGGCGGCACGGGTGCTTGGCCTCGCGGCGCGGTTCGTCACGGGCTATGTCTATGTTCCCGACCGGGACGGTTCCACCGTGCTCGGCGGCGGTTCCACGCATGCTTGGTGCCAGGTCTATCTTCCAGGCGCCGGCTGGACGGAGTTCGATCCGACCAACGGCATCGTCGGCAACCGCGATCTCATTCGTGTCGCGGTTGCCCGAGATCCGCGCCAGGCCGTCCCGTTGAGCGGCAGCTATGATGGGGACGGGAAGGATTTCGACAGCATGACGGTGCAGGTCAACGTCACCACGAGGTGATCTCGACTACGTCTGAGGTAATCTTGGATTACTCCGGCCTGGCCGCCCGCAGCCATGGGAACCGGGTCGCGCGATCAACGTTCCCTACTCACCTCCACCGATGCGGAGACGCGAGAAGGAAGCCACAATGAAGATACGCGCCGGGTTTCATCTGGGCTACGAATGCACGCAGCCGACGCCGATGCTGCTCGTCCTCAACATCCATCCCTCCCGTCGCGCTGATCTTCTCAGCGATCAGATCCTGACATTCGACCGGCCGATCGAGGCCTGGGGCTATACAGATGGGTTCGGCAATGCCTGCAGCCGGATCGTCGCTCCGCCCGGGCTGACGACGATCTCCACGGAGTTCGAGATCTATGACAGCGGCCAACCCGACATCGTTCCCGACGATGCCGTCCAGCACGGGATCAATGATCTGCCGGACGATGTGCTGGTCTTCCTGCTCGGCAGCCGTTATTGCGACACCGACAGGCTTGCGGATTTCGCCTGGGCAAGGTTCTCGTCGACGCCGCTCGGCTGGGCGCGTGTCCAGGCGATCTGCGATTTCGTCCATGACCACATCACTTTCGATTACCTGAAGGCCGACGTGCTCAGGACCGCGCATGGCGGCTTCACCGACAAGGCGGGCGTTTGCCGCGACTTTGCCCATCTCGCCATCGCGCTTTGCCGATGCATGAATATTCCCGCACGATATTGCACCGGCTATCTCGGCGATATCGGCGTTCCGATCGATCCCAATCCGATGGATTTCAGTGCCTGGTTCGAGGTCTTTCTCGGCGGTCATTGGCATACGGTCGATGCCCGCCACAACACGCCTCGCATCGGCCGGATCCTGATGGGGACCGGCCGCGACGCCACCGACGTCGCGATGTCGACAGCCTTCGGCCCGGCTACACTCTCCCGTTTCGAGGTGATCACCGAGGAAGTGCCGCAGGAGGCGATGAAAGCCGATTGATCGTCGGAGTCGGACTTACGAAGCGTCGACCGAGCATCGCAGGCGAGGCAGATCCTATGCCTTCTTCAAAAACTCGGTTTTCAGCACCAGGCCTTTGACCTGCTTGGTGCTGCACTCGATCGCGCCCGGATTGTCGGTCAGGCGAATGCCCTTGACCAGCGTTCCACGCTTCAACGTCTCCGAGGTTCCCTTGACCTTGAGGTCCTTGATCAGCGTCACGGAATCGCCGTCGTGCAGCTGGCTTCCGTTGCTGTCTTTTACAATGATGTCGGTCATAACGTCCCCGTTTGGTGATCCCGACGGGAAATCATGGCGACGCGGGATAGTCAACCACACGAACGGATCAATCGGCCCGACCTCAGATCCTACGCACTCCTTCAATCAGCGCGCGCGCAGGCGTCCCGAACGCAGCCGCGCAGCCAGCGATGCGCGGGATCGGCATCCATCCTGGGGTGCCAGAGCAATGACACCGTGATCTCGGGCGTCGGGACGGGGAGGGGGAAACTATGCATTCCCGCGCGCAAGGCTCCGGTGTGCCGTTCGGGCACGCTGGCGATCAGATCGGAGGTTCGGGCGAGCGCCAGTGCCGTGGAAAAGCCGCTGACGATGGTGGCGATCTGCCGCTCCAGCCCGAGCGCGGTCAAGGCTTCATCGATCGGTCCCTTGTCGAGCCCGCGCCGCGAGACGTAGATGTGCTGGCCGGCGGCATAAAGGGAGGGCGTCAACTCGCGCTCGCAAAGCGGATGCCCCAAGCGCACGACGCCGATGAAACGATCGCGGAACAAGGCCTGCGCCCGCACCTCCGGCCCGGTCGTCCCGCCGACGACGCCGGTTTCCAGATCGACGGTCCCGTCGCGAAGCGGGGCGCTGTCCTTGTCCGGCTTCTGCACGAAGCGCAGCCGCACGCCGGGCGCTTGCCGGCCGAGGCGTGCGATAAGATCAGGTCCGAAGCTCTCGGCAAAGCCTTCGCTGGTGCGCAAGGTGAACGTCCGGACCAAGCGTTGAAGATCAAGCGCCTCGGCAGGACGCAGGACCGCCTGCGCGTCCTCGACAATCCGGCCGACCCGCTCGCGCAGTTCGAGCGCGCGCGGCGTGGGGACGAGGCCGCGGCCGGCGCGCACCAGCAGCGGATCGCCCGTCGTTTCGCGCAATCGCGCTAAGGCCCGGCTCATCGCCGACGGGCTGAGCCGCAGCCTTTGTGCCGCACGCGCAACGCTGCCCTCGGCAAGCAGCACATCGAGAGTGACCAGCAAGTTGAGATCGGGTGTCGACATGCATCAGCTATAACACGCTTTCATCGTGATGTGGCGCCAAACGCATGAATGAAGTGAAAATCATGCGCCTTCCGCCATATCAAACATAGGACTAGGTTTTCACCAGTTCCATTTGGGGAACTAAGAGAAAACGGAGTTCACGTGGTGAAATCGATCATTGCAGAGCGAAGCGAGGCCATCGCCGAACAGTCACCCTCCGTACGATGGGCGCTTGCCAGTCTTTCCCTCTCGATGTTGTTGCCGTCACTCGGCACCAGCATCGCCAATGTCGGCCTGCCGAGCTTGGCGCAAGCGTTCAATGCGTCCTTCCAGGATGTGCAGTGGGTCGTTCTCGCCTATCTCCTTGCCATCACCACCCTGGTCGTCAGCGTCGGACGGCTCGGCGACATCACCGGCCGACGCCGGCTGCTGCTCATCGGCATCCTGCTCTTCACGCTGGCCTCGATCCTCTGCGGCGTCGCGCCGACTTTATGGCTGATGATTGCCGCGCGCGCCGTGCAGGGGCTGGGTGCGGCCATCATGATGGCGCTCACCATGGCCTTTGTCGGCGAAACGGTGCCGAAGGAAAAAACCGGGAGCGTCATGGGGCTGCTCGGAACGATGTCGGCGATCGGCACCGCTCTTGGGCCTTCGCTCGGCGGCCTGCTGATCGCCGGGCTCGGCTGGCCGGCAATCTTTCTCGTCAACGTGCCGCTCGGCGTTCTGACCTTCGTTCTCGCCTATCGCCATTTGCCCGCCGATATCAGCAAGGGGAAGACGGATCGGAAGGGCTTCGACTTGGCGGGCACACTGCTGCTTGCGCTGACGCTTTCGGCCTATGCGCTGGCGATGACGATCGGGCACGGCCGCTTTGGGCCGCTGAACGTCGCTCTGCTCTCGGCCGCCGTCTTCGGCACCGGTTTGTTCGTCTTAGCCGAGGCGAGAGCGGCATCGCCGCTGATCCAGTTGACGGAATTTCGCAATCGCGTCCTCAGCGCCAGCCTGGCGATGAACGCGCTGGTTTCGACTGTGATGATGGCGACGCTGGTGGTGGCGCCATTCTACCTTTCCCATGCGCTCGGGCTCAATCAAGCTCTCGTTGGCATCGTCATGTCGATCGGGCCCGTCATCTCCATCTTGAGCGGGGTCCCGGCTGGCCGCCTGGTCGACCGTCTGGACACGTCCTTCGTGGTTGTCGCAGGGCTCGTTGCCATGGCGGCAGCCTCCGTCGCCATGGCCGTGCTGCCCGGGATATCAGGCTACATCGCCGCCATCGCCATGCTGACACCCGGTTATCAGCTGTTCCAGGCGGCCAACAACACTGCCGTCATGGCGGATGTCCGTCCCGACCAGCGAGGCGTCATCTCCGGCATGCTCAACCTGTCGCGCAATCTCGGGCTGATTACCGGCGCATCCGTGATGGGCGCCGTCTTCGCGCTCTCTTCGGGAGCACCCGATATCACAGCGGCGCATCCCGAGGCCGTCGCCTCAGGTATGCGGGTCACCTTCGCCGTTGCGGCAGCACTGATTATCGTCGCGCTCGCCATTGCGGTCGGGACTTACCGCCGCCGCCGAGCGCTCGGGGAGAGTTGAGCCCGGCAGGCCGCGCGAGCGAAGCTCAGACCAAGGTCCGATCCATCCCGGACTTCGTGCCCATAGCAACTTTCGGTCAACGCGATAGGTCCTTGCGGCATGCGTGGAGGTTTCGGAGTGTTGCTGTGACTAAAATGTTCGTTGCGGGGATGATACTGACACCGCTTATCTTCTGGGGTTCTATTGGCGTCCTGATATACGCGTACTTTTCGTGATGGCTGTCCGGCAATCATCGACTGAGGTCGGCCGCGTCCCGCTTATCTGCCGATATGAGCGACGGTCAAGATTTCGACCAGGGCATCCCGCTTCACGAGGCCGCATTGGTATCATGGAATGAGAATGTACCGTGCGTTCCGCGCACTCCATATCTTCGCGCACTTGGCCGCATCGCCGAGCCAATATTTCGAAACATTCTGCGCCTTGACGATGCCGGCTGATGGCGCCGAAGAGATTCCGAACTGCCGCCTGGCCGCCGACATCTAGGCATCAGTTCGATTGGCCACGGAAGATCGCAACGGCCGCAGTGACCAGCACGACATTGTCGTTCGCAATCGTCCCATCCGGAAGGTGCTTGCCATCTTCCAGGCCGATACGGGTGGAGTAGCGCCGCTCGCGCGCCAACCTGACGAAGGGCCAGACGGTGTCGTCGAAACCGTGCAGAAGAATGGGCCGATTGACCCCGCTATCCCTGAGCACCTTGATAATGCCGCCCGCGATATCGCATGCGCGCTGCAAATCCTGTTCGTCATCGAGCTCGATGAGCACGCGAAAGACCCGGTCATGATCATCGAGGCCGATGTAGCGCTCCGCATCGGCGACCGATGCCAGCCCGACTTCAATGCCGACACCCTTCTGCCGCAGCAGCTGCATGACGCCGGGGCCATCGTCTTCCGAGAGGTTCACCGAGGCATAATCCGGCAGGACATCCCATCGGCGGATGGCTTCCCGCGTTTTCTCCCGATCACCTTCGATCCAGGCGCCCGTGGACACGCCGATCAGCGTTCCCGGGCAGGCCCAGCGGATTGCACCAACCGTCTCGTCGACGGCGGCAAGGCTCTCCTTGCCATCGGCTCCGCGCGGATGAACGTGGAGCTCCGCAGCGCCGGCAGCAACCGAAGCCGTGGCATCACGCACCATGGCATCGATCGTCAGGGGAAGGAGGGGATGGAAATCGCTCGGACGTGCGCCGTTGATGCAAGCTTGAACGATCATAAAAGGAGCCTCGCGCTTGTTGGGCCGCTTAAGACGCCGGGTATACCAAATTGGAAACCTGAAGACCTAGGGTGCTGCTGACAAAGTCATTTCCCTTGCCGTTGCAGCCCCAATAATATCATCTCAGTCGAGATAGGCGACTGCTGCTCGTGCAGGGTCAAGCTGCGCGCACGCCGACCAGAGGACGGCCACGTGATCTCGTGGCAGCGACGTGACGTCAATCTGCCGCCCGACCCCATTCTTAAGTTAATGGCGGTCGCGTCCTGTTGCTGCCTGTACATCATCTCATCGTCGACGCAAAGGAGGAGGGTGAAACTCATCTGTTGCCCTTAGGGAAGGCCAACCTTCCTGAGGTACAAAACCGCAATTTTCGGAAAACGACGGATGGCGGAAGGCTCGTGAACTCTACGACATCAAAATTCTTAGCTCAGCTCACGGCAGGCAGCGGCGAGCAGTCGTTGGCCCGGCCATCGAACCCATCACCGGCTGATCATGACCCGCCACATTCAGAACCGCATCAAGATACGCGAGAAACAGGGCGGCCGCTGCGGCTACTGCCTCCGGCCTATGGTTTTGAGTGACCAACCGCCTCATAAGCAGCCGCGGAATGCCGAAACCCTTGAGCACCTGCGGCGCCGCTCTAATGGCGGCCGCAACAATCGAGACAACATCGCTTTGGCGTGCAAGCGTAGCAACGAAGAGCGCGGCGCTGCCGAGCCGCAGCGGCGGCGGGACCAACACCATAGGCCGGCGCGATCACCACCCGCGACCACACCAGCGGCGCGCCGGCCGGTGTTTTCTGGGATGCTCGCAGCTGTTCATCGGAGGTTAATGCTTATTAACCCAGAATCGCAGCCTGAAAGGATGCGCCGATGAAGATGCTTTTTTCCTCACTTGCAGCCATGATCTTGTCTGCATCTTTCGCCCTGCCGCTGAACGCCGCGCCGATCGTTGTGCCGAACGCAGTACATATGCATACCCCCGACGTCGAGCAGGTCAAACACCGGAGCCACGGTAATGGACATGCGTATGGCCACCGGAAGAAACACCGGTACGCTTACCGCGACTGTCGGTATTACGGCTCGTGCTATCGTCCGCGGTATTACGGCAGTCGCGACTATTACGGCTATCGCGACCGTTACCCCGATCGTCGTCGGTCAGGTGTGACCGTGTATTTCGATTTTTAGCCGGCAGTGCCACGGAAACCAACCTTGGTGCTCAACAAATGCGCCGCCGGCCTCACCTGCCGGCGGTTTTCATACCAGAAGCGGGGTTATGACAAGCGTGCAATTCTCAGGCGGAAAGTAGAAATTATACAACAAAATCAATACAATATGGCGGAAGAGGTGGGATTCGAACCCACGGTACGGTTTCCCGCACGCCGGTTTTCAAGACCGGTTCCTTAAACCACTCGGACACTCTTCCATCTGATTGAAAAGGTTGAGACATCAACATGCTGTCGATGTCTACGAACCGGCCATTGCTACCGATTTGCGACCCAATCACTCGATGGCTGGCTTTTTAGCAGCTTTGTTAGCAGCGTCAACGTGCTCTGCGGCATTTGCCAGCATCTTCGCCATGACGTGCAACTAGCTCGAGAGAGCCGCGCTTCCGCTGCTCTTCAGCCCGCGCGAGCCGGTAGAGGTTTCGGCGCAAGGAGGCTGGAGGTCAACCCGACGCTGCTGAACAACTCAACCCTGTTGCGACCCTTGTTTTTGGCAATGTAGAGCGCCTGATCTGCACGCTTCTGAATGTCTTGTTCAGTCAGGCCCGCTTCCCAAAGAGCCACACCTGCACTGACGGAAGGGGTGACCTGATTTCCTTCCAAGACAAGGCTCACGGCGTTGACAGCCTCGCGTATCCGCTCAGCGAGCGCAAAAGCAGAGGCTGCCGTTTGGCCGCGAAAAAAGAGGCTGAACTCCTCGCCGCCCAGCCGGCCGAACACACAGGAAGGGGGGACACTCAGAGCAATCGTCCGAGCAACATTTATGAGAACGACATCGCCTTTGTCGTGTCCATACATATCGTTAACACGTTTGAAAAAGTCGATATCGATGAGGATGAAGGCGTCTCCGGAGCCGAGGCTTTTCGGAAGGGAATTGAAGAAATGCTGCCGGTTGGGAATGCCGGTCAGCATATCGGTATTTGCAAGCCTGATAAGCTTTTCTTCGGCTCTTTCCTGCACGAGGACGAGCACGAACAGAGCCACTGCGAAATGACAGATGATCAGCAGAAAGAAAGCGTAGCGCGGGGGAAGAGGCGCATCGTCTGGAAAGATGAAACCAACGACGACCAAAGCCGAGAGAGACGTCGCCACCCAAATTGAAGCGGAGAGGCCGAGCCGCGCGGTAAGACGCTCGTGGAAGAAGTCGCGGGCGATCACGAAACCTGACAAGGCAAGCAGGATGGTGGCGTTGCCATTGAACACGGATGCTCTCGATCCATTGTTCAAATACCATGGCGTGATCGCCGCACTCAGCATCAGGACGACGGGCAGGAGCAACGGCCACCAGTCTCGTAGAGAATTCTGACGCCGGCTGAGGCCGAAAAGACCAACCGCCATCAGCCCGTAACCATTGGCGCCCAGTGAAAAACTCCAGAACGTCCTGGCATTATCGGACATGTGAAGGCTCTCGTCCCACCCTGCCAGCGTTGAGGCGATCGCGAGCAAAGTAAAACCCACGGCAAGTACGCCGAGCCCCGGCGTCGCTCCGGAACGCCATCTCACATAGAAGAAGCAGATCGCTCCGACGATGAAGGAAGACTTGTGTAGAAGAAGGACTGTCGCAAGATCCATTGCCGGAACCCGATGTGAGATGAGAAGCGGGGTCCGAATAACTGCTAAAATCTACTTTTCGATGAACGCCGCGCGACCTTCTGACGGCGGAACTCGCTGCTCTTCTGGAGACTGCCGACCGAGACCGTTGGGAGCCCGTTCCATATATTGGAAATGACTCGCGTTCTCCCCGACTTGAGCGTTAACTGTGCTGTTCTGGCGGAGGAAACAAACCATGGCCATGTATCTCACGCGCTTCAGCTACACGCCCGAGACCTGGGCACGGATGATCGAAAACCCCGAGGATCGCCGAGAGGCGGCACGTAGTTACATTGAATCCGTGGGCGGAAAGCTCCATGGCTTCTGGTACGCGTTCGGCGAGCATGATGGTTGGAATCTGTGGGAGGCGCCTGATAACGTATCGATGGCGGCTGTCGCGCTGGCGATCGGCGCAGGAGGCGCGCTCAGTTCCATGGAGACCACTGTCCTCCTCAGCGTCGAGGATACGATCGAAGCCTTGGAAAAGGCGAAGTCGATTCGCTATCGCCCACCGGCAGCATAGGCGGCGACCACGGCTTCCCATCCACGTCGAAGATGAGCGCGTCGCGCGTATCGTTCCCGGCACAGGCTTTGTGTGATTTGCTGCGGACATAACAGACTTAGCTTCCGTCAGATCCAAGGCCCTTTGGACCGTTGAGCTGGTTCATATCCCCGCCGAGAGATCGAACCGCCTCCATCGTCACGGCGAGGGCCGACATCAGGATTGCGATGTCGTTATCTTTATCCGGCTGGGAAAGCTGGCGAGATCGGGCATGCAACTGATGGCTGATCGTGTCGAGCTGCGTCAGGGTTTCATCGTTCATGGTGATCCTCCAAAGGTCTAAACCTTCAAAGCCCGTGGCGGACAATTCGTTCCCATGCAGAACGAAGCGTCGCCGCTGCGGCGCATCAAATACGCGCAGAGCGCGTTTCAGTATGGAGCATTTGGGCCGTCCGGAACCGCCCGGATGTTCACCATATGCTCCGCATCGGCACGATGATTTCGGGCTTCATTGCGGCGGCGAAAGGGCAGGACGGCGGGGCTTTTGTTAGTGATTTATAAACCATAATCATTAGAATTGTCGCTATCGCTGCGAAATCGTTCGTAAATTTGCCACGAAGTTAGCAAGATTAAAGCCTCGTTAGGCGGGTGGGAATAAGGCGTTGTTGGCCCAAGATGGGGCAAGGTTCCTTAACCATAACGATCTTTGAGCGGCGTGGGGCATATGAAACTGGATTACGGGGCGGCGTCTTTCGCAACGACAGCACGGTGGCTGGCGATCTCGGCGATGTGTGCGACGGTTGCGGCGTGCGGCACGACACAGGCGGTGCCGAAGAAAAAATCCCACGGCAAAGAATACTTCTCCGAATCCGAATACGGCGTGAAGGCGAGCCCGCGGGTCGCTACCGGCAACAATATCCCGAAGGGCGGCGGCCGCTACATCGTCGGCAACCCCTACGAGGTGAAGGGCAAGTGGTATTATCCGAAGGAAGATTTCGCCTATAACAAGGTCGGCGTCGCCTCCTGGTATGGTTCGGCCTTTCATGGGCGCCTGACGGCCAACGGCGAAGTCTACGACCAAATGCATCTTTCAGCTGCGCATCCGACCTTCCCACTGCCGAGCTATGCGCGCGTCACCAATCTCGAAAGTGGCTCCTCCGTCATCGTGCGCGTCAACGATCGCGGCCCCTATCATGCAGGCCGTATCATCGACCTTTCGAACAAGACGGCCGACATGCTGGATCTGCAGCACAGCGGCACCGGCAAAGTGCGCGTGCAATATGTCGGCCGCGCCCGCATGGACGGCCACGACATGCCCTATCTGATGGCCTCCTACGCGCCGAAGGGCAGCCGCCTTCCCGGCGTCAATCCGGAAGGCCAGATCGCAACCGGCGTCATGGTCGCCTCCAACAGCCGCAAGATCACCCGCGACCAGCTGCAGAGTTCGGAAGACTACGAGACGCCGGCCAACGTGCCGGTGCCGAGGTCGGCGACTTCTTATGCCGGCTCGACGCCGAGCGCCCGCAACAATGCGGCAGCCGCCGCGGCACCGGCGGCCCATGTTCTGGTGGCGCCATCAGCGCCGTCCTTCAACAATGGCGCGCAGGCCATGGACCAGATGGTCGTGCTGCCGGAAATCGGTCCGATGCCCTATGAGCGGCCCCAGAATTCGCTGGCCCTCGGCTACCAGAACGAAGAGGTGAAGACGGTGACCGTCGATCTCGCCTTCGACGCGGTGATGGTGCGCAATGACGGGCTGACGCAAGAGTCCATCCTTGCCTCGGCCAAGCGCCAGCACGCAAAGTCCGCTGCCCGCTGAGCATGGCATTGCATCGGATTCCCCCTCGCTCTAACCTCCCGACATACGCCGCTCCATAAATGGAAATTGCGATGCTGAAGCCCGCGCTTCGCCTGCTTGCATGCCTGATGCCGTTCGCCACCGGCGCCTTTGCAGCCGATGGCGGTGCCGCCGGTTTCGCCACCAAGGCGGCGCAGGCCTATATGATCGAGGCCGCCACCGGCACGGTGCTTCTCGCCAAAAACGAGGATCAGGGCTTTTCGCCGGCCTCGCTCGCCAAACTGATGACGATGGATCTCGCCTTCGAGGCGCTGACCAAGGGCCAGATCACGCTCGACACCGAATATCCCGTTTCCGAATATGCCTGGCGGACGGGCGGCGCGCCGTCGCGGACGGCAACAATGTTTGCCAGCCTCAAATCGCGCGTGCGCGTCGAGGACCTGATCAAGGGCGTCGCCATCCAGGGCGCCAACGACAGCTGCATCATCCTCGCCGAAGGCATGGCCGGAAGCGAGCAGCAATTTGCCGTGTCGATGACGCGGCGCGCCCGCGAGCTCGGCATGGAGAAGGCCGAGTTCGGAAATTCCACCGGCCTTCCCGACGGCAAGAGCAAGGTGACGGCACGCGAGATGGTGACGCTCGCCGCCGCCCTCCAGCAGACCTATCCGAACCTCTATCCCTATTTCGCGCAGCCGGATTTCGAGTGGAACAAGATCTTCCAGCGCAACCGCAATCCGCTGCTCGGGCTCGATCTCGGCGCCGATGGGCTGGCAACAGGCTTTGCCGAGGGCGAGGGCTATTCGATCGTCGCTTCGGTTGAGCGTGACGGCCGGCGGCTGTTTGTGGCGCTTGCCGGCATCGCCTCCGACAAGGAGCGGACGGAGGAAGCCAAACGCGTACTCGAATGGGGGCTGACGGCCTTCGAGAACCGGCAGATCTTCGCCGACAAGGAAGTGATTGGTGCTGCCAGCGTCTATGGCGGCACGGCGCGTACCGTCGACCTCGTCGCCAAGGCGCCGGTCAGCGTCTATATCCCGATCAGCAATCCCGACCGGCTGTCGGCGCGCATCATCTATCGCTGGCCGCTGACGGCGCCGGTCAAGCCGGATACCCAGGCAGGAACGCTGAGGATTTTCGCAGGCAGCCGGCTGCTCAGGGAAGTGCCGCTTTATACCGTGCAGGCAGTCGGCGAGGGATCGCTCAGCAGCCGAGCGGTCGATGCCATGCTGGAACTCGGCGAATCGCTGTTCTTCTCCTGGCTCTGGGACAAGCCCGCGCCCGTCTGACGAGCTGTATCCAACGCAATTAGCCGGGAAAGGTGAATATGTCGCCGCGGCGAAAGGTTTTCCTCGGTGATATCTTCGGATAGATAGAAGGAACGAGGCGCTTGCGGCGCCTGGAATGCGGGAAGTTGTCATTGTCATCCGGTACGGGATTGTTCGTTACGTTTGAAGGCGGGGAAGGCGCGGGGAAATCCACGCAGATCCGCCGCCTCGCCGAGGCGCTGAAGGGCGAAGGTCACGACGTGCTGATGACGCGCGAACCAGGCGGATCGCCGGGCGCGGAGGCCGTGCGCCACGTGCTGCTGTCGGGAGCTGCCGAAGCCTTCGGCACGCGGATGGAAGCGATCCTCTTTGCCGCGGCGCGCAACGACCATGTCGAAGAGGTGATCCGGCCGGCCCTCGCATCGGGCAAGGTCGTGCTCTGCGACCGCTTCATGGATTCCTCCCGCGTCTACCAGGGCATCACCGGCAATCTCGAGCCTGATTTCATCGAGACGCTGCAGCGCATCGCCATCAACGGCGTCATGCCGGATTGCACCGTGATCCTCGACATCCCCGCCAAAGTCGGGCTGGAGAGGGCGCAGAAGCGCGCCGCGGCCGATGCTCCCGATCGCTTCGAGAAGGAGCGGCTGGAAACGCACGAAAAACGGCGCGAGGCCTTTCTCGATATCGCCGCCCGCGAACCGGAGCGCTGCCACGTGGTCAACGCCATGCAGAGCGAGGAGGCGATCGCCGCCGAGATCCTGGCGATCGTCCAACAGCTGCTGTCGCCGTCAGGCCGTTTGCGAATGCCGGAAGCCGCCCATCATGAGTGAGGAAAGGCCCGGACTGCTCGACGGCGCCATCTGGCCGGGGGAAAATACCAGGATGTTCGGCCATGCGGAGGCAGAGGCCTTCCTTGCGCAGTCCTACCGGTCCGGCAAGGGCCACCACGCCATCCTGATCGAGGGGCCGGAGGGCATCGGCAAGGCGACGCTCGCCTTCCGCTTTGCCAATCACGTGCTCTCGCATCCTGATCCCCAGACAGCGCCGGAGACGATCGGCGATCCCGATCCTGCCTCTCCGGTCAGCCGGCAGATTGCCTCGGGCGCCTCGCACAATCTGCTGCACCTTGCCCGGCCGGTGGACGAAAAGACCGGCAAGGTGAAATCGGCGATCACTGTCGACGAGGTGCGCCGCGCCGGCAAATTCTTCTCGCAGACCTCAGGCACCGGCAACTGGCGGATCGTCATCATTGATCCGGCCGACGACATGAACCGCAATGCGGCCAACGCCATCCTGAAGATCCTGGAAGAACCACCGAAGAGGGCGCTGTTCCTGGTGCTGTCGCATGCGCCGGGACGGCTGCTGCCGACGATCCGCTCGCGCTGCCTGCCGCTGAAGCTGGCGCCGCTTGCCGACGATGAACTCGTCGCGGCCCTTACCCATCTCGGCATATCAGGCGAGGGCGGGGCGGTGCTTTCGGCCGCCAAGGGCAGCGTCGGCGAGGCGCTGAAACTCCTGAACTACGGCGGCGGCGAGATCATCGCTGCCTATGACGAGATGTTTGCCGCCGAGGGACCGACAGCCCGCAAGGCAATGCATCGGCTGGCCGATGCACTTTCAGGCCGGGAAAGCGACACGATCTTCGATTTCTTCGTCAGCCATGTCGGCGACGACATCATGAACCGCGCGCGCGTAGCGGCCGGCGAGGGACGGATCGCGACGGCGGAGCGGCTGGCCCGGCTCTATTCCGAAATCACCGAGCGGCTGACCATTTCCGATGGCTACAACCTCGACCGCAAGCAGACGATCATCAGCATTCTCGCCGATATCAAGCAGCCGGGCCTTTAAAGCGCGTCACCGCTGACATTTTTCGGCATCGCGCTTTGATCAGCCGGTCAGCAGCTTCAATGCAACGACGGCAAGCGTGGCGGCAAGGACGATGCGGATGGTGCGTTCGTGCAGTTTCGGCGCCAGAAGGCTTCCGATGATGATGCCGGGGATAGAGCCGATCAACAGGGCAAGCAGCATCGGCCAGTCGATCTCGCCGATCAGCCAATAACCGGTGCCGCCGACCAAGGTCAGCGGTACCGCATGGACGATGTCGGAACCGACGATTTCGCGCACATCGAGCCTGGGATAAAGGACCAGCAGGATCGTCACCCCCAGCGCGCCGGCGCCGACCGAGGTCAAGGTGACGAGGATGCCGAGAACGAATCCGAGAATGACGGTGAGGGCGAGTATGGTCGTCGGCTTCGGCGGCGTTCGATCGCCGATGGCGCGGCGTGCCAGCTCAAGGATCGGGCCTCGGAAGACCAGCATGATCGCGGTCATGACGAGAAGCCAGCCGAGTGCCGTGGTGATCGTATTGGTCACGCCGATGCTTTTGCGATCGACGCCGGCTAGCAGCCAGAGCATCAGCAGGGCGGCCGGCAGGCTGCCGGCTGCGAGGCTGCCGACGATCTTCCAGTTTACCCGCCCATGCATGCCGTGAACAGCGGTACCGGCTGTCTTGGTGATCGCCGCATAAAGAAGATCGGTGCCGACGGCGGTGGCGGGATGGACGCCGAAGAGCAGCACCAGCAGGGGCGTCATCAGCGAACCGCCGCCAACGCCGGTAATACCGACGAGGGCGCCGACGAACAGGCCGGAAAGCGAATAGAGCGGCTCGAATGTCAAGCAAGCGCCCCTGACGGCGCGCGGGCACGACCATTCCGATAGATGAAAACTGGCACTTCGTTCTTGTCCCGCCCTCTTTCCCAAGACGGGTAGATTGGGCGAGAAGCTGAGTCAAGTTCACGCCCCCATCGTCCGGAAATCATTGGCGGCGGCGAAACTTGAGGTTTCGCTTGACGGTGACATGCGCTAAGAGCGGCTGACCATTTTTATAGAGTTAGCCGGACATTGGCCGCCATGACAGACAAGACACCCTTCTACATCACCACCGCGATTTCCTACCCTAACGGCAAGCCGCATATCGGCCATGCCTATGAGCTGATCGCGACCGATGCGATGGCGCGCTACCAGCGCCTGGATGGCAAGGATGTGTTCTTCCTGACGGGCACCGACGAACACGGCCAGAAGATGCAGCAGACGGCGCGCGCCGAGGGCATCACCGCGCAGGCGCTCGCCGACCGCAACTCCGGCGAATTCCAGGCGATGGCGACGCTGCTCAACGCTTCCAACGATGATTTCATCCGCACCACGCAGGAGCGCCATCACGAGACGTCGCGCAACATCTGGAAGCTGATGGCCGACAATGGCGACATCTACAAGGACAGCTATGCCGGCTGGTATTCGGTGCGCGACGAGGCCTACTACCAGGAAAACGAGACCGAGCTGCGCGCCGACGGCGTGCGTTACGGGCCGCAGGGCACGCCCGTCGAATGGGTGGAAGAGGCAAGCTATTTCTTCAAGCTCTCCGAATACCAGGAGAAGCTGCTTGCGCATTACGAGGCAAACCCTGATTTCATCGGTCCGGCCGAGCGTCGCAACGAGGTGATCTCCTTCGTCAAGTCGGGCCTCAAGGACCTCTCGGTCTCGCGCACGACCTTCGACTGGGGCATCAAGGTGCCGGACGATCCCGCCCACGTGATGTATGTCTGGGTCGACGCACTGACCAACTACATCACCGCGACCGGCTATATCGAGGACAAGAACGGCCCGCGGGCGAAATACTGGCCGGCCGATGTGCACATCATCGGCAAGGACATCATCCGCTTCCACGCCGTCTACTGGCCGGCCTTCCTGATGTCGGCGAAGCTGCCGCTGCCGAAGCGGGTCTTTGCCCACGGCTTCCTGCTCAACAAGGGCGAGAAGATGTCGAAGTCGCTCGGCAACGTCGTCGATCCGGTCAATCTGGTGAACCATTTCGGCCTCGACCAGGTGCGCTACTTCTTCCTGCGCGAAGTCTCCTTCGGCCAGGACGGCAGCTACAGCGAAGAGGCGATCGGCACGCGCATCAATTCCGATCTCGCCAACGGTATCGGCAATCTCGCCAGCCGCTCGCTGTCGATGATCGTCAAGAACTGCGATGGCAAGATCCCTGAATGCGGGGCGCTCAGCGATGAGGACAAGGCCATGCTGGCTGAGGTCGACGCGCTGCATGCATCGACCCGCGAGGAAATGGGTAAGCAGCAGATCCACCGGGCTCTCGCCTCGATCATTTCGGTCGTCTCCGAGACCGACCGTTATTTCGCCGGCCAGGCGCCGTGGGCGCTGAAGAAGACCGATCCGGAGCGTATGGGCACGGTGCTCTATGTGACCGCCGAAGTCGTGCGCCAGATTGCCATCCTGCTGCAACCCTTCATGCCGGATTCATCAGGCAAGCTGCTCGATCTGGTCGCGGCACCTGCAGACAAGCGCGATTTTGCTGCCCTCGGCGAAGCCGGCCGTCTCACTGCCGGAACGACCCTCGAAGCGCCGACGCCGGTCTTCCCGCGCTACGTGGCTCCGGAGGCTTGAGGCCGTGCTAATCGACACGCACTGCCATCTTGATTTCGCCGACTTCGAGGCGGAGCGGGACGAGATTGTCGCGCGCGCCCATCAGGCCGGTGTTGCGCAGATGGTGACGATCTCGACGCGGGTGCGTAAGCTCGAGACGCTGCTTGCCATCACAGAGAAATATCCTTCGGTGTTCTGCTCGGTCGGCACGCATCCGAACAATGCCGACGAAGAGCTGGATATTGAGACGGAAGACCTGGTGCGTCTCGCCAATGCCCATAAGAAGGTGGTGGCGATCGGCGAGGCCGGCCTCGACTATTTCTACGACACGCAGAAGCCCGAGGATCAGCAGACCGGCTTTCGCCGGCATATTGCGGCGGCGCGCGAGACCCAGCTGCCGCTCGTCATCCACAGCCGCAGCGCCGACGAGGACATGGCTGCCATATTGACCGAGGAAAGCGGGAAGGAGGCCTTCCCCTTCATTCTCCACTGCTTTTCCGCAGGACCGGAGCTGGCCAAGACCGGCGTCGCGCTCGGCGGCTATATCTCCTTCTCGGGCATCCTGACCTTCCCGAAGTCGGAAGAGCTGCGCGAGATCGCCAGGACGATCCCGCATGAGCGGCTGCTTGTGGAAACGGACGCGCCCTATCTGGCGCCGAAGCGCTGGCGCGGCAAGCGCAACGAGCCGTCCTATGTCGTCAACACGGCCGAGGTGCTCGCCGATACGATCGGCCTTTCCACCGAAGAGGTCGCGCGGATCACGACGGAGAACGCTTTCCGCCTGTTCTCGAAGATGCCGAGGATCTAGCGGCGTGCTCTACCGGCGGCGTTTCACCATTCTCGGCTGTTCGTCGTCACCGGGCGTGCCCCGCATCACCGGCGACTGGGGCGCCTGCAATCCCGACAATCCGAAGAACCGGCGCACGCGCGCAGCCTTCATGGTGCAGCAATTCGCACCCGATGGCGGTGTCACCACCGTCGTCATCGACACCGGGCCGGATTTTCGCGAGCAGATGATCAGGTCAGGGGCCGACCATGTCGATGCCGTGCTCTACAGCCATCCGCATGCCGATCATATTCATGGCATCGACGATCTGCGCGGCTATTTTCACAATACCCGCCGCCGGGTGCCGATCTTTGCCGACCAATTTACCATGGACAGGCTGCGGGAAGCCTTCGGCTACTGCCTGGCAACGCCGCCGGGCAGCAATTACCCGCCGATCGTGCTGCCGATCGTCATCGAAAACCTCGACGCGCCCTTGGAAATTCACGGTCCCGGAGGCACGATCGCTTTCCATCCCCATATCCAGCAGCATGGCGACATCCACTCGCTCGGCTTCCGGATCGGCGATGTGGCTTATTGCAGCGATATCAGCGATTTCCCGCCGCAGACCGTCGAGAAGCTTCAGAACCTCGACGTGCTGATCATCGACGCGCTGCAATATACCTACCATCCGAGCCATCTGTCGCTGGAACAGTCGCTCGACTGGATCGGCCGGCTGAAGCCGAAACAGGCGATCCTCACCCATATGCACACGCCGCTCGACTACGACGTAGTGATGGCCGAGACGCCGGACCATGTGGTGCCGGCGTATGACCAGATGAGCTTCGAGACCGAGGTCAGGTTTAAAGCTTGAACCCGCTCGCTTGCACGTAAGGCAGCACTTCGACGCTGCCGCGGTGGATCATGTCGAGCGAGACATAGAGGATGATCAGCAGACCGACATAGGCGATCCAACGATGGTTGGTGAGCAGGCGGGCGATCAGGTTTGCGGCGATACCCATCAGCGCGATCGACAGGGCAAGACCGATGACCAGTACGCTCGGGTGTTCGCGCGCTGCACCGGCAACGGCGAGCACGTTGTCGAGCGACATCGAGACGTCGGCGATGACGATCTGGGTCGCCGCCTGAAAGAAGGTCTTTTTCGGCGCGCCTTCGGCACCTGCCGCCTCGTGGTTCTCGCCATGGCCGGCGCGAAGCTCGCGCCACATCTTCCAGCAGACCCAGAGCAGCAGCAGGCCGCCTGCCAGCAGCAGGCCGACGATCGCCAGCAGATAGACCGCGACGCTGGCAAAGAGAATACGCAGAACGGTCGCGGCCACAATGCCGACGATGATCGCCTTGCGGCGTTGCGTGGCCTCGAGGCCGGCAGCGGCAAGACCGATAACCACGGCATTGTCGCCGGCGAGAACGAGGTCGATAGCGATGACCTGCAGCAAAGCCGTCAGACCGGCCGCGGTAAAGATGTCCATGTGAATTATCCCCAATGCATCAAAGCCGTGCTAGCGTCTCGAAGGTTTTCCGTCAACCGCTGAGGGATTTCGCGAGCGGCGCAATTTGCGACTCTGCGCGCCGAAATGGCAGGCGGCAATGAAACAGCGGGCGATACGGCGGAGCATCGCCATTCCCTTGGAACATTCAACTCAGCCACCGGTTCTTCAAGTCAGGAAGCCAGACGCCCGGCCGAATTTCGTATTGGCGGCTGGATCTGCACATCGAGAGGAGAGTCCCATGGGCACCATTTACAACGATACCAACCCGGCCTTTTCAGGCCCGACAGGCGGCAGCAGCCTTGCCGCATTTTTCGATAACCGATCGGAGGCCGAATCCGCCGTCTCCCGTCTCGAGGACGCAGGCGTGCCGGTTGCGAGAATAAGGCTGATGCCCGGATATGAGGCGGATGGAAAAAATGCCGGCGCAACGAGCGAAGACCGCAGCGGCTTCTTCGACGCGCTGGCGGACTTCTTCTTCCCCGACGAGGATCGCGCGGTCTTTGCAGAAGGCCTGCGACGAGGCGGCTTCCTCGTCCAGGTCAATGATATTGATGACGCGCTCTACGAGACCGTCCACGATATTCTGGACGACGAGGGGAGCATCGACATGGATGAACGCGCTGATCTCTGGTCGTTGGAGGGCAGACAGCAAGGAGCATCCAATACCGGGTTTGTCGGATCGGCGCAGGGCGGCAAAGCCTCGGAAAACCTCGCCGTGTCCGAGAGCGCATTTGACGATGCGCGCCCGGTGGCAATGCGGGACACCGCGCATGGAAGCGCCAAGGTGCGTGCCTATACCTTCCCCGAGCCTGGCACCACGTCATCGGACGAAACCAATCGCCAATGTCAAGACCAGTCCCAAACCCAATCGCAAGGTGGATCTCACCAGAGCCAGGGTTTCCGGCGCGACCATTGAAATCATGAGGCCCGGCCGCAACGCCGGGCCTCATCTCTCGCTCACCTATTCGAGGATACGTCGATGCAATCATCCATCAACCGCCACGGCCTTGCGCCTGACCCCGACGAACTGATCGCGGAAGGCGATCCACCCTTCGCCGACGCCGCTGAGCAAACTGCGCGTGAAAAGGCCGACGAGAGCCTGAACGCCCTGCAACATGAGGTCAGGCTGCTGAATGCCCGCATCGGCGCGCTGCGCGAGGATGCCGAAGCGGCGCTCAAAGCCAAAGCCACATCGGTCGATGCAAGTGCCCATGTCCAGCTCGGCGAATATCCTTGGCTGAAACTTACCGCGGCGATCGGCGCAACCTTCATTGCAGCCAGGCTGGTTCGGCGTCTTCCGCTCGGGGCCATGCTTGCGGGATTTGCCGGTCATTTCTCCGAGGCGAGACCGCGGTGACGATCGTTGATGGTGACTGCCTGATGCGGACGAATATCGTTCCAGACACCGATGCGCTCATGCCAAAACCAAGCCGGCAACTCCGGCCAAGGTCGCGACACTACCTGCGATCGCAAAACGAACCGCATAAGCGATGCTCCCCATACTCGCTGCAAGAACGGTTTTCGCGAGAAGATTGGCGAAAGCGGCGACCGCTATGGCTCGAGCGGCCGCGTCTGCAGGCAGCTGGACGGATGACAGTTTCGCAACAGCAAGCGTTATCGCATCGAGATCGCCCAGTCCTGTGATAAATGCAAGGGCGATCAGCGACTGAGTTCCAAAGCCGATCAAGGTCATTCGCGTCAGGACTGTCACGACGGCGAGAACGAGTGCGAAGCGCAGCACGACCATCACCTCGAGCGGGTTTCGGGGTGAAAAATCGGTGCTGTCATCCGGGCGTTGCAGCAATGCGGCAAAGCCGCCTGCTATGGCGAGGGTGGCAGCAGCCGGAGCGAGTGATGGAGCAAGCTCCCTGAAAACTGCCGGTGCTATGACGCCGCAAATCAAAAGCACGCGGGCGAGAGAAACGGCTCCCGCCAGCATTGCTCCCGCTGAGAGGAGTGGCGAGAGGCCAGGCATCTGCTTCGACTGACGGGCGAAGGAAAGCGTCAAGGCCGTCGAGGAAACGATGCCGCCGCTGGCCCCCGTCAGCAGTATTCCGGCGCGGGCGCCGCTCAGCCTTCTGAGGATATAACCGGCAAAGGAAACGGCTCCCACCAGGATTGTCATCATCCAAAGCTCGAAAGGATTGATTATCTGCCAAGGATCAATCGGCCTATTGGGAAGGATAGGGAGGATGACGATGGTCATCGTCAAAAGGATCAGAGCGGCCCTGAGTTCAAGCCAGGTCAAACGGCGAAGAAATCCATGCAACGGCTCCCGCGCTGCAAGAAGGGCCGTTATGGCCACAGCGCTTGCGGCCGTTACCGTCATATCCGCCACGACCGCGCCAAAGCCCAACGCAAAAACCGCCAGGGCCGCAATGGTGCCGGTGGCGCTGTAATCCTCTTCTTGTGCCGCCTGCATGAGGCTGAAGAGGAGAACGGTGATGCAAAAGAATATAAAGATGGCTGTCGGCAGAATCGGCCCTGTCAGAGGCTGCAGAAAACCGCAGAAGCCGCCGAGGAAACTTGACAGGCCATAGGTGCGGATACCGGCTACTCTTTTGCCCGGAGCAGCCTCACGATCCTGCCAGCCGCGCTCAATACCGACAAGAATGCCGATTGCAAGCGCGACTGAGGCGCTGGAATGCTTCTGTCGTCACCAATGATGTCATCATCCGATGGGTCCAGGCGCGCCGGCCGTTTCATCGAAGGCAGCTGCGCCGTATATGCCATTGCTGTTCATCCGCAAGCTGCTGCCCGGCGGCGTCCGGACGGGTCTGCTCCGCGAAGTGCTGATATTCAATCGCTGATCGCACTTCATCGCTTAGCATAGATCTTTGCCGCTTCGCCCTATGAATTCCGCTTCCTTCCTCATGAGGACGTTCAATATCACGCTCGCGCTTTCGCGGTGGAACGACCTTGATCTTCATCAAAGCGCGGGAGACACCTTTACGCTATGATACCTCCAACCATTGGGAGGACTTCAGCCATGAAAGCGCAATTCCATTTACCGCTGGCCACCTATCCAGACGCAAGCTCCTTCTCGCTCCTTCAGAATGCTGTCGATGTTTCCCTTCACCAACAGGCCGGTTTAACGGCAAGTATACCGCAGATCAGGATCGAACCCGTTCAGCCGCGATTTCCATCACTCCTTGACATAGACAAAATGCGTGCGGAGGCGGAGCGCTTGAGTAAAGACAATGGAACCGTTCTCGGGCAGACGCTCCGTGATTATGCGAAAAAAGCCGAGGTCGAGGTCGAGATCCAGCCATTCGATGTCAGGCAGCCGTTTGTCGCACAAACTCTTGCCGTGCTGTCGCGCGCATACGATCTTTCCATTTTGGAAGCATCTGAACTGATGAGACCGCTGATCGAGAGCGTACTGTTTGAAAGCGGACGACCGCTCCTGCTTTTTCCCGCAGACAATTTCTGCAACCGGATCGATGCTGTTGCCGTCGCCTGGGATGGAGGAGCCACTGTCGCGCGGGCACTGGCGGGTACCAGGTTCTTGCTTGAACGGGTTTCGCGTGTCGTCCTGATTTCCGTCACCGATGACAAGCAGATTGACGAGCGCAGTCGAGATCACCTTGCGGCTGCGCTTCGGAAGGCTGGTCTTGCCGTCGAAATCGCAGCCGTGCAAGCGAAGGGAGACTCACCGGCCAGCGTCATTCAAGGCGCAGCCCTGGAACGCAAGGCAGATTTGCTGGTCGCCGGCGCATACGGCCATTCGAGGCTGCGCGAATTCATCTTGGGAGGGATCACACGATCGCTGTTGACACGCAATGCCCACTGTCCTTTGCCACTAACTGCGGTGCGCGCGGCGCGTTGCCGATAGTAGCAATATCGCCATCATCGAAAGTCTGATGCCACAATCAACGCTTTGGAAGGAATCAATGAACCTGCGCGACGTCTGAAGGCATCGGCTTGGCAAGCTCTTTGAGAATCGCTTCAAGCGCATCGGCCGTCGTCTGCAGACCGGATGACCGCGCAATTTTCAGTGCCGCATTGCAGTGAGCGGACAATTCGTCTTTCTCCCCGTGATCATTCGTCGGAAATACGATGCCCGCATATTGCGACGGGTTTCCGGCTTCATCCCTGAAGCAGCGGCCCAAGGCCGCGACGGCGACTATTTGCCCGCTTCGATCAAATACCCGATAATCACAGCGATACGGATTTCCGGTGATCACCGATTCTGAAATCGCCTTGGCGACAGATGGCTTGTCGTCCGGATGAATCCGGTCGAGGTATCTTATGACCGGCAGCCCCGTGAGAGTCTCTTCGGGATCAAGCCCAAAGAGGTTTGCCAGCGCCGAATCCGCATAAACCTTGTCGGTCGCCAGCTCCCAGGTGAAAATGCCCGGCTCGTCGGTAAAGGAAAATTCGGACGTTCCCAAAGCTCTGTTGACAAGACTCATTTCGTATCCCCGGTCTGCACGCCAATGCCGCCGGGTGGCTAGGTCCCCCGGTTCTTGAGAGAAACCGACGCGCTCGATCAATGACAGGGCGGTCGACCATTCATTCCCGATCTTAGCCGCGTTTCCATCGGACGCAACTGCAAGGACATTTGGAGCCCAGACCGCCAAACACGCTCGTGGCGCGCGGCCAGCAGCGTCGTTTTCTTGACGCGCACGGCGAAGGTGTGCTCCACCTCGGCTTCGACGTTCCAGCATGCGACGAAGCTGACAAGACCAGCGCGAAGGGTTGACGGAAATTATGACGAAAATCGATCTCAATTCTGATCTGGGGGAGGCGTTTGGACCTTGGCGCATGGGCGATGACAAGGCGATCCTTGACGTCGTCACCAGTGCGAACATCGCATGTGGCGGGCATGCCGGGGATCCAGCGACCATGGTGGAGACGCTTGCCCTCGCAAGCGAGCGGGGTGTCGTCGCCGGAGCCCATCCGGGCTTTGCAGATCGCGAGGGTTTCGGACGACGGCTGATCCCCTTGAGCATCCGGGAAGTGGAGCAGCTTGTCGCAACGCAGACAGGGGCGCTGATGGGAGCTGCAGCCCTGGCGGGCGCCCGCGTCCGTTACATCAAACCGCACGGGGCACTCGCCAATTGGGCGGCCGACGAACGGCCGGTCGCCGACGCCATCATCCGCGCAACCCGAGCGGTCTCGCCGGAACTTGCCATACTGGCGATCTCCGGGACAGAGCTGCAGCATGCGGCCCGCGATGCCGGGATGACCGTCTTTAGCGAGATTTTTGCCGACCGCGGCTACCTATCCACGGGTCGGCTCGTTCCGCGCAACTTGCCGGGAGCGATGATCGATGATCCCGCAAAGGCGGCAGCGAGATTGATCGGATACCTGTCCAGCGGCCTCATGCCGACGGTCGACGGCGTTCCGATCCCTCTTAATGCGCACTCGATTTGCGTTCATGGGGACAGCCCAGGAGCACTTGCCATGGCTGTCCACGTACGCCGGGAATTGCAGAAGGCAGGCATCGAGGTGGCACCATTCCTCCAACCGACACAGGAAAACAGGTGATGGCCAAAGGCAACCTCGTCGCCCAGGTTACCGTTACCGATCCGGACGCCTATGGGACCTGCGCGCCGGCCGCAGATGCGGACTTCATTCTGATCGAAGGCGCCGACTGACGTGTCACAGGACCCCTCCGCATCGTCCGGCAGCGTTCCGAACTACCGCCCGGTGGGCGGGCACGCGTTGCTCGTCGAATTTGGCGCGACCATCGATAAGCGGATCCACGATCAGGTCGTCAAGCTGGACGCCGCCTTGAAGGCGGCACCCTTTCCAGGATTCGTCGAAGCCGTTCCGGCCTATGCAAGCATTCTCGTATGCTTCGATCCGCTTATGGCCGATCACCGGACGACGGAGGTGGCCATTGCCGAGCTTCTGGGGGCCGAGGTTCCAGAGACGATTGGAGCGATGCGCGAAGTCGAAGTTTGCTACGATCCTGATCTTGCGCCCGATCTTGCCTCCATCGCCGAGGCAAGCGGATTATCGCCGGAAGACGTTATATCCGCCCATCTCTCCGGCGACTACAGCGTCTTCATGTACGGCTTCGCTCCGGGATACGCTTACCTTGCAGGCGTGCCCAAAGCCATTCAGCAGCCGAGGAAGCCGGCGCCTATTCGCGGCATCGCCGCCGGAAGCGTGCTAATCGCCGGTCCGCAGTGCCTGGTCAGCACGCTCACCATGCCGACCGGCTGGTGGATCATCGGCCGCTCGCCGACGAAGATCCTCGATGCCGCGTCCAACGACCGTCCGTTCCTTTTCGACGTCGGCGACACGGTGCGTTTCCGCCGCATATCGAGGACCGAATTCGACGCGAGGTGCCTTGCATGAGCCAAGCCGTCCTTGCAATCAACTTCGCGGGTCCTCACGTCGCGGTCCAGGACGGAGGACGCCACGGATTGATGCGTTACGGCGTTCCGGCCTCTGGTCCGATGGACAGGATCTCGTTTGCCGCCGCTAACGTCGCCGTCGGCAATCCTGCCGGTCAGCCCGCAATCGAAGTCTCCATGCGCGGCCTGGTTCTCGACTGCCTGTCGGGAGACGTTACGTTTGCCGTCGCCGGAGGAGGCTTCATCGTAGAGCATGCCGGTGACAAGCGCGGCGCATGGATGGTCGCCACGCTGAGGGCCGGGGAGCGGCTGGCAATCCGCCCGGGACATTGGGGAAGCTGGACGTATCTGGCCTTCGCCGGTCATATCGAGGCGAAGACCTGGCTGGGCAGCATGTCGACTCACAGTCTTTCCGGCCTCGGCGGAGGGCGCCTTGCAGCCGGTCAGACGGTCACTCTCGCCGATCCGGACGTGCGGGATGATCGAAATGGTCCGATCACATGTCCGGTCATCGCAAGACCGCGATCCGAGCTGCGTGTGGTGGTCGGTCCACAGGATCGGTTCTTCTCGAAAGAAACCTTGTCGAATTTCCTTTCATCGCCTTTCCGCCTGAGCGACGCCTATGACCGCATGGGCGTACGCCTCCAAGGTCCGTCGCTTGCACCAAGCGCTGCGCTGGACATGCCGTCGGAAGCGATCGTGCGGGGTTCGGTGCAGGTGGCCGGAGACGGCGTCGCCACCATTCTGCTGGCCGATCACCAGACGACCGGAGGCTATCCCAAGATCGCCACGGTGGTGGATTCGGATCTGGACGCTTTCGTCCAACTGCGCCCACGCGACCATGTCGGCTTCCTGGCCGTGACGCCGCAACAGGCGATCGAGCACATTCGGCTTCGTGCTGCGACGATGTCCCGTTACCTCGCGGCAGTCCGCGATGGACCATGACGCGCGAACATAGACGTGTCGATCTGAAGGGTAAAGCGGCGATAGACGCTTGGAGCTGCCGTTAGCTCGAAGTACTGTTCAGAAAAAATCCACATTCGGTTCGGGGGCACCATGGATTTTCTGAACATCGCGGCGATCGTTTTCTTCCTTCTCGTCTGGGTGGCGGTCGAGCCTTTGATGGCAGCGGGGTGGCCGAGGAAGAA
Organism: Rhizobium sp. SRDI943; assembly: GCF_057653695.1. Classification (NCBI taxonomy): domain Bacteria; kingdom Pseudomonadati; phylum Pseudomonadota; class Alphaproteobacteria; order Hyphomicrobiales; family Rhizobiaceae; genus Rhizobium; species Rhizobium sp. SRDI943. The sequence goes on along the minus strand of NZ_CM172787.1, from coordinate 2,003,375 downwards.
CGACAGCCTTTCCGTTGACATGGTGCGCATTCGCGCCGCCTGGATGCGGGAGGTTCTGACGCGCGACAACAACTTCATCGGTGATGCCGCGATCCTTGGGCACACGATCAATTCGGCGTCCTTCTTCGGCTCCGCCAATCTCATCGTCATCGTCGGGCTCAGCGGCGCGCTGTTCATGGAGCCGAACTACGGATCGGGTGGTGGCTTGATCGCGATGTTTGCGGCCCAGGACCCGGCGTGGTTTTTCCAATGCAAGGTCCTCCTGATCATAGCGACGCTGCTGCGGGGCTTGTCCGATTTCATCTGGGCGGTCCGGCAGATCAACTACTGCCTGGCGGCGATCGGGGCCAGCCCATCCCGCGATGAAGAGAGGGACATCGCCGGCTGGACGAACGCCCTGACCCTGGTTTTGAACCCGGCGCTTCGATCGTTCAGTGTCGGCGTCCGGTCTTATTACTTCACCTTCGCAGCCGCCTTCTGGTTTCTCGGGCCAATCCCCTTCGCTGTTGCGACCATCCTGAGCGTCGGCATTTTGATCTGGCGTCAATCCTGGTCGGATGCCGCAAAGGGGATCATGGCCATACGCAAGCTGCTTGACTAGAACAGGATGATTTTAGGCGCGGTCGACCTAGAATTTGAATCCTGTTCTAAATCTGAGAGTTAGAGCATGATGCCGTTCGAAAACGCGCACACTTTTTGCAATCATGTTCTAAAGCCTAGCCTTAGGCTGGGTTGCACATAAGCGGTATTGGCGGTGTCCGATGGATCGTCTCGAAGCGATGCGCATGTTGCTGGCCGTCGTCGACGCCGGAAGCATCTCGGCCGGCAGCAGGAAGCTCAACGCGCCTTTACCCAGCGTCAGTCGCAAGGTGGCCGAACTTGAACGCCATCTTGGGGCGAACCTCATCGTTCGCACCAGCCGTAATCTTCAGCTTACCGATGCGGGGCGCGACTATGTCGACGCCGCCCGAAAGATCATGGCGGATCTGGAGGAGGCAGAGCGAAGGGCGTCCGGGGAATACCAGACACCCAGAGGCGTGCTGACGATCACGATGCCGGTCGAATACGGGAGCCGCTACATCCTGCCCGTTGCGCTGAGCTTCATGGACAAATATCCCGAGGTATCGCTGAACCTACTGTCGCTCGACCGCACGGTCGATCTCGTGGCCGAGCAGGTGGATATCGCGATCCGTCTCGGCAACCTCGCCGACAGCTCGCTCCATGCCGCCAAGGTCGGGGAATTCCGTCTGATGACCTGCGCGAGCCCTGCCTATCTCGAGCGGCATGGCATGCCGGAGCGTCCCGGCGATCTCATCGATCGCGACGGGATCATCTTCAACAAGCGGACATTCTTCTGGACCTTCGACGTCGACGGCACGCCGATTGAGGCGGTGCCCCGCAACCGGCTCGAGGTGAATACGGCGGCGAACTGTGTTGCGGCGGCCATCGGCGGGGCGGGGATCGCGCGGCTATTCGACTATCAGGTTCCCGACGAGCTGGCGTCCGGCACGCTTGTTCCCATCCTCCGCGATTTCGACGGTGCGCCGCAGCCTATTCATATCGTCTACGCTCGCCAGGGGATTCTCGCCTTGAAGGTACGGGCTTTCGTCGACTGGGCATTGCCGCGGCTGCGCGCGTCATCACAAAAATAACAAACATTATCTGAATGATGTACGGATTTCTTTAACCGTTTGTTTCGAAGTCTGAAGATGCGGAAAGTGGCCGATGCCTGGCAGGACGTCGAGTTGTGCACCGATTTTGCCAGCGAACTCGATGCCCATCTCGCTGCTGATATAGATGTCCTTCTCGCCCCAGATCACCTTCACGGGCGTCTTCAGCCGGGTGAGGTTGGCCTCGAGATAGTGCTGATCGCGGGTGAAATTCGCGTAGTAATGAGCGAAGGCATCCGCTGAAGTCATCCCGTCAAGGCTCCACGAACGGGTCATGTCCTGCTGGACGTCGATCGGCAGATCGAATTGTTCAGCGGGTGAGAGGCCGCGCCTGTGCACGTTCTCGAGGATCTCGTCGCTGGTCTTATTCATGTAGGCACGGGTCGGCGAAGCGGTCGGCTCGGCTTTGAGGTTCTGCAGGTTCTCCCACATGTATTGCGGCCGATCGAACGGCGCGAAGTCTCCGACGATGATCTGCCTGGCGATCGTCGGCTCGTCGAGAGCAAGCAGCAGGACGGGCAGGGCACCGATGTCAGTCGCGTAGATCAAGAGGTTCGACCGATCGATGCCTGCCCGTTCGATATAGGCCTTCAACACCTGGGCGTACGCCCTCGGCGCATAGGAAAACCGTCCCGAAGCCGGGCGCGACGACTGCCCGTAGCCCGGCCAATCGAAGGCATGGACGTCGTAGTCGAGAGCAAGCGTTGTCGCGATGTCCTTCCACACCGTCAGTGTTTCCGGAAATCCATGCAGGAAAAGCACGGTACCTTTTGGAGCGGCGGTGCGGACAACCATCCTCCTCAGCGTCAGGATCTCATTGATCTCGATGAAGCCGACGGCGTCGCGCGCGGCTTGCGTGAAAGCGAAGGCTTCAGGCGTGTGGGAAGACGGAGTTGTCGCGACTGAGGCAGCATTTACGGTTTTGTCCCTAGACATAGGATGTCCTTTCTGAACGACGATCAGCCAAAGCCCAAAGAGCCGGCTGTCTCCACAAATAATTGGGCACGGCGTCAGCTCGCGGTAGCCGGAGAAAGCGAGAGGAACCCTCTCGACGGCGGCAGCGCTGCAACCCGCTGCCCAAGGCTGACATCTGAACGAGAGGGTGCCTCTCACTTTCCCGAGGTGCCGGCCGGCCGTCGACCCGCCCAAATATCCACCAGCCGCCGATTTGAGACAGCTCGTTGGCGTTTGCTTGCGGAAGGCAGAGCGTCGGCCGCGACAACATAAGGAAGAACTGATATGACTGACTTTACCCAAAGCAGACAAGTTGCGGCCGCCCCCGACAAGGTCCGCGGCCTCCCGGGCCACGCCACTGTCGGCACGAACGATCTGGATGCCGCCTCGGTATTCTACGACAAGCTTCTGGCCGTGTTCGGGATCGGACGAGTCCTCATCCAACCCAACCGAGCCATCTACTACGGTCATCGCACGCTCGAATTCGGCATCACCAAGCCGTTCGACGGGCGCCCTGCCACCGTCGGCAACGGTGGAATGGTTGCTTTCGAAGCGCCGTCCCGTTCAAAGGTCGACGAAGCCCATGCAACTGCATTGGCGGCGGGCGGCTCGGACGAAGGAGCTCCTGGTCCGCGTGGCGAGAACGGTGCGGGTCCTTACTGCGCATATTTTCGCGATCCGGAAGGCAACAAGTTTCTGATCTTTCGTTCCGGCGCCGACGCGGCCTGACGTTTTCGGCATTGAAGCGGGGCAGGGCCATCGTTTTCCTCTCCTCGATATCACGAAAGGACACGGCATCATGGCAATGCTGAACGTTTTGAAACACCGCGACGTATCGCGCCGCTCGCTGCTGTCAGGCTTTGCCGCGGCCGGCATAACCGCTGTTCTCCTTCCGCGCGCGTCCGACGCCGCTGATGTCGTTGTCGCGTCCGAGGAGATCCGACCGTTCAAGGTTGATGTCTCCGAGGCGGCTCTTACAGACCTCAGGCGGCGTCTTGCCGCGACCCGGTGGCCCGACGGCGAAACCGTTGTGGATCGCTCACAGGGTGTGCAGCCCGACAGGCTGAAGGAACTGGTGCGCTACTGGCAGTCGTCCTACGACTGGCGGAAGGCGGAGAACAGATTGAATAGCTTTCCGCAGTTTCTCACCACTGTCGACGGACTGGACATCCATTTCATCCATCTCCGTTCCCGTCATGAAAACGCGCTGCCGCTGATCATGACCCACGGTTGGCCAGGTTCGGTCTTCGAGCTGCTTAATGTCATCGGGCCGCTCACGGATCCGACGGCGCATGGCGGCACGGCTGAGGATGCCTTCCATCTGGTGATCCCTTCGATTCCAGGATTCGGCTTCTCCGGCAAACCACCAGCAACAGGTTGGAACCCCCAGCGGATAGCGGCTGCCTGGGACGTGCTGATGAAGCGACTGAACTATAACCGCTATGTCTCGCAAGGCGGCGACTGGGGCGCGATCATCAGCGACGCCTTGGGTCGCCAGGCACCGGATGGGCTGCTCGCAATCCACGTCAACAGGGTCGAACGCGCCACGACGTTTCCAGCGGACGCAGCGCAGGCTCTCAAAAATGGAGGGCCAGCTCCCGATAGCTTGTCTCAGGATGAGAAGGTCGTCTTCGACGAGGCTCGGGACTTCCTCAACAACGGCTTCGGCTACGCAGCGATCATGAGCACACGGCCGGAGACGATCGGTTACGGCATTTCGGATTCTCCAGTCGGCCTCGCCGCCTGGCTTTACGACAAGATCGCCGACTGGGTGTATACACGCGGCGATCCCGAACAGGCTCTTGGCAAGGATGCGATCCTCGACAACATCACACTATACTGGCTGACGAACACCGGCCCTTCCAGCGGTCGCATCTATTGGGAAAACGCCATGTCGGGCGCCAAGCTCACGGAAGTCAAAGTCCCGGTCGCCGTCACAGTGTTCCGTGGCGAGGTCTACAAGCCGCCAAGGCATTGGCTGTCGAAAGCCTATCCGACGCTCATCTACTACAACCGCGCTTCCAAGGGCGGTCACTTCGCCGCCTGGGAGGAGCCAGAACTCTTCAGTCAGGAGATCAGGGAGGCCTTCAGAAGCTTGCGGTCTTAAAGCCGTCCGGCCCTTGGTTCGCAGTCTGCGTCCGCCAGACGGGTTCGTCGATTGACGTTGGTCGTGCAACGCTTCACAAAGTCCGAAGTTTCGACCAACCCAGCAAAAGCGACGACACCGTCGCGGGGACCACGACTATATGCGCATCAACGACGACCGTCATCCCCGCCGAGGAGTGTGCGCATTCCTGACGGTGGTATTTTCAACGCTTCTGCTGGCGAGTGCAAACCCCGCATCGGCGGCTGAGCCGACAAATTCCTCGGCGCCGATCCGGGTCATTATCGAATTGCCGAATGATGATTCCGGACGAGCGCTGGTCAATCGGATCGTTCCGGGCAATCAGGAACCGGCGCAGCCGGTAGCAGTCTCGCAAGAGGCGGCACCGACGTCGATTGCAACGTCACTACAGGATTTGCGCCAGAGGTTGCTCACACTCGTCGGTGCCGTTCCGACCCTTCCCGGGCAGATCCAGTCGGCGATCCGGGTCTTCCAAACGGATGATCGTATCGAACCGGTCGGCCTGATCTTGGCGGTCATACTCTTCGTCGCAGGCGGGTTCGTTGCGCAGCGCCTTGCCTGGTGGTCAGGGCGAGGGCTGCTCCATTTCGTGCTGAACGCGCCTGCCGACACAGTCCGGCAGCGGATCAGGCTCCACGCCGCCCGGCTTTCAATGGGTCTTCTGGCGTTGGTCGGTTACCTGATCGGAAGTCTCGGCGCGTTTATCCTCTTTCCATGGCCTGCCGTGTTTCGCGATATCGCCCTCATTCTGCTATCAGCGGCGCTCATGGTGCGCCTTGGCGTGCTCGTGGGCCGTATTGTCATCGCACCAGGCGCCCGCCTGCCGCATATGCGGCTTCTGACGTTGGTCACCTCACTTGCCTGGTTCTGGTACTACTGGCTCCTCGGAATCGTCGCTGTGCTGGCGGCTGGCTGGGCCGCTATTGAAGTGATCGGGACGATCGGGGCTTCACCCATCTTGGTCGACCTCTTTACCGCAGCATGGCTCGGTGTCGTTTCAATCGCTCTGATCGTTATGATCTGGCTGCGGCACTTTCGTTCCGACGGGCCGCCGGTGAGCCGGCTGGTCTGTGTCGGCTTCAGCGCGAGCATCATAGTATCGTGGCTGTTGTGGGTGTCCGGGCTCCACGGGGCATTCTGGACGGTGGTCATCATTACGCTTCTGCCTCTTACCGTTGCGGTGGCTCGTGATATCATTCGGCGCATTATTCAATCCGGGGAGGGGCAGGCGGTCGAGGATCCGGCCATCGTCGGATGGTCTGTTGTCATCATGCAAACGCTGCGGAACGGCCTCATCGTGGTCGCCGCGCTGCTCATTGCCCGCGCGTGGAATGTCAATCTCAGTGATCTCGCCGCAGCCGAAACGGTGACCACGCGTTTGATCCGCGCAGGAATCCGCATCGTTATCGTGCTGCTGGTGACCGACGTTATCTGGAAGCTCGCAAGCACGTTGATCGACAGTCAGATGGCGGTGGCGTCGCGAAGCGTGCAGGCGGGGCATCAGGAGGGACCCGACGCACGCCGGCGTCAGCGGTTGAATACCCTCCTTCCCATTCTTCGCAATGTGCTGTTTCTGGCGATCGGCGCTGTCGGCTTCCTGATGATCCTGGATGCCGTTGGCATTCAGATCGGACCGCTGCTGGCGGGCGCCGGGGTCGTCGGCATAGCCGTCGGCTTCGGTGCCCAAACACTCGTCAAGGACATCATCTCCGGCGTCTTTTATCTGTTCGACGATGCCTTTCGCATCGGCGAATACATCCAGGCGGCGAAATATAAGGGGACGGTCGAAGGTTTCTCGCTGCGATCGATCCGCTTGCGCCATCACCGCGGCCCGGTCACCATCGTTCCCTTCGGCGAACTCGGCGCGGTGCAAAACCTCAGCCGTGACTGGGTCATCGACATCATTACGCTCACCCTGAACTATGACAGCGACCTCGAGGAGGTCCGCAAGACCATCAAGCGCATCGGCGTTGAGCTTCTGGAGGATGCCGAACTCGGGCCTAACATCATCGAGCCCTTGAAAATGCAAGGGATCGAGCAGATGGCCGATTATGGTGTGCAGATACGGCTGAAGTTTATGACCAAACCCGGCGAACAGTTCGGCGTTCGCCGAAAGGCCCTTGCCATGCTCAAGAAGACATTCGCGGAAAAAGGCATCCAGTTTGCAACGCCGACCGTTCATGTTTCCGGCGGTCCCGCCGATGCAGCGGCAACCGCCGCCGCCTCGGAGCTGCAAAGACCATCGAAAGTCATCTCGACACTTGAGGAATAGCCGCGGCGAGCCCCACGTGCTTGCTTTCCATCAAATCCCGTCAAAGCAACACATAGGTCTGGTCTCAAACTTCCGAGAGCGGCCTCCTGGCGGCTCGCCGCATCAGCGGTTCCGCCCATACTGCGCGCCGCCAGCGCCAGCAGGGAGCGTCCGGGAGTCCATTCCAATGTCGTTCGCCGCCCGAACATTGCTGCCAACCGGCGGCACCGGCCGCACGAATCGCTCTCCGGGAAGAGCCAACTGACCTAACATGACTACACGTCCTGCTAGACTGATTGATCGATTTACTGCATCTAAAGGTTAGCAGGGAGCGAGAATATGATCGACATGGCAGACGGCGCATCTGAGCAGAATGAAACGTCCATCTTTCAAAGTAATCTGTCCGTAGAAGCCAAGATCGAAAAGGCCAGAACCGAACTACTTGACCTTTCTGCGCGCAACCGCCTTTTGAACGTTCCCCGCTTTTCGAAAAGTGCGAAAACCATCGACGTTGTCGACGAGAAGTCGTCCGAAGTGTTTCGGATCCTTGTGACCGATGGAAGGACCATGACTTTCCTGGCGGGGGCGAAGGGGCGGGAATCCAAGGATGACGGCGACGGTGACGAACTGATCGAACTCGCGCTCCCGGACGATGATGAGCGCGACGGCGACGGTCGGCTTGTCCGTCATGGCGACACCAAGCTCCAGACCCGCATGACGCCAAATGCTCTCCAGAAGCGTCTGCTGGACCTTTACTTCGATGCCCGGACATTAGAGGAAGAGCAGGGGGTGAATATCCTGTTCCTCGGGCTGGGCACTCTGAAGTGGATCGATCCCAACAATGCGGAGAACGTCCGCTACGCACCGCTCATCCTCGTGCCGGTGTCGTTGGAGCGTGGCAGCGCAGCCGAGCGCTTCAAGCTTCGAGCGCGCCAGGAGGACCTCGCTTCAAACCTCTCCCTCGAGGCCTTTCTCGACCGTGTCCATCAGATCTCAATGCCGGCGTTCGAGGCGAGCGACGACTTCACATTCGAGGACTACGCCGCGAAGGTGGCGGCGTGCATCTCGATGAAGCCAAACTGGTCCGTCCAACCCGACGACATCGTGCTCGGTTTCTTCAGCTTCGCCAAATTCCTCATGTACAGAGACCTTGATCCCACGCTCTGGCCTAAGGATGCCAAGTTCACCGAGCTGCCACTCATCATCGGTTTGGTTTCCGATGGCTTTGAGGGCGGCGAACAGCTGCTTGGCGAGGACGTCAAGATCGACGAGCACATTTCGCCTTCCGAGATGACGCATATCGTCGATGCCGACAGTTCGCAGACGGCCGCGATCCACGAAGTCAGGCGAGGGAGGGACCTCGTCATTCAAGGCCCGCCGGGCACGGGAAAATCCCAGACAATCGCCAACATTATCGCGTCGGCGGTCGCCGACGGCAAGACGGTGCTGTTCGTAGCCGAAAAGATGGCGGCGCTCGAGGTCGTGAAACGACGCCTTGACCAGGCGAGCGTCGGTGAAGCCTGCCTCGAACTCCATAGTAACAAGGCGAACAAGCGCGCCGTCCTCGCAGAGCTGCAGCATACTTGGGAGCTCGGCACGCCCAAAGGGGAATCCGGCAGTGCGCTCGACCAGCGCCTCACGGACGCACGCGATTTACTTAACGCCCATCCGGCACGCATTCACCGCGTGTATCAACCCTACTCGCTTTCCCCGTTCCAAGTCATGGGACACCTTGCAAGGCTGCGTCGCGAGGGCATGGCTCCATCGGATATCGAGCTGCCGGTTGCTGCGGACTGGACGCCGGAGGTGCGCGAGCGGGCGAAGGCGCTGCTGACGGAACTTGCTGAACGCATCAAGGACATCGGCCTGCCAAAGCACCATCCGTGGTACGGCGTCGGGCTTACCGGAGTTACCCCGCTCGATCTTGAACGTCTGACGACGAGATTGAAAACGGCGGCCACGGAACTGGCTGAATTGCGCAGCCAGATGGATGACGTATCGCAGACGCTCGAACTATCATCGCCTCACTCGCTGGCAAACTTTATGGACATCGCGTCGACCGCGGAAAGGGTCGCCTCGTGTCCTTCGGAGATATCTTCGGAGGCATTGGCAAACGACGCATGGGCGACCGAACTGGATCGGGTACGCGATCTTGTCGTTGGCGGCGCCGAATTCTCGACATACGCGGCCGAAGTCGCGGCCCGCATGACGCCGTCCGCATGGGAATCTGATCCGGAGCCGATTGCCACGCAATTCGTCCGTCTTTCTGCAGACTTCTCACAAAGCGGGTTTGCCACGATCGAACAGCTTGCGTCTGTGCTGCCGCGCTTCCTGGCGGGCGCGGGCGCGTTGCGTACCCTGCTCGGCGTCAATGCTTCTCCGACCTTGGCATCGATTGATCGGCTCATCGTCATCGGACAGCGCGTAGCCGAAGCCCCGGACGCGAGCCCCGACGCCTTCGTTGCCGCCATCTGGGAACGAGGCCTTGACCAGGCCTCCGATCTCGCTGAGGCCGTGGGAGACTTTCGGCGTATTCGTGCCGAGCTTGAAGGCAAGATCTCTGAGCAGGCCTGGGATATCGACCTTATGCAGGTGCGGGCAGCGGTCGCCGTCCATGGCAAGCGTCTCTTCAGGTTCATGAGCGGTGAGTGGCGCAAGGCAAAGGCGCTTCTGCGCAGCGTGATGCCCAACGAGACTTCGCCCGACGAAACTGTTCGAATCCTTGATCTTCTTCAGAAGGGCAAGAGCGCCCGCGCTGCGATCAAGGACGGTGACAGCCTCGGCAGATCTGCTTTCGGAGCGGACTGGCGCGGAGAAAAGTCGGACCCGAAGCCGCTTGAAAACCTCGTACTTTGGATGCGAAGCCTGCGCGGTGTCGGTGTCGAAGCACGGTTGATAGCCGGCCGTCTCTCCGACAGGACGTCGGTAGCGGGCCGTTGTGAGCAGGTGAGGGCGCTGCTGGACGAGTCGCGACGTCTTCTGCTCAGTCTATGGAAGGATCTTGGTGAGAAGGCGTCAGTTTTGTTTTCGGACGCTCCAGGCCCAGATGGCGTCTCGCTTACACAGACATCGCAATTCGCCCGCGAAATCGCCGATGCCCACAAGGTCTTCCTGACGCTGGTCCGCTCTGTTCCGGAAACCAACGCACACCGTCTTGCGCTATTGAAGCTGCTCGCATTGGCGCGCGGCCTGAAATCCACGCTGGAGCGGCTGGACTCCCTCGGCCGGGCTTCCTTCGGTCCGCTTTGGAAGGGGACGGAGTCGGACTGGTCGCTGCTGTCTCGCACGACTGAGTGGATTTCACACAACTCCGACATCCGCCTGCTAAGCTCGCGCGTATCCGACCGCCCCGCGGTGGCTGTGAAAGCTCGCGATGCATTGGCGAGAGGAGCGATCCTTCAACACGATCTCCAAGCTTTGCTCGGCTTCCTGAAGGCGGATGTGTCGATTGTGTTCGGCGCGCACGAAATCGGACAGACGGAGCTTGCGACGGTCGCGCAAAAGCTCGCGAAATGGGTCGAGACCGAGGAGCACCTATCCAAATGGGCCGCCTATCGCGGAAGAGCGGAAGACGCTGCGAACGCCGGCGTCGGTCTTGTTGTTGAACGCCTCGAAGATGGGCGGGTGAAGCCGGATGACGTCGTGCCATATGTGGAGATGGCGATCTACGAAGGGATCCTCAGACATCAGCATTCCGCCGACCCCGAATTATCTCGTTTCGACGGCGAGGTGCACGGGCGACTCGTGAACGAATTCGCGACATTGGACCGGAGCAGAATGGCGCTATCCCGTCTTGAGGTCGTCCGCGCTCACCACAAACGAATTCCTGCCGTCAGTGGGATCGGTCCTGTCGGAGTCCTTAGGGGAGAGATGGCGCGCCGTCGCGGTCACATGCCGATCCGCCAGCTCATGCAGCGCGCGTCCGTAGCGATACAGGCCCTTAAGCCAGTCTTCATGATGAGCCCGCTTTCCATAGCACAGTTCCTGCCGCCCGGTCTTCTGCAGTTCGATCTCCTCGTCATGGACGAAGCCAGTCAAATTCAGCCGGTAGACGCGTTGGGAGCGGTAGCCCGCGCTAAACAGGTGGTCGTGGTTGGGGACGAGCGTCAGTTGCCGCCGACCCGTTTCTTCTCGAAAATGACCTCCAGCACGTCGGATGACGACGACGCCCAGGACGGCGCTCAGGTGTCAGATATTGAAAGTATCCTGGGACTCTTTTCCGCCCGAGGCCTTCCGGAAAAGATGCTCCGATGGCACTACCGAAGCCGCCATCAGTCTCTGATCGCGGTCTCAAACAGCCAGTTCTATGATAACAAGCTTTTCATTGTACCGAGTCCTTATACGGCCGAGGCGGGCATGGGCCTCCGCTTTCAGCATGTGCCTGGCGGCGTCTTCGAGGATGGCGTCAACAAGGTAGAGGCTAAGGTCGTCGCCGAAGCGATCATACGGCATGCGCTTCAATCGCCGAGCCTGTCGCTCGGCGTCGCGGCATTCTCCATCAAGCAGCGTCGAGAGATCCAGGACCAGTTGGAACTGCTGCGACGCCTCAACCCAGAAACCGAGGAGTTCTTCCACTCGCATCCGAGCGAGCCTTTCTTCATCAAGAACCTTGAAAACGTTCAGGGCGACGAGCGCGACGTCATCCTCATTTCCGTCGCCTATGCCAAGGGGCCAAGTGGCGCGCCAATGAGCATGCGCTTCGGGCCGTTGGGAGCCGAGGGAGGCGAACGTCGTCTCAATGTTCTTATCAGCCGCGCGAAGCGGCGCTGCGAGGTATACGCTTCGATCACCGACGAGGACATCGATCTCGAACGTGGAAAAGGCAAAGGCGTCTTCGCATTCAAACTGTTTCTCCATTACGCTCGGACGGGCAGGCTTTCGATGACCCAGCGCACCGACCGTGGCATGGACAGCGTCTTTGAAGAACAGGTCATGGCTGCGCTTAAGGAGAGGGGCTATCAGGTCCATCCGCAGGTTGGAATCGCCGGGTTCTTCATAGATCTGGCGGTGGCCGACGAGCAGATACCGGGCAGATATATTCTGGGGATCGAATGCGACGGCGCCGCATACCATGACTCGCGTTCGGCTCGTGACCGAGACCGGCTTCGACAGGCGGTCCTCGAGGATCATGGCTGGAATATCTATCGCATCTGGAGTGCAGACTGGTTCCAAAGGCCCAAAGCGGAACTTGAACGCCTCGTTGCCGCCATCGAGCGGGCCAAGGCCGACGTCAGGTCGGGAACAGAGGAACACCTGTCGAGGCGAGCGGTACCGGTCGAGGTCGTCACTATCGAACGTGCGGACGTTACAGAGATTGGTCTGCAGCCGGTTATCGTCGACGAAATTTCGAGCGCAACCTTGTATCAGGAGGCCGTGCTGCGACCGAATATCGTAGGCGAACTTCACGAAGCGCCGATCGGCGTGGTGATCGCGCTGGTAAAGCAAACGGTCGGAGCAGAAGGACCAGTGCATCAGGACGAGGTCGTCACCCGCATCAGGTCGGCCTGGGGTCTTCAGCGGGCGGGAAACCGGATCGATGCCCATGTCGGCGCGGCGATCACGATCGCCCAGAATTCTCAGGAGATCGTGCGCGACGGAGGGTTTCTGCTTTGGCCGGACAAGGACATCACGCTCAGAGATCGTAGCGGCGTCACGTCTCTCAGCCTGCGTCGGATCGAAATGCTGCCGCCGATGGAAATTGACGAAGGGCTTATCACAGTCATCAGAACGAGCCTCGGGGCCACCGTAGATCAGGCGGTGAATGCGGTCGCGCGCGGGCTTGGGTTCAAGTCAACGAGTAGTCAGTTAAAGGAACTGGTGGAGTCCCGGATTGTGCTCTTGCAAGAGAAGGGTTCCTTGATCGATTTCGGAGGCATGCTGACTGTTCTCAATCAAACCTGATGTGTGTAATGCCGAATTGGACGCGCAGCCTCAGGCAAGACATCTCGACAGTTGTACATCGGGAAATCTCGAATTCATACTCTACCGAAATCGTAACTTCGCCAGCGAACACATTGATATCTAAATCGTAACGCCAATCGGCGATAGCCGCATCTTCAGCGGTCTGAGAGGCTATTTCATTAGGCTGCATGTTCCATAATCTATCTTATGCGATACATGTATGTAAGGGCTATTTAGTAATGCGACAGTTGGGCCAGTTAGAGATGCGACAGTCTCGCCTCTCGACGCACTGGTCAAAGCCAACGTTGGGAGCAAGGATGACGATCTTCAGCCTGGTCAAGACCATGAGCGGTCGGAGTCGTCATGTCCTTTATGATCACCATGTCGCAGAAAGAGTTGCATCGCCTTGAAGTCATCCAGAAGATCCGTGACCTACGCCTGAGCGTTGTCCAGGCTGCCGAACTGCTCGGGCTCAGTCGAAGTCAGGTCCATCGGTTGCTGCAGGCCTATGACCGGGATGGTCCAGCCGGCCTCGTTTCCAAGAAACGATCGCAGCCGAGCAACCGGCGCCACAGCGAGGAGTTTCGCAATGCAGCGCTGGATCTGATCCGCGAGCACTATCTGGATTTCGGCCCGACGCTGGCTCGCGAGAAGCTGATCGAGCTGCACCGGATCTCTGTTGCTAAGGAGACGCTGCGGCAATGGATGACCGAGGCCGGCATCTGGATCTCGCGCCGGGAACGCAAGAAACGGGTTTTCCAGCCACGCGGCCGGCGCGACTGCTTTGGCGAACTGGTGCAGATCGATGGTTCGCATCACTGGTGGTTCGAGAACCGCGGCCCCAAATGCGCCCTGCTCGTCTATATCGACGATGCGACCGGCAAGCTGCTGCACCTGCGGTTCGCCGGATCAGAGAACACGTTCGACTATCTGCATGCGACTAAGGCGTATTTGCAGCAATGGGGCAAACCTCTCGCGTTCTACAGCGACAAACATGGGGTTTTCCGTAGCACGCATGCGTCAGAGAAAGACCGGACGAGCGGCCTGACGCAGTTTGGTCGTGCGCTTTATGAGCTGAACATCGACATTATCTGTGCCAACACTCCGCAAGCCAAGGGCCGTGTGGAACGCGCCAACCAGACATTGCAGGATCGGCTGGTGAAGGAGATGCGGCTTCGCGGCATCGATACGATCGAAGCTGCCAATGCCTATGCGCCTGAGTTCATTGCGGATTTCAATTCGCGGTTCGGCAAGCAACCGCGCAATCCGAAGGACATGCACCGACCGCTGGCCGACCATGAGAATCTCGATGGCGCCATGTGCCGGAAGGAAGTCCGCACACTGTCGCAGTCGCTGACGCTCCGTTACGACAAGGTCTTGTTCATTCTCGATCCGACCGAGATTTCCAGGCCATTGGCGGGTAAGAAGGTCGTTGTCTGCGACTACCCGGACGGCCGCCTCGAGATCATGCACGAGAGCTTCACCCTGCCCTACAGAACCTTCGATACATTGCGGTCGGTCCACCGGGCAGAGGTTGTCGAGAACAAGCGTCTCGACGACATGCTTTCCATCGTCGCCGAGCTGCAGGCTGGGCGGGAACAGCAGCGCAGCAAGAGCGGCCCTCGCCGCACCGGCCAGACGGATCATATGTTCGGTATTCCCGATGGCAGCCAGGGCAATGGTTATCAGAAGCGTGGCCGCAAGCCTGGCCGGCGGACGGACTTCATGAATGATCCGGAGGTGATTGCCAAAAGGCAGAAGGCGTTGATGAGGCAGCCAGCGGAATGAAGTTCGTCAGTGCACGCCGATGTCGCTTTGCGTATCCGATTCCAACTGCAGGCAGGCTGCCCAAAGTGGCGTCTTGTGGAAGGATCCGTCCTGGAGAAGAGTGAGCCCCTCTCGTGCCTCATAGAGCAAGCCGAGCCAGCATAAGCGTCGAAAGACGCCGTACTGGAGATCGGATTTCAACTCCCAGGCTTCCAGGGTTATTTCGGTGTCCGACAGAGGCGCCAGGTCTGGATAGAGGATCTTCACAACCTCCATTGGTGTGCAACCTTCTCTGGCCTTGATATTGAGAAGATTGAGGAACATGCGCCACCAGCGTAACCGCGCTCGGACCTCCTCTTCCCGCTCGGTGGCGTGGACATACGAATAGAGATAATCCGTGGCGACCAGATCAAAGAAGGCTTGCGGGTCCACCAAAAACTCCCGGCCGCGTTTGGTTGGCAGCAGCACGTCCTTTTTTCGGCGAAGAAGTTTCAGATGACGGGCCATGTCGCGCACGACCCAAAGCGGCGGCATGTCGCTTTCATTGAGCACCTTGTTCATGCTGTAGAGGTCTTCGGCTGTGAAGCTTGGCCAGAGGAAGTGCACAGCGGCCCAATGCACGAACTTGCGGTTCATGGCGCCGGTCGCAGTCAATCCTATGCCACCCTCACCGTCAGCATAGGCAACCGAAAGAAGCATGCCGCGAAGAAGTGGTGACAGCGCGGCGACATCGACGTGCCCCTGCAGGTTGATTTCCGGAAGCATCGTGCGGCTTTGATCCCCATCCTGCGCCATGCAAGTGCCAGCGAGTATCGAGCGACAAAAGAACAATTGCCAGTGAGAAAGCTAAAGCCGAAGGAAGTGTCATCACCCGCCCCCGCTCCGCCCTTTCAACCCGGCCCAGCCGGCCGGATCGGGGGCTGACCGACGGTGCTAGTGTCGCGTTTCTAACTGGCTGGCGAAGTCGCAGCGCTATTCAGCTTTGACAATGTATGTAGCCGGGGTGGGTTCAAGGATGAAGTGCGACTTGCAATAGATAACAACGGTTTATCCCTGCAAGGAACGAGACATGAAGCGCACCTACTCCCAGATCGATATGGATGAACGCCGCAAGATCGCTCGTTGGCGAATGGCCGGATGCTGCCCTCCTGAAACGGATTGTCTCAACGGGGCAAGATCACGACACGCATGGCCCCATCCACTGACCTAGTCCTGATTGGCAACCACTGGCAAACTGCCTTCGTTCGAAAGACGGGTTTCGGTCTGCCGGGCAGCAAAGACAAGGCGGCGCTTTGCACGGATCGCGTGCCATTGTTGGTCGATCAGGACGCCGATGAGGATGACGCCACCCATGACAGCGAAATTCAACGACGAGGGTATACCCAGTAGATTCACGAGATTCTGCAACTCCTGGAGCAGGACCGTGCCCAGCACGACGCCGACGATCGACCCCTCGCCGCCGCGGAGCGAAAAGCCGCCGAGTACGGCAGCGGCAATCGCGTAGAGTTCGTAGAACTGGCCATGGCTCGCCGGCGAGATCGAGCGCGTGTACATGGCGAAATAAATTGCCGATAGCGCCGTCAGCAGCCCGCAAATGACATAGGCCGACATGATCATGCGGCCGGTACGGATACCGGAATAGCGGGCCGCCTCCTCGTTCTTCCCGATCGCGTAAAGATAACGTCCGAAGACAGAGCGATGCAGCATGATCCACATGACCACGGCAATGATGACGAGTGCGATGAAGGTGTTGGGAACGCCGTAAAACCGTCCGGCGGTCAGGAATTCGAGGTCAGGGAAATTTTGGCCGAAAGCAAAGCCCGCCGTTCCGTCGGCCGTATAGAAGCGCGCTGCCCCACGATAGATCAGGAGGCCGCAGAGGGTGACGACGAAGGGCTGCAGGTTGAGCCGGGTGATCAGCCAGCCGTGGACGGCGCCTATGACCGCGCCGAGCGCGAGAATGAACGGCAGCGCCAGCATCCATGACATATCCTGGACCGCGATGAAATCGACGAACAGCACACCGAGAAGTGCTACGAGCGAGCCCACGGAAAGCTCGATACCGCCTGTAATGATGACAAAGGCTTGACCGATCGACAGGATGCCGAACAGGCCGATCAAGTTGGCGGTGTTGGCCAGGTTGATCGGCAGCAGGAAGCGCGGATTGATGATGGCGACGACAATGCCGACGACGACGATCAAAAGCAGCAGTCCGAGATCTTTTTTGACCATTCGCGATTCATCCCCGATACTTATTTATATGGGCCGCAGCCGCTATTTTACCCTTTTGCCGACAGCAAGCAAAAGGACGCTTTCCTGGCTGATTTCGTCCTCTTCCAATATGCCTGCGATCTGGCCCTCGTGCATGACGGCGATGCGGTCGGAAACCCCGATCACCTCTTCCATGTCGCTTGATATCATCAGGATCGCCACTCCGGCATCGGCAAGCGCTCGCATCAGGCCGTAGATCTCGTTCTTCGCGCCGATATCGATGCCGCGTGTCGGCTCGTCGAAGATCATCACCTTCGGGTTCATCGACAACCATTTGGCAAGCACCACCTTCTGCTGGTTGCCGCCGGACAGAGTGCCGGTTCGCGTCGAAACGGAGGGCGCCTTGATACCAAGGCGAACGCGCTGCTTTTCGGCGGCCGCCCTCTCCCGCTCGGCAGAAAGCATGAAGCGGCTGGAGAGCTTGGGGAGATCGGCAAGAGTTATGTTCTGGGCGATCGGGAAATCAAGAAGTATGCCGTTGCGCTTGCGATCCTCCGGTACCAGGAAAATGCCACGAGCGACGGCGTCCCGGGCAGAACTGACCGCAATTTGCCGCCCGTCCTGCAGAATGGCTCCGCCGTAGCTCCGGTCGATGCCGAAGAGTACTTTTGCAAGCTCGGTGCGGCCCGACCCAACGAGCCCTGCAAGCCCCATGATTTCTCCATACCGGATTTCCAGATCAACGGGACGGGCGGGATAGGCCTCGGTGCGCACGCCGCTTGCCTTCAGCGCAACCGAGCCGGGCGAGCGCTGCGGTTTTGCGGTCCGGGCCGCAAGCACCCGGCCGATCATCAGCTTGACCATCTGGTCGTGGCCGATGTCTTTCTTGGCGAGCGTGCCCACAAGCGTGCCGTCGCGTAGGACTACGACCCGGTCTGCCACCCGCTCAACCTCGTGAAGGCGATGCGAGATGAAAATTACACTGATGCCATCGGCTTTCAGCGATTTGATGATGCTCAGGAGCCGCTCGGTTTCGGCCAGCGGCAGGCTGGACGTGGGTTCGTCGAAGATGACGAGCCTGGCGTTGATGGACAGCGCCTTGGCGATCTCCACCATCTGCTGCTCGGCAAGGGAAAGCGATGCCACGGGCGTGTCGGCGGAAAAATGCGCCCCTACCCGCTTCAAGAGCGGCTTCACCATGTCTCGCAGTCGATCGCGATCGACGAGCTTGAAAGGTCCCGCCTTCAGCGGTTCGCGGCCCAGGAAGATATTGGCAGCAACGTCGAGATTCTCAAAGAGATTGAGTTCTTGGTGCACGAAGGCGATGCCGGATGCGATGCTCGATTCCACGGTGAGGAAACGAAGCTCCGTGCCGTCGAGCAGGATCGTGCCTCGGTCTGGTGCGATCACGCCGCCAAGAATCTTCATCAGCGTCGATTTTCCAGCTCCGTTCTCGCCGACGAGGCCGATGACCTCTCCTGGCATGATGTCGATCGACAGGCCCTCAAGCGCAACGACGCCCGGATAGGTCTTGCCAACGCCGGAAAGCGAAAGGAACGGCGTTGCAAGCGGGTCCGGTGACGGGATGTCGGAGCTGTGGTTCATCGCCTGTCCATGGCAACTAATGCTGTGTCGGCATGACACGTCTGTCGCGGCAGCGGCAAGTGCCGCCGCCGCGAAGGAGAGTTATTTTCCAGACATAGCCTTCAGGCTGGCGGCATACTTGTCAACGTCATCCTTGCCGATGATCACCGTCGGGATGATGATCAAGCCGTTGCTGGGAACGCCTGATTTGTCGCCCTTGAGGTAGGCCGCCATCAGCTTCATACCCTGATAGGCCCATTCGAACGGCTGCTGCACGACGGTCGCTGCGATCGTGCCTTCCTTGACGCCGCCGAGCGTGATCGGATCGTCATCAAAGCCGACGACGGTGATCTGGCCGAGTTTGCCGGCGTCACGCAGCGCCTCATAGATGCGCGGCGTATTGTAGGAGTAGAAGCCGACCATGCAGGTGACGTCGGGGCTGGCCACCAGCGCGTCCTCGACATTCTTCTTTGCGCGCGTCTGGTCGATATCGTCGCCGCGGACATCTGTCAGCTCGATCTTCGTGCCCTTCAGGCCGTCCTTCATGCCCTGGATACGTTCTTTGGCATTATCGGCGCCCAGCAGGCCGACGAAGCCGATGCATTTGCCGCCGTCAGGCATCGCTTTCTTGGCGATTTCGGCCGCCTGCATGCCGGCGTCGATATTCGACGAGCCGATATAGGCGACGCGGTTGGTCTGCGGCGCGTCACTATCGGTCGTGAAGAGAGCAGTCTGCGAGCCGATCTTGTTCAAGCCGTCCGTCTGGGTCTTGGGATCGACCGCGGAGACCATGACCCCCTTGACGCCGGCACTGACCAAGTCTTCCATAAGGCGTTGCTGAACGGCGACAGATGCCTGCTCAGGGTACTTCAGCTCCATCTGGTAGTCTGGCATCTCGCCCTGCGCCTTCTTCACGCCCGCCTCTGCGGCTTTCCAGAAGTCGGATGCGCCGTTGACGACGAATGCAAGTGTCGGTTTATCGGCAGCATGCGATACGGCAATCGGCGCCGCGCTCAGCATCAACCCGGTGAAAAACAAGGCTGCATTGCGTTTCAGCTGTTTCATAATACACCTCCCGAGGGGCCGCAGTTGCACGGGCCCGTTTCCGATTTACGGCCGGCCGGATGCGCCCCCTCCCAGGGCCGTCGCAAAACGACGAGTGGCATAGGTTCCGATCGCTCCCTGACGGTATACAAGAATTTTAATTAGTAAATAGTACTATCAATGCAGATCCAAACATTTCATCGCCCAGTGGTCAGGGCTGCAATTTCGTACTGGAAGCTGCCAATAACCGGTGGTGTTGAATCAATTCATGCAATTGCCAACGCTTTCAGATAGATGCTAATATTATTATCAGAAAACGACAATCAATCACCCTACCCCCATTATCTGAAGCAGAGACAGTTTCCACGAATGCGAAAACCCAAGACCCAAAAGAGGAATAAGCCTGTGCGCGTGACGATGATGGACATCGCCGCGGCGGCTGGCTGCTCGCAGGCGGCCGTCTCCTTCGTCCTCAACGACACGCCCGGCACCCGTATCTCCCAGCAGACGCGCGATCGCGTATGGGAGGCGGCGCGTGCGCTCGGCTACATGGAGAAGACCTATGCGACGAAGGCCTCTTATTCGGGACTGGACAACATCATCGGTTTCGCCGTCGATCAACTCGCCACCAGCCCGGAAGCGATCGTTGCGATCGAAGGCGCGCGGCAAGCCTCCTGGAACGCCGGCAATGTCCTTTTGGTAGCCCAGACGCTCAGTGATCCGGTCATGGAGCCGAAGGCCATCGAGGCTTTGACGAGCGGAGGCATATCGGCGCTCATTTATATGACAATCTATACCCGCCAGGTAGAGCTTCCCTCCTATGTCTGCGAGCTCAACATACCGACGGTCCTGCTGAACTGTTATACGGCGGACCATGCCTTTCCCGCCGTGGTGCCGAGCGAGATCGCCGGAGGCCAGAGCTCCACCCGGCATCTGATCATGCACGGGCACCATCGCATCGCGACGATCACCGGCGAAACCTGGATGCAGGCTGCGCAGGACCGGCTGACGGGATATCGCCGCGCGCTCGCGACCGCCGATATACCCTTCGATCCGGAGTTGGTTATTGAGGGCGACTGGTCGGCCGGTGCCGGCTATGCCGCCACGATGAAACTGCTTGCTCTGAAAGAGCCGCCCACCGCGATCTTCTGCCAGAACGACCGGACTGCCATCGGGTGCTACGAAGCGCTCAAGGATGCAGGGCTTCGCATTCCCCAGGACATGTCGGTGGTGGGTTATGACGACGAAGAAATTTCACGACATCTCGTACCGCCGCTGACGACTTCGGTCCTTCCGCATCTTGCCATGGGGCAATGGGCGATCGAACATCTCAACCCGGAAAGTACGCCCGGCAAGCGCTATCCCATTGCGAAGCTCGAATGCTCGCTCGTTAAGCGTCATTCCGTCGCCGCGCCGCGGGCCGAGGCGCGGCAGATCCTCGATGGCGCACATACCTCTTCATAGAACTTGGGTTCGCGCCGGGACCGACGCCAGCGGCTAGCTCGGAAACCCTGACCGGGGCGCACTGGAAGACGTGGTCGAAATCGCTTAGTGGCGATCGTACGGGCAGAGTTTGCCTTGTCGATAGGTTGCGAACGGGTTGCCCCCTGCCCTTGCCTCGTCACTGATCAACCAACCGATCCAGTATTCTCAACCACAGATACAATCTACGCAGAGACGCCGTTGACGACGTGTAGATTTGGAGCTAGCTCTATCGCCCATGAAAATCGCAATGGTTCTCGTAGTGGTGATATCGCGCATGGGCAGGACGGCCTGATCGTCCGGCAATAGCCACCCATGCGCGGAAAACAGGTCCCTGACGGGGCCTTTTTTTATGCCCCGTCGCACCATCACCCCACTCACGACGGAACTCAGATATGACCGGCGAGACAGCCAACTCTTCTCTAAACAACCCCTCTGATCGTCGCATGAACGGCGGCGAGATCGTTCTGCAAGCGCTGCGCGACAACGGTGTCGAACACATTTTCGGCTATCCAGGCGCCGCGGTGCTGCCGATCTATGACGAAATCTTCCAACAGGAGGACATCAAACATTTCCTGGTGCGCCATGAGCAAGGCGCCGGACACGCAGCCGAAGGCTATGCCCGCTCGACGGGAAAAGTCGGCGTCATGCTGGTGACATCAGGACCAGGCGTTACAAATGCGGTCACGGCGCTGCAGGATGCCCTTATGGACTCCGTTCCCCTCGTCTGCCTCGCGGGCCAGGTGCCGACAAGTCTGATCGGCACGGACGCTTTTCAGGAATGCGATACGGTCGGCATCACCCGCCCCTGCACAAAGCACAATTTCCTGGTCCAACACATCGACGATCTGGCCAAAACGATCCATCTGGCTTTCCGGATCGCGGCGGCCGGTCGGCCCGGCCCTGTTCTCGTCGACATGCCAAAGGACGTGCTGTTTGCCAGCGGCATCTACGTCTCACCTGACAAGGTAGGTCCGCTGCCGAGCTACCAGCCGGCAATGCAAGGCGATCAGAACGCGATCCGGTCGGCTGTCGCATTGATGGCCGAAGCCCGACGCCCCATCATCTATATCGGCGGCGGCATCATCAACGCCGGACCGGAGGCATCGCGATTGTTGCGCGAGTTCGTCGACCTAACCGGCTTTCCCGTAACGTCCACCATCATGGGGCTTGGAGCCTACCCCGCCACCGGGCCGAACTGGCTGCGGGTCGCCGGACAGGACGGATCGCATGAAGCCAATATGGCAATTGCCGACTGCGACCTGATGATCGCCATCGGCGCGCGGTTTGACGACCTTGCGATCTCGCGCGTGCATGAGTTTTCGCCTCACTCGAAGAAGATCCAGATCGATATCGATGCCTCGTCGATCAACAAACGCGTTCTTGTCGACATCGGCATTCAGGGCGACGCCGCGCATGTGCTGGCGGACATGATCCATGCCTGGCGGTCGCTTTCCACCGTCCCCGACCAGAAGCGGTTGCGGGCGTGGTGGTTGCAGATCGATCATTGGCGAGCCCACCAGTCGTTTTCCTACGAGCGGCTGGACCACGCAATCATGCCGCAACATGCCCTGGAGCGTCTGCATGCGCTGACAAAGCCGCACGACCCCATCATCGCCACGGAGATCGGTCAGCAGATGTGGGTGGCGCAGTTCTTCGGCTTCGACAAACCCAATCGCTGGATTACGTCAGGTGGATTGGGGGCGATGGGCTTCGGTCTTCCTGCCGCGCTGGGCGCGCAGCTCGCAAATCCTGGGCGCCTTGTCATCGACATTGCCGGCGACGCTTCGGTGCAAACGACGATGAAAGAGCTGTCGACGGCGATACAGCATCAAGCGCCGATCAAGATCTTCATCTTGAGCGATGAGCATCCGGGCATGGCGCGAGAATGGGGTCAAGTGCCGGATGGCAGTGGTCGATCGCGCTCCTATTCGGCCTCACTGCCCGATTTCACCAAGCTCGCGGAAGCCTATGGCGCCGTCGGCCTTCGTTGCGAGAGCCCTACCGAACTCGACGCCAGGATCGAAGAGATGATCGACACGGACCGGCCGGTGCTCCTTCACTGCCGGGTCGCGAGGCTCGCCGGCACCGATCGGCAGTAGCGGCCGGTTCGAACACGCCAAAAGCAAGCCGTGCGATGCTGCAGCCCGCAGATCACCGTTCTCAAGCTACCGAAGCTGTCGCCAGATCCGCCACTTGTTTAGTACTTGCGGGCCTGGGGCAGCAGGTTCATGCTTGTCCCCTGTCTGAGGCCTGCTGGTTGCGGCTGAAATAGCCGTACATCGGGGTTTCGTGAGATGCGTCCGATGGAGTGCAGCGGCTGCGGGTTCGATATTCAGAGCGGTTTTGCTTTCTGTCCGCGATGCGGCGCAAAGCAACCGATCACCTGCGCCGCCTGCGGCAATGCTTGTCAGCCCGATTTTGCCTTCTGCCCCAGCTGTGGCGCGTCGATTTCGGGCAACGTCCAACCCGCATCGAAGCCGAAGATCGAGGCGCTACCTCAATCAGAGGGCGATGCCGACCGGCGGCCGGTGACCGTGCTCTTTGCCGATCTCTGCGGCTTCACGACTCTGAGCGAGCAGATCGACCCTGAAGTCATGCGGGTACTGCAGAACGAATTGTTCGAAGAGATGACCCAGGCGGTCGAGGCTTATGGCGGCTTCGTCGACAAGTTCGTCGGCGATGCGCTGCTGGCGCTGTTCGGCGCGCCGGTCGCTCATGAGGACGATCCGGTCCGGGCGCTCGGGGCCGCACTCGATATGATCGGTCGGGCCACTGAGGTCGGCGAGCGCTGGCACGCCCGCGCCGGCGTGCCGCTCCGCCTGCATATCGGTATCAATAGCGGTCCCGTCGTCACCGGCGGCTTCGGCGCGGTCAGTACAAAATCCTATTCGGTGACCGGCGACACGGTGAACACCGCTCAACGCCTGCAATCCATGGCCGGCGAAAACGATATCCTCGTCGGGCCGCTGACCTATCGCCTCACCCGCCATGCCTTTGCCTTCGACAGTCTTGGCGCGCAGACCTTGCGGGGTAAAAGCGGCAACGTCCTTGTCCACCGGCTGACAGGGCTGTCGGAAGCGCCGCATACGGCGCGCGGGCTCGAAAGTCTCGGCCTTCAGGCACCGATGATCGGACGGGATACGGAAATGTCGCGGTTGCTGACATGCCTCGACCTTGCCTGCGGCGGTGCGGCGCAGCTTGTCCGGCTGATCGGCGAAGCCGGCATCGGCAAGTCTCGGCTGGTCAACGAATTCGTCGCAATCGCCGGCAATGCCGCTCGTTTCCAGGGCCTCGCCATCCGCAAAGCGACCTGCTCTCCGCTCGGCGAACAATCCTATGGCACGCTCGGCGCGGTCGTGCGTAGCGCCTACGGCATCGGCGAGCGGGACGATCTCGACAGGGCGCGGCAACTGCTGGCAACGGGGTTCCGCGCGCTCGATCTGACGCAGGAGGAGGTCGAGGGACTTTTGCCGCTCTTTCTGCATGTCCTCGGTCTCGGCGATCCCGATGGCGCTTTGCGGTACATCGAGCCGGAGCAGTTGCGGCGGCAGATCTTCTATGGCGTCCGCACCGTCTTCGAGCGGCGGCTGGCGCAAGGTCCCCTGCTGCTTGTCATCGAGGATCTGCACTGGGCGGATGCCGCCTCACTGGAAGTGCTTCGCTTCATGATGGACCGGCTGGAGCGCAGCCGGTTGATGCTGCTGGCGGTCTACCGGCCGACATCGCAGACCGACCCACTGGACTCCAATCGTGTCAGCGTCACCGTGCAGCGTCTTGCACCACTGTTTGCGGCCGACGGGCAGAAGCTGCTTGCTGCGTTTTTCGGCGAGGATCAAGGCAAGTTGCCGGTCACGATGCGCAAGCGTATCCTCGACCGCGCCGGCGGCAATCCGCTTTTCATCGAAGAAATCCTTCGGGCGCTGATCGACATGGGCACGTTGCACAATGACGGCCAGCGCTGGCATGTCGCAGCGGAAGACACGGACGTCGATATCCCGGTGAACCTGCAAGCCCTGTTGCTTGCCCGCGTCGATCGTCTGCCGCAGGACATCAGACGGCTGGCGCAAGAGGCGGCGGTGGTCGGCCCGAAGTTCGATACCGCCCTGCTCCGCACCATCGCCACCGACCCAGCCGCCATCGATGCCGCATTGGATCATCTCTGCGATGCCAATATCATCGAGGAATTGCGCGGGCCCGATGCCGGCGGATCGCCGGGATATCGCTTCAGCCAGACACTGATGCACGACGTCATCTACCATAATCTCCTGCTGCAACGGCGCATGGAGCTTCATCAACGCATCGGCCGGGCTCTGGAACGTCAATATGGCGCAGCGCCCGATCGGCCCGAGCACCTGGCGCAGCTCGGCCATCACTTCAGCCTGACCACCGAAAAGGCCAAAGGGGCCACCTATCTGATGGCGGCGGGTGATCTGGCGCGCAAGGCCTACGCCAATGACGATGCAATGCGCCTCTACCGTCAGGCCCTTGCGGCCTTCGCAAACGAGGCGGAGGTGACACCGGAACAACTGGCGCTCTTGGAGCGCCTTGCCGATCTCTGCGGCCCCGCCGGCCTGCGCGACGCCGCCTTGAACCATTATCAGCGGGCGCTTGCGATCCACCGCACCAAAGACGACCCTATTGCCGCAGCGAGGATATTGCGCAAGGTCGGCCGTTTGCATCTCGATGCAGGACGCCGCGATCAAGCGGAGACATATTTGGCCGAAGCCGAAGCGATAATCGCGACAATCGATGCGCCGGTCGAACGTGCACATGTCCTGCAGGAGCGTGGCCATCTGGCCTTCCGCATGGGGGATCAGGCCGCTGCCGCCGAGTGGGCGACGCAGGCACTTCAATGCCTGCAAACGCTGCCGATCGACGGGACGACCGAGGCCGGACGGGAGACAGCGCGAGCGATGGCGGAGGCGCTGAACACCAAGGGTGCGGCCTTTGCGCGGCTAGGACGTCGCCGCGAGGCCGTGCAGGAAGTGGAGCGCAGCCTCTCGGTCGCCGAAAAAGCCGATCTGCAAAGTGCTGCCTGTCGCGCCTATTCCAATCTCGGCGTTCTCTACACGATTGTTGATCCAGCCAACGCCATCAAGATCTGCCGGCGCGGATTGGAGCTTGCGACCCGTATCGGCGATCTCGGCTTCCAGGCGCGGCTTCTCGCCAACCTCGCAGTTGCCTGCTGCACCTTCACCGATCGCTGCGCCGCTGAGGGTGTACCGGCTGCGGAAAAGGCCGTCGAAATCGACCGGGCGCTCGATCAGCGCGACCATCTCTCCGTGCCGCTGATCGTGCTGGGCCAAATTCATCAATGCCACGGGCAGCCAAAGCTAGCTCGTAAGTATTACGAAGAAGCCCTTGAGGTTGCGAAGGAAATCGATGAACCGCAACTGCTCTTTCCGTGCTATGATGGATTGGCGACACTCAGCCTTGAGCATGACGACATGGACGAGGCGGAACGGTATTTCACGCTGGCACAGGATGTGTGCATCCGCCACAACCTCGATCCAGGCACGCTCGTCGTCCTGCCGTTTCTCGACTGACTTGTCATCGTTGCAGTGATCGCCGGAGATCGATTAGGCAAATCGAGTCAAGAAGATAAAGGGAGGAACGAAACATGCAGGAGAACCACGCCGCAAGACCATTGCAGCCGGGAGATCGCGCGCCGAACGTGGTGCTGGATGCGATCACCCGCCAGGGCAAGGTCGCCATCGACGATTTTCGCGGCCAGAAGCCGGTGCTCGTCGGGTTGTTCCGCGGATTGCATTGCCCCTTCTGTCGCCGGCAGATCGCCGCCATGGCTGAACTCACCGATGCCTTGCAGGAGAAAGGCATCGACAGCCTGACCATCGTCAACACGCCGATCGACCGCGCTCGCCTCTATTTCCGCTACCATCCGCTTCCCAATTTGCTGGCGGCCTCGGACCCGGAACGGGTATCGCACAGGGCCTTCGGCCTGCCGAATCTTCAGTTCACCGAAGATGAGAATGAGTGGCCGCGCAAAGTCAGCATGAACATGGTGATGTCGATGCGCATCGACATGCCGGGCGAGCTTCCAGCGCCTATGGACCCGATGGCGGCGTCGGAATTCCTCGACAAGGCGGACGGCTATGAAATCACCGAGGATGACAAGCAGATGATCGCCACCGGCCACGGCCAACTCGTCGGCGAATTCCTGCTCGATCGGGATGGCGTCGTGCGCTGGTGTTTCACGGAAGTCGAGGAGGACGGTCGCCATATGTTCGGCGGTCCCGCCCCTTGGGAAGTGATGTCGGCAGCGTCGAACATGGCTGTTTGAAACGAATGATCTTTAAAGCGCGCCGCATCGAATCGGATTCATGCGACGCGCCTTCGATGAGACGAACGACACGTTCGGCGTCCGCACCGAGCCCTCTTACCTCAAGGAACAAATCTCGCATGGCGATGTTGTCATTACGACAAACATAGGATCATGGGAGGAACTCATGCGGAAATCTCTTCAGTGCGTACTGGTCGGCTTGGCTGCGATAAGCGGCTTGACAATCTCGCCGACGATCGCGGCCGCGCAGGACTTGGAGTTGCGGGTCGGCCCCGGTGGCGTCGGCGTTTACGATCGGAATCGCGATCGTGACCGATATGACGGATATGATCGGCGCGGACCGCGCGGATGCGATCCGGATGATGCTCTCGACATCGCACGCAGCGAAGGACTTCGCAGGGCGCAGATCGTACGCATGTCTCCCCGCAGTATTGTTGTGCAGGGAATGACGCGCCGCGGACCGGAACGAATGACCTTCGCAAACCGGCGAGGCTGCCCGGAAATCTGACCGCGGCGTGAGCAATTGAGGTGGGCGGTCGAGCCTTCGAGATTGTCGAAGGAATGCGGCCCGCGCGGCCTTGTTTTCAAACCGGCGGAACCTTTGGCCACTCTGGACATTGCTGCCCATGCAGCGCTCTGCCTTGGGTCGCGTGCACGTTGGAGCACCATAGGAGGATTCATCATGATGAGCGGTCAATTGAAAGCGCTTCTCGCCGTCCTTGCCGTTGCCGGCTACCAAAACAGAGACAAGATCGGAGAGCTTCTGCGGGGCATCCAGAACCCTCAGCCGGGTGATGAGGGAAACCCGCAGCCCGGCGGGCTAGGCGGCCTTCTTGGCGGACTGGCCGGTTCGGGTGGTCTCGGCGGCCTTCTCGGCGGACTGACATCCGGCAGTATCGTCAGCGGCGGTCTCGGCGATCTGCTGAAGACGTTTCAGCAGAATGGTCATGGTGACACGGCGGAGTCGTGGGTAAAGCCCGGTCCGAATGCGGATATCGATGACGGCCAGCTCGCGGAAGCACTGGGCCCGGATGTTCTGAACGAGATCGCCGCCAATACCGGCCTTTCGCATCAAGAGATTCTGGGGCGACTGAAGCGCGATCTTCCCAAAGCGGTCGACGACCTGACGCCAAACGGAAAACTCCCCACCGCCGAAGAGGATTTTTTGTCTTCCGCGAGCCAATTCACCACCTCCGCGCGGCCCGGCACCATCTAAGCCGGGGCCGTCTATGAGGCGCGGTAGCATCACTCCGGAAGACCGGCCTTGCGGTAGCCGTCAATGAAATGCTCAAGCGTCCGAGCGTCGCGGAATGGCTCGGTCGCAGCCCAGTGGCGGGTTGAAAAATGCGGGTTGGCGACGAGGAACAGTTCGGCCTCGGCGCGAGCCTCGTCGAGCCGGCCAAGTTGGGCAAGACTTGCCGCCAGGAAACGGCGTGAGCTCGTGCGATAGGTCTCGTCGCTGCGCAGCGTCTCAACAGCGGCTTCGTATTGGCCGGCGGCATAGTGCGCCTGCCCGAGCGTCAGATAGTACCAACTTGCCGGAAACGGGTTCAGCCGGAAGGCCTTGGCGATATGCTCAAGGCCCTCCCGGACCCGCCCGGCCAGGACGGCAATGTCGGATAGTGCTGCAAAGGTGTCGGCCTCGTTCGGGTCGAGCTCGATCGCCTTGGCGAATTCCGCATCCGCTTCGGCAAAGCTGCGCTCATAGGCAAGCAAGTAAGCCAAAATCCAACGGCAGCCGGCATCATTGGGATCGATCGCGACCGCTTTGCGTGCCAGCTCCAAAGCAAGGCTGCGGGTGGGTTGCGTTGGTCCGCCGGAATGAACCTCTCCCATCCAGTGGTTCATGGCAAGCCAGCGATAGGCCTCGGCATAGTCGGGATCGAGGGAAATCGCGCGCGTCAGCATCAGATGCGCTTCCCGCGCCGCCTGCGGCGTATCATCCATCAGCCTGCGCGCCCGCACGCAGAGATCGTAAGCCTCGAGATTTTTGGGCCGATTGCGCGATGGCGGTGCGCGCAGCCGCCCGAGCAGCGCTTCGACGATCTTGCCGGTGACCTCGTCCTGAACGGCAAAGATATCGTCGAGGCTGCGATCGAAGCGTTCCGCCCATAGATGATCGCCACTTGCCGCATCGACCAGCTTGGCGTTGACGCGCACGTGCCCTGCTACGCGTCTTGCGCTTCCCTCCACCAGGTAGCGTACGCCGAGCTCCTCGGCGATCTCGCCTACGTCCCTCGCCTTTCCCTTGTAGGCGAAGGCCGAGTTGCGGGCGATGACGAACAGGCCCGGCATTCTGGACAAGTCGGTGATCAGGTCTTCCGTCAGCCCGTCGGCGAAGGATTCCTGCTCGGGATCGTTGCTGATATTGACAAATGGCAGCACCGCTATCGATGGTTTGTCAGGCAGCGGCATAGCTTTTCGCTTCACGCCGCCAAGCTGGTTGATGGCGCCTATGAAGCGGTAGCCGATGCGCGGAACCGTGGAGATCCATTCACCGCCGTTCGCGGCCGGACCAAGCAGCTTGCGCAGCTGCGCAATCTGGACAGTCAGGTTGCCCTCCTCGACTGATATGCCCGGCCACGCCGCGTCCATCAACTCGGCCTTGCCCAAGATTTCGCCGGGTCGTCCGACAAGCGCTGCAAGCAGCTTGACCCCGCGGTGGCCGACGGCAACGGGATCATCGTTCCGAAGAAGCGTTCCCGCAGCCGGATCAAGCACGAATGGTCCAAAGGCAAAACGCGATCCCTGCATAAGGCGCATCCTAGAGTCATTAAAGCTTGGATGGAACTGTTCGCCCGCTTAGGCCGCGTGGCATCGAGGACGCGATCAGTGTAAATCGTGTTCCAATGGCCGATTGCGGTGACGACCAAATAATGACTGCCTGAAAATAGAGCGTCGAGGTGACTCCCATGGCTTTCTGGATGGCGGGTGCAGTTGGATTGACGATCGCCTATCTCCTCGGTTCCACACCCTCGGGCTATCTGGCGGGCAAACTGATCAGGGGCATCGATATCCGGGAGCATGGCTCTAAATCCACCGGGGCAACGAATGTATTGCGAACGCTCGGCAAATGGCCTGCATTTGTGGTGCTTCTGGTCGACATCTTGAAAGGTGTGGGAGCAGTCGTCTTTGCCCGCTGGTTTTACCCTTGGTTCTCGACAGTCTCATCGGGCACGCCACCGACAGCGCTTGACCTGCAAAGCCTAGAGCCTTGGGCTGTTTGCCTCGCAGGACTTGCCGTGTTGTTGGGGCATGGCCGTTCGGTCTGGCTCAACTTTACGGGAGGCAAGTCGGTTGCCACGGGGCTCGGCGTGTTGCTGGCGATGTCATGGCCCGTAGGTTTGGGCGCTGTGGCGGTTTTCGGCGTTACGTTGGCGGCCTTCCGGATTGTTTCCCTGAGTTCGATACTGGCAGCATTGACGGCCATCGCTCTCGTCTGCGGCTTGGAACAACCGCTGCCCTATCGTCTGCTGGTGATCGCAGGCGGCATTTACGTGATTGCCCGCCATCGCACCAACATTCGGCGGCTACTGGCCGGGACGGAGCCTCGTCTGGGCAAGGTCGCCTAGAGCGGTTCAGCTTTTAATGGAAGCGCAGGGCCGCTCTAGCTTTTTGTTTTTACGCAATTCCGGACGGAAAACCGCTTCGCACTTTTCCTGGAATTGCTTTAGAAGCGAAAACGCACCGCACCATGCACTGGTTGCTGCCAGAGGAAACAGGGTTTCAATCTTGCCGGACGATGGCGCCGACCGCATTGAGCAGAAGGCGTGCGGCGGTCAGGGCCGACAGGCCGTCAATGTCGGCAGGAGGATAGAGCTCGACAAGGTCGAATCCTGCGATTCTGGCCCGCCTGCCGAGGCCCGCGATCAGGTCGATCACCTCAGTGTAGGTGAGGCCGCCGGGCGTACGCGCCACCACGCCCGGCATGATGCCGGGATCGAGGCTGTCGCAGTCGAGGGTGACGACGACCCGCGCTCCTTCCGGAATATGCCGGAGAGCGGCTTTGGCCCCCTCGGCATGAATCTCGCGGGCGGTCACGAAGCGGCTGCCGTAGGCCCGCGCCGCTTCGATGTCGGCGAGGCGTGCGCTGCCGACGCTGCGGAGGCCGACCTGGACCATGCCGGCGATATGCGGCATCTCGCTCGCCCGACGCATCGGGCTCGAATAGCCGTGGCGCTCGCCATGCACCTCGTCGCGCCAGTCGATATGGGCGTCGATCTGGAGGATCCAGACCGGCTCGTGGTCCGCAAAGCCAGCGAGGAAGGGAATGGTCACGGAACAATCGCCGCCGAGCAGGATCGGCACTGCGGGCATTGACAGGACCTCGCGCGTCCTCGCCTCGATCCGGGCTCGATTGCCGGCATTGTCATGAAGGATGGTTGGAACGTCGCCAGCGTCAACGCAGCAGACCGGATTGTGGTCAAACAGCGGACCGCCGAGATCGAAATCCCAGTGCTCGACGAGCGCGGCATCATCCTGGCTCGCAGCGCGGATGGCGCCGGCCGCCAAGACATAGCCGCTGCCGTCCTTGCCGGGATAGGTGCTGCCGTGAGCGGCTGCGAAGATCACCGCTCGGGGCAAGCGACCATCGGCGAGGCGATCGGGAAGGCCAAGAAAGGAAGGTGAGGCGGTCATTTACTGATGGTCCTGATGATGTCCGGCTGAAATTGCTGTGGTGAGGACTTTTGAGAATTCGATGCTGACCTGATTAGTCTGTTTGGACGTTTTTGAGAACTTTTTGGGAAAGCTTAAGTACGACGCTCACCCTATCCTGCAGAATTCGTCCTCTTTCAGGTGAAAGGCCCCCGGCCCTTCAACCCTATGGAGGTTGCTGTGAACGATATTTCCTGCGTGGAGTCGGCGGACGTGTCGGATCGACACTTGCACGGCACGACATCGCCGCGAGTGGATCGGATCCCATGGGCCGCGATGGCGGGCATCATCGCGACCGTCACGGTGTTTGCCGTGGCGCAGGGGCTGACCTATCCGCTGCTCAGCTTCATCCTGGAACGGCAAGGGACGACATCAGGCCTGATCGGCTTGTCGGCGGCGATGACGCCGCTCGGTTTCATCCTATCGGCGCCCTTCATTCCTGCGCTTTCACGGCGCGTGGGTGGGGCGCGGTTGGCGATCCTGTGTTCGATCCTGGCCGCGCTCGCTCTAATGACGATTGCCTGGGCGCAGGACGTCTGGGCCTGGATGCCGCTGCGCTTCCTGCTCGGCGTCTTCGCCAATCCGCTTTACGTGATCAGCGAAACCTGGCTGATCTCGATCACGTCGGCGCCACGCCGGGGCCGGATCATGGGTCTCTATTCATCGATCGTTTCGGGCGGCTTCGCCATCGGCCCGCTGTCGCTCTGGCTCACCGGCACGGAGGGTTGGCCGCCCTTCGCGATCGGCATTGCGGCCTTCCTTCTCTGCGGCCTGATCGTACTTGCGGTCGTCCCACGCCTGCCCGACATGCCTGGTGAAGGCGAGGCAACAACGGTGGGCCGCTTCTTCGCGCTAGCACCACTGCTGTTGTTTGCCGTTTTTACCGCTGCCGCCTTCGAGCAGATCCTGCTTTCCCTCTTCGCGGTCTATGGCGCAGCACTCGGCAGCGCCGAGGAGCGCATCGCTTCGCTCATCACCTGTTTCATCGCCGGCAATGCCGTATTGCAGATTTTACTCGGGCGCTTGGCCGAACGGTTCGGCTCGACGCGGATGATGCTCTTCTGCGTCCTGGCCTGCCTCGCCAGCTGTCTGCTGCTGCCGTCGGCCTTCAATTCGTGGCTCATCTGGCCGCTGCTTTTCGTCTGGGGCGGGGTCTCGTTCGGGATCTACACCCTGTCGCTGATCCTGCTCGGCGAGCGTTTCACCGGCCAGGCCCTGATCGCCGGTAACGCCGCCTTCGCCTTGGTATGGGGCATCGGCGGCATCGTCGGATCGCCCGCGACAGGACTGGCGATGCAACTGATCGGACATCAGGGTCTGCCATTGTCCCTTGGCCTGCTCAGCTGTGGGCTGGCGGTGTTGCTGATGGCCAGGAGATGGCGGGGCTGATCGAGGCACTTGCTCGTGCCGCCCTGCCCCGGCTTCGCCTGCCGGCCCTTTGCTCAGAAGAATTGCCATTTTATGTATAACATGTTATATAACTTCCCATACAAATGGAGATCGGCATGGTCGAGGATGTGGTCCGAACGCTCGGGTTTCTATGTATGGGCAGCCGGCTGCGGCGCATCGGAGAAAGGCTGCAGGCCGATACGCAGCAGGTCATCGACGAGGCCGGGCTCAGCATTCAGGCGGGCCAATATCCGTTCCTTGCGGCGATCGACCGGGCCGGACCGCTGACGATCGGCGAGCTTGCGCAGGCGGTGGGCATCACCCAGCCCGGCGCAACGCGCACCACCGGCCAGCTTCTCGAACTCGGTTACGTCGACATGCAACCGGCACCGGACGATCAGCGTCGCAGACTGGTCTCGCTGACCGCCAAGGGACAGGACCTCGTCGATCATTCGAAGAAGGTGATCTGGCCACGCATCGCCGCCGCTGTTGCCGATCTCTGCGGCGATCTCGACGGACCGATCCTCGAACAGCTGGCCGCTATCGAGGACGGGCTTGCGGTGGCACCGCTTGCGCGCCGCAGCCCTGTCAAGGAGGAAACATGATGAAACATATTCTCGACCGGCCGATCTGGAGCGCGCTGGAAACCGCACATGCCGATCTCGCAGAAGGCAATGAGAAGGCACGGCGGTACCCGCCGTCCATCGTCCCCTTTGCGGCGTCCGCCGACGATGCGCCGGAAAGCCTCGACGCCCTGGAGGAGCTGCCGGCGCCGGAGGAGAGCATGATCCTCGTCGAGGCGGGACCGATCGCCATTCCACCGGGCTTAGCCGTCGTCACAGAGGCATCGGTGGTCCAGATGGTGGCCGAGCGGCCCCATGAGAGGATTTCAGATCCGCGCATTGAGCCCCTGACGGAGACCGATGCCGCCGACATGCTGGCGCTGGCGACACTGACCAAACCCGGGCCGTTCACCCTGCGAGCCCAGAGCCTCGGCAGCTTCTGGGGGATCAGAAGCGAGGGCCGCCTGGTGGCGATGGCCGGGCAGCGGATGCGGCAGACTGGCTTTGCCGAGCTTAGCGGGCTTTGCACCCATGCCGATTTTCAGGGGCGCGGCCTCGGCACCCTGCTCTTCCGTTTCGTCGCCGGCGAAATCGCATCCACCGGCGACACGGCCTATCTGCATGCCTATGCGGCGAATACCTCGGCCATTTCCCTCTACGAAACGCAGGGCTTCGCTCTTCGCTCGGAAATGAACATGCGCGTGGTCAAACGCCGTTCGTGAGCGGTGCTCACCACCTCTATCGTACCACCGCCGGCAGCACTTCGAATTTCCAGAATTTTTCCGGGCTCAAATAGGCCGCGGCAAAGGCGCGGATATCACCGGCGGTGACCCTGCCGTAGCCGCTGAGACTATCGCGTATCCGGTCCAAACGACGCGAATCCGTCTGAGCGTGGTGCAGGGATGCGATCCAATATTCGTTGCTCTGCTGCTGACGCTTCAATGTCTCGATGATGGGTTCCCGGGCGCGCGCGAGCTCGTCTTCGGAAACGTCATGCGACCGCAGATCATTGGCGGTCTCGTCGACAAGTGCATAGAAGCGCGCAACCTTTGCCGGGTCGGTCTCGACGTAGAAATATGCGTAGCCGTAGCCGCGAACTTCCCTTGAAAGCTCAACATCGCCCTGCAGGGCATAACTTGCTCCTTCTGCAATGCGAAACTGGTCGATCAACCTGTTTTGGAAAATCTGGGTGGCAATATTGGCGGTGAAGGACCGCGGCAGATCGGAGAGCAAATCTCCGATGGAAGCCCCTACGGCGGCGGCGGCATTATCTGCCCTACCGCTATGGGTCTGCAAAACGGGCTTCTCGGTCGTCGCCGGAAAATGCACGTCGTCCCGATCGTTGCTTGACGCCGTCTCCGGGCGCGGCGGCAAAGCGCCAAAGGTTTCAGCCGTCAGGCGGATTGCGTCGTCCACTGTTACGTCGCCGACGATGGTGATGTCGATGGGGCCATTGGAAACCATGGGCCGGAACAGCGCCTCGAATTCGTCTGGCTTGGCGGCGGACAACTGCGCGCGGTCGGGGAAGGTCCAGCGCGGGTCGCCGGAATGCACGAGACCTGCGAAATCGCGGCTGAAAACGCCGCCGGGCGACGCGTTGTACTGATCGAGGCCGCTCAAATAGGCCTGCTGCACGCGCTTGAACGCCTCGGGGCGATAGGCTGGATCGGAGGTGTATGCGCTCATCAGCTGCAGCTGCGTCGCAAGATCTTCAGTCCGTGTACGACCGTCGAATCTGAAGGAACTGTCGCCGACCGAGAAGTCGACGCCGACAATGTTGGCGGTCAGCGCTTTCTGTATATCCTGGTAATCCATGGCCTTTACGCCAGACAGCACGACGGCCGGAGATGCCCAGATCGCAGCGGAACGGTCGTGCGGCAGGTCCAGCCGACCGCGGCCGATATCTTCGCGTACCAGCACTTCGTTGGCACGCAGCCTGGTTGGCTTGACGGTAAGCCGAATGCCGTTGGAAAAGCGCACCATGGTCAAGCCGAGATCTTCAACCGCACGGCGTTCGACCACAGCGCCCGGTTCGCCGAAATGGGTGTAAGGCCAGGCGACGTCAGTTGCACCTGATGGTGCCGAGACGGCAATGGCATTTGAAGCGTCATAGACTTGCCGAACCGTGTCGGCTCCACCCTCAGGTGATTGGTCCGCCTGTAGCACGACCTGCGGACCGTTGCCGGAGAAAGCACGCTGCAAGGCCCGATTGACCTCGTCCGCCGTGACGCCGTTCGTCATCGTCTCGAACATAGAGAGGTCTTCGGCGGGCGAGGTGAAGACTTGATCGTCATCGACGCTGCGAGCCAGCATGGAAGCAATGTCGGTGGTCATCCGCGTCGCGGCTCCGGCCGCAGCAGCTTGCAGGGCCGAGCGATATTCGCGAATTTCGCATCGATCTCCGCCTGCGCAACGCCGAACTCCTGGATCCGGCGCTGTTCCTGGTCAATGGCCGTGAGCGCCGCCTGCCATTTGTCCGGCTCGGAGTTCGCCGCGATCAGGACGACATGGGCGGAATCGAGGAGATCCTGGGAGCCGACGTCCGCACTGATGAAAGGGGCATCCGCCTTGCTGGCGATGGCGCTCACCCGACGTTTGAGCACCAGGAAACCGAGATCCTCAATAAGCCCAGCGCGGCGCTTGGCGAAGGTGTCAGGCGCGGCGTCATAGGGACGCGTCCAGGCGATCTGTATGCTGGTCATGCCGCCGGGAACGACGATGACCTCGGCGCTTTCGCCTTTCGTCTCCAGCGCGCCAAGATCCGCTTTTGTCGGCGCCGGACCCACGGCCTTCCAGTCGCCGAAGCGCTGCCGGATTTCGACTTCCATGGCGGCGGGGTCGATATCGCCCACCACTATCAGCGTTGCCCGATCGGGTCGGTAATTGGCCCCGTAATAATCACGGACGAGGTCCACGGGCGCATTGCTGATGATGTCGGCTTTACCTATCGGCGCGCGCATGGTCGCGCGCTGGCCGGCGAGCAGCGAATTCATGACTCCGAGTGACGCGCGATACTGCGGCGTGTCGCGCAGCCGCTCCTCCGACAGGATGACACCGCGTTCGCGATCGAAGGCGCCGGCATCGAGGGTCAGCTCGCTCGCCGTTTCTCGCATCAGCATCAGGCCCGTCGAAATTGTGTCTGCATCGACCTCGGGCAGATCGAGCGCATAGACGGTCTCGTCATAGGAGGTATGGGCATTGGTGTCCGGTCCAAAGGCCAAGCCCTTGCGCTGCAAGATACGGATCATCTCCCCTTCGGCGACATGTGTCGAACCCTTGAAGGCCATGTGCTCAAGAACATGCGCCAGGCCCTGCTGGTCGTCGTTTTCGTCGAGCGAACCGGAGCCAATGCGAAAGCGGATCGCTGCCTGTCCGGGCGGCGTGACATTGCGCATGATCGCAAACCGCATACCGTTGGCGAGCGTGCCAAAATGCACGTCGGACTCGGCTTGCATGTCGCTTTGCGTTTGTGGCCAGGGCACGGACGAGGTGTCCGCATAGGCTGGTAACGCGAAGTTTGCGACAAGGGAGACCGTCGCAAAAAACCACCACGCCGTGGAGCATTCCATTTTTTTGTGAGACATTCTTGTCCAGGTGATGAGAATGAAGAGGGGAGATGGCGTCAACCTGACTATTCCACAGGTTGCATTCCTCAGCAACTTCCATGTTTATGAATAAATAAGAAGTCGATAACTCTGCCTAGAACACGATGATTTTAGGCCCGGTCGGCCTAAAATCTGAATCCTGTTCTCCATTAAAGAGTTAGAGCATGATGTCGTCCGAAAACCGCTCACACTTTTCGACATCATGCTCGGGTGTCAGACCATTGTCATCGAACCTGCCTGCCTAAAGGATTCACCTCGATGCTGTCACCAGGAGGCGTTTTCGATGGCGACATTGGAGCAGGTCGCGTTCAGGGCAGGATGGCGGCTCGGACGCAGGCCCGTGGTTGTTGTGCTAATCCCGAACATCACCAATCCGGTCTTTGCCTCGTCGCTGTCGAGCAAAAGGCTGCCCACGGGAACCGGGGCAGCCTTCGCCTGCATTTGGAATTAAGATTGCGTTGCAATCAGTGCCGTGGCGCGCTGGCGGGAATGGACGACACCGTTGCCGAGACAGGATCGCTTGCAGGAAAGCTGTCCTCGAGGCCTTCATCGAGTTCCTCTTCCAGCGTTTGCCTGTCACCGGTCGAACGCGCACTCGGCTGACCGATCAAGCCTTTGCTGCCTTCGTCGAAATTGCCGTTGCTCAAGGCATCGTAGCGGTTGATGCTGCCATCTGCTTCGCTGCCGGCAAAGGCGGTCAGCTGAACCATCATGACCTTGGCGTGCTCGACCGCCGTCGTATCGTCGAGTTCGCCATGGGAGTTGTCGATTTTGACAGAAATCGATTCTCCTCCCTCGCCCAGGAATTCGACGGTGAAGATGTCGCCGGCCTGTGTCACCCGAGTATCGATCAGCTGCATGGGAACCTCCTATGTTCATGCACCTCAACGGCGATCCAGGTCCGGAGTTCCACGGCAACGCCATTTCGAGGCAAGGCGACAGGCCCGGGACAATGGGCCAGCTCGGAACAAAAAGCGGCCATGCGAGTTCATTGGCAGTTCAATAGGTCGCATCCATGCCGAAATCGCCGCTGTCGCCTTCCGAGAAACGCTCGTTCTCTATTATTCCCGCAGACCAGAAACTCGCTTTGATATCGAGCTATTCAGAGGCGCTGCGTAAGCTCGCCAGATCGACTGAGGCGGTCGGACGAGCCGATATGCTGCCGAAACTGATCCAGGTGGCGGACGGACTGGACGGTATGGCAACCGCGATTGCCGAGACGGAGGCTGGAACCGAGGTGATGGCGCGCACGGCGCGGCTGATCCGGGCGACCGAGGGGATGCTGGCGTCGATGTCTTCGTCATCAATCGTCCACTAAATGTCACCTTTGCGAGACTGACGGATCGAATGCGGCGGCGCCCTTTGCTCTTAAGCTTTATGGTTAATTTATTAATAATTCGGGGTTTATAAGCGGAACCAGACGACCTTTCCAAATGTTGATGCTGCGCCTGGAGGAACCCCAATGATCCTGAAAATCCTTGCCCCCAAGATCGACGCCGATTGCCATGATACCGGCACCTATCCCGATGGGATCTTTGCCGAAAACCGCATCGATCTTTCCGCTCGCCGCGAAGGGCGCCGGCGCACGCCGCATGAGCGCGACTACGGCAATGACAGGAAAGTCGAGAATCTGCCGCTCGGCTTTGTCTGACCGTTCCGGCCGTGGCACGCGTCACAGCCTGCGAAAGACCAGAACGCCTGATGCCGGCAGCACGGCATTCAACACTCCTTTCGTGGCTCTGATTCTTCCGCCGCCTTGCCCAGAACGCCTCGACGGTAGCACCACCCGCTTCGGGTCGCAGACGACCGAACAGCTTTGCAGGCCACGCTGTCGAAATCGGAAAGTCCGTCGTCGTCGCCGGTTTCAACGCTCCAGAATCCATCAACGGTCCTGCGCATCCCGATGGTTGCGAGCGCTATGGTGCCGTCATCGGCGACATAGCCGACGGCCGGATCGGCGAGCACGAGCAAGACATCCCGGGTGTTCGGCGCCCAGACCGAGAAGCGGATGCAGTCGACACCGTCGCGCCATTCAACGCGGTTCGCCCCCAGGCGGCCGATCCATGTCAGATATAGGTCTGCGGCGCTATCCCCCGTTGGAGATCGAAGGAGCGCTCGCGACGCGTCGAGGTCTCGTCGTCCAGTTCGGCGGCGATCGCCCACAGGTCTGAAATGCCGGGCCGATCGAGTTCGATTCCCCCAGCGAAAATGCGTGCCGATCTCGCCATCGGGAAAGGGCACGCGGGCGACAAAAACATCATAACCATCCTCGTCACGAGAACGCTGCATTGGGTGAGACGCCCAATCGTTCGAGGCTCGGCCTTGCTCGTCCCAACTGCCGCGGAGACGGACATTGTCGAACGCCATCGAGGGCAAGCCGCTGCGAAACCGGAACTGAACATTGACGGTCATCGGATCCTCCAGGCCATGTCGGATTTCGCCAGACTCTGCCTATGGGCCGTCCCACTCGCGCATGATCAGCCGGCCGAACGAAAAAATGCAAGCGCAGATTTCATAATAAATACAATCCGAAACGGGCCACATTCGGAACAATATATCATGGTTAACGAGGCCGCGCCGCACGACCCTCCTCGTGTAAATCGAATTGGCATCAGAAATGGGGATAAAGTCCCATCGCCGATTCCCTCGTAAACTGGGAGAAAAATCTATGGCTCAAGCCGTTAGAATAAACGATATTATTCGTTCCTTTGGAATTGATACGCACATCGACTACACGGATGGAAAATATTCCAACGTCGGAGAAGTTGTTAAAGCACTCAACTATCTTGGCCTTGATACAGTTCGCGATCACGCCCCCAACTCCGCTTCCGATCCCAACGGCCAAACGCATCTCGGCGATGCTGCCGAGGCCGGCGTGCAATTCGTCTTCAGCGCCCAGCGGGAAGTCGACCCCGCCACTGTCGCCCAGCGGCTGCATTCCTTCGTGCAGGCCCATCTAGGATCGGTCGTCGGTATCGAAGGTCCGAACGAAGTCAACAACTGGCCAGTCAGCTATCACGGCCTGAGCGGCCAGGCCGCAGCAGTCGCCTATCAGAAGGACCTGTCTGCCGACGTCAACGCCGATCCCTTGCTGAAAAATATCCCCGTTCTCGGCTTTACCGGATATACCGTGGCTTCCGCCTCCGACTACACGACGATCCACACCTATGCGAAGGATGGCGACCAGCCATATTCATGGCTCTCCCGAGAATCCGGCGTGCAGCGCGCTGCCGATCCGGGCAAGCCGCTGGCGATCACCGAAACCGGCTACCACACCTCGCTGACCGCCGACACCAATGGCGGCTGGGAAGGCGTCAGTGAAGCGACGCAGGCAAAGCTCCTGCTCAATACGCTGATGGACGGCGCCGCACTCGGATCAAAACAGACGTTCATCTACGAGCTGCTGGACGCCTATTCCGATCCGCAGGGCACCAATCAGGAAAAGCATTTCGGCCTTTTTCATCTCGACTATTCGGCCAAGCCGGCTGCGACGGCGATCCACAATCTGACCGAAATCCTTGCGGATGACGGCGCCGCGAAGGCAAGCTTCAGCGCGGGGACCCTCATGCATTCGATCGACGGCCTGCCGTCCTCGGCCCGGAGCCTGCTGACGGAAAAATCGGACGGAAGCTACCAGATCATCGTCTGGAACGAGCCCGATATCTGGAGCCAGTCCTCCGACACGGCTATTCAGGCGACGACAACAGCCGTCAAAGTCAATCTCGGGGCCTCGTTTGGCTCTGTTAAGGTCTTCGACCCGGTGACCGGAACGACGGCGGTCAAAAGCCTCAGCAACGTGTCGTCGCTGACGCTCGATGTCGTCGACCATCCCTTGATCATCGAGGTAGCAGGCACCGGCGCCAGCACACCGCCGCCGGCCACCAACCATCTCTATGGCGGCACCGGCAACGACACTTTC
This sequence comes from Rhizobium sp. SRDI943, assembly GCF_057653695.1. Taxonomy (NCBI): domain Bacteria; kingdom Pseudomonadati; phylum Pseudomonadota; class Alphaproteobacteria; order Hyphomicrobiales; family Rhizobiaceae; genus Rhizobium; species Rhizobium sp. SRDI943. The sequence goes on along the minus strand of NZ_CM172787.1, from coordinate 1,961,950 downwards.
ACCGTGACCAATGCAAATCAAATCGTCGACGAAAGCCGGGGCGGCGGAACAGATACCGTCAAGGCTTCGATCTCCTTCAGCCTGGCCGATCAGAAGCATACGGTCGGAACGATCGAAAACCTCACTTTGACCGGGACGGCCAATCTTAGCGCGACGGGCAACAATACGGCCAACATTCTCACCGGCAACGACGGAAACAATTCCCTCAACGGCGGGAAAGGAAACGACCGATTGATCGGCGGGCTCGGAAACGACAAGCTGATCGGCAAGGCTGGTGCTGACGTTCTGACCGGCGGCAGCGGAGGCGATTCCTTCGTCTTCGATGTGAAGCCCGACAATACCAGCGTCGACAAGATCCGGGATTTTTCCTCCGCGGCCGGCGACAAGCTGATGCTCGATCATTCGATTTTCGCCGAGCTTAGCCTATCCGGATTTTCGGATGAGAATTTCGTTTTGGGAAGGAAAGCGCTCGAGGCTGATGACAAGCTAATCTACGATCAGGCGAGCGGCATTCTATCCTATGATGCGGATGGAAGCGCAGCGGGCGTGGCCATCCATGTCGCGGATCTCGATAATTCCGCAGCACTTCACTTCAAAGACTTCATGCTTATCTGACCCCGTCGCCCGTCGCCTTTCAGGCAGCGGGCCGACAGGGTGACGTGCGGTCGCATCTCCGCCTCTTGCCGGAGCCTGCATCCTGGCCACATTCTCCGTTGATGCCACTCGTGCCGCAACGGAGAAGCCTTTGCCCTGGATCGCCTATATCGTCCATTTCATCGCCGCAGCATTTCTGACCAACGGCGTCCCACATTTCGTCGCCGGGGTCAGCGGCCGGCGCTTCCGCGTCCCCTTCGCGCCAGGCCCAAAGCTCGGCTCGCCGACGGCGAATGTCGTCTGGGGCTGGGCGAATTTCCTCGTCGCCTTCCTGCTCTTTGCCAATGTCGGGCCGCTCTATATCGGCACGCCGGGTGACACGATCTTCGTGGCAGTCGGCATGCTCGTCACCGGCATCCTGCTTGCCCGGATTTTCGAGGGCGACAACAGATAGTAACTTGCATAATGATAGTCACTGCTGTAGTGACATCAGCCATGCAACGGACGAGCTTCAGCGATTTCAAATGCCCGGCGGCGCGCGCGCTCGACAGCGTTGGCGACTGGTGGAGCATGCTGATCCTGCGCGACGCCTTCCAGGGGCTTTCGCGCTTCGACGAATTCCAGAAAAGCCTCGGCGTGGCGCCGAACATCCTGACGCGGCGGCTCAAACATCTGACGGAAAAGGGGCTGTTCGAACGGCGGCTCTACCATCAGCGCCCTGCCCGCTACGAATATCTGCTGACGGACAAGGGCCGTGACTTCTTTCCTGTGCTGATGACGCTGTTTTCCTGGGGAAGCCGGCACATCCCGGAAAAGGATCTCGCCTTCCTCCTGGGCGATGCCGCTTCCGGTAAAGAGCGCCAGACGGTGCTGGTCGATGCGCAAACCGGCGAACAACTGACACCCGAAAACACCAGCCTGCTTGCAGGCCCCGCCGCCGATGACGAGGTGCACGAGCGGATCGCCCGCATGCGCGCCTGGTATCTCGGCATCGACGCATAGAAAGGAAAAGGAAATGGATCGCATCGTTGTCACCGGCATGGGACTTGTCTCGCCACTCGGCACCGGCGTCGAACCTGCCTGGAAGCGCCTTCTCGACGGCGTTTCCGGGCTGAGGGTGCTGGCGGAGGATATCGTGGGCGAGCTCTCGGCCAAGGTTGGCGGCATCGTTCCCGGTATCGAGGAAGATGATGAGGCCGGTTTTGATCCTGACCGTTACATCACGCCGAAGGACCAGAAGAAGATGGACCGCTTCATCCACTTCGCCATGGCGGCGACGGAGGAAGCGGTAAAACAGGCCGGCTGGATGCCGACCGACGAAGGCGAGCGCGAGCGCACGGCAACGATCATCGCGTCGGGCGTCGGCGGCTTTCCGGCGATCGCCGAGGCGGTGCGGATCGGCGAAACGCGTGGCGTGCGGCGACTGTCGCCTTTCACTGTGCCCTCTTTTCTCGTCAACCTTGCCGCTGGCCAGGTCAGCATCCGTTACGGCTTCAAGGGGCCGCTGGGTGCTCCGGTGACGGCCTGTGCGGCCAGCGTCCAGGCGATCGGCGATGCGGCACGGCTGATCCGCTCCGGTGAAGCGGATGTGGCGATCTGCGGCGGTGCCGAGGCATGCATCGACAAGGTGAGCCTCGGCGGCTTTGCCGCTGCCCGTGCCCTTTCCACCGGCTTCAACGAGACGCCGGAGCTGGCGTCACGGCCCTTCGACACGGCCCGCGACGGTTTCGTCATGGGTGAAGGCGCAGGCATCCTGGTCATCGAGACGCTGGAGCACGCGCTTGCCCGCGGTGCGACGCCGCTCGCCGAACTCGTCGGCTACGGCACGGCGGCGGACGCCTACCACATGACCTCGGGCCCCGAAGACGGCGACGGCGCCCGCCGGGCGATGGAGGCAGCACTCAGGCAGGCGAAGATCCCGGCTTCGGAGGTCAGGCATCTGAACGCACATGCAACCTCGACACCGGTCGGTGACAGAGGCGAGATCGCGGCGATCGGCACGGTCTTCGGCCGCAATGGCGGCATTGCCGTCAGCGCAACGAAATCGGCGACCGGCCACCTGCTTGGAGCGGCCGGCGGGCTGGAAGCGATCTTCACTATCCTGGCGCTGCGCGACCAGATCGCGCCGCCGACCCGCAACCTCGATGAGGCTGATTCGGCCGCCGACGGCATCGATATCGTCGGCAAGACGGCGCGGCCAGTCGTGATGGACTATGCGATCACCAACGGTTTCGGCTTCGGCGGGGTGAATGCCAGTGCCCTGTTCCGCCGCTGGTCGTAAAGTCCGCTTTCCTTGCGCTAGAAATCGCTTACACTTCTACTCTATCGGAGGTCGTTCCCCGATAGAGCCGGAGATCCCCCATGCGCGCCTTCTTCGCAGTTCTCATCCTGTGTGCCGCGTCCGCCCTCTCCCCCATATCGGCCCGCGCCGAAGATCCGATCGACACGACGCGGACGATGATCGAGGAACAGATCAAGGCCTTCCTCAAGGACGATGCCGAGACCGCCTATTCCTTCGCCGCCCCCGGCATCCGGGCACTGTATCCCGACAAGAACCTGTTCTTCGCCATGGTGAAAAAGAGCTACGAGCCGGTCTATCACCCCGGCAATTACGCCTTCGGACGCAGCCGCTCGATCGACAATGGCGCGCTGATCTATCACGAGGTGCTGATCTCAGGCCGCGACGGCAAGGATTGGACGGCGATCTACCAGATCATCCGCCAACCGGACGGCGGCTACAGGATCAACGGCGTGCAGATCATGCCCGATGCGGACAGCAAGGGCATCTGACGCGCTGTTCCCACTCTTCGGTGGAAACTCAACCGACCGCACGGTTTCGTTGCAATAACAATTTCGAAATCCTCCTGGAGTAACAAAGTGCCAACGGAGGGTTGTTGCGGTGAACGCTGGCAAGCAATTTTTTACAGCTCTTGAGGCGTTGCGAGGAATTGCGGCTATCATGGTCATGTTCCTCCACACGGGTGGTACTCTGGGTCCGATCCCGGCGAATATCAGTTACCTTGCCGTTGACTTCTTCTTTCTGTTGAGCGGCGTCGTTCTTACAAATTCATATGAGAAGCGACTGATAACAGGGCAGATTTCGCCCGCCGGGCTTCTCCTACAGCGTATCATTCGGCTTTATCCTCTTTATCTTCTTTCGCTTCCGATTGGCCTTTTCAGCTATGCACTTAAAAACGGGTTGGACTACTCCACCCTGGCGGACCTTCTGCTGAGGGCAATCCTGTTCATTCCAAGCGCAAGCCAGGAAGGTATCTTTCCCTTCAACGGGCCTAGCTGGTCACTCTTCTTCGAGCTCTGGGCCGGAGTGCTGTTCTCCATGCTTCTGATACGACTGTCATTCAGAAGCTTGCTCGCCATCGCCCTGGCGGCGGCCGGCATCACCATCTATGGGGCATTGGTCGGAGGTAATTTCGATATTGGTCCCGAGGCGGGCGATTTCAGATTTGGCTTTTCAAGAGTGCTGTTCTCGTTCTCGCTCGGAATCTGCCTTTACAGGTTATATGAGGTCCAGAAACCGAATACAGCCAATAACGGCAACGTTATAGGCCTTTTTCTCTGTGCTTGTCTGATCTTCATAACCAACATACCAGCCCGCATATTCTTCGGTTTCCCGTATTTTGATTTTTTAATATGCCTCGTGGTCTTCCCGGCCATTGTCTGGCTTGCGATGCGCACGAGACAGACCGGCCTGGTCGAGCTGGTATTCCGTTGGCTCGGGAGGCTTTCCTATCCGATTTATATCCTGCATAGCCCCATCTTCAGTCTGCTGCAGTCACTGCGGCAAAAGGGCTTTGACCTTCCTGCTTCTCCGGCAGCCGGTATGGTCGTCGTAGTCGGAATTTTCATTGTGGCTGGCATCGCCGCTATTCACTTCGACGAGCCAGTGCGCAAAAAACTTAAAATGATGGTTGCGCCAAACCCGGCGTCCGCAGTTCCTGCGGTAAGCAACGCGGGGGCGGAATAGACTTACACTGGTTCGAGATCGCCCCTCGCCCATTCCTCCTGCGTTTCCGCCATGAAATCGGCGAATCGGCCTTCGGCGATCGCTTTGCGGATGCCCTGCATCAGTTCCTGATAATAGGCGAGGTTGTTCCAGGAGAGGAGCATGCCACCAAGCGCTTCGTTGGAGCGGACGAGATGGTGCAGGTAGGCACGCGAATAATCGCGCGAGGCCGGGCAGTTCGACTGTTCGTCGAGCGGGCGCATATCCTCGGCATGGCGGGCATTGCGGATATTGACCTTGCCGCGGCGGGTAAAAGCCAGACCGTGACGACCGGAACGGGTCGGCATGACGCAGTCAAACATGTCGATGCCGCGCGCGACCGATTTCAGGATATCGTCAGGCGTGCCGACGCCCATGAGGTAACGCGGCTTTTCCAGAGGAAGGACCGGCAGCGTCGTTTCCAGCATCTGCAGCATAACGTCCTGCGGCTCACCAACGGCAAGGCCGCCGATCGCATATCCTTTGAGGTCGAGCTGGCTCAACGCCTCGGCCGAGCGGATGCGCAGTGCCGGGATATCGCCGCCCTGGACGATGCCGAACATCGCCTTGCCGGGCTGCTCGCCGAAGGCGACCCTGCAGCGCTCGGCCCAGCGCAGCGACATTTCCATGGCCCGCTCGATCTCCTTCGGCTCTGCCGGCAGCGCCACGCATTCGTCGAGCTGCATCTGGATGTCGGAACCGAGCAGCCCCTGGATTTCGATGGAGCGTTCCGGCGACATATGGTGCAGGCTGCCGTCGACATGCGACTTGAACGTAACGCCCTGTTCGTCGAGCTTACGCAGGCCGGACAGCGACATCACCTGGAAGCCGCCGGAATCGGTCAGGATCGGGTGCTCCCAGCGAATGAGCTTATGCAGGCCGCCAAGGCGGGCGACACGCTCGGCCGTCGGGCGCAGCATCAGGTGATAGGTATTGCCGAGGATGATGTCGGCGCCGGTCTCGCGCACCTGGTCGAGATACATCGCCTTGACCGTGCCGACGGTACCAACAGGCATGAAGGCCGGCGTGCGGATCTCGCCGCGCGGCATGGAAATCTGGCCGAGGCGGGCGCCGGCATCGGTCATCTTCAGGGTGAATTTGAAGTTGTCTGTCATTTGTCTTTCCGGAAAAGAAGGCTCGCGTCGCCGTAAGAGTAGAAGCGGTAGCCCGTCGAAATGGCGTGTTTATAAGCCGCGTGCATGGTCTCGAAGCCGGCAAAGGCCGCGACCAGCATGAACAGCGTCGAGCGAGGCAGATGAAAATTGGTCATCAGCATGTCAACCGCCTTGAAGCGGTAACCGGGCGTGATGAAGATGCCGGTAGCGCCGGCCCAGGGCATGATCTCTCCGCCTTCATAGGCCGCGCTCTCGACGAGCCGTAACGAGGTCGTGCCGACACAGACGATGCGCCCGCCTCTTTCCCGCACGGCATTCAGCCGGGCAGCGATCTCGGCGCTGACATAGCCGCTTTCGAGATGCATCTTGTGATCGTCGGTATCGTCGGCCTTGACCGGCAGGAAGGTGCCGGCACCGACATGCAGCGTGACGAAATGGCGTTCGATGCCGGCCTTGTCGAGCGCTTCGAACAGCGCAGGCGTGAAATGCAGGCCGGCGGTGGGGGCGGCAACGGCGCCCTCCTCGCGAGCATAGATCGTCTGGTAATCGGCGCGGTCGCGCTCATCCTCGGGGCGCTTGGCGGCGATATAGGGTGGCAGCGGGATATGGCCGACGGCGGCGATCGCCTCGTCGAGCGCCGGGCCCGAGAGATCAAACAGTAGCGTCACCTCGCCGGCCTCGCCCTTTTCCTCGACGGTGGCATCGAGCGAACCGAGGAAACAGCTTTCGCCGGAATGGCCGAAGGAGATGCGGTCGCCCTGTTTGATCCGCTTGCCCGGCTTGGCAAAGGCCTTCCAGCGGTTGGGGCCGGTGCGCATGTGCAGTGTGGCAGACACCTGCTGGCCGCCGGCGCCGTCGCGATGGCGGATGCCCTCGAGTTGGGCGGGAATGACCTTGGTATCGTTGAAGACCAGCGCATCGCCAGCCCGCAGGAAGGAGGTGAGATCGCCGACGCGATGATCCGACAGGTGGCTTTCCGCATTCGGATCAACGGCGAGCAGGCGCGCGCTGTCGCGCGGCTCGGCAGGCCTCAACGCGATGCGTTCATCCGGCAGATCGAAATCGAAAAGGTCTACGCGCATCGGGGCACTTTCAGGCAAAGCGAAACCCGCCCCGCGCAGCTATGCGCAAAGGCGGGTTTCAGCAGAAATCACAATCAGACGTCGGCGGCAACCCGCATGGAGACGATCGAGTCCGGATCGGAAACCGGCTCGCCGCGCTTGATCTTGTCGACGTTGTCCATGCCTTCGATGACCTGGCCCCAGACGGAATACTGCTTGTTCAGCCAGGGCGCGTCGGTGAAGCAGATGAAGAACTGCGAATTGGCCGAGTTCGGGTTCTGCGAACGGGCCATCGAGCAGGTGCCGCGCGTATGCGTGGTCGCGGAGAATTCGGCCTTCAGATCCGGCTTCGAAGAGCCACCCATGCCGGCGCGGCCGGGATTGAAGGTTTCCGAGCCCTTCTTGCCGAATTCGACATCGCCCGTCTGGGCCATGAAATCCTGGATGACGCGGTGGAAGACGACGCCGTCATAGGCCTTCTCGCGAGCGAGTTCCTTGATGCGGGCGACATGTTCCGGGGCGACCTGCGGCAAAAGCTGAATGACAACCTTGCCCTTGGTGGTTTCCAGAATGACGGTGTTTTCGGGATCCTTGATTTCGGCCATTTGCCTTCTCCTCTTGTTTCTCTCGTAACTTACTTCTTGCCCAGGGTGACCTTGATCATCCGGTCTGGGCTTTTGACTTCGCCGTTCTGGCCTTCACCCTTCTTGATCTTGTCGACGTTCTCCATGCCGGAAACAACCTTGCCGACGACGGTGTACTGACCGTTCAGGAAGGAGCCTTCGGCGAACATGATGAAGAACTGCGAATTGGCGGAATTCGGATCCTGCGAGCGGGCCATGCCGACCGTGCCGCGCACGAACGGGGTCTTGGAGAATTCAGCCGGGATATCAGGCATATCCGACGAGCCGGTGCCGGCGAGGCTCGCATCGAAGCCCTTTTCCATGTTGCCGTATTTGACGTCGCCGGTCTGAGCCATGAAGCCGTCAATGACGCGGTGGAAGGCGACGTTGTCATATTCGCCCTTCTTGGCCAGTGCTTCAATCTGGGCGACATGCTTCGGCGCCACCTCAGGCATGAGCTGGATGACGACTGGGCCGTTCTTCAGCTGGATGGTGAGATAATGATCGGCCGACTGGGCAAAAGCATCCCCCGCGAAGGAGGCGAGATACAACACGCCGGCAAATGCGAGATAAAAGAGTTTCATATGAGCTCCATTGCGGCGGGTTCCGCCTGGTCTTTGCGCTTGCTAGTTTGGGCGCTTGGATGTGAGGGCTTGCAAGACGGCGGCCGGCACGAAAGCGCTGACATCGCCGCCCATGGCGGCGATCTGGCGGACCAATGTGGCGGTAATGGGCCGCGAGGCAGTGCCCGCCGGCAAAAAGATGGTCTGAATATCGGGCGCCATCGTCCGGTTCATGCCGGCCATCTGCATTTCGTAATCGAGATCGGTGCCGTCGCGAAGACCGCGGATCAACAGCGTGGCGCCATGGGTGCGAGCGGCATCGACGACAAGATTGTCGAAGGCGACGACGGTTATGTCGCCGGCCTTGCCGGGCAGCGCTTGCGCCAGAGAACGGCGGATCAGCTCGGCTCTCTCTTCGAAGGAGAAGAGCGGCGCCTTGCCGGGATGGATGCCGATCCCGACGATCACCTTTTCGGCGACGTTCAGCGCCTGGACCAGAACATCCACATGTCCATTGGTGATCGGGTCGAAGGACCCAGGATAGAAAGCTGTCGTCATGTGGCCCGACCGTTGGTTTGACGCCTTTTGTCACGGATGCTGCCTTGCCGCAAGTGATTTGGCCACCTCCGGCCAGAGCGCCGCGCGTCTTTTCGGACACGTAAAAGGACGTTATGCGCCGGGCGGTTAAACGACGGATGAATGGCCCGTTCAAGACCGTTTCAGACAGGATCTGTTTAACTCCGATCATCAAAGCAGCCGATGCCATTCCGGCATCCGGCGCTCCCCGAAAGACCAGATCCATGCTGATCGTGCTTGTTGCACTTGCCGTCGTTTCCTCCCTCGCCGCCGAGATGGCCTATGGCTATTTCGCCGATCGATACGAGATGAGCTGGGTGCGGCCGGAGCTTGCCGAGCACGCGGCGATCGTGCGCATCCAGGGTCGGCTGCGCGAAAAACGAGCTGCGAATCTGAATGCCAGATGAACGAGACATTCAAGGTCGCTTCAGATCGGCATTGGTAAACACCCGATCAACATCCGGCGGAACCATTTACAGACGGATGCGTTCATTCAACCGATACATTAGAGCGGCGCGGAAGGATTAAAAATGCCCGGCAAGATTACGATGATTAACGTGCTCTGGATGGTAATGGTCACGGGCATGCTGACCGCAACTGTCGCTCTCTATGATCAGAAGGTTGATACGTCCAAGGTTTATGGACCCTATGCTTCGGCCCGGACGGCCGTGCTGGGCCAGTACTGAGGGGCGAGAACGCAACTCCCCAGGAAAGGAATGCCTATGTTCACGATCTTGACAATGCTCACCGCCCTTATCAGCGTCATGTTCATCGTGTCTGTGGCCTCGACGATTTCAGCGCTCCGGCGCGAAGGCGAAGAGGTGAAGGCTCTGAATGAAAAACATAGAGCATTCTGACATTCCTCTCTTACTGCCCTCTCCCACCCTTGAGCGGCACCCTTCCGTCGCCAAGGCCATTCAAAGCCGGATGCCACCCAGCGTCCGGCTTTTTCTTTGGGCGTGTCCCGAACCATCTCCGATTTGAAAAGAAAAGGGCGGCTCGAAGCCGCCCCGTTCATTTGATCATTCCTCGGCAGGCCCGGCCGGATCGCCATCGGCAATCGGCGCCTCGTCGCCGCCACCTTCGTCGGCAGCACCTTCTTCAGTAGCAGGTGAGCCTTCGGCGACCTCGACAGCCTCTTCCGTCTCGTCCTCCTCCGGCTCGCTGATGCGCTCGACCGAGACGACCTTCTCGTCCTTGGCCGTCGAGAAGATGGTGACGCCCTTGGTGGCGCGGCTGGCGATGCGGATGCCGCCGACCGGCACGCGGATCAGCTGACCGCCATCGGAGACCAGCATGATCTGGTCGCCATCATCGATCGGAAAAGCCGCGACCAGCTCGCCGATCTCGGCTGTTTTCGAGGTGTCGGTAGCGCGGATGCCCTTGCCGCCGCGGCCGGAAATGCGGAAGTCGTAGGACGACGAACGCTTGCCGAAGCCCTTTTCGGAGACGGTGAGCACGAACTGTTCGCGTGCTCTCAGCTCGTCATAGCGGTCGTCGGAGAGCTGTCCCTCCTCGATGACCTCTTCACCGACCAGCGCAATATCCTCTTCATCCACGCCCGTCGCCCGGCGTTCGGTGGCGGAACGCTTGAGATAGGCAGCACGCTCCCACGGCTCGGCATCGACATGACCAACGATCGTCATGGAAATGATGCGGTCGCTATCGCCGAGATTGATGCCACGCACGCCGATCGAGTTGCGGCCGGCAAAGACCCGGACGTCGTCGACGGAGAAGCGGATGCACTGGCCGAGCGCCGTCGTGAGCAGCACGTCGTCATTTTCCGTGCAGGTCTCGACGGAGAGGATTTCGTCGCCCTCCTCCTCCAGCTTCATGGCGATCTTGCCATTGCGGTTGACCTGGACGAAATCCGACAGCTTGTTGCGGCGAACCGTGCCGCGCGTGGTCGAGAACATGACGTCGAGATTGTCCCAGCTCGTCTCGTCTTCGGGCAATGGCAGGATCGTGGTGATGCGCTCGCCGGGTGCAAGCGGCAGCATGTTGATCAGCGCCTTGCCGCGTGAGGTCGGCGTGCCGATCGGCAGGCGCCAGACCTTCTCCTTGTAGACGATACCGCGCGAGGAGAAGAACAGAACCGGCGTATGAGTGTTGACGACGAATAGCCGGCTAACGAAATCTGCGTCGCGGGTGGTCATGCCAGAGCGGCCCTTGCCGCCTCGGCGCTGGGCGCGGTAGGTGGTCAGTGGCACGCGCTTGATATAACCGAGATGCGAGACGGTGACGACCATGTCTTCACGCGCGATCAGGTCCTCGTCGTCCATTTCGAGACCGCCATCGACGATCTCGGTGCGGCGCGGCGTGCCGAACTCGTCGCGGACGGCGAGAAGTTCGTCCTTGACGATGGTCTGGATGCGGACGCGCGAGGAGAGGATATCGAGATAATCCTTGATTTCCTCGCCGATCTTGTTGAGTTCGTCGCCGATTTCGTCGCGGCCAAGCGCGGTCAGGCGGGCAAGGCGCAATTCGAGGATGGCGCGGGCCTGCTCTTCGGAGAGGTTGTAAGTCAGATCCTCGTTGATGCGATGGCGCGGATCGTCGATCAGACGGATCAGGCTTTCGACATCTTCCGCCGGCCAGCGGCGGGTCATCAGTTCTTCGCGAGCCGACTGCGGATCGGGCGCCTGGCGGATGACGCGGATGACCTCGTCGATATTGGCGACGGCGATGGCGAGACCAACCAACACATGGGCGCGATCACGCGCCTTGCGCAGCAGGAATTTCGTTCTCCGGCTAACGACTTCCTCGCGGAACGAGACGAAAGCGCGCAGCATGTCGAGCAGCGTCAGCTGTTCGGGCTTGCCGCCGTTCAGCGCCACCATGTTGCAGCCGAAGGACGTCTGCAGCGGCGTATAACGATAGAGCTGGTTGAGGATAACATCGGCGTTGGCATCGCGCTTCAGCTCGACGACAACGCGATACCCCTGGCGGTCGGATTCGTCGCGCAGATCGGAAATGCCTTCGATGCGCTTGTCGCGCACCAGCTCGGCCATCTTCTCGATCATCGTCGCCTTGTTCACCTGGTAAGGAATCTCGGTGATGATGATCTGCTCGCGGTCACCGCGCATCGGCTCGATGGCGGCGACACCGCGCATGATGACGGAGCCGCGGCCGGTCTCATAAGCCGAGCGGATGCCGGCACGGCCGAGGATCTTCGCGCCCGTCGGGAAATCGGGACCGGGAATGATCTGGATCAGTTCCGGCAGCTCGATTGCCGGATCGTCGATCAGCGCGATGCAGCCGTCGATGACTTCGGAGAGATTGTGCGGCGGGATGTTGGTCGCCATGCCGACTGCGATGCCGCCGGCGCCGTTGACGAGCAGGTTCGGGAACTTGGCGGGCACCACGACCGGCTCGGAAAGCGTGCCGTCGTAGTTGTCGCGGAAATCGACGGTTTCCTTGTCGAGATCGTCGAGCAGCGAGTGGGCAGCCTTTTCGAGGCGGCATTCGGTATAACGTTCGGCCGCCGGCGGATCACCATCGACCGAACCGAAATTGCCCTGACCGTCGATCAGCGGCAGACGCAGCGACCAGGGCTGCGCCATGCGGGCGAGCGCATCATAGATCGCGGAATTGCCGTGCGGATGGAATTTACCCATCACGTCACCGGTGACGCGGGCGCATTTGACGTATTTCTTGTTCCAGTCGATGCCGAGTTCGGACATGCCGTAGAGGATGCGCCGGTGCACGGGCTTCAGGCCGTCGCGCACGTCGGGCAGCGCGCGGCTGACGATGACGCTCATGGCGTAATCGAGATACGACCGCTGCATTTCCTCCATGATGGAGATGGGCTCGATGCCTGGCGGGAGCTTCCCGCCGCCGGGGGGTGTTTGCTCAGTCAAAACAGATCACGATCTCTTCTAGAATCACTTGAAGATTTATAGCGGAAAGCCTGTTGCCGCGCCAATTTCACAGCGCGTTTTGAACAGGCTTTTGCGGCTTAAAGAGGGTAAAACATGCAAGTTGCGCGGCCGGACCGGACAAATCCGCCGCGGGCCGCCGCGGGATATTTGCCAAATCGGAATCCCCGCTTCACAATCATAAAAACCACGCACCCATATGGGGTTCCGGAGAGCCGATGGCAAGCGCCGACCAATTGATCAACGCCTTCACGACGCTGCTCGTCACCATCGATCCACCGGGGCTTGCGCCGATCTTTCTGGGCCTGACGACGGGCATGAGCCGAACCGAGCGCAAGCAGGTGGCGCTGCGCGGCTCGGTCATCGCCTTCATCATCCTTGCCGTCTTCGCGCTTTTCGGCGCGGGCGTGCTCGGGGTGCTCGGGATTTCGATCGGCGCCTTCCGCATCGCCGGCGGGCTGCTGCTGTTCTGGATCGCATTCGAGATGGTGTTCGAGAGGCGGCAGGAGCGCAAGGAGAAGGCGACCGAGGCGGCGATCACCAAGGATCATATCGAGAATATCGCCGTCTTCCCACTCGCCTTGCCGCTGATCGCCGGCCCGGGCGCGATCTCGGCGACGATCCTGCTTGCCGGCACGCTCGCCACCTCGATCGGGAAAGCGCAGCTGATCGGCGTCATTGCCGCCAATCTGCTCCTGACCTTCGTCATGCTGCTCATCGCCGAAAGGCTGGACCGTTTTCTCGGCGTCACCGGCCGGGCGATCCTGACGCGACTCCTCGGCGTCATCCTCGCCGCGCTTGCCGCACAATTCGTCGTCGACGGGGCAAAGTCGGCGTTCAATCTCATCAGCGCGACGCCGCACTGAAAAACCTTGAGCGCCTTTCAATCTAAACTGCGAGAAGTGCGAACGCCTCATTCGGCGTTTCAGGAACCTGCTCCATAGTCAAAGCGCGCACGATAGCTCTCGTCAACTCGCGAAAAATATCTATCGACGAACCTATGTCCGAATGTGCCATTCGATCAAAGGAGAGAATTCCAAAACTAGGTAATGCAGCCTCACCAAGATCCTCTATCCCCTTGAACAGGCCCGGCATGTATTCCGCGGCAAATCCGGTAAGCACTTTGTGGTGACTTGGAGCAAGTGATAGGGACCACCTCTCTCCCTTGGTACGTTCAATCGGGACATTCACCTGCAGACCTTGCGTTTTAGTGGACTTATCCAGGGTAACTGACAGCAGACCATGTACAGTCATGCCTCCAACCGGCCGAGCTATTTCCGCAGCCACGTTCGTCCGATGAGGAGTGCCTTCTCCGCTGGCGAAAACTTTACTCTCCCACAGACGGCATCGAGTTGAATCCATCGACGGCGGTGACTCGTCCAACCAAAGTCGGAGGCGCGTACCGGAAGCTCTATTAAAGATGTGGCAGCTCATTCAGAATTCCCCAAATTCCGGCCGATGTGGTCTGAATCATCTGCCGCGAAATCAAAGAAAAAGAGCATGACGCCATCCAAGGCATCATGCTCTCTCACGTCTCTCACCAAGCCAGGAAAGGCTATCGATCAGAACGGAATATCGTCGTCGAGATCCCGCGAGAAGTTGCCGCCGCCGCCGCCGCCGCGGCTCGGCGATGAAGCGGGAGCCGGGGCGCCGTAATCGTCGCCATAATCGTTGCCGCCGGCGCCACTGCCACGGCCGCCGCTCGCGCCGCCGCCTTCACCGCGGCCGTCGAGCATCGTCAGTGTCGAACCGAAACCCTGCAGCACCACTTCCGTGCTGTAGCGATCCTGGCCCTGCTGGTCCTGCCATTTGCGGGTCTGCAGCTGGCCTTCGATATAGAGCTTGGCGCCCTTTTTCACATATTGCTCGACGACCTTGCAGAGGCCCTCGTTGAAGACGACGACAGTGTGCCATTCGGTCTTCTCACGGCGCTCGCCGGAATTGCGATCGCGCCACGTCTCCGAGGTCGCGATACGAAGATTGGCGATCGGCCGGCCATCCTGAGTGCGGCGGATTTCGGGGTCCGCACCGACGTTTCCAATCAGAATTACCTTATTCACACTACCAGCCATGCTTCTCACCCTGCCTGCCGCCCTGCCCGGCGGCGTTTAATCGATCGGCGCACCTTAAACCATCACGGACCGCCGATGCGCATGGGCGGCATTTAATCCACATCTTTATCCATCAGAAAGCCGCATGCATCCATCAGGAATTTTGTTCTTTCTTTGTTCTAATTTATCCGTATGATCCTGTCAACAGAATCGAAAACCTTGACCGTAGTGGACATTCAGCCTCGACTCGCCCGTTGGCATCACTAAATAAGGGCTGTCATCCAGAAAACCAAAGCAGAGACGATGAGCGAACTGAAGACGATCTCCATCCGCGGCGCGCGCGAGCATAATCTGAAGAGCATCGATCTCGATCTGCCGCGTAACAAGCTGATCGTCATGACCGGGCTTTCGGGTTCCGGCAAATCCTCGCTCGCCTTCGACACGATCTATGCCGAGGGCCAGCGGCGTTATGTCGAGAGCCTGTCGGCCTATGCCCGGCAGTTCCTCGAAATGATGCAGAAGCCCGACGTCGACCAGATCGACGGGCTGTCGCCGGCGATCTCGATCGAGCAGAAGACCACGTCGCGCAATCCCCGCTCGACGGTCGGCACCGTCACCGAGATCTACGACTACATGCGCCTGCTCTTTGCCCGCGTCGGCGTTCCATATTCGCCGGCGACCGGCCTACCGATCGAGAGCCAGACCGTCAGCCAGATGGTCGACCGCATTCTCGATTTCGGCGAGGGCACCCGTCTTTATATTCTTGCGCCGCTCGTGCGCGGGCGCAAAGGCGAATACAAAAAAGAACTGGCCGAGCTGATGAAGAAGGGCTTCCAGCGCGTCAAGGTCGACGGCCAGTTCTATGAGATCGCTGAAGCGCCGGTGCTCGACAAGAAATATAAGCACGATATCGACGTGGTGGTCGACCGCATCGTCGTGCGCTCGGATGTCTCGGCGCGGCTGGCCGACAGTCTGGAGACTTGCCTGAAACTCGCCGACGGGCTGGCGGTCGCCGAATTCGCCGACAAGCCGCTGCCGCTGGAAGAGACGTCGGCCGGCGGCTCGGCCAACAAGTCGCTGAACGAGACACATGAGCGCGTGCTGTTTTCGGAAAAATTCGCTTGCCCGGTCTCCGGCTTCACCATTCCCGAGATCGAACCCAGGCTGTTCTCCTTCAACAACCCGTTCGGCGCCTGCCCGACCTGTGACGGCCTCGGCGCCCAGCAGAAGATCGATCCGGATCTGATCGTGCCCGAGCCCGAGCGGACGCTGCGCGACGGGGCGATCGCGCCCTGGGCCAAGTCGACCTCGCCCTACTACAATCAGACGCTGGAAGCGCTCGGCAAACATTACGGCTTCAAGCTCGGCACCCGCTGGAACGATCTCACCGACGAGGCCAAAGACGTCATCCTCAACGGAACCAACGACAAGATCGAATTCCACTACGCCGACGGCGCCCGCTCCTATACGACGCAGAAGAATTTCGAGGGCATCATCACCAATCTCGAGCGCCGCTGGAAGGAGACCGACTCCGCTTGGGCGCGCGAAGATATCGAACGCTTCATGTCGGCGGCCCCCTGCCCTTCCTGCAACGGCTTCCGCCTGAAGCCGGAGGCCTTGGCGGTGAAGATCGACACGCTGCATATCGGCGAAGTGACTGGTATGTCGATCCGTGTTGCCCGCGATTGGTTCGAGACGCTGCCGGCAAGCTTCAACGCCAAGCAGAACGAGATTGCCGTGCGCATCCTCAAGGAAATCCGCGACCGGCTGCGCTTCCTCAATGATGTCGGCCTGGAATATCTCAGCCTGTCGCGCAATTCCGGCACGCTGTCGGGCGGCGAAAGCCAGCGCATCCGGCTTGCCTCGCAGATCGGCTCCGGGCTGACGGGCGTGCTCTATGTGCTCGACGAGCCGTCGATCGGCTTGCATCAGCGTGACAATGCCCGGCTGCTCGACACGCTGAAGCACCTGCGCGACATCGGCAACACCGTCATTGTCGTGGAACATGACGAGGATGCGATCATGACGGCCGACGACGTGGTCGATATCGGCCCGGCGGCCGGCATTCACGGCGGTCAGGTCATTGCCCATGGTACGCCGCAGGACATCATGGACAGTCCGAACTCGCTGACCGGTAAATATCTCTCCGGCGAACTTGGCGTTCCCGTTCCCGACGAGCGCCGCAAGCCGAAGAAGGGCCGCGAGATCAAGGTGGTCGGGGCGCGCGGCAACAATCTGAAGAATGTCACGGCGTCGATCCCGCTCGGCGTGTTCACGGCGGTGACCGGCGTTTCCGGCGGCGGCAAATCCACCTTCCTGATCGAGACGCTTTATAAATCGGCGGCACGCCGCGTCATGGGCGCACGTGAAAACCCGGCCGATCACGATCGCATCGACGGCTTCGAGCATATCGACAAGGTGATCGACATCGACCAGTCGCCGATCGGCCGTACGCCGCGCTCGAACCCGGCGACCTATACCGGCGCCTTCACGCCGATCCGCGACTGGTTCGCCGGCCTGCCGGAGGCAAAGGCGCGCGGCTACCAGCCGGGCCGCTTCTCGTTCAACGTCAAAGGCGGACGCTGCGAGGCCTGCCAGGGCGACGGCGTCATCAAGATCGAGATGCACTTCCTGCCCGATGTCTACGTCACTTGCGATGTCTGCCACGGCAAGCGCTATAACAGAGAGACGCTCGATGTCACCTTCAAGCAGAAGTCGATCGCCGAGGTGCTCGACATGACGGTGGAAGAAGGCGTCGATTTCTTTGCGGCGGTGCCTGCGGTGCGCGACAAGCTGCAATCGCTGAAGGATGTCGGCCTCGGTTATATCAAGGTCGGCCAGCAGGCGAATACGCTCTCGGGCGGCGAAGCGCAGCGCGTCAAGCTCGCCAAGGAACTGTCGAAGCGCTCGACGGGGCGCACGCTCTATATTCTCGATGAACCGACGACCGGCCTGCATTTCCACGACGTCGCCAAGCTGCTCGAAATGCTGCACGAACTGGTCAACCAGGGCAATTCGGTGGTGGTGATCGAGCACAATCTCGAAGTCATCAAGACGGCCGACTGGGTGCTCGATTTCGGCCCCGAAGGCGGCGACGGCGGCGGCGAGATCGTCGCGACCGGCACGCCGGAAGCGATCGTCAAGGAAAAGCGGTCCTATACCGGGCAATTCCTGAAGGAATTGCTGGAGCGGCGGCCAGCGAAGAAGGCGGTTGCGGCGGAATGACGATGAGGACGGCGTCGCCCGATGATCTGGAAACGATCGCGACGCTGACAGCAGCCGCCTATCGGCCCTATAGCGAGCTGTTCGGCGCTCCGCCGATGCCGGTGACGGAGGATTACGCGCCGCGGATCGAACGCGGCGAGGTCTGGCTCTGCGAGATCGACGGGCAGACGGCCGGCCTGGTGGTCGTCGAGCAACATTCCGATCACCTCATGCTGTTCAGCATCGCGGTCTCGCCGGCCTTTCAGGGCGCCGGGCATGGACTGGCAATGCTGCGCTGGCTGGAAGGCAAGGCGCGGGCATGGGCCTTGCCGGAGATCCGGCTCTACACCAATGCGCGGATGGAGCGGAACATCGCGCTCTATAGCGCCTTCGGGTTTCAGGAAACGGGTCGCCGGCCGAACCCTTATCGGCCAGGATGGACGCTCGTCGACATGACGAAAGAGATCAATGCGGCCTGAGCGGCTGCGAATGGGGAGGACGACATGACGAAATCCGGCACTATCCGCACCGGCATCGGCGGCTGGACCTTCGAGCCCTGGCGCGGGCATTTCTTTCCCGAGAGCCTGAAACAGAAGGACGAGCTGAATTATGCCAGCCGCCAGCTGAAGGTCATCGAGGTCAACGGCACCTATTACAGCACGCAGAAGCCTGCGGTCTTTGCCAAATGGGCGGCTGACGTGCCCGACGGCTTCATCTTCTCGCTGAAGGCGACACGTTTCGTCACCAATCGGCGGGTGCTTGCCGAAGCCGGTGAATCGATGGAGCGGTTCCTGTCATCGGGCATCAGCGAACTCGGCGATCATCTCGGGCCGCTGCTCTGGCAGTTCGCGCCGACGAAGAAGTTCGATGCAGAGGATTTCGAAGCCTTCCTGAACTTGCTGCCGGCAAAACAGGAGGGGCTGACACTCCGCCACGTGGTCGAGGTGCGGCACGATTCCTTCAAGGTGCCGGAGTTCGTGGCGCTGCTGGCCAAATACGGCGTGGCGCCTGTTTGCGCCGAACATTTCGAATATCCAATGATCGCCGACGTGACGGCCGATTTCGTCTATGCGCGGCTGCAGAAGGGATCAGACGATATTCCGACCTGCTATCCGGAAAAGGACCTGAAGGCCTGGGCTGACCGGCTGGAGACCTGGGCGGAGGGCAAGGTTCCTGATGACCTGCCGCTGATCGATGGAGATCGCAAGGTGAAGACCGAGCCGCGCGACGTCTTTGCCTTCATGATCCATGAGGGCAAGGTCAATGCGCCGCATGGGGCAATCGCCCTGCAGCAGGCGCTGGCGAAGTAGGCAAGGCTGGCCCGCCGATAACGGCAGGCTTCATTTTTTCTCGTTCGCCAGCGCCTCTTTCCGGCGCGGCAGGAGCGACTTGAGGTGCCGCCATAGCGGCGAAACGGCGTAGCCGGCGACCGGAATTGCAATCAAGCCGGCGACGATCCCGACGATGCCAGCTCCTGCGGCCTCGACGATCCAGCTGAGCACCGATGCCAGAACGGGAACTGCATGCGCCGTCGCCTCACCGGCATCATGGATCAGATGCGCAAGGCCGCCGATGCCATAGGCTTCGAGGCCATGAACGATGATGCCGCCGCCGACCCAGATCATGGCGGCTGTTCCGACAATGCCGAGCACTTTCAGAAAATAAGGCATGCCTGTGACGAGCCCCTTTCCGATCGAACGCAGGAATGCGCCGATCGGAGACGCCGTCCGCACACGCGCCAGCATCAGACCCAGATCATCGGCCTTGACGATAAGCGCCACACCGCCATAGACCAAGACCGTGATGCCCAGCCCAACGACGGCAAGGATGACGGCCTGCGTGAACATGCTGCCTGACGGCACTGCGGCGAGCGTAATCGCCATGATCTCGGCCGACAGAATGAAATCCGTCTTGATTGCGCCGGCAACCTTCTCGTCTTCTATGGATTTGGCATCGAGGCTCGTCGCCTCGAGCGCCGATTCATGGGCGTGGGCCGCGTGCGGCAGCACCAGCCCGTAGACTTTTTCCACACCCTCGTAGCAGAGATAAAGTCCGCCAATCATCAGCAGCGGTGTGATCGCCTGCGGTGCGACAAGGCTCAGGATCAGTGCTGCCGGAAGCAGGATCAGAAGCTTGTTCTTCAGCGAGCCGAGCGCGATCTTGCCGATGATCGGCAATTCGCGTGCTGCCGAAAATCCGGTGACATAGCGGGGTGTGACGGCCGCATCATCAATGACGACGCCAGCCGCTTTCGCGCCTGCTTTGGCCGCCTGGCCGGCAATATCGTCGAGCGAGGCCGCAGCCACCTTGGCCAATGCCGCGATATCATCAAGAAGGGCGATCAGGCCAATACTCATTCGAGCCTCCGTCGGGAAGACAAACTTACACAGCAAAACGGAAAGCCCGTGAACGAGACGCGGAATCCTCGGAAGATGCCACGCAAGGATCGCGGCGACAATGGCCGTTATTCAGCCGGCATCGAGTTCAACCCGCCCTCGATGCTGCTTCTGCGTCAGAGGTGCAGGAGGCCATCAGCGGGCAGATCCGGCAGATGGCTGGATCCGCGGCGTCCGCGCTCCTCAATCCTGGCCCATGCCGAGGCGCAAGCGCATCGGACCGAAAATCGGAATCGATTGTCGGAAAGCACAATGCGATTGAAAGAGCTAGAGCGTCCTTTGTGCGTCCCAAAGGACGCAAGGCGCTCTAAAGGGGCAACACCTCGGCTGCAAGCTCCTCCGCCGTCAGCCCCTTGCCGGCGCGTTGGCCTGCCTCGCCGTGCAGCCAGACGCCGGCGGCCGCGGCCTCGAAGGCCGGCAGGCCCTGGGCCAGCAATCCGCCGATGATGCCGGCAAGCACGTCGCCGGAACCGGCGGTGGCAAGCCAGACGGGAGCGTTGGTATTGATGAGCGCACGGCCGTCTGGCGCGGCGATGACGGTATCGGCGCCTTTGTAGATAATCGCGGCATTGGCGCGGCGGGCGGCGGCCACAGCCTTGTCCACCTTGCCGAGCCTATCGTCGCCGCCGATATCGGGAAAGAGCCGGGCGAATTCGCCCTCGTGCGGCGTCAGTACCAGACGCGGCTCACCCCGGAAAAGATCAAACAGCTGTTGCGGATCGTCCTTGAACGAGGAGATGCCGTCGGCATCGAGCACCAGATGGCGATCGGCAAGGACCGAGACGAAGCCGCGCGCCCTGGCGCCGATACCGAAACCGGGGCCGAGGACGAAGGTCTGCAGCCGCTTGTCGGAGAGCCAGTCGCCGAGGTCGGCCTCGTCGTCGATGGCATGCAGCATGACGGCGGTGAGATGCGCAGCATTGGCGGCCATCGCCGCGCGGGGGGCTGCGATGGTCACCAAGCCGGCGCCGGCCTTCAGGCCCGAGATCGCCGACATGCGCGCGGCACCTGTCTTGTGGGCCTCGCCTGAGAAGACGACCAGATGACCGCGCTTGTATTTGTGGGTTTCCAGTTGCTCGGCCGGCAGCACGCGCTTCCAGGCATCCGGCGTGTTCTCGGCGATGACACCGCCTGCCTCAGCGCGGATGATGCGGGCGGGAATACCGATATCGAAGACCTCCAATTCACCGCAAAGCTCCCTACCCGGCATCAGCAGATGACCGGGCTTGCGGGTCATGAAGGTGATGGTGTTGCAGGCCCGGAAGGCGGCACCCAGCACCTTGCCGGTGCGACCATCGAGGCCGGAGGGCAGATCGATGGCGAGCACAGGAATATCGGCCTCGGTGACGCGGCCGATCAGCGCGCGCACATCGGCCGGCACCTCGCGGCCAAGCCCCGCCCCGAACAAGCCATCGACGACGACGTCGCCGGTTTCCGGCCGATAGAGGTCGAGTTCCTGTCCCTTGAGCGCGCAGTTCATGTGGGCACGGGCGGCATCACCTTTCAGCCTCATGGGATCGCCGAGGTGGAAGAGCGCCACCCTCGCCCCGCTTTCCTGCAGATGACGGGCTGCGACATAGGCGTCGCCGCCATTGTTGCCCGGTCCGCAGAGTGCGACGAAACGCAAAGCTCCGGGATAAAGGCGCAGAGCAGCGGCCGCGACCGCGGCACCTGCCCCCTCCATCAGACCGAAGGAGTCGATGCCGGATGCCGCAGCGGCCGCGTCGACCGCGGCCATTTCGGCAGGCGTGAGAAGAAGGTCGGACAGATGTTTGATCATCACCCTATTCAATCAAAAAACGCCTAAAAAACAACCGCCTGAAATACCAAAGAGAAGGACGCAATTTAAGCATTTGCCTATATTTTCATCTCCAGACGATGTGTATTCGCAGTTGCGAAAATACCTGACTTTTTCCGTTTCGGATGTGATTTTGATCGGAGACAATGTTTTTCCACCCGTTCCGCCACCAAAACCACATAGAATTCCCCGCAAACGCGCCTGTTTTGACAGAATCGACGTGTTTTTTCGACAAGATGGATTTCAAACTGGCACGATATCTGCATCATATCCGGCGAGCGGGAAAATTCCTGCCATAACAAGAGAAGCGGAGAGACATTTTCTCATGAAAAAGATCGAAGCGATCATTAAGCCTTTCAAGCTGGACGAAGTGAAGGAAGCCCTTCAGGAAGTTGGCCTGCAGGGTATCACGGTCACGGAAGCCAAGGGTTTCGGCCGTCAGAAGGGCCACACGGAACTCTACCGCGGAGCTGAATACGTCGTCGATTTCCTGCCGAAGGTTAAAGTCGAGGTCGTACTGGCCGACGAGAACGCGGAGGCCGTCATCGATGCGATCCGCAAGGCGGCGCAGACCGGCCGCATCGGCGACGGAAAGATCTTCGTCTCCAACATCGAAGAGGTTATCCGCATCCGCACCGGCGAGACCGGCATCGATGCCATCTGACCACTTTGCCAATCGCGCAAAGTCCGTTACCGTCATCGCCGACCTACACCGTCATCGCAAATCGGAGGAAACTCATTAATGGCGACCGCAAGCGAAATTCTGAAGCAGATCAAGGAGAACGACGTAAAGTTCGTCGATCTGCGTTTCACCGACCCGAAGGGCAAGCTACAGCATGTGACGATGGACGTCGTCTGCGTCGACGAAGACATGTTCGCTGACGGCGTGATGTTCGACGGCTCCTCGATCGGCGGCTGGAAGGCCATCAACGAGTCCGACATGGTGCTGATGCCCGACACCGAAACGGTGCATATGGACCCGTTCTTCGCCCAGTCGACCATGGTCATCGTCTGCGACATCCTCGATCCGGTCTCCGGCGAGGCCTATAACCGCGATCCGCGCGGCACCGCCAAGAAGGCCGAAGCCTATCTCAAGGCATCAGGCATCGGCGATACCATCTTCGTCGGCCCGGAAGCCGAATTCTTCGTCTTCGACGACGTCAAGTACAAGGCCGATCCTTATAACACCGGCTTCAAGCTCGATTCCACCGAATTGCCGTCGAACGACGACACCGACTACGAGACCGGCAACCTCGGCCACCGTCCGCGCGTCAAGGGCGGCTACTTCCCGGTTCCCCCCGTCGACAGCGCCCAGGACATGCGTTCTGAAATGCTGACGGTGCTCTCCGAAATGGGCGTCGTCGTCGAAAAGCATCACCACGAAGTGGCTGCTGCCCAGCACGAACTCGGCATCAAGTTCGATACGCTGGTGCGCAACGCCGACAAGATGCAGATCTACAAATACGTCGTGCACCAGGTGGCCAACGCCTATGGCAAGACAGCGACCTTCATGCCGAAGCCGATCTTCGGCGACAACGGCTCGGGCATGCATGTGCACCAGTCGATCTGGAAGGGCGGCAAGCCGACCTTTGCCGGCGACGAATATGCCGGCCTTTCCGAGAGCTGCCTGTTCTATATCGGCGGCATCATCAAGCACGCCAAGGCGATCAACGCCTTCACCAATCCGTCGACGAATTCCTACAAGCGTCTGGTCCCGGGTTATGAAGCACCGGTACTGCTGGCCTATTCGGCCCGCAACCGCTCGGCTTCCTGCCGCATTCCGTTCGGCACCAACCCGAAGGCAAAGCGCGTCGAAGTCCGCTTCCCGGATCCGACCGCCAACCCCTATCTCGCCTTTGCCGCCATGCTGATGGCCGGCCTCGACGGCATCAAGAACAAGATCCATCCGGGCAAGGCCATGGACAAGGATCTCTACGACCTGCCACCGAAGGAACTGAAGAAGATCCCGACCGTCTGCGGCAGCTTGCGCGAAGCACTCGAAAGTCTCGACAAGGATCGCAAGTTCCTGACGGCCGGCGGCGTCTTCGACGACGACCAGATCGATGCCTTCATCGAGTTGAAGATGGCTGAGGTGATGCGTTTCGAAATGACGCCGCATCCGGTCGAATACGACATGTACTATTCGGCCTGATCGGGCCCTGAACACAGAAAGTCCCGGCCCGCCGGGGCTTTCGCCTCCCAGGTCACGAACGGCAAATGGCGAGGATATGACGTTCATGTGACGAACGGCGTGCAAAATCTTGATTTGCGCGGCGCCAATCACCAAATTTGGTGATGAAAGGAAGTCGTACCATGAAAGAAAGAGTAGCAAAGTTCAGCATCGGCGAAGTGGTTCGGCACAAGGTTTTTCCGTTTCGCGGCGTCATCTTTGACGTTGATCCGGAGTTCGCGAATACGGAGGAATGGTGGAATTCCATTCCGGCCGAGGTGCGCCCGAGCAGGGACCAGCCCTTCTATCACCTGCTTGCCGAGAATGACGAGAGCGAATATGTCGCTTACGTCTCCGAACAGAACCTGATGAACGACGAAAGCGGCACGCCGCTTCGCAACCCACAGATCTACCAGATCTTCGATCAGGCCCCGTCAGGGCAGTTCAAACCCAAGATGAGCTTCGCCCACTAACTCACTCGTGCCGATCGTTAAATCAAGGCCTCGCTTCTCCCGGCGAGGCCTTTTCATTGCGCAACAAAAAACCCGGCGCGAAGCCGGGTCTCTGTTTCAAAGAAAGCGGCAGGATTACTGCGCCTTGGCTGCCTTCTGGGCATCTTCAAGCTTCTTGCGGGCTTCTTCGGCCTTCTTCTGCATGCTGTCCTGCAGGCTGCGCTGGCTTTCAGCGAGCTTGGATTCGGAAACCGGTTCGCCGTCATAAGCGCCGGTGAAGCCTTCAAGCGAAATCTTGATCGGGTTCGGGGCGCGGCGGAAGTTGATTGAAGTGAAGATCACGTCGCTGCCCTTCTTGAGGCTGGCGATCATCGCGTCGGTCAGCGGAATTTCGGCTGTGCACTTGTCCGGCAGGCAGACGGCGTAGTCGAGCTTCTGGCCCTTGCCGCCGTCGATCTGCATGATGACGCCGGGAGGAACCAGGCGTGCCGTGGGAACCGAGACCTGCAAGAGCTTGCGGTTGATCTTGCCGGAAACCGAGATCAGGCCGACTGCTGTAACAAGCTGGCCGCCATTGGCGAGGATCAGGTTCTGGACAACACAGATGTCGTTGTCTTCCTGCTTGCTGCAGGTCTTGTACCAGCCGAGCTTCGGCGCTCCTGCGGCCTGTGCCGGGGCATCGGCCGGAGCCTGTGCCGCCGCATCCTGTGCGAAGGAGGAGACCGGAGCCGAAGCGCCGAACACCACTGCCAGAACGGACAGTGCTGCCCGCATTTTCTTTTCAGACTTGAACATCATAACGAATTCCGTCTCCTGATATCCGTTCGGAGCAGCGGTTTGCCGCCCCAACCATCGGGTCGTTCGGCACTCCACCTCTTAAAAAAATAAGGCAAATGCATGACCCCTAAACTTCGGGTTCACCTGTTACATCGCAGCGTTCAAGATATCCAGCATTTCTTTGGCAATTTGAGGTGCATTTCGTCGCGATGCCAAAGAAATCGCCGCTCAGTGTTGGAATCGATCGACCCCATGATAATCTCCGCGGTGAATCATGCCCCGTTTTCACGGATCAAGGATTGCCGAATGCTCCGGATTGTCGTCCCTCTCGTCCTCTCGCTGCTGTGCGGCACTGTCGCTGCCGAGCCGCTGCACGGCATCGCGATGCACGGCGAGCCGGCCTTGCCAGCCGACTACAAACACTTCCCTTACGTCAACCCCGACGTGAAAAAGGGCGGCAAGATCACTTACGGCGTCGTCGGCACCTTCGACAGTCTCAACCCGTTCATCCTGAAGAGCATGCGCACGACGGCGCGCGGCATGTGGGATCCGGAATATGGCAATCTCGTCTACGAATCGCTGATGCAGCGCTCCAGGGACGAACCCTTCACGCTTTACGGCCTGCTTGCCGAGACGGTCGAATGGGACGACAACAGGAGCTTCATCCAGTTCAATCTCAATCCGAAGGCGAAATGGGACGACGGCCAGCCGGTGACGCCCGAAGACGTGATGTTCACCTTCGAGCTGATGCGCGACAAAGGCCTCCCGCGCTACGCAACCCCCCTGAAGAAATTCGTCGCCAAGGTGGAAAGGGTCGGCGAGCGTAGCGTGCGCTTGACCTTCACCGACAAAGCTAACCGTGAGACGCCTTTGATCTTCGGCCTTTTCCCGGTGCTGCCCAAACATGCGGTCGATCCCGAAACCTTCGACCGCACAGCGCTGACGCCGCCGGTCGGCTCTGGCCCCTATAAGGTAAAGACGGTGAAGCCCGGCGAGAGCATCACCTATGAGCGCGACCCGAATTACTGGGGCAAGGACATTCCCGCCAAGGTCGGCACGGACAATTACGACCAGATCACCGTCCAGTATTTCCTGCAGGACACGACGCTGTTCGAGGCCTTCAAGAAAGGCGACGTCGACACCTACCCTGACGGCAATCCCGGCCATTGGGCCAATGCCTATGATTTCCCCGCCGTCACCTCGGGGGCTGCAATCAAGGATGCGTTCACGCCTAAACTGCCGAGCGGCATGCTCGGCTTCGTGTTCAACACGCGCCGGCCGATCTTTGCCGATCTCAAGGTGCGCGAGGGCCTGTCGCTGGTGTTCGATTTTGAATGGGCGAAC
This sequence comes from Rhizobium sp. SRDI943, assembly GCF_057653695.1. Taxonomy (NCBI): domain Bacteria; kingdom Pseudomonadati; phylum Pseudomonadota; class Alphaproteobacteria; order Hyphomicrobiales; family Rhizobiaceae; genus Rhizobium; species Rhizobium sp. SRDI943. The sequence goes on along the minus strand of NZ_CM172787.1, from coordinate 1,935,345 downwards.
AAGAACCTCTATTCCGGAGCCTACAAGCGCACGCAGAGCTTCTGGCAGAATTCCGAGCTGTCGAGCTTTGGCGTTCCGGCCGATGCGAGGGAACTTGCCCAGCTCGGGCCGATCAAGGACAAGATCGCGCCAGAGATTCTCGACGGCACCTACAAGCTGCCCGTCACCGACGGCTCCGGCCGCGACCGCAATGTACTGAAACAGGCCGTCGCGCTGTTGAAGCAGGGCGGCTATACGATCCAAGGCGGCAAGATGCTTGACGCCTCCGGCCGCCAGCTCGCCTTCGAGATCATGACGCAGAATGCCGACCAGGAGAAACTCGCCGTCGCCTACCAGCGTTCGCTGCAGACGATCGGCATCGCCGCCGCGATCCGTACGGTCGACGATTCGCAGTATCAGAGCCGGACGAACAGCTTCGATTACGACATGATCCTCAAGTCCTACACGTCTTCGCTCTCGCCTGGAACCGAACAGCTCGGCCGCTGGTCTTCGGCTGTGCGCACGCAGGAGGGGACGGACAGCTTTGCAGGCGCCAACGATCCCGATCTCGACACGCTGATCGACCATCTGCTCGGGGCGCGCTCCGCCGAGGATTTCACCGCGGCGGTGCGCTCCTACGACCGGCTGCTGCTTTCCGGCCATTACGTGCTGCCGCTCTATCATATGGACCAGCAATGGGTGGCGCGCAGCAAGCGCATCGGCCATCCCGACACGGTGCCGCTCTACGGCTACCAGCTGCCGGTATGGTGGGACGTGAGCGCGCAATAGGAAGCAACCGAACCGCTGCCGGCCGAAATGTCGCCGTGCGGAGATGCATGAGAATAAGGAAGATTATTATGGAGCGTATCACCATCGACGTCGTCTCGGATGTCGTCTGCCCCTGGTGCTATCTCGGCAAGGCGCGCCTGGAGCTCGCCATCGCCGAAGTTCAGGACCAAATCGGCGTCGACATCAACTGGCGGCCGTACCAGCTCAATCCCGACTACCCAAAGGAAGGCGTCGACCAGAAGAAGGCGCTGGCGGAAAAGCTCGGCGGCGAGGAGCGTGTGGCCCAGGCGCACAAGATGCTCACCGATTACGGCCGCGAGGTCGGCGTCTCCTTCAATTTCGAGGCGATCAAGATCGGCCCGAACACGCTCGACGCACATCGGTTGGTCCACTGGGCGATGATCGAAGGCCGCGAGAAGCAGGACAAGGTCGTTGCCGCGCTGTTCAAGGCGAATTTCGAGGAAGGCCACAATGTCGGCGACCATGCGGTGCTGCTCGATATCGCCGAAAAATCAGGCCTAGACCGCTCGGTCATCGCCTCGCTGCTTGCCTCCGATGCCGACCGCGATCTGATCGTCGCCGAAATCAAGGCGGCCCAGGAGATGGGCGTCAACGGCGTGCCCTTCTTCATCTTCGACCAGCAATATGCCGTCAGCGGCGCACAGACGCCCGACGTGTTGGCGAACGCGCTGCGCGACATCGCCAAGGCGAAGGCCGAGGCGCGATCAGGCATGAACTAACGCTGCCGGCTCCAGGTTCAGCCCAGAACCGGAACGCAGCGCACATCGGTCTTCACCGAATTTGCAATGAAGCATTCGCCGTGAGCGCGATCGTGTAGAGCTTCCAGCTCGCTCAGCGAGGGCTGCTTTTCGCCGCTGAAGACGACATGCGGACGGAGGGTCACGACGGTCATGGCAAGGCGGCCTTCGGCATTCTTCTCCATGATGCCCTCGGCGGCATCGGTGTAGCTGTCGACGCAAAGGCGCTGTTTGGCGGCGATCGACAGGAACCAGAGCATGTGGCAGCTGGAGAGCGAGGCGACGAAAGCCTCTTCCGGATCGACGGCATCCTCGGCGGAATAGGGCAGCGGAACGACGTGCGCGGAAGAGGAGGCCCTCACCTCGATGCCGCCGTCGAAGGTCCAGCGGTGGACGCGGCTGTAGCGGTTGTCGGTGAAGGTCTCGCCGTTGCGCTGCCAGGCAATCGTTGCGCCGTATGTTGCCATCCTTGTCTCCTTTTTCCACACAATTCCGGACGCAAAACCGCGGCAAACTTTTGCTGGAATTGCTCTATTTCGCGAATTCGGCCAGCTGCGTCATGATGACGGCAGCGCCCTGCAGGCGTTTTTCCGGCGTCGGCAGGTCGCGGGTCAAGAACAGGCTGTGGTCGGGACGGATCTTCGCCATCGTGCCCTGCTTGCCGATATAACCGACGAGGTTGGCCGGATTGGGGAATTCCTTGTTGCGGAACTGCACGACGACGCCCTTCGGGCCGGCATCGAGCTTTTCGACATTGGCGGCGCGGCAGAGCGACTTGATGTAGACGATCTTCAGCAGGTGCTGAACTTCGATCGGCATCGGGCCGAAGCGGTCGATCATCTCGGCGCCGAAGCCGTCGATCTCCTTGAGTTCGGTGATTTCGCCGAGGCGGCGGTAGAGCGCCATGCGCAGATGCAGGTCGGGCACGTAGCCTTCCGGGATCATCACCGTCGTGCCGACCGAGATCTGCGGCGACCAGCCGGTATCGTGGATTTCGTCGACTCCCTTGACCTCGGCGACCGCCTCTTCCAGCATCTGCTGGTAGAGCTCGAAGCCGACCTCCTTGATATGGCCGGACTGCTCCTCGCCGAGCAGGTTGCCGGCGCCGCGGATGTCGAGGTCGTGGCTTGCCAGCTGGAAACCGGCGCCAAGCGTATCCAGCGACTGCAGCACCTTGAGGCGGCGTTCGGCGGTGGCCGTCAGCACCTTGTTGACCGGCAGGGTGAAGAGCGCGAAAGCGCGCACCTTCGAGCGGCCGACGCGGCCGCGCAGCTGATAGAGCTGGGCAAGGCCGAACATATCGGCACGGTGAACGATCAGCGTATTAGCTGTGGGTACGTCGAGACCGGATTCGACGATGGTTGTGGACAACAGCACATCGTAGCGGCCTTCATAAAAGGCGTTCATGATGTCTTCAAGTTCGCCGGCCGGCATCTGGCCATGGGCGATGGCGACCTTCAGCTCCGGCACATCCGACTGCAGGAAGGCATGCACGTCCTCGAGATCGGCAAGCCTGGGGCAGACATAGAAGCTCTGGCCGCCGCGATAATGCTCGCGCATCAGCGTCTCGCGGATGACCAGGCTGTCGAAGGGCGAAATGAAGGTGCGCACCGCCATGCGGTCGACCGGCGGGGTGGTGATCAGCGACAGTTCGCGCACGCCGGTCATGGCAAGCTGCAGGGTGCGCGGGATCGGCGTTGCCGACAGCGTCAGCACGTGCACGTCGCTTTTCAGCTCCTTCAGCCGCTCCTTGTGCTTGACGCCGAAATGCTGTTCCTCGTCGATGACGAGCAGGCCGAGATTGGCGAATTTGATGCCGGCGCCGAGCAGTGCATGCGTGCCGACGACGATATCGGTCTTACCTTCCGCCACTTCCTTCTTGGTCAGCGCCAGCTCCCTGGCGCCGACGAGGCGCGAGGCCTGCTGGATACGCACCGGCAGACCGCGGAAACGGTCGGAAAAGGTCTTGAAATGCTGGCGGGAAAGCAGTGTCGTCGGCACGACGATGGCGACTTGGGCGCCGTTCATCGCTGCGACGAAGGCGGCGCGTAGCGCCACTTCCGTCTTGCCGAAGCCGACGTCGCCGCAGACGAGGCGATCCATCGGCCGGCCGGCGCCGAGATCGGAGCGCACAGCCTCGATGGCGTTTTCCTGGTCCTCGGTCTCGTCATAGGGGAAGCGGGCGGCGAATTCGTCGTAGAGACCTTCCGGCGTCGTCAGCATCGGCGCGTGGCGCGTCAGGCGCTCGGCGGCGATGCGGATCAGCGCATCGGCCATGTCGAGCAGGCGCTTCTTGAGCTTGGCCTTGCGCATCTGCCAGGCGCCGCCACCGAGCTTGTCGAGCTGGGCTTCGGTGCCCTCGCCACCGTAGCGCGAGAGAAGATCGATGTTTTCGACCGGCAGGAAGAGCTTGGCGTCATCGGCATATTGCAGTTCGAGGCAGGCATGCGGAGCACCCGCGGCCTCGATGGTCCTCAGCCCTATAAAGCGGCCGATACCATGTTCGGCGTGGACGACGATCGAGCCCTCGTCGAGGCCAGCGACCTCCGAGATGAAATCGGCGGCGCGCTTGCGGCGCTTGGAGCGGCGCACCATGCGGTCGCCGAGGATATCCTGCTCGCCGATGACGACGAGGTCGCCGGCCTCGAAGCCGGCTTCGAGACTGAGCACGGCAGCCGCCGCCTCGCCTCTCGCCAGCGAACCGACATCCTTCAGCGCCTCGATCGGCTTGACCTTTTCCAGGCCGTGTTCGTTCAGCACCTGCAGCAGGCGCTCCAGCGAACCTTCGGTCCAGGCGGTGACCAGCACTTTCGCGCCGGCGGCACGGCGGTCGGCAATATGCTTGACGACGACGTCGAAGATGTTGATGCGCTCGGCATCACCGCCGCCTTCGGCGTTCGAACGAGCCCAGCGCTGACCCTGGCGGGCGTCGACATTGACGACCCGCCGCGCCTCGCCCTCATGCTCGTTGAAGGGGCTGATGCGGATCGCACCCAGCGCGTCGAGGGTTTTGACGAAAAGCTTGCTGTCGAGATAGAGCTGGCCCGGCGTCACCGGCTTGTAAGGCGTGCCCTGCGTCATCCCCTTGGCCGGCTGGCCGGAATTCAGGCGGGCGTCGTAATAGTCGAAAACGAGCTTGGAGCGCTCTTCGGCTGCTTCGCGCACCGTATGGTCGATGACGATCCGGAAGCCGCTGAGATAATCGAAGACGGTATCGAGCTTCTCGTAGAAAAGCGGCAGCCAGTGCTCCATGCCGGGGTAACGGCGGCCTTCTGAGACGGCAAGATAGAGCGCGTCGTCGCGTGTGGTCGCGCCGAAAGCGGAGAGGTAATTCTTGCGGAAGCGGCTGATCGTATCCGGCGTCAGCGTCACCTCGCTCATCGGGTTGAGATCGAGGGAGTGCACCTGCCCGGTCGTGCGCTGGCTGGCGGGATCGAAGCTGCGGATGCTCTCCAGCGTATCACCGAAGAAATCGAGGCGGACCGGCTCCTCCGAACCGGGCACGAAGACGTCGAGAATGCCGCCGCGCACGGCATATTCGCCGACCTCGCGAACGGTCGCGACCCGCTCGAAGCCATTGCGCTCGAGGCGGCCCGCGAGATCGTCCATGCGTAGCTGGTTGCCGGGACGGGCCGAAAAGGTCAGGCTCTCGATGACATCCTGCGGCGCCACCTTCTGCAGCATGGCATTGGCGGTGACGAGCACGATTGCCGCATGCGGCTTCTTGCGATGGGCGATGAGGCCGCCGAGTGCGGCAAGCCGGCGGGCCGAGGTGTCGGCGCTCGGCGAGACGCGGTCATAGGGCAGACAGTCCCAGGCCGGCAGGGTGAGAACCGGAATGTCGGGGGCGACGAAGCTCAGCATTTGCTCCAGATCGGCCATGCGGTGGCCGTCGGACATGACATAGGCGACCGGCTCTCCCGTTCGGGCGAGCTCGGCGAGCAGCAGCGTTTCAAGACCTGCCGGCACATTGCCGATCGTCAGCGGCTCGGCAATGGCCGCAAGCTTCTTCGCATCGAAACCAGGGATCATTCCGGCGTCCTGAGGGGCTTGTCAAAATCGGGCTTATAGGCGGCAATGCGGGCAAACATCGGTGTCTGGAAACGCTCGGGCACCGGCCATGTTCCCATGATCCAGCGGACGAGATCATTGTCCTCTTCCGCCATGATCGTCTCGAACTCGTCGAGTTCGGCTTCCGACAGTCTGGCAACCTCGGCTTCGGCGAACTGGCCGAAGACCAGATCCATTTCGCGGATGCCGCGATGCCAGCAGCGGAAAAGGATCCGGCGGCGGCGCGGGTCGAGACCGGCACTGGTGAGCGTGACACCTGTCATGGCATACCTTCCTGTTGATGCGCCTCTATAGACCCTGGAAAGCGGCTTGTCAGCCTTGCCAAGGCCGCATTGTTTATCGCATTTTGGCCGCATGCGCCCCGCCATTCTCGATCCTCTGTTTTCCCCTATTTCGGGCCTTCCGGGCGTCGGCCCGAAGATCGCCGACCTGCTGGTCAAGCTGCTCGGGCGCGAGTCGCTGGAGGATTGCCGGGTCATAGACCTGCTCTTCCACGCGCCCTTCTCGCTGATCGACCGGCGCAACCAGCCAGGCATCGCCCGCGCGCCGCAGGGCGCAATCGTGACGATCACGGCGCGCGTCGACCGCCACCAGGTGCCGCCGGGCGGCAAAAGCAATATCCCCTACCGCGTCTTCCTGCATGACGAGACGGGCGAACTGACGCTGGTGTTCTTCCGCGGACAGGCGGCATGGCTGGAGAAGCAGCTGCCTGTTGACGCGGAGGTGACGGTCAGCGGCAAGATCGACTGGTTCAACGGCCGCGCCTCGATGGTGCATCCCGATTATATCGTCAGGGCCGACGAGACGGAGAGCCTGCCGCTGGTCGAGCCGATCTATCCGCTGACGGCGGGGCTCTCGCCGAAGACGCTGCGCAAGATCATCGACGCCGGCCTGCCGCGGTTTCCCGAGCTGCCGGAATGGGATGATCTGGCACTGACGCAGCGAGAGGGCCTGCCATCGATCCGCGACAGTTTCCACATGCTGCACGAGCCGCACGACCCTGGGGATATCGACCCGCAGGCCCCTGCCCGGCGGCGGCTTGCCTATGACGAATTCCTCGCCGGCCAGCTGTCGCTGAGCCTGGTTCGGCAGAGGCTGCGCAAGGTGGCGGGCCAGCCGGTCACTGCGACCGGCGCCATCAGCAGCAAGATCCTGAAGGCGTTGCCCTTCTCGCTGACATCAAGCCAGAACGAGGCGATCGCCGAGGTTTTGAAGGATATGGCCGGCAACGAGCGCATGCTGCGGCTGCTGCAGGGCGATGTCGGTTCCGGCAAGACGCTGGTGGCGCTGATGGCGATGGCGGCGGTGATCGAGAGCGGCGGCCAGGCCGTGCTGATGGCGCCGACGGAAATCCTGGCGCGGCAGCACCACGCAACGATATCGAAATTCGCCGCCTCTGCCGGGCTCGGCATCGAGGTGCTGACCGGGCGCACCAAGGGACGCGAACGGGAAGAAATCCTGGAGCGAATCGCCTCGGGTGCCGCCCAGATCGTCATCGGCACGCATGCGCTGTTTCAGGACAGCGTCGCCTACGCCAATCTGATGCTTGCCGTCGTCGACGAGCAGCACCGTTTCGGCGTGCATCAGCGCCTGCGGCTGACCGCCAAGGGCCTCTCGCCGCATATGCTGGTCATGACGGCGACGCCGATCCCGCGCACGCTGGTGCTCGCCGCCTTCGGCGATATGGACGTCTCCAAGCTCACCGAAAAACCGGCCGGCCGCAAGCCGATCCAGACGATCACCGTGCCGATGGAACGGACCGGCGAAATCGTCGGCCGGCTGCAAAGCGCAATCACCGAGGGCAAGAAGGCCTACTGGATCTGCCCGCTGGTGGAGGAGTCCGAGGAGCTCGACCTGATGTCGGCCGAAGAGCGGCATGCGACGCTGGTCTCAGCACTTGGTCCGGGCATCGGCCTCATCCACGGTCGCATGAGCGGGCCGGAGAAGGACGCGGCGATGATGGCGTTCAAGAACGGCGAGACCCGGCTGCTCGTCGCCACCACCGTCGTCGAGGTCGGTGTCGACGTGCCGGATGCGACGATCATGGTGATCGAACATGCCGAACGCTTCGGCCTGGCGCAATTGCATCAGCTGCGCGGCCGCGTCGGGCGCGGAGACGAGGCCTCGACATGCATCCTGCTCTACAAGGGACCACTCGGCGAGACCGGCCATGCCAGGCTTTCGATCATGCGGGAGACGGAGGACGGTTTTCGCATTGCCGAGGAGGATCTGAAGCTGCGCGGCGAAGGCGAATTGCTCGGCACACGGCAATCCGGCACGCCGGGATTCCGCATCGCCAGCCTCGAAGCACATGCCGACCTGCTGGAGATCGCCCGCAAGGATGCCGCTTACCTCATCGAGCGGGATCCGGAGCTGACCACCGAAAGGGGAGCGGCGATCCGCACCCTGCTCTATCTCTTCCGCCGCGACGAGGCGATCCGTTTTCTTAGAGCTGGATAAAGCGCGCTGCGGCGCGCTTTAAGTCATTGTTCTATGCATGTCGTTACCCCAAAACCGCTGAACACTTTTGGGCGACATGCATCATTCAGCCTTGGAAACCGCGACCGGCTTCGGCCGCGGCAAATGCTTCTGCTTCGGATCAGCCGGCTTGTGTTCTGGCGCCACGAGCCCGCCTGAAATCAGGAACTTGGCGGCGTCTTCCGGCGACATATCGAGCATGACGATCTTCTCGCGCGGTACGAAGATGAGGAAGCCGGCTGTCGGCACCGGCGTCGGCGGCAGGAAGACGGCGACCATGTCCTGGCCCATAGCATTGAACTTCGAAGCGATTTCGCCCTTGGCGTCGGTGGCGATGAAGATCAGTGCCCAGAGGCCGGGACCCGGATATTCGATGAGGCCGACCTTCTTGAAGGAGTTCGCCTGCTCCTTCAGCACGGTTTCGAAAATCTGCTTCACGCTTCGATAGACCGTGCGCACCAGCGGCATGCGCTGAACGATCGATTCGCCGAACCGAACGATGCTCTGGCCGATGAGGTTCTTGCCGAGAAAGCCGACGACGGTGATCAGGATAATGGCGGTCAGCAGACCGAAACCGGGAATGGCGAAATTGAGATAGCTTTCCGGATTCCAACGCGCCGGAATATAGGGCCGGACCCAGCTGTCCGACCAATGGATGAAGGTCCAGGTCAGCCAGATGGTAATCGCGATCGGCGCGCAGATGATCAGTCCTGCGAGAAAATTATTCCTCAGCCGGGTCGCGACCGGCATTCTGGGGGTGTTGTCGGTCATCGTTTCCTGATGATCTCCATCTCAGTCGTGGACAGGCCGGTACGCCGGCCCTTCCCCCTTGTCCGCGGACCAAAACTGCCAGAATTCGGGGCGTCGCACAATATGTTTCGGCGCGTAGGTCCCGGCGTTACAGGCTTATTCCACCGTCACGGATTTCGCCAGGTTGCGCGGCTGATCGACATCGGTGCCCATGAAGACGGCGGTGTGATAGGCGAGCAGCTGGATCGGCAGCGAGAAGATCATCGGCGCGATGATTTCATCGACCACAGGCAGGGTGATCGTCGCCATGGTCGGCAGTTTCGAAGCCGCTGCACCGGCCTCGTCGGTGATAAAGATGATGCGGCCGCCGCGGGCTGCGACCTCCTGCATGTTCGAGACGGTCTTTTCGAAGAAACGGTCGTAAGGGGCGATGACGATGACAGGCATGTTCTCGTCGATCAGTGCGATCGGTCCGTGCTTCAATTCGCCGGCGGCGTAACCTTCGGCGTGGATATAGGAAATTTCCTTAAGCTTCAGCGCGCCTTCCATGGCAAGCGGGAAGCTGGTGCCGCGGCCGAGATAGAGCACGTCCTTGCACTTCGACAGCTCGCGCGACAGGCTTTCCATCTGCGGCTGAATAAGGTTCAGCACCCGGCTCATGATGCGCGGCATTTCGGCGAGATGGCGCACAAGCGCCCTCTCCTCATCAGCACTCACCGTGCCGCGCGCCTTGCCGGCGCCGATCGCCAGCGCTGCCAGCACGGCAAGCTGGCAGGTGAAGGCCTTGGTCGAGGCGACGCCGATTTCGGGGCCGGCCATGATCGGGAAGACGGCATCGGATTCGCGCGCGATCGTCGATTCGCGGACATTGACGACGGCGCCGATTTTCAACCCGTTGTCGCGGCAATAACGCAAGCATGCCAGCGTATCGGCGGTCTCGCCGGACTGGGAGATGAAGAGTGCCGCCTGTGACGGCGACAGCGGCATTTCCCGGTAGCGGAACTCGGAGGCAACGTCGATCTCGACCGGCAGGCGAGCATAACGCTCGAACCAGTATTTGCCGACGAGGCCGGCGAGATAGGCGGTGCCGCAGGCCGAGATTGCAAGGCCGGTCGTCGCTTTGAAGTCGATCGCGGCGGCATTGGCGCCGATCGTGTTCTCGGCGAAATCGACATAGTGGCTGAGCGCGTGGGAGATCACCTCCGGCTGCTCGTAGATTTCCTTTTCCATGAAATGGCGGTGGTTGCCCTTGTCGACGACATAGGCGGTCGCCTGCGAGATCTGGCGGGCGCGTTTGACCGGCTTGCCGGCGAAATCGAGCACCGAGACACCGTCGCGGGTGAGGACGGCGAAATCGCCGTCGACGAGATAGGTGATCTCGTTAGTGAAGGGCGAAAGCGCGATCGCGTCCGAGCCGAGGAACATCTCGCCGCGGCCATAGCCGACGGCGAGCGGCGGGCCGGAACGGGCGGCCATGATCGTGTCGGGATCGGCCTTGAGCATGATGGCCAGCGCATAGGCGCCGGTCACCCGGTTCAGCATCTTCAGCATGGCGGCGCGCGGCTCCAGGCCTTCGCGCAGGTATTTCGCCATCAGATGGGCAACGACTTCGGTGTCGGTCTGGGTTTCGAAGACCGAACCCTCTTCGGTCAGTTCGTCGCGAAGCTCGGAAAAATTCTCGATGATGCCGTTATGGACGACGGCGACGCCTTCGACGAAATGCGGATGGGCATTGGTCTCGTTCGGAACGCCATGGGTCGCCCAGCGCGTGTGGGCGATGCCGACGATGCCGGGCAGCGGTTCGCTGTCGAGGCGCTTTTCCAGATTGAACAGCTTGCCCTCGGCGCGGCGGCGATCCATCACGCCGTCATGAATTGTGGCGACGCCGGCGGAATCGTAACCGCGATATTCGAGACGCTTCAGCGCATCGACCAGGCGCCCGGCAACAGGCGCAGTTCCGACGATCCCCACAATGCCGCACATATAGTATCCCCATAAAGGCTTCGATGACGAGGCCAGTCCTAACAATTCCTGCTTATTTCTCAATCACCTCGGCGGTCACTTTGAATTTCCGCCGGTTACGCAAGGCCGGTCAGGCTTTCGCCTTATTCGCCGCCTTGATGGCCAGCGCACGCTCGCGCAGCAGCGTCGCGCGGCCGGGCTTGATCTCCTGCCGGGCGCGGCCGAGCGCCAGCGCGTCGGCCGGCACGTTGGCGGTGATGACGCTGCCGGAGGCGATATAGGCGCCGTCGCCGATCGTCACCGGCGCGACCAGCGAGGAATTGGAACCGATGAAGGCGTTTTCGCCGATCACCGTCTCGCTCTTGTTGACGCCGTCATAGTTGCAGGTGATCGTCCCGGCGCCGATATTGCTGCCGGCGCCGATGACGGCATCACCGATATAAGTCAGGTGGTTGACCTTAGCGCCCTCGCCGAGCCGGCCATTCTTGACCTCGCAGAAATTGCCGACCTTCGAACCGGTGCCGAGATCCGCACCCGGCCGCAGTCGCGCAAAGGGCCCGACGGTCGCGCCCTGACTGACATGCGCGCCCTCGATATGCGAGAAGGCATGGATGACGGCGCCGCTGTCGATAACAGTACCAGGGCCGAAGACGACGTTCGGCTCGATCAACGCATCCTGGCCGATGACGGTATCGTAGGAGAGAAAAACCGTTTCTGGCGCGATCATGGTGACGCCTGAAAGCATCATCTGGTGGCGGCGACGCTCCTGCCAGAAACGCTCGATCACGGCGAGTTCGGCACGGGTGTTGCAGCCGGTCATCTCGATCTCGGGAGCATCGACGGCGGTGACGCGTCCGCCGAGCGAACGGGCGATCTCGACGAGATCGGTCAGGTAGAATTCGCCCTTGGCATTGGCATTGCCAATGCGCGTGAGAAGATCGAGCGCCTTTCTGCCGTTGATCGCCATCAGTCCGCTGTTGCACCAAGTGACGGTGCGCTCGGCATCGGTCGCATCTTTCTCCTCGCGGATGGCGATGAGTTCGCCGTCCTTGACAAGCAGGCGGCCGTAGCCGGTCGGGCGGTCGGTGTGGAAACCGATGACGACGACATCGCTGCCATCGGCAAGGCCCTGGCGAGCGGCCTTCAGCGGTCCGGCGGTCTGCAGCGGCACGTCGCCATAGGTGACGAGAATATCGTCATAGCCCTTGGCGATCGCGTCGCGCGCCGCCTGCACTGCATGGCCGGTGCCGAGGCGTTCCTTCTGCAGATAGGATTCGATGCTGACGCCGCCGATGCTCGCCGCCTTTGCCACGTCCTCGGCATCACGGCCGACGACAAGGGCGACGGACGAGATGCCGGCGGAGGCGACCGCCTCGACCACATGGGCGATCATCGGCCGTCCGGCGACCGGATGCAGCACCTTCGATTTCGAGGATTTCATCCGCGTGCTGTCACCGGCGGCAAGGATGACGGCAAGACAAGTGCGTTCCATGATTTGCTCCGCGAATCCGCGCCATGAGGCGGCTTTATCGCCTCATACTGCAAAAATCCCTAAATCGGAATCGATTTAAGGATAAATCGCTGTCGATATGCAAAGCCTTCACAAAGGTGAAATTGCGGCCGAAATCGATCCTATGATGGCCTCGGAACCGCGGGCCGCGAAGGCTTCGTGCACATGAATGCGACCGTCCAGGATGACGTCCTCCATCGCACGGCGCGCGGCGGCGTTATCGCCGGACACGATCGCATCGACGATGCGCATATGGGTGTCGGCGATATTGGCGAAGCCGTTTTCGGTTGGCGGCGTGCTCATCCGGAACATTCCGACGAGAGCCGCTTCGATGAGGCTGCCCAGTGTCCGCATGAAGGGATTGTGCGAGGCTTCGGCGATCGCCAGGTGAAAATGAAGGTCGGCGAGTGCCAGGCTGTCGGCCGTATGACCCGCCGCTGCCATCTCGAGCGCCAGCCCGCGTAGCGTCTCAATCTCCTCGGCATTCGCCCGTTCAGCGACGAGACCGGCGGCGAAGGGTTCGAAGGCGAGGCGAATATCGTAGAGTTGCAACAGGAATTCTTCCGTCACGCCGTTGTCGAAGTGCCAGGCGATAATCTCGCTGTCGAACATGTTCCAGAGATTCTTCTCGGTCACACGCGTGCCGACCCGGGCCTTGGCGACGACCATGCCCTTGGCGGCGAGCGTCTTCATCGTCTCGCGCAAGACCGTGCGGGACACTTTGAAACGCTGCGCCAGTTCCGTATCGCCCGGCAGGATCGAGCCGACGGGATAGGTGCCGGCGACGATCGCCTTGCCGAGCTCGTCGACGACCTGAGCGTGGCTCGTCCGGGTTCTGCGCCCCGTCTTGCGTGTCTCGTCCAATTTGTAGCGCAAGCGATCCGTCTCCCCCTCAGGCGTACCTCTTGTTCAGACTGGAAATGAACAGGATGGCTTTCTGCATCAGGATGAATGCAAACAGCAGAAGACCAATCAGAATCTTGGTCCACCAGCTCGACAGCGTACCATCGAAGGTGATGTAGGTCTGAATGAGCCCCTGGATCAGGATCCCGATCAAGGTTCCCGCCACGAATCCCGCTCCTCCGGTCAGCAGCGTCCCCCCAATGACCACCGCCGCGATGGCATCGAGTTCGACGCCGACTGCTGCAAGAGAATATCCGGCAGAGGTGTACAGCGAAAAAACGATCCCGGATAGGCCCGCCAGAAAGCCCGACAGCGCATAGATCTGGATTGTCGTGCGGCCGACCGGCACGCCCATCAGCCGCGCCGTCTGCGGACCGCCGCCGAGTGCATAGACATTGGTGCCGAAGCGGGTGCGCTGGGCGATGAAGATGCCGACGGCAAAGACCAGAAGCATGATGCCGCCGATCAGCGTCAGCCGCCCGCCGCCGGGCAGACGATAGTAGAGGCTCGTCAGCGTCGAATAATATTCATGATCGATCGGGATGCTGTCGATCGAGAGCACGAAGGCCATGCCGCGTGCCAGGAACATGCCGGCAAGCGTGACGATGAAGGCCGGCATTTCGAGATAATGGATGATCGCGCCCATGATACCACCAAAGACAGTGGTGATGACGAGCACGATCGCGAAAGCGAGCAGCGGATGGATCGAGGTGTTCTGCAGGATCACCGCGAGGAAGACGCCGGTAAAGGCGATGACCGAGCCGATCGACAGATCGATGCCGCCCGAAATGATGACGAAAGTCATGCCAACGGCGGCAATGCCGAGAAAGGCGTTGTCGGTCAAAAGATTGCCGATGACGCGCGTCGACAGAATGTTCGGATATTGCAGCGCGCAGCCGGCATAGGCGAGCACGAAGATGACGATGGTCGCAAGCAGCGGCAGGTATTTGGAGTTCATTTCGGCTGCTCCCTACCGCCCTGCCGGCGGCTGGCGAAGATGGCGAGCGATTGGACCGCCGGCGACTGGATGACGAGGATGACGATAATGATGACGGCCTTGATGATCAGGTTGAATTCAGGTGGAAAGCCGGCGGACAGGATGCCGGTATTCACCGCCTGGATGATCATCGCGCCGATCAGCGACCCGAGAATGCTGAAGCGGCCGCCGAGCAGCGAATTGCCGCCGACGACAACGGCGAGGATGGCGTCGAGTTCCAACCATAGGCCGGCATTGTTGGCATCGGCGCCCTTGATGTCGGCTGCGACGATGATGCCCGCGATCGAGGCGCAGAGCCCGCTCAGCATATAGACCGCCATCAGCAGCACCGGCGTTTGAATGCCGGAGAGCGTGCTGGCGCGGCGATTGATGCCGACGGCCTCGATCAGCATGCCGAGCGCCGTGCGGCGGACGAGCAGGATGACGAGCAGGCCGACGAGAAGCCAGATGACGACAGGCATCGGCAGGAGCAGCAGCGAACCGCTGCCGAAGAAGGTGAGCCCGTCATTGTTGAAGGTCAGGATGGCGCCTTCGGTGATCAGCTGGGCGATGCCGCGGCCGGCGACCATCAGCACTAGCGTCGCGATGATCGGCTGGATATTGAGGACCGCCACCAGGAAACCGTTCCAGACGCCGCAGGCAAGCCCGATCGCAAGCGTCAGGATAATGGTATAGGCAACTGAATTTCCGGAGACAATCGACGATGCGGCGACGGCGCCGCAGATGGCGATGACTGCACCGACGGACAGGTCGATGCCCTTGGTGGCGATGACCAGCGTCATGCCGATCGCCAGCAGCGCCACCGGCGCGCCGCGGTTCAGCACGTCGATCAGGCTGCCATAGAGGCGGTCATTCTGAACCACGACATTAAAAAACTGCGGCGACGTTATGAAATTCAACAGAAGAATGACAACGAGCGCAATCAATTGCGGCGCCAAGCGATATGCCAGCGCTTTCAGCGAGGACCTCATGCATCCTCCATCTTGTGTTCGGCGGCGGCGATGGCTTCGACGATGCCGGCAGCGGTGATACGCTCGCCTGTCAGTTCGGCGATATGCTGTCTGTCGCGAAGTACGATGACACGTGAACTATAGGCGACAAGCTCTTCAAGTTCCGAGGAAATCACGATGAGCGACATGCCACCGGCGCAGAGCTCTTCGATGAGCCGGATGATCTCGGCATGGGCACCGACATCAATGCCGCGGGTCGGCTCGTCGAGGATCAGAAACTTCGGATTGGTCGCCAGCCAGCGGGCGAGGATCGCCTTTTGCTGATTGCCGCCTGAGAGTAGCCGGATCGGCTTCTCGCGATCGGTGGTGCGGATATCGAGCGCCTTGATGTAGCGGTCGGCAAGCGTGTTCTGTTCGGCGCGCGACAGCGGCCGCGTCCAGCCGCGGCGGGCCTGGAGCGCAAGTGCGATGTTCTCCCTGATCGACAGGTCGCCGATGATGCCATCGGTCTTGCGGTCCTCGGGGCAGAAGCCGAAACCCTTTGCGATCGCGGCGCGCGGGCTCGAAATCGTCACCGGCTGGCCGTCGATCGTGGCGCTGCCGCTGTCGGCATGCTCGATGCCGAAAAGCAGTTCGGCAGTTTCGGTGCGGCCGGAACCGAGCAGCCCGGCGACGCCGACCACCTCTCCGGCGCGCACTTCAAGATCGAATGGTTTGACCTTGCCGCGTTTGCCGTAGCCTGCAAAATGATATCGGACGTCGCCGGCCGCAAGGCTGCGTTCCCTGACGGTCTCTTCTACATGCGCCAGTTCGCGGCCGAGCATCATGGCGATCAGGCCCTGGCGCGGCAGATCGGCGGCGTCGCGGGTACCGACGAGCTTGCCGTTGCGCAGCACGGTGATACGGTCGCTGATCGCATAGACCTGCTCGAGAAAATGGGTGATGAAGACAATGCCCAGGCCGCGCTTCTTCAGGTCTTCGATGATGCGGAAGAGCAGCGCCACCTCCTGATTGTCGAGACTTGCGGTGGGCTCGTCGAGGATCAGCACCTTGCCGGAGAGATCGACGGCACGGGCGATGGCTACCACCTGCTGGACAGCGACGGAAAAACGGCCAAGCTCGGCGGTGACGTCGATATCGACGCCGTAGCCGGCGAGCAGGTCGCGCGCCTTGCGGTTCATCGAACGCACGTCGGTCATGCCGAAGCGCCTTGGCTGGCGTCCGAGAAAGAGGTTTTCGGCGACGCTCAGATTGGAAAGGAGATTGACCTCCTGATAGACCGTGCCGATACCGAGCTTCTGGGCGGCGAGCGTATTGGCCGGATTGATTTCCTGGCCTTCCAGCATCAGGCTGCCCTCGTCACGATGATAGGCGCCGGTGATGCACTTGATCAGCGTCGACTTGCCGGCGCCGTTCTCGCCCAGCAATGCGTGCACCTCGCCTCTGCGGAGCGTGAAATCGACCTTATCCAGCGCCACTGCGCCGGGAAAGAATTTCGATATTCCGGAGGCCGCGAGAACGTTCTCGAAATCGTGAATCATAAGGGTCTGTTTTCCTGATATTGACGGCAAAAGCCGCGCCGCGGCCGGACATGACGTCCCAAGGCGGCAAAGGCAGTTCCGCACCGGTCCATGACGGGCCGGTGCGGTTCTACAGCGCCGCCTGGTCTCTTCGAGAGGCATAGAGGACGCTGTAGCGCTTTGAATTGCTGCATGATTTATCCCGAAATCGAATTCCGATTTAAGGAATTATGCAGCAGTGTCACATCAGATCAGTAGCCCTGACCCTTCTTCTCTTCGTAGACCTTCATCGGCTCGTCGGCAGGCGTGTAGAGCTTGGACTCGGTCTGGATCCACTTGGCCGGAGCCTTCTTGTCCTTCAGATAGGCTTCGAGCGCATCGAAGGCCGGACCTGCCATATTCGGCGTCAGCTCGACCGTGGCGTTGGCCTCGCCTTCGGACATCGCCTTGAAGATATCCGGTACGGCGTCGATGGAGACGACGAGGATATCCTTGCCAGGCTTCAGACCGGCTTCCTTGATCGCCTGGATGGCGCCGACGGCCATGTCGTCGTTATGGGCGTAGAGAGCGCAGATATCCTTGCCGCCATTCTCGGCCTTCAGGAAGCTTTCCATGACTTCCTTGCCCTTGGTGCGGGTGAAGTCACCGGTCTGGCTGCGAACGATCTTGAGGTTGTCGTGGCCGGCAAGGGCCTCTTCGAAGCCCTTCTTGCGGGCGATGGCCGGCGACGAACCGGTTGTGCCCTGAAGTTCAACGACATTGCACTTCTTGTCGCCGACGGTCTTGACCAGGAAGTCGCCTGCGACCTTGCCTTCATGGACCAGGTCCGACGTAACAGCCGTCAGATAGAGATCGTCCGGAGCCTTGATGGTACGGTCGAGAAGGATGACCGGAATCTTGGCTTCCTTGGCTTCCTTGAGAACGTCGTCCCAGCCGGTTTCAACGACCGGAGCAATGAGAATGGCATCGACGCCCTGAGCAATGAAGGAGCGCAAAGCCTTGATCTGGTTTTCCTGCTTCTGCTGCGCATCGGCAAACTTCAGATCGATGCCGCGCTTCTTGGCCTGCTCCTTGGTCACGGTCGTTTCAGCCGCACGCCAGCCCGATTCCGAGCCGATCTGCGAGAAGCCGACAGTAAGGCCGGCGGCCGAAGCCGAACCGAACATGCAGGCAGCCAGAATCGTGGCACTCAAAAGTGCAGTCTTCAATTTCATGATTTCCTCCCAATGCCGCATCTCGCGGCGCAGGGTCAAAAAATCATATAGTATTACTTTTGTAAATCGGAATCTTGGGATGCATTGCAGCAAAAAAAGAGCGCCCACAAGGGCGCTCTTCGCATTAGCGAGATAGCTTGCGGGATTATTTACCCGGCAACTTATCGTCCACACCTTCGACATAGAAATTCATGCCGAGCAGGGTGCCGTCATCGGCCTTCTCGCCGGCCTTCAGCCAGGGCGTTCCGTCCTGCTTGTTGATCGGGCCGGTGAAGGGATGCAGTTCGCCTGACTTGATCTTGGCTTCGGTTTCCTCGGCCATCTTCTTCACGTCGTCGGGCATGTTGGTGTAGGGCGCCATCTTCAGGATGCCATCCTTCAGGCCGTCCCAGCTCTGCTCGGACTTCCAGGTGCCGTCCAGAAGGGCGTGAACGCGCTTGGAGTAGTAGGTACCCCAGGTATCGACGATTGCCGTCAGCTGAGCCTTCGGGCCTGCTGCGATCATGTCGGAGGCCTGGCCGAAGGCGTGGATGCCGCGTTCTTCGGCAACCTGCATCGGCGCTGTCGTATCGGTGTGCTGGGTCAGCACGTCGACGCCCTGGTCGACCATTGCCTTGGCGGCATCGGCTTCCTTGCCGGGGTCGAACCAGGTGTTGACCCAGATGACCTTCAGCTTGAAGCTCGGATCGACCGACTTGGCGCCCTGTTCGAACGAGTTGATGCCCATCACGACTTCGGGAATCGGGAAGGAGGCGATGTAGGCCGCGCCGTGATTCTTCGAGGTCTTGGCGGCGATCTGGCCGAGGATGTAGCGGCCTTCATAGAAGCGCGAATTGTAGGTCGCAAGGTTCGGGCCGGCCTTGTAGCCGGTGCCATGCTCGAACTTCACGTCCGGGAACTTGGCGGCGACCTTGACGGTCGCGTCCATGAAGCCGAAGGACGTCGTGAAGATCAGCTTGCAGCCGGAACGGGCAAGGCGCTCGATGGCGCGCTCGGCATCCGGGCCTTCCGGCACGTTTTCGAGATAAGGCGTGTCGATCTTGTCGCCGAACTCGGCCTGGATCTGCTGGCGGCCGAGGTCGTGGGCCTGTGAATAGCCGCCGTCGGTATGCGAACCGACATAGACGAAGCAGACCTTCGTCTTGTCCGCGGCTTGCGCGGCGGAAGAGATGCCGATCACGGCGGCAGCCGAGGCGGCAAGTGTGAATGCTAACTTCTTCATGGGGACCCCTGTTGGTTTGAAGTTATTGCGTAAACCCGTCTTTGTATTGTTGCTTTATCGCTCCGGCACGAAGGCTTTTCCGAGCGACGCGGGCGTGTTGATCAACGTCGTGCGCCGATTATGGGAAATGATGATGAGAACCACAATAGTCGCGGCATAGGGCAGCATCGAGAGAAACTGCGAGGGAATGCCGAGACCGAAGGCCTGCGCGTGAAGCTGCAGGATGGTGACCGCGCCGAAGAGATAACCGCCGGCAAAGACCCGCCACGGCCGCCAAGAGGCAAAGACCACCAGCGCCAGCGTGATCCAGCCGCGGCCGGCCGACATGTTCTCGGCCCATTGTGGCGTGTAGACGAGCGAAAGCTGCGCGCCGGCAAGACCGGCGCAGGCACCGCCGAACATCACCGCCAGATACCGCGTGCGGATGACGTGAATACCGAGTGCGTGGGCCGAACCGTGATTGTCGCCGATCGCCCTGAGCTTCAGCCCGATCCGGCTGCGGAACAGGAACCAGCTGACGCCGACGACGAGCGCGATCGACAGGTAGAAGATTAGGTCCTGGCTGAAGAGAGCGTGGCCAACGACCGGAATATCCGACAGGGCGGGAATGACGATCTCTCCTAGCCGAATGCCGGGCACGCTGACATAGGCTTCGCCAAGCATGCCTGAGGCGCCGAGGCCGAGAAGGGTGAGCGCCAGTCCAGTTGCCACCTGGTTCGCCACCAGCGTTAGTGTCAGGAAGGCAAACAACAGAGAGAAAAGCGCGCCTGCCGCAATGCCGCATACAATGCCGACATAGGGCGAACCCGACATCTGCGCGCCGGCAAAGGCGGCGACTGCACCCATGATCATCATGCCTTCGACGCCGAGATTGAGAACGCCGGAGCGCTCGGTCACCAGTTCGCCGAGTGCGGCGATGACGAGCGGCGTCGAGGCGGTGATGACAGTCAGAAGAATGGCTTCGAAGATGCTCATGCCGCCCTGCCCCTTAACCGCGACCAGACAATGCGGATTTTGTAATAGATCAGCGTATCGCAGGAGAGCACGAAGAAGAGCAGTAAGCCCTGGAAGACGCGGGTGACCTTGTCGGAAACGCCGAGCGAAAGCTGGGCTGCCTCGCCGCCGAGATAGGTCAGCGCCAGCACCAGGCCGGATGCAATGATGCCGAGTGGATTGAGGCGGCCAAGGAAGGCGACGATGATGGCGGTGAAGCCGTAGCCCGGCGAAATCGCCGGCTGCAGGTGGCCGATCGAGCCGGAAACCTCGCTGATGCCAGCAAGGCCGGCAAGAGCGCCCGAGAAGAGAAAGCTGAACCAGATCATCTTCTTCGACGAGAAACCGGCAAAACGCCCTGCCCGTTCCGATTGGCCGAGCACGACGATCTCGAAGCCTTTCAGCGTATAACGCAGCATGAACCAGGCACCGACCGCCGCAATGATGGCGAAGATGAAGGCCCAATGGGCGCGGCCCGACTCTTCCCAGATCGCCGGCAGCACCGCCTCCGGCGCGAAATCGCGCGAGACTGGAAAGTTGAAGCCTTTCGGATCCCGCCAGGCGCCGCGAATCAGCCAGTCAAGGAAGAGCTGGGCGATATAGACCAGCATCAGTGACGTCAGGATCTCATTGGTGTTGAAATGCGCCTTCAGCAGCGCCGGAATGGCGGCGAAAAGCGCACCACCGAACGCACCAAGGATCAGCATCAGCGGCAGCACGAGCGGCGAATGCCAGTCGTAAAAGACGATCGGCAGATAGGAGCCGGTGATGGCGCCGATGGTGAACTGGCCTTCCGCGCCGATATTCCAGTTGTTCGAGCGATAACAGACGGCCAGGCCGACGGCGATCAGGATAAGCGGGGCGGCCTTGATCGCCAGCTCGTGCAACGACCAGACCTCGAGCAGCGGCTCGATGAAGAAGGCGTCGAGTGCCTCGACCGGGTCCTTGCCGAGCATGGCAAACATGATGGCGCCGAATACCAGCGTCAAGACAAGGGCAAGCAGTGGCGAGACGAAGGCGAAGAGCTTCGAGACGTCGGGCCGTTTTTCAAGTTCAATGCGCATGGGGCGCCTCCGGGGGAGAGCTGCTCTCGTGCAGTCCGCCCATCAGCAGTCCGATCCTTTCCCGCGTCAGTTCGCCGGCCGGGAACGGGCGGGAAAGACGGCCTTCGCAGATGACGGCAATATCGGTCGCCACTTCGAAGATCTCGTCGAGATCCTGGCTGATGACGACGACGGCCGAACCAGCTCTTGCGAGATCGACAAGCGCCTGGCGGATGCGGCTTGCAGCCCCGGCATCGACGCCCCAGGTCGGCTGGTTGACGACGAGGACTGCCGGCTGGCGGTCGAGCTCGCGGCCGACGATGAACTTCTGCAGATTCCCCCCGGACAGGGAGCCGGCGGCCGGATCATCGCCGCTCTTGCGGACATCCATCGCTTCGGAAATGCGCCTTGCGGCGGATTTCACCGCAGCGTGGCGAATGATACCGAGCAGGCCCAGAAAAGCCTTGCGGTCCGACTGGCTGCGGGCAAGGACGAGATTATCCGACAGTTTCATGGCAGAGACGGCGGCATGGCCATGGCGCTCCTCCGGCACGAAGCCCGCGCCGAGAAGACGGCGGGCGGTAATGCCCTGGTTGCCGACCGGCTTCTTGCGGATGACAATCGCCTCGGCCGAGGCGACCGGATATTCGCCGGACAATGCGTCGAAGAGCTCGCTTTGGCCGTTGCCCGCGACACCTGCTATGGCGAGGATTTCGCCGGAGCGCACCGCCATCGACACATCACGCAGCGGCATGGCGAAGGGGGTGCGCGCGGCGACGCAAAGGTTGGCGACCGCAAGCTGCACCTCGCCCTTGTCGCTGCGCTCCGGATGCGTCACGGTCGCCACTTCGCTGCCGACCATCATGCGGGCGAGCGAGGCCGGCGTTTCGTGTTTGGGATCGCATGCGCCGGTCACGCGGCCATGGCGCAGGACTGTGGCGCGATCGCAGATGCGCTGCACTTCCTCCAGGCGGTGGCTGATATAAAGAACCGAGCGCCCCTCGGCACGCAGTTTGAACAGCGTCTCGAACAGCTTGTCGGCTTCCTGCGGCGTCAGCACCGAGGTCGGTTCGTCGAGGATGATGAGCTTCGGGTTCTGCAGCAGCGCACGGACGATCTCGATGCGCTGGCGCTCGCCGACCGAGAGGTCGGCGACATGGGCATGCGGATCGAGCGGCAGGCCGTAGGCGTTGGACAGCACCCTCGCCTCCTCGGCGATTTTGTCGATCGGGATGGCGTCATCGAGCGACAGCGCGATGTTTTCGGCAACCGTCAGCGCCTCGAACAGCGAAAAATGCTGGAAGACCATGCCGATGCCGAGCTTGCGGGCTTCACCGGGCGACGCGATCGCGACCGGCTGGCCCTGCCAGAGGATATGCCCGCCCGTCGGCTCGAGAACGCCGAACAGCATCTTCACCAGGGTGGATTTGCCTGCACCATTTTCGCCGAGAAGCGCATGAATTTCGCCCGGCGCGATATCGAGATCGATTTCATTGCAGGCTGCAAAGCCACCGAAGAACTTCGTCAGCTTCTGGACCGATAATAACGCGCCGGAATCCGGCACATTCAATGGCGACACGTTCCCCTCATTTCTTCTGCCAACCGGTCCGTTCGGATCTCATGGAATCAGCAGCGTCGTTCCTGTTGTTTTTCTTGTCTCCAGATCCGCATGAGCCCGCCCAACCTCACGCAGCGGATAGGTTTGATTGATATTGATACGCACTTTGTTGCTTTGCACAATATCAAATAGCGCTTTCGCACTGTCGATCAGTTCCTGACGCGTGGCGATATAGGTGAAGAGCGTCGGCCGCGTCGCAAAGAGCGAGCCCCTTTGCGCCAGAGCCGCAAGGGTGAAATTCTCGATCGGTCCGGAGGATTGGCCGAAGGAGGCAAAAAGGCCCCGCGGCTTCAGGCAGTCAAGCGACTGTGGAAAAGTATCGCGGCCGATCGAATCGTAGACGACATCCACGCCCTTGCCGCCGGTGATGTCGCGGACACGGTCGACGAAGCTGTCGCTCTTGTAGTTGATCACCTGATCGTAGCCATGGGCGAGCGCCAGCTCGATCTTGTCTTCAGAGCCCGCCGTGCCGATGACGGTGGCGCCCAGCGCCTTAGCCCATTGGCCGGCGATCAGGCCGACGCCGCCGGCAGCGGCGTGGAACAGCAGGACGGTCTGCGGGCCGACCTTGAAGGTGCGGTTCAAGAGATATTCGGCGGTCATGCCCTTCAGCATCATCGCCGCTGCGGTTTCGAGCTCGATTCCCTCGGGAACATGCACCAGATGGCGCGTCTCGACATTGCGCTCGGCGCTATAGGCACCATCGGCACTGGCATAGGCGACACGGTCGCCGACCTTGAAATCCTCGACGCCGGGACCGACCGATGTCACGGTGCCGGCGCCCTCCTTGCCGGTGACGAAGGGCAGATGCGGCGCCTTGTAGGTGCCGTTGCGGAAATAGACGTCGATGAAATTGAGCCCAACCGCCGCCTGCCTGATCTGCACTTCGCCCGTCGACGGCGGCGGAAGATCGATCTCGACATAGTCGAAAACCTCCGGCCCACCCGTTCTCGAAAATGAAACAGCCTGCGTTTTGGTCATCTTGCCTGTCCTATGCTTCGCGTCCCAGGGCGGGGAAGAATTGCAGCACCGCGCCGATGACGTAAAGATAGGCTCCAGTCACGATAAAGAGAATGAGCGCCCATTCGGGCGTGTCGAAATGCATCAGCAGCGAAAAAATGCCGAGCGCCGACCACAGGAAAAAGACGCCGAGGTTGAGCGGGCGCAGCCTTTTGACCCGGACCGGGTGGAGGAAATTGATCGGCAGGAAGGTCAGCACCACCGAGACGATGACGACGGTGAGCGCCGTCGTGGCGCTGGCATCGATGACGAACAGCGTGAAGACGATCATATTCCAGACGACGGGAAAGCCGGAGAAGAAATATTCGTCCGTCTTCATGCCCATATCGGCATAGTAAATGGCGCTCGAGACGACGATCATGCCGGCGGCGACGAAGGACCAGGGCTCGCCGATCATGCCGCTCTGATAAAGCGCGAAGGCCGGCAGAAGCACATAGGTGACGTAATCGATGATATTGTCGAGCGTATCGCCCGACCAGTTCGGCAGCACTTCCTTGACGCGCACCTTGCGGGCGATCGGCCCGTCTATGCCGTCGACCAGAAGGGCAAGTCCCAGCCACCAGAACATGTCGATGAAGCGGTGCTCGGCGGCGGCGACGACGCCAAGAAAGGCAAGGAAGGAGCCGGATGCCGTCAGGATATGGACGGAAAAGGCGCGCATCTCCGCATAAGGAACGCGCTTGTAGTTGAAAATCTTCATATTCCCCCGACCGCCCTATCGCGCTCGCCCCGGCAAGCATCTTTTTTTTCGCCACCATCGCCGAACTCTGTTGCTGAATCGGGTTCGACGCCGTAGGTCTTTGTTGTCGCACCGTTTTTGCCGAAAACCGGCATCCGTTTCCGGCGTGCTGCTCTAATATGCATCCTTTGCCGGGCTTCGCCAGCGGGAAATACGACATTCCCCGCCTGCTCCCTGCTCCCCATTGAATCCTGACAATGACATGCATATTTCCCTTTAGAAGCGTCGTGTGGAATGGAATGCCTTTAATTCCGGCCCGATTTGTAATATCTCGCTCGCATCCGACAGTTCATCCGACGAAACGGGATCCTCTACCGCAATGAACGCGCCTGCAAAGACCGAAGACTTCGCCTCGTCCATCCCCGCCGGCGTCTACGCCGAGACGGTGCTCGATGTCACGCACTATACCGACCGGCTCTTCCGCTTCACGATGACCCGGCCGCAGGGCTTCCGTTTCCGTTCCGGCGAATTCGCGATGATCGGCCTGATGGTCGAGGGCAAACCGGTCTTCCGCGCCTATTCGATCGCCAGCCCCGCCTGGGCCGAAGAGCTTGAATTCTTCTCGATCAAGGTGCCGGACGGTCCGCTCACCTCCCATCTGCAGGCGATCAAGCCGGGCGACCAGGTGCTGATGCGCAAGAAGCCGACGGGCACGCTGGTGCTGGATGCGCTGACGCCCGGCCGTCGTCTCTACATGTTCTCGACGGGAACGGGCATTGCGCCTTTCGCCAGCCTGATCCGCGATCCCGAGACCTATGAAAAGTTCGAGGAAGTCATCCTCACCCATACGACACGCGACGTCGCCGAGCTGAAATACGGCTTCGACCTCGTGCACGAGATCCAGAATGACGAGTTGCTGAAGGAAGTGGTCGGCGACAAGCTGCGCCACTATCCGACAGTCACGCGCGAGGATTTCGAATATCGCGGCCGCATCACCGACCTGATCTCCTCCGGCAAGCTGTTCACCGATCTCGGCGTGCCGCCGCTCGACCCAGTGATCGATCGCGGCATGATCTGCGGTTCCTCGGCCATGCTGAAGGATACCAAGGAACTGCTTGAGAAGGCCGGCCTCGATGAAGGCGCCAACAGCAAGCCCGCCGAATTCGTCATTGAGCGCGCTTTCGTCGGCTGATATTTTCCGACAATCTGATCTGTCAACGGCTCCGGAAACGGGGCCGTTTCTACAGCGCCGCGCGTCTTTCAGACGCGCAAAGGACGCTGTAGCGCTTTGAATGCTGCATAACTCCTTAAACCGATTTCGGTTTATGGATTATGCGGGGGTCCGGCTGAGGTAGTCGATCAGCACCGCCATGGTGGCGCGCGCTTCATCCGGCCTGCCCTGATGGATGGCGCGGATGACGGCGACGTGCAGCGCGATGGCGCGATCCATGCGCTCGGGGCTTGCCTTCGAGTACCAGAGGCGGCGCGAATGCGTCTGCACCGGGCCAAGTGCTGCCGTGATGAAGCCGTTTGGGCAGGCGTCTTCAAGGATTTCGTCGAAGGCCTTGTCGGCAGCGAAGAAGCCTTCGAGATTGCTGGTGACGGCGCATTCCTCCATCGCGCGGGCGCAGTCGAGGAGACGCGCGCGCTGTTCGTCGCTCGCATGTTCGGCGACAAGGCTTGCCGCGATCGGCTCCAGCTCACGGCGCACCTGCATGACATTGCCATGATCCTCCGGCGCGATCTCGGCGACCTGCAGCCCGACGCGCGGCTTCACCAGGATCAGTCCCTGCCAGGCGAGCTTCTGGATTGCCTCGCGCACCGGCGTACGCCCGTGGCCCGCCATATCGATCAGCTGTTTTTCGGTGACAAGCGCGCCGGGCTTCAGCGCCAGCGTCACGATCAGATGCTCCAGCGCGAGATAGGCAAGATGGCTCTGAGAAGTCTGCAATACGGAGCTCCGTCGCCAAATCTGATATATCACATAGTGACACGGTCAAAAACCGAAGACAAGTCGGCATTGAAATATCAGAATAGAGACAGATAGATAACATAGGCGAGGCGTGAAACTCGGCGAGGCATTGACGTCTGCGCCGTGAAGGCTCGTGCCACCCGCCCGGCCTACTGAGGTACACCGGCTCGCCTAGTCATCAGGCCGGCACTACCCCCTCGGTCACCCCTTGCGAAACGCCCGGCTGGAAACCGAGATCGAATTTTGACACGGGTCTTTGGCATTGGCGAACAGATAACCGTCGGCTTTATGGATGGCGCCGAACTCCAAGCCGTTCTCCGCGCATCGACTGCAAAAGGCCTCGACATCCTCCACGTCGAACACCAGCTTGACGGTGGATTGACCGCCCCGCTGGCCCTTGGCGGCCTGGTGCAGCATGATATTCGCACCGCCGTCCTGAGCGACCAATTCAATGATCCTGTCGCCCGGCAGGCTGGTCGCCTTGAAACCGAAGTGCTTCTCATAAAAGCGCGCCGTTTCCTCGACATTCCCAGCATAAATCACCAGTCTGTTGAGCGGCATGATGCTGACCTCCGATAGTGCTTGTGTTCGATTGATAGGAGTAGAGAGACATCATGCGGCTTGCCACGGCGCATTATTCGTGCCGCAGCGCCTCGATGGGGTTCAACTGCGCGGCCCTTCTCGCCGGAAAATAGCCGAAGATCATGCCGATCGCCGCGGAGAACAGGAAGGCGACGGCGACCATCAGGGGGCTGAAGACGAAGGGGACTTTCAGGAGCGTCACCGCGCCGAAGCCGAGGCTCAGGCCCAGCACGATGCCGGTGATGCCGCCAAACAGTGACAGCGCCACCGCTTCGACCAGGAACTGGGTGAGCACCTGGTTCTCGAGCGCGCCGATCGCCAGGCGAATGCCGATCTCGCGGGTGCGCTCGGTGACGGAGACCAGCATGATGTTCATGATGCCGATGCCGCCGACGAGCAGGCTGATCGCCGCGACGGCGCCGAGCAGGCCGGTCAGCAGCGTCGTCGTGCCGGTCATCGCCTCGGCGATCTGGGTCATGTCGTTGACGTTGAAATCGTCCTGGCGGCCGGGCACGATCTTGCGGCGCTCGCGCAGGAGATTTTCGACATCGGACTGCACCTTGGCTGTGGAGACGCCGTCGCGCGCCGAGATGATGATCTGCGGCACGTTGCTGCTGCCGCTGATGCGCCGCTGGAACACCTTGACCGGCATGATGACGACATCGTCCTGGTCGTTGCCCATGCCGGACTGGCCGCGCTTGGCAAGCACGCCAATGACAGGGCATGAGACCTTGCCGACGCGGATCTGCTGGCCGGTTGGGTCGGCGCTGCCGAAGAGCTGCGAGCGTACCGTCTCGCCGATGATGCAGCGTGCCTGGCCGCGTTCCTCGGCGGGCAGGAAATTGCGGCCGAGCGCCAGATTCCAATCCTGTGCGATGAAATAGTCGTTGGTGGTGCCGGAGACGCTGGTGGAATGGTTCTGGCCGCCGAAAATCACCGTCGCCGTCGACTGGTTGAGCGGCGCCACGGCCCTGAGGCCGCCGATCTGGTCGCGGATCGCCGCGACGTCCTTGACGCTGAAGCGCTTGGCTTCGGAGCTTGCCCGGCCGGGGCCGAACTGGCCGGGACGGACGAACAGCATGTTGGTGCCGAGGCGCGACAGCTCGGTCGAGACCTGCGCAGTCGTGCCGTTGCCGATCGTCACCAGCGCGATAACGGCGGCAACGCCGATGACGACGCCGAGCACGGTCAGGAACGAGCGCAGCATGTTGCGGCTGATGGCCCGCAGCGCCAGCTTCAGCGTCTCAAAGAACATGATCCGCCCTCCTCCGGTGCTCGACCTCGGTCTCCAGCTTGCCGTCGACAAAACGCAGCAGCCGCTGGGCGTAGGCGGCAATATCAGGCTCGTGGGTGACCATGACGATGGTGATGCCCTGCTCGCGGTTCAGCCGCGTCATCAGATCCATGATCTCGACGCTGGTCTTCGTATCGAGATTGCCTGTGGGTTCGTCGGCCAAGAGCAGTGCCGGCTCGGTGACTATGGCGCGGGCGATAGCGACGCGCTGCTGCTGGCCGCCTGACAGTTCCTGTGTCTTGTGATGTTCGCGCCCGGTGAGGCCGACGAGTGCTAAGGCCTCGCGGGCCCGTTCGCGCCGCTCGCGCACCGCCATGCCGCGATAGATCAGCGGCAGCTCGACATTTTCGACGGCCGAGGTGCGCGACAGCAGGTTGAAGCCCTGGAAGACGAAGCCCAGCATGTGGCGGCGCAGCAGCGTCAACTGGCTGCGGTCGAAGCCGCTGGTCGGAATACCCTCGAAGATGTAGTCGCCGGCGCTCGGCACGTCGAGGCAGCCGAGAATGTTCATCGCCGTCGACTTGCCGGAGCCAGACGGGCCCATGATCGCGACGAATTCATGGGCGTTGATCGCAAGGTCAACATGGTCGAGCGCGCGGATCGCCGCCTCGCCCTCTCCGTAAATTTTCGAGATCTGTCTGAATTCGATGAGCGGCGGGCTTGCCATCCGTCTCTCCGCCTAGTTCGCACGCGTCGTGGCGTCGGTCACCAGTGCGTCGTTTTCCTTGATGTCGCCGGAGACGACCTGCGTGAACTGGCCGTCAGATGAGCCGACCTGGATGACAACAGGCGCCGGGCGACCGTTGCGCAGCAGCCAGACACGGCGCTCAGCGCCCTTCAGCGCCGGACCGGCATTGTTGTTGCGCTGGCGCGGCGGGCCGAAGATGCCGAAAATACCGCGGCCGCGCCTTTCCGCCTGCGCCGGAGCGTAGCGCAGCGCCGCATTCGGCACCATCAGCGTGTCCTTGACGGCCTCGACGGTGACATCGGCCGTCGCCGTCATGCCGGGGCGCAGCAGCAGATCGGCATTGTCGACCGATAGGACCGCCTTATAGGTCACGACATTGTTGACCACTTCGGAGGCGAAGCGGATCTGCTCGATCTCGGCGGGAAAGCTGCGATCGGGATAGGCGTCGACGGTGAACTTCGCCTTCTGGCCGACGGCGATCTGACCGACATCGGCCTCGTCGACATCAACCTGCAGCTCCATCTTCTTCAGGTCGCCGGCGATGGTGAAAAGGATCGGTGCCGAGAGCGAGGCTGCGACCGTGGCGCCAGGATTGACGGAGCGGGTGAGGATGACGCCGTCGATCGGCGATATGATCTTCGCCTTGGCGAGATTGACTTCGGCAAGCTGCAGGTCGGCCTCCGAGGCCAGAACCTCGGCCTCATTGATCTGTTTGGCGGCGACGGCGGAAGCATATTTGTAGCTGGCGTCGTCGAGGCTCTGCTGGGTGGAGACGTTGCTCTTGACCAGGCTCTTCAGCCGCTCGAGCGAGGTGCCTGCCGATTGCATATCGGCATTGGCTTTGATGACGTTCGCCTTGGCCGAATTGAGCTTGGCGCGCGAGCTCTTCACATCGGCCTCGAGCTTGTTCGTATCGAGGAGAGCGAGCACTTCGCCCGATTTGACCGTGCTGTTGTAATCGACGTTGACGTCGCGAACTGTGCCTGACAGTTCGCTCGATATATCCACCTGCTCGGTCGGCTGCACGGAACCGGTGGCGGTGACGAGCACCGTCAGGTCGCCGCGTTTTGCCGGCTGGGTGGCATAGCTCACTTCGCTTTGCCCACGGCCCATATAGACATAAGCGGAGACGGCTGCAGCAGCGATGAGAATCAGCAGGATGAGCAGGCGTCCGCGCCAGCGGCTGCGCTTGCCCTGCCGGCCCGATGCAGCAAGGACCGCGGCGAGATCAGACGCTGCGCCTGTCTTTGCTCCGGTTTCGCTGCCGCTTACGATTTTGTTCATGTCGTCCTCAATCCGTCAGTGGCCGCTTGTGGCCTCTGCGGCGAAGTAATCACAACGCAGATGAACCGGCGATTAGCGTTGCCGCCGAACTGGCACGGAATTGCGGATGGGTGAAATGAAATATTGGTAAGGAAAGTCAAGTTTTCGATGAGCAAGCGTCCGTCAGTTCGCATCCTCGGCAAATTGGCCCGCGCCGGGCAAAGGATGCAGCCACGGTTCACGCCGCTTGATCCAGACCTCATAACCAGGCGCAAAGTCGGTTGGCGGACTGTCGAGCGAGCCCAGACGGATTTCCGCCTCGTCTTCCCTGAGGCAGAAAAGCCTGCCGCCGCAGACGGGGCAGAAGCTGCGGCCGGCGAAGGTGGCGATCTCGCCGCTGTGGGAAAAAGCCTGGCGCGGCCAGACCGCGAAGAACACGAAGGCGGAGCCGCTCGATTTGCGGCAATCGGCGCAGTGGCAGAGGCCGGTGCGAAGCGGCTGGCCTTCCACCCTGTAGGCCACCGCCCCGCAAAGGCAACTTCCGGTTCGGATACCCATGGCGCCCGTCAGCCGTCGAGATTGGTCGGCAGGCCCGGCGGGCGCCGCTTTGCTGCCATCAATAGGTCGAGTTCGGTGGCCGACGGGCCGAACTTGTCGTAGAGGCGCTTTGCCTCCTTGTCGTCGAGCCGATATTTCCTGGCAAATTCGCCGATGCTGTAAGGGCGGCCACGCAACACTCTCCGCGCCGGGGTCGCCGTATTCGGTGCGTCGGTCATGGTTTTCTCCTTTTCGTCAGATACTCTCTAAGTTAGAGCGACCCGTCGATTTGGAAAGAGCCGGCGAGCCGCATCGAGGCTTCCGGCACGGGTGGATGCAATTGTTTTTCTGGAACCTTTTCGCCAACATGCGCACTTTTTGATCGATGTTGCGGGCCGCGCCAAGCGGACGCGGCGGTGCTGGAGAACATCGGGATTTTTCCGCTTTCTCACTCTGGCCAACGAAATGGCAGTCGAGCTCCCTATCCGCCCGGTCCACGTCCTCGTAGCGCTTTTTCCGAGCGAAGATCACGAAATATTAAAATGCGGAACGCTTGCGCGGGAGCGCGGTTCTCCTCTCGAGGTCGACGTGGCCTCGTTCAAACCAAGGAGAACCGAATGGCAAACCAAGGTGGATCCAATGAACAGCACGTCAAGGCTGGGCAGCAGAGTCCCAAGAATGACTCCAATGCCCGCAACGCCTCAGTTGGCCGCGACGCGCAGTCCAGCGGAACCCGCGGCGGCAGCCATGAACAGCATGTAAAGGCTGATCAACAAAGCCACAAGAACAGCCACTAAAGCTCTGTTATGATATGCAATTAGGCTCGCGCTTCGGCGCGGGCTTTTCTTTTGGACGCATTGTTCCACGCATGTCTTTATTGCAAAATCGCTGCACACTTTTGCGCGTCATGCTTAGGACAAGCGCCTGCCGTCCTCGCCGAAGAGGTGCAGCACATCGGGGTCGAGATGCAGCGGCAGGCTGTCACCCGATTTCATCCGCTGCTGGCCGGCAAAAACCGCAATCAGCTTCTTCCCGCCTGCGTCGGCGTGGACGACAGTCTCCGAGCCCAATTCCTCGACAAGGGTAACGCTTGTATCCAGTCTGCCCGCTGAGCCCGCTTCGGCGAGGGTGATATGCTGCGGCCGAATGCCGATGCTGACCCTTTCGCCCGCCGGGCGTGCCTCCTTGGCAATCACCGAGAGACGATGGCCGCCGACGGTTTCGACCTCAGCGAAACCGCCCTCGTGACCGACAATCGCACCTTCGAGAAAATTCATGTGCGGCGCGCCGATGAAGCCGGCGACAAAGCGGTTGGCCGGCTTGTTGTAGAGTTCCAGCGGTGTTCCCACCTGCTCGACCCTGCCGCCTCTCAACACGACGATACGGTCGGCCAGTGTCATTGCCTCGACCTGATCGTGCGTGACGTAGATCATCGTCGCCTTCAGGCGGGCATGAAGGGCCGCCAATTCGGCGCGCATGCTGACCCTGAGTTCGGCGTCGAGATTGGACAGCGGCTCGTCGAGCAGGAAGGCATCCGGCCGCCGCACGATGGCGCGGCCGATGGCGACTCGCTGGCGCTGGCCGCCGGAGAGCTGGCCCGGACGGCGCTGCAGGAAAGGCTCGATCTCCAGCATGCGCGCGGCGTCGGTAATGCGCGCTTCGATCTCGGCTTTCGCCACCTTGGTATTCTCGAGACCAAAGGCGAGGTTCTCCCTGACACTCATATGCGGATAGAGCGCATAGGATTGGAAGACCATGGCCAGGCCCCGATCGGCAGCGCTGATAGCGGTAACATCCTTGCCGTCGATGGCGATGCTGCCGTCTGTCGGCTTATCGAGGCCGGCAATCAGGCGCAGCAGCGTCGATTTCCCGCAACCGGAAGGGCCGACGAAAGCGACGAACTCGCCGTCATTGACATGAAGCGAGACATCGCGAATGACCTCGACGGCACCGAAATTCTTGACGATGTTCCTGAGCTCGAGCCCGCTCATGCACTCTCCTGTTTTCTTCTTTTAAGGTGGCCTATTTGAGCCCCGCGCCGGCAATGCCCGTGGTGATGAAGCGCTGCAGGAAGACGAAGATCAGCACGACCGGGATCATCGAGACGACGGTCATGGCGAGGATGTAGTGCCATTGCACATTGAGCTCGCCGGCATAGACGTTGAGGCCGACCTGCAGCGTATAGAGTTCCTTGCGCGACAGCACGATCAGCGGCCAGAGGAAGTCGTTCCAACGCCAGACGACGGAGAAGATCGCCAGCACGGCGAGAGCCGGCGCCGACAGCGGCAGGATGATGCGCCAGTAGATCTGCCATTCGCTGGCCTTGTCCATGCGGGCGGCGTCGAGCAATTCGTCAGGGATCGTCAGCATGTATTGCCTGAGCAGGAAGACGCCCGTCGGGGTGGCGACCGTCGGCAGGATGACGCCCCAGAGGCTGTCGAAGAGGTTCAGCGTGCCGATGACGGAATAGAGCGGCACGACGATGACCGAAAGCGGCACCATCAGCGTCGCCAGGATCATCAGCATGACGGCGGTGCGGCCGGGGAATTGGTATTTCGACAGCGCGAAGGCGGCCATGGAATTGACGAGCAGCGTAATCGCCGTCGCGACGACGGTGACGAAGACGGAGTTGCGCAGGAAGAGGAAGAAATCGAAGCGCTGGAACGGTTCGGTGTAGTTGCCGCGGGCGAATTCGACCTGACGCACCGGTGTGCGGTCCTTGATATTCGCCTTGACGATTTCGCCCGGCTGTTTCGGATCGACCATCTGGCCGATGACGCCGATGCGGCGGACTTCGGCGAGCACACGCGTGCTGCCATCCGGCATTGCGACATTATAGAGCGGCAACGGCTTGTCGTAGCCCGGCACCACGGCCTGTTCGGTGACATAGGGCAGGAAGGACGGTGGGAACTCGGCAAGGGCCGCCGGCGTCTTGAAGGAGGAAAAGACAAGCCAGACGGCCGGGCCGAACATCAGGAAGACGCCTGAAATCAGCCAGATCCAGGTGACGACATCCGTCCAGTGCCAGCCGCGGCCGCGCCGGCGCAGCAGAAAGGCAGAGACAGCGCTCAATGGCGTGCTCCCTTCTTCTCGTTGCGGTTACTGACGCCGAGCTGGACCAGGGTCAGGATGACGAGCACGATGCCCATCAGGATCGAGGCAGCCGACGCCAGCCCTGGATTGCGCAGCGAACTCGCAAAACCGGTCTCATAGATATACTGGGTGATGTACATGGTGCTGGTGCCCGGGCCGCCGCCGGTCAGCACGAAGACCTCGTCGAAGATCTGCACGGCGCGGATCAGCGCCAAGACCAGAACGACGATGAGGTTCGGCATCAGAAGCGGCAGGGTGATGCGCCGGAAGATGCGGATCGGACGGGCGCTGTCCATTGCCGCCGCCTCGTAGAGATCCCGCGGGATCGCCTGCAGGCCGGCGAGCAGGATCAGCGCATAAAAGCCCATATGCGCCCAGACCGAGACAAAGACGGCGAAGAAAAAGGCCCAGAAACGATCGCTGAGCCAGGAAAACGGTTCGAAGCCGAAGGGGCTCAGCGCATAGTTCAACAGGCCCTCGCGCTGCAGGATCCATTTCCAGATCAGGCCGACGACGACGGGCGACAGCAGCACCGGAAAGAAGAAGACGGCGCGCCAGAAGCCGCGATTGGAAAGCTCGCGGTTGAGGATTAGCGCCGTTGCGAGCGCCGCGATCAGCATTACGGTCACCTGGAAGACGACGAAGACGGCGGTGTTGCGCACGGCCGCCCAGAAGGTGTCGGCCGCGCAGGTCGAAGGGTCGAGATAGCTGCCGCAATCGAAGAGGATGCGGTACTGATCGGCGCCGACATAGGTTCGGTTCTGCAGGAAGATGGCGCTGCCGCTTGTCGTCGAATAGATGAAGTTGATGACCAGCGGCAGCAGCACGAAGACGGTGAAGATCAGCATGTTGGGCGCCAGGAAGACGCCCGCCATGCCGTTCAGCCCGGTCATTTTCTGCCAGGCCCGCATGGGAATGTCGACGAGCCCCATGACAAGCCGGACAGGCGCCAAGAGCGCCTGCCGCAGACCGGTTTTGACAAGTGGTTCAGAAGAAGCCGTCTTCGCCGTCAT
Source organism: Rhizobium sp. SRDI943 (assembly GCF_057653695.1). NCBI lineage: Bacteria > Pseudomonadati > Pseudomonadota > Alphaproteobacteria > Hyphomicrobiales > Rhizobiaceae > Rhizobium > Rhizobium sp. SRDI943. The sequence goes on along the minus strand of NZ_CM172787.1, from coordinate 1,900,447 downwards.
CTGTTCTTCCGTCAGTTGCCGGCGACCTTGGCCTTGATGTCCTCGTCGATGCGGGCATAGGCGTCGTCGAGCTTCATTTCGCCGGCGATCACCTGGCTGATGCGGGCGACGATGGCGCTGTAATAGGCGTCCGACCACTTCCAGCCTGGCAGCTTCATGGCGGGTGCCGCCGTCTGGCCGGCCGCTTCGACGAAGGCCTTCAGCGCCGCCTGTACATGTGGATTGTCGGTCTTGAAGTCCATCTGGCCGGCGGCAACACCCTTATGCGCCGGAATGAACAGGCTGCGTTCGGCAAATTCCTTCTGCACGTCGGCACCTGCCAGGTAATCCATCACCTTGGCGACGTCCTTCGGGTTCTTGGTGTATTTGACGGCGACCAGACCGGCGCCGCCCTGCATGCCGGAGCATGCGGCCGAACCGCAGGGGCTGCCCGCCATCACCCAGTCGAAATTGTCGCCGATCTTCTGGGCGAAGCCCGAAACCTGCCAGCTGCCCGAATAAAGATAGGCAAGGCCGCCATTGATGAAGTCCTCGGCGGCGGAGCGGTAAGTGGTGCCGGCAGCACTCACCCAGACATCCTTGTTGATGGTGCCGTCCTCGTTCCACTTGACGAAGCGGCTGAGGAAGTCCTTGGCGCCCTGATCGATCGGCGCCGGCTTGCCGTCGGCGGCGATGTAGTTGGCGCCGTAAGAGATGTTCGGGCCGGAGACGCGGTGGCCGGAGCGGTCGATCGCCATGGCGAAGACCTTCTGGCTGTCGGCAACCTTCTTGGCCGCCGCCGCCCAATCGTCCCAGGTGGCTTTCGGGCCGGGAATTTCGACCCCGGCCTGCTCGAACAGCGTCTTGTTGACGAAGCCGCCGGTCAAGGTCAGCTGCGTCATGAAGCCGGTGATGGCGTTCGAGCCGTCCGGACGCATCCAGTCGGCCTGGGCGCCGAAATTGTCCTCCCAGTATTTCGCGTCGGTGAGATAGGGCCGAAGATCGAGCCAGTGTTGCGCCGGCGCCTTCAGATTGGTGACGCGGGCGATATCCGGCCCCTGCCCGGCTTCGAGCTGCACCGGCAGCTGTTCCTTGACGACGTCGTAGGAGACTTCGTCGAGGATGACGTTGACGTCAGGATTGGCCTTGGAGAAGCGCGAGAGCAGGTCCTTGATCACCTCGCCTTCGCCGCCGTCGGAATACCACATGATGCGCACGTCGCCGGCATGGGCGGCAACGGAACTCAAGAGAATTGCAGCAAAAGCCGCGCCGATCGATTTCATTCTGGTCATTTTTTCCTCCTCTGATCGATCAATTCCTGCGTCCGGCCGGTCCTCCACCTGCCAGACACGTCGTCTACGAGGCCGCGCGCCGAGGCTGCCTGCCCGGTATCTTCAGATGTACCGCGTCTCCCCGCACCGACCAGTCCGTCGGGCGAAGAATACGGCCTTCGGCGCGCACGGTGCCGTCTTCTTCGAAGACGACCCGGCCATAATCCGGATCGATAACGATCAATGCGCCCTCTTCGTCGCGGCGGGCCGAAAGCGTGGCGAAACGCGCCTGCATGCCGTCAAGGCTACCCTCGCGCCCGACATCGGAGAGACGGACGATCCAGCGGCCCTTGCGGCCGGCCAGCCGCAGCTCGATATCCGTTGTCGGCCCTTGCTTCACCGGCTCCAGCGCGCCGTTGCCGATCAGCATCGCAATCCCGTTGCCGGAGCGGGCGAGCGCCAGATTGCCGTCGACCACCGTGTCGTCGAAGGCCTCGAGCGGGAACCAGGCATGGGTGAAATCCGGCTGGCCCTCATGGATCTCGAAATCGAGGATCGCCAGATCGCGATACTGATGCACGCGCGGCAGCGTTCCGCAGCCGCCCCAGAAGCTCGGCCGGCCATAACCGAATTGGATGGTTTCGCCGGGATGGTTGATCCAGATCTGCGCTTCCGGCCGGTCACCCAAGCGCAGATGCAGCACCGTCTCCTGATAGCCCCAGGCGCCGGGGCGATAATGGGCGATGGTGCCGAGAGCGGTGTCGCGGGTCTTATAGTGATAGAGGGCGGCGAAACGGTTCTCGCCCTGGGAAAAGGTCCATTCCTGCGCGTCGTCGGACTGGTGCGCCGCAATCGCCGCAAGCGCTTCTGGAAAACGCAGGCCATGATCGCGAATGCAGACGGCAAGCTGCGGCAAAGCGTGGACACGCCGGCCGTACCAGCCGCGGCCCCAGAGCAGCCGGGCGATAGCTGACAGTTCGACCGAGCGGCCGGGGCGCAGCGTATGTTCGTAGGAGCGGCCCTGGCTGCCGGTCAGCATGCCGTGATGGGCGGAGCGAGCGACGATCTCCATCAGGCGGACGATGCAGGCGCCTGCCCGGTTGCGGATCGTCTCATCCGGCGCGCAGGCGGCCAGCGCCGTCAGCCCCTTGAGATCGATCGGGAAATAGGGAACGGAATTCCACTCGGCCATTTCCCAGCGCTCGAAATGATCGAGCCAGGCGCGGACACGCTCTTCGCCGACCTGCATTTGCTCGGCGCCGGTGCGGCCGGAACGGACGAAGACGGCATCGGGGAACAGCCTGCCGCCGAGATAGGCGGCGGTATGGAAGAGAAGCGCGTGGTTTTCCGAGAAATACCACTGAACGTCGTTGCCGGGCTCATCCATCCAGTAGCGGTAGTTGAGGACGGCGTGCTCGATCCTGTCGCGCAGCGCAGGTGACAGCAGATCGCTCCAGCGCGTATAGGCAAAGAGCAGCGGCACCAGCACGAAATCGGCGCAGTCGTGGCAATCCTCGATAACAGGCAGCATGGCCGAAATCATCGCCTCGGTTTCCTCGCCGCCCTGCCCCAGCGCGAGACGCGCGAAAGCACAGACCGTGTCGGGTTCGGAATAGGCGGCGACCTCGGCCAGCGCCTCGGCGACGCGGTCATCCAGTGCGGCGGGTGCTTCCCCCTGGCGTTGGGGATGACAGATCTCGACGCCGAGCGTGCGACCGAGCGAAAGCTCTCCTGTTTTGAAGGTGATGCGGAAATGGCGGAAATCGGCGGGCATATCCGCCGACGTGCCGAGCTCAAGCTTGGTTGCTCCCGTTTCCAGCTCGAAATCATAGTCGAAGCGCTCGATCGACATGAAGTCGCCTTCGATCTCGACATGGCAGCTCAGCGCCACCGGCAGCGGCGCGGGGAAGAGGATCGTCACGTCTTCGCCGAGATAGGCGGTGCGGTCGAAGTGCATGCCCTCGAGGATGACCTCCAGCGCATCCGCATCACCGGCGGCGATGGGAACAGGCAGAGTAGTTTCAACTTCCGGCCCTTCGACGTAATCCAGCTGGAAATAGAAGCGGGCGTCGCGCTCGGCGAGATCGTCGAAATAGACGCGGATCTCGTTAAGGCCGGCGGCCAGCTCGACCTCGAACAGCTGCTCGGCTTCGAGATTGCGCTCATAAGGCGCCATGAAGCCCTGCTCGCGGCCATTGACGAAGAGGATCGCGCCACCGCAGGTCGACAGACGGAGCGTCGCGGCCCCAGCAGACTGGACATCGAGGAAGGTGCGCGCCCAGCAGCCGATGCGTGTCGGGCGGAACCAGAAGCCGGAGAGATCGACACGCGGGGAAGCAAAGGGAAGCCACCAGCGGACAGCTTCGAATTCGGCAGCCGGTTGCGGCCGCCGGCCGGAGAAGGACTTTTTGAATTCGGTGCGGCAGGGATATTCATGCGGAATGAAGTTCTTCGTCTTGGTGACGAAGAAGAAGGGATCCATGCTGCCGTCCATCGGACGGTCGGCGACGTCATAGCGCTCCTGCCACAGGTCAGCGAGCTGCCAGTAGACGATCGGGCTTTCCTTCACCGTTGCACGGCGGAGATGAGATTGCTGCTCGGCGGTCATGCTTCAGCCCGCCCGAGAACAGCTAGAGCATGAGGTCGTCCGAAAACCGCTCACACTTTTCGGCATCATGCTCGATCCTTGGGACGCCGGGTAAAACGCCGACGCATGGACTGGCTGTCTAGCCACATTTCAAAGCCTCCCTGCTCTGCCGCTTGCCGCGGACTCCTCAGCAACAATTGTGCATAGGCATTCCATTTGCGCAATCTGAAAGATTTTTGCATAGTACAGACAGCGAGGAGACGACATGGCGGCGGAAGAGAAAAAAGGCAGGCGCACGCGCCTCGACGACATTGCCGCCCGATGCGGCGTCTCGATCAGCACGGTGTCGCGTGCGCTGGCCGGCGAAAAGGGCGTCAGGCCGGAGATCCGCAAGCTGGTGCTGGAAACGGCAAGTGCGGTCAGCTACGCGCTGCCGGCCAGCGTTGCCGGCAAGAAGGTCATGCTCGTCGCCTCCGGCGCGGCGATGATCGACTATGTCCGCAACCAGTTCACGCTCTATGTGCTCGAAGGATTGAACGCGCGTGCCGCCGCCCTCGGCATCGAACTGGCGATGCGCCCCATTGCCGGCAAGGGGGATGAAGCCCGCGTCGTCGCCGAGATGCGTGACGATCCGAGCTTTGGCGGCATGCTGATCCTGACCGTCGACGAAGAGGAGATGCTGGCAGCGGCCGCTGATCTCGGAAAGCCCGTCGTGCTGGTCAACAGCGACGATCCCTATATGCGGCTTTCGAGTGTTACGCCCTGCAACCGTTCAGCCGCCTTCATCGCTGCCGAGCGGCTGATCAAGGCCGGGCATGAACGCATCCTGTTCATGCTGAGGCCGGGGCGGCGGACCATCGAGCGGCGCCTTGAGGGCTGGCGCGATGCCCTGCAGCATCATGGGCTGACGGCCGATGCCGATCTGGTGCTCGAAGTCGATGACTGGCTGCCGGAACTCGGCGCCGAGGCCGTCACCCGTCTTGTCCGCGAGAAAGGCCTCACCTTCACCGCCATCCTGACGGCGGGCGACAGTCTTGCCAATGGCGCGGTGCGCGGATTGCAGGCGATGGGTTATGCCGTGCCGCAGGACATCTCGGTGATGGGCATAGACGACCTGCCGCAGTCGGCCTTTCTCAACCCACCGCTCTCGACGGTGCATATTCCGATGCGCGAACTCGGCGCCACCGCGCTCGATCTTTTGCGCGACATGATGCTCGGCCTTGCTGCCCCACGGCGGCGGGTCGAGCTTGCCTGCCATCTTGTCGAAAGGGGCAGCGTTGCGGCTGTCCGCATCCCTGCCGCATCGGCGGGCCGCTGAATCCACACCGCGATCGAGGATATCAAGCCTCGATAAAACTCGCCTCAAACAGTTCACGCGCATAGGCATCATGCGTGGTGCCGGCTTGCAGATCCGCTTTTGTGAGCTCGTCGACGAAGCAACCATTCTTCATGATCAGCACCCGGTCGCACATATGTGCGATGACCGCGAGGTCGTGGCTGACAAGCAGATAGGTCAGGCCCTTTTCCTCGCGCTGATCGGCCAGCAGGTTGAGGATTTCGGCCTGGACCGAGACGTCGAGCGCCGATGTCGGCTCGTCGAGCAACAGGATGGGCGGCGACAGGATCAGGGCCCGGGCGATTGCAACCCTCTGCCTCTGGCCGCCGGAAAGTTCGTGCGGAAAACGGTTTGCGAAGCTCGCCGGCAAACCGACCTGGATCAAAGCCCTTTCGACCTTCGACCAGATATCGGAATGGCCCATCGCGCGCAGCGGTTCCGCCAGGGCAGTGCCGATACGATGGCGCGGATGCAGGGATCCGTAAGGGTCCTGAAACACCATCTGGGCAAATTTCAGCTCCTCGCGGGAGCGCTTCTTACCGATCGGTTTGCCGCCAAGCTCGATGTGACCGGTCCAACCGGCCTCCATGCCGGCGAGGCAACGCAGCACCGTCGATTTGCCGCATCCGGATTCACCGACAATGCCAAGGGTCTCCCCCTGGTTGACCTGAAAACTGATGCCCCTGACGACATGGTTGCTAGTCTTGCCAGAGGCAAAGAAGACATCGAGGTCACGCACATTGATCATTGCGCCGTCTCCAGATCGAGTTTCGTCCTGTCGAGGACTGCAAGCCGGCGAACCGGATTCCTCGGGTCGGGCAGCGCAGCGATCAGCCCGCGGGTATAGGGATGGCGCGCCTCCTCGAGACTGGTCAGCGTTTCCACGATCCGGCCGGCATACATGACGATGATGCGCTCGCAAAAGGCTGCCACCATGCGAATGTCATGGCTGATCAACAGCAGGCCGGAATTATTCTCGCGCACCAACTCATCGAGCAGCAGCAGCACGTCCTTTCGGACGCTGACATCAAGCGCCGAGGTCGGCTCGTCGGCGATGACAAGCTTCGGCCGCGCCAGCAGCATCATGGCGATCATCACGCGCTGGCCCATGCCGCCCGATATCTGGTGCGGATAAAGCGCCATGACCCGCTCCGGATCGCTGATGCGCACGCGCTCCAGCATGGCGCGGGCAGCCTCATGCGCCTGTTTCTTATGAAGACCGAGGTGAAGGCGGGCGGCTTCGGCGATCTGCTTACCGATCGAAAGCACCGGATTCAGCGAATAGCGCGGATCCTGCATGATCAGCGCGATGTCCTTGCCGCGCAGCGCGCCCATCTGACGCTCACTCTTTGAAAGCAACGGATCGCCGCTAAGATCCATGCGTTCGGCCGAGACCACCGCGGCCGGCGGCAAAAGGCGCATGATCGCGCGACCTGTCGTCGATTTGCCGGAACCGGATTCGCCGACAATCCCGACGCGTTCGCGCCCGACGTCGAAACTGACATTGGAGACGGCGGGTACGGCGCCTCGGCCGAAACGGACGGTCAATCCTTCGACGGAAAGAACGGGCTGCAGATCACGATCTTGCATGGCGGGGATCCAAAAGGTCGCGCAGAGCATCTCCGGCGATGTTGAAGGCAAGGCTGGTGAGGAGGATGGCGATACCCGGCATCACGGCGACCCACCAATAATCGAGCATGAACTTGCGGCCGCTGGAGATCATCGCGCCCCATTCCGGCGCCGGCGGCTGGGCGCCAAGCCCGAGGAAGCCAAGCGAAGCTGCCGTCAGAATGATGCCCGCCATGTTGAGCGTCAGCCGAACGATGACGGAGGGAACGCACATCGGCGCGATATAGAGAAGAAGAATGCGCATCGGCGAGGCGCCATAAAGGCGGGCGGCGACCACATAGTCGGCGTTTCTGACGACAAGGGCCTCGGCGCGCGCGAGTCTCGTAATCGGCGGCCATGCGGTCAACGAGATCGCGATGATTGCCGTGGTCAAGCCGGCGCCGAGTGCCGCAGCAAAAGCCAAAGCCAGGATCAGCGACGGGAAAGACAGAACGATATCGGTGGCGCGCATCAGCAGCGCATCGGTGCGCCCTCCGAAGAAACCGGCGACGACGCCGATCAACAGGCCAATCGGGCCGACGATCAAGGAGATCGACAGCACGGTCTGGATGGTGATGCGCGTGCCGAAGATGAGGCGGCTCAAGATGTCCCGGCCGAATTCGTCCGTGCCTGCCAGGTGCGCGAGGCTCGGCGGCTGCAAGGCATCGCCAAGCGACTGTATGACCGGATCGTAGGGCGCCAGGAGCGGCGCGAAGATCGCGATCAAACAAAGCAGACCAAGGATGACGAAACCGGCAAGACCAAGCGGCTCGTGGGCCAATTTGCGGCCGGCGCGCGCAAACGACGCCGCGATACGGGTCGACACACTTGGAGGGCGGATCTCTATTTCGCTGCGGATGACATCGCTCATCGGGCCGCCTCCCGCATGCGCGGATCAAAGACGGCGTAAGCGACGTCGGCCAGGAAGTTCAACAACATGAAAATGAATCCCACAATGATGGTGCCGGCGACGATGGCGTTCATGTCGCCGATCATCAGCGCGTTGGTCATGTACTGGCCAATGCCCGGCCAGGAGAAAACGATCTCGGTCACGACAGCGCCTTCGAGCAGACCGCCATAGGAAATGGCCAGGATGGTGATCAGCTGCACCGCAATGTTCGGCAGGACGTGGTGCCAGATCGTGCCGAGCGGGCTCACGCCCTTGGCTCGGGCCGCGATGACATAATCCTGGCTCAACTGCTCCAGGGTGAAGCTGCGTGTCATGCGGGTGATGTAGGCCATCGCCGCGTAGGCGAGAATGACAGCCGGAAGAATGATATGGCCGAGTGCATTCCAGAAGATTTCCGTCTCGCCCTGCAGCAGGCTGTCGATCAACAACAGCCCGGTGCGCGGCGTGACGAGACCCTCGTAAAACACATCGATCCTGCCCGGCCCGCCGACCCAGTTGAGGCCGGCATAGAAGATGACGAGCCCGACGATGCCGAACCAGAAAACCGGGATCGAATGACCGACGAGCGCGACCACGCGGGCCGTCTTGTCGATGAAGCTATCTCGAAACAGTGCTGCGACCAACCCGAGCGGGACACCGACGAAGGTCGAAATGATCACCGCCAGCGTCGCCAGTTCGAATGTCGCAGGAAAGGCTTGAGCGAGATCCGAAGAGACGGGATTGCCGGTGAGGACGGCGGTGCCGAAATCACCGTGGGCCAGCCCGTTCAGATAGAGGAAAAACTGCTGGTAGATCGGCAGATCGAGCCCGAGACGCGCCCGCATCGCCGCATAGGCGGCGGGATCCGCGAGCTCGCCGACAATCGCGCCGACCGGATCGGTGGGCAGGATACGGCCGATCACGAAGGTCACACATAAGAGGATGAACAGGCTGACCAGCAAATGCGCCAGGCGTCGGCCAAATTCGGCTACGGAGAGTTCCTTCATGATCGGCTGTCCTGGGAGTATTACTGGGTTTCGACCTTGGTGACGTTCTCGAGACGCGTCAGCTGAGACGGATGCCCCACATATCCCTCGACCTTGCTATTGAGGACGATCGGCTCAAAGCGCTCGAAGAGCGGAAGCACCGCCGGCTTCTGTTCGACGAACATCTTCTGCATCTGAACATAGAGTTCGCCACGCTTCTTGGCGTCCGGCTCCATCGATGCTTTCGCCGTCAGCGCCGTGAGTTCCGGAATATCCCAGGCCGAGCGCCAGACGAAATTGCCGGCATTGTTGGCTTCCTTCGAATTGTCGGGATTGGAGGAAAACTGCTCCATCGAGCCGAGCACGTTCGGCATATAGGCGCTGGTCTGCGGGATCAGCAGATCGAAATCCCTGGCGCGATGGGCGGCGATGATTTCCGAGCCGTTGCCCTGCTGGATGTCGATCTTGATGCCAACTTGAGCAAGCGATGCCTGGATGGCGGTGGCAAGATCGATGCGCGGCGTTTGCGCGATGGTCTTCAGCGTCAGCGAAAAGCCGTCCTTGAAGCCTGCCTCGCTCAGCAGCTGCTTCGACTTTTCGACGTCGAGATGCCAATCGGGGTTCGGGATGGCATATTCGAAATTCTCCGGAACGGGGACGTTTCTCGCCCGGCCGTAAGGGCCCATGATCGTCTTTTCGATGCCCTTGTAGTCGATGCCGTAGGCGATGGCTTCGCGAACCTTCGGATTGGCGAGGTATTTGTTGCCGGCATTCATCGACAGCACGTAGAAACCGCCCGTCGGAATACGCTGGATGGCAAAGCCCTTCTTGGTCTGGAACGTCGCGAGATCCGATGCGGTCAAGGCGCTGGCAATATCGATATCGCCGCGTTCGAGCATCAGCCGCTCCACCTGGCTTTCAGGCACATGCCGGACGATGACGCGACGCATCTTCGGCGTGCCGGCCATATAGTCCTTGTTGGCGTCGAGGATCACCAGTTCGTTCGGAGACCAGCGATTGAGGGTGAACGGACCTGAGCCGGCAGAATGCGTTCGCATCCACGCATTTCCGTAGTCGTTATCGACGGCGTGGCTCTCGACCTCGACGCTGTCGACCACGCTGGTCGTCGTCGTTGTCAGCCGATAGAGCAGAAGCTCTGCCGTCACCTGGTCGGAGAGATCGATGCGCACCGTCTGATCGTCGACCGCCTTGACGAGCTTTTCGACATTGTCCTTGTCGTAGCCGACGCGCTTGAGGTTGGCGGCCGCGGCCTGGTCCATCTTCAGGAGCCGCGCCAGTGAATAGACGACATCCTTCGAGGTGATCGGGTTGCCGGAGGCGAAATTGGCCTTGCGAAGCGTAAAGGTGATGCCCTTGTCGTCGATCTTCCAGCTTTCCGCCAGTTGCGGAAGGATCTTGCCATCCGCCGTGCTGGCAACCAGCCGATCGTACAGATTCGACATGATCTCGACCGCCTTGCCTTCGGTCGCCTGCTGCGGATCGAGCGACAAAACCTGGGCCAGCGAAGTGCCAATCACCAGCTGGTCCTGCGGCGTGGCGGCCTGCAGCTGTGCTGCCGATATCGTCAGGGCGCCGATGACAGCGCCGACGAACAAGCTCTTAGAAAAATGCTTCATTGTCACTCCTCCCTGGATTACTATAGGAAACATATTATGTCGTCCGTATGTCGTATTATGATTTAACGAAGTCCGATAAGATTGACAAGTCCCGGGCGACAGAGACTTGATGCGAAGGGATTGGGGGAGCCGAAATGACGACACTCAGCCGGGGCCGGCAAAGACTGGCGCAACAGGTTATCGATCAGCTGCGGGCGCAAATCGAAACGGGGAAGCTGCGCGTCGGCGACCAGCTGCCGACCGAGCCGCAGCTTGAAGCGTCATTCGGCGTCAGCCGCACCGTGGTGCGCGAGGCGATAGCCGATCTGAGGTCGGCTGGCTTCGTCAAGCCGATCCAGGGCAAAGGCGTCTTCGTCGCGGATCCGAAGTCGCATTCGATGCTTTCCTTAACACCAGTGGAAATCAAGAGCATTCCGGAAACCCTGGAATTGCTGGAGTTTCGCATGGCCGCCGAGGGTGAAGCGGCGGCGATCGCCGCCTATCGCCGCACCGCCGAGCAGGAAGCGGCGATCCGCGAAGCCAACCGCAGGATGGCGAACCTGATCGAGACGGGACAGCAGACGGTGGAGGCGGATTATGCCTTCCACATGGCAATCGCCGCCGCCACGAACAACCGATTCTATGTTGCCGTCTTGCGCCAATTCGGCCCAAAAGCCATTCCCCGTGGCCAATTTCCGACGCTTCCCGAAGCCAATGACCGCGACTATCTTCAGAAGGTCTATGCCGAACATGTCGAGATCCTGTCAGCGATCGCCGATCAGGATCCGGAGCGGGCGAGACAGGCAATGCGGGCGCATATGCTGGCCAGCCAACGCCGTTATCGCATGCTCGCGGAGCAGCAATAGGGCTCGACACTCTTCGAAATTCATATTATGTCATATGACATTGGATAATTTGGAAAGAGACTCAAATGTATCTGGGAACACAGGTCGCCGCGCGGGACGACGACGATTATCGTATCTTCGCGCAACTGGGCGTGAAGCATATCAATGCCGACCCGCCGGGGAAGCCGAGCAGCTGGACGCTCTCCGATCTCGAGCGTCATCGCGACAAGGTCGAAAGCTTTGGCCTGATCCTCGACATGATCCAGTTGCCGCTGCCCTCGCAGCCGATCGAGAAGGCTTCCTATCCTGATATCCTGCTTGCCGGCCCCGATCGCGACAGACAGATCGACGCCGTCTGCAAGCTGATCGAGAATACCGCCGCCGCCGGCATTCCTGCGGTGAAGTACAATCTCAACCTGATCGGCATTCCCCGTACGCCGGATGAGCCGGGACGCGGCGGATCTCTGAATGCGAGCTTCCGCTGGGACAAGACGGATCAGCAGGCCGAGCCCGGCCTTGCCGGTGTGCTTTCCGAAGATGAGAACTGGGAACGGATCGACTATTTCCTGGAACGCGTCGTTCCTGTCGCTGCAAGCAACCGCGTCCGGCTCGCCTGCCATCCGCACGATCCCTATACGCCGCCGGGCTATCGCGGCGTCACGCGGGTGCTGGGTACGGTGGAAGGCCTGAAGAAATTCGTGCTGATGCGCGAAAACCCCTATCACGGCCTCAATTTCTGCCAGGGTTCGATCGGCGAGATGCTGGAAAATCCCGGCAAGGAAATCGACGATGTCATTCGCTGGTTCGGCCAGCGCGGCAAGATCTTCAATGTTCACTTCCGCAATATTCGCGGCGGCAAGCTATCCTTCATGGAGACCTTCCCCGAAGAAGGCGACATGGACATGGTCCGCTCGGCCAGGATCTACAAGGAGGTGGGCTTCAAATACATGCTGATGCCCGACCATGTGCCGACCGTCAGCGGCAAGGATCCAACCGCCACAGCATTTGCCTTCTGCTACGGCTATATCGCCGCACTTCTGCAAGTGCTCGACAGCGAGTGACCCGGTTTTCAACACGTAAGAAGTAGGACTTCATGATGAACCCGATTGAATTGAAGAAGGCCGTCGGTAGTGGTCTCCTGTCGTTTCCGGTTACGCATTTCGACGATCAACTGAAATTTGACGAAGCGAAGTACCGCCGCCATGTCGAGTGGCTTGCAGGTTATGACGCCGCTGCACTGTTTGCCGCCGGCGGCACCGGTGAATTCTTCTCGCTTAATCCGGCCGAGATTCCGCAGGTGATCCGGGCCGCCAAGGCATCGGCCGGCAAGACGCCGATCATTTCGGGAACCGGCTACGGCACGTCGCTCGCCATCGAGATCGCAGTCGCTGCCGAGAAGGCCGGAGCGGACGGACTGCTGCTGCTGCCGCCCTATCTGATGTTTGCCGAACAGGCGGGACTCGTCGCTCACGTCAAGGCAGTCTGCCAATCGGTCGGCATCGGCGTCATCGTCTATAATCGCGACAACGCCATTCTTTCGGCCGACAGCATCGCGCGTCTGGCGGAGGAATGCCCGAACCTGATCGGTTTCAAGGACGGCGTCGGCGATGTCGACAAGGTGATCGAGATTACCACCCTGCTTGGCGACCGTCTCGTCTATGTCGGCGGCATGCCGACCCATGAGGTTTATGCCCAAGCCTATTTTGCCGCAGGCGTGACAACCTATTCATCGGCCGTTTTCAACTTCGTCCCCGCCCTCGCCCAGCGCTTTTACGGCGCCTTGCGCACCGGCGATCAGGCAACAGTCGACGAGATCCTCAAGGGCTTCTTCTTCCCCTTCGTCGCCTTGCGCAACCGCAAGAAGGGATATGCCGTCTCGATCATCAAGGCCGGCCTTCGCGTCCTCGGGCAGAACCCAGGCCCCGTGCGCCCGCCTCTGACGGATCTTACCCAGGACGAGCTCGCGCTGCTGGAAAAGATCGTCCAGGCCAACGGCGTCACACGGATCGCGGCGGAATAATATATCGCGGCAGTAGGCCGCCGGGGTGGCCCGGCGGCTGTTCGCACCAACGACGGACATCGGCTCGGCTTGGATAGACGACCGCTACGGGGCCGGAAGCGGGGCGTCTGTTATCGGGGCGAGTTCAGCAGAAGCTGACATTCGGCATTCGACCCCACGTCGGACATTCGCGCGTTATAATCTGGTATGCATTGCGCCGGATCTACACCATCATCGATCCTGAATAGTTGTCGATTTGGCATTCATGGGCGCAAAACCAAACTGTGCCTTGAAGGCTCGGCTGAAGGCTGCTTCGGAATCATAGCCCACTTGCCTGGCGACCGACCCAACCTTGGCATCAGGCTGGCGCATCAAGCCCAAGGCGAGCGTCAGCCGCCAGCGGCTGTGGTAGGAAAGTGGCGCTTCTTTCACCAATGCTGTAAATCGCGCCGCGAAGCCGGACCGGGACAGGCCCGCCACCCGAGCCAGATCGAGCACGGTCCAGCGCCGATAAGGTTCGTCGTGGATGGCCTTGAGCGCGCGGCTGATGCGCGCATCCCCGAGCGCTCCAAGCCAGCCGACATTGCCGCCCCGCTCGATCCGCACCCAGCTACGCAGCATACTGATCACCAGCACGTCGATCAGCCGTGAAATCATGATGGACGCGCCGGGATACACCTCCTGGGCTTCCTTCATCATGAAGTAGCCAAGGCCCTCGGCCCATCCGGCGGTCTCGCCGCTGGCTTTTGGAATGTGAATGACCGACGGCAGTGCCGATACGAGCCAGGGCACGGAAGCGCTTTCGAACCGAAAGGCTCCGGCGATAAGCTTGGTCTGTTGGCCGCCTCCGCCGTGGGAGACATTGAGTTTTTCGGCGGCAACCTGCGCCGCCATCAGGGCTGCCAAGTCAGCCTCAGTCGCACACTCGCCATCGCTCAAGCCGTGTCCAAGCCCACGCGGCAGCATGATCAGATCGCCAGTTGCCACCTGCAAGGCATGGCCCTGATCGTTCACAACGCTCAGGCCCCCTTCGAGCACGATGAAGAAATAAGCCGCTCCTGGATGAAAGCGTAACGCCCATGGTTGGCTGAGCTCAACTGTAAAGACGATTTCGCCATGCAGGCTGACCATGGCCAAAATCTGGGAGAGCAGATCCACCCGAGAGGCGAGCATGATCGCATTTTTGGACGACGGAGCATGCATTGCGGGGCTCTGGTCATGGTGATCCATCTCGGCAAGCCCTAGTTTGGTTTTGTCTTCAACGAGGAATTATCTGGCAGTTCAAGTGTTTGCGCGAAGGCAAGGCCATCCTGGTCTTCCTGCCGTCGCGTAGGCGATAGCATTGCAGATTATCCGAATTAAGCAATTGCGCTGATGCGCCCTGTAGGAGCTCCAAATGAAATCTCTTCTTATGTCCGCCCTGATGCTGACGACCGCCATGCTTGGTGCTACACCCGCGTGGGCCCAGCCGGCTCTCCCGGATCAAACAATCAAGAATATCGTTCTTGTCCACGGCGCCTTCGTCGACGAAACCAGTTGGGACGGCGTCGCTGCAATCCTGACCGCCAAGGGCTACAAGGTGACTGCGGTAAAGAACCCATTGACCTCGCTTGCTGACGACGTCGCTGCCACCAATGCGGTGCTGGATGCGCAAAATGGCCCGGTTGTCCTGGTGGGGCATTCCTGGGGTGGCGTGGTGATCGGCGAGGCGGGCGACAACGCCAAGGTGGCGTCACTCGTCTATGTCTCGGCCTTTGCGCCCGAGAAAGGTGAAACCATCACAGCATTGGCAGCCAGCGGTCCGGCAACTCCCGGAGCGGCGGCCATTCGGCCCGACGCAAAGGGTTACTTGACCATCGATCCTGCAGTATTCCCCAGTGCAGTGGCGGGCGACCTGCCCAAGAAGATCGGTGAACATCTGGCAGCGCACCAGATGCCGATCAACCACACTGCCTTCGATGCACCTGCTGAGGTCGCGGCATGGCACGACAAGCCAAGCTGGTACGTCCTGAGCTCCAAGGACCTCGTCCTTGATCCCCACGCACAGGCTTTCTTTGCCGAACGGATGAAGGCCAAGGTGACGACGGTCGAGGGTAGCCACGCCTCGCTGGCCTCGCACGCCGAGGAAGTGGCTGCGGTCATAGAAGCGGCCGCAGGAGCAAAGTAGCCCTCGTCATGCGATGCTATCGCCCGCCTCGCGGTGGTCGCTAGCATCGATGCGCAACGATCCCAGTCGCAGGGTAGCACTCGCAGCGCTGACCCCATATCACCGGCAACGCTCTGATATTGGCGACTTTCAAACTGGCCGTCTTAACGCGTCTCCGGCCGCGGCGAATAGCTCGAGCAAAGCCCCGGCCACTGCCCACACGCCATGGCCTCGGACTGCGCAGCACCGGAAACCGCCGGAATAAGACTCAGCCATCACGCCCCCTCACCGCCCATGAGGCGGTATCGTGATCTGGGTGCTGGTTGTTGCTCTCCTTGATCGCCGCCGCCCAGTCGGCGCCGTTGTCTTCAGTCGCACCGGTATCTTCTATGCCCGTGATCGTATCGAACCATGCCACCATGTTCTCGGTGCAGGTATTGGCAAGCGGCGAGAAGGCGTGCGGATCGTCAAGCGAACCGATCATCAGGTTGGTGCGACCGTTTTCAACGTGGTGGAAGAACAATGGCGTGCCGCAATTGGCGCAGAAGCCGCGCTCGACAAGCTCCGAACTCTTCCAGATGCTTGGCTTGCCGCGTGTCCAGCTGAGCGCTTCATCGGGCGCGGCGACGAGCGCGGCAAAGATGTTGCCCGAGGCTTTCTGACACATGCGGCAATGGCAGAGATGCGAATTGTCAAGCATAGCGGTTGCGTGGTAGCGCACGGCACCGCACTGGCAGCCGCCGCTCACCTCCATCTCGATGCGTTTCATTTTTTCTCCTCTTTCAAGAGGCGGGTTTGGGCTTAATCTCTTTTAGGTTTTCGTCACTTTCCCGCTGCCCGAAGCTGTCATGCTGCCTTAGTGGTACGTCACGACGGGATTGAACACCCTTTGCAGGAAGGGCCTGAGAGCTCCCTGCATGTGGTTCCTTGGAATTTGATGTCCACACTCAAAGAGGTGAAGCGTCGCCAGGGCTCCGGCATTGGACAGAGCTTTTGAGAAGAGTTCGGCTTGGGCAACAGGAGCACGGTCGTCATGCTTTCCATGCAGCAACAGCGTCTCAGACCGAACTTCGGGCGCATAATGCAATGCAGAGCGAGCCAGAAAGGCCTCTCTCGATAGGCCCGCCTCTTTCTCGATAGCCCACCGCAAACCGTCTGAACTCTCGTGATAAGCGACTTCAAGATCGTAGACGCCGCTGGATAGAATGACTACTCGCAGATCAGAAACCTGGGTGGCGACCATTGCCGATGCAACGGCACCACGACTGTTTCCATAGAGAACAATTCGGTCAGGATCGACGGAAGGCTGGCCCCGCAGGAAAGCGAGAGCAGCTATGATCGCTTGCTGGGTTTTGGGACCGCAGAAATCTGGAGGGCCATCTGATGCCACAAAACCGGGCTGCGAGACTGCCGCAGCAGTGATATTCAAACCAGAACAGAAGCGAAGCAACGCGCCGCTGTCGACCGCCTCTATCCCTCCAAGCAGACGGCCACCCTGATTGCCGTGGACAAATAGGATTGCTCCTGCGGGCGTTTCGCTTGCGGCTTGAGCTTGAAAAAGCTCGACCGTGGCTCCGTCACCCCGGTAAATGAGATGTCGAGTTACTACTGGCATAATCACCATCAGGTTTTTGCGTGCCGGACAAACAATAGTGCAACTTGTGGCATTGGCAACGTCCGGTGGCGGCGGATATCGTTGAGAAACCAAATGGCTTAGCCGCTCATCCGTCCGTTTCGGTCTTTTGATCGAAATTCCGGAAGCGACAGCACAATAAAGGCCGCAGATGAATAGCGATCATTTTGATGAACGATCAACTTCCGCACTTATGAATATCATCCAAGACAAGGACGCCGGTAACGAAAATAGGTATGCCGCAACACAATCCGTTTTAAGAAGATGGCGACAAGGAGTTGATCTAAAATTCCTCATCGATCTCCTTCTTTCGGAGAGTTCGCGGGACCGCCTCCGTGGTGCACAATACCTTGCGGAGTTGGGGCAGGAGGTAGAAGGTTTGAATGTCGCTGCGACACAACTCGCCGATGACGCCCTGTCAGATTGTCGTAGGGCGTTTGTCGAATACACAGTGAATTCCGGACGCTATGATCAAACGATTTCCAACGCCTTGGCTAAATGCCTATTGGACTTGAACCTATATGTGAGGGTGGAAGTAATTAATTGGGCGGTCCATATATCCGATGAGAGATTTGAAAACTTTTCCCAATTGGTTGAAGCTGGAGCCGGTTGGCCTGAGTTTCGGTTCCCTAACCCTCTGAGTAATGATTTCTGGAATGCCTCCATTCTAAAACGCGCAGTTCGAGGGCTAGATATCATTCGTTGCATCCGCGACGGCAAGGAAATCGAGCAGATCAAGAAAGACTTTCCGGAAGAAGACAGTTTTATATTCGATGTTATTCAATTTTCGAAAACGCGCCGAGAACGGCTCGCGAAATGGCAAGACAAATCACAGCATTGATTAGTTGGAGCCATGTGTCTCGCCCGTCCTTCTAACTCGGCTTGCGCGCAAACGGGCATCGCGCGATCTCTCGACTCCCTCTTCTCTCCTCAGGGAGAAGAGGATATGCCGCATCCTCCCCGGTTCCCGCTCGTCGCCGCGAATTGGACAGCCGTGGGACAAACCGCCCCGCCTACAGCGCCACACCAGTACCGCG
This sequence comes from Rhizobium sp. SRDI943, assembly GCF_057653695.1. Lineage (NCBI taxonomy): Bacteria > Pseudomonadati > Pseudomonadota > Alphaproteobacteria > Hyphomicrobiales > Rhizobiaceae > Rhizobium > Rhizobium sp. SRDI943. Next base: position 1,882,515 of record NZ_CM172787.1, on the reverse strand, counting down.
GTCGAAGACGTGCACCTGATCGCTCGTAATACTTGCCTCGAAGACGGCGCCGTACCGGGCGGGATATTCGCCATCGACGATGGCGGTCACCTGTTGTCCGGCGAGATCGAAGACGACATGGGTCTGGGCGCCTGTCGGTTCCACCAGCATCGTCCGGCCGGCGAGCGGCGTGCCGGCGGCGACACCGGGAACGAGATGTTCGGGGCGCAGGCCGATGGTGATGGCCTGGCCGGCCTTGACCTTGCGGTCGGGCGCGATGCGGATCGCCGTACCGTCGCTGAGACGAGCCGCAGGCCCACCATTTTCTCCGTCGACCGTGCCTTCGAGCATGTTCATTGCCGGCGATCCGATGAAGGCGGCGACGAAGAGATTGGCGGGTTTCCTGTAGAGTTCGAGCGGCGTCCCCTGCTGCTCCACCCTGCCCTGATTGAGCACGACGATACGGTCGGCAAGCGTCATCGCCTCGATCTGGTCATGGGTGACATAGATCGAGGTCGTCCTGACCTTCTGGTGCAGCGTCTTGATTTCCGAGCGCATCTGCACGCGCAGCTTGGCATCGAGGTTGGACAGCGGTTCGTCGAACAGGAAGACGGCCGGATTGCGCACGACGGCGCGGCCCATGGCGACGCGCTGGCGCTGGCCGCCAGAAAGCTGGGCCGGCTTGCGGTCGAGGAGTTCGGCGAGATCCAGCATGCGGGCGGCCTCCGCCACCCGGGCCTCGATCTGGGGTTTGACAACGCCGGCGAGCTTCAGATTGAAGCCCATGTTTTCCGCGACGGTCATGTGCGGATAAAGCGCATAGGATTGAAAGACCATGGCGATGTTGCGTTCGCGCGGGGTCATGCTGTTGACGACCTTGCCGCCGATGGCGATTTCGCCGTCGGTGATCTCCTCGAGGCCGGCGATCATCCGCAGCAGCGTCGACTTTCCGCAACCGGACGGGCCGACGAGCGCGACGAATTCCCCATCCTCAATATGAAGCGAAATGCCGTGGATGACGTCTACGGCGCCATAGGTCTTACTGATATCGGTGAGTTCAACGGATGCCATGATTGCACCTCCAATGGTTCGGCTCAGGACTTCACGGCGCCGGCGGTCAGACCGGCGATGATGTGTCTCTGGGCGACGAAAAAGACGATGATGGTGGGAAGGATGGTCAGCGTGATGAAGGCCAGCACCAGCTGCCACTCCGTGCCGTACTCGCCGCGATAGACCATGATGCCGAGCGGCCAGGGATATTTCGATTCCGAGTTCAGCATGATCAGGGGCAGGATGTAGCTGTTCCAGCTGCCGACGAAGGAAATGATGCTGACGGTGGCGACGATCGGCCGGGAAAGCGGCAGCGAGATATGCCAGAAGAAGCGGAGATAACCGCAACCGTCGACGAAAGCCGCCTGAAACAATTCTTCCGGAAGGTTGCGGAAATAGTTTCGAAACAGCAGGATGCTCATGCCAAGGCCGAAGGCCACCTGCGGCAGCACCACGCCCCAATAGGTATCGAGCAGGCCGAGATCGCGGATGCGGATGAAGAGCGGCAGGATCGCGGTTGCCGCCGGAAACATCAGGCCGAGCAGGAAATAATTGAGCAGGAACGACGATCCGAAGAACCGGACATGGGCAAAGGCGAAAGCCGCCATCGACGAGACGATCAGCGTCAGGAGGACGGTAAGCGACGCGATCACAAGCGAATTGCCGATCTGCAGCCAGTAGCGTTCACCGAAAAGAATGTCGGTATAGTTTGCCCATTGCCACTCTGTCGGCAGGCCGAAGGGATTGGTGCGCAGGTCACCCAGCGTCTTGAAGCCGCCGAGCGCCGTCGTCAGCAACGGCACGAGCACGATTGCGGCAATCAGGCTCAGCGACACGTAGAGATAGACGCGTGTGGACGTGCTCATGCGGATGGAAGAGCTCATATCAGTCATGGCGCATGAATATCCTTTTGTAACCGAAGGCGAGCGTCACGCAGATGATGAAGAGCACGACGCCGACGGCGCTGCCGAGGCCGACCTGCATGCGCATGACGCCATAGGTGTAGAGGAAGGTGACCATCGTCTGTGTGGAGTTGGACGGCCCGCCGCCCGTCAGCGGCATGATCATGTCGAAGAGCTGCAGCGAGCCGACGACGGCAAAGAAGATGGAAAGACGCAAGGTCGAGCCGAGCAGCGGCAGCGTGACATAACGGAACTTCTGCCAGCCGGTGGCGCCGTCGATTTCGGCGGCCTCCAGCACGCTCTTGTCGACGGATTGCAGGCCGGCGATGAACAGCATCATGTGGAAGCCGAAATATTTCCAGACGATGACGCCAAGCACGGCATAGATCGCCACGTCCTTGTCGGCGAGCACGTAAGGGTTGGCGAAGCCGAAGAAGTTGGAAACGGCGGCAAACAGGCCATAGTCGCCATCATAAACGAAGCGCCAGATAAGACCCGCGGCAACATCCGCCAGCACATAGGGCAGGAAGAAGATCAGGCGGTAACCGACGACACCCGGAATGCGGTGCGCCAGCATGGTGGCGAGCCAGATGGCGAGCGGCACCTGGATGCAGATCGAGATCACGATGATCAGGCCGTTATTGACCAGCGCCTGGGTGAAAGCCGCATTTCGAAACAGAACCTGGAAATTGCGCAGCGCGATGAACTCAGTCGGCGTGCCGTAGCCGTTCCACTTGTAGAGGCTGTACCAGGCCGCCTCGCCCATCGGCATGATGACGAAGAGGGTGAAAAGCAGCAGCGCCGGCGGCAGGAAGATCAACAGCACCGCCAGCCGGTCATGGGCGACCGAGCTCTTGCTGTTTGCGGCTCTTTTTGCCGGCCTGGCGGCAGTGGTTATCGATGGGACTGAAATATTGGCCATGGGTCCTGCTTTCGCATCTCGTCGGCAGCAAGGCTGGCGCTCCCGCTCTTCACTGGAGCGCCAGGATGGGTCTGCAGGCGCTGGTTATTGTTCCAGCTCGAAAGCGTCCTGGATCATCTGGGCGCCGTCCTTGGAATTCATCTGACCGGAGACGATTTCCACCGACACGTCGTTGACGACACGGCCGACCGCCGCACCGAGATCCTGGTCGAAATAGTTCTGATGCCAGGTCGAGGCGGCCAGCTGTTTTGCCGATTCGGCAAGCAGCGGGTTGGTGACGCCATCACCGGCGCCGACGGCGACAGGTAGAAGCATGCCTGATTTGGCCATCGCCCGCTCATTGTCCGCATTCGTCAGGAAGGCGAGGAAATCGATCGCTTCCTTGGATGCCTTCTTGGTGACAGCCCAGCCATTCAGACCGCCAAGCGTATCGGTCGGCTTGCCGGCGCCGCCATCGACCGCCGGGAAGGCGAAACGGCCGATATTTTCGGGTGCGAGACCTTTGCCGTCGCCGGCATTCTTGCGCTGATTGGCCTCGGTATTTTCAAAGCCGAGGATGATCGCAGCCTTGCCGTCACCGAAAACGCCGAGCGCCTGCGGCCAGGTCGAGCCGAGATAGCCAGGCTGGAACGGTTCGAGCTTTCCGAGTTCGGCGAGGTCGTCGCCGGCCTTGATGATTGCGGGATCGAGGAAACCTTCGCCTTGGCCGGTCTTTGCCGCTTCGAAGACCTTCTGTCCGCCTTCGCGCATGACGAGATAGCTCCAGTAGAAGTGGATCGGCCATTTTTCACCGCCGCCGCCGGCGATCGGCACGATGCCTGCCTCTTTGATCTTCTTCACGGTACCTAGAAAATCAGTCCAGTTCTTGATGTCCTCGGCCTTCACGCCGGCCTTGGCAAAGAGTTCCTTGTTGTAGAAAAAGCTGACCAGGCCGACCTTATAGGGAATAGCCCAGGTCTTGCCCTCGAATGTCAGGCCGCTGACCGAAGCCGGGCTATAGGCGCCGCGCAATTTGCCGCCATCGGCATCCAGCGCCGGCGTCACATCCTGGAGCGCGCCGGTTTCGGACTGCTGCTTCAAGACGCCGCCGCCCCAGCTGAAAAAGAAATCCGGCACGTCGTCGGATTGCAGCAATGTCGGAAGTTTGGCCTTGAAGGCCTCGTTTTCGAGGAACTGCATCTGGATATCGACGTCGGGATGCTGGGCTTCGTATTTCTTGACGATGTCTTCCCAGGCCGCGACATATTTCGGGTCGAGCTCGAGATGCAGCCACTTGACGACCGTCGCCGCCGAAGCCGCACCTGCTCCGGCCAGCAACATGCCGGCAGCCGCGGCCATGGATGCGATACTCCTGCCGCCAAAAGCGGCGCTCTTGAACCTAAAAGTCATGATTTTTCCTCCCAGGGGTCCTGTCCTCACAATTTTTCCCCTATGCGGATTAATTCAACGGAGCTTTGGCATATTGTCAACCCAATGCCTCTATTTTTATCAAATGCGCTTGACAGGACCACTGAATTCCCTGCTATTTATTTCGTAACCCGTTAAAAATATTTGGGTTCCGCCCCACGAAACGCTCGCCTGGCTAGTTCCCATGAAGACCGCAGATCCCGAATTAATGCGCGCGATCAATCGCTTGAACGTGCTCGATACCATCAGGCGCCATGGTCCGATCTCGCGGATAGAGATCAGCGAACGTACCGAACTCTCCACCACGACCGTTTCGGCGATCACCGCCTCGCTGCTCGACGACGGGCTGATCCTGCCGCGTCACGAAGGCGATATCCGCAATGAGGCTGTGCGCGGACGGCCGCGGGTGATGCTGGAGCTCAATCCCGATGCGGCCCGCGTGGTCGGCGCCAAGATCGCCGCCAACAGGATGGTTTTCGTCGTCACCAATTTCCGCGGCGACGTGCTGTCGAAGCTTGCCTTGCCGATCCGCATCGACCGGCAGCCGATCGGCGTCATCGCCGATCTCGTCGAGGATGGTGTCCGGCGCTGCGTCGTCGATGCCGGGCTTTCACTGGAGGATGTCGACAGCGTCTGCCTCGGCTTTCCCGGCGTCATCGAGCACCGTACCGGCTATATCAGAAGCAGTCCGATCTTTCGCGACACCAATGTCAATTTCGCCGCCGAAATGTCGACGCGGCTGGCAACGCCGACCATTGTCGAAAGCGACGCCCACGCCATTACGCTTGGCCATCACTGGTTTGGAAAGGCGCGCGATCTCGAAGATATGGTGCTGATTTCGCTGGAGCAGACACTGGGTCTCGGGGTCCTGCACGGCAACAGCCTGTTTCGCGGTGCCGGCGGCCTCAGCCACAATCTCGGCGACCTGGTGCTCGGCATGGGACCAAATGGCGTCGTCCGGCTTTTCAGCCAGGCCGGCGAAAGCGCGATCCTCGGAGAACAACAGGCTGACGGGCGGTTTGCCGAGGCGATCCGTCTCGGCCGCGGCATGAACCATGCCCAGGCGCTGATCAAGGCCGATGACGACCGGCTGATCAGTGCCGCCATCCGCGCCGGCGAAGCGGTCGGTTTGACCATTGCCAATATCGTCACGCTGTTTGCGCCGCCGCGGGTCATTCTTGTGGGGTCGAGCCTGGCGCTCGGCGAACCCTTTCTCAACAGCCTGCGCGATGCTTATGCGCTCGCCATTCCGCCGTCGCTGCGCGGGGTGAGCGAACTCGTCTTCGACGATTCGACCGATGATTTCTGGGCGCAGGGTGCCGCTGCGGTGGCGCTCTACGAACTCTACGAATCGCCCTGGAGCACGACAGGGCCGGCGCTCTGACGGGCGGCACAATCAAAATCAATGGCACGATGAATGGAGGAATTCATGGACAAGGTCGGTATCGGCATCATCGGATGCGGCAATATTTCGGGCGCCTATCTCACGGCGATGGCATCCTTTCCCATTCTCGACATCCGCGGTGTCGCCGATCTCAACCGGCAGCTGGCGGAAGCAAAGGCTGCGGAATTCAGCGTTCCCGTCAAGACCGTCGAAGAGCTTTTCGCCGACCCCAAGGTTGAGATCATCGTCAATCTGACGATCCCGAAGGCCCATGTTGCCGTGGCGCTGCAGGCGCTCGATGCCGGCAAGCACACCTATTCGGAAAAGCCGCTCGGGATTAATTTCGCGGAAGGGAAAAAATTGGCGGAGGCCGCCAAGGCGAGGAATCTGCGCATCGGCGCTGCCCCCGACACTTTCCTCGGCGGCGGCCACCAGACGGCGCGTGGCTTGATCGACCAAGGCGTCATCGGCCAGCCGGTCGGCGGCTCGGCAACCTTCATGTGCCCGGGCCATGAGCGCTGGCATCCGAACCCGGCCTTCTATTACGAGGTCGGCGGCGGGCCGATGCTCGATATGGGTCCCTATTACATCACCGATCTCGTCAATCTTCTCGGACCGGTTTCACAAGTTGCGGGTTTTGCGACGACACCGCGGGCGGAACGGCTGATCACCAGCGAACCGCGCAATGGCGAACGCATTCCCGTGCATGTGCCGACCCATGTCACCGGCATGATGGCCTTTGCCAATGGCGCCGTCGTGCAGATCGCTATGAGCTTCGATGTCGCCGGCCACAAACATGTGCCGCTGGAAGTCTACGGGACCGAGGGCACGCTGATCGTTCCCGATCCGAACAAGTTCGGCGGCCCTGTGGAATATCTGAAGAAGGGCGGTCCGTTCGAGGACCAGCCGGTCACATCGCCTTATGCCGACGGCAATTATCGCTCGCTCGGCGTTGCCGACATGGCGCATGCGATCCGCTCCAACCGGCCGCACCGCGCCAATGGCGATCTGGCGCTGCATGTGCTCGAAGTCATGGAAGCATTCCACACCGCCGCCTCGACCGGCCGCACGGTCGCGATCACCACGGCAACGGAGCGCCCTGCGCCGCTGTCCGATTCCATCGTCGACGGACGACTGGCGAAATAAGTTTCAGGAGGAAAGACTATGCGTGAAGCACTGATCGTCTGGGGCGGCTGGAGCGGGCATGAGCCGCAGGAGTGCGCCGAAATCATCAAGACCATGCTCGAGGAAGACGGCTTCAAGGTCTATCTCGAACACGGCACCGAGGCGCTTGCCGACCCCTCCGTCCATGATCTCAGCCTCGTCGTGCCGATCATGACGATGTCGAAGATCGAGAAGGAGGAGGTGAAGAACCTCGCCACGGCGATCGAGAGCGGCGTCGGTATCGCCGGCTATCACGGCGGCGCGGGCGATGCCTTCCGGGACTCCGTCGACTACCAGTTCATCATCGGCGGCCAGTGGGTGGCTCACCCCGGCAACATCATCGACTATACCGTCAACATTACCCGGCCCGACGATCCGCTCATGGAGGGCATTGCCGATTTTCCCTATACGTCAGAGCAATATTACATGCATGTCGACCCCTCGAACGAGGTTCTGGCGACGACCAAGTTCACCGGCGAACACGCCTACTGGATCGACGGCGTCGTCATGCCCGTCGTCTGGAAGCGGAAATACGGCAAGGGCCGGGTCTTCTATTCCTCGCTCGGCCATCAGGCCAAGGAATTCGACGTTCCCCAGATGAAGACCATCTTCCGCCGCGGCGCCAACTGGGCTGCGCGGTAAGGTGAGGCTCGATTGAGGCTGCCGCTATGAGGGGCACATGGAGCCCTCTGGCAAGGGTTGCCCCTTGCATGTTCAATTTGCACTGATTGTTGGATGATTGGTGCGCACTCCGGCGGATGGCCATCCGCCGGAGTGCGGACGGCCGGGACCGCAGGCCCCTTGGCGTGAACCGGGGATGAGATTGGTCCGGCCGTCCTCGCGTTTGTCCTGAACAGATGATGGGGAGCAAGTCCCGCATGCAAGGCAAGGTTTCGTTCCAAGAAGACGCGATGCCGGTAGTTTATGCCGGTGTGGACGTGAGTAAAGAGTGGCTCGATATTCATCTGCATCCGCTGGGCGAAAGCCGGCGGTTTAGCAATGACAAGACTGGCATCCGCCAGCTGAAACGGCTGCTGGCCAGGCATCGGCCCAAAAGCATCGTGATGGAGGCAACCGGCAAGTTCCATCGCCCCGCCCATCGCTCGCTTTGGCTCGATGGCTTTGCCGTCGCCGTGGTCGATCCGCTGCGCGCCCGCATGTTTGCCCGTGCCTGCGGCTATCTCGCCAAGACCGACCGTCTCGATGCCCGTTTCCTGGCGCTCCTGGCCGAGAGCCTGCGCCCGCCGGCCGACACGCCGCCAAGTCCTCACGTTGAGGCCTTGCAGGAGCTGGTCAATGCACGATCGGCAGCCAAATGCGACATCACCGCCCTGCAGAACCGCAGCAAGACTGCCACCACCGCCCTTCTGCGCGGCGAACTCAACCGTCTCGTGCGTCGGCTGGAACAGCATGTCGAACGTCTCGACAAAGAGATCGAGCGACGTGTCGGCGAGGATCCGCAGCTCTACCGCAAGGCCGAGATCCTCACCTCCATTCCCGGCATCGGCCGCGTCACGGCCCTGGCATTGATGGCCGGCATGGACGAGTTGGGCAGTTGTTCGGGCAAGCAGGCCGCCATGCTGGCAGGGCTTGCCCCAATCGCTAACGACAGCGGTGCCCGAACCGGACGTCGTTCCATCCGCGCCGGCAGGCCCGCACCCCGGCGCGCGCTCTACATGGCCGCCTTGTCTGCCTGTCGCTACAATCCCACCCTTGCTCGTTTCGCAGACACACTCAAAGCCGCAGGAAAACCAGCGAAGGTCATCTTGGTCGCCGTCATGCGTAAATTGCTCGTTCTGGCAAACTGCCTTCTATCTCAGGATCGCCTCTGGACCCCAAATCCCCCTTGACAACCAACACAGATTCTCATCCGCCTGCCGGCACCTTCTCCCCGCTTGCGGGGCGAAGGGGGATTGCCGCTCACCTCTCCGTTCCTCGACAACCTCTCGCAGGGCACGTCCCCTCGCCCCGTTTACGCGGAGAGGGTTAGTGTGAGGGGCAGGCGGCGATCCTCATTGGGCGAGGCGAGCAGACCCCGAGCTCACCCAATGATCAATGCCGTGCCATAAATCCCCAGCGCAAAAACCGTATGGGCGAGAAGGTTGAAGCACCGAACCTTGTTTGGGGTCGGATGTTTGGAAGCGGCCCAGCCGATGCCGAGGCCCGGCTGCAGCAGGAACCACCCTGCCCCGACGGTGACGATGCCGAAGATCCAGGCGGGAAGAAATGTCGGGGCCGCCAACCAGCCTGAGCCCATGATGATGGCGAAGATCACCCCATAGAGAATGCCGACGGCGTAATGGCTGATCCAGCCGAGCGCCAGCTCATTGGCATAGGGCTCGGCGTCGGCAATGCTCTCGTGAAAGACCTTGCCGCGGCGGAGGTGCCAGAACCAGCGTCCAACCGGTGCCCAATTGGGGGCCGCTTGGCCGAACTGGGTGAGCAGGATCGCCCAGAGGTCCATGAGGATGGTTGCGCCGGCGCCGATCACCAGGCCGCGCCACAGAATATCGAACATTGGGAATCACCGGAAAACGTTGCGATTGCAGGTCGCTACAAGATCATCGCAGACGCGCCGGCGCAATGGCTCCGGTGAATTCACCCGACATATCAAGGAGGAATTTAGAGGCTAATCCGCTTGCCGTCCGCCCTCGCCCGCAGCTTCTCCCGCGCCATTGCCGATATCGCCGCTGATATCCTCGGCAAACTTCCGCATGAGCCGCACCAGTTCATTGAAGTCATGTTCGTCCCAGCTCTCGAAAATGGCGCGGCCCATCCGCTCGCGGGCGATATCGATGCGATCGGTCATTGCCTTGCCCTTCGGGCTGATGACCGCCTCGCGCACGCGGCGGTCGGTAGCATTGCCGCGGCGCTCCACCAGATCGAGACTTTCGAGCTTGGCGACCTGACGGCTGACGGTGGTGTAATCGCGCCCGGCGCGGTCGGCGAGTTCGACCACCCCGATGGGACCGAGCCGTTCGATCGTGACCAGCAGCGGAAACAGGGCGCGATCGAGCGAAATGCCTGCCTCGCGGACCATCTGCTCGTCGCGCTGCGGGCGGTTCATGACGCTGACGATCTCGATCAAAGCCCCATGCAGCTCGCGCAGCTTTCCGCTTATATGTGTATTTTGCACATTCTTTGTTGACGCCATGCCGATTCTCCTATTATGTGCATAATACACACATGGAGAAATCAATGACAGAGAATTCCACAGTCGACGTGCTGATATCAGGCGCCGGGGCTGCCGGCCTGACGCTGGCGATCGAGCTGGCTCGGCGGGGTGTATCCTTCCGCCTGATCGAAAAATTGAACGACCCGTTCCGCGGTTCCCGCGGCAAGGGCATTCAGCCGCGGAGCCAGGAAGTGTTCGAGGATCTCGGCATTCTCGACCGGATCGTCGCCCAAGGCGGCACCTATCCCAGGCAGCGGGAATATCGTGACGATGGCAGCGTCAGCGAATCCGACGCTGTGGTGGGTGGCGAGCCGACGCCGGCCGAGCCCTATCATCTTCCGCTGATGGTGCCGCAGTTCCTGACCGAAGGCGTGATGCGCGAACGCCTGCTCGAGCTTGGGCATCGCCCCGAATTCGGATGCGAACTCATCGGCTTCGAACAGGATGAGGCGGGCGTGACTGCTCGACTTAAGGGCACATCCGGTGAAGAGACCATCCGCGTGCGTTGGCTCGTCGGCGCCGATGGCGGCCGCAGCTTTGTGCGCCATGCGCTGGATATCGGCTTTCCCGGCAAGACGCTCGGCGTGCGCGCCATGGTCGCCGATGTCATTCTGACAGGGTTGGACCGAGAGGTATGGCATCGCTTCGGCGATGGCGACATGCAGCGGCAGATCGCCATTTGCCCGCTGGCGGGGACGGACCTGTTCCAGATCCAGGGACCCATCCCGCTCGAAGGCGAGGTCGACCTCTCCGCGGCAGGCTTGACCGCCCTGGTGAAGGAACGCACCGGCCGCGACGACATCGAGGTCCGATCGGTCTCCTGGGCGTCAGCCTTCCATATGAACGCCCGGCTTGCCGATCGCTACCGGCTCGGCCGCGTCTTCCTGGTCGGCGATGCCGCCCATACGCATCCGCCGACCGGCGGACAGGGTCTGAATACCAGCGTTCAGGACGCCTATAATCTCGGATGGAAACTGGCTGCGGTCGCTGCGGGCGCCCCCGACGCGCTGCTCGACAGCTATGAGGAAGAGCGCCGCCCGGTCGCCGCCGCCGTTCTCGGTCTGGCGACCAATCTTCTCGACGCCATGAAGCGAGGCGATATGCGGCGCGGCCGCGTTGTGCATCAACTCGATATCGGCTATCCCTCCTCCTCCTTCGCCCTGGAAAAGCCGGAGCGGAACGCCGGCCTGCTTGCGGGCGACCGTGCGCCCGATGCGCCGCTCAAAGGTGTCGCCGGCCAGCCAACGCGCCTGTTCGAACTGTTCAGGGGGCCGCACTGGACGCTGCTCGGCTACGAGGTCGAGCAAGCCGCCGTGCCGCCGCGCCCGGGCCTGCATATCCACAGGATCGGCGAGCGCGGAGATGTCATCGATGAAGGCGGGCATTTCCATGATGCCTACGGTCTGACATCGGGCGACTGGGTGCTCGTGCGTCCGGATGGCTATGTCGGCGCTATCATTGCGTCCGCTCACGCCTGGGCTCTGGAAGCCTATCTCGCAAATGTCGGCCTTGCTGCGTAAGCGGCAACTCAAAGCGTCACGGCCTCGGCGCGTCTGAAAGGACGCGCTGCTGGAGCCGGTTTCGGAAAAAACCGCCGCGATCGCGTGGCGCGCCGGAGAAATGCGTCGACGCGAGTTTCTCAGGGCGACCGCCCGCGCGCACCGTCCTAGCCTCAATCAGAGAGAAATGTGATGAGCGACGAACTGCGTCCGATCGATGCTGCCGCAAGCGCCGCGTCGCAGAGGCTTGACTGGCGGCGGATGCTGCCGGTTTTCATCATCGTCAGCCTCGATGCCGCCAGCAGCGGCGCCATTCTGCCGATCCTGCCTTTCTACCTCCGGAATCTCGGGGCGTCGCCGCTCGTTCTCGGGCTTGTTCTCGGTGCGGAAGCGCTCAGCCAGTTCGTTGCCGCGCCCTGGCTAGGTCAACTTTCCGACCGTTGCGGACGCAAGAGGGTTTTGCTCGCCAGCCAGGCCGGAGCGTTGATCAGCCTTTTGCTGCTGGCGCTTGCCAACAGCGTCGTCTTCGTGCTGCTGGCGCGGATCCTGCTCGGCCTGACCGCAGCCAATTTCTCGGCCGCGGCAGCCTATGCTGCCGACAACAGCAGCGCCACCACCCGGCGCCAGGCCATCGGCATTCTGAGTGCGGGCCTCGGCCTTGGCGGAATGATCGGACCGAGCCTCTCCGGATACCTTGCCGACACGTCTCTGACGGCGCCGATCTGGGTCGCGCTTGCCCTGTCGGCGACCAGCATGCTGGTGACCGGGCTTTGGCTGAAAGGCGCCGATGCGCCCGGCCGGTTCGGCAACGACAGCGAAGCGGACGAGACGGTCGGCGAGAAGGTTTCCTTCCGAACCCTGCTCGCCTCGCCGGTCATCCGCGTCCTCGTCGCCGTTCTTCTCTGCCACTATTTCTCATACGGGATGTTCAGTTCGCAGCTCGCCGTTTTTCTGGCGGATACATTCACCTGGAATGAACATGCGTTCGGTCCGAAGGAGCTGGGTTACCTCCTGAGCGCCGACGGTGCGATCAACGTCCTGGTCCAGCTTTTCCTGCTGAGATGGCTCGGCGGCGCCTTCTCTGAGCGAGGCCTGATCGTCCTGGTCTTCACCATTCTCTCAATTGGTTATGTCACGGCTGGCCTCGCCACCGACATCGTTACCCTCGCCTTCGCCGTCCTTTGCATCAGCACGGGCGTGGCATTGGCGCGGCCGACATTCGTTGCAGCACTCTCCGTGCATGTGCCGCAGCAACGCCAGGGCATCGTCATGGGAGCAACGCAGTCGCTCGTCGCCGTCACCGACATCGTCACGCCGGTCCTTGCCGGCGTCATTCTCGGGCAGAGCTTGTATGGCGCATGGATCGGCGCCGTGGTGGCGATCGCACTGGTCGGAGCCGTCATCGCCCGCAGCCGGCTGCCCGCAATCGATCCGGAGACGAGTGCTACCGGCGGCTGAAGCCTCTTGCCGGTTCGGATCGCCTCAATTTCAGAGAGCGTCGCGCTCGTATCGCGGCGCCCATCCGCGGGCCATCCCGCGGCTCATCACGCTTTCCGCCAGCGCTAGTTGCTGGCGGAGATGTTTGCAGTCGTCGAGCAGGGAACGTATCGCCGCTTTGGCATTGTCGTCATGCCAGGCAAGCACGGCTTCGATTTCCCAGGCCTGATCGGGCCAAGCCTGATCGGACCCAACTTGTTCGGAGCGCACCTGACCGGGTTCCAAGATCCTTGCCGGCCGCATCAGTTCAGCGCCAACGGCAATTGAACCGGACGCGGCAATGGCGGCAGCGGCCGACTGAGTTCGACCTTTCTCTGCCAGGCGGCGCGCCGCTGTTGATCCCGCTCCCGGGCTGCGCGGGACGCTTCGACAAGCGCGAGGGCGTTGGCGATCACCTGTTCCGTATGCGTCATGATCATCTCCAATGTTCCTGTTTTGTTCTAAGTTAGAACTTCGGCAGGAAAAGTCAAGCGTCGGGACGATCTGGCGTTGAGGATAGGTGGGGAAGCGCGGAGAGTATTCAGTCCGCCGCTTCTATGACGGCAATGCCGGCCTCCTGCGCAGCCCTGATGAAGGCTGCCCGAACGTGTTCCGGTGGGAGGTCGCCGATAATCGCATCCAGGCACGACTTGACGGCCTCGAAATACTCTTCGCCGTCGTCTACCGGCCAGTCGCGCAGGAGCGTGCGCGCGGCGTCCCACACAGAGTTAATAACGGCATAATGGCCGAGCCCCATTGAGGCCAAGCCAACCGGTCGAAAATGTGCCGTCTGTCTCACTTTGCTACAGCTTTTCCCAATTTCGGTGGAGCTATGGAATACGATGCAATTTGCGTGCCGTTGGCAGGTCGCCTACCGGGACGAAAGCTTGGCTTTTGATCCTAGAACAGGATGATTTAGGCCCGGGTCGGCCTGAAATCTGAATCCTGTTCCACACTATAGAGTTAGAGCATGATGTCTTCCGAAAACCGCTCACACTTTTCGGCATTATGCTCAGGTCAATCATGGCCGTAACAGACGTGTTTCTCCATCCCTCCCGGGTCCGGCAGCCGCCGCGTTTGAGAACATGGAACGCCTGAAGACCCCGACAGCTCCCCCGACCAGTCATTAAGCGACTGATTATGGTAAATATCGGGCTTTCCATCCCACTCCCGCTGATTAAAACTCAGTCTTTCCTTTTATACTCTATAAGGATTACAGCAACTCATATGCATTGCTGGAAGCAAGAACCTCTCTAATCATTCATTGATTGTGCCAGAGGTGGACGGAGTTTCGTCCCGGTCGTACAATGCCATCTCCTGCACGCGGCGGATCTGGGAGGAGCGCGCGATGCCTATTTTCATGGACCGGCACTTTCTTGAAGGAACGTCAGCGGCTGACGTTGCCCGGGCGCATCGCATGGATCTCGATATCCAGGACAAGTACGGCGTCAAGTTCCTGACCTACTGGTTCGATCAGCGGCGCGGGACCGCCTTTTGCCTCGTGGATGCGCCGGATGCGGAGACTGCGCAATGCGTGCATCGCGAGGCCCATGGCTTCGTCGCCGGCGAGATCGTCGAGGTCGCCCTGTCCGCGGTTGAGGCTTTTCTAGGCCGAATCCATGACCCTGAGCCGGCCCCCGGCCAATCCTCCGCTCAGGTGGATCCTGGCCACCGGGCAATCCTTTTTACCGACATCGTCGGATCGACGGCGATGACATCGCGCCTCGGCGACCGCATTGCGACCGAAATGGTAAGGGCCCATGACGCTGTCGTGCGCCGATGCCTCAGCCAGAATTCAGGCCGCGAAGTGAAACACACCGGCGACGGCATCATGGCGGCCTTCGCCGCGACAACGGCAGCCGTCGAATGCGCCATGGCGATCCAGCGGGAATTCGAGCGTTACAACGGCGGAAACACCGAGCCGATTCATATCCGCATCGGACTGGACTGCGGCGAGCCGGTCGAGGACAGCAACGACCTCTTCGGCACGACCGTGCAACTTGCCGCGCGACTCTGTGCGGCAGCCTCCAGCGACCAGATCCTCGTCTCGGAGAATATTTTTCGGGAATACGGCGCCGCCGATCTCTTCGCTCACGCAACGCGCCGACGGTTCAAGGGGTTTTCGAAGCCCATGCTCGTCTTCCGATGCGACTGGGCCAATGCCGGCGTGAACTAAGATCTGCTGGATCCGACACCCGAATAGCCGGCTGCCTCTTGCAGGGCTTGCCGCGGCGCCTTGTGCCAAGAAATAGGCGATCATCCGATCAGCAGATATCGAAACCAGAACGCGCCGCAACTGATGTGACGGCGCGCCCTCCCTGCCATGCAGACGGCCCGCAACAGGCCTATAATCTTACTAAGCATTACCAATTTGGTGGTTCATCGGTCCGTCGAATTTGGGGCCACCCTCGACCTTCGCAAGGACGCCAGCCATCTTCAGGAACCGCCGGAAATTCTCGCGCGCAGCGCTCAGCGGGAAACGCCCATTGGCCGCATCTCTGCACGCCTTCAACAGCGTGTCATACGCCAAACCCCGTTTGTCCTCCGGCCACCCGTCCAGAACATCGAAGATTTCATCGAGGCACGTGACCTCATCGATGATATGTTGACGATGAAGCAGAATCGGATCGAACCGAGTTGACGACATAGTATCCTCCCATTTATATTACTTTTTTATGGTGTAATTTTACTCAAAAATCGCAATCTATTCAAGTCGAAATCGCGTCCACTTGACTATTAACGTCGCGAAACTACTTCCATAACGACAGAATAGCCCGACCAGGCTAGACTTACGTGAATTTAATCATCAACTGAGGCGCGACACATCACGATTATAGATTGATTGATCAATCGTGCGAATGTTTCGGCTCAGGTGAGCGTGATCTAGCGGGCCACAAGTTTTCGTATAGGCTCGCGTTGGCATGGTAGATTGCGACCATGACAGGCTTGTGAGGAGACGTTCAGATGAACCGATTTTTTCCATTGGTAGTGGGAGTGCTGATCAGTGTGTCCGCGTTCACGTCTTCCTGCACATCGCCTGCAAGGCAGGATCACCAGGACTTTCAATATCAGCGGAATACATCGGTAAACCCGGCATGTGCGGATGGGTTCAGACCCAGCAATGCTCGCTCGTGCAGCTATTGAAAGGCATAGAGCCGGAAATTGGTCCTGCGCCGAAGGTGGCACGCTACAGCAATTGGACCGGTTGGGAACTCCAAGCCCTGCCTCACCGTTAAGTGATCGGGTCACAATGGCCCGACACTAAACAGGAGAACGCTTTCCCATGAACAATTTGATCTGGCTTGTCGGCGCTGTCGTTATCGTGCTCGCGATTTTGAGTTTCTTCGGCTTCCGCTGATTGCAGACACGTGCTGATGGAAATGTCGTGGCTCAACCGCGTCTTCCCTTTCCGGCGATCGGACGGACGATGAATCCTCCGCGCCGATGGATCGCTGAACAGCGACTTAACAGTACCTTTCCGGTCATAAGACAGTAGGCAAAGGGTTGGGTTGGATGGTACGATGCGACATGGCAAAAGAAACGAAATTAGGTCGATCTGCTGAATCCGGCCGGTTTGTCACACGTCCGATCGGTGAAAAGAAGGCGGAGAAATTCGCCGCGGTCGAAGGTTTGAAGATGAGTGCCGGTTCCAAGGCGCTGTCGCAGAAACTAACGTCCGGCGACCTCAAGGGGGACGCTTACCGCCGAGAGATACTTAAAGCCTTCAAGAAAGTCTGACGGGTGGTCCGTTACAATGCCGTCGAGGATCCGCTCTGTTATCCAGGCACTCACGTCCTACGCAACAAGGCAGATATCGAAGATCAAGAGCAGCTTAATCAATTCGAACAGCTGATGTTCGATTCCCGCGCAACGGAAGCTCTGCCAGAGGGCAATTGGGATTTCGCGCACTATCGGGCGCTGCACCATCATTTTTTCCAGGATGTATACGAGTGGGCCGGGAATATCAGAACCATCCGCACCGGCAAGGGTGACAACTGGTTCGGTTATCCTGAATATATCGAGCCGGAGGCCAAGCGGCTGTTTGCTCAATTGGCAAGCCGCGAATATCTCGCCCAAACCGGAAAAAAGGACGCCTTCGCTGAAGACTCAGCATGGTTTCTGGCGGAAATCAACGCGATCCATCCATTCCGCGAAGGTAACGGACGG
The DNA here is from genome assembly GCF_057653695.1 of Rhizobium sp. SRDI943. Taxonomy (NCBI): domain Bacteria; kingdom Pseudomonadati; phylum Pseudomonadota; class Alphaproteobacteria; order Hyphomicrobiales; family Rhizobiaceae; genus Rhizobium; species Rhizobium sp. SRDI943. Next base: position 1,865,390 of record NZ_CM172787.1, on the reverse strand, counting down.
ATCCAGCTGGTCTTTCTGACGATGCTGGCGCGCAATGCAGGATATGAGATCGATGAAGACCAACTGCGCCCTGGGCCGTTTCTACAAGCGATGATCAAAAGCTTCCACCGCGAGTTGGCGCCTCTCGTCAACGAAATCCGGCGAATGATTTAGGCCGCAACAGGCAATCTCCCCCACCGCCGCTTCTTCGCAGAATGACGTGTGATCACCGCAAAAAGTGGATGATCACCCCCTCGGCCTTCCTTTACAATCAGCTGTTTCGGCCCCCCAAGGCAGATGGCAAAGGAAAATTGATGGCTCGTCTTATGGGTCCGGATGAAGCGACTCAATCGGAAAAGCGGACTGCCAAAGCGGACCAGCCGGATGGCTTGTCGCGGAATGTTACGGCCATCAAGGTCGGCGACTGTCTGCTGGGTTACAAGGCCGTCCAGCGCCGTACGCGGGCCAGCCGTTGGAACCATTTCCGCGGCCGGATGCGCGAGATCGAAAAATTGATCAGGCATCGCCACGGAGACATCGTGCCGGAGGCCGATGACGCATTGATTTACGTCGAGGTGATCGCCGGCCTCGCCTTGGTCGAATTCAAGGAAGAGTTTGTCGAGGTGGTCCTCGGCTGGGCGGCGCGATGGCTTCCCTGGGCTGGCAAAGCCGAGATAGAGGACGTCATCTACGAGCGGACAAAGTTGCGCTTTTCCGACTTGTCCGCCGACGCCCTCGGCCATGCTTTGCACTTAAGCTACGCAGAACGGAGCGCCCTCGATATCCGCACCATCGGTGCCTTCGATGTGCCGAAACGGAAGAGAGCAAAACTTCAAAAGGAAAAGCGGCGGCAGCGGGACCGAAGCCGAAAAGAGGAGCAGCGCCGTGCCGCCGGCGCGCTTTCCAGAGCCGATTATCTCGCCAATTCTTTCAGCCAAGTGCGCCCCTGGGAGGCTTTCGGCATCAGCCGCCGGACATGGGAACGCCGGGGTAAGCCGATGCCGGATGCCACGACGATATCGGATTGCGATCCGATCTCGCTCGCCGCTTAGGTCAGCGCTTTTCGGCGTTTAGCCGTGTGATCCGAACCAGCTATTCATCGCCTCTTGCAGACCATCCTGCGTCCTGTCGCCTACCCACGCCACATATCCATCCGGCCGGATCAACACTGCCATTGGCGCGGAGACCAAGCCCAGCGCAGGCAGCTCCCATGCGCCGTCATATCCGGCGTCAACCAATTTGATGCGGTCCGAGCACGGCGCGATGTCGAAGCTGCCGGCCGCGCCGAGGTTCAAGAACACCGGCCGCGCATCCTGGAGCAGCTTATAGACGCGCGTGGGACCATCAGGCGTGGTGAGGTCGAGGTCAGGCATGCGGCGGCCGAGCAGCGGATGCCCCTCGCCGAACTCGTAGCGAATCGCCAATCCGGACATTTCGGCAGCGATCCGTTTGCGCGGCTCCTCCATGCCAAGCAACTCCGTCACAATGTCACGCAAGGCTTCGGTGCGATCGTCGGTGCGCTGCAATGCGACCTGCGCCATCGTCGTGCGCAACACGCGGGCCGCAACCGGATGCCGTTCGGCGTGATAGGTGTCGAGCAAGGCGTCAGGCGATCTCCCTTTAACCACCTGGGCCAGCTTCCAACCGAGATTGACGGCATCCTGCACACCGGTATTCAGGCCCTGCCCGCCGACCGGAGAATGCACATGGGCGGCATCGCCAGCGAGGAGTACCCGGCCCTTGCGGTAGGCCGTTGCCTGCCTGGACATGTCGGTGAACCTGGAAATCCAGTTGACGCGATGGAGTCCGTAATCCGTTCCGAATGCAGCAATGAGCGCTTCTTTGAGATCACTGAGCGTCGGTTCAGTCGTCGCGCCGGCATTCGTCTCCGGCACCATCACGCCGATCGGACCCTCTTTGGCAAAGACGATCTTGCCGTCGTGAATTTCATACTCCTCCCTGCCGAAGGCATAGATGCCAAGGGCCGTGCGATGGATGCCCAATGGCGGCTCCTCGTCCATCTCTACTTCGGCGAGAATGTTGCCGGTCGTCGGATCCCATCCTTCAAACGCGATGCCGGCAGCCTTGCGAACCAGACTGCGGCCTCCATCGCAGCCGACGAGATAGCCTGCCCTGAGCAACGCGGCATCGGAGAGATCAAGGGTGACGCCGGTATCGTCCTGCGCGAAACCCGTTACCTCAAGGCCGCGATAGATCGGCACCGCCAACTCGCCGACCCAGCCGGCCAGAATGCGCTCGATATGCTTCTGTCGCAGCGCCAGCCCGTAATTGTGCCGGGTCGGAAAATCGCTGATATCAAGCCGCGTGACCGCAAACCCCGTGACCTGGGCTATCTGCCCTTCCGCGAGGAACCGGTCGACGATGCCGCGCTGATCGAGAACCTCGAGCGTGCGCGCACTCAGACCGCCGGCCCGCGTACCTGCAAGCTCCTGATTGGGTCGGCGCTCGACGATGGCGACGTCGACGCCCGCCAAGGCCAGTTCGCCTGCCAGCATCAGGCCCGTCGGCCCTGCCCCTGATATCACGACTGCATGTTCCCTCATCCGTAAACTCCTCTGTTCCGGCGCACTCTCTCAGGGTTCCAGACAGAGCTGGCCCCCACTGCTTCTCCCCAATCTCATCGCTTCTGCGCAGATGCCGATTTTCTCTGTCGCAGGTTGTTCTCCCTATAATAAGAGTTCCATACTGGTTGGAAGGACTTGCGACAGGATGTCGGGCTTGCTTTCCGAAGCCATATTCTTTGCCACTTGCTGATCTGGTGCCATGGAGCACAGGCGTTTCAGTACGACCTGACTGGGTGGGCGCCGGATTTTGACAGGCATCTTCCCCGGTCATCGTCTGTTCTCGAACGGCGATCAATCAATGACTTGGAAAGAGGTATCTTACTGCGGAGCCGGAGCTTTTTGCGGAATCGTCTCGGCCGCCGGTCGCTCGGACGGATCGGCGGGATGGCCATAGATCGTGTACGCAGCCCCCGCCAGCACCCCCAGGACGAGAAGAGCGAGTACGTACAACATCATGCCGCGGATGGCCGTCTTCGGTGTCTTGTCCATCAGGGATCTCCAGGATTGCTCAGCGGTCAAATTCAATGCGAGCGCTTTTGGTTCTGACGCGGCGGTTGTTCAAGTGAGTAGCCGCTCACGGAACGATCAGGTCCGGATTTGGTTAATCCACATCCTCATCGCTAGCGGAGGCCACCATGTGGGCAATCCTCACCGGAGCCGCTCTCATCATCGGCGGAGTTCTTTTTCTCTTTACGTCGGCGCTTGGTCGAAGACCGAGTGATCCGCATCGAATGCCGCAAGGCGGCACCACGCTGGAACCCCGGCGCCAAGGCCTCAGGTTCCTCGGCCTATCGCAAAACTGGCCGGCGCTCGCCGTGATCGCGCTCGGCGTCCTTCTCCTGGCTTTTGGCGGATATTCATGACGTCCGACGGACATCAGCCGCCTTAACTCCACTCCTTCGGCAGCAAAAACCCGGCTTTCACCGGGTTTTTGTTCTGTGACTACCAAGTTTGGCGACCAGACCAGTCATCGATGTCGCGTTTAATACGATCCTTTTCGATGCCATACCGCTCCTGGATCTTGCCCTCCAGCTGGTCGCGCTTGCCGGCGATCTGGTCGAGATCGTCGTCAGTGAGTTTGCCCCACTGCTCCTTGACCTTGCCCTTCGCCTGCTTCCAGTTTCCTTCGATACGATTCCAATCCATGGTGGATTTCTCCTGTTGTTGATGAGGAGAAAACGGACCGCAGCGGAATTTGGTTCCTGTGTCTGAGCCAATTTCTTAAACCGTCGCGTGACCTGTATCGACGCACATAAACGACAGGTTAGGCCATTCGCGCAGGCGCTCGCCAGCAGCGGATCGCCATCGGCTCATTTCAGTGTTTGAGCAAATGCGCACCTATTGTACCGACCATAGTGCGGAGATCATCTTTTGATCGTACCCCATGCTCGAACATGGAGATCAACTCTTGAGCTGCTTTGATTGCACTTGGGCTATCCTTGGCGCAGCAGCGCGCGGCGCACCATTCGTCATAGATGTCTTTGATCATTGTGAGGTCTTCTGGACCCAGTGCCGACTTGGAGCCGTGCATACCTTGAAACATCGCAATCCTCCCAGATGCTGACGTGACACGTAACCACAACGAACTGATTTTATAACAACTTCCAGAAATTTCAATGGGTGGCATGGCACCGAGTGAAGCTCAATTCCTGCGGGAAAGACGCAAGGCGCTACCCATCTCAAATCAAACCCACACTCCAAACAAGGAAATCTGAATAAATTTTTGGAGCTATACTAGATGTTGAAAATATTTATCTAGGCCTAAGCAAATATTTCTTTGCGTGTTATACTGTACCAACGGGAGAGGAACAATGTCACTCAATGTATTCGTTAGCCTCTACAATTTAGGCGGCCTGGACGCACTTAACGTTTCCCTGCGAAGCCTTTCAGATGACGAAAGGCTTGGCGCTTTACTCTCGCTTGAGAAGATAGGGTACGAAGTGATCTGGAATGCCCAGCGAAAGCCGGCTTCTGCATATGTGTGGAGCGGGCCGAACGAGAATTAGTTGCCAGATGGGACAAAGACCTATCACGACAATGAGGGTGAGACCTCACGACCTTGTGTCTCCCTTCACCCGCTTAAAAAGCAGATGTTCCACCCTCCTATCGATCCGAAGGAAGCGAGGGCGATCATGATCCGATCCCAGATAGCCGACGCACAAACCGTGTTGAGCGACGAAGAAGTTGCCCTCTGCCAGAGAGTATTCGACCACATCAGCTCGATGCGACAAATCACAACAGACACCGAGCGCGAAGATCTTGCTCGGCGGGTTATCCATTCGTACCAGCATGGGGTGAAGGACGAGGGCGCGTTACTGCGACTGCTGATCTAAGATCGCGGCAGCTATCTTGAAGATTAAAATGGTGAGAGCGTCGGGGTTCGAACCCGAGACCTACTGATTAAAAGTCAGTTGCTCTACCAGCTGAGCTACGCTCTCCCTCTCCGCGGGTGTGACCACCCCGGCTGGAAGTGGGCGGAACATAGGCAGGCGACCCATGCCGGTCAACCGAAAATTTTGCCTTTTGCAAACGTTCGGCACATTTCTTGCGGGCTCAGACACAGATGTCTCGCGCGCGCAAAAAGGTGATTGGCAATCGCTTGCCTGCAAAGCTAGGAACATCACGCAGATTGCAGCCGGAGAGAATGCGTGTCGATTGCCGATATTTCCCTGTGGAGCGCGTTGATTGCCGGGGCGCTTTCCTTTCTGTCGCCCTGCGTGCTTCCCCTCGTCCCGCCCTATCTCTGCTATATGGCCGGCATCTCCGTCGAGCAGTTTCGCGGCGGCGGTGCAGTGGCGGTGGCGCCCGACGTCAGGCGCGGCGTGTTCTTTTCCGCACTGCTCTTCACGCTCGGCTTTGCCACCGTCTTCGTGGCGCTCGGCGCCGGTGCTTCCAGCATCGGCATGGTGCTTCGCCAGCATCTCGACCTCCTGTCGAAGATCGGCGGGCTGATCATCATCGTCATGGGGTTGAACTTCCTTGGCCTCTTTCGAATCGGGGTGCTGGCGCGTGAGGCGCGCTTCCAGGGCAGCGGCAAGCCGGCGACGCTGACGGGCGCCTATATCATGGGCCTTGCCTTCGCCTTCGGCTGGACGCCCTGCATCGGCCCCGTGCTTGGCGCAATCCTCGGCGTTGCCGCCTCGCGCGAGACGGTCGGCTCCGGCGCCGGGCTGCTCGCCATCTATTCGCTCGGCCTTGCCATCCCCTTCTGGATCGCCGCCGGCTTTTCCGGCTCCTTCATGCGCTTCCTGTCGCGCTTCCGCCGCCATCTCGGCACGGTGGAAAAGGTGATGGGTCTGTTCCTCGTGCTTACCGGCCTCGCCTTCCTGTTCGGATGGGTCAGCAATGTGGCGATCTGGTTCCAGCAGACCTTTCCGATCCTGATGCAGATCGGCTAGGCCACCGGCTGCCGATTTTCCAGGCCATGGTGCAGGTGCGCGGGCTCCTCCGCTTCCTTCCGCGCCGTCTGTCGTCGTGTGCAGGTATCGGAAAAAGCGTCCCACGTTGCCGGATCGCCCATTGGTCAAAGAGACACTCCTCAGCATGCTGAGAATATCTGGCATCCGCACGCCGACACTGCCATAAATGGAGCTTCATCGAGGGAGGCATCGTGATGCAGAAGAATGCGCCGGACTTCAGCCTTGAGGGCAAGGTGACTTTGGTGACAGGAGCGAGCCGCGGCATCGGTCGAGCTTGCGCACTTGCCTGCGCCGCAGCAGGTTCCAATATTGTTTTAGGGGTCCGCGATGTCGCGGCGTCGGCGGACCTGGTTGCCGAACTCGAGGGCGCGGGCCGAAAAGTTCTCCCTGTTGAACTGGACATCCCCAACAAGGCCCATATCGCACAAGCCGTCGACGCGGCGCTTGCGACATTCGGCCGGATCGACGTCCTCGTCAACAACGTCGGCGTGGCTCCAGGCAATCTCGCGGAACTCGTCGAAGAGAAGGATCTTGACGAGATACTCGACGTCAACATCAAGGGTACCTTTCTGATGACGCAGGCTGTGGGCCGGCACATGATCAAGCGCAACGGCGGCCGGATCATCAACATCAGCTCACAGGCCGGCACCGTGGCACTGCGCGGCGAGGCAATCTATTGCATGAGCAAGGCGGCCATCAATCACCTCACGCGCTGCCTTGCAGCCGAATGGGCACGCTATGACGTCACCGTAAATACCGTATCGCCGACATTCATTCACACCGATGGCACAGCGCCTTTTCTATCCGACGCCGACAATCGGGAAGCGACGCTCGGTCACATTCCGCTCGGCCGGATCGGTGAGACCGATGATGTGGTGGGTGCCGTCGTCTTCCTTGCATCACCGGCTGCGAGCCTGATTACCGGCGCTAATCTGCTGGTAGACGGTGGATGGTCCGTCGCCTGAGACCGAGGCGGCCCCTGCAGGGCAAGTCCTGTCCAGACGAGAACAACGATTTGCCGGACAAGGATCTCTTCGGCGACTTGCGGACGCCGATGAGGGATCTACATTCCCTGGATGAAAACTTTCGAATCCGACGACGGCTCTCTGCAGAATTCGCTTCGTCAGGTGCTGCGAGGGCTCGATAGGGCCGACGGCAGGCAGGCGATTGCCTTTCGGCTGGTATTTGCTGCCATTGACGTCGCCATTCTCGCCTTCTTCCTGCTCGGTCCGTACCTGCGATCCGGTCCGTCCTATCTGATCATCGACTATGCGATAGCAGTGTGGATCGCCGCCGAGATGGTCGGCCGGGCGGTCGCCGCATTCTCTTTGCGCGAGTGGATTCGGCGACCGATGACCTGGATCGACTTCGTGGTGCTGGCCACGCTGTTGCTGCCGGACCTGCTCTTCAATTTCGCTTTCCTGCGGATCATGCGGTTCTGGGCGATCGGCACCAGTCCGCTGCTCAAGGACTTGCTGCGCAAGGCCGGCTATTTGTACCTTCTCGACGTCGTCCGGGCGGTGATCAATCTCCTTGTGTTCCTCTTCATGGCAACCGGGTTCGTCTATACGTCCTTCTTCTACAACAGGGAGGGAAGCGAAGGATTCGTCGATGCGCTATACTTCACGGTCGCGACGGTGACGACGACGGGATTCGGAGACATCACGCTTCCGGGAACGCTGGGCAAGCTCACTTCCGTTGTGACGATGATCGTCGGCATCTCCCTATTCGTCAGGCTTGCTCAGGCAGTGGTCCGCCCTCACAAAGTGACCTATTCCTGTCACCGATGCGGCCTTCAGCGCCATGACGCCGACGCCGTTCATTGCAAGGCGTGCGGAGAGGTCTTGAACATACCGGACGAGGGATCGTGACCGTCGACCCTGGCTAGCCGATACGCCAGGAATTCGCACGCAGTCGTTGTCTGAGAGCGCCTCAAGATCGTATTGAACGTGGAATCTTGCGAGCGAGTTAATCGTCGCGGCAAAACGCCGACGGCCGCCTTGGCGTGCCTGGCCCTGAAGGGCCCGCATTCTCGTCGATTGAATGCCGAATGATTGATGTGCTTGCCTTTCAAAAGAAAATGCCTAGGATATCTTCAGTTTTATAAGAAATATCTTCAGATTTTTTCTATTTATGAAAGCCATGACCATTGCGAGAACATCTCGATCAGACCGACCGGCGACTGGTTAAACTGCTGTCGGAGGATGCGCAGCTTGGCGTCAATCGCCTCGCCGAGAAGATGGCGATCTCTGTTCCGACAGTGCGTATGCGCTTGCGAAACCTCCTGGGCCGCAACCTGCTCAAGATCGTCGGATTGCTGAACCTGACCGAGCGTCCGGAATTGATCTCGGCCATTGTCGGCATCAATGCCCAGGGGCGCGGGCAGGCCCGGAAACTGGCGGAACGCATCTCCGAGCTGCCTTTCGTGAACTCCGCCTGCGTGGTCACCGGGCGCTTCGACATTATCGTCGACGTGACAGTGGTCGGCGATGTCGCCGATCTCTACCGCGTCACCAGCGAGTTGATCCCGGGCGCGGGCGAGCCGGGCGAAGTCGTGCGCAGCGAGACCTTCGTCGTCATGGCATCATGCAACAAGTGGGTCAGCCTGCCGGAAGGTTGCTGGTCGGACGAGAATCCTCGAAAGGAAAGCGCGTGAAGATCGCGGTACTTGGCGGCCTCGGGTTGCAAGGGCGCGCCGCGATCACCGATCTCGTCGCCAGCGACGGTGTCGAGCGAGTGGTCTGTTTCGATACCGCGCCGGATGGCGCGGCCCTGCTTGCCGGACTGACAGACATTGGCCGCATTCGTTTCGTGGTGCCGGAAGGCCCGATCGGTCCAACGCTGGCGGATGTGATGGAGGACGCCGACGCGGTCATCGACCTCTTGCCGCAGCCGCTGATGCGCGAGGCGGTTCTCGCGGCGATCGCCACAGGCACGCCGCTCGTCACCACCAATTACGGCAAGGCCATCGCCGATCTCGATCCCGCGGCCACGACGGCGGGCGTTTCGATCATGACCGAATGCGGGCTCGACCCCGGCATCGATCTGGTGCTTTACGCGCGTGCCGCCAGGCAGTTCGACACCATCACCTCCATCGACTCCTATTGCGGCGGCATCCCCGAGCCGAAAGCGACGACCGAGCCGCTACGCTATAAGGTGAGCTGGAACTTCGACATGGTCTTGACGAGCCAGAATCGCGACAGCGTGCTGGTCGAAAACGGCGAACGGGTCGACGTGCCCGCCGCCCGGCAACACGACAACCGTTTCATCCATCAGATCGAGTTCGCGGGCCTCGGCAGGCTGGAGGCCTTTCCGAACGGCGATGCGCCGCACTATTCCGACATGCTCGGCCATGCCAAAGGGCTGCGGCGCGGTGGCCGCTATTCACTGCGTTGGCCGGGCTGGTCGGCTTTTTGGGCTCCGCTGAAGGAACTCGGCTTCCTCTCCGAAGACAAGGTGCCGGGCATTGGCACCAGCCCGCGCGAATTTCTCGGCCGGATGCTCGGTCCGCAATTACAGTATGGTGTCGATGAGAAGGATCTTTGCGTGATGCGCAACGTGTTCTCCGGCAGCGAAGGCGGCCGCCGCAAGACAGTGACATCGGACCTGATCGTAGAGCGCGACCTGACGTCCGGGCTGTTCGGCATGAGCCGCGGCGTCGGCTATCCCGCCAGCATCGTGGCGCAGATGTTGGCCCGCGGCGAGATCGCTAAGCCTGGCCTGCTCAACCCGCTGATGCATGTGCCGGACGGTCGCTTCCTCGACGAGTTGGCCAGGCGCGGCATCCGGGTTTCCGAGACGGTCAGCTGGGATTGAGAGTTTCGAACGCGGTCGCCGCCGGGAACGGCGCCGAGGTTCAAAAGGCACCCACGGGTGGGTAGGACAACGACAACCGGGAGGAATATGAAATGAACATTACCAAGTTTTTCGCCGCAGCGGTCGCGCTTGCCAGTATCGCCGCCGCCGCCAATGCCGGAACGCTCGACGACATCGCCAAGCGCGGCGAGCTGCGCGTCGCGGTGCAGACACAAGGCCCTCCCTTCTCGTTGGTCGACGCGGCCGGCGAACGGACCGGCAGCTCGGTCGAGCTCGCCGAATTGATGGCCAAGGAAATGGGCGTGAAGATCACCTTCCTTGATTTCGACTGGGATGGCCTGATCCCGGCGCTGTTGTCCGGAAAGGCCGATCTCCTGGTCGCCGACATGACGCCGACGCTGGCGCGGGGAATGAAGGTCGCCTTCACCAAGCCCTACATGTATACCGGCAGCACCGTCTTCACCAAGGCCGGCGGCAAGTTCAACACGACCGGAGACTGCAAGGCCAAGGGCACCAAGATCGCGGTACTGCTCGGTGCCACCGGCGAGAAAGAGGCCAAGGCCGCCTTTCCCGATGCCGAGATCAAGAGCTACAAGGGTGGCGGCCCGCTGCTGCTCGATGCCGTCAATAACGGCCAGGCCGATTGCGGCGTCAACGACGTCTCGGCGGTCAAGGGTCAGTCAACGGCTTATCCGGCCGGCAGCTTCACCATTATGCCCGACATGCTGTCGAAGGAGCCGTTGGCATTCGCCACGCGCTATGACGAACCGGACCTGTTGATCTGGATGAACCAGTTTCTCGACCAGGTCACCCTCGACGGCCGTCTGCAGAAAAACCTCGATTATTGGGTCAACTCCGACAACTGGAAGAAGGATCACTAAGCCCGACCCATGGTTCAAGCATCCATCTGATCCGGCCGGTTTCGCGCGCGCTTCGGCGTCGCGAGACCGTCCGGGACATTTCGTCTTCCGCCGTCTGGGATAGGCCATTCGCCATGCTCGAGAACTTCAGCTTCCGCGCCATCGTTGAATATCTGCCCTTGTTCGGGCAGGGTCTCTTCACGACGGTGTGGCTGTCGCTCCTCTCCTTCGCCGGTGCGCTCGCCGTTGGCATCGTGCTCGTCGCCATGAACCTGCAGCCCGCCCGGCTGTTTCGCCTTCCCGCCAAGGCCTTCATCGACGCGGTGCGGGCCACACCCTTGCTGGCGCAGCTCTATTTCCTCTATTTCGGTCTGCCTCGCCTCGGCTTCATCCTGCCGGAACTCGTTGTCGGCATTCTCGCCTTGTCGCTGAACAGCGGTGCCTATATTGCCGAGATCATCCGTGCCGGCATCCTGTCGATCCACCGCGGCCAGGTGGAGGCAGGCATCGCTTCGGGCATGACCTTCATCCAACGCATGCGCTTCGTCATCCTGCCGCAAGCCTTCAAGGTGACGATTCCACCATTGCTCGGCCAAGCGATCGTGCTGGTCAAGGATTCGGCCTTGCTATCGTTGATTTCGGTCGCCGAACTGACCCGTGCCGGGCAACTGCTCGCCTCCGACCGCTTCATGCCCGCCGAAGGGTTCATGACCATCGCGGCCTTCTACCTCCTGCTCTATTACGGCCTGAAGGGGCTAGCGGCGCTATCCGCGTACTGGCTCGGATTGGCGCCGACAGGAGCGCGGACATGATCTGGCAGCAGTTGCAGAGCCTCGCCGGCAGCTATCCCCTCGCCTTGCGTGGCCTCGGCATGACCGTCGCGTTGTCGCTGATTAGCCTGGTGCTCGGTACGCTGATCGGCTTTTGCCTCGGCATCCTTCGGACTGGTGGAAGCCGGCTTTTAAGCGCAGCGATCGGCTCCTGGGTCGACCTGATCCGCGGCACGCCGTTCCTGGTGCAGATCTTTCTGATATTCTTCATTCTGCCGGAATTCGGCATCGAGCTCGACGCCTTCAGTGCCGGCATCATTGCTCTGACAAACCTCGCGGCTTGTTTTATCTGCGAGATCGTCGCCGCCGGCATCCGCGCCGTTCCAACCGGCCAGATCGAGGCGGCGCTGGCGTCCGGGCTGTCACGGTGGCAGAGGATGCGCCAGGTCGTGCTGCCGCAGGCGATGCGGATCGTGTTGCCGCCACTGGTTGGCCAGTACGTGCTGCTGATCAAGGATTCCTCCGTCGTCTCGGCCATCGGGCTCACCGACCTCACGCGGGTCGGCTGGCTGGTGGTGCAGCGGGTGCCGAATGGGCTCCTGGTCTTCTTCCTGGTCGGCGTGGGTTATTTCATTGTCTGCTATCCGCTCATCATGCTCGCCCGCCGTCTGGAGCTTCGAATGGGCGCGGCCCATGGCGAGGTGCGATTGTGACGCCGCCGCAGAATCCGAAAGGTTGAACCAGCATGATCGAGTTTCGCGCCGTCAATAAATGGTTTGGCCCACTTCATGTGCTCAAGGATATCACGCTCGACGTCGCGCCGCGCGAGGTCGTCGTCGTCTGCGGTCCATCCGGCTCGGGCAAGAGCACCTTGATCCGTTGCGTGAACGGTTTGGAGACGATCCGTGACGGTGACTTGGTTGTCGACGGTCAGCGTCTCGGCGATCGCACCACCAACATGACACTATTGCGCGCGGAGATCGGCTTTGTCTTCCAGTCGTTCAATCTCTATCCGCACAAGACAGCGCTGGAGAACGTCACGCTGGCGCCAATGCACGTGCGCAAGATCCCGCGCGCCGAAGCCGAGAAGGCCGGCCGCGAGCTGCTGGCCAAGGTCGGGCTCGCGGACAAGGTCGATGCTTACCCCGCGCAACTGTCGGGCGGCCAGCAGCAGCGCGTGGCCATCGCGCGCTGCCTCGGCATGCGCCCCAAGATCATGCTGTTCGACGAACCAACCTCGGCGCTCGATCCCGAGATGATATCGGAAGTGCTCGATGTCATGGTCGCCGTCGCGGAGGAAGGCATGACGATGATGGTGGTGACCCACGAAATGGGCTTCGCCCGCAAGGTCGCGCAACGCGTGGTGTTCATGGACGCCGGCGCCATCGTCGAAAGCGGCACGCCGGATGAATTCTTCGCCCACCCGAAGACCGACCGCAGCCGCGCCTTCCTCGGCAAGATTCTGCGCCACTAGAGCCCGTTGATCGGTTCCCTCCCCTACGCGAAAGGATTATCCGCATCGTTGGCTGTTGCGAGACCGGCCGCCAGTTCATACGTTCTGTCATCCAACCTCACAGGAGCAGAAGATGCAGATCGACCTTACAGGCAAGACCGCTCTGGTTACCGGATCCACCGAAGGCATTGGATACGCAATCGTCCGCCAGCTCGCGAGGGCGGGTGCGAACGTGGTGGTCAACGGCCGGTCCGAGGAAAAGACCGCGAAGGCCGCCGACCGCCTGAAAGGCGAAGGCGCCAAGGGAAGCGTGACCGCGGCGGCAGCGGATCTCGCAACCGCTGGCGGATGTAACGCTCTTGTCGCCCAGGTTCCTCACGTGGACATCCTCATCAACAACGCGGGCATCTTCCAGCCGCTAGACTTCTTCGATGCGGACGACGAGGTATGGGACCGCCACTGGCAGGTGAATGTCATGTCCGCCGTCAGGCTTTCGCGCGCATATCTTCCGGGCATGCAAAAGCTCGATTGGGGCCGCGTCATCTTCATCGCGTCCGAATCCGGCTTTAACATACCGGTCGAGATGATCCACTACGGTGTCAGCAAGACCGCGGACATCGCGGTTGCCCGCGGCCTTGCCAAACGCATGGCCGGCACAGGCGTCACCGTGAACTCCGTCCTTCCCGGCCCCACGCTGTCCGAAGGCGTCGAGGCGATGCTCGCCGAGGAACGTGCGAGGACAGGGAAACCGATCGAGGAGGTGGCGGCGGACTTCGTCAAGAAGCACCGCGCCGGTTCGATCATCCAACGCGCCGCGAGCGTCGAGGAAATCGCCAATCTCGTCACCTATCTGGCCTCCCCTTTAGCGTCCGCAACGACTGGAGCTTCGATGCGCGTGGACGGAGGCCTGATCGACACGCTCTGACGGACTCCACCGACCGGCCACTGCATCGTCTTCGTCGGAAGTTGTCTCCGCGATGCGCTGCCGTGGCGGGCTATTTGCAGCTTTTCGAAGCGGCTTTCGCGCGCCCGCCATGGTCCGCTGGCCCGGCAAGATGCCTCCCGGCAGCGTAGAAAACGGCATCATGTCCGGCCTCGACTGTCAAAAATGACATTTGTGGCGAGCCCAGTCACAGGCATGCCGCGTTCGCTGATCTGATCGAGTCCGCCCATCAGCACGCCGCCGACAGCAAAAAGCGAGGCCTGGACCTATGCCGTGGTATGGCTTGCCCTGTCCCTCGGCCCCACCCGCCCTTATCCCTCGACCCAATCGATCGAAAACACGGCTCCATGTAGCGTCGTCGATGCCGTGTTTAAGGCGGCGGTCAGAAGGAGACGAACATGAACCTTGAGACAAAGATGAGCCTGGAAAACACCGCACACACCGGCAGACCTCGGCTCGACGAATTGGTTCCGTCGCGCTACGCGGTGCAGGTCGGCGAGATTGAGGTGCTGGTGGTCAGCGACGGGGTGCTACCGCTCCCAACCGCGATGCTGGGACACAACATCGATCCCGCCGTCCGAGCGGCCTGGCTGAAAGACATGTTCCTGCCAGCGGACGCTTTCGACTGGGCGCTGAACGTGGTCGTGGTACGCAGCGGCGACCAGACCATACTTCTCGACGCCGGGTTGGGGCTCGACCCGGACCTGCACCTGCCGCGGGCCGGGCAGCTGATCAAGCGACTGGAGGCCGCCGGCATCGATCTTGCGTCGGTGACCGACGTGGTCCTGACCCACATGCACATGGACCACATTGGCGGGCTGCTCGTCGACGGAGTGAAGGACCAGCTGCGTCCGGACCTGCGGATCCACGTGGCGGCGGCAGAGGTCAAGTTCTGGGAGGCGCCCGATTTCTCTCGGGTCTCCATGCCGCCGGGCTTCCCGGACGCGCTTCGGGCGACCGCCAAGCGATTCGCCAAAGAGTATCGCAGCCATCTCAGGCTGTTCGATGATGAGTACGAGGTGGCGCCGGGCGTGGTCGTCCATCGCACCGGCGGCCACACCCCCGGCCACAGCGTGGTCCGCGTGGCCTCCGGCGGCGACAGGCTAATGTTTGCCGGCGACGCCGTGTTCGCGGTCGGGTTTGAACATCCGGACTGGTACAACGGCTTCGAACACGACCCCGAGGAGGCGGCGCGCGTTCGGGTCCGTCTGTTGCGGGAACTGGCGGAGACCGGCGAGCAGCTGGTGGCCACTCACCTGCCGTTTCCCTCCGTCGGCCGGGTGGCGGTGGACGGCGACGCCTTTCGTTGGGTGGCGGCCTTCTGGGACTATTGATCGCTTGTTGGCGGTCGCAGAGCGTGTACTCATCGCGTGAATGAGTCCACGCTCTACTGGTTTGTTTTTTTGAGCAATTCCGAACGCAAAACCGCTACACAGTTTCGCTGGAATTGCTCTTGTTTCTGCGCAATTCCTGACGAAAAACCGCTACACACTTTTGCTGGAATTGCTTAAGTCAGATCCTGACCCGCCGATCATCCCCGCGCCCTGGAAGACCTCTTGGCCGATATTGTCAGCCTGCTATTGCCGTTCTTCGGCCTGATCCTGATCGGTTACATCGCCGCCAAGGCGACCAAGCAGCCGGCCGAAGCGCTCGGCTGGCTGAACACTTTCATCATCTATGCCGCCCTGCCCGCGCTGTTCTTCAAGCTCGTCTCGCGCACGCCGATCGAAGAGCTGACGCGCCTCGATTTCATTGTCACCGATATCGCGGCGACCTATGCGGTCTTCATCCTGCTTTTCGTCATCGGCCGCGTCGTGCGCGGCAATTCGCTGGCCGATTGCACCATCCAGTCCTTTGCCGGCGCCTATGGCAATATCGGCTATATGGGACCGGGCCTGGCACTCTTGGCGCTCGGCGAAGGCGCAGCCGTGCCGGTGGCGCTGATCATCTGCTTCGAAAACGCGCTGCATTTCATCGTGGCGCCGGCGCTGATGGCGGCGGCCGGCGACGACAAGCGTTCAACAGGCCAACTCGCCGCCGATATCGTCCGGAAGGTGGCGCTGCATCCCTTCATCCTGTCGACCGCGCAGGGCTTTGCGGTGGCCGCCTTGCACATCGACCAGCCGCCGGCGTTTCAGCGCCTCGTCGACTATCTCGCCCAGGCGGCGGCGCCCTGCGCGCTCTTTGCCATGGGCGTGACGCTGGCGCTCCGACCGTTGAAGCGGATCCCGGCAGAAATCTCCTATATCGTGCCGGCGAAGCTGATCCTTCATCCGATCGCGGTCTTCGTTGCGCTGACGGCGGTTGGCGGTTTCGAACCGGTCTGGATCCAGGCGGCCGTGCTGCTCGCCTCACTGCCGACGGCGACCAACGTCTTCGTCATCGGTCAGCAGTATGGCGTCTGGCAGGAGCGCGCCTCGGCGACGATCCTGATCACGACGGTGTTTTCGGTGGTGACTGTTTCGCTCTGGCTAATCGTGATCCGCTCAGGCCTTCTTCCGCTTCAGCTTTTCCCGTAGCGCCTCCGGAATATCGCGGAAGCCGCGGCCCGGCTCGATGCCCTCACGCATGACGATATTGCGCAGCGGCGGTATGGCCGAGAGGATGTGCAGGCCGGCAGCGCGCAGCATCTGGACGGGCAGGAAATCCGAAAGCAGCGAGCGGTTGAGAATATCGACACTTGCCGTGCGCGTCATGATGTCGGCGCGGCGTTTGCGGTCGAAGCTTTCGCCGGCGTCGGCCGGCACCGGCAATTCCGCCCTGTCGCAGAGGATATCGGCAAGCGCCATGATATCGCGCAGGCTGAGGTTCAGCCCCTGAGCCCCGATCGGCGGGAAGACATGGGCGGCCTCCCCGATCAGCGCGATGCGTCCCTTGCCGAAACGATGCGCCATCATGCCGGAGAGCGGCCAGACCTGGACGCCCTCTTCGACATCGACCTTGCCGAGCATGGACTGCATGCGCGCCTCGACAAGGGCGCCGAGCTCGGCAAGCGGCAATTCCATGCGGTTCGCCGCCTCAGCGGGATCCTGCACCCAGACCAGGCTGGAGCGGCTTCCCGGCAGCGGCACCTGGGTGAAGGGGCCGTGTTTGGTGTGGAATTCGGTCGAGATATTCTGGTGCGGCAGCGAATGGGCGAAATTCAGCACCATGGCCGATTGCGGATAGGACCAGTTGCGCACGGCAATGCCTGAGGTCTCGCGCAGCTTCGAGCCGCGGCCATCGGCGCCGACGGCAAAATCGGCCGACAGCATCTCGCCACCGGTAAGCGTGATCGAGACTGAAACGGCCGATATTTCGATCGATTCGGCCATATCGGTGAAGCGGGTAATATTGCCCTCGCCGGCCGCGGCCTCTTCGAGAATGCCGGTCAGCGCCTTGTTGGGGAAATTGTAGCCGAAGGCATCGAGGCCGACCTCGGCCGCGCGGAAAGTGGTGGTCGGCGCGCGCAGCAGCCGATCGGTGCCGTCGACGATGCGCATGCTGGTCAGAGGAGCGGCTGCGGGGCGGAGCTTTTCCCAGATCGCTAGGCGGTCGAGGAAGCGGATCGACTGATCCATCAGCGCCGTGGTGCGCCGGTCTTCCTTCGGAGCAACGGGCGCCACCAGCGCCACGCTGCGGCCGCCGCGCGCCAGCGCGATTGCAGCAATCATACCGGCCAGACCGCCACCGATCACCGCCACTTCGAATGTCTTCATGCTACCGTTCCGTCATCATACGAGGACGAACCGGTCGCTCATGCGGCCGGCTTCGCCTGACGGCGCCAACTATAGCCCTTGCCCGCTTCGGCGTCACGCACCGCCGGCTGATAATGATGGGGAATGGCGGGAAGACGGTTTTCAGAAAGCCGATTCAGCGCCGTGGCGTTGGTGACGGAAAAGCTGTCGATCCCGACGCGCAGCATCAGTGGCACTTGGTCGATCAGCACGTCGCCGACGGCGCGCAGCTCGTTGGTGTAGCCGAGCCGCTGGCGCAGCAGCGAGGCATGGCTGAAGGCGCGGCCGTCGTTGAAAGCCGGAAAGGCGACGGCGACGATTTCGAGGCGATCGAGATAGGGCTCCAGCCGGCGCACATCGTCGGCCGGCTTGATAAGCACGCCGAGGCCGACATCGTTGCTTTCGTCGGCCCTGGCGATCAGTTCGTCGAGACCGAGCAGCGGCTTCTGCTCCTCGGTCGCCTTTACCTCGTCGGTCTCGATCACCCAGGGATCGTTTTCGACAAAACCGGTTTCTCTCCAGATCTTCGTCATCATCCCCTCCTTATGCCGCTTCGGCGGCCGAGCCGTAGAGCGCAGTCTTGAATGGCTGCGGTCCGACGCGGCGATAGGCGGCGAGGAAGTTCTCGGATTGATCGAGGCGCAGGCCGAGATAGGTGTCGACGATTGTCTCGATCGCGTCCGTCACGCGGTCCGGCTCGAAGCCGCGGCCGATGATTTCGCCGATCGAGGTATGTTCGTCGCCGGAGCCGCCGAGGGTGATCTGGTAGAGTTCGGCGCCCTTCTTCTCGACACCGAGCAGGCCGATATGGCCGACATGGTGATGGCCGCAGGCATTGATGCAGCCGGAGATCTTGATCTTCAGCTCGCCGATCTCGGCCTGGCGTTCGGCATTGCCGAAGCGGCGGGAGATTTCCTGTGCCAGCGGAATGGAGCGCGCATTGGCGAGCGCGCAGTAGTCCAGCCCGGGACAGGCAATGATATCGGTGATCAGGCCGGCATTGGCTTCCGCCAGATTGATGGCGACGAGGCCGCGATAGACGGCTTCGAGATCGGCAAGCGCCACATGCGGCAGGATCAGGTTCTGCTCATGGCTGACGCGGATTTCGTCGAAGGCATATTCCTCGGCGAGATCGGCAATCGCATCCATCTGCGCATCCGAGGCATCGCCCGGAATGCCGCCGATCGGCTTCAACGAAATCGTCACCATGCCGTAATCGGGGTTCTTGTGCGGCTGCACGTTCTGCTGAACCCAGCGGGAGAAACCGGAATCGGCCTTCTTCCAGCGGGCAAGGTTTTCCCAACCTTCGGCGCGTTGGGGCAGCGCCGGCGGCGCGAAATAGGCAGCGATCGACTGGACGTCCTTTTCCGGCAGCTTGAGCTCGGTATCCTTCAGCGCGGCGAATTCAGCCTCCACCTGGCGCGTCAGTTCCTCGGTGCCGGTTTCGTGCACCAGGATCTTGATGCGGGCCTTGTATTTGTTGTCGCGGCGGCCGTGCAGATTGTACACGCGCACGATGGCCGTGGTGTAGGAGAGCAGGTCTTCCTCGGGCAGGAAGTCGCGGATCAGCTTGGCGATCATCGGCGTACGGCCCTGGCCGCCGCCGACATAGACGGCAAAGCCGATCTCGCCCTTGTCGTTCGTCTTCACGTGCAGGCCGATATCATGGACCTGGATTGCGGCGCGGTCGCGCTCGGCGCCGGTGACGGCGATCTTGAACTTGCGCGGCAGGAAGGAGAATTCCGGGTGGACCGACGACCACTGGCGCAGGATTTCGGCGTAAGGACGCGGATCGGCGATCTCATCGGCGGCGGCACCGGCGAAGTGATCGGCCGTGACGTTTCTGATGCAATTGCCCGAGGTCTGCAGCGCATGCATCTCTACGCTGGCAAGGTCGGCAAGCGCATCGGGAATGTCGGACAGTTTCGGCCAGTTGAACTGCAGGTTCTGGCGCGTGGTGAAGTGGCCATAGCCGCGGTCATAGGTGCGGGCGATATGGGCGAGCATGCGCAGCTGGCGGGAGCTCAGCGTGCCATAGGGAATGGCAATGCGCAGCATGTAGGCGTGAAGCTGCAGGTAGACGCCGTTCATCAGGCGCAGCGGCTTGAACGCGTCCTCGGCGAGCTCGCCGGAAAGGCGGCGCTCGACCTGATCGCGAAACTGCTCGACGCGCTCGGTAACAAAGGCATGGTCAAATTCGTCGTAACGGTACATCGTCTTCCTCAGACTGCAATGAATTCGGGATCGGCAGGAGCGTAGCCCGGGGCATATTCCATGGTCGGGCCCTGCGCGCGGATGCGCTCGCGAAGGCGAAGAGGCCAGAGAATGCCGTTGGTTTCCTGAACGTCGACAACGGCGACGTCAACCACCTCGTTGTCGGCATAGGATTTCTTGCCGATCGCCTCCAGCGCCTCAACGGCCTCGGCATGACGGGCAACAAGCGCCTCCTGCAGCGAGGTGGACCACTTCCCGTTCGCATCCAGCCAGACGGCAATGCCGTCCGTCAGCCGGTTGGCGGTCAGAACCTTGTCACCCATATTCAGCTCCTTGCAAGTTCCTCGAGCCGGGCGTTTGCGCGCACCAAGGGCTCGGACAGTTCGAAATTGGCACCGGCGACCGCATCGCCGATGATGACCATGACGGGCCCTGTTAATTCGTCGCGGTGCTGCAGATCGGGCAGATCGGCGAGCGTGCCATGCAGCAGGCGGCGATCGGCGCGGCTGGCATTTTCGATGACGGCGACGGTGGTCTCAGACGGGATGCCCGCCTGCATCAGCCGCTCGGCGACGGAGGCGGCAACCGTGCGGCCCATATAGACAGCGATCGTCGCGCCGGAGACGGCAAGGCTTGCCCAATCGGGCAGCACGTCGCCTGTAAGATCATGGCCTGTCGTGAAGACCAGCGAGGAGGCGACGCCGCGCAGTGTCAGCGGCAGCTCGAAATCGGCAGCGGCGGCGAAAGCCGAGGTGATGCCGGGCACGACCTCATAGGTGATGCCGGCAGCGCGCAGTGCCGCCATTTCTTCCCCTGCCCGGCCATAGACCAGCGGATCGCCGGATTTCAGACGGACGACGCGCTTGCCCTGACTGCCGAGATCGACCAGCAGGTCGTTGATCTCTTCCTGGGACTTCGAGTGGCAGCCCTTGCGCTTACCGACGGAAAGCCGCTCGGCATCACGGCGGCCCATATCGACGATCGCCTGCGGCACCAGCGCGTCATAGACGATGACATCGGCTTCCATCATCACGCGCTGGGCGCGCAGCGTCAGCAGGTCCTCGGCACCCGGACCGGCGCCAACCAGCCAGACGTGGCCGGCGACCTTGTCCATCGCGTGCAGCAGCCGGTCGGCGGCATGCCGGGCCTGCGGCAGGTTGCCGTTGGCGACCGCATCGGCCACGGCACCGGAGAAGAAACGGCGCCAGAAGACCCGGCGGGAGACGCCTCTGGGAATCAGTTGTTCGACGGCCTTGCGGTAGCTCGTCGCCAGCCCGGCAAGACGGCCGAGCGAGGGCGAAAGAAGCTGGTCGATCTGCGCGCGGATCATCTGCGCCAAAACCGGCCCTGCCCCTTCCGTGCCGATCGCCACGGCGACGGGGGCGCGGTTGACCAGCGCCGGCGTGAAGAAATCGCAGTAATCGGGTTGATCGACGGCATTGGCCGGAATTCTGGCAGCGCGGGCGGCATCGACGATGCTGCGGTCGTCAGCTTCATCGCCGGTTGCGGCGAAGACGAGCGCCGAACCCTCGACCTGTTCGGCTGCGAAGGCAGCGCGTACGGTCTCGATCCGGTTGGCGATCAGGAAAGCGTGGTAATCGGCTTCCGGCCGGTCGGCATAGGCGATAATCCGCGCCCGCGTGTTGAGCAGCAGCCGCACCTTGGCGAACGCTTCGTCGCCATTGCCGAAGACAGCCGTCTTCTGGCCTTCCACGCGAAAGAAGGCGGGAAATACCGAAAGCTGTTCAGTCTTGGGAGGCATCATCAATCCACTTCGAGGTTGCCGGAATATGCCCTTGATCGACAAGGGATTGAAGGAACAGAAATTCGAAAGCCCAAGCAAACAGGTATTCTTTTGCTCGTGCCGTCAGTGATTTGAGAAAAGTCACCCGTGCGTCCCAAAAGCCGCATGTTCCCAGCCCGCTTGCTGCGGTGCAGTATAAAGCCTGTGACAAAAGACGTCCACCCGTGCTTGACGCATTTCACTCGCGCCGCCAAGGCGATAGACTGAGGAAAACTGGAGTGTCCTCATGCCTGATAAGACCATTGCCTCCCGCCTGCTTTCGGTCATGGAAGACGATATCCTGCCACTGACGGAGCGTGGGGTTTCGCTTGGCAACAAGGTGTTCGGTGCGGCGATCTTAAGGAAATCCGATCTTTCGCTTGTCGTCGCCGAGACCAATAACGAGCTGGAAAATCCGCTCTGGCACGGCGAGGTGCATACGCTGAAGCGTTTCTACGAGCTTGGCGACAAGCCGCCGACCAAGGATCTGATCTTCCTTTCGACGCACGAACCCTGCACCATGTGCATGTCGGCGATCACCTGGGCCGGCTTTGACAATTTCTATTATTTCTTCAGCCATGAGGATTCGCGCGACGCCTTCGCCATTCCGCACGATTTGAAGATCCTGAAGGAAGTCTTCGGGCTTGAACCCGGCGGCTACCGCAGGCAAAACGCATTCTGGAACAGCTTTGCCATCGCCGATCTGGTCGAGACCGAGGAGGCTCAGCTGAAGACCGCGCTGAAGACGCAAACCGCCCGCATCAAGGCGCGCTACGACGCGCTGTCGACCAGCTACCAGTCGTCGAAGAACGCCAACGACATTCCTCTGAATTGAGGGCCGCTGAATTGAGGCCCACGAACCGAGGCCCGCTGAACTGAGGCAACATGGAACCTTCCAAAGACATTTCGCGGCTGATCGAGATCATGGCGGCGCTGCGCCATCCCGAAACCGGCTGCCCCTGGGACATCGTGCAGAATTTCGAGACGATCAAGCCCTATACGATCGAGGAGGCCTATGAGGTCTCCGACGCGATCGAGCGCGGCGATATGGACGATCTCTGCGACGAGTTGGGCGATCTGCTGCTGCAGGTGGTCTTTCACGCCCGCATGGCCGAGGAGGCCGGCGAATTTTCCTTCGGCGACGTGGTCAACGCCATCACTGCCAAGATGATCCGCCGCCACCCGCACGTCTTTGCACGCTCGGCGGCGGATACGCCAGACGCGGTGAAGAGACAATGGGACGAGATCAAGCAGGCGGAGAAACGCGAGCGCGCCGAGCGACGGTCACGGCGCGGCATCACCGAGGACTTCAACAGCGGCTTCCTCGGCTCCGTACAGCGCAGCTTCCCGGCCTTGACGGAAGCACTGAAACTGCAGGAACGCGCCGCCAAGGTCGGCTTCGATTGGTCAGCGCCCGAGCCGATCCTCGACAAGATCGAGGAGGAGATCGGCGAATTGCGGGTGGCCCTTCGCGAAGGCGATCAGGCAAAGGTCAACGACGAGCTCGGCGATCTGATCTTCGCGGTCGTCAATATCGGCCGGCATGTGAAGGCCGATCCGGAACAGGCAGTGCGCGGAACTAATACGAAATTCCGTCGTCGGTTCAGCCATATAGAACAGGTTCTTGAAGCAGAAGGTGAGACTCTGCAAGACGCGACGCTGGAGCGGATGGAGGAAATCTGGCAGGCGGCGAAGGCGATTGAAAGGGCGATCGTGGTTGGAGCGGAGTGAGGTATCGGCTGTCCGGTTTGTGCAGATGGCTGCCCCTCACCCTAACCCTCATATGCGCTAGGTTAAGCGAGCGTGTAGATCGTCGCATTGTTTTCGGCGTCGTCGCGGCGGCTCACAGAGGTGGCGACGACTTCGCGTGACGAGATTACAGACGGCCTGCCACAGAAGTGGTCCGCGGATGGCGGCGCAAATGGTGGCCAGGGCGATCTTCATGAGACGCCAGCGCGATGGGCTTGCCAATGGGGGGGCTAGCCAGTGGGGTTGCCACATCCAGAGGGGGGAGAGTCCGGGACTTGCCCGGCAATCTGTTCGGCGATGATGGCGACGATCAGTCTGGCGTAGAGCCATGCCCGGGCCAGTTCCGGCTTCTTGGCCGGCAAGCTGTCGAGGCCGGCCAGGCTCTTGAACCGTTTGAACGCCAGCTCGATTTGCCAGCGGAAGCGATAGAGGGTGAGGATATCGGCCGGCGGGAAGGTGGTGGCCGGCAGCGAGGTCAGCAGCAGAATGTACTTCGCCGCCTCGAGACTGCGCGGATCGGGTTTTTTGCCGTGCTTGCGGGCGGCTTTGAGCAGACGCTCCTGCTCGGCTTGGGCCTGTTGCGGATCCTTGCGTCGGACAATGAGGCGCAGGGCCAGCGGCGGTGGTGGCGGCGTCCCCGTCATGCCTTCGTGGACACGAACCTGCACCTCGCCTTCCTGCTCTTGCTGAGCGGCGAGTGCGGCAAACAGATCAAAGGGCTCGCCATTCGTCTGCAACAGGCGCAACGAGTTCCAGCCGGTCCGCACGATGAAGTCTGCACTGGCGTCGATCACCGGCCGCAGGTCGCGCGGTCTTGCATAGTAGCGATCGGCCAGCACGATATCGCCGGGTGCGTAGGTAAGGCGCTGAAGGTTCTCGGCACCATGGATGTCGGTCAACTCAAGCTGATCGACCTGAGCCGTTGCCAAGTTGTAGCCGACATGTAACCGCCATGTCGTGCGGTCAGCGCCTGGATGGCAAATCGACGTTCCATCGAGCACACGCAAGCGATATCCCGCAAAGCGCCCCGTCGGCACTTTGGCCTGTTCGGCAATCAGCGCGGCCACGATGTCGCCAAGCCAAGGCGCCGCTTTGCACAGCCGCTCAAGCAGCGATGGGTCTGACAAACGGGCGATCCCGCCCGCTTCGGCCCATGCACAGGTCTCGCGTAGCGACATGCCAAGGCCGCCATAGGCAAGTGCCAGCCGCAACAGCGTCTCGGCATTCTTGATTTCCCGCACCCGCGTAAAAGCACCGCGCAACCGCGCCGTTGCTTCCAAGTCAAAACCCGCCGGAAGCCGCTCGCGCACTTCCGGCCAATGATCCAAAACCTCAGGACGAATCTTCATCCAAAGCTTGAATCACAACCAGATTCCTTATGTCCAGGGCTAAACCTAGCGCATATGACCCTAACCCTCTCCCCGTGAACGGGTAGAGGGGACGTGCCATACCAGAGGTGCGCGAGAGCCGAGACATTGCGGCTTGTCCCTTCGCCCCGTTTACGGGGAGAAGGTGGCGGCAGCCGGATGAGGGGCTGGTCTCGCCGACCTTACCGCTCCCAATCTTCCTTTGAAGACTTCTGGCCGTTGCCGATGCGGCGCTCGAGTTCGGTGGCTTCGGTTTCGGACAAGCGCAGGTCGAGGGTGATCGTTCCGTCTTCATTATCCTCGCGGCCGTCGACGATCGCGTGATCGTAAAGCCAGGGCAGCAGCGCCAGCTTGTCGACCGGAAGGCGGATCGTTGCCACGGTCATCACGCCGGATAGTCTGCGGCTGATCTCTTCCATCAGCGTATCGACGCCCTCGCCGCTGACGGCCGAAACGGCCACCACGTTGCTGGCGCCGGCCGATTTCTGCACCATGGTGTCGTGCACCTCGGGCTCCAGCCGGTCGATCTTGTTCCAGACCTCAATCAGCCGCTTCTCGGCTTCGGCCTCGTCGATGCCAAGATCGTTCAGGATGCGCATCACGTCGGAGCTCTGCGCCTGGTTGTCGGCATCGGACATGTCGCGGACATGCAGGATGAGATCGGCTTCCAGCACTTCTTCCAGCGTCGCCCGGAAGGCGGCGACCAGATGGGTCGGCAGGTCAGAGATGAAGCCGACGGTGTCGGACAGGATGACAGTGCGCCCGTGCGGCAGCTTCATGCGCCGAAGCGTCGGGTCGAGCGTGGCAAAGAGCATGTCTTCGGCCAGCACGCCGGCGCCGGTGATGCGGTTGAACAGCGTCGACTTGCCGGCATTGGTATAGCCGACCAGCGCCACGATCGGGTGCGGCACCTTGCGGCGCTTGGCGCGGTGGAGCTGGCGGGTGCGCACGACCTGCTCCAGCTCGCGTTCGAGCTTGATGATGCGGTCCTGCAGCATCCGCCGGTCGGCTTCGATCTGGGTTTCGCCGGGACCGCCCATGAAGCCGCCGCCGCCGCGCTGGCGTTCAAGGTGGGTCCAGCTTCGGACGAGGCGGCCCTTCTGATAATTCAGATGGGCGAGGTCGACCTGCAGCGTGCCTTCCTTGGTGGAGGCGCGGCGGCCGAAGATTTCGAGGATGAGGCCCGTCCGGTCGATGACCTTGGCGTTCCATACCTTTTCGAGGTTGCGCTGCTGTACCGGAGTCAACGGATGATCGACGATGACGAGACCGGAATCGCGCTCATCGAGCAGTGCCTTGATCTCCTCGATCTTGCCGGTGCCGAGCAGTGTGGCCGGT
Source organism: Rhizobium sp. SRDI943 (assembly GCF_057653695.1). Lineage (NCBI taxonomy): Bacteria > Pseudomonadati > Pseudomonadota > Alphaproteobacteria > Hyphomicrobiales > Rhizobiaceae > Rhizobium > Rhizobium sp. SRDI943. The sequence continues at coordinate 1,839,398 of NZ_CM172787.1, read as the reverse complement.
CGCGGATCGTTGACCGGGACAATGGAGCCGTTGACGACATCGAGGTCGATCGCCTGGGCAAGGCCCGTCGCCTCTTCGAGCCGGCTTTCCGGTGTGCGGGTCGAGGCCGATTCGCCCTGGCCGCCGCGACTGCGCGATTTCAGAACCGGCACGACGACAGTCGCGCGCATGTCGTCCCTGTGCTTGGCGGCCTCAGGGATGATCGAATCGTTCTTGGTATCGCGTGTCGAAATGACGGCTGATCCTGTTAGGACGCTGCTTCTTCGCTCTCGAACATCTGCATGGGCTGGCCCGGCATGATCGTCGAGATCGCATGCTTATACACGAGCTGCGAATGGCCGTCACGGCGAAGAAGAACACAGAAATTGTCAAAAGACGTAACAACGCCCGTGAGTTTCACGCCGTTGATCAGAAAGATTGTCAGGGAAATCTTTTGCTTGCGAACAGTATTGAGAAATAAGTCCTGAAGATTCTGAGAACGTTCCGCCATCGCGCCGCTTCTTTCTTTATTGCCGACCTGATCCGGCCAGTAGAATATCAATCAACCTCACCATGCGAAGACCGGTGGCATCCTCATTCCACCTGTCCAGCAAATCTTGGTATCAAATCGCAATCTTTTCCGCAACGTCGAAAAAGGCCTCGCGGACTTTCTGCGAAACGCTGCCCGGATGACCGTTGGCAATGGGCTGGCCGTCGACGGAAACGACCGGAAAACAAATGCTTGTGGCTGCAGTGAGGAAGACCTCGCGGGCTGCGAGCATCTCCGAAACGGAGAAGTTCCGCTCAGTGATCGTCAACCCCAGCTTGGCTCCGACATCCATCAGAGTGGTGCGGGTAATGCCGCGCAGAATGCCGTGTTCGGCCGGGCGCGTCACCAGCGTTCCATCAGGATCGACGATCCAGACATTGGTCGCCGCCCCTTCCTTCACCATGCCGTCGCCGTCGGTATAGATCGCTTCCTGGGCGCCGGCTTCCTTGGCCTGCTGGCGGGCCATGGCATTCGGCAGCAAGCCGACGGACTTGATGTCGACGCGGTCCCAGCGATTATCGACAAGGGTGATCGCCTTGATGCCATTGGCGTTCTTGGCGGCGATGATCCTGGCATCGGTGCTCTTGGCGGTGATCACGAGTGAGGGCGGCGTTCCCTCGGCCGGAAAGACGTGATCGCGGCGGGCGACGCCGCGTGTCACCTGCATGTAGAAAAGCCCGTTGCGGACATGGTTGCGGCGCAGCGTCTCGCGAATGACCTGCGTCAGCGCCGCCCGGCCCATCGGCCAGGCGATGCGCAACTCACCAAGCGATCGGTCGAGACGGTTCAGGTGGCGCGTGAGATCGACGATATAGCCGTGGCGCACCTCGCAGACCTCATAGACGCCATCGGCGAACTGGTAGCCGCGATCCTCGATATGCACGCTGGCATTGGAATGCTTGACGTAACGGCCATTCACATAGGCAATTCTCGGCATGGGAAACCTGGTCTTCCGGGAAGCAATATGGGACGCGGCGCGGGGTCGGCCGCGCCGGATACACTTAGACGCCGAGCGACTTCAGCTTGCGGTGGAGCGCCGAACGCTCCATGCCGACAAATTCCGCGGTGCGCGAGATGTTGCCGCCGAAGCGGTTGATCTGGGCGATCAGGTAATCCTTCTCGAACATCTCGCGGGCTTCGCGCAGCGGCAGCGTCATGATGTGATAGTCGTTCTTGGCGGACACCTTCGGCAGCATGTCGCCGAGATCGGTCGGCAGCATGTCGGCGGTGATCGGCGCATCCGGGCCGTCGGTGCGGGCAAGGATCATCAGCCGCTCGATATTGTTGCGCAGCTGGCGGATGTTGCCGGGCCAGTCATGCGCCTGCAGCACCGCCATGGCGTCGTCGCCGATACGGCGCGGACGGATGCCGGCCTGCTCCGATATCTGGCGCATCAGTTGATCGACGAGGAAGGGAATGTCCTCGCGCCGTTCGGCAAGCGCGGGCACACGCACCGGCACGACGGCAAGGCGATGATAGAGATCCTCGCGGAACCATCCCTCGGCGATGCGGCTCTCGAGATTGTATGCGGTCGAGGAGATGATGCGGACATCGACCTTGACGCGCTTGGAGCCGCCGACCCGCTCGAACTGCTGATCGACCAGGACGCGGAGAATCTTGTTCTGCGTCTCGCGCGGCATCTCGCCGACCTCGTCGAGATAGAGGATGCCGCGATGGGCTTCTTCGAGCGCGCCGATCTTGCGCGCCTGGCCGGGCGTGCCCTCGGTGCCGAACAGCGCCACTTCCATGCGCTCGGGCGTGATGTTGGCGGCGTTGATCGCAACGAAGGGGCCGTTGGCGCGGGCCGACTTCTTGTGGATCATCCGCGCCACCAGCTCCTTGCCGGAGCCCGACGCGCCGAGGATCATGATGCGGCTGTTGGTCGGCGCAACCTTCTCGATCGTCTGGCGCAACTGCGAGACGGCAACCGAGGTGCCGATCAGCTCCAGCGCATCGCCGGTGCGGCGCTTCAGATCCGAGACCTCGCGCTTCAGCTTGGAATTCTCCAGCGCGCGTTCGGCGATCAGGATCAGCCGGTCGGCCTTGAAGGGCTTTTCGATGAAATCGAAGGCGCCGCGCTTGATCGCCGAGACGGCGGTCTCGATGTTGCCATGGCCTGATATCATCACGACGGGCAGTTCCGGATGGCGAGTCCTGATCTCGTCGAGCAGTGAGAGACCATCGAGCTTGCTGCCCTGCATCCAGATATCGAGGAAGATCAGCCGCGGCACGCGATCGGAAATCGCCGCCAGTGCGCTGTCGCTGTCATGGGCCGTGCGCGTCTCGTGCCCTTCGTCGGAGAGAATGCCGGAAACGATCTCGCGAATATCGTGCTCATCGTCGACGACGAGAATATCAGAGGCCATAAACGCTTTCCTTGTCATTGGCTGCGGGGGCAGCAGGCGTCGGATCCAGACGTGGCAGATGCACGCGGATCATGGCCCCTCTTCCCCGGTCAAAATCGGCGGGCGCATCATGCAGCTCGAGCTGCCCGCCATGTTCCTCGATGATCTTCTTGACGATGGCGAGGCCGAGGCCGGTGCCCTTCTCGCGCATCGTCATATAGGGTTCCAGAATGCTGTGGCGGTTCTCCACCGGCAGGCCGCGGCCATTGTCGATCACGTCGACGGTGAAGCGGTCGCGGCCGGTATCGAGGGCGGCGCGGACGAGAACCTTGCGTTCGTCCCGTTCGTCGCCAGGAACGGCCTCGATCGATTCAACGGCATTCTTGATGAGATTTCCGAAGGCCTGGCCGAGCATGCGGCTGTCGAACAGGCCTTCCAGCGGCTGGTCGCCGAAATCCTGCCCGAAGGTGACGTGATGGTTGCCCATCTCGCGCAGGAAGATCGCGTCGCGCAGGATATTGCGCAGATCGCTCGGCTCCTTGGTGGGTTTCGGCATGCGAGCAAAGGCGGAGAATTCGTCGACCATGCGGCCGATGTCGCCGACCTGGCGGATGATCGTATCCGTGCACTGGTCGAAGACGGTCCGGTCATCCGGGTCGATCTGCTTGCCGTAACGGCGCTGGATGCGCTCGGCGGACAGCTGGATCGGCGTCAGCGGGTTCTTGATCTCATGAGCGATGCGCCTGGCCACGTCGCCCCAGGCGGTCGAGCGCTGGGCGATGACGAGATCGGTGATGTCGTCGAGCGTGATCACGTAGGATTCGCTCATGTCGCGCACTTCCTCGCGGGTGACCTGCACGCTCAGCGTCCTCACCGTGCCGCCGCGCACCAGCGCGATCTGCTTGCGGAAATCGCCGCGATAACGCACCGCAGCCTCCGTCAGCACGTGATCGACCTCCGGCGCGATGTCGACCAGCTGCTTTCCGAGCATTTCGTCGGCCGACAACGACATCAGCGTCTCGGCCGAACTGTTGACGATGGCGATGCGGCGATCCTGCTCGACGCCGATGACGGCGGCGGTGACGCCCGACAGCACCGCTTCGATGAAGCGGCGGCGGTCGTCGACCTCGTCCTTGGCCTCAAGGATCTCGTCGCGCTGGGTGCGAATTTCGGAGATCATCTTGTTGAAGGTGCGAGAGAGATTGGCGACGTCGCCGTCGACGGCATGCACCGGCACGACGATATCCATATTGCCCGATGCAACGCTGTCGGCCGCCGTGATCAGCAGGCGGATCGGCCGGACGATGCGGTCGGCGACGGCGATCGCCGTCCAGATCGCCGCCAGGAGCACGATCAGCGCGAAGCCGATATAGAGCACGGCGAAGGCGACCTGCAGCGAGAAGCGGTTGGCCTCCATCGAGCGGTATTCGGTGGCGTTCTCCTCCATCATGCGCATGGCGCCCATGACCTTGGGATCGACGGCGCGCACCGTATAGAGAAAGGTGCCCTGGATGGCGTCGAGCTTGATGATGGCGCCGACGAGATTGGTGACGCCGGGCGGGATCAGCGTCGGCTGACCGGCCGCAGCCTTTTCCAGTGCGTCCTGTGGAATGGCCGGCAGCGGCTTTTCGGTGGCGATGTCGGCCTGGACGATCACCGAGCCGTCGCGCTCGACGAGGAAGGCGCCGAGCAGGCCGCGGCCCCTCGCCTGGCGGGTCATCAGGTCGGCAAAACCGGTCCTGTCAAGGCTGTAGAGCGCGCGGTTGCGCTCCAGGTCGTTGGCCATGGAGACCGTCTGCCCCTGCAGGTAGCTGGCATTCTCCATCATGTAGGCTTGGCCGATATTGCGCGACGAGCTGACGATCGACTGGGTGCGCAGCGCGAACCATCGGTCGAGGCCGGCATTCAGCGTGATACTGGCGAAGATGGCGACGAGGATCGCCGGCGTAATCGCGACGATCGAAAAGAGCACGACGATGCGGATGTGCAGGCGGGCTGCCGCACGGCCGCGGGTGCGGGCTTTCAGCAGCCTTGCCACCTCGCGGCCGATCAAGGCGAGCAGCGTCAGGACAAAGAAGGAATTGACGATCACCGAGGTGATGACGACATGCGACGTCGGGGCGATCGGCGTCAGGCCGAGCAGCACGAAAAGCGTCGCTGTGGCGCAGAGAAGCGCGCCGCCGGCGAGCACCAGGCCGGGCACGGCAAAAAGGGCGCGGCGGTCGGTCACTGTCGTCACCGTCTCGCCCGCCGCCGCCGGCGATACCCCATCCTGCGTCATTCGGCCTCTCTTCAGACGACACCTGCCGCCCTCGCCATCCGATCGAAAACCAAGCAACGCCGGCTTTAGAAAGCCAGCGCTGCAACGACTCGATCGGGAGCGAATGTCCAAAACCCTTGCGTGACCTTTAAGCAACGCATTGTGGCGAAAATGCAACGCGTCTCGTCACATTGTCAAGCCGTGTTAACCTTGTCTCGTCGGCCATGCTTTCGCAGTCGCGGCGTCGCGGTTGCCGGATGATACACTGACGAGCAGACGCTGTAGGCTGGGCAAATCGCCTGCCGTTTGCCATGCTGTGTGCCGTCAGCCTTTCCGTCGTGTTGAAAACTAGACTGCAGGCTCATTTACTATGATCCCTGTATTGGATCAGAAAATCTAAGACCCGTTTGAGCGTCTTCTCGTCGTCATCGCGTATTACACCCATACCGACCAGGTCAGAGAACTCGTTGATGAGTCGTAGAGACCTTCTGCAACTGGCATCACCGATCGCACTTGCAAGGTCCATGGCGATCCGGCAGCGAGTGAAGGATTCATCGAAAGCGTTTATTCTCAGATACATACTGGCAAAGCTATCAGGTCTTGCGAAAAGACTGATCCCTGTCAAATTCGCCTCGATTTTCCCCTGACTGATGGCGCAGAAAAATAACAGCCACGCAAGGATACGAAACTTAGAGCGTTTCATTTTGCCTTACTGATCAAGTAAACCGCCACAGGCATCATAAACACGACCATGAAAACGATCCAACACTGCCTGTAAAGCACGAATTGACTCTTCAATTCCCGTGGAATCACTTGGCTGTTCTGATCAATTTCGGGGAGCGCCCTTCCCCTTTTCGTTACCAAGTTCGGCCCATATTTGTTGATCTTACTGGTCAGGTGCTCGAAGGCGAAGAGCATGCAGACGTGAAAAATTCCAGCGGCTATAAGACTTCCGATCGCGAAAACTTCAAGAAAATGCATCCCGCCTCCCTAGCATGTCACTGTTGCAAAAAGCTCGTTACAGCCGATCCAACCTAGTCACGGATACGCAGGCCCTCTCACGCGCCATGGTGCTGGAACGATTGGCCAGCGACGTCTCTCGACGGGCGTTGATCTGGCCCGTCGAGAGGTTTGTTTTCTCTAGAAGCGACGTGGTCCTTCGGGTTTGTTTCCGACGATCGTGTCGATCCGGTCCAGCACGTCAGGCGTCATCTTCTCTCGGTGTGAGAGGGCCGCGAGATTGTCCTGCAGCTGGCTGGCGCGCGAGGCTCCAAGAATGACGGTCGAGACGTTGCGGTTGGCGAGGCACCACAAAAGGGCGAGATGGGTGATCGATATGCCGATCTCGTCCGCGAGCTTTGCGAGCTCGCCAACTTGTTTGAGCTGGGCAAGGCCGGCATCACTGGACCACTTTCCTTCAGCCATTCGTAGCCCGGCAGGTTCATACGGCTGTCGGCAGGGACACCGTTGTTGTATTTGCCGGTCAGGACGCCCGAGGCGAGCGGCGACCAGATCGTGGTGCCAAGGCCGATCAGGTCGTAGAGCGGCAGATAGTCGGATTCGACCTTCTGGCGTTCAAAGATGTTGTACTGCGGCTGCTCCATGGTCGGCGGAGTAATGCGCAGGTCGCGGGCAACGGCGTAGGCTTCCGTCAATTGCTGCGCGGACCATTCCGACGTGCCCCAATAGAGCACCTTGCCCTGGGCGACGAGATCGTGCATCGCCCGGACCGTTTCCTCGATCGGCGTGTCGATATCCGGGCGGTGGCAGAAGTAGAGGTCGAGGTAATCAACCTGAAGCCGCTTAAGCGCTGCATGGCAGGCATCGGTCACATGCTTGCGCGACAGGCCGCGCTGCGTCGGCTTCTGGCCTCCCCAGAAGACCTTGCTGGAGACGACGAAGCTGTCGCGGCTCCAGCCGAGCCTGCTGAGCGCCTCGCCCATCACGATCTCGGACTTGCCGCTCTCGTATCCTTCGGCATTGTCGAAGAAGTTCACCCCGTTGTCATAGGCAAGCTTCATGAGGTCGACGGCGTCGCCTCCATTGACCTGCTTACCGAACGTCACCCATGAGCCGAAGGCGAACTCGCTCACCTGCAGGCCCGACTTTCCCAAACGTCGATATTCCATCATGCAACTCCCGCAAATTATGAATATGTGCCGGCTGCTCACCGGGGTCGGCGTCGCCCGATTGATCGACGACCGATTCGCGTAATCTATGGCATGCGCAACGATATGCGAGGCTCAGCCCGCAAGTTGCCCAAAACACGATGTCGCAGTTCCCGCCAGCCCCCGACCGTAAAGAAAAAGGGCGCTCAACGACATCAGTCGGAGCGCCCCGTGGCATGCGATCGACGACGTTTGCGGCGGAGGTCGACAGCAGCAACGGCAGAATGATGAGATTCGGAACGGAGAGGCAACATGCGATTGGAATCTGCGACATTATCGCCCGCTGATTGATCACGTCATCCACCGGATGTCCACAGCTTATCCACAGGCACGGCGACGACGTTCGCAGCAACTTCAATGACATTCACCCGGCGTCACATCACTCCTCACAAATGCTTATGTGACTGTTGAATGACACCGCATCTTTGTTTGTCTGCTTGGATATAAACCGCAACTTGGCTCAGATAGGCTCACCTCTCCTCCCGACCGTGGCGGCGGACGCCGGGAGGGTGGGCGGTGGGCAAACATGAGGGCCCGCCGCCTTCTTTTCATCGCGCCCCCGAACAGGCTCAGGCGGTGCGAGAACTCCTGTAGACCGAGACGCCAAGTTCCCTGATCTTCTTGCGCAAGGTGTTACGGTTGAGACCGAGAAGATCGGCCGCTTTGATCTGGTTGCCGCGCGTCGCCGTCAGGGCGGCGAGGATCAGCGGATATTCCATTTCGGTCAGCACGCGATCATAGAGGCCGGGCGGCGGCAGATTGTCCCCGAAGCCTGCGAAGTAGCTGCGCATGTTCTCTTCGACGGCTTGCGCGATCGTCATCGAGCCGCTGCGCATCGGCCCCTTGTCGATCGGGCTGTCGGGCACGTCGGAGCGAAGTTCCGCGTCGATGATCTCGCGGGTGATCACATCCTGCGGATAGAGCGCCATCAGGCGGCGGATGAGGTTCTCTAGTTCGCGGACGTTGCCCGGCCAGGCATAGGCCTTCATCAGTTCGAGCGCTTCCTGATCGAAGCGCTTGGAGCCGAGACCTTCCTTTTCCGCCTGCTGGATGAAATGGCGCACCAGATCGGGAATGTCCTCGGCGCGGTCTCGCAGCGGCGGCAGGCGCAGCGGCACGACATTGAGGCGGTAATAGAGATCTTCGCGGAAAAGGCCCTGGTTGATCGCCTGCTTCAGGTCCTTGTTGGTGGCGGCAACGATGCGCACATCGGTGCGGATCGGCGTGCGGCCGCCGACGGTGGTATATTCGCCCTGCTGCAGGACGCGTAAGAGCCGCGTCTGGGCGTCCATCGGCATATCGCCGATCTCGTCGAGGAAGAGCGTGCCGCCTTCGGCCTGCTCGAAGCGGCCGGTCGAGCGCGTCTGCGCGCCGGTGAAGGCGCCCTTCTCATGGCCGAAGAGTTCGGATTCGATCAGGTCACGCGGGATCGCCGCCATGTTGATTGCGACGAACGGGCCGTTGCGGCGCTTGCCGTAATCATGCAGCGCGCGGGCGACGAGTTCCTTGCCGGTGCCGGATTCGCCGGTGATCATCAGCGTCAGGTCGGTCTGCATCAGTCGGGCGAGCACGCGATAGATTTCCTGCATCGCCGCCGAGCGGCCGACGAGCGGCATGCCGTCCTGCATGTCGTCTTCGAGTTTGGCGGGCTTGCGCTTCGGCTCGGAGAGCGCCCGGCCGATGATGCCGATCAGCTCGGTGAGGTCGAAGGGCTTCGGCAGATAATCGTAAGCGCCCTTCTCCGAGGCCTTGATGGCGGTCATGAAGGTGTTCTGGGCGCTCATGACGAGGACCGGCAGGTCGGGCCGCGCCTTCTTGATGCGCGGCAGCAGATCAAAGGCGTTTTCGTCGGGCATCACCACATCGGTGACGACCAGATCGCCCTCACCTGCCGAAATCCAGCGCCAGAGGGTAGCGGCGTTGGAGGTGATACGGACGTCATAACCGGCGCGGCTCAAAGCCTGGTTGAGCACGGTCCGGATGGCCGCATCATCATCTGCAACGAGGATCGTGGCTGTCATCGAGAAGGTCCTGTCGAGCTTGCTATAGAGGCGTCTTCAAGCGAGGCGTCCTTCGACGCCGGCATGAGAACGCGGAATGTCGTGCGGCTGTTCTGGCTGTCGCATTCAATGATGCCGCCGTGATCGCCGATGATCTTGGCGACCAGCGCCAGGCCGAGGCCGCTGCCGTTCGGCTTGGTGGTGATGAAGGGATCGAAGAGATGCGGCACCAGATCGAGGGGGACGCCGGGGCCGTTGTCATGGACGCAGAATTCCAGCGGCAGCGAGATCTTTTCACGCGTGCCGGCGACCGAAAGACGGATGCCAGGGCGATAGGCCGTCGTCAGCATGATTTCGCCGTCCGACCGATCGCCGACCGCTTCGGCGGCGTTTTTCACCAGATTGAGGAAGACCTGGACGAGCTGGTCGCGATTGGCATAGACGGCCGGCAGCGAGGGGTCGTAACTCTCGGTGACGCGAATGTTGCGGGCAAAACCCGCCTTGGCGACCGCCTTCACATGATCGAGCACGGAATGGATATTGACCGGCATGCGGTCGACAGGGCGTTCGTCGGAAAAGACTTCCATCCGGTCGACCAGCGAAACGATGCGATCGGTCTCGTCGCAGATCAGCCGGGTCAGCGCACGGTCCTCATCGACCGCGGACTGTTCGAGCAGCTGGGCAGCACCCCGTATGCCGGAGAGCGGGTTCTTGATCTCGTGCGCCAGCATCGAGGCAAGGCCGGTCACCGAGCGGGCGGCGGCGCGATGCGTCAGCTGCCGGTCGATCTTGTCGGCCATCGAGCGTTCCTGAAAGACGATGACGACGGCGCCGGGCTCGCTGAGCACCGGGGCGACGTAGAGATCGACGAGCTTGTCCTGGCCGAGGCGGGGCGAACTCAGGTCGACGCGATATTCGTTGACCGGCGCCTTGCGCTCGCGCACCTGGTCGATCAGGGCAAGCAGCGGGCTGCCGAAAGGAATGAAGGTCGAAATCCGGTAACGCGCCAGATGCGAGGCGCTGGCGCCGAAGAAGGCCTCCGCCTCCCAATTGGCGAAAACGACGAAGCCGGATTCGTCGACCATGATGACGGGGTTCTGGATGGCGTTCAGCACGGCCATGGCGACGGTCCCGCCGGCGTGATCGGACGGAGATGTCATATCCTTCATCATGCCGCCTCCCGGCTGTCGACAACACTGGCCGCAAGCGCATCGTAAAGGCGCGCGGCCACCTCGTGCGGGTCGCGCGAGGTCATGATCTCCGCCTTTTCAGCGCCTGACAGATCAGGCGCGAAACGCTGGAGATACCAGCCAAGGTGCTTGCGGGCGTGGCGGATTGCCACCGCCTCGCCATAGAAATCCAGCATCATCCGGTAATGCTCGACGGCAATCTCGGCGATCTCCTGCGGTAGCGGCTCGGGCGCTCCCGATATGACACCGGCATGCCACGGCCTACCCTGGCAGCCCCTGCCGATCATCACGGCATCGGCGCCGGAGCGGCGCAATATTTCCTGCGCGTCGCCTGCGGTTTCGACATCGCCATTGGCGATCAGCGGAATGGAGATCACCTCGCGGACGGCGCGGATCGCATCCCAATCGGCGCGGCCTTCATAGAATTGCATGCGGGTGCGCCCATGAATGGTCACAAGCTGGATGCCCGCCGCCTCGGCGCGGCGGGCGATATCAGGCGCGTTGATCGAATTCTCATCCCAGCCAAGGCGCATCTTCAGCGTCACCGGAATGTCGACGGCCTTGACCGTCGCCTCGATGAGGCCGAGCGCGTGATCGGGATCGCGCATCAGCGCCGAGCCGGAATAACCGCCGATCACTTTCTTTGCCGGGCAACCCATGTTGATGTCGATGATATCGGCGCCGTGATCGGCGGCGATCTTGGCCGCCTCCGCCATCCAGTGCGCCTCGCGCCCGGCAAGCTGCACCATATGCGGCCGGAAGCCCGCAGCGCTGAGCCGCGACCAGGATTCGGCCGTGTCGTTGACCAGTTCGCGGCTCGCCACCATCTCGGTGACGACGAGGCCGGCGCCGAAGCGCCAGGCAAGCTCGCGGAAGGGCATATCCGTGACGCCGGACATCGGCGCCAGTACAACGCGGTTCCGCACGGACACGGGTCCGATTTGGAAAGGCGCTGCGAGGTCCTTGGAAATCAAATGATTATCTTTCGGGCACACAATAGAACTGCATTATTTTTAGCCACTATTCTCTGGCTTGCCAAGGGCGGGAATTGATATTTTTCGGGCAGATGCTGGAAAAGGCCAAAGCAAGACGGTAGAGCACTCGGGTCAATTCCGCATAATTTAGGGGATTTATGCTGCAAATGCCTTCTAAGCAACCGATATCGGCTGGAATTGTCATAGTGGCCGCCGGCCGCGGCGAGCGCGCAGGATCATCCAAGGAAGGCCCCAAGCAGTATCGCATGATCGGCGGCAAGCCGGTTATCGTGCATACGCTTGAAAACTTCATGACATGGGAAGCGGCAACTGAGATCGTCGTCGTCATCCATCCCGATGACGAGGCGCTGTTTGCGAGAGCCTTCCGCCACATCATCTCGGCAACACCGATCGAAACGGTGCATGGGGGTGCGACTAGGCAGCAATCCGTGCTTGCCGGCCTCAGATACCTCAAGGACAAGCAAATCAGCCATGTGCTGATCCACGATGCCGTTCGGCCGTTCTTCGACCATGATCTTCTTGATCGTATTGCCGAGAGCCTTGATGCTGGCGCGCAGGCGGTCCTGCCGGCGATCCCGGTCACCGATACGCTAAAACGCGCCGACAGCGCCGGCACTGTGCTGACGACTGTTTCACGCGAGCATCTCTACGCGGCGCAGACCCCGCAATCCTTCGCCTTCGAAACGATCCTCGATGCGCATGAGAAGGCGGCGGCAAGCGGAAGAAGCGATTTCACCGACGATGCCTCGATCGCCGAATGGCTGGGCATTCCGGTGACGATCGTCGAGGGCACGGCCGACAACGTCAAGCTGACGGTCAAGAACGATATCGCCATGGCCGACGACAAGCTGTCGACGTCGCTGCTTCCGGACGTGCGTACCGGCAACGGCTACGACGTGCACCAACTGGTAGCGGGCGATGGGGTGACGCTATGCGGCGTGTTCATTCCGCATGACCAGAAGCTGAAAGGACACTCGGATGCCGACGTCGCGTTGCATGCGCTGACGGACGCGCTGCTTGCCACCTGCGGCGCTGGCGATATCGGCGATCATTTCCCGCCGTCCGACCCGCAATGGAAGGGGGCGCCTTCGCGGATCTTCATCGAGCATGCCGCCGCAATCGTGCGCGAGCGCGGCGGCACGATCATGAATGCCGACGTCTCGCTGATCGCCGAGGCGCCGAAGGTCGGGCCGCATCGCGACGCCATGCGGGAAAAAATGTCGGATTATCTCGGCATCGATATCGACCGTTGCTCGGTCAAGGCGACGACCAACGAGACGATCGGCTTCGTCGGCCGGCGCGAAGGCATCGCGGCGATCGCCACGGCGACCGTCGTCTATCGCGGGAGGAAATGATGAGCCTTTTTCCCGACGATATCCTTTCGGCGGCGGAGACGATCATCCGTGACTTCACGGCCGCAGGGCTGATGGTCTCGACCGCCGAATCCTGCACCGGCGGGTTGATCGCCGGGGCGCTGACGGAGATTTCAGGCTCGTCCGCCGTCGTCGACCGCGGCTTCGTCACCTATACGAATAGCGCGAAGATCGAGATGCTCGGCGTGCAGCCGGAAACCCTGCTGCGCTTCGGGGCGGTCTCCGAGGAAACGGCGCGGCAGATGGTGCATGGCGCCCTCTTCCGCTCACGCGCCGAGATCGCCGTTGCCGTCACAGGCATTGCCGGCCCCGGCGGCGGATCGGCGGAAAAGCCGGTCGGCCTCGTGCATCTCGCCGCCAAATCGCGCGACGGCGCGCTCATCCATCGAAAGATGCTCTATGGCGATATCAGCCGCAGCGAGGTTCGGCTGGCGACGATCAGGACGGCGCTGGAAATGGTGCGCTCGCTCCTTGCTGCCTGACGCCGGTTCGCTCATCGGGCCGGCGTGTAGATCCTGTTTGCGCGCGTCTCGAAGGCTTCGGTGAACATGCGGAAGGCGCGGTCGAACATCGAGCCCATCAACGCACCCAGGATGCGGCTCTTGAACTCGTAATCGATAAAGAAATCGACGGTGCAGCCGCCAGACGGCGTCTCGGCAAAGTGCCAGCGGTTGTCGAGATATTTGAACGGGCCATCGATATATTTGACCTCGATGACGTGTTCGGCCCGGTTCAGCAGCACCTGTGTCGTGAAGGTCTCGCGGATCGCCTTGTAGCCGACCGTCATGTCGGCAACGAGCAGGATCTTGCCGTCGCGCTCCTTGCGGCTCCGGATGGCGAGCGCTTCGCAGAGCGGCAGGAATTCCGGATAGCGCTCGACATCGGCGACGAGGTCGAACATCTGCTCGGGCGTATGCGGGACGGGACGGTGCGTTTCGAATTGCGGCATAATCGGCAATTAATCGGGCCGGCCGAGAAGATCAAGAAGCTCGCGCATCTGGCGGCGGGATTTTAGCTGAAGAACCGGTACATCGGGACCATGTGCGGCGATGCCCGCGACGAGGCGCGGCGCGAATTTCTCCTCGAAGGTCCAGATGAAGCGGAGGAATTCCAAATCGATCTTCTCGATACAGCCCGGCGCCATTTCGGGGCGAGTGCGGCCGATCCATTTCGCCCACCGGCTGATTGCGCCCCAGATGCAGAGAAGCCGTGGCATGCGGACCCAGACGACGAAATCGGTGCGCGGCAGCCGAATGTCTAGGGAAGACGGGCGTGCCGTCCAGAATCCAACGTTCTTCGAGGATCCGGCTGACGATGATATTTCTCTGCTCGGCCCTCGCGCGCACTCCCTCGAGCCAGACGTGCGCTTCGCCGGTATGCTCCTAAGCGCCAGGAGCGGCGAACCGGCTAGCTGCTTTGCGCGATCTTATGATGACGGTGGAATTTGCAAGGCCGAACTCATGCAATGCGGCCTCGATCTTCGGGGCGGCACGCCTTTCGAAATTCCAGATATAGCCGACCATGTCGGACGTCAGCCGCTCCGGGCAGCCTTCGGGCATTTCAGGGCGGCTACGACCGAAATACCGAATCGCGCGCGAGATCGCTCCCAACGGGCAGGCCGTTCTTGGAAGCCTGAGCCAGATCACCAGATCCGCCCTCGAAAGACGCAGACGAAACGAGCCGAGGCCAGTTCCATCCATGATCCACCTCTCCTGCGCCACGACCTCCAATATCAGCCGATCGATGTCGCTGCGATCCCGCTTCCTCCAGCCGGGAAGCCAATAGAAATCGCGATCCATCGAGATATAGGGAAGATCGAGCGAGGTCGACAGCGCCCGTGCAAGCACGCTCTTTCCACCACCGGGGCAGCCAATCACCAGAATGCGTTTCGCATGCCGGAGCATTGCTCCGTCGACGGGCATGGCCGCAACTCCCATGAAAAACCGCTGCGAAAATCCCCGCGGCTCAGCCTGCTGATAAAATCGGCCATTCCTCTTTCGTCATGCTCGGGCTTGTCCCGAGCATCTGCAACCGGCGCAGCAGATCCTCGGCACAAGCCCGAGCATGACGTCGAGTCAAGATCGAGGTTTGCCAACAAACTGAACTGCGGCGAAAATCGCCGCTGCCGACACAAAAAGCAAGTGCCGGCGCTTACTCGGCGGCGATCAGCAGCTTCTTTTCGCGCGCAGCTCTCAGCCGGGCAAAGTCGTCGCCGGCATGGTGGGAGGAGCGGGTCAGCGGGCTCGAGGCGACCATCAGGAAGCCCTTGCTGTAGGCGACCGTCTCATACGACTTGAACTCGTCGGGGGTGACGAAGCTTTCGACCTTGTGGTGCTTCCGGGTCGGCTGCAGGTATTGGCCGATCGTCAGGAAATCGACATCGGCGGTGCGCAGATCGTCCATCAGCTGCAGCACTTCGTTTCGCTCTTCGCCGAGACCGACCATGATGCCCGATTTGGTGAACATGGTGGGATCGAGTTCCTTCACCCGCTGCAGCAGGCGAACGGAATGGAAGTAACGGGCGCCGGGGCGAACCGTCAGATAATTGCCAGGCACCGTTTCCATATTGTGGTTGAAGACGTCGGGCTTGGCGGCGACGACGCGTTCCAGCGCACCCGGCTTCTTCAGGAAGTCGGGCGTCAGGATCTCGATCGTCGTCATCGGCGAGGCGGCACGTATTGCCCAGATCACCTTTTCGAAGTGTTCGGCGCCGCCGTCCTCCAGGTCGTCACGGTCGACCGAGGTGATGACGACGTGGCTGAGGCCCATCTCCTTGACCGCCTTGGCGACATTCTCCGGCTCGGCCATGTCGAGCGCATTCGGCTTGCCGGTGGCGACATTGCAGAAAGCGCAGGCGCGGGTACAGATCTCGCCCATGATCATGAACGTCGCGTGCTTCTTGTCCCAGCACTCGCCGATATTCGGGCAGCCGGCCTCCTCGCAGACGGTGACGAGCTTGTGCTCCTTCACGATCGCGCGCGTCTCGGCATAACCCTTGGAGGTCGGCGCCTTGACGCGAATCCAGTCCGGCTTGCGCATGACTTCCGTGTCCGGCCGATGCGCCTTCTCCGGATGCCGCACGCGCTTGGCGTCGGGATTGATCGTGTCGAGGATGGTCACCATTGCAGTTTCAGCCTTCTACCGCCCTATGCGGCAAATCTCATTCGGATCTAGCGCCGCACCAACCGCGCAAGGAATATCAACAAGCAGGCGCCGAGGAAACCCGTCACGAAGTAGCCGAGCCGGCCGCCGACCACCTCGAGATGAAACTGCGCGAGGATGGCGCTTGCGACGACCGAGCCAACGATGCCGAGCACGATATTCAGGAAAATCCCGTATCGCGCTTCCATCAGCTTGCCGGCGAGCCAGCCTGCAAGCCCGCCGATGATGATTGCCGAAATCCAGCCGACGCTTTCCATGCCTTCGCCTACCCTCAAGTTGGCCCTCAGTTACGCTTCAAGCGACCGCTCTCGCGATCAGAACCACGATAATGGCGCCGACCGTGGCGTGGATGATCTGCACCACCAGCGCATTTTCAATGCCCAGCGAAATGCCGAGCGCGCTGAACAGATAGCCGCCGACGAAGGCGCCGATGATGCCGCTCAGCAGGCATCTTATCAGCCCGCCGCCACCGACGACCAGGCTTGCGAGGAAGCCTGCAACCAGGCCGATCAGCAAAAATACCAGCAACGCCTGCGTCTCCATAGACATGATGATTTCCTTTCGTTTTTTCCACCCCAGCGGAGTGGCTTTCCACTCCGGGGGGATGGATTCTCCACCCCGGCGGGACGGCTTTGCCGCCCTGAGATAAAGGGCGGATTGGGAAATTATCAAGCGTTCAGCACGCGACCGTAAGCATCGAGCACCGCTTCCTTCATCGATTCCGACACGGTCGGATGCGGGAAGATCGTGTGCATCAGTTCTTCCTCGGTCGTCTCGAGGTTCATCGCAACGACGAAACCCTGGATGAGCTCGGTGACTTCGGCGCCGACCATGTGGGCGCCGAGCAGTTCGCCGGTCTTCTTGTCGAAGATCACCTTCACCATGCCCTGGTCTTCGCCGAGCGCGATCGCCTTGCCGTTCGCTGCGAAGGAGAAGCGGCCGACGCGGATGTCACGGCCCTGCTCCTTGGCTTTCGCTTCGGTGATGCCGACAGAGGCGACCTGCGGATTGCAATAGGTGCAGCCCGGGACCTTGCCCTTGTCTGTGGGATGAACGTTCGGGAGGCCGGCGATCTTTTCGACGCAGACGACGCCCTCATGTTCTGCCTTGTGCGCCAGCATCGGCGGGCCGGCGACATCGCCGATCGCATAGATGCCCGCGACATTGGTCTTGCCGTAGCCATCGATGACGACGCAGCCGCGGTCGGTCTTGACGCCGAGTGCCTCGAGGCCGAGGTTTTCGATATTGCCCTGAACGCCGACGGCCGAAATCAACCGGTCGGCAGTGATCTGCTGCACCTTACCATCGGTCGTCTCGACATGAGCGGTGACGCTGCCGGCGCCCTTCTCGACCTTCGAAACCTTGGCGCTGGTGAAGATCTTGAGGCCGCGCTTTTCAAGCTGCTTGCGGGCGATCGCCGTGATCTCGGCATCCTCGACCGGCATGATGGTCGGCATGACTTCGACGACGGTCACATCGACGCCCATCGAGCGATAGAAGCTGGCGAATTCGATGCCGATCGCGCCCGAGCCCATGACGATCAGCGACTTCGGCAGCACATCCGGCTTCAGCGCCTCGAAATAGGTCCAGATCAGCTTGCCATCCGGCTCGATGCCGGGCAGCGCGCGCGGGCGGGCACCGGTGGCAATGATGATGTGCTTGGCGGTATAGGTGCCCTCGCCGCTCTTGACGTTCTTCGGCAGCGGATGCTGCGGCTCGACGACGGCCTTCGACGACTTGCCGACGACGATCTCGCCCGCCTGGGTCCCGGTCGAAGCCTTGGTGATCTTTGCCTCGCCCCAGATGATGTCGATCTTGTTCTTCTTCATCAGGAAGCCGACGCCGGCATTCAGACGGGCGGAGACGGCGCGCGAGCGGCCGACGACGGCCTTGGCATCCGGCTTGACCGTGCCTTCGAGAACGAGGCCGAAATCCTTGAAGTGATTGGCGTGGTCGAGCACCTCGGCCGAGCGCAATAGCGCCTTTGTGGGTATGCAGCCCCAGTTCAGGCAGATGCCGCCCATATGCTCGCGCTCGACGATCGCGGTCTTCAGGCCGAGCTGGCTGGCGCGGATGGCGGCGACATAGCCGCCGGGACCCGAGCCGATGATGATGACGTCGTAGGATTCAGCCATGTGTTTCCTGCCTTTGTTACGCTGCGCTGCGGGTCATGAGCACCCACGCATGTCTCTTGCTGCTTTCGAAGAGCGGCACGGCATCGGCGCGCGCAGCCTCCAGGAATCCGTTTCTTCCATAAAGCGACAAAGCCGCTTCATTGTCGCTGGCGGTGATCAGGCTGACGGGCCGCCGATCGGCCCTTTCGATCTGATCGTCCAGCAGCCTGCGTCCGATGCCGATGCCGCGCAGGTGGCGATAGACGCCAAGACTGCCGATGAACCAGCTTCCGACCACCGTTTTCTGCAAGGCGAGCATCGGTGCGGTCGCCGGAATCGTCGCCTCGATATCGCCTATCCCCTCACCCAGCGCATGGCGGATCGCCACACCAGCGACCTCGCCATAGGCCTCGGCAATGACGGCATCCGGCCAACTGCCGACAGCTTCCTCCTCGCTCATCTTCAGCCGGCCCCGCTCCAGCGGCGTGTCGCTCACGCCGTTTTCCACACCGGCAAACCAGAGCCAGGAGGCAAAACCGCGCGATGCGATATCCGCCAGAATCGCCAGCTCCGAGGCATCCCGCCGTGAGGCCTGCCGGAGGGCGATGAAGGAGGCCATGGTCAGATCCCCAGCATCATCCGCACGATCGACTCCAGCCCGCGGCCGAGCCCACGCGTATTCTCCGCATCGAGATGAATGCCATCGATCGGCGTGGTTTTGGCGACCGAATTGCCGTCGAAGAAGCCACAACCGAGTTCGTCGGCAAGGTCACGATAAAGCGTTGCAAGTTTTGCCGATTCCTCGATGCCGCCGGGAAATGATGCTGCGAAGGGCACATTGCCCGTCGCGCGGATCGCCGGCGGCGCCACGATCAGGATCTCCGGCCCATCGAATTCGAAGGGCCAGGCATGATTGCGGATCAGCCGCACGAGCCGGCTGATGCCTTGGCATGCGGCAAAGGCGGAGCCTGCCACAACCGGCTTCATGTCATTGGTGCCGAGCAGAAGGATGACGAGGTCGAGCGGCGCATGCGTCTGCAGGATCGTCGGCAGGATGCGTGCACCGTTGCGGTCGCAATCGGCGAGATGGTCGTCGAAAGCGGTGGTGCGACCGTTCAAGCCTTCGGCGATGATACGCGCGTCACCGCCGAGCGCTGCCTGAAGCACGCTCGGCCAGCGATTCTTGTATTCATGACGGCCGATCGTCTCGGCGTCATAACCCCAGGTCAGCGAGTCACCATAGCAAAGAACGGTCCTGGTCATTTCCGCCTCCGCGACGCTATCAGACAAGCATGCCCATCGGGTTCTCGATGTAGCCCTTGAAGGCCTGGAGCAGCTCGGCGCCGAGTGCGCCATCGACGCAGCGATGGTCGGTCGAGAGCGTGACTGACATCACGGTGGCAATCGCCATTTCGCCCTTCTTGACGACGACCCGCTGTTCGCCGGCGCCGACCGCGAGGATTGTCGCATGCGGCGGGTTGACGACGGCTGCGAAATTCTTCACGCCCATCATGCCCATGTTCGAGACCGAACTGGTGCCGCCCTGATATTCCTCAGGCTTCAGCTTGCGGTCCTTGGCCCGCTTGCCGAGATCGCGCATCTCGTTGGAGATCGTCGACAGGGTCTTTTCCTCGGCCTTGCGGATGATCGGGGTGATCAGGCCGCCGGGGATCGAGACAGCAACGCCGACATCGGCGTGCTTGTGCTTGACCATGTTGCTGTCGGTCCAGGAGACGTTGGCATCCGGAACGTCGCGCAGCGACAGCGCCATGGCCTTGATGACCATGTCGTTGACCGAAAGCTTGTAGGCCGGAGCGTTGTCCTTGCGCGGAGCCGCATCGTTCAGCTGGGCGCGTAGCGCCAGCAACGCATCGAGCTCGCAATCGACGCTGACGTAGAAATGCGGGATCGTCTGCTTGGATTCGACCAGGCGCCTGGCGATCGTCTTGCGCATGCCGTCATGCGGCACGAGCTCGTAGGAGCCAGGTTCGAAGAGCTTGAGCACGGCTTCTTCGGACGCGCCCTTCGGTGCAGCGGCGGTGGGAGCCGGAGCTGCGGAGGCTTGCGGAGCGGAAGCAGCAGCGGCCGGGGCTGCGGCCTTGGCGCCGCCACCGGCAACGGCGGCTTCGATGTCGCTCTTGACGACGCGGCCGTGCGGGCCGGAGCCTGCGACTGCCGCAAGATCGATACCCGCTTCCTTGGCCAACCTGCGGGCAAGCGGCGAAGAGAAGGTGCGGCTGCCATCAGGTGAAGCTGAGGCGGTTGCGGCGGCGGCTACAGGTGCCGCAACCGGAGTAGACTGGGCCGCAGCCGGTGCAGCTTCGGCCTTCGGCGCGGCTGCACCGTCAGCTTTCGGCGCCGGGGCGGCGGAACCCGCAGCGCTTGCGGCAGCGGAGACATCCTCACCATCGGCGGCGAGAACCGCGATCAGCGCATTGACCTTGACGCCTTCGGTGCCGGCGGCAACGACGAGCTTGGCGACCGTGCCTTCATCGACGGCTTCGACTTCCATCGTCGCCTTGTCGGTCTCGATCTCGGCGATCACATCGCCAGACTTGACCTTGTCGCCTTCCTTGACCAGCCATTTGGAAAGATTGCCTTCCTCCATGGTCGGAGAGAGGGCGGGCATCGTGATATTGATCGGCATCGAAACACCCTCCCCTTATTTGTAGCAAACAGCCTTCACCGCATCGACCACTTCGCCGACGTTCGGAAGGGCGAGCTTTTCGAGATTGGCGGCGTAAGGCATCGGGACGTCCTTGCCTGCGATCGTCAGGATCGGCGCATCGAGATAGTCGAAGGCCTGCTGCATGACGCGGGTGGCGATTTCGGTGCCGACTGATGATTGCGGATAACCTTCCTCGACGGTGACCAGACGGCCGGTCTTCTTCACCGATTCGATGACAGTCGGCAGGTCCATCGGGCGGATAGTGCGAAGGTCGATCAGTTCGACATCGATGCCGAGCTTTTCGAGTTCGGCGACAGCCTTGATCGCATAGGTCATGCCGATGCCGAAGGAGACGACGGTGACGTCCTTGCCCGGACGATGGATGCGGGCCTTGCCGATCGGCAGGACGAAATTGTCAAGCTTCGGCACATCGAAGTGCTGGCCGTAGAGAATTTCGTTTTCGAGGAAGATGACCGGGTTCGGATCGCGGATCGCAGCCTTCAGCAGGCCCTTGGCATCAGATGCCGTGTAGGGCATGACGACCTTCAGGCCGGGAATGGCGCTGTACCAGGCTGCATAATCCTGGCTGTGCTGGGCGCCGACACGGGCCGCTGCACCATTCGGGCCGCGGAAGACGATCGGAGCGCCCATCTGGCCGCCGGACATATAAAGCGTCTTGGCAGCGGAGTTGATGATCTGGTCGATCGCCTGCATGGCGAAGTTGAAGGTCATGAACTCGACGATCGGGCGAAGGCCGGCCATGGCTGCACCGACGCCGACGCCGGCAAAGCCATGCTCGGTGATCGGCGTATCGACGACGCGGCGGGGGCCGAATTCCTGCAGCAGGCCCTGCGTGACCTTGTAGGCGCCCTGATATTCGGCGACTTCCTCGCCCATGACGAAGACGTTTTCGTCGGCGCGCATTTCCTCGGCCATGGCGTCACGAAGCGCTTCGCGCACGGTCGTCGACACCATTTCGGTGCCGGCCGGGATTTCCGGATCGTTCTGCACCTGGGCTTTCGGCTCGGCCGAAACGGGCGCGGATGCCGGAGTTGCGGCAGCCGGCTTTTCCTCCTGCGCGGCCTGCGGTGCAGCAGCCGGCGCTGCTGCCGGAGCGGACGCAGACATGTCGGATGCGGATTCACCGTCCTGCAGGAGAACGGCGATCTTGGCGTTCACCTTGACGCCTTCGGTTCCGGCAGGAACCAGAAGCTTGCCGATGACGCCTTCGTCAACGGCTTCGACTTCCATCGTCGCCTTGTCGGTTTCGATTTCGGCAATCACGTCGCCGGAGGTGACCTTGTCACCTTCCTGCTTCAGCCATTTGGACAGTGTGCCTTCTTCCATGGTCGGAGAGAGGGCGGGCATGAGGATATCGATAGGCATGGGTTCCCTCCCCGATTAGAGCAGAATGTCGGTATAGAGCTCGGATGCATCCGGCTCCGGATCGGCCTGGGCGAAATCGGCGCTATCGGCGACGATGTCGCGAACATCCTTGTCGATCGCCTTCAGATCGTCTTCGGAAGCCCAGCCCTTTTCGACGAGGCGTGCCTTGACCTGTTCGATCGGGTCATGCTCGGAGCGCATCTTCTGCACTTCGTCCTTGGAGCGATACTTCGCCGGGTCGGACATCGAGTGACCGCGATAACGATAGGTCAGCATTTCGAGAATGATCGGACCCTTGCCGGAACGGCAATGCTCGAGCGCCTCGTCGGCGGCCGCCTTAACGGCGCGGACGTCCATGCCATCGACCTGAATGCCGGGGATGCCGAAACCGGATCCGCGAAGCGAGTAATTCGACTGCGCGGTGGCGCGGGCAGTCGAGGTGCCCATGGCGTAACGGTTGTTCTCGACGATGTAGACGATCGGCAGCTTCCAGAGAGCAGCCATGTTGAAGCTCTCGTAGACCTGGCCCTGGTTGGCAGCGCCGTCGCCGAAATAGGCGATGGAGACATTGTCATTGCCGCGGTAGCGGTTTGCGAAGGCAAGACCCGTTCCGAGCGAGACCTGGGCGCCGACGATGCCGTGACCGCCGTAGAAATGCTTCTCTTTCGAGAACATGTGCATCGAGCCGCCCTTGCCGTGGGAATAGCCGCTGCGGCGCCCGGTCAGTTCCGCCATGACGCCACGCGCTTCCATGCCGGTTGCCAGCATATGACCGTGGTCGCGATAGGCGGTGATGACCTGGTCGCCATCCTTCTGCGCCATCTGCATGCCGACGACGACAGCTTCCTGACCGATGTAGAGGTGACAAAAGCCGCCGATGAACCCCATGCCGTAAAGCTGGCCGGCCTTCTCCTCGAAGCGGCGGATCAGCAGCATCTCGCGATAGGCCTTCAGCTCTTCATTGCGATCGAAGTCGGCTACCGGGCCTCCATTCGATGCTTTGGCTGCCGGTTTTGCTGCAGTTTTGCGGCTGGAAACGGTCGCGGTCTTTCGCGGCGCCATTCAACCCTCCCTATGGGTTTGTCGTTTCTTGGTGGCGCGTACCATAGGGAAGAAATATGAGCACAGCAATGCCATAATTGCATGGCTCGTATTCGGTGCTAAATTATTGGAAAAACATTGAAAATTCCAATTAACCTGTTTCCGGTTAATTGGAATAATGATTGAATACGACGATCTCGTCGGCGCGCGACATGTTGAGCTGATAACGCGCTTTTTCGTCCAACATATCCTTATCGAGCGACCCGTCACTCAAGAGCGCGACCTGATTTTCCAGATGTTCGCGCTTCGCCTTCAAGATCGCAAGCTCTTTTTCACGCGCGACACGCTGATGCTCGAACGTCTCCGTTGCGCGCAGGCCGTAATCGCCATGGATGCAATGATAACCGAAATAGGAGAGGAAGGCGACCGTCATGGCCGGAATGACGAAGCGACCGATCTTTCTCTTCTTATGATGCTTTGTCCACATACACGCATGCTCTTGAACGCATTACCAATTCGTTCAATCTAACGTGCAGAGATTAACCGTTCGTTGACTCTAAAAAACGGGCAACAAAAAACCCGCGCCGGGAAGGCGCGGGTCAAGCCGTTGAAAATCAGATCCGATCAGCCGCGAACGATCGAGCGGCCTGCATACTGGGCCTGCGGGCCGAGGCCCTCTTCGATACGGATCAGCTGATTGTACTTGGCAAGACGGTCGGAGCGCGACAGCGAGCCGGTCTTGATCTGACCGCAGTTGGTGGCGACCGCGAGATCGGCGATGGTCGAATCTTCGGTCTCGCCGGAGCGGTGGGACATGACGGCGGTATAGGCCGCCTTGTGTGCCGTGTTGACGGCATCGAGCGTTTCCGTCAGCGTGCCGATCTGGTTGACCTTGACGAGGATCGAGTTGGCGACGCCCATGCGGATGCCGTCGCGAAGACGGGCGGAGTTGGTGACGAAGAGATCGTCGCCGACGAGCTGGGTCTTCTTGCCGGCCAGGTCGGTCAGCGTCTTCCAGCCGTCCCAGTCGTCTTCGGCCATGCCGTCCTCGATCGAGATGATAGGATAGTTGGCGGCGAGCTCGGCCAGGTACTCGGCCATGGCGCCGGATTCCAGCGTGCGGCCCTCACCTTCGAGAACGTATTTGCCGTCCTTGAAGAATTCCGTCGAGGCGCAGTCGAGGCCGAGGCACATGTCGTCGCCCGGCTTGTAGCCGGCTTTCTCGATCGACTTCATGATGAAGTCGAGAGCTTCCGGCGCGCTCTTCAGGCCCGGTGCGAAACCGCCTTCATCGCCGACATTGGTGTTGTGGCCCTGTGCGGCAAGTTCCTTGCGCAGCGTATGGAAGACTTCCGAACCCATGCGCACGGCTTCGGCGATCGAATCGGCGCCGACCGGCAGGATCATGAATTCCTGGAAATCGATCGGGTTGTCGGCATGGGCACCACCATTGATGATGTTCATCATCGGCACTGGCAGCAGGCTGGCGGAAGCACCGCCGACATAACGGTAGAGCGGCAGGCCGGACGCCTGGGCGGCAGCCTTGGCGACGGCGAGCGACACGCCAAGGATGGCGTTGGCACCGAGGCGCGACTTGTTCGGCGTGCCGTCCAGCTCGATCATGATGTTGTCGATCTGGATCTGGTTTTCGGCATCGATGCCGCCGATCGCGTCGAAGATCTCGGTGTTGGCGGCTTCGACCGCCTTTTCGACGCCCTTGCCGAGATAGCGCTTGCCGCCGTCACGCAGTTCGACCGCCTCATGCGCGCCCGTCGAGGCGCCCGAGGGAACGGCCGCGCGGCCCATGCTGCCATCTTCGAGATAGACATCGACTTCGACGGTGGGGTTGCCACGGCTATCGAGAATCTCGCGGGCGATGATATCGGTGATTGCAGTCATGGGTTCTTCCTGCTCGGTGGGTGATAAATGGTTCGAAACCTGTCTTAGTCGAAGGCGTGCAAATTACAATGCTGCAATAGCCGTCGGACCAGCGTTCGGATGTGGCCTATAGCACGATCATGTCAGACTGTTGAACGTCAAGCCTTGGCGACCGCATCGAAGGCGAGCAGCTTTTCGAGAAGCCGCGGCATGTCCTTGAGATAGACCATGTTCGGGCCGTCGGAAGGGGCATTGTCGGGGTCCTGATGGGTTTCGACGAAGACGCCGGCAATGCCGGCAGCCACCGCTGCGCGCGCCAGTGTTTCCACGAATTCCCGCTGACCGCCGGAGGATTCGCCCTGCCCGCCCGGCTGCGCCACGGAATGGGTCGCATCGAAGATAACGGGCGCACCCATCGCCGCCATGATTGGCAGCGAGCGCATGTCGGAGACCAGCGTATTGTAGCCGAATGAGGCGCCGCGCTCGCACAGCAGCACGTTCGGATTGCCGCTGGCATTGAGCTTCTTAAGGACGTTCTTCATATCCCAGGGAGCGAGGAACTGGCCCTTCTTGACATTGACGACGCGGCCGGTCTTGGCGGCGGCGATGAGAAGGTCGGTCTGGCGGCAGAGGAAGGCCGGGATCTGCAGGACGTCGACGATCTTTGCCACCTCCGCGCATTGCTCGGCGGTATGAACGTCGGTCAGGACGGGAAAACCGAATTCCTTCTTGAGGTCGGCAAAGACCTCCATGCCCTTCTCGATCCCGATACCGCGTTCGGCCGACAGCGAGGTCCGGTTCGCCTTGTCGAAGGAGCTCTTGTAGACGAGGCCGATGCCGAGCTTTCCGCAAAGCTCCTTCAGCGTGCCGGCAACCATGAAGGCGTGGTCGCGGCTCTCCATCTGGCAGGGACCGGCAATCAGCGACAGGCGGCCGGTATTGGAAAAGGTGACCTGGCCTTGGCCTTCGCCGACCCTGACTTCGGAATTCGTATCAGTGCTCATCGTGTTTCCTCGAAGGCGAAGAGCGTGCCCTGCCCGGGCGCGGGCTTCACCAGAATGCGATTGTTCTTGCGCGTGTATGTCACCCCGTTAGCAGCCAAATGCGCTTCTGTCACGGCAAGATCGGCGACAGCGAAGAGGATTGCCCGGCCGCGCAGGCCGCGATCTGCGGATGAGTCGGCGATGTCGAAATAGGCCTCCAGCCCTTCCCGCGTCATCAGGCTGATTTTCGCATTCGATGCCGCGATATTGGCGCCGAAACCGGTTTTCTCGACTGCCGATTGCGCCACGGCAAGGCTGACGAAGGCTGCGAAGGCGGCAGCATCAGGCGCGCAAAGCGCTATCTCGACTATGCCGGTCACGCCATTGGCATGCGTCTCCAGCGCGGCGCGCTCGGCCGGTAGCGGATTGACGCGCTCGACGGTGAAAAGCAGGAGATCCGGCGCGCGCAGGTCGGCGGCGAAAGCCAGCTTGAAGCCGGCAATCGTCTCGGAACCGTCCGGCATCGTCATCGGCCGGGTGAACTGCAGCATCTCGCCGGCGCTCGATCCGTTGCCGACGAAATTCTGATGATCGATGCCGGCATCCTTGCTGCCGAAAGCCAGCCCCGAAAGCCCCTCCTCGCCACAGCGGAAACGGACGGCCTGGTTGCGGGCAGTGAAGACATTGCCTTGGCGCGCCGATGCCTCGCTCTCCTCGACGCTCGCAATCCCGAGTGGCTCCAGATAGGTCTTGTCGGCAAAAAAGACGCAGGCGTTTTCCGTTCCGAAGGGATGGCGCGCATCGGCGGCAACGGTGAAGCCGAGCTTGCCGAGCCTCTCGCGCGCCAGATCGATATTGACGACCGGCAGCACGACATGATCCAGCGGGTGCGGTTTGGCGGAATGCTCGTTCATCATATCCCTCCTGGAAACGGCAAGAGATGTGCGACGGCGCGCCCCTCAATACAAGAGATGTGTCCCAATCCGGCGAATGAAAATAAAAATCTCAACGAGTTGGCGCCAAGTTTTACGGAAATTTAGCTACTTGCGGAACACATATGGAACATATAGTGTCTGTTCTGGATTTGTTTCAATCACGAGGTCACAACGTCGATGCTCACGCGCAAACAACAGGAGCTTCTCCTTTTCATTCACGAGCGCATGAAAGAATCCGGCGTTCCACCGTCTTTCGACGAAATGAAGGATGCTCTGGACCTCGCCTCGAAGTCCGGGATTCATCGCTTGATTACAGCGCTAGAGGAGCGAGGCTTCATTCGCCGCCTACCGAACCGCGCCCGCGCGCTCGAGGTCATCAAGCTTCCGGAGGCCTACAGCCCCAGCATCCAGCCGCGGCGCGGCTTTTCGCCGAGCGTCATCGAAGGCAGCCTGGGCAAACCTCAGCCGGTCGCCGCCCCTGCTCCCGCAAAACCCGTCGCCGACAACGGCAACTCGGTTTCCGTGCCGGTCATGGGCAGAATCGCCGCCGGTGTGCCGATTTCGGCGATCCAGAACAACACCCACGACATCGCCGTTCCGGCCGACATGCTCGGCTCCGGTGAACATTATGCGCTCGAGGTCAAGGGCGATTCGATGATCGACGCCGGCATCTTCGACGGCGACACCGTGATCATCCGCAATGGCAGCACCGCAAGTCCTGGCGACATTGTTGTTGCACTCGTCGATGACGAAGAAGCGACACTCAAGCGCTTCCGCCGCAAGGGCGCCTCGATCGCACTGGAAGCGGCCAACCCGGCTTACGAGACCCGGATTTTCGGACCAGACCGTGTTAAGGTGCAGGGCAAACTCGTCGGCCTCATTCGCCGCTATCACTGACATCGGTTAGGCCGGATTCGGTAAAGCTGTTGCTGCGCCAGTCAAAGGCGCGATGGCGCATCCATGGTCGCGACAATGCGTCAAATGCGGTTGCCACCTCCAGGCCGGCGTCCGCGAAGCGCAACTCGATGGATCCGGTCCTGCGCAGCGTCTCGCCGGTGAAGAGCGTCGCACCTGAGCGGCAGCTGTTGAAACGCAGGCGGACCGACGTCACGATGATATCGGCCGCGTCGCATGCCGGGCCGAGATAGGCGGCATTGTCGATGACAGCAACCACACGACCATTGCCAAGCCTTGATGCGCACCAGGCCCTCTTGACGCAGGAAAAGCGGTTTGCTTCACCGGCCGCTGCGGCCGCCCGCATCGCTGTCCTCGCTTCGTTCTGCTGATCGCGGGAAAGCTTGACGCGGCGGTCTTCTCCTACCTGCGGGATAGCAGGACCATCCAGCATCTTCGGCGGATCATGTCTCGGCAGGACCAGGGCTCTCTGCCACTGGTCGAAGATGAAATCCGGTGGTCTTTCACGGTTGGAAGCCATTGCTGCCGCTTCGACCACCGCGACGAGACTGCCATCCTCCGAAATCACCAGATCCGGCGGCCGGGGAACCGGTAGAAGCAACAGGATGAGCGTTGCGACCGCGATGATTGATGTGCCGATATGGCGCAGCCGGGTGCGGAGCAGCGTCAGCAGCAGAAAGCCTGCCACGGCGACCGCGAAATACCAGGCGGGCAAGCGGCCGACGTCGATATTGCCATCCCAGCCGGACACCGTCTTTGCGACCGCGATCACCAGATCGAGGCCGAATCCGACGACCTTCCAGGGCAAAACATCCAGACCGAAAGGCATGAGCAGCATCGCCAGCAAGCCGGCCGGCATGACGATGAAGGAGATGATCGGCATCGTCGCGAGGTTTGCCGGCAGGCCGTAGGCGGTCAGGCGATGAAAATGCTCGATCGAAAACAGCGCGGTGGAAAGACCGCCGATCAGCGAAGTCAGGAAGACGCCGCCGAAGAAACCGGCAACCGTAACGACGGGCCTGATGATAGGTAGCTTCAGAAAGGCGTTTTCGCGGACGCGCCGGTCCTTCCACAACTGATAGCCCGAGACCAGCGCTAATGTCGCGGCAAAGGACATCTGGAAGCTCGGACCTAAGACCTCGGACGGTGAAATGAGGATGATGACGAGGGCGGAAAGCGCGACATTGCGCAGGCTGATCGACGGCCGGTCGAAGAAGACGGCAATCAACATGATGGCCATCATGATGAAAGCGCGCTCGGCAGAGACCGCAAAGCCCGAAATCAGGAAATAGGCAGTAACGGCGATGAGCGCGCCGGCGGCAGCGATCTTCTTCGTCGGGTAGGCCTCAGCGATACCGGGAAAGATGCTGAGCAGCATCCGAAAGCCGACGAAGAAGATGCCGGCCGACAGCGCCATGTTGAGACCGGAGATGGCGATGATATGAGCCAGACCGGACTGGCGTAGTGCCTCCGTCGTCGCATCCGAGATGGCGCGCCGCTCGTCCGTCACCAGTGCGGCGGCAAAAGCGCCGGTATCGCCGGGCAGGATCGACCTTATCCGGTCGCCAATGCCGCTGCGCAGCCGGTAGAGCCCTTCGAGCAGCGCTTCCACCGCCGATCTTGCAGCCTGCGGACCTGCCTGCGCATCGTCCTTCGTCGGTGCACCGTAGAAGAAGCCGTTGGCGCCGATGCCGTCGAAATAGGCACTGAAGGAGAAGTCGTTGAGCTCGGGAAGTGCTGGGCCCGCCGGCGGCGTCAGCCGCGCCCTGCCGGTGATGATATCGCCGATCTCGAAGGCTGCGTCCGCACCGCGGGCGATGGCGGTGATGCGTTCCGGCGGCCGCTTGACCTGAGGCGCTTCAGTGCCGGTGACGGTAAGAATGTAGCGCCACCGGCCGCGACCATCGCCTTCGCGCCGCTCGACGCGGCCGGTCACCGTCGTCGTCACTGATGAATCGAGGATCACGGTCGAAGCCCGCCAGCTCTCGAACTGCGCCGAGACTATGCCGCAAGCCACGAGCGAAAGCGCCAGCAGCGCTGCCCGCAATGCCGCCCGGTTGCGGCTGGCGATGAGAACTGCGACGGTCAGCACCAACAGGCAGAGCAGCGATGCAGTGAGCGGAAAATCCGATGCCGCGAGAAACCAGATGGCTGACCCGGCGCCGAGGAAGACCGGCGAGAACAGCAGCAGGCGGCCATGGTCCGTCTCCTCGCCCAGCATGCGCATGCCGGCACGCAGCAAGTGCGAGGCTGCGGCCGGCAGCCGGTGGCGCAATGGTATTGCCGACTGCGTCCTTGCCGGTCGCGTCACCACGACTGGTGGTGAAAAATTGGAGGAGCCGGCAAGGCCTTCGCCTGTTTCCGGCCGCAATTCGACTGACGTCAACTCCTGCATGAACCGCCCAAGCCCGGCTGCGAAGGCAGTCAGAATGCAACCTCCAATCAAATCCGGCAAGCATAATCGATTGAAATATGAGGCAAAATCGCGAGCCCCAAAAGACCAGTCGAATCATCGGCTTCCGATATGCGTGTGGCTCATCGCTGCAGTGCCTAAAAGGTGATACCGCATTGCACAAAATGCCATCACAGTAACTTGGCATTAGCTTCGCGATCATATAGCTATCGGTGAGGACGCTTAACCCCTATGGCGCTTTTATGGCGCCACCGCCATTTCGGAGGATCAGCATGACGGATCAAAGCGCTACAATAAAAATCGGTGACAAGTCTGTCGACCTTGCTGTCAAAAGCGGCACGATCGGCCCGAGCGTCATCGATATCGGTGCCCTCTACAAGAACACCGCTTCCTTCACCTACGATCCGGGTTTTACCTCGACCGCATCCTGTGAATCGAAAATCACCTACATCGACGGCGACGAAGGTGTCCTGCTGCATCGTGGCTATCCGATCGAGCAGCTCGCCGAGCATGGCGACTTCCTCGAAGTCTGCTATCTCCTGCTTTACGGCGAACTGCCGACCACCGTGCAGAAGAAGGATTTCGATTACCGCGTTACGCACCACACCATGGTACACGAGCAGATGAGCCGCTTCTTCACCGGCTTCCGCCGCGATGCGCATCCGATGGCCGTCATGTGCGGCTGCGTCGGCGCACTGTCGGCCTTCTATCACGACTCCACCGACATCACCGATCCGCACCAGCGCATGGTCGCCAGCCTGCGCATGATCGCCAAGATGCCGACGCTTGCCGCGATGGCCTACAAATACCATATCGGCCAACCCTTCGTTTATCCGAAGAACGACCTCGACTATGCCTCGAACTTCCTGCGCATGTGCTTTGCTGTGCCCTGCGAGGAATATGTGGTCAATCCGGTGCTTTCCCGCGCCATGGACCGCATCTTCATCCTGCATGCCGATCATGAGCAGAACGCCTCGACCTCGACCGTCCGTCTCGCCGGTTCATCGGGTGCCAACCCGTTCGCCTGCATCGCCGCCGGCATTGCTTGCCTCTGGGGGCCCGCTCACGGCGGTGCTAACGAAGCAGCCCTCAACATGCTGACGGAAATCGGCACGGTCGACCGCATTCCGGAATATGTCGCCCGCGCCAAGGACAAGAATGATCCGTTCCGCCTGATGGGCTTCGGTCACCGGGTCTACAAGAACTACGATCCGCGCGCCAAGATCATGCAGAAGACGACGCATGAAGTGCTCGGCGAACTCGGCATCAAGGACGATCCGTTGCTCGAAGTGGCGATGGAGCTGGAGCGCATCGCGCTCACCGACGAATATTTCATCGAGAAGAAGCTCTATCCGAACATCGACTTCTATTCCGGCATCACGCTGAAGGCGCTGGGCTTCCCCACGACCATGTTCACCGTGCTCTTCGCGCTCGCCCGCACCGTCGGCTGGATCGCGCAGTGGAACGAGATGATCGAGGATCCGGAACAGCGCATCGGCCGTCCGCGCCAGCTTTATGTCGGCGAACCGAAGCGCGACTACATTCCGGTTTCGAAGCGCTGATCGCTTCAGAAAGAACCCAAAAGAAAACCCGGTCAGAAACGACCGGGTTTTTTCTTTTTCAGCACGTCGAGAAGGATCTCGGCAGCGTGTTCGCCGGGCGGCTTTTCGGTCTGCATGCGTTGCCAGACGAGATCATAACCCTCGTTCATCGCCTTCAATTGGAACGTGTCGGCCGACAGCCGCTCCATCCAGCGCGCCAGGCTGGCGCCGCGGACGATCTCGTTCAGATATTCCGGCACGACGGCATAATCGGCGATGATATTGGGCAATGCGCCCGTCCATACCTTGATGCGCCGGGCGAGCAGGCGGATAATCCAATCCGTCTTGTAAACGGACACCGTCGGCACGCCGGCAAGGGCGAGTTCGAGGATCACCGTGCCGGAAGCTGCCATCGCCGCATCCGCCTCGGCAAGGGCCTTCCACTTCTGCGCCGGCCCGACCGCCACCTCCGGCGGCGTGGCCCAGCCGGCGACGAGCCCTTTCACCAGCGCTTCGTTGTGCGGCACGGTCGGCAGCAGGAATCGCATCGGGCCGTTGCGGGCGACAAGTTCTTTGGCCGCATCCTCGAAGAACGGAAGCAGTTTGGCGATTTCGGAGGATCTTGATCCAGGAAGCATCAGGATCGCCTTGCCGGCTCCCTCGACGGGTGCGCGCATGGCGCGCTGCCGCCGCACTTCGAGCAGCGCCGGATCGGCGGTCAGGCGATGGCCGACATAGGTGGTCTCAGGCCCGCCGAGCGCACGCATTGTTGCCGGCTCGAAGGGCAGGACGGCGAGCACATGATCGACATAGGTGAGCATGCGCGTGGCGCGATATTCCTTCCAGGCCCAGACGCTTGGACAAACATAATTGACAACCGGCAGATCCGGCAGAGCGATGCGGACACGCTTTGCGACGCGATGGGTGAAATCCGGGCTGTCGATGATCAGAAGAATATCCGGCCTTGCGGCGATGATGGCAGCCGTCGTCTGGCGGATCAGCGTATAGAGCTTTGGCAGCCGGCTCAGCACCTGGGTGATACCCATGATCGACAGCTCGGAGAAATCGAACAGGGATCGCAAGCCTTCCGCCTGCAGCCCCTCGCCGCCGACACCGACGAGCTCCACCGGTCCGCTATGAACCCGCTTCAGGGCGGCGATGAGATCGGCACCGAGCAGATCCCCCGACACCTCGCCGGCAATGACGGCGATCTTCAGCGGCGCCCCGTTCATTCAAGCCCCCATGCCGGCAGGCCGCGATCGATGCCACAGACGAAGAGCCCAGCCTCATCGGCGGCTTTGATGACGGCGGCGCGATCGAGCACCAGCGAGCGGCCGGCCTCGACGGCGACGCCGGCAAGGCCGGCTTTCCTCGCGTTCAGAACCGTGGAAACGCCGATCGCCGGCAAGTCGGCGCGGATATCCTGTTGCGGCTTGCAGAGTTTGACGAGTGCGCCACGGCGGCGCGGCGAGATGCGCCCGGCGGCTCTGAGACCCGCGACACGCTCCAGCATCTCGTCCGTGCCCTCAAGACCCTCCAGCGCGACGATACGCCCGCCGATGGCGACGGCGCCCTGACCGACATCGAGCCGGCCCAGCATCTCAGCGGCATCGGCTGCGCGCCTGATATCGCGCCGGTCTTCCTCGCCAGGCGCTGCAGCGCCAAGCGGACCGACGTAGGCAAGAAGGTCGGGAGCGATCTCATGAGCGCCGACGACCCGGCGGCCGTTTCCCTCGATCAGCCGGATCACCATCTGCAGCACCGTATCGTCGCCACCGGACAGCAAGGTGCGGATCACGGCCGGCATCTTCATCAGAGTGCGCAGCGTCGGGCGCACCTCGCGCCATTCCGGCCGGCGCCGCACGCTGCCGGACATGACGACACGGCCGATGCCGTAGCGGTTCAAGAGGCCCTCGAGAGCTGCAAAATCGCCGACGCCGATGACGGCATGGTCATACCCTTCCCAGCGCCGGTCGCTTTCGTCCTTCAGCGCGACGATGACGGGATTTTCGCCCGCCGCGCGCGCAGCTTCGGCGACATAGGAAGGCAGAAGGCCGCCGCCGGCGATGATCGCCAGCCGGCCCGCAGCGGTATCGCCGGAAAGAGTCACGGACTAGCCCTTCTGCCCCCGAGTTGGCGAGGACAAGGCGCGGTCGCTGTCGGCGGCGATGAAGTCGAGGATGTGGACCGCCTGCTCGCAATCAGCATATTCTTCGCGGATGGCGGCGGCGTTTTCGCGGACGGAGCCCGGTCCTTCGAAGATCGACTTGTAGGCGCGCCGCACCCTGTGAATGACGGCGCGGTCCACGCCGGCGCGCGTCATGCCGACGACGTTGAGGCCGCTCAGCAGCCCGGGATTGCCGTTCAGCATGCCGTACGGAATGACGTCGTAACTCACTGCCGAGAGCCCCCCGACGAAGGCCTGACGGCCGACGCGGGTAAACTGGTGAACGGCCGAGCCGCCGCCCAGGATGACGCGATCTTCGATGACGACATGGCCGGCGAGCATGACGTTGTTCGACATGATCACATGGTTGCCCACCCGGCAGTCATGCGCGACATGCGAATTGGCAAGGAAGAGGTTATTGTCGCCGACGATCGTCTGGCCGCCGAAATCGGCCGTGCCCGTATTCATCGTCACGCCCTCGCGGATCGTGCAGTTGGCGCCGACCGTCAGCGTCGTCTCCTCGCCGCCGTGATGCACGCTCTGCGGATCGCCGCCAACGACCGCCATCGGGAAGATGCGTGTGCCCTTGCCGACCACGGTGCGGCCGGTCACGACCGCATGCGACAAAAGCTCGACATTCGCATGCAGGACGACGTGCGACCCGACATGGCAGAAGGGACCGATCTTGACGCCCTCACCGATGGTCGCGCCGTCTTCGACGACAGCCATCGGATGAATGCGAGCGCTTTCGGCGATAGTGCTCATGCCTGATCCTTACGAACGATCATCGCGCCGATATCGGCTTCGGCGACAAGTGCGCCGTCGACCTTGGCGTCGCAATGGAATTTCCAGATATTGCCGCGCTGCTTGTGCTTCCTGACATGGAATTCAACACGATCGCCGGGTACGACGGGCTTGCGGAAGCGCGCATTCTCGATGGTCATGAAATAGACGAGGTTGCCTGGCTGGCCATCCTTCTTGGCACAGATCGCACCCGCGGTCTGGGCCATGCCCTCGATCAGGAGAACGCCGGGCATGATCGGAGATTCCGGAAAATGACCGGTGAAATGCGGTTCGTTCACCGTGACGTTCTTGATGCCGATCGCCGTGTTGTCGCCGTCAATCTCGATGATCTTGTCGACCATGAGAAACGGGTAGCGATGCGGCAGCAGTTTCATGATCTCGATGATGTCAGCCGAAGAAAGCGTTGTCGTGGCTTCCTCAGTCATTTTGCTTGCCTCCAGGTTTCGTCCCGCGCAGCTTCGTCCTTGACATCTGTTGCGCGACATCTCTCAGATAGTCATTCAGCGGGCGCCCAGGTGTACCACCATATTGTCCGCCGGCGGCAAGATCGGTCATGATACCGCTTTGGGCGGCGATCTGCACGCCGTCACCGATCGTCACATGCCCCTTGATACCGACCTGGCCGCCGATCTGAACGCCATTGCCGATCTTCGCGCTGCCGGCGATGCCGACATGCGCAACGATCGCGCAATGGCGGCCGATCTGAACGTTGTGGCCGATCTGTACCTGGTTGTCGATCTTGGTGCCTTCGCCGATGACCGTATCGTCCATGGTGCCACGGTCGATCGAGGTGTTGGCGCCGATCTCGACATTATCCTGGATGATCACTCGGCCGATCTGGACGATCTTGATCATGCCGCGCGGGCCCGGCGCATAACCGAAACCATCCTGGCCGATGCGGGCGCCGTTGTGGATGATGACGCCATTGCCGAGCAGCGCGCAGAGAATGCTGGCGCCGGCCGCAATCGAACAATCCCGGCCAATCTTGACATTCGGACCGATGATGCTTTGGGCGCCGATGCGCGTCCCTTCGCCGATCTCGGCATGCGCTCCGATGACGGCCATCGGCTCGACGATCACGCCCTTTTCAAGCTTGGCGCTCGGATCGATCACCGCGCTTGGCGCGATCTCGCTTTCACCGGAAAAGACGACCGGGCGCAATGCCGCGGGATAAAACAGGCCGCCCGCCATCGCGAAAGCCGCATGTGGATTGGACGACAGGATGACCGGGATATGGGGGGGTACGAGATCGGCGAGCGCCTTATCGCAGATCACTGCCGAGGCCTCGCATGTCGCCAGTTCATCGCGGTTACGACGCGACAGGATATAGCAGACGTCTCCCGCCCGAGCCCGGCTGATGGGGGCAACGGACCTGACGACAACATCGGCATGGTCGGAATTGGCGAGTTCCGCCCCAAGAAACTCTGCCAGCTCAGCGAGCTTCAGACCTTTATGGGGCAGAAAAAAAACGTTTTGCTCCATCGGCAATGCTCCAGAACGGAATTGAGTCTTACAGTTCCGGACTGCCGATATCAGAATTGGTTGTTGATGCCAAACTTGAAGTTCTGCGTCTTGTCGAAGTCTTCCTTGAGAACCGGGATCGCGTAATCCAGACGCAATGCACCGAAGGGAGACTGCCAGACGACGCCGACACCGACGGAGGCGCGCAGCGAAGCGCTGGTACCGTCGGCCTGGTCTGACCCAAGAAGCTCGACGTCATTGCCGAACAGCGTACCGGCATCGGCAAAGACTGCGCCGCGCAGGTTGAAGTCACGCGGGAAGCCCGGCATCGGGAAGGTGGCTTCTGCAGACGCCGTGAAATAGGTCGTGCCACCGAGCGGGTCATCGTGATCCCCGCGGATGCGCGGGCCGATACCCTTGTTCTCGAAGCCGCGAATATCGCC
The DNA here is from genome assembly GCF_057653695.1 of Rhizobium sp. SRDI943. Taxonomy (NCBI): domain Bacteria; kingdom Pseudomonadati; phylum Pseudomonadota; class Alphaproteobacteria; order Hyphomicrobiales; family Rhizobiaceae; genus Rhizobium; species Rhizobium sp. SRDI943. The sequence goes on along the minus strand of NZ_CM172787.1, from coordinate 1,802,627 downwards.
GTTGGTCAGCGTGAACTGGTCGAAGACGTTCAGATGGTCGCCCAAGGGAACGACATAACCAGCCGAAGCGGAGACCGAGCCGATGATATCGGCATCGTCAGCGAGCAGGTGGTAATAACGGGCCTTGCCGTAGATCTTGTAGAACTGCGAGTCGCCGCCGAGGCCGGCAAGTTCGTGCGTCGCCGTCGCATAGATGCCTTCACGCGGCAGGACGGTGTCGTCAAGCGTGTTGTAGGTCAGCGTCTGCGAGACGGAAGAGCGTGTCCACGGGCTCTCGTCGACCAGATTGGCGTAGGTCGCCGAAAGATCAGAGGTATCGCCGTCATACTTCATCTGCTTGTAGTTATAACGGAAGGTCGTCGCCAGATCTTCGGTGATCGGCGCAGTCACACGCAGGACGACGCTGGTTTCCTCGTAATCGTAGTCGTCGTTGCTCGACGTTTCGCTGCGGTTGACGTCGAAGCCTGCCGCCAGACGGTAGCCGAGGAAATAGGGTTCAGTGAAGCTGACGCCGTAGGCGCGCGAGCCTTCCTGGCCGCCACCGGCCGAGATGCGGATGTACTGACCACGACCGAGGAAGTTCTTTTCCTCGATCGATGCTTCGAGCAGCAAGCCGTCGCCGCCGGCGGCATAACCCGCGCCGACACCGAACGAACCGGTCGACTGATCCTGCACGTCGACGACCACCACGACACGGTCGGGCGAACTGCCCGGCTGGGTGGAGATATTGACGGAAGAGAAGTATCCCAGCGCCTCGAGGCGACGCTTGGCCTTGGTGATCATCTGCTGATTGAAGGCATCGCCTTCGCTCATGTCGAATTCGCGGCGAATGACGTAGTCGCGCGTGCGGCTGTTGCCGCGGATCTCGATGCGCTCGACATAGGCGCGCTCGCCCTGGTCGACCAGATATTCGACACCGATCGTGTTGTTGTTGAGGTCGCGGTTACCGCGCGGCGTGACGCGCGCAAAGGGATAACCGGCTGACGCCACCTGATCGGAGATCGCCTCGATCGACTTCTGGACTTCCTTGGCGTTGTAGACCTGACCTTCGCGGGTGCGCACCAGCGGCTGCAGCTGCTCTGAGCCGACGCCTTCGACGGTCGACTGGACGGTCACCGGTCCGAAGTCGTAGCGCTGGCCTTCCTCGATGTTGAAGGTGAGCGTGTATTTGTTGGTCGCGTCGTCGAAGGTGGCATCGGAAGAGACGATGCGCATGTCGGCGTAGCCGCGATTGTAGTAGAACTGGCGCAGCGCTTCTTCGTCGGCGTGGAGCTTGTCTTCGTTGTAGACGTCCTTGCGGGTCAGGAACGACAGGAAGTTCGAACGCTTGGTGGCGATGACGGCAGCCAGGCGGCCGGCGCTGTAAGCATTATTACCGACGAAGTTGATCGAATCGATCTTGGTGCGGTCGCCCTCGTTGATGACGAAGGCGAGGTTGACACGGCCTTCGCCGAGCGGCACCACCTGCGTCGTGACTTCGACCTCGCTGCGGCCGGTGGCAGCGTAAGCTTCCTTGATCGACTGAATGTCGGCCTGAATCTGGGTGTCGCTGTAGGGACCGGCAGCGTGGGTCTGGACGATCGTCGCGAGCTTGTCGTCCTTGATCTTGCGGTTGCCGTTGAAGACGACCTGATTGACCAGCTGGGCTTCCTGAACGTTGACAACCAGCGTGCTTCCGGAAACCGAGATCTTGACGTCGGAGAAGTAACCCGTGCCGTAGAGCTGCTTGACCGAGGCATCGATATCGCTGTTCGAAAAACTCTTTCCGGGAGCGATGGTGAGGTTCGACCGAACGGCTTCCGCGCCGACACGGCTTGCGCCGCGCACATCGATGCGCTGGATAACCGCGGCCTCAGCGGCCGTAGCGGAAACGAACGTCAAAGCACCTGCGCCCGAAGCAACAACACTAGCAGACAGCGCAACCGCCGATACTGCGTTCAAAAACTTTGAACCAGCCTTCATTTCACCCATTACCTTTTGTTTCCCTCGTCCCCGGCTTCAGGAAACCCCGATTCCGGTCACGTGTGTCGTTTTACCCGCTTTTGACATACAAGCAAGGCAGGTCGTTAATTTCTGTTTACTTCATTTGCAAGCGTGACCCATTCGCCACTACAGCCTTGAAACATCGTAAATAAATAGTAATTAGCCTCGCCTTGCTCGTTTACCCTCTTAACGAGCCAATGTCGTTCCAGGTCGTGAAAACCATCAATGTCAGTATCATCGCCAGGCCGATGCGAAATGCAATTTCCTGGGCCGAAGAGCCGAGCGGTTTCCCCCTCACCGCTTCCACCGCATAGAACATCAGGTGGCCGCCATCAAGTACCGGAACCGGCATCAGGTTAAGCAATCCTATCGAAACGGAAAGCACCGCCGCAAGCTGCAACACTGCGCCTATTCCAAGCGACGCCATCTGGCCCGAAGCTTGCGCCACGCGGATCGGCCCGCCCAATTGATCGGCGCGCATCGTTCCGCTGAAGATGTTGCCGATATATTTGAAAGTGCCGGTGACAATGTCGCGGGTCTCAATCACAGCCTCGCGCAACGACTCCAGCGGCGTGTAGGTCTTCAGACGGAAGTTGCCGGCCTCCCGGCTGGTGACGATGCCGATCTGGCCGAGCTCGACCTTGTTGCCGAACTGGTCGGTCTGGTCTACGCGCTGCGGCACCATCGGCACATCGAGCTTCTGGCCGGCGCGCTCGATCGTCACGACGATCTTCTGGCTCGGGCGGATGCCGACATAGCGGCGCACGTCGTCGAAGGTCTCGACCTTGCCGCCGTCGATGGCGACCAGCAGATCGCCTGGAAGGATGCCGGCGGCAGCGGCTGCGCCGTCTGGCTTGACCTCGGCAACGACGGGATCGGCGATCGTGCGGCCATAGACCGAGAAAAGAATGGTGAAGATGGCGATCGCCAGCAGAAAATTGGCGATCGGGCCAGCCGCGACGGTTGCAGCGCGTTTCCACAGCTTGGCGCCGGCAAAGGAGCGCGCCCTGTCCTCCTCGGACATGGCGGCGATCTTGTCGGTGTCGGGCTTGCTCGAGGCATCCTCATCGCCGAAGAACCGGACGTAGCCGCCAAGCGGGATTACCGCAATCTTCCAGCGTGTCCCGTGGCGGTCGGTGAAGCCGAAGATCTCCGGACCGAAGCCGACGGAAAAGGCAAGGATGCGAATGCCGCTCCAGCGCCCGACGAGGTAATGGCCCATCTCATGCACAAAGACGAGCAGTGACAGCACGAGGATGAAGGTAACGATGTTCCCCATCAGAAATGCGTATATGCCGCTCATCGTTTCCATGAGTCCCTTCCGTCAGACTGCCGCGTTGTCAGAGTCCGAACAATGCCGCACCAAGCGACGTCATTCCGGCCCCCTTTATCAGGGAAAAAAGCCCAGCAAGCAAGAACGCCGAAAAACAGGCGAAAATCAGTCCGTCGACACGGTCCATGACGCCGCCATGACCCGGAATGAGACGGCTCGAATCCTTGACGCCGAATTTTCGCTTGATGAACGATTCGAAAAGATCGCCCGACTGGCTGCAAACCGAGAGAACCAATGCCACGCCGGCGGCGATGATTTCAGCGCCCGGAAGGAGAAAATGGACGAGAACGACGCCGGCTACGACCGCCGAAACGGCGCCGCCGATTGCACCCGACCAGGTCTTTCCGGGCGAGATCGAAGGGGCAAGCTTTGGCCCGCCGAGCGCCCTGCCGACGAAATAGGCAAGGATATCGGTTGCCCAGACGACAGCAAAGACGAAGAGCATTGCGTAAAGGCCAAGCCCGTCATCGCTTCTGATCGCGGCAAGCGACAGGCCGGTGGCGCCGGCATAAAACAGGCCCACTGGCAACCAGCGGCTCGTGCCCTGCAGGATGATCAGGGCGATGCCGACGGCGGTGACGCCGGCCAGCATGCCGGCGGCGAATTCGAAATTGCCGACAAGCACGAGAAAGGCAATCGCCGCCTCGCCGATCCAGCCGACGGCATTGGCGATCCAATCCCGCGCGATGCCTGTCATTTTCGACCATTCATAATAGATCAGCAGGCCGATCACGACCGCCAGGATACGGAAGGCAAGGCCACCATACCAGGTGGCGGCAAGAACGATGGCCGCAAGAATCAGTCCTGAAACGATGCGGAGCTTCAGTTCCTGCTGCATCAGGTGCCGACCGCGGCCGCCTGCGACGACAGGCCGCCGAAGCGCCGGTCACGAGAGGCGAATGTATCGAGCGCCGAGCGGAAGATCTCGGGGCTGAAATCCGGCCAATATTCCGGAAGGAAGATGAATTCCGAATAGGCGGCCTGCCAGAGGAGGAAGTTGGAAAGCCGCTCCTCGCCGCTGGTGCGGATGATGAGATCCGGATCGGGGATGCCGGCCGTATCGAGACGGGCGTTGATCAGCGCCGGCGTAATATCTTGCGCTCTCAGGCGGCCGGCCTCGACATCCCGGGCGAGGCTGACGACGGCGCGGGCGATCTCGTCGCGCGAGCCATAGTTGAAGGCGATGACGAGCGTCAGCGACGTGTTGTCCTTGGTCGTCTCCTCCGCCTCCAGCAAGAGGCCCAGAATGTCGCTGCGCAGGCTGTCGCGGTCGCCAATCACCTTGATCCGCACGTTCTGGCGATGAAGCTCGGCGAGGTCGCGCCGGATAAAAGCCTTGAGCAGGCCGAGCAGATCGGAGACCTCTGCTTCGGGCCGGCGCCAGTTCTCCGAGGAGAAGGCAAAGAGGGTCAGATATTTTATGCCGGCCGCACCAGCGGCGCGGACTGTCTCACGCACCGCCTCGACGCCCTTGCGATGGCCCATCGTGCGCGGCAGGCCACGTTGCTTGGCCCAACGGCCATTGCCGTCCATGATGATGGCAACATGCTCTGGCACAGTCACAAATACAGATTCCGACATTTCCCGTCCGGTCTTTCCAGGCAAAGGCACAGATCCACTAGACCTGCATGATTTCCTTTTCCTTCTCGCCAAGCAAGCGGTCGATTTCGGAAATCGTCTCGTCCGTCATCTTCTGTACACGTTCCGACTGCGCCCGGCTCTCGTCCTGGCCGATTACGCCGTCCTTTTCGGCTTTCTTAAGGCCGTCCATGCCGTCGCGGCGGACATGGCGAATCGCCACTTTGCTCTTTTCGGCATAGTCGTGCGCCACCTTGACGAGCGACTTGCGGCGCTCCTCGTTCAGCTCCGGCAGCGGAATGCGCAGGTTCTGGCCGTCGATGATCGGGTTGAGGCCGAGATTGGATTCGCGGATGCCGCGCTCGACGGCGCTGACCATCGACTTGTCCCAGACGGAAACCGACAGCATGCGCGGCTCAGGCACGGTGATGTTGGCGACCTGGTTCAGCGGCATGCGCGAACCATAGGCCTCGACCGTGACCGGGTCGAGAATGTTGGCCGAAGCACGGCCGGTGCGCAGCGATGCGATGTCGCCCTTGAATACGGAAATCGCGCCGTCCATGCGGCGCTTCAGTTCCTTGATGTCGATACCTTCACTCATGTCGATGCTCCCGTCCAGAGCATGATGCCGAAAAGTGTCAGCGGTTTTCGGGCGACATCATGCTCTTACTATTTAATGTAGAACATGATTCAGCTTTCAGGCCAAACGGGCCTAAAATCATCATGTTCTAGCGAGGGCTGCGCCGAAACCGCGGCGCAGCTTTATCAGTTGTCGGAGACGATGGTCTTGAGGCCACCGCCCGTCAAGATTTCAGCAAAACCACCCTTCTCGTGGATCGAGAAGACGATGATCGGAATGGAATTTTCTCTGGCCAGCGCCACGGCGGCAACGTCCATCACCGCCAGCCCCCTGTCCAGCACTTCCTGGTGCGTCAGCCGGTCGAGGCGGGTCGCATCAGGATATTTCTTCGGGTCGGCGGTGTAGATGCCGTCGACCTGCGTGCCCTTAAAGATCGCTTCCGCACCCATTTCGGCGGCGCGAAGTGCTGCGGCGGAATCGGTGGTGAAGAAGGGGTTGCCGGTGCCGCCGGCAAAAATCACCACGCGTCCCATCGACAGATGATAAAGGGTCGCGCGCTGCGAAAAGCTCTCGCAGATCTCGGGCATGGAGATGGCCGAAAGCACCACCGTATCGATATTCAACTTGCGCAGCGAGGTCGCCAGCGCCAGCGCATTGATGATGGTGCCGAGCATGCCCATATGGTCGCCGGTGACCCGGTCGCCGCCCTTGGACGCTACCGCGACACCGCGGAAGATATTGCCGCCACCGACGACGACGCCGACTTCCACGCCCATATGCCGTGCCTCGGCGATGTCTGATGCGATGCGGTCCGCCACCGTCACATCGATCCCGAAACCCTGGCCACCCATGAGCGCTTCGCCGGAGGCCTTGAGTAGAACGCGTTTATAGACAGGCTCTAAAGACATCTTGGCTCCTCGTAAATTGCCGTGAATGCCCGATACACGAAGGGCACCGCGTTGTCACGCGATGCCCTTCGTGTTTTCCCAATTATGGCTGGAAGATCAACCCTTGACGGCAGCCGCGACTTCGGCCGCGAAGTCGGTCTCTTCCTTCTCGACGCCTTCGCCGAGCAGAAGACGGGCCATGCCTGCGACTTCGATCGGCGCGCCGACGGCCTTTTCAGCTTCCTTGATGGCGGCAGCGACCGTCAGATCCGGATTGATGACGAAAGCCTGCGAGAGAAGGGCGACTTCCTCGAAGAACTTGCGCATGCGGCCGTCGACCATCTTCTCGATGATATTGTCCGGCTTGCCGGAAGCGCGCGACTGCTCGATGAAGACGTTGCGCTCGCGCTCGGCGACAGCGGCATCGACTTCTTCCGGGCGGATTGCCAGCGGCGCGGTGGCGGCGATGTGCATGGCGACCTGACGGCCGATGGCGTTCAGGGCATCCTTGTCACCGGTCGACTTCAGCGCGACGAGAACGCCGAGTTTGCCGAGGCCGTCGGAAACAGCATTGTGGATATAGGTGGCGACGACGCCGTCTTCGACCGAGAGAGCGACCGAACGGCGCAGGTTCATGTTCTCGCCGATCGTTGCGATCGCATCCTTGATCGTGTCGGACACGGACTTGCCGGATGCCGGGTAGGTCGCAGCGGCAACGGCATCGACGGTTCCGTCGGTCGAGGCGGCGACCTTGGCGATGCCGCGGACGAGTTCCTGGAAGGCATCGTTACGGGCGACGAAGTCGGTCTCGGAATTGACTTCGACGACGACGGCCTTGGTGCCCTGGCTCGCAACGCCGATGAGGCCTTCGGCAGCGGTGCGGCCGGACTTCTTGTCGGCCTTGGCGATGCCCTTGGCGCGCAGCCAGTCGATCGCCGCTTCCATGTCGCCACCGGTTTCAGCAAGAGCCTTCTTGCAGTCCATCATGCCTGCGCCGGTCTTTTCGCGCAGTTCCTTCACCATTGCAGCCGTAATCTCGCTCATTAGCTTCCTCTTGTCGGTTCATACGGTGGGCCGCAACGCGCGGCTCGGCACCGGATTGAGGCACGAAATGTACCTGTATGTATGACAGCGTGATGAAGACGCGTCATAACGAAACTTATCGGGCGGAGAGCCTGACGCCCTCCCCTTGAAACAGGCAAGGCCGCCGAACTTCGATGAGTCGCGAGCGGCCTTTCCCAGTCTCTGTAAGCATTGGCGGACCTTTTCGATCCGCCCGCTTTCATCAGCCTTCGGCTGCTTCCTCAAGAGCCGGCTCGACCGGAACTTCGGAGGATGCGCCGAGATCGCGGCCGGAAGAGCCCTGCTGACGCGCGATGCCGTCGATGGCGGCGCGGGAGATCAGCTCGCAATAAAGAGCGATGGCGCGCGATGCGTCGTCGTTACCCGGGATCGGATAGTCGATCAGGTCCGGATCGCAGTTCGAATCGATGATGGCGACAACCGGGATGCCGAGGCGCTTGGCTTCGTCGATCGCGATCTTTTCCTTGTTGGTGTCGATGATGAACATCAGGTCGGGCGTGCCTCCCATATCGCGGATACCGCCAAGAGCCTTGTCCAGCTTCTCACGTTCGCGCTCGAGGTTCAGGCGTTCCTTCTTGGTGAAGCCCTGGGCTTCGCCGTTCAGGATCTCGTCGAGCTTGCGCAGACGCTGGATCGAGTTGGAGATGGTCTTCCAGTTCGTCATCATGCCGCCGAGCCAGCGCGAGTTGACGTAGTACTGGGCCGAGCGCTTGGCGCTGTCGGCAATGATCTCAGACGCCTGGCGCTTGGTGCCGACGAAGAGAACACGGCCGCCGCGGGCAACGGTGTCGCTGACGACCTGAAGGGCGCGCGACAGCATCGGAACGGTCTGGGCCAGATCGATGATGTGAATGTTGTTGCGATCGCCGAAGATGTACGGCTTCATCTTCGGGTTCCAGCGATGCGTCTGGTGGCCGAAGTGGACGCCTGCTTCAAGAAGCTGACGCATAGAAAAATCAGGCAATGCCATGCCTTGTTACTCCTTTTCCGGTTGAACCTCCGCAAGGCGAACAGCATCCTCTTCGAGAATGCCACCGGGCGGAACAGTCCGGATTTCTCCCGGACGATCCCATGCCTTACGTGTGGAATGCGGGTGCCCATACATTCGATTTGGCGCAAAAGCAAGGCTTATGCCGAAAAAACCTGGCTCACGCACCGGCCACGGCGCGTGGATCTCAATAAAAGAGACAAAGGCGACTGCCTGCCCTTGGAATGCCGCACTCAGCCTGCCAGCGTCGGCAGCAACATCGACAGGATGAATATCAGTCTCAGGGGCTGCGGAAGGCAACGAGGCCTACTTGCAAACCTCGGCCTTGCGGTCGAGCAACTCCAGCTTGGCGAGCTTGCCGGTCAGGACGAAATCGCCGTAATCCATCGTCAGGTCGCGGGTGATGCCGTTCTCATAGAGCTTGAAGGACATGCGGTAGACCGGCAAAGCATCCGATTTCGCACTCTCGTTGAAATAGGCGATCGTCACCGGCCAGAAGGCCGTCTTGGAGAAGGCGCCGGCATTGCCGGCATCGGCTTCCTCGGCGATCGGTGTCTCCTGCTTGCCGACGATCGTAGTCGTCGCCAGCGATTTGTCACCGTCATCGGAACCGTCGAAGACGCGCGCCTCGAAGAAGCGCTTGCCGTCCTTGGCGTGCTGGATCACATCGAGCATATGTTCCGTGGGAAAGCGGCTTTCTAAAAGCTGCAGCTCGCGGCTCGCCGGCTGCTTGAGATCTACCTTGACACCATCAGGCTGGTCCTGAGCCGCACCGTTGACCTCTTTATCGAGCTGCTCGTCGGTGAAGGATTTGGTGTCGAAGGTGAACTTGCCGTCCTTCAGGTTCTCGAAGGTCTTCGTCTGCTGGTCGCTGACACGCACGCTGTCGCCGGTGTCGATCTGCGTCACGAAGCGGAAGTTGGTGGTGAAGCCCTGGCAATAGCTGCCGTCGAATTCATAGACCATGCGACCGTACATGGCGGCGATGCCGGAGCGGTCCGAAGCGTCCTTCAGTTCCAGATCGTAGACCGCGCGATGGGCGACGAGGCCGGTCGCGATCGCAGCGCTAACCGCGGGCGCAGCCGCCCATGCATTGGCGGAAACGCTGGCGAAAAGCAGAGCGACAAGACTCGATCGGAACATTCATTAACTCCTGTTGGACTCGGTCGCGATGTTATAAGAACGCTTTCGGCCAAATCGAGGCTCGAAACTGTCATATTAAAGATTCTAGTCTTGATGCATAATTTTTGAAGAATTGACAACAAAAGCGGAGACGAAAATGTCCGATGAAATTGCAGCGCGCCTGATTGAGATGGGGATAACCCTGCCCGAAGCTGCAGCACCTGCTGCAAATTACGTTCCCTATGTCATCAGCGGCAATCTTCTCTACATCTCCGGTCAGCTGCCGCTCGAAGGCGGCAAGGTCACTGTCTCGGGCCATCTCGGCAAGACCGTCGACGTAGCAACGGGCCAGCGCGGCGCCGAACTCTGCGCCATCAACATCCTTGCCCAGGCGAAGGCGGCACTTGGCGGCGAACTCGGCCGTATCCGGCGCGTCATCAAGCTGAACGGCTTCGTCGCCTCGGCGCCCGACTTCGTCGAGCAGCATCTCGTCATCAACGGCGCTTCGAACCTGATTGCCGGCGTGCTTGGCGAAGCCGGCAAACATGCGCGTGCCGCCGTTGGCATGGCGGCCCTGCCGCTGAATGCCGCCGTCGAGATAGACGCTATCATGGAAATCGCAGAATGACCAATGTTGGCTGGATCAGGGACCTGCCGGTTGCCCATCGCGGCTATCACGACCTCAACACGCAGGTCTGGGAAAACACGCTTTCGGCTTTCTCGCGCGCCGTCGAAGCGGGCTTTGCGATCGAATGCGACCTGCATTACGCCTCCGACGGCGTGCCGGTCATATTTCACGACGAGGATCTGCAGCGCCTGTGCAACCTCCACGGCGACATCCGCGAGCGCACCTCTCGGGAACTCGGACTGATCGCCGTTGGCGGCACCAGCGACAAGGTGCCGACGTTGCGCCAACTCCTCGACCTCGTCGAGGGCAAGGTGCCGCTGGTGCTGGAGCTCAAGGGGCGCGAGGCCGACGACGAAGGTTTCGCCGAAGCTGTTCTCGAGGTGCTCGAAGGCTATGAGGGCAAGGTGGCGCTGATGAGTTTTGACCACTGGCTGCTGCGCGATCTGAGGGCGCTTGGCTCACCCTACCCGCTCGGGCTGACGGCCGACGGCAACACGCCGGAGGCGTTCAAGACACATGCGAAGGCGATGGAGATCGGTCTCGATTTCATCTCTTATCACTATGGCGACCTGCCGAACCCCTTTATCACCAGCGAACGCGAAAAGGGCATTCCTGTCATCACCTGGACGGTGCGTGACGAAGAGGCGCGCCGGCTTACATTTGCAAACGCAGACCAGATGACCTTCGAAGGCTTCGATCCGCGTGTGGCTGCTTGACGCTCGCTTTTTGGCCAAGATCATGCGCAGACTACTGCATAATTCCTTAAGTCGGATCGATTTCAGGATAAAATTATGCAGGAGCTCAAAGTGTTACAGCGTCCTTTGCGCGTCTGAAAGACTCGCAGCGCTGTAAGGCAGAGCCGAGACTACCCTCCCACAGGTTTCGCATTTGTCCCATGACTGATGAATTATCCATTCGCGTAGAACGCTCCTTCACCGCGATTTCCCCGGAGAGCTGGTCCAAGCTTTCCGGGGCGTCGAAAACCTGTGATACGATTGCCTACAACCCTTTCGTTTCGCACGCCTTTTTATCGTCGCTGGAGGAATCCGGCTCGGCCGACGCCGAGACCGGATGGCTCGGCCACCATCTGCTGCTTGAGACCGGGCGCGGCGAGTTAATCGGCGCCCTGCCCGGCTATCTCAAGAACCACAGCCAGGGCGAATATGTCTTCGACCATGGCTGGGCCGACGCCTTCGAGCGGGCCGGCGGGCGTTATTACCCCAAACTTCAGTGCTCGATCCCGTTCACCCCGGCGACAGGCCCGCGTCTTCTTGTCGCCGAGGGGCTGCAGCGGCTGCCGATCCAGGGCGCGATCGCCGAAGGCCTGAAGGAGGTGGTGCGCCGGCTCGGCATCTCTTCGGCCCATATCACCTTCGTGCCGGACGAAGAGATCGGCGTCTTCGAGATGGACGGCTATCTGCACCGCACCGACCAGCAGTTCCATTTCATCAACGACGGCTATGCCAATCACGAGGAGTTTCTCGAAACGCTCGCCTCGCGCAAACGCAAGGCGTTGCGCAAGGAGCGCCGCGCCGCACTCGAAAACGGTATCAGCATCGACTGGCTGACCGGCCGCGACCTGACGGAACGTATCTGGGACCAGTTCTTCAAGTTTTACACGGATACCGGCGGGCGCAAGTGGGGCCGGCCCTACCTCACCCGTAAGTTCTATTCGTTGATCGGCGAACGCATGGCCGACGACATCCTGCTCGTCATGGCCAAGCGCGACGGGCGCTATGTCGCCGGCGCGATCAACTTCATCGGTGGCGACACGCTCTACGGCCGTCACTGGGGCTGCATCGAGGATCATCCCTTCCTGCATTTCGAGGTCTGCTATCACCAGGCGATCGACTTCGCCCTTTCGAAAGGGTTGAAACGGGTCGAGGCTGGCGCGCAGGGCGAACACAAGCTTGCCCGCGGTTACCTGCCGGTGACGACGCATTCCGCCCATTATGTCGCGCATGCCGGCCTTCGCCGGGCGATCGGCGACTATCTCGCGCGAGAGCGCGCCGATGTCGAACAGATGAGCGAACTGCTGACCGAACACAGTCCTTTCCGCAAGGGCGAGCGCCTGCAGGAGGATTGACGCCGCCGCACCGGCCGCGTTACCCGATCAACCATGAACTGAGGAGACTTCGTGATGACCAGCCCGGCCGCCTATGACGACAACAACATATTCGCCAAGATCCTCCGCGGCGAAATCCCCTCGCACCGGGTTTACGAGGACGAGCATACCGTCGCCTTCATGGATGTGATGCCGCAGGCGCCGGGCCATGTGCTCGTCCTTCCCAAGGCGCCGTCCCGCAATCTCCTCGATGCCGATCCAGCCACCCTCACCCACGCAATTACTGTCGTCCAGAAGATCGCCAATGCGGTGAAGGACGTCTTCGAAGCCGATGGCGTGTTCATCGCCCAGTTCAACGAGCCGGCCGCCGGGCAAACGGTGTTCCATCTGCATTTCCACGTCATCCCGCGGCATGAGGGCGCGGCGCTGAAGCCGCATTCCGGCAAGATGGAGGACGGTGCCGTGCTCGCCGCCAATGCCGAAAAGATCAGGGCCGCACTGGCGTAGGGTCAACACCCGTCGATTTCAGAGAATTCAATCCGGACAATCATTTGGAACAAAATCATGATCCGCCATACTGTCGCATTCCGCCTGAAGCACGAAGCCGGCTCGGCTGAAGAAACGTCGTTCCTCGCCGACGCGCTGGTGCTTGCCAAGATCCCGAGCGTGCGGAATTTCGAGCAGCTTCGGCAGACGAGTCCAAAGAATGCTTTTGCCTTCGGCTTTTCGATGGAATTCGACGATCAGGCTGGCTACGACACGTACAACCTCCATCCCCTGCATGTCGCCTTCGTGCGCGACCGCTGGGTGCCCGAGGTCGCCGATTTTCTCGAGATCGACTACACCAGGCTCTAGAAAGGGCGCATGCAGATCCGAAAACGAAAAAGGCCGCAGTGACGCGGCCTTTTCCAATTCGGTGACGGTATCTTACTTCTTGCGTGGAACCTTCGGAACCGCGCTTCCCTTCTTCGGGGCGTCGCGAACCTCAGGCTCGGCCTGCGGCACTGCTTTGGCGCGGGTCTTGCGGGCCGCCTTCGTCTTCAGCTCGCCGTCATCCCCATCATCGCCTTCGGGATGCACGACCTCGGCTTCGGGCTTCGGCTTGATCGGCGCCGTTTCCGAAATGGCTTCGAGCACGATGCCGGGCTTGCCGTCTTCCTTCGGGCCGACAGTGACGTTGACGACGCCGCCCTTCTTCAGCTTGCCGAAGAGGATTTCGTTGGCGAGCGGCTTCTTGATCGTATCCTGAATGACGCGAGCAAGCGGGCGGGCGCCCATCTTCTCGTCGTAACCCTTTTCCGCCAGCCAGGCGATTGCATCCTCGTGCAGGTCGAAGGTGACGTTCCTTTCGGAAAGCTGGGCCTCCAGCTGCATGATGAACTTCTGCACGACCTTGTGGATGACGGCCGTCGGCAACGCCGCGAAAGGAATGATCGCGTCGAGACGGTTGCGGAATTCCGGCGTGAACAGGCGGGTGAGCGCCTCCTCGTCCTCGCCGGTGCGCTTGGACGAGCCGAAGCCGATCGCCGCCTTGGCCATTTCGGATGCACCCGCATTGGTCGTCATGATCAGGATGACGTTGCGGAAGTCGATCTTCTTGCCGTTGTGGTCGGTCAGCGTGCCGTGGTCCATGACCTGCAGCAGGATATTGTAGATGTCGGGATGCGCCTTCTCGATTTCGTCGAGCAGAACCACGCAATGCGGGTGCTGATCGACGCCATCGGTGAGAAGGCCGCCCTGGTCGAAGCCGACATAGCCGGGAGGCGCGCCGAGCAGACGCGAAACCGTGTGCCGCTCCATATATTCCGACATGTCGAAGCGCAGAAGTTCGACGCCGAGCGACGATGCCAGCTGCTTTGCCACCTCGGTCTTGCCGACGCCGGTCGGACCGGAGAAGACATAGGCGCCGATCGGCTTGTTCGGCTCACGAAGACCGGCGCGCGCCAGCTTGATCGAGGTCGAAAGCGCTTCGATGGCGATATCCTGGCCGTAGACGACCGAGCGCAGTTCCTTCTCGAGATTGGCAAGCACGGCTTCATCGTCCTTGGAGACGGTCTTCGGCGGAATGCGCGCCATCGTCGCGACCGTTGCCTCGATCTCCTTTTCGGTGATCAGCTTGCGGCGCTTGGACGGCGGCAGCAGCATCTGCGCCGCACCGGTTTCGTCGATCACGTCGATCGCCTTGTCGGGCAGTTTGCGGTCGGAGATGTAGCGGGCCGACAATTCGACGGCCGACTTGATGGCGTCGTTCGAATAACGCAGGTGGTGATACTCTTCGAAATAGGGCTTCAAGCCCTTCATGATCTCGATCGCATCTTCGATCGACGGCTCGCTGACGTCGATCTTCTGGAAACGACGGACCAGCGCCCGGTCTTTCTCGAAGAACTGGCGGTATTCCTTATAGGTGGTCGAACCGATGCAGCGAATCGCGCCCGATGACAGGGCCGGCTTCAGGAGGTTCGATGCATCCATCGCGCCGCCCGAAGTGGCGCCGGCGCCGATCACCGTGTGGATCTCGTCGATGAAGAGCACGGCGCCCGGATATTCTTCCAGTTCCTTAACGACCTGCTTCAGCCGCTCTTCGAAGTCGCCACGGTAGCGCGTGCCGGCCAAGAGCGTGCCCATGTCGAGCGAGAAGATCGTCGCATCGGCGAGTGCTTCCGGAACCTTGCCTTCGACGATGCGCTTAGCAAGGCCTTCGGCGATCGCCGTCTTGCCGACGCCGGGATCACCGACATAGAGCGGATTGTTCTTCGAACGGCGGCACAGGATCTGGATTGTGCGGCTGACCTCGGCGTGACGGCCGATCAGCGGATCGATCTTGCCGCCCTTGGCCTTCTCGTTGAGATTGACGCAATAGGCCTTGAGCGCATCCTGCTGCTTCTTCGGGCCGCCTTCTTCCTCGCCGCCGCGCGCCGTCGGCTTGCTGCTTTCGGCTTCGTCCTCAGCACCGCGCGGGGGACGCACATCCGAAGCGCCCGGCCGCTTGCCGATGCCGTGAGAGATGTAGTTGACGGCATCGTAGCGGGTCATCTCCTGCTCCTGCAGGAAATAAGCGGCGTGGCTTTCGCGCTCGGCGAAGATCGCGACGAGCACGTTGGCGCCGGTCACCT
Organism: Rhizobium sp. SRDI943; assembly: GCF_057653695.1. Taxonomy (NCBI): domain Bacteria; kingdom Pseudomonadati; phylum Pseudomonadota; class Alphaproteobacteria; order Hyphomicrobiales; family Rhizobiaceae; genus Rhizobium; species Rhizobium sp. SRDI943. Next base: position 1,787,267 of record NZ_CM172787.1, on the reverse strand, counting down.
CTTCGCGGCCGGACGATTGCACGTGGATGACGGCACGCTGGATGACGCGCTGGAAGCCGGAGGTCGGCTTCGAATCCTCGTCATAACCGGTGATCAGGTTGGAAAGTTCGTTGTCGACATATTCGACGAGCGTCTTGCGCAGCGCGTCGAGATCGACATTGCAGGCACCCATGACCGCGGCCGCATCGGCATCGTCGATCAGGGCGAGCAGCAGATGCTCGAGCGTCGCATATTCGTGGTGCCGCTCGTTGGCAAAGGTCAGTGCCTGATGGAGCGCCTTCTCTAAACTAGGCGAAAATGTTGGCACGTTCAGATCCTCACTTCTTTTCCATGACGCATTGCAGCGGATGCTGGTGCTGCCGGGCGAAGTCCATCACCTGGCTGACCTTCGTTTCCGCTACCTCGTATGTAAATATTCCGCATTCGCCGACGCCGTGGTTATGGACATGGAGCATGATGCGGGTGGCACTTTCACGATCCTTCTGAAAAAAACGCTCCAGAATATGAATGACGAATTCCATGGGAGTGTAGTCGTCATTCAAAAGCAGCACACGATAAAGATTGGGCTTCTTGGTCTTCGGCTTGGTGCGCGTGATGACCGAGGTTCGATTTGCGTTGTCCCCGTTCCTTTCGCTGTCGTTCTGCATCCGGATCGGCTTTGCGATCATTGTCATTCATTCCTCAAGCAATCCAGCGGAGCATGGGAGGGTGCTTTTCCCGCCGAATATCTGAAACACTAACTTAGTTCATAATAGGCTGATTTTAAGCCCCCTGTCAGACACTGCAATCAAGAAATGGCCGGCATGCACGGGAAAGACCAAAAAAGTCCCCGGTCGATCCCATGCGGGCGCTGCAGCGAAAGTGGAAACAAAAAGACCGGCTACAGATGCGTAGCCGGTCTTCATTTTTCAATATGTAGCGCAGGTTGCGCCTTTGAAATCAGTTCAAGCAGCAGCAGGCGTCGCCGCCGACACCGACTTTGCGGTCTTGACGACCGCAGCGGCGATCGGTGCCTCATAGGGCTTGTAGGCTGATTTGGCGAGATCGACATACATCTCACTGAGCTTCGTCGTCTCGGAGACAAAGCCTTCAAAATACGCCTTGACGTAGCTCGTCTGCAGCTCGAAGGCGGCCTCGAAGCTCTTGACGCCGGCCAGCGTTTCGAAATGCGTCACCGCGTCCTGAAAAGATTTCTTCGAATATTCAGTGGCTTCGGTGGCGATTGCCTGAAAGCCCTTGGACGTGTCGGTATAGGTCTTCAGGGCCGTGTCGACGGCTTCCTTGCTCTTCTTGTTGGCGTCTTCAAAGTTGAACATGAGCCATCCTCCGTTGGGCTGTTGGTGGCCGCAGGGTAGCTGCAATGCACAAATAGTCAAGTAGTCTTGTGCGCTGCAAAACATCCAACGGTTGCATTACAAAAAGATAACAAAGGCAGCGCGCCGGGGCACGTACGTCTTTGATTGATTTTGCTAAAATATATCAGAATGCCGCAACCGGAAGTTTTGAATAAATTCTCGTTGCGAATCGAAAAAACGAAAAAAGGACCGAACGGATCGCGCCGTTCGGTCCTTTTGAAGCTTTCGAACGCGATCAGAGATCGACGTCGAGGATCGCCATCGAAAAGTTGTAGGAGCGGTCGCCGTCCTCGTCATCGATATAGACGACACCCAGAAATTCTTCGCCGAGATAGACTTCCGCAGAATCATCCTTGCGCGGACGCGCCTTGACGATCATCTGCGGATTGAACATGCGCTTGAAATAGGCGTCGAGCTTCTTGATTTCTTCTGGCTTCACTCTGTCATCTCCGTAAGCGGTCTTGATTGGCCGCTTCTTGCACAGGAAATGCAGCGGTGTAAAGGCAAGGTTGCCGTTTGCTCATGGCTCTCCCCGCTCGGATCCCGCCGACTTTCCTATCCTTGTTTCCAACGGGCGCTCAGATGTCGGCGCCGATCACCTGGTCCATGTTGCGCGACGGCTCGGAACAACCGGCCTCGCCGACGACCTTGGCTGGCACACCCGCGACTGTCTTTTTGGGCGGCACCGCCTTCAATACGACGGAGCCGGCGGCGACGCGTGAGCAATAGCCGATCTCGATATTGCCGAGGATCTTCGCACCGGCGCCGATCATGACGCCGGAGCCGATCTTCGGATGGCGGTCGGCACCCTCCTTGCCGGTGCCGCCGAGTGTGACACCGTGCAGAATCGAGACGTTGTCGCCGATGACGGCCGTCTCGCCGACGACGAGGCCGGTGGCGTGATCGAGGAAGATGCCCTTGCCGATACGGGCGGCCGGATTGATGTCGGTCTGGAAGACGCTGGAGGAGCGGCTCTGCAAATAGAGCGCGAAATCGCGCCGACCGCGGTTCAGCAGCCAATGGGCCAGACGATGTGTCTGCAGCGCATGGAAGCCCTTGAAATAAAGCACCGCTTCCATGAAGCGCAGGCAGGCGGGATCGCGGTCATAGATCGCCTGGATATCGACGCGCAAGATGGAGCTCCAGTCAGGCCAGTCGAGGAGCATTTCCTCGAAAGTCTGGCGAAGCAGGTTCGCCTGCATGTCGGGGTGATCGAGACGTTCGCAGATGCGGTGGATGACGCATTCCTCGAGCGAATGGTAGTTGATCACCGTAGAATAGAGGAAGGCGGCGAGAACCGGGTCCCGTTCGGCGGCGAGCCGGGCTTCCTCGCGCAGACTGTCCCAGATGGGATCCATCACCTTCAGCGGATGGCCTGTGTCAAAAGCACGAATGTCAGTCTTTGCGACCATCGCCGCTCTCCTCGCTGCCAGCCGGAATGCCGTTTTCGGAATGCCAATATATAGAGGAAAACGGCAATAACATAAATGGGTGCCGTCGCCATGGTTTTTTAGCATGGTTTTTCGGCATCACGATGTTGTCAGCAATGGGCGACCCTTGCATAGAAGGCCAGCACCGCCTGCTTGAAAACCCTGTCGCCGACGGCGAGCATATGATCGCGGCCCGGAATATCGAGCGCTTCGGCATTTTGCATCAGCGCCGCCAATTCCTGCGGCGAGCCGGCGATATCATCCTTGGTGCCGACGCCGATCAGCGTCGGCATGTCGAGCTTGGCCATATCGGAGCGGGCGACGAGATCGCGCGAGCCGCGGATGCAATCGGCAAGAGCGACCCGGTCGCTCTTCGTCTGCTCGGCGAAGGCGCGGAACATGCGGCCGCGGGCATGTGTCACCGCTTCCAGCGAGGGCGCCAGCAGCGCATCGGCAATAGGGTCCCAGTCGCCGACGCCGTCGGTCATGCCGATGCCGAGGCCGCCGAGCACCAGCGAACGGACGCGATGCGGATTGGCAAGCGCGGCAAAGACGGAGATGCGCGCGCCCATCGAATAGCCCATGACATTGGCCTCGGGGATGCCGAGATGGTCGAGCAGCGCGATTGCATCGCCGGCCATGATCCATGGGCGATAGGCTTCGGCATCGTGCGGCTTGTCGCTTGCCCCGTGGCCGCGATTGTCCATGGCAATCACCCGGAAGCCGGCATCACCGAGCGTCTTCAACCAACCCGGATGCACCCAGTTGACGTTTGCAGTCGAGGCAAAGCCGTGGATCAACATCACGGGCACACCGGCCGGATCGCCCTCATCGAAGAAGGCGAGCTGCAATCCGTCATGGGTGAAGCTTGAAAATGTGGGTGTATTCAGGTTCATCTGGCCTTCCTTTTTGGCGCGACCATAATCGAGCGGCCTTTCATCGTGAAGCCAAAAACTGTGCCTGGCGCAGTGCTTTGGCTCTACACATTTGCGGCGAAGGCTTATAAGGTTCGCGCACATTTCAAAGCATTCGGAGAGCGACATGGCCGGCCACAACATTCCCCACTTCCAGAACGACGGCGGTCACCGCGTTATCGAAGTCGGCGTCAAGGAATTCATGTGCACCGGCGCTTCGGCTCCCTTCGATCATCCGCATATCTTCATCGACATGGGCGACGACAACGAGAAGGTCTGTTCCTACTGCTCGACGCTCTATCGGTTCAATTCCGCGCTCAAGCCCAGCCAAACCAATCCGGCCGGTTGCGTTTTTCACGTGAAGGCGGCGTAGTCAGTCCAGATTCGGATCGGACGGACAATGCCGGTCGAACATGCCGCCATCATCGGCGCCGGGATATCAGGGCTGACCGCTGCCCTTGCGCTTTCGCGCCGGGGCATCAGTTCGGAGATCTTCGAGCAGGCGGGCGAACTCACCGAAATCGGCGCTGGATTGCAGGTTTCGCCGAACGCTTCGCACATCCTTGCCGAACTCGGCATCCTTGAAGGACTGTCAAAGGTCTGGCTCGAGCCGGACGCGATCCGGCTGATATCGGGCGGGTCGCTCCGCCAGCTCGCGGCGGTGCCGGCCGGCATATTCGCGCGGGAACGCTGGGGCGCTCCCTATGGCGTTCTGCACCGCACTACGTTGCAGAAAGCCCTTTTGGCAGCGGTTACGGCCGATCCGCGCTGCCGGCTTCACCTCGGCGTGCGGATCGATGCGACCCTACCGCCTTTCGAGCGGGCGGCCGACGTCGTGATCGGCGCCGACGGCGTCTGGTCGAAGCTCCGGCAATCCATTTCGGGCAGCCCCTCGCCGCGCTTTTCCGGCAATATCGCCTACCGCTTCACCATTGCCGAAAATGAGGCGCCCGGTTTCCTCGATAGGGCAAGCGTTTCGGCTTTTCTCGGCGGCTCGGCGCACCTCGTCTGCTATCCGCTGAGAGAAAGCGGCAGCTTCAACATGGTGGCGATCACCGCCGGCAATACCGCGCCGCAGGCCTGGCAAAGCGAGCCGACGGCCGAACAGCGCGCCGAGCTGCGGGCACGCCTTTCCGGCTGGAATGCCGCAATCGTCTCGCTGCTCGACAGACAGAATAAGCTAACGTTCTGGCCGCTGTTCGAAACCACATCAGGCACATGGCAGGACGGCCGAAAGACGGTGCTGATCGGCGACGCCGCCCACGCGATGATGCCTTTTGCCGGACAGGGAGCGGCGATGGCGATCGAAGACGCCTACGAACTGGCGGCGTTTCTTTCGAATAGCCCCATGGCGGAAGCGCTGGCGCGCTTCGAAAGACATCGGGCGCCACGCATTGCGAGACTTCGCCAGCGCGGCGCCTTCAACCGGTTCGCCTATCATGCGAAAGGGCCGATCCGGATCGGCCGCGATCTCGTGCTCGGCCTCAAGCCGCCGCTAAGCCTGGCGGCCGATCTCGACTGGATCTACGGCTATCGGGCTGCAGATCTGCCTTGAGGTTTCACAAGCGACGACAAAGCTTGTCTGATCAGACCGCGCTTGCCGCCGCAAAACCCCGTTCGATATCGGCCTTCAGATCGACCACGTCCTCGATGCCGATCTGCAGGCGGATGACCGGACCATCCGTCGGCGCCTTAGCGACCTTGCGATCGTTGAGATAGGCATGCAAAGCGAGGCTTTCAAAGCCACCCCAGGAATAGCCGAGACCGAAAATCCTGAGGGCGTCGAGGAAGGCATGCGCCTTTGCTCTTGATTTCTCCGGGCCGTCGGCGGCCAGCACGAAAGAAAAGATGCCGCTGGCGCCTTTGAAATCGCGCTTCCAGAGATGATGAGAGGGAAAACTCGGCAGAGCCGGATGCAGCACGCGGGCGACATCCTCCCTGCCCTGCAGCCATTCCGCAATATCAAGCGCGCTTTCATAATGCCGCTCGAGGCGCAGGCCCATGGTGCGCAATCCGCGCAGAATCTGATAGGCATCATCGGGTGCGCCGCAGATGCCGAGCACGCCGTTTGCCTCCTTCAGCCGCTCCCAGTGCTCGGCATTGGCCGAAACCGTTCCGAGCAGGATGTCGGAATGGCCGGACGGATATTTCGTCGATGCATGGATCGAGATGTCGACGCCGTGATCGAGCGGCCTGAAATAGAGCGGCGTCGCCCAGGTATTATCCATCATGACGACGGCGCCGTGGCGGTGCGCGACCGCCGAGATCGCCGGAATATCCTGCATCTCGAAGGTGTTGGAGCCGGGAGCCTCGGTGTGAACGAGCTTCGTGTTCGGCCGGAACAGCGTCTCGATGCCGGCGCCGATCGCCGGATCGTAATATTCCACCTCGACGCCGAGGCGCTTCAGCATCGTGTCGCAGAAATGGCGCGTCGGGCCATAGACCGAGTCGACCACCAGCGCATGATCGCCGACCGCGACGAAACCTAGGAACGGAATGGTGACGGCCGCAAGGCCCGAGGGCACGAGGATCGTTCCGGCCGAGCCTTCGAGTGCGTCGATCGCCTCGCAGAGCGCATCCGTCGTCGGGGTGCCGCGCGTTCCGTAGGTGTATTTCTGCGTGCGCGTCTCCATCGCCCGGGCGTTCGGAAACAACACCGTCGAGGCATGCACGACCGGCGGATTGATGAAGCCGTGATAGTCGAAAGGATCGTTGCCAATATGGGTCAGGCGGGTGTTGATGCCGGCATTCTGTAGCAAGCTGTCTTTGTCTTTCATGTCGGGAATAGCCTTTGCGAGGGGTCGCGAAACCTGACTTTTGGACGCCCGGCCGTTTCGGGTCAACCCCTTGAAGATCGGTTGCAGGCGACGGTCCGAAATGATGGAAATTTCGTTTTTCGCGTTATTTTTCCGCAACTGGACGCCTATTTCCTAGCCAACCGCCCATGAATGCAGCGCTATCTGCCAAAATGTTGCATTTCGCCGCAATTATTAGGCGCGACACTTGACCATAGTGACATTTGCGACTGTGATAGGGTCACTCGCGCCGGGAGGGTGTCGAGACAAATGGGGAGGCGGCACGGATTGTCGGCACGCACTCTCCACAAGAAAAGATAAGACAACGGAAAAGGTTGGGAAAATGAAAAATAAGCTCCTGTCCGCCGCCATCGGCGCAGCAGTTTTGGCAGTTGGCGCCTCGGCTGCCTCCGCCACCACTCTCTCAGACGTCAAGGCAAAGGGTTTCGTTCAGTGCGGCGTCAATACCGGCCTTACCGGCTTTGCCGCACCTGACGCTTCCGGCAATTGGGCCGGCTTCGACGTCGACTTCTGCAAGGCCGTCGCTTCGGCCGTGTTCGGCGACCCCACCAAGGTCAAGTACACGCCGACAAATGCGAAGGAACGCTTCACCGCTCTGCAGTCCGGCGAAATCGACGTCCTCTCGCGCAATACGACCTGGACGATAAATCGCGACACCGCACTCGGCTTCAACTTCCGTCCTGTCACCTATTATGACGGCCAGGGGTTCATGGTTCGCAAGGGCCTGAATGTGAAGTCGGCTCTCGAACTCTCCGGCGCCGCAATCTGCGTGCAGTCGGGCACGACCACGGAGCTGAACCTCGCCGATTACTTCAAGACGAACAATCTGCAGTACAATCCGGTCGTCTTCGAAAATCTTCCTGAGGTCAACGCGGCCTACGACGCCGGTCGTTGCGACGTTTACACGACCGACCAATCCGGTCTCTATTCGTTGCGTCTGACGCTGAAAAATCCCGACGAACACGTCATCCTTCCCGAGATCATCTCCAAGGAGCCGCTTGGCCCGGCCGTCCGTCAGGGTGATGATCAGTGGTTCGATATCGTTTCCTGGACAGCTTATGCGCTGATCAATGCCGAAGAGTTCGGCATCACCCAGGCAAATGTCGACGAGATGAAAAACTCGCCGAACCCGGATATCAAGCGCTTCCTCGGCAGCGAGACCGACACCAAGATTGGTACTGATCTCGGCCTGACCAATGATTGGGCCGCCAACGTCATCAAGGGCGTCGGCAATTATGGCGAAATCTTCGAGCGCAACATCGGCCAGGGTAGCCCGCTCAAGATCGCACGCGGCTTGAATGCTCTCTGGAACAAGGGCGGCATCCAGTACGCACCGCCGGTTCGTTAATCGAGCTTTGACATGAAATCCCGGGAAGGCGGCCAAGCCGCCCTCCCATCTTCCAAAAAGCAAAAAGAAAGCCCGAAAACGGGCACAAGGGGATTGGCGCGGCATGACGCATGAGGCTGTGGATACGACACCTTTGCATGGCACCGGCTGGAGTTTCCGGTCGGCAATGTACGACCCGAAATACCGGAGCATATTTTTCCAGGTTCTAACAATTGTTATTCTCGTGGGCTTTGTGTGGTGGGTGGCCCACAACACGGCCGTGAACCTTGCCCGCAGCAATACGGCATCGGGTTTCGGCTTTCTTCGCGGTCGCGCCGGTTTCGAAATCGGCCAGTCGCTGATCGGCTTTTCAAGTGACTCGACTTATGCGCGCGCACTTGTCGTCGGCATTCTGAATACCTTGCTGGTGGCGGTGACCGGTATTTTCACGGCGACCATCATCGGCTTCCTGATCGGGATCGGCCGGCTGTCGCGCAATTGGCTGATTGCCAAGCTCTGCACGGTCTATGTCGAGGTTTTCCGCAACATTCCGCCGCTGCTCGTCATCTTTTTCTGGTATCTCGGCGTTCTCTCCGTCTTGCCGCAGCCGCGCGAGTCGGTGGGGCTGCCGTTCAGCATGTACCTCAACAATAGAGGACTAGCCTTCCCGAAGCCAATCTTCGAGACAGGCATGATAGCGGTCGGCATCGCCCTGCTGATTGCGATTGTCGCGACCATCATCATCGCGCGCTGGGCCCACAAACGCCAAGCCGCAACCGGCCAGCCGTTCCACACCGTATGGACGGCGATCGCGCTGATCGTCGGCTTGCCATTGCTGGTCTTCGTTGTCTCTGGCTTTCCGCTCACCTTCGACGTTCCGGTTGCCGGAAAATTCAACCTCACGGGCGGCTCCGTCGTCGGCCCCGAATTCATGTCGCTGTTTCTCGCTCTGTCCTTCTATACCGCCTCGTTCATCGCCGAGATCGTTCGTGGCGGCATTCGCGGCGTTGCAAAGGGACAATCCGAGGCCGCCGGCGCGCTGGGGCTGCATCCGTCGAGCGTGACGAGACTTGTCGTGGTGCCGCAGGCGCTGCGCATCATTATCCCGCCGCTGACGAGCCAGTACCTGAACCTGACCAAGAACTCCTCGCTCGCCATCGCGATCGGTTTCTCGGATCTCGTTGCCGTCGGTGGCACGATCCTCAATCAGAGCGGTCAAGCGATCGAGATCGTCTGCATCTGGGGTATCGTCTATCTCAGCTTGAGTATTCTCACGTCGCTGTTCATGAATTGGTTCAATGCCAAGATGGCACTGGTGGAGAGATAAGATGTCGGTCGCCGATAAACCCTTCGTCAGAACGTCCATCCTAGCCGCCGAACCGCCGCCCCCCGGCGAGAGGGGAGCCGTCGCCTGGATACGTCGCAATCTCCTGGCAACTCCGAAGGACGTGATCCTGACGATCCTGGCTCTTGCGCTGATCACATGGGCCGTGCCGCATCTCGTCAACTGGCTGTTCATCCAGGCCGTATGGTCCGGGCCGGACCGCACATTCTGCGCGACGACGATCCAGGGCGGCATCCAGCCGGACGGCTGGAGTGGCGCATGCTGGGCTTTCATCAGCGCCAAGTACGATCAGTTCATCTTCGGCCGCTATCCGCTCGGTGAGCGTTGGAGGCCGGCGATCGTCGGGATCCTGTTCATTCTGCTGCTGGTTCCGATGTTGATCCCGTCGGCGCCACGCAAGGGCCTGAACGCCATTCTTCTCTTCGCCGTCCTGCCGGTCATCGCCTTCTGGCTTCTTCACGGCGGCTTCGGCCTCGAAGTGGTGGAGACTCCGCTCTGGGGCGGGTTGATGGTGACGCTCGTGCTGTCCTTTGTCGGTATTGCCGTCTCCCTACCCGTCGGCATTCTGCTTGCGCTGGGACGCCGCTCGAAGATGCCGGTCATCCGGATGCTCTGCGTTACCTTCATCGAGGTCATTCGAGGCGTTCCGCTGATCACCGTTCTGTTCATGGCAAGTGTCATGCTGCCGCTCTTCCTTCCCACAGGCTGGAACGTGGACAAACTGCTGCGGGCGCTGATCGGTGTGTCGATCTTCACGTCGGCCTATATGGCTGAAGTGATCCGCGGCGGCCTTCAGGCGATCCCGAAGGGACAGTTCGAAGGCGCCGATTCGCTCGGCCTCGGCTATTGGCAGAAGACCCGGCTGATCATCATGCCGCAGGCCATCAAGCTGGTCATCCCGAGCATCGTGAACACCTTCATCGGAACGTTCAAGGACACGTCGCTGGTCACCATTATCGGCATGTTCGATCTGCTTGGCATCGTCAAGCTGAACTTCTCCGATGCCAACTGGGCAAGCGCCGTCACGCCGATCACGGGCCTGATCTTCGCGGGCTTCATCTTCTGGCTGTTCTGCTTCGGCATGTCGCGCTATTCAGGTTTCACGGAACGCCATCTCGATACCGGCCACAAACGATAAGAACGCTACAACGATAAGAATGAGGGAAAATAGTCATGGCTGAAGCTCCAGCGAAAAAGCTTACCGTTTCCGCAACGGAAGTGGCGGTCGAGATCGTCAACATGAACAAGTGGTACGGCGATTTCCACGTGCTGCGCGACATCAACCTGAAGGTCATGCGCGGCGAGCGCATCGTCATTGCCGGCCCGTCGGGTTCGGGCAAGTCAACGATGATCCGCTGCATCAACCGCCTTGAAGAGCATCAGAAAGGCAAGATCGTCGTCGACGGCACCGAACTCACCAACGATCTGAAAAAGATCGACGAGGTGCGGCGCGAAGTCGGCATGGTGTTCCAGCACTTCAACCTCTTCCCGCATCTGACGATCCTCGAAAACTGCACACTGGCGCCGATCTGGGTGCGCAAGATGCCGAAGAAGCAGGCCGAGGAAGTGGCCATGCATTTTCTGAAGCGGGTCAAGATTCCGGAGCAGGCCAATAAATATCCGGGACAGCTTTCCGGCGGCCAGCAGCAGCGCGTGGCGATCGCCCGGTCGCTGTGCATGAACCCGAAGATCATGTTGTTCGACGAGCCGACCTCGGCACTCGATCCCGAAATGATCAAGGAAGTGCTCGACACCATGGTGGGTCTTGCCGAGGAAGGCATGACCATGCTCTGCGTCACGCATGAAATGGGCTTTGCCCGCCAGGTCGCCAACCGCGTTATCTTCATGGACCAGGGCCAGATCGTCGAGCAGAATTCGCCGGCCGAGTTCTTCGACAATCCGCAGCACGAACGCACAAAGCTGTTCCTCAGCCAGATCCTGCATTAAATCGAAGCGTCCTTTGAAAAGACCCGCCGCACCTTCCGGTTCGGCGGGTCTTTTGCGTTCAGCGGGAAGCTGTTGCCTGCAGCAGACTGCAGAGACCGGCAAGACCGGAATCGGAGCCGCCTGAACCGGAGATATCAGCGCAACGGACGAGCATCTTGCGCTGCTCATTGACGGGCCTCGCCCGGAAGGCCTCCAGGGTGCGGATCTGCGACGCGCTGAGGCTGCGCTCAGCCGCGGGTCTGCCGTTGCTGCCTGCCCCATCTACCCTGCCGATGGCGAGATCGGCATCGACGCCATTACCGCTGCCGACCGAGGCCGTGGCGTTGGCATCGAGCCCATCAGAACCGCCGGCGCGTGCATTGAGATCGGCATTGACGCCGCGCCCACCACCGATCCTGGCGTTGGCGTCTGCGTCGAGACCATTGCTGCCGCCGGCGCTGGCATTGACAGCGGCATCGATGCCTCGGCCACTACCGGCATTGGCGGTCGCATCGGCATTGACGCCATTCGAGCCGCCAGCGGAAACATTGGCATCGGCGCTGATGCCGCTCCCGCCGCCAATCGAAGCCCCGACATCGGCGCTGACGGCATTGCCTGCATTTACCGACACACCGACATCGAGCGCACGCGCATCGCCTGCCGGCATGGCAAGGAGGGCGCAGGCGGATGCGAGCACTGCAAAGGAGAGTCTATTGTGGTTATGGGTCATGTTTTCCTCCGTTTCCATTCCGCCGAGCGATCTGCCCGGCAGTCGAAAATCGAGGAACGCGCGTACCTTCGATCGATCGGACGCCTGCAACTACAGGACTTCCATGGCAAGGCAACGTGGAGAGATGACGAAGGTTTCACGAGACGGCGCGGCAAGTCGGTTCGGGGGCGTGCGATGATGTTTTACGGTTATTGGAATACGAATTATCTGACAGACTGTGCCAAAAGCAAACATATCTCGCAGCGCCTGGAGAGCCGACGGAGTATTTCCACCCCCATTGGACCAGGAAACTTAGAGCCAGCAAGCAAATCTCAGTTCGCGATACGATTGGCCCTGATTGATCCATTTGCAGCGTTTTCGTGTAGATCGACTACACCCTTCCCCCGAATGGACTTTTCCACCTCCGATTTAGATTGCTAAAAATAACTCCCCTTCCGTCTGGATATATCAGGCGGGAAGTCCATGTTTCAGCTTGTTCTCATCTGATGGAACTGGAGGTTTAGAATGGGCATTTTCGACAAGATCAAACATGCAATCTTCGGAGAGGCGAAAGCAGCCGAACCCGTTGCTGCCGGCGCGCCGAAGACAGAGCCGGCGCAAGCGCCTGCCTCACCGTCGGCTGCCCCCAGTCCGGCGCCTGCGGCCTCTGCTCCGCAGAGCAAGCCGGTCCCCACGGCCACCGCGCCAGGCACAGCCACAGTCGATATCGTCCCGATCCTTGACGCTGCCGTGAAGAAGAGCGGCCAGAAACTCGACTGGCGCCGCTCGATCGTAGACCTGATGAAAGCCGTCGGGATGGATGCCAGCCTCACCGAGCGCAAGGAACTTGCCGCCGAACTCGGCTATACCGGCGACACCAACGATTCCGCAAAAATGAACATGTGGCTGCACAAGGCGCTGATGAAGCGGCTTTCGGAAAACGGCGGCAAGGTACCGGCCGACCTCCTGGATTGATCGATGACGGATAGCTGCCGCCATTTCTGTGGCGGCAGCTGTGCGGGTAACGTCTCGGGCAGATGCGGACGCCGGAACAGGGCGTCCGCTTGCCCGCAGGCACTGGAACCAATAACGTTCGGCTCGATACTTCGATAATCGATCAGGGGAGAATTAAATCCGATGAGATTGATGGCAGTCGTTGGTGTTGCACTTAGCCTTGCCTGTATTTCGGCCGCAGAATCTCCTTCAAACTATCAATCCTATAGCGGCATTCGGGTCGACACCGACCCGGTCCTCCTGGCTCGATACGACAAGGCACTGCAACGCTGCGTGCCGGAGGCAAGCTCATGGCGACGAGGCTCGCCGGACCCGCGAAGCCTGCATTACAATGCGGCTCTCAGAAATTGCCTCTATAGGCGCAGCTTCGTCGACAGAGGCGTCTACGCCTATCCCATCCCCCAGATCTACTTCGAACATTTCCTGGATCGCTGAGAAGAGCCGTGCCCTTCAGAAGCCTATCAAACAAAAACCCCGCCATTTTGGCGGGGCTGTCTTCAATCGCGACCTCTGCATAGTTCCTTAAATCGGAAAGACGCGCGGCGCTATAGTCAGCGTTTGCCGCCAGCTGGCGGCCGACCCTTGCCCGCCGGGCGATTGCCGCTTCCGGACGAGGTCTTGGCGTCATTGCCCTGACCGAAGTTGGTGCCGCCGAGATGGCCGCCGCCGCTGGTATTGGCAACCTGGCGCTGCGCTTTGCGCAACAGTGCCTCTGCATTGGTCTTGCTCATGAAATTCTCCTCAATGGCTGGAAAACCCAGCCGGAATGCCGCCACTGACATCCGCGGTCAAAGACCGAAGGCATATCAGGCAGCGGCGATGGTGTTGGCGGAGGCTTGCGTCAATCAAAGAATTGACTGCATTCATGACGATTCCCCCTCAACCGGCATGACAATCACCCTCCGGCTGCTGCCGGACGGCGCAGAAATCGATTTTGAAAGGAAAGATCAGCTGGGACGCCGGGGCGCAAACCAAGCTCGACAAGCAATTTCGATAGATGAATCAATATGACGGCAATGTGTTTAAAACAAGTTCCCGGCTTCCTGCCTGGAGAAGCGTTGCCGACTGCTTTGCCGATTCATAGAAGATAATCATCCTGGGGCGTCAGTTGGAACGCTTCTTGCAGAGTTACTAATATGTTTATGATGCAAGGACCAAATGTAATGAATCGGTACACATCGCATCAGTTTCCCGCGCTGAGGATCCTCATGAGCGGCCAGGAAAAATACAGCATCGTCAGAACCCTCGGAGATGCAGCCACCATGCTCATTTCCGAATGGCCGGGCGATGATGGCGAGGAGTACGTCGTGGCGGTCAGGACATGCCTCGACGCCATCCGCGGCACGACGCCGCCAAACGCCGCACGGGAAGCGCTGATGAGAGCGGCGGATGAAGCCGGCATCCGTTACCTCTCAGTCGTTCACTGAGATCGCTCAAGCAGATTCCAGAGAAGAATTTGCGGAAACGCTCGAGCAGTGCAAATCCGCCGCTCGAACAGATAGGGGCACCGCGTTCCTGAGCTTTAACGAATAATGGAACGACTGCCGAATTCGAGCCGCGCACATCTTCCTGGCTTCGCCATTTCAAGCGCGTTTGATGCAAGGCATTTCTGCCTTCTGATCGGCCTTCGCAATTTCGCAGATGGTCTATCCCGCGTCACACGAATCGAAATAAACATCAAACGTCGATCAATGGGTCATCAAAGGAATAATATAATAATGCGCGCTGGTATCGTGACAGTATTGATTGCCATGGGATTGCTGACTGCCTGCACGCCAACGCGTCAGGAGTATGATTCTTTCGTCACATTAACGCAGGGCAGTGCAAGAGCGAGAAATGAAGCAGTCAATATTTGCGTGAAGAGCTTCGATGCAAACGCCCGTCACAATGCTGGTCTTGTGACAAACGCTTCGGACAAAGATGCTCCGCGGGTTGCCTGCAGCCGGCTTCTCGCAGCGATGATTTCTGGTCGCGCCACCTATGACGATTTCGTTGACATCAAAAGCCACAGGTTCACACCGAAGCTGATCAAAATTTTTCAAGGTCGCTAAACAGGCTTGCGGTGTCAGGCTCGCAGGCCGGCGACAGATGGCTATCTGTATGCCATCACCAATCTGCCGTGTGAGATGAGATGACCTACGAGAAGATAGCCGGAGGTCCGGAACTGCTGGCGTGGTTCGGCCAGAAGCCGACCCTTCATGACGCGGAAATTTTGAGCCTCACACTCAATCGCACCGGCATCTGCGAGCTGAAGATACACGGCTGGATTTGCACCGATGCCGTTGATCAAGATGGATACCGCATCCTTGACAAGCACGCAGTCGTCACCTTCGCCTTCGAAGATATCATGGACCTGCAGCTGGACGGCTTCAGCCACCAGAACGTGATCAATGGTCTCATCCTCCGCTACGCAACAGATCGTGGCCGAGCCGGCTACTATGCCCTGCCAAAAGGACCGGAAGACATCGAAATCGAACTCCAGCCCTGTTACGGGTTGGATGGTTTCATCCGCGCGAAAAAAGTCGTCGTGACGTTCCGTCCGGGACGGCCTGCTGCAGACAGACCAACTGCCGCAGCGGTCCCTTGAGGAAACCTTTGCTTCTCGGCCCAACTCATAGCCTGTCCCGCCGCTTCTCCCGTGACATCAGTTGGCTGGCGAATGCAGCGGAGAGCGCGTCGTCGGCATATTCAAACGTACCGGCTGTTTTGACCTCCATAGCGGCGCGCATCAACGCACCCAGCGCTGCCCGCGCGAAAGAGCCGCCGACGCTCACGCGCCGTACTCCGGCGCTCGACAGTTCGGCAACCGAGTATTTTCGCCCTTTCAAACCCATGACCACGTTGACTGGCTTGTCCACGGCCCCACAAACGGTTCTGATTGCCTCGATATCAGGCAAGCCGGGGGCGTAAAGCACATCTGCCCCGGCGGCCGAAAATGCTTGCAGCCGTTCGATGGTGTCCTCCAGATCGGGTCTCTCCCAAAGATAATTCTCCGCCCGCGCAGTGAGAAGGAAAGGTAGACCGCGTGCAGCCTCCGCGGCAGCATGGATGCGCTCAACGGCCTGCGATAGGTCGTAGATCGGGGCAGCAGGATTGCCTGTTGCGTCTTCGATTGATCCGCCGACAAGTCCGGTTTCGCAGGCCAGGCGGACGGTTTCCGCACAGATTTCTGGCGACGCACCGAAGCCATCTTCAAGGTCGGCAGACACAGGAAGATCAACAGCGCCAACGATCTCGGCGGCGTTCTCAAGGACCTCATCCCGTCCAAGGCTCGCAAATGAATCCAATTTGCCTTTGGAAAAGGCGTAACCCGCGCTGGTAGTCGCAAGCGCCTCGAAGCCAAGGCTCGCGAGCAGGCGAGCCGAACCGGCGTCCCATGGGTTCGGGATGACAAAAGCCCTGTCGCCCTGGTGAAGCGCCTTCAGTCGCTCAAACTTGCCCCTTTGATCCATAAGGCCTCCCCTCGCCCGTCGCGGAAGGTGAGCCTAGCACCACAGGAACGAAATGTGAACACGCTCCGCGAACTTGCTTTGGAGAGAATAGCGACGATGGCTCTTGAGGCGCCTTTCAGTCAGTCTCACGCTCCTGGACCAGGCATCAGTCCGCAGCCAAAGTATAGTCACACCGCATGCCCGATGGTCTCGGCGGGAACGCGGTGGCGCTTGAAATGCTGGGCAATGGGTTGGTCGAATCGATACTGTCGACCTCCCATTACCACCTCGACCAGCACCAATCGTAAGGCGATGCTGCCCAAAATTGCCGAATTCAGAAAAAAATGTCGATTCCGCATTTGGCGGGAGCAATCCAGCCACGCGCATCAGGTTTTTCTAAAGTTTTCAATGGACGCATGTCGCTCTGGTTGCAGAAAGAATAACTCGCGGCAGGCGAGATATTAATACCGCCACATTTTGGGCGACTCGAAATTCACCAAATATTTCAAAACGTAACTTTGGATCGATTCGGATATTGTGGCAGCAATAAGGCTATGCTTCTCAAGCACTTACTGTTGCGTTGCTGTTGCGCCCTCCAAAATGTCGCCCTATAACCTGCCGCCGTAAAGCAGGATTAACCACAAATATTAACGGGCGGGGGTTGAGGAACAAGACCATGACAACATACTACGTAGCGACAACTGGCAGCAACGGCGGCAACGGCAGCACCTCCTCTCCCTTTCGCACGATCAGCGAGGCGATGTCGGCGAACCTTAAGCCCGGCGACGAGGTCGTGGTGAAGGCGGGGACCTACAACGAAGCTATTAACTTCGACAAAGACGGCTCGGCGGCAGCCGACATCACGCTGCGCTCGGAAGTGCCCGGCGGGGCGCTGATCCGGCCGCCCGCGGGCTCGTGGAACGCGATCAGCGTCAACGCCAACTACGTGACAATCGACGGCTTTGACATCGGCGGCGCCAAAGGCGACGGCATCGAAGCGAACAACGTCCACCACATCTCAGTTCTCAACAACAAGGTCCACGGCAGCGGCGAGTCCGGCATCCAGTTCAACCAGTCGGACTTCATCAAAATCGAAGGGAACGAGACCTACAATAACGCATCGACGGGCTGGTTCTCGGGCATCTCGATCTACGAGAACCGGAACATCACCGGCGATACTTCGACGGAGGGCTACCGGACGATCGTGCGGAACAACATCTCGCACGACAACGTCACGAAGTCGGGTGCGCACACCGATGGCAACGGCATCATCATCGACGATTTCCAGAGCACGCAGGCGAGCGGTCATCCGAACTACACGTTCAAGACCCTGGTCGAGAACAACCTCGTCTACCAGAACGGCGGCAAAGGCATCCAGGTTACCTGGAGCGACTCCGTCACGGTGAAAAACAACACCGCATACCACAACAATCAGGACCCGGCGAATAGTGGTACCTGGCGCGGCGAGCTCAGCAATTCGGCGTCGAGCAACAACACCTGGGTCAACAACATCGCCGTGGCGGACCCATCGCTGAACAAGAACAACACCGCGATCGATAACACGTCGACCGACAGCTACAAGAACACTAACGTCGTCTGGGCCAACAACATCACCTACAACGGCACGGCCGGCCAGGCCTCGGTCAAGACCGACGGCGGCAACGCGATGCCGAGCGCGGCGAACGGCAACCAGCTCGGCGTCGACCCGAAATTCTCGGGGGCAGCGAGCGATAACTTCCACCTCGGCTCCGGCTCGCTGGCGATCGACCACGGAACCAACAAGTACGGCGTCGCCTCGGACGATCTGGACGGCCACGCTCGCGTCGTTGGAACTGTCGATGTCGGTGCCTACGAATCGAGCTCCAGCGCAGCACCGGGAACGCCAACCACGCCGACGCAACCGGGAACGCCAACCACGCCGACGCAACCGGGAACGCCAACCACACCGACACAACCGGGAACGCCAACCACGCCGACGAAGGAATTCGTCGGGACCAACGGCAACGACATCATGCCACACACCGGCCAGTCCAACGGCGGCAACGAAACCTTCAAGGGTCTCGGCGGTAGTGACGTGTTGAAGGGCGGCGCCGGCGCGGACGTGCTCGACGGCGGCACTGGCAACGACACCGCCAGCTATGCGGGCTCCACCGCGGTCAACGTCAACTTGGCGACTAAGGCCGCATCGGGCGGGCAAGCCACCGGTGACAAGATCGCCGGCATCGAAAACTTGACGGGCTCCAGCTACAACGACGTGCTGACCGGCGGCAATGGCGGCAGCAACGTTCTCAATGGCGGGGCTGGCGCGGACAAGCTCAGCGGCGGCGCCGGCGGGGACGTCATCAATGGTGGTACCGGACAGGACACGGCGGGCTATGCGGGCTCCGGCGGGGTCAACGTCAACTTGGCGACTGGGGCCGCATCGGGCGGGCATGCCACCGGCGACAAGTTCGTCAGCATCGAAAACTTGACTGGCTCCAGCTACAACGACGTGCTGACCGGCAATAGCGGCAGCAACGTTCTCGATGGCGGGGCCGGCGCGGACAAGCTGAACGGCGGCGCCGGCACGGACGTCATCATCGGTGGTGCCGGCAAGGACATCATGACCGGTGGCGTCAGCGCGGATACGTTTGTCTTCAAAGCACCGACGGAAATCGGGTCCGGCTCGAACCGCGACGTCATCACCGACTTCCAGCACGGCGTCGATAAGATGGACTTCTCGGCGATAGATGCGAATGGCTCTGCGCAGGGCAATGGAACCTTCCATTTCCTGGCGCAGGAGGATGCCTCTTTCGACCACAAGGCTGGCGCGCTCGCTTGGCACTATGAAGACAAGGCTGGATCCGCGAACGACGCTACCGTTATCCAGGGCGACCTGAACGGCGACGGCGTTCGTGATTTCGAGGTTCAGATGAAGGGCCTCGTCCACCTGGGGACAGGCGATTTTCTTCTGTAGGCCGTACCCGTTGTGGCGGTCGTCCGATCGCCACAACAATCGTGCCAACAATCCGGAGATATGTCGACGCCGGAGTAAAAACCAGCCACGCGGCGCGCAATCTGCGCGCCGCGATTTTTCGACAGGTGTCAGCCGGCCTTTCGGGCGCGGCTTTGCGCGAGGCGATAGCTGTCGCCGTTCATCTCGAGGATGTTGCGTGGTGGGTGATGCGGTCCAGCAAAGCGCCGGTCAGGCGCTCGAATCCCAAGGTCTCCGTCCATTTCGTCGAACGGAAGGTTGCCGGTGATCAAAGTGGCGCCGCGTTTCTAGCGTTGCGAGATAAGTTCGAACAATAATTCCGCACCGGTATAGAGCGCCGTGCGTCCTTTCGGACGCACGGCGCTCTAACTCTTTGAATCTACGCATCGTGCTTTAGCGGCGAGTCCTCCGTTTCCAGAAGCAGTTGTGCGGCCGCACGCTGCTGATCGTCGACGAACTTGGAGAGCGGTACGAAGCCCACTAATCAGCGAGATGATGGAGGCCCGTGACGGTTCGGTCGCGCAAAGGACCGGCCGCTGCGCGACCGGACTCAATCCTTCTAGCTAAAGCATGTCGCGCAAAAGTGCGCAGCGGTTTTGCGACAACGACATGCGCGAAAACAGAGACCTAAAGCGCGAGGAGCGAAAGATCGCGACGCGCTTTAGGGACGCCCGTCCGGCCGCCGTACGCGGGATTGGCCGGACGGCGGTCAATGTGAGCGCCGCGTGACCGGGCCCCTTCGGGCTGGTCACGCGGCGGCTTCAAGTCATTGGATTTGTGGCGACCCCTGCAGGAATCGAACCTGCGACAACCTGCTTAGAAGGCAGACGTTAAACTTAGCATTTGCAGGGCCTTCAGTGAATCCGTTTACAATTACTGACCCGCTTTTTGTTGAATAATCCGGGCACGATGTAAACCATTCCCGCTCCCACTGGATCATGTCAGCTCGTAAACCTCGGCCATATCCTGCTCCTCGCGCAGCCCCTTATAAGACGCATGCCGTAGCTTACCGTCATGCGTCCAGGCCCGATATTCTATCTCAGCCACAAGCTCAGGGCGGACGAAGACGGCGTTCCGCTTCCTTCCGGTATCGACGGCTGGCTTGGCGATGATAAGCCTATCCATCTGCTCGCGGAGCTCGGCGGCGGATCGTTCGTTAAACCCGGTCCCAACTCCCCCGACATAGACGAGCTCGTTTCCCTTGCGCGCCGCGAGCAGCAGTCGGCCGATGCCTCCGAACGCTGCCGTCGACTTCTCGTATCCGACGATCGCGAAGCCGTCGGACTGGACGCATTTGATCTTCAGCCAGTCGCCGCCTCGGCCGGAACGATAGGGGCTGTTGCGATCTTTGGCGATGATCCCTTCGAGCCCATGCTCGCAGGCGATACGGAGGAGCGTCTCTCCGTCCGCCTCGATCTCCTCGGATAGCCGAATCGCCTCCTCGCCGCCGGCCGGCACCAACCCCTCGAGGAGGTGGCGCCGCGCGGTCAGCTCTGTCCCGGTAAGGTCCCGGCCGTCGAAATAGAGCAGGTCGAAAGCGAGCAGAACTGCCTCGCGGGACATTCTCTTGCCACCACGGCCGCCAAGCGATTGCTGAAGCCTGCCGAAATCCGACCGGCCTTGCTCGTCGAACACAACAGCCTCGCCGTCCAGGATGGCCGTGGCGACAGGAAGGCGCCTCGCTTCGGCGGCGATCGCGGGGAAGCGGTCGGTCCAGTCATGGCCGCCGCGCGTCAGGATGCGGACACCAGACGGCTCGATGTGGATGGCCAGACGGTAGCCGTCCCACTTCACCTCGAAGGCCCATTGCGGCCCTTTGGGCGGCTTTGGCTTGAGGAGAGCGAGACACGGATCAATGCGATCCGGCATAGGGTCGAGGGGGAGGTTTGGCTGCGCGGGATTTCGCGGCTTGCGCGGCCGGGATTGAACCGGCTTATCAGCATCCTGCAGGAGCGGTTTTGACTTCGGAGGTTTGGTCATGGAACCATCACATCAGCAAGTGCTTAAAATGCTGTCTACCGATGGATGAGTCCACGCAATGGAAGATGTATACCAGCCGATCTACAAATGGCGCGAGACCTGGCCAGGTGAAGGACACCAGGACTTCAGCGGTTTCGACGGCGAACAGTCGTTCGGCCGCATCCAGCTAGACCAAACGAGCCACACCAAGATAGGTATGTGGAAGTGGAATATTACCCACCTCCCCTGGGTGCGGAAACACATCGTGCCTCACAGCGGATGGGAGGCTAACTCCCGGGAGGCATGCCGGAGGGTCGAGGAGCACTATGAGAAACTGCTGGAATTGCATGGTCGGCCAAACCGTGGTCGATAGGAAGCAATGCGGCACACCAGAGTGATGATCGACGATACGACACCGGATCCACGCCCATGTTGCGGACGCAAGCCGATCGCCGTTTACGGGCCTATCTCGACCATCTCCTGCGCTAGCTGCAGCAAGACGATATCAATCGAAACGCCGCCGTTTTTCCGCGACCCGATCCGCCAGCGCGAGCATGAGACGTGGCGAGCGGCAACTGCATGGAACGCAGCCACCTGGTAAGCCTCACTCCGGAGCCTTTCTCCCTTGAGCGATCGCCTCTTCAAACTGTCGCTGGCGCAGCATCTTTACTTCGTTCTGAAGATCCTTGATCACGTCCGTCGCCCCATAAATGCCGCCGACCTGCTGCCGCAGCTCATCGATGCGCCGGCTGAGTTCGGTGATCTCTCCATCGCGAGCGTGATTGCGCTCCGACCACTCGTTTCGGCTGACAGTATTTGTGCGGAGATCGATAACGGCATCATCCTGGCGCTTCCGATCTTCGGCGCCTCGAGCTGTGCGCCATTCCATCTCCTTTTGCGTGACCATCTTGTCGACGACAGAGGCGATCGATAAGCCCGTAGAGATAGATTGCGCTTTTGCGTCTTCTCGGATCTGCGAGACGTTGTCCTTGATCGGCTGCAAGGCCATGAAGCCAAGGCCGGTGAGAATACCGACGCCTACGCTGAGCGCAGCCCAGATGGCTGGCCACTGGGTTTTGCTTGAACTGCGGAGTTCGTTCGACAGGGCAGAAAGGTTCGCATTGACGCCCTGGAACCCGGTGTTCATATTCGACCGGAGATCCACAATGTCTTTGCCTTGGTTCTCCACGCGCTCGGAAAGCCGAGCCCACGAGGCCATAGGGTCGAATACGCTGGTGCCGTTGCCATTGCCGTTGTTCATGTCATCCGCCATCGTTTTGCGCGCCCTGCCCTCTGCCATCCATTGCTATCGTGCGCCGAGGCGCGTCTTGATGTCGTCGTAGAATTCGACTGTTCGTTGCAGGCGCCCGTTCGCCCGATCGAGCGCCTGTCTTTCTCGTGCCAGGATGGAAATCACCGGCTGCCCCTCCACGATCGGAGCATGTGGCTCATGTTTGCGCAGATCATCCGGAAGCGCCGGAAGCAGCACACCCGCCTGCGCCTGTCCTTTCGCGGTAGCCGCACGGTTGAGGCGCTCAGTGGCGGAGCAGCCAGTCACGATCAGCAGCAGTGACAGCGCAAGCGCGGTTCTTCTCGGAGAGTTGAAGCTCATAGGATCTGATCTCATTTTCGAGGGTGTCTTTGGCGGCCTGCTCGGAAGCCTCAGCCGCGGCAAGGCGCTTGCGGTGCTCTTCGGTCGCCTGCGCGGCGGCGTTGCGCTGGCGCTCCATCTCGGCGGCCTTGGCTTCGGCTGCAGTTTTCTCGGCCAGCAGCACATATCCGGAGCGCACATTCGCATCGTGGGCGGCAAGCCATATGCGGAAGCCGATGAAAGCGAGCACACATAGGCCGACGGCGCCGACGACCTTGCCAATGGGATTTGCGAAGAAGGCGAACATTAGCGGTTCCCGTTGTCGCGAGGATCGAAAGGCCGGGGCGGCGGTTCGTATGGCTCTGGCTGATAGCCGACCGGCTCCCCATCGACGGCAACCGGCGGCGTTGCGTATGGTAGGCCCGTTCGCGTGGCGAGGATCGCGGCGATGTCCTGGGCGGTGGCGAAACCGGTATAGAAGAAGGCCAGCGAGATGATCAGCACGATCCAGCCCCAGGCGATCGTCTGATTGACCACCGTGTCCGGAGCGTTCTCCATGACCATCAGCCGCCAGCAGGCAAAGACGATCAGCGGGAAGATCACGGCTCGACGCCATGACCAGCCAGGCTCTCCGCTCTTCTTCGCCTCAAGCGGTCGGCGCATCAGGCGGCATCCTGCAGGGCGTTATAGAAGTCCTTGGCATAGCCGGCGATGACGTCGGCCCGGTCGGTGCCGTTGATGATCCGCCGGGCGTTCACCCAATCCGAGCTTTTCGACGTGAAATAGTCGGCGAGCTTCTTGCCAGTGAAGAGACCGCGATCCATGCCAACGAACATGATGCGCACGGCGATGTCGTCTTGCATCGCCCGATCGGGATCATTGACCAAGTCCACACCAGTGAGCTTGGCGAATAGGGTGTAGTTCCGCCGGCCCGTCAATTGCACCAAGCCGCGGCCGGCATACTTGACGCCGTCGCCGCTCTGAGTATTGCCGAGTCGGGCGGCCACTGCTGGGCGCTGGCCCTTCGGATCGTACATGCGGAAGAAATAATCCGCCCCGCCCCGCTCGTGGATTGCCTGCATCGTCCGGCCGGTCTCATGGAAAGCGGTGGCGAGCATATAGGCAAGGCACCGCGGATCGATGAACGACTTGCTTGCCTCGTCGAGCACGGCTTCCATGCCTTCGACCTGAGATTGGGCAAGCGAGCCGCCGAACAACGACGAGCGAACGCCCGCATAGAAATGCGCTCGATTCATGGGTAGTCTCCAAGTTGTGTTAGGGTTGCGCTATGCGCTAGTTGACGCGGAAGGATATTCCGTCGAGCGAGACGTAGCTCCCTCGGTACTTGCTTGCGATGCGAACGAACCCATCCGCACCTATCCGCAATTGGACGAACGTTCCCCTCGTCGAAGTCGGGGCAAGCACATAGCGATCGGCAGGAGGGCGATAGCCGATCGGAAGGGCGATGAGCTTATCGTCGAGATTGTTCTTGCCGCCGGTGATCATGCCGTCGAGGATGACAAGATCGTCTCTGATCGCTACCCGCGGCGGCATGGCAGGGTCAACCGGAACCCATCTGCTCATCAATTGAGGATGACCTTCCCCAAACCGGTACGGAAGCGGGAAGAGATCGTCGGCGAGAATGCCGACCATTGCTAAATTCATTGCGTTGCCGGGGTGTACGTTGCCGTCGCCATATAATGGCGTCGGCAGCTGATCCATCCAACCGGCCTCGGAGTGCGCGCGCTGGAATAGCTCAAGCGGGTCGAAGAACGCTGAGTTCGTCTCTTGGGCAACCTCTCGCAACACGCCGTTGATGGCCGTCATGCTCGCGAGCGTCTGCTTGTAATTCGGGTTCCAATTATTCGCGGACGTTTGCCCAAGGATCAATATTGAAAGCTGCGATGGCGATCGATGTGCCCGGATCTTGGCGATGGCGGCCAGATGGTTTGCCCTCACCTGTTCGAGACTTTGCACGCCACCTTCGGCGACCTTGAAGTTTTCGTTGGTGCCGAAATCGATGATCAGAAGACTGGCGCCGCTGTGCCTATCGATAAAGTCTTCAACCTTGCCGTTCGCCCAAAGCCATGAGTTCTGGCCGCCGAAACCGTCAAATGTGACATCCAGTGGATAGCCTTTAGCGCCGGCGGCGATCAGCTGATCGAACCTGTAGCCATCGGTTACGCCGACGCCAGCAACCTTGCTATCCCCGACTATATGGATATCGACAGTCGTCCCATGTTCCCGCGCATTCACCAACGCAGAATAGAACGCGGCGAGGTTCTCTCGACCTGTCAAAGGTGAACAGAGGGCAGCGCCGCAAATGGCTAAAAAGCAGATGACGGCAAGGGATATCGTGCGCAGCATAATCATCACTTACAATAGGCTGTGCCTGATGCGCTAGCTTATCAGAGGTCGCAGAGATGAAATCATCGTTGGCACGGACCGCGTTGACACGGCCGCCTTGGTCGGATGAACCCCGTCTGGGATTTCAGACACTGTAACCCCTGCCCAACCAGGAGCCAGATCGATAAGCGTCAACGCAGGGTCGGCGGTCACCATATCACGGTACATTTGCGCGTAGGCAGCCCAGTTCACTCGGTCTGAAAGGGGTATTGATCCCCCGGTGACTGGTGGGTTCATGATCATCAGGCATATCTTGACATTGGCGTCGTTCGCCCGGAGCTGCGAAATCATGCTCATATGATTGGACTGAGCTTGGGCAACCGAGATATTCCGCACGATATATGCGTCATTCATGTTGTATTCGAGAACGACGATTTCGGGGCGGGTTTGCAAGGCTCTGTATAAATAGAACAAGCCACCAGCGCTGTCCTGGCCGTTTTCCCCGAAATTATAAATCCGCGCCGATGTCTCTTTTCCTTCGTGAAGGCCGCGCTCGACCTGACGCTGCCACAGGTTAAAGTAGTCCCCCTGAAAAGTGAGGGATGTTCCACAGGTCGCAATACGGATCTCTTTCATAGTTTGCCCCTCGGGTCACGATAGCCGATGGTCTGGATCGAAGCGGTGATATTGGCATCGGCCCAGCCGACAGTTCTGCCGTTCACATCGGTGAATACGAGACCGCGATACGCAGCAGAGATGGAGGCTTGCTTGTTCATCACGGTATAGAACCGGCCTGAGTTGGGGTCGCCGGAATCCGGGTCCATAAGTCCGATCTCACCGGCACCTGCGCCAGACGTGAGGATCAAGAATTGCGTTTCGATTTTCATTCCGATCGGCACTCGCATCGCCACTACAGTAGACGATGCCCCCAAATTGCCGGTGTATTCGGTCGACAGAGACCCCCACGCGCACCAGTCGCCCGTCTGCGTATATGGCATGATGTTCGATGAAGCATCGGTCCGGACAGACCAGACGCGGCGATATATGGTGAACCCGGTCGGAAGCAACGGGTTTGTGATCGAGCCCGAAAATAGAACATCCACGACGCCTGTAGTCGGGTTCATGATTACAAAGCAATGGTACCAGACACTCGCGGTAAGCGTTCCTTGATCAAGGCCGCCATTGCCAGAACCTGCTGCCCACGTTTGGTCTAGGCGCTTCATGATGCCACTGGTCAGGATGAGATCGGCGTCATTGAGCTGCGATCTGCATGAACCCGGAGAGACAACGATGCGCTTGGTTGGGGTCGTCGGATCTCGATATGTTTCAAAGCCCACCAGGAACTGAGGCGGCAGGCCACTCTGCGTCATGGTCGATGGGATTTTCTGAACCATTAGGCTTTAACCTCCTCGATGACCATTGTTATCTTGCCAGCCGCTCCAAGGAAGTGAGCGCCGCTTGCCGATGAAAATCGCACGTTCCCCGGTGTCGAGTCCGCCGGACCCGCCCGAACGGAGACGTCAAGCGATGAAGTAGATCCGGGAGTGAATTCGGCCTCGAAGGCCATGGGCGTGCCGTAACCAGCGGTGGCGGCAGAAGTTACCATCGTCGCCCCGATAGCATCCGTCTGGGACGACACGCATATTGCCGCGATTACATGGAGGACCGCAGATGCCTCGAACCATCCAGAGAAACGGACGCGGATCTTGTTGCTCGTCGACCGTGGCGTGATAGAGCCAATGAGGATCTGCGTTCCTTCGCTGATCTGCGGGGCAGTATTGTCGCGGGGGATTGTGGCGGACAACGCCGTATTTGCGATGCTTGAGACAAGGACAGACTGAACGACCGCTCCCGTTGGCATCTGAGCATTGGTCAATGCGTCTCCAGAGCCCGCCGCCGCGATTTTCGTGCGAATGTTCGCCGCATCCGCCGCCGACATCTTGGCGGCCGTGACTGCATCGCCCCCCAGCTTGGCCGTGGTGATCGAGCCATCGCTTGGAGCTCCTACTGTGATCTTATTGCCGAAACGGACGTCGATCTCTATGCCCGCTGGAACCGGCGGAGATGGAATCCGTAGGTAAGCATTCCCGCCAGAATGCTCCAGCGTGTAAGCCGAAATTGGCTGCGAGACGCCTCCAACGTTGACGAACATGTTGTTGGCGCTTCCAGGATCGACAGAAAGCTGGAAGTCCGTAATCGTGCCGTCGCCGGTGAAACTGTTCTGGACATAATTGTTTTTGGCAAGGTTTGCCCAGTCTGCCGCCTCATCGGCAGCCGTCTCGGCTCGAGTTGCCGCGTCTTCTGCTGTGGCGATAATGGCCGATGACACTTGATCGCTGACGAGGCGGAAGGTCGCGCCGGAAACGACCCCGAGCAACTGCATCCCGGCGATCAGGCCGCCCACTACGACATTATTGCCGGAATTTGTCTTGACGGTGAGCGGCGATCCGCCGTTGAACGAGACGGTGACCGGAGATCCGTCATTCGCCTCGAAGACGCCAAGGATGATCAAGGCAGATTGGCTGACCGGGATGCTCGTCGTCGCCTGAATAGCGTTCGGCGTACCGGCCCCGACATCAGTCGCCACGATGAAGGAATAAGGGAGGTCGCCAAGTCGCGTCCAGGAACCTGAGTTGGCCGCCCCGTTCTTCCGGTAGATGCCGTTGTAGGCAGCTGTCGGGTCGCTAAGGACCCACGCCATCGTGTTAGCCGTCTGCGAAAGGTCTCCGTAAAGAGCCGCTCGCGTGGCATAGACCTTGCCGCCACTGGCAAGAAAGGCCGTGATGGAACCTTCTACCCATGTTCCCCACTCGCGGATTTGTCGCTTGTCTGGCTCATAGGGGTCTGCACTCGGACCGTCAGCCCAAATGTTATTTGCGGTCTCGACCATGTCGACTCCGATTTAGATTGTGATGGTGGATGATGCCTGCGAAGGCGATGGAATGCCGGATGCGTTTTCAGAGCCGCACCAGTATTTCCAAGTGCCAGTGCCGGGTGTGTTCGGAAAGCTGATCGTCTGGTTGGCAGTGACGTTGTATTGGCCGATCAGCGTTGCGGCGGCGAAGCTCTGCCCCGTCGTGCCGCGCTTGAAGACCAGGTATCGGGTGTTGTCGTTCGCCGCCGTCGCGGCCACTGTGACGGTTCCAGATGCGTTGTTGGTCGTCATGTTGATCGGCGATGCCGGCGCCGTCGGGTCCACCGTCGACGTGACGTTTGCAGTGATCGACCACGGGCCATAGTCGCCATCGGAGGCGATGAAGGCGACTTGGACATCCAGAAGCTTGTTCGACGGCACGACGGTCGTGCTCATGTCGATGAAGCCGCCGGCCGGCACAGGGTTCGGGAAGCGTTGCTCGATCCACGCCCCGGGAAGGCCAGAGCCCGCATCCGCCAATCTATAGCGGATAACCGGTATGAGGCTGTCGTCTTCCGGGTCAATGATGACGACCCGGATGTAGACGCTATCGCCGTTCGGCCGCGCCTGGACGAGATTGATGACAGGAGTCGCAGCGCCCTCCGGGCTGGTCCGTGGCGGCGTTGATGGTTGCCGTCCTTCGTCGATCGCGGGATTCCAGATATCGATGTTCTCCGGGTGCTGCATGATATCCATCACGAAGCCGCCTTGCAGAAGCGAGAGCACCGACTTGCGGTTCTCGACGATCTTGCCGTCAAGCCTCGGCAGCATGTTCGGCGCTGCGATGCGGACCCACCGGCTATAGACCGAGTTTATGCCAGACAGCCGGACGTTGAGCTGTCCTGTAACCTTCTGCTGAAGGCGCAGCCAATCTCTCTTGCCAAGCCGACGAGCCTGCCGCCACTGCTGCACCCACTGATAGTTCGCCTCCTGCGCCAGGACGCGACCGGCAGTCAGCTGAGCGCCAACATCCTCGAAATAATCGGTATCGGACGTGGCATAGCCGATCTCCGGGTAGCAGAATTTCGGAATGAGGCGATTGCATTCGTCCTCGAAGAGCACGTCATATTCGATCTGATGGCCGACGATATCGGCGTCCGTCAGTGTGGTGAGGTATTTTGCCCTGAACTTGCCGACGATGAACAGGAGAGCCCCGTCGCCGCGCTCGCATATCCAGCCGTCGCAAGAGGAGAGGATTGCGTTCGTCGCCGCCTTCGGGTCGTTCTCCGTCGTGTCGAAGCCGTTGCACTCATAGCGCCGCTCAAAGCCGCCCGCCGCCAGCGGTACCAGCTCGTCGCAGACGTCAGCCTCCTCCTGCCACATGTCGAGCACCGGCAGAATTGCGCGCTTATAGTCCCGGCGATGGCCGAACTCGTTGAAGCACTGGTGCCACGCCATGATTACCGCAGCGTTGCGCGTCCACTCCCAGGTGTTCGGGTTTTCCGGATCCTGAAGGGGGTCTCGGAAGTCCCAGCAAAGAGCGAGATCGGCTTCGACTGAGACTTGCGGGGGCCCATAAGGAAATGTCTTATTCTGCCGCTCTGCCTTGTCGCTGGTCGCGATCATCCCGATCGAGGCCTGTCCATCTCCACGGTGACTGGTCGTCCACACGCCTTGGCCCGCGAGAGCTGCGGCTATGTCCCAATACGGTGTCTCCGGCGTCACGCCATACCGATAGAAAAGACGAACGTTCGTGCGGTAATTCGTTCCGTCCTCGATCGTGCCGTCTGCCTCCAACGCGATCTCATCGTCATGGAGCCACCATCTGTTGATGCGCTTGATAGGGTGTCCCGCGATGGCCTGCACGGCATACAGATTCTTGCCGACCGCCTCCCAAAGCATGTAGGCGCCCGCGACACGGACGCGCCCCACACCCCACTGCCTGTAGGGAATGGACTGAACCTTAGGAATTTTCCCGTCTTCCGGCTTTGGCGGCTTTGGAGCAAAGAGTGCCTGTATGCCGATCGAGATCGCGGTGGTGGCAATTGCCGACAGGCCGCCGATTACAAGGGCTCCTCCCGCCGTAGCCGCAAATGAAGCCCCGAAAATCGCCGTGAAGAGTGGCGTGAATATCGGGTCGCGACGGGCGATCGGATAAAGCGTCGACGTCTTGCGAAGCATCTCTCCCCAGATGAGACGCTGCAACGGATCACTGAACCGCTGCTGATAGAACCGCTCATCTCTCAGCAAGGCAATCTCCATGCAGCAACGAATTCAGCTGGCTTTGCTCGCACACCGACAGGATGAATGCAGGCCCAGAGGGGACCGAAGCAGATCGCGCCAATCAGGGTTTCCATCTGGTCGGCCACCGTCTCGCCGGTCATTGCCTTGATCAGCCCAATGTCGCCTGTCTGCGGCTGCTGGATGCGCTTTGCGCCCATCGGGACGAGATGCACGTCCATGAATGCCAATTCGCTTCCATGGCTCGCAATGATGGCGTGGGCCTCGTCCTTTGTCCGGTAGGTTCCGCGAAGATCGGCGGCCGGATCAATCCCGATGCACCTCAATGCCCAAGAGGCCGGGAAGGTCATGCAATCGTCGCCGCCCACTCCGCCCCATCGAAATCGATGCGGGAGGTCAAGAAATTCGTGGATGTCCATGAAACCTCAGCTAAATACCGGCCACTTCGGCTGGATGCCGCGGGCAAGCCGTGGTGTGCCGTCGCAGAAGGCGTCGGTCGGGTACAGCGAGCGCTGCATGGCATCTGACCAGAGAACCTTTGCTGGGCGCGATCTGGTATTTTCGCCGGCAACCACTGCCAGGCTGAGCGATAAAGTTGCCGTCTCTCCTTCCCTGATCGGCGCCCGTGCCTCCTTCGGATGCGAGGCGACACCGGTCCAGATCGGGATAATGCTGCTCATCGGCTGGTAATATCGGTCCAGCGTCGTCAATCCGACCTGCACCAACTTTCCACGCACGGGCGGAATGCTGTCGAGCATCTTGCCCCCGGTGACCGGGTCAATGCCGGAAACCGAGAAGTCAACCGCGTCGGATGTGCCGTTGACCAGCACCTCGAGCGAGGGCACGCCGATGAGGCGGCCGCCGCCGAGATAGACCGTTCCATCCGGATCGATGCCGTCGAAGCCGATCGGCACATCGTTGACGCCGAACCACATGTGCAGCGCCGGATCCGTGTCGATGCGAAGGAACACGCCGAGCTGATGGCTGCCGCGCATCTCCTCGACGACCGCAGCCGGAACGTATTCGACCGAGTAGGCCATCAGAACGCTTCCGTGAATTGGACAGTAGGACGCGCTGAATACCACCCCGCATATTCCCAAGGGATCGTCACGCCCTTGGGAAGTTTCATCACACAGCGCGGCCGTGCGATCTCAACCCGGGTGCCGACGGTGACCGCTTCGCGAAGTGGTGGAGCGAGAGCGAGCCGATAGACCGGGTTCTCTTCATCGGTCTGGTCAATCAGTTCCCATGACCGGTACACCCGCCATCCCTTGGTAGGATGATGGATGGAGAACCAATCGGACCACCTGAAGACGCCCCGAGCCGCTCCGTAAACGCGCAACGAGAGAATGCCGGCATTGAGGGCTGCATCCTCCGTCACCTCGCCGTAGACGGTCGTCTGGGAATACCCGGAGCCATCGGAGAACAGAGCGCCATCCGAATGCGGGATGCCGCTGATGATCGGCCGGCGCGTACCTCTGATGACCGGGAAAGGCCCGATCTTGTCGTTGACCACAGGCACGTTGATAAAGCGGAACCCGCCATTGAGACGGGCGCCGAGCCAGTTCAGCACCTCGAAGCGCTCGTCTGGCCCTTCCAGCACCATCTCCGAATAGGTCGCCGTGATGATGCCGCCACCAGACGTTTCCACGCTGATCGGCTCACCGACGCCATTGACGCCGCCGTCAAAGCCACTGCCCGGGTTATCGAAGCGCGCCTGCTTGGGCCGCAGGAAATCCACCGGGAACATGGGCTGATTGATATAGACGGCCATCGTCAGCCCTTCCGAGTATTGAATTTCTTCTGCGTATTGCCGAAGCCGCCGCGCGTCTGGTCGATCTTGTCCTGATAGAGCGCTTCCTGTGCGCCCTGCCTGGCGAGCTCGCGGACATGCTCGTCCCCGCTCCCGCCGTGGACATGGACTTCGAGCTTCCGAGGCGCAGACGCCGCCGCATTGTCGTTGCCGGCGCCGCCCATCATCTGAGCGCTGCGATTGGTGTTGAAGACCTGCGATCCTTGCGGAAGGTTCACCAGTTCAGGACCGCGCTCGCCGACGATCGCCATGCCGCCAGGGGCATAGTTCGTGCCATCTGCGAACAGGCCCGAGATGCCACCGGATGCCGCCAGCGTTGCTTGCGCGCCGATCGGCTTGAAGCCTCCAAAGAGCCCACTGAGCCAACCGAATAGTCCGCCGCCGCCGGACTGCGCCGGGGCAGAGGGGGCTGCTGGGAAAAAGCTGGTCGACAATGACTGCCCGAGTTTTCCAAGACCTTGGGTAGCCGCCCCCGAAGATGAAGCCAGCCCACCAAGAGCATCTGCAGCTTCTGTTGCCCTACGGACCTGAAGCTCAGAAGCGTTCACCCATGCATTGCTGACTGCATCACCTTGGTTGCCGGAGAGCATTTCAAGCTGCCGCTGGCCGTCGAATATACGAGACGATCCGGTAGCTAGACCGACATGGCCGCCTTTCTGATTCGCGCCAAGGCCACGAGATTGAAGAAGCACGTCGCCACGCAAAACACTGCTTGGGTCGACAGCCTTGCCCCATTTTTGGAATGAGTTTGCAACTAATGAGCCGGAGCCATCAACCCCAACCTGCTCCAACGAAGAGTTAACGAAGCCAGCGCACCAAGCTGTGCGTGCCGCATCAATGTCTACGCCCCCCTTTTTGAGGAAGGAATTGATGTCGACACGGCCCGACGTTTCGTTTTTGCCAAGAAGCCCAGAGGCTAGATCGACGGCAGATCC
This sequence comes from Rhizobium sp. SRDI943, assembly GCF_057653695.1. Lineage (NCBI taxonomy): Bacteria > Pseudomonadati > Pseudomonadota > Alphaproteobacteria > Hyphomicrobiales > Rhizobiaceae > Rhizobium > Rhizobium sp. SRDI943. The sequence goes on along the minus strand of NZ_CM172787.1, from coordinate 1,754,287 downwards.
GGATGATGTGACCTGGTTGTTGTTTGAAGCGCCCCGCCCCATAACGGCAGAAGCAACGCCGCCAACCAGCCCAACGCTACTGGAACCCGCCCCGCTGCCCTTCGTTCCCGTGAGCATGTCGGCGAACATGTTGCCGATACCGTCGAAGAACTTCTCCCAGAGCTTAGATGCCTGGCTTGTCACAGCGGATTCGAAGCCCTTCAGGAAGCTCTTGCCGATGTCGTGGCTGCCAGAGACAAGCTCGTTGCTGAAGGCGCTGCCGAAGCCCTTGGCCATATCCTTCGCCTGCTGCCAGTCGTATTGCTTGCCGATCATCGCGGCATTCGATCCACCCAGGTCTTCCGGCAACCCATATTGACGCAGCGTGGTCGTGATCTGCCGATCGCGCGGAGAAAGTCGGGCGTCCGCCGTTTGCTGACCCATCTCGAAGTTGAAACGGCTCTGATTATACTTGTCCGTTAGCTCACCCAGCGCTTGGGCGCGTTGATGGATGAGGTCGAGTTCCTTTTGGTCGACATCTATCCCCTGGCGGGCCGCTTCCATCCTGAGCGCGGACGTCAGTTCATATTCCTTGCGGAGCGCAGCGGCCGCGCCGCCGGTCTTGCCGACGAGGTCAATCTCCTGCTGCTGATCCTGGAGGGTCTTGTCGAGGTTCAAAGCGCGGTCGCGCTGGGCATCTGCCAGCTGGCGTTCCGCTTGAACAAGCGCCAGTGCTCCTGCCTGCTCTATGCGAACACGGCGCTCGGTTACAGATTCGTCGCCATTGTACTGTGCAGCTGCCGATGCACGGGCAGCAGCGGCGCGTTCCTGAGGAGACCGAGCATTGACGCCCTGAACCTGAGCGTCGAAGGATTGCTGTCTGCGCTGTGCGGCAACCTTCTGTTGCGACTGCCACAGGGCAAGATTGCCCATGTCATCGCGGCTCGTCGGGCCCTGTGATAGCAGCATGCCGTTCGGGCCAACGTCGTTAAAGAGGCGGCGCTGGATGCGCTCCATCTCCTCAAGGGCGCGGCTGCCTTCCCGGAACTGCGCGACCAGCTTTGCGAGCTCGTCGGCCTTCTTTGCAAATGCTGGGTCGGTCTGCGCCGTCTTGTAGATGCTGTCGTAGAAGGCCTCAAAATCCGGTCGGCCAGCTTTGAATTCGTTGCGCAGCTTGGTGATGGCATCGTTGAACGCCATGAAACCGGAACCGAACATCGAATTGTCGGCGACATAACCGCCGCGCGTTTGGGTACCGATGCCAGAGAAGAATTCCTCGCCGGTGATTTTGGTCGCGTTGCGCAGCCCACGGATATCCGAGCTGGCCTCGATCGAGAGCATGCGGGTGCTTTCGATGCCGTAGCCCTTCACCTTGTCGATGAGGGAGCCGTACCGCTCCTCCAGCCGCTTCATGATGCCGTCATGACGCTCCATCGCGTCTTCGAGCTTCTTCGTGTCGTCGCTCGCGGTCAGCGCGCTGACGCCGTAGGAAATGGCGGCAGCGGCGGCACCGGTCAGGCCAATTGCGACGAGTGAAAGCGGACTGACGATCGCAGCGAGACCGCCAGCAAGGCCGGCGAGCGCCTGCTTTGTAGACTGCCCGGCGAACGCCTGAGCAAGCTGTGGACCCTGCTGGATGGCTACCGTCGCCGGGTTCATGAATGCAGAAGTGGTGCCAATGTCGAAGAACTGGGCGGCGATGTTTCCGACGTTCCCCTGGCTGCCGTTATTGTTGGCTGGCGACGGGCGACCGCCTGGGGCTGGTGCGGGTGCAGCGCGAAGCTTCTGCAGTTCGGCATTCAGCCGCGCAATGGCCTCACGCTGTTTCTCGATCGCGGAAAGCGAGGTGGCGAGGCTGGCGTCCCCCTTCTTTTGTGCAGCCGTCACGGCGTTCAGGGATGCCTCAAGCTGCTTGTAAGCGGTGCTCGCCTCGATCGCAGACTTGTCCAGAACTTGATTGGCACGCGCAGCGCGGCCGGCGGCGCTGGTCATCGCATCAAGACGCTTGTCGATCGAGGTCGTGATGCCTTCGAGACGGCCGAGAGAGCCGACGATCTTGTCCAAGGCTGGATTGAGGTCGGCGAACCCGCGCGACATGCGCGTGCCGGCGGCGCCCGTGCGCTGCGCAGCCTGTTCCGCCTTGGCGGCAGACGAAGTCAGCTTGTCGAGGTCTGCTGCCGCACCAGCCGCTTGGCTGGAATCGATCGCAAATCCTAACTGGGCAACGGACAATGGCGTTTACCTCTTTGCGGGGAACAGGGCATCGAATAGGCGGGACGTCAGTGGACGGCTCGAAACCTGCTCCGGCTCCTTGTCGTCCTTCTTCTCGAAATAGACGCGCATCCGGGTCGCATCGAGCTTATCGATTGCGTCCAAATGCCAAGGATGGGGAGCAATACGCCGCAATCGAAACCATGCGGCGATTTGGGCTGGCTGCAGAGGGTTGATTCCGTAGCCTGTCCCCTCCCGGGTTCGGTCCATCTTCCAGAACCATTCCCAGACGTGGCGCCCCGCTACCGGGACGCGTGGTTTTTTGCCTGACAGCTGATCGCAAAGAGCCTTATCAAGCTTTGCCGTCAGGCTTTTATAAAAGAGCTGCGTCGATCGGCCGTGAACCGGACCTGGTTCTCGATCAGCGGATACTTCGTGTAGATCGCCACCGCGTTCTCTTCGGAGAAGGCAAGCCGATCCTGTCCGATCGGCTTATTCCACCCCTTCGTCAGCTTGGCGAGGTAGCTGATCTGCCGGCGACGTTGGTCTTCAGGGCTGTTGAGGTCGGTGTTGCCTTCCTTCGCGGCCTCTGCCTCGATCTCCTTCTGCAAGGCCTGTGAAGCGGCCTGGGCCCGGCTACTATCCGGACCGCAAACCGTGATCACCAGATCAGTTTCCTTGCCGTTGGGACCGACTATCTTGACGTCGATCCCTTCCTCTTGGAGCCGAAGGTTGTCGTCGAAGGCCGAGAGATCGAAAAAGTCCTCTGCGTTCTTGCTCATCAATCACCCGTGGCTGCGACGGTTACGATCGCGCTGTTGATTTCGACAGTCGGCTGGAAAAGGCGAGCGGTGTTCGCGCCGCCACCCTGCTCCTGAGCACTCATGACGATGCCATAGAACATCTTCGTGGTTCCCGTCGGTACCGAGGAGATGGTGTGGACGCCAGACTGCGTGCCGGTGGTGGTGATCGCCGCACCACCCGGAGTGGCGGCAAGGGTGAACGAGTTGGCGTCTGTCACCGTCTTGACGTAGTAGGTGGTGCCGGCAGTCAGACCGGTGGGAAGAGCGCCAGTGGTCGCAAACTTGACCTGATCACCGACTGCCAGGCCGTGCGCTGTCCACGTGACGGCGCCAGGAGCAGCAATAGTGATGGTCGCGGTGGAGGACCGGATCGGCGGCGCATCGTCGAACCGGACGCGGAACGGATAGTTGTACGGCGTCTCGGATGCCGCAATCATCGCGATCTGGCCGGGATCGAGCGGCTGAACGATGAAGGAGTTCTGCATCGAGCCAGCGTTGCGAGTGCCCGCAGCCTTGAGAGTGCGGCCGGAATTGATGATGTCCTCGGAGATCAGCGTCTTGCTGTCACCGATCGAGCCCATCGTCTGCCAGCCTTTGACCTCTTGCCAGGCTACGGAAGCGAAATCCGTTGCGTCGAGGTCGGCGTCATCGGGGACGATGGTTACGGCCGGGCCAATGTCAAAATGACTTCCAGCCACTGGAAACAGTTGGGGCATGATGGTCTTCCTTCATGTCTGATTGAGCACTTGCCTAAGGTGCGAGGTGGCAGGCCAATCAGGCCGGAACTAACGGGTAGGATTGCCAGAAAGCTGTCACTGGCACGGTGAAATGAGTATCTCCGGTGACAACCACACCGACTTCTGGATCCTGGTCGAAGCGGACTTGCCTGCCGCTCTGCAGGAGCTTCGTGCCGGCGGAGAAAAGCGAGCAGATGATCCCTGCTAGATCGATCGCATCGACTTGCGCGCTGGTCTTTGGCCAGAGGACGTTGCCTCGGATGAAGCCCTGCCTGATCGGCTCGATCTGAAGCGACAAATCAGTCCTGATCGAAGTGTTGAAGTGCACCTCGAAGCTGACGTATTTCGTGGTCGCTTGAGGGGTGAACTGGACACCTGGCAGGACCACGTTCCCGGCCAATGTCATGCCGGAAGGCAAAGGCAGCGTCTTCATCTGGATGAGGAGCGCTTGAAATATGCTCTTCTCAGCTGTGTCAGCCATCTGCTACTGCTCTCCTATGGCCGATAATCACCCGCTCAGCGACGAGGAAGTCTATGACCTGCTTCACCAGGCGCTGGCGTCGTTGCTGAATAAGACCGTTCGGACGAAGCATGCTCAAGACGTGCTCTCGATGGCCATCCGAGATCTGACGATCATCCAGACGGCGTTCCTGACGCTCTCCGAAGGCGTCAAGCTTGATCGAAGCGAGCGCGAACCTTAGCCTCTTCCGCCGCCACGATCTGCGGCCAACGCTGGCTGACTGCCTCGATGAAGCCATATCCAGTCTGATTGTAAGTCCTACCGAGGGAATCCTCGCCGACGAACCCGTAATTGAGCCGAGCCGCATATGCAGCCTGGGCGCCGATGTAGACAGTCGCGCCCAGCGGGGCGCCGGCAATCGTCAATTCCGATGCGCCGCCCATATCCGGAAAGGTCGCAGCGCCTTCTTTGATCGATGGCATCGCCGCCGTGGACGCGAGAAACGACCGGCGAAGGTTGCCCGTCTTGATCGGCATCCGGCCGCCGTCTTTGACCGACAGCCTGACAGCATTGAACACTTCTTGCGCAGATGCGTGGAAGACGGCCTCAAAGGCTCCTTCCGTCTCCCGCGCCCAATCGGATATCGCCGCTGCAAAGCCGGTCATTACCGCCCCCGAGACCGCGCGAACGCTTCGGCAAAGTCGAAGTTGTATTCGACGTCACAGCGGCAGCCGACAACCTCGGAAGCGCCGGCGCCTAGCGAGGTGTCGCCAGGATAACGCAGCAACGCGCCGCTTGGAGATTGGAAAGCGAGATCCATGCCCCTCACCTCTTGGCCGTTCAGGACCTCATGAGTGTGGCGGACCTTACGGTCGCTGGCCGATCGCCACTTGCGGGTGACAAGCGTGGCATCCCTGCCCGACTTCGATAGCGCCTGTTGAAACGCCTCATGCTTCGAGGACATGACAGCCGTGACGGTCTCGGTTCTGGCGATGGTCTCGCCACGCAGGCGCAGGTTCCGATCCCGCAGGCGCATGAGCACCTTGTCGAGCGTTTCCTTGTCCAGCAGCTTGCCGGCGGCGATAGCGCGCTGCACGGCCTTGTCCAAACGCTTGTCGCGTGTCTTGAGCGTCAGATACTTCCGCATCAGCGCCGGCTCGCCCGACAGCAGATTGATCCGCGTCCGCTCGATAAGCTCTGCCTGCGGCCCATTCAGGCCGATGATGCCGCCTTCCCGCTTGCCGGTGGTCGCCGACTTCCGGCCGACCAGGTCGAGAGCAATCTTGTTCGGGCCAGCGCCCTGCGAATAGGCTTCGACGATGGTTTGCCGAGCCGCCGCGACCGTCTGCTCGCTGATGTTGGTGATCATCGTCGACGACAGATTGCGGATGTTCGCCTCTGCCCCCTGGTTGCTCATGTCCCAGCGGAAGACGATGCGGTTTCCGAACGCGTCGGCCAGCCGCGGCATGTTCTGCGAGGTCAGCAAGCCGCCGGCATCGTATGCCTGCCTCATCGCCTCAGACAGCGGCCGGAAGGCGGCCGGATCGATATGCAGCGCCTGTATGGCGCCCTCGATGTCACGAGCCTCAAGCTTCGCCACGACCTCGCGAAGGACGATCTCGCTCTTGATGTCGTCGATCGCGTCGAGGAAGGCTTTCTCAAGCACCGGGGACAGTTTGTCGACGAGCTCAAGGAGTTGTTGGCGAAGGGTGGCCATCTGGTTTATCCTTCGCCAGCGCAGGAGATATAGGCAATGTCACTCATAAAAGTCCGCGACAAATCAAAGACCATGTTATTCCGCGAGCCAGGTTACCGGCTGAAAAGCGTCGTGACAGCCGTGCCGCTGCCCTCCTATGTTGAACACAAGGGCAAGACCTATAGCACCCACATCTCTCGACCTGTTGTGTTCAGCGAAAGCGGGGCGGCGGAATACCATTACGACCTCAGGCCTGTTCATGACGTGATCTACGAGATGGAGGCCTGATGAAGGGTGGCAATTATTCGATCGTCACCCGCACATCGCCGTATACGATCTCTTCCAGAACCTCATCGTTGCCAATTGCAAGATTACCGTTCGGAGTGAGGACAGCACGGCGGACTTCGCCGCGTGCCTCGTCCGCCATGGAAGCGACCTTTTGTTCGACCCCATCGAGATATACCCGAACCTTCTTGCCGTCCCCCTTGGCAATGCACCAAGCGCGATAGCCAGGATCATCTTTGTTTGACGAAACGCGAATGCCGTCAGCCTTCAAAACAGCAGCATTGGCAGATGCGGGGGCGGCGGCGATCGCTACGGCGGCTCCCTTCAGAAAGCCACGCCGGTTCATTCCGCGCTCTCCTTGCCGCCCTTCTTCGGCGCCGGCTGCTCTTCCTTGAGCTTCTGCCCTACACCGATGGTTTCGAGTGCGGTCGCCTCGCCATCGGCGATGTCCGTGAGGATCGAACCGGCTTCCCGGCCCTTGTATTTCTTGGTGAGCAAGACATTCGTCATGTTGCTGTCCTTCCTTGGCAGATGAAGACGACATTGACCTGGCCGTCGTAGTTGTTCGGATCGTCATGGACGATGTGATATTCCGTGCCGTCGGCGCCGATCGCGACATCGCCAACCTTTGGCGAGACGCCGATCCCGATCGAGCCGATGTAGAGCTGCTTGTCGGACGCGAGGATGTTGGTCCCGTCGACATAGCGCCGGTCATAGGTGGCAGGAAACAGGCGGCAATTGTAATCGGTTGGCGTGCCATCGCCGCCAGTAACAGGGTCAGGCGGCGTCACGCGGCGAACCTTGCCAGCCTGGCCGTATTTCGTGATGAGGCGCTGCGCTACGCTTTGCAGGCGCGTGAAGAGCGGATCAGCCACAGCGAGAGCCGCCGATCGAGAGGATGCCGAGATAGAGCAGGTCCTCGCAGCGAAGGTAAGGCGCCAGCATTCCATCCACGATCGAGATCAGCGGCGTGATGCCGGATGCCGTGCCGTCGGATTCGGCTGTGGCGTATTCCACTTCCAGCGGCCCGACCTTCTCGCGCTTCACCGCCGACGAGGCAGAGCCGACCACCGACAGCGAACCGGGCGACACCGCTTCCTGATATGCAGCCTGATAGGAGGCGTTGATGACAGCGGCCGGCACCACATTCGACGGAAGCAGCTTGCCGTTGACGATCGCGCCCTCGCGCGGCCACTGACGCTCCTGCGCGGCATCCACGACAGAGCCGAGGAAGCGGGAGCCGTAGACCGCATCGATGTAGTTGCTGCCACGGTTGCGCAAGACGGCCGCCGACGGCGGTACCGGGTTTGTCGGCAGCGTATAGCCGTTATCGCTCAGCCAGGCCGTGAAGCCTGCATCGTCGCCGTATCCAGCCATGTGAGATTATCCGATCAGTTCTGGACAGGAAGAGCGATATTAGGCGGCGAACCGCCAAATTGTGTCAGCGACGAAGTTCCCGATATCTGCATACCCGGCCGTATTAGGGTGGCGGGAATTGTACATGAGATTGCGCGCCACCATGCTGAGATAATCGCCGTAGAGGTCGAAGAGGTCGATCATTGGTAGATCATTCGACAAAGCCAAATCCTTCATCGCTTGACGAATGCCTTGCTGGTTTGCGTCAGCGTCGGCGGCAAGGCTGCACGGATTTCCAGTCTGCAACAAAACGTCAGCCCCGCCGGCTTTTGCCGTGTTGATGAGCGTTTGCAGGCTAGCCTTATAAGATGCCGTGCTCGTAGGAACGATCGCATCGTTGATCGTGAACGGCAAGATCACCAGATCCGCAGTAGCGCACATTGTAGCCAAGGACGGAAGCGGCGAATAGGCGACGGTGTTCACCACCCAATCCGCGACCACAGATGAGCCCATACCGAAATTGAGCACATCGACCTGCGGGACAGCTTCATTCCAAGCGCGGAGACCCACGAAGAAGCCGGTCCCACTCACCCTTGTGATGTTGATGGTGTGAATTCCAGGGGCACCGGCATCAACCGTGGTCAGCCTGAAGCTTGCCGTGGCGTTGGTTTGTGTGAGTTGCGTTTCGGCACCGCCATCGATGTTGTAGCTGATCACTCCGCCGCCGGCCGCTGTGATGTCGGCGAGTTCGAAGCGGTTGACCGGGATCGTCGAGGTATAGGAGAAGATGCCGCCATCGGTCGAGTTCTGAAACCAGACGCCGCCGAGCCGAGCTGCTGCTGCCACATCCCATGCGGCGCGCGCGTTCATCCCGGCATAGTAGAGCGACCGATGCGTAGCGATCGGAACGGTTGCCACGGCAACGCCGCCGCTGCCGTAGATCCCTTCCCAGTTCGATGATAGCCCGTTACTGGTAAGGCGTTGTGCGAGAATTGTAGGCCACGCCCTGAGCTTGGCATTGACGCGGTTATTGCTGCCGCTATCGCCACCACCTTCACCCCAAGCCGTACTGTCGCCGGGGACGCATATCCTCCCTCGTCCAGTTCCAGCCTGCACGCGTGTTTTCATGGCCTTTGTCTTGGTGAACTGGGAAGTCTTGAAGTTGAACAGACCAAGGTTGCTTGGCCCCCCGCCGCCCTGCGAGATAACGCCCGCTCCGACCAGAGCAGCAATAAGATTCGGTGAAAGAGCCATCGTGATCTCCTTGGCTGCTCTGGATTCTCGGGAGGGTGGAAGGGTTTAGGCGTCTTTTTTGTGAAGCTCGACGAAGGCGGCCCGGTCTTCTTCGGACAGGGTGTCGAAGCCTTCGAGATCGTCTTTGCGCAGGCCCTTGGTGACAGGCTCGCCGTCCTTGGTAATGACGGAATAGCCACCGCCTTTGCTCTCGACCTTGTAGGCGGAGTCGTTGAGGACCGGCTCCTTGCCTTCAGTCGAGCCAGAGACGACTTCGTAGCGGCCAACCAGATCGGTTGGTTCTTTTTCGACGTCGAGTTCCGTGCCGACTTCGAGTTCCTTGCCGTCGGCGCCATAGATGCCAGACGAGGAAAGGCCCGCAGGCGCTTTGATGCGAATGCGCATGGGATTTCTCCTGAATTATAAGGGGGATGCCCCGCCGTGATTGGCGAGGCTAAGGATCAGACGACGACCGAATAGAAGACGCCGGATCGACCGTTGATGTCGGCGCGGATCTCGATGCCCAGCGCATTCATGACGAGGAACTGATAGTTCGCCGTCGGCATGTTGCGTGGGATCGCGGTCGTGTTGGTCGCCATGCCAACGCGTGGGCGGATGTAATCAGCCGACGGCACGAAGCCGAAGAACTGATTGCCCGTCAGCTCGAAGGATACCGCAATCTTCTTGATGCGGCGGTTCTTCATAAGCTGCTCGAGGCGAGTTCCCAGCGTCGATCCGGCGGAAGGGTTGATCTGCGCATCGAGGTTCCGCATGATCTCCGGAGAGACATACAGGTTGACCGGGCCAGCAATCAGGTTGGCATCCAGCATCGCGCCGAACGGGCCGGTGAAGAACGCATCAAGCTGCGCCCACGTGGCCGTGGTCAGGTCGATGTTGGCACCGCCGGCGCCAGCGCCGAGGTTGATCGTCTTGGAATACGGCGAGTTCTTGATGCCGTAAGCCGTGTAACCCTGGAACACGATGGTCGGGTCACCATTGAGGCAGAAGAGCGCATTGTCGCGGCGGATCTTCGCCGTGATGGCTTCCTGGTCGTCGGAGAGAGCATCGAAGTTCTCGGACTGCAGGGTATTCCATTCGCGCCACTCGCGGCCGTAGCCGGACGAGAAGACGGGAACGACGGTGCCCCGGTAGTCATAGCCGACCTTATCGAGGCCGACCGGGACCTGGCCGGATAGAGACCGGGTGACCACGCCGGCGTCGCCGGAAACGCGGTTGAGAACCACGATCTTGCCGATGTTTACCGGCTTTGCCAGCGGCATAAGGTCGTCCATCCAGACGGAACCTTCGTCCGAGCGCATCACGCGGCGGGTAGTGTCGTCCAGTTCCTGCCATGCATCGCGCGGCAGGATGGCAGCGGAGTTGTGAAGCTCCGCCATGTGGTCCTCGATGCGGTGGAAGTGTTCACGGTCTGCCGTGACTTCTCCCCACCAGCGAGCATGATCGCGAGAGTTCGCGACAAGCTGTTCGTCAAAATAGCGCATGTCGGTCGCTCCTTATGCGAAGGTGTAGCCCTTGGCAGCGCGGACGCTGACAAGCTGGTCTGCACCAGAGGTGTTGTTGTAGGTCTCGTTCGCGAAGGCCACGACAAAGGTGCCCGTGGTCGCCGGAATGAGTTTGCCGGCCGCGTTAGCGGACAGCGGGGCATCCTGGGTGATGCTGGTGGCGGTCGGGACACGACCGCGGAACAGAAGTTCGTCGATTAGTTCCATGCCGATGATGCGGTCACCGGCCGGCCAAGCCGTGTCGACGTCCTTCAGGGCGAGATAGTTGTCCTGGACGACGAACATGCGGCCCTTGCTGGCTGCTACAGCCGGCACGAACTTGCCGGCGGTGCGGACGACGAGAGTGCCCGGCAGAACTGCGGTATCGCAGATCGCCTCGTGCACCTGCGGCATGTTCTCCTGAACAGGGCCGCCGAAGATCTTGTTATAGCGAGCCATTTACTTGTCTCCCTTCGGAAGCTTGAAGCCCGAGCTCTGTTCGCTGCCCTTGAAGGCGGAGTTCAGCGCTGCTGCGGGCTTCTTTTCGGCCTGAGGCGCCAGCGCGCGCAGCGTTACGAGAGGCGTTGCCTTCGCGGTCGCTTCATCGAGAAGCTTCGCGTTGACGACCTTGGTGACGAGCTCGGCATGCTCGGCGTCATCCTTGGCCTTCTGGTTGGCAACCATCTCGGCCTGTGCGTCGAGCACCGGCTTGAGGGCTGCGGTTACGGAGTTGGCGATGGTCTCGCCAATCTTTCCCATGCTTCCCGAGAGGGCTTTGACCTCATCGGAAAGCGACTTGAACTGCTCGTCGGTGACAGGCATCTCGTCTTCCTTCGTGTTGGTTGAGGATTCCCGCTCGTTGAAGCCCAAGGCTTCCATCATTGCGGTCTTGGTCTTCTCCCACAGGCCGACATTCTTCCGGCGCATGAGAGCTTCAACGAGGCGGGTTCCCGCCCAGTCGATTTCCTGATCGGCAGCATCCGTCAGAGCGGAGTTGACGACCTCGATGTCTTCCATCTCGCCCTTGGCGTTGACGAGCATGCCGACGCCCTGGTCGGGGGTGGCAGCACCCTCCTCGCCCAGCAGAATTGCGTCATGGTCGAACACCATGTTGCGGGCGATGCGCTTATGATCAGCGGCGTTGACCGCTTCCATGGTGGCAAGCAGCCCAGTCGAGGTGTGGACCGGGCCGCCGGCCTCGATCGCAGCCAGGACGGCCTTGCCGCCTTCCGAGCGGTTAGCGACCTCGACGTCGATCACCTTGTCGAGCAGCACCCGGCCGCCTTCCCGGCGCACGTTCTCATTCCATGCCCCGATATGGCCGATGTTGACGCCTTCCGGGTCCCGGGCGGAGATGAACTTGCCGTTGACAAGCGGGTGACCGAGCGGCGCCGGCGACCGGTTGAGCGTCAGATAGCTCTTCTCGATCTCTTCGGACGGGTACTTGATCCCGTTCATGATGATGTCGTCCGGCAGGGTGGCGCTCGGGACGATCACGACATCGCGGCCATTGCGCTTTTCCTTGCGGACAGCCTTCACGTTCGCCAGTGACCTGACGTTCACACGCACCTGGGGCATGTCGACTATTCCTTTGTGGGTGTGGGCTTTCCGAGAGATGCGTCGGTTTCTTCATCCGGCGCTTCATCTCGATACTTGTCGCTCTCGGCCAACGGCTCGTAGCCAACCGCGCCGCGGATATCCTCGGGGGTGAACACCCACTCGCTGGTACCGGTCTTCTGATTGACGTCGGCCATCTTCACGGCTCGATCGATCTTCTCGCCCATCGACGCCTCGGTAAGGTCGGCTTGGTCGATGAACCAGTCTTTCTCCGGCAGGATCTCGAAGCGCTGCAGGCGGGAGACAAGCTCCATGATGTTCGGGTGCGTGACGTTGGCCCGGCGCGACATGCAGGTCTGAGCCCACTCGTCCGCATCCTCCTGACTGGCCCGCTCGCCCGTCTGCATGCCCACCAGGACCTTCACCGGCATGGAGATCGACGCGGCGAAGGACTGGAGCGGCACGCCATAGAAATGCTCGGGCGATGGGAGCGTGACGTTGAGCTGTTTCGCCTGCATGCCCATGAGCATCAGCAACTGATCGAAGCCAGCGTTATAGTCGGCCACCTGGTCATTCATCTTGTCGGCAAGCTCTTCGACCGTGACGCCCATGGCCTTCGCCATGTCGGCAATCTTGGCTTCCTTGTCGACTTCGAGAACGGGCGCCGACTTGGCGTTCTTCCAGAAGCCCTCACCACCCGCGCCTTTGACCTTGTCCATGTCGATCAGGTCGTTGAAGCCAGGCTCAAGGATCGATCGGCCGTAAATCGTGCCGTCGTCCGACCAGATCAGGACGCGATCGGGATGAATGCGAAGCTGGCGATTCTGCTTCGCATCGCCGGTTAGAGCCGCCTCGTTGAACTGGTACATGACCGGCTCGCCGTATGTCTCCGATCGAGAATCGGTGTCGTATTCCGCAACGGTCAACTGTCCCTTCCAGACCGGGTCGACCTTATAGAGGCCATCGAGACCGCCGGGGACCGTGTCGACCGGCTGATCAAACACCTTACCGTCCCTCAGGCGGAGGATCACGCCGGAATATCCGCCGACCATCGCCATGCGGTCGGCATCGGCCAGCTTGGACCACAGGCGCAGCGCAGAGAACCTCTTGCGGATCTCCTTTTCGAGCGGCGTCTCTTTCCTCTTGCCTTTCTCCGAACCGTCACGCTCCTGCTCGAGGAGGAAAGGCGCGTCCTGCCACGTCTTCAGCGCAGTCTTGTCCACGCCGGCGGTCGCCACCCCGTTGCGGAGGTACATGCGATAGAGCTGGTCGAAGCTGAGCGTCTCGGGCCAGCCGAAATCCTTGTAATAGTCATGCTTGACGTTCGCGCCGGGGAAGAAGGCCGGGAACATGCTGCCGAGCCGGCGCTGGGCGTAGTTTGCCAGCCTCAGGACATTGCTCATCGGTTCTTATTCCTCAGGAACATCGCAACGGTCGGACCGACTTCGATGTTGACGTTGTCGGCTGCGATCACCGCATCAGCCAGGTTGTGAGATTTCACGCCCAAATCTTTTTTGAGCTTGGCCTTCGGCACGACGCGCTTCTTGCCCTCTGTCTCGACCCACCAGGGGACGCAAAGCTCGGTGAAGAGCGCGTCCAGCTTCTTGGCATCGATCTCAGACGAGAACGACAGCACGTCCTCAGGCTTGATCGATTGGCCCCGCGTCACCGCGTTGAACGTGAGCATGGCGCGGCGGGCTGTATTGGCCCATGCCTGCGCCTTCAGGTTCAGGTATTCATCCTTGTTCAGCGGGCTGTTGGCATTCAGCGCGTCGCTCGGCTTATCCGGGTCCATGACCGCGCCACCGGCGTGAAAAGCAAAGTGCTCGACGCTGGCCTTGTTCACTTCGTTCTGCTCGTCGATGTAGCCGCCGACGAAAGCGCCAACGCCGATCGTGTCATATGACACCGTGGCATCTGCGTTCTTCGCCTTGGCCCAGACGCGCTTGGCGTTCTGGACGAGCTCATCCTTACCCGATGACCAGTCTTCAGCATCCATGAAGATGCCGCCGATCTTGTCGGCCGTCGCGCTGTTGTCCTCACCATCGTCAGCCGGGTCGAAGCCGATGATGTTCCGACCGGTCAGCGAGAGTTTGAGCACGACATGGGCGTCGACGCATGCCTCAAGCCATTTCCGCTTGAAGATCGAAAGCTCACTGTCGCCGAGCGGCACGCCGCCGTAGACGTGCTCGAACATCTCCGGGCTGCGCTCCCGCATAGCAGCGATGTCGCGCAACGCCTTTTGCGAGAGGAACGGGTTCTCGGTGTAGTCGATCTTGCGCACGACGCAGTGCGGCGGCACGTTGATGACGAAATTCTTCCAGACGTAATCGGTGACCAGCTTGGGGTTGAACAGCAGGATCGCCAGGCTGTCTTCCTTGCGGATCGTCGGGCCGATGACCGTCCACTGGTCCTCGGTCAGCTTCTCCGCTTCCTCGACCCACAGGATATCGACGTCGGACGTGCCCTTGATGTCTTCAAGGTTGCGCTCGATGCCGTAGAAGATGAACTCCGCACCGGTCCGCCGGTGAATGATCGTCGTCTTCTGAACGTCGTAGGCCGCTTCAAGGCCGAGATGAGCGATTGCCCACTTCAGTTCGGTATAGACCGAATCCTGAATACGGTTCTGGAAGCGACGGATGCAGAGAACGCGCATCCTGACGGCGACGTGGTCGACAAGGCGCACCAACTGGCAAGCTGTGTCTCTCGTCTTTGAGCTTGATCGTCCGCCATGAAGGACCGCGATGTCCGCCTGCCCGAGGAAAACCTGCTCCCAAAAATCGTGAAGGGCGGGGTTCGTAAGGTGGGTGGTAGCGTCTAGCTCTTTTCGCTGCGCAGCACTTCCCGCCATGTTCTCGTCTCGGTCTGTATCGGGGCGCCGTCCTTGCCAGTGTGCTCGTGACGCTCAACGAACATGCCGAGGTGCTTGCCGATGTCGACCAGCGCACCCTTCTTATCGTGAAGCTTCAGCTTGATGCCGCCGGTCGAATTCTGGCTAATCTCGGCGATTGCTGCCGCCGTGTCGTCATCGATGTCATCGCTGGAAACGAGCTGGACGTTGTTGGTGACGACATTCTTGATCACGAGAACATCCCCGCCGTCTGGGTTATCCTCTTCGGTGACAAGCGTGCCTTGCCACTTGATGGCCTTGCGGATGTCAGAGAACCCGATCTTGGCCAGCTCCTCCAAAACGCGCTCTTTCGTGATGGCGAGCTTTTCGATGGCCTTTTCGGTGGCTTTCCGCTCGACAACCTGCTCCCACTCCAAAAGCTCGGTCACGCGTTGTACGATGTTGTCTTTATGCTGTAGGCGAGATGCATTTCCCCGGTCTGGCTTGAAACCGGCGGACGCATATGCGTCATCTGCTGTCTTGCCTTTGGCCAACTCTTGCGCGAACTTCTCATGCCGCGCGTTTTTTAGGACTGGCATGGCTTAACCTTGGGAGAGAGCTGATGACTTGGACAAACAACAACACCTGCCCTGTATGCGAAGGAACTACCAAGGAGGCTTTGCCCAAAATGGGTGATACTACCGAGGTGATCTGCGATACCTGTGGCCGTTACAGGATCACGGACTCCGCAAAAGAAGAGTTCCGACACAAGGAACAGGATGAGCGGTACGCTATCCTTGAGCGAGCGAAAGGTATTGCCGCGACGAAAGGCGGAATGACCGCAATCACGACCGGCCTTTGATCTACAGCGCCCGCCATAGATCCCGCCCGGGCGGCTGGTAGCTGACGCAGCCGACGAGGGTCGCCGCGAACGAAGCCACCGCGACAACTACGGCGAGGATGAGGAGCGCCCTGGTGGTCTTTGACATGGACGCTCCTCTCCGATCTCAGGCGGCAGGCGTGAAGTCGAGGTAGTATTCCTGCCCCGGCTCGAACTGGATGGCGGCGCTCGGATTGTCGACGGTCATGCGAAGCTCGCCCCATGGGGTGGCGACGGTAAACCGGCCATTCTCCGATTGGATGTCTTCAGACCAGACGGTGTGGAAAAAGCAGGTGTTGCCTTCCTTGCCGCTGCAACGAAACTTGGCTCTTACGGTGGGTGCGCTCATGCGTCTTCTCCTCTGTTGGTCCGGAAGCCGCCGGACGCGGATCTGATGTTGATTTCTTCGCCCTCGGGTGAGGAAGCAGAAATGAACATCGGGACAAAAAGAGCCGGGACATCGCCCAGCTCTTCGGTATTCGTCATTCGGATGTGATCAGCCGGCGATGTCAGGGTCGATATGCTGGTAGGCTTCGACGAGCGTGGACGTGGCGTCAAACGAGAGGCTGTCGTCGAAGATGGAACTTCGGCCGCCGCCGTCGCCTGCGATCGCTGGCATGACACTCGGCAACATCGAGACGTCTTCATGGTCGACGACGATGGCCGGCGCCGGATATTCCTTCGCCGTCAGAGGCTGGACGATCACATTGACATTGATCGGGATCGCTGCGGCTGCGGGCATCGCTGCGCAAAGGCCGACCGCCATCATGGCGAGGCCCGCGCAGAGGAGACTTCGAACAATTCGCATGCTCTTTCCTTTCTGCTTGGTTGGACGAGAAAGCCCGCCGACCGGCTGAGCGGGCGACGGGCTGATTGGTTGCGGAGGCAGGATTCGAACCTGCGGCCTCTTGGTTATGAGCCAAGCGAGCTACCGGGCTGCTCTACTCCGACATGAAGCAATTCATTTTTGGCCGGCGCGCATGAACGCCAGTTCCTCGGATGATGGATGCCGGCCCATGTAGGCATCCATGTGCACCTTGGCCCCTGTATCGAGCCTATACATGGTTTGACGGGTGCGAGGGTGCGTGCAAAGGCCGATCACAACCCCGACGGCAGCGCGGTCTCCGACGTTTTCATTGCCGTCGAAAATTCGGCCGGGCGTCGCCGCCTTGAACTCGCCGATCGATCGCGGGTCAAACATCATGTCTGATGCCGTGACCCGGCTTGCCCGATCGCCATCGAATAAGCCCATGGCCTCGTTGGTCTTGGCGAACTCGCCGAACAGCAATATCGCCTTTTCATCGTAGGCGCGGGCCGCCGTGGCTTCATCATCAAAGAGCCCGATTACCTCATGATCACCGTTTCGAGTGATCGAGGCCGCCCATCTCCCCGAACTGGTGAGCATGACGCCCTTGAACTTCGAACTGCACGGGTCGTCGCGCTTGAAGGAATTCCACGCGTTTTGAGCGGCTGTGGCTTTTCGGAGATTGACCTTCCGGTTGTCCAAGCCGTTCCCGTTTTCGTGGTCTACGCGCTGTCCCTTTTGGGCCCGCATGACAAAAGAATGCATCCCGAACAGATGGGCGGCGAGGAGCCCGCTAGTGGCTCTGGCGTAAAAGGTCTTCCCAGAAGCGACCGCATACCACTTGAAACTCGACACGCGATCGTAGTCTTCCTCGTCGACAAGCGCGAACATTCGGTCGCGGCCTTTCGATTTCTGAAGAGGGATGTGAGCCACACCGTCAACGATGAACGCCAAGGCGCATTTCTCCAATGAGCATAAGTGATGCTTTTGAGAGACATGCGGCCGGCGAGTATTCCCCATCAGATGGGTCCGCGAACAGAACACCGCAAATCACTGACGATCTTACGCAACACGATCTATGGTTTCAAGCCCCTCATATGCCTCCAACTGTTCCAATTGCAGCAGCATCCCCATGACTTTGCTCTGCATCTCCGATTTCATGCCCTTGATGGCGATAAGCGCTTGATCCTTGAGGTTGATACGGTTGCCCCTGCCCTTGGGCATGATCTTGCGGAGATTGCCGCGGAGCTGCATCACCTGGCCGGCCGTCTCGGTTTGGATTCGGGTGATGCGTTCGCGGCGGAACTCCTGCCGGCGCGATAGCTCTTCAGCTGCGATGATGGACAGATCGTCTCCGCTGAACCTGATCGGACCGAGTTCGGACCGAAGGAAGCACACCACGCCGTCGACGTCGCGCACCTTCTCGAAGTTCAGGTTTTCGAGGTTCACGAAGGCATAACCGACCAGCAGCGGGAGACGGCGCTGGATGACCTTCCGGGTTCGGTGGTGAATGCTCTCGTACCAATAGGCCGGCATATAGACGCTGATGCCCTCGTTGCGGAGATTGCGCTCGATGATGCTCTCTCCAACGCGGTTGATCGGTGCACCCTCGACATAGCGGGCCATCCGCTGTGTGCCAGGCGCAGCGCGGATCGCATACCAGTCGTTGCCGACCAGTCGTCTCCGCCTTTGAGCGACAATGTCGCCAAAATCTCGAGTGTCCTGTTCCTTAAGCTTCATCGCCGCCATTTTCATTTCCTCTCGCGAGCCGCCGCTCGGTTAGTTTGCCTTGGTCATGTCGGCGTGGACGCCGAGATGCTCTTCGGATTTTTGGAAGTAGATCTGCTGAAGCCGTTCGTTCGGCTTGAACTCTGGGATGAGGTCTGCTCGGCTGCCGCAAGCGGTGAACTCGGCAAACGGGAAAGGAACCCAGCTCACCGGATCTTTTTCGCTATGCCAGTCGGGATAGCCGAAAGCGTATGCTTTTCCGCACTCTTCGCAGTTGTTCATTCCGAAGGTGACGGTTTTGTTCAGCCCTCCGCACCATGGGCAGCAAGCGCCATTTGAGAAACACGAGACGGGCTGCGGGAGCCTCCTGATGGCTTTCCAGAACTCATCGTCTTCATGTTTGAGCGGATGAGGCCTAGCGTCATTCATCGGGCCGCCTCCATGATCGCCTGCGCTGCCGCTGCCGCCTTCTTCGGATTGTGAAAACCTTGCCTGAGCTTTTTCGTGTAGGCACAGGATTCACACATCGGCTCGTTGTTCCCGGTCTTCTCGCCAGCTGCGCAAGCCTTGATGTATCTCGTGCGCCGAAGCTCGTAGGCGCCACAGACGCAGCGGACCACCCAACGCGTACCGTTCGCGGAAACATCCACGGCCATGCCAAGCACAGAGAGCCGTCCGGACTTGATGCCCGTCAGATCGACAAATTCTGGCATTGTCCGCTCAGCAGCGGTCGGCGCCCTATGTGGGATCGGATCAGAAGAATGGACGGACGTTGACGGCGGGGACCATTCGAAATGCTCTCCCCTGCCCGCCACCCGGCCGGCGAGCTTGTCGCTTGGATAAAGCGGAGCGACGGCATCCATGTCGACTCGAGCGAGACGGGTCATGCTGCGATCTCCTCGTCAGAAGGCCAAGGACCGTATTCTTCCTCGCATTTTGCGCGGATCTCGTCGGCCTCTTCGGTTTCGCCATAGTCGCAATCGCCACAGACAACGCACACATGGACGTCGATAGAGCATCTGCAATCGCGCCCGCATCCGGCATTGGCGCCACCGAAGAATTTCCACGTGTGGCCGTTTTCGCGGCAATGGGCTGGATCACCTTGCTTGACCGTCTCGCCCGCCTTTTCCTTCAGCCGCAGAAATTCGTCTTCGCTGATCGTGATGGTGCTCATGCTGCACCCCGCATCGCTTCGACCTTGCGGACGGAATAAAGCGCTGTCGTATGGTCCCTGCCACCGAACAGGCGGCCAAGCGCCGGGAAGCTCATGCCGAATTTGTCGTGGATCTCCCAGACCAGAACATGACGGGCGTCTGACACCTTGCGCCGCCGGTCTTTCCCGACCATAACCGCATACGGGATACCAAGCTCGCGGCAACGATCCTTCAGGTAGGCCTTGGGCTGGTTGCCCATTCGGTTTCGCCATTGGACAACATGGGCGTCGAAGCTGGTTGCCTCTGCTTCCCAGGTCGGAAGCTGCCTGGCAAAGACCGGGATTGCCGGCTCCTCGACGATAGATTGAGGCTTCGGGACGAGCCGCACGGGAGGATTGAAACAACGGGCATGAACGGCGGCCGCATGTGCTCGCATCTCCGCTGCGCTTGTGAATTCTCTGTCTACGAAATTCATCTGAAACTCCGTTCTGCTCGCGCCTTTTCGGCGGCTAGGTACTCTTCTCTGGACTGAAACTTCTGCAGGTGGGATAAGCCGTTCGTGCCCGGCCTTGGCGCCGGCGGCTTGTCGGGCGGCTTTGCCGGCTGGTCTTTCCAGCGGTCGTCGGAGAGCCATCTGACGGGCGAGCACCATTGGCGATCATCGGTCTTCGCGGCGTAGGCGCTGACACCGGTCATGATCTCGTCGAAGCTGGCGCGCTTGATGGCTTGGGAGAATGCTTTCTCCGCCGAAGGCCTGCCGGTCTTGTTCGGGTAGGCATCCCAAAATCTTTCGAATTGAGGATCGATCCCGGGCGCGCGCGCGTCTTCCGAAGGAACTCTGGTTATGGTATCTGGAAGATGCTGTGGCGTAGGCATGGCATTTGCCAGCCTCGCCTCGTTGTCTTTCAATGCTTTAGCGCGCCCACCCTCTGCCCCCGCGGCGGCTCTCGATTGAGATTTACTCTCGCTTTTTTGAAGCTCTTTCGTCAGGCGATTATGGCGGACGAACTCGCCGTCGACCTCGAAGAATGACATCAAGTCATCAGAAATGCCTTTCCATCTCTTGACTGACATGCGGGCGACCCGGGCAAGCTTCGCCTCGTCAGCAGGCAGACGGCCGCCAGCATTCCACATGGCCATCAGCAGCAGCATGTAGGCGCCGATCTGCTCTGTTGAGAGCGATAGGGTGTCACCGATGAAATCGGAGACGTAGAGCTGCATGAAAGGACGCTCGCTCATGCGGACCTCTCGAAAAGCAGCTTGTCCTGCGTGGGATGGCGATCCACACGAGGGCGAGACGGAGCGCTCCACGACCGCCCCTTGACTTCGCCGATCTGACGC
Source organism: Rhizobium sp. SRDI943 (assembly GCF_057653695.1). Taxonomy (NCBI): domain Bacteria; kingdom Pseudomonadati; phylum Pseudomonadota; class Alphaproteobacteria; order Hyphomicrobiales; family Rhizobiaceae; genus Rhizobium; species Rhizobium sp. SRDI943. Next base: position 1,733,730 of record NZ_CM172787.1, on the reverse strand, counting down.
CAGCCGGCAGCCTTCAGCGTCGTTCCCGGTTCGCTGGCAAGGATGTAGGTTCCGATCCGGCGATAACCGAGGGCGAACCCAGCCCGCGCAGCTGCGCCGTATAGGAACGAGCAAGCGTTCTTCGTGCCGTCAGTCGCAAGGCGCGTTACTTCCAACGTCCAGCCATTGTCACGAACGCGCGACACGGGTCGACCGACAATGACGACGCCGACGATATCGTTGTCCTTCATGCAACCGAGGCTGAATTTGTGGCCGACGACAGGCGGGTGATGCCGATGGAAGAACGACACCCAGTCGTTGGCGCTCTCAAGATCCATCGGCACGACGAAGAGTTCTTTGCTCATCGACACACCTCGACATCGATGACGGCGGCATGACCTTGAAGGTCATCAACCCACCGAGCGGTGACACATTCCGCCAGACTGTCGTCCTGGACGATCCCAGCCTTCACCAGCGCATCGGAGATGGGCTTGATGATGTTGTCGATGTCCCTGGCGCGCTTCGAGCGCCAATGGCGCTGGGCAACGATCGACAGGCGATATGGGCCTTTGACCTTGCCGACGGCCTGAGACGTGATCTCTGCGACCGCTGCCTTCCGCCAGTCGGCATAGCCATCGCTCTTGACGCTGATGACCTTGCCGTCCTTGATAAAGCTCTTGCGGAGCCCGTTTGCAGAAGGCGGCATATCGGTGATGATGATCCGGGCCGACGGAACAGACTTCGGCTCGAGGAACTGCTCACGGTACTGTTTGGCTGACATGCGCTCCGTCATGCGCGCCTCCGGCCGCGCTGGACGCGCTGCTGGTGCCGACGCTCAAGCGCTTCGTTGATGAGGCGATCGGCTTCTGGAGGCGTGATGCCGAGGGCTTCGGCGATACGCTCGACGTCAGGCCCGTGGATGGCGTAGGCTTCGAGGAAGGTGGTCATGCTGCCACCTCGCGATAAGCTGCATAGTCCTCGGGGCGCTCAAGCTTCTTGCGGCACGGCGGAATCCAGACGAGCTTTGTGCTACCAGCGCCCTTGATCCAGACAAGCCAGCAATAGGATGTGGCTGTTGAACCGGTCGCGGTCAGACGACCTTTGACCATCGGGACGCGCTCGGAAAACTGAGCGACGATCGACGGCGGGGTCTTGCTGAACAGGTTCTCGTATCGCCCTACCCCTTCCAGGAAGGAAGTCCGGACAATCATGGCAACTCCCTCGGTCGCCAGATCGCGCGCCTTGGCAATGAATTGCTCGGCAAGCCGGAAAGGCGGGTTGCTGATGATCCAACCGGGCGATTCCGACAGCGGCATCACCGGGAAGAGGAAATCATGCTGGAAGCTGCCGGGCGTGCCGTAGTCGTGGATATCTGATGCCCACACCGCTCCGAAGTATTCGAGCAACGGCACCGACATGTGGCCGCGATTGCATGCTGGCTCCCACACCGTCTTATTCCTGAGATAGCATCCGGAGAGGACGTGCTCGCATAGCGCTCGAGTTGCCCACGGCTGCGTCGGGAAATCGTCGAGGCTGTCGTGCGGTTCGCTGCGCTGTTGCATGACGGCAGAAGAGGTGTTCTGGCTCATGCCGCATCCCTCTTCGCCAAAGCCTTCAGATAAGCGGCCTTGACCTCTTCGAACTTCGCGACGTCGTCGAGCTTGGTTTCGATCTCGTGGTCTGGGCGGGGCTTCTTGGAGCCCTTGCCGTGGTCGTCGAGCCAGGCCATTGCGGAGGCAATGCGACGGTCGAGCCAAGCGATCATCTCTTCGGGAGGGGTCATCGGCGCGTCCTCCAAACTTCGTCGGGATCGATTCCGTCCGCTGCCATGCGTTCGAGCGCAGCGGACTGCTTTGCGTCGTGACTGGCCCAATGTTCAGCTTGCTTCTCCGACCCCCACTGATCCCATGTGGAAGAGCGCTCGCTGCGATCGGCAAAATCTTTGCTCTGCCGCCATTGCAGGCAATAAAACGGCCACCACTTGGTGAGCTTGCCACCGCACCCGTGCTTGCTATCGATCATGGCTTCGATGATCTGGCGGATTTCGTCGGGAGAATATTCATTGGTACCGGCGATCTGATGAAGACCGGCAAAGCTGTGAAAGCCCGTTTCCGACCAATATGCAGATCCCGGCGGCTTGACGGCGTAGGTTTGGAAAACAGAGGAAAATCTGATGAGTGTCGGGATGCCGCGGACCTCTATTTCGATAGGGTCGCGCTCATCCAATGCGATCTCCATAACCGTATCGACACCATAGGCGCGGGTCATAAAGTCACGGCGCGGTGGCGGCGCATACGGCTTGCGCACCGGTGGAGGCGGTGGTGGCATCATCAGATCGAGCATGGAAAGCTGCTGCACTGTCAGTCCCCCATGATCCATTCGGCCCGATCGGCCCACTTATTCGCCCGCGCCCGCCACCGCGCGGCCAGCCACGCTCTCGCTGAAAGCGGCAACCTTTTTGTCCAGCGCAGCCAGACGGGCGCGTAATTCCTGTTGCTCACGGTGGGCCTCCTCGATGATCGCTGCCTTGAGCGCTTCCATTTCTTCTGCATCGATCCGACGGGCTGTCCCCTCCCGGATCGATCGAATTCTTCTCGGCGTCAGTTCTTTCGAGACCTTCGGACGGACGAAGCGATATGCCGCGAATATCGCTCCCTTGACCGAGCCATAACGGCTCTCCGGAAAGGCCTCTCTCAAAAGGTTTTGTGCGTAAAAAGCGTCAGTCATGACCTTGGCCCTGTTTGCCAATTCCTTGTCTTTGTTTGACAACACCTTGTCGGTCTCCTGTGCGATTGGTGCTCGTGTTGAGGGAGCATTCAGATGCACAGGATCGATAGTGATGGAGAGGGGAACGAAGCCGACGCCAATCGGTCCGCGACCCTCTCCGGCTCAGGCTTCCGCCGCCTGGATGGCAAAGAATTCGCCATGGATCGTCTCAGCTGCGGCTTTCCAGGCTGCGCCGGCCTCTTCCTTTGTCGGGAACGAGCCGAGGTTAATTTCCCGTCCGCCCTTCTTCACGCGGGCGCGCCAAGTCTTGAATTTTGGCTGATAGGTGACGCCCCTGACGCCGGATCGGCCCAACGGCAAAATCCGATTGAAATTGTTCTGAGTGGGGGTCGCCTCACGCAAATTGCCCGGACGATTTTTCAAGGTGTCCCGGTCTTCGTGGTCGATAACGTCTGGAACATCATCGATGTCGATGCTGTGATGCAGCGCGTAGATCACGCGATGAACGAAAACGCATTGCCGGTTCAGCTGGACGACAGCTCTTGCACGCCCTTCATCGGTTTTGACCGTTCCGGCTACCGTGCCCGCCCTGTGGTTGTTGAAGAACGTCATCGCCCGCCGCGAAGCGAAGTGCTCAACCGGCCTAACCTTCCAAATCAGAACGCCCCTATCCGCGTCCAGATGGAAGCACTCGGAGAGGTATGAAAATGTCAAATCTGATCTCAAGGCCTTCATCTTCTACTCCGTCGATGGACGACAAAATTGTTCAGTTCAGCAGGGCACCCGTTCCGCCTAGCCCTGCCGCCGAAGCCTCTCCGCCGGAGGCTTCGGCACCTTTCGAAAGCCTCGGTTCCGCCACTCAAGCCGTCGTCATGCGACTGGCGAATAAGCGGATCCGGATAAGGGTTGCTGGTCCAGGCGCTCGGGAGAATGACCTGGACCAGCTGTGACGGGCGGAGGGGGTAACCCGTCAGTTCTGGTTCGCCGGATAGCGGCTCTTGTAGAGTTCAACTTCCTCTTCCCGGCTGATGCCGCCGGAGTTGCGCGCCAGAGCCATCACGGTGCAGAGGAAGAAGGCGCCGACGATCAGCGCCAGTCCGAGATGACCAAGAAACATGCTCATGCTGCCCTCTCCTTAAGCGCTGCCTTCCGGCGCACGATTTCTTGCTCGGCTTCGACACGAGATCGGCCTGATACAGAGCCAACTTCCGGATCATTGATGATGACCGTCCCGTCGTGCGTCGTGATTGCGCTGAGACGGGAAACTTCGGCATGGATATCGAGGGATGATTTTGTTTCGATCATGCGGGTTCCTCCTCGTCGACAAGATGAAATGCTGCGGCGATATCTTCGGAGCGATGCGGGACGACCTTCGCCAACGCGGCTGCAATCTTGCGTTCCTGCTGTGGCGTCCAGTCGCGGGAAGAGCGCTGCCAGCGGATCACATCGAGCAGAACATCATCACCGCCGTAGCTCGTGACCGGATACTCGATGCCGAGCGATCGAGCCGCGTTGTATCGGTTCCAACCGTCGACGATGACGTCGCCCATGCGGACGATCGGCTCAAGCACGCCGTTCAAAGCGATGTCACCAGCGAGGCACTGATATTCCGTCTTCGAAAGTTCCGGGAAGCAGTGCGCGTAGGACAGCGACTTCATGGGCTTCGGTGGGCACGTCTCAAAGACGATGCCGTTGGTGGCCGGAGCGACTTGAACGAGAGCCCCGGCCGTTGCGGCGCGATTTGCTTTAGCGGCTACATGACGGCCTCCTGTGTTGGCGCCGGCGTTTCCGTCGAGGCTGTGGTCTTCTTCGCGATCCTCAGTCGGATCGATCTCGGAATTGGTGGGGAGGTCGACCGAAGCCGCCTCCCCTTCGTGGCGGCCCTCACGATCCGCAAGCGTCCCGGCTCCGGTCCCGGCAGGAGAGGCTTCGGCTTGCGGACCTACCTCTGGGGATGGCTCATCGTTATGCGAGGGCCTCTCTGGTGCATTCTGTTCTTCCGCATCTTCGCAGGCGATCATGATGTCGACAGCAGCGATCAGCGCCTTGCGGCCGGTCTCGGTCTGCATGCCGGTAACGATGGTCTGGGCGAGGCGTGGGTCGATGTCTTCGAGTATCTCGCCGGTTTCCGGATCGTGAGCCTCGGACGCATGCGTATGCGCGATTGCAACTTGCATGCCAGATGCGCGCTGATAGGCATTGAGGTACGTGTCGAAGATGCTTTCGGCCTCGGCGACCGCGCCTGCACCCTGCTTCAACTCCCTGCGCAGGTGGGCGACGAGCTTGCCCATGATGGTCTTGTCATAGCCGGCAGCCTTGGCCTCGGCATAGATTTCACGGATGTCGTCGCCGATCGTGTCCTGTTCTTCCTTCAAACGGAGGACGCGATCGATATAGGCTTTGAGCTGCTTGTCGGCGGTCATGGCTCAAGCCTCCGCTTTCGTGCCAGCCCAGATCGCGAGACGGATGAGCCGTTCAAGCTCAGCCTTCTCTTCATCGGCCTGCTGCATTTTGGAACCGTCATCGAAGCGACCGCCGACGAGCGAATAGGTCGAGGCGAATACCTGCGCCTGCTCCATGACTTCACGGATGATGATATCGGGAATGGTCTGGGCTTCGGCGGTCATGCTGCGTGCTCCTTGAGCATCCGCTCAATAAGCTTCAGGACCGGACCTGAAGGATTAGCCTTGCCGTTGATCCACTTCGATACTGTGCCTTGGTCAACACCCAGCTCGTCGGCGAACCGCGGCTGGTTTAGGCCCAAGGTCTGCATCGCGTTGGCAATATGGTCTTTGGTGGGGGTCTGTTCGCGCATCATGCATATTAAATGCCTTACGCATTCTTTTAAGTCAATGCCAAATGCATTTTTCTTTTGGATAAAACGTGCCTATGGCAGATGACATTGAGATCGGACAGCGCCTGAAGGCTGCAAGGTTGGCCGCGGGCTTCAAAACCGCAAAGGCAGCTGCGGAATCCCTCGGCGTTCCCTACCCGACCTACTCGCAACACGAGAACGGAACGCGCGGCATTGTCCGCGAAGCCGATCTTTATGCGCGTCGATACAAAATATCGCTCGACTGGCTGATGCGCGCGAAAGGCGACGGGCCGATGGTCGACGACCTTACGATCAATAGTCCTGAAGGACCGACCCATATTCAGATCAAGAGCGGGTCAAAGACAACAAAGCCGAACGCCAGTTTCCCGCCCCGATATCAGGCCTTCCCTGGCGATCAGTCGCTACCGTTGCTCGGGCAGACTGTGGCAGGACCTAATGGCCGGTTCGTGCTCAACGGCACGGAAGTCGGTCGCGTCTTTACGCCGCCGATGCTTGAAGGAGTTGAGGGTGCCTATGCGGTCCGCGTCTATGGGACGAGCATGGAGCCGCGCTATTATGCGGGCGAGACCGTGTGGCTGAATCCGCACGAGCCAGTTCGCCAGGGCGACGATGTTGTAGTGCAGATCATCACCGATGAAGAGAACGGCCGCGAGAGCTACATCAAGCGCTTCATCTCGAAGTCCGCAAAGGCGACCAGGCTCTGGCAGCACAACCCGGATGAAGGCGAGCGAAACGAGCTGGAATTCGAAACAGACAAAGTGTTTTCAGTACATAAGATCGTTTTTCACGCCACCGTCTGAAGCATAATCGGCTCGATCCACCTTGGCCGGATGGTCAGATTTCGCAGTGCCGGCGGCGTCTTTGGGCATTCGCTGCACCGAATTTTCCGGCACAATTGCATGTAATTATGAACACCGAGATCGGCTGCGCTCCGCAGGTTCGATAGCCCCAGCGTGCGCGCATGCCCGCAGTCATCACAGGCGACATATAGGCTCGAAAGCTCAACCACCAATCGCATGGCGTCCGGGTGGTCAACGGGAGCAGTACGCAACATTTCTCTCTCCTGTCTGTTCTATTTTTGTTCTGCTTTAAAAAGCAAATCTTCACGCGGAAGTCGAGTCGGTTTTTTCGCTCTGCGCCCGCTTTCCTCTAACCGTCGGATGAGATTGCGGAATTTCTTTCGGGTGCACTCCCCATGCAAATAAATGCATTTCGCATTTTTTATGCTTGACGAAGAAGAATGCATAACGCATATTACAGCCATCAACGAAACGCCACGGCGCGAGGATGGAATGCAGCCCGTTTGTAAAATCGAAGATTGCGATCGGCCCTCATGGCGCCGGGAATACTGCTCCAGACATTACCACCGCCTACTCAGGAACGGATCGCCAGCCGGCGTCTACGCCATGTGGGGAGAGGCGCAGCGTTTCGCCGTCGAAGTCTCGAAGAGGGATGACACCGACGAGTGCATACTTTGGCCATTTGGGCATGGCGGCTACGGCGCCGTCAAAGTGGACGGTAAAACGTGGGCAGCAAACAGATATGTTTGCTTTCTCGCTCACGGCGAACCGTCTTCCGCGAAGCTCCATGCGGCTCACTCGTGCGGTAATGGTCATCTTGGCTGCGTTAACCCAAGGCACCTTCGCTGGGCCAGCCCTTCCGAAAATCAGTTTGATCGCGAAATGCACGGCACGTCCAACCACGGCGAGCGCAACGGCATTTCGAAGCTGACAAACGCCCAGCGCGAGCAAATCAGATTGGTCAGAGGCAAAGAGCCCCAAAGCGTCACCGCTGCCAAATTTGGCGTCGATCAGAGCACAATCTCAAGAATGCAGTCGAGAGGAGTCTGACAATGTTCGTTTCTCGCAACATCGAGACTGAGCAGAGCAAGCGCGACGCTCGCTGGAACGCAGCCCGCACCATCGCCGACTGCAACGCATACATGGCGATCGAGGCTCAGTCTCACGCCCGCCTCGCAGCTCCTTTCATCGCAAGCAACATGTGGCGCGGCCCATCCTGGCTGCGTGGCGCGACGGCGGCTCGTTCGGAGCGGTACCGCTACGCCCGCGAGATCATGAACATCCGTGATGAGGATCAGCTCTATGCGTAACAAGGCTGAACGTCTCGCCGCGCTGCACCAGCTCAACGCCGCCGAAGAGGCTGGCAATGTTCGCTACGGGATCAGCGTTCACCCGGCGATTGTCGTCGCCATCAAAGATCGCATCGCCGGCCACCAGCACTGGGCATCGCGCTACGCCGCCTATGCCCGCGAGCAGATGGGCGTCACCGACTCCGATCAGATCTACGCGTGAGGGCCGACGAAAATGGGAAAAGTTAATACCCAAATGAACTTCCTGTGCGGCAAGTGCAAGAATTTCTTCGCGACCGATAACGCCGTGCGGATGCACATCAACAGCAAGCACAGCGGCCACCGTGTCAGCATCTACCGCGCCGTTTCCGCCATTGACCTTCGCGAAGAGCAGGAACCGTCATTCGCAGATCGCGCCGTCGCTGCCAGCTTGGCAATCGCCATGGGTGAGCGGACCGACGACGCTTGGCTGTTGGGACAATGATGACCATGACCGACATCCAAGCCCGTTTGGCCGACATCAACCGCCGCGTCGCCCCTGTCTTCGAAGAGCACGTCCGCCTTACCGACGCGGTCAACAAGGCGATCACCCTCATCTTCGCCATGGCCGCCTTCGGCGTCCTCACTTTCATCGCTATCGCGCCGACTGAGCAGAGCCTCAAGGAGCGCGCACTCGTCAACCAGGAGAGCATTCCCCATGGCTGATCAAGCCGTCTCCACCGATCTTATCATTTCCCTGCCGTCGGTCCCGAATGTAGCGACATTCACCGACGAGAAGGAATTCGACAAACTCTATGACGCGATCCTGAGGAAGGTAAACGAGCACGTTCCCGACGTCTCGACCAAGGCTGGACGGGACGCGATCAAGTCCCTCGCCCACAAGATCGCAAAGACCAAGGTCGCGCTCGACAAGCAGGGTTTTGCCCTGACCGAGGAATGGCGCCTGAACAAGAAGAAGGTGGATGCCACCCGAAACAAGATCGAAGAGCGCCTGGTCGCCCTGCAGACGAAGTTCCGGCAGCCGCTGACCGACTGGGAAAAGGCTGAGGAAGCGCGCGTCGAAAAGCACCAGTCCGCGCTCGATGCCCTGCTTTCGTTCATCAGCACGCCGCTTGGCCTCGCCTCCGACGATCTGAAGGAGATACGCGTCAGGGTCGACGAGACGGTCGTCGATGCGTCTTGGGAAGAATTTCAGGACCGCGCCGACCTGGCTAAGCAGGATGCGCTCACCGCCCTCGATCGGCTGATCTCCATCGCTGAAAAGCAGGAAGCTGATGCTGCCGAGCTTGCTGCTCTGCGCACCGCTCAGGCGGAACGCGACCGGCAGGATGCCGAGCGGCGGGCTACCGAAGAGGCCGCACGCGCTGAAGAAGAGCGCATTGAGCGTGAACGTCAGGCCGAAGAGCAGCGGAAAGCCGATCTTGCCAAGGCGGCAGCGGACGCAGCGACACAAGCCGAACGTGATGCTGCCGAGCGGGTAGCATCCGCCGAGCGTGAAGCCGCTGAGGCCAAGGAGCGTGCCGAGCGCGAGATTGCCGAGGCGAATGCGGCCGCCGAGCGCGCCACGGCCGCCGAGCGCCAGCGGATCGCCGATGAGCAATCGGCCCAGCTTGCCGAACAGCAGCGCCGCGAGGCGGATATCGAACACCGTCGGACCGTCAACAACTCTGTTGTCACCTCCCTTGTCGCTTGCGCCGGTATCGACACCGACCAAGCAAAGAAGATCGTCGCGCACATGGTGAGCGGCCTGATCCCCAACGTCACCTTCACCTATTGAGGAGAACGCCAGTGAGCGCTGTAGCAAAGCAGGAAATCGTACAGCACGAGGATGCCAGGCTCGTTCCGGCAAATGATGCGCCAATGGTCGCCATGATCGAGCGCATCGCCATGGATCCGAATATCCCGATCGACCGGCTCGAAAAGATGCTGGCGATGAAAGAGCGCATGGAGGATCGCAGCCGCGAGATGGCGCGCGAGGATCGCATTGAAGCGGCCCGACGCGAATGGCTCTCTGCTTTCTCGGCAGTCCAAGCGGAGATCGGCCCGATCTTCCGGACCAACGACAACAAGCACACCAAGTCGAAATACGCCGATCTTGCGGATATCGAGCGCGTTGTAACGCCGATCCTGACCAAGCATGGCTTCTCGACGACGTCCGCGCCTATCCATTGCGATCTGACCGGCCATATCCGCATGCAACTTACAATCGGGCATTCCGGTGGTCACGAGAAGGTCTACGAAGACGATTTCCCTCTCGACAACACCGGTTCCGGCGGCACGGTCAACAAGACCGCAATTCAGGCCAAGGGCAGCACTCAAACCTACGCCCGCCGCTACCTTAAGGCCAGCGCGCTCGATCTCGCCTTTTTCGATGACAAGGATGGCAACGCGCCTCCGGCCAAGGCTGACGATCCGATCACCGAGGCGCAGGTTTCCGTCATCCGCGACCTTGTCGCCAAGGCCGAGCTTGAGATCGACCAGTTCTGCAACCACTGGAAGGTTGAAGCCATCCCCGACATTCCGTCTTCGAAGTTCACCGAGGTCGTCGGCTCTCTGCGCCGCCGCATCGCCGTCATTGCCGATCGCGTCAAGGAGAAAGCAAATGGATAACATTGTTCAGGGAACGCCCGAGTGGCATGCGATCCGGATTGGCAAGGTCACCGCGTCCAAGGTTGCCGATGTCATCGCCAAGACCAAGACCGGCTATGCCGCGACGCGCGCCAACTATGCCGCGCAGCTCATCACCGAGCGCCTGACCGGCCTGCCGACCGAAGGCTTTATCAACGACGCGATGCGGTGGGGAACCGAGACCGAGCCGGAAGCTCGATCGGCCTACGAGTTCAACCGCGTGGCTTCTGTCGAGCAGATTGCTTTCGTCCCTCACCCGACGATCGGGGATTCCGGCGCGTCACCTGACGGCCTTGTCGGAGAAAACGGCCTCGTCGAGATCAAGTGCCCGAACACCGCCACGCACATTGAAACTCTCCGGGGTGGCTCGGTTCCGGGCAAATACATCACGCAGATGCAGTGGCAGATGGCGTGCACGGGCCGGAAGTGGTGCGATTTCGTGTCCTACGATCCGCGCATGCCGGAATCCATGCGGTTCTTCTGCCAGCGGGTCGATCGGGACGATGTCATGATTGCCGATCTGGAACGCGAAGTGGTGGCGTTCCTCAACGAGGTCCGCGCAGCCGTGATCGACTTGCGCCGCCGTTACGATCCGCCGGTTGCTGATGAGGCAGCCGATATGCTGATGGCGGGCTGGCCATGAGCCAGAAGAAACAACGTTTCATCCTCATCAATGACCAAGTGCGCAATAACGCTCTCGAAGCATTGCGGTCCGCACCGGAAGGAAGCGCGGTCACGGTCGGTCCGGCGACGCGCAGCCTTGATCAGAACGCCAAGTTTCACGCCATCTGCACCGATATTGCCAACTCACGGATGACGTGGGCAGGCAAGCGCCGGGATGCTGAAGCTTGGAAGGTGCTGCTGGTCTCCGGGCACACCGTGGCGACGGCAGGGGAAGTCGAGATCATTCCCGGTCTCGAAAATGAGTTCGTCAACATTCGCGAAAGCACCGCCCGCATGTCGGTCGGCCGCGCCGCCAGCCTCATCACCTATGCAATCGCCTTCTGCGACACGAACGGAATCCATCTCACAGAGACGATCCGTGGCGGTTTCCATGAAGGCGCGAACGATTGGAGAGCAGCATGACCGAGAACAAACGCCTATTGCCCGGCAGCCTGTCCGACGAGGACGCTCTGACCTGCGGCGACCCGATCACCGATTTCATCGCCCGCCTTTCGGTCTCGAAAGTTCATGACGAGCTGACGGATTTTGTCAACGCGGAGATCCACCGCCCCGAGGCGAACGTCAACCACATACTCATCGGCATGGCCGCCTACATGATCCAGATGCATGCCAGCCTCGCCGCCAGCTTTTTCGATGTCGAAATGTCGGACAGCGTAGCAGCGCAGTTCCAGGCGGTGTTCGATCGCACCTACCGCGAGCACTTCGTCGACAGCGCGAAGGAGTTGGCGGCATGAGCGCCATTTCCGAACTCGCGAACGTCGTCTCGAAAATAGCAAATCTGTCGAGCACGGAAACCAATTACCACGGCATCGGCGAAGCCAGATACATGCCGTTCAAAATGTCATGGGCAGCGCAGCGCATCCGGGTCACGGCAGACAACGGTTATGGCAAGCCGGAACCGGAATCTGAGGCAATAGCATTGGAGATGCATAAGCGTCTCACTGCTGAATATCAGGCGAAGGCTGAAGCGGCGATGCGCGACCGCCTCCGAGCGATTTCGTGCGAGCTTGAGGCTTTGCGCGCCATCCTTCCGTCTCTTGCCGCTAAGGCGGCCGTAGAGGCAGGGGTTATCGCTCGCCAGTGCGAGGCAGAGGCCGGAGGTGCAGCATGACGTGCACCTGCATCCAAACCGTCAATGAAAAGCTTGCCGAGCGGAACACTCGGCTGATGATCCCGATCATCCTTCGGTTCAAGGGCGAGGAAAAGTCTCCTGACCGTCTGATGATCGTCACCGAACAGATAGAAACCGGTCGCGGCAAGGCGAAGGCCACCGGCGTGTTTGCCTCCTTCTGCCCGTTCTGCGGCGTGAAGTATGGGGAGGATGCAGCGTGACAACCTTTACCGCCGACATGCTCAAGGAGCTGGCCTACTTCTTCACCAACACCGATCGGTCGATGCTGGAAGCCAAAGGCCTTATCCAGACTGGCAAGTCCGGCGACGACCGCTGGAAGCGGTTCAACCACAACTTCGATATCTTCATCCTGAAGCTGTCGGACGAAGATCGCGCCGTTTTGGCGGCGATGGCGACGGACTATGCGAAGTCGTTCGGATCGGAAGGCGGTGCGGCATGAGCGAAGCTCTTGAACTGTTCGTGCCACGTGACATGGGCCCGGAGCATTGCTCGCGGTGGTCTGGAATCCCGCAGTCTGGTCTAACCGACTTTCACCGGGTCTCGATCGAGATCATCTGCCGCGCTTTTCGGTGTGGCCCGTGGAATGTGCCAACGACATGGAGCCGTATGAAATTGGGCGGCGGCGGTTGGCCCATGTTCAAGGTCAGCGTCCGAGCTTCTGGCTTGGCAACGTTCGATTTTGATCAACTCACCCGCCTCGTCGTCGGTGCTCACGACAACTGCATCCGACTTGAAGTATCGCCTAGCGGTCCCCGCATGCTGATGCTGAGAATGTGGCCGCGCCAAAAGCGATCGGGGCAAATGCACGAGCGCCATCCAACGATCGAGGAAGCGATCTCGGACTTCCGAAGGATGTCAGCATGACCGGTCCCTTCCTTATCTGCGACCTGCGCACCGAATGGAACTGGCGTCCATACGTAACCTTCTGGCGGCCGAATAACGCCAACTATGCTTATCCGCTCGCGTGGGCAGGAGACTATACCGAAGACGATGTCATGAAGGGCGGCAGCTACTACACGACCGTCGAAGGGATCATCCTGATCCGATTTCCCATCTTGCGATCGCTTGTCGAGCCGATGGCTGTCGCGCCGGATCATGGGATGATCGATGGCGATACCGGCCCGGTCATTCGCAACAATCCCGAAAACTGCGCGAAGTTAAGAGAGCTTGCTTTTCAGCCGGCGCTCTTGGCCTTCGCTCACGAAATGGCAGGTGCCTGATGGCTGAGAACTCTGCGATCTCATGGACGCGCCACACTTGGAACCCCGTCATAGGATGCTCAAAGGTCTCGCCGGCGTGCGACGGATGCTATGCCGAGGCGATGATGGACAAGCGCTATCACAAGGTCGAGTGGGGCGCTCCTGGGCAAGGAACCGGCACTCGCGTCAAGACATCTGCCTCAACGTGGGCAATGCCCTTCAAATGGCAGCGCCAAGCCGAAAAGGATGGCGATCGGCCGTTCGTGTTCTGCGCCTCATTGGCTGACGTCTTCGATAACCAGTGGGAACCGCAGTGGCGCGCCGATGCCTTCGAGGTCATGCGGAAGACGCCCCTCCTCGTCTATCTGCTGCTCACCAAGCGTCCGCAGAACATCGTGAAGATGGCCGATGCGGCCGGCGGACTGCCAGAGAACGTCGCGCTCGGCGCAACATGCGAGGATCAGCCGCGCGCCGACAAAAACCTGCCGGCGCTTCAAGTCGCCAAGGTCGAGTTGTCGCCGCTATTTACGTTCGGATCATTCGAGCCGCTGATCAGCGACATCATCGTGCCTCCCGTCTTCATGCCCGACTGGGTGATCACCGGGGGCGAAACTGATCAGGGCGACCATAAGGCGCGACCGACGCATCCGGACTGGTTTCGAAGCCTTCGTGATCAAGCGGCGGCCTGCGGTGCTGTCTATCACCATAAGCAGAATGGCGAGTTTTTGGACTTCGACCATATCGGGATGGCTTGGAACGATCTGCCGAATTCAATTCGGGAGAAGCAACAATTCATCAGCGGCAAAGCCATGATCAAGGTCGGGAAGAAGCGCTCCGGCCGTCTTCTTGATGGCGTGACGCATGACGATTTTCCAGAGGTGGCCGCATGAACGAGATCGATGCCAACTGCCAGTTCGTTTCCGTCAAGATCACCAGGAAGCACGATCCGCGGAAGCCGGTCCCGCTCCGCCTGAAGAAGGACGCCCGCAATCCGAACCTCTGGGCGACCGCCGATGGAAAGCGCGTCTTCAACTCCGAGGAATGGGCCGCGAAGGCCATGGAGATGGATACGCCGGAGTATAAGGAAACCGGCCGCAAGCGGATGGAGGCCTCTCGCCTCGTTCGTGCGGAGGTCGTCGAAAACTACGACGGATGGGTGACGACGACCGGCGACGAGGATGATTACGCCCAGGACGTGGCTGAGCTCCTGGAAAAGCATGCCGATAGGCTTTCGTGGGGCGGCGTGCCGGATGACGAGATCCCGTCGCAGCTTCCGGCGTGGGCCTTCTGCTGCCGCGAAGACGGATTCGATTTCGACCTTGAGGAAGTGCTCGACAACTATCTTGCCGACAACCACCACGAAAGCGCCCGCGACTGGCTGGTCGATGCGAAGGAGCTTTGGGATTTCTGGACGGCGTGGTCCGCCAAGCAATCCCAGCTGAAAAGCTATTTTATCGACACGCAGCGTATCGTGGTCATCGATCGCCCGCGATACGAGGCCGAGCTTGCCGCCGCCCAAGAGTATCTTGCGGGGTTGCCGGCATGAGCACCCGTCAGCAACGCCGCGCCGCCCGCTCTTTCGAGCGCCGAGGCCTGAAAGGTGACTGGGGTCTCTGGCGCATCACCGACCTGCCCGACGGCATTCCCGGCGGCAAGGGCTGGAACAAGGAAGTCCGCAGCGTCCGGGCCAACAACCTCTATGTCGTGCTGGTCCGCCCGTTCGTCGACGAGCAGGGCAACGAGGTCATTCACCTCGCCATCCGCACCGCCTCGCAGCTTGAGCCGCCGTGGCGCGACATGCAGCGCATCAAAAACGAAATATGCGGGGAAGAGGCCACGGCCATCCAGGTCATGCCGCCTGCGTCGGAACTGATCGACGAGGCCGACATGTATCACATGTGGGTGCTGTCCGGTCGCCTCCCCTTCACCTTGGCAAGGAGAGCAGCATGATCGACTTTCATATGCTGGCCGATCGCGTGGCTGCCGGAGAGATTAAGTCTCTCAGCATCAAGCAGCCGTACCCGCACCATATTTTTCATGACGGCAAGGACGTCGAGAACCGCGACTGGCCGACGAAGGGGCGCGGGTGGTTCATCGTGCATGCGGGCGTCTCCAAGTCTGAGATCGACAAGGACGACGATCACCAGATGGCAATGCCGCGCGGTGGCGTCGTCGGCATGGCCCGCATCGTCGATTGCGTGCGCGAGATGGACAGCCAGTGGTTCTTCGGCAAATTCGGCTTCGTCCTGCGCGATGCCTTCCCGCTTCCGCTTATCCCGTGCCGGGGGCAGCTGAGCTTCTTCAAGCTCGAACCTGACATCAACCGGAAGGTCGCCGGTGCCATCCGCGAATATGCGAGGGAGGCAGCATGAGAACCGCGCAGGAATATCTTCGCAAGCATCCTGCTGCCCGGCCCAGCACCATCGCCTTCATCGATCGCCGGAACGCTGTCGTCGAGCAGCTCAAGAGAGAGCTTGAAGCAGCCGAGGCGGCGACGAAGCCGACGCGCAAGTCGATGATCGGCCGGTTTATGCCTTGGTTCGGGAGGCGAGCATGAAGCACCCGAATCCGGTCAATCTCCAGGCGAGCGCCGAAGTGCGCAAGGCAGGATGGCAGGCGGAAACCCGCGATGCGGACGGCCACCTCTGCCGAACCCACGTGCCGTTCGAGACCGATGAGGAAATCGTATGGCTTGTACGGGAAGCGCTTGAGCACGGCGAAACCGTCACCATTTGGCCGATCGCGCGCAAGGGAGGTGCCGAATGATCCACCTCCACATCATCCCGACCTATCGCGGCGGCGATCCGGCGCCAACCGGCTATCTCGAGTGGCACGAATGGGCTCGCGTCCAGCTTCGCGCCGGACTTCGCCAGGCGAAGTGCCCGAAGTGCGGCCGCTATAAATTCCCGCAGGAACTCAGCGGGGAGCACATTCGCGGCGGCCTGATCTGCAACGATTGCTTCATGAGCGGAGGCGCTGAATGAGCCGCCGCGAGTTCACGAAGGCGGTTTACGCCCAGATCGTCAAGCGCGCCCTTCATCCGAAGCACGGCATCTGCTGCGAAGGATGCGGGCTGGTGCTTGGCGCCAAGCCCTATCACGTCGACCACACCATCCCCGACGCCCTGCAGGTCGACAAGTCCCGCAAGCTGATGGCCGACGACGGGAAGCTCCTCGGCGTCGAGTGCTGCCATAAGCCGAAGACGGTAGAGGATGTAGGCGTCATCGCTAAGGCGAAACGGGTCGAAGGTCGATACCTCGGCCTGAAGGCTCCCAAGCAGAAGATCAAATCCGCCGGCTTCCCCAAACCCGCTCGCTCCGAGAAGACCGCAACCAAGATCATGCCCGGATACCGAGCGCTGTTCGCGCCGTCCGCCCAGCAGAAGGAGGGGTAAATGACAGCGTCAGCCCTCGTCCGCCGGTCGGATCTGAAGCGCATGGCCGAGATCGCCAAGGCGGAGGGCGTGCGCGTCGAGATCGAGATCGACGGGAAAATAATCCGGGTTTCCCCCGATATTCCCGATAATCACAAGCAGCAGAGGGTTGACATGAAACCCGAAGACTTCACGTCATTGGCCGATTGGCAGGCGTGGAGAGACCAGGAACGTGCTCGTGAAATTCAAAGGCGTCCATAAGGTCAAGCGCCGCTTGGCAAACGGGGAGATCCGCGAGCACTACTACGCGTGGCGTGGCGGCCCGAAGATGGAATCGGCGCCGAATACCGAAGCCTTTGCGGCCGAGCTGCTGAAGCATAAAGCCGAAAGTGCCCCCGCCGAGGTCAAGACGCTAGACAACCTGATAGACGCATTCGAGAACAGCCCAGCCTTTTTGGCGCTGGCGGAGAAGACCCAAGAGAGCCACCGGCACGCCTTCAAGGCAATCCGTAAGGAATGGCCCCGGTTGGCGCTGAAGCTCACCCAGCAGCGCGGCATGAAGGCGATGATCCGCAAGTGGCACCACACCTTTGCAGATCACCCCCGCACGGCCGACCAAATGCTGTTTTCCTTGTCTCGCGTCTATACCTATGGGATCGACGAGGAGATCATAGAGAAGAACCCCTGCACCGGGATCGAGCGGCTCTATACAGGATCCCGCAAGGAAAATGTCTGGACACCAGAGCTGATCGCCCTCTTCCGAGCGAAGGCCAAACCTCACCTGCTCCACGCATTCGAGATGGCGATCCACACCGGACAGCGCCAAGCCGACATGCTGCTCGCCACCTGGAAGCAATATGACGGCACGCACCTGATGTTCGAGCAGGGAAAATCAAAGCCGGGCAAGCCGAAGAAGCGAGTTCGGGTGAAGGTTCACAGCACTCTAAAAGCTATTCTCGACGCCCTTCCGACAGACACATTGCGAATTCTCAACAACTCGCGCGGCCGGCCGTGGTCGAAGAGTGGATTCAAGACTTCGTGGGGGAAGGAGTGCGATCGGCTGGGCATCGAGGGCGTGACGTATCACGACTTACGGGGAACCTTCATCACCGATCGCCGGCGGGAAGGATCGACGACGGAACAGATCGCGTCGATAACCGGGCACTCGATTGCAGAGGTCGGGCGCGTGCTGGAGAAGCACTATCTGGCGACCGATCAGCAGACCAGCGATGCCGTCATTCTGAGGATGGAAAGAACATCGCGGAAACAGAAAAAGTAAACGGTGCCGAAAATGCTGTAAACGGGCTCTAATCGCGGCCTGAAAATGCTTAGTAACCATTTGAAAACGTTGGCGACCCCTGCAGGAATCGAACCTGCGACAACCTGCTTAGAAGGCAGGTGCTCTATCCAGCTGAGCTAAGGGGCCGTCTGTTGGCCGCGTCTCACGAGCGCGACCGGATGCGGCATATCTGGACGAGAAATCTCAGTGCGTCCAGGGCTGCGTGCGGGTATAGCGGAAATTGTCGGGATAGGCGACAACCTGGCGGACCGGATCCTTCGGTGCGATGACGCGGTATTCGATGCCGTTGCGCTGGGCATAGGCTTCGGCGAGTTCCTGCGTTTCGAAGGTGAGCTTCACCTGCTGGCGCATATCGCCCGACGAGGTATAGCCCATGATCGGATCGATCTTGCGCGCCGACTCCTGATCGTATTCAAGCACCCAAAGATGGGTCTTGGCCTTGCCGGACTGCATGGCGGTCTTGGCTGGACGATAGATCTTGGCAGACATGACTGCAGCGTCTCCGACTATGCGGGCAGCGCCCGCCTTTCATGATCTCAATCCCGTTGCCGGCCCGTACCGGACCTTTTGCATCATCGCTGAGGATAACGCAAAGAGATGAATTTTGCTTAGCCGCGAATCCCCGCTTTTTCAAGAAAAAAGGCGGTGAAGGACGCCGCTGCCGACTCCGTTTGCATGTCGAGGGGATGCCGGCCCCGCCTCCCCTTCAAATCCGGGGATTGCCGGCCGGATTTCGCAATATTACCGCTTGTCTCACCTTGTGATCACAACCTGATTGCCGCTGCCTTCCCTCGGCACTAGTTTACGGCTCAATCGATTTCAGTGGATTTGCACGCATGATGAGACGTTCGGCGGAGTTCAATGCCATTGTGATAGGTGCTGGCATCACAGCTTTCTTCTACCTTGCCATCAGCTACGCCCAATATATCGGCCTGCTCGCCCGCGGCTAAGGCCGATCCGTCCCGACGTCCATTGCGCCTCGCCGGCAAATTGACGGCACATCCGAGATTATTCTAACTGCATCCACAGGCTGGCGAGAAAATCTCCAGCCTGTGCTGGATTTATGGGTTGCGACGGGGAGGTGAACCGTGTATCTCCCCTGCCATTCACGGCACGGAGTGTAGCGCAGCCTGGTAGCGCATCTGGTTTGGGACCAGAGGGTCGGGAGTTCGAATCTCTCCACTCCGACCATTCAAATATCCCGATATTGTTGAATTCCTTGACAGCCGCATCGCGGCTCGCATGCGCCGTCACTTCGCCTTCTTGGTCGTCGTAGCGCTGACGATCCTGTCGCCAGGTTTGATTCCCAGTTTGGCGACGATGCCGGCATTGAGTTCAACGACGTATTTCACCGCAACCATCGAATCGATGATGTCGCGCGAATAGGGCACTGCCTTTTCCTTGATGTGGCGAATCGTGCCGGTGTCGTCGGCAAAAAGCATGTCGAGCGGCAGGATGGTGTTTTCCATCCACATGGTGACGCGCCGCGGCTCGTCGAAATCGAAGATCATGCCGGCATCGTCGGCCATCACCTTGCGAAACATCAGGCCGTGGGCGCGCTGATCCGGGGTCGAGGCGATTTCGACGGTGAAATGCAGCACCTTGCCCGCAGCGGTCTGGATCAGCAGCGGCTCCTTGTCGAACCGCATCTCCTCGTCAGCCAAGGCCGGCAGCGCGACCATGAAAAAAAGCGCCAATAAGGCGCTTCTGATGGCATCAAATAGGATTAGGCCGCGCATGTTCAGTGCGACCGGCTTGCCGGGCTCGGAACGTCGGGATGGATCTCTGCGGCCATCAAGCCCTTTTCGCCGTCGCCGAAGCGGACAAGAACCACCTGGCCGGGGCGGAGCTCCGTCAGGCCGAAGCGGCGCAGCGTCTCCATGTGCACGAAGATATCTTCGGTGCCCTCGCCGCGCGTCAGGAAGCCGAAGCCCTTGGTGCGGTTGAACCACTTGACGAGTGCACGCTCGAGGCCGCTCGTCGCGGTGACCTGCACATGGGTGCGCACCGGCGGCAGCTGCGAGGGATGAACCGCGGTTGACTGGTCCATCGAGAGGATCTTGAAGGCCTGATAGCCGCGCTCGCGGCGCTGGATAAGGGCGACGATGCGCGTTCCCTCGAGGATCGTCTGGTAACCGTCGCGGCGCAGGCAGGTCACGTGCAGGAGAACATCCTGCAAGCCGTTATCGGGCACGATGAAGCCGAAACCCTTGGCGACATCGAACCACTTGACGACGCCGGTGATTTCAACAAGATCGACCGCCTCTCCTGATAGCTCGTCGAGGTCGGAGTATTCGTTCGATGAAATCCTGTCAGCCATTGTCGCCAGCCCCTCGAATACGCGTCACACTGTTACGGTTAACTGATTCTTGAAATCAAGATTAACATCTTGGTAACGGATAAGCGCAAGTCCTAGTTTTCGGTTATTCCCAGGTGCACATTTTATAAAGTTGACTTGCCCGAAGCTGACCTCGGTTCGCCGAAAAAAGCCAGCCCCAATAAAGGAGTAAATAGAATGCGTTATCTACATACAATGGTTCGTGTCAAAGACCTGGACGCCTCGCTTGCCTTTTACACCACGCTGTTCGGACTGGAGGAAATTCGCCGCCACGAAAACGAGAAGGGCCGCTTCACCCTGGTTTTCCTGGCTGCTCGCGACGATCTCGACCGTGCGCGCAGCGAAAAAGCCCCCTGCCTCGAGCTTACCTACAATTGGGACACGGAAGATTATAGCGGAGGTCGCAATTTCGGCCACCTCGCCTATGAGGTCGACGATATTTACGCCACCTGCCAAAATCTGATGGACAACGGCATCACCATCAACCGGCCGCCGCGCGACGGGAACATGGCCTTCGTGCGCTCGCCCGACGGCATCTCGATCGAAATCCTGCAGAAGGGCAGCCCGCTTCCGGCCACTGAGCCCTGGGTCTCGATGGGCAATACCGGCGCCTGGTAAGGGTTTTTGCCGCAAGGCTTTTGCGAGGCTTGCGGCTTTTTCGATTTCGGGTCCGACCGGCGCCTCGGCGCTTGCCGCGATCCGACGCCGCAGGCAATCTCCTGACGACTCGAAGCGGAAGAGAAGCGTTTTCGCCGATTTTCCGCATCAACTGGAGACTGTCGCTTGCGTAAGATGCAGATGCGGATGCCCGTGACGGGCGCTTTGCTGATCGCCACCTCGGTGCTGGGGCTGTCTGGCTGTGCGTCGGACAAGAAGGCGCTCGATTCGGCGGCGGTGGTTCCGGCTGTGCCGGTCGCAGCACCGCAGCTGGCCACGGCAGCGCCTGCAAGCCCTGCCCCACGTTCGGTCTATACCGATCCCCGGCTCGTTAACGTCTCCGGCGTCCAGGGCGCGCCTCAGGTCGTGGCACAAGATCCGAATGCCGCCGTCCCGCCCGCCGGCTCGGCAACGGCGGCGCCTGCCAATATCGGCGGGCTCGTCCTGCAGTCGACTAGGATCAACGCGCAGGCGATGAGCATCTTTTCCGATCACCAGCCGGCGCCGCAGAACAACAGCACGTCCACCGTCATTCAGCCGCAGGCCTATGTGCCGGTAGAAGGTGCAGCACCTGCCCGAAGCAGTGTCTACAGCCAGCAGCCCGTGCCCCAGCAGCCGGCGGAGCCGGTGCTGCCGCAGCAATCCTCACAGAATAGCAGCACGCAGCTAGCGCCCGTGCAGACGGCGTCGTTGGCGACGGCCAGCATTCCGGCATCGACGATGAACGCGCTCTACAGCGCGCCGAAGCAGAACCTGCTCGGTAGCCTCTCAGGCCTGCTGCACAAGGCGGCCCTGCCCGGCATGACGCGTATCGCGCCGAACGGGCTGCATCTCCAGAATGAAAAGGTCGAGGTCGGCTGCTTCAAGCCCGACCTGCTGAAAGTGATCAAGATGGTCGAAAGTCATTTCGGCCGGCCGGTCATCATTACCTCCGGCTACCGTGACGAAGAGCATAACCGCCTCGTCGGCGGCGCTGACGAATCGATGCACAAGAGCTGCGAGGCCGCCGACATCCAGATCGACGGCGTGACGAAATGGGACATCGCCGCCTATATCCGCTCGTTGCCGGACCGCGGCGGCGTCGGCACCTACTGCCACACGGATTCGGTTCACCTCGATACCGGCAAAACCCGTGACTGGAACTGGGGCTGCGGCGGCAAACGTGCGCCGATCACGACGGCAAGAGCGATATGACGGTCGCGCGATTTTCGCATCACGTTACGGCAGCGCCGCCTTGTCGCGTTAAAGAAACAACCGGCAGCCTATTGATTCGACTTCAATAATCGGCTTTGCGAACGCACTCGGATTTCCTGTGATTTTTTTGAAAGAAAACCGCAATTCCGCTTGCGGGATTCAAAACGCCTGACTATAAGGGCGCCACCACGAAGGAAGCGCCCTTCGTCTATCGGTTAGGACACCAGATTTTCATTCTGGGAAGAGGGGTTCGACTCCCCTAGGGCGTACCACTTTCTCTCCATATAGAAGCCATCACTTCCGCTTGCAGAAGCCGGCGCGCGCTCCTATTTTAACGAGGCTGGCTGCGCGCCCTTCGTCTATCGGTTAGGACGACAGATTCTCATTCTGTAAAGAGGGGTTCGACTCCCCTAGGGCGTACCATCCTGTTGATAGGCCGTCGTCATTCGATCGACGTCGGCCGACCCTGTCAGTCCCCTCGAGGAGAACCCTTCGGTTCGCGCGACGCTGCCCATCCTAGCCCGCCGGTTTGATTTGTCTCCGCTCCGCCACAGCTTGCGCCTCGTTTTTCCACAGCCGAAATAAATCGGCGAAAACGATGATTTTTTCGCACCTTGGCGCTTGCGGCCTTCGAAGGTGCTGACTATAAGGGCGCCACCACGAAGGAAGCGCCCTTCGTCTATCGGTTAGGACACCAGATTTTCATTCTGGGAAGAGGGGTTCGACTCCCCTAGGGCGTACCACTTTCTCTCCCTTGACACTTCACATCGTCAGCGCTCTTGCGCGACCGCTCTATTTCGCCGGCGCTGCATCGCAGACGCGCAGCTGGATGCGGCGTGCACCCTGGTAGTGGTCGGCACCGAGCGAACCGGCGACATGCAGGCTGGCGCCGCGTGAATTGATGAGAAGATTGCCGAGCGCCGTATCCGCGGCGCGGAAGGCGATGCCGTCGAGCCGCGATCCGTCCATGGCCTCCAGCGTCACCTTCACATGTTTCTCGCCGACCAGGCGGGCGTCGCGCACACGATGGGCCGGCACGGCAAAGAGCGGCTGTGCGTGGCCGGAGCCATAGGGGCCGGCGGCCTCCAGGCGGTCGATGAGTTCGAGGGTGGCTCCGCTTGCACCGATCGCACCGTCGATCTTCAGGGTCTCGTTGGCCACGAGGCCGGCCACCGTTTTTGCCGCCTTCTCCGTGAAGAAGGTTCTCAGCCTGCCGAGGTTGGCGCGCTCGACCGTCAGTCCCGCGGCCATGGCGTGGCCGCCGCCCTTGACGAGTATCCCTTCGTCGACCGCGGCCCGCACCATTCTGCCCATGTCGAAGCCGTTGATGGAGCGGCCCGAGCCGGTGCCGCGGCCGGATGGATCGAAGGCGATCGCGAAGGCCGGGCGCTTGAATTTCTCTTTCAGCCGCGCCGCGATCAGCCCGACGATGCCGGGATGCCATTTCTCATGGGCGGTGACGATGACGGAGGCGCCCTCGCCGTCACCATACTCGGCGAGCGCCTCGGCTTCCGCCTCCTGCAGCATGATCGCCTCCATCGCCTGACGTTCGCGGTTGAGCTCGTCGAGGCGCTGCGCGATCACCTCTGCCTCGCCGGCGTCGTCGAGCGTCAGCAGCCGGCTTCCGAGTGCCGCGTCGCCGATCCGCCCACCGGCATTGATGCGCGGGCCGATCAGGAAGCCGAAATGATAGGGTGTCACCGGGCCGGCGAGCCCCGCCTTGCGGAAGAGTGCTGCCAGTCCGGCATTGCTCTGGTGGCGGGCAGCGACCAGCCCCTTCACCACATAGGCGCGGTTGAGGCCCTTCAGCGGCACGACATCGCAGACCGTCGCAAGTGCCACGATATCCAACCACTGCAGCAGGTCGATCGCCAGGATGCGCTTGTTGCCGGCCGCGCGCAGCAGCCGGAGCGTCGCGACCAGCACCATGAAGACGACGCCGGCGGCGCAAAGATGCCCCTGCCCCGACAGGTCGTCCTCGCGGTTCGGGTTGACCAGCGCATGGCAGGGTGGCAGCTCATGTGTCACCTGGTGGTGATCGATGACGACGACGTCGATATTGCGCGCGGCAGCGGCGGTAAGCGCCTCGTGGCTGGTGGAGCCGCAATCGACGGTGACGATCAGCTCAGCACCGTTATCGATCAACTGGTTGATCGCCGCCGGATTGGGGCCGTAACCTTCGAAGACGCGGTCGGGGATATAGATGGTCGCCCTGACGCCGAAATGGCTGAGAAAGCGAAACATCAGCGCCGAGGAGGCGGCGCCGTCGACGTCGTAGTCACCGAAGATGGCGACGCTCTCGCCGCGCTCGATGGCGCGCAGAAGGCGGGTTGCCGCCTTTTCGCAATCGGTCAGCTTATGGGGATCGGGCATCAGGCTGCGGATCGTCGGATCAAGGAATTCGATCGCCTCGTCCACCGTCACGCCGCGCCCGGCAAGCACCCGGGCGATCAGATCCGGCAGTCCATGGATCTGCGACATGGCCAGCGCGCGATTCTGCCCTGCCTGGTCGAGCCGCGCCACCCAGCGATTGTCGAGCGCGGATTTCTCCACGCCGAGAAACGCGCGCTGTACCGGATCGACGAGATCTGCCATGCCATACTCCGCTGACTTCATCTGCTCTTTCTACAGGAGCAGCGGAGATAACATAGCGATGGATTTGCAGACACGGGTTTTTACCAAAACACCGCCCAGATGATCATGGCGATGCCGGCGAACTGCACCAGCAGGAACGAAAACAGCGTCAGCAGAATGGCCCAGTTACGGCCTTCCGTGTTTTCCTCGTCATCAGCCTCATCAGAGACCTCTTCAGGAATTTCACGGTAAGCCGGCTTGAGGATTTCCTCAGGCATATCAGGAGGGTTCGGCGGCACATCGCTCGGGTAGCCATACCCCTTCCCGGCGTGGCTGTCCTTACTCATGAAATTCTCCACCCAGACGACTCACCATCTTAGGTTTAGTTATATCAATATTTCGGTATCTGTTAATATAGACTTCCGTAACGGAAGGTTGAATAGATAACAGAAAAAACTGCCCTGCAGGAACAGGGCGGCTTAACGGTCCTCCGGGACGGGAAAAAGGCTCAGCCTTCCTCTTTCGGCCGCTCGATGCGAATCACCTGCGGCTCGCCGAAGAGATAACCTTCCGACTTGATCGAGGCGACTGCCTTGCGCACCGACTCTTCCATCGTCGCATGGGTGACGAGAATGATCGTCTGGTGATGCGATGGCGCCAGGTGCTGCTTGGAGCGCTGGACGATCGATTCCAGCGAGATGTTGTTTTCGGCCATGCGGGTTGCGACGCTGGCAAACACGCCGGTGCGGTCGAGCACGGTCAGGCGGATGAAATAGCCGCCCTCGTGGCTCTGCATCTGCGCCTTGCGGTAGGGTTCCAGCGTCGTTGCGGGATGGCCGAGCACCGGCACCCGCTGGGCGCCCGGCTGGCTCTTGGCGATATCGGCGATATCACCAAGCACCGACGAGGCGGTGGCGTTGCCGCCGGCGCCAGGGCCGACCATCAGCAATTCGCCGAGCACGTCGGATTCGATCGCCACTGCATTGGTAACGCCGTCGACCTGGGCGATGACCGAATCGACCGGCACCATTGTGGGATGGACGCGCTGCTCGATGCCGGTATCGGTGCGCTGGGCAACGCCCAAGAGCTTGATGCGATACCCGAGCTCGGCAGCGGCGTGGATATCCTCGATCGAGATGTTGGTGATGCCTTCGAGATAGATGTCGTCGGCGGCGATCTGATTGCCGAAGGCGAGCGTCGTCAGGATGGAAAGCTTATGGGCCGTGTCGTTGCCCTCGATATCGAAGGCCGGGTCGGCCTCGGCATAACCCAGCCGCTGCGCTTCCTTGAGGCATTCGGCGAAGGAAAGCCCCTCCTTCTCCATCTTGGTCAAGATGTAATTGCAGGTGCCATTCATGATGCCATAGATGCGCGAGACGGAATTGCCCGTCAGCGATTCACGCAGCGCCTTGATGACCGGGATGCCGCCAGCGACTGCCGCCTCGAAGTTCAACAGCGCCCCCTTCTCCTCGGCGATCGTCGCAAGCTCGACGCCGTGATAGGCAAGCAGCGCCTTGTTGGCTGTCACCACATGGAGACCACGCTGAAGTGCGGCGCGCACGGAGATGTTGGCCGCCCCTTCGGCGCCGCCCATCAGCTCGACGAAGACGTCGATATCGCCCTTTTCGGCAAGTTCTTCCGGCCGGTCGAACCAGGTAACAGCGGAAAGATCGATACCGCGGTCCCTCGCCTGGTCACGCGCGGAGACCGCCGTGATGGTGATCGGACGCCCGCAGGTGACGGCAAGCTCGTTGCTTTTCTGCTGAATGATGCGGACAAGCGAGGCGCCAACGGTGCCCAAGCCCGCAATGCCGATTTTGAGGGCATCTGCCATGGATCGATCCTGAAATGTCTGTGTGGCGGCAGCCGCATGACGCGGCTGCCCAACGGTTGGATTAGCGGTGTGCGTTCAGCGAGATGACGTTGTGCATCGTCTCGTCTGCCGTCGACATGAACTTCTTGATGTTGCGCGCAGCCTGGCGGATGCGGTGTTCATTCTCGACAAGTGCCAGACGGACGTAGTCGTCGCCCATTTCGCCGAAGCCGATGCCCGGGGCAACGGCGACGTCGGCCTTCTCGACCAGCAGCTTGGAGAATTCCAGCGAACCGAGATGACGGAACTTTTCCGGGATCTTCGCCCAGGCGAACATCGTCGCAGCCGGCGGCGGCACGTCGAACCCGGCCTTGCCGAAGCTTTCGACCATGACGTCGCGGCGACGTTTATAGACGTTGCGGACTTCCGCAATGTCGGAACCATCGCCGTTCAGCGCGTGCGTTGCCGCCACCTGGATCGGCGTGAAGGCGCCGTAGTCGAGATAGGACTTGACGCGGGTGAGCGCTGCGATCAGTCGCTCGTTGCCGACGGCAAAGCCCATGCGCCAGCCGGGCATGGAGAAGGTTTTCGACATCGAGGTGAACTCGACGGTCACGTCCATAGCGCCCGGCACTTCGAGAACCGACGGCGGCGGGGCGCCGTCGAAGTAGATTTCCGAATAGGCAAGATCGGAAAGCACGATGATGTCATGCTTTTTCGCAAAGGCGATGACGTCCTTGTAGAAATCGAGCGTCGCGACAAAAGCCGTCGGGTTCGAGGGATAGTTGAGGATCAGCGCCAAGGGCTTCGGGATCGAATGCTTGACGGCGCGTTCCAGCGGTTCGAAGAAGCTCGCATCCGGCTCCACCGACATGGAACGGATCACGCCACCCGCCATCAGGAAGCCGAAGGCGTGGATCGGATAGGTGGGATTCGGGCAGAGGATCACGTCGCCAGGCGCCGTGATTGCCTGCGCCATGTTGGCGAAGCCTTCCTTGGAGCCCAAGGTGGCAACCACCTGGGTATCCGGGTTGAGCTTGACGCCGAAACGGCGGGCATAATAGGCGGCCTGGGCGCGGCGCAGCCCCGGAATGCCCTTGGAAGAGGAATAACGGTGCGTGCGCGGATCCTGCACGACCTCGCACAGCTTGTCGACGATCGACTGGGGAGTGGGAAGGTCGGGGTTTCCCATGCCGAGATCGATGATATCGGCGCCGCCCGCTCGCGCGCTTGCCTTCAAACGGTTGACCTGTTCGAAAACATAAGGCGGCAAACGCCGGACTTTGTGAAACTCTTCCATCTCATTCCCCATGGAAAGGCGGCATTTCGGGCCGCAGTCGAAGTTCGTTCCGTCTCCCGGCGGCTGCGACACGAACTTCAGAATCGCAACGCCGTATTCATCAGACCCAAGCGACGCGGCGAATCTTTGACGGAAAGGCTGCGTAACGCGCTTTATCGGGAAAATTATGTCTTCCGATCCTTGCCGAAGGCTTTGCGTCCAAATTGCCTGAAAGGCAAGGTCTATTTGGAGATTTCAGACAGCGTATCAGTGCCGTGCTCGGCGGCGAGACGCCGCATTTCAGCGACCTTGGCCTGATAATCTGCTTCCGAGATCGTGCCGGCCTTGCGCCGGGCGGCAAGTGCCGTCAGCTGATGCTGCAGTTCGGCCGCCTGCTCGTCGCTCATCTGGACATTGGCGGCGGTCAGCGGCGCGCCGAAATTCGGATAGCCGTCCGGGTATTTAGCAAGGCCGCCCTCGGCCGCCTCGCCCTTAGTGGCCGGCATGACGATGGCGGTCGGCGCCGCTCGCTTGGCGGCGGCTGCGGCCTTTTGTTCCGCCGTCAGATTGCATCCGGCAAGAGCCATCGCCGCCGCGACGCAGATCAGTGCGGTGCGGTTGAAGGTTGCGATGCGCCGAATGCCGTTCTTCGTCATGCCTCAAAAATCCAGTTTTGACTGCTTCGACTGTTAAATTTGTCGCAGCCACAAAGCAATAGCATGAGCCGATGCGGGTGGAACTTGTTTTCTCGTTCGATCACGATGTACAACGAATGGATAAAAAGAGTGGTGCTGCCGCCGGAGGAAATGGTGACCGACAGCAAGCAGGAGAATGGCGGCAAGACCGGCTTCGACGCGAACGATCTCGATCCCTATCTGTTGAAGGATCCTGAGGCCATGGCGATGAATTTCGCTCGGGCGCTCGAAAATCTAGGACAAGCAGCGTCTGCCTGGCTTGCGCCGCGCGAACGCGGCGAGATCACCGAAAGCGCCGCCGATCCGATGACCGACATGGTCAAGACGCTTTCCAAGGTCACCGAATACTGGATTTCCGATCCGCGCCGCACCTTCGAGGCACAGACGCAGCTGATGTCCTCGTTCTTCGGCCTCTGGATGCGCTCGATGCAGCGAATGCAGGGCGATCCCACGCCTGCCGAGCCGGACACCCGCAAGGACAAGCGCTTCTCGGACGAGGACTGGCAGAAGAATCCGTTCTTCGATTTTCTCCGCCAGGTCTATTTCCTCACCACCGACTGGGTGGAAAAGATGGTGTCGGAAACCGATGGCCTCGATGAACACACCAAGCACAAGGCCGGCTTCTACGTGAAGCAGATCACGGCAGCGCTTTCGCCGACCAACTTCATCGCCACCAATCCGCAACTCTACCGCGAGACAATCGCGACCAGCGGCGCCAATCTGGTGCGCGGCATGAAGATGCTGGCCGAGGATATCGCTGCCGGAAACGGCGATCTTCGTCTTCGCCAGACCGACATGACGAAATTCGCCGTCGGCCGCGATATGGCGCTGACACCAGGCAAGGTGATCGCCCAGAACGACATCTGCCAGATCATCCAGTACGAGGCTTCGACTGAAACGGTGCTGAAGCGGCCGCTGCTGATCTGCCCGCCCTGGATCAACAAGTTCTATATTCTCGACCTCAACCCGCAAAAATCCTTCATCAAATGGTGCGTCGACCAGGGTCAGACGGTGTTCGTCATTTCCTGGGTCAACCCGGATGCGCGCCACGCCGAAAAGGACTGGACGGCCTATGCCCGCGAAGGCATCGATTTCGCGCTTGATACAATCGAGAAAGCGACCGGCGAGAAGGATGTCAACGCCGTCGGCTACTGCGTCGGCGGTACGCTGCTGGCCGCGACACTGGCGCTGCATGCCAAGGAGAAGAACAAGCGCATCAAGACTGCGACACTCTTCACCACCCAGGTCGATTTCACCCATGCCGGCGACCTCAAGGTCTTTGTCGACGAGGAGCAGCTTGAATCGCTCGAAGAGCATATGCGGGCGGCCGGCTATCTCGACGGCACGAAGATGTCGATGGCCTTCAACATGCTGCGCGCCTCCGAGCTGATCTGGCCTTATTTCGTCAACAACTACCTCAAGGGCCAGGATCCCCTGCCCTTCGACCTGTTGTTCTGGAACGCCGATTCGACCCGCATGGCAGCGGCAAACCATGCCTTCTACCTGCGCAATTGCTATCTCAACAATGCGCTGACGCAGAACGAGATGATCCTCGACGGCAAGTCCGTGTCACTGAAGGACGTCAAAATCCCGATCTATAATCTCGCCACCCGCGAGGATCACATCGCACCTGCCAAGTCCGTCTTCCTCGGCAGCCGATTCTTCGGCGGCAAGGTGGAATTCGTCGTGACCGGCTCGGGACATATCGCCGGCGTCGTCAACCCGCCCGACAGGAAGAAGTATCAATTCTGGACCGGCGGCCCCGCCAAGGGGGACTACGAGACCTGGCTCGAGCAGGCGACGGAGACCCCGGGATCATGGTGGCCGCATTGGCAGGCCTGGATCGAGACGCATGACGGCAGACGCGTGCCGGCCCGCAAACCCGGCGGCGACGCGCTGAACGCGATCGAGGAAGCGCCGGGAAGTTATGTGATGGAGCGCGCCTGAGACGCCTCAACGCATCTTTTTGAGACGTCGTGAAAAACTGCAACGCCGCGTAAACAAATTAGAAACCATAATTCGTCATCCTTGCGAGACAGTCGGACGTCGTGGGTGGTCTAAATTCGGCCCATTTGCGCCTGTACCGGCCCCCGGCGAAGTTTAGTCAGTCAGTGCCGCCGGCCTGCGTAGCGAGTTTGAAAGACGAGTGTAGTATGGCGTTTGCGGTCGGGACGTTCGATGACGTCACCCTTCTTGGCGGATCTGCTTTCCGTTGGCGCAGATCTCGCGGTTTCCTTTACGGTGTTGTCGGCGCCGGATTTCTGACCTCTACATGGCTGATCGCGACCTTCGCGACGATGCACTCGTTAGCCGCTCCCTATTCTCCGCCGGATCGCCTGGCACAGGTGGCGACTGCGCCGAAGCTGGCGCCTTCACCGCGTCACGAGAGGCTGATCCATGTCGGCAAGGCCGACCGGCTGGCCGCCTTCGATGCGAAGCCGAAGGTACCGCTGACGGCGAGCCTCATTCAATCCCATGCCGAAAAGACCGCTGCCGCCGCGACAGCGCTCGCGGTTCTCGCCAAAAACAATCGGCTCGCCATGGCTGCCGAACAGCCGGTCGTGGCGGCGATCTCCGACAGCGCCAAATTCCGCAAGGACGATGTCATCGTGACGGCGCCGGTCGAGCTCGCCTCGGCAGAGACGGACGAAGACGACGGCGACCGGATCATCGTTCCCTCGAAGGAGGCGGTCGCCGCAGCCGAACTCCCGACCCTGCTTGCGCTTGCCGATGCCGGATCCCGGCAAATCGCGCCGGCCCCGGTCGAACCAACCACACCTCCTCTCAGAACCGCCTCCATTCCCGCTTCGGCACCCGCACCTGACGTCGTCGCCGCCGCGGACGACGCGCCCCCCTTCGATCTCGTGCTGGCGCCGGATGAAGGTTCGGTGCCGCTGCCGATGGCACGTCCCGATGGCCTCATCGGCAAACCGACACCGGCCTCCAAGGGTTCGCAGCGCTCTGACGAGCCTGTACTTGCCTACGCCCAGCCGAACTCGCCGATCGAAGATGACGAGGACGATGCAGTGCCGCGCTACGATAAGCCGGTCTTCTCGCCGAAGCTGCGCGCAGGCGTGGCGATCTACGATATCGAAAACAGCACCGTCTATCTGCCGAACGGCGAGCGCCTCGAGGCCCATTCCGGGCTCGGCAAGATGCGCGACAACCCGCGTTTCGCCAACAAGAAGATGCGTGGACCGACGCCGCCGCACACCTATGCCCTCACCATGCGCGAGAGCCTTTTCCATGGCGTCGAAGCATTGCGGCTAACGCCGGTCGAAGGTTCCGACGCCATCTATGACCGTGTCGGCCTACTCGCCCATACCTACATGCTCGGCAAGAACGGCGATTCCAACGGCTGTGTCTCCTTCAAGGATTACCGCCGCTTCCTCGCCGCCTACAAGCGCGGCGACATCAAGCAGCTCGTGGTGGTGCCGCGGCTGAACAACAAACCGTCTTCGACGCTTGCCTCACTGTTTTCGTCGCGTAGCTGAGCGATAAGAGAGTAAGCAGCCGCGAGCGCTATTTCAGCCAGGCCGCGATTCGCTCCACCGCCTCGGCGATCTCCGCTTGCGAGCCCGCATAGGACAGACGCAAGGTTCGATTTCCCTCCAGCGGATCGAAATCGAGACCCGGCGTGGCGGCGACGTCGATTTCCGCGAGCATGCGTTTGGCGAAGCCCATGCTGTCATTGGTGAAGCGGGTGACGTCGAGATAGGCGTAGAAGGCGCCGTCCATCGGCGAGGCGATCGAAAACCCGATCTGCGGCAGGCGCCGCATCAGCAAATCGCGGTTGGCGGCGTAACTGGTCTTGTAACGATCGAGCTCGGCACCGGCGCTCAGAGCGGCCGTGGCGGCAATCTGGGAGAGCTCGGGCGGGGAGATATAGAGGCTCTGCGCCACCCGCTCGATCGGCCGCACCAAGCGCTCGGGAAGCACCATCCAGCCGATTCGCCAGCCGGTCATGCAATAATATTTGGAGAAGGAGTTGATGACGATCGCCTCGTCGGTCAGCTCCAGCGCGCTCGCCTCCTCGCCGGCGAAGGTCAGCCCGTGATAGATTTCATCGGAGATGAAGGCGATGGAATGGGCCGCGCAGTAATCCGAAAGCGCCTTCAGACCCTCGCGGCCGGTCAACGTGCCGGTCGGGTTGGCCGGGCTTGCGAGCAGCACGCCTTTCAGCGTCATGCCGCTTTCCTTCTGCGCCGCTTCGAGGCTTTGCGGCGTCAGGGTGAAGTGGGTCTCGGCCGTTACAGGCACTTCCAGAACCTTCAAGCCCAGCGCGCCGAGGATATTGCGATAGGCGGGATAACCCGGTCTTGCGATCGCCACCGCATCGCCGGCATCGAAAAGCGACAGGAAGGCGAGATTAAAGCCGGCCGAGGAACCGGTGGTGATGGCGATGCGCTTGGGATCGATCTCCAGGCCGTGGCGATCCTTGTAGTGCCAGGCGAGCGCCGATTTCAGCCGCGCCGTTCCCAACGCATCGGTATAGCCGATCCTGCCTTCGGCGAGGGCTGCGCGCGCCGCTTCGAGGGCCGCCTCAGGTGCCGGATGCGAGGGCTGACCGACCGCCATCGAGATCACGGGATGGCCGCTCGCGCGCCGCTTCGTCGCCTCCGCCAGGACGTCCATGGCGTGAAAAGGCTCAACTTCGCTGCGTTTCGATATGGAAAACAAGATCGTTTCTCGCTCAGCTTCTTCAGTGACGGCCCGACAATTGCCGCATTAATCGGCTCATCACAATCCCGCGAGGGCCGGACGGGGATGAAAAATTCCTGTTTGAGCAGAACAGAACGCACCGTACCTTGACGCGACGCATTCAAGTCCATTAACCCGGCGACGGTCTTCTCGACGAAGAGACGACCATCCCGCCGATGACGAGGATAACATGGCATTCTTCCCGAAGACCTTCACCGCACTGGCGCTTGCCGCATCGATCGCCCTTCCGCTTCCCGCGGCAGCGCTCGACGACCAGCAGAAGAAGGAGTTCGGCGAATTCATCAAGCAATACCTGATCGAGAATCCCGAGATCATGCTGGAAGTCCAGGATGCGCTGCAGAAGAAGCAGGAGGCCCAGCGGTCGGTGAAAGCCAATATGGCGATCGAAGAGAACACCACCGACATTTTCGATTCAAAGAACGACGTCACGCTCGGCAATCCCAAGGGCGATGTCACTGTCGTCGAATTCTTCGATTATAATTGCAGCTACTGCCGCCATGCGCTTCCCGACATGCAGGCCATGCTGAAGAAGGACAAGAACGTCCGTTTCATCCTCAAGGAATTCCCGATCCTCGGGCCGGATTCGGTCGCCGCCCACAAGGTGGCCGACGCCTTCCGCAAGCTCGCACCGGAGAAATATGCCGATTTCCACGTTGCCCTTCTCGGCACCGAAGGCCGTGCCTCCGACGAAACAGCGATCGCGGTCGCCGCTTCGCTCGGCGTCAGCGCGGACAAGATCCGCGCCGAGATGGCAAAGAGCCCGAATGACGGTATAGTCCAGGCGACCTACCAGCTCGCCTCCAGTCTCGGCATCAGCGGCACGCCCTCCTATGTGATCGGCAACGAACTGGTGCCTGGCGCCGTCGGGCTCGACGATCTCGAAGCCAAGGTCAAGAACATGCGCAGCTGCGGCAAGACTGCCTGCTGAGCAAAGCAGCCGCCAGCCGCCAGCTCATCAAATCGCCAAAATCTAAGTGTTTCAACCATGTGGACAAATGTGGCACGATTGCCGCTGGCCATTCCGTAAGGGCTTTCATTCAGCCTTCGCGGAGTCTATAGGTTGCCGTCGTACCTTTTACGGAACATTCGATGACGCAAACGATTTTTGTCCTGAACGGCCCCAACCTGAACATGCTGGGTAAACGAGAGCCCGGCATTTATGGCGGCAAGACGCTCAAGGACATCGAGGCGGACTGCAAGGCTGCAGGGCGCGAGCTCGGCCTCGATATCGACTTCCGCCAGAGCAATCACGAAGGCACGCTCGTCGATTGGTTCCATGAGGCCGACGAAAAGGCCGTCGGCGTTGCCATCAATGCAGGCGCCTATACGCATACATCGGTCGCGCTGCATGATGCGATCCGCGCTATTTCCATTCCCGTCGTCGAGCTCCACATATCCAACGTGCATGCACGGGAAGAATTCCGCCACAAGTCGATGATCGCGCCGGCATGCAAAGGCGTGATCTGTGGCTTCGGGCCTCACAGCTACATCCTGGCGCTCCACGCGCTGAAGAACATCACGGCATAAGAATAAGACAGGGCAACACCATGGCTGAAAAGAAATCGGGTATCGACCAGGCACTGATCCGCGATCTCGCCAATATTCTCAACGAAACGGATCTGACGGAGATCGAGGTCGAGCAGGACGACCTGCGCATCCGCGTTTCGCGCGCCGGCACGCCGCAATATGTTCAGGCGCCGATCGCCGCACCGGCCTTTGCCGCGCCCGCTGCGGCAGCCGCTGCCGCGCCAGCCGCAGCTCCCAGCCGCAACCCGGCCAATGTCGTCAATGCACCGATGGTAGGCACCGTCTATATGGCGTCGGCTCCGGGCGCGCGTCCCTTCATCGAAGTCGGCGCAACCGTCAAGGAAGGCCAGACGTTGATCATCATCGAAGCGATGAAGACGATGAACCAGATCCCTTCGCCGAAGTCAGGCAAGGTGACCGAGATCCTCGTCGATGACGGACATCCCGTCGAATACGGCCAAGCCCTCGTCGTCATCGAATAGGCCCATGCCCATGATTTCGAAAATCCTCATCGCCAATCGCGGAGAAATCGCCCTTCGCGTGCTCCGGGCCTGCAAGGAGCTCGGCATCGCCTGCGTCGTGGTTCATTCCACTGCCGACGCCGATGCCATGCATGTGCGCCTTGCCGACGAAAGTGTCTGCATCGGCCCACCCTCCTCGCGCGAGAGCTATCTCAACATCCACCAGATCGTCGCCGCCTGCGAGATCACCGGTGCCGACGCCGTGCATCCGGGCTACGGCTTTCTGTCGGAGAATGC
The DNA here is from genome assembly GCF_057653695.1 of Rhizobium sp. SRDI943. Lineage (NCBI taxonomy): Bacteria > Pseudomonadati > Pseudomonadota > Alphaproteobacteria > Hyphomicrobiales > Rhizobiaceae > Rhizobium > Rhizobium sp. SRDI943. The sequence continues at coordinate 1,698,226 of NZ_CM172787.1, read as the reverse complement.
CAAGTTCGCCGATATCCTCGAAGCCCACGGCATCACTTTCATTGGGCCGACGGCGGACCATATCCGCATCATGGGCGACAAGATCACCGCCAAGACGACGGCGCTGGAACTCGGCATTCCCGTCGTTCCAGGCTCGGACGGCGAGGTGAAGACCGAAGAGGATGCGCTGAAGACGGCCGCCGAAATCGGCTATCCGGTGCTAATCAAGGCCACGGCCGGCGGCGGCGGACGCGGCATGAAGGTCGCCAAGAGCGAGGCCGACGTGATCGAGGCCTGGTCGACGGCCCGCACGGAAGCAGCAGCCGCCTTCGGCAACGATGCCGTCTACATGGAAAAATATCTCGGCAAGCCGCGCCACATCGAAATCCAGGTGTTCGGCGACGGCGAAGGCAATGCCATCCATCTCGGCGAGCGCGACTGCTCGCTGCAGCGGCGCCATCAGAAGGTCTGGGAAGAGGCGAATTCGCCGGCCCTCAACGTCGAGCAGCGCATGAAGATCGGCCAGATCTGCGCCGACGCCATGAAGAAGCTGAAATATCGCGGCGCCGGCACGATCGAATTCCTCTACGAGAACGGCGAGTTCTACTTCATCGAAATGAACACCCGCCTGCAGGTGGAACATCCGATCACCGAAGCGATCACCGGCATCGACCTCGTGCACGAGCAGATCCGCGTCGCTTCCGGCGGCGGTCTGTCGGTGACGCAGGACGAAGTGCATTTTTCCGGTCACGCCATCGAGTGCCGTATCAATGCCGAGCACCCGCGCACCTTCGTGCCCTCACCCGGTACGATCACGCACTTCCACGCGCCGGGTGGTCTCGGCGTGCGCATCGATTCCGGTGCCTATCAGGGCTACAAGATCCCGCCTTATTACGACAGCCTCATCGGCAAGCTGATCGTGCACGGCCGTACCCGCGTCGAATGCATGATGCGCCTGCGCCGGGCGCTCGACGAATTCGTCGTCGACGGCATCAATACAACGCTGCCGCTATTCCAGGATCTCGTCTCCAACCAGGATATCGCCAACGGCGACTACGACATCCACTGGCTGGAAGACTACCTCGCCAACACACCGGCGGCATAGGACAGGAATGGCAGGATCGCGCAGGAAGTCACCAGGCATAACCCCTGACATTCTCCTGCGCGCCTATTCCATCGGCCTCTTCCCGATGGCCGAATCCGCCGACGACCCGGAAATTTTCTGGGTCGAACCGGAACTGCGCGGCGTGCTGCCGTTCGACCATTTCCATGTGTCGAAAAGCCTTGCCAAGACGGTGCGCAAGAATCCCTTCGAGATCCGTTTCGATCACGCTTTCGATCAGGTCATCGCCGCCTGCGCGGAGGAGACATCCGGGCGTCCGAGCACCTGGATCAACAGGACGATCAGATCGCTTTATTCGACGCTCTTCGACATGGGCCATGCCCATACCGTGGAAGCTTGGGAGGGCGATGAACTAGTCGGCGGCCTCTACGGCGTCTCGCTCGGCTCGGCCTTCTTCGGCGAAAGCATGTTTTCGCGCCGGACGGATGCCTCGAAGATCTGCCTCGTGCATCTGGTCGACCGGCTGCGGCAAAAGGGCTTCACCCTGCTCGACACGCAGTTCACCACCGAACACCTGAAGACATTCGGAGCGATCGACGTTCCGAAGACCGACTATGCCGGGATGCTTGCCGCGGCGATGGAGTCGCCGCACCTTACATTTTAAGCCCGATCGTTTCATCCGTACGTTGATTTTCCAGCCGATTTGGCTAGGTTCAAAAATGCAACGGGGGATAGAATTTTGAAACGATATTTTGCTGCCGCAGTCCTTTTGACCTTATTTGCAGGTCAAGCCGGTGCACGTCCCTACCAGGATATGTTCCCGAACAGGACCGATTTTTCCGACGCGGAAAAGCCGGTGCTGGAGAAGCTCGATTTTCAGCAGGGTGTGATCAAGCTGCCTGAAGCGAAGGCAACGCTGAACGTGCCCGCCGACTTCTACTATCTCAGCCCTGCCGACGCGATGACGGTACTCGTCGATATCTGGGGAAATCCTCCGGCGGCGGCGGAGGGAACGATGGGGATGATCTTCCCGGCGAAATACGCGCCGACCGATATAGAGGCCTGGGGTTCCACCGTGGAACACAGCGCCGACGGCTATGTCTCGGACGTCGATGTCGCCACGACCAATTACGACGAACTGCTGCAGAACATCAAGGATTCCATCAGGGAAAACAACGTCGAGCGCGAAAAGCAGGGTTTTCCGAAGATCACGCTTGTCGGCTGGGCATCCACGCCGCACTACGACAAATTCGCGCATACGCTGCACTGGGCGCGTGATCTAATGTTCGGCGACGATAAGCAGCACACGCTGAACTATTCCGTGCGTGTGTTCGGCCGCGAGGGCGTATTTCAATTCAACTTCGTCGCCGGCCTCGACCAGCTGAAAGAGATCGAGGGTGTCATCCCGACCGTCACCAAGCTCGTGCAGTTCGACAAGGGAATGGCCTATACCGACTACGTCGAGGGCGACAAGATCGCGGCCTATGGGATGGCGGGAATGATCGCTGCGGGCGCGGGCGCCAAGATTGCTGCCAAGGTGGGATTGCTGGCACTCGCCCTCGCCTTCCTCAAAAAGGGCGGCGTCCTCGTTTTCATTGTGTTCGCCGGTGCGCTTCGCTTTGCCAAGGGCCTTTTCAAGAGGAACAAGACACCCACCGCATAGGCTCATCCAGGTTGCTGCGTCACTCAAAGTGTTACAGCGTCGTTGTTTGTGTGTCTGAAAAGGCGTGCGGCACTGTAAAGCGTGATGAGAGGCGCTAGCGAGCTGTCGCCTTGGCACCGTCAGGAGCCGGAACATCCGAGTTTGCCTTGCAGTCCTTCAGCCAGACGTCGTAGATCGGGTGCTCGACGGCGTTGAGGCCGGGGCTGGCGGCGAACATCCAGCCGGTGAAGATGCGGCGGATCTTGCGGTCGAGGGTGATCTCATCGACCTCGACGAAACCGTCGATCTTCTGTGCTTCCGACTGGTCGCGCGAATAACAGGCCTTCGGTGTCACCTGCAGCGCACCGAACTGTACCGTCTCATTGACATAGACGTCGAAGGTCGTGATGCGGCCGGTGATCTTGTCGAGGCCGGAGAAGACGGCAACCGGATTTTCGATGCGTGCGGCATTTGCCGCAGCCGGCGGAAGCAGGGCCGAGAGCGCCAGCAGCGATCCGGCGGCACGCAGGACCTTGTTCCGCGTGAAGAGCTTCATGTGTACCCGTCTCCAGACATTTTCAGTTCACGGCCGCGGTCAAGCGCGGCCAACCTGCGGGTAAAGGTCAATTGTGGCCAAAAGCCGGGTCTTGGGATTGCCCGGTCGGGCCGTCTCAGTTGCCCGGCGTCCAAGCGTCATAATCGCCGGTGACGCGCGGACGTTCGCCCGGAACGGCGATAGAGCCCGGCGGGCGATAGGCCTGCGGCGAACCGGTATGGTTGGGCCGGTGCGGCTTCTGCCAATCCTTGGCGACGTAGCTTTCCTTGGACGGGGGGACATCGGTGCGATGATGCATCCAGCCATGCCAGCCCGGCGGAATGGCGGAGGCTTCGGCATAACCCTTGTAGATCACCCAACGCTTCGGCAGACCGTAGGAGGACATGCCGCCTTCGTAGTAGACGTTGCCGAATTCATCCTCGCCGACGCGCTTGCCAAAACGCCAGGTCGCAAAACGCGTGCCCATCGTCTGACCGTTCCACCAGGTAAAGGTCTGAACCAGAAGATTCCACATGTCTTTTCCTTGTGCCCGCCAGATGCGAGCCAAACCAGAATTCGTTTCCTCGCTTATGCCGTCGCCAAGCCGAATTGTCCAGCGATTCCACGATGGCCAAGGGTCATTTCAAAGCCATCTTGAAGCCCAGATGCGAGGGCTTGAAGCCCAGCCTTTCATAGAAACGGTGAGCATCCTTGCGCACTGCATTCGAGGTCAACGCTACTCGCCCGATACCGCGGCCTTTTGCCTCGGCAATGGCGAATTCGATCATCAGTCCGCCGACCCCCTGCCCGCGCATATCGGCGCGCGTCTGCACCGCCTCGATGATCATCGCCGAGGAGCCGCGGCCGGTGAGCGAGGTCGTCACCATCGTCTGGAACGTGCCGACGACCTCGCCGCCGCGCTCTGCGACGTAAAGCGTCTGATCGGGCGAAGCCTCGATGACGGCGAAGGCCCTGACATAATCGGAAAAGGCTTCAGGTTCCGTGGTATCGCCGTGACCGCCGAGTGCGTCGGCCGAAAACATAGCCACCAGCGCAGGGAGGTCGTCCTTGCGAGCTTCACGGATATTCAAATCTTGTGGCATCACACTTTTCTACCTATGTAAAAACCGGACGATGATTGTTGCGGAAGGAAAAAGACGGATGTTCTTGAACGATATCCGTGAGGTCGGATACTCCGCTAGGGATATTCGGCTTAGAATTGCACTATCAACACTGGTGATAATTGTCTTCGGCTTCTGGATTTTCGATGGGACTTTGAATTCGCTTTTCCTGTCCCTGCTCTGTGGGCCGCCAATTGCGTACTACCTATTTTGCAATCTTTATGTCCTGATCTTTTCATCCAATAAGACGATCATTGCGATAGGCCCAAATGGCTTCAAAGATCTTCGGCTAATGCAAGAATTAATTCCGTGGCCGGCAGTCGCACGCATCGAGGCTGCGGCACCCACGCTGGCGCAAAGGATTTTGCGAACAATTTTTCTGGTTCTGGGCAACCTGTTGTCCGCATCGCCGGGAACGGACGCAGAAGGCACCGGAGATACAATCGCTGTCTGGTGCCGACCAGACGGCATTCAGGGTCGCAAACCGATGTTCTCACTATTCCATACCGCACGTGCGACGAATGAACTTCGGCAACTGCGCATCGAAACGAGTGGTCTTACCGTCAGCAAGGAGCGACTGATGCAACTGCTCCAGACCTACCACACCCACCACAAGGCACTCAGCGATTCGGGCGTTTAACCCGCCAAGCGCTTCTCCAACACCAATGCCGGAATGCCGGACTGTCCGGCTCCGCTATTCTCATTGCGGCCGATCTCGGTGAAGCCGTGCGTGCGATAGAAGGCGATCGCCGCGGCATTCTGCGGTTCGACTTCGAGGCGCATTATCTCCGCATAGGGAAAGCAGGTTTCGAGCTCGGCGAAGATATCGCGGCCGATACCCTGGCGCTGCAGCGCCGGCCTGACGTAGAGGAGATGCAGCATCACCGTCTTCGTCAATTGCTGCGACATTGCCGCATAACCCATGCCGCCGATATTGCGGCCGTCGTCGGCAACGAGGAATTCGGCATCCTTTCGTACCAGCCGCGTCTTCAGCGCCGCCGGCGAAAAGAGATGGGCGATCAGATCCGCCACCTTTGCTCTGCCATGCAGGCCGTCATAGGTGGCGTGAAAGCTCTCCACCAGCAGGGCGCGGACCTTTTCCAGGTCGCGCTCGCCGGCGGTGCGGACAAAATACACTCGCTTATTCCTCGATGCCGAGCTTTGCCTTGACGAGGGCTTGGACAGCCTGCGGATTGGCCTTGCCGCCGGTCGCCTTCATCACCTGGCCGACGAACCAGGCCGCCATGGTCGGCTTCGTCTTGACCTTTTCGACCTGGTCAGGATTGGCGGCGATGATCTCGTCAACGGCCTTTTCAATCGCGCCGGTATCCGTCACCTGCTTCATGCCTCGCGCTTCGACGATCTCGGCCGGATCGCCGCCTTCAGTCAGAACGATCTCGAAGAGATCCTTGGCGATCTTGCCGGAGATGGTTTCGGCCTTGATGAGATCGATGATGGCGCCGAGCTGGGCCGGCGAAACCGGGGTCTGCTCGATGTCCTTGCCGGTGCGGTTCAGCGCGCCGAGCAGATCGTTGATCACCCAGTTGGCGGCCATCTTGCCATCACGGCCTGCGGCGACGGCTTCGTAATAATCGGCGATCGCCTTTTCGGAAACGAGCACCGAGGCGTCGTAGATCGACAGGCCGAGTTCGCGCACGAAGCGCTCTTTCTTGTCGTCGGGCAGCTCCGGCAGATGCACTTCGAGCGCCTTGATGAAGGCATCGTCGAATTCGAGCGGCAGCAGATCCGGATCGGGGAAATAACGATAGTCGTGCGCATCCTCCTTGGAGCGCATCGAACGCGTCTCGCCCTTGCCCGGGTCGAAGAGGCGGGTCTCCTGATCGATCTTGCCGCCTTCTTCCAGAATGCCGATCTGGCGACGGGCTTCATATTCGATCGCCTGACCGATGAAGCGGATGGAGTTGACGTTCTTGATCTCGCAACGCGTGCCGAAATCCTCGCCCGGCCGGCGGACGGAGACGTTGACGTCGGCGCGCATCGAGCCTTCGTCCATGTTGCCGTCGCAGGTACCGAGGTAACGCACGATCGAACGCAGCTTGGTCATATAGGCCTTGGCCTCGTCGGACGAGCGCATGTCGGGCTTCGAGACGATCTCCATCAGCGCGACGCCGGAACGGTTCAGATCGACATAGGACATGGTCGCGTGCTGGTCGTGCATCGACTTGCCGGCATCCTGCTCCAGATGCAGGCGTTCGATGCCGATCTCGATATCTTCGAACTGGCCCTGGCGGTCAGGTCCGAGTGAAATGACGATCTTGCCCTCGCCGACGATCGGATCCTTGAACTGCGAGATCTGATAGCCCTGCGGCAGGTCGGGATAGAAATAGTTCTTGCGATCAAAGAGCGAGCGCTTGTTGATTTGGGCTTTCAGGCCGAGGCCGGTGCGCACGGCCTGCCTGACGCACTCCTCGTTGATGACGGGCAGCATGCCGGGCATGGCGGCGTCGACCAGCGAGACGTTCGAATTCTGCGGCTTGCCGAATTCCGTCGAGGCGCCGGAGAAGAGCTTCGAATTGGACAGCACCTGGGCATGGACTTCCATGCCAACGATGACCTCCCAGTCGCCGGTGGCGCCGGGGATGAAGCGTTTCGGATCAGGCGTGCGGACGTCGACAAGGGTCATCTGATGCTCTTTGCAGGCTGTTCTTTTCCACTGGTGAGGTAAAGGAAATGGCGTGCCGGTGCAAGGCTTTCGCCATCGGCTGCATCGCGGTTTTGCCATCCGTTAACGCAGCCGCGGTAGGGTCCCCGATGACGATGACCGATATTATCAAATGGGCCTTGCTGTTTCTGGCGCTGAACCTCTTGGTGTTCTCGATCTATTTCTTCGACAAGCAGGCGGCGCGCCACGGCAGGCGACGTATCAGCGAACGCACGCTTCTCATCCTTGCGCTGATCGGCGGTAGCCTGGGCGCGCTGGCTGCACAGCAGTTGCTGCGGCACAAGACGAGAAAGGAGCCGTTCCGGTCAATCCTGGCGGCGATCCTGATCCTACACGGCGCACTGATTGCTGTGCTGGCCTTCTTGCCGCAATGGAGCCCTCTCCTGCCTCAACATTTTTGAATCATCAGAATTCCAGCCCATACCCGCCTTGGCCATCCGAAACGAGCTGTTTCGTCAGTCCAACGGAGGGCACGTCTCGGTCGAGCTTCGGGTTGTAGGCAACAGAGAGCCAATGGATGCTGTAGCCGTGCTTCCGGAAGAAGCCGATCGCCTCGCTATTGCCGGAATGGGTCTGCATCGCCGCCTTCTCGAGGCCCTGATCAGCGATCTCCTTTTCGATGCGGACGAGAAGGGCCGAACCGAGGCCCTGGCGGGTGAAGGCGGGATCGATCCAGAAATCCGAGATGGTTTCGTCCAATCCCTCGCGCGCCGCCCAGCCTGCGACCTGGCCGTTCTGCTCGACGACGGTGATGGTCAACCAGTCGTTTTCCACGAAGTTCCGGAAGGCGTTGCGCGCTGCATCGATCATCGCGTCCGATTCGCCGATCGACGCCATCGCATTTTGCCAGGCCCTGAGCCCGATCTCGCTCAATAGCTCCGCTTCACCGTCGCGGGCATTGCGAATGTGGATCAACGACACCTCCGCGTTACCCGTCAACTAGACCACTGAGTCGCGGATTTTACCAGTAGCTCCAATGGGATGATCGACCGAAACCGCGGTTTTCGACTGGTTTTGAGAGGCAAGTACGCTCTTGACCGAATTTTCCAGGCTGAATAATAGGTCTTATCGAGGTGTTTTATGTTGAGCCTGCCTGAGACCCGGTAAAGGCCCTGCCCGCAAGTCCGCTTGCGCGCATGGGCCCGAAAAAAACGAAGCCCTGACGTTCGAATGAGCGCCAGATCGTTTTTGTGCGCCCTGCCGGGCGCGATACCGGATCTCAACACATGGACATTTCTCGCACGGAGCAGCGCATCCTGCATCTCATGGCCCAAGGCGGCCGCATCGAAATTACCCGCGACGACGACAGGAAGATCGAGGCGGTCAGTTGCTTCACCCGCGACGGCTGGCTCTATCCCGGCGTCGACCTCGATCTCTTCCGCAGGCTGAAGCGGCTGAGGGCAATCAAGTCCTCAGGCGGCCACCCCTACCGGATCACCGAAAGAGGGCTGAGCTTGGTGAGGTCGCAGTTGAACAACAGGTAATAGCGGCACTCCCGATCGCGTCTCGAACGGGCGCGATCGGGGGTGTCAAGCCTTTGCAGAGAGTTCCGTCCGCATCGCCGACCACTCGTCGGCCATCGTGCCCGTGCCGCGCACCTTGCCGGCGCGGCGATACCAATAATCGGCGTTCCAGTCATCGCCCTCGATGCGATGGCAAAGCGCGTGGCCCCAGTCGAACGGTTGTTCGCCTTCGTGGCGCTGGCAGATGTCGTGGACCGCCTGCCAATCCGCGCCCATGGTGAAACCGCCGGCAGCAAGGCGATCAACGGCCTCGATTAATTGCGCAAGATCATTGCTGGCCATAAAACCTTCTCCTGGTTCCGGCTATCAATCAGTCAACCATGCGGCAAAGCCGACGGCGCCGACGTTTCGTGGTCGGCAGCCGCTATTCCTGGGATCGTTAGATCCGTTACCACCACTTGGCCGGCGTAAACCGGCCGGCTGCCTGCTCGATGACGTGGGCGGTCTTGAAGAGGGTTTCCTCGTCGAAGGGCTTGCCGATCAGCTGCAGGCCGAGCGGCAGTCCCTTATGGTCGAGGCCGGCCGGCACGGCGATGCCGGGCAGGCCCGCCATGTTGACCGTCACCGTGAAGATGTCGTTCAGATACATCTTCACCGGATCGGCGGCGAGGTTCTCATCGGCAACGCCAAAGGCGGACGACGGCGTTGCCGGCGTCAGGATGGCATCGACGCCGGCGTCGAAGGCGAGTTCGAAATCGCGCTTGATCAGCGTGCGGACCTTCTGGGCGCGGATGTAATAGGCATCGTAATAGCCTGCCGACAGCACATAAGTGCCGATCATGATGCGGCGCTTGACCTCCTTGCCGAAGCCCGCGGCACGCGTCTTCTCGTACATGTCGACGATATCCTTGCCGTCGACGCGCAGGCCGTAGCGCACGCCGTCGTAGCGCGCGAGGTTCGAGGATGCCTCGGCGGGGGCGACGATGTAATAGGCCGGAAGGGCGTATTTGGTGTGCGGCAGCGAGATGTCGACGATTTCGGCGCCGGCATCCTTCAGCCAGGTGATGCCCTGGCGCCAGAGGGTCTCGATCTCATCCGGCATGCCGTCGACACGGTATTCGTTCGGGATGCCGATCTTCATGCCCTTCAGCGACTGGCCGAGAGCTGCTTCGTAATCCGGCACCGGAAAATCGACCGATGTCGTGTCCTTTGCGTCGACGCTTGCCATCGACTTCAAAAGGATCGCGGCATCGCGGACGTCGCGGGCGATCGGACCTGCCTGGTCGAGCGAAGAAGCGAAGGCGACGGTGCCCCAGCGCGAGCAACGGCCATAAGTCGGCTTGATGCCGACGGTGCCGGTGAAGGCGGCCGGCTGGCGGATCGAGCCGCCGGTATCCGTCGCCGTGGCGCCGGCGCAAAGATGCGCTGCGACGGCTGCGGCCGAACCGCCCGACGAGCCGCCCGGAACGAGCTGCTGGTTGGAGCCTGCGGCACGCCAGGGATTGATCACCGGGCCGTAATGCGAGGTCTCGTTGGACGAGCCCATGGCGAATTCGTCCATGTTCAGCTTGCCGAGCATGACGGCGCCATCATCCCAGAGGTTCTGCGTCACGGTCGATTCATAACGCGGCTCGAAACCATCGAGAATGTGGCTGCAGGCCTGGGTGTGAACGCCGACGGTGGCGAAGAGATCCTTGATGCCGAGCGGAATGCCTTCGAGTTCGCCGGCCTTGCCGGCAGCGATGCGCTCGTCGGAGTTCTTCGCCATGACGCGGGCGAGATCCGGCGTGACCTTGATATAGGCGTTAAGCCGGCCATTGGCCGCATCGATCGCCGAGATATAGGCTTCGGTCAGTTCGATCGCGGTGATTTCCTTGGCGCGCAGCTTCTGGCGGGCTTCGGCAATGGTCAGGCTGGTGAGTTCGCTCATCGTGTTTTCGCTTCAGATCTGGAAATGGCAACAGGGTCGGAAAGAGGCTTCGAAGCCTTATTCGACGACTTTCGGCACCAGGAAAAAATTATGGTCGGTGACGGGCGCATTGGCGACGATATCGGCTGCCTTGCTGCCGTCGGTCACCTCATCGGTCCGCTTCTTCATCGCCATCGGGGTAACCGACGTCATCGCCTCGACCCCGTCGACATTCACTTCGGAGAGTTGCTCGACGAAGCCAAGGATGCCGTTCAGCTCGCCGACCATGCGATTTGCCTCGTCCTCGGAGACGGCAATACGGGCAAGGCGGGCGACACGCTTCACGGTGGCAAGATCGACGGACATGACATTCTCCGGATAGGATTTTTCCTACCCGCTATAAAGGCCATGTCCGCCTGACGCAACGGGGTTTCGTCAGATCGACAGGCTCTCGGAAGGCCTGATCGCCTTCACATCCGTCTTCGATCCGTCCATGCCGGCAACGAATTTTTCGGCCGTCTGGTCGATGATCGGAAAGGTGCCGTAGTGGCAGGGGATTGCGGTCTTGAAGTTGAAATAGCGCCGGCAGGCAAGGGCTGCTACCGCGCCGCCCATGGTGAAGCGGTCGCCGATCGGCACGAATCCGATATCAGGCTGGTGCAATTCATTGATCAGCGCCATGTCCGAGAAGATGTCGGTATCGCCCATGGCAAGGATCGAAGCTTCGTCGTCGAAATGCAGCATCAGGCCGTTGGCGTTGCCGAGCGCGTGCGAGACACCGTCCTCGGTGATCTGGGCGGAGGAATGCAGCGCATTGGTGAAGGTCGCCGAGAAGCTGCCGAGCGCGATCGTGCCGCCGGTATTGCCCATCTCGATCTTGTCGACGCCCTTGGAGCCGAGCCAGGCGGCGAGATCAGCATTGGCAAGAACGACGGCGCCGGTTTCCTTGGCGAGTGCCACGGTATCGCCGACATGATCGCCATGGCCATGCGTCAACAGGATGTGGGTAATGCCTGCGGAAACATCCTTAATATCCTGGCCGGAGAAAGAGGCGTTATAGCTGAGGAATGGGTCGAGCAGGATCTTCGCCTTTGCTGTCTCGATGCGGAAGGCGGAATGGCCGAGCCAGGTGATCTTCATGAAATGTCTCCTTTATTATGGGATGCAAAGCCGGTTTCGATGCCACATCAAAGAATGAGAGCATGATGTCGTCCGAAAACCGCTCACACTTTTCGGCGTCATGCCCTAAAACGCGTCGCAATCTTTCAGATTCGCTCCAGCATTTTAGATCTTTGTTTTTACGCATGTCGTTATCGCAAAACCGCGGCACACTTTTGCGCGACATGCTTTAAGGACATATCTTATGCGGCCGCAAAGAAAAGCGGCGGCGACTTCAATTTGTTTTGACGGGATGAAATGGCGATGACGGTGTTGACGATCGAGGAAATGGCCGAGACGCTTGTCCCGCGACAGGCGATTGCCGGCCTCGATCTCGGCACCAAGACGATCGGGCTTTCGATGTCCGATCTCGGGCGGCGTTTCGCCACGCCACGCACAGTGATCCGCCGCGTCAAGTTCACCATCGATGCTCAGGCGCTCTTGGACTTCGCACAATCTGAAAAGGTTGCAGGCTTCGTCATCGGCCTGCCGATGAACATGGACGGATCGGCGGGTCCGCGCGTGCAAGCAACGCGCGCCTTCGTGCGCAACATGGAGCAGAAGACGGCGCTGCCCTTCGTCTATTGGGATGAGCGGCTTTCGACGGTTGCGGCTGAACGGACGCTGCTCGAAATGGACGTCTCGCGCGCCAAGCGGGCCGAACGGATCGATTCGGCCGCGGCAAGCTTCATCCTTCAGGGCGCGCTCGACAGGCTTTCCTTGCTGGCAAGGTCAGATGGAGACGAATTCAACGCCTGACGCGCCTTCCACCAGGCGATGATCGACTTGCGCTTCCGCAGACCGATAATGGCGAAGACGACGAGGCTGTCCACCGCAATCGCGCGGGCAACGAGCGGCGGGATGGTCTCCGGCGGAATGCCAAGCGCCTTGCCGTAAAGCTCGAAGGTCAGGTCATGGACCTGCCGGCTCAGCATGAAGATGCCGAAACTCATGTCGTAATAGGAGAGCCAGTACCATCCGCCCAGAAAGACGATGGGGCCGGCCCAGAAGATCAGAAACCACTTCATGCGGCCTCTCCTCCATGCTTGCGCGCCACGGGCAGATCGAGGGAGACCAACCAGACCGACAATGCCATGATGCAAAGCACCAGCGCGGGAATTGCGATATCCAGCGCCAGAACTGCGAAAAACATCATTGCCGTCACCAGAAACGCGACTTTAGCGATTTTGGTTCCCATGGGCGTCACTCGGGGCTTCTACTCATACCATCTCTGCTCACCGCCACACTGTCGGCTTAACCACCCCCACGCAACGTAAACCATTTGTTAAGGTTAACGCGGCGCCCGCCCCCTGTGGATGAGCCAGGTATCAGCCGTAGACGCCGCGGACGATGCGCTTCAGCGCTAGTGCCGCCTTCTCCCAGTCCTTGGGCGTTTTCAGCGACAGGCCGGCGCACTGCCCACCGGCTGCGGCGGCGAGCACGAGATGCTGGATCGCGGCGATGACGATGGCGTTGACGGCTGCTGCATCCACGCCCTTCGGCGGCGCCAGCGAGCCGCGCATGCGCTCTAGCCAGAGAGCAAGCGCCTTCGAACGCGCCTCGGACAACCGCCTCACCTGCTCGGTGTTTTCCGATATCTCCCAGGCGAGGATGCGGCGCATCAGCGGATCGTTTCTCAAGGCATCGAGGAGGAGGAGCGACAGCCGTTCCATCAGGTCCCCATAGGTGAGCAGGAACATGCCGCCGGCGTCTTCCGGAATGCGGTCCTTCACCCATGTGCCGAGATCGGCGCCAATCGCCTCGACCAAGCCGTCGAGGCCGCCATAGTAACGATAGATCAGCTGCTTGTCGCAACCGGCGCGGCGGGCGACCGCGTTGATGCCGAAATTCTGGAAGCCTTCTTCGGCGAGCAGCCCCTTGGCGGCGGCAAGAATTGCGCGCTCGGTGGCGCCGCGATCACGCACGCGCCGTTCCGGCTCGCCGCCGGCCCCGGGTGAATTTTCAAGATTTGCGGCTTCATTCAGCATGATCGACCCTTCCCCGCTGTCACCAATCGGTGAGTAGCGGGGAGGCTTCACGCAATCAATCCTATCCCATTGGGAAGATTGTGGATATTCCAGCCGGACCGTTGATTGTCCGTCGAACGGATGTGGAAAGCTGCAGACTGGACTGATCGGATCTGTCCAGAAATCTCGTCCTGGCAGTTGATCGTGATGGACGAACCCGGCATAGCTGCATTATGAACAAATCTAACAATCTCCGCTAAGGCCCTGCAATGGTGAACTATATCGAAGCCTCTACCGCGCCCCCGAAGAATACGGGCGCCATCCGGCTTTATGACGCTGAAGCATTCGAGGGTATGCGCAGGGCATGTCAGCTGACCGCGCGCTGCCTCGATGCGCTTGCCGACATCGTCAAGCCCGGCCTGTTGACCGATGAGATCGACCGGTTCGTCTTCGATTTCGGCATGGATCACGGCGCCTATCCGGCGACGCTGAACTATCGCGGTTATACCAAATCGACCTGTACCTCGATCAACCACGTCGTCTGCCATGGCATTCCGAACGACAAGCCGCTGCGTGACGGCGATATCGTCAATATCGACGTCACCTTTGTGCTCGACGGCTGGCACGGCGATTCCAGCCGGATGTATCCCGTCGGCGTCGTCAAGCGTGCTGCCGAGCGACTGCTCGAGGTCACCTATGAATCGCTGATGCGCGGCATTGCCGCCGTCAGGCCCGGTGCTCGTACCGGCGCGATCGGCGAGGCGATCCAGACCTATGCCGAAGCCGAGCGCTGTTCGGTGGTGCGCGATTTCTGCGGCCATGGCGTTGGCCGGCTGTTCCACGATTCGCCGAATATCCTGCATTACGGCCGTGCCAATGAAGGGCCGGAGCTGCGCGAAGGCATGATCTTCACCATCGAGCCGATGATCAACCTCGGCCGGCCGCATGTGAAGGTGCTGGCTGACGGCTGGACGGCGGTGACCCGCGACCGCTCGCTGTCGGCGCAGTACGAACATACAGTCGGCGTCACCTCCGATGGCTGCGAGATCTTCACGCTGTCGCCGGGTGGCCTCGACCGCCCCGGTCTGCCTTCCCACAACGGGTGACAATCCGATGGCGAAGGGGCCCGTTTCGATATCCTCCGACGACGAGCTGCCTTTCAAGACGCAAGAGCCGATTGCCGCCGACGAACGTTCGTTCTTTGCAGGTCAGCCGCAAAAGCCGTCCGCGCCGAATTCCAGGACGGCCTTTCCCGCCTCGCTTGCCGGCCAAGAGCATTATCACGGCCATCGCGAGCGGTTGCGTGACCGCTTCCGCGAGCTCGGCGACACTGCGCTTGCCGACTACGAAATCCTCGAGCTCTTGCTTTTCCGCCTGATCCCGCGGCGCGACACAAAGCCGATCGCCAAGGCGCTGATCGAGCGTTTCGGTTCGCTTTCGGGCGTCTTCGGCGCACCACCGACGCTGCTGACGGAAGTCAAAGGTGTCGGCGAGGCCGTGGCGCTCGACCTGAAGCTGATCTCGACTGTCGCCCACCGGACGCTGAAGAGCGAACTCAGGAGCAAACAGGTCCTGTCCTCGTGGTCTTCGGTCATCCAGTATTGCCATGCCGCCATGGCGCATGAGACCCGCGAGCAGTTCCGCATCCTCTTCCTCGACAAGCGCAATGTGCTGATCGCCGATGAGGTGCAGGGCCGCGGTACGGTCGACCATACGCCGGTCTATCCGCGCGAGGTGGTCAAACGCGCGCTCGAGCTTTCGGCGACGGCGCTGATCCTCGTCCGTAACCACTCGACCCCTACGCAGCAGGGGCTTGAGGTGCCTTCTCGCCCGCGATTGGCGCGACGACGGCCTGCAGAAGAGTTTCGAGGGCATTACAAGGCGCTTGAAGGTACAACGGGTCAGCGGTGGCGTATCTCTCAGTTAACGTCAATCTCCCACCGGCGCTGTGGCCAAGCTGCGCTGCTACCGACCATGGGTCAACGCCATTCTGCCGCATCCAGCGGGCGCAGAAGTGGCGGATGGAATACAGGTTCACATCCTCGCCCAGCCCTGCCCGCTTTCGCGCAATCCGCATAAGCCGTTCATTCTTCTCCGTCGCCTGCCCCCGCCAAAGCACCAGTACGCCATCAGGACGGTCCCGGAACCGCGCCGCCATCGTCGGAGGCAGCTTGACCGTGGGGCGGTTCTTGCCGGTTTGTCTTCGCCCCTTTTTATTCAAATAGACGAGGCCATTGGCGAAATCGATCTGCTCTTTCATCAGCTCGCGGGCGGCGGCGGGCCGACATGCCGTCCCGATGAGGATGGTGAGTAGATCGTGCCAATGATCGACCTCGCTGCCACGGTAGAAGGCCCGAAGATCGTCGAGGGTGATATCGGCGCCCTTCTTGGTATCGGAAGTGTCGCGGTCGTCCTTCACCTTATGGATGAAAGGGACGCTGGATATGATGCCGCGCTTCCATGCCCTGTTGATGGCGGCTGCGCCCACTTCTAGCGTTCTATTCACACTGCCGACGTTGAGGCCCTTAGCAAAAAGGTGCTGCTGGAACTCTTCCTGCTTATTCAGGTTCCGGACGTCCGCGACGGTCGCGGACTTCCAGAACTCGTTCCAGTAGCGGATCAGGATCTTGCGGCTCTTGGCCGAGGCAAGCTGGCGGGCGTGATTGTTCCAGTAATCCAACAGAACTGACGCCAGAGAAACCTTCTCCGGCGCCAGATTGTCAGACGCTAGTTTGAGATGCTCGTAAAACCACGCCGTCAGGACTTCCTTCGCCTGGTCGAAGTCGACGCAGGACAAGCTCACTCTCTCAGTGCGTTTGGTTTCCGGGTCATAGCGGGTGCGGTACCACGCAGGCGAATTGCCTCGCTGCGTTAAGTACCAGTCCCCTACGCGGAACTCACGTCGCTGATATCTCGCCACTTGTCACCTTTAAGAATGAGGTCAACAATGTGGATGCCGAGATATCTAATTTGCCGTTCTCCTAGGGCCGTATAAGGCACCTTTTCGGCGCGTCGCATCCGTTTCAGGGTACTCAAGTCACGTTGCAAAAAGAAGGCTGCTTCCTTCTCGCTGTACGAGCGGAACAATGCAATCCCATACTCTTTTGCAATACCTT
The DNA here is from genome assembly GCF_057653695.1 of Rhizobium sp. SRDI943. Classification (NCBI taxonomy): domain Bacteria; kingdom Pseudomonadati; phylum Pseudomonadota; class Alphaproteobacteria; order Hyphomicrobiales; family Rhizobiaceae; genus Rhizobium; species Rhizobium sp. SRDI943. The sequence goes on along the minus strand of NZ_CM172787.1, from coordinate 1,681,590 downwards.
CGCGCATTCGATTCACTTCATCCATGGCAACTACCGCCAAGTCTGAACATCATATCAAATATTCTCGGCAGTTCCATGATCAATATTACGACCAGAAAGCCGACGAAGGCATGTGTCAGTTGCCTTCGCAGAAGCCGCCAGATGATGTAGGCGACTGCCAGATAGAGGGTCGGCTGGCCCCAATCGAGATACAGCCGACTTGCTGGTGATTGCCCCCAGCAGTAGAGAAAGGGGTAATTCCAGATCAGCACCGAGACGTTATTGGCGAGATAGATGACCACCGTCCCGCCAATCAGCCCGGCCTGCGTTTTTAGTGCAGCGTCCTTGGCCATTTCTTCTTGCGCCTCCCACGCTGAAAACGAACTCTGGGCGGCGGTTCCGCCTGCCGGCGACTGGCGAGCGCCGCCATAATGGCGGAGCCTGCGATGCGGAAAAGGGCCGTCAGGACGGCGATTGCGACCTTGACGCCGAGTTCGCACATGCGGAGTGCGAACCCAAGGAGCATTTCGATGATCTTCATGGCGTCACCAGCAATTTCCGTTCAGCGCACCTATTGGCGTACTGGTAGTAGTGCATCGTGATCGCAGGCAGACTCAGGGTGCGGATGGGCTTCCCGTCCCGTATGCGGTATTCCAAAGTGTGGACTTCCGTACCGCCTACTACTTGCAGCCCAAGCTCAAACCACGCGGCAGTCTCTAAAGTCCTTTCATCAAATTTGATGGCTATGAGACTGTATTCTCGATAACCATGCGCCTTAAAGTAGTCTCCGGGCGTGAAGGTTTTGAAATATTCAACGTGCTCACGATTCAGCCCGGCGATATTGCTCTTGGGGTGACGCTCGACGACCTGGGCTGTTTCGGCCGCTGACCGAGAAATGAATCCTTTACTCATCAGCGTGCCCTCAACAGACGCTTGCGGATGCCACGCACGTTGTGCTGAGCAACCTCCTCGAACCCAGCCTTGCTGAGACCCCAGAAGTATTTCTCAGACCAGTGGCTTCCCGCCCCCGTCAGCTCGATCTGGTACATCCCGACCATTTTACCGCGCCATTTGCCCGGCTCTCGCCACCTCACCAGATTCACAAAGTAGGCTTCGTGAATCCCGTTGTTGTACTGATAGGGTGGCTTGAAGCCTTGGAAGGCTTGGATCAAATCTTGGGACGCATCTGAACGTTGCAGTTCGCGATGGCGGTTCGGCGGCTTCATCGGTGAGGTCGAAGTTTTAGGTCCCTTTAACGCCGGCAGCTTCGGGCGGAGCGCTACCTTCTGCTTGGGATCATCACTCCACGATTCAAGCAGAAGTACCCGAGTGTCGCTGTCGGGGCTGTTAAGCAATGTACGAACCAATCTATCGATGATGGACATTTTAGTCTCCCACACCGCTTCGGGCCGTTCCCGTTGCTTCCGGTGTGAGATGACGCTCTCATCAAAAGCTTTTGTTGTACAAATTCAAACATGTAGTACATCTAAAGAATCTTGTGTTACATGGATGTATTACATGGCGGGCAACGAAAAGCCGAAGGACACGGCCAAGAATTTCAGGCTTCCTCACGAAATGATGCTCAGGGTGCAAGCCCACGCCAACATCCATCACGGCGGCAACATCAGCGACGTCATTCGCAACGCGGTCGAAGCTTATTTGCCCCCTGAAGCCGAACCCAAAGCTCCCCCACTAAAACGTACTGCCGCGCCATTCGGTTACCAAAAGACACTCCTTGGCGCGATCGAGCTGGATTTGCGTGAACAGATTGAGAGCAGCACTTTTGTCGCCTGCATGGTCACTGACTTCGATCGATGGGCTCGTAACCATCGTCACTCAATGGCCCTCCGGGAAAGGTTTAAGCGCGGGGCGGATCACACCTATATCGTCATCCCCATAGCAGAGGCGGGGCAGCCTCTTCCCATTCCGCCCGTACTAGACGAAATATTCGGATCACTGTCCTATGAGGAACTGGAGGCGGGGAAGGCAGCCTTTAACTTCTTCATTTCCTACACCGCAAAACTTGCTCATTTCCAAAAGATCATTTTCGCGACCGAAAAGTCCGCAATCTTGTCCGAAAGCATCTTCGGGTTTCCTTATGCGCAGGTATACCGCGAGACGCTTGAAGACGGATTCAACATCGTGACGCAGACGCTACATTCGATCTCTGGCATTGCGATCAAGGCACGCGGTATCGACCCTGCGTTCGATATATTCGGTCGGTACGTGGAGAGTAGGAAGCCCAAGAAATCCCTCTGGAGGCGGTAATCCCCTGTTGCAAGAACCCAACCACGCCCTTCTTTAGTGTGACCGTTATACCCCGTTACTCCCTGCTAGCTTGAATGCGGAAAAAGGCATTTAGCGATAGCGTGGATAAGGGATAGCGCAGTTAGACAATTCCTTCCGAAATTGTCCCCTTGTTATTGCGCTCTAAGGGTAAGCTGGCGCATGGGGCAATTTGGCTATTTCCGGATCGAACACTCGTCCTTTAACCGGGACGAATGGGGCTATGGACGTGTCGCCAACGCCGCTCATTACGGGGCCAATCAGAACAAGCGTGGCCACGTCGCCACAGTCGGAATTCCCCTTTACGATACCAGCTACGAGACCAAGCAGGCGTTTCTGGAGCTGGAAAAACTCGGCACGCGGAAGAACGCGAGGCTTGGAGATTCCGTGATCGTCAGCTTCCCGGTGGAGGTCTCCGAGCCACACCGGCTGATGATGATGGAGCGTTTCCTGTCAAAGATCACCTTCGGAGGTCGCACCTACGCTCAGGCTTGGGAGCACGTCGACAAGCCCGGAAATCCACATTTTCACGCCATCATAATTGACCGTGACCGCCTCACCGGGAAGAGCGTCGGCAAATTCGGACATAGCCGCTCATGGCGCAAGCAGCACGGCCTTGAGCCGAACGTGACCGAGTGGATGCGGAAGCAGTGGGAAGACACCGGCAACGAGTTTTTCCGCGAGTATGGCTATTCCATCAGCTTTGACCGCCGCAGCAACCTAGAGCGCGGTTTGGACGCTCCCAGCGAGCATCGCGGCTACAGCAACGACAACCATCTTCCCGAGGTCGGGAACAAGGTCAGTGACGATTTACTCCCCGCAACAGAGGACGTCCGCGAGGACGACACGCCTATGCTGAAAAGTGACCTTGTGGGCGTAGACCCCGTTGGCACGATCAAGTTCATCCACGACACCAAGACGACGCTCGAATACCTGCACCGATCGCAGGAGGCGATCAAGGATGCTCAGGAGCGCTATGAATATCTCGTTTCCGAACGGGAGAAGGTCGCGAGCGAGGCCGGGAAATATCAGGAGGAAAGCTTGCCGATCCTCATGGATTCCTACAGGGCGCAGGAACGGCTGTCCGAACACCAGACCGAGACCGGCCAGTTAAAAGGCCGGTCGATCGGGATGTTCGGATATACGCTGTTCAGGACGTCGGCGCGGAAGAGTGCTGAGCAGGCTCAGATCGAGGCCCACAACGCCCAGCTTGAAGCGAACAGGGTTGAGTACACGCGGAAATCCTACGAGCATAAAGTCAACCAGCTTTCAGCGCAGGCAAGTCAGGAGGAGCGCAAGGCATTCGCCTATCAGGCCGAACTGGTCCGGATGTTCGGCGAAGAGCAGGAAATCGCCGACGCAGAGGCGATGATGGTCAGCGGGATCAGGGAAGCGGCTTTGGTGGTCACGGTCGGCGAGGCCGTCACCGCTTATGGCGAAGGCCTCATTACCGAGGACGAGTTCCGCACCTTCCTGCTCGAAGGTGGCTATGAAGCCGAGCTTCAGCTTCTCGACGAAGGCAACGGCATGAGCCTATAGGTAATCGATACCGCGCTTGCCCCTACGCCATGGCTTGCGCCCTTTCACGATGAGGCTGTCGAGCAGCATCAACGCCTGCTCGTAACCGAGGCCCCGAATCTCGTCGGGCTTAATCAGACGGCGCGGCTGTTCGCTGTGGCTCCGGCTTTCGCCTTGCCTGCTCTCGCTGCGCCCCTTATTTTCCACGGTGTATTCACCGGCCAGCTCGCTCACTTCCTTGTTGAGCTTGCTGTCCTTCCCGCCGCCAAAGATGACGGCATCCGAGCCGTTCCACATATCGTCGGCATGGACGTAGGTATCCTTGAACTCACGCATCGAGAGGAAGCACATGCGCACCCTCACCCCGGCCTTGCGCTGGCGCCCGTAGGCGATTTCGATGGGTTCGCAGTATCCGGTCAGGCCCGCCTCATCCAAGAACAACTCCAGCTCCCGTTTGAGCGGCTTTCCGGTCTTGTTGCGGATGTGGGCGACGGTGTTGATGGCGTTCCCATAGATGACGCGTGAGAGGTCACCACCGGCCTTGTCGATACCGGTGCGGACAAAGAGGACGGCCGGCTGATCCTGCGTGAAGAACTGGTGAAAGTTCCAGCCGCGCGTGTAGTTGCCGTGCATGTCCGGTCCATAACTCGTCAGTTCCTTCACCGCCGCATCATTCCACGCTTCCAACTTTCGCAGCGAGGTCGACATCATGGAGAGGCCTTCCGGCTTGTCCGCCATCTTACCCATGACGCCGAGCGCAGCCGTCACCACGTCGTCGCCATACTTCTTCGAGCGCTTGAAGAGGTCATCGCGTTTGGTTTCCGAGATCAGCTCGTTGACCAGTTCGCCGATCGGCTTGTTGTTGCCCTCGTATTTGATGTTCACGGTCATCACCGACTTAAGCAGCAGGCGCGCGAATTCGACGAAGTGCGGCTGCTTCGAATGCGGCTCATCCGGTACGAGAAGCTTGCCGAGCGCGTCGAGTGCCCGGTCATAGCGCCATTTATTGTCGTTCGTCGGGTCCGTCAGCAGCGGCGGGACAATGTCGGAGAGAATATCGTATTTCGTCCACTCGTCGGGCTCGACCGCATCGAGGCGCATGACGTTGTAGCCCCTCGCCCCCATAAGAGGTGCGGTTGCGCGGTAAAGCTCCCCGTCAGCATCCCCGATGATGAGGAACGGCAGACGGTCGGCGGGACGTTCGAGGATCGCGCGCAAGGCTGCGATGAAGTGCTGGGATTTACCGGTGCCAGGCGGTGCCATGATGATCGAGCTGCGCTCCGGGTTCGTGAATACCCGCTTGCCGCTCTTCGTCACCCCCATCAGGAAGCCCTCGTTATTGAAGTGGCCGAGCTTCTTGAGGGTCTTGTCGGTGGCATAGCTTGCCGCGCCATGCGTTGGTGACGGCGGATTGCGCCACTTGTTCCAAGCATAGATCGGGAATTTCAGAGCATCTTTCATATCGAATACGATTGCCTTCACAAGCATCGTAAGAAACCACCAAACAACCATAAGCGGCCATATAATCGTAGCCCGTAATATAAACATGCCCTAACCTTCCTTCATCTAGCCTAAACCATCTTCAACCGTTTCGCAGGCCAAAGGGATAATTTGGCTAGATAATCTCTGCTTGGCCTCTTGCGAGGTAACATGAAAGCTAATGACCTTTATGCCTCCGTAACCGCCGTTATAATCAAGCAACTGGAGGAAGGAGTGCCGCCGTGGACCCGTCCATGGAAGGATGCCCGGATCAAGGGCGTCGGGATGATCCCGTCAAACCTTGTCACCGGACGCCTCTACAGCGGCAGCAACATTCTCCTGCTCTGGATGTCGGCGCAGCAACGCGGATACGACAATCTGCAATTTTGCACGTACCAGCAGGTGGCGGGCATCGGTGCCAAGGTGCGCAAGGGCGAGAAATCGACCCACGTGATCTTCACCAAGCACGTCACCAGAAAGGACGAGGATAGCGGCGACGAGCGGCAGGGCACGATTGTGAAATCGTATCCGGTCTTCCACGTCTCTCAACTCGACGGCGTCGATCCGAAGTATCTGGCAGCTCAGGTTCCCGATGACCGGAAGGCAACCCACGAGCAGGCAATCAGCCTCGTCAAGGGCACGGGTGCCAAGTTCTCGCACGGTGCGTCAAAGGCAGCCTACTACCCCGGCCGCGACGAGATCGTGGTGCCGACGATCGGCACCTTCGAGAGCGAGGACGCCTATTGGGGGGTTGTGCTGCACGAACTGACCCACTGGAGCGGCGCTGAAAAGCGGCTGAACCGCACCTTTGGCAAGCGGTTCGGTGACAATGCCTACGCGAGCGAGGAGCTGGTGGCGGAACTCGGCTCGGCCTACCTGTGCGCTCAGTTGGGGTTCACCCCATCATTCCGCTCAGCCTCGTATATCGATAGCTGGCTGAAAGTGCTGAAGGGAGACAACCGGGCCATCTTCTCCGCAGCCAGCTATGCCGGACATGCGGCGACGTACATCTGGAACCTTGCCTTTGCCGAACAGCGGCAGGCGGCCGAATAATGAATATTGCTTGTCACACCCCTCAGGTGTGGCAAGCTATTTTCGTTCCCACCACGCCAATCCGGCAAGGAATAGTCCAAGATCGCCAACGGCCAACCATGTCATAGTCGACGGTCAAGGCTCGCGTCTGGTTCTCCATGGACAGCAATGGGGGATGATGAACGAGCGGGACGTGCCCCCTCTGGCCGTTGCTCCTCACGACCGCTCAATCACAATCCCCGCATTAGCGGGGATCTATTTTGCGATCGAGGCGGTTGCCTTCGGCCCGTGGAGCCAATCGACCACCTGCGTCCCACCGAAATAGCTCGCTCCGCCGATCGCCACGAGGATGCAGAAAAGAACGGCGATAGGAAACCTGCCAACAGCGGAGGCTTTCAGTTTGCCATATTCGATTGTCAGGAGGTCTTTGTCGTTCATCGGCGCACTTCTCCATAAAAAAAGAAACGCCGCCTGCTCCTGCTACGCATTACTACAGCTCAGGTGATTCCTGCAATAGCCGCAAACCGCCATGAACAGCACATGCGGGATTCTGTTAAGATGTCAATAAGTTGTTGCTTTTCATTTTTTGGCGCTAAATGCCTGATTCTGATGCCGGATTCTGACTTATCAACAGATCCCCCGAAAACAAATCTTATGAGGGACCAATTTGCGGAAAACTGCCGTTTTCACTGCCTAAGTACCACCCGGCGACCGCAGCTAGCACGATAAACACGAAGAGAATCCATCTCCAACCAAGCGCAAGAACCAGGCCGATCAGGCCAAGAGCGATGAGCACCGCGATAGGCGCGGCCTTTTCATTCCTCTCTTCGTCGATTTGGATGGGCATTATTTGCCTTTGAAGGCAGCATAGGCTTGGACTGCGGCTCGCAGGCCCACCATCACAGCGGTAGCGTACCCGCCATATGCCCAATTGTTCTGAAGGAAGGTGATGGCCTGATCGTAATAGCCGTTCTGCATTCCGATGAGCAGAACCGTCAGAAGTGATCCACCAGCGGCGCCGGTGACGGTGTTCAGACCCTTGTTCTTAGTGAAATATTGATAGAGCTGCGGAAGCAGGATGGTCAGGAGGGAGACGACGGCATTCACGTTGAGGACTTTCGTTATGCCTTATCTTACCCCCTAAATTTTGAGGGTGTCCACGATTGTCAGCATGAACTCTTTCGGCCCGATCTCCCGGCGCATCAGCTCGATTGCAATCCGGCTGTCGGACACGGACGAAAGGAGCTGCGTCACCATCAACCCCATGCCGGCGAGGATGCAGCCTTCGGTATCCTTCGTGGTGTTGCCGACGTGAATCAGGACCGCGCTCCGGCCTGGAATGCCAACGAGCTCCCACGTCCGTGGTTTTGATACCTTAGTCCCCGTCTCCCAACCATGCGGGATGCAGCGGTAGGTTCCGGCTGGCACGCAGCTGACCTTCGGTTTGTTCTCCCGCCACGCCTCTTCCAGCGTGTAGAGGGTGCGGCTCAATCCTTTGAGCACACCGAGGCTGGCGCCGTTAGTTTCTGTCAGGCGGTTAAGGGTAAGCTGCACATCGTGAACTTTCCTGATCTATCTCAATAGCCGGTCAGCAACGACGATGAACACGATGATCGCCGAGCACCAAAGCAATTCCCGATCACGGCAGACGCGGAGGACGGTGTCGATCATCTTCACGCTCACGCTTTCTTCTTGAAGATGGTTGAGACCAGATCGGTATCGATCGCGTGGGTGACGATGTTCATTCCCATTATGCCCACGATGAAGCTGCAAAAGCTCGTCGCCTCCGGCCCCAACCCTAGCCAGCCGGTGAACAGCTTCGAGCTTGTGCCCGCCAGAACTGCTCCGGTTACGAGAATAGCAAACATTTGGGAGGGCGGCATGTTCTCGCCCTTTGATACACCTACCGCTATTCGCACCGAGCCGCCCACCATGCCCAGAAACGCCATCCATATCTCGTTGGCGTAATGGATCAGAAACAAGAAGACGTTGTCGGGCATTAGTGGTGCATTTCATGTGATGATAACAGACATAACCCGGTAATGTTGCGCCCGACCGGTGCTTTAGCAGCCGGATACGTGGGAATCGCGCATTCGATTCTTTGGTTCTGCACCCGGCTGCATCGCATCGCGCAAGGCTATTCTTCGTCTTCTACAAATGGAAGGAAGATGACTTCAGAATCCAAGACACGGATATCATTATCACTGAACATCTCATACCAACGCTCAGACGCGGGGTCATTCATCAACTGGGCCCCAGTCACATACATACCAAGTAGGGTCCCATAACCTAGCTGGTTGGCCAAGGGATTATCAATCAGGCGTGGGTTGACTGCCACAACACCCACTTCATTTAGCCCCATGGCAGCAGCACGTTCGGTGCCATCCATGATTATCATTGCAAGAACAGGCATAATATAGTCTTTCGATTATTAGGTTTTAATTTCCTCCTACCGCAGTAAGGTAGGAGAAAACGGCGTTATAAAGTGCGAGGGTTTCCCCTGCCGTCAAATCTTGTCCTATTGCTGCGGAGGCAACTCTCTTGGCGGAGAACTGGGACGGTACGCCATTGTTGTTAAATGCACAGATAAGACAATTAGACGAAGACAGAATTACGCTACCTCTTGTCAGAGTTTCTACATAAACTCCATTCTTGTATATGTCGTGGTTGGCGGAGTTATTGCGGTTAGTAGCTGCAAACCCAATGGAGTTGGCAAAGGTAGCTATCGTAGAATCTGAGTTGGTGGCTGCATTACGGAAGCTCATACCGCTAGTGAGGTTCAGTAAGTTGACAGCGAAGTTACGTGAGCCCATTTCGCGGACATCTGCGCCTGCGGTGGCTGTGTTCACGTAACAGCCCATGAAGGCGCTGTTCCTCTGAATTTTAACACTGCCTCCGGCACCTGTATCCACGTTGGTGTCAAGGTAACTGGCTGACGCATCACCTTGGTAGCCTCTGTCAACTGTAAACACAGGGTTGCTAACAGGTGTCAGGGTATAGCTACTGCTCACCAAATTAAGTCTTGCAGCCTGACTATCCGCTGCCGCCATAATCCAGAGAGCATCCAGCTTCGACCATACCCCGGCTGATTTCAGCGACAGAATAAGAGTATTGTAGAGAGAAGCGCGGTCGGTTGTCGGCGGAGTTGTCAGGCGGGCAAGGAACGCTGCGACGTCCGCATCAAGCCCACTGGTGACATCGGCTGGATACCAGGTGCTGATCCCGACCTGCATTAGAACTCTGCGATAATTCCGGTTGCCGAGGTACCAACCTTGATGAACTTCGACACGGCGAGCGGGCGGGAGGTACCAGTTGCAATCGTGTAGGTCACGCTTACACCGGGCTTTCCAACAAGCTCGACAACCAGCGTTCCGCCTACACCGACAAAAACGGATCGCGTTGGGCTGTTCGTGGGCATGGCGTCATCAGTGAGGGATAGATCCACCGCGCGGGCTTCGCGGATGGACTGCTGACGGTCGAACATGGACGGATACTTTCTTTGGCTTATTAAGCCATCGAAATACAACCTTGGCAATATATCTTAGGATGGACGCACGCGGCGCATGGTGATGTAGCCGGAGTTGATATTGCCGGTGCTGAACCGGAAGCGTACAGCGTTGAACTTCGTCACGTCATTGATTTGGCCGTAGAAGCGTTTGCGCACGAGGCTTGGAGCGCTGGAAAGCCAGATAGTCTGACCTTCCATCTGCTTGTAGAGCGAAGACGAGGAAAAATTATAGGTCCTGAACCGTCCGTTGATGGAGTTCGCGGTCACGGTGTTGAAGGTATTGGATGTCCCGGTGAGCGCCCACGACGAACTTGAGACGGCGCCACTATCGTCGGCAAGCTGGTAGCCCGTGTTGACCCATGAGGAGCCGTTATCGGTCGATACTTCCATCACTAGAGTATTCGTCCAGTTCGGAGAAACCGGATAAATCCCCACAATGTCGAACTCCAGAACGTCGTATCCGTCCGGAAGATTATCAAAAACTAAAGACGCGGAGTTGCTCGCAACCTGTTTGTCCAAAGGCGACAAGCCAACTACTTCAGGTGCGGTGACATCGCCTTCGGCCAGCGCTTTGGGATTATCCCGCATTGCGCGCGCAATGGACTGCGTGAACGGCTTGTCCTGTGACAAGGTCGTGTCGGTGAGAGTGGTATAGGTGGTCACGGAGAGGCTTTCTTCAGGAAGCAGCGTAACCCAGCAACCGGCAGCCTAGCAATTAAGTAATGAGCGGTCCGGTCGCGCCGTCGCTCATCAGGCCAGCGTCATTGCTGATGTACATGTAGGTCGTCTTCTGCTCAGCGGTCGCAGACGTCCAATCTGGTGTCCCATCGGGCGCGATCAGCACGGCTGTCCCCAATGTGTCATCTGATTGCATCACCGTATATTCGTATTGGCTGCCAGCGACCACTTCCCGGCTTTCCGTCACGATGCAGCGGATAAGATAAGGTGCCCCATCCACCCCTTGAATAAGGCGGGAAGAGACGTCCACGAGGTCACCTGTCTTGAGGGTGGCGTCCTTGGCATCAATCTGGAATGCCACTTGGCGGGGGGTAGACTTGTACCGTTTGAGCAAACGGATTCCGATCTCGTCAGCCAGCGGCAGCGATGCGACCCAGCGGTTAAGGATCGTGCGGGCGTTGGACGTCCCGTAGGCGTTGACCCCCTCACCCGTAGTATCCACCTGAATAGAGACCGATCGGAAGTTCTCAGGCTTCAACTGGATAGCCGCACCGGTCGGTGACAGGTACATCACCACCTGACTAATGCGCTCTTTCGGCAAGTCCTTCACGGTGATCGAACCGGCAAGGAAATGCTCCAGCTCATTCAGTACCGGAGGGAGGTTGGATGGCAGCGGCCGGGCGCGCACCTTGAATTTGACCTCGGCATCAATGTCATCCCACCACAGATCGCAGCCGGTGCTGGCGATGATCTCCTGCAACAGGTCTTTCACGCCTGTCGGCTCCGTCAGCAGCACCGTCGAGGTAAAGCTGCCAAGCCAGGTGGCATTCTCTTCCTCCCAATCCGTCAGCGGAATATAGGCCGCGCCGAGCCCGGCGAAGTTCACCAGAAGGTCATTGAGGATAAAAGGGATGCTGGCGCTCGTGTAGCGAAGGCAAAGCTGAACCACACTGGCGGCATCATGGGTGTCGACCGTCGACCCGTCGCTTCCGCGCGTGAGACCGGTGAGCATGTCGCCAGTTCGCCCGCCATAGCGGATGATCTCGTCATCAATACGCACCGTGCCGGTATCAGGATAATCCGCCCCGATCCCTGATGGCGTCAGCGTCAGGGTGTCGATGGTGGTGTTCATCGCAGCTATCAGGCTGCCCTTGCTGACGGCCGGTGCCTTCGCCTTCTCGCTGTCCGCGAACCGCAGTGCATCCTTCCCGATAATCCGCACATTGCCGTTTGCATCCGGCCCCTCCATCCGGTCGATGAAATAGGTACGGGTCCGGTCGTAGATGGTGCGGTCATCGTCGATGTATCCCTCACGAATCCGCATCACCCGGTTTTCGAGATAGGCGTTCCGGCCGCGAAGCTTTCCAAAGAAGGTGCCCTGCCCGACCGCGTTATAGCTCCGGGTTTCCGGATAGGGGTCAACTCCCCGGTCGTGGTGCGGAAAGTCGTCCAACTGGACCGTCACAGACGCACTTACGGAGAAGCCTTTTGCGTCGATTTGAACCGGCGCGAGGCTCACGGAGTCGATGCAGGGGTAAACAGTCTCTCCGATCGGCAGGAAAGACGACTTCGAGGTGAATCGGTAGGTTTTGGTGGTTTTGCTGTAATTGGCCGTGTCCTGACAGGTGCCGTAGGTATTGAAGCACTTCTGGGTGCCGGTGACGCCAACAGCGGCCGTACATGGCGCGACGCCATATGTTCTGGCGCAGGAATCGAGATCCAGCTCAACGACGGTGATCGGCCGACGACCGACCTTGACCCGCAAGGTGTCGTAGCTCATTCGACCATCCCCATGATCGGGATTGTTGCTCCCATGTGGCCGTAATGGGTGTGGGCGGGCGCCGGAATCGATTCTTCCGTATAGGCAAAGACGGCTTCGAGCGGGAGCGTCCCGATGTTAGGAATGAAGAAGAAAGGCTTCTTCTCCGCATGTGTGATGAACGCGAGCCAGTTTGCACGCATCCATGTGTCAGACGCATACTGGAGGATCAGGAAACTTCTTACCCCGAGCGACACAACACTCCGGCCAAGGAACGCACCGCCGTCAGACTGGCTGTTGATGAGCTTGGTGTTTCTCCCGAACTTCGGCGGCGTCCAGTTCAGGTACATGCCGTATTCCAGCGCGAGCTGGGCACCGAAGCTGATGACGGCAATGCTGAAGACGCTGGTGCAGGTGATAACCACCCGCCATTTCGTGGAAGCCTGGCTGGTGAAATTGACGAAACGGGGTGAATTATCCGTGGGGGTAATGGCTGCAAAGCAGTCGACGTAGGCCGAGCCGTTCCAGTATTGGAGCTTGATGGTCCCGCCGTGACTATAGAGGTCGTGACCATAGAAGGCGAAATAATCGGCGCCATCGGAAACGGACAGCGTCAGATCGATGTTGATAGTTCCGGAGCCGGCTGGCTTGAAGAAGTCCGACGTCAGCCAGTCGTAGGCATTTTTCACGGGATAATCGGAATTTTCGCTGGACGCGACAACGGTCCCGTTTTCAAGGAGGTTCTCGTATCCGATCCGGGCGTTAGAGGTCGGCATTATGCGGCCACCAACACGTCAAGTTTGCTGCCATCTTTCAAAGCATCATTGATGCCTTCGAGGAGCTTACGGATAGAATTTTTTGAATAGAACGCAGCATCGTCTCCGTTGAGGGTGATGTAGAGGCTCTTTGGAACCGGCGAAGCCTTGCTACTGGAGACGGATGAAGTCACTCCCTCAGTACCGGAGGAAGACCCCCCAGAAGAAGATCCTCCACTGCCCCCTCCGGACCCCATCGTAGCCAGTTGCGCAATGCCGGTGGCAGCAATCAGGGCCACGTTGGCATAACCCATCGCAGTCACGCGAGCCGATGTTGCACCTGTGGGATCGTAGATCAGCGCGGTAGTAGCTGCGACGTGCGTCGCCATGATTGCCTGAGCAATCGCTCGAGCTTTCTCAAAGACGAGCAACGCCACGGCGATTGCTTTATTTTTCGTCGCAAACACGTTGAGGAGACTAACCGCATTGTTCATCGCAGTTTCGCGGATTGCGGTCTCCTGATCGGCCGCACGCCTGCGGTTTTCAATATCTTTGTCGGTTGCATCCTGTCGTATCTCGGTTAGACGGTCCTGGTAATCGGATTCCGCCTGCAGACCCAGATCGCGATACTCTTGTTCAGTAATAGCCTTAGCGTCGAGAGCCTTCTTCAGCGTCTCCTGCTGCTTTTCCACGTCCATCGCGGCTTGCTGCTCAGGGCTGGCAAACTGGTACTTCATGGATTCAGCCTGCCCGGCGAGTTGCTCACGCACCGCCTCGGCCTTCTTTTGGGCCGCCTCCATCTTCTTGCGCTGGTCATCACTGGCGACAGGTTTTGCTGTGGAACCGAGGGTGTAACCGCCTGTCACCGGCGCGGCACCGCCAGCGTATGTGCCTTCACTCGAAAGCCCTCCGGTATCCGCAGGATTTCCGACCTTGGCTTTCAAACCGCCCTTAGCCATATAGGCGTCAATGGCTTTTTGAGAATCGACGCTGAGGCCGTTGGCTTTGGCCTTTCGTGCCAGAGCGATCTGCTTGGAGCCTTCCTCACCGAAAATGGCACCGAAAGCGCTATCTCCGGCCCTTTCAATGGCTTTGTTGGCTGAGGTGTAGAAGTCACCGAGAGCAGAAGCAGCAGAAATGGCAGCGCTGGCGATGCTCGCTAACAGCGTTGCGAAACCCTTCAGGCCATCGGCTGTCGCCGGGTCATTCATCTGATCGGTCAACCGGGTGACCGCATCTGTGATTACGTCGATGAAGCCAGCCTCAGCCATCTTCGCCTTCAGGTCAAAGAACGCATTACCGAGTCGATTGAAGGCGGCCTGCGCCCCTTGGGACGCTTCATCAACGCTACCGCCCAACTCCTGTCTGATGGCAGCGCCGAATTTCGGCAAGAAGTCGCTGGCTAGAACGTCGCCGTTGGCAACCATCTTTGAGAATTCCGCGGTCGTTTTCCCCATCGACTTCGCGGCAATTTCAAATGCGCCGGGCAGCGCATCACCGAGCTGGCCGCGCAGCTCTTCCATACTGACCACACCCTTACCGGCAATCTGTTCGAGGGCCTTGAAAACCAAGCCTACCTGCTCCGCAGGCAGACGCATGGACACGGCAGCTTCGCTTACCCCCGCGAAGATATCCTTTGTCTGCTGGAGGGTGAGACCGGCACGAAGTGCGGACGCCGAGAATCCGGCGAATCCGTCAGAGGCCGTGCGGATGTCGAGACCCAGCCGGTTCGCTTCCTCACGAACAAAGGCCAAAGCATCAGCGGCGACGCGACTATCGCCTGTCGCGGCGATCATCTTGTTCCGCATCGTCTCAATCTGAATGCCAGCGTCGAGGATGCCTTTGCCGATCCTGAATGCCACCCATGCCGTGCCAAGGGTCAGGACGGCGATGCGTGCGCGTGAGATGGCGGCTTGGAAACCGTCGACCGATTTAGAGGATGAATTGCTGAATCGCTGAACGTCGCCAGCGGCGGACTGCAATGAGCTTTGCAGGCCTTTTGCGTCAGCCCGAAGCTCGACTACCAGCGCTTCTAAGGTTTGGCTCACGCATCGGGCATTCTCTTGTTACTCTCTCGGGCCTCGTCTTCCGCCTTCATGGTCAGGAACTCATCTCGCGTCATCGGTGGGCTAAGGTCTGCTCCCTGCGAAACAAGGTGCCCCTTCATGGCAGCGGTGTATTCGTAGAATCCCGCTTTCCAGAAAACCTCAGGCGGCCATTTCAGGACTCCCAGCGCGGACGCCATGATGTCCTCCCACGGAAGTTCCGCTACTGGGGCGCCGCCTCCTGAGGCTTTCCCACGCTTACACCGCCCAGAGCAACGCTCAGGAACTGGATTGCAGCTAGGCTGACCGCAGAGAAACCAACATCCATCACAGCGTCGCCTACCTGGTCCAAGCTCAAGCGCTTGTCGTCATGCCCGCGCAGGCCGTAGTGAATGATGGTTACGGCATCAGTGATAGAGAGGTCACCATTTCCGGATTGGCTGATGATGGCGATGATGCTCTTTCCGAGGGACGCTTCTATGCCGCGAATGGCAGAAAATGTAGCGCGCATCGTGCGCTCTTCACCGGCAAGGGTGATTTTCACTTCGTTGCGTAGGTTTTCCATGACTATTGCGGCACGTTGACTGCTGATGCGCTTACGCCAGTAACCGACGTGAAGGAGACAGTGACAAGGCCGTACTGGTTGTTCCAGCGGCCTTGGGGGAACGGCCCCATGATGACGATAGAGGCAGATGGAATGCCTACCGTCACATCGGACAAAGGCGTGCTGCCGTATCCGTCCTGATAAAGTGAAGTCGCCTGAGTCTTCAAGGTCGCAGATACCGCAGTGCCGCCGCCCTTAACGATCAACAGGGCATCACCTGTGTTGCTGAAGTAGGTCGTCGGGGACGCAGCCTGTAAACCTGAAGCGGTGTTGATCCCAGCCGTGCTGATGTCAGTGGTGCTGATATTCGGAGCGGTCTGGGCATTGGCAACCGGCGCCAACAGTGCTGACGCCACGCCGAGGACGGCGATAGCGGCTATAAGGAGAGGTTTCTTGTTCATGTTGCCCCCTAGCTGATCGTGACCGCGCCCGCAGATTCGAGCGTGATGTTGTAGGTGGCGGGGCCGTTGTACGAACCGGATTCCTCGTAGGAGGCGAGCATGAAACTGCCCTGATAGGTCTTTGAGACCGCACCCGGCATGACGAACTGGTAGTTCCGGTGGGCGTTGGTGCTGGCATCGACGCGGATCGCAGCGGCTGCAGCGTCTTCGACGTAAACCCCCTGAAGCTTGATGCTGATGGAGTTGACACCCGCGCCTTCGAGCAACTTGCGGATACCGGCATCGTCGGAATTGGTGATGTCTACGGGCTCGTTATTGATCGTGAGCGTTATCTCACGAGCACCGCCCACGGCTGCATAGGTGCTGCCGGTGGTATTGTACTTGACGAGGACTCCCCGTCCTTTCTGTGCAGCCAAATTATGACCCTTTCATTTATGAATTCAGACTAGCGCCTAAACCGACAGTTGCGCAACATCAAACAACAACCACTTCGAGCTCCGCGTAGCCTTGCCACGTCCGGCCGTCGTCTTCCTTGAAGGCGTCGCTGAATCCCGTGTATTCGCACTTCACCAGCGTGCCTGCATCGAGAGTCAGGGCTTGCTCATTGCGGTCGAGCGCCGTGAGGGCGGCAGCGCGGACAAGGAGAGCGCCTGCAATGCTCTTGTCGCGGCTGAACGTCTGAATCTTCAGGGTATGGCTCTGACCGCTGAAATCATTCGCGGCAAAGGGCTGGCTGTGGATGCTCAGGACAATGTAGGGGAACGTGGCACCCTCAGGCACGTCGGAAAACACCCTGCCCGCAACAAGGGTGGTGACTGCCGCATTGGCTTTGAGGGCTGCGACCGCAGCCTTGATGACGGATGCAGCGGAATCAACCACGGGCCTTCCTCAGTGTTTCGTTGACGGCCGACCGTACGCGGGTGGTGATCTTGTCGCGCAATGCCATGAATGTAGGGCGAAGCCATGGGCGGGCGCGCATACGGCTGGTCCCGAATTCCAACCACTTCCCCTTGGCGAGCTTTGTGCCGAAGAAGGCCGACAGCTTGTTGGCGCCGACACGGAAGAAGAGGGACGCCACCAGCTCGCCGCTGTCCGTCTTTGGGAATTCGCCTGGTGCGGAAGCCTGATGTGGGATCGACCCGCGACGATAGGTGCGCCCCGATCGGCCGCCGCTTGAAATGTGCTGCTTCGCATAGGCGTCCATTTCGATAACGGAGAGCATCAGAGCCGAGCCGATACCGCCGCGTAGGTCGAGGGGCAGGCGTTGCAGCTTCTTAATGAGCTTGTCGGCATTGCGGACGGTCATGCGGGCTGACCTTCCATGCAAAGGAGCTGCTGAAAGTCCTTCCCCTCTGTCTTCAGATCATCGCTGAGATTCCGCACCGCCGCGATGTTGTAGAAGCGGCTGTCGACCTGCACCCGATTGCGGGAAGCGGTCGTAGTGTCAGAAAGGTCGGAGCGGTACCGGATGAGAATGCGGGCATCAACGCGGCTTTGCTGCTGGGCGCTGACGTAGATTTCACGCCCCGCCATGGGTTCAACCACGGCCCAGAGGGAAACAAGATCATTCCACGCTACAGAGCGCCCGCCGAATTCGTCGGACGTTTCAGTCGGCGTCTGCACCACAATCCGGGTGTTTGCCGAGGAAGCGAAGTCGGACCCGCACTTGCACATTAGTAGGCACCGAATGCCTCGGGAAGGCGGAAGGCGTCGTAGAGGGATTTAGCACCGGCCGGAATGTCCGAGCAGACCTTGTTGGTATAGCTGGCGGCGACGTGCTGCAGGATGCCTTGCTTGATGGGATCGGGCACGGCGGCGGCATTCGCCCACCCTGCCGCGAATTGGACCTCGACGGCTGAGCGGCAACGCAGATTCGTCGGCCAGCTGTAGCCATCGTTGAGCAGAATGCGGCCCGTGGCGGTCTCCAAGGTGTAAACAGCGGCATTGACTGTGGATTGGACGTTGGAGGTGTCCGTGGTCTTTATGGAAGTGACGGTTTGGATGGGCTGGCGCGAAAGCTGGATGAATTGGCTGCCGTTGACGAGGAATGGCGTCGGAAGGACATAGTAGCCGCTGGGAAGGTCGACATCTTCACAGATGCTGTCCATGACCAGCTTCCACGATTGGGTGATGAAGGCCCGCTTGGTGTATTCCTCAGCCGTGCGGCGGGCAGAGGCGATGAGGGTGGTCAGAACGGCATCATCCGCAGTGCCGTCAATCCGTAGATATGTTTTCACATCGGGAAGCGACACCGGCTCGGAGGCCGGTGCCGTTACCAATGTGTAGGCTTTGAGGTTCGACACCTACTTATTCTCCGGCGCGGCTTCTGCCTTGTTCTTCGGAGCCTTGGCGATCGCCTTATTCTCCGGCGCGGCTTCTGCCTTTTCCTCGGCTACGACCTCGGCCAGCTTCTCATCGAGAAACGATTGACCGAGGGCTTCGGAAACGTCGTATTCCTGGCCTTCTTCGTAGTAGTGGGTGGAGTGCCCGTCGTTCGAGCCCATTTTGGAGCGGAGCATTTTGATCTTCATGGTGATGCTCCCTATCGGTTCACGCGGTTGGTTTCGATGACCGTAGCGCTCACGCCTCCAGCCGTGGTGCTCACAGCGGTCGTGGGGCTGACGGACACCGATTGGGCAAACTGCGGGCCGTTGTTGGTTGTCCACCGCTGAGTGCCGTCACATGCGACGGGTCCAGTGGTGCTCACCACAGTTCCGTCCGCCAGCTTCCACACGAGGGAGGTGCTGGTAACCGAGCCACACTTATAGCCGACAGAGACATCGGAGCGGCTATCAAGAAAGGCGCGATCGGCGGGCGTTGTGGTGGCATCGAGGCGCCCGCGAGACACCGTGTAATAGCGGTTGTCGCCATCCGTTGTATAGGTTTGCGCGATCGCGGCGACGGCAACAGCCGCCAAAGCGGAGGTTGCCAGCATGATTTTAGTGAATTTCATTGAAATGAACTTTCGTTTTTAAAGCAGGGGCGGATAACCGCCCCTCACATTATTGGGCGATTGGACCAACGGACGGACGACCGAGGATCGCCAGCGCGCCTGCGGTTGCGCCGGAAGTTACCCCGGTGCTGACGATGTTGGCGCGGACATACCGCTTGTTGCCGACGTAGCCGAGCTTCTTCACACCCTGCGCGACGGCAAGTGCCGTACCGGCCGCTGTGCCAACGAGGTCGTCGGCGGCAGGGGTTGAGGTGTCGGAGAGGTTGGCGGCATCGCCGTGCTCGACGGACAGGGTATAAGTCCCGTCTGTACGGGCGCCCATGTTCAGGATGAACGTGAGCGAGTTGTAGCCTTGGGTGTCGATGATGACGCCAGCCGTGGTAGTGCTGGTGGAGATCGCCCCGGTGTTGACGGCGTTTTGAACCGCCATCCCTTGTGCGCTGTCGAACTGCATGTTCGTGACTTTCTATTGTTACCTTAGGAGACCGACATCTTCAGAAGCTTGATGGCTTCGAAGTTGGTCACGCCACCGCCCGTGCGCTTTTCAGCGTAGAACTTGGTGAGACCGGGTGCGGTGTAGGGGTCGCGCAGCACGGAGATGCCCTTGCGGTCGACGATGGTGTAGGCGCGTCCGAAGTTGCCGTATGCGACTGACAGCGCGTTGGACGCGATGACGGGCATGTCGTCAGCGAGGCGAACGGTTTGTTCGAGCAAAGTCAAAGAGCCGCCGAGAACCTTGCCTTGCGGGCCGGACTGCGGTTGCAGGTTGAAGAAGCGGAACACGTTAGTGCCAGATAGCTTCAGGTATTCAATGAAGGTCGCGCGCTTCATAAGGAAGCTGGCACCGGCTTGATAATCTTCCTTCAGCGAACCTATCAGGGAGATGAGACCGGCTTCCGTAGGGGACGTGGTGCTGCCGTTGGCAATCTGCTCGATCGTGTTCCGGGCGTAGGTGCTAGTGCCGGCATTATAGGTCAGAATCCCACGAGGAGCGTTCACGCCGTTGCCGCTGATGAAGGCAGTGTTTTCGAGACGGCCGAACTTGTCGGAGATCTTGCCGGTGAGCCATGCTTCCATGTCCACGGTAGCGTCGGCGAGCATTTCGTTCGTCGCCTTGGGATAAGCGTAGAGCTTCTTGGCCACGATCTCGATGCGGCCGAGCTGGGGAGTGTTGGTTTCGCTCGGGGTGTCGCCTTCGCCTGCCCAGCCACCAGAAGCCTCATCGTCATCGAGGATGACTTCGATGCTCTTGTTGCTGGTGGTGATGACATTGGCCACCTGGCGCATCGGGGAGGTTTCGAAGATGCGACCATTGATGATGCCGAGCTGCTGAGCCGGAACCAGATAGCCACCGTTGGCGAGATTGTCTGTAGACAGAGCCTTCACATGCTCGGGAGCCAACTTGGCAATGTCGCCACCAGCGTGCAGGAAGGACTTGAAGGCCTCCTGTTCGAGCTTGGCCTTGGCCTCTTCAGGCTTGGTGTTGTCGTTGGCGGCAACGCGTTCCATTGCCGCCTTGAGCTTGTCCTGACCGTCCTGAAGCTCTTCGAACTTCTTTCCGAGGTCTTCGGCCACGCGACTAACTTCGGCCTTCACCAGACCGTCTGTGTCCTTGACTTGCTTTTCTTGAGCTTTTTGCAGGGCTACAAGGCCAGTCTGCAACTCCTCGCCGATTTTAGCGAGATCCGTTTCCTGCGGCATTGGGTAGTAACTTTCTTAATTGGTTCATAGCGCCTTCCAGCGCGTGTTGAGCCAATGCAGCGTCACCACCCTCTCGGTGTTTCAGGAGTGCATTGAAGCCTTTGGAGGCGATAAGTTTCGCGTCCTGTTGGCTGTATTTGCCTGCCTCACGCAGGAAATCTTCAAAATCCCGAACCGTGTCGGGTGCCGATTTAACGGCGGAAATGGTGGCGGCTTCGTTCGCCGGGAATGTCACGATGGACACTTCGTACAGCTTCACGCGCTTAAGGTGGGTGATGCCGGTTTCCCGGTTGATTTCCTCTTCCAAGGTGCGGAAACCGATGGAAAGGCCCGTAAGCGCACCCTGTTTCAGAAGCTCGTAGGCTTCGCGGGCGGCATTGACCTTGAGGTTGAGCTGCCCCTTGACGTAGAGGCCACGCTCATCTTCGCGAGCTTCGAGGTAGATGCCGCCGACCATCCACGTCGAATGCTGAAGGAGAAGTTTGGGAAGACCATTTTTGGCCAGGCTATCGGCAAAGGCGCCCTTGTCGACCACCTCGTTGTAGGAATCGATGACGCCGAAGACGGAGCCATAGCCTTCAAATTCACCCGAATCCTCATCGCCTACGGCTTTGAAATTGGCGTCGAATTCGAGATGCTTGTTCTTCATGGGATTAATTTTGCTCACAACCTATACGTTTACGCAACATCTATTCTTGCTCCTTATAAGTGAGGACGCAGCGGCAGTTTATGCAGTTTGCGGCACCACCACGCGGATCGCCGGGACGCTTCATGAGCGCTCCCCCAACGATGAAATCCGCATCCATGGCGATGGCGACATGGGATGACATGGCTGCGTGATTGACGCGGGTGCGCTCGTCCTGCACCGGAAGCCAAGACTTCAGAATGGTGATTTCATGATCGCGTCCGAGCTTGGCTGCCCCCTCCTCGCTGGCATACATCATGGCGGCGTGGGTTTCGGTGCGGGCAACCGTGCGGGCGCGGAAGGCGCTGATACCCTGCACACGGAGCAGCTTCACCGCCACCTGTTGGGGATTGAACTCCTCAGAGGCCGAGAGTGCGACGTCAATAATGCGCTGCATGTCCGAGCGGGTGGTATCGGCGGTCTCGCGGGCACGCTGGGCACCGAAGTCCTGCACCCACTTGCTCACGAGGTAGAACCAGAGGCTTTCCCACCCTTCCCGCTTCTCCATTATGCGAACTGCGGACTTGATGCCCTTAAGGGCTTCCAGCAGCGCGATACGGATGGCAATGCGGTCGAAGCGGTTGGCGATCTCCGCCATGTTCGCGCGGTGCAGCTCGTAGCCGGTATCGCTCAGGCGCAGGGTGATCGGAAACGCCTCTGCCGCTTCCTGAATATAGCGGTTCTTCTCTTCCTCCACGGCGGCGGCGAAGGGCACCTCTACCGACCGCATCAACCCATCCCAGCGGGCCAATAACGGGTCGGGCTTGGCGCGGAAAAGCATTATCGAGATAGCAAACCGACAACTGGCCAGTTAAATGGGAACCAGCGGGGGAAGTTTGTGCTCAAATTGAGTTGCAAAGGATTCTCTTTTGAGAAGTCATCCTCAATAGAAATCCTGACCAGGATCGGCCAAAAGTTCCATAACCATACAATTCGTAGTTTGGTGTTCTTCACGTCATGCAGTGTCCTTTGTTGATGTTGCGCCAATTGCCTCGGCAATCTCCTTTGCCGTAAAGCCGCAGTCCGACATCGCTTTCACGATATCGGTGGTGGGCTGACTTTCCGCCTGGTCGATCGGCTTCAGCGTGCCGGGCACCAGCAGGACGTCACCACCCTCGACTTCCTCAAAGCCCATCTCCGCCCGCGCCTCATTCGGCGTAATCAGGCCGCCGCCTACGGCATCTTTCATCCGTTTGTAGAGACGCTCACGCTGTGGCTCTAACCCCGGCGCGGAATCAGCGTTGTAGGCCAGCGTGACCCCACTCTTGCTGGAATCGAACAGCGGAACAAGGAATTGGGAGAGCTTCTTGATAATCAGATTCAGCAGCGGCAGGACGGTATCCGTCCAAAGGCGCTCCTGCGCGGCGTCCATGTTCGAGAAGGTGGCGGCTTCCATGGTAAGGAGCGGTAGAGGCACCCCGTAGACGAGGCCGATATCCTTCGCGGCACCGGCCATGTTCTTCTCGAAGTCCATGTCCTTCGGGCTGTGGGAGAGCTGGGTGAACTTGGCACCACCGGTCAGCAAGGGGACGTTTCCGGCATTGGAAGGCCCCTCCCACGCCTTTTTGAAATACTCACGCAGCCGGTTGATCGTGGTTTCATCCACAGTACCGGCAACCTCAACGACACCAGATGGGCGAGCGCTATTGAGCAGCAGGTTGGAATTCCACTTGCTGCCGTTGTTGTGGATGTCCGTGGCGCGTGCAGCCGGGCTCAGCGGAGAAAGGCCGCGCCACTCGTTATTCGGGTTGAAAGTCTTGATGTGGAGGATCTGGCTTTCGCCGGTCAGACGATTGACGGGATAGACGCTCTTCTTTTCGCCGGTCCCGTACTCGTAGCGCAGCGGGATATTGCCGCTGTCAGCACCCTTCACGTCCATCAGGTCGGGATTGAGGATATAAAGCTCTTTCGGCTTGCCAGTTTCCGGCAGGCGCAGGATGAAGAACTCACCAGCTACCCGGTGCCAGGCCACCATTTCGATTGCAAACTCTTCCCACGTCTGCATCGGATTGGGCTTTGCCATCAGGTCAAGCAGCGGGTGCTTGGTATCGACCTTCCTGTTGCCCTTCGCGTCGGTCGTATAGACCTCAAGCTTCACGCTCGCAGCTGCATTGGCGATGATGCTGGCGCAGGCAAAGACGATGGGATTTTCGGAATAGCCTTCCTTGGCGTAGGCCTTGATGTTCTGCGGCAGCGAGGACGAAAGGCCTGCAAGGAAAAAGGAACTGGAGGACGGTGCCGCCGCCTTCGAGAAAAACCGACCTAAAAAATTCACTCTACAATGCAATCACTTGTGGCTGTGCGGGTCGGGTGTTCTTCGCATGGACCGCCAAGGCCAAAGCCATCACGCAGTCATCGTGGCTGCCTTCCGGCGCCGAATAGCGAACACCTGTCCGGGTGTATTCGTACTCAAAGCTCTCCAGTTCCGAGACGATAACACCATCTGGATACTGCACTTCACCACGTTGGATGGCAACTGATAACCCTTCCATCAGCATTTGCTTGGATGGTGCCGAGAACTTGAAGCCCTCGAAATTGCTCCCCGTCTTCTGCAACCGCTCGACGATGGGGTCACCGACGCCGGTACTGTCCAGCAGCGTGTAGGTGCTGCCGCAGATGAGCTTGATGTGGTCGATCGTATTCTCCCAAGGGAGCTGGAACCGGGTATGGCTACAGGTGCGCCCATCCTCATCCAGACCATGCAGCACCGTCCAGTCCACCGACTTAGCCAGGTCGTCGCCGAAGACTACAGGCGCCTTGTTTGATATTGGCGCGATATTCTGCCGGATGAACTGAAGCCCGAACGGATTGCCGCCGTCGTCGGATGGCTCGCAGAGGTAAAGCTCCCGAAAAACAGCATCCGGCAGAACCCGCCGCGCATCGTCTAGCTCCTCCTGCGGGAAGACGCCTGCTGCAACAGCGTCGAGCGCGGTAATCTTGTGATAGGAGTGTCCTTGCTCCCCAGCCTCTGCCTTCCGGCATCCCTGATAGAACCAGTTTTTGCGGCCTTTCACGTTACCGATGATGCGGATGGGGCCACGAGTGGCGGTTAGCGTCGAGCGGACCGCGTGAAAGGCTTCTTGCCTCATACGGCTCGCTTCATCCAGCACCGCCGCCCAAACATCTTCACCGTAGAGGTTGTCTGGCTTCTCCCCGGACTTGAACCGCAGAACAGCCCCGTTGATGAGGGTGATGGTTTGGGCGCCCTGACTGGAAACGATGCCCCGGATAAGGCCCTTGGGAATACCGCGCTTCATGCGGTTGAAGGCAATCTCGGCTTGGCCGGATACCGGCGCTACCCACCAGAACTCCCGGCCTTCCTTGCCGAGGAAGAGCGCCTGTTCAAATAGCCACGCCATGCAGGAGACGGTCTTACCGCTCTTGGTACTGCCTTCAATCCATGAGTAGCGTTCGGCGTTGAAGAATGCGTCAGATTGCTTCTGGTACAGCTTGGGACGCTGGTAGACGTGCTCAGCCAAGGCAGGCGTTATAGAACGCCATTATCTCTTCATTGGGTACATCGGAGCCGAGGCAGAAATCAAAACGGATAGAATGCCGGTAATCATTCACCTTCACATCCGTCATCTTATCGTCAGACCAGCGCTCAGTTGGCCCATGATCACAATCAAGGTAGGCGTGGCCTTCCGGGAAGACACGGATGCGTTGGCCATTGTGTTCAAAGGTACGGATGTTCATTATGCGAACTAACTATTGTCGATTTTCAGGGTGAAGACCGGGGGAGCATCCTTATCAGCGGAATGCTCGACCTCTTGCTTGTCCTTCCAGCCAAACCGGTTCTTCATATTGATGAACCAGAGCTGGGAACTGAACTTCACGCCCTCGTAGGTGAAGAGCCCTTCCCTGCCTTTTCGCTGCCACCACATCTCGGCAAGGATGCGTCCTTCCCTTATGGCTTCTGAAAATTCTGGCTCTCTCGCTTGCAAATCGTCCCAAAGCATATTGCTTATGGCTCGGGATGGAGGGATGGCGAGAGCGACCTTGACCTCTGCATCGCTACCACCATCGGCGTAGATGGTGTGCATGATGTCTCGCCAGTTTTCCGCCAGGTCGGCGATGGTCGTTAACGGGCGGCCTACGGAATTACTCACGCTGGAATCTTGCCGGAGCTGGAGTCAGCTGGCAAGGAAAACCGCTACGTGTCCTCGCCCGTCAAACCAACGCCCAAGCTGCTGAGTACGGCATCGGCGGTATCTACGGCGCGGTATGGCATGAGGTATACCCCACCGTACTCGCCAGAAGCTGACCGGAAATAGAAGATGGACGCTAGCAGCTCCACCGTAATCGGAAGCATCTTAGTGCTAGATCTCACTTCCGCAACGAAGGCCTTCAGCCGGTCGGGTTCCAGATAAAGCCTTGCGCTCAGCTTTGGCTCTTCGAACTGCAACTTGCCTGCGCTCAGCTTGCCCATAGAATGCTTATCGCTCCCGTAGATCGAGAGCTCGACTTCGTTAAACTCGATATGAACCCGATCGCCATCGGCCTGCCCGACAATGGTATTCGACCAGCAAACGGTTTGATGGATGATCTTGCCGGTGCCCTTGATAAGGTGACCATCCCACCGCTCAGGTATCAAGTTCTCACGTTGGACCTTTTGAAGATCATCCAGACCGGAGCGATTTAGTGGGAAATGCGGCAGATCCTCGTACTTGTGATCGTGGGCGCGGGTGAAATAGGAGATGTCGTAGTCTTCGAGCTTCACGATGACATTGCACCATCCACGCTTGAAGCGATCACCCTTCTCCCCCTCGCCTTCAATCCCGATAAGGTCGTGGCCAAGCCATTTGAAGTCCTGCTGCATGCTTCCCCTCACAAAATCTTCAACGGCAATCTATGACCTTCGCCGCGCGAGCCGCAAGCGCCTACGCACGCCGGACCAGCTTGAGCAACATGGCAACCGCTATCGCATCGATGGACTTGAGGTAGATCAAGCCATCGTGGCCGAGGTCGGCGGAATGACCCGCCGCCTCGAACGCTTTCACGACACCCTTGGCGCTTCTGGTCTTGGGAACCTCCCAAACCGACCTGACCGGCTCTTCAGTCAAGGTCCACATCGTTCGGCCCATAGGGCCTTTTGATGCCGGACGCCTCACTTGGCGCCATCTTCATCACTGCCGCGAAGAGTGCATCACCGAACAGCGTGCACAGCTTGAAGTAATTGATGGCGTAGACTAGCTCCATTCGCATGGTCTTATACCCGCCGAAGTCGAGTTCTAGGTTGCTGAACTTCAGCGCCTCCCAATCTTCAGCCATCCAAAGCTTGTTCAGGTGGTCGCCAATCTTCTTCATCATATCATTGTTGACAACGTAGACTTCATCGAACGGATCGAAGCCGTAGGCCTCGATCATCCCATGGTTATGCTCGATCGGCGCGATGCGCTTGTCGTACGCAAAAACCCGCGCCGCCGAAATGCTGCCGGGATCTCTCTTAAACGCCTCCATTATGTGGAAACGCTTAACCTCAAAAGTTGCTGCTACTAGTTCCTTACTCATCAAAATATCCTTCTAGTATGAGTTGATAACGACCTACAGATATTTACGTTTCGTTAATGATTCAAGAGGGGCTCGACGTTAAAACTTGGCTTTAACCCATTCTTTTTTATTAATTAAAATAGATTGCCAGAAGGCGTTCTATTTCAATGCTCTGCAACCCTCCGATGATAAAAATTAATTTTTGGATCCGGTTAGTGCTGCCCTACTTTTTGAGTTCGTCAGACCTGGCTCTGCCCTCAACGCGGCCGCAAGCATCTTCCGGGCACCATCACCGCCCTCCCAAAGCAAGACCGGCAACCGCGCCAGTGCAGAATATGGCGACCATCGTCAAAATGCCCGGTGGCGACATCATGACGTCGAGGAATTGGATAAGGTCAGCCATTGCCCTTGCCTCCCTTTTTGGTGATGCCCTGAATATAAATCTGGAAGATATTCCCGGCACAAAATCCGAAAAATGCCCCGATAGTGAGAAGATACACCATGCTATCTGCCCTCCCCACGTTGGGCGGCTGACAGCCCGCTGAGGGCTTGCTGCATGACGTTATGGGCGTGGACGTAGCGTTTTGTTTTGCGCGGATCATCGCTGGTCAATGGGAAGGTTTTAACGGCAAGCTGCAACGCCTCCACCAATCCCGCCGTCGCTTCTGCCACTGCCTGCTGACGGTGTTGGCACAAACGCGTTGCAACCCATTCCAGATTATTGGGCGATGATGAGCTATCAACCTCGCTTATCAGGTTGGCGGCGATTTCCTCGTCAGCGGGGTTTGGCCCCACACAGGCTTCCAGTTCGGCTAGCTCGGCTTTGTAGTGCGAGTTTTCCTTCCCACCAGGCAAGTCGTCAAAGATGGATTTTATCCCCGTAGTCTGGGAACCCTTATCCAGGGGAGAGACGAACGGATTAGGCTTCTCCCTAGTAGACCGCATGTTGTTTGTTTCGAGAGCCATCTGTGCGACTTCACCCAACGTCATCGTTCTGACCCTCGACGGATTCTCACACTCGATCGGATGCGCCGGCACAACTCCGTCAAACCCGCTTTCATCGGTATAGCTATTCATCGGACTTGCTCCCCTTGCGGACATAGAAAACCTGCTTTTCAAGGTTTTCCGCTTCGAGAATGCGCTTGGGCGGGGTCAAAGAGCGGTTGATGGTGTTCGACAGCTCTTGCGGCCGGATGCCGTATTGGCGGGCTGTCTTCATAACACCTCCCCGCTTCCCGCCGTTCTTGTTGACTGTATGGTTGGCCTCGACCACCTGGCCAATGTGCTTCAGCAGTTCGTCAGCTGTGACGATCTGGACTGTTTGGAATTTCATGTTCTGTCTTTCGGTTATTTCGTATTTGCGGTGCGCGGGCGGCGCTCTGCCTGTCCTGCGACCGGGCACGGAACCAGGTCGTTCTGCACCCAGCTTTCCGGCAGCTTGCCCGTCCATCGATGCAGCTTGTACTGACCGTGACCGGACTTATTCGCCATCCACAGGTGCCCGTTGGCATCCTCTGCATCATAGAGGAGGCCGAGGCGGCGCAGGCGGGTGAAGAGCTTGGTGGCGTCGTTCGTGCCCATGTTCAGCACCGTGCGGGAATCAATCCAGCCGATGGCGATAAGGTGGCGGATTGCTCGGGCTTGAACGCCCACTTGCGATACCGTTGGCGGCTTCGGCCGTTCGGCCTGCCAAAGCTTGCTCAGGAGGGAGAGGATTTTCATCGGGCGCCCTCCGGTTTCGGGTCACAGATTTGTTCCCCATTCCGGTCGAGCCGAGGCGTGATACCTCCGTGCGGGGTTCCGACGTAGTGGCAACCCGTGCGGTGGTCGATGAACAGAACCATGCCAGAACGGTCGTTCGGTGGGTCAGTGTCGTCGCGCTCCTTGAACGCCTCCAGCATGACCGCAACAAACAGAACCACGAGCACCACAAGAATGACGAAGAAGCCCATTACGCCACCTCCCCTTCGAGACCGGCGCCTTCGAGGACGTCGATTTCGATGCAGGCGAACGCATCATCATTGTAGGCATGCCCCCGAAGGTTCTTGATTGCCGCCTCTTTCGAAGGATGGATGTGGGTGCAACGGACGAAATCAGTCAGATCACGGCCAACAGCCACCCAGCCCTTGATGCGCTTAGGCTCGACCCATTCGGTAACTAAATCATCCTTGTAGATGCAGTCAGTCATATTCCGACCGCACGCCTGCCAGGTCTCTTCTCGCCCGCCGATGTACCCTATTGCGGGGTATCGTCTAACCAGACCGGTTTCAGGGTCTGGCACCGAGACAGCGGAAACAAAAGCTTTGCGCCCGTCTCGCGTCCGGTAGTACTTACCGGCCGCAAGCGTCAGGGTTCGATCTTTCTGCTCCTTGACCTTGACCTCTGCTACGAGATTGTATTGCGGTGCGAGGTTGTCTTTTTGCCAGCGACCATCGCGCATATACCAATTTCCAGACTCGCTTCGAAACGGATAGGTATGACCCTTGTCATCGAGCGTGATCTTTTCCGTGGTGCCATCGGCCCGTGAATAGGTTTTGCCAACTTCTAATTGGATCTTTTTAGCTGCATTCATGTCCTCGCTTTCTCTTGGATTGATTAGATGGCCAGCGCCGCCAGCAGCAGACCGGCACAAACGGCCAGCAGCACATTGCGGAACTTGGAAGGCTTAGCTTCAGGGACGAGCGCCCCTGCATAAGTAAAGATAGGCTGATTAATGTCGTACATGTTGTTCTCCGTTGGTTACAGGAGCAGACTCTCACGTATATTTTAGGTTGTAAACATCTTTTTATTAGTAATTTATAGTTGACTGGTGAAATATACCGGCTCAGTATGCTTTGGCGATTATCGCAATACTCATAACAATCAGGAGACTACAGCCATGAGCCGCGCCAGCGACGCATATACTGACCATATCAATGCAGGAGGCCACACCATCGGCAATGAAGCGCAGCCCGAGAAGTGTGCAGCCGCACGCATCGAGCAGGCGAAAGCCGACCTCGAAGCCAAGGGCTTCACCGTCACCAAAACTGAAAACGAATAACGAAAGCGAGGACTATGGCTAAAATGAAAATGACCAGCAGTGCTGGTTCCTTCCAAGACCCACAAGTGGGCACCTTCCCCGGCGTATGTGTCCGGGTTATCGACCTTGGCACCCAAGAGAACGAATACGAGGGCAAAAAGACCAGCAAGCGGCAGCTGATGCTTGGCTTTGAGCTGCACGGTGAAAGCGTCGATACCGACGCCAACGGCTACATGCTGGACGACACCGGTAAGCCCGACCCAATGAAACCCTTTATGGTGTCCGCTTGGCTGACCGCATCGTTCCATGAGGAAGCCACCCTGCGGAAGTACATGGAAAGCTGGCGTGGCGCCCCATACACCGAGCAGCAAATCAGCGAGTTCGAGACTGATGGCTTTGACTGGAGCCTAATGCTTGGCGTTCCCTGCATGATCCGGATCGAGGCGAATGCGAAGGGCAAGGTCAAAATCAAGGGCATCTCCAAGCTGCAAAAGAACATCGAGCGGCCGGTGAGCGTCAACCAGAACATCGTGTTTATTCTGGACGAATTCGACCCGAAGGTGTTCGAATCCATTCCCCAAGGCATCCGCGACATCATCGTGAAATCGCCGGAGTGGAAGGAGTTGAATGGGTTGCAGGCGCCGTCCGCAATTGCCCCAACGGCCACTACTGATGCGCCGTTCGATGATGAAATCCCTTTCTAGCGAAAGGGTGCCGATGTGTTTTTCATCATCGACAGCAGGGAGAAGAGACAGGAGGCCGCGAACTTTGTCGCGCGCCTCCCCGCCTCTCCGCTCTACAGTATCGAAATCAAGCCCTATAAGAAGAACCGCAGCCTCGCCCAGAACCGCACGATGTGGATGTGGTACAACGTGCTGGCCGACCATTTGGGTTGCGAGCCCGATGACGTCCATGACCAGATGAAGGTTCGCGTGCTTGGCGTTGAGCGGAAGATTGTCGCCGGTCAGGCGCTTATCCTACCCCGTAGCACCACCGACCTCGACACCACGGCCATGGCACGCTTCATGGAAGCAATTGAGGCTCTTGCGGCAGAGCTGGAAGTGAAACTGCCCATTCCGGACGACTACCGCTATGCCATGGAAGGCGGGCGTGCGGCATGACCCTCACTGAGCTGCGCGACGAGTGGATAGAAGCCGAGAATGCCCGCGTCAAAGCTTACCATGCTTTCATGGATGCCAACCGCAATTCACCTCTACGCGTCGACCTGGACAACGCCGAACGTGCCGAGAAGGCTGCGAAGGACGCCTACTCGAAGGCTTTGCGTGGTGGCGATGGAGCGGTGTCATGACGGACGTTTACAAAACATTCCAGCGCCGCTTTGACCGACGGTCCCTCGCACGGCTGATCGACAAGAAGTACCACAGCCTGTCCGGCTTCGCCCGTGATATCGATATGTACGAATTCCGGGTCTACGAGTGGCTTTTCGCCGGAGCAAAGCCGCGAGTGCAGACGCTTCTAAAAATCTGCGAGGTCATGTCGTGCAGCATCAATGACATTGCGCCGCGCTTGACCAGCACTCCTCCGCCGCCAGCCCAGCGGCCGAGGCAGAAGCCGACATATTGTGGTGGACGGGCCGCATACTTCCAGAAACACCGAGCTTAGGCAGCCTCGACCAGATCCACCCGGCACTGTCCGGGTTTTATTTCATCCGCCGCACCCCACCGCAGACGGATGTCAACAATCTGGCTATCGTCTGAAAACACGCCCCACCGCGTGAGGGTGTCTGAAATCGCTTTTGAGCAGTTTTCACAATCCCGTCGACGCTTATCAGGTCGCCCAAGCACATAAACAGCCACAACGTCGCCCTGGAGGCTCACAATATCCTCTGGCTTCATAGTGTCCGCTTCTTTTTCCCATGCCCGGTATTTGGCAGTCTTGACCCGCCCGCCACGGGCGACATTCAGGAACAGGTTATTGACCGAGGGAGGGAAAGGAAGGATGGCGGAGAAGGACTTCACCAGGCCATTAACGCCGCACCGGAATCTGCCGTCAAGCCATATCGCACGGCCTCAAGTTGTGCTTATCTCCCGCCAGAGTTGGGGGATTCCATGAATATCAAACGAGGGCTTTTTCGGCTGTGGCTGGTTTGCGGACTGCTGTTCGCAGCAACTGTCATGTTTCTAGGCTACGACCGTATCAACGAAGAATTTTCAAAGTCCAACCTGCTTGCCGAGATCCCGGCAAATGCCTCAGCCCTTATCCCCGTGAGCTGTAAAGACGCCCGGGGTGCTTTAGGCGTTGACTACGAGCTAGACAAAGGCGTTACGAAGACGATACCGGGGTCTCTGTGCTGGTACATGATCGCAAAGTTCCGGACGAACTTTCCGCAGTATGCCGACCTTAGCGACGAGGACATTGTTACCAAGACCTATGCTGACGTCGGTGTACCGCTCTACCCTGTGCATCCGTGGCGCACCCTATTAGGAACCATCGGCTTTGCTTTCGGCGTTCCGTTTGTCTTTCTCGTCGTTGGCGGCGCCTTTGTATGGGCTTTTTCGGGCTTCAGCCGCCCCAAGGCATCATAGCTCTCACTCGACAAACTTTTTCTTGAAGAAGTCCATGTTGATACCGTCAATCGTGTCGGCGAACGCCAATAGCGCCTCTCGCCCCGTCATCCCATCGACGCTTGGTGTCTCGGCTAGGTGCCTTGCAGCGCGAGCGACCATCCTTGTCGCTGTCTCAAATGCTTTTTCCGCAGTGTCGTTGAACAGCTTCTGCAACTCTTCATCCTGATCGTCCATTGCTCGCCTCACCCTTTGCACCGCTGCGCCCTTTGTACCACTGGCTCCAATTGGCGCCCCTACCTCGTTCACGCGGATCGAACCATTCTCCACCGAACCTTTCCAGGAATGCTTCCGCACCCGCCCGCGTAGCGAAGCAGTGGACGTTGTAGTGTCGATCCTCATGGAAAACGGTATGCCCGCGCACGCAGCGCATGAGCTTCTGCTTCTCGCAGAATTCAGCCTGCTCCGCCCCGATCTTGCCCAGCGACAACTCGGCAAGCAGAGCTATCTGAAAGGGCCATCCACGATCGATGGCAGCGGGAGTGAGTTCACCTTTGCGCCGAGACATCCGACCTATGTTCTACTTTTGTTCAGTCGCGTCAATAGGATCCGAGCGAAAACCAATCCCAGAACTCCGAGCCGCCGTCCCTACGGCGAAGAGCCTGTCCGATGTTGTCAAGGCCTCTCACGCCAATATACAGCCCCGCTAGTATTTGTAACGTTAAGTACTGGCTAGAAATAATCCCCTTAAGGTGCATCGCATACTCGTCACTTTGAGGACGGGCGTTTGCAACGTACATAAAAATTGTAAGTACAATGACCGCGATCGCAATCACGAATTCCATTAATCCATACGCAAATCTGCTGTGTTCCCGAAACCAGTAAGCGCAGACGATTATGGAAGACAACGCGATGCACATAAGCAGCAAACATATTATGATCGCGGCTGGTTTGTCGCTAAACAATTCAATAAGTGCCGCTAGCGGTAGTGCCAGCACGCTACTCGCAACAACCACAGCGAATAGCCATTTCTGGCTGTACGACAATTTTCTCCCCAACTTCCACTCCTTTACGCGCTATTTCGCCATTCCGTGAGTAGGACACGCTTTACCGCAATGTTGTTACCCATAGCCAGTTTCACGTCAAAGATGAAAGCCGCAATCGAAGGCATTTTTCCCTCGCACCGCACAGCCCAGCGATAAGCCTTCCGGATGGCGAACAGCGGAAACTCCCCCAGTTGCTCGCCCCATACCTCAACCTGGGCGGCGGATTTGACAGAATCACCGGTGTAGAGGTTGAAGGCCGCAAACAGCTTGGCAATCTCGACCGCCAGTTCCGGCCGGCGCTTCGCCGAAGGCTCCAAAATCTCAGAAAGGGATGTCAGTGCCATCGTAACAGCGGCCATCATCTCCGGCGTCCGCTCCGGCTCCGCCACCCGAGGAAAAGGCTGCATCCCCGTTCGGAGTTCCGTTTCTTTCGCCGCGAGCCACAAAGCCATGGATGGCGGCAGCAAGTCCCCCACCAGCCGTTCCGCCAGCGCCGCCGCCTCGTCTGCCGTTCTGGGCCTCTCGATCGCACCAATTCTGCCAAGTGCCAAACCAGTCTCGCTTGAGGGGTTTTCGGCAATCAGGGCTGTTCCAGTATCGCTCGAAGCTCCGCCAGACTGTCGTGACGCGGTTTGAATCCCACCCGAGTTCGTCGCGCGGGTAGTCTCCCCATTCACAGGGCGGGAGCCCTCCAGTGTTTTCGAGAAACTGGCTAAGGCGGATTGCAGGGAGGGCACGGGATGAGGCTTTCGTTTTGGGCTTGGGAGATACAGAGGGTATTTTTCCCTCAGTTTTGATTAGATCAGTATTATTAGGAGGGGATTCTCCGGCGACGGGTTTCCCGGCGACGGATGAACCGTCGTCGGATAAATGCCAGTCGATGTGGCTGAACACGCCCTTGTCGTCACGGACCTGGACTTTGGTGAGCCAGCCAGATTCGACCAACTCCTTGATGCCAGATCGATAGGATTCTCTGCCATCGGCACTTTCGTTGACTAGCGCCTCTTCCATGTAAATCCAGTTGTCCGGCTTCGAGAAGAGCAGGCAATAGAGACCTTTTGCCTTGAGGCTGATGGCGGAACTGCGGATGAGCGCGTTCGGCACCATCGTGAATCCGCTAGGGGGCTTGCGGAGCTTGTTCATCACGCCTCCACCCGCTTGAATTCGACCACCCAGACCCACGGGTTGGCCATATGGCTCATTTCCCCATGAATGCTGTCCCAGAGGCGCAAGAAGTTTTCCTCCGGCCACTTGTCAGGACGGCACCACTTCGGCCAAGGCTTGTCTTCATCACGCAGACAAACGCCTTCGGCTGCTGCATCCTTGCGGGAGATATCCTGCAACCGCTCCACCCGCACGCTGACTATTTCCAGCAGGATGCGGGAGGCCCAACGGGGCATATGCACGGATGATGTCCACCTATAATCTTCTGGGTTCATCTGAACATCATCCCCGAACTCAGTTCGGTCAGCGGGGATGAACAAGGGCAGGTCTGCACGATACATGGGGCATGAATTTCCCCGATTGTCAGTCCATGTCTCACGCCCCCAAAGGCGATCACCTCTTTCGCCGTACGGGCATTTGCACAGATCCCAACCGGCACCGTAAATGCCTGTCACAGGATCAGCCTTTTCAGGTTTTCCTTTCCAGCTCATCCAGACGACGCTCCCGGCGCGATTGCGGCGCGGCTTCATCTCTCTTCCGTCTTCTGGCTGGCGCTTGACGATACGCCGGAGCTGCGTCTGACGGCTTTCTAAAATGCCACGAACCTCGTGGGCTTTGAGTAAAATAGGGCGTTCCACATCCCAAGACTTTCCTTTGTTTTTCGCTCCCAAGACAAAATTAATAGCGCGGGATGCGGGTCTTGGGTCCGCACCCCTTAATGTCATAGTGTGGCAGGACGAAGAATCACGCAACCAATAATTGCGTCACGCGCCGTTTCGGAGAGAACCCTTGATGCAGCTGGACATCGGATATCAGACAGCAGAAGCGACTATTTTCCTTATCGCCGTTTGCGCAGGCTTTTCATTTGCAATATCCTTGCTGCTAAGCCGCCTGCGCTACTATCTCCCGCTCCTGGACTTGATTTCATATGGTCTGGCGGGAGCATCAATCCTGCTTTTCGTATATACCACGATAACCGAATATGCAGACAGTGTGCGCTTGAAACAGCCTGCACTTCTCGAACGTCAGATTGACTGGAGGTTGTACTGGGACAATCTTCGCACACTCGAAGCCAAATATTGCGAGGACAAAGTCTCCATAAATTGCCGTGAAATTGAGCGACTACGCCCGGCTTACGGTTTCGGTACCAAAGTGGCCGGCATTCGTAGGCACTTTGACTACGACCCCGCCATATCAGCTGACCTCAAGTCAGTTTACGACAGCCTGAATCAAACACACACAGACCTCGGTGCAATGGAGTCAGTCGTCTCCTTCGAAGTGGCCACCTCATGGAGAACAATCGCGCTTGTGGCCCTTGTAGGCGCCTATGTGATGGGATTTTATAGACGATCGGTCCTGCTTAGGCAGGCAATGGTCGGGTTGCGGATGGCAGCAACCAAGCATCCTCCCACCGTTAGTTTGTGAGGGCGTAAAAAATATGCCAGAGGGCGCTCGTACGCGTCTGCTTCCCGTCCAGGCAGTTGTCGCGCTTGATTTGCTGGCTCAGGTCAGGTCCGAGGTATTCGGCGCACATCCCCAGCTGAGATGCGTAGTGGTAGTTCTCTAGCCTGGCTAATGCGACCCCCATCCAGACGTTCAGGCCCAGCGACAGCACCAACAAGACGGATCGCATAATAACTTCTCCCCCAGCGTCCGACCATCATGGCCGATTCTTGAGGTTCGCGCAGCCTATGCGCCGCTATGCCCCGACGCGCCTTCCTACACCCTGAAGTATACTTTGACGGATTCCCACAACCGCCTCATGATTCAGCTGCATCCAAACAGGAGCAACATCATGACCGTTAACCCAAGCCATCTTCGGGAGGATATCGAGGAGCAGTTTGAATTACCTGACTTACCGCCGCGTATGACGGCAAACCGCGCCAAGGACTTCAAGCGTCCTTGCGAGAAATGTGAAACGGCAGAATGCCGCTGCATCGGCTGGAAAGCCTTTGACGTGGTGAATTGAAAGCGAGGTGATCCTTCATCTCCTCTTGCGGGGCTGAGGTAAACCGTCCCGCTCTCCCAGATGCCTGAAAACCTATCGCTACCACGCCGACCAAGGGCCATGACGGCAATAGGTCGCAAGGCTCTCATGCGCACGGGCCGCATGTAAAAAATGCCCGACCAATCCCGCCCCGCGTCCTCCCGGCGATCGGCGGTTGACTGGCCCTGCACGCGAATGTGCGGGGCCTTTTTTATGGAGCATCATCATGTTTATTGAACTCTACATGTCCAATGAGGCCCATCCCCCGCTGTTCGACGCCTACATCGACCGGCACGGCAATCTCTACGGCATGTCGCCGGTGCCAAGGGTTGAGCTGGAAGATATGATGCAGGTAGTGCTGGAGAATGGGCCGCGATGGCTGACGACTGACCAGAAAGGCGCGATCGAGTTCCTTATGAAGATGAACTCTGTCGACGAGTGCCACCTCTATCAGGAGATTGCCACCGCCCACGGCCCGATATGCCGAGTGCTACTGTATGACCTGAACTGACGCCCCAGCAATGGGGCGTTTTCTATTGGGGATAACCCGTCGCCAACCAGCAACGGCAACTCTGCGGTAGTATGATTCGCAATCACGCGTGCGAGGCCCTTATGGAAGTAAAATATCAAATCTTTGTCAGCTCGACTTTCACCGACCTTCAGGAGGAACGGCGGAAGGTCATCGAGATGATCATGAATATGGGCCATATCCCCATCGGGATGGAGGCTTTTCAAGCCAGCGATAGCACGCAATGGGAATACATAACGCGTCGGATCGACGAGAGCGACTATTACGTGGTCATTATCGCCGAACGCTATGGCTCCATGCTCGACGGCAAAAGCTATACGCAAATGGAATACGAATACGCGACCGCCAAAGGCATACCTGTCGTTGCCTTCCTTTTGGCTGACCATGTCCGGCGCACACTGCCTGTTGACCGGGTAGACGTAGATTTGCGCATGCAGGTTGAGGCGTTTCGAAATCTGGCCAAAGAAAAACTAAGCAAGTTTTGGACGAACCCGGACGACCTCAGTGGCAAAGTCGCCCTCGCGCTTCATGAGCTGTTTCGGGATAAGCCTCGTAACGGATGGGTTAAGGCCAGCACCGTTCCATCCATGCAGGTTATGGAGGAAATTTCCAGATTGTCGGAGGAAAAGCGCCTACTGCAGGAGAAGCTTTCCGCTCTGTCTGGGAATACCAGCATCACCGTTCCTCCCGATGTGGTGTATCGGATTCAGGAGATGAGCATGTCGTTCATCAACGAGTATTTCGATGGATACCACATTGAAGACGAGCTTGCCTCGGTGCTCGACATGTTTCTTGCTTGCCATAAACGGCTAGCGATTGGTTGCGCACCGTATGAGCTTATCCAGACCCTAAGGCTGCATTTTGATAAGATCGAGGGCACCGACATGGAAGATGTCGCCAAACTGCTTGCCGAGTTCTCTTCTCACAATTTGGTGGAATTCACGCAGACGCCGAAGAAAAACGGCATCAATACCACCTTTCATCTGACGACCTATGGCAAAGATTTCGCGATGTACGCCAACAAATACCTTATCGATCAAATGATTCGTTGACCTGTTTATCGGCACCCGCGCTTCGCGCCCACCCCTTCCACCCTCACGGGTGCCAGTGACAGAGCCCTGTGTGCTACACATTAGCCGAGCCACCCGTCTCGCCGTCCTACTTGAGATTGTGCCAAAAAGAGTCCGGTAAAGGGGGATTCGCCGGACGAGCATTTCGCCTACCCTGAGGATTCACGCCAAATCCGGGGGACAGGATGAACCTGCATATCCACAAGAGCGGAGAGACCGCGCCGCCAGAATATGACGTTCTCATCGGGCCAAACGGGGAGTCCACGTGGCGAGGAGGTGGCCGCGCCAAGGGAAGGCTTATTATTCTCGTCGACACGCCTGCACGGCCGTCCAGAATGCAGGTAACGACCCTCTTCCGGCTGATTTACCGGTACAAGAAATGCACGGTCATCTTCAACGGGTTCTCCCGCTGATGCTGCTGGAAATCTACAAACAAACCTATGCCCCGCGCTTCTTTGACGTCCTGCTGAACAAGAACGGCACGGTTGCCGTCCTCAACCCCCGTGCGCTGACAGGTGCCCACCTGAGGGTCGTGCTTGAGGACGCTAAGCCCCTGCCCACGCCGACACCCCATCAGATCGTCTCCATCTATGCCATGATAAGCCGGTACCAGATGTGCGAAGTCGCGCTCTATGGAGTCGACCACTAAACTTTAAATTACTATATAATTATGTTTACAACCTACAATATACGTGGCACTATTCCTCATAACCAAGAGAAAGCGAGGACATGGATGCCGAAAGAGAATTTGAACTAGCCTGCGAAATGCGCTTCACCGCACCCTGCATGCCTACCCCCACCTACTACATCGACCCGAACCAGTTCAAAGGCGACGAAGCTTTTGCAGACGGCGTTGATGTTCCCATGGAATGCGAGAGCGAAGCACGTGGCGTTGCTTTCCGCCTCGCCCGCCTCACCGGCCAGAGCGTCAGCATCGACGTTCGCTGTGAAGGCGAGGACGACGACATCATCATTGTGAACCCCAAAATCACGGTTGCCTAAATGGAACCGGCCCAGCTCAGTTTTTTGATTGAGTTGGTGCCGGAGCCTCCGAAGCCGCCGACCGTTTGGGAACTGCTGGCGGCGGGCCTCAAGGCCAACGAATCACCCCCGATTACCCGCGCAGATGTGGAGCGCGCTAAACACGAACGAATGAGAAGTATGGAACGTGGAAAAATTTGAACTGCCTTGCGAGTACTCGTTGCACCGCACGGAAAAGACGATTGCGATTTGTGATGCGACCGGACGACCGGTCCAGTCCCGCTTCGACGTTAAGTGCTTTGTCCGAGATATGCGCGAAGCACGTCCCTTAGAAGAGAATATTGCAGCAGAGGTAAAGCGGCTACGTGCCGCCGTCCAATCAGCTCTCGATGACCTCTGCACGGCCGAACTGTCCACCGATTTAATCCCTATTGAATTACGCGCGATTCAGACACTTCGAGCCGCCCTCGCCCAACAGAAGCAGGAGGGCTAGGACATGGGCGTCCCTCAAGCCGCTGTAGACAAGATGCGACAGATGGCAGCCGCCAAGAAAGACGGGGTGTTCGGCTACAATGGGCAATATTACTATGCCGTCAAAAGCCGGAATCTCGTTCTCATCGGCTACCGGTTTTCAGGGGAAGTCTGGGCTGTTTCTGGGGCATTTCTCATCGAGCGAAAGACTCAACTCCGGAAAGAACTCAAGTCTGCAATGGAGCGCTCTATCTAGGGCCGCCCGCCAGTTGATTCCCTCTGCCGCTCGGATACCATCCCCCGCAATTCACGGGGGATTTTCATGCGCGCGATTCTAGCTGTTGCCTTGCTTTTGGCCGCGTCATCAGCTCAAGCTGATCTTTTCAACGGAAATGACCTGTACGAATACTGTACGGGCGGCAGAAGCCTTGCCACTGCCTATGTCGGCGGCTGGTGGGATAGCCACGCGAATGATGCTGATCTGGCGAACCTGGCTGAGATAACGTCACC
The DNA here is from genome assembly GCF_057653695.1 of Rhizobium sp. SRDI943. Classification (NCBI taxonomy): domain Bacteria; kingdom Pseudomonadati; phylum Pseudomonadota; class Alphaproteobacteria; order Hyphomicrobiales; family Rhizobiaceae; genus Rhizobium; species Rhizobium sp. SRDI943. The sequence goes on along the minus strand of NZ_CM172787.1, from coordinate 1,641,415 downwards.
GGACGCAGACACCCGCAAGCATATCAAATTCTACGCCGGAGAGATCAAAGCCAACATTTGCATTCCGCCGAAGGTTACCCTTGGCCAGATGGTCGACGTGATTTGCAAATATCTCGAAAGTCATCCGGAGGACCGGCAACTAGCGATGGTCGGTCACTTCAGAGCCGCCTATAGCACGGCTTGGCCCTGCGTACCCAACTAAAGCAGCTTGCGCTCAAGAACCGAAATCGCTGGCGAGTAATTGGCGCGTAAACGACGAAATCGCTATGAAATGTTCCGCTTTGTTCCACCCTCTCCCGCCCCGTTCCGCCCTGCTAATCAAGCATTCTCGGAATGTTCCGGTTGCCTCGTCCACAACCACCCCTCCGGCGATCCCACGCCATCCCGCGCCGACATCGACATGACGAAGGTGATCATCGATGCCGCCAAGGCGCTCGATATCACCGTCCACGACCACGTCATCATCGGCAAGGACGGCCATGTCAGCCTGAAGGGGCTGAAGCTAATCTGAACAAACATTGCGGCTGCTCGCCGACGAGATGCAGAGCCCCGGCTCGTCGACCTGCCCTGGTCCATCCCCGCGAGAAGCCTGAGGCGAGAAGACTGCTGAATGCTGGAGTTGACAGCAGTCGGTGGTGCGGGATTGTATGCAGTCCTGCACCGCTACTCACTGGACAATGCCCGCCCGAAATACCCGAGAAGATGAAGCTCCATGACGATTCGCAGCGGCAACACCGACCGAACGACCCGGCTCTGCCGCGACGTGCTCTGCCTCGATGACTTTGAAATAAAGGCGCGGCGACATCTGCCAAAGCCTCTGTTTGGTTATATCGCAGGCGCGACCGAGACCAATGCGTCGCTGCGGCATAACGCAGAAGCTTTCCAGGCCTATGCCTTCCGGCCTCGTGTCCTTCGGGACGTCTCGAAACGCAGCACCGAGACGAGCCTCTTCGGCAAGACCCATGCCGCGCCATTCGGCATCGCGCCGATGGGTATCAGCGCGCTGATGGCCTATCGAGGTGACATCGTGCTTGCGCAAGGAGCGGATCAATCGGGAATCCCGATGATCATAAGCGGTTCATCACTTATCCCCTTGGAAGAGATAGCTGCAGTTTCGCCGCAAGCATGGTTTCAGGCCTATCTCCCCGGCGAACCCGACCGTATCGATGCTTTGATCGATCGCGTCGGCGCGGCCGGCTTGCGCACGCTTCTGCTGACCGTGGACACAGCCACGCTGCCAAACCGTGAAAACAATGTAAGGGCCGGATTTTCGACACCTCTGCGTCCCGGTCTCCGCCTGGCGTGGCAGGGCATCTCGCACCCGCGCTGGACCACCGGCACATTCCTGCGCACGATCGTCCGGCACGGCATTCCGCATTTTGAAAATTCCTACGCCACAAGAGGCGCGCCGATCATCTCTTCGAATGTGACGCGCGATTTCGGCAGGCGCGACCATCTCAACTGGAACCATCTGGAGCGGATACGCAACAGGTGGTCCGGCAAACTCGTGGTCAAGGGGATCATGCATCCTGACGACGCGGCCCTGGCTGTCGACACCGGAGCGGATGGCGTGATCGTCTCCAATCATGGCGGCCGCCAGCTCGACGGCACCGCATCTCCCCTTCAGGTCCTTCCGGAGATTGCGTCCCGTGTCGGCGACAGCGTTGCCGTCATGGTCGATGGCGGTTTCAGGCGTGGAACGGACATCATGAAGGCCCTCGCACTCGGGGCCTGTTTCGTGTTCGTGGGCAGGCCGTTCCTTTATGCCGCAGCCGTCGCGGGCCTACCGGGTGTGCTCAAGGCGGCCGATATCCTGAAGACGGAACTGCATAGCAATATGGCGTTGCTCGGCGTCACCAAGGTGGGCGATATTTCCGCGGACTACATCACCCATGCATGAAAAGCCGTCGAGCCATCGAGCATGGCAAGCGCCCCTGCCGGTGTTCGTCGGCTAGGACCCATGGCGTAAGCTGTTTCTCGAAGGGCTCACTTGCCCGAAAAAGCACCCGTCAGGACCAATCAGGTGGCCGTAAAACAATCTGTAACATTGACCGGCTAACGATGGACGGGCGACATTTTGCGTCGCAATATGATTCCTTTCCAATCCGGGGCTTGATGATGCTTCAGTACGATCTCGTTGTGGTGGGCAGCGGCCCCGCAGGGCGCCGCGGCGCGATCCAGGCGTCAAAACTCGGCAAGAAAGTGCTTGTCATCGAGCAGGGCAAACGCGTCGGCGGCGTATCCGTGCATACCGGCACCATCCCTTCCAAAACGCTGCGCGAGACTGCGCTTAATCTTTCCGGCTGGCGCGAACGCGGCTTCTACGGCCGGTCTTACCGCGTCAAGGAAGAGATCAGTGCAGATGACCTGCGGCGTCGCCTGCTGATTACGCTCAACCACGAGGTCGAGGTGCTGGAACACCAGTTCGCCCGAAACCGCGTGCAGCATATTCGCGGCAAGGCAAGCTTCATCGATGCGTCGACGCTGCAGGTGATCAAGGATGACGGCGAGACCACGCAGGTCACCGCCGCCAGCGTGCTGCTTGCCGTCGGCACAAAACCGTTCCGTCCCGATTACATGCCCTTCGACGGCAAGACCGTTCTCGACAGCGACGAACTGCTCGACATCCAGGACCTGCCGCGATCGATGGTGGTTATCGGCGCCGGCGTCATCGGCATCGAATATGCGACGATCTTCAGCGCGCTCGACACCGCCGTCACCGTTATCGACCCGAAGGCGACAATGCTCGACTTCATCGACAAGGAAATCATCGAGGATTTTACCTACCAGCTGCGCGACCGCAACATGAAGCTGCTGCTCGGCCAGAAGGCCGACAAGGTGGAGAGGCTCGAAAACGGCAAGGTCGAACTGACGCTCGACAGCGGCCGACGCCTGACGACCGACATGGTGCTTTTCGCCGCCGGCCGCATGGGGGCGACTGATGCGCTGAATCTTCAGGCCATCGGCCTCGAAGCCGACAGCCGCGGCCGTCTCAAGGTCAATCCGGAAACCTTCCAGACATCGGTTGCCAACATCTATGCCGCCGGCGACGTCGTCGGCTTTCCGAGCCTTGCCTCGACCTCGATGGAACAGGGCCGCATCGCCGCCCGCGTCGCGGTCGGCGCGGTCGCCAAGGAGCCGCCGAAATATTTCCCCTATGGCATTTATGCCGTGCCGGAGATTTCGACCTGCGGCCTGACCGAAGAAGAGATGAAGGAGCGCGGTATTCCCTATGAATGCGGCATTGCCCGCTTCCGCGAAACGTCGCGCGGTCATATCATGGGCCTCGACACCGGGCTTCTGAAGCTGATCTTCTCGCTGAAGACCCGCCGCCTGCTCGGCGTGCATATCGTCGGCGAAGGCGCCACCGAGCTGGTGCATATCGGCCAGGCGGTGCTCAACCTCAAAGGCACGGTCGAATATTTCGTCGAGAACACCTTCAACTATCCGACGCTCGCCGAAGCCTACAAGATCGCCGGGCTCGATGCCTGGAACCGGATGGGCGACATCAAGTCGGAACTCTAAAGTCCGTCGCGTCGTCGAGGGATCGGCCTTCTAAGTCCTGCCGCCAAACGGAGCGGAATGACATTGCGCATCATCTCGCTGAACGCATGGGGCGGCAGGCTTCATGAGGCACTGATTGAATATGTGACGACGGCCGATCCCGACGTGCTGTGCCTACAGGAAGTTTTGCGCGCACCCGGCACCCGCTCAGGCTGGTCGGTCTATCGGGACGGCGATGTCGAATTGCCGCAGCGCTTCAATCTCTTTACCGAGATCAGCACCGCCCTGCCCGGCCACGACGGCTTTTTCTGCCCGACCTCGAGAGGCGAGCTTTTCAATGGCGATAGCGCCATTGTCGCCGAATTCGGGCTCGCGACCTTCGTGCGCAAAACGCATTCCGTCATCGCTCAAGGGCTGGACTTCGTGCATGGCCGTTTTTCGGCGGATGGCTGGGGCGAACATCCGCGGCCGCGAAACGCCCATTGCATCCGTCTCTTCAGCCATGAGTGCGCTTCTACCGTAACCATCGCCCACATGCATGGCCTGCGCGATCCCGCAGGCAAGGGCGACACGGCGGCGCGCGACGAGCAGGCAGCAGCACTGGTGAGGCTCATCGAGGGCGTCTGGCCCGGCGACGAAGGGCTCGTCGTCTGCGGCGATTTCAACGTGCTGCCTGATAGCGCGACCTTTGCGATTCTCGCCAGACTTGGGCTTTCCGACCTTGTCACCGGAAGCGGCCTTGTAGACACGCGAACCTCCTACTATCTGAAGCAGGGCCGCTTTGCCGACTACATGCTGGCGACGCCGGGGGTGAAGGTTGCCAAATTCGAGGTGGTCGAGGCGCCCGAAGTCTCCGACCATCGCGCATTGCTGCTCGATATTGGGTAGTATATTGAGGAATGATACACTTCGCGAAGCGTTTGCACGCCGTGCCGTTTTTTTATGCCTTAGTTTGACCTCCCTAAATCGCATTGATGTGTGGTGCCTGATAGATGCCTTCAACGCCATTTTGCCTTCGGGCAAAAGCTTCTAAAGAAAGATAGATACTCTTGTCCCATATCTTGGAAGTTGCGCGCAGACGTTTTCAGCTGATCCTGATCAAGCCGTCGCACTATGACGATGACGGCTACGTCATCCGCTGGTGGCGGGCGATGATTCCGTCCAATTCACTGGCGGCTCTTTACGGCATTGCCGCCGAATGCGCCGAGCGCAAGGTGCTCGGCGACGATACGGCGATCGATATCACCGTGATCGACGAGACCAATACGCGGATCGATGTCGCCGGACTGCTGGCGCAGTTCAAGCGTCACGACAATTTCGGCATGATTTCGCTCGTCGGCGTCCAGACCAACCAATATCCGCGCGCCCTCGATATCGCCCGCCCCTTCCGCGATGCCGGCCTGCCGGTTACGATCGGCGGCTTTCATGTTTCCGGCTGCCTGTCGATGCTGGATGGCAAGGCGGTCGGGCTCGACGCCTGCCGCGATATGGGCATCTCGATGTTTGCCGGCGAGGCCGAGGGCCGGCTCGACATGGTGCTGCGCGATGCCGCCGCCGGCGAGCTGAAGCCGCTCTATAATTTCATGAACGACCTTCCCGGCATCGGCGGCACGCCGGTTCCTTTCCTGCCGAAGGACAATATCCAGCGCACGCTCGGGCTCAGCACCAGCTTCGATGCCGGACGTGGCTGTCCCTATCAGTGCTCGTTCTGCACCATCATCAACGTGCAGGGACGCAAGTCGCGCTTCCGTTCGGCCGACGACGTCGAAAAGCTGGTGCGGATGAACTGGGCGCAGGGCATCCACAAATTCTTCATCACCGACGACAATTTCGCCCGCAACAAGGATTGGGAAGCGATCTTCGACCGGTTGATCGAGCTCAAGGAGCGGGACGGCATTCCGCTCGGCCTGATGATCCAGGTCGACACGCTCTGCCACAAGATCCCTAATTTCATCGAGAAATCCCGGCGCGCCGGCGTCACCCGAGTCTTCATCGGCCTCGAAAACGTCAATCCCGACAATCTGACCGCCGCCAAGAAGAACCAGAACAAGATCACCGAATACCGCAAGATGCTGCTCGCCTGGAAGGCGCAGGGCATCATGACGCTGGCCGGTTATATCCTGGGCTTTCCCGCCGACACGCCGGAATCGATCCGCCGCGACATCGCGATCATCCAGGAAGAGCTGCCGCTCGACGTCATCGAATTCTTCATCCTGACGCCGCTGCCCGGCTCCGAGGACCATCAGGTCCTGTGGAAGAAGGGCGTCGACATGGATGCCGATCTCAACATCTACGATGTCGAGCACGTCTGCACCGCGCATCCGAAGATGAGCAAGCAGGAATGGGAAGACATCTACCACGAGGCCTGGGCGCTCTATTATTCGCCTGATCATATGAAGACGCTGCTACGCCGCGCCGTGGCAACCGGCGTGCCACTCGCAAGGCTCGTCAAGGTTCTCGTCTCCTTCGCCACCACCGTGCCGCTGGAAAACGTGCACCCGCTGCAAAGCGGCCTGCTGCGCCTGAAGACGCCGTCGGAGCGGCGCCCGGACCTGCCGCGCGAGAATCCGCTGGTCTTCTGGCCGCGCTTTGCCTGGGAAACCTTCCGCAAACATGTTTCGCTCGCCGGCACGATCATTGGCCTGACGATTTCGGCATTCCTGATTTCAAGGAATGCAAAGTCGAAGACCTACATGGATCAGGCTCTGACGCCGGTCGCCGACGACGAAGAGGAAACGCTCCACCTCTTCACACAGACCGCCGGCGGCGCCGCAGCCGTGAGCCATGTCAGGAAAGTCGCACAGCTGACAGCGCATTGAGCGGCAATTCTTGCAACGGCGGCTGACGCCCTGTCGCCCGGAAATCATGGATGACTTCAAAGTCGAAGCTTGGAGGCTCCGACTTTCGTTCTGCGCAAAACCGCTGCGCAGTTTTGCGCGACATGCTCTAAGCGATTTGGATAATCTGGCTCGTCTCGGCGACCTGCAGCGTGTCGAGGAATTCGACAATCTTGACTGGCTTCCCGTCCTTGAAATGGATCTTGTCGACGAATTCCGTATGGAAGCTCACGCCCGACGGGATATACCTGACCTCGCCTTCGCGATGCGCAAAAACCACATGGTCGTCCTCGTCCACATGGATTCCGACTGTCCTGATAGCTGACAGATCCCATTCAGTGATAAGCTGCGTTATTGCTTGACGAAAGGCATGGGGCCCGGCTGCTTCAGACGAAAAAGGCCCCAGCCGTGCATTGCCGACAATGCGAAAGGTGCAATCCTCACCAGTCAGCGCCAGCGTGCCCTCGATATCACCGCGGTCACGCACAGCATAGATTTCCTCCACGAGCTTCTTCATATCATGCTTTGCAGTCATTTTCAGGTCCCTCCCACCATCAGCGAAATCTGCATCTAATTATACGCTAATGCAACTATTTGTTGTTCAAGATGACTAAACACAATGGAGTAGGCGGCGAGAATGAAACTGCCCTGGATAAAAGAAAAAGGCCCCGCACGATGGCGAGGCCTTCCAAACTTCTGAACTAAAAAAGCGATTATTCGGCGCTTTCGTCAGCCGCCTTCTTCTTCGGAGCAGCCTTCTTCTTCGGTGCGGCTTCGTCGCCTTCAACGGCGTCAGCTGCTTCGGCCTTGGCGGCAGCCTTCTTCTTCGGTGCGGCCTTCTTGGTTTCGGCCTTGGCTTCGCCCTCTTCCTCGGCGAGCAGCTCTTCCTTGGTCACCTTCTTGTCGGTGACGTCGATTTCGGTCAGCAGGTGATCGATGACCTTCTCTTCGAAGATCGGTGCGCGGATCGAAGCGGCGGCACCCGGCTGGCTGCGGAAGAATTCGAGGATCTGCTTTTCCTGGCCCGGATACTGGCGCAGCTGATCGTAGATGGCGCGCTGCATCTCGTCTTCGCTGACCTCGACGCCGGCCTTTTCACCGATTTCGGAGAGAACGAGGCCGAGGCGAACGCGACGCTCTGCGAGCGTCTTGTATTCCTCGCGAGCCTTCTCTTCGGTCGTGTCTTCGTCCTCGAAGGTCTTGCCAGACTGGGCGAGGTCGTTGTTCACCTGGCTCCAGATGCCGTTATATTCCGCGTCGACGAGCGAGTTCGGGGTCTCGAACTTGTACATCTCGTCGAGCTGGTCGAGGATCTGACGCTTCAGCTTCTGGCGGGTCAGCGAACCGTACTGCGATTCGATCTGGCCACGGACGATTTCCTTAAGGCGGTCAGCGGATTCGATGCCGAGCTTGGAGGCGAGTTCGTCGTTGATCTCGACATCGGCAGGTGCGGCGACTTCCTTGACTGAGACGTCGAAGGTCGCTTCCTTGCCGGCGAGGTTCTTGGCCGGGTAGTCGGCCGGGAAGGTCACGGTGATGGTCTTCTCGGCGCCGGCCTTGATGCCGACGAGCTGGTCTTCGAAGCCCGGAATGAAGCGACCGGAGCCGAGCACCAGTTCGGCGCCCTGGTCGGTGCCGCCCTCGAAGGCTTCACCGTCGACCTTGCCGACGTAATCCATGGTGATGCGGTCGCCGTTCGCGGCCTTGCCGGTCTTGGTCTCGTAGGCGCGGGCGCTTTCGGCGACCTTCAGGACCTGCTCGTTGACTTCGTCGTCCGAGATGTCGATGACTTCGCGCGTGACCTTGATGCCCTTGACCGACTTCAGTTCGATCGGCGGCAGCACTTCATAGGAGAGCGTGAATTCGAAATCCTGCTCGGCGGCGAGGATCTTGTCGGCTTCGTCCTTGTCCTCAGTCATGGCGATTTCCGGCTGCGTGGCCGACTTCTCGCCGCGGCTAGACAGGATGGCGGCCGGCTGCTCGCGGACGATCTCGTTGACGAGGTCGGCCATGATCGACTTGCCGTAGACCTTCTTCAGGTGAGCGGCGGGGACCTTGCCCGGACGGAAACCGTTGATGCGAACCTTGTCCTTCACATCGGCAAGACGCTCATTCATCTTGTCTTGCATGTCCTTGGCCGGGATAACGACCTTGATTTCGCGCTTCAGCCCTTCAGCGAGCGTTTCGATAACCTGCATGTCTTCCTACCTTCATTTCGTGGCGGCCGTGCCCAGACGCCGTTCGTTTCTATGAGCACGACGCCGGCGATCCTGCCGCGCGTGGCTTTTCCCAATTCCTGTATCATTCCGCCCAAGGGGGAACGGCACTCGCGGGCTATTCGGGACAACTCTCGGCTGCCCTAAGCCAACCGATTCAGTCTCCCGCCTGCAAACAGCTTGGTGCGGGTAGAGAGACTTGAACTCCCACGCCTTGCGGCACCAGAACCTAAATCTGGCGTGTCTACCAATTTCACCATACCCGCGTTCACAAAACCGCATGCCTATGCCTGCGCATGAGGCCTTCCGGAGCGCGGCGTCTCTATATCACCCGATTTGGTCGAGGCAAAGGAAAAATGAACGGTAAATGACAGGGGATTTGCGGCCCCGGAACCGCCCTGCCCCGAAGTGTGACGCGATCAGTAAAGCGGCTCGTCGTAAACCGGCTTGCCGTCAACCAGCAGGCTGCGGATCTGCGCGCTTCCATCAGGCGAGACACGCACTGCGATGGCGACATTGCCGTCATTGCGGGCCTCCTCGATCGGCTTGCCCTGGCCTTCTGGAACGTAGTAACGCTCGATGCCGTATTCGACACGCATGCTGTCGCCGGCGGCAAGTCCGCCACTATAAAATGGCTGGCTGCGCAGGATCACGGTCTCCGGCTGCGGAGGCAGCTCGTGAAAGGACGATTCGGTCACCGTCCAGAAACCGTCCTCCTGCTTCTTCAACCGGACCCATAACACCCGCTCGCCGGCCTCGGCCGGAATGCCGCCGGAAACCGTCTGCACCGGCACCGAGGAAATGTCGTAGTTCAAGACGACATAGTCGCCGCGCAGGAAATCGCGCGGATCGACGGGCGCCGTCTTCAGCAGCACCTCGGCGCCGTCGCTGAGGATCGACGCCCGGCTCTGGATGATCGTGCCGAGGATAAGGGTCTGCAGACCGGCGACGATGATCGCCGAAAGCAGATAGCCCTTGCCGGATTGCAGCCTTGCCATGAACGAGCTCATGCGCGCTCCCCCTGTGCATTCGCCGAAAAACGCCGTTCGAGACGGATGACCATCCAAGCGACAAGCGCCACCACGAGACCGGAGAAGAGGAAGAGGCTCGACGTGCCGAGGATCGAGCCGACGGTGACGGAGGCGAGATAGAGCATCTCCGCGGCAAAGGTCGCGTAGGCGAGATATCGCACCGCGCCATTATCCCTGCCACGCAGGACGATCGCCAGCACGGAAGCGGCAAGCGTCACCACTCCGAGCACCACCAGCCGCCAGCCATCCTCGATCTCGATATGCAGCAGCAGGAAGCCGATTACGGCGACGAGGAAGCTGTAGAAGGCCGGCGCCGCACCGGCGGTTCCGACCAAGGAGGCAATAGGCCTGGGGGGCAAGGCCGTCAGCACGAATGCCGCCATGCCGCCGATTGCAAAGGCAAGCGCCACGGCGATCTCCTCATAAAGAGTATAGAGCCATGCAAGCCAGCCGATCAGCAGCAGGTAGGCCAGGTGGCGGGCCCGCTCGGCGCCGGTATACCGCACCAGCCCGATGACGATCACCGCCATGACGGGCGCCATCCAGGGGGCGAACCCTATCCAGTGCGTGTCGTTATTCTCAAGATAGACGGCGAAGGACGCCCAGGAGAGGAAGCCGGCGACTACGGTCACGGCGCCCGAACGGAACAGGATCGCCGAGATCGTCGCAATCGCGAACCACAGATACATCACCGTCTGCTCGTCGCCGGAGAGATGATACATCTGCCCGACCAGCGAGATGGCGCCGCCGAAACTCATCGCGCCGATGACGAGCAACCCGCCTGCGGCCGCTGTCGCACCGCGGGCAAGCATCCTGGCGGCGGCGATATGCACTACCCAGATCAGGGCAAGGATGCCACCCACGCGCACGAGGCGCGGAATGGCCTCCCAGTTGGAGGCGACGACAAGCAGGATGGCAGCTGCAAGCAGCACCGCTGCCAGCGCCATCAGCACCCGGCCGAGGCTGAAGCTTGCCGGGCGGCTGTCATATTCGGCGAGTAGCGCACCTGCCGTTTCCTGCCCGAGCAGGCCCTTACCCACCCAGAGTGAGAGATCCCGCTCCAATCTGCCGCGATACATGCTCAACCCCTCGATTTCCGCAACGTCGACTGCGGCGCTGCAGCTCACGCCGTTATAGACGCAGCAAGGGTGTTCGCAAACGCTCTTGCGACAAATATACAAGTTCCTCATTGGTCTAAATAGTATCGAGTGTTAACCGGCCGCTAACGTCATAAGCGCTAATATAAGCTTATGAACGGAGAGGTATGCAATTTTCGCATATCCCCCATGAATTTATTGCACTGCACAATACTCATTAGTCATACTATTGATTAACGCATCGAAGCACGGGGATGGCGCCCCGGCCCGGTATTAGCCGGACGCCCGCGGATGCTTTGTCCGTGACGAGATTCGCAGCTGCGCACTCCTCCTCCCAGCGCGCTGCGATAGACTGACAACACTCCTCCTCCCAGTTGTCAGTCACCATAACACGCCCGCCGGATCCTCCCCCGGCGGGCGTTTTTGTTTAGCCAAAGCTTCATTATAGCCTTGGCAGTGAGAGGATTTTCGTCGCATGGCGCCGTCATGCCACATTGCCGTCACGCCGCCCCACCAGCCTTGCGAAGAGGTGGGCGACGTCCGATCCGAAGCGGCACGCCTCTTTGCACCGAATGGACGCGGAACCGCCGGAGGAAGTAGCGTTTTTCCGCAACGAGGCCGCATTCGCCTCTCCAAATCGAATTGCTTTCTCAAAAGTCATTCTGCCTATTCGTTGACCAAAAAACGGTAAGTTTGCGTCAAATACCCTTTAAGCATTGCATAGCTCGCATAGGTGATCTGAAAACTTGTGTGTTTTAGTCTTTCGCGTCGCAACATATATTCGGGTCATCAAATAGAGGTCAGCGCCGATCGGTGGCTGCTGGCAGATGAAACCCTCGGAAAGGGGCTTAACATGAACTTCTCTCGCTCTTTCAATAACTGGCGCAAGTATCGTCAGACCATCACGGAACTCGGCCGCATGACCAACCGCGAATTGCACGATCTCGGCATCGACCGTTCGGACATCCATCGCGTTGCCCGTGAGGCTTCTTCCCGCTAATTCAAGGCGATCGCTGCTCCTCCCAGGCACGATTGTTCTCGATCGAAACGCCCGCTGTACCCACAGCGGGCGTTTTCTTTTGTCTTAACGGGTTGGCCGCGGCGGTTGCATGTTTTTCCGCATGATTAGCTCGCTCAAAAAATATTCACCGCCTAATTGTCGAGCATCATAGTGCACAATTGCATGGCAGACGCCTTTTATTTGCACTGCACAATCGGACGGATCGCGCCTATATAGACATCAACCGCAGAGAGACAGGCGATCCCGCCGTCCCGCGGACATAGGAAGAAGACAATGAACCCGATCCGCATTGCAAGAAGCTGGCTCAGCTACCGTCGTACGCTCAACGAACTCGGCGGCCTTTCGAACCAGACCCTGTCCGATATCGGCGTCAGCCGTTACGACATCCGGAATATCGCATCCCGCTCGTTCCGCTAATAGCGGGCGCGATGCTTCCAAGACGGCGCCTCAGGGCGCCGTTTTTGATTCCGGGGTGTTGGATCGCACCGGCCGACATGATATCAGCCCGGAATGAATACGATCTCCTCCTATTCCCCTATCCACGTCGTCGGCGGCGGGCTTGCCGGTTCGGAAGCCGCCTGGCAGATCGCCAGTTCCGGCGTCCCGGTCATCCTGCATGAAATGCGCGGGGTGCGCGGCACAGATGCGCACAAGACCGACGGCCTGGCCGAACTCGTCTGCTCCAACTCCTTCCGTTCCGACGATGCGACCAGCAATGCCGTCGGCGTCATACATGCCGAGATGCGCATGGCGGGCTCGCTGATCATGGCCGCGGCCGATCGGTGCCAGGTACCGGCCGGCGGTGCGCTCGCCGTCGATCGCGACGGCTTCTCCGAGGCGGTGACCAAGGCGGTCCATGACCACCCGCTCATCACCGTCGTGCGTGAAGAGATCACCGGCCTGCCGCCGAGGGACTGGGATCTTGCCATCGTTGCCACCGGACCGCTGACGGCTCCGTCGCTCGCGAGCGCCATCCAGACGGAAACCGGCGAGGATTCGCTTGCTTTCTTCGACGCCATCGCGCCGATCGTCTACCGCGAGAGCATCGACATGGATATCTGCTGGTATCAGTCGCGCTACGACAAGGTCGGCCCCGGCGGCACCGGCAAGGATTACATCAACTGCCCGATGGACGAGGCGCAGTACAATGCCTTCGTCGACGCGCTGATATCAGGCGACACGGTCGGTTTCAAGGAATGGGAAGGCACGCCTTATTTCGACGGCTGCCTGCCGATCGAGGTGATGGCCGAACGCGGCCGCGAGACGCTGCGCCACGGACCGATGAAGCCGATGGGGCTGACGAATGCGCATAACCCGACAGTCAAGGCCTATGCCGTCGTGCAGCTGCGGCAGGACAATGCACTTGGCACGCTTTACAATATGGTCGGTTTCCAGACGAAATTGAAATATGGCGCGCAGGCGGACATCTTCCGAATGATCCCGGGTCTGGAAAATGCGGAATTTGCCCGTCTCGGCGGCCTGCACCGTAATACCTATATCAACTCGCCCACCCTGCTCGACCCGTCGCTGACGCTGAAATCGCGGCCCGGCCTGCGTTTTGCCGGCCAGATCACCGGTTGCGAGGGTTATGTGGAAAGCGCCAGCGTCGGTCTACTGGCCGGGCGTTTCGCTGCCGCGGAACGCAAGGGCGAGGCGATCTCGCTGCCGCCGGCAACGACGGCGCTGGGCTCCCTGCTCGGTCATATCACCGGTGGGCACCTAGTCACCGACGAGGAACCGGGCAAACGATCGTTCCAGCCGATGAACATCAATTTCGGGTTGTTTCCGGAGCTCCAGCCGGGTTCGATCGTCAAACCTGAAGGCGTCAAGCGCTTCCGCGGCAAGGACAAGACGATCATGAAGCGGCAGCTGATCGCTCGCCGCGCCCTTGCCGACTGCGCGACCTGGCTCGGTCAAGAATCGACGCTTGCCGAAAGCGCCTGAACGGCGCTTCTATGCGTGTCGCATCGAACCCGGTTCAAGCGACCCGCTTGAAGTCTTTGCTTTATGCATGTCGTCGCAAAACGCTGCACGGTTTTGGGCGGCATGAATTACTGCTTGTTCGCCGCCGAAATATTGCCGGGCGGCAGGTCTTTATCCGGCTCGGCGATATAATTGCCGAGCAGCCACAGCGAGACTTCCGAGGCTTCCTTGGCAGAAGCAAATTGGAAATCGCCGTTGTGATAGGGTGCATCGAGAAAGTCGATCACCAAGCCCCTGCCCGTTTCCGAGCCCACGACGCGCACCCGGCCCGGCTCGATCAGATGGCAGGCGAAATGGCGCGACATGTTGCGCATGAAGCCGGCCTTGTTGTCATGCAGACGCACGAAGACGGCCTGGCCATTTTCCGTCGTCTGCAGCTGACGGATCGCCTCGTTCGGAAAGGCGCGACCGAATTCGATAATGGCGAGGCCCGTGTCATGCAGGCCGTCTTCCTTGTTCTGCGCGGCCATTCGTGTTGCCACGAAAGCAATGAAAATGACGATGGCGAAAAGGACGCACCAGACGATAATGCCCACGCCGAGTCTCCGTTCAAAGGGTAGCGGTGGAAGCCTTGTAGCGCGCGAGACTTGCGCGAATTTGACCGATATCAGATTTTTCGGCGTGCAGCAGCCAGCCCCATCCGCAGCTGGCGGCGCCATTGCGGCGGCTGCAGCGGCCGGTCGAACAGCAAGGCGCCGCGTTTCTGCGCCTTGATGAGCACTGGTTCGGCAAGCGTCGCCGGCAGGAAGGCTGGAAAGACGGCCGGCGCAATCGGCCCCGCCGCCCTCGCCTTTGCCAGATGTTCGCGACCGAGGCCGGCGAAGGCCTCGATGGCGGCAGAGATGCGCGGCCTGTCTTTTCCGGCGAGGAAGGCATCGCGGTCGAGACCGGTGGCCGAAAGGATCTGCAGCGGAACATAGATCTGGCCGCGGCGGCGATGCACTGGCATCAGCAGCAACAGCCCGGCGACCGCTTGGGCGACCCCGGCATGGCCGGCGGCGTCGGCCGATCGTGCGGCTTCCTCCGGCGAAAGCACCAGGCTTGCGAGCTGGATCAGGGCCGATGCCGTTTCACCGGCATAGCCTTCAAGCGAAAGACGTGTCTCCATCGGATCGTCATAGAGATCGAAGGTGCGGGCCTCGATCATGTCGATCAGCGTCTTGCGCGGCAGGCGGTGCGTTTCGATCGCGGTCAGAAGTGCTGCGGCAACGGGATTGGCCGCTGTCGAGCCATGCGCGCTGCCCTCCAGAAGATCGTGCCAATATTGCAGCCGTACCTCGCCGGGCAACGGCTCGTGCACGAGATCACGGATGCGGGCAAGCTCGGCATTGAAGGCATAAAGAGCTGCAAGCGCGCCGCGCTTTGCCTCCGGCGACAGCAGACAGGCGAGATAGCGGTCGCGATCGCTGTCACGCAGCATCGCCAGGCAGATCTCCTGGTTCGTCGCAATATTCGCTTCAGTCATCGTCAGACCGCAATCAACGCCGCGGCGACGGCACGTTGCTCGGCGAGCATGATATTGAAGGTGCGCACCGCCGCTCCGGTACTCATCGGATCGGAGGAGATGCCGCGCGACTTCAGCGCCAGCCTCAATTCCTCGGGCAGACGGCGAAGCTCGGTTCCGGTACCAACGAGCAGAACCTCGATATCGGCGGCCTCATCCAGCACCCGGCGAAAGTTTTCAGGCGACAGCGGTTTCGACATATCCATGTCCCAGCCATGAATGCCGGAGGGCAGGCAAAGGATCGAGCCGCGATGCGACATGTCGGCAAAACGAAAGCCACCATTGCCGTAAGCATCGATCGGAGCGCGCCCGGGGAAATGCGCAGCGCGGATTTCTATGCCTTTTGCCATGTTTTCAAACCACCGTGCCGGATTTTACACCAGCATCCGTCTTGTTGCTCTCTTCCCCGTCGGGAGCCTCCGGCCGCAGCCGGAAGACGATCAAGACAGGAGCAGCGATATAGATCGAAGAAAAGGTGCCGAGAGCGACGCCGAAGAGCATCGCAAAGGTGAAGGAGCGGATGACTTCGCCGCCGAAGAGAAAGAGCGCCAGCAAGGCGATCAGCGTCGTCGCCGCGGTCAGAACGGTGCGAGACAGCGTCTGATTGATCGAGGCATCGATCAGGATCGGCAGCGGCATCTTCTTGTATCGTTTGAGATTTTCGCGCATTCGGTCGTAGACCACGACCGTATCGTTTAAGGAATAACCGACGATGGTCAGTACGGCGGCGATGCTCGTCAGGTTGAACTCGATGCCGGTGAGGACGAAGAGACCGAGCATGATGATGACGTCGTGCAGCGTTGCGACGATGGCGCCGACCGCGAATTGCCATTCGAAGCGGATCCAGATGTAGATGAGGATCGCCGCAAGAGCTGCAAGCACGCCGAGCGTCGCCATCATCGTCAATTCGCCCGAGATGGCGGGACCGACGACCTCGACGCGACGAAAATCATAATCTTCCTGGAGCTCGCCGCGCACCAGCGTCGCCGCCGACTGCTCGGCATTCTCGCCGCCACCCTGGGAAGCGATGCGGATCCGCGCATTCGCCGGCCCGCCCGTGCGCTCGACACTGACATCGCCGAGATTGAGATCATTGAGGCGCGAGTGGATATCGGCGATCTCGGCATTGGCCTGCTTTGCCGTCACCTCGATGAGCGAGCCGCCAGTGAAATCGACGCCGAGATGCAAGCCGACGGTGGCAAAGGCGGCCATGGCGATCAGCGAAATGACCGCCGAGGCCGTAAAGACATAACGGCGAATCCCCATGAAGCGGATATTGGCGTGCTCGAAAAGATGCGTCAGCACGCTCTTCGGCAGATGCCGGGGATGGCGCGCGCTCAGCCAGACGGCAACGATCGAGCGCGTCAGCGTGAAAGCCGTGAAGACGGTCGTCAGGATGCCGACCGCAAGCGTCACCGCGAAACCGCGGATGGATTCGCTGCCGAGGAAGAAGAGGATGATGGCCGCAATGAAAATCGTCACATTGGCGTCGACGATCGTTGCGAATGCGCGCGAGAAACCGCGGCCGACGGCCTCCGCAAAGGAATGAGTGGTCTTCTCCTCTTCGCGGATTCGCTCGTAGATCAAAACGTTCGAGTCGACGGCCATGCCGACAATCAGCACGATGCCGGCAATCCCGGGCAAGGTGAGCGTCGCGCCGGCAAGGCTGAGCACCGCGACGATGAGGATCAGGTTGAGGAAGAGCGAGGCGACGGCGATGATGCCGAGGATGCGATAGAGCGCGATCATCAGTGCCGCGACCAATACGACGGCGACGAGGCCGGCAACGATGCCGTTGAAGATGGAATCAGCGCCGAATCTCGGGCTGACGCTGCGTTCCTCAACGCTGGTCAGCGTCGCTGGCAAGGCGCCGGCGCGCAGCATGATCGCAAGGTCGCGGACGCCATCCTCGGAGAAGTTTGCCGAAATCCTGCCCTCGCCGCCGGTGATCGCCGCATCGATGACCGGTGACGACATCACCTGGTCGTCGAAGACGATGGCAAGATGCTTGCCGATATTCTGCCCGGTCGCCTGCGCCAACCGCTGCGTGCCTTCGGCATCGAGACGGTAGGCAATCGAGGTCTCCTGCGTCTGCGGGTCGATGACAGGCTCGATATCGACCATGTTGCCGCTGTTGGCGAAAGCGGTGCGGTCGACGAGATAGGGGATCGGCGGATCGTCAAGCGAATAGAGCACCTGCGATGTCGCCGGCCAACGGCCGTTCAGCGCCTCCTGCCCCGACATGCTTTCGTCGATCAAATGAAAGGAAAGCTTGGCCGGCTGGTTCAGGATATTCTTCAGCCGCTCCGCGTCGACCGATCCCAGCACCTGCACGACGATCCGGTCGGCGCCATCGGGGTGAACGAGGAAATTATCATAGCCGAATCCGGCGATGCGGCGGCCAACGATATCGAGCGAGCGGGTCCGGGCGGAAGCGACGTCAGCAGTAATGCCGGCGTCGGAAATCTGCAGTGAGAGCTGCCCCTCTTCGCCCTGCTGCAGCGCAACCTCAGATCCGGAATGTCCGCCGGCCGTCGTCAAAGGCTTCAGCAGATCGACCGCCGCCTGTGTCTGGGCCGGATCGGTGATCCGGACGGTGACGGTCTGGTCATTGCCGGTCAGCCCGGTATAGCGGATGCTGGCGCCACGCAGCGCGTTGCGCACATTGGCGACCAGCTCTTCCAGGCGGTCCCTGACGATGTCGGAACGCTCGACCTTTAGAACGATATGCGAGCCGCCCTGCAGGTCGAGCCCAAGCACTACGCGGTCGTGCCGCAACCAGTCCGGCAGGGAGGATCGCTGCGCCTCAGTCAGCAGATTGGGCGCAGCGATGACGATGGCCGCAAACGCGGCCAGCCAAATCAGAAGTGTTTTCCAGCGGGAAAAATGCAACATTCTCTCGACGATCTTCCGATCCGGCGGTCCTGCTGTTATCGCTTGTTACGCCGCGTCGGCCTTGACCGGTTCACCCTTGACGCGAATTTCGGAGATGCCGCTGCGGACGATGCGCACGCGCACGCCGTCAGCAATCTCGACTTCGACTTCCTTTTCGTCGACGACCTTGGTGACCTTGCCGACGAGACCGCCGCCGGTGACGACCTGATCGCCGCGACGGATCG
This sequence comes from Rhizobium sp. SRDI943, assembly GCF_057653695.1. Lineage (NCBI taxonomy): Bacteria > Pseudomonadati > Pseudomonadota > Alphaproteobacteria > Hyphomicrobiales > Rhizobiaceae > Rhizobium > Rhizobium sp. SRDI943. The sequence goes on along the minus strand of NZ_CM172787.1, from coordinate 1,623,103 downwards.
CCTTCAGGGTCTCCTCACGCTTCTTTGCCTGTGCGCGCTGCGGACGGATCAGCAGGAAGTACCAGACGACCATCAGCGGCACGAACAGGATGATCATTTCGAAACCGGAGCCGCCGAATCCCGTTGCGGTATCGGTCGCGCTCTGGGCGAATGCCGGGGTGATGAACATGCTAAACTCCTCAGGCTTGGGCGGCGGAACTCCGCCTCTCTTTTCAGGTTGCCGGACTATAGTTACGGCTTCGATGAATGCAACAGAAACAGCCGGAAACAGTACCGATTCCGCTGCCTCATAACCTTTCCGCATTCAAAACGCCATGCTAACCGACATCGAAAGATCAAAGCGGATTGCCGCAGCGAGAAATCAGGAGGCCGTCGATGACCGAGGAAATCAACACAGCCCTGCTTGCCGAACTGAGACGGCTCGCCGACGCCGTCGAACGTCTTGCCGGACCGGCGCCCGCCCGCAACGACTGGGATGCCGCCGACTGTTTCGTCTGGGCGCCATTGCGCCAGCATCTGCAGCCGGTCAAGAGGCCGAACCGGGTGGCGTTGACGCTCATCCGCGGCGTCGATCACGTGCGCGACATTCTGCATGAGAATACGGTGCGTTTCGCCGAGGGCTATGCCGCCAACAATGTGCTGCTCTGGGGCGCGCGAGGCATGGGCAAATCCTCGCTGGTCAAGGCCGTGCACGAGGATGTCAGGCGCGAAAGCAGTGTGTTGCTGAAACTGGTAGAAGTCCATCGTGAGGATATCTCCAGCCTTCCCCATCTGCTCGACCTCCTGAAGGACACACCCTACCGCGTGATCGTCTTCTGCGACGATCTTTCCTTCGATCACGACGACACCGCCTACAAGTCGCTGAAGGCGGCACTCGACGGCGGCGTCGAAGGGCGGCCGGACAATGTGCTGTTCTACGCCACCTCCAACCGACGCCATCTGCTGCCGCGCCACATGATGGAAAACGAGCAGTCGACGGCGATCAATCCGTCGGAGGCGGTCGAGGAGAAGGTTTCGCTTTCCGACCGCTTCGGCCTCTGGCTCGGCTTTCACAAATGCAGCCAGGAGGATTATCTCGGCATGATCGACGGCTATGCCGATCACTTCAAGCTCGGGCTCGAACGCGACAAGATGCATGCCGAAGCGCTGGAATGGGCAACGACGCGCGGCGCACGCTCCGGCCGCGTCGCCTGGCAATATATTCAGGATCTGGCCGGACGCATGCGGGTTCACATCGACCGGGACTAAACATCTAAAGCACGTCGCATCGAACTTGATTCATGCAAGGCACTTTCGATCTTTTTCTTCTGCACGTCGTCCTCCCAGAACCGCTGCACACTTTTGGGCGGTATCCATCAAATGACAAAAGCCCGGCTGGTGGCCGGGCTTTTGCGTTTCCTGGTACGCAATACCTATTCCAGGAAAGTCATCGGGTTGACCGGGGACGCATCCTTGCGCACCTCGAAATGGACCTGCGGCTGCTTGACGTCGCCGCTCATGCCGGAGACGGCGACGGTCTGGCCACGCTGGATCTTCTGGCCGCGGGTGACGCTCAGCGTATCGGCGTTGCCGTAGACGGTGACGGTGCCGTCGTCGTGACGGACAAGAACCGTGTTGCCGAGTTCCTTCAGGCCGTTGCCGGCATAGATGACGACGCCGTTTTCGGCAGCCTTGATCGGCGTGCCCTGCGGGACCGAGATGTCGATGCCGTCATTGCGGTTGCCGTTGACGTTGGCACCGTATGAGGCAATGACCTGGCCGCGCACCGGCCAGCGATATTTACCGATGCCGGTCGATTCCGGCGCGGCTGAGCTGACGTCCGACTTCTTCTCGACATCGTCGACGGTCTGGGTGGCGGCCGGCGCCTTGTAGGGCGCGGGCTGAACGGAAGCCGTCTGCTGGGGAGCCGCCGGCTGAGTTGGCTTCGGATCGACCTTCTCGGCCGGGATCGAGGCGGTCTTGATATTGTCGGCGGTGCCGTTCGGGATCTTCAGGGCCTGACCGATGCGGAGCGAACTGGCCGACAGATTGTTGGCGGCTTTAAGGTCGTCGACATTGCTACCGGTCGCCTTGGCAATCTTTGCCAGGGAATCGCCTTGCTTGACGACATAGGTGCCGGCAGGCGCCTTCGGATCCTTGCCGGCGCCGGCGGGAAGTTTACCGGTGACATCGGCACTCGCCAGCGTCTTGTCGCGGGCGGAATTGGCGCCCGGAATGACGGCAACGTTCTGCTCAGGCGCCTTCGGCGCATCCGGCATCTTGCCGGGCTTGGAAAGGTCAGCCGCCTGCGATGCCGCCTTGGCGGCATTGCCGCCGTTGAATGTCGGGATCAGGATCGCCTGGCCGGGCTGGGCGGCAGATGCCGTCTTCAGAGCATTGACGCGCAGAATTTCCTTTTCCGGTACGCCAAAACGCCTGGAGAGGGTGGCGATGCTTTCACCCGGACGCAGCGTCACCGACGGAGCGTTGGTGGCAGACCAGCCGGAAACCTTCGGCGTCGTGCCGGTCGTCAGCGTATCGGGCGTCATCTTCGGCGCAGCCGGCGCCACCAATCGGGGCCTTTCGGCTTGCGGCGCAGTCGGGAAAGGCTGAGCGAGCGCGACTTCCTTTTCCCGCTGCCGGGAGGGTGCCGCCGCTGTCGGCGCGGCCAATTCTGAACGCTGCACGGAGACCGGCGCGGAAGCGAGACGTGCGCTCGAGCTCGACGTGCGGGTCGGATCGTAACCCTGGCGGACGGGATAAGGCTGATTCAGCGCATCATTGCCGCCGCCGTAGCCCGACTGGCTGGCAACGGCCGAACCGCCAAGATCGGCGCGCGGCACCGGATCACCTTGAGAACCGTTCATATTCCTGCGCGGAATGGAACTTGTGGTGATCTGGTCCTGCCCGGAGGAGGAAAACAAGCCGCCAAACCGTGTCACATCGGAACTGCAGCCTGTTGCGGCACTTGCCAGCAGGCTAACAACCAGAAGATTACCGGCCGACTTCCCGAACTTTGGCGAAAGACTGAAACGCATGACTCGACCCACTGAGAACGCAACCATTTGTGAGTCTATTAAAACGCGTTAGTATTACCACGCAGTTAAGATGCTGGAATCAGTACGATATTTTTGAGAAATTGATAACCATAGCTTACGGGTGAAAAATTGCAGTGTGCCGAGCATGATGCCAAAAAGCCTGAGCGGCTTTCGCATAACCTCATGCGCTGTTGTTTTGATGGTCGGATTTCAGGCCGATGCGGCCTGAAATCATCCACATCTACAGCAGCGAGGCAAGGCGCGGAACGATCGGCAGATAGGGAGCGTCGAACAGTTCCTCGCGTTCGAAACGGCTACCGGTTTTCGTCAGCCGCACCATGCGACACTCGTTCTCGGAAATCATCAGCGGCGCGATCATCGAGCCGCCGGAAACGAGCTGGTCGGTATAAAAGCGCGGCATCGCGTTGAAAGCGGCCGTCACCAGGATGCGATCGAAGGTCCCCTCTCCCTGCATGCCGGCGCTGCCGTCGGCCTGACGGATGACGACGCTGCGCAAACCAAGCGATTCCATGCGCCGCTGCGCTGCCGTCGTCAGCGTCTTGTAGCGGTCGATGGACAGGACACGCTCGGCCAGGCGGCCCATCACGGCGGCGGTAAAGCCGCTTCCGGTGCCGATCTCCAGGACGCGCTGGCCGGGCTTGAGCTTCAGGTGATGCAGGATGCGGACGGCAAAATCGATGCCTTCGAGAAAGGAGCCGCATTCGATCGGGATCGTCCGCCTCGAATAGGCGTCGTCGGCAAATTGCGGCGGCACGAACAGCGAGCGCTGCGTCTGCTCGACTGCCGTCAGCAGATCGAGATCGGAGATGCCTTCGGCACGCAATCTGAGGACGAGCGCAGCAAAGCCCTCCTTCTCCGCCAGTCTTGCCGTCAAACTTGTGCTCCGTATCCCAAGGCCCGCGCCACGCGGTCCGTCACGGAATAATCGGTCAGATCCAGTTTCAAAGGCGTTACCGAAATCTTATTATGCTTCAGGGCGTGAATATCGGTGCCTTCGACGAAGGCGCCGGCGCGTTCGCCGAACTTCAGCCAGTAGTAAGGAAATCCCCGGCCGTCGGAGCGGGCATCGACCTGCAGATTGAAGGCGAGCTTGCCCTGCATGGTCACCTCGGCACCGTCGACTTCGTCGGGACGGCAGTTCGGGAAGTTGAGATTGAGAAACGTGCCATCCGGCAGGTCCAGGACCATCAGCTTTTCCAGAAGAGCCGGCGCATGCGTCTCGCAGACCTCCCAGGGGACGATGCGCGCGCCGTCCTCATAGAGATAGGCCTGGCTCAGCGCGAAGGAGCGCACGCCCTGCATGGTGCCCTCGATGGCGCCGGCGATCGTGCCGGAATAGGTCACGTCGTCGGCGACGTTCGAGCCTGAATTGACGCCGGACAGGACGAGATCCGGCTTGATGTCCATCACCTGCCTGATACCCATGATGACGCAATCGGTCGGCGTGCCGCGCAAGGCGAAATGCTTTTCGGAAATCTTGCGCAGCCTCAGAGGTTCGGAGAGGCTCAGCGAATGGGCAAGGCCGCTCTGGTCGGTCTCGGGCGCGACGATCCAGACATCGTCGGACAGCGTGCGCGCGATCCGCTCCAGCGCGGCAAGACCTTCGGCGTGAATGCCGTCGTCATTCGTAAGCAGGATGCGCATCGCCTCAGGCCGCCCGTTCGATTTTGGTCAATCCGCCCATATAAGGCAGCAAAACGTCCGGAATCGTGACGGAACCATCCTCATTCAGATAATTTTCAAGGACGGCGATCAGGCAGCGGCCGACGGCAGTGCCGGAACCATTCAGCGTGTGCACGAACTTGTTGTTCTTATCTTCCTTGCCGCGGTAGCGCGCATTCATCCGCCGGCCCTGAAAATCGCCGCAGACCGAGCAGGACGAGATTTCACGGAAGGCATTCTGCCCCGGCAGCCAGACTTCGAGATCGTAAGTCTTGCGCGAGCCGAAACCCATGTCGCCGGTGCAAAGCGTCATGGTGCGGAAATGCAGGCCGAGGCGCTTCAGCACTTCCTCGGCGCAGGCGGTCATGCGCTCATGCTCGGCAACGGCGCTCTCGGCATCGGTGATCGAGACGAGCTCGCATTTCCAGAACTGATGCTGGCGCAGCATGCCGCGCGTATCGCGGCCGGCCGAGCCCGCTTCCGAGCGGAAGGACGGCGTCAATGCGGTAAAGCGGAGCGGCAGCTTTTCCTGATCGAGGATCTCTTCGCGCACGAGATTGGTCAGCGTCACCTCGGCCGTCGGGATCAACCAGCGTCCATCAGTCGTCCTGAAGAGATCGTCGGCGAATTTCGGCAGCTGGGCGGTGCCATAAACGGCCTCGTCGCGCACCATCAGCGGCGAGCTGACTTCGCTATACCCGTGCTCGCTCGTGTGGAGATCGATCATGAACTGGCCGAGCGCGCGCTCGAGCCTGGCGAGCGGCCCGGTCAGAACCGTGAAGCGCGAGCCGGAGAGCTTGGCGGCGCGCTCGAAATCCATATAGCCGAGCGCTTCGCCGATTTCGAAGTGCTCCTTCGGCGCGTGGTTCCAGCGCGGCTTTTCGCCGACGGTGCGGGTGACGACATTGTCATGCTCATCCTTGCCGACAGGGACGTCGTCGAAAGGTATATTCGGGATGCGCGAGAGCGCGTCGTTGAGTTCGGCCGTCAGCTGCCGGTCCTCTTCCTCGATCGCCGGCAGCAGGGTCTTCAGTTCAGAGACCTCCGCCTTCAGCTTCTCGGCAAGCTCGCCATTCTTCTGGGCCATCGCCGCACCGATCTCTTTGGAGGCGAGGTTGCGGCGGGACAGCAAGTCCTGTGCCTTCTGCACGGCAGAGCGGCGCTTTTCATCGAGAGCAACGAGACTTTGGGCCAGAGGCTCCGCGCCGCGCTTGGCAAGGGCGGCATCGAGCGCTTCGGGATTCTCACGGATCCATTTGATATCGAGCATCGTCGTTCCAGGTCGTTGCAACAGAGGTGACCCGGCCAAAGCCAGATCGGGCCTCGACCGGATGTTACAGCGCCGCGCGACTTTTCAGACGCACAAGGGACACTGTAACACTTTGAATTGCTGCATAATTCCTTAAACCGATTCCGATTTAAGGACTAAGCAGTCGACGGCGTTCATGAAGGGATTTCGAGATCGCAGCTCAGACGCTGTCCGTCTTGGCAACATCTGCGGATCCGGTTTCCTTTTCGACCGCCTGCCGGGCACGCTGACGCTCCACGAGTCGCGCCGCATGGATGGAAATCTCGTAGAGAAGGATCGTCGGTATCGCAAGGCCGATCTGGGACATCGGATCCGGCGGCGTCAGCACGGCGGCCACGACAAAGGCGAGCACGATGGCAAACTTGCGCTTTTCGGCGAGCCATTGCGACGTCAGAAGACCGACACGGGCGAGCAGCGTAGTGACGACGGGAAGCTGGAAGACGAGGCCGAAGGAGAAGACCAGCGTCATGATCAGGCTCAGATATTCCGAGACCTTCGGCATCAGCGAGATGGCCACCTCGTCATGACCCGGCGCCTGCTGCATCGACAGGAAGAACCACATGACCATCGGCGTGAAGAAGAAATAGACGAGCGCGCCGCCCATCAGGAACAGCACCGGCGAGGCGATCAGGAACGGCAGGAAAGCCTGGCGCTCGTTCTTGTAGAGACCCGGCGCCACGAACTTGTAGACCTGGGCGGCAATGATCGGGAAAGCGACCACAAGGCCGCCGAACATCGCCACCTTGACCTGGGTGAAGAAGAATTCCTGCGGCGCGGTATAGATGAGCTGGGCTTTCTCGACGTCAAGATGCGCCCAAATTACGGCTGTCTTGTAGGGAATGACCAGATAGTTGAAGAGATGCTTGGCAAAAAAGAAGCATGCGATGAAGGCGACGAAAAACGCGCCGATCGACCACATCAGCCGCCTGCGCAGCTCCATCAGGTGCTCGATCAACGGCTGCGGCTTATCTTCGGTATCACCGCTCATGCCTCGTCCTTCTTTGTCTGCGCCGGCGTCTTCAGCGTTGCAGGCTTCCTGGCTGCCGTCGTGCGCTTCGGTTTTTCCACAGGCATGGCAATAGCGGCCGCAGAATCGACCTTGTCGGCAGCCTTGACGAGCGGCTTGCGCACGGCCTTCGGCTTGGCGGCAACCATATCGGCCTGCACGATCGCTGCTGCGACCGGTTCCGACGGCGCAGGTGTCGCGACCAATGGCGGCGTTTCCGGCAGGCTCATCGACGGCGTCGGGGCTGCGACAGCATCGGGCGGCACCTCGGTCTTGTTTTCCGTGACGGTGGTCGACTTCTGCAGGTCGGCCTTGATCTCGTTGCCCATCTGGCGAAGCGGGTTCATCGCCTCGCGCAGGCTGTTGACCGGGTTCAGTTTCTGGGCGTCGCTGATCGTCTGGCGGACATCGTCAAGCTCGGCTTCGCGCAACGCTTCATCGAACTGCGCGCGGAAATCGCCCGCCACCTTGCGGGCACGCTGCGTCATCTTGCCGAAAGCGCGCAGCATCGGCGGCAAATCCTTGGGACCGACGACCACGATCAGTACGACCGCGATGACCAAAAGCTCGGTCCAACCAATATCGAACATGCAAGGCTCCTGGACGGGAAGCGCGGGGGCTGCGCTTTTTCCCGGACTTGGTTACTTCGTTTCGTCGGCCTTGTGATCGACGGTCTTTGCCGTGTCGGGCGCGTCGTCGTCCGTCATGCCCTTCTTGAAGCTCTTGATGCCCTTGGCAACGTCGCCCATCAGCTCCGGGATCTTGCCGCGACCGAACAACAACAGCACGATGACCAGAACGATCAACCAGTGCCACATGCTAAAAGAACCCATCATTACGCTTACTCCCTGTTTCTATGTTCCCACGATGTGGGGATTTCCCACATCATTTCCAACATCAAGCTCTTTGAACTGAGCTTAATGTCACGGTATCGCCCTTTGTGACAAGCCATTGACCCATCGAAAAGTGCTGGCTCCATTGTTTTCGCCATGCATGGCAAAAGCAAGACGCAAGCCCCTCAATCTTCGGAGGTGCCGCGTGGCGCCAGCAACCCCAGTTCCTCGAGGTCCATCTGGGTGATCGGGTCTTCGTCCTCGGTCAGTTCGTCGTTCATCAACGGCGAGGGAATATTGAAGTTTGCCGGAATGCGGCCCGACAGCAAGCCCGCTCCCTTCAACTCTTCGAGACCAGGCAGGTCACGCAGCTCTTCGAGACCGAAATGGTCGAGGAAATCGCGTGTCGTGCCCAATGTCACCGGCCGGCCCGGTGTGCGGCGGCGGCCACGGAACCGCACCCAGCCGGCTTCCATCAGCACGTCGAGCGTGCCGCGCGAGGTCTGGACGCCGCGGATATCCTCGATTTCAGCACGTGTCACGGGCTGGTGATAGGCGATGATCGCCAGCACTTCCAGTGCGGCGCGCGACAGCTTCTTCACCTCATTGTCATCACGGCGGATGACGAAGGACAGGTCGGCGGCGGTACGGAAGGCCCAGGCGCCTTCGACCTGCAGGAGATTGACGCCCCGCGGCGCATATTGCTCCTTCAGGCGCAGCATGATCGCATGCACATCGGTCTTCTCAGGCAGGCGCTCGGCGAGGAAGGCTTCGGAGACCGGCTGCGAGGAGGCGAAGACCAGCGCCTCGGCGATACGCTCCGCCTCGATCTCGGCCTGCAGGTCGCGGCCCCTGTCTTCGTAATTGTCCTCGAAATCCTCTTCGCTCTTCGGATCGATCAAGCCGGCTGCTCCTGTTCGACCACTTGCAGCGTGGCATGTTTGGGACCGCGGCGCATGTATATCGGCTGAAAAGCGCCGTCCTGGCGGATTTCGAGCTTGCCCTCGCGCACCAGCTCCAACGAAGCGGCAAAGGCGCTGGCGATTGCGGTGACGCGTTCCTCGGGCGCTGCGAGATACCGCAGCAGATAATGCTCCATCGCCGTCCAGTCAGCGACCTCGCCGATCATCTTGGTCAGCAGCTCGCGGGCATCGGTCAGCGACCAGACGGTACGCCGCTCGATCGTTACCTGGGTGACGGCATGGCGCTGGCGTAGTGCCGCATAGGCGGTCAAGAGATCGTAGAGGCTCGCCGCATAAGCGGATTGCTGCCGGTCGGGAATATGCTCGGGCGCCCCACGCACGAAGATATCGCGGCCGAGGCGGTTGCGATTGACGAGGCCGTCCGCCGCCTGGCGCATGGCTTCGAGGCGTTTCAGCCGGAAGGCAAGCGTTGCCGCCAGCTCCTCGCCGGAAGGGCCGTCATCCTTGATCTGCTGGGGAATGAGCAGCTTCGACTTGAGATAGGCAAGCCAGGCTGCCATGACGAGGTAATCGGCGGCGAGCTCGATGCGGATCCGCCGGGCGCTTTCGATGAACAGCAGATATTGCTCTGCGAGCGCCAGCACCGAAATGCGCGACAGGTCGACCTTCTGGTTGCGGGCGAGATAGAGCAACAGGTCGAGCGGACCTTCGAAGCCGGCGACGTCGATCACCAGCGCCGGCTCGTGGGTGGCGCGCTCGGCACCGTTATCCTGCCACAACTTGTCCATCGGCGTTGCCGCCTGCTGACGTTCCGTGCCCTTGACCGTGTTCACCTAACTGCTCCCTTACGATCAGACCGTCGCAAACATCGCTTCGAATTCCGCCCTCAATTCCGCTTCATCTGAAGTATCCGCCGCCGCGAATCCTGCTTCCACCGCTTTTGCGCGGGCAAGCGATATGCCGGCGAGCGGCGGAACATTTGCCACGACATCTAGCATCTCGTCCATATTGCCGTTGCAATGCAGCACAATATCGCATCCGCCTGCAATGATATTCGCCGCGCGTTCACCGATCGTGCCGGAAAGAGCGTTCATCGAGCTGTCGTCGGAGAGCAGCAGACCGTTAAAGCCGATGTGCTTGCGGATGATGCCGTCGATCACCTTGCGCGAGCACGTCGCCGGATTGTCCGGGTCGATGGCGGTGAAGACGAGATGGCAGGTCATTGCCATCAACTCGTCCTTCATCGCGACAAAAGGCGGAAAATCATGGAGCTCCAGCTCGTCGCGCGAGACGGTGACAACAGGCAGTTCCAGATGTGAATCGGCAAAGCCGCGACCATGGCCGGGCATATGTTTCATGACAGGTAACAGGCCGCCGGCCTTCAGCCCCTCGGCAGCCGCCCTTCCCATCGCGATGACGGTTTCGGGATCGGCGCCATAGGCGCGGTCGCCGATGACGTTGCTGCTGCCCTCGACCGGCACATCCAGCACCGGCAGGCAATCGACATCGATGCCGAGGCTCGAAAGGTCGAAGGCGTGCAGCCGTGACATCAGCCAGGCGGCGCGCAGGCCGAGTGCCCGATCGCGGCGATAGAGCTCGCCGAGCGCCTGGCCGGAAGGATAACGCGCCAGAACGGGTGGACGGATGCGCTGGACGCGGCCGCCCTCCTGGTCGATCAGCACCGGCGCATGCCAGCCGACGCTGTCGCGCAGTTCGGCGACGAGGTCGGCGATCTGCCGCGCTTCGGAGATGTTGCGCCCGAAGAGGATGAAGCCCCAGGGTCGTTCGCCCCGGTAAAAGGCCTTCTCTTCGGAAGTGAGGGCAAGGCCGTTGCAGCCAAGGATCATCGCTTTTGATTCGGTCATATCCGAATCTTAGAGCCTTTCCTGGTCAGATTGAAGCATTCTACAGGAGCAGGTTTTCGGCCCGATGCACAAAAAAGAGCGGCGGACCGATCCAGCCCGCCGCTCTCATATTCAGGACCTGATCCTTACTTGGAGATCAAGCAGCTTCCGCCCGCCGCGCGATACTGTTCGCAGAGTGCTGCGGCCTCGTCCTTGGAACCGGCCGGAATGCGGACACGGTAGAAAGTGCCCTTGCCGGCGATATCGGCCCTGCGGATCTCGTGGCTGCGGCCGCCAAGCACGCTGGCGAATTTCTTCGACAGGTTGGCATAGGATTTGGTCGCCTCGTCTTCCGAAGGCAGCGAGGCGATCTGGATGCCGTAGCCGCCGGCGGATGCGGCCTGCTGCGGCTTTGCGGCGACAGGTGCTGCGGCCGCGACTTCAGTCGTCTTCGGCTGCTGTGTGGGCTTCGGCTGCTGGGCAGGCGGGCGGACATTGCCCTTCTCGGTCACTGTGCCTACGACGTTGACGGGCTGGTCAACCGGACGGGCGGTCGGGATTGGAGCGGTATCGGCAGTGGCCGAGGTCTTGACCGGACGCACCGGCGGAGCGACCTGAGCGGGATTTGCGGCCTGTGCGTCAGCACTGCCGGCGAGCGGCGGCTGTACCGGCGCGGTTTCGACGGGGGCTGCGGAACGCGCATCGGCGGAAGCAACCTCGGCTCTTGCTGGGAAGCTTGCGGCCGTTCCACCGACGGGCGGCACGGGCGGGGTCGACGGAGCCGTGAACGGCGGCTGAGCCGGCGGCGTCGCCTGGGCAGACTGGGTCGCCTGGGCAGACTGCGTCGCCGGGGCAGACTGCGTCGCCGGGGCAGACGGTGTCGGCTGGTCGACGGGCGCTGGTTCCTCGCGGGCAACCAACGTACCGTCAGGTTTGACGATCATTGTGCGAACCTTGCGCGGAGAAACGGACGGCGTCTTGTCGGCGTCGGTTGCCGGAGCGTTGTCGGCGTTGTCCTGGGTTGGCAGCAGACGCGGATCCTCCGTCTCACCGACCGCAGTCGGCGTGACCTGATCGTCAGCGTTGGCGTTCTCGTCGTCCTCGGGCAGCGCTTCCGGTGTCAGCGTGCGCTGGACGACATCGACGGGCGCCTCATCGGAAGAAACGAGCGCCTTCTGCTTCGGCTCTTCGGCAGAACCCGCAACGCGGTCGTAGACCGCCTTGTCCTGGTTGGGCACGGTCTTGCCGCCGGGATTTTCCGGAACGACCTTGACCGGCTCCTTGTCGGCGGTGATCACGCGCGGCTCGCCGGACGCGACAATGCCGAGCCCCTCGCCGTTCCAGACGGAGGAATAGACGCCATAACCGACGCCGGCGAAGACCACGAGCACGACGGCCCCGGCAAGCAGCTGGCGCATCGACCGGGCGCGGCTGAAATCAGCGGCCTGGCTTGCCGATTCGATACGGACTTCGGAGGTCTCGCGGCGCTCGACCGGCTCGCGCACGCTGCGGCGGAAATCCTCCTCCAGCGCCCGTTCGAAATCATCGAGGCCATCAGCGATGGTGGGCTTGACCGGCTTTGCGGCAGCGGCGGCGGTATCCCTGACCGGTGCCGACGTTTGCCGCGGTTTGGCCGGTTCAAAGAAGCTGGCGATCTCGGCGTCGAGATCGAAATCGAAATCCGCAGATTTCGCGACCGGCGCGGGCTGCTCGACCGGCGGCAGCGCCGGCACGTGCATGTCGTCGACGGCCTCGGGACGATCCTCCGGATCCGAGATCATCGCCGGATCGAATGGCAGGTCTTCGGTCGTGTCCGAAACAGGCGCCCAGTTGAAAGTCGGAGCTGGAGCATGCGGTTCGGGAACGAAGGCCGGAGCGGACCGCGCAGGAGCGTCAGCGGCCTGCTCAAAAGCAGGAGCCGGCGGCTCAGGAGCAAAAACGGGAGCGGGCCGAGGAGCGACGGCCGCGGCCTGCTGGGGAGCAGGGGCTGGCGGCTCAGGCTGCGGTGCCGGCTCGGACGGCTCGGAGAAATCGAGATCGGTGAGTTCCAGCTCGATGCCGGCAAGATCCAGTTCGAAATCATGGCCGGCGAAGGGGTCGTCGGCTTCCGGTACCGGCTGCGGCGCCGGCGAATATGCCGTCACGGCAGGCTGGGGCGTAACGACCTCGGCAAGCTGCGGCGCGACCGGTCTTGCGGCTTCGGCATAGACCGTTGCCGGCTCGACCGGAGCAGGCCGGACGGGTGCCGCGGCGAGCGGCGGGGGCGCAATCACCTCGGACTGAACAGGTTCGGCGGCCACAGGGGCGGCCGGAACGGGCGCTGCCTCGATCGATGCGGGCTGCGGCGAGACGGGCGCCGGATTGGCACGTTGCGGTACCGGATAACGCGAGACGTCGGCGAGCAGATCGTCGAGATCGAACGTGCCGGCGGTGTGCGGAACATCAGGCACGACCTCGGTCAGCGCGGCATCGGCCCGGATCTCGCCTTCGACGGCGGCGGCGATGAGATCGAAACCGGCGTCGGACCCGAAATCCTCCAGCTCTTCCTCGACTTCGACGAATTCTTCGGCCTCGGCGGTCTCTTCCGGCGCGATCACCTCATCATGGCGATCGAGCTCGGCGGGAAAGCCAAGTGACGGCGAAGCGGATTCGAATTCCTCGGAAGGCTCGACAGCGGCGACAAGCGCCGGCGGCTCGATGACAGATTGAGGCTCGACTACAGGAAGATCGGCGGACGGTGCTTCAGCAACCGGTGCCGCGACCGTTTCGGCCACAGGTTCCGGCAAAACAACCGGTTCCTCGCGCTTCGGAGCATGGAAATTGGCAAGCGGCAGCCTGATGCTGGCAGCCGACCATTGCGGCGCCTTGGTGGGCTGCGCCAGCGAAGAGACGGGTGCTGCGCCGATCGACAGCTCAAGCTCCTCGATCAGGTCGCGCGCACCGCCGAAGGCCGATTGCACCGACGCATCGGGCTCAGGAGAAAGCTGCTCCGCCCAGTCGGCGACAGATGCGTCGCCATTGCCTGCGGCGGGCAAAGCTGCTTCTTCAGCCTCAAAGGCGGCGACGGAAGCCGAAACCGGCTCAGGAGCCTCCGCATGTTCGGCAGCGGGAGAAGCATCGAGAACGGGCTCGACGTAATCTTCAGGCGTGAGATCATCAGAGATCGGCTCGGCCGGCCGATCGAGCTCTGCGAGCGGACGTGGCGAATCGTAGCGGTCGAACTCGCGCCCAAGCTCGTCTTCGAGATCGAGGGCGGGCTCGCGGCGTGCGGTCTCAGTCACCGTATTCGCCGCAACACGCGGCTCGAAGCCGACGATCCGGGCAAGTTCAGCCAACGGATCATCGTCGGCAAACAGGTCGTTTTTTCCGCGCGTATCATACGCAAGTTGTTTATCAGCCATGCTTATTCCCACTCGCAAACGCCAACGCTCAAATGCCAGCGCATTGTGGGGAAATGGTGACGTTATCGCATTTCGTCCGGTGCGGCAGTGCCTGTAATGGCGAGTCCCGACTTCAAAACCGACGCGACGGCGTACACCAGCCCAAGTCTGGCAATACTTGATTCTCGGTTTTTATCATTAACAAATCGTAATTCCGGCTGATCTTTACCTTTGTTCCAGTGCGCGTGGAAGGAACTGGCGACGTCGTAGAGGTAAAAAGCGACGCGATGCGGCTCCTGCGACTGGGCCGCCGCCTCAACGATACGCGGGAATTCTGCAAGCTTGGCGACGAGCTGCAATTCGGCCGGATCGCCAATGCCTGCAACGGTTTTCGCGAGATTTTCCGGCGAAACATCAAGGTCGGCAAAGGCCTCCCTCGCCTGCCGGAAGACCGACATACAGCGAGCATGCGCATACTGCACGTAAAAAACAGGATTATCTTTCGACTGTTCGGTCACCTTGGCGAAATCGAAGTCGAGCGGCTCGGAATTCTTGCGGTAAAGCATCATGAACCGGACCGAATCACGGCCGACTTCTTCGACGACGTCCCGAAGCGTAACGAAATCGCCCGAGCGTTTCGACATCTTCACCGGCTCGCCGTTGCGGTAGAGCTTGACGAGCTGGCAGAGCAGGACCGTCAGCTTCGCCTGACCATCCGAAACGCCGCGTGCAACCGCTTCCAGGCGCTTGACGTAGCCGCCATGGTCGGCGCCAAGCACATAGATCATCTCGTCGAAACCACGGTCGAACTTGTTCTTGAAGTAGGCGACGTCGGCGGCGAAATAGGTGTAGGAGCCGTCCGACTTGATCAGCGGCCGGTCGATATCGTCGCCCACCTCGGTCGAACGGAACAGTGTCTGTTCGCGATCTTCCCAATCCTCGGGAAGCTGGCCCTTCGGCGGCGGCAGCGTGCCCTTGTAGACATAGCCCTTGAAGGTCAGGTCGTTGATCGCCGTGCGGATCGCGGCCGCACCATTCGCATGCAGGGTGCGTTCGGAGAAAAAGACGTCGTGATGGACATTCAGCGCCGCCAGATCGTCGCGGATCATCACCATCATCGCGTCGATCGTGCGGTCCTTGACGATCGGCATCCATTGGTCTTCCGGCATGTTGTGCAGCCGCACGCCGTAATCGGCGGCAAGCGACTGACCAACGGGCACCAAATAGTCGCCGGGATAGAGACCCGAGGGGATTTCGCCGATCTTTTCGCCGAGCGCTTCGCGGTAGCGCAGGAAGACGGAACGGGCGAGCACGTCGATCTGCGAGCCGGCATCGTTGATGTAATATTCCTTCTCGACACCGTAACCGGCAAAAGCGAGCAGGTTGGCAAGCGCGTCGCCGACGACGGCGCCACGGCAATGGCCGACATGCATGGGGCCGGTCGGATTGGCCGAGACATATTCGACATTGACCTTCTTGCCCTTGCCGAGCGACGAGCGGCCGTAATCGGTGCCGGCGCCGATCATCGAGGCGAGCAGCCGCTGCCAGTAGCCGACGGCGAGACGGATGTTGATGAAGCCGGGACCCGCGACCGAGACATCGGCGACGTCAGCATCTTCCTTGAGCTTGGTGATGATGACGTCGGCCAGCGCGCGCGGGTTGGTTCCGAGCACTTTTGCCAGCACCATTGCGGCATTGGTCGCCACATCGCCATGGCTCGCGTCACGCGGCGGCTCGACGGTGATGCGGCCGAAATCGAGCTCAGATCGCTTTTCCCTGACCAGATCGATCTGTTCAAGGGCGGTTTTGATCCGGGCTTCGAAGTCGGTAAAAAGGTTCATCGCACTCTTCCATGCATAGGCTGTGCCAAAGGCTCAAATCGGCCCTCGGCGTGGGCGACCGCTGCCTATCGCAAATCCGGAGTGTGGTCAAACAACCGCCTATGGGCGCTGATCGCATAGGTATCGGTCATGCCGGCGAGATAATCGCCGACATGGCGGGCCTTCGGCGCATCGGCCAGGCCGGCGATATGATCTACCCAGTAATGGCTCTGCATCTCCTTGGGATTGGCCATGTAGGCAGCAAAGAGATCGGTGACGATCTGGGCGGCACCGGCGCGGATGCGCATGATATCGGGATTGCGGTAGATGCGTTTGAAGAGCATCGCCTTGATCTGCCTGTCGGTCTCGGCCATCCCCTCGGAAAAGGTGGCGATAACCTGGCCGGCAGCGCGGATGTCGGCAGCGCTCTCAGGGCGCAGCAGCGACAGGCGCTGCTGCGCGACGCCGATCACGTCTTCAACCATGCGGGTAATCTGGCGGCGCATGATCTCATGGGTGAAGCGGCTCGGCTCCAGATGCGGATATCGCGCCCTCACCTCGGCCATCAGCCCGGCAAGAAACGGGATTTCCTCCAGCATATCGAAAGTCAGGTAGCCGGAGCGCAGGCCGTCGTCGATATCGTGGGTATTGTAGGCGATGTCGTCGGCGATCGCCGCGACCTGGGCCTCAAGGCTGGCATAGGTTGCAAGCTCGAGATCGTGCAGCTCGCAATAATCGAGGATCGGCTGCGGCACGGGACCGCGCGTGCCTACTCCATCCGGCGTCAGAAGCGGGCCATTGTGCTTGACGAGACCTTCGAGGCTTTCCCATGTCAGGTTGATGCCGTCGAATTCGGCATAACGCCTCTCCAGTTTGGTCACGATGCGCAGCGATTGGGCATTGTGGTCGAAGCCGCCATAGGGCAGCAGCACTTCGTGCAGCGCGTCCTCGCCAGTATGACCGAACGGCGTATGGCCGAAATCGTGCACGAGCGCCACGCCTTCGGCCAGATCCTCGTCGAGCTTCAGGGCGCGGGCAAGCGCGCGAGCGATCTGCGCCACCTCGATCGTGTGCGTTAGCCGGGTTCGGTAATGATCGCCGTCCTGGGCGATGAAGACCTGGGTCTTGTGCTTCAGCCGGCGGAAGGCGGTGGTGTGGACGATGCGGTCGCGGTCGCGCTGGAAATCGGAGCGCGTCGGGCTACCGTCCTCCTGATAGAGCCGCCCGCGCGTCGTCCAGGGGTCGGCCGCAAAGACCGCCCTCTCACTGCTGCCGAAACCCAAAGCACGCGTATCGATCGTCATTCTTCACCGTCATCCTGCATGTTGCCGCATCTACCCATTGACGCCGCTTATCGCCCTTCATACCTATAGGTCGATGAAACGGCAAAGAGGCGCTTTCTTAACCGCTTCGGCGCATCATCGCCTTTTCGCGAATATCATGGTAAGTTTCTTTGATATCAGGCATTTGAACATTCAAGTGCCAAAACCCATTCTCTCCGGATCTTGACCCCGGCAGGAGGAAACATGACGGATACGAGTGTAACCCTTTCAGATGCCGCGGCAAAGCGTATCGCTGCGATCGTCGGCGCTGAAACCGGCAAGAGCGCCTTGCGCGTTTCCGTCGAAGGCGGCGGCTGTTCGGGCTTTTCCTACAAGTTCGATCTTGCCGACGGCGCCGGCGACGACGACATCATCGTCGAAAAGAACGATGCCAAAGTGCTGATCGACAGCCTGTCGCTCGTCTACATGGCGGGCTCGGAGATCGACTTCGTCGACAACCTGCTTGGCCAGTCCTTCCAGATCAAGAACCCGAATGCGGTGGCGAGCTGCGGCTGCGGCACCAGTTTCTCGATCTGAATATCTGAACGCACGGCATTGTCCCCATCGAACCGGCCGAAGTTTTGCTTCCGGCCGGTTTATCGTCTTGTCCGCCGGCGAAAGACCGCGATAAAAGAAGCGCACGCAGCGAACAGGGCGAAGAGATGAAGATCGCGACTTGGAACATCAACGGCGTCAAGGCGCGCATCGACAATCTCACGCAATGGCTGAAGGATTCCGATCCGGATATCGTCTGCCTGCAGGAGATCAAGACGGTCGACGAAGGTTTCCCGCGGCTGGAGATCGAGGCGCTTGGGTATCACGTCGAGACGCACGGCCAGAAGGGCTTCAATGGCGTCGCGATTCTCTCCAAAAATTCACCTTTCGAAGTGAACCGCGGCCTTCCCGGCGATCCGCTGGACGAACAGGCGCGTTTCCTCGAAGCGGCGTTCACCCTGTCCGACACGCGAATCCTGCGCGTCTGCTGCCTCTACCTGCCGAACGGCAATCCTGTCGAAACGGAGAAATATCCTTACAAGCTCGCCTGGATGGAGCGCCTGCGGACGTTCGCCGCCGAACGGCTGGCCTATGAAGAGATGCTGGTTCTTGCCGGCGATTACAATGTCATCCCGGAACCGCACGACTGCTTCGATCCCAAGGTCTGGGAAAACGATGCACTGTTTCTGCCGCAGACACGGGAGGCGTTCCGCAGGCTCGAAAATCTCGGCCTGACGGATGCGCTGCGCGCCACGACGGATGCGACGCAGCTCTATTCCTTCTGGGATTATCAGGCCGGCGCCTGGCCGAAGAATAACGGCATCCGCATCGACCATCTGCTGCTGTCGCCAGAAGCTGCCGACAGGATGACGTCAGCTGCGATCGAAAAACATGTGCGGGCCTGGGAAAAGCCGTCCGACCACGTGCCTGTCATCGCCTATTTCGATTTCGCGGGCTGAAGCCTTCCGCCTCACCTCAGTCGTCGGTACCGCTCGCGATGGAGTGCGACAGCGATACCGCCGTGCGGCGGTCGGCCTCGTTGGCAACCGAGAAGGCCTGCTCCTGCAGCGCTTCCATCCAGCCGCAGTCCTTGGGCTTGCAACGGTCGAGTGCTGCCGTCATCAGCGCCAGACCGCGGGCCGTCTGGCCTTCGTCGAAAAGAATATTGCCGAAGACCGCCATGGCGCCGGGATGGCCGCTCTTGCGGGCCTGGTTCAGCCATTTCTTCGCCTGCTGCGGGCTGGCATTGCCGCCCTCGCCGGCCAGCATCATCTGCGCCAGCTGAAACTGCGCCTCGGGGACACCAAAGGTGGAAGCCACCTGAAAATAAAGCTGGCGCGCCTGGCTGAGGTCGATCCTGACCGGACTGTCGGCAATGCCGTGCTTGTAATAGCTGGCGAGCGAGAGCAGCGCGTTGACGAAGAAGCCCGTGTCTTCCGAACCGGGTTCGACGCCCTGCTGGGCGATCTCGCTGTAGATCTTGAAGGCTTCGAAATCATCCTGCGTGACACCGTCGCCATCGGCATACATGTTGGCGAGCGCCCAGCGCGAGCCGGTGTGGCCCTTTTCGGCGGCGTATTTATAGGCTTCGACCGCCTCTTCCTTCTGTCCGTTCTTATAGGCCTTGAAGCCGAACTTGAAGAGGTCGAAGGGTCCGGATTCCTTGCTGACGCCACCTTTAATGTCGAATGCGCGGCATGGACCGGACAGCGCCAGCGCTACGGCTATCGACATGCCCATCAGCATGAATTTGAAAAGTTTGAACTCGGACGTCACCATTTCAACCGATTTCTTTCGTTCATCCCAGGCAGGCGGCAACGGCGCTCATGCCGTGCATCCCGCGGATGTATTCCTTCGAGGCGAGCGATCCCGCGGCGAGCTCCATGGCTCCTTTGCCCGCGTCGCATCCAGCCCACTGGCCTTTTCTCAAAGGCGGTATTCTCAGCACATCGAACCACCCGGCTCCCGGCATGGCTCGACTGCAATCTCCGTGGCATTCGTTCGGCAGGCGCGGCATCCGCCTTCCCGCCTCTGTCGTATTCGTAAACAGAAAATGTGACGAAACCGGTATCGACATGTCCGGCGAAGCCGGGCTGCTCATCCGAGCGGGTCAAAAATAACGACAATGCATGGATCGACGACTTCATCGCGAGGCTGGATCGGCAGCCCGAACAGCCTTGTTCGGAAAGCGAAACGACCGCAATCAAACGACTGTCGCCAATCGCGCCGTACGACCTGGTGCTACCGGAAAAAAATCGACCCATACTACTATTTACACGCACCGTACGCCTGCCATCACCTCGCCCGCAAATAGCGCTGCGCCCTCTTTGTGGCGGGAAATGGACAAATTCGCCCCACCACCACCATACGCCAAACGTCGTAAAAATGTGTTGCTGAATCGTCACAAAACGAGACCGGGAAATGGCATGATTAACGGGCGCAAATAAAGAAGAGCCCGGCAGTGCCGGGCTCCTCAATTCTTCAAATCGGGGAATTAGAACTTGATCTTTAGGCTCGTCGACAGCGCAGCGACCAGATCGTTGCCAAAGGAATAGGAGACATCATCTCCAAACGTGACGCCGTTTTGGGTCACGACGCCAGACGAACCGCTCGTCAACACGCCCACGGCGCCGGCAACGCGCCATTCGATATGTTCGGTCGGCGTGAAGGCTGCACCGAGCCCCAGCGTCCAGCTATCGGTCTGCGCGCCATAGCCCTGGCTAGTGCCGCGATCCCAGGTGAGGCTGACGGCACCTGCCCATTGCTCGTTGAATTTGTGGCCAACACCACCGGTGATCGTCCAGCCGTCCTGGTAAAGAAGGTCGAGCGACGTCAGCTCCGTCGCACCGCCGGAGGTGCAGGCGACTAAGCCCTTGGTCGATTTTGGGCAGAAAGGCACGGACTGCAGGACACTCCAGTTGGTCCACTTTAGCGAGCCAAACGCAAGCCAATCCGGAGCGATACCGCTTTGCAACTTAAGCTCAAGCGAATCCGGCGCTTCGGCAGAGCCGAAGACGTCTGTGACCCTTCCATAAGGAGCGCCATTCAGCGGTGCAAATGGTGCAGTCACCTGCGTCAGATCCACCGTACCGGTCAGATTGTCGTATTTTACGCGGCTGTTATAGACGAGGCTCGCTCGCATTGCATATTCCGGAATCTCGTAGGCGAGACCGGCGCGCCAGCCCCAGCCACTATCTTCGAGATCGAGGCGGCCGACGCCGTTGCCGGTACCGACCAGAAGGGGAACGGTTGAAACCAGACGTTCCTTGAAGCCTTCGACTTCCTGATAAAAAGCGCCGCCGATAAACCGAAGCTGACCAGGGCCGACATCAAAACGATAGGAGCAGGTGCCACCATAGTTGCGGGTTTTGATCTCTGTCTCAATGTTATTGTTGGCACCGGCCCAGTTCAGACCGGGGTCGGTATGCCCGCCGAAGGGCTCTGAATAGTCGACCAGGCAGTCGATTGCATCGCCAAAACCAGCCTTAAAGCCAATATAAGGGATGGTGTAGTTTGAGCTATCGTCAGCGGTGTTTGGACGGCTGTTCAGATTTCCACCGCCCGGAGATGTCGATGTGTCCGTGTCACGGACGTCCTTCAGCTTGCGCTGGGGCGTGACGTAGGTAACGCCCGACTGAAACGAGAAAGGCGACGTGTCGAACAACTGATCGATGTTATAGCCGCCGCGCTCCAGACCGCCCGCGAAGGACGGCGATGCAAGCGACGAAAGAAGAACGAGCGATGTTATGCCCTTGGAAAACCTACGAGATGCCATTGTGTCTCCCCCACTCCAGCAATTGATGTGACCCCACTCTAGTAAGTGTTCGCGTGATATGGCAACGCGCCCCACGGCAGCGCTCCCAGGCATTGCAGTGGCTAACTTACGTAAAGAAATTGACGGACACGTCAAAAAACCTGGTTAATAAAATTTTATTCCAGTCCTGTCGAATTTCAGGTGGGCTTTTGGGTTTTCATTCCAAACATTGCAGAAGCTGTATCAATCCGACAACAGTGGCAGTTTTCGCCCGCTGGATGCCCGTTCAGCCACAATCCACAGGCTCCGCGCCCGAAACCAGCCGTTTCACGACCGAATCGCATGCGCCCAGAACGATAAAAAGACGCGCCGGCAGAGGGCGCGTCTTTGAAATAACTTACCAAAAAGGATCGGCGAAACTTACCCGGCTTCGCTTACCCTGGAAAGAGCGATCCTCAGGCTCGCGATCTGCCCCTTCACTTCCTCGAGACGATCGCGCTCGGCCTCGACCACTTCAGCATTGGCGTTGGCGACGAACTTCTCGTTGGAGAGCTTGCCGTCGATGCGGGAGATCTCGCCCTCCATCTTGGCAATCGCCTTTTCCAAACGAGCCTTTTCGGCGGAAAGGTCGATCAGCTTGCCAAGCGGCAGGCAGATGGTGGCCTCGGCGATGACGATCTGAGCGGCACCCTTTGGCGCATCGTCAGCCAGCGATATCGCCTCGACGCGCGCAAGGCGCTTGATGGCGGCGTCGTGGCGGAACAGCCTTTCACGCGTCAGGTTGTTGGCCTTGACGACGACGAGCGGGGCTGTCGCCGATGGCGGCACGTTCATTTCAGCACGCACCGAGCGGATGCCGGAAACGAGGTCGATCAGCCAGTTGATCTCGTCGGCGGCCCCGTCGTCGGCATAGGACGGCGCCGGCCATTCGGCGTGGCAGACCAATGTGTCGCGCTCTCTGCCTTCGCCTGCCGTATGGGCCCAAAGCTCTTCGGTCATGAAGGGCATGAAGGGATGCAGCAGCTTGTAGATCTCTTCGAGAATATAAGCGCTGCAGGCCTGGGCTTCGGCCTTGGCGCCCTCGTCCTCACCATTGAAGACCGGCTTCAACAGTTCGAGATACCAGTCGCAGACCTCGTTCCAAACGAAGCGGTAGAGCGCGCCGGCAGCATCATTGAAGCGGAAGGCTTCGAGCGCTTCCGTAACGTCACGTTCCGTACGGGCAAGTTCCGTCAGGATCCAGCGGTTGATGGTGAGCTCGGCGGCTTCGGGCACGAAATGCGGATCGCTCTTCGCGCCGTTCATCTCGGCGAAGCGTGTGGCGTTCCAGAGCTTGGTGCCGAAATTGCGGTAGCCGGCGATGCGGGCCGGATCGAGCTTCACGTCGCGGCCCTGCGCCGCCATGATCGCCAGGGTGAACCGCAGCGCGTCGGCGCCGTATTCGTCGATCAGTTCCAAGGGATCGATGACGTTGCCCTTCGATTTCGACATCTTCTGCCCATTCTTGTCGCGCACCAGCGCGTGGACATAGACGGTCTGGAAGGGCTCGACGGGTTCGCCATCCTCATCCTTCATAAGGTGCAGGCCCATCATCATCATGCGCGCGACCCAGAAGAAGATGATGTCGAAGCCGGTGACGAGAACGTTGGTCGGGTAATAACGCGCCAGTTCGGGCGTCTCGTCCGGCCAGCCGAGCGTCGAGAAAGGCCAGAGTGCTGAGGAGAACCAGGTGTCGAGCACGTCCTCGTCACGCGTCAGGATTTCGCCCGGCTTGAAGTTTTCGAGCAGGTCCTCGACATAGGCCTTCATCGGCCCCTCATGCGAGAGGTAGTGCTGGATCGCCGCCTGCAGCGCCTCTTCCTCGGTCTTTTCGACGAAGACCTGGCCGTCCGGGCCGTACCAGGCGGGAATCTGATGCCCCCACCAGAGCTGGCGGGAGACGCACCAGGGCTGGATATTTTCCATCCATTCGTAATAGGTCTTGTCCCAGCTCTTCGGCACCATCTTGGTGCGGCCCTCGCGGACCGAGGCGATCGCCGGCTCGGCGAGCGTCTTGGCATCGACATACCATTGTTCGGTCAGCCGCGGCTCGATCGGCACGCCACCGCGATCGCCGTGCGGGACCATATGCTTGTGCGGCTCGATCTTGTCGACGAGGCCCGCCTCTTCGAAAATCTCGACGATGACCTTGCGCGCATAGAAGCGGTCCTGCCCTTCCAGGCGGTCCCAGGCGCCGTGCAGCGCCGCCGGATTGTCGAGACCTTCGAGAAAGTCCTCATTGTCCTTGATGGCGATCGTGCCGTCGCCGTTCATGATATTGATGACGCGAAGGCCTGCGCGCTTGCCGACGTCGAAGTCGTTGAAATCGTGCGCGGGCGTTATCTTCACCGCGCCGGTGCCGGCAGCCGGATCGGCATAATCGTCGGCAACGATTGGAATTCTGCGGCCGACGATCGGCAGAATGACATGCTTGCCGACAATGCCCTGATAGCGTTCGTCCTTCGGATTGACGGCAACACCGGTATCGCCCAGCATGGTCTCAGGTCGTGTCGTTGCGACGACCACATAATCGCGCGTCTCGAATTCGGTCGGCTTGCCTTCCTCATCAAATGCAATCGGATATTGGTAGGTTACGCCCTTTTCCAATGGATAGCGCAGGTGCCAGAGATTGCCCTTGACCTCGTGCTGCTCGACTTCGATATCGGAAATCGCCGTCAGCAGCTTCGGATCCCAATTGACCAGGCGCTTGTCCTTGTAGATCAGACCTTCCTTGTAGAGGGTGACGAAAACTTCGATAACCGCCTTCGACAGGCCCTCGTCCATGGTGAAACGTTCGCGCGACCAATCGCATGACGCGCCAAGACGCTTCAGCTGGTTGAAGATCAGGCCGCCCGATTCCGCCTTCCACTCCCAAATCTTGTCGATGAAGGCTTCGCGGCCCATGTCGCGGCGGCCCGGCAGTTGCTGTTCCATCAGCTTGCGCTCGACGACCATCTGGGTGGCGATGCCGGCGTGGTCCATGCCCGGCTGCCAGAGCACGTCCTTGCCGCGCATGCGCTCGAAGCGCACCAGGATGTCCTGCAGCGTGTTGTTCAGTGCGTGCCCCATGTGCAGCGAACCAGTGACATTCGGCGGCGGGATCACGATGGCGAAGGTCTCGGCCCCCGGTCTGGCGTTCGCGCCGGCGCGGAAAGCGTCCGCCTCATCCCATTTCGCGGCGATTTTCGGTTCGACGGCGGCGGAATCATAGGTCTTGTCGAGCATTTTCTGACCAATTTCGAAGTTCGAGGATGGCCGTTTGTAAATAGGATGGTCACGACCAAGTCAATAAAAAAGCCGCTCCGGAGACCGGAGCGGCTTTTCAGGAAAAAGCAATCCGATCAGCGGCGCGGGCCGCGCGCCACGCGCTCAATTTCTTCGCGCACCAACCGCTCGACCAGTGTCGGCAGATTATCATCAAGCCATTCGCGCAGCATCGGGCGCAGCATGTCCTCTGCGATCTCATCCAGCGAGCGGCGCTCGGCACCGTCGATCGCGGCGGCGAGCTCCTCAAAGGAGCGGCTGATCTGCAGGCCGGCATCCTCCGAAAGCAGCGTCGGCTGGACCTCGTCCATGACGCTTGGCAGGAAACGGTCGGTCGAAGACTGAGCGGGTTCCATGGCCGGCAGCGTTGTTTCGACGGCCGGCGCAGGCTCTGCGACGGCCACTCTTTGCGTTTCCGTAAACACCGGCTCGGCCGGCTGCTGGGTCGCAACATGCTGAACGGGCGCTGCGGCATCCAGGAAAACAGACTGTGCCGGCTGCGGCTGCGGTGCCGCGGCGCGCGGCGGCTCCGGCGTAACGGCCGGCTGCGGTTCGGGCTGACGGAAGCCGCTCGGAATTTCACGCAAAGCCTGACCGGCCTGCACGGCGCTGCGCTCGGAGGCGGCGCGCACGCGGGCGGCGACATCGGCCAGCGACATAGCACGGGCCGGAACTTCTGCTTCGGGGGCGGTGCCGGCCGAATTGGCGGCGACGAAACGCGGATCGGAGGAGCGCATGACCGGTTCGGGGAATTCCACGCCGGCATAGGTGTCGTCGACCGTCAGATGAATTTCGGAGCCGTTGTCATCCTCGTCGGCGCCGTAGACCGGCGGGAGTGACGCGGAAATCGCCTTGCCGGCGCCGGGCTCATTGCTTTCGATGATCTGGCGGATGGAGGCCAGAATTTCTTCCATGGACGGTTCACGCGCTACACTTGGCTGAGCCATTTCTATCCCCGTTATCCCAAAACAACGACCGGATGGTGTGGAGCATTCATCCGAATCACCACGACCTTAGAATACCCCAGGCGTGAAAAAAATCATCGCGAATCAAATGAATGCGGCCATGCACAGTTTTGTTACCTGATGTTTGCCACCCGCAAAGCCTATCGCGATTTTGCGGCGGCGACATCCCATGAAACAGAATTTGAAGCGCATAACATCCGTCCGATCGGCCGTGGCGGCGTCAGGATAAGCGATGTTTATGAAGGCTTTCCAGCGGCGCTGACAAAAAAAAACGGGCGCCCATGGCGCCCGTCGCTGAACGTCGTAGACAAGAACGATGTCAGAAAACGAATTCGCGCGCCTTGGCGAAGCCCGGCAGCGGCTTGACCGAGGCATTGAAGAAGACGTTTTCCGAAATGGCGCCGCGCTCGGCGACGAAGACCTTGGCGCGAGCGGCATTGCCGTAACCTTCGACGGTGATCAGACGGCCACCATCGCGCAATTGACCGAGAAGAGCGGCCGGAACCTCTTCGACCGCGCCGTTGATGAAGATCAGATCATAGGGAGCGCCGGCAGCGTAGCCCTGTTCGAGCGGGCCGGTCACGACCTCGACCTTGGCGTAGCCGGTAAGCTGCGCCTTCGCTTCAGTGGCCAGCGTCTCGTCGCATTCGAGCGCGATGACGGAGCCGGCAACGATCGACAACAGCGCCGAAGTGTAACCCGTGCCGCATCCAACCTCGAGCACGAAGTCGTCCTTGGTGATCGCGGCCAGTTGCAACAGCTTGGCAAGCGGCGACGCTTCCATCAGGAAGCGGGCCGGCTTTCCCGATGCGGCTGCGGAGATCTCGACGTCGTTGTCGATATAAGCCAGCAGCTTCGCCTTCTCCGGCACGAAAGCCTCACGCGGCACCGTGAGAAACGCCGTCAGCACGGAATGCGAGGTAACGTCCGTCGTGCGAACCTGGGTATCGACCATCTTTACGCGCGCTGCTTCGAAATCCATCATGTCCTCTCGCTCTTGAAAAGCGGTTCCTGTCCCTCGTCTCTTAATCCCCGCCACGGATGCTTTCAAGGCTTGGCAGGCGCCGGCGAAAAGAATCCGGACGGCGCCTCTTCCGCGCCACAGGGGCAGGATGGACGCTGCAACTCCAGCGTGGAATCTTTTGCCCCTTCATGTTATGATTTCCACCGGAGGAAATAGGAGGAGCAGGCCATGTCTGCGATTTTCGAGTATTTCACGCTGTTCGATTTCTTCATCGTCGCAGCGCTCATCGCCATATTCTGCTGCGGGCTGCTGGACGGCGAAACGACGTGGAAGCGATAGGGCGACGAAACGCGCTCGATACCCCTGCATGGCGTCTGCGGCAATCATGCCCGGCGCTGGTCCGGCACGCGCTCGTTTCCCTTGAAATCCAGCCCCGACAGCCGCACGCGCATTAACGTTACGTCAACCATTTTGTTGCAGCGCCCTCGCCTTGCGCTATGGCTGTGCGCATGCAAACCTTGATCATCCAATCGCGCGGCATAGAAGCGCTTCACTACAATGCCGATGCCCGCCTGCTGCTGATCAAATACAGCAGCGGCGACATTCGCAGCTTCACCCGCATTTCGCCGCAAGGCATGCGGCGGCTTCTCGGCGCCGGCCCCGAAATCGATAACGGCCCCGAATTGAGCGATCTGCAATATCAGGCGCAAATCCGGAAAGGCGGCCTGAAGGCGCTCTACCGCCTCACGGGAATCAATCCGTTACAGTTCGATTTTTCGCCCGGCCAGCGGGTCTGGTAGCATCGCGCGTCAGGCGCCAACGCCGTGCCATCAGCGGTTCACATAGATTATGTCTTGTGGAAGATGTTTGGAGGCCTCGCCCGGAATTGAACCGGGGTACAAGGATTTGCAGTCCTCTGCGTCACCACTCCGCCACGAGGCCTCACGCGCTCGTTATCTGAGCCGTGGCGAGCGTTTAGAATGATCGTAAGGAAATCGCAAGAGGGCATTTCGGAAAAACGCTATTCCGCGGTTGTCGAAACGACCATTTTTCCATCCCGAAACGGAGCGGGCGCGGGCTGGAATTTCCGCGGCCGTGACGATGCCCCATTTCCTGCCAATGATGGCATTTGAAACAAATTCTTGACTTGACTTCGATCACCGTCCGGGACTCAATTGCCCACGGGAGGGTATAGGAGCTTGAGATGGATTGGGCTGCCCTCAAATCGAAGCGCGTGCGTGCAGCATACGACGCCGAAACCCGGGATCTGCATGTAAAATTCCCTGGTTCTCCGCCGGTGAAACATGCGGATATTCCGCCGCACGTCCACCAGAACCTGCTGGAAACGGATGATCCATACTTCTATTACCAGTACTATATAGCGCCGTCTCGCGTATCACCGGGCCGCCCTCGACAGCCGGTCTCCGTGGCGTCCTACGCAGTGAAGCTCGTCCTCCTCCTTGCCGCCTGCAGCCTGCTGATGACGACCGGCCTCGATCCGGACCATGGCGGAACTTTCGAGGAAAGCGAACTCAGATCCAACTAGACGCAAATTTGCAGCCCAATCTCAGGGCCTGCGACAAGGCGGCTGGTTCCCGCGTCGAAATTGTCGCTCCTGTTCTGAGAACGGTAGCGCCGATTATCCCGCTCGCGGTCGTTCCTCCCATCGCGCTCATTCCGGCCGTTGAAATTGCGATAGTTGCGAGGCCCGTTGTAGCTGCCGCCTTGACCGTGATCGACCACGCAGCCTTCGGGACGGCGACAGATGCCGCGAGCGTCGAAACCGCGGCTGTCGATGGCTTGGGCCTCGGCGGAAATGCCTGAAAGAAGCGCCGCTGCCGACAGGACGACAACAAAGGATACCTTCATTTCCTCACCTGGACCATTTTGACGCAATTTTGCGTTTTACATTCATAAACCACGAATGCGAAAAGCGATCCACAGTTCCACGCCCTCCTTGCCGATCAGCCAGCCGATTTTCGCCGTCTGTGCCACCAGACAGCCAGCCGCCGCCGAAGCCGGCGCGCGAACGGCAGATCGTGCGAAAGCACGAGGAAGCCGAGCGGCAGCATCCAGAAGCCGAGGATGGGCAGGAAACCCAACACGCCGCAGAAAATGAGGGCCATGCCGAGTGCCATCCGCGCGATGCGCGAGCGCGGCATGCCGATGCTGAAAGAGCCAAGCACAAGCCTGCCGCTTGCATGATCGATGCCGAAGCGCACTGCCCGTGCCTCGCGCTTCTTGCCGCCTCTCGTCTCCTCACGATCGTTCACATTTGTCATTCCCCAGAGATGGGCGCAGGCATCCCAAATACAAGTTCATTTCATTTTTTTGAAAAAACCGCTTGGCAAATCGGGAAAGCGTTTGTATTAGCCCACTCACACCGCGCCAAGCAGTGATCCCTGGTAGCTCAGCGGTAGAGCATTCGACTGTTAATCGACAGGTCGCCGGTTCGAATCCGGCCCGGGGAGCCATTTTTTCAAGTAATCGCCTGTTTCGTTGATAATCCGAAAGCAGGCGTTTTCTTCCCCACTTCCCTCCCCGGTTTTGAGATTTGATTTTTCGAAATGGGGCTCAACAAATTTTTCTTATTAATTTCTCCTGAATCTTAAATCCGCTACTGGCAGCGGATCGCACTGTAGGATTGTCTGTCGCCAAGGTTAAGAGCGTTGGGCCGGTCCATGCAATCGCACTGTCTTTCGATCGACTGACCGATCAGCCAGGCAACTAGCGCCCTCAAAGCGCGTGTCGCGCTTCTCGTCGTACCCTGGTTATTGCGCCTCCCTCACCTAGCCCTAAATCAGCACCCCCCTAATCCTTGCGAAAATTCACGAGGCGGATAAATTCAATCTATCAGATGGCTTTTGCTGGTGACCACGGATGTACTGGCACCCTGCTAATGCAATCAAAGAAGGGTCGGCGCGAGCATTCGCCCGACCCTTTCTTTTATCCAAGACCATCCCTGCCCGGGTCGCCATCCGCGCGCACATCGCCGTCAAGCCGGCGGCCTAGTCATGTGCATTAACGATGGGTAGGCAACCGCTGGCCAACCAACCGCCGGCGGTGTAAAGCAAACGCCATGGCGCTAGATCCTGAAAAAGCATTTTTAGATTACAGTGCGGCGGACTGCAGCGTGCAGTTTTGGACCGCCAACGCACCGGCCGTGCAATTCACGTCTTTGGAAGCCGCCGTCAGATTCGCAAAAGACCATGGCGGCAGGTGGGAAGAGATTGAGATAACAGTCCATCTGCCGCGCGAGGACATCGTATTCGCCACCGGAAAAGTGCATCAACTCATTGATGCTTTACCAGGTGACCTCCGGAAAAAACCGTAATGAAGTGGATCGGCAGTCAATAGGACCGCCGACGCTCCGCCGGGCGCAGCGAAACACATACTATCGCCACAGCACCGGGATAAATCACGGCCATGGCTTTGGGTATGGCGATAGGAATCGGAATAGGCGCCGCAGTCGGGCCGACGCTGTTCGATGACGCCGCGATCGGCGCCGCCGTCGGGGCTGTCATCAAACGGAAATGACCGCCCGCCTGACGCTCCGGACGATCCCGTTCATTGTACGGGCAAGGCGACCACCTCTAATAGCTGCACGAACGGCCGTCACCGGGTCGGAAGCCATCGGCGCAGGCCGGGTTCATCGAATCTCCCGGCTGATATCCCGATGCCGAGCCATATGAATTCGGCGGCGTCGAGCATGCCGAGGTCATGGCGGCAAGACTGATTGCTCCGGCTGCTACAAATGCCCGAAATCTCTTCATCGATGCTTCTCCCGTTTACGCCGCGACCGAGTGATGAGAGCCTCTCCTCTCTCCTCGCAGATCACATTCGCTTCAAGATATAGGCGCGCTCTTCGGCTGGCGTTAGCTCCGAGCGCGCAAGAATTCTCATCGATCTCGATCAGCTCCGCATGAAGATCGTCGATGACCAAGCCGGCCGGGAACAAAGACCGTGGTTCAAAGTTGAGTGGCATCAACCACGTTACGTCAGTTTCTGACAGGAGGTCTTTCATGGGTCGCGGTATTCTGCTTTGGCTGCTTGGTGTTCCACTGCCGATCATCATCCTTCTTGCTCTGTTTGTGCGATAGGAACAGATCATGTCGGTTTCAATGACAGATTCCGGAGAGATTGCTACTCCGGTCGAATCTTCCAAATCCGCCATGACGTGGGGGCCTATCTTCGGAGGCGCCGCGGCTGCCATCGGAGTGACCCTCATTCTTTTGCTGCTTGGATCCGGGGTTGGGTTGACGATGGTGTCGCCCTGGTCGGGGCAAAGCAGTTCGCTCGGCACGGTCGGGGTGACGGCGGCGATCTGGCTGGTTGTCGTCCAATGGCTCTCCTCCGGGCTCGGTGGCTATATCACCGGCCGGCTGCGCACCAAGTGGGCGGCCGTCCATACCGACGAGGTGTTCTTCCGCGATACCGCGCATGGCTTCATCAGTTGGGCGCTGGCGACGATCTTCGTTGCCGGCTTTCTAGCCTCGTCGCTGACCTCGCTTGCCGGTGCGGGCGCACAAGCCGTGGGTTCGGCCGCTACCGCCGCAGGTACGGCGGCGTCATCGACGGTATCGACCGCGGATCTGCCTACCGCCTATTTTACCGACGCTTTGCTGCGTCCTGAACAGGCCCGCACAGGAGCAACATCCGATGATACCGCAGCAACGGCTGAGGTTTCCCGCATCCTACTCAACGGTGCTGTCGCCGGCCAGATCCCGGATGATGACAAGGCCTATCTTGCCACCATCGTCTCTGCTCGCACCGGTCTTTCCGAGGCCGATGCGCGCACCCGCGTCGACACTGTGCTGAAGCGCATCGACGACGCCAAGGTCGCCGCCCAGAAAGCTGCCGATGAGGCACGCAAGGCTGCCTCCACCACGGCATTGCTCGGCGCGTTGTCACTTCTGATTGGGGCTTTCATCGCCTCTGCCGCTGCAGCCTTTGGCGGGTCGCAACGCGACGAAGAGGAAGACCTCCTCGTCAAGGCCCGGATCTAAGGCTCAGGATCAACGGAAATTGGGGCGCGGGGTCGAAAGGCCCCGCGCCCATTATGTGGAGCCATCCCCGGCTCTGCTGCGGTTGGATTGATCGTCCGCTGCAAGGCTTTTTCCCATGGCGGTTTATTTCGCATCGGGCGGAACATGTGGCCGTTGGCGAGCTTCGGTTAGGTAAATCCCTTTCCGGAGAATGAAGATGGCCAAAAAGACCTCCCAAACCTCGCCCTCGGACAACGCAACGATCCACGATCAGAAACTGCACCGGGGTGCAGGCGGCGAGCTTCATCAGTTTGCCGAAGACGGGATGCCGGTTCTGACCACAGCGCAAGGCGGTCCGGTTTCCGACGATCAGAATACGCTTCGCGTTGGCGCCCGCGGCCCCGCGCTCATCGATGACTTCCATTTCCGCGAGAAGATCTTTCATTTCGACCACGAGCGCATTCCCGAGCGGGTTGTGCATGCGCGCGGTTACGGCGCCCATGGCTACTTCGAAACATATGAATCCCTGGCCGCCTATACCCGGGCCGATCTTTTCCAGCGGCCCGGCGAAAAGACGCCGGCTTTCGTCCGGTTTTCGACCGTTGCCGGCAGCAAGGGTTCCTTCGATCTGGCGCGCGACGTGCGCGGTTTCGCCGTGAAGATTTACACCCAGCAGGGGAATTGGGACCTGGTCGGCAATAATATCCCGGTTTTCTTCATTCAGGACGCGATCAAGTTTCCCGACGTCATTCATTCCGTAAAACCGGAGCCCGACAAGGAATTTCCGCAGGCGCAGTCGGCGCACGACAATTTTTGGGACTTCATTACGCTGACGCCCGAAAGCATGCACATGATCATGTGGGTGATGTCGGACCGCGCCATTCCGCGGTCGTTCCGTTTCATGGAGGGTTTCGGCGTTCACACCTTCCGCTTCGTCAACGCAGCTGACGAATCGACCTTCGTCAAATTTCACTGGAAACCGAAACTCGGCCTGCAGTCCGTCGCCTGGAACGAGGCGGTCAAGATCAATGGTGCGGATCCGGATTTCCATCGCCGCGACCTCTGGCAGTCGATCCAGTCGGGAGCCTTCCCGGAATGGGAGCTCTGTGTGCAGCTTTTCGATCAGGACTTCGCCGACACGTTCGACTTCGACATCCTCGATCCGACGAAGCTCATTCCCGAGGAGATCCTTCCGGTCAAACCGATCGGCCGTCTCGTGCTCGACCGAATGCCCGAGAATTTCTTTGCGGAGACCGAGCAGGTCGCGTTCATGACGCAGAACGTTCCCCCCGGCATCGACTTCAGCAATGATCCGCTGCTGCAGGGACGAAACTTCTCCTATCTCGACACGCAGCTGAAACGCCTGGGCGGTCCGAATTTCACCCATCTGCCGATCAACGCGCCGAAGTGTCCCTTCCACAATTTTCAGCAGGATGGCCTTATGGCGATGCGCAATCCCGTCGGGCGCGTCAATTACCAGCCGAATTCCTGGAATCAGGGGCCGCGGGAATCCCCGGTTCAAGGCTACCGGCACTTCCCGGCCGAGGAGCAGGGTCCCAAGGTTCGGCTGCGGCCGGAAAGCTTTGCCGATCATTACAGCCAGGCCCGACAGTTCTACATCAGCCAGACTCCACCGGAACAACGCCATATCGCCGCGGCACTGATCTTCGAACTGAGCAAGGTCGAAACGCCGGTCATTCGTGAGCGTATGGTCTCGCATCTCTTGAACATCGATGAGACGCTGGCCAGTAAGGTCGGCCATGCCCTCGGCTTCAAATCGATGCCGAAGCCTGCCGATGCCGCCATGCCGACGCGGCAGGATCTCGAGCCGTCGCCGGCGCTCAGCATCATAGAGCGCGGTCCGAAGCGGTTCGAAGGACGCAAACTCGGCATTCTTGTCAGCGATGGCGCCGATGCCGCTATCTTCAAGGCGCTGCTTGCCGAGATCACCGAGCAGAAAGCAGCGTTCGAAGTGATCGCACCAAAGATCGGCGGTGTGACGCTCTCGGACGGCAACTGGATCGAGGCGCATCAGATGATCGACGGCGGACCTTCAGTGCTTTACGACGCCGTCGCCCTCCTCCCCTCGGCCGAGGGAACCGGCGACCTGCTGAAGGAGGCAACGGCCCGCGATTTCGTGGCGGATGCCTTCCTGCACTGCAAGTTCATCGGCTATGTGGAAACAGCGCTGCCGTTGATGCAGAAGGCTGGAATTGCCGATTCCCTGGATGAGGGCGTGATTGCGCTCGGAGCGGCGAAGGATGTCACGGCTTTTATCAAGGCGCTTGGCAAACTGCGTGTCTGGGGTCGAGAGCCATCGGTCAAATTGAATTGACCGTCTCGTCGCCGCCGTCCGCGCCCGGGAATGCCCGTTGTAATCATAAAACCCGCGGAAACGCGGGTTTTATCTCACGCTGATTGTGTTGCCGCCGTGTGGGCTCCGGTCCTAGGAAACCTTGCAGCAGGCCAGGAGGCTTAACGGCGGAATCGCCGACAACGCACCCTGTTCTCACCTTTCCAGCCGCCTAGAGCTTATACCTGTCCCATTCCACCATCGACGGGAAGGTCGATGCCGGTCACGAACGAACTGTCTGCGCTTGCCAGGAACAGCGCGACGGTGGCCGCCTCTTCCGGCCTGCCGACCCGGCCCATCGGCATCTGGGCAAGCATCGCAGGTAGCCCTTCCTTGATGGCCTCGGCCGGGACGCCCAGCTTGCCAAAGATCGGAGTCTCGACCAGCCCGGGGCTGAGCGAGTTGACGCGAATCTTCCGATGTTTGAGGTCGGTCGTCCAACTGCGTGCAAAGGACCGTACGGCCGCCTTGGTCGCCGCATAGACCGAGTGCATCGGGGTACCCTTGCCATGCGCCACAGAGGCGTTGAGAATCACCGATGCCCCATCGCTGAGCAGCGGCAGCGCCTTCTGCACGGTGAAGAAGAGACCGCGAACATTGGCGTTGAACTGGGTGTCGAAATCCTCAACCGTTACCGCCTCGAACGGCGCGAGATTGTTGACGCCCGCGTTGGCAAAGATCACGTCGATCCTGCCGAAACGCTTGCCGACCTCCGCATAGAGCGCGTCCAGCGCGTCCAGGTCCGCGACATCCGCGACGATCGCCGCCGCGCTGCCGCCGATTTCGGCGGCGGCTTTGTCGAGCGCATCCTTATTGCGCCCGACGATGACGACCGTTGCGCCTTCCTGGGCGAAGAGCTTGGCTGACGCCAGGCCGATGCCGCTCCCGCCGCCGGTGATCACGGCGACCTTGTCAGTCAGTTTTGCCATTTCGTATGCTCCATGTGATGAGAAGGTGGGATAAAGCGCGTCGGAACTGCGCGGTTAGATTGCTTTCTGGGCGATATATACCGCCCTGGGATGCAGATCTCTCAGCCCTCATTGGTGATGACGACCTTGCCGAACACGTTGCGTTTGCCGAAATGCTCGAATGCGGCTTTGCCGTCGGCGAGCGTGAAGCGGCTGTCGATCACCGGGCGGATGCCATTCTGCGCGACGGCGGCGATCACGTCTTCCAGATCCAGACGATTGCCGGTGGCGATCGTCTGGAACCGCGCGAAGGTGAGGAACATGTCGAGGTAGCCGGGCATCTCCCCCTGCGACAGCACTCCCACCATCGACACCTGGCCGCTAAGTGCCACCGCTTTCAACGACTGGTTGAATGTGCCGGGGCCGCCAACCTCGACCACGCGGTCGACGCCACGCCCGCCGGTGAGCGCCTTGGCTAGCTCGCCCCAATCGGGATTCTCGGCGTAGTTGATCACATGGTCGGCGCCGAGTGCGCGCAGACGCTCCGCCTTCTCGTTCGACGAGGTCGTCGCGATCACTTCCGCGCCGCGCGCCTTGGCGAACTGCAGCGCGAACAACGACACACCTCCGGTTCCCTGCGTCAGCACGCGGTGCTGCGGACCGACGCCGGCGACCGCATTCCACCCGGTGACGGCGGCGCATGGCAGAGTCGCGGCATCGTCGAAGCTGATCGAATCGGGAATGGCGACCAGCTCGTTCTGGTCGACGGTGCGATATTCGGCCATCCAGCCATCAATCTGGGTGCCATATTGGGGCACAAATTCACGAAATGGTCCCGCATGCCAGCCCGGCATGAAATTGTTCGCCACCCGGTCGCCAACCGCGAAACGGACGACCCCCGAGCCGACCGCCTCGACGATCCCGGCGGCGTCGGACAGCTGCACCCGCCCTTCTTCGAGCGGAAAGGGCGACCAGCCGTTGATGATCGTGAGGTCGCGGAAATTGAGCGAGGTCGCCTTGATGTTAACGAGGACTTCGCCCGGACCGGGACTTGGCGTGGGCTCTTCGCGTAACTCCAGGCCGTTGACGGAGCCGATTTTCTGCAAACGATAGATCTTCATGCGCAACCTCCAGATTGTGTAAGTGATATGGTGGAGATTGACGGGATCATCTATTACGTGGAGTATGCATTTTATAACCTATCGTCCGAGATTCCCATGGACCCCTTCGATTCCGTCCTCAGCGCCATGCAGCTCCAAAGCTCGCTCTTCGTCCGCATGCGTGCTCATGCACCATGGGCGATGTCGTTCGATAGCGGCGGTCAGGCGCGGCTGATCGTCATCGCTAAGGGCCGGGGCTGGTTCACCCAAGTCGGCCACCCCCCG
The DNA here is from genome assembly GCF_057653695.1 of Rhizobium sp. SRDI943. Classification (NCBI taxonomy): domain Bacteria; kingdom Pseudomonadati; phylum Pseudomonadota; class Alphaproteobacteria; order Hyphomicrobiales; family Rhizobiaceae; genus Rhizobium; species Rhizobium sp. SRDI943. The sequence goes on along the minus strand of NZ_CM172787.1, from coordinate 1,586,854 downwards.
GTCGTTGTCGAGGAAGGCGACTGCCTCATCATCAAGCAGGGGGTCATGGGCATATTGGGCGACGCTCCGGACCGGGTCGCAGTGCCCTGCTGGCAGATTGCCGACCATGTGACGGGCGAGACGGTGTCCTTCGGTGGAGACGGCGAAGCGTGCGAGTTCTTCTCGACCCTGTTTACGTTCGACCACGCTGCGGGCGAGCCCTTGTCGGCGCTGTTGCCCGATGTTGTTCATGTCGCCATGGCGAAGTCCGACGCAGGGCGGATGGTCTCGATCCTCGAACAGATCGGAAAAGAGGAGGCGCAGGCGTCGCTTGGCGGCTCCTATGTCGTCGGCAGGCTGCTCGACGTGCTGTTCATCCAAGCGATCCGAAGCTGGGCCAGTTCGGAGGGGAATATGCCCGAGGGCTGGCTCGCCGGACTGACCCATCGCCAGTTGGCGCAAACGCTGCACCGGATTCATGCCGATCTGGCGCACCCGTGGACGCTGGAGCAGCTCGCCCGCGATGTGGGGATGTCGCGCTCCACCTTTGCAGTGCTGTTCAAGTCGGTCGTCGGAGTGCCGCCGCTGACCTACATCACGACTTGGCGCATTTATCGTGCGAAACTCATTCTCGCCGCCGGCCACTCAATCTCAGCGGCGGCCGCGCAGACCGGCTATGGCACCGACATCGCCCTCAGCCGCGCTTTTAAAGCTGCGACCGGCGTGGCGCCGGGGCAGTGGCGGCGCGAGCGACGTGGCGTCGACCGTCCCGTTCCCAGTGGAGATCGATCAAGGGCGCCGGTCAGGCACCCTGTTCCGGCTGATTTGTAATCAGAAGTCATGGCGAAGACGTTCGCAGCTTTTCCGCAGGTCTTGGGATCTTTCGCCTACATTCAGGATCAAAATGTTCATGGCCCGCTGACTGCTGAAATGAGCACACGGGCAGAGTGTATTGAGAAGCTCGATGGCACGAAAAACATTGTGCACCGCAGCAACCTTTTCGTAGATTGACGCGTTTAGTTCAGCATCACCCGCCATCCCGGCTGCTGATTGGCGGAGACTTTCATGAGATCTATGTCAGACACGCTCGCACGCCTTGCTGCGCTGCGAGGAACCCTTCGCGCCCAACCCACGCAGAACAACCCCGACCTGGTCGCCTTGGATGCGTTTGGCTCAAACCCCGGCGCCTTGGGGGGCTACACCTATTTGCCGTCGAAGCGCGGGAAAAACCTGGCCCTGGTCGTCGTCCTGCACGGCTGCACCCAGACTGCCGCCGGGTACGATATCGGGTCCGGTTGGTCGCGATTGGCCGAGGACTACGGCTTCGCGCTGCTGTTTCCCGAGCAACGACGGGCAAACAATCCAAACCTCTGCTTCAATTGGTTTAACCCGGAGGACATAAGCCGCGATCACGGCGAGGTATTTTCCATTCGCCAGATGATCGCAAAGGTCGTTGCGGAACACGGTATCGACGGCAGGCGCGTGTTCGTGACCGGGCTTTCGGCCGGCGGCGCCATGGCCGCAGCCATGCTCGCCACCTATCCCGAGATTTTTGCGGGCGGCGCGATCATCGCGGGCCTGCCATATGCAAGTGCCGGGACCATTCCCGAGGCATTCGACCGAATGCGCGGTCACGGCAGCCCAACTGCCAAGGAGCTTGAACTGCGATTGAGAAACGCTTCAGGGCACAAAGGCCCATGGCCGACATTATCGCTCTGGCAGGGGAGCGCAGACAGAACCGTCGTGCCATCCAATGCAAATGCGATCGTGGAGCAATGGAGAAATATCCACGGCGTCGACGCATCGCCGGGGCGCGTCGCAGATATCGGACGACACCAGCGAAAGGTCTGGACCGATGCTCACGGTGTCGATGTAATCGAGCTCTATACGATTGCCGGGATGGATCACGGCACGCCGCTCGATGTCGACACCGGCTACGGCGCAAGCGGCCCCTTCATGCTTGACGTCGGAATTTCATCGACCGTCGAAACTGCCAGGTCCTGGGGTCTGGTCCCCTCATTTGAAAAACGGCGCGACGCAAAACCCTCGGCTGCGCAACCGGAAAACGCCGCAGGCCCATTCGGCGCGGGCAGCGACCGGGGCGGCATTCAGAAGGTCATTGAAGATGCCCTCCGGTCCGCTGGGCTGATGCGGTAGTCATATCGCTAATTAAAGTGGAGATTTGTAGACAAGAATAAATACGCGGAATAGGAATGGCGCTCATCGTCATACGGGGAGACACCATGGTTCCGCTTTCGCTTTTCATCACAACTGCTTCGCGCCGCCGCATGGCGGCTGCACTTGCCGCCGCGCTGTTGGCACCTGCAGCTTTTGCCGAAGAGATCGTCTTCAAGGATCAGGGGAACCACGAGGTGCGGCTGGCAAAGGCTGCCGAACGTGTCGTCTCGATCGTCATCCCAATGGCTTCCACCGTCATCGCGCTGGATGGCAGCACCCGGAAGCTCATTGGGATGAACCCGACGGCAAAGAGCGCCGTGGTCGAAGGGATTCTCGGAAAGATCTTCCCCGAGGCGAAGGATATTCCGTCTGATGTGACGGCGCCGAATTTCGTGCCTAATGTCGAGGCGCTCACCGCCGCCAATCCCGATCTCGTCATCCAATGGGGCGATCGCGGCGCCGATATCGTCGCACCCATCACCAATGCCGGGCTCACCACGATGCTGATCCTCTATGGCACGGAAGAGCTGACCCGCGATTATATGACCATGGCCGCAAAGGCGATCGGCAAGCCGGAGCGGATCGACGAACTGGTGGAATGGCGTGATCGCGTCCAGAAGGATATCGAGGCCAAGACGACTGCTATCCCCGATGACAAGAAGCCGAATGTTCTCTACCTCGGCCGTGCGCTCTCCGATATCAGCGCCTCCGGCACCAAGGGCAATTACAATGCCTGGTCCATCGAGCTTGCGGGCGGGAGAAACGCCTCGGACGAACTCAACGGCACGGTCTCGGTGAACAAGGAACAGATCGCAGCGTGGAACCCCGACGTCATCTTCCTCAATGCATTCGAGGCAAAGCTGAATGTCGACTGGGTCTATAACGATCCGATCCTGTCTCTGACCAATGCCGCCAAATCCAAGCGGGTCTACAAGATGCCGCTCGGCGGCTATCGCTGGGATCCGCCGAGCCAGGAATCGCCGTTGTCCTGGATGTGGACGGCCAACCTGCTCCATCCCCAGATCTTCAAATACGACCTGCGGACGGAAATGAAGACGGCCTACAAGACGCTTTACAACTACGACCTGGCCGATAGCGATATCGACAATATCCTTTGGCTGAAGGAACAGGGCGCTGCCGCCGACTACGCGCAGTTCGAGGCGAAGTGACGTCATGGCGACGATAACGCAGGAGGAGACGGCGCCGGCTGCCCGCCGGATTCACCTCGCCAGGCAGACACTGGTCTTCACGTTGCTGCTGGCGCTGCTAGTGATCGCCTTCACCGTCAGCCTCTGCGTCGGACGGTTCTCCGTGCCGGCTGGACGCGCGCTGGAACTGATCTGGCAAGGGATCAGCGATCCCTCGGGGGAGCTTGCCGGGATCGACGAACGCATCGTGCTGCTGGTGCGTGCGCCGCGTGTCGTGCTTGCTGCACTTGCCGGCGCCGGGCTTGCGATCTCGGGCGCCGGCCTTCAGGGCGTGTTTCGAAATCCGCTGGTTTCGCCAGACATACTGGGCATTTCCCAGGGTGCCGCCTTCGGCGGCGCGCTGGCGATCATGCTCGGCATCTGGGGATTTCCGCTGATTGCCATGGTGTTCCTCTGCGGCATGGTGGCCGTCATCCTGGTGGGGCTGCTCTCGCGCATCAACGGCCGGTCGGAAACGGTCACCGTGATCCTGTCGGGGCTGGTCATCAGCTCGATGTTCTCGGCGGTCGTCTCGCTGCTGCAGTTCATCGCCGATCCCAATACGTCCCTTCCCGCCATCGTCTACTGGCTGATGGGGTCCTTTGCGACAGCCACCTGGGAACGCACGCTGGTGGCGGCACCCGGCCTCATCCTCGGAAGCTGCTTCCTGTGGATGCTCCGCTTCCGGCTCAACATCCTGTCGCTCGACGAAGCCGAAGCCCGCAGCCTCGGCGCCAATACGATACGCGAGAGATGGCTGGTCTTCTGCCTCATCGCCGTCATCGTCGGCAGCCAGGTCGCGGTTTCGGGCATCATCGGCTGGATCGGCATCGTCATTCCCCACGCCGCCCGCCTGCTGGTCGGCCATGATCACCGCGCGCTGCTGCCGGCAGCCGCCGTGCTCGGCGCAGGATTCATGGTCTGCATCGACACCCTCGCCCGCACGGCGACGGCCGCGGAAATCCCGCTCGGCGTCATCACCGCCCTTGTCGGCGCGCCGATCTTTGCGGCTCTCCTGCGCCATCACTATCGCGAAAGGACCGGATCATGATCGGATTGACGGATGCGGTCGTCAGGTTCGGGCCGCGCACCATCCTCGACCGCCTGAGTTTCTCTGTTCCCGTCGGGCGGTCGCTCGCCATTCTTGGCCCCAACGGACGTGGCAAGACGACCACGCTGAAAGCCATGCTCGGCTTTCAGCGGCTGGACGAAGGCGGCCGCGTCGCGCCCGCCATCGTCGGCTACGTCCCGCAGACCGGAAGCAGCAACCAGCGCTACCGCGCCATCGACGTCGCCGTCATGGGGCGGGCAGCGCATCTCGGCCTGTTCGGGCAACCGGGCCCTTCCGATTTCGAGATTGCCCATTCAGCACTCGAGCGGGCGGGAGCGGCCCGCTTTGCCGATCATTTCTTCGACCGGCTTTCCGGCGGCGAACGGCAACTCGTGCTTCTGGCGCGAGCGATCGCCACCGGGTCGCAGGCGATCGTCCTCGACGAGCCGGCGGCGGCACTCGACCTTCGCAACCAGGAGCGGCTGCTGAACCTGCTCAAAAGCCTGCGCGAACCGCGCGACAAGGCGATCGCCTTCACGACGCATGATCCGAACCATGCGCTTGCCGCCGCCGACGATGCGCTGCTGATGATGCCGGATGGTCAATCGCTGTTCGGTCCGGTCGCGGAGGCGATCACGCCGGAACATCTGGAACGGCTTTACGGTGTCCCGATGCGGGTGGTCGAGCTTATCGGCCCGACAGGCGACAGGCATCAGGCGGTTCTGCCCGCCTTTGCAGGAATTTGCGCCGCATGAGCATCCTTCTGATCCAATCGCATTATCAAGACCCTTTCGGCATGAGCCCGCCGGCTTTCGCCGAGGCGACCGCGCAGGGCAAGCTGATCACCGTACGCGAGATGGAGCTGACCGAGGCGCATTTCGCCGCCGTAAGCGGCCTCATCACCACCACCCATCTCGATCAGGTCGGCTTCCTCAGATACGCGCCGGCGGTGGCGTCCTTCCTCGACCGAGGCGGCCGGTGGATCTTCAGCGGCCACATGCTTCGGCCGATCCTGCCGGAACTCGGCGCCTATATCCCGATGCCGCAGCCGAAAAGAGCCGACTTCGTACAGGTCAGGCAATTCGATCATCCTGTTTTTGCCGGCATCGACCAGAGGATGCTGGAAACGAACCGCGGCGTCGCCGGTTTCTACGGCCGCGGACACAACCCGATGCCATCAGGCGCCGTTGCGATCAATACGTTGGGACCGGCTGCGGTTCCCGTCGACTGGATCTGGGCGCGGCCGGCGGGCGGAGAAATATTGTCGCATGCCGGAAACGAGTTCTGGGGCTGCGGAGACGATCCCGACATCAAAAAGCAACTGGCCGGCCGTGTTGTCGCCTGGCTGGCGGGGGAGCTGAACCGATGAGCGTGCTCGCGATCCATCCCGGCGCCTACTACCACATCGAGACGCTGGAAGCGCCGCGTTACCGGCATCATTTCGACAGGCTGGTGCGCCCGGAGGAGCTGCCGTCGGTCGAACTCAGCGAACACCAGGTGCTGTTCATTCCCTGCCGGACGCCGGCGGACCGGATGGCGCCGCATGCGGCGCAGCTGCGCGCCTATCTCGACCAGGGCGGCACGATCATTGCGACCGGCGAGACGGCATGGGAAGCGTTCCTGCCGGCGATCCATTTCACGCCGCAACCGACAAACTGGTGGTGGTGGCTGACCGAGGGCGCCGATCTCGGCGTCAGGATCGCAGCACCCGGCCATTCGCTGTTCGAACATCTCAGGCAGGACGATCTGACCTGGCACCTTCATGGCTGGTTCGCTCCACCAGAGGGCGTCGAGGTTCTGGCAGTGAACGAGGAAGGCAAGCCGATCCTCTATGTAGACGAGGTCACGACGGCGGGGCGCATGGTGATCACCAGCCTCGACCCCTGCTTCCACCACGGATCGCATTTCATGCCGGCGACGACGCGCTTCCTGGATGGTTTCCTTCCCTGGATGCGCAAGGAACTGGACAAGGGAAAATCGGAATGAACGAAACGAAGATCGAAGTCCTCGAAGACGGCAAGCCGCTTGCCTACGGCTTCGCCGACATCATGCATTATCACGGCTATGGTTTTCCCGGTGGTGTCGCCCATGCCTTCAAGGTGATGGAGCGCGCCTTTCCGCTGCTCAGCGCCGACGGACCGCCGGAGCGCCGCGAAATCTCGATCCGCACGGCCTTTCGCGGCCCGGGCGGGCGTGACGCCTTCGAAATGGTGACACGCGCATTGACGGAAGGGCGCTATAGCGTCGACCCCTTGCTCGATCGGCCGGAGCGCGGCGATATCCTCGCCCGCTACGTCTTCGAGCTCAGCTATCGTGGCCGCACCGTCACCCTGCAACTGTGCGACGGCCATGTCCGCGAGGAATTCATCATGCTCGGCCGCAAGCCCGACCGGACACCCCAGGAAGAGGAGCGTCTCGCCTGGCTAAAGCAGGAGATGGCGGACCGCCTGCTCGCGTTGCCGCCGGAGGCGGTTTACGAAGAGGGATAGGACGACCACTCAGATTCGGCAGACCTCCCCGAAGATCGCCACTATCGGTTTTGAGACTTGGGCAGTGGTCCGTTTTGATGGCTGAAGACGAGTTCGCTCTGGACATCTTGCTGAAACTGCAGCACCCGCTGACCGACTTCGCTCTCCGGCATACCGGCCGCCAGAAGCTGATCGGCAAGCCTGCGGCATTCGGCCTTCCAGAATTCTATCGCATCTGCGCCATGCCGCCGGCCAAGTTCGCGCGCGCAGCGCTCAATGTTGGCAGTTCCGGTTCCAGCGGGAAAGGCAATAATCTTGCCTTCATTGGCGCCGGCAGGCCGGCGGGTCATTTCAGTAGCCATCGAACACAGGTTCCTTTGATCCTGTTCGTTGTCTACGGGACTATGGTTAATGCTTTCTATTTGTTACAGTAAGAAGATCAATCAGGTGGAAATTTAGCGGGCGGCAATGTCACCAGACAATCGGATGGGTTTTGCCGGTGAGCACGTTCACGAACCCCTGCGGCGCCAGCTCCGAGGGCGCGACCAGCACCCAGCGCCAGGGCGAACAGGTCAGCGTCGCAAACGACAGGCGCTCGGGAAATCCCGGCCACCATCGAGGCGAAAATGTCGGCTCGTACATCCAGTCGATCCCGGCACCGGCGGCATAAAGAGCCTGCATCTCCGCATCGAGAACTTCGGCCGAACGCGCCGTCATCAGGCCGCCGATTTCGTAGCGGACGCGGGCGAGAATCTTGCCGGCGGATATCAGCACCCAGCCGCCCTGCTGCTCGTTCAGGGCATTGACTGATATCGCCATCGCCTCGTCCGATGAGCCGACCGTCCAGATATTGTGCTTGTCGTGCCCGAGCGTGGAGGCAAGCGCCGTCTCCGGCGTGCGCGGCCCGGTGCCCAGCCAAAACATCCTGGAGACCTTGGCCTCCCCGGAGAACCGGTCGACAATCGAGAATTTGGTGACATTGCGCGCGGGATCCCGCTGCACGGCGCCCTCTTCCACCGGCAATTCCATGGTAATGAAATCGTCGTGCCAGTGAAACGGCCGCAAAAGTGCTGCGTTCACCGTGGTCCGGTTCGTCGGCGCCTCGATGCGGAAATCGTCAGCCGTGACCGTCCGGTCTATTTTCACGGTCCGCGTCGCCCATTGCGGCCAGTCGATTTCGGGACGCACGCCAATGAATGTCGCGCCCTCGGACACAGGACGCCCGTCGGCCCATACCTTTTCGATCGACAGGCTGGCGACGTCGCTGAGAAGAACAATATCGGCGAAGCGGCCCGGCGCGATCGATCCGACCCAAGGCGTCAGCCGCATATGGCGTGCCGGATTGAGGGTGACGCACTGGATGGCAACCTCCGGCGCAAGGCCGTTTTCAATGGCGAGCCGGACATTGTGGTCGGTCGCACCGATTTTCAGTGTGTCCGAGGCGCTGCGATCGTCGGTCACCAGGGCGATCTGCGACCAGTCCGTCAGTCCCTTGTCGATCAGACCGCGGATGACCTCCGGCAGGGAATGCGGCCTGAGCTCGATGAAAAGGCCGTGGAGAAGTTTCTGCCAGATTTCATCGAGAAACCAGCCTTCGTGATCGGAGGCGAGACCTGCCGCGGCAAAGGCATTGATCGAGGCGATGTCGCGCAGTCCGGCACCGTGGCCTTCGACCACACCGCGCTGCTCGAAGGTCGCGCCGATCATGCCCCACAGCCGATCGTAGGAGGGATTGCCGGGATCGGATATGGACGGCCAGTCCATGACCTCGTCGAGCCCGGCGACCATCAGGCTCTCGGATAGGAAGGCTTTCTGCTCATCGTAGCCGAACCAGCCGCCACCCCATTCATAGGCGGTCGGCGGGACGGCGGAGCCAGGCAGAGGAAAGATTTTCATTGGCGATCCGCGCCGGCGCGCTTCCAGCCAGAATTCGAGGTTGCGTGCGCCGTTGACATTGGAAAATTCGTGGCTCGCCTCGCATGTCCAGGTCACGCCATGCGGCATCACCAGAGCCGCCTCCCACTCAGGCGTCAGATGAGAGCTTTCAATATGTTTATGGGCCTCGCCGAAGCCCGGCACGGCGGCAAGATCCGGCTCGGAGAACCGCTCGTTCACCTCGCCTGCGTAACTGCCGGCGGGGCCGACATAGGCGATGCGGCGGCCCTTGATGACGATCTCCTGATCGTCGAGCCATGTCCTCGAATGGACATCGAGCAACCTGCCGACCCGCAACAACCTGTCGGCGGGCCGGCGTCCGAGCGCCGTCAGCACGAGATCCTGGCGCGTCAGCACCTCGTCGGACGCGTTGATCAGCAGATCGTCGGGAAGAGCAGTGCGCGAAGTGGCCATGAATGAAATGCCCGTGAGAAGCTGGAACCGCCGGACCGTAAAGACCACACGCCGATGTGTAAAGCGATGCTCCGGTCTTGGAAAATTCTCGGCACAAGAGCGTATTTGCCCAAGTATTGAGCTTGCGACCCGACCGATCAAAAAATAGTATCCCTAAAATCCAGGGGGTATGATCCCGATTATCAACGCCGTTTTTCACAGAAGGACATTGCTCATGAAGGCCAGCCGTTTTGCCCGAATCCTGTCTCTTGCGCTGCTTGCCGCCGTCGGCAGCACCGCGGCGGCACAGGCGCAATCGAAGACGCTGACCATCTCCTGGTGGGGCTATAACGGCGAGAAGATGAATGCGAACATCATCACGCCCTTCAAGAAGATCTGCGGCTGCGAGATCGTGTTCGAGACCGGCAACAATGCCGACCGGCTCAACAAGCTGAAATTGCGCGATGGCAAAGGCGTCGATGTCATCTATCTCACCGACAGCTTCTCGCAGCTCGGCATCGAACAGGGGCTGTTCCAGGAAGTCGATCCGTCGAAGATCCCCAACCTCGCCGATATCTACGAGCTGGGCAAGGCGCCTCAAGGCAAATACGGCCCCGCCTACACAATCGGGCGCGTCGGCATCGTCTATGATTCCGCCAAGGTCAACCCGCCGATCACCGCCTGGGGCGATCTCTGGCGCGACGATCTGAAAAGCTCCGTCTCCCTGCCCGGCATCACCACCACGGCCGGCCCGCTGGTCGTGCTGGAAGCCGGCAAGCATGGTGGCGCAGATGCCTATGAAGACACCGACAAAGCCTTCTCGGAAATCGAGGCGCTGAAGCCCAATGTCGTCAAGAACTACAACACCGGCTCCGAACTGGTGAACCTGATATCAACAGGCGAAGTGCGCGTCGCGCTGGCCCAGGACTTTACCTTGGCGTCGATGCAGGCGGCCGTTCCGACGATGACATGGGCCAAGCTTACGGACGGCGATATCGCCACGCTGAATACCGTGAACATCCCGAAGGGTTCGGAAAATGTCGAACTCGCGCATCAATTCATCAACTTCATTCTGTCCAAAGAAGTCCAGCAGGCTGAAGCCGAACAAGGCGTCGATGCGCCGATCTCGACGAAGGTCAGCCTGACGCCGGACCAGGCGAAGATCTGGACCTATGGCGCGGATATGGTCGCCGGCCTCACCCGCATCGACTATGCCAAGATGAACGCTGCCAAGGCCGACTGGATCGACCGCTGGAACGAAGTCTTCGGCCAGTAAGCTGCGCGATATCCGGCCTGAGGCCGGTTTATTGCCGAGCTGACCTGGAAGCGCCGCACATCCGAATCCGAGATGCGGCGCTCCTGATATCAGGACATGCCACGAGTTTTGAGATGAAGCATTTTGCCAGATGGGGATTGACGATGCCGGCGACGATTGCCGTCGTTGTGCTTCTCATCATTCCCGTCGCCATCACTATCGCCGCGACGTTTGCGGAACCGACGGGCGTGTTTGCGCCTTATGTGACATTCTTCAGCAGCGGTTTTCGCCGGGCGGTTCTTTATCGGACGCTGGAGGTCGCCCTGGTCACGACGGCGATTTCACTCACTGTGGGTTTCATCACGGCCTATGTGATCGCGCAGATGCCCGGTCGCGCGAAGAGCATCATGATCGTCGCAGCGGTTTTTCCGCTGCTGACGGGTGTCGTCGTCCGATCCTTCGCATGGCTGATCATTCTCGGGAAGAACGGCATCCTGAACGCCATGCTGATCTCGACCGGCATTATCGGGGAGCCGCTTTCGATGCTCTATACCGAAGGTTCGGTGATCGTCGCCATGGTCTATCTCTTCGTTCCCCTGATGATCCTGACGCTGGTCGGCGTGCTTGAAGGCATCCCGCGCGATTTGATCGACGCCTCCTCCTCGCTCGGCGCGAGGCCGCTGATGACATTCTTTCAGGTGATCCTGCCGCTCGCGACACCCGGCCTCATCGTCGGCGCGGTCCTGGTCTTCACCGGCAGCTTCACCTCCTATGCGACACCGCAACTGCTCGGCGGAGAAAAGCAGATGATGATGGGGACCTTCCTCTACCAGCGCGCCATGGTGACTTTCGATTGGGTCGGTGCATCGACGATCGCCGCCATCATGGTGGTGCTGACGCTCGGCGTCGTCCTCATCATGAGCCGCATCGCGCGCCGGCTCAATCCGATGGCGGTGTGATGGAGAGGCGCATTCACCCGATCCTCGCCGCCTTCGCGGCCTGCGTTTTCTTCTTCCTGCTCGCACCGCTGGTCATCATCATCGGTGCGGCCGTCAGCGACACGACCTATCTGACTTTCCCGCCGCAGGGCCTGACGTTGCGGTGGTTCGTCAATATCTTCGAAATCGAGGCCTTCCGCACCACCGCGATCACCAGCCTGCAGGTCGCTTTTCTCGGCACGGCGCTCTCCCTGCTGATCGGTGTCCCGGCCGCCTATGCGATCAACCGCTATCGGGTGGAATTGCCGCGCTGGCTGTCCACCATTTTCGTGCTGCCGATCCTGGTGCCGGAAATCGTCTTCGGATTCTCGCTAATGAAATCGGTGACGATCGGCCTCGGGCTGCCGATCTTCATCAGCCTGCTGGTCGGCCACGCCCTGCTGATCCTGCCCTATTCGGTGCGTGTCGTCGGCGCCAGCCTGGCGGCCTTCGATTTTTCCGTCGAGGAGGCGGCGATCAGCCTCGGTTGCCCGCCGCTGAAAACCTTCCTGACCGTGGTCCTGCCGAACATCCGCGCCGGCGTCATTGCCGCCTTCATCCTCGCCTTCATCACCTCGATCAACGACGTGTCGGTTTCGGTCTTCCTGACGGGGCCGGGCATCTCGACGCTGCCGATCCAGATCCTTGCGCATATGGAACAATTCTTCGATCCGACAATCGCGTCGGTATCGGTACTGCTGATGTTCGTCACAGTCGGCGTCATGGCCGTCGTCGAGGCCACGCTCGGCCTCACCTTCCTGACAAAGTAGAACGCTCTTGACCGTATCCCTCACCATCGATTCCATCTCCGCCCATTACGGCAGCACGCAGGTGCTCAAAGACCTGTCGATCTCAATCATGGCCGGGGAACTGGTCTCCCTGCTCGGCTCCAGCGGCTGCGGCAAGACGACGACATTGCGCCTCGTGGCCGGCTTTCTGCAGCCGAGCAGCGGCAGCATCAAGCTCGGCGAGCGCGACCTGACCGGCCTCCCCGCACATGCGCGCGACATCGGCCTGGTCTTTCAGAACTACGCGCTTTTTCCTCACCTGAGCGTGCAGGACAATGTCGCCTTCGGCCTGAGGCAGCGTCGTATTCCCCTGCCGGAACGGACGAAAAGAACGATGGCCATGCTGGAGCGTGTCGGACTTGCCGCCCTCGCCGACCGCCTGCCGTCGGCTCTGTCAGGCGGCCAGAAACAGCGTGTGGCTCTCGCCCGGGCCCTGGTCATCGAGCCGCCGCTTCTGATGTTCGACGAGCCGCTTTCCAACCTGGATGCAAAGCTCAGGATCGACATGCGCGTCGAGATCAGGCAGCTCCAGCGCGCCAACGGCACGACCTCGCTTTACGTCACCCATGACCAGGAGGAGGCATTCTCGATCTCCGACAGGGTTGCGATCATGAATGCGGGGCGCATCATGCAGCTTGACGCACCGGAGGTGCTGTATCGCCAGCCGGCCAACGCTTTCGTCGCCCGCTTCGTCGGCTTCGAGAACCTGATCGGCATGAAGGTGACCGCGCGCAACGGCGCGCTTGTGACCGCCGAAACAACCGGCGGCGCGCGGCTGCAGCTGTCTCAGGAAACATTCGGGCCAATCAAGGACGACTTCATACTGGCCTGCCGTGCAGACGGTCTTGCCGTCAGCCGTGACGGTGATGGCATCGCGGCCGTGCTCGGCACGCGCACCTATCTCGGCCGGGCCTATCAGTACAAATGCATGACATCAGCAGGAGAGATCACCGCCAATGGCGCGCTGTCCGACCCGCTGGAAACGGGCGCGTCCGCCGTGTTGACACCCGTGGCCGAGCAATGCTGCATTCTCGACCCGGAAGATTGAGCCGCTGAGGAGTAACGATGACCAGTGCCAACAATCAGCATATCGATGCCGTTCTTGCCCATGTGGACCGGAGCCTCGATGACAGCCTGGCGCGGCTTTTCGACCTGATCCGCATTCCGAGCATCTCGACCGATCCGGCCTATCGCGAACAATGCCGCACTGCCGCCGAATGGCTGAGCCGAGACCTAACGGACATCGGCTTCGAAGCATCGGTGCGCAAAACGACCGGCCATCCGATGGTCGTCGCCCATGAAAAGGCGGCGTCCGGACCGCATCTGCTGTTCTACGGCCATTACGATGTCCAGCCGGTCGATCCGCTGGCGCTGTGGAAGAGCGATCCGTTCGAGCCGCGCATGGAAGCCTTGCCAAACGGCGACACTGCGATCGTGGCGCGCGGTGCGTCCGACGACAAGGGGCAGTTGATGACCTTCGTCGAAGCCTGCCGCGCCTGGAAAAGTGTCACCGGGAAACTGCCAGTGCAGGTGAGCGTGCTGTTCGAAGGTGAGGAAGAGGCCGGCAGTCCGAGCCTCGCACCCTTTCTGGATACCACGGCAGAAGAATTGAAGGCCGATGCGGTTTTCGTCTGCGACACGGATATGTGGGATCGCGAAACGCCTGCCGTCACGACGATGCTGCGCGGTATCTTCAGCACGGAAATCGAGATCACCTGCGCCGATCAAGACCTTCATTCCGGCATGTTCGGCAATGCCGCGCGCAATCCGCTGCAGGTACTGTCAGATATCGTTTCGAGCCTGCGGCGCGCCGACGGTAGCGTCGCGGTCGAGGGTTTCTATGATGACGTGAAAGAACTCCCCGACTCCATCAAGGCGCTGTGGAAGAGACTGCCCTTCGACGAGAAGGCCTTTCTTCGCGATATCGGCCTGAGAGATCCGGCCGGCGAGGCAGGCCGTTCCGTCCTCGAACAGATCTGGGCGCGCCCGAGCTGCGAAATCAACGGCGTGAGCGGCGGCTATACCGGCGAAGGCTTTAAGACGGTCATTCCGGCAAAGGCGAGCGCCAAGATTTCGTTTCGCCTGGTGGAGGGACAGGATCCTTACGCGATCCGCGATGCTTTCCAGCGGCACGTGCGCGAGCGAATCCCAAGAGATTGTTCGGTCAGCTTCAGGGATTACGGGCTTTCGCCGGCAACCGTCATGCCGATAGACAGTCCGTTTCTCACCAGGACGCTTCAGGCGCTTTCGACGGAATGGCAATGCGAAGCAGCCCTTGCCGGCACCGGAGGCTCGATCCCGATCATCGGCGAATTCAAACGGCGGCTCGGATGCGATGCCCTGCTGGTCGGCTTCGCCCGCTTCGACAACCGCGTCCACAGCCCGAACGAAAAATACGATCTCTCCAGCTTCCACAAAGGCATACGATCCTGGGTTCGCATCCTGGCGGCCCTCGCCGACTGACGCGGGTGTATCGCGCCGCGCGGTTTTTCGAGAGCGGCAAAGGACGCTGTAACACTTTGAATTGCTGCATTATGCAGTAGGCTATGGTGCAGCAAGCGCCCCACATCACCATCGACACCGAGGCAGCAGAGACCACCGATGACGATAACCGCTCCCCGCGATTTCCTGAAAGGCCTGTTTGACGCGGCGGTTCGCGCCGCCGATCCGCTGACCGGCATCAAGGCGCATCTGCCTGAAAGGCCGAAGGGAAGGACCGTGGTGATCGGTGCCGGCAAGGGCGCCGCGCAGATGGCGCGGGCGCTCGAAAGCGTCTGGGACGGGCCGCTCGAAGGTGTGGTGGTCACCCGTTACGGCTATGGCTGCGAGACACGCGGCATCGAGATTATCGAGGCCGCCCATCCGGTGCCGGATGCGGCTGGCCTTGCCGCCGCAAAGCGGCTGACCGAGACGGTGAACGGGCTGACGGAAGACGATCTGGTGATCGCGCTGATCTGCGGCGGCGGCTCGGCGCTGCTGCCCGCCCCACCGGACGGGCTGACCCTTGAAGACGAGATCGCGCTCAACGAAATGCTGCTTGCCTCGGGCGCGCCGATTTCGGCGATGAATGTCGTGCGCAAGCATCTCTCCACCATCAAAGGCGGAAGACTTGCGGCAGCGACCAAAGCGAGGGTCGTCAGTCTGATCGTCTCCGACATTCCCGGCGACAACCCGGCTCATGTCGCCTCCGGGCCGACGGTGCCTGATGGTTCGACACGGCACGATGCGCTCGAGATCATCAGACAATACGGATTGCAGCTGCCGCAGGCAGCACTCGACCATCTGAACTCGCCGAAAGCCGATGCACCGCGGCCGGACGATCCGATATTCTTGCGGCACGCGCATCACATCATCGCCTCCGCCGGCGTTTCGCTGGAGGCGGCTGCCGCCCTGGCGAAGTCGCAGGGGATCGAGCCGGCCATTCTTTCGGATGCGATCGAGGGGGAATCGCGCGACGTGGCGCTGGTGCATGCGGCCATCGCCCGCGAAGTGTCGGGCCGGAACCGGCCGTTTCCGAAGCCGGTCGTCATCCTTTCCGGCGGCGAGACGACGGTGACGCTGAGAACCAAGGGTGGCAAGGGCGGACGCAACGGCGAATTCGCGCTCGCCATGGCGCTTGCGATCGACGGACAGGAGGGCATTCATGTCCTCGCTGCCGATACCGACGGGATCGACGGCTCGCAGGATAATGCCGGCGCCTTTGCCGATGGCGGCACGGTGAGGCGCCTGCGCGCCGCCGGGCTCGATCCGCGCCGGCTGCTCGACGGCAATGACAGCTATTCGGGCTTTGCGGCCACCGGCGATCTCTTCGAAACCGGCCCGACTGGAACCAATGTCAATGATTTCAGGGCTATCCTGATCCGTTAGAGCAATTTCAGGAAAAGTGCGAAGCGGTTTCCCGTCCGGAATTGCGTAAAATAAAAGCAGCCGACCGCTACGCGCGGCGCTGGCGGATCAGGTCTCGATCCGCCCCTGCCCGACCAGCCAACCCACGGATTCCTGCACCGCCTGCAGGGAGGTGTATCTCGAGGTATAACCGAGCAGCCGCTGGGCCTTCGCGATCGAGCAGTTCGGGCTGCGGGCGATATGCTCCCAGGTCGCCTTCGCATCCTCAGCTGTCTGACTTTCGGCCCAGGCGTCGAATGGGGCGAAGCTGAGCTTCGGCTCGTGCCCGAACCAGCGAGACATGGATTCGGCATAACCGCGAAGGGTCAATGCCTGCTCCGAAACCGCGTGGAAACTTTCGCCGGTCGACGCATTCCAGTTGGCGATCGCATCCATGAACATCGCCGCCACGTCATCGGCATAGACGTGATGAACGGTCTCCAAGCCGAAATGGGGCAGCGCCAAGGTCTCTCCGCGGGCAAGGGTTGAAAAGACCTGCAGGTTGAAATTCCCGGCCGGATTGAGCGGCGTCCAGCCGGGACCGACAATGTGCCCGGGATGGATGATGGTCGCCGGAAATCCGCGAAGCCTTGCCTGCTGCAGCAGATAGGTTTCGATTGCCGCTTTCTGCGTCCCATAGTCGCCGAAGGGAAATTTCGGCGTCTCCTCCAGCGTGGGTACGACCGTCGAATGGCCATGCGTCCAGATCGTGCCGGTATGCAGGAAGTGACCGACATGCCCCGACAGCGCCGTCACCAGATGCTCGGCACTTTCCAGCGAGAAGCAGATCATGTCGATGACGATGTCGGCTTTCACACCACGCACGGCCGGGCCGAAATCACCCGTCTGCTCCATCGCTGCCCGATCCATCTGACGCTGATCGACGGCAGCCCAGGCGTGGTTTGCCGTATAGGGCTTTGCCGTGCCGCGGCTGATCGTGACGACGTCGTGACCGGCTTCCACCAGACGGGGAACGAGATAGGTTCCGACATGGCCCGTTGCTCCGATTACCAAAACCCGCATCATCGTTCCTCCCTTGGCATTTCCGTGTTGAATATGCTGCGCTTGGGTGATCCTGCAAGCGGACTTTTCGTGATCAAGGCGCTGGACCAGGCCCGCTATCGATTTTTGAAAACAAGGCAGGTGCCGCCGTGCTTGCGGATCTGGTTGCAGAGGTTGTTGGCGTCCATGCGCGTCTGCCGGCCGATGCGGGCAGCATAACGTGGGCGAAAACCAAAGCTGCGATCACGCTGGCGCAAGATCAGCGGCTGCTCCGCATTCAGGGGCGCGGGCAGATCCTGCACGGCATCGAGAAACATTCGCCTGACTATCGCGACATTCGCATTCGCGGCGATCTGGACGCCCCAGGGCGCCCATTCACCCTCCTGACGCCAGGGCGTGTCCTTCAACGTCCGTCTCTCCGCAAGCGCCACGCAGCCGTCCAGGAAGGACTTGTCCTTGTCGAGCGGGGCAGCCGCGTCTTCCGGCGGATTATCCTTCCATTCCTCGACCGTATGCGCGGTGATTGCCAGGACGTAACCGCGCGTCTCGTAAGGTAATCTCCCTGACGTAAGGTAAGAGGAAAGTCCATTTTCGCCGGCATTGTAGGCAGCGGCGGCAAGGCCGAGATTGCCGAAACGATTGCGCAATTCGTTGAGATACTGCGCCGATTTCCGCAGGGCTTCCAATACCTGGTAGCTGTCCTCGAGACCGCGCAGTTTCGCCGTTCCGGGCATGAATTGCGCAATCCCCTGCGCTCCCTTGAAGCTAACGGCATCGGGGCGAAAGGTGCTTTCCCGCCAGATGAGACGGGCGAAATAATCCGGCGGCAAGTGACTGGCGCTGGCGAAATGCTCGATCGCGACGCAAAGATCGCGGTTGAAACTATCTTTCCGGATGCAGAGCGTCTCACCGGATCCCAACGCCGAAGGTCCCGAATACAAGCAGGCCGCCGGCCCGACGCTCCCCTCAGGCTGGGCCTTTACCGTGTCCACTTGGGAAAACAGAAGACAGAGCGAAAGCATGGCCTTGGCCAATCTCTTCCCAATGTCGGACTGACGTTTTCGGCGTGTCATCGGATCTCATGAGGTTCGAACTTCCATCGCGACGCTGGATTCTAGATACCATCGATCAAGGCGCGACGCTTCCCCATTTCCATATCTGCACCTCGGTTGTTGGCACGGACGGTCACAGGTTTCTAATTTCGCCATCGATTTTGGAACAAACATATTCGACCTGCCATGGTCGTAGCGGCATCCTGTTTGCCAGGAAGTCCCGAGCGAACGAGGATACGCAGATGATTGATCTCCACTACTGGCCGACGCCGAACGGCAAGAAGGTCTCGATCTTCCTGGAGGAAACCGGCACGCCCTACCGGCTGGTGCCGGTCAATATCGGCCGAGGCGACCAGTTCAAGCCTGATTATCTCAAACTCAACCCCAATCACCGCATGCCTGCCATCGTCGATCACGAGCCTGCCGATGGCGGCGGTCCGTTGAGCGTGTTCGAATCCGGCGCGATCCTCTTCTATCTCGCCGAGAAGACCGGCAAATTCTGGCCGCAGGATCTGCGCGGCAAATACGAGGTTACGCAATGGGTGATCTGGCAGATGGCGAACCAGGGGCCGAAGCTCGGCGAGGCAGGTCACTTCCGTCGCCTTGGCGATCGCGAAGGCGATCAGTCCTATGCGGTGCGGCGCTTCACCGACGAAGCCAACCGCCTCTACGGCGTTCTCAACATGCGGCTTCGCGACCGGCGCTATCTGGCCGGTGACGAATTCACCATCGCCGATATCGTCAGCTATCCATGGACCGTCAACTGGCAGGCACAGGGTCAGGACATCAACGAGTTCAAGCATTTCAAGCGATGGTTCGAGGAGGTCGGCGCAAGACCTGGCGTCCAGCGCGGCCTTGCGGTCGGCGCCGATCTTAGCACCGACAACAGTAAGCTCTCAGAAGAGGAACAGGCACGCATCCGCAAGATCCTCTACAACCAGCGCGCCCTTCCCGTTCCGGATTGAGCATCGGCTCGGCCAAGGAAATTCGCTTCTCCGAGCTTCGCCTTGTTCAGGCTTTTTACGGACCTGCCTTGGCGGTCGCAAAAGCTCTTGCACCTGCATCGCGACCAAGGATAACCATATAGTGACAACCGAGCCGGCAGTCAGCCCGGGGCCGGTTCCGGTTTCGCGGCGTTGCAAATCACCTGCCCGAGGGGCCAGGCGGCTTGGGTAGCAGCTGGCGTTGCGACTTGGGGTGTGACAAGCAATGGCAAGACCTGTAATCGGCATCATCGGGAACGCCCGCATCATCGAAAGCCGATTCTCGACCCAGCTTGTCGGAGAATACAATTTGCGGGCTGTGGCCGATGTCGCCGAAGCGTTGCCGCTGATGTTTGCCGGCAATCCTAAACTGGCCGATATCGCGGATCTGCTGGCTGTCGTCGACGGCATTCTGCTGACGGGTGCCAGAGCCAATGTCCATCCCAGCCGATTCAACATGGTGCCGGATCCCAAGCATGAGCCTTATGATGAGGATCGTGACGGGCTGGCGCTGCCCTTGATCGAAGCCTGTGTTGCGCAAGGCGTTCCTATTTTCGGCATATGCCGCGGTTTTCAGGAAATGAATGTCGCCGCCGGGGGCTCGCTGCATCCCGAAATCCGGGAATTGCCCGGACGCATGAACCACCGGATGCCGCGCCTTGAGACCGGCGAGATCCATCCCGACCCCACCATCGTTTTCGGCGATCGTCACGATGTTCGACTTATAGAGGACGGGATGTTTGCGCGCATCCTCGGCCGGGAGACGATCCGGGTGAACTCCCTGCATGGACAGGGAATCCTCGAACTTGGTGAGAGGGTCGTTGCCGAAGGCATTGCCGAGGACGGGACGATCGAGGCGATACGGTTCAAGGACGCGTCGGGATTTGCTCTGGGTGTGCAATGGCATGCCGAATACGATCCGCAAACCAACCCTGTTAATCGTGCGCTGTTTCAGGCATTCGGCGATGCGGTGAGAGCTCATAAAGCCATCGCTTAGTCTGATCAATAAAAAGCCGCCGCGAAGTGCTTTCGCGGCGGCTTGAGGAATGGCTTGAAAGCAGTAGTCAGGCCGTCGGCTGCTTGGTCTTCCTGAGATAGGGCAGAACCGTATCGAAGGAGCCGAAACGCGTGATCGCGTCTTCGTTGGAAACCGCGGCGGTGATGATGACGTCTTCGCCCTGGTTCCAGTTCGCCGGTGTGGCCACCTGGTGCTTGGCCGTCAGCTGGATGGAATCGATGGCGCGCAGGATCTCATTGAAATTGCGGCCCGTCGTCATCGGATAGGTCAGAATCAGCTTGATCTTCTTATCGGGACCGATGATGAAGACCGAACGCACGGTGGCGTTGTCGGCAGGCGTACGGCCTTCCGAGCTCTCGCCGGCGCCGGCCGGCAGCATGTCGTAGAGCTTGGCGACCTTGAGGTCCTTGTCACCGATCAGCGGATATTCGACGTCGAAGCCGGTGGCGGTCTTGATGTCGTTTTTCCATTTGGCGTGGCTTTCCACCGGATCGACGGAGATGCCGATGACCTTGGCGCCACGCTTGGAAAATTCCCCGGCCAGGCCGGCCATGGCGCCGAGCTCGGTCGTGCAAACCGGCGTGAAATTCTTCGGATGCGAGAACAGGACGGCCCAGCCGCTGCCGATCCACTCATGGAAGCTGATCGGTCCCTGGGTGGTATCGGCGGTAAAATCGGGGGCAATATCGTTGATGCGTAAGCTCATGGTCGGCCCTCCAAAGCCTTGTGTTCAATGTTGTTTATCTCAAATCGAGGCCATGGGATCCGTCCGCCGGAAGCGGTAGCAACATTGCGGTCAACAGGATCGCACCGGCCGGAGGTAAAAACTTCCCATTCCAGGATTTTAAGTAAGTTATATACCACGATCACCGAAGGCATGCTCTTTCGATTTCCGGCCTGCTCCGGCATTATTTTTCCGGCAAGTGCGTGCGATGAAGAGACCGATGGTTTTTCCATCGGTCCCGTCACAAGCTGCAGGAGAACCGCCCTGCCCCTCGCTCAGGCGGCCTGGACCGATTTGATCCTGTCGATGCCGCCGACAACCGGCGCGAAATCGTCCCACACGCCCTGGGCGCCCTTCTGCCATTCGTCAAAGGCTTCCGGCTTCAAGAGCTTTCCGCCGTTGGCAAGCGCCGTCTCGACGGATTTGGATTCGTCGTCGACGATCAGCTGGTTGAAATAGGCAGCCCCTTCGCTGGAAGCCTGCTGGAACACCGCCTTCTGCTCGTCGCTGAGGCCGGCCCAGAAGGTCGAGGCATAATAGACGACGCCGGATGCCCAGATGTGGCCGGTCTCGGTCATATCGGGCACGACCTCATAGAGCTTGAAGCCGGCATAGGCCGACTTGGTCAGGTCCATCGCGTCAGCGACGCCGGTTGCGAGCGCATTATAGGTCTCGGTGATCGGAATGCCGATCGGCGTCGTGCCGAATGCGCTCCAGAGCTTAGTGTGCAGCGGGCTCTGGATGACGCGAATGCGCTTGCCCTTGAGCTGCTCGGGCCGCGTCACCGGTTCCTTGGTCAGGAGATGGCGGGCGCCGTAATTGATGAAATCGCCAACGACGAAATTCTGTGCCTGCAGTTTCTGCTTGAGATCGGCGCCGACATCGCCGGCGACGGTCCGGCGAACATGGTCGGCATCGCGGAAGAGGAAGGGCAGATCGAGGATCTGCAGTTCCGGCGCCCAGCCGGAGAGCGACGAGACCGTCGAGAGGCTGGCCTGGATGGAGCCGAGGCGCACGCCTTCGGCCACTTCCTTCTCGCCGCCGAGCGCGCCGTTCCTGACGATATTGAACTTGAACTGGCCGGGGAGTTTCGCTTCGACCAGTTCGCCGATCTTCACCCAGATCTTCGTTTCCGGCTTGTCGTCACCGAGCAGCGAGGCGATCGTGATCGTCGTCGTGCGGGCAGCGGCGGTGCGGACGAAGGCGGGCGCTGCAAGCGCCGTTCCGGCGAGAGCTGCGGTCTTCAGGAAATTGCGTCGGTTGAAATTGTCCATGGGGTTGTCCTGTTTACGAGAAGATGATGGCCCAGGCGCAGAGGATTGCGAGCGAGACCAGGAGAGCGAGCAGATAGGGAACGACCGCCCGAAAGAGCTCTGAGGCGGGAATGCGCGTGACGCCGCTGACGACGAAGATCAGCATGCCGAGCGGCGGTGTCAGTCCGTGGATCATCAGGTTGACGACGATGATCACCCCGAACTGAATGGGATCGATGCCGGCGGCGACCGCTGCCGGCAGCAGGATGGGGCCGAAGAGCAGGATCGCGGCGCCGATATCGAGAACGAGGCCGACGACCAGCAGGATGACGTTCGACAGCAGGATGACTGCAAGCGCACTGCCGCCGAGCACCGTCGTCAGATGCGAGATCAGTCCGGACACGTCGTCGACCGCCAGCAAAAAGGCAAAGGGGCCGGCCGTGCCGATGAGAAGGCCGATCGCCGCTGCTTCGACTGCTGCCTGGCGGAAGGCGGCATAGAGCGAGAGAATGCCGAGGCGTGCACCGATGCCCAGCAGCAGCGTGTAGAAAGCGGCAAGAGCGGCGGCTTCCGTGGTCGTGACGATGCCGATGCGGATGCCGACGACGACGATGACGCCGAGCCCGAAAGCCGGGATTGCCTGAACCGCCGATTGCCAGCGCTGTCTCGCGTTTGCGCGCGGCAAAGGCACCTGCTCACGCACGGTCAGGTGGATGGCGACCGCCAGGCATATGGCCATCAGGCCGCCGGCGAAGAAGCCGCCGACGAGCAGCGAGCCGACGGAAAGATTGGTGGCCGTCGCAAGGATGAGAAATGCGATCGACGGCGGGATGACATTGTCGAGAACCGATGTCGAGGCGATGATCGCCGCCGCCTGCGCCGGCCGATAGCCGTGTTTGACCAGCTCGGGCTGGAAGGTCGAGGCGCCGAAGGCGGCATTTGCGACGGACGAGCCGGAAGCGCCGGAAAAGAGGACGCTGGTCAACAGTGTCGTCTGCGCCAGCCCGGCCCGGCGATGTCCGACCATGGCGGCGGCGAAGCGCACGAGCTGGTTGGCGACGCCGGAAGCCGTGAGAAGACCGCCAGCGAGCAGGAAGAAGGGAATGGCGAGCAGCAGGAATTTCGAGACGCCGGTGACCGTCGCGGAGACGATCGCCGGCTCCGGCAGGCTGCTGCCGAAGGCGATGACGACATAGGCCGCGGCAAGAAAGGCGTGCGGCAGCGGCGCAGCAAGCACGAGGCCGACCGCGGCGATCAACCCCAGGAAGATGCTCGGCGGCCAGTCGAGATCGAGCGAGACATGCGGGATGCCGGCATAGAGCGCGACACCGACGGCAAGCGAGATCACAACCGGCAGGATCTTGCCTTCGGCGATGCGCTGCAGAAGCAGCACGACGAGGATCAGTGCGCCGCCAGCGCCGAGGAAGCCGAAGCGGATCCATTCCGGCACGCCGAGCGTCGGCGAGACGCCGCCAAGCATCGTCATGATCTCGCTGCCGCCGAAGCTCAGGATCAGCGCCGAAAGCACGGTGAAGACGTCGGCGCCGATCGGCGTGACCTTCTGCAGGCTTTCCGGCAGCATCTTGACGAAGACGTCGAGGCGCATGGCAAGCGCGCTGTTGAGGCTGAGCGGCGCGCCGAGCGCGATCAGGCCCACATGCAGCCAGATGCCGAGATCCTCGGCACCGATGAAGCCGGCGCTGAAGAAATAGCGCAGGCAGACGGTGACGAGCACCATCACGAGCAGCACGGCCAGAACGACTGCCGCGGCAATGCCGAGAATCGCCTCGATCGCCCGCAGCAGGCGCGCCGCCACCCCGCTATCCGGAGCGGTTTGTTCGATCGGATGAAATTCACTGGTGGCCACAAAACTTACCTTCTGGCGAGAGGATCAGGCGCTCTTGACGGTCGAAAGATCGCGATCGAAGAGCGTCGACCAAGTGTAGTTCCGCGCCTTCGAGACTTCCCTGCTGACATCGAGCCGCGGCAGCACCTTTTCGCCGAAACGATAGGCTTCCTCAAGCAGCGGCATGCCAGAAAGAATGAAAGTGTCGACGCCAGCCTTCTGATAGGCTTCGAGCGTGCGCAGAACCGTATCCGGCGAACCGACGATCGCCGTACCCGGGCCTGGCCTGACCAGACCGATCCCGGCCCAGAGGTTCGGCGCAACTTCGAGATCGCGCAGGTTTTCCGGCTTGAGGCCGCCATGCAGTGCGGTCATGCGCTGCTGGCCGACGGAATCGCTTCTTGCGACGAAGCGCTGGTTGGCGGCGATCGCCGCATCGTCCATGCGACCATAGAGATCGGCCGCCGCCTCCCAGGCCTTTTCGTCGGTGTCGCGAACGATCACATAGAGGCGGATGCCGTATTCGAGTTCACGCCCGTAGTGGGCGGCGCGCGCCTTCACCGCCTCGACCTTCTCGCCGATCTGGGCGGGCGTCTCGCCCCAGGAGAGATAGGTGTCCACATGTTTTGCCGCGACCTCCAGCGCCTTGTCCGAGGAGCCGCCGAACCAGAGCGGCGGCGGTGCGATGCTCTCGCCGACCGGCAAGGCGAGCTTGGCGCCGTCGGTCGAGAAATACTTGCCCTGATAAGTGACGCTCTCGCCGGCAAAGAGCCGGTGCCATAGCTGAAGATATTCGTCCGCCATGTCGTAGCGCTCGTCATGCGGCAGCGTCATGCCATAAGCGCCGAGCATCTTGGCGTCGCCCGAGACGACATTGATCAGCAGCCGGCCGCGGGCGAATTCCTGAAAGGTCGCCGCCATCTTGGCAAGCAATGTCGGCGCGACGAGACCGGGATGGATGGCGACGAGAAAGCGTAGCCGCTCGGTGTGGGCAAGCAGCGCGCTGGCCAGCACCCAGACGTCGTGGGCGCCGGTCGCAAACAGGGCGCCGGTGTAACCCAGATGGTCATAGGCCTGGGCAAGCTGCTTGTAGTAGCCGTAGTCGACCTGGCGAGAGCCTTCCGGCTGCCAGGGATAGGCGCCGTCGGGCGCGCACATGTACCAGAAAACGTTCATCGCCTGATTCCTTGTTATCTCGTCGTTTCCCGGCGTTTCAGCAGGATGGGCTTGGAGAAATGGCCGTGACGCAGCAGCGTGTCGGCCTCTTCCTGCTGTTCGGCGATGATCTCATCGTCGATCGGAAAGACCGTGAAATCGCGCGAACGCACCACCTTTTCCCAGGCGTCGATATCCGTTCTCCCGCGGTCGCCAGATCCGCCGCGGTCGCCAGATGCAAGAAGCCGGGCGGCGGCACGCGGATCGGCAGTGATCTTGACGCCGATCCGGCTGAGCTCGGAGACGATTGACCGGATCTCCTCCGCGGAAAGGCCGTTCCGCTCCAATGTCCAGAACAAAGAACGGTTGGGAATGGCCGCGCCACAGCGGACGATCAATCTGACGTCATCGCGCTCCAGCGCCTTTTCGAGACGCGGCGACATGGCAACCCAGGCATCGACGCGCCCTTCGAGCAGGTCCGCGAGCGAATCGCGCGCGCCGCTTTCGACGCGCTCGACATCCGGCAGGCTCAGTCCCTCGCCTTCCAGGCTGCGGGCTAGGAGATAGGTGTGAAACGAACCGTCGATCAGCGAAATCCGACGACCTTTCAGTTCAGCGACGGAGCCGATCGGACTGCCGCGCCTGACGAAGACGGCGCCGTTGGCAGGGCGCGGCGCCGAGGCAGCGACATATTCGACGCCGAGCCCACGCATATCCGCCTCGATCGGCGGCGTGGAGCCCGTGCCGCCGAGATCGATGTCGCCACTTTCCAGCAGCGCCGCCGTATCGCGGCCTTCGGCATAGGAGATGAATATCGGCTGCAGATCGACGAAAGCGCCGGGCCAGAGCCGCGCGAGGCGAAGATGCAGATTGTTGGGATGAACACCAATTTTCATTCTGTGCGACCGATGACGTGGCTCCTAGTAATCAATTTACTTTTTTATAAATTGATTACTAGGAAGCGATTGTCATCGACGAGCGGAAATCGGATTGCATATTCCATAAAATCTAGAGGCAATAAAATCTTTTATCGGTTTGACCGAAGTGGGTTTCTTGGCAGTTGAAATTTCACCTCCGTCACTTTACTTTTTTATAGAACATTCAAGGACGATGCCGTTGACGAAGCCCGTTTCCTCAAGAGTCTGCCGCGATGTCGGAGCAGCCAGCGAATTGCTGAAGCTGATCGCCAATTCCAACCGCCTGGCGATCGTCTGCTACCTCATGGAGACGGAAGCCTCGGTCTCTGGGATGGAGGACGAACTCGGTATCCGCCAGCCGACGCTTTCCCAGCAGTTGAGCGAGCTTCGCGAGGCCGGTGTGATCGAAGGACGCCGCGACGGCAAGGCGATCGTCTATCGCGTCATCGATCCGCGCGTCGAGACAATCGTGCAAACTCTGCGGGACATGTTCTCTGGCCTCGACGATGTCACCGGGCGCTTCGGAATGACGAAGCTGCCGGTCGACGAAATGATGTTCGATTGAACCTGGGATGATCGACCTCTATACTTGGATCACGCCGAATGGCTTGAAGGTCTCGATCGCACTCGAGGAGTTCGGCCTCGCCTACCGCCCCCACACGATCGACATCACCAAGGGGGATCAATTCCAGCAGGATTATCTCGCCATCAATCCGGGCGGTAAGATTCCTGTTATCGTCGATCACGAGACCGGCATCACGCTTGCCGAATCCGGCGCCATCCTGCTCTACCTCGCCGAAAAGACCGGCCGCTTCCTGCCCCCGCAGGGTGCCGCCCGGCATCACACGATCGAATGGCTGATGTGGCAGATGGGCGGCTTCGGGCCGACGCTCGGCAACGCCCATTATTTCCTGACCTACAATGCAGGTGAAGCGCCGTTCGCAGAGGATCTCTTTCGCAGGGATACCCGCCGCCTGTACGAGACGTTGAACGTGCGGCTCGAAGGCCGCGACTATCTCGTCGACGATTATTCCATCGCCGACATGGCGGTCTGGCCCTGGGTTTCCCGTTTTAGGCGCCACGAGATCGACCTGAATGCATTCCCGAACGTCAAACGATGGTATCTCAGGCTTGCGGCGCGGCCACAGGTCAAGCGCGGCTATGACGTTCCCCATTTCACATCCGAAATACCGCGGCCCTGAAGACTTTGCCGACGCGGTATATTGATCCCGCCCGAAATTTCGGCAATTTGATTATTTTTTGCGCACACCTATTTTTGCACATTTTTCAGGCGAACGCCTTGCTAAATTTGCTGCACTGCGTCATGAATATAGCAATGACGCATCTCGATCTGACAATTCTGGTGATCGACGAAAATGCCATTCGCGCCTCCATCATCGAAGAAGGCCTGCGCGAGGCAGGGCATGTGCGCGTCACCGTGGTGCATGAGGTCAACGGCATCGCGCGAATCATCGAAACGCTGATGCCCGACGTGATCATCATCGATATCGAGAATCCCAACCGCGACATGATGGAGCACCTGTTCCAGCTGACGCGCACCGTCAGCCGCCCGATCGCCATGTTTGTCGATCGCTCCGACACAGCCTCGATCGAGGCTGCCGTCGATGCCGGCGTCTCGGCCTATATCGTCGACGGATTGAAGAAGGAACGCGTCAAACCGATCCTCGACATGGCCGTCAGCCGCTTCAATGCCTTCAACCGGCTACGGCGGGAGCTTGCCGATGCCCGCTCCGCGCTGGAGGAACGCAAGCTGGTCGAGCGCGCCAAGGGCATATTGATGAAGATGCGCGGCCTCTCCGAGGAAGAGGCTTTCGCCCTGCTGCGCCAGACAGCGATGAACGAAAAGAAGAAGATGTCGGAAATTGCCCAGAGCGTCGTCACTGCCGCGGGGCTGTTGATGTAATGGCCGACCTGATGAATTTCCGGAGGAAACCGGAGTGGATATGATGACAACGACCTCCAACTC
Source organism: Rhizobium sp. SRDI943 (assembly GCF_057653695.1). Lineage (NCBI taxonomy): Bacteria > Pseudomonadati > Pseudomonadota > Alphaproteobacteria > Hyphomicrobiales > Rhizobiaceae > Rhizobium > Rhizobium sp. SRDI943. The sequence continues at coordinate 1,558,821 of NZ_CM172787.1, read as the reverse complement.
CGGCGACGACATGCCGTCGCCCGTGCGGGTGAACAGCGAAGGACCGAAAGTGCTGCGGGCCGGTTTCATTCCGCTCGTCGATGCATCGGTGCTGATTGCGGCGGCGGAATTCGGCTTCGCGCGGAAGGAAGGCCTGACGCTCGATCTCGTCAAGGACGTCTCCTGGGCGAATGTGCGCGACCGCCTGGCATTCCGCCAGTTCGACATCGCCCACATGCTGTCACCGATGCCCGTCGCCTCCATGCTCGGTCTCGGCTCCAATCCCTCACCGACGATCACGCCATTTTCGCTGGGGCGCGGCGGCAACGCGATCACGCTATCGACGCGGCTCTTCGACAGGATGCGGAATGACGTGGGATTGCCGGAAACGGCAAGCGCGCTCGACAATGCCCGCGCCCTGGCAAAAACATTGGCGGCAATGAAGGCCCGCGGCGAGCCGCTGCCGACTTTCGGGGTCACCTACCCCTTCTCCTCGCACAATTACGAATTCCGCTACTGGCTGGCAGGCGGCGGCATCGATCCCGACAAGGATGTCAAGCTCGTCGTCGTGCCGCCGCCCATGACTTCGGATGCGCTGGCGGCCGGTGCGATCGACGGTTTCTGCGTCGGTGCGCCGTGGAACATGGTCGCTTCAGAGCGCGGCGTCGGCCGCATCGTCGCCGCCAAACAGGATATCTGGCCGTCGGCACCTGAAAAGGTGATCGGCATGCGGCCGGACTGGGCGGAAAGCCATCCGGAAACCGTTTCCCGGCTGATCGTGGCGCTCGACGCGGCAGCCCAGTGGTGCGATCGGTCGGAAAATCACGATGCGCTGGCGGCAGCTCTTGCCGACCCGCGCTATATCGCTGCCCCCGTCGAAATCATTCGCCGTGTGCTCGCCGGCGAATTCAGCCTCGACGCAAAGGGTAACCGCCGCATCATCGCCGATTATTTCATGTTCCATTCCGGCTTCGCCAATTATCCCCGGCCAAGCCAGGCGCTTTGGATCTACAGCCAGATGATCCGCTGGGGACAGGCCGAGATCAGCCTCAACATGGCAAGGGCCGCAGCATCCGCTTACCGCCCGGATCTCTATCGCACGGCTCTCGGTGACGACAAATCACCTGAAGATGCCGATATCCGCATCGAAGGCAGTGACGAGGGCGACCGTTTCATGGACGGCCACGTCTTCGACCCGGCGAGGCTGCCGGACTACGTCGCAGGTTTTGCCGTCAAAAGCGCCCTCGCCTTCGTTTCCGACGACGAGGTCTAACCGATGCCGGCCTGCACAAAACGCCAGCAAGTATCTGCCCGCCTCACGACAAGCGCACAAAATATTTGCATGAGCGGGTGGTGGCCCGAAAAACAAGCAGGCGGCGCGTTTCGTAAAATATCATTTGTATTCAGTGGATTGAACGCAGATCACAAAACTGGCACGCAGTTTGCATGATCTTTATTGCACCGGTCAATGGCGATCAGTGCAGAGTGAGTGATAGACGCTCGCGGAAGATACAGAGACTGCTCTTCGGTTTGAAGAGGTAGGTTTTTAGCTTGAGCAATCCGGCCAACGGATTGCTTCCAGGCAAGTGGGCCAGAAGGCCCAAGAATTCGGCGTCCAACGGCGGGCGCCACCAGCAAAGCCGCTGATCAGGATATTTTGCGCGCCTCGGGTATGCGCGTCCTGACCAGCGGCTTTTTGTTTTAACCCTCAGCGATGGATCGGCACGACCTTGTCGGGCCTCGGAGAAGTTATGTCTGTCATCGAGAAATCACAGTTCATGTCCGCCGGCGAACCAGCCAAGGCATTGTGGATCTCCACTGTAGCCTTCACCCTCTGTTTTGCCGTCTGGACGATCTTCGCGATCATCGGCATTCGCATCAAGCAGGATCTCGGCCTGAACGAGGCCGAGTTCGGATTGCTGGTCGGCACCCCCGTGCTCACCGGTTCGCTCGTGCGCATCGTCCTTGGCATCTGGACGGGGCGTTACGGCGGCCGTCTCGTCTACACGCTGACCATGCTGGCCGCCGCATTGGCGACCTTCCTGCTCTCTTACGCCCAGACTTATACGCAGATGCTGATCGCCGGCCTCGGCGTCGGCCTCGCCGGCGGCTCCTTCGCGGTCGGTGTCGCCTATGTCTCGCCTTTCTTCCCGGCTGAGAAGCAGGGAACCGCGCTCGGCATCTTCGGTGCCGGCAATGTCGGCGCCGCCGTGACCAAGTTCGCCGCTCCCTTCGTGCTGCTCGCATGGGGCTGGCAGGCGGTTGCGGAGATCTGGGCCGTCTGTCTGGCGCTTATGGCAATCGTCTTCTGGTTCACCACGACCGATGATCCGGCCTTCCGTCTCCGCCGCGAACGCCGCGCTGTCTCCAAGAGTTTCGCGCAGGAATTCGCGCCGCTGCAGAACGTTCAGGTCTGGCGCTTCTCGCTCTACTATTTCTTCGCCTTCGGAGGCTTCGTCGCCCTGTCGCTGTGGCTGCCGCGTTATCTGGTCGGCGTCTACGGCTTCAACCTGGAAACCGCCGGCATGGTCGCCGCCGCCTATTCCATCCCGGGCAGCATCTTCCGCGCCTTCGGCGGCGTGCTGTCGGATAAAAAGGGCGCGCGCAGCGTGATGTATACGATGCTTGCCGTGTCGGCCGTCGCCACTCTCATCCTTTCGCTGCCGGCTGCTTCTGGTGGCGGGGCGGGTCCGGCGTTCGGCATCACCCCTGTCATCTTCATCGTCGTCATCTTCGTGCTCGGCTTCTTCATGAGCCTCGGCAAGGCTGCCGTCTACAAGCACATTCCGGCCTACTACCCCGAAAACGTCGGCGCAGTCGGCGGTGTCGTCGGGATGATGGGCGGCCTTGGCGGCTTCATCCTCCCGATTGCCTTTGGCCTCCTCAAGGACATGACCGGCCTTTGGTCCAGCTGTTTCCTGCTGCTCTTCGCGATCGTCGTGATCTCTCTCATCTGGATGCACCTGTCCGTAAAGCAACTGTCGCGCCAAGGGCATTCGGCGCCCGTGGCTGCAACCTGATCTAAGGACCTGGAAATATGACCGAAAAACTCGTCATCATCGGCAATGGCATGGCGCCCGGGCGCATGCTGGAGCACCTCTTCGAGCAGGCGCCGGGACGCTATGAAGTTACGATCTTCAATGCCGAGCCGCGCGTCAATTACGACCGCATCATGCTGTCGCCGGTTCTCTCCGGAGAAAAGGACTACGAGCAGATCATCATTCACGGTGACGGCTGGTATATCAAGCACGGCATCATGCTCTACAAGGGCCACAAGATCGTCAACATCGATCGTGCCGCCAAGACCGTCACCTCCGACCACGGCGTCACCGAAAGCTACGACAAGCTGGTGATCGCAACCGGTTCCGTGCCTTTCATCATCCCTGTTCCCGGCAAGGATCTGCCCGGCGTCATCACCTATCGCGATCTCGACGACGTGCAGGCGATGCTGCTTGCCGCTCAGTCGCGCGAAAAGGCTGTCGTCATCGGCGGCGGCCTGCTTGGCCTGGAAGCGGCGGCCGGCCTTGCCCAGCGCGGCATGGACGTCACCGTGCTGCACGTCATGCCGACGCTGATGGAGCGCCAGCTCGACCCCGCCGCCGGTTATCTGCTGCAGAAGGCAGTCGAGGAACGCGGCATCAAGGTCATCTGCAAGGCCAATACCAAGGCGATCGTCGGCAACGGCAAGGTCGAGGGCATCGAGCTTGACGACGGCCGCATCATCCCGGCAACGCTGGTCGTCATGGCCGTCGGCATTCGTCCAAGCGTCGGCCTGGCAAAGGACGCCGGCATTGCGGTCAATCGCGGCATCGTCGTCGATGCCGGCATGCAGACCTCGGACGGCAATATTCTCGCGCTCGGCGAATGCGCCGAGGTGGGCGGCATGGTCTATGGTCTCGTTGCGCCGCTCTATGAAATGGCCCGCATCGCCGCCGCGCATCTCTCCGGCGATCGCTCGCCGGCCTTCGTTCACGCGGATACGCCGACCAAGCTCAAGGTCACCGGCATCGAGCTTTATTCACTCGGCGATTTCGCCGATGGCGACGACCGCGAGGAGATCGTGCTGCGCGATGCCAGCGCCGGCGTCTACAAACGCCTGGTGCTGAAGGACAATAAGATCATCGGCACCGTGCTTTACGGCGAAACCGCCGATGGTGCCTGGTTCAACGACCTGAAGAAGAAGGCGACCGATATTTCGGAGATGCGCGAGACGCTGATCTTCGGACAGGCCTATCAGGGAGGGTCGCCGCTGGACCCTATGGCGGCCGTTGCAGCCTTGCCGGATGACGCGGAGATTTGTGGCTGCAACGGCGTATGCAAGGGCAAGATCACCTCGACGATTTCAGGCAAGGGGCTGACGTCGCTCGACGACGTACGCGCTCACACGAAGGCATCCGCCTCGTGCGGTTCCTGCACCGGCCTTGTCGAACAACTCATGGCGCTGACGCTCGGCGACAGCTACAATCCGACTGCGGTCCAGCCGATGTGCACCTGCACCGAACTCGGCCATGACGACGTTCGCCGGCTGATCAAGGCCAAGGGTCTGAAGAGCATCCCTGCCGTCATGCAGGAGCTCGAGTGGAAGACCTCCTGCGGCTGCGCCAAATGTCGGCCGGCACTCAACTATTACCTGGTCAGCGACTGGCCGGACGAATATGCCGACGACTATCAGTCGCGTTTCATCAATGAACGCGTGCATGCCAACATCCAGAAGGACGGCACCTACTCCGTCGTTCCGCGCATGTGGGGCGGCGTCACCAATTCGAACGAGCTGCGCGCTATCGCCGATGTCGTCGACAAGTTCGAGATCCCGATGGTGAAGGTCACCGGCGGCCAGCGTATCGACCTGCTCGGCATCGAGAAGGAAGACCTGCCCGCCGTCTGGGCCGATCTCGGCAAGGCCGGTTTCGTCTCCGGCCAGGCTTATGCCAAGGGCTTGCGGACGGTGAAGACCTGCGTCGGCTCCGACTGGTGTCGCTTCGGCACCCAGGATTCCACCGGCCTCGGCATCCGCATCGAGAAGTTCATGTGGGGTTCCTGGACGCCGGCCAAGCTGAAATTGGCTGTGTCCGGCTGCCCGCGCAACTGCGCGGAAGCAACCTGCAAGGACATCGGCGTGATCTGCGTGGATTCCGGTTTCGAGATCCATTTCGCCGGTGCGGCCGGCCTCGACATCAAGGGCACGGAGGTCCTCGGGCTTGTCCGGACCGAGGAGGAGGCGCTGGAGTATATCGTGGCGCTGACGCAGATGTACCGTGAGCAGGCCCGTTACCTCGAGCGCATCTACAAGTGGGCAAAGCGCGTCGGCCTGGAGGAAATCCGCCGCCAGATCATGGGTGATGCCGAAAAGCGCAAAGCCTATTACGAGCGCTTCGTCTTCAGCCAAAAATTTGCCCAGGTCGACCCCTGGTCGGAGCGTGTTTCCGGCAAGGACAAGCACGAGTTCAAGCCGATGGCGACGATCGGCTATCCGCAGGCTGCAGAGTAAGGAGATGGACATGAACTGGATCGCAATCGGTGACATCTCCGACATCCCGCTGCGCGGCGCGCGTTGCGTGAAGACACCGCAGGGCAAGATCGCCGTCTTCCGCACCGCCGAAAACGAAGTCTTCGCCATCGAGGATCATTGCCCGCACAAGGGCGGCCCGCTCTCCCAGGGCATCGTCCACGCTAAGTCAGTCACCTGCCCGCTGCACAACTGGGTGATCTCGCTGGAAACCGGCAAGGCGCTCGGCGCCGACGAAGGCGAGGTCCGGACGATATCGGTGCTGAACGAAGACGGCAGGCTGTTCATCGCCCTGGAAAGCCTGATGATGGCGGCGGAATAGATGGCGGCTGAGGTCAAGACCACCTGTCCCTATTGCGGTGTCGGCTGCGGCGTTGTCGCCACGGTCGATGAGGCAGGCGCAGTCAGCGTGAAAGGAGATCCGGAACATCCATCGAATTTCGGCCGGCTCTGCTCGAAGGGTTCAGCCCTTGCCGAAACCATCGATCTCGATGGCCGGCTTCTCCATCCCGAGATCGAAGGCAAACAGAGCGGCTGGGACGAGGCGCTTGATCTGGTCGCCCGCCGTTTTTCTGAAACGATCGCCGAACACGGGCCTGACGCCGTTGCCTTCTACGTCTCAGGCCAGTTGCTGACCGAGGATTATTATGTCGCCAACAAGCTGATGAAGGGCTTCATCGGCTCCGGCAATATCGACACCAATTCAAGGCTCTGCATGTCGTCTTCCGTAGCGGGGCATCGCCGCGCCTTCGGCGCCGATACGGTGCCCGGGACCTATGAGGATATCGAACTTGCGGATCTGGTGATCCTGACCGGCTCCAACCTTGCCTGGTGTCATCCCGTCATCTACCAGCGGCTTGCCGCCGCAAAGACGGCGCGGCCAAATATGCGGATCGTCGTCATCGATCCGCGCCGGACGATGACCTGCGACATCGCCGACTTGCATCTCGCCATCCGTCCTGATGGCGACGTTGCACTGTTCATGGGGCTGCTTGCCCATCTCGTGACAAGTCCGGCAATCGACCAGAATTATATCGGCGCCCATACCGAAGGTTTCGGCGACGCTTTTGCGGCCGCCGCCGCGCTTGATATCAACGATCTCCTGGAACGGACCGGCCTGCCCGCCATGCAGATCAGGGAGTTCTTCCGCCTGTTCGAGACGACGCCGAAGGTCGTGACCTGCTACAGCCAGGGCGTCAACCAATCCTCCTCCGGCACCGACAAGGTCAATGCGATCCTCAACTGCCACCTGGCGACCGGCCGCATCGGCCGCCCCGGCATGGGACCGTTTTCGCTGACCGGACAGCCGAACGCCATGGGCGGGCGCGAGGTCGGCGGTCTCGCCAATATGCTTGCCGCCCATATGGCAATCGAGAATGCCGAAGACCGGGATCGCGTGCAGCGCTTCTGGAACTCGCCCGTCATCGCAGCAAAGCCCGGCCTGAAGGCGGTCGACATGTTCCAAGCCGTAGCCGACGGACGCATCAAGGCGCTGTGGATCATGGCGACCAATCCCGTCGTCTCGATGCCGGATGCCGATAGCGTCGAAAGCGCGATCGCCGCCTGTCCTTTCGTCGTCGTGTCGGACATCCTGAAAGAGACGGATACGACCCGGCACGCAGATGTGCTTTTGCCCTCGCTCGGCTGGGGCGAGAAGGATGGCACCGTCACCAATTCCGAACGGCGCATTTCAAGGCAACGGCCGTTTCTCGACATCCCCGGCGATGCAAGGGCCGACTGGTGGCAGCTTGCGGAGGTCGGACGCCGCATGGGATTTGCCGCCGCCTTCGATTTTGATGCGCCGGACGCAATCTTTGCGGAGCACGCCGCGCTTTCCGCCTTCGAAAATAACGGCAGCCGCGATTTCGATATCGGCGCGCGCGCAGGCATAAACGGCAGCGCCTATGACGAGCTGTCGCCCTTCCAGTGGCCGCAGGCGGCAGGGACAGAACCCAGCATCACCCGCTTCTTCGCCGAGGGTGGTTTCTTCCATCCTGATGGCAAGGCGCGCTTCGTCGCGGTCAAACCGCCCGCAACCGATCGCACCAATGCCGAGTACCCCTTCACGCTAAATACCGGACGCATCCGCGACCAGTGGCACACGATGACCCGAACCGGAAAGAGTGCGCGGCTTTCCGCCCATATCGCCGAACCCTTTGCCGAGATCCATCCGCGCGACGCGATCGAGACCGGCATATCAAGCGCGGGCCTGGTCGAGATCGACAGCCCGCACGGCAAGGCAATCGTCAGGGCGCTGGTCACCGATCGCCAGGCACGCGGCGGCATCTTTGCGCCGATGCACTGGAACGACCAGTTTGCTGCAAAAGCGCGGATCGACGCGGTGGTCGCGCCGATAACCGATCCCGTTTCCGGTCAGCCGGCGTCGAAGAACGTTGCCGTCGCCGTCCGGCCCTTCCGCGCCACCCATTACGGTTTCGCCGTCTCTGCCACAAAACCCGCCGCGCCTGATGCCGCCTATTGGGCGCTGGCGAAAGCCGCCGGCGGCTGGCGGCTGGAGCTTGCCTTCGGCGAAACCGTCGAAGACTGGACGGCCTGGTGCCGCGCGGTTTTCGCCATTCCGGCCGAGATCGAACCGCTTGGTTATGCCGACCGGCAATCCGGCGACCTCAGGCTCGCCTTCTTCGACGGCGAGGTCCTGCTTGCGGCGCTGTTTCTGGCACGCGAGCCCGTCGCCGTCGCGCGCAACTGGGCGATCTCGCAGCTTTCAGCCTCGCATGGCGACCTCAGGAAACGCTTTGCGCTCGTTGCGGGTCGTCCGGGAGCAGGCAGGCCAGATCCGGGCGCCACCGTCTGCTCCTGCTTCAGTGTCGGGGTCAACCAGATCGCGGCTGCCGTGCGCGGCGGATGTCACAGCGTCGAGGCGGTCGGCAAGGAAACCAGCGCTGGAACCAATTGCGGCTCCTGCCGCAGCGAAATCGGCAGCATCATCGATCGCTGTCTTGCCGCAGCCGCGGAGTGAACCGCGCAGAAGCAAGCAGGGGAGCACTGTCAGGCCGCGTTCGGGACGATCAGCATCCTGTGATCGGAGGAGATGCGGACCGAGATCTCGTCATAGGATGAAAGCGTCGGGTGCGGCGTCTCCATCTTTTGGTGATGTGTTGCCGTGATGACCATGACATCGGCCCCCGCCGCCTCGCCGGCGGTAATGCCGGCTGCGACATCTTCGAACACCAGGCAATCCTGGGTACTGACGCCGAGGCGCTCGGCGCCCAGAATATAACATTGCGGGTCTGGTTTTCCGACCTTCACGTCCTCCGCCGTCACCATGAATCTCGGCACCGGCAGACCTGCTGCCTCCAGTCGCCGGTGAGCGAGGCGCAATGGCGAGGAGGTGACGATCGCCCAGCGATCCGGGGGCAATGAACTCAGAAAGGTCGCGGCGCCGGAAATGGCAACGACGTCGCCGACATCGACGATTTCGGCTTCGGTCACCAGCTTCGATTCATGTTCGGGATCGACTCCCGGCAGGTTCAGCCGGGTGATCGTGTCAATGCCGCGCGACCCATGCATCTTCGGCAAAAAGGTGGCGACATCGAGCCCATGGCGCCTTGCCCAGTCACTCCAAACACGCTCGGCCGCATGGATCGAATTGAGGATGGTGCCGTCCATATCGAACAGGAAGGCGGCATAGGGCTTCTCGAAGCCACGGGGCATCGGCATAGACAAAAGGCTGAATCCTTCAGGGAAAGAGTCGGACGGTGGTCGCTATCGCGATGAAACGGCAAATCATTGGGTTTTGCAAGCTTTCGGGGATGGCGGTGACGCCTCCCGACCGCCTTCACCTAAAAAGCCGCCGTACCGGAGGTCACGATCAAGTCGCAGGAAAGCCGCAGGCCGATCGGGTCGTGGCAGAGGTCGTCGGCACCATCGGCGAGTTCCAGTGCGGCCGAAACATCGGCGCGCAGGTAGGCTTGCGTCGCCGGATCGACGCGCATCGGAGCGGCGGTCCAGAGTGAGGGACGGCTGACGTCGATTGCCGAAATTTTAGCCTTGTCATTCCTGACGGCGTAGGAGGCGACCGCCATGCCACTCAGCGTCAAGGTGAGTGCAAGTACGATCTGGAGACCGAGATCTGCGGCTTCGCGAAAGGAGATGAACATAGCGGCCTCATGCCACGGTTTTTTAGTATCTCCGCATGCAAGTAGGGCATGCGCCGGCGCCGATCCAGCGACATCGCCCGTTAAGGTTTACGCATAACCATGCCGTACAGGCCGCGCGTGAATGCAGGTTTTTAGCAAATTTCGGAACAATGATTCCGCCTGGCAGTTACCCAAGGGTCATCCAAGATGAAAATCAAAGGAGGATATCTTATGACTAAATCCCTCATCGCCGCTTCGCTGCTTGCCATCGGGATGGCGTCGTCGGCCTTTGCCCAATCGAACCCGGATCCGATCGGGCCAACGAACGGCGGCTCGACCGATCCGAGTTCCGGCACCTATTCGTCCGATTACACCAATAGTGACAACGGCATTCGTCCGGTAACGGTCTCGCCGGTCGATCCGACGACGACACAGAGCATCGGCCGACCGCAGACGATGGAATGCCCCGGCATGCCGCAACAGATGTCCGGCGTCGACACGCGCGGCGGTCAGAGCGGCGCATCGATCAGCGAAGCCTGCCGCGAATACGACAACTAAGCGACAGACTTCCGCTTTCAGAAAAAGGCCGGTTCACACCGGCCTTTTTCATGCCGCCGACAGCCGTGAAAGCTTTTTTCCACCGGATGAAACTTTTGATCCGGGCGTTCCGTACATGCGTAGCGGGTTGAAAAGAACACAAGCGGGGAACGGCTTCATTGGCAAAGGACGCGGCAAAACCGGTCATCCTCTGGTTTCGCAAGGACCTGCGCCTTGACGACAATCAGGCACTCACCGCCGCCCATCGCTCCGGGCGGCCGATCATCCCGCTCTATATTAGAGAACCGGCGGCAGCAGGCACCGGTCCGCTGGGTGCTGCACAGGCCTGGTGGCTGCATCATTCACTGGAAGCGCTCAACAGGTCGCTGCAAAAGCTGAATGGACGGTTGGTGTTGGCAAGCGGCGAGGCGCTCGAAGTGCTTTGCGCCTTTATCAAGGAAAGCGCTGCCGAAGCCGTCTTCTGGAACCGGCGCTACGATCCAGCCGGAATCTCCATCGACGCCCGTATCAAGCACGAACTGGAAAAGCAGGCGATCGAGGCAAGAAGCTTTGGCGGCCAGCTGCTGCACGAACCTTCCCGGCTGATGACCGGCAACGGCACGCCCTATCGCGTCTACACGCCATTCTGGCGCGCGCTGGAGGGCGGCGGCGAACCGGAGCCGCCGCTGGACGCGCCGGCAAAACTGCGGCTTGCGTCGCAACCGAAATCAGAAGTGCTGGGGAGCTGGAAGCTGCTCCCGACGAAGCCGGACTGGGCAGGCGATTTCGTTGATCTCTGGACACCCGGCGAAGAGGGTGCCCAGCAGAGACTCCACGTCTTCGTTGAAGACGCGCTCGAGGGCTACAAGGAAAACCGAGACTATCCAGCGAGGCCGGCGACGTCGATGCTGTCGCCGCATCTGGCGCTGGGCGAGATATCCCCTGCCCGCATCTGGGATGCCACACGCGGCCTGTCGCAACGCGTGCCGGCGGCTGACATCGTGCATTTTCGCAAGGAGATCGCCTGGCGCGAATTTTCCTATCACCTGCTTTTCCATTTCCCGCGTCTTGCCTCTGCCAACTGGAACGATCGTTTCGACGGCTTCGAATGGCGCAACAACAGCGGAGATTTCGAGGCGTGGCGCCGCGGCATGACCGGCTATCCGATCGTCGATGCCGGCATGCGCCAGCTCTGGCGCCATGGCTGGATGCACAATCGCGTGCGCATGATCGTCGCCTCCTTCCTCATCAAGGATCTGATGATCGACTGGCGCCGGGGCGAGGCCTGGTTTCGGGATACGCTCGTTGATGCCGATCCCGCCAACAATGCCGCAAGCTGGCAATGGGTGGCGGGCTCGGGAGCCGATGCCTCGCCATTTTTCCGCATCTTCAATCCGGTGCTGCAGGGCGAAAAGTTCGATCCCGACGGCGACTATGTCAGGACCTACGTGCCGGAGCTTCGAGAACTCGGGCCAAAATACATCCACCGGCCGTTCGAGGCGCCGAAGAGCATGCTCGACGAGGCCGGCATCACGCTTGGCCAAACCTATCCGAAACCGATCGTCGATCACGCGAGCGCCCGCAACCGGGCGCTTGCCGCCTACAAAGCAATAAGGGATGCCGCATGAACGCGCACTTCTGTCCCGCTCCCCGCCGGCTGAGGATCGCCGTCATCGGCTCTGGCATCTCGGGCGCCTCCGCAGCCTGGGCACTGTGTCAGGTGCATGACGTTACGCTGTACGAAAGCCAGGCGCGGGCGGGAGGCCATACGGCGACGGTGGACGTGGAATACGACGGGGTTCAGATTGCGGTCGATACCGGCTTCATCGTCTATAACGAACAGAATTACCCCAATCTGACGGCGCTCTTTGCCGAACTCGGCATCGCGACGCATGCAAGCGATATGAGCTTTTCGCTCTCGCTCGACCGCGGCAGACTGGAATGGAGCGGCGGCGGGCTGTCCTCAGTCTTTGCGCAAAAGCGCAACCTGCTGCGGCCCTCGTTCTTGTGGATGATCCGCGAGATCCTCCGCTTCAACCGCACCTGCCTCGAAGATCGCACCGCCGGTCATCTCGCCTCGCGCTCGATCGGCGATTATCTCGACTGGCGCGGCTTCTCGCCCGGTTTCACCAACAACTATCTCGTGCCGATGGCGGCGGCGATCTGGTCGACACCATCAGCCCGCATGCTGCAGTTTCCCGCCGAGCAGTTCGTCAATTTCTTCGACAATCACCGGCTGATCTACCGCCGGCAGCACCAGTGGCGCACAGTGACCGGCGGCAGCCGCACCTATCTCGACCGGCTGCTTCAGCCGCTCGGCGAACGCGTGAGACTTTCCTGCGGCGTGCGCGGGGTCATCCGCTCCGAACGCGGCGTCACGATCATCGACGAAACGGGCGGCGAACACCCGTTCGACAAGGTGATCTTCGCCTGCCACAGCGATCAGACAGCCCGCTTGCTTGTCGATGCCACCGATCGGGAAAGCAGGCTGCTCGCCGCCATCCCCTATCAGCCGAACCGCGTCGTCCTGCACCGCGACCAGTCGCTAATGCCGCAGCGACGCAAGGTTTGGGCCTCATGGAATTATCTCCGTTCCAGCCGTGAAGATGGAAAGGCCGACGTCGCCGTGACTTACTGGATGAACCGGCTGCAAGGCATCGACAACAGATTCCCGCTGTTCGTGACCCTCAATCCCGACCGCGAGCCGGACCCCCATAAGATGTTTGCCGAATTCACCTACGAACATCCGCAGTTCTCGGCGGACGCCATGGCTGCGCAACAGGCGCTTGTCACCATTCAGGGACAGAACAATTGCTATTTCGCCGGTGCCTGGACGGGATACGGATTTCACGAGGATGGACTGGTTTCCGGTCTGGCGGCGGCAGAAGCCTTGGGCGGGATCATACCCTGGCGGACGGCCCGAACCTGGGAACCTCAACCGGACGTGGCGGCATGACAGGGCTCGGCGAAAAGCGTGGCATGAACGCGGTGGCCAACGGCCCTCCACCGGATGCCGCCGCAGGACTCTATGTCGGCGAGATCATGCATCAACGCATGAAACCCTTCGGCCATCGCTTCCGCTACCGAGTCTTCTCGCTGCTTGTCGATCTCGACAGGCTGGACGAGGCTGGCCGGCTATCGATGCTGTTTTCCGTCAACGGGCGCAATCTCGTCTCGTTCCAGGAAAAGGACCACGCCGAAACCAGAAATACGTCGCTGCGCGCCTATGCCGACCGGCTGCTCGCCGAGGCGGGGCTCGACCGCGCCGACAGGATCCTGCTTGTCTGTTATCCCCGCATTCTCGGCTATGTCTTCAATCCGCTTTCCGTCTATCACGCCTATAATGCCGCTGGCGCAGTCATCGCGATGATCTACGAGGTGCGCAATACTTTCGGCGAGCGGCACAGCTATGTCTGTCCCGTCGGCCGTGGCGAGATGTCGGAAAGCGGGCTTCGCCAGAGCTGCGACAAGCTCTTTCACGTCTCGCCCTTTATCGGCATGGCGGCGCGCTATCATTTCCGCATGCTGCCGCCCGGTAAAGAGATCCGCTGGCGCATCCTTGAAACAGATAGTGAAGGACCGCTGCTCTCGGCGACATTTTCCGGACGGCAGGTGCCTTTGACAAACGCTTCGCTGCTGGGCTTGACGGCGCGCATACCCATCCTCACTTTCAAGATCATGACCGGAATTCATTGGGAAGCACTCAAATTGTGGCTGAAGGGCGCGCGGTATGTCAGGCGTCCTGCGCCCCCACCTGAAGTCAGCGTCCGCCAAACCCGCCCGCTTGCGGAAGCGGCGGAATGACATTAGCGTTCGATGCAATGGCCGGGGGGCGGCTGCGTGTATCATCAAGGGTGGCTTCGTCCCTAACCGGCAGGAAAATGCTGGAGGAGGAAGAGAAATGAGCAAGGCGCAGGACTGGAATCTGCTGGCTCGTGATGCTGTGACGCTGACGGCCGAAAACATGTCCCGCATGGTGAAGGGTCTGCCCTTCAAGGCAAAGCTGGCGCTGCGCGGACTTCTGCATATGCAGCACGGTTCGCTTGCCGTTACCCTTCCCGACGGCCGCAGGCTGCTGGTCGAGGGCAAGAAGGCCGGGCCAAAGGCGGCGCTCAGCCTCCACAACTGGAACCTTGCCTATCGAGCGCTGACGAGCGGCACGATCGGGGTCGCCGAAACCTATATGGACGGCGATTGGGACAGCCCTGATATCGCCGCCTTCCTCGAACTCTTCCTCGTCAACGGCGAGGCCGTATACAGCTATGCGCATGGCAAGGGCGGTCTTGGCCGCCTGTTCGAGCGCGTCCGCCATTGGATGAACACCAACACCAAGACGGGCTCGAAGCGCAACATTTCCGCTCATTACGATCTCGGCAACGATTTCTACAGGGAATGGCTCGATCCGAGCATGACCTATTCTTCTGCACTCTATTCGACCGGCGCCAACGATCTGCAATCGGCCCAGAACGCCAAATACCGGGCGCTTGCCGAGGCGACCGGCATCGGGCCTGGCGATCATGTGCTGGAGATCGGCTGCGGCTGGGGCGGGTTTGCCGAATTTGCGGCGAGTGAGCTGAACTGCAAGGTGACGGGGCTGACGATCAGCCGCGAGCAGCTCGCCTTTGCCGAGGAGCGCATTCGCAAAGCCGGCCTCGATGACCGCGTGGAATTCCGCTTTCAGGATTACCGCGATGAGGCAGGGCTCTACGACCGGATCGTCTCGATCGAGATGTTCGAAGCGGTCGGCGAGAAATACTGGCCGTCCTATTTCTCCAAGCTCAGGCAATGTCTGAAGCCGGGCGGCAAGGCTGGGCTGCAGATCATCACGATCAAGGACGAGTCCTTCGACCAGTATCGCAGCAACCCCGACTTCATCCAGAAATATGTCTTTCCCGGCGGTATGCTGCCGACGCGCAATCATCTGGCCGAACTTGCCGGCAAGGTCGACCTGTCGCTGGTCAAGGACTTCGGCTTCGGGCTCGATTACGCCCGCACGCTGGCCGAATGGCGCGAGCGTTTCTGGTCGGTCTGGGAACGCATCCGCCCGATGGGCTTCGACGAGCGTTTCAAGCGGCTCTGGGAATTCTATCTGTTTTATTGCGAGGCCGGCTTCCGTGCCCGCAATATAGATGTGCGCCAAGTCGTGTTCTCGCGCCGTTGATCATTCCGCCGCATGCGGTGTCACCGGGTGGCGACCAGCCGATGGCGGTCGCTCCCGCCAGCCGGTCACGCGGTTCACCAGCGTGAAATAAGCGCTGTAGGGGAGCAAGCGCGCGAGCTTCAGCATGGTGGTGAAGCGCTTCGGAAACGTGATCTCGAAGGCCTGCGATTTCAACCCGGCGGCAATCTCCCGGGCGGCCTCCTCGACCGATACCAGCGACGGCATCGGAAAGGCATTCTTCCTCGTTGCCGGCGTATCGACAAAGCCCGGGCAGACGAGCTGGATGCGGATGCCCATCTTGTCGAGATCGAATTTCAGGCTTTCGGCCATATTGATCAGCGCCGCCTTGGTAGCACCATAGGCAGCCCCCGTCGGCAGGCCGCCATAACCGGTGACGGAGGAAACGATGGCAATTTGTCCCTGCCCCTTCGCCTTCATATGGCGGATCGCCGGCAGCAGACAGTTGACGACGCCGGAGAGGTTGACGGCAAAGCTCTTCTCGAAATCGGTGCGATTCAGATCCTCGGCATGGACAGGCAGGTAGACGCCGGCATTGAGGATCGCCATGGCGAGCGTGCCGTGCTCATATTCGATGGAGGCCATGACATGTTCCATGTCCTCGGCATCGGTGACGTCGCCGTCGAGCACAATGATACTGCCCGAGAGGCCATTGGCTTCGGCTTGCAGTTCGACAAGCTTTTCGTGGCTTCTGGCCGTGACGGCGACCTTGTATCCTTCGCCGACGAGCCTCAGTGCAAGCGCCCGGCCGATGCCTGAGCTCGCGCCCGAAATCCAGACGATTCCATGTTCGGGATGGGCAATGAAGTCACGCATGACATGTTCCTCCGGGCTGCCTGATCAATGCAAAAACAGGTCCGGAAGTTCCTCAACCCCGCCGGATTTACGGCTCTATCACACCATTGTGGCTGCTTTCAGCCGATCAAGTCGCCGATCATCTGACGAAAGGATCCGGTGAGCTTGACCGGTCCATCCGAGACGGCAAAGGCGATGCAAGGCCTGTCCTTTTCGGCTACCGGCCGGTGGTCGACCGTCTCGTCGGCAATGGAGATGTCGCCGGGACCGAAACGGCCGCGTTCATCGTTGAAGGCGCCGTCGAGAATGAGGATCAGTTCCATGCCTTTGTGGGTGTGCGCCGGCAAGGCTCGGCCCGGCCGGATCCACATCAGGCTGACCTCGCAGCCGTCCATGTCGAGCGAATATTCCCTGAAACCGGGCAACCGCCGACGCCAGCGAACGTCCTCGGCCTCGAAGCCCAAGAGATTGCGCAACGCTTGGGGAAACAGCGCGTTCTCCGGCCGCGCGGCCGTCTGCGGCGCCGTGACGGGAGACGCAGAGGAAAAGATCGCCGCAAGCCGCCCGTCGCGATCGGCAATGGCGACTTCAGGCGCGTTTTCCAGAGCTTCGCCGGCCAGCAGCTCGAGGCTGTTCACCAGGCTGCGATTATCCGGTTTCATTTCGAGATGAGACTGCACCAACACACGCGCCGGCTCGGGCAAGGAGCCGGCAACATAATGCGCCATCAATGCATCGATCGTGTCGATCTGCTCGTGAACCATGTCGGTTTTGGTCACGCCCTGTTGCCGCGCTCCGTTTTCGCTTTGTCGTCATCCGTACGGGGAAAGTCAATCTTCGGATCACCTCTCACACCGCTGGATTGCCAGCCATGCGTCATTTCGGGGGAGGAAAGCCAAATTTTATCGCGTCCGACAGAGGTGTGGAATAGCTTTTCTTGCCAACTCAGCCTTGTGAAGGGAAAAGACCGTTCCTAAAGTAAGAGTTCGAATAGAGGCAGATTCCATGACCTTCCACCCCTCCGTCCTTGAAGCCATCGGCAACACGCCCCTAATCAAACTCAAGGGCGCCTCAGAGGTGACCGGCTGTACCATTCTTGGCAAGGCGGAGTTCCTGAACCCCGGCCAGTCGGTGAAGGATCGGGCCGCGCTCTACATCATCCGCGACGCAGAGCGGAAGGGATTGCTTCGTCCGGGCGGCGTCATCGTCGAGGGTACGGCCGGCAATACCGGCATCGGGCTGACGCTGGTCGCCAAGGCGCTCGGTTATCGTACCGTCATCGTCATCCCGGAAACGCAGAGCCAGGAAAAGAAAGACGCGCTGAAGCTGCTCGGCGCCGAACTCGTCGAAGTACCCGCCGTTGCCTACAAGAACCCGAACAACTACGTGAAGGTGTCCGGGCGGCTGGCAGAGCAACTGGCGAAGACCGAGCCGAACGGGGCAATCTGGGCAAACCAGTTCGACAACGTCGCCAACCGTCAGGCGCATATCGAAACAACCGCCAAGGAAATCTGGAAAGACACCGACGGCAAGGTCGACGGCTTTGTCTGCTCGGTCGGCTCCGGTGGCACGCTGGCAGGTGTGGCGGCCGGCCTCAAGGCTTTCAGGTCTGCCGTCAAGATCGGCATCGCCGATCCCGATGGCGCTGCTCTCTATGAATTCTACCAGAACGGCGCGCTGAAATCCGAGGGATCCTCGATCACCGAGGGCATTGGCCAGGGCCGCATCACCGCCAATCTCGAGGGTTTCACGCCTGACTATGCCTATCGGATCTCGGATGCCGAAGCGCTTCCCTATCTCTTCGACCTTGTCGAGAACGAGGGCCTCTGCCTTGGCGGCTCGACGGCGATCAACATTGCCGGCGCGGTCAATCTCGCCCGGGACCTTGGACCTGGTCACACGGTGGTGACGATCCTCTGCGATTACGGCAACCGCTATCAGTCCAAGCTCTTCAACCCGGACTTCCTCACCTCGAAGGGGCTGCCCGTTCCGGGCTGGATGGCCAAGTCGCCCGATATCCACGTTCCCTACGAGCCCGTGTGAGACCCCATGTCCGTCAATGCCCTCTATCGTGACGACTTCTATCTCTCGACGTGCGATGCGGTCGTCACCGCCGTTCACGAAGACGGGGGCATCGAACTGGACCAGACCTGCTTCTATGCGACATCAGGTGGCCAGCCTGGTGACACCGGAGAGCTCGAACGCGCCGACGGCAGCAAGATCGCGCTCGGCCAGACGAAGCATGGTCCAAGCAAAGATGTCATCATCCATGTGCCGCTCGAAGGTGCGCCGCGGCCCGTGGTCGGCGAGACGCTGGTGCTGCATGTCGACTGGCCGCGCCGCTACAGGCTGATGCGCATGCACACGGCCTGCCACCTGCTTTCCGTCGTCTGCTCCTATCCGATCACCGGGGCTGCCGTCGGCGAAGAGGAAAGCCGCGTCGATTTCGACATGATCGAGACGATCGACAAGGACGCGGTGACGGTCAAGCTGATGCAATTGGTCGAGCAGAATCATCCGGTCACTCTGCAATGGATCACCGACGAGGAGCTTGTGGCCAATCCCGATATCGTCAAATCGAAGAACGTGCGCCCACCGATGGGGCTCGGGCGCGTCAGCCTCGTCTGCATCGGCGAGAACTCCTCGATTGACAGCCAACCCTGCGGCGGCACACATGTCTCCGAGACTCAGGAAGTCGGCCGGATCCATATCGCCAAAATCGAGAAGAAGGGCAAAGAGAACCGGCGCTTCCGCATCCGCTTCGGCACGCCCGGCGACGAAGCCTGACCATCAAGGGAGACCATCATGAGTGAGACCAAGAGCCGTTTCGTCGTTTCGGCCGACTGGCTGCAGTCCGAGCTCGGCAAAGCTGACCTTCGGGTGCTGGACGCCTCCTTCTATCTGCCGGCGCAGAAGCGCGATGCCGATGCCGAATATGCTGCCGGCCATATTCCCGGCGCCATCCGCTTCGATCAGGACAAGATCGCCGACCATTCGACATCGCTGCCGCACACGATCCCCTCGCCCGATTATTTCGCCGCCGAAGTCGGCCGGCTCGGCATCAGCGAGAATGATCGGATCGTCGTCTATGACGGTATCGGTCTGTTCGCCTCGCCCCGCGTCTGGTGGCTTTTCCGGGTGATGGGCGCGAAAAATGTCTTCGTGCTCGATGGCGGTCTCGACGGCTGGAAGGCCGAGGGCCGTCCGCTGGAAACCGCAGCACCCAATCGTGCGCCGGCGACCTTCACGCCTGGCTTCGATGAAAGCCGCGTGGTGACGCTCGATAGGATGCGCGACATCGTCTCCAGCGGCGCGATGCAGATCGCCGATGCCCGCAGCGCCGGCCGCTTCGCAGCCGCCGAACCCGAACCGCGTGCCGGCATGCGCTCCGGCCATATGCCCGGCGCCCGCAGCCTGCCCTCCGGTGTCTTCGCCAGTCAGGGCCGTTTCAAGTCGCTGCCCGAACTCAGGCAGACGATCGAGGATGCCGGCATTGATCTTTCAAAACCCGTCGTCACCTCCTGCGGCTCGGGAATCACCGCCGCGATCATCACGCTGGCGCTGGAATCGCTCGGCCATCACGACAACAAGCTTTATGATGGCTCGTGGAGCGAATGGGGCAGCCGTGACGATACACCCATCGTTACCGGTCCGCCGACGCCGGTCAAAGCCTGATCGCCATGGGAAAGGCACCCGCTTCGCTGAAAGCTCACATCACCCGGCTCGAAATGACGGCGCCGCCAAAGGCAAGCATGCCGGTGCCCGTCAATATCCAGACGGCGATCATGCGCGCTCCCGAGATCCCGCTGCCCTTCTACCGCTATCTCTACCGGCAGGTGGGTGCCCGCTGGCAATGGGTGGATCGGTTGCGCATGAGCGACGAGCAGCTTGCCGAGACGCTGAACGACAAGCGCAACAATATCAGCGTTCTCTACGTGAACGGCGCGCCCGCCGGCTTCTACGAATATTTCTGCGAAGACGAGGATATGGTCGAGCTCAGCCATTTCGGCCTGATCGAACATGCGCTCGGTCTCGGCATCGGCAAGTGGTTCCTGCTGCAGGCGCTCTATGCCATCTGGTCGCTCAATCCGAAGCGGGTCACCACCACCACCAACAACCTCGACCATCCGCGCGCGCTGCAGCTCTACCAGATGTACGGCTTCTCCCCCGTCTCGACCGGCACCGGCATCGTCCGGCCGCTCAGCGACAAGGAGCTTCTGGAGATTGCGCGGAAAAGCTGACGGCTTCTTTCCCTGACGTAGCCAGAGGCAACTAACGCTGCGTCAGGCTGTTCGGGCGGCGTGGGTCGTTGCGGCGCTCGAAATCGAGCGTGCGGCCCGACTGCTCCTTCAGTTCCGCCACTTCCCGGCGCCGAGCCCTGAGCTCTTCCAGTATTTCCGCATTCTGTTGCGCCAGCAGCGCGAGATCGATGTCGGGCAAGGGCTTCTCCTTTTCGTCATGCAGTTTTGCGGAATTCGATAGCAAATGCCAGCAATGTCGGCTTGACCCAAAGCCGACATTCACGCTGAGCGGAAATCACATAACGCACGAGGGACTGTCGCCGTACCGGCGGCCGCTGATCAGCCATGCGCGCGAATCGAATTGAATTCCGTGGGGTGTCTGGTGCGCCTCCAGCATGTCGAGCAGCCGCGCCCGTATTTCGGCTGTCGCGACGGAACGATCGAGGGCGTTCTTCACATTTTCAAATGTCTGAATCGTCGCCAATGCAGTCTCGGGATCTGGACCGTAGAACACAGGCTCGTTGATTTCACGAAACTCGATGGTAGCGAACCCTGCCGTTTCGAGCAGTCCAGACGTAACCGAGGGTTCGCTCAGCGAAAAGGCTTTGCTGGCCGCAACCGGACCGGTTGAATCCGGGTCAAGCGCCTCATGTATGGCGGTCGCCCACTCATTGCGGTCTCTGTCCTGCCAGACCATGAAAATGAAACGCCCACCCGGGCGTACGGCGTTGGCGATGTTGGCGAAAGCCACCGCCGGATCGGCGAAGAACATGACGCCAAATCGACTGATGCAAAGGTCGAATTCCCCTTTTGCGAAGTGGTAGTTCTGTGCATCCGCCACTTCGAACGTCGCATTGGGTAATCCCTCCTCGGCGCTGCGCCGGCGGGCAATCTCCAGCATCGTGACGGACAGGTCTATTCCGTGCGCTCGTCCTGCTTCAGCAGCGCGCGCGGCGTCACGTGTGGTTTGTCCGGCGCCGCAACCGATATCGAGAACACGATCAGACCGCCCCACCGCGGCGGCGACCCGAAAATGCGCGTTATGGAGAGCAAGCTCGGCATCATAGAAGTCCGCGAAGTTCAATGCTGCTTCTTCAGCCATCATCTGTCCCTCCAAACCGAAATTCGTGAGGCCGCCAGCCAGCGCACCCTCTCAAAACCGAACAGCGGCCCGACCCTGTGCCACCCGATCGTGTACCACGGTATGAAGACGCCAGACATACCCGGCGCAGCGACGAGAGACACGATCGAGCCGACGAGCAGCGAGAAGAAAGCTGGTCCATGACAGGCGTCGACCCGCTTGGGGGCGACCCGTGGTGACCCGCTTTTGGCGCACTCCCGCAGTGTCTGAGGTTACGCGGAGGGTGGAAGCGTGCGCTTTGAGGACGAAGCATATTCCGCGTTTCACTCGATCGCCCAATGCCTGCGGCGCGCAAGAATCGGGTGGCTTGCGCGCTCGTCGAGGTGCATTTCATGGCAATACAAAGGAGATCTATCGTGACCGCCATTCGTTTTGTTGCCATGCCGACGACCGACGCCGAACACCTCTGGAACGGCGGCCGCGACGCCTATGACAGGCTGCCCGAGACGATCGTTTCCGATGGTCCCGGTCATCCCTGCCGCCATTGCCTCGAAAATATCGATGCGGGCGAGGCGTTGCTGGTCTTCGCCTACCGGCCCTTCCCCGAACTGCAGCCCTATGCCGAAACCGGCCCGGTCTTCCTGCACAAGCAGCCTTGTGCACGCTATGCCGCCGAAGAGATCATGCCGCCGGTGCTGACGACGAGCCGCGACTTCATCGTCCGCGGCTATAGTGAAAACGACCGCATCGTCTACGGCACCGGCGCGGTGACCGCTATCGGCGATATTCCAGCCTATGGCGAAGAGCTGCTGGGACGATCTGGTATCGCCTATGTGCATGTGCGCTCAGCGCGCAACAACTGCTTCCAATGCCGGATCGACAAAGTAAAGGCGCCGGCCCTGGTGGAGGCCGGCGCCTGACCTGGAGTCAGCAAGCTTACGCTACGTTCAGTACGCTCTCCGGCGCGAAGGCCTCGTAGCCCAGCGCGTCGGCGACGGGCTTGCTGGTGATGCGGCCCTTGTGGACGTTGAGGCCGTTCCTCAGATGCTTGTCTTCGGCGATGGCGCGCAGGCCGCGATCGGCAAGCGCCAGGCCATGAACCAATGTGGCGTTGTTCAGCGCGTGCGCCGAGGTGACCGGCACGGCGCCCGGCATGTTGGCGACGCAATAGTGCACGACGCCGTCGACTTCATAGGTCGGATCGGAATGGGTCGTCGCATGCGAGGTCTCGAAGCAGCCGCCCTGGTCGATGGCGACGTCGACGATGACGGAGCCCTTCTTCATGCCGGAGAGCATCTCGCGGGTGACGAGCTTCGGAGCGGCAGCGCCCGGGATCAGCACGGCGCCGATAATGAGATCGGCCGAGAAGACTTCCTCCTCCAGCGCCTGGATGCTGGAATAACGCGTGTGGATGCGGCCGGCGAAGATATCGTCAAGCTGGCGCAAGCGCGGCAGCGACTTGTCGAGGATGCTGACATCGGCGCCGAGGCCGGCGGCCATCCTGGCGGCATGCACGCCGACAACGCCGCCGCCGATGACCGCGACCTTGGCCGGCAGCACACCAGGTACGCCGCCGAGCAGGACGCCGAGGCCACCATTGGCCTTCTGCAGCGCGGTCGCCCCTGCCTGGATCGACAGGCGTCCGGCGACCTCCGACATCGGCGCCAGCAACGGCAGACCGCCGCGCTCGTCGGTCACGGTCTCATAGGCGATCGCGGTAACGCCGGAGGCGATGAGACCCTTGGTCTGTTCAGGATCCGGCGCCAGATGCAGATAGGTGTAGAGAAGCTGGCCGTCACGGAGCTGCGCCCATTCGGCGGGCTGCGGCTCCTTCACCTTGACGATCATATCGCACTTTTCGAAGATATCCTTGGCGGAGGCGGCGATCTTGGCGCCAGCCGCGGCATAGGCGGCATCGTCAGCGCCGATACCGACGCCTGCCTTGGTCTCCACCCAGACATCGTGGCCGTGGGCAACATATTCGCGCACCGAAGCCGGCGTCAGGCCGACGCGATATTCATGATTCTTGATTTCCTTCGGGCAACCGACACGCATGCGCGTTCCTCTCAATTTTATCTCCGCGGCCGCGGATTTTTCAGATGAGGAATCCAACCATCAAGACAGTGAAATGTCCTTGCAAAGACGATTTGCGAAGACGCGATTTTTCGGCGATTATTGCATTTATCCTATCTTTTTTCGAAGGTTCTTCGAATGGCCGATCTCGACACCATCGATCTTGCGATTCTCCGGGCATTGCAGGCCAATGCCCGCATGACCAATGCCGAGCTTGCCGAAAGGATCGGACTGTCGCCTTCGGCCTGTTCGCGCCGGCTCGACATCTTGGAAAGAAGCGGCGTCATCGGCGGCTACCACGCGCGGCTTTCACACAAGGCGCTCGACTACAAGATGATCGCCATCGTGCATATCTCGCTCTCCGGCCAGTTCGCCAAGACACTGGCGGAATTCGAGGCAGCGGTGAAGCTCTGCCCGAACGTGCTCGTCTGCTACCTGATGTCGGGCGAATACGATTACATCCTCAGGGTCGCCGCCCGTGATCTCGAGGACTATGAGCGCATCCACCGCGACTGGCTGTCGGCCCTTCCCCACGTCGTCAAGATCAATTCCAGCTTCGCGCTCAGAGAAATCATCGACAAGCCGAATGTCGGCCTTTGAGGCCTTGCATCTTTGCCGAAAGCCTGCCCAGACTTTCGGCGCGCGCGGGCGCTTCCACTCAATGGCAAGTCATGACATCGAAGACCCAAGGCTATATCTTCGTTCTGCTGGCGCTCACCATCTTTTCACTGCAGGACGCCATCTCGAAACATCTGGCGACGGCCTATCCGCCGATCTTCGTGACGATGATCCGCTATTGGGCCTTTGCCCTTTTCACGATCATCCTCGCTTCGAAGATGCGCGGTGGGATCAAGGCGACGGCCCGCACCAAACGCCCCTTCCTGCAGGTGACGC
Source organism: Rhizobium sp. SRDI943 (assembly GCF_057653695.1). Classification (NCBI taxonomy): domain Bacteria; kingdom Pseudomonadati; phylum Pseudomonadota; class Alphaproteobacteria; order Hyphomicrobiales; family Rhizobiaceae; genus Rhizobium; species Rhizobium sp. SRDI943. The sequence goes on along the minus strand of NZ_CM172787.1, from coordinate 1,534,436 downwards.
GCGGCGTTCTGCTTGCAGTCCAGGTGGTTCTGGCCATCACCTGCTTTGCCGTGATCGGCCTTGCCCGTTCACAGGCGATCTTTTCCGCGACGCCGATCCTGATCGCGCTGCTGGCGATGCCGATCCTCGGCGAACGGGTCGGGTGGCGGCGGTGGGCAGCGATCGGCGCCGGACTGTTCGGAGTGCTGCTGATCCTGAAGCCCGAAGGCGAATTTTTCGACCTTAAGCTGCTTCTCGCCGTCCTTTCCTGCTTCAACTTCGCCTTCTACGTCATCGCCACCCGCCTGGTCAGCCGCGACGACTCGTCGATGACCAGCTTCTTCTATACCGGCGTCGTCGGCGGCGTCACGATGACGCTGGTTGGGCCGTTCTATTGGAGCTGGATGGCGCCGGGCGACTGGGGCTGGATGGCGCTCGTCTGCATGACCAGCATCTCCAGCCATTATTTCCTGATCCGCGCCTACGATGTTCTCGATGCCGCCGCCGTCCAGCCGCTGACCTATCTGTCACTTGTCTACGCTTCTATCTTCGGCATGGTGATCTATGGCGAAACGCTCAGCTTCAACATGATCGTCGGCTCGGCGATCGTGGTCGCCGCCGGCATCTTCACCGTCTGGCGCGAACATGTGGTGGGACGCAGGGCCGCTGCTGCCAATTGACGTTTCACTGCAATTTTAGCCAAGCCCCTAAAACCATTTCAATTTTCCGGCGCTATGCTCCCTGGCTATATCAAGGGAGACAGTATGACCCGCAACTTGAAAATCACAGCCCGAAAGGCCGATCGGAAAAACTGCCGCGTGTTCGGGCATGTCAAATACCTGAACAGCCAGGTGGATGCCCGCATCCTCAACCTATCGCCAACCGGTGCCGCCCTGGAGATGAAGGGGCCGCTCCATGCTGCCTCCGGCAGCAAGGTGCGCATCGAGGCCGAAAACCTCGGGCTGCTCGAAGGCATCATCCGCTGGAAGCATAATGGCCGCGTCGGCATCCAGTTCGACGTGAATTCGAATGCGCGGGCGCAGATCTCCTCCTATTTCCGCTTTTTCCATAAGGAGATGCGGCCGGTACTGGCAGTACGCCCGCTGGTTAGAACCGCCGTCAACGTCGAGCGGACGCCCCACTTAACAACATCGACGCCAAACTCGTAAGGTTGCCCGGCCTTTGCGCCGAAGGAGCGGCTGAGATGCTCCAGCGGCTGCGGTTGACGCTGACGCCGAGGATGACCGCGCCTTGCGTTTGCGGCAGCCTGGCGCCGAGTGACTGAACCATAAATTGCATTTCAGAGCCATGACGCTTTTCCGGCGGATTGTTTTCACGTCCTGTCATTTTCGCAGTGTACTCCTCGCCAAATCGTCCTAATTCTGACGGGCCGGACGATGCATGACCCTGAAGGAGAGTTTCCATGTCTTCCAATTTCGATGTTGGCGTAATGAGCCGCCGTTCCCTGCTCGGCGGCCTCGCCGCCACTTCCGCCCTGGTGCTGCTGCATCCTTTCAGCGCCCGCGCCAGCGCCAACCAGGCGCATCTCAGGCTCATGGAAACGACCGACATTCACGTTAATGTCTTCCCCTATGACTATTATGCCGACAAGCCGAACGACACGATGGGTCTTGCGCGCACCGGGACGATCATCGACGGCATCCGCGCCGAGGCTATCAACTCACTGCTGATCGACAATGGCGACGTGCTGCAGGGCAATCCGATGGGCGACTACATGGCCTATCAGCACGGCATGAAGGACGGCGACGTCCATCCGGTGATCAAGGCGATGAACACGCTCGGCTATACGGTTGGCACGCTCGGCAATCACGAGTTCAACTACGGCCTCGACTTCATGTTCAAGGTCCTATCAGGCGCGAACTTCCCCTTCGTCTGCGCCAACCTGACCAAGGGCCAGCTCGCCTCGGACCCGAAGCAGGACGATCTCTTCTTCAAGCCCTACATCATTCTGGAAAAGCAGATCAAAGACGGCGCCGGCAATGAGAGCCCCGTCAAAATCGGCTTCATCGGCTTCGTACCGCCGCAGATCATGCTCTGGGACATCAAGAACCTCGAAGGCAAGGCGCAGACGCGCGACATCGTCGAGGCCGCCAAGGCCTGGGTTCCCGCCATGAAGGAAGCCGGCGCCGATATCATCATTGCGCTCTCGCATTCCGGCATCGACGGCAGCGCACCATCCGAAAAGATGGAGAACGCCTCGCTGCATCTCGCCGCCGTCGATGGGATCGACGCGATCTTCACCGGCCACCAGCATCTCGTCTTCCCCGGCCCGAAGAGCTGGGACGGCGTCGCCAATGCCGACCCCGTCAAGGGTACGCTGCACGGCAAGCCCGCCGTGATGGCCGGCTTCTGGGGCTCGCATCTCGGCCTTATCGACCTGCTGCTCGAAAAGGACGGCAACAGCTGGAAGATCGTCGATTTCACCTCGGAAGCACGGCCGATCTATCATCGCGACGACAAGAAGAAGGTGGTTGCCGACTACGCCGACAAGAAGGACGTGGTCGAAGCCGCCAAGGCCGAGCACGAGGCGACACTTGCCTATGTCCGCACCCCGGTCGGCAAGACGTCAGCACCGCTCTATTCCTACTTCGCACTCGTCGCCGACGATCCCTCGGTGCAGGTCGTCAGCCAAGCCCAGACCTGGTACATCAAGCAGATGCTCGCCGACACCGAGTTCAAGGACCTGCCGGTGCTTTCGGCGGCGGCTCCCTTCAAGGCCGGCGGTCGCGGCGGCGCCGATTACTATACCGATGTTCCGGCCGGCGATATCGCCATCAAGAACGTCGCCGACCTCTATCTCTACCCGAACACGGTGCAGGCTGTTGCCATCACCGGCGCCCAGGTGAAGAACTGGCTCGAAATGTCAGCCGGCATGTTCAATCACATCGAGGCCGGCTCGAAGGATGCGGCGCTGCTCAATACCGATTTCCCCTCCTACAATTTCGACGTGATCGACGGCGTCACCTACCAGATCGACCTGTCGCAGCCGCCGAAATATGATTCATCAGGCAAGCCGATCCATCCGGACGCCAATCGTATCCAGAACCTCGCCTTCAATGGCAAGCCGATCGATCCGGCCCAGAAGTTCGTCGTCGTCTCAAACAACTACCGCGCCGGTGGCGGCGGCAATTTCCCTGAGATCACCGCGGACAAGGTGATCTTCCAGGCGCCTGATACCAACCGCGACGTCATCGTCCGCTATATCCATGATCAGGGCACGATCAATCCGTCGGCCGACGCAAACTGGACCTTCAAGCCGCTTCCGGGCACGACCGCGACCTTTGAAAGCGGCCCGAAGGCAAAGCAGTTCCTCACCGAGGTCAAAAGCGTCAAGATCGAGGATGCCGGCGAAGGGGCCGACGGTTTCTCGAAGTTCAGGCTGGTTCTTTAGGCCGAAGAGGATGCCGGCGAAGGCGCGCCCGCCGCGCCTTCGTCATTCGGCCGCGAGCGGTGTCGCGGGTTCCTGGAGTTCCGCCATCTGAGCATGGAAATCGGCCTGGTTCGGGCAATGGGAAAGCCGCGTGCGGAATGCGTCGATCATCCAGGTGGCGGCAGGTCCGGGCGGGTTGGCGAGCTGGCGCACCGAATATATGGGATACTCCCCCTGTTCGTAGGCATCCAGATCAAGATGGACGAGCGTGCCGCTGACGAGATCGCCATGAATCACGGAAGCCGGAAGGCCGCCCCAGCCAAGGCCGGCCTTGATGAGCTGGTGCTTCGTCGCTATATCGCTGACACGCCATGTCTTGTAGGAGAGAACGTTGAAATCGCGCCCCTTCGTCCGGCCCGACGCATCGGTGACGACAAGCTGCACTTCCTCGCGGACGTCGCCAAGCGTCAGCGGCCGGCCGATCCCGGCAAGCGGATGGTTGCGCGCGGCAACCGGCAACATGAAGGAATGACCGATCCGCTCCGTGACGATCGAATCGTCCTGCTGGACGACCGCGCCACCAATCCCGATCGTCGCCTTGCCGCTGAGGACGAGATCCATGACCATTCCGAGCTCGCCGACATTGAGGCTCAACGAAACGGATGGAAACATCTCGCGGAATTCGTGGAGTACATCCACCAGGGCTCGTGAAGGCACCATAACGCTGATGGCGACGGATACCTCCGCTTCGAGCCCTTCCCTCAGGCTCTTGACGCGCGCCCGCATGACTTGCAGGTCGCCCAGAATGCGCCGCGCATCCTCCAGCATCGCCTTGCCCGCCTCCGTCAGCTTCGGCTGACGCGCGCCGGAGCGCTCGAAAAGCGGCACTTCCAGCTGTGCTTCCAGATTGGCGATCGTATAGCTGACGACCGACTGCGCCCGGTTCAGCGCCCGCGAAGCGGCCGAGAAGCTGCCAGTCTCGGCAACAGTCAGAAACACCTGCAATTGGTCCAGAGTCGGGTTCGGCAGCATCTTCTATCCATTCCATCGATAGTTTCGATCGACATTATCACCGTTTTTTCGATAGCAGGCCAGACCTATTTTCCTCATCGAGACTACGGCTCACCTCCCAGCAACGGGCCGTCAAATCCCATTCGAAAGGAAATGCACCATGTCGTCCATCCTTCTTCTGACGTCCAGCCCGCGTGCCGAATCGCTCTCGACGCCGATCGCCGTTGATCTCGCCGAAAAGCTGAAGAACCAGAATCCGGGCAGCGTCGTCGTCCGCCGCGACCTTGCCGCCACCCCGCTGCCGCATATCGATGACCTCTTCACCGGCGCGATCCGCAAGCCGGCCGAGGCCCGCACCGCTGAGGAAGCCGTGGCCGTCAAGACTTCCGACGAACTCGTCAACGAACTGCTCGCTGCCGATACGATCGTCATCAGCACCGGCCTCATCAACTTCAACATCTATTCGTCGCTGAAGACCTGGATCGACAATGTCGCCCGCGCCGGCCTGACCTTCAAGTACACGGAAAGCGGCCCGGTCGGCCTCGCAACCGGCAAGAAGGTTTATGTGGTACTCGCCTCGGGTGGCGTCTACTCGCAGGGACCGGCCGCCGCCTTGAACCATGCCGTGCCGTACCTGAAGTCGGTTCTCGGTTTCCTCGGCATCAGCGATATCGAGACCATCTATGTCGAAGGCCTGGCCTTCGGTCCGGAAGCTGCCGAAAAGGCGATCGACGCCGCCAAGTCGCGCGTCCAGGAAATCGCGCTGGCGGCCTGATCGGCTCTCAAATGCTGCATGGAACGGCCGGCCTTGCCGGCCGTTTTTCATTTGTCGATATCGGCGACAAAATCCCGGACCGTTGCCAGGATCTCGGCCGAGAGTTCTTCGTCGGACGAAATCCTGGCAAGGCCGACGCCGCCGGCCATCATCGCGAAGGCCATGATCGCCTTGCGCCGCCTTTCTCCTTCGTCCGCTCCCGCAGCCTTGCCCGCCAATGACGCGAAATTACGCCTGAGCCCCTCCGTCGCGATCCCCCGCGCCTTCTCACCGCTGCGTGATATATCGGAGGTCAGCGCGGCAAAAGGGCAGCCCTCACCCGGATTGTCGCGGTGATAGGCGCTCACATAACGGTCGGCGACATCGGCGGCCGTCATCTCCGCCGGGTTCACCCCCTCGGCCTCCAGCTTGCGCCCCCATGAATCGAAAGCGGACTGGATCGCCTCGGCGACCAGATCGTCACGGGAGGCGAAATGCTTATAGAAGCCGCCGACGGTCAGCCCGGCTTCCTTCATCAGATCGGCGACGCCAATACCTTCGAGCCCCTCTTCGCGTAGTCGCTTCGACGCGATCTCGATAATCTTCTCGTGCGTCTTCTGTTTTTCCAGCTGCGAACGGCCCATCGGACATCTCCCCGGCACTGCCTATTGACTCATGTAGATTATTATCATAATCCTTATAGATAACGATCATAATCTATATCATTGTCAATTCCAAGAGGAGCAGAATCATGCGTCTAAGAAACAAGGTTGCCCTGATCACCGGCGGAAACAGCGGCATCGGTCTTGCGACCGCCAGGGTCTTCATCGACGAGGGTGCCAGGGTGGTGATCACCGGCCGCAACCCGGAAACGCTCGCTGCCGCCGAAAAGGCGCTGGGAGCCGGCGTATTGGCGCTGAAGGTCGATGTCACCGATGCCGCCGCCACCGAGAAGGCCTTTGCGGAAGCCGCCGGAAAGGTCGGCAAGTTCGACATCATCTTCGCCAATGCCGGCATCGGCGGCGCGACGCCGCTCGGCGAGACATCACTGGAGCAGTTCAACCAGATCATCAGCACCAATCTCACGGCGGTTTTCTTCACCGTGCAATCGGCCCTGCCGCACCTCAATGACGGCGCTTCCGTGATCCTCAACGGTTCCGTGCATGCCGTGCTCGGCGCTCCCGGCTGGACAGCCTATGCGGCGACCAAGGCGGCAGTCCGGGCCATGACGCGCAATATGGCATCCGAGCTCGCACCGCGCGGCATCCGCGTCAATCAGGTAACGCCCGGCGGCACGAAAACGCCGATCTGGTCGCCGATGGCCCAGACGGAAGACGCCATGTCGGCGCTCGAGGCGCGCATCGGAGGCATGAGCCCGCTCGGCCGCATGAGCGAAGCCGACGAAATCGCCAAGGCGGCGCTCTATCTGGCTTCGGATGATGCGGCCAATGTCACCGGCATCGAGATCACCGTCGACGGCGGCATGACGAGTGCCCCCTCCGGCGCCAAGATCTTCCGCGCTGCCTAAGTGAGCCGGGCTGGGCAGGTCAAACTTGCCCGGCCCCTTCGTCGGCCTCGGCCACCCGTCATAGAGTGCTTGTATTGTCTCCTACGGATCCTTTGTTTCGTTCTTGCGTCGCACGGTGGGCAACACGAAACAAGACGATTGCAAAATTCAGGACGGCAAGCAGAAGCACGACGTACAGCATGGTCTGCACGCCGGAGGAAACGATCAGATTGCCGGCGATCAGTGGAAAGCCGAAGACGCCGATGGAATAGGCGAGCGAAAATAACAGCAGCGATTGCGGCATAAGGCCGGCGGGAGCCTCATTGGCCGCCAGGCCGTTGATGACGGAATAAGTCAAGCCATAGCCCACTCCCAGCATCGCCGCGCCTCCCAGATAGGCAAACTGATTTGATGTCAGCATCAGGAACAGCACGATCGATGCCAGCGTCAGACTTGTCAGGACCACAAGCGAATAGAGTGGGTCTTTCTTGACCACATATCCCGCCACGAACAGCCTGCTCAGAATCGCGGCGGACATGAAGCCGATGAAGAACAGGGAGTAGTCGAATCCGTGCGCCTTGGCGTAGCTGGTCTGAAAGCTGGACAGCCCGCCGAAAATCGCGCCGCCGATGCCGACCATGACGATGGAATAGATGGCCCGCGAGCCGATCACCTCGCGTGCTGAGCCAAATGAGATCTTGTTAACATGGGGCAAAATCTTGCCGGCATTGGTCAGCCGGATATGGAGCAAAAAGTAAAGCGCACCGCCGGCGAGACTGGCAAGGAACGCAAATGCGAAGGCCGCCTCGATCGGCATCGACCAGCTGGTAGCAATGCGGCCAATGATCGGTCCGGCTCCGATGCCCGACATCATCGATCCCGAAAGCAGGGCAAAAAACCGGATCCGATGTTCGGGTTCGACGATCGCGGCGACCAGAATAGGGCCGAGCGCATAGAAGGTGCCCCAGCCTATGCCGAGGATGAAACCGACCACCATCAGGCTCAGCCCAGCTGAGGGAACCATGGCGAATCCCAGCGCTGACGCGGCAAGAAACAATCCCGAAACAGCCACCGCCCGCGCCGAGCCAATGGCATCCGCGATGTGGCCGGACAGGATCACGAGAATGACGGTGCTGACAGTCGCAGCCGAAATGATCAGGCCGGCCAGCGCCTCGTCGCCACCACGCTGGCCAACCAGCACCGGGATCAGAAAGGTCACGCCATAGGCAATCGAAAGAAGAAACCCTCCGATGCACAAAACGGCAAACTCGCCGCCATCGACTTTCTGTGCTGCAACTGAATCACTCATGTCCACGCCCCTCGCAGGAAAGCTCATCCGGAATGCTGCGGCAATGGAGATCACGTTTGTGTTATGCTAACAAGCCGTTTTTATGGCTCTCATAACATGTTGAAAATACGTAAATATACGGGAATGTGTTGCTGTTTACGCAACATCCTAAACACCCGCGGCCGACCGCGCTGCGCTGATCGACGAGCCCACCAGGTCTAACTGAGTTTCACCACGCCGGAGCGGCCGACGACACAGTTGCGGCCGCTCTTCTTGGCCACATAGAGCCTGCCGTCGGCAGCCGTCAGCACGGCGGTGAAATCGACGCCGTCCTCGTCGGCAGTCGCAACACCGATGCTGACCGTGATCGGCCTGTCATCCGGCGTCTTGACGCTGGTTGCAATCGTCCAGCGCAGGCGCTCGGCAAGCAGCAGACCTTCCTCGTGGTCAGTGCCTGGACAGACGGCAACGAATTCCTCGCCGCCGAAGCGGAAGACGCGATCGCTCGAGCGCAACGTCGTGCCCAATCGGGCGGCGATCGCCTTCAGCACCTCGTCGCCCTGGAGATGGCCGTAGCCGTCATTGACATCCTTGAAGTGATCGGCGTCGAGAATAAGAACGGTGGCGTATAGCCCCTGCCTCAGCGCCTCACGCAGCATCAGCGGCGCTTCAACCTCCATGCGCGTCCGATCGTAAACGCCGGTGAGCATGTCGCGGCCGGTGCGCTCCAGAAGGTCGTTATAGCGCTCGCGGAACGTCAGGTCGCCGAACACGTCGCTGATGGAGCGTGCGGACCCGCCCGCACCGACACGGCGAATACGATACTCATAGAATGCGAACATCGCCGCGTAGAGGCAGACGGCAAGCATTTTTGCCTTCCATCCGCCCCAGAATGCGGCGATCGGCACATCCAGGAAGTAATGCAGCGCGGCGAAGAAGCCGATCTGGTCGAAGGTCAACAGCGCGAACCCCGAAATCAGGAAACGCAGGACGACCCGGCGGCGGAAGAAATCGCCGAGTTTTTCGTAAAGCAGGATGATGCCGAGCGAATCGACATAGAGCAGCGCCGTGCCCCAGACCATCAGCCAGCCCATCTCCTTGAGGAAATCGACGTCGGGTGTGAGGTTGGTCGATATCTGCAGCGGCTGATGCAGTTGCAGCACCCAGGCAATACCGACGGTGAGCAGGTTGCCGAGGAAGAGACCGTAGATCGGCTGGCGCACCGTCGCGGCATCCTCCTGCAGGTAAAGCATCAGGATCATCATCAGCTTGCCGGAGAAGAAGACGGATGAGCCCGGCGACACATCCCCGAACGGCAGCGAAACATAAAACACCGCCGCCAGATAGGTCTCCATGAAATGCATGACGCCGAGCGCCGTCAGGAAAACCCCGAGACCGAGCCGGTGACGGAAATGCAGAAGCGTCACCATCAGCACGAAATAGGCGATGGCTTCGACGACGAAGAGAAGGAGGTTGAGTGTCTCCATCATGAGACCTCGGCTCCGGACGTTCGGCCTCCTGCTGGCGCGGTGATCGCGACAGAGAATCCTTTGGTCAATCGTCCGAAACAGTCAAACACGGGGGTGTCCTGCAAATCCTGCAGGCGATACCTTTCAGCGCAATCCTTTAAGATTGCGTGAGTGAGAACGCGCTCGCTGGAGAGCACCCCGGTCACACAGGAATAGTTACAGCCGGTATCAAGGACCCATCCCCGGATCCCGATTTCAGACCTGACGAAGCTTCTCGCCGTCGCCAAAGAGCGACGAACCATGCTGATCGATGATCTGCTGCGCCTTGCGCACCGTGCATTCGAGCGCGTCATCGGAGGAGGAAAACAGATCGGCGCGGATGAAATTGCGCACCAGTACCTCGTCGCCGACCTTCTTTTCGATGCGGCCGGCAAGGCGATACTGGCCGCCTTCCTTGCGCGGCTCGGCATAGATCGTGCAATCGCCGTAAAGCTGCGGCTCGCCGGAAGGGCCTGCTGCCTCCGAAGCCGGTTTGCCGCCGCCGGAGAACATCGAAAAGATATTTGAAATGAACGAAGCCATGCTCCGCCTTTAGCACGACGATATCGCTGTCGCCAAGTCAAATGATCAGGTTGGCGAGGATCTCGTTTTCGGTGATATCCTCGTAACCCATGCCGGCTGCTTCGAAATTTCCGATCAGCCGGGCGAAATTCTCTGGCGCCTTGGTTTCGATTCCGATCAGGATGGAGCCGAAGTTGCGCGCCGATTTCTTCAGATATTCGAAGCGGGCGATATCGTCGTCGGGGCCGAGCAGATTGAGGAAATCCCGCAGCGCGCCGGGGCGCTGGGCGAGGCGCAGGATGAAATATTTCTTCAGCCCTGCGTAACGCATGGCTCTTTCCTTTACGTCAGGCAGGCGCTCGAAATCGAAATTGCCGCCGGAGACGACAGCAACGATGGTCTTGCCGCGGATCGCTTGGCCGTCCATCGCGGCGATCGCCGTCAGCGACAGGGCGCCGGCCGGCTCCAGCACGACGCCTTCGACATTCAGCATTTCCTGAATGGTGACGCAGATGGCGTTCTCCGGCATCAGTTGCACTTGGCTTGCCGGGAAATCGCGAAGAGCGGCGAAGTTCAGGTCGCCAATCCGCCCCACCGCCGCGCCGTCGACGAAATTGTCGACCTTGGCAAGTGTCACTACCGCGCCCGCCTCAATGCTGCGCTTAAGGCTCGGCGCGCCGGCTGGTTCGGTGAAGACAAAAGCCGATTTTGGCACGGTGCCGTCGAGATAGCCGGTGATGCCGGCAGCAAGTCCGCCGCCGCCGACCGGCAGGACGACCATGTCTGGCACCGTTCCTTCCGGCAGCTGCTGCATGATTTCGGCGGCCACCGTCGCCTGGCCTTCGATGATGTCGGCATGGTCGAAAGGCGGCACCATGACACCGCCGACCGCCTCTACGTGTTCGCGCGCGGCCTGGTAGCACTGGTCGAAGAAGTCGCCGAACAGCCGGATGGTGATGAATTCGGCGCCGAACATACGCGTTTTGTCGATCTTCTGCTGCGGTGTCGTCACCGGCATGAAGACGACGCCCGGTACGCCGAAATGGCGGCAGACGAAGGCAAAGCCCTGAGCGTGATTGCCGGCCGAGGCGCAGACGAAGGTCTTGCCGGCCGCACCCTGCCCGATCGCCTTGCGGAAGAAATTGAAGGCGCCGCGGATTTTGTAGGAGCGCACCGGCGACAGATCCTCGCGCTTCAGCCAGATATCGGCACCGTAGCGGGCCGACAGATGATCGTTGAGCTGCAGCGGCGTTGCCGGAAACAGGCTGCGCATTGCCTCTTCGGCGCTTTCGACATCAAGTCTCGTCACGGGCGTGGTCCATTCTCATGAGTAACCGCTGCCGCTATGGCATAGCCGGACCGGCAAAAGAAAGCCCGTTTCGGTCATTTCCGGTTCTCTCCCGGACCGGTTCGCTCCGAGGAAGGCTTTCTTAAGCCAATCGCGAAATTGGCGGCACATGAACTGATTTTAACTGTCAATGAAAAGGGCGGCCACTTATATGAAGCTATGATGATCTTCAAATTCGCAAAACCGCTCGCCTGGCTGCTGCTCGCCTTCATCATCTTCGCTACGGTTTCCCCGATCGGAGAGAGGCCGGACACGGTCACCACGGTCGATGTCGACCGTGCGGCCGCCTATCTTCTCGTCGGCTTGGCCTTTGCGCTCGGTTATCCCAAACAGTGGAAGATGGTGGCGGTGCTGCTGATCGTCGGCGCATTCGCCATCGAATATCTGCAATATCTCGCGCCTACCCGCCATCCGCGCCTGCATGACGCGAGCATCAAGGCGATGGGCGCAGCCTTCGGGCTGCTGGCTGGCTGGGTGATCAACAGGTGGCGCGAGACCAAAGCGCCAAACGCGCTTCCTTTCGCAGAACGCTGATTATCTCGAGTTAGAAATCGCTCAACTGCACTGCCCAGAAGAACAGTGGTATCGCAGCTATCGCAGTTCCGAGAACAAGTGCGACGCTGGTCTTGAAGATCCGGATGCGCCGAACCCTGGTCCCATTCCAATCGTAAACCATCGTCTTACTCCCACAAGACAATACTTACTCAACCGCCTTACTGTCGCGGCGCAATCCTTGCATCGAAAATGTCATTGTCAAGCAAAAACACGCTTTTACGCGCAGATACGGGCAGATTCAAAGTGGATAGTTGTGGTGCGGGCGACGGGGGTCGAACCCGTACAGCCAAGGCCGAGGGATTTTAAGTCCCTTGCGTCTACCAGTTTCGCCACGCCCGCTTGCGGCATTTTCAATATCTTGCGTCATGGGCGATGGGAAGAGCCGGGAGGCGTAAAAATCGCGCCTGTTTTGGCCGGCAGCACCGACGAATGATCGGCCAAGCATTTCCGCTCGAAAGCCGCCACCGATCAAGGGCCGCCAGTCTGTGGACAAAAAGAGGCGCGGCGAGTTCCACGCCCGCCGCGCCTTCATTATTCCAGCATCAAAGATCAGGCGAGCTTGGCAGCAAGCTTGGCGATGTGGGCGCCCTGGTATTTCGCGCCTTCCAGCTCGATCTCGGAAGGCTGGCGCGAGCCGTCGCCGTTGGTGATGGTGGAGGCGCCGTAAGGCGAGCCGCCCTTGACTTCCTCTGTGCCCATCTGGCCCTGGAAGGCATAAGGCAGACCGGCAACGACCATGCCCTGGTGCAGGAAGGTGGGGATGAAGCCGAGGATGGTCGATTCTTGGCCGCCGTGCTGGGTTGCCGAAGAGGTGAAGACCGAACCGAGCTTGCCGACAAGCTTGCCGGCGAACCAGAGGCCGCCCGTCTGATCCCAGAAATTGCGCATCTGCGAGGCGACCGTACCGAATCGGGTGCCGGCGCCGACGATGATGGCGTCATAGTCCGCCAGTTCATCGACGGTGGCGATCGGAGCGGCCTGGTCGACCTTGTAATAGGAAGCCTTGGCGACGTCTTCCGGAACCAGTTCCGGTACGCGCTTGACGGTGACCTCGGCACCGGCCGATTTCGCGCCTTCGGCGACGGCATAGGCCATGGTTTCGATATGGCCGTAAGCCGAGTAATAAAGAACGAGAACCTTCGCCATCTTCTATCTTCCTTGAAACATCGTTGAATTTCGTGCCCGACGTGACTTCTATCAGCGCGCCTGGTTGAACAAAGCCCCGCCCTCAAGAACTCAGTGTTCAACACCCGGAGACGAAAATTCGCTTGCGGTTTTCATTTCGGCAAAAATGACGCATCGCCCGAATTTAAAAGTTAGAGCATCATGTCGTCCGAACCCGCCTGCACTTTTCGGCATCATGCTCTTGGTGTTTGCAAAGCGACCGAACGGCGCTACCTATTCCCCAGCCTCACATCACGGAACATCCTATGAGCCAAGACATCGTCGTCACCGCCGCCATGCTCGCCATCGGCGACGAACTTCTCTCCGGCCGCACCAAGGATAAAAATATTGGCCATCTCGCCGATTTGCTGACGCTTTCCGGCATCGATCTCAAGGAAGTGCGCATCGTCGCCGACGACGAGGACGCGATCGTCGAGGCGCTGAACGCGCTTCGCGGCAAATATGATTATGTCTTCACCTCGGGCGGTATCGGGCCGACGCATGACGACATCACCGCCGACGCCATCTCCAAGGCTTTCGGCGTGCCCTGCGAATATGACGAGACGGCGATGACGCTGCTTGCCGAGATGTATCGGCGCCGTGAAATGGAATTCACCGAGGCGCGCCAGCGCATGGCGCGCATGCCGCGCGGGGCTGCCCATATTCCCAATCCGGTCTCGACCGCGCCCGGCTTCATCATCGGCAACGTCTACGTCATGGCCGGTGTGCCGCAGGTCTTCCAGGCGATGGTCGACAATGTGCTGCCGACGCTTCGAACCGGCACGCCGGTGCTCTCGCTCGCCATCGCCTGCCCTTACGGCGAAGGTGAGATCGGTACGCCCTTGACCGCGATCCAGAAGGCACATCCGGAAACCAGCATCGGCTCCTACCCGCGTTATATCGGCCAGAAATTCTCGACCGAGATCGTCGTACGCGGCCGCTCCCAGGCGGTTATCGATGCAGCCGGCACCGAGGTGCGGGCGATGATCGACACTATCCGCCAAAGGAAGGACATTGCCGAAAACCATTCCGCCGAGGCTTGAGGGCAACGCCGGAACCTGGGGCATCCTTGATCCCTATCAAGGAACAGGAGAACGGTCCGGCGCATTCCTTCCCTCGCGCAAGCCATTTCAGCGCAAGGAGAATTGATATGTCTTACAAAACCATTCTCGCCATTCTTGATACATCGGACAATAGTACCGCGGTTGCCGATTTCGCATTTGCCATCGCTGCTGAAAGCGGCGCCCATGTGATCGGCCTGCATGCCGAAATCATCTCCGCCGTGCCGCTGGTGGCGCCGATGGAAATCCCCGATCCCGTTGCCGTGCAGGCGCTGCAGGACATGGCGCATAGCGAAACGATTGCGGTTGAGCACATCTTCAGGGCGAAAGCGGAGGCATCAGGCGCCTCCTCCGAGTGGCGCAGCTTTGCCACATCGACCGGATACGGCTCCGCGCCGCTGATCGAAAGTGCGCGCAGCGCCGACCTCTTGATCGCCTCGCAGGCCGACCCGGCCAGACCTTCCGACAGCCACGTCGACGTCGACAGCTTTCTCTTCGAAACCGGTCGGCCGGTGCTGATGATCCCCTATATCATCCGCCAACCGAAGCCGATCAAGCGCGTGCTGATCGCCTGGAACGGTTCGAAGGAGGCGGCGCGCGCGACCTTCGACGCGCTGCCGATCCTCAAAGCCGCCGACGAGGTGGAGATCTTTTCGGTCGATCCGGCCGACACGGCGCTGCAATCGCCGCTGACGGCAGGCGCCGACATCGCCGCGACGCTTGCGCGTCATGGCGTGAAGACGACGCTTTCGACGGCACAAAGTGTGGACAAAAGCGCATCGCATGTCATCGAGAACCGGCTTTCGGACAGCAGCATCGATCTTCTCGTCATGGGCGCCTATACGCACTCCTGGCTCTGGCAGATGATCTTCGGCGGCACGACCAAGACCCTGCTGCAATCGATGACGGCGCTGACCCTGTTGTCGCGTTGATTGGCTGCTCTTGCCTTTTGCCGGCAAATCCCGCTAATTGCGGCGACCGATGACAGCTTCGAGCTCGGCCCCCTCTCGCGCAGTTCCGGCTGCGCGATTTGCGTTTTGCCAATCGCCGCTTCAAGCCTGTCCGGTCGCCGGCCAACGGCGTGTCGTTTTTTCATGCCGCGGAGCAGCCCGATGTCCCTTCCCGATAAAGCCTTTCCCGTTTCCTGGGATCAGTTCCACCGCGATGCGCGCGCCCTTGCCTGGCGGCTTGCCGGCTTGAATCAGACATTTAAGGCGATCGTCTGCATCACCCGCGGCGGCCTCGTTCCGGCCGCGATCATCTCGCGTGAACTGAACATCCGGCTGATCGAGACCGTCTGCGTCGCGTCCTATCATGACTATGTGAACCAGGGTGACATGGTGCTGCTCAAGGGAATAGCGCCCGAACTCATGGAGAATGGCGGCGAAGCCGTGCTGGTCGTCGACGATCTGACCGATACCGGCAAGACCGCCGCACAGGTGCGCACTATGCTGCCGAAAGCACATTTCGCCTGCGTCTACGCCAAGCCGAAGGGCGTGCCGACGGTCGACACTTTCATCACCGAGGTGAGCCAGGATACCTGGATCTATTTCCCCTGGGACATGGGTTTCACCTATCAGGAGCCGATCGCCAAGGGCGCGGGCTGATCGTTACAGACCAAAGCGCGCGACAATCGTATTTACCACTTGAAATTGTTCCAGATTTTGTCAGCGAGGTCTTCGGAATCCGCTATCGGGATCTGCACATCTATTTTATCTTTTGCTCATAAAATCGACAGATGCGAATCGTGTCGGGTTGCGCCTCAAGCGTGCGGCGAACAATACGGGTATAGGGAAGCAAGATGGCTCGATGGGGGCATGTAGGAGCGGTTGTGACTGTCGGGCTGGGGACCTTTCTGTTGCCGCTGGCGCCCGTCCATGCTGAGCCTGCCTACGTTCCCCTCGTGCACGACTACGTCGAGAAGCGGATCCGACCAATTGTGGAAACGCCATTGGTACTGAAGGCCATTGCCGAGCAGAACGCGAAATTCGGCAATGTCAGCGAAATGGATATGCGGGTACTCGATGAGGCCTACCGGTCGGAAGTCAATCAGCACCACCTGCAGATGGTCAAGCTGTTGCTCGACAAATCCGTGTCGCAGTACCTGAGGGAAAATCAGGATGCTTCGCAGGGCGCGATTCTCGAATTTTTCGTCACGGACTCGCATGGGCTGAATGTCGGGCAGAGCACCATCACCGCCGACTTCTGGCAGGGCGACGAGGAGAAATATCTCCAAACCTTCGCCAGCGGCTCCCGCGAGATCTTCATCGACCGGGCGGAACGCAACGAATCCACCCAGAACCTCGAGACGCAGGCGAGCTTCGTCGTCATGGACGAAGAGAACAGGCCGATCGGCGTCGCCATCGTCACCATCGCCATCGATGCGCTCTAACAGCATGTCGCGCAAAAGTTTGCGCTTTTGCGATAACGACGTGCTTTAGGAGCACTGATTTCACCGGCGAATCGGCATGCTCATTTGCGGCGGAAATGCCATCACAAGATTTGCCGCATGACGCTTTTTTGCCGTTTCGACCTTTTCCTTAGCCGGCAACACCTGCAAGCCATTGTAATATCAGCGCTCCCCGGCTTTCCCCAATCTCCACAGGCGCATCCACAACATGTTGTGGTTAGCAATCAATTAAAAGCCAGCCCTTGACGGAATCAGCTGTTTCAAACTTTACTGATCCTGATGTTGCGGCGGCGACAGGACCGGAGGTAACGAGCCCGGTTCCCTTTTGAAAATTAGGACGCGGAATCAGGGCGATGGACCGGAAACAGTTCAGGCCCGACAGGATTTTTGCGCGGTTTTCAGCCTCCAAAAAAAGTGACATCGGGGCTGGCGATAATAAGCTGTTAATACTATATTTAGTGTTTGCAGCCACCATCACCACAAGATACAGGAAGGACATCTCCGGATGACACCCCTGTCACAATACGGAAACGAGACTGGCTGCGCGACGACAAAGTGCCGCCGGATAGGAATTTTGCGCCGAGGTCGCGGGGACCAGGCGCCAACACGAGGTCAAGACAATGCGCATCGAACGTCGTTTCACGAAGGCCGGCCAAGGCGCCTATGCGGATATCGAATTCCGCAAGGCGACGAGCGAGATCAAGAACCCCGACGGTTCGATCGTGTTCCGCCTCGAGAATATCGATGTTCCCGCGCAGTTCTCCCAGGTCGCGACCGACGTTCTGGCGCAGAAGTATTTCCGCAAGGCCGGCGTTCCCACCCGACTGAAGAAGGTCGAGGAAAACGATGTTCCTTCCTTCCTGTGGCGCTCCGTTCCCGACGATGCTGCGCTGAAGACCCTGTCCAAGGACGAACAGACCGGCTCCGAAATCGATGCGCGCCAGGTCTTCGACCGTCTTGCCGGCACCTGGACCTATTGGGGCTGGAAGGGCGGCTATTTCTCCTCCGAGGAAGATGCCTCGGCCTTCAAGGACGAGCTTGCCTATATGCTCGCCACCCAGCGTGTCGCCCCGAACTCGCCGCAGTGGTTCAACACCGGCCTGCATTGGGCCTACGGCATCGACGGCCCCGGCCAGGGTCATTTCTACGTCGATCCCTTCACCGGCAAGCTGACCAAGTCCAAGTCGGCCTACGAACACCCGCAACCGCATGCCTGCTTCATCCAGTCTGTCGAGGACGATCTCGTCAACGAAGGCGGCATCATGGACCTCTGGGTGCGTGAAGCGCGCCTCTTCAAATACGGCTCCGGCACCGGCTCCAACTTCTCGATGCTGCGCGGCGAAGGCGAAAAGCTTTCCGGCGGCGGCCGCTCCTCCGGCCTGATGAGCTTCCTGAAGATCGGCGACCGCGCCGCCGGCGCCATCAAATCGGGCGGCACGACACGCCGCGCCGCCAAGATGGTGGTCGTCGACATCGACCATCCCGATATCGAGGAATACATCAACTGGAAGGTCAAGGAAGAGCAGAAGGTTGCGGCTCTCGTGACCGGCTCGAAGGTTGTCGCCAAGCATCTGAAGGCGATCATGAAGGCCTGCTTCAATTGCGAAGGCGGCGACAACGGCGATTGCTACGACCCCAACAAGAACCCTGCCCTGAAGCGCGAAATCCGCGCCGCCAAGAAGGACCAGGTTCCCGAGAACTACGTCCAGCGCGTCATCCAGTTTGCCCGCCAGGGCTACAAGGATCTCCAATTCAAGACCTACGACACGGATTGGGATTCGGAAGCCTACCTCACGGTATCCGGCCAGAACTCCAACAACTCCGTCTCGATCAAGGACGACTTCCTGCGCGCCGTCGAGAATGATGGCGAATGGAACCTGACCGCCCGCAAGGACGGCCGAGTGATGAAGACGCTGAAGGCACGCGATCTCTGGGAAACCATTTCCTACGCTGCCTGGGCCTCGGCCGATCCGGGCATCCACTTCAACACGACGATGAACGACTGGCACACCTCGCCGGCCGGCGGCCCGATCCGTGGCTCGAACCCATGCTCGGAATATATGTTCCTCGACGACACGGCCTGCAACCTTGCCTCGCTGAACCTGCTGCAGTTCAAGGACAAGGCCACCAAGCGCATCAACATCGCCGACTACGAACATGCGGTTCGCCTGTGGACCGTCGTGCTCGAAGTCTCGGTGATGATGGCGCAGTTCCCGTCGAAGCGCATTGCCGAACTCTCTTACGAATACCGCACGCTCGGCCTCGGCTACGCCAATATCGGCGGTCTGCTGATGTCAACAGGCATTCCCTACGACTCCACTGAGGCCCGCGCCATTGCAGGCTCGTTGACCGCGATCATGACCGGCATCTGCTATGCCACCTCGGCCGAAATGGCTGCCGAGCTTGGGCCCTTCCCGAACTTCGCGCCGAACCGCGAGAGCATGCTCAAGGTCATTCGCAACCATCGCCGTGCGGCGCATGGCGAGAGCTCCGGCTATGAGGCGCTGTCGATCAACCCGGTCGCGCTGATCCATTCGGAAAACCCGGACCAGGATCTCGTCGCCCACGCCAAATCGGCCTGGGACAAGGCGCTCGAGCTTGGTGAACAGCATGGCTACCGCAATGCCCAGGTTTCGGTCATCGCGCCCACCGGCACGATCGGTCTCGTCATGGATTGCGACACGACCGGCATCGAGCCCGACTTCGCCCTCGTCAAGTTCAAGAAGCTCGCCGGCGGCGGCTACTTCAAGATCATCAACCGCGCCGTGCCCGACGCGCTGCGCACGCTCGGCTATTCGGAAAGCCAGATCGCCGAGATCGAGGCCTATGCCGTCGGCCACGGCAACCTGAACCAGGCACCGGCTGTCAATCCGTCGACGCTGAAGACCAAGGGCTTCACCGACGAGAAGGTCGAAGCCGTCAACGCCGCGCTGAAGAGCGCCTTCGACATCAAGTTCGTCTTCAACCAGTGGACGCTCGGCGCCGACTTCCTGAAGGAGACGCTGAAGGTTTCCGACGAACAGCTCGGCGACATGAGCTTCAGCCTGCTCGACCATATCGGCTTCTCGAAGAAGGACATCGAAGCCGCCAACATCCATGTCTGCGGTGCGATGACACTGGAAGGCGCGCCCTTCCTCAAGAATGAGCACCTGCCGGTCTTCGATTGCGCCAATCCCTGCGGCAAGGTCGGCAAGCGCTACCTCTCGGTCGAAAGCCATATCCGCATGATGGCGGCTGCCCAGCCGTTCATCTCCGGCGCAATTTCCAAGACGATCAACATGCCGAACGAGGCGACCGTCGAGGATTGCAAGAACGCCTACATGCTCTCCTGGAAGCTTGGCCTCAAGGCCAACGCGCTCTATCGCGACGGCTCGAAACTGTCGCAGCCGCTCAATTCCTCGCTGATCGAGGACGAAGACGACGAGGATGCGCTGGAGGAACTGCTGCAGGCGCCGCTGGCCGCCCAGGCCGTTACCGTCACCGAGAAGATCATCGAGCGGGTGATCGAACGAGTTTCGCGCGAACGCGAGAAGCTGCCGAACCGCCGCCAGGGCTATACCCAGAAGGCCGCCGTCGGCGGACACAAGGTCTATCTCCGCACCGGCGAATTCGGCGACGGCCGCATCGGCGAGATCTTCATCGACATGCACAAGGAAGGTGCTGCCTTCCGTGCGATGATGAACAATTTCGCCATCGCCATCTCGCTCGGCCTGCAATATGGCGTGCCGCTCGAGGAATATGTCGAGGCCTTCACCTTCACCAAGTTCGAGCCGGCCGGCATGGTCATCGGCAATGACGCGATCAAGAACGCCACCTCGATCCTCGACTATGTCTTCCGCGAGCTTGCCGTCTCTTATCTCGGCCGCCATGACCTGGCGCATGTCGATACGTCGGACTTCTCGAACACCGCGCTCGGCAAGGGCATCCAGGAAGGCAAGACCAACCTGCTCTCCACCGGCTGGACCCGCGGCTACAAGCCGACACTGGTGTCCGGCACCGGCGGCGAACGCCAGGCAGGCGAACCCAAGGGTGCGGCGACCGCCGCCCCTGCCCGCGCCGCCTCCACCGGCACCGTTACTGCCTTTGCAGGCGCCGCTGCCCGCAAGCTGGAGCCGACGATTGCCGTCTCCACCTCCGAAATCGTCGCCTTCAAGCGCGACTACGAGGAGCGCGCCAAGGAGCTGGCGGAAGAGATCGCCGAAGAGGTGACCGAGGAACTCACCAGCGACGCAACGGCCCTCTTCTCCGACAAGGCGGCAGCCGACGCGGCAACGGCGAAATCCGAGGCGAAAAAGCGGGAAGCCGAACGCCGCCAGCGCTCGATCATGCAGGGCTATACCGGCAACATGTGCTCGGAGTGCCAGAACTTCACGATGGTGCGGAATGGGACTTGTGAGAAGTGCGACACGTGCGGTGCTACGAGCGGGTGCAGCTGAGTAGGCGGTGGTTGTGTAGCGCCACCCGAAGGCGTCCGAGAAAAATTGATCGATAGTGAAAAGCCGCCGACAGTCAGCTGCGGCGGCTTTTTTTGGCCGAGACGATCGCCACTCGTTTGAAGCTCGAGATAGACGCCGCGGTCTTCTCACTTCTCCTACAGCCTGCCTGGTGAGCTACGAGCAGGCTTGCAAGAACATTCGTCGCAATGTTGAATAGTTACAGTAAACGCGGGGGAATCGATGCGTTACATCGTGGCTGGGTTGTTGTTTCTATGCGCATTTCCTCTGTCTGCGGCGGAGATCACGCGAGAGCCGTTGGAGGGCGACACAGACCTGATCTCCGTCACGGGCGTCTTGAACGAAGGCGACGAAATTGTCTTCAGAAACCTGGCCGCCGCCTCCAGCAAAGCCCTTGTTTTTCTAAACAGCGAGGGCGGTGATCTCAAAGCCGGGATTGAGATCGGACGTGCCATCCGCCTTCGAGGCTTTGCCACTGCCACCCCGCCGGGGACCTTGTGCGCGTCGGCTTGCGCCCTGACCTGGCTTGCCGGTTCGCAGCGGTTTCTTCAGCCCGAATCCAATATCGGTTTCCATGCCGCCTATCGCGTGGTCGACGGAAAGGCCAGCGAGAGTGGTGTCGCCAACGCACTGGTCGGAGCTTATCTCAACCAGTTGGGATTGTCCGAGACTGCCATCGCCTACGTGACGTCGGCACCGCCTGAAGGCATCGCGTGGCTGACGGCCGCGAAGGCGCAGATGGTGGGCATCACTTACGACGCGATTGACGAGGACGGACCTGATCCGGCGTCCGAGGCGGGCAAGACGTTTCCCCACGATCCCATGGGCACGGTGACGGCCTTCTACTCCGCGCTCGCCGCAGCCGATGGTGAAACCGCCTCAGCGCTGGTCGTTCCGGAGAAACGCGGCCAAGGCCCATTCAACGAAGTGTCGATCCACGCCTTCTTCGGCGCGATGTCGGAGCCGCTCAAACTCACGGGAACGGCACTACGCGGCAATGATGATGTCCGGGTTTCGTACGAATACGTCACCAATGATGGACGTCGCTGCCAGGGTCGTGCCGATGTCCAGACCACCTACGTGTTTGGCAAGACCCTGGTCTCGAGGATCAAGGCGCTTGATGGCTGCTAGACAAATTACCGCACCTCGCCCGCGGACCGGCGATGCTTACTCTTCATACCTACAGGAATTGGCATCGCATTCGCCGCGATCGTGAGATCCCAGTCCACGCGATCTGGTGTGTGCCGGCCATTGATGCGAGAGCCGCAGGAAGAAGGGGATGCTTCTTCGAATTTCGTCCCGGGTCCCGCTCTGCCGTTACGGCTTCACGCGGTCGGGATGCGCCGCCTGGAAGGCCGGCAGGTCTGCGCATCCGGCGTCGATGTCGACGATGCGCTTGAAAGCGGTCAACTCAACGCCCCAGCGGCGGGCGTTGTAGAGCTGGGGAACAAGACAGAGGTCCGCCATCGTCGGCGTATTTCCAAAACTGAACGCGCCATCGGCTTTGCCGATCATCGCTTCCAGTTTGCCCAGTCCGTCGCTGATGAAATGCTTCATCCATTCCTCGCGGGCATCGGGCTTCTCCGTCATGGTCATCAGGTGCGACACGACATGCAGGTTGCAGATCGGATGGATGTCCATGGCGACCGCATAGGCAAGGGCGCGCACTTTCTGGCGATCGGCGATGTCCGATGGCAGCAATCCGCATTTCGGCCGTAGCTCGGCCAGATATTCGATGATCGCTAGCGACTGCGTCAGTGTTTTCCCGTCAAGCACCAATGTCGGCACCAGCCCCTGCGGGTTGAGCGCCAGATATTCCGGCGTCCTGTGCGCGCCCTCCAACAGGTTGATGGGCACGGTCTGATAATCGATGCCCAGGAGATTGAGCGCGATGCGGACGCGATAGCTCGCCGATGATCTCCAGTAGTCGTAGAGAACGACCTCCTTCATTGCGGCCCGGCTCCGCTGTATTTCTCGACCGTCTGCTCGATCGCCCCGAAGATCGAATGGCCGGCCTTATCCTTCATCTCGATGCGGACCTGATCGCCGAACTTCATGAAGGCGGTCTTCGGCGATCCGGTCTCGATGGCCTCGATCATCCTGAGTTCGGCGATGCAGGAGTAGCCGCTTCCGCCGTCTTCCACCGGCTTGCCCGGGCCGCCGTTGAGCTTGTTGGACACCGTTCCCGAGCCGATGATCGTGCCGGCCGCGAGATTGCGGGTTTTGGCGGCGTGGGCGATCAACTGGCCAAAGTCGAAGGTCATGTCGATGCCGGCGTTGGCCTTGCCGAATGGCTTGCCGTTCAGGCTGACGAGCAGCGGGAGATGCAGCTTGCCACCGTCCCACGCATCTCCAAGCTCATCCGGCGTCACCGCGACCGGAGAAAATGCCGATGCCGGCTTGGACTGGAAGAAGCCAAATCCCTTCGCCAATTCGTCCGGGATCAGACCGCGCAGCGAAACGTCGTTGACGAGCATCAGCAGGCGGACGGCGCCGCGTGCAGCCTCCGGGCTGGACCCCATGGCAACGTCGCCGGTTATGACGGCGACCTCGCCCTCCATGTCGATCCCGTAAGCCTCGTCGGCCATCACGATCGGGTCGCGCGGCGCAAGGAAAGCGTCCGACCCGCCCTGATAGATCAGCGGATCGGTCCAGAAGCTCGCCGGCATCTCGGCGCCGCGTGCCTTGCGCACCAGTTCGACATGGTTGACGTAAGCGGAGCCGTCGGCCCATTGATAGGCGCGCGGCAAAGGTGACGTAGCGTCATGTTCGTGAAACCGGATCGTCGGCTGGGCGCCGGTCTCGACGCCTTCGGCAATGAGCGCGAGCCTCGGAGCCACATGCTCCCAGTCATCGAGTGCTGCCTGCAATGTGCGGGCGATATGACCGACCTCGGAACAGCGGGTCAGGTCGCGGGAAACGACGACGAGCCGGCCGTCCCGCGTGGAGTCTTTTAACGTCGCAAGTTTCATGTCCGAATTCCGTGCAGGAGGATGACTTCAGTTGATGCATCACTTGATGCCGGGGGTTCCGTCGAACTTGCGTTCCAGGCCGTCCCAGCATTCCAGGTAATTATCCTGCAGCGTTTCGAGCTCGGCTGCGTATTTCGTCAGTTGCTGCGGGTACCGGGTCTCGAACATGAAGGCCATGGTGTGATCGAGCTTCACGGGTTTGAGCTCGGTATTGGATGCCTTTTCGAAGGCGAGCGCGTCCGGCCCGTGGGGAAGCATCATGTTGTGCAGGCTCATGCCGCCCGGCACGAAGCCCTCCTCCTTGGCGTCATATTGGCCATGGATCAGGCCCATGAATTCGCTCATGATGTTGCGGTGGTACCAAGGCGGTCGAAACGTATGTTCGGCGACCAGCCAGCGCGGCGGAAAGATCACGAAATCGACGTTCGCCGTACCCGCATCTTCGGTCGGCGCGGTCAGCACCGAAAAGATCGACGGATCGGGATGATCGAAGCGGATAGCGCCGACCGGCGAGAACGTCCGCAAGTCGTATTTGAACGGGGCGTAGTTGCCGTGCCAGGCCACCACATCCAGCGGCGAATGGCCGATGTCGGTGACATAGAATTTTCCGCACCACTTCACATGCACGCGGCACGGCGTTTCCTTATCCTCGAATGCGGCGACAGGCGTCTTGAAGTCACGCGGGTTTGCCAGGCAGTTGGCGCCGATCGGTCCGCGGTCCGGCAGGGTGAATTTCGCGCCGTAGTTCTCGCAGATGTAGCCACGCCAGACCGTCTGGTCGCCACCCCTCATGATCTTGAACATCATGCCGCGCGGGATCAGGCATATTTCCAGGGGCTCGACATCCATGATGCCCATTTCGGTGAACACTCTGATGGCGCCGAGCTGCGGCACGATCAGCAATTCACCATCGGCGTTGAAGAAGTAATCGTCGACCATGTCCTCATTGAAGACATAGGCATGGGCTGACATGCCCACCTGGGTGGCGGCATCACCTGCCGTCGTGATGGTCCGCACCCCTTCGAGGAATGTCAGTCTCTCCGAGGGCGCCGGGACGGGATCCCAGCGAAGCTGGCCGAGGGGAAGCGAATGTTCGTCGAGGCACGGCGCGGTTTTCCAGAGCGGATAGGACGCGTTGGAGAAGCGGCGGGTGTGACGCACGCTCGGGCGGATGCGGTAAAGCCAGGACCTTTCGTTGGTCCCGCGCGGCGCGGTGAACGGCGAGCCGGAAAGCTGCTCCGCATAGAGACCATAGTTGCATTTCTGCGGACTGTTCTGGCCTTGCGGCAAGGCGCCGGGAAGCGACTCGGTTTCGAAGTCATTGCCGAACCCCGGCATATATTTCAGCGTGTTTGCTGTCGCGGCTTCACCATCCGACGTCTGGATCGATGTCTGGTCCATGCTCACTCCTCCCCGAACACTCCAGCGCCGCGCGTCTGAAAGATGCGCGGCGCTAGTGAGTTTACTCCGCTGCAGTCCCGATGACACCACGCTTGATCTGATCGGCCTCGATCGACTCAAAGAGAGCCCGGAAATTGCCTTCGCCGAAACCCTCGTCGCCCTTGCGCTGGATGAATTCGAAGAAGATCGGGCCGATGACGGTCTTGGAGAAGATCTGCAGCAGGATTTTCGTCATGCCGCCATTCACCACACCTTCGCCATCGATGAGGATACCGTGTTTCTTCATGCGTTCGACAGGTTCACTATGGCCGTTCACGCGTTCATAGGACATGTCGTAATAGGTCTCCGGCGGACCCGGCATGAAACGCAGGCCGTTGTCGGCCAGCCTGTCGGTGGCGTCGTAAATATCCTCCGTTCCAACGGCGATATGCTGGATGCCCTCGCCCTTGTACTTCTTCAGATATTCCTCGATCTGGCTGGTGTCGTCCTTCGATTCATTCAGCGGAATGCGGATTTTGCCGCAGGGCGAGGTGATGGCGCGGCTCACCAGACCGGTGATGCGCCCATCGATATCGAAGAAGTGGATCTGCTTGAAATTGAACAGGTTGCGGTAAAAATCCCACCACTTGTCCATGTTGCCGCGAAAGACGTTGTGCGTCAGATGGTCGAGATAATAGAAGCCGATCCCCTGGGGATGCGGGTCGCGCTCGCCGAGCCAATCGAACTCGGCCTCGTAGGCCGATCCCTTGGCACCATAGGTCTCGACGAAATAGAGCAGCGAGCCGCCGATGCCGACAATCGCCGGAACATCGAGCATCTTGTCGTCCCCTTCATACGGGACAGCGCCTTTTGACACCGCATGCTTGAACGCGTGTTGGGCGTCGACGACGCGCCAGGCCATCGATGGGGCGCAGGGACCGTGATTTGCGACGAAGCGCGCGGCATGGCTGCCGGGTTCGGCGTTCAGGACATAGTTGATGTCGCCTTGTCGCCAGACGGTGATATCTTTCGTCTTGTGTTTGGCGACCGCAACATAGCCCATGCGTGTGAAGAGTTCGCGCAGCGTTTCGGGCTCGGGATGGGCGAATTCGACGAATTCGAAGCCGTCGGTGCCGGCCGGATTGTCGGCGGTGATTTCCGAGGGCGGCGCGTCATGCGGGAACGGACCCATTTTCTTTCCTCCAGAGGAGATTGCATTTGATATGCAAAGTGTGGCCCAAAACGCGTGCAAAGTTCTTGCATTCTTTATGCTTCAGGAGGAGATCATGCACGATCTGTGAGCGTTTTGGAGATTTCGTGCAATGGATGAGCCGCTCGATAAATTGGATCTGCGCCTGCTCCAGGAACTTCAAAAGGATGGCAGGCTGACGAACAACGAGTTGGGCGAGCGGATCGCGCTTTCACCGTCGCAATGTTCGCGCCGGCGCACAAGACTGGAGGCTGAAGGATATATCCGCAGCTACCGCGCCTACCTCGATCGGCAGAAGCTGGGTCTCGATATGCTGGTGGTCATTTCCGTGACGCTTGCGACCCACAACAGAGACAATGCCCGCCGGTTTTCGCAACTGATCAACGGACTGCCGGAAGTTCTCGAAGCCTATGCCTTGACCGGTGAAATGGACTATCACCTGACGGTCGCGACCCGCGGGCTCGCCGACCTCTCGAAATTCGTCAACGACGTCCTGTTGCCCCACGAGTCGGTGCAGCACGTGAAGACGTCGATCGTTCTCGATACGCTGAAGACATTCGAAGGCTTTCCGATACACATGCCAGGCGGTTGGCATGGTGACAGCACGCGGTAATCCGGGTTGTAAGCGTCAGTCAGAGCGGCAGTTCGGTCGAGAATTTCAACTCGCGCAGCACGAAGCTCGAGACCACGGTGCGCACATGCGGGTTGCGCATGAGATAGCGGGTCATGAAGGCTTCGTAGCTTTCCACGTCGCTTGCCCGGATCTTCAGCATATAGTCGAAGGCGCCCGACAGGGCGTAGCATTCCATGATCTCCGGCCGCTCCAGCACCACGGAAGCGAAAGACGCGACCGCCTCTTCGTGGTGATCCTCCAGCGTCACATGCGCGATCACACAGAGCTTGAGATCGAGTTTTCCAGGATCGAGCAGCGTCACCCGCTTGCGGATGACGCCGTCGGCTTCAAGCTCCTGGATCTTCCGCCATGCCGAACTCTGCGACATGCCGGCCTTTTCCGCCAGGTCGGCCAGCGAAAGGCTGCCGTCGGCCTGGACGAGTTGCAGAAGCTTACGGCGAAAATTCCCAGGTTCTTTCATTTTTGGCGTCGCTTTCGGGAATATTTGCCACTATTATGGCGATAGCCAGCATGAAAGAAAAGAAAATCCTCCAAACTCGGACCATAATGGCAGGAAAAGTGCCCTGCTCGGGAGGATCAGCACATGACCAAGGAAAGCAGCTATACCGCCAAACTGCCCGGCCCGGATGGTTTGTACGACTACACCCCGGATGAAGATGTTATCTGGGGCGAACTCTACCGGCGTCAGATGACGCTGCTTTCCGATACCGCCTGCCGCGAATATCTGGACGGCGTCAAAATGCTGGGGCTGAAGCCGGATAAGGTGCCTCAGCTTCTCGATGTGAACAGACGCCTGAACGAGACCACCGGCTTTGGCGTCGAAGGTGTGCCGGCGCTCATTCCGCCCTCACGCTTTTATGAACTTCTGTCACAAGGCAAATTCCCGCTTGCAACCTTCCTGCGCCGTCGCGAACATATCGACTATATCGAGGAGCCGGACCTGTTCCACGAGGTCTTCGGCCACTGCCCCATGCTCACCAACCAGAGCTATGCCAATTTCGTCCGGCATTTCGGCGAAACCGCCGTCCGCCTCGGCAAGGGCTATTCATGGCATCTGTTCCGGATCTTCTGGTTCACTGTCGAATTCGGCCTGATCAATACGCCGCAGGGACGCCGCTGCTTCGGCGCGGGCATCGTCTCATCGCCCAGCGAAGCGAAAGCGGCAATGGAAGGCAAAGCGTGCGAATTCCGGCCGTTCGATCTGCTGAGCGTGCTGCGGACGCCCTACCGGATCGATATCCTCCAGCCGATCTACTATGTGATCGACAGCTTCGCCGATCTTGAAGCGATCGTGGAGCAGGATATCGAGGCCACGATCCTCAAAGCAAAACAGCTGGGAGATTTCGCCCCGGCTTTCGAAGCCAAAGCTTCGTGAATCGCGAATGATAGGGAGCGACGCCAACACATCGCGTCGACGACGGACTGGAGAAGGCAGTCACTTCGGAGCGGCTGAACTTCGATTGACGAAGTCCACCACGACCCCTGGTTTGACCATAGCCGCCAACTCTTCGGCATCCCAGTTCGTCAACCGCACGCAACCGTGCGAGCCAACCTTGTCGATGAGCTTCGGTTCCGGTGTCCCATGTATACCATAAGTCGGCTCGGTCAGATCGATCCAGACCGTACCAACAGGACCGTTCGGCCCTTTCGGGATCGTCAGGACCCTGTCGTTCTTTCCCTGTTTGAAGTTGCGCTTCGGGTCATACCGGTAGACCGGCATCCTCGCGACACCCTTGACCTTGTGTTTTCCTGACGGCGCCTGATTGTCTTCGCTTCCGATCGTTGCGGGATAGACTGCAAGCAGCGATCCATCCGCGGCATAGGCGAGCACCTGCCCCGTCTTCCTGTCGGCCTCGATCTTCTTGACCTTTCCTTGCCTTGGAGAGCCGGGATCCACGACCCACACCGTATCGCCAGGAGCAAACTGCGAAGCCAGGTTGAGCGCATGCACGAGATCGATGCCCATGTGGAACCGCTCGGATAGTTTCTCTGCAACGCTCGTATATCCCAAGCTCTGCATCTTTGCCTTCTCGCCATAGTCTTCGGGAATCTTGTCGACGAGGCCCGCGGCATCCTCTGCCGAGACGACATAGCTTTCAACGATCGGGGCAACGATGGCGGCATTGCCTTCAAGGCGGGAGGCGACCTCTGGATCCAGCCTCCCATCGACAGGAAGATTGTTCATCGCCTCGAAGCCGGCCACGGCCTTGTCTACGTTTTCGCCGGAGAGGCCATCGATCACGCCGGGAGACGAGCCTGCACGGTCGAGCAGGACCTGAAGGCGGACGATCGCCGGGTCCGGATCTCCCGGTGCCAGCTTCTCAGTCCCAATGGACGCAATCGACGCGGTATTGATTGCTTCGGGTCGGAGCTCCCGCGCGGCGGCACCGCCAACGGAGATGGTCAGAGCGAGCAGCGACATCGGCAGGGCTGTTTTCATGGACGACAAATGGCCGGCGGCGCAACTTGTTCCAGTGCGACCCGAGCCAGAGGGGTGTTCACGATGATTTCAATGTCCAGCCTCAGCAAATTCAGTACAACGGCCATTTGATCCGAAGGAGCTCGTGAATGCCGCGCGAGAGCGTCAATGACCTGATGGCCTTTCTGGCGGTCGCCCGAGAGAAGAGCTTTACGCGGGCGGCTGCGAAGCTGGGCGTGTCTCAATCGGCGCTCAGCCACGTTGTCCGCCAGCTCGAGGCGCGGCTCGGGATCCGGCTGCTGACCCGTACCACGCGGGCCGTTTCGCTCACTGACGCTGGAGAGCGGTTGTTCCAAGGCGTGGGGCCTCATTTCGACGAGATCGAGGCTCAACTCGAAACCATCACGGAATTCAGGGAAAAGCCGGCCGGGAACATCCGCATCACGGCATCCGACCATGCGATCAACTGGATCATCTGGCCGAAGCTCCAGCGTTTCCTGCCGAACAACCCTGACATCAAGGTGGAACTGATGCGCGAAAACGGGCTGTCCGACATCGTGACCGAGCGCTTCGACGGCGGCGTCCGGATGGGAGAGCAGGTGGCGAAAGACATGATCTCGACACGCATCGGGCCTGATTTCCCCTTTGCCGTTGTCGGCGCACCCTCATATTTCGACGGCAATGGGGTTCCGGAGCATCCGCAGGACCTTGTCCGCCACAACTGCATCAACGAGCGCCTGCCCACATATGGCGGCTTCTGGGCCTGGGAGTTCGAAGACAACGGGAAAGAGATCAGGATCAGGGTGGAGGGACAGCTTGCCTTCAATAACTCCTATCAGAGTGTGGAAGCGGCGCTGGACGGACTTGGCTTGGCATACGTACCGGAAGACGTCGCGCTACCTCATATCGCGGAAGGCCGTCTGAGACGCGTGCTGGAAGCCTTTTCCCCACACTGGGATGGCTACCATCTCTACTATCCCAGCAGAAGGCAGTCCTCTCCGGCTTTCGTGGCGCTGGTGGACGCCCTGCGCCACCGAACCTGACGGTCGGCATCGGGTATAGTCATCCTCTTTTCTACGGCAAGCAGCGGTCACGGCGTCTTCGCGTATTTCCTGGCTTCGCGCGATCTGGCCGTGCGACGGGCCGGCCTCAATTCCTCGATCGTCGGCAGCCACCACTCGGCGTTTTGAATCGGAAGCATTTTCGCGGGCCAGGTGCGGACGAGTTCTTCGAATGTGGGCGGCCGCCAATATCCCCAGACGTGATCCTCAGTAATGCCGGGATAGACGTCCACAACGACGTCCGGGTCGACCAATTCGCCTGAGATTTCGGTAAAGACGACGATTCCATAGGCGATGACCACAGGACGTCCTATCGGCGGCAGGTCGTCGCTTCGAAGCGGGTAACGATGACGCTTTCGTTCCGCAGAGCGGAGCTTGCTGCGTATATCCTGTTCGGTCCCTTTCCGATCCTCGGCGCGACGTCGCCTTTCCTCTGGCTCGTTTCTGCGAGCCGCCGCCTCGATCTCAGGCCATCTTCGTCGGAGTTCCTCATAGGACCGGAAGGGAACGTGCCATATCCTGAGATCGCCGTCCCAGCGTGAGAATGGCACTTCGCGCAATTCGTCGACGACGGTCTTCGAGTACGGGGTGCGGATTCGAAAGCCTGCCTTGCCGAGTTCAAGATATGGACTGTCGATGGGATCGAAGACGAAAGCGTCGCGTCCCTTCGCATCCGCATGGGCGTCGGCTTCGGCCTCGATCTCGGCAAGCCATCGTCCGATGCGGCGGGACGCCGTCCGTCCGGGAACGAACCACGCCTTTCGGGCATCACTCCAGCGGGCCCGGGGGAAGCGGCTTCGGAATTGCTCGACGGTCATCCGGTCGTAAGGGAAGGAAATGTCGGCGCCCGGCTTCGCACCGTCTTCGACGGACGGCGCCTTGTCATGATCAGCGGGGGATTTCGTTTCGGTCATGGAAGGAAACGCTGACGCGCAGCGATCGGTTTCCGGTGGCGGCCCGCCGGTGATCCTCTCAGTGAATTGTCTTCGACCGCTTCTCGGCATGCGAAATGTCATCGAGCGTCGCAATCAGCTTTTCGAACTCGTTCAAGACCCGATGGAACTCGGCGTCCTGCATGTTGGCGATTTCCGATATCGTCGAGGACACGGACGCAATCAGCCTGTCGATCCAAACACAGTGCTCGGCCGGCACATTTCCGAGAACCTCCCGCCGATGCGTCTTCAGCTCGCGGAGGATGCGAACGATAAGGGTTCTCCGGTCCGCCCGACTCAAGAGCGGAAGCCTTGTCTGCGCCTGCTGGATTTCCGTTATCAGCGCCGTCGCCATCCCTGATCTCCAACACTCTAATACAACCGGGTATCACAACCGTAGCGTTCGCAACACGGACTTAAGTCCGATTCACCAGCGTGGTGCAGCATCATCCGCACCGCGCGACCACCGCCGATAATCAATTGCTCGTCGCAACGAGATCCGACATGTCACAGCTGCGCCGCGGTCCTTCCCATGGTTGATACGTATTGTCTTCCGGTCGATACGAGTTGTAGCGAGCGGCGCACCGGGCTACCGCCTGTGCATTCACTTTCGTACCGACGCCTTCACCGGCCTCGGCCACAGTCGGCTGGAACGGCGAAGCGCATTCGCGGGTCTCACCGTTATAGGATCGATAGCTGTTGGTCGCGGGATTGAAAGAGCGATAACGTTCCCCACACCAGGCGAGATGCGCGGCCGAAAGTCTGGGCTGCGGTGTCTGAAGTTCGGCTGGCGGGCGAGCCGAATCCGGCCTCGCCGCTGACGCCATGCTGGCCGACGCCTCGGTCACATAGCTGGAATAGAGAGGCGCAATTCGTTCATAGTGCTGCTGCCGAGGATCGACTTTCACCGGCGTCGTCGTCCATAGATCGGGCGCTGCGAGCTCCTTGAAGGCGTGAGGCTCGGAATCCGCCACGACATAGGATGCGACAGATGCGGCAGCGACGCAGACCCCGACCGAGCTTAAGATGCCAAAGGCAACCGATGCGATGGCTTTCATCGTCCCGACCCCTGCTGTTGAGCCTGTGGAATCCAGACGCGGCCGGCGGCACTGCTATGTCGGCCGCCGGTGGCGACAAGCACGGCGAGAATGCCGGCGATTGCCAGCAGGATGGCGATCAGCGGCACGGCCAGACCACGGGATTTCTCTTCGGAATAGATCATGTTCCTCTCCTCGTTGGCGCTCCGGCGGCGGAGTCGCCGCCGGGGCATCGGCTGTTTTTGGCCGCACGACGACGCTGCCGTCGGTCGTGCGGCGGTTCCCGGACTTTGAGCGATGATTTCCGGATGGAGGACGCGGCAGAGGCCGCGTGAAGGATCAGATCACTTGATAACCTGGATCACCTTGCGGGACGACGGTTCGACGATGACACGTTCATCATTGATCACCGCGTAAGCATAGGTCGGGTCATCCGGAACAGGCGTCACGACAACCGTCTCCGGCAGGGGCTGACCGACGACAACCTTCTCCTTCACGACCACGCGCGCCGATGGTGCCGGAACCTCGCGGACATAGGTGACGACCTTTTGCGGCGGCGGATCGATCACGGTACCCACGACTGCGCCGGCAACGCCGCCGACAGCAGCGCCAACGGGGCCGCCGACGATCGCGCCGGTGACCGCGCCACCGGCGGCACCGTTGACGGTCGAGGACTGGGCGAATGCGACGCCCGACATCAGGGTCGCGGCAGTTGCCGCACCGACGATAAGCTTGGAGATCATTTTTTCTCCTCCTTCTGTTTCGAGGCGGCCTTCGTGACCGCTGCCAAACCAACTAGCTGGAGGCAGGGTCGTTCCACGCCCCGGACCTCAGTCCGATGTATCCCGGCCTTTGGTCCCAAACCCATGTCAATGCCCGTTGCCGGCGCTATTTCAGGATCAAAAGGCCCCGCACACACGGGCATAGGCAGGAGACTGAAGGAGATGGCACGATCCAATCGCCGCGAAGCTGGACGCCGGCGCCTGGCGATGCGTTTGCCGCAGATACGAAAGCTGATCATGGCAGCGTGCGACCCGTTGCAACTCGATCTCTTCGAGGCCTACCAGATGGCAGTCGAAGCGCGCGACACTCTTCGAGGGCAGCCATTCAATTCGCACCTGGTGCGGGAATGCGACGAGACATGCTTCGAGATCGAACAGCACGTCATCCGCGCAATACAAGAACCTTCCTTCGCGCAGCGCACTCGCTGAAGTCCGGTGAGCCCTCTACGCCAGAGGGCGTTATGGAGCGCGGCCGGCGACGATGAGCGCGCTCACGGGAAGGGTCTCGTAAAGCTCGGCGACGCCTTCCTCGAACGGCGCGAGAGAAGAGGCCGATGCGGCGCGGGTGGCGCCTTCGATATCCATGGAAATCGTCACTCACAAGCCTCCAAACCCGGGTTCGTCGGTCAGGAAATATGCTTGAATCTACTGATGTCTACGGGGTCAGACCTTGGTCCGAACCCTGTCGGACCGAAGTCCCTGGGTTGGAACGCGCGTCGGACTCGCGCCGTTTCGAACGATATTGAAGGAGATCCGAAAATGAACCAGAGTCATAGATCCCGAGTGAATGACGCCTGTAATGCGTCCGTCTTCGCACTTGTTATCGTTCTGGCCGCTCTTCTCTACATCTTCGGCGCAGCCATATCCGGCGATACCGTCGGGTTGACCCAAAGCATAAGAGGCGCCGAGGTGTTCGACACCAGGAATGTGCCCTGATGCTGTTTGGAAAACTCTAAAGACGCGGTAGGTTAATCGGGCAGTCTCTTACCGGTATCAAAATGAATTGGCTTCGCCGCTGGAATGCCCGCTCACTCGCCTCCCAGTTCTTCATCGCGGGTGGGCTCATTTCGATTGCCGCCATGTTCGTGGTCGGCTTTTTTGTGAGCCACCTCATAGAGGAGACCGTCATCCACAACTCAGGCGCGGCGACGGCGCTGTATGTGGACAGCGTGATCGCGCCGCTACTTCCCAATATGCAAACCGAGTCACTGCTCGACGACGCGAGTGCCCAGGCTCTGGACGAGACGCTCGGTCAGGGTGCACTCGGCAAACGCCTTGTTTCGTTCAAGCTGTGGCGAAGCGACGGCACTATCCTCTATTCGAACGAGAAGGAGCTGGTGGGCAAGACGTTTGCGGTCAGCGACAAGCTACAGAGGGCATTCGCAGGGTCTCTCGTCGCGCGCTATGAAATCGCCAGCGATCCGGAAAGCGACAAGGAGCGCGCGCTCGGCAAGCCGCTGATGGAGATCTATAACCCGGTGCTCCAGCCATGGTCCGGACAGGCGGTCGCCGTCCTTGAGTTTTACGAGACAGCAGAAGGACTGGGCGATAGTCTGGCGCATGCCAGGCTCCGGAGCTGGGGCGCCGTCGCCGCTCTGACGGCGACCTTTTTCCTTGTTCTCTCCGTTCTGGTGTTCCGAGGCAGCCGCACGATAGAGGCGCAGCGCAAGGATCTCAAAGAACGGGTCACCGAACTGTCTGCGCTGCTGGCGGAAAACCGCGGACTTCAGCGGCGCCTGCAGCGCGCCTCCCAGCGTGCGGCAGCGCTGAACGAAACTTATTTGCGCAGCATCGGTGCCGATCTGCATGATGGTCCGGCTCAGCACATCGCCTATGCCTCATTGCGCCTGGACAGCGACGTGTTGATCAATGCGTCCACCCAGCCCGAAGCACGCGAAAAGGAACTTGCCTGGATACGCTCGAGCCTTGCCGAAGCGATGACCGAAATTCGCAATATCTGCAGCGGACTGGTACTCCCGCAGATCGAAAAATCCTCAATTACCGAGATCGTCACGCGGATCGTCGAAGCGCATCAACACAAGACCGAAAGCCATGTCGAAACTGTTATCGACGAGGATGGACCGGAACTTCCCCCCGCCGTGAAGATCTGTATCTATCGCTTCGTTCAGGAAGCCCTGAACAACGCCTATCGCCACGGCGGCGGCGTTCAGCAGACGGTCAGGGCCGTCTCGCACAAGGGTCATGTCCGTGTCGAGGTCAGCGATCGCGGCGACGGCTTCGATCCGACCGAGGTGAGGCCAACGAGCCTCGGCCTCGTGGGGTTGCGGGAGCGCATCGACAGCCTGGGAGGATCCTTCGACATCAAGACAGGCGAAGGAGGAACGACCGTGACCATGATCTTCGAGCCAATGGAAGTGGGAGAGTAGGGATGACATCAATCACCATCGGCGTCGTGGACGATCATCCGCTTTTTCGCGAGGGTGTAACGCGCAGCCTCTCCGAGATCAGCGGCTTTATCGTCGTTGGCGAGGGGGCCAGCAGCGATGATGCCGCGATGATCGCTTCGGACAACCACCCCGACATCATGCTCCTCGATGTCTCGATGCCCGGCGGCGGACTGTCTGCGATCAGTGACGTTCTGGCGCGGAGCCCTACAACGAAAGTGCTGATGTTGACGGTATCCGAGGAGGTGGACACCTTGCTGGGAGCTCTGCAACGGGGCGCGATGGGTTATGTTCTGAAAGGTGTCGGTTCGCGTGGCCTCGCCGAAGCAATCCAGACCGTCCTGCGTGGCTCGCGATATATCTCGCCGACGATGTCGGCAAAAGTCATGGAGAATTCGCTGAATGGCGGAACCTCCGACAAGAACAGTCTGACGCCCCGGGAACGCGAGGTGATGGATCTTGTCGCCCAAGGCCTGTCAAACAAGCATATCGGCTTGCGCCTCAGCCTGCAGGAAAAGACCGTGAAACACCATATGACGCAGATTCTGAGCAAGCTTGGCGCCTCAAACAGGACTGAAGCGGCTCTACAATGGCGCGAACGCCGCTGAAAAAGGTTATCGCCCGACTATCACGCTTCAGCGAAGAAAGCGGCTCAGCCGGCGGGCATCGTTGGCTGTCGCCTGTCGATTTATAATCGTCCGGCCCTTCGAGTCCTTCATAATGTAGCGACCGCGCTGCAGGACTTCAGTGATGCCATTCGAATGACGGACGTCGATCGAGCCATCGGACGCTGCTGTCGCTCTCGCTCCCGATCCTGCTGACGATCCTGTGCTAGAGGTAGAAGATCCTCCACCACCGGAGGAATTCCCGCCATTGCCATTCCCGGAACCGCTGTTGCCGTTGCCGTTCCCTCCCCCGTTGCCATTGCCGCCGCCGTTGCCGTTGCCATTCCCTCCACCATTACCATTGCCATTCCCGTTGTTGCCGTCCTTCGCCTGCGCAAAGTCCAACGCCAGAACAGGAAGGGAACCGCCGAAATTCAAACTGGCTGGCAATGCGGCAGCGACGAGGGCGACCGCGCCGGCGCCGCCCAATCTTAGAAAATCGCGTTTCCGGATACTCATGCCATAGCCTCGTTCGTCCGTTCCTCGCGGTTCAATATATGACGTATGAGATTTCTCGCTGTTCCGCGTAAAGAATGCAACCGACCTAGGTAGTAGACGCCGGCAAGACTTTGGTCCGGCTTGCCCCGATTGCAATGCTCGTCATCGGAAAAAGGCCGTGCAATGTCATCGTAAGCGCGAGTTTGCTGACCTCTGTTCAATCCTTTCGGTGTTAAGCGCGGCAGCATCTATGGAACTTCTTTGCCTGTCGTCGCTTTGATTGTCGAAGTGCAACAGAGGAAATCCCGATGGCAAACCCGAATGACTCCCCCGCAGTCCAGTCGATGCGAAAAGAGCAGGCAGAACAGCGGAAGCAGACCCGAAAAGGCGAACTCGACAAAGCAATCGAGGATACTTTTCCGGCGTCTGACCCGGTGTCAGCCACCCACACCTCCATTCCTGCCGGTCGCAGCGACATCGAGGCGGCTGAGCGTGTGAAGCGGGAGCCAGATCCCACCACGCTGGACGAGGAGTTTCCACTCGTGGATCAAGCCCTGCGCTCAAGCGGCGAAACCGCCCACTCCTCAGAGAGATTTGATGTGGATCGCGAAGAAATGCGCGCGCTTCAGAAGGAGGCCGGTCGGATGGCTGAATCCGCTTCGGAGCTGGCTTCTGGAACAGCCCGCCTGGCAAAGGCGGAAGCACGCACATTCGTCCATGATCTCGAGGATCGCATACGCCGGCAGCCGCTGACAGCCGCAGCGATCGTCGCCGGCATCGCCTTCGTCTTCGGCGCGACGCGTTGAGGAGCCAAGTGACAGTCGGCTCGCTCGATCACCCCGAGAGGATTCGACCGGCGGACCATTACGGTGTGGAGAGCCGCCTCCATTGGGACGATTGCGGGCTCAGATTTCCTGAGGACGAAACTCAGGAGCGCTTCTAGAGCCCGTCCGTGCTTCGACTTCCGAGGGCATCGTGAAAATCGCAACCTACAATGTCAACGGGATCAATGGGCGACTGGACATCCTGCTGCGCTGGCTCAAGGAGGATGTCCCTGATGTAGTCTGCCTCCAGGAACTGAAGACAGACGATGCCGGGTTTCCGCGAAAGGAGATCGAACGGGCCGGCTACGGCGCCATCTGGCACGGGCAGAGATCCTGGAACGGGGTGGCCATCCTGGCGAAAGGCAAGACACCGATCCTGACGCGTCGCGGTCTTCCCGGCGATCCCGATGATACCCATAGCCGCTATATCGAAGCTGCCGTCGACGGCATTCTGGTCGGATGCCTGTATCTTCCCAACGGCAATCCGTTCCCGGGAGCAAAGTTCGAGTACAAGCTTCGCTGGTTCCGTCGCCTGCAGGACTACGCCGCCGAACTCCTGGAGCTCGGGGTGCCTTCGATCCTGGCCGGCGACTTCAACGTCATGCCGACGGAGATCGACGTCTACAAGCCTGAACGCTGGCTGGACGACGCCCTCTTCAGGCCGGAAGTGCGCAAGGCCTATGCTCATCTCGTCGCTCAGGGCTGGACCGATGCGGTCAGGCATTTGCATCCAGAGGAGCGGATCTACACCTTCTGGAAGTACTGGCGGAACAGCTTCGAACGTGACGCAGGGCTTCGGATCGACCACTTCCTGCTCAGTCCGGCAGTCGCCCCGTTGCTTCGATCGGCAACCGTCCGGAAAAAACCGCGCGGCTGGAAGCATACGAGCGACCACGCGCCCGTCATGATCGAGCTCGACGTTTCCGAAGCTGGAGCCGATCTATAAGCCGCAGGCCGCTCGCGAGCGAGGGAACCTGTCATGTCGCCGAGAGTTAGCCCAAAAGCGCGGGACGGCATCTGCCCCGCAATTTTCCAACCGGACGCAACCGCTATGGACGAAAGCAAGAACTACCTGAACACCGACGAGATCCAGGCCGACGACCAGTTGTCGCCGAAGCCGGTCGAAGGCAAGGATCCGCCAAGGCGGGTGCGCAGAAGCGAGGAAGCTATCGCCGAAGGCTCTGACGACACCGAGCGCGTCGGAGTTCCGCCCCCGGTTTCGAATCCCGATTGATCAGCCGCACGGCTCCGTCTCGAAGTGACGCCTACCGGCATCGCCTCATTTGTCCGCGCCCAGATCGTAGATGCGGCCTGTCAACCAGGCTGGCCAGTCTCGCTCGAAGAAGGACTTGGCGCTTTCATCCAGCATGCGGTTCGGACGGGTTGAAAGCCTGATCTCATCGCCATCAAGCCGAACGACGATCTGTTCCTTGCGATGCGCCTCGCGTTCCTTCCGAAAACGATAATCCTGCAACGGCCCTGAACGCGCCAGCGGAAGGGATTCGCCTTCGGCATCGCATATCGCCCGCGCGCCACGGCTGCCGCCTCCATTGCGAATGAAGAAATCAAGCGCGCTGAGCACGGCTTCCGACGCGAGCGCCATATGCCGCCATTGCACACCTCGAACGGCCTCCGCTGCGCGACCGTAGGCAATGCCGTTCGCATGGATTTCAGCGTTCAGTTTGCGCGCTTCGATCAAGGCCCGGCCTACGCTTTCTTGATCACAGATGATGCCAGCCTTTTCGCTCATTCGCGCCTGCACTTGCGAACGGATCGATTTGACGGTGAGCGGGCTCTCGGTCCGAAGGACGGCAAGGAGGTCGGCGATGCCCGCCTCTGCGATATCGGCGATGTCATCTCCTGCCGACCGCTTTGCCCTGCCGCTCGCGCTGATGTGCTCTGCCGCGCGCGTACCGAAGACTTGCCCGGCATTGAGCGCCGCTCCACCCGGCCTCGTCACGCCGTGTGTGCCCGATGCTTCTCCGACAGCGTAACAGCCGCCGAGACTGCTGCGGCCCCAGGTGTCGACCATGATGCCGCCGTTCATGTGCTGGTTGTTGACGGCAAATTCCAGCGGCTCCTCGGCAATATCGACCTTGTAGCGGCGGTAGAGCTCGATCGCGAGCGGGTTCATATGCTTCAATCGATCGATCGGCATGTCCTGGTCGGCGCCGGCCTTGCCGA
The DNA here is from genome assembly GCF_057653695.1 of Rhizobium sp. SRDI943. Lineage (NCBI taxonomy): Bacteria > Pseudomonadati > Pseudomonadota > Alphaproteobacteria > Hyphomicrobiales > Rhizobiaceae > Rhizobium > Rhizobium sp. SRDI943. The sequence goes on along the minus strand of NZ_CM172787.1, from coordinate 1,494,541 downwards.
GATAGTCGCGGACGTCTTCATCCAGTCTTTCCAGGCTGAACGGCAGGTCGCCCGGCACGGGGAGCGGATTGCGATTGAAATCCATGAAGACGCGGCGCCCGGCGGCGGTTTCGCTAGAGATGGCAAGGTCGACCAGGCTCGAGCCGAAGTCGAGCATGCGCGTCGCGTGAAATGGCCACTGATAGCCCTTGCGGAAGACGTTCGACGCCAGCTCCTGCGTGCTGCGATAGTATTCTGCCAGAAAATGGTGCTCGGCGCCTTCGGAATCGAGCGAGTAGATATGCGGGATCGCCTGGACATAGGTGCCCGACAGATTCCACGGGAACCCTTCCCTGCGTGTTCCGATGCCAAACTGGCTTTCGGTCAGGTTGACGAGTTCGACGCCTGCCTCGAGCGCCAATCCGAGAGAGCCGAAGCAGCCGTTGGGATAAACGCTGTCGCGATAGAGTTCGCCCGGCCCGCCGGCGGCGAGCACGATCACCCCACTGACGAACAGCGCGATGCCCAGCGGGTTCTTCTCCGTACGATCAGTGGCGCGCATGGCGATTATCCCGACGACATGGCGGTCAGCGCCAGCGCCCTCGGTGAGGATCTTTACCGCCGTGGTCTGGTTGTAAAACGGCACTCCGAGCCGGATCGCCTCCTCGGCCAACACCTTGGCCATGAGGCGCGAGGTGCGCGGGCCGCAACTGGTGGCGCGGCCAACGTCGTCATGGTCGGTCTGATATCTGAGCGTCCCGCCAAGCGGATCCTGAGGCAGCGGCAGACCCAGGAACTGGAGTGATGCCATCATCCGCGACGAGCCCACAGCCTCGGCATAGGCCGTGTCCTCGTCCATTGCGCCGCCGCTGCGTATGGCTCGGGCCATTGCCTTGTAATTGTCGCCCTGATCGGCAGTGTTTGCAGTGTGAAGGGTCTGCTTGTCGGATCCAGAACAGGCCGAGGTTCCACCCCACGCGCTTTGGCTGATGATGACGACGTCGTCGCCGCGCCGCTTCATTTCCACCGCGGCACGCAGACCTGCCGCGCCGGATCCGACAACGACGCAACCAGCCCGATAAATCGGCACCTCGACGCCGGCGAGCCTAATCACGTCCGAAGGGGCGGGCTCGGTTGGGAGCCGCGGCATGTCGACATCGGTCAGTGCGTCAAGAATTTCCTGCGGGACGTCTATGGTCATCGGCGTTCAGCCAGCGGGATGTCGACCCAGCGCCTCTCGCGGGAGGACTGCATGCATGCGTCGACGATCTGGCAGATGTGATGACCGGTATCGAATGTCGGCCACATCGGCCTGTTTGCAACGATCGAGCGGATCACCTCGGCCACCTCGATGATCTTGCTTTCATTGTAGCCCAGGCCGAAATTCGGCAGAGGAAGGAAAGCCCTGAAGGTGGGGTTCTCAGGACCCACGTCGATCTCGCGGAAACCGCGCCGCCCCGTCCGGTCGTCGTTAGAGTAGAAGCGCAGCCGGTTTATCTCGTCATAGCTATAGGCGATGCTGCCTTGCGTTCCATAGATTTCATAGGTCTGCATGAACTTGCGGCCGGTCGCGACACGGCTGAAATCGACGATCCCGCCGGCGCCGTTCTCGAACCGGCACAGCAGGTTCGTCGCATCGGGATTGGTGATATCAGCCCAGGTCTCATTGCCTGTCAGTTTCACCTGCTCGCCATAGGCAAGGCCCTCAACGACAGGCCGGCGCGGCGTCACGATGAGATTGTCGGCGATCAGGGAACTGACGCGGCCGACCAGGAAATCCATGAAGCTGAAGATGTGCGAACCGGTATCACCGACAATCCCGGTCGGCGCGAGCTTTCCGTCGGCCCGCCACATGAAGGGCGCGTTCGGATCGCCATACATGTCGACGTGCTGGCAGCCGCGGAACAGCTTGATCTCGCCGATTTCGCCGGATTGAATGATATCTTTCGCCAAATCATGGACGGGGTTCCGCGGAAAGGCGTGTCCGACGCGGGTAACGACACCCTTTTCCCTGGCGATGTCGGCCAGTTCCCGCGCTTCGGCGGCGGTGTTTGCCAATGGCTTCTCGCAATAGACATGTTTGCCGGCCAGCAAGGCCGCCTTGGCCACTTGGTAATGAAGGTGGTCGGGCAGGCAGATATCGATCAGATCGACCTCAGGATCAGCGACCGCCAGATTCCAATCCTGAAGAATTCTTGCACCCGGCGCCCTGTGGGAAAGATCCCCGGCTGCCTTCGAGGGACCTTCGACGAGAGCGACGATCCGCGCCGTGCCGTCCGACACTCCGAAGAAATGCGGAAAGGTCTGATAGGCCATCGTGTGGACCTTTCCCATCCAGCCCGATGCGCCAAGCACTGCAACTCTGACTTCAGACATTGTCGTCTCTCCTCTCGACATGGCCTACCGGATTTCGGTGCGGGCCCGAGGCCTCGCATCGTTGCGTTCGTAGGCGAAGATGGTGGGGGCAAGTGCAGGCAAGCCCCGGATGAGGTCCGATCCCTTTTCGCCGACCATGATCGTCGGGGCGTTGGTATTGCATGACGGCACGCGCGGCATGACGGATGAATCGCAGACCCTGAGGCCCTCCAGGCCATGGACCTTGAGATCAAGCCCGACAACCGCGTCGGGTCCCGCTCCCATCTTGCAGGTGCCAACCGGATGATGGTCGGTCTTTGCGTTGGCGCAGCCGTAGTCGAAAAGCTGTTCGTCGGTCATGACCTTCGGTCCGGGAAGCCTTTCGGCCATGACATAGGGCTTCAGCGCCGCCTGCTGCATGATCTCGCGCGCGATCTTGAGCCCTTCCAGGGACATCGTCCTGTCGTGGGGATCGGACCAGTAGTTGGGGTCGATCAATGGAGCCGCAGCCGGGTCGGAGGATGACAGACGCACCGTCCCCCGCGAGCGCGGATGCAGATAGGCGGAGTTAAGCGTCACACCGGCATTCTTGAGCCGTTCGACCCCCGCTTCGATGCCCGAACCCAGGCCGAGGTGGAACTGGATATCAGGAGAACGGGCCTCGGGATCGGCATACCAGAAGCCGCCGGTCTCGAAGAGCGACGAGGCGACCGGTCCGGTGCGGAACAGGACGTATTGAATCCCGGCCCAAAGGGTCCGGTGGAGTTTTGCGACGCCGTCATAGGTGTGATCGCCGGTGCATTCGGCGATGACGAAAAGATCCAGGTGATCCTGGAGGTTGCCGCCGACACCCGGCAGATCGTGGAGCACCTGGACGCCCACCGACCGCAGATGGTCGGCCGGTCCTATGCCGGACTGCAAAAGCAGCTTCGGCGATCCGATCGCCCCCGATGACACCAGCACTTCGCGTTCAGCGCGCACGATCTCCAAGCCGCGCGAGGTCACGATCTCGACGCCCGTCGCACGGCCTCCCTCCAGGACAATACGCGCGACGCGCGCGCCCGTCCGGACCGTCAGGTTCTTGCGGTCCTTGATCGGCGAGAGATAAGCGAGCGAAGCCGACGACCGGCGGCGGTTGCGCTGCGTCAGCTGATAAAATCCCACGCCCGCCTGCTGGCGTCCGTTGAAGTCGTGATTATAGGGAATGCCGAGCTCCTGCCCTGCACGAATATAGGCGTCACAGATCGGCAGCGGCGCAGCAGGCATCGAGACGCCGAGCGGACCACCATAGGAGTGGTAGTCATCGGCGAAACGCTGGTTGTCCTCCGCACGTTTGAAATAGGGAAGAATCGAACGATAGTCCCAGCCCTCGCAACCGTCTTCGCGAGCCCAGAGGTCATAATCCGCCGCATTTCCGCGCGTATAGAGCTGTGCGTTGATGGACGAGCCGCCACCGATGACTTTCGCCTGCGTATAGCGAAGCACGCGGCCTTTCATGTGTTTCTGGGGAACGGTTTCCCATCCCCAGCTGGCGACGCCTTTGGTCATCTTGGCGAAGCCCGCGGGCATGTGAAAAAGAGGATTCCAGTCGCCTCCACCCGCTTCTAGCAGGAGGACGCTGACATCAGGATCTTCGCTCAGCCGATTTGCCAGCACGCATCCTGCGGGACCGGCGCCAGTGATGATGTAATCGAATCCCATTTTACTGTCCTGTTGCATCCGGCCTGGCGCCCGCCAGTGCCTGTGTCATGCCTGCAAAGTCCCCCGACGCGATGTGATCTGCCATTCTCAGCGCCTGGGCGGCGATGGTGAGCGCAGGATTGACCGCAGCCGATGTGGGGAGGAAACTGGCGTCGACGACGAAGAGATTTTCGTGATCATAAGACCGGCAGTACGCGTCGAGCGGCGCGGTCGCGGGATCGTTTCCGATGCGGATCGTTCCGCACTGATGGGAGGGTGTGCGCTTGTCGAACGGCCTAGAGAGCACGATCGGAAACCCGATTGACTTCAGTATAGCCTTCAGCTTGGCGACAAGTGCGAGATGAGCGTCCCAGTTGGTTCGCTGCCATTGGAGAATAATCCGATCTCCATCTACCATGACGCGGCTTTCGGGGTTTGGAACGTCCTCGCTCATCGCATAGAAGTCGATGGCATGGGTTGTGATGAAGCGCAGAAGCCATTCCGGAGCCTGCGGCAGAGAGCCCTTGAGAACCTTTTCAGAGATGCGCCCCAGGAGCTGCACGTTGCCAAGGGGCGGCCCTCCCTCCCCGTCCGAGAGATAGAAGTCGTTGAAGGCAAAGGTCTTCTGGTAGATGGAGGTGTTCCTGAACCGCGGCGAGACCCCGATGACGGCGGACGCATTGTGGTTCATGAAGTTGCGGCCCACCTGGTCGGAAGAGTTCGCCAGCCCCCTTGGGAAGCGGTCGTTTTTCGAACGCAGCAAAAGCACTGATGATTGGACCGCCCCGGCGGAGAGGATCACGATCTCAGGCGAAACAGTCACAGTCTGCCCGTTCTTGATGTAGGTCACCCGGTCGATCCGGCTCCCCGCGCCCGTGTCGAGCCTCGTCACGCGCGCATTGGTTTCGAGCCGCACGTTCGCGTGCCTCAGCGCCACTGCGAGGGCTGCGGTCTCGGCATCCATCTTGCCGTCGCGGGCGTTCGGATGCGCATCCCATGGGGTGCGCGCCTTGGAGAGCCAGGCGTCAAGATCCAAGCCGAGCGGTAGGGAAAACGGATGCAGGCCTTTCTGCTTGAGGCGCGCCCTGATATCGGCAATCGGCGCCTCGTCCGGGACGGGTAGGTACTCGTAGGCAGCCGAATGGTGCGGTTCGGTAGGATCTTCGCCCAGACTGCCGCGGACCTGATACATGCGTTCCGCCTGGCAGTACCACGGCTCCAGGACTTCGTACGGAAACGGCCAGGCCGGCGAAACACCCTCGCGGTGCTCGATGACGTCGAAATCCTGCCTGCGATAGCGAGACAGCACGGCGCCGTAGAATTTCGAATTCCCGCCGACATTGTAGTAATTGCCGGGATTGAACCCCCTGCCGTTCGCCTCGTACCAGGTTTCCTTCGGTCGAAAATGTCCCCGCTGGAAGATCGCGCGTTGGTCGCGGTTGACCGGAAGGTCGGCGATCTGATCGCCGGCCTCGAGGATCAATATCTGCGCGCCGGTCACGGCCAGGCCGGCCGCAACCGTGGCGCCGCCGACGCCTGAACCGATGATGACGATGTCAGGTGAAGCGCTCATGTTAGCACCTGGCCCTCACCCGATCCTGAGCTGGCTATTGGGATCGAAGAAGACGGCCTTATCGAGATTGAATGCGAGGCGGGTGTTTTGTCCTGGAGCGATGCCGGTATCGGCGCGCAGGCGGGCGACGACGGATTTGCCGCCGAGCTTGGTGACGGCGAAGGTGTCGGAGCCGGCGGGTTCGACCACCTCGATCAGGCAATCGCCCTCGGTCAGCGAGCGCGCCTTGCGGTCGGCGCCATCGGGATCGGTCAGCGCCTCCGGGCGGATGCCGAAGATCACCTGTTTGCCGGTATAGGCGGTCAATCCGTCATTGCCTGATATGACTGGCAGTCTCAGTGGGGCGGCATTCGGCCGCTCCAGCGAGACTTCCAGCCCGCCGGCGCCGTTTTCGACGGTGGCGTTGAGCAGGTTCATCGCCGGCGATCCCATGAAGTCGGCGACGAAGATGTTGGAAGGGCTGTTATAGATCTCGGCCGGCGTGCCGAACTGCTGCAGCACGCCATCCTTCAGCACGGCGATCTTGGTCGCCAGCGTCATCGCCTCGATCTGGTCGTGGGTGACATAGACGAAGGTGGTGCCCATGCGCTGATGCAGCCGCTTGATCTCGGTGCGCATGTCGACGCGCAGCTTGGCATCGAGATTGGAGAGCGGTTCGTCGAACAGGAAGACCTGCGGATTGCGCACCAGCGCTCTCCCCATGGCGACACGCTGGCGCTGGCCGCCGGAGAGCTGGCTCGGCTTGCGGTCGAGCAGATGGCCGATCTGCAGCATGTCGGAGACCTGGGCGATCGCCCTGGCACGCTCCTCCTTGGGAACGCCGCGGATCTCCATGCCGAAGGCAATGTTGCCCGCCACCGTCATGTTCGGATAGAGCGCATAGGACTGGAACACCATGGCGATGTCGCGCTTGGAGGGATGCAGACCGCTGATGTCGCGCCCGTCGATCCTGATATCGCCGGAGGTGATCGTCTCCAGCCCGGCAATGGTGTTGAGCAGGGTGGACTTGCCGCAGCCGGATGGGCCGACCAGCACGAGAAAGCCGCCCTTTTCGAGTTCGAGGTCGATCCCCTTGAGAATGTCGACGGCGCCGAAGCGCTTTTTGAGACCGGAGATTTCGAGGAAGGCCATGGATTACCCTTTGACAGCGCCCGCCATCAGACCGCGCACGAAGTAGCGGCCGGCGAGGATATAGACGATGAGCGTCGGCACGGCGGCGATCATCGCAGCCGCCATGTTGACATTGTATTCGACGACGCCCGTCGAGGTGTTGACGACATTGTTCAGCGCCACCGTCATCGGCATGGTGTCACCGGTGCCGGCGTAAGCCGAGGCAAACAGGAAGTCGTTCCAGATATTGGTGAACTGGTAGATGACGGTGACGACGATGATCGGCAGCGAGTTCGGAAGCATGATGCGGCGGAAGATCTGGAAGAAGCTGGCGCCATCGACCTGGGCGGCCCTGACCAGTTCGGTCGGAAAGGCCTCGTAGAAATTGCGGAAGAACAGCGTCGTGAAGCCGAGGCCATAGACGACATGCACGAAGACCAGATTGACCGTCGGATTGCCGAAGCCGAAGTTGAAGCCCGTGGTATTCTGCAGCGTCATGCCGAAGCGGCCGAGGCTGCCGAGGATCGTGGCCATCGGCAGCAGCACCGACTGGAACGGGATGAAGCAGGCAAACAGCATCAGTCCGAACACCAGCGTGTGGCCGGGAAAGCGCCATTTGGTGAGCACATAGCCGTTCAGCGCCCCCATGATGGTGGAGATTGCGACGGCCGGCACGACCATCTTGATCGAGTTCCAGAAGTAGCCCTTGATGCCGGCGCAGGTGAGCCCGACGCAGGTCTCGCCCCAGGCCTTGATCCAGGGGTCGAAGGTCGGCGATTGCGGCAGCGCCAGCATGTTGCCGTTCTGGATCTCGTCCATGGTCTTGAACGAGGTGGTGAGCATGACGAAGAGCGGCATCAGATAGAGGACGGCAAAGATCAGCAGCAGGCCGTAGATGACGGTGCGGCCGATCCAGCGGGTGTTGTTGCTGTTTTGCGCCCTGTCGGCTGTCGGTGAGATGATCGTGCTCATCGCGCCTTCTCCTTCAGTTCGGAATAGAGATAGGGAACGATGATCGCCGAGATCGTCATCAGCATGATGATGGCGCTGGCCGAACCGACGGCCATCTCGTTGCGCTTGAAGGTGTATTCATACATGAAGTTGGACGGCAGCCAGGCCGAGCCGCCGGGGCCGCCCGAGGTCAGCGCCACCACGAGATCGTAGGACTTGATCGCCATATGGGCGAGCACGATGAAGGCCGACAGAAAGATCGGCCGCAGCAGTGGAATGACGATGCGCCGATAGAGCTGGAAGGCAGAGGCGCCATCGATCTGGGCGGCCTTCATGATCTCGCCGTCGATGCCGCGCAGGCCCGCCAGGAACATCGCCATGACGAAGCCCGACGCCTGCCAGACGCCGGCGATGACGACGGTGTAGATGACGAAGTCCTTGTTCTTGATCCAGTCGAAGTGGAAGCTCGTCCAGCCGAAGTGGTGCAGCGTCTGTTCCAGCCCGAGGCCGGGATCGAGGAACCATTTCCAGGCAACGCCTGTGACGATGAAGGAGAGCGCCATTGGATAGAGGAAGATCGGCCGCAACACGCTCTCGCCGCGGATCTTCTGGTCGAGCAGGATGGCGAGGAAGAGGCCGAGTGCCAGGCAGATGCCGACATAGAGGAAACCGAAGATCGCCATGTTGGTGATCGAGGTATACCAGGAGGACGGCGGATCGCTCTCGAAGGTCCAGCGCCACAGCCGCTGATAGGCGCGTGGCCCCGTCAGCGCATAGGAGGGGAAGGTCTTGGAATTGGTAAACGACAGATAGGCCGTCCAGACGATGAAGCCGTAGACGAAGATGATGGTGATGACGAAGCTCGGCGCCAGCACGATCTTCGGCAGCGCATCCTGCAGCCGGCCCCTCAACGAGATCCCCGTCGATTGCCTCGGCGTCAGAACCGGATCGGTGGTCGCAACGGTGCTCATGGAATGTCATCTCCTGCCTGCATAATCGTCCGGGCAATCGGCCCCGCATGATCATCCCTGCATGATCGGCGCGGAGCCTGAAGCTTCCCCGCCAGCAGGCGGGGAAGCATTTGTCATCACACGTGATCTCAGCGGGCGTCGTCGATCGCCTGGACGAGCTGCTTGACGGCTTCGTCGGAGGTCTTGATCTGGCCGTGGACGAACTTCGAGACGACATCCTTATAGGCATTGGCGATGGCCGGCGGAGCGCCGTACCCTTGCGCCAGCGAGCCGAACAGCGTGCCGCCTTCGTTGGCTGCCTTCAGGTCGGCGATACCCTTCTTGCCGCAGGCGTCGAAGTCGGTATCGGGAACGTCGGTGCGAGCCGGAACCGAACCCTTGACGACGTTGAAGGCCGACTGGAAGCTCTTCGACAGCGTTGCCGTTGCCAGCGCCACCTGGGCCGCCTTGCGGTCGTCTGGAACGTTGAACATGCCGAACATGTCGGAGTTGTAGACCACGCTGCCGTCGGTGCCGGGGAAGCGGTAGCACAGGAAGTCGGTATCCGGCGTCTTCTTGGCGGCGACGAATTCGCCCTTGGCCCAGTCGCCCATCACCTGCACCAGCGCGTCACCCTTGATGACCATGGCGGTCGCAAGGTTCCAGTCGCGGCCCGAGAAGTTCGGGTCGACATATTTGATGATCGTGGCGAGGTTATCAAACGACTTCTTCATCGTGTCGGACTTCAGCGATTCATCGTCGAGGTCGTTGAAGGCCTTCTTGTAGAACTCAGGCCCGCCGGTCGACAGGACGATGGAATCGAACATCGTCGCTTCCTGCCAGTTCTGGCCGCCAAGCGCCAGCGGGATCACACCTGCTGCCTTGGCCTTGTCGAGCAGCGCGATCAGCTCGTCGAAGGTCTTCGGCTGGGTGCCGCCGATCTTGTCCATCACCGCCTTGTTGATCCACAGCCAGTTGACCGAGTGGACGTTGACCGGGGCTGCGACCCACTTGCCGTCATAGACCGAGAACTTCTGCAGGGCCGCCGGAACCGACTTGTCCCAGCCTTCCTTCTTCGCTGTCTCCGTCAGATCGCCCATGACGCCGGCCTGAGCATAATCGAGCACGGTATAGCCCAGCATCTGCGAGGCTGTCGGATAGGTGCCGGCCGCAACCATCGCCTTCAGCGCCGTCATCGCCGCATCGCCGCCACCGCCGGCAACCGGCACGTCCTTCCAGGCAAAGCCTTCCTTCGAAAGATCCTGCTTCAGAACGTTCAGCGCCGCCGCCTCGCCGCCTGACGTCCACCAGTGCAGCATCTGCACTTCCTTAACGTCAGCGGCGCGTGCCGACACGCTGGCGCCGGCCAGAGCCAATGCGATCATTGCGGTCGTGGTCAAAAACTTGTTCATCGAAAAACCTCCCAGTCTTAAGTTTGGAAGATGCGGGACCCATTCCCGCACCAATCACCCGCCCTCCCCGGGCGTAGTTCGTCCGCCGGCTAAGCCGGCTTTTCCGTCTGCGGCATCCACCAGCTGGTGCGTTTGCCGATATGCATGTTGAGCGTCTTGGTCTCCGTGTAATCTTCAACCGCATGGCGGCCGAGCTCACGGCCGAGGCCGCTTTGCTTGTAACCGCCAAAGGGAAGTTCCGAGGCGCCGTCCATGAAGGTGTTCATCCAGACCGTCCCTGCCCGCACTGACCGGCCGATCGTCAGGCACGTGTCGAAATCGCGGCTCCAGACACCGGCCGACAGGCCGTAGTCGATGGAATTCGCAATCCTGATCGCTTCGGCTGGCGTCTCGAATGTCAGGACCGAAAGCACCGGACCAAAGACTTCCTCGCGCGCCACGGCCATATCAGGGGTGACCTCTTCGAGGATCGTCGGCGACATGAACTGCCCCATGCCGAGATCGAGCGTCTCGCCGCCATGTGATACGCGGGCACCGCTGCTCCGCGCACCGGCGACGTATCCTGATATCTTCTCCAGATGCTCAGGCGTGATGATGGCGCCGACCTGCGTCGAAGGATCGAGCGGATCGCCGACCTTCACCGCCTTCGACAGCTCGGCAATCCGCTTGACGAGCTCGGAAGCGATTGATTTGTGAAGGATCAGCCGCGAGCCGGCATTGCAGCATTCGCCGGCATTGAAGTATGCGCCGAAGACCGCGGCATCGATGAACGCATCGAGATCGGCATCCGGAAACACGATCTGCGGGTTCTTCCCGCCCAATTCCAACGAGACCTTCTTCAGCGTCTGTGCGGCATTCGACATCGTCAGCTTTCCGACCCCGGTCGAGCCGGTGAAGGACACCATGTCGACGTCAGGATGGGACGTCATGACCGCGCCGACCTCCGGTCCCGTACCGGTGACAATGTTGACGACGCCATCCGGAATGCCTGCCTCCTGCAGGATCTCTCCCAGCACCAGCGTCGATCCTGAGGTCAGTTCCGAGGGCTTGACGACGGTCGTGCAACCTGCGGCCAGAGCGAATGGCAGCTTCTGGCCGACGATCAGGAACGGGAAGTTCCAGGGCGTAATGATCGACACCACCCCGATCGCTTCGCGCAAGACGACACCCAGGGTGCCATCGCCGAGCGTGTTGTAGCTTTCACCATGGAGGTCGCGGGCAAGAGCCGCCGCGTAGCGCCATATGTCAACCGAGCCGGCAATTTCTCCCCGTACCTGCGTGATCGGTTTTCCTGCCTCGATAGCATCGAGAAATGCCAGCTCCTCTGCACGCGCCGCGATCAGATCGGCCGCCTTGAGCAGGATCGCGGAACGTTCGGCAGCGGTCATTCGGGGCCACGGCCCAAAATCGAACGCCTTGCGTGCCGCGGAAATCGCACGCTCGGCGTCCTTTCTGCTGCCGGTCGGGAACCGGCTGACCACGACACCATGGCTCGGCGCGACACGCTCGATCGGATCGGGGCTGCCTGCCTCCCATTTGCCATCGACGAGCATCTTGAAATCACGCGCCTTGTGGTCGCTGAGCGCGGTGGGGTTGACGAGGACCGTCATTACCATTCTCCCTTGAACGTTGCCGGGCGCTTCTCGCTGAATGATGCGACGCCCTCCTTCAGATCGCCGGTCTTCGCAGCAAGGATCGAGCCCAGAGCTTCGACCGCGGTTCCATTGTCTTCGCCATTCGCCGATGCGATCATCAACTTCGCGATCTCGGTTGCAGCCGGCCCCCTTGCGGCAATCCGCCCAGCATATTCCCTGGCGGCGACGAGCGCGTTTCCTGTGGGGACAACCGCGTCTACGATCCCGAGCAGGCGTGCCTCCTCGGCGGTGAATATCTCGCCGCCCAAGGCCATGCGCCGGACGGCCTGCGCCCCGAACCGGCGCACAAGACGCTGGGTCCCGGACCAGCCCGGCACCATTCCAAGACCGGTTTCCGGCAGGCCGATCTTGATGTGCTGCTCGGCAAGGCGAATGTCAGCGACCCCTGCAAGTTCAAGCCCTCCACCGAGGGCATGGCCGTTCAGAGCCGCGATCAGCGGCATCCGGAGCGTCGCCAGTCTTTCGAAGATACGGTGGCCATGCCGAACCCAGAGATGGCCGAACTCCTGAGGCAACATTCCGCCCCAGGCCTTGATATCGCCGCCGGCGGAAAAGCCCTTTCCTTCGCCTGTCAGAATGGCAGCGCGCACATTGGCGTTCGCCTCCACCTCGTCGGCCGCGTCCGCCAGCGCTTTCAGCATGTCGAGGTCGAGCGCGTTCAGCTTCTCCGGACGAGAAATCGTCAGCGTCGCAACATGTCCATCGACGTCAATTCTGACGGTTCCGCTAGCCATCGAAGCTGCCCTCCAGCGTCCGTGCGCTTTTTTCTGGAAGCGACAGGCCGATTTTTGCCTCCGCGAAGAGCGCGGCGTCCATGATCTTCAGGTCGGGCGCGACGATCAGCGGAAACTCCGACTGATCGAGGATGTGGGACTGGAGATCGACGCCTGGGGCAATCTCAGTGAGCACGACGCCATCGGGCGTCAGCTTCATCACGCACCGCTCGGTGACATAGGTGATCTCCTGCCCCTGCTCGATCGCGCGCCTGCCGCTGAAGGTGACATGTTCGACCTCGTTCACGAGCTTCTTCAGCTTGCCTTCCTTGTCGATAAGAAGAGCGCCATCGGCGATCGAAAGCTTCGCTCCGGCATTGAACATGCCGGAGAATACGATCTTCTTCGCCCGCGCCGTGATGTCGACGAAGCCTCCGGCGCCAGCCGTCACATGCGGCCGGAAGGAAAGCTTGGAGACATTGACCGAACCGTCTTTGCCGATCTCGAGGAAGGACAGCAGCGATGCATCGAAGCCTGCACCCTGGAAATAGGTGAACTGATAGGGAGACGGCATATAGGCGTCCGCATTGGAGGCGCAGCCAAAGGCGAAGTCGAGCAGAGGCACGCCACCGACCGCCCCTTGCTCGATGACCCAGGTGACCGCGCCGTGGAGCCCCTCCTCCAGCAGAATTCGCGGAACGTTGGCCGATATGCCGAAGCCGAGATTGACGCAGCTTCCCGCTTGCAGTTCCTGCGCAACACGACGCGCGATGACTTTCTGAACATTGAACTCCGGAACGCTGAAGCTATCGAGCGGGCGGAAGATCTCCCCGGAAATTGCCGGATCGTATTGCGTCTGCGTCGTCTGCTTCTGCTCCGGATCGACGACCACATAATCGACCAGCATTCCAGGCACGCGGACTTCATGAGGCTTCAGCGAGCCTTCCTTGGTGATCCGCTTGACCTGGGCGATGACGATGCCGCCGTTGTTGCGTGCGGCCAGCGCCTGATCGAGGCCGCCGAGATAGGCGCCTTCATGTTCGTATGTCAGATTGCCGCGCTCGTCGGCAGTGGTGGCGCGAATGATGGCGACATCAGGGACGATCGAGGGAAAGAACAGCCAGTCGTCGCCCTCGAAGCTCACGCGCTTGACCACCGAATGCTCCGAAGCCAGCCCGTTCATCGCGCAACCCTGCCGCTCCGGATCGACGAATGTGTCGATGCCGATCTTGGTCAGAACACCCGGCCGCTTCGCGGCGGCTTCGCGATGGATGTCGAACAGGATGCCCGAGGGAATGTTGTAGGCCGGGATTTCGTTGTTGGTGATCATTTGCCAGATCAGCGGCGGCTCTGATGACGACGGGCCGGACGGATAGGAACCACCGATGATGCGCTTGAGCAGCCCCTTCTTGGCGATATGGTCGACGCCCTTGATGCCGCTCATGTCGCCGGCAGCGATAGGATGAAGGGTCGTGATATCACGGGGATGGCCGGTCGCATCGAAACGCTCGCCAATCGCCTTCAGCATGAGGTCCGGGCAACCGAGACCGCTCGAGGAAGACACCGTTACAACAGCGCCATCCGGGATCAGCGCGGCTGCTTCGATCGGGGTGAGATGCTTCTTCATGGGCCTTACTCAGAGTCCTGTTTTGATTTTTACGCTCTTGCGGGCGCCGCAGCTCTCGCGAACGACCAGCCGAACCGCTGTTGTCACCGTCTCCGCCTCGGCCTTGCCCGCATTGATCTGCTTCAGAAGCAGCTGCGCGCCGCGGCGCCCGATGCCCTGGGGATCGACCGAGACCGTCGTGAGCGCAGGAACCGCCGCCTGAGCCTCGATGACGTCGTCGAAACCCACGACCGCGAAGTCGGAGCCTGGCTCCAGACGGCGCGCACGCAATCCATCACAAACACCGAAGGCGACGGCATCGTTGAAGCAGACGGCTGCCGTCGGTTTGTCGGCAAGACCGATTGCCTTTCCGATCGCCTCCACCCCGCCGGCTCGCGAAGGCGCCGACGAGATGACAAGGTCTTGGTGATAGTCGAGCCCGGCTGCCTCCATGCCGCTTCGGTAACCGGCAAGGCGGTCGTCGAAGACAGCGGTGTCGGGAAAGCCGCCGAGAAAAGCGATGCGCTTGTGACCGAGCTCCGCCAGGTGCTTGACCGCGGACCTCATGCCAGCCTGGTTGTCGGAGACGACGGACGAGACTTTGGCGCCAGGCAGGTTTCTGACGACGACCACCACCGGAATCCCCGCGGCGACAAGCGGCTTGAAGTCTGCGGCATCGGTAGCGCGCGCCGGCGACACGATGAGTCCCGAAATGCCATGTTCCCGCATCGATGCGACAACCTCGCGCTGCCTATCGATGCTCTCGCTGGTGTTCGACAGGAATTGCACGAACCCGGCCGACTGAACGACCATATCGACGCCGACTGCCAGCTCCGCGAAGAAGCTGTTCGTCAGGTCGTTGACGACGACCCCGATGATCCTCGACTTGGCACTGGCCTGCCGAAGATTGGCGGCGCCGCGATTGTAGACGTAGCCCAGCTCGCGCATCACCGTATTGACCTTGGTACGCGTCCCCTCATTGACCAGCGAGGAGCCCTGAAGCACCAGCGAAACCGTCGATTTCGAGACGCCTGCGGCTTTCGCAATGTCAATGACGGTTACCCGCGCCTTTGTCACATCTTCCTCCCGCGCCAACGATCGACCGATCGCTTTAAATATTTGGAACGTTCCAATTCTGTCAAGTGAAATTTATACGTGCCGTTATCCATTGGGAGCATATTCGGCAAATTTCCGCCTCCTCGATTGCCGGAATCTCATCATAAAAATTGGAACGATCTAAAAAATGACCCTGACTGAGAGGCGTATGTCGATATTTTTCGACCTGCAAAATCGTGCGTGGCGCACGACCGACCGATGCGTTGGCAGCAAAAATGTGGAAGATTCGGGCTCGCCCGGTACTTCCGTCGAAGCGATCTATGCGGCGCAATGGGCGGACATTCCGGCAAAAGCAGGAAGGGCTCCTATTCTGCGTTCATAGACGCTGCGACAAACCCAGTGGAGAACATGGAGACATGAAACTGCGCGCCGAGTTGACCGTTCTGGGGCTACGGCTTCTCCAAGTATTCGCCGACATGGTCGGAGAGGATCGTCCCTTGTTTCTCGATGCGCACTCGAACATCCCTCGATTCGATAGACATTAGCGAAACTTTATCGTTTGTGACGAATGCTACGAATACGTGCAACGCGCCAGATCTGAAGCAGGGCCGGATGATGTCACACTCGTTTGAATCCATTCTGGAGAGCCTGCCTCAGGGCATTGTTCTGCTTGATCCTGCCGGTACGGTGACAGCTTTCAATTCACGCACGCTTGATATTCTCGGCCTTCCGCAAGGCGCTATCCGCAAAGGCATGAGTATCGACGGATTGCCGGGCACCGCAGACTGCCGTGCAGTGGCATCCCGGCGGTCGATGGCTGGTGGAGTGCCCACGTCTCAGTTTGCCCTTTCCGACGGAGGGATGGTCTCATTGACCTGCGCTCCGTCGCGGGATGGGGGCTGGATCCTCAGTTACGAAGACATCTCGACTCTCATTCGCGTCGAAGACAGCCTGACCGAACAACATCGCCGGTTCGACGCAGCCCTCAGCAACATGCCGCATGGGCTGTGCATGTTCGATTCGACCAAGAACCTGATATTGTGCAACGCCTCCTACGCGCGGATGTACAATCTGCCGGACCGTCTGACGCAACCGGGAACGCCACTTGTGGATATCCTGGCCTATCGCAGCCGGGAGGGAAATGGTCCGGCCGATACCGCCGCCTATTTTGACGTGGTCTTTGAAGCGACAGCACGCGGTGCGCCGGCCAGCCAAAATATCGTTCTGGCCGATGGACGCGTTATCAAGATCACCCACAATCCGATGCAAACGGGTGGATACGTGGCCACGCATGAGGACGTGACAAAGACCGTGCGACTTGCCGAAGAGCTGCGCCGGCATCACGATCAGCTCGAAGCGACGGTGAAGAGCCGCACGGCGGAAGTCGAGCGGCAGGCGCGGGAACTCGAGCGAATGCTGGCGCAGGAGCGGAACATCAACGAATTGCAGCGGCAATTCGTGGCGATGGCATCGCATGAATTCAGGACCCCACTTGCAATCATCGACGCTGCTGCCCAGCGGCTGCTGCGAAAAAGGGGGGCGGTCGAGCCCGAATTTATCAGCGACAAGGTCGATCAAATCCGCGCATCGGTGACCCGGATTGTCGATCTCATGGAGAGCATCCTGTCAGCCGGACGCCTTGATACTGGCAAGATCGATATCAACTACGACGCCTGTGCATTGAGATCATTGATAAAAACCTGCTGCGAGCGGCAGTCGACGATCGCAAAGTCGCACAGCTTTGTGTTGGATATCGATGGGCTGCCGGAGTTCATCGATGCCGATCCCCGCACTTTGGCACAGGTCTTTACCAACCTGCTTTCCAATGCCGTCAAATACGCGCCCGGAACCTCCGAAATTCGCGTCACGGCATGGGCGGAGACGGGAAACGTCAAAGTTTCGATCAGCGATGATGGCGTGGGGATCGACGCCGAAGACGTGCCCCGGCTGTTCCAGCGCTATTTTCGTGCCCGGACGTCGACCGGGATTGCCGGAACCGGTATCGGCCTCAACCTCGTGAAGCAGATCATCGAATTGCACAACGGCTCGATAGAGGTTCGAAGTGCAAGAGGATGCGGATCGACATTCACCGTAACTCTTCCAATCAAGAGAAACGGCGACGTTTCCGCGGCTAATGACGCTGCCTGACGTTTCAGGATTGCTGTCCTGCATATCTACCCTATCCTTCTCACAATAGAGGAGGATCACGCCATGGCTTTCATTCACACCCCCAATGCATCCGCCAGCGAGAAGACGACGTCGATGTATGCGTCGGCCGAGGCGAATTATGGTTATCTGCCGAACATGTATCGGGCCTTCGGCCATCGGCCGGAGGTGATGGAGAGCTGGGCGGCGCTGCTTTCGAGCATTCGCGGCCATATGAGCTT
This sequence comes from Rhizobium sp. SRDI943, assembly GCF_057653695.1. Lineage (NCBI taxonomy): Bacteria > Pseudomonadati > Pseudomonadota > Alphaproteobacteria > Hyphomicrobiales > Rhizobiaceae > Rhizobium > Rhizobium sp. SRDI943. Next base: position 1,477,114 of record NZ_CM172787.1, on the reverse strand, counting down.
GCGGCGCTACGAGCTGGTGACGCTGGCGGCGGCCAAGGAGCTGAAATCCTCGTATTGCATGCTGGCGCACGGCTCGGTGCTGCTACGCGAGGGTTTTACCAGCGACGGGCTGACGGCTGTTGTCAACGAGACGGACAAGGCGCCGATCGATGCCGGCGAACGAGCGATCATGGCCTTTGCCGCCAAGGTGGCTCGCGATGCGACGTCGGTGACCCAGCAGGACATCGACGGGCTGAAGAAACATGGGCTGAGCGACGCCGATGTCTTCGACGTCACGGCTGCGGCAGCGGCCCGGTGTTTCTTCTCGAAAATGCTGGATGCGCTGGGCGCTGCACCCGACCATGCCTATATCGAGCGGCTGGAGCCGAATGTGCGAAAGACGCTCAGCGTAGGCCGAGAGGTCGAGCGGCCTCTGGCGCCGTCACCGTCTCGCGCGCAATGATGCGATGACGGAGGCGCCAGGACGCCTAGTCCTGCAGCCCCTATTCCTGCGGTTTGTCCGCAAAATGCCGGATCGCAAATTCGGCGATATTCTGGCTCGACCGATCGGCATCGTCGAGCAGCGAGGGAAACAGCTGCCACTGATGCGGCATGCCGGGCCATACCTCGGTGGTGACGTCCACGCCCGCCACGCGCGCCTTGTCGGCGAGCCGCAGCGTATCGTCCAGCAGGACTTCGCCGGAGCCGACCTGCAGCAACAGCGGCGGAAAGCCGGTCATGTCGGCGTAGAGCGGCGATGCCTGGGGATCGGTCGGAGACCGGCTGCGGAGATAGGTCTTGCGCAAGGTCTCGATCCAGTCCTTGCCGACCAGCGGATCGCTTCCGGCGTTTGATGTCATGGATCCGCCCGTCGCGGTAAGATCGGTGATGGGGCTGAGCGCAATCACAGCCGCCGGCAACGGCTTTGCCGCCTGCATCTGCCTCAGCACCGTCTCGATCGCGATATTGCCGCCGGCGCCGTCTCCGGCCACGATGACATTCTCGCTCCGATAGCCGTTGTCGAGAAGCCAGCGATAGGCGGTCAGCGCGTCGTTGATCTGCGCGGGATAGCCATATTCGGGCATCAGCCGATAATCAATGAGAAGAATGTCGCTGGATGCGGCCTTGGCGAGCGAGCCGGCAAGCAGGCTATGTGTGCGAATGGAGCCGCTGGAAAAGCCGCCGCCATGAATATAGAGGATCACCCTTTGGCCGATCGGGTGATGAAGACGAGCGGGCCACATCAGCTCGGCGTCGACGCCGTCGGCATCGACCTGCCGAACCTGGATGCGCGTCGGCCCCGGCATCGTCTCCATCAGCGTCCTGAAGGCTGTCCGCCGCTGCTGCAGGCTATCGGCGCCGGCAAAGTGATCCTTCCAGAGGCCGACGAGTTTTTCGACCTGTTCGCGCGAGGCCGGGCTTTGCGGCCCAATGTCCCGCCCGACCGCCGCCGAGGCGAGCAGCATCAGCGCAGCCAAAGCGGGGAACAGACATTTGAGCCGCCTTAGGGCTCTTCGAATACCAGCTGGCAAAATCCGACCGTTCATCAACCTCTCCCGACGATGCTGGCCAAGGCGGCATCTTTGGCCGGTTCGTCCACCGGAGTCAAAAGGGTGACAGGCGCGAACCCCAAGCTTTTTCATTCCACGAACATCGCCGCACCCGTCCGGGCCGGGGTGCGGTCGATGGCCGCCTTGAACGCCGCCCATATCAGGCGGCGGCTCGATGACGGAGATAGGGCGGCTCCTCTGCAGGTCCCTCCGCTCAGCCTGGAATGAAAGTCGGCAGCTGCCCGTTCACTGTGGATTCGTCAGACTGCGCTTAAAAAATTGAACAATGCCTGCCTGCACGGCTTGCCATTTGCCGCGCTTCCGTCGGAAATGGACGACGTGCCTGGCTGCCTCCTAAACCCGGGCGCCTCTTCTTGCTTGTGAGTGAAGGATACCGATGACCACCATTTACCTTGCCGGCCCGGAAGTCTTTCTTCCGGATGCCATGCCCATCATGGCCGAGAAACGCCGATTGGCGCGCCAGTTCGGCTTCGAGCCGACCGGTCCCGGCAGCGACGAAAACCAGACGCCGGTGAAGCGGACGGCCGCAGAGATCTATGCACGCAACGACGACGCCATGCGTCGAGCCGAAATCTGCCTTGCCAACATCACTCCCTTTCGAGGCGTCAGCGCCGATCCGGGTACGGTCTACGAGATCGGCTTTATGATTGCGCTGGGAAAAGCGGTCTTTGCCTATACCAATCACCCCGACGACTATGGTCTGCGTGTTCGCTCGATCTGGTATGCGGGGCTCGATATCGATGAGACGAGCGGGCGCCCACGCGGACCGGATGGCATTGCGATCGAAAATCACGGGATGGCCGACAACCTGATGATCGACGGAGGGGTCGAGGCGACGGGGGGCAAGGTGTTCCGTGCGGCCGCGCTCCCGGCGGATCCTGCACGCGACCTGGCGGTTTACTTCGAGGCGCTTCAGACCATCGCCGGCATGCTGGCCTCTTTTACTCCGCCTTCATCGCGTCGATGAGCGCCCTGAAGCCCGCCGACATGTGGCGGCGGCTCGGATAGTAGAGATAGAGCGGTTCCTCCGGCTGGCACCAGTCGTCCAGCACCTGGATCAACTCGCCGCTGGCGATCGCCTTCTCCACGCGCGGCTCCCAGACATAGGCAAGGCCGACGCCGCCGAGCGCTGCCTGCATCATCAGCTCGTGATCGTCGAGCGACAGCGGTCCGGTCGGCTGAAAGCTCACCGCCTGGCCGTCCTTCTCGAATTCCCAGGCGTAACGCGCGCCTGAAGGAAACATGTTCTGGATGCAGAGATGGCGCTTGAGTTCGTGCGGTGTCGCCGGTTTCGGCCGGGTCTCGAAATAGGCGGGCGAGCCGACGACGACCAAGCGGATGCGCGGCTTGATACGCAACGCGATCATGCCCTCGGTGACGCGTTCGCCGAAGCGGATGCCGGCATCGAAGCCCTCTTCGACGATATCGACCAGCCTGTCCGTGGCGTTGATCTCCAGCTGCAAATTGGGATTCTTTTTGAGCAACGGGCCGATGACACGACCGATGACGAAGGGGCCGATCGAGTTCGGAACGTTGATCCGCACCTTGCCGAATGGCGTGTCACGGTAGCGGTTCAGCGCATCCAGCGCTGCAGCCATTTCGCCGAAGGCCGGGTCGAGATGCGAGATCAACAGTTCGCCGGCCTCGGTCAGCGAAACGCTGCGCGTCGTGCGGTTGAGCAGGCGGATGCCGATCCGATCTTCGAGATTGAGCACGGCGTGGCTGACCGCGGAGGCGGTGACACCCCTCTCCTCGCCCGCCTTGCGGAAGCTTTTGTGCCGGGCGACGGCCGCGAAGGCTGCGAGTTCGGAAAGTTCGGTGGCGCGCATTCCTGAATGTCACTCATCATAGTTTCAAGAATAACAAATCTTATACAGCAACGGATTTTCGGTCAAATTCAACCGGTCAGCACAGAGATGCGACGCCAACCGAATAGCTCTCGAAAGGAATTCGTCATGAAAGTATGGTTCATCACTGGTGCATCCCGCGGCTTCGGCGCGCTGATGACCAAGGAAGCCCTTGCGTCAGGCGATGCCGTTATCGCCACTGCCCGCAACCCGAAGACCATCACCGAGCAGTTCGGCGAGCATCCGAACCTGCTGGCCGTTGCCCTCGACGTCACCAACGAGGCGCAGGCCAAGGAGGCAGCGGCTGCCGGCATCGCCCGCTTCGGCCGTATCGACGTCCTCGCCAACAATGCCGGCTACGGCCTGCTCGGCGCTGTCGAGGAAGCCACCGCCGAAGAGGTCGAAAAGCTCTATGCCACAAATGTCTTCGGCCTCTTGAAAGTGACGCGCGCCGTGCTGCCCTATATGCGCCGCCAGCGTTCCGGCCATGTCCTTAACTTCTCATCGATCGGCGGTTACTTCGGCTATCCCGGCTGGGGCGTCTACGGCTCGACGAAGTTCGCCGTCGAAGGCCTCTCGGAATCGATGGCCGCCGAACTCGAACCTTTCGGCATCAAGGTGACGATCGTCGAGCCGGGCTTCTTCCGCACCGACTTCCTCGCCGACACCTCGCTGGCGATCAGCCCGGCCTCCATCGCGGACTACGAGGGTACGCCGGCCGGCAAGATGCGTAGTTTCGCTGCCGACGCAAACCATGCCCAGCCCGGCAATCCCGCCAAGCTTGCCGCCGGCATCATGACGCTCGCCAATTCGCCCAATCCGCCGCTGCGCATGCCGTTCGGCAGCGATACGGTAGCCGTGATCGAGGAGCAGCATGCCAGCGTCGAACAGGAACTTGCCGTCTGGCGCCAGCTCGCTTTGTCCACGGATTTTCCAAGCGAGGCAAAGGCCTCGGCCTGAAGGGCACTGCCCGCAGGAAAACGCATGATGCGGCAAATTAGCATTCGCCTCACTTCTGGAATGACCTAGATCTAGGTTCGATCACCACCATGAAGAGGCGAGCATGTCCATCAAGTCCATCTGCATCTATGGCGCCGGCGCGCTTGGCGGCGCTATCGCCGCCAAGCTGGCACGCCAGGCCGGAAACGACGCCACCATCTCCGTCATCGCGCGTGGGGCGCATCTCGACGCCATCCGCGACAACGGTCTCAGCCTGCGCGAAGCCGATGCGGAAAGGCCGCTCAATGTCCGCCTCACCGCGACCGACGATCCCAGGACATTGCCGCCGCAGGATCTCGTCATCACCGGCCTCAAGGGGCATCAGCTGGCACCCGCTGCCGAAGGCATTGCAGGCCTCCTCAAGGAGGGCACCCGCGTCGTCATGATCCTCAACGGCATCCCGTGGTGGTATTTTCACCGCGATACCCAGAGCCGGCATGCCGAGCTGCAGTTCGACGAGCTCGATCCCGGCGGCAGGCTCTGGCGGCTGATCGGGCCGGAACGCGTTATCGGCTGCGTCGCTTATCAGGGTGCCGAGGTGATCAACCCCGGCGAGATCCAGCTTTCCCACAACGGCCGCTTCGTGCTCGGCGAGCCCTCCGACGACATCTCGCCCGATCTCGAGGTGATCGCCGCGGTGCTGACCGGCGCGGGTCTCAACATTACGACGACACCTGATATCCGCGGCGAGATCTGGAGCAAGTTGATGGGCAACGCCGCCTTCAACCCGATCAGCGCGCTGACCAGGGCGCTGATGACCGACATCATGGCGGATCCCGCCCTTTCGGCTACGGTCGGCAAGGTGATGAGTGAAGTCCACGCCGTCGGCGAGGCCTTGGGCGCGCGGTTCAGCATGACCGTCGAGCAGCGGTTGGAACAATCGCGCCATATCGGCGGCGTGCGCACATCGATGCTGCAGGATCTGATCGGCGGCAAGGCGCTCGAAATCACGCCGCTGGTCGGCATGGTGGTGGCGCTCGGACGCCTGGGCGCAGTGCCGACGCCGGTGTCGGAAACGATCCTGGCGCTGGTGACGCAATTGGATCGGGAAAACCAGCGCGGCGGCTGATTGCGGAGGAAGGGCGGCCGGGAAAACCCGGCCGTCTTCGCTTACTTTCCGACCTGCTCGGCCCAGTTCGGCGCCTTGCCGCCACCATCGAGGAAGGTCATCGCCATAGTCGCCATGAGGGGCGAGGCGAAGGTCTCGTAGTGGGTGAGATCGGGCAGGATCGCCAGCCGGTTCTTCGACATGTTTTCCCGCATCCAGCCCGCATCGCGCAGACCGCCGCCGAGCTTGTGGTAGAAGTCGATCATATGCTCGGGCCGGATCATGTCGGCATCGCCATAGATCAGCATAACCGGCATGGTGAGCTTGTCGACGGCATCGCTATAGTCGATGGGTTCGCGCATCAGCGCGCCCATGGCGTCGAGCAGCTTCGGAAATTCCGAAACGTCAGGCGCCACCGCCTTGTAGGAGAGGAACATCGGCGTGTCCTTCATCATGTCGGCCATACCGGCGCCGACGGCCGCCTGCTGCGGCAGCATCTCCGGGAAGAAGCCGTTCTGCGCATAGGGTGCCGAGAGGATCACTAGCCGGCGCACCTGGTCGGGAGCGTTCGCCGCCATGTTCAACGCCACCCCGCCGCCAAAGGAATAGCCGAAGACATCGAGCTTGTCGTAACCGAGCTGCTTCATCAGGATTGCCAGATCGGCGCCGATGGCCGGAAGCTCGATCGGCCGCTTGCCGAGGGGGGTGCGGCCATGGCCCTGCAGATCGACGGCGATCACCTGCCGGTGGTCGGTGAAGACAGGCATGACCGGCGCGAACATCTCGATCTGCCCGAGGCCGCCGTGAAGGAGCAGCAGCGGCTCGCCCTCGCCGCGGATCTCGGAATAATAATCGATGCCGTTGACCGGCAGACTTCCCTTCCTGACAATCGGCGCTGCAGCCTTCTTCTCCTCGATAACAGGCGTGCTGCTGTCGGCGCCTGATATATCGGGCGCGGCCAGGAATGCGGCAGCGGTTGCGATCATCGAAATCAGCGTCATCTTCGACATGTCCTTGCTCCCATGTTTGCGTCGATACCGCAAGGACGGCGGCGCTCATGTCTTTCCGACACCGCACTTCGAAATTTCTCGCATTGGTCTTTATGTCATTCCTATATTTTCGCGCCTCGCTCCGAATGGATTTCCTATCGCAAGCGGCATTAGCCTTTCGTCATCACTGCAAAGGTCAAATGCCATGCGAGATGTCATGTCTTCCGGTTTTCAGTTCCCTCGTCCACACAGGATCACCCGCGGCAGTAAGCAGATGCGCGAGAAGCGCACCGCCCAGGCGCTGATCGTCTTCGGCGTGGTGCTCGCCTGCGTCGAGCTCTACATCGTTTTCGGCGCGCTCTGAGATCCGCCATGGAAACGGCGAGAATGCCGCGCCTTGGCGGCGCGATCACCGCTCTTGTCACACCGTTTCGCCATCGCGGCCTCGACAGGCCGGCGTTTCGGGCGCTTGCAGAATGGCAGATCCTCAGCGGCGTCGACGGGCTTGCTGTCTGCTCCGTGTCAGGGGAAGGCCCGACGCTTTCGCCGCAGGAGCGCGCTGAGGTGATCGACCTCAGCATCCAATCGGCCGCCGGCCGCGTGCCCGTCGTCGCCGCCACCGGCACCAACTCCACCGAAAGCACGATCGCGCTCACCCGAGAGGCGGAAGCGCTCGGCGCCGCCGCCGCACTCGTCACCGTGCCCTATTATTCCAAGCCCGGGCAGAAAGGCATCATCCACCACTTCGAACAGGTGGCAGCGGCGAGCCGACTGCCTGTCATCGTCGACCACGCGCCGGCGCAGACGGCGAGCGATCTTTCGACGGAAACGCTCGGCAGGCTGGCCGCCATCCCCGGGGATTGTCGGCATTCGCGACGCGACGGGCGACATCGCTCGCTTCGCCGGCCTTTCGCCGATCCTGCGACAGCGCTTCCGCTTCTTTTCCGGCCATGACCCTTCCGCGCTCGCCTTCACCATCGCTGGCGGCGACGGCGCGATCTCGCCGGGCGCCAACGTTCTGCCAAGGCTCTTCACCTCGATGCAGCAGGCAGCACGGGCCGGAGGGCGATCCGTCGAGGATCAAATACGCGCTCCGGCTGATGCGCGGCCTGGAGGCCGAGCTTCGCCTTCCGCTTGTCGCTGCCGAGCCGGAGGTGCGTTTGGCCATCGGCAAGGCGCTTGCGCCCTTCCTTGACGAAAACAGCGCGGGGATGGCGTTATCCCTATGAGATTTTTATATTTTCGTTTTCGCCGCCAAATGGAAACCCTATCCACCGGAGCTTATTTTTGAAGCGTGACACCGCCGCTCGATCAAGCGGCGGTTGAGACTTCGAAAGGACAAACCGATGTCACGCCTGACTGAACCGAGTGCCGAGAGCGACCCGCTGCAACGCGGCCACATCAGCACACTCGCCGCCGATCCCTCCCATTCGATACTCTCCGGCCTTGTCGCGATTGCACCCCGCCTTGCGATGACGCTGGCCTTTGCTGGCCTGGTCCAGATGATGTTCGACCTCATCTCCCGTTGAAGCATCAGGACCGAAGGATCACCACAATGGCAAACGCACAGCAACGCCGCAGCCTTCCCGCTGCAGCACTTTCGCCTTCCGCCCGCTTCACCGTCGGCCGCAACAGAAGCGGCCGCTGGATCGTCCACGACCGCGACGGCCTCGTCGGCGGGCTCTTCATCAATGAAGCGGCCGCCCTCCATTTCGCAGCTGGGGAATGCAACTGCCTCTCCGCCGATATCCACAGGGCGGCCGCAGGCATGGTGCTCGAACTCGCGCCCTTTGCGCGCGGCACGGCGAATATCCACTAAATCTTGCCGTACTCCCGCTGTTTTCATGCAGCGGGAGTACGAAGACATGAGCTGAACGGCCGATTTCCAACTTTTCCTTAACCCACATTCTGGTAAAATCCTGGCGCAGAGACTTCAGACGCCGCGAGACCGATGCCGAAACCGAATTTCCGCTTCACCCATTACGATCTCAAGGAACAACGCGCCGGAACGATCATCGAGGTGTCGTTGAATGCGGTGAACAATGTCCGCCTGATGACGGCCCCGAATTTTCAGCGGTTTACTGAGGTTCTCGATTTCAAATATATCGGCGGCGTGGCACGCAAATCGCCGATCAAGATCGCCGTTCCGGAAAGCGGTCACTGGCATGTCATCGTCGATATGGAAGGTCATCACGGGCTTGCGGAATCGTCCGTCAAGGTGATCGCCGCGCCGGCAAATCAGAAGACGCCGCGCGCCTCCTGAGGTTCGCCGGGCTTCAGCGCGGATTACGCTCTTTGCGAAGCTTCGCCCACCATTCCAGCCGCTTGCGGATATCGCGCTCGAAGCCGCGTTCCGGCGGATCATAGAAGATCTGGCGTCCCATCTTCTCCGGGAAATAATCCTGGCCGGAAAAGGCATCCGGCTCGTCGTGGTCGTAGCGATAGCCGTCGCCGTAACCCTCACCCTTCATCAGCTTGGTCGGCGCGTTGAGGATGTGCTTCGGCGGTAGCAACGAGCCGTTCTGCTTGGCGGCCTGGCTTGCCGCCTTGAAGGCGGTGTAGACGGCATTCGATTTCGGGGCGGTGGCGAGATAGACGCAGGCCTGGGCAAGCGCCAGTTCGCCTTCCGGCGAGCCGAGATACTCATAGGCATCCTTGGCGGCATTGCAGATCACCAGTGCCTGCGGATCGGCAAGACCGATATCCTCCACAGCCATGCGCACCAGCCGCCGGCCGAGATAGAGCGGGTCCTCGCCGGCATCGAACATGCGGGCGAGATAATAGAGCGCGGCATCGGGATCCGAGCCGCGTACGGATTTATGCAGTGCCGAGATCAGATTGTAGTGGCCATCCTGCGCCTTATCGTAGACCGGGGCACGGCGCTGGACGATGCGCGTCAGGCCTTCGGTATCGAAGCTCTCGCCTTCGCGCGCCGCGCGCCAGACTTCTTCGGCGAGCGTCAGCACGGCGCGGCCATCGCCGTCGGCCATGCGGATCAGGCTCACGCGGGCATCCTCCGTCAGCGGCAGCGGCTTCTGCTCGATCGTCTCGGCACGCTTCAGCAGTTCCTCAAGGCTTTCCTCGTCATGCGACTTGAAGGTGAGCACACGGGCACGCGACAGCAGAGCGGCGTTGAGCTCGAAGGAGGGGTTCTCGGTGGTGGCGCCGACGAGGATGACCGTGCCATCCTCCATGACGGGCAGGAAACTGTCCTGCTGGGCGCGGTTGAAACGATGGATCTCATCGACGAAGAGCAGCGTCTGACGGCCGTCCATACGCCGCAAACGGGCTGTCTCGAACACCTTCTTCAGGTCGGCGACGCCGGAGAAGATCGCCGATATCTGCTCGAAGGCCAGGCCCGCCTCGCCCGAAAGCAGCCGTGCCACCGTCGTCTTGCCGGTGCCGGGCGGACCCCAGAAGATCATCGAGCCGAGCGAGCCGCTTTCGATCATTCTTTTCAGCACGCCATCCTCGCCGGTCAGGTGTTCCTGACCGGTGACATCGGCAAGCGTCTTCGGCCGCAGCCGGTCGGCAAGCGGCCGCCTGGCGGCGACCTCCTCCGGAACGCGCGGCGCGAAGAGATCGTTGCTCATCGGAAGAATTGCCGGATGCGCTGGCCGTCACGCTCGATCTCGACCCGCCAGAGGCCGGGGTCGCTATCGGCGATCTCGGACAGTTCGCTGGTCGACTTCACATCGGTACCGTTGATCGAGACGATGATATCCTTCGGTTCGAAACCGAGACGGGCGGCAGGCGAATCCTCCTTCACCTCGGATACGACGACGCCTGCCGATTCGGGCGGCATGCGCAGCTCGTCGGCGACACGCGGCGACAGGTTTTCGACGACGGCACCGGTAAACGGCGTGTGTCCGCCGATGGTGCGCTGGTCGCGCGGCGAGGTTTCCGGGGCGCGGGCAAGCGTCAGCGGCAGTTGCTCCTCGCGGCCATTCTCGATGACGGTGAGCTTGACTGAATTGCCGAGACCGGCCGTCGTCAGCCGGTAGAGCAGCGCATCCGGATGCTCGACGGAAATTCCGTCGACGGCGGTGACGATTTCGCCGGCCTTCAGCCCGGCCTTGGCGGCTGGCCCACCTTCCGAAACCTTGACGACGAGCGCGCCGCGGACTTTGTTCAGCCCCAGCGCCTCAGCCACTTCCGAGGTCACGGCATCGAAGCTCGCGCCGACATAGGGCCGCTCGAAGGATTTGACGCCGGCATCGGCAGAGGTGAGGAAGACCTTGACCAGATTGGCGGGGATGGCGAAACCAATGCCGTTCGATCCACCGCCGCGCGAGAAGATCGCCGTGTTGATGCCGATCAGCTCGCCCTTCATATTCATCAAGGCACCGCCGGAATTGCCGGGATTGATCGAGGCATCGGTCTGGATGAAGAAACCGAACTCGTTCTTGATCACCTGGTTGCGGGCAAGCGCCGAGACGATACCGCTCGTCACCGTCTGGCCGACACCGAAGGGATTGCCGATCGCCAGCACGAGATCACCGACCTCGACCGTATCGGAATTGCCGATCGGCAATGTCGGAAAGCTTTCCTTGGCGTCGATCTTCAGCACGGCAAGGTCGACACGGTCGTCGCGCAGTACCACCTTGCAGGGGAATTCGCGGCCGTCCGAGAGCGCCACCTTGATATCGTCGGCGCCCTCGATGACGTGATTGTTGGTCACGACAGTGCCGTTCGCCTCGACGATGACGCCGGAGCCGAGCGAAGACTGCTTCTCCGAACGGTTCGGCATCTGCTGGCCGAAAAATTGCTCGAAGAAAGGGTCGCCAGCAAAGGGCGACTGCCGCTGGACGGTCTTTTCCGCATAAACGTTGACGACGGCGCCTGACGTCTGTTTGACGAGCGGCGCGAAGGAGAGCTGCATCTGCATCTGGCTCTCGGGTACGGTCTTTGCCGTCTGCGCATGGGCCGCAGCCGGCAGAACGAGCATGAGAGCGAATAGCGAGACGGAGGCGCGCTTGAACAGGCCTTGCATGGGTATCCCTTGTGAATCCTCTTGAGGAACGTTTTAGAGCATGATGCCGAAAAGCGTGAGCGGTTTTCGGACGACATCATGCTCTAACTATTTATTGCGAACAGGATTCAGATTTTAGGCCGAACCGGCCTAAAACCATCCTGTTCTGCGGCCCGACGCTAGAAAGGAAAGAGGGCGGAAGCATGGAAGAACAAGGCGAGAGGGCGTCTTAGGAACCGGTTGAACTCATTATGAATTTGATTCAGGAAGATTGGCCATGCAACTGATATCAAAAGCCAAAAACTGGGCGAAGTTACTGAAGCGTGACATCGTCGCCCTATGGCTTGCCGCCCGCGATTCCCGCGTGCCGTGGCATGCCAAAGCGGTGGCCGGCGCCGTTGCAGCCTATGCGCTGTCGCCCATCGATCTCATCCCCGATTTCATCCCCGTCCTCGGCTATCTCGACGACCTCCTTATCGTGCCGCTCGGCATCGTGCTGGCGATCCGGCTCGTGCCAATAGAGGTGATGAACGAGCTTCGTACGGAGGCGACAGGGCGCATCGAGCATCCCTCCAGCCGGGTCGGACTGATCTTCATCCTTGCCGTCTGGCTCATGTGCATCATCTTCCTGGCTCTGGCACTGCGGAAGCTAGCCTGACCGGCAGCAATAGGAACATATGAATGATCACGACAAGAACGACGACAGCGGCCCTCGGCTTTGCGATCCTGCTCATTGCATCGAACCTGGCACAGGCAGCAAGCTTCGATTGCGATGCGAAAGAATTGAAGCCGGATGAAAAAGCGATCTGCGACAACCGCGCACTCAACGATGCCGACGTGAAGATGGTGACGACTTTCGATTTGCTCTCGGGCCTTCTGGCCATGGGTTCGCGCGGAACATTGCAGGACGAACAGACGGCCTGGCTGAAAAAGCGGCAGGAATGCGGAGCTGATGCGGCGTGTATCAAGGCTGCCTATGACGAGCGGCTGAAGCAGTTCGGCGAGACCTATAAAAACATCAACCGGCCGCTCTAGAACAGGATGATTTTAGGCCGGGTCGGCCTAAAATCTGAATCCTGTTCTACATTATAGAGTGAGAGCATGATGTCGTCCGAAAACCGCTCACACTTTTCGGCATCATGCTCTGAATCGACCGGTTGGAAGAGCTGCTGACTTTTCATCAACGGCTCGTAAGCTGAGGCTGCTCAGCGGGCGTTCAGATCGCGCACGGCACCGCGGTCCGCACTCGTTGCGAAGGCCGCGTAGGCCTTTAGCGCGGTCGTGACATTGCGCTTGCGGACTTCGACCGGGTACCAGCCCTTGGCGTCCTGCTCGGCGCGGCGGGCGGCGAGTTCAGTCTCGCTGACACGCAGGCTGATCGTGCGGTTGGGGATGTCGATGTCGATCATGTCGCCTTCGCGCACCAGGCCGATCGTGCCGCCATTTGCCGCTTCCGGCGAGGCGTGGCCGATCGAGAGGCCGGAAGTGCCGCCGGAGAAGCGGCCGTCGGTGATGAGCGCGCAGGCCTTGCCGAGGCCCTTCGACTTCAGATAGCTCGTCGGATAGAGCATTTCCTGCATGCCCGGGCCGCCCTTCGGACCTTCGTAGCGGATGACGACGACGTCGCCGGCCTTCACCTCGTTGGCAAGGATCGCCTTGACCGACGAATCCTGGCTTTCGAAGACGCGGGCGGGGCCGGAGAACTTCAGGATCGATTCATCGACGCCAGCGGTCTTGACGATGCAGCCGTCAATCGCAAGGTTGCCCTTGAGCACGGCAAGGCCGCCATCCTTGGAGAAGGGATGCTCGACCGAGCGGATGACGCCGTTCTCGCGATCGGTGTCGAGATCGTCCCAACGGGCTTCCTGGCTGAAGGCGACCTGGGTCGGGATGCCGCCGGGTGCGGCACGATAGAAGTTGCGCACGGTTTCGCTGTTCGTGCGGGTAATATCCCAGCGATCGATCGCATCGCCCAGCGTCTCGGCATGGACCGTCGGGCAATCGCGGTTCAAGAGACCACCCTTGTCGAGTTCGCCGAGGATCGACATGATGCCGCCGGCGCGGTGGACGTCTTCCATATGCACGTCACTCTTGGCGGGTGCGACCTTCGACAGGCACGGCACGCGGCGCGACAGCGCGTCGATATCGGCCATATTGAAATCGATCTCGCCTTCATGGGCGGCGGCAAGAATGTGCAGGACCGTATTGGTGGAACCGCCCATGGCGATATCGAGCGTCATGGCATTCTCGAAGGCCTGCTTGGAGGCAATGGTGCGCGGCAGCGCCTTGACGTCATCCTGCTCGTAATAACGGCGGGCGAGATCGACAATCAGATGACCGGCCTCGACGAAGAGGCGCTTGCGGTCGAGATGGGTGGCAAGCGTCGAGCCGTTGCCGGGCAGCGACAGGCCGAGGGCTTCCGTCAGGCAGTTCATCGAATTGGCGGTGAACATGCCGGAGCAGGAACCACAGGTCGGACAGGCCGAGCGTTCGATGGTCTGGACGTCCTCGTCGCTGATCTTGTCATCGGCTGCGGCGACCATGGCATCGACCAGGTCGAGCGCATGCGTCTTGCCGTGCAGCACGACCTTGCCGGCTTCCATCGGACCGCCCGAGACGAAGACGGTCGGGATATTGAGACGCAGCGACGCCATCAGCATGCCGGGGGTGATCTTGTCGCAATTGGAGATGCAGACCATGGCGTCGGCGCAATGAGCATTGACCATATATTCGACGCTGTCGGCGATGAGCTCACGCGAGGGCAGCGAATAAAGCATGCCGTCATGGCCCATGGCGATGCCGTCATCGACGGCGATCGTGTTGAATTCCTTGGCGACACCGCCGGCCGCCTCGATCTCGCGGGCAACGAGCTGGCCAAGGTCCTTCAGGTGCACGTGGCCGGGCACGAACTGGGTGAAGGAATTCACCACCGCGATGATCGGCTTGCCGAAATCCGAATCCTTCATGCCCGTGGCGCGCCAAAGGCCGCGGGCGCCCGCCATGTTGCGGCCATGGGTCGTGGTTCTGGAACGGTAAACTGGCATCGGTGTCTTCCTCAACGTGTCGGAATTATCAGGCGAAGCCGGGCGACATGGAGCCTGCGGGCCGGGCAAACGCCGCTTTTTGGAATTGTCCTAATCCAATCGACGGGGGCTGTCACTACCGGGAAGCCCAAATCCGGTACGCCGGGGAGAAGCGCCATGAGGCCCATCGATCATATACGGTTCGACGCGGTGTTTTGTTACAGCCTATTCCATCACGACCGAACACAAAAAATTGGCTTCCCGTCAGCAATATTCAAGGCTTAGACACTAATCTAGACATGCCGGCGGTTCGTTTAAGGGCTATATTTCAGGATATCCGCCGAGGAGGTTTCGACATGCCAAGCTATCGCCCACCGAAGATCGCGTCATCGGAGATTACGCCGCGCCAGATCTATGTGCGCCGTCGTGAATTCCTCGGTGCGGCAGCGCTTGGCGCCATGGCGCTCTACAACGCCGGCAAGGCGAGTGCTGCGGCTCTCTCCGCCGTTGAGAGCAAGTACAAGGTCGACGAGAAGGCGACGCCGATCAAGGACGTCACGACCTACAATAATTTCTATGAGTTCGGCCTCGACAAGGGCGATCCCGCAGCTCTTTCTAGCGATTTCAAGCCGCTGCCGTGGACGATCAAGGTTGACGGCATGGTCAAAAAGCCAGGCACCTTCGACCTCGAGGCGTTGATGAAGGAATTCCCGATCGAGGAGCGCACCTACCGGATGCGCTGCGTCGAGGCCTGGTCGATGGTCATCCCCTGGGACGGCTTTCCGCTGGCATCGCTGCTCGACAAGGTGGAGCCACTCGGCAGCGCCAAATACGTCGCCTTCGAAACCGTGGTGCGGCCGGAGGAGATGCCTGGGCAGAAAGGTTTCTTTCAGTCGCTCGACTGGCCCTATGTCGAGGGTCTGCGCCTCGATGAGGCGCGCCATCCGCTGGCGCTGCTGGCCGTCGGGCTCTATGGCGAAACGCTGCCGAACCAGAACGGCGCACCGATCCGCCTCGTCGTGCCGTGGAAATACGGCTTCAAGGGCATCAAGTCGATCGTCAGGATCACACTCACCGACCAGCAGCCGAAGAATACCTGGCAGGTCACCAATCCGCAGGAATACGGCTTCTACGCCAACGTCAATCCAGCGGTCGACCATCCCCGCTGGAGCCAGGCGAGCGAACGGCGCATCGGCGAAAGCGGCTTCTTCGGCGCCGGCCGCCACCCCACCCTGCCCTTCAACGGTTATGCCGGCGAGGTGGCAAGCCTTTATGCCGGCATGGACCTGAAGGCGAATTTCTGATGGCGGAACTGTCGCTCGCCATCCCGAAGCGCTGGCAACCCGCCTCCGTCTGGCTGCTTTATGTCGTCGGGCTCGTGCCTGCGGCCTGGACTTTCTATCTCGGAGCGACCGATCAGCTCGGCGCCGATCCAGTCAAGACCTTCGAGCTCTTCCTCGGCATCTGGACGATCCGTTTCCTAATCCTGACCCTTGCCGTTTCCCCTGCCCGTGAGCTCTTCGGCTGGAACTATCTGCGCTATCGCCGCGCGCTTGGCCTGCTGACTTTCTACTACGCGCTGATGCATTTCACCGTCTACATGGTGCTTGACCAGGCGATGGATATTTCCGCCGTCATCAACGACGTGCTGAAGCGCCCCTTCATCATGTTCGGCATGGCCGGGCTTGCGATGCTCATTCCGCTGGCGCTGACATCCAACAATCTCTCGATCCGCCGCCTCGGCAAGAACTGGATCTGGCTACATCGCCTCGTCTATATCATCGCCGCCTGCGGGGCGCTGCACTTCGCGCTCTCGACCAAGATCCTCGACCTCGAGCAATATATCTATGTCGGGCTGATCATCGCGCTCATCCTCTACCGCTCCTACCGGCCGATCGCACGCAACAGGCAGAAGGGCAAAGGGCGGACGCGCAATCGCGCAGTGGCGTCTGTTCGTGAGACGGCAGGTTAGCGGCGAGGAGACAAGGCCGCCCGATGTGCGGGATCGAAGGCGCAAGCCGTGGCTATGCCGATTGCATAGGCCAGCATATTCCAAAGCGAGAATACCCGGCCAAGCAGCAGGGCGCCTGCCGTGGTCAGCCGAAACGCATCGAGCCAGGGCGTGTGATAAAGCCGGAACAATTCCACCGAGATCGCTATGAAAAGCGCTGTAACAGCAATTGCTGCCGGCCGTGACCTTGCGACAAACAGCGCCACGAGCAGATAGACCATCGCTCCCCAGAGTGCCGATCCACCATATTTGACGACAATGAAGGGCAGATCGGCCGCATAGCCAAACCGTCTGAGCGCCAGCCCGAGCGCAATAACCGCAAGCAGGGCTATGAGACGGAGGAACTGCACTCGACGACGATTTTCAAAGACTTCGCCCAAATGAACCTGTCCTATCTGCACCTCAGCCGGTTGAACGGCTGATCTGAAAAGAAGCGTGGCGCTGTCGTGCACAAACAAAAACAGCCGGGCTTCGCAGCCCGGCTGTTCTGTTTCCGCCGGAGCGGAGGATTTAAGCGGCGACGGCCTGCTCTTCAGCAGCGACGCGGGCCTTGTCTGCAGCGCCCTTGGCATAGGCGTCGCGATCCACGAATTCGATCACGGCCATCGCGGCATTGTCGCCCTGGCGGAAGCCGGCCTTCATGATGCGCAGGTAGCCGCCGTTGCGGGTGGCGTAACGCGTTGCGATCGTGTCGAACAGCTTCGCGACGACAGCGGCATCGCGGATCTGCGAGATCGCCTGACGGCGAGCGTGCAGGTCGCCGCGCTTGCCGAGCGTGACGAGCTTCTCGACGATCGGACGGATTTCCTTGGCCTTCGGCAGGGTCGTGACGATCTGCTCGTGGGTAATCAGCGAAGCCGCCATGTTGGCGAACATCGCCTTGCGGTGGCTTGCAGTTCTATTCAGCTTGCGGCCGGCTTTACCATGGCGCATTGCTATTCTCCTTTAATGCAGGTGCCCTTACGCTAAGTGGGCCTGCCGTTTCCTGGCACATGCAGGCGATCGGCCTGCTGTTTGACGGGGAAAGGCAGCCGAAAGAGCCTGCCTTTTGTTTTTTCAGTATTGATCTTCGTAACGCTTGGCGAGATCTTCGATGTTCTCGGGCGGCCATGCCGGCACTTCCATGCCGAGGTGCAGGCCCATGGAAGCGAGAACTTCCTTGATTTCGTTCAGCGACTTGCGACCAAAATTCGGTGTGCGGAGCATTTCTGCTTCGGTCTTCTGAATGAGGTCGCCGATGTAGACGATGTTGTCGTTCTTCAGGCAGTTTGCCGAACGGACCGACAGCTCGAGTTCGTCCACCTTCTTCAGGAGAGCCGGGTTGAAAGCGAGTTCGGTGACTGCTTCCTCTTCGGTTTCCTTCTGCGGCTCGTCGAAGTTGACGAAGACGCCAAGCTGATCCTGGAGGATGCGCGCCGCAAAAGCGACGGCGTCTTCGCCGGTGATCGAGCCATCGGTTTCGATGGTCATGTTCAGCTTGTCGTAATCGAGAACCTGTCCTTCGCGGGTATTTTCAACCTTGTAGGACACCTTCTTGACCGGCGAGTAGAGGCTGTCGACCGGGATGAGACCGATCGGAGCATCTTCCGCACGATTGCGTTCGGCCGGAACATAGCCCTTGCCGTTGTTGACGGTGAATTCCATGCGGATCTCGGCACCCTCGTCGAGCGTGCAGATGACATGCTCGGGGTTGAGGATTTCGATATCGCCGACCGTCTGAATGTCGCCAGCCGTGACAACGCCAGGGCCCTGCTTACGCACGACCATGCGCTTTGCATCGTCGCCATCCATCTTGATGGCGATTTCCTTGATGTTGAGCACGATGTCCGTGACGTCTTCGCGGACGCCCGGAATCGAGGAGAATTCATGCAGCACGCCATCGATCTGCACCGCCGTGACGGCAGCACCGCGCAGCGAGGAAAGCAGAACGCGGCGAAGCGCGTTGCCGAGGGTGAGGCCGAAGCCGCGCTCCAGCGGTTCGGCAACAAGCGTCGCCCTGGTGCGCGAGCTCGAGGAGAACTCCACCTTGTTCGGCTTGATCAGTTCCTGCCAGTTCTTCTGAATCATGAGTTTGCCTTCCGTTCGTTGCCACCATCCAATCGTGGCAACCGAGCTTGAAAACCACCGGGAGCGCGCAGGCGCTCACCGGTGACGAGAGCGATGATCAGACGCGGCGCTTCTTGCGCGGACGGCAGCCATTGTGCGGGATCGGGGTCACGTCGCGGATGGACGTGATCATGAAACCTGCAGCCTGGAGCGCGCGCAGAGCCGATTCACGACCCGAACCCGGACCGCAGACTTCGACTTCCAGCGACTTCATACCGTGCTCCTGGGCCTTCTTGGCGCAGTCTTCGGCAGCGATCTGGGCAGCGAACGGGGTCGACTTGCGCGAGCCCTTGAAGCCCTTGGCGCCAGCCGACGACCAGGCGATCGCATTGCCCTGCGCATCGGTGATGGTGATCATCGTGTTGTTGAAGGTCGAGTTGACGTGAGCGACACCCGACGAGATATTCTTGCGCTCGCGACGGCGAACGCGGACGGCTTCCTTAGCCATGGTATTCCTTTCGTTGATCTCTTCACCGCCGTAATGCCAGCGGCTACACCGGAACGGCGCCTATATGGTCCCGCTCCAAACTCAAAAGAGGCCGGCGCAGACCGCCAGCCTCCCCACCCCGGTTTCCCGGAAATTACTTCTTCTTGCCAGCGATTGCCTTTGCCGGACCCTTGCGGGTGCGGGCATTGGTATGCGTGCGCTGACCGCGGACCGGAAGGCCGCGGCGATGACGCAGGCCGCGGTAGCAGCCGAGGTCCATCAAGCGCTTGATGTTCATCGCGGTATCGCGACGAAGATCGCCTTCGACCTGATAGTCGCGGTCGATAGCTTCACGGATCTGAAGGACTTCTGCGTCCGTCAGCTGATGCACACGGCGTTCAGCCGGGATACCGACCTTCTCGACGATTTCCTGTGCGAATTTCGAACCGATCCCGTGAATGTAGGTCAGCGCGATGACAACGCGCTTCGCAGTCGGGATGTTGACGCCAGCGATACGTGCCACGCCTATTCTCCTTGCATTCCAGTTGCCATCCGGCAAGTGGGCTTCGTTATGCGGTCTTGAGAACCGCCCGTTCAGATTTACGTCCGTAACATGTCAAAACGACCGCACCCGGACTTCCCTGGGAAATCCGCGCCGATCGCATGGAATGTCGCGAGTTGGCGCGGTGTTTAGCGGAATCACTGCTGAAAAGCAACCGTTCCGCCAAGTTTATTTTCAAAGCCTTAAAGCTTGGAAAGAATGCTTTCGACCTCGGCGGTCACCTGATCGATTTCTGCCATGCCGTCCACGGACTTGAGTTTGTCCTTGGCATGGTAATAGCCGATCAGCGGCGAGGTTTCCTTGTAGTAGACCTCGAGACGCTTGATCATGGTCTCGGCGTTGTCATCAGGACGGCGTTTGAAGTGAGTCGAACCGCACTTGTCGCAAACACCTTCCTTGGCCGGGAGCTTGTCAGTGTCATGATAGACAGTGCCGCACTGAACGCAGGTATATCGACCATCCACCCGACGGATGAGTTCCTTGTCGTCGACGCGAAACTCGATAACCACTGAGAGGTCAAGACCCTTGGACTTTAGCATCCCCTCGGTGGCATCGGCCTGCACGAGTGTGCGAGGAAAACCATCGAGAATGAAGCCGTTGGCGCAATCGGGCTGATCGATTCGCTCAGAGACGATGGCGATGACGATCTCATCAGAGACGAGTTTGCCGGCGTCCATGACCGCCTTGGCGCGTTTCCCCACCTCTGTGCCAGCTTCGGTAGCAGCACGCAGCATGTCTCCAGTGGAAAGCTGCGGAATGCCGTGCTTTTCCACGATCCGCTGGGCCTGGGTTCCCTTACCCGCGCCCGGCGGCCCCAAAAGGATAAGTCTCATCGCCCCCTCTTTCCTCCACGCAACTTCGATTTCTTGATCAGGCCTTCGTATTGCTGCGCGATCAGGTGACCCTGGATCTGTGCAACCGTATCAAGAGTTACGCTAACCACGATCAAAAGCGAAGTCCCACCAAGGGCTAATGGAATGCCGGTTTGCGACACCAGAATCTCTGGGAGGATGCAGACGAAGACGAGATAGAGCGCACCGATCACCGTGATTCGGGTCAGCACGTAGTCGATATATTCGGCGGTGCGCTCGCCCGGACGGATGCCGGGAATGAAGCCGCCATGCTTCTTCAGATTGTCGGCCGTGTCCTTCGGATTAAAGACGATGGCCGTATAGAAGAAGGCGAAGAAGGCGATCAGCGCGCCGTACAGCGCCATATAGAGCGGTTGACCGTGGCCGAGGGCCGCGACGATCGATGTCACCCAGGAGGGCATTGCCGAGGTGTTGGCGAAACCGGCGACCGTTGCCGGCAGCAGCAGCAGCGACGACGCGAAGATTGCCGGAATGACGCCTGACGTGTTCAACTTCAGCGGCAGATGCGAGGTATCGCCCTGGAACATCCGATTGCCAACCTGACGCTTCGGATACTGGATCAGCAGCCGGCGCTGGGCGCGCTCGACGAAGACGATGATGCCGATGACGGCGATCGCGACGATGATGACGAGCAGAATGAGGAAGGTCGACAGCGCCCCGGTGCGGCCGAGTTCAAGCGTGCCGGCAAGAGCTGTCGGAAGGCCGGCGGCGATGCCGGCGAAAATGATCAGCGAGATGCCGTTGCCGATGCCGCGCGAGGTGATCTGCTCACCGAGCCACATCAGGAACATCGTGCCGCCGAGCAGCGTCAGAACGGTGGAGACGCGGAAGAACCAGCCGGCCTCGACGACGAGGCCTTGGCCGCTTTCAAGGCCGGCGGCAATGCCATAGGCCTGGAGCGCACCGAGGATAACGGTACCATAGCGGGTATACTGGTTGATGATCTTACGGCCCTGCTCGCCTTCCTTCTTCAGGTTTTCGAGCGCCGGCACGACCGAGGTCATGAGCTGCACAATGATCGAAGCGGAGATATAGGGCATGATGCCGAGCGCAAAGATCGCCATGCGCTGAACAGCGCCGCCCGAGAACATGTTGAAAAGGCCGAGAATGCCGCCTGACTGGCCGCGGAAAGCCTGGGCATAGGCTTCAGGATTGAGGCCTGGAAGCGGAATATGCGTGCCGAGTCGATAGACGAGGAGAGCTGCCAGTGTGAACCACAAGCGCTTCTTCAAATCCTCGGCTTTGGCGAAGGTCGAAAAATTGAGGTTGGATGCCAATTGTTCCGCTGCAGAAGCCATGCGTTTCTCCGCGCTACCAATTCCGGCGTCTCTGGGGGACAGACCGGACCCGGAATCAGTATGAAATTATTCAAAACCGGGCTCAGGACGGATTGCGGCGCAACCCCTTGCCTCACCCTTGTTTTCGAGTCTTACCGGCATGACGCGGGCGCGCCAGCCAAGTTTTTGTGAGGCCCACATATGGGAGCAAAATCGCCCGGTGTGAAGCACTCCGGGCGATATATCATCAGATTATTTATTCGGCTGCAGCGGGAGCCGAAAGCAGCGTCACGGTGCCGCCGGCCTTTTCGATCTTCTCGACGGCAGGCTTGGAGGCGCCTGCAACGACGATGGTGATCTTGGCCTTGATCTCGCCGTCGGCGAGAACGCGAACGCCGTCCTTGACGCGGCGGATGACACCAGCAGCCTTGAGGGCAGCTGCGTCAACGGTCGTCTTGGCATCGAGCTTGCCGGCGTCGATCGCCGTCTGGATACGGGCCAGCGACACGACAACAAAATCGGAAGCGAAAATGTTGTTGAAGCCACGCTTCGGCAGGCGACGATAGATCGGCATCTGGCCGCCTTCAAAGCCGTTGATGGCGACGCCTGAACGGGACTTCTGACCCTTCACGCCGCGACCACCAGTCTTGCCCGAGCCCGAGCCGATACCGCGGCCGAGGCGCTTGCGGCTGTGGGTCGAGCCTTCGTTGTCCTTGATTTCATTGAGTTTCATGAGCGTTTCCTCCGTCTCACTTCTCGTCGACGACGCGAACGAGATGCTGGACAGCACGGATCATGCCACGAACGGAAGGAGTATCCTCCAGCGTGCGGCGACGGTGCATCTTGTTCAGTCCGAGACCGATCAGCGTGCGCTGCTGGACATCCGGACGGCGAATCGGGCTGCCGATCTGTTCGATCGTGACAGTCTTCGCTTCAGCCTTCTTAGTAGCCTTGGCCATCTGTCAAACTCCTCTTATTCTTCAGAGGCGTTGCCGGAGGCGCTACGACGAGCCTGCAGCGTTGCATACTTGATGCCGCGCTGAGCTGCGATGTCCTTCGGGTGAACCTGGTGCTTCAGAGCGTCGAAGGTGGCGCGAACCATGTTGTAGGGGTTCGACGAACCGGTCGACTTGGCGACGACGTCGTGCATGCCGAGTGTTTCGAATACGGCGCGCATCGGACCGCCCGCGATGATGCCGGTACCGACCTTGGCCGAGCGCAGCAGAACCTTGCCGGCGCCGTGGCGGCCGTGAACGTCGTGATGCAGCGTACGGCCGTCACGCAGCGGTACGAAGATCAGTTCGCGCTTAGCGGCTTCGGTTGCCTTGCGGATGGCTTCCGGTACTTCACGTGCCTTGCCATGGCCGAAGCCAACGCGGCCCTTCTGGTCGCCAACGACGACGAGTGCTGCAAAACCGAAACGACGGCCGCCCTTGACGACCTTGGCGACGCGGTTGATCGCGACAAGCTTGTCGACGAATTCGCTATCGCGCTCTTCACGGCTCTGGCGGTCGTCCCGCTGCGGCCTTCTTTCCTGTGCCATTGTCCTCTTCCTTTTTCTTTTCCGGGTGCAATCGGCAAACAAATGTGGACCGCATTAGCCTCCCCTTTCGGAGAGTGCCTGCGGTCCGGCGAAAATCCGGCCGGCGCTTGAGGCGTCCGGCCGGAAACTGATCAGAAGGTGAGACCGCCTTCGCGGGCCGCTTCGGCGAGAGCCTTGATGCGGCCGTGATAGATGAAGGCGCCACGGTCGAACACGACTTCCGTAACACCGGCCTTGGAGGCCCGCTCGGCGAGGAGCTTGCCCACAACGGTAGCGGCGGCGGTATCGGCACCGGTCTTCAGAGAACCGCGCAGATCCTTCTCGAGGGTGGAGGCAGACGCAAGCGTCTTGCCGGCCACGTCATCGATGACCTGGGCGTAGATGTTCTTCGAGGAGCGATGAACCGACAGGCGCGGACGGCCATTGGCCACCGACTTGAGATGACGGCGCACGCGGTTGGCACGACGTGCAAGTGCTTCTTTCCTGCTAGCCATTTCGCGTGATCCTTACTTCTTCTTGCCTTCTTTGCGGACGATCCGCTCGTCAGCGTACTTGACGCCCTTGCCCTTGTAGGGCTCGGGACCGCGATATTCGCGGATTTCGGCGGCAACCTGACCGACCTGCTGCTTGTTGATGCCGCTGACGACGATTTCCGTCGGCTTCGGAACAACGATCGAGATACCGACCGGCGGCTCGTAGATCACGTCGTGGCTGAAACCGAGGGCCAGCTGCAGGTTCTTGCCCTGCATGGCGGCGCGGTAACCGACGCCGTTGATTTCAAGCTTGCGCTCGAAACCGTCCTTGACGCCCTTGAAGATGCCTTCGATCATCGTGCGGGACATGCCCCACTTTGACCGCGCATCCTTGGTCTGGTTCACCGGCGTCACGACGACGGCGTTATTTTCAAGCTTGAGGCTGATTTCGTCGTTAGCAACGAAAAACAGCTCGCCCTTCGGGCCCTTTGCAGTCACCTTCTGGCCATCGACCGTAGCCGTGATCCCAGCAGGCACCTGAACGGGCTTTTTACCGATACGAGACATGTTTCAATCCTGTCTGTTCGCTATGGAGATCCCTGCCCAATCTTAGAAGACCGAGCAAAGAACCTCGCCACCAACGTTCTGTTCGCGAGCCTGGTGATCGGCCATCACACCCTTCGGAGTCGAAAGGATGGTGATGCCGAGACCGTTCGCGACCTGCGGAATGGACTTGACCGAGACATAAACCCGGCGGCCCGGCTTGGACACACGGCCGATCTCACGGATCACCGATGCGCCTTCATAATATTTCAGCTCGATGCTGAGTTCCGACTTGCCATTGCCGAAATCGACAACGGAATAGCCACGGATGTAGCCTTCGGACTGCAGAACATCGAGAACACGTGCACGGAGCTTCGAAGCAGGCGTCGAAACCGACGACTTGCGGCGAGAAGCACCGTTACGGATGCGAGTGAGCATATCGCCCAACGGATCAGTCATTGTCATGTAACCTGCTCCTTACCAGCTCGACTTGACGATACCCGGCACCTTGCCGAGATTGCCGAGTTCACGCAGCGCAATACGCGACATGCGCAGTTTGCGGTAATATGCGCGCGGACGCCCCGAAACTTCGCAACGGTTGCGAATACGGGTCTTCGATCCATCACGCGGCAGGGATGCCAGCTTGATCGAGGCCTTGAACCGCTCTTCGATCGGAAGAGCCTGGTTCATGATGATCGCCTTCAACCCAGCCCGCTTAGCGGCCTGGTTAGCGACCGTAGTACGGCGGCGCTTGTTCTTTTCAACTGCGCTTGTCTTCGCCATGTCAGGTTCCTTTTCTACGCTCGTCGTTACGGTTATTGACGGAACGGGAAGCTGAACTCTTTCAGAAGAGCCCGTGCCTCGTCGTCGGTCGTCGCCGTCGTGCAAACGATGATGTCCATGCCCCACATCTGATCAACCTTGTCGTAGTTGATCTCAGGGAACACAATGTGCTCCTTGATGCCCATGGCGAAGTTGCCACGGCCGTCAAAGCTTTTCGGGTTCAGGCCGCGGAAGTCGCGAACGCGCGGGAGCGCGATGTTCACGAGACGGTCCATGAACTCGTACATGCGGGCGCCGCGCAGGGTGACCTTGGCGCCGATCGGCATCTGTTCGCGGACCTTGAAGCCTGCGATAGAGTTACGTGCGCGGGTGATGACCGGCTTCTGGCCGGCAATCGCTGCGAGGTCGGCGGCAGCCACCGTCGGCTTCTTCGAGTCAGCGGTCGCTTCGCCGACACCCATGTTGATCACGATCTTGTCGAGCTTCGGGATCATCATCTCATTGGCGTAGGAGAACTGCTCCTGCAACGCCTTGCGGATGCGCTCGACATATTCCTTCTTGAGCCGCGGCTCATATTTTGCCTCAGCCATCGATCACTTCTCCAGAACGCTTGGCCACACGGACCTTCTTGCCGTCAACAACCTTGAAACCGACGCGGGTCGGCTTGCCATCCTTGTCGATGATTGCAACGTTGGACAGGTGAACCGGGGCTTCCTTGTTGATGATGCCGGCTTCCTGGGTCTGCGTCTGGCGCTGGTGGCGCTTGACGACGTTGACGCCACGAACAACGGCACGATCTTCCTTCGGCATGACCTGGACAACTTCGCCGGTACGGCCCTTGTCCTTGCCAGCGAGCATGACGACCTTGTCGCCCTTACGAATCTTCTGCATCGCTTCGCTCCTTACAGTACTTCGGGAGCCAGCGAGATGATCTTCATGTGGTTCTTGGCGCGAAGTTCGCGCGGAACCGGTCCGAAGATACGGGTGCCGATCGGCTCTTTCTTGTTGTCGATGAGGACTGCTGCGTTGGTGTCGAAGCGGATGACGGAGCCATCTGCACGACGGATGTCCTTGGCGGTGCGAACGACAACCGCCTTCATCACGTCACCCTTCTTCACACGGCCGCGCGGGATCGCTTCCTTGATCGAAACGACGATGACGTCGCCGATCGAGGCATACTTGCGCTTCGAGCCGCCCAGCACCTTGATGCACATGACACGACGTGCGCCGGAATTATCCGCGACGTCGAGGTTTGTTTGCATCTGAATCATATCAGGTCGCCTTCTTGGTTTACCGGAATGGTTGGGCTAGCCCCCTACTCCGGCTTATGAAAATTTTCGCCGGCCGAGCTGCCGTGAGGCAGCACAGACGCGGCAATAGCTGAATAGCGCGGGGTCGATCGTGCCAGGGTGGTTTCCCGAACGGGACCTTCCGTGCGCTCAAAGCAAAAGAACGCCCGGCATTCGAGCGTTCTGACGCTGCTTCATACAGATATTTCGGCGAGACGCAAGGCCTCGCGCAAAATTCTGTTACTTGCCCTGGGCGGAAATCACCGTCCAGCGCTTGTCCTTGGAGATGGGCGCGCATTCCTCGATGGATACGGTATCGCCGATCTTGTACTGGTTGTTCTCGTCGTGGGCCTTGTACTTCTTGGAACGACGAACGGTCTTCTGGAGCAGTGGGTGAGCGAAACGACGCTCGACACGAACCACTACCGTCTTCTCGTTCTTGTCGCCAACGACGACGCCCTGCAGGATGCGCTTCGGCATATTTTTCTTCCTTTAGGCCTTAACTTCTGCCGCCTTCTGGCGGGCAATGGTTTTCACGCGGGCGATGTCCTTGCGAACTTCGTTGATGCGCGAGGACTTTTCGAGCTGGCCGGTCGCCTTCTGAAAGCGCAGGTTGAACTGCTCCTTCTTCAGCTTGGCAAGCTCGTCCTTGAGTTGGTCGGCGGTGAACGCGCGAACGTCTGAGGCTTTCATGAGCTCATTCCTTACTCTGCAATGCGCTGAACGAAGCGCGTCTTGACCGAGAGCTTGGCAGAGCCGAGGCGAAGCGCCTCACGGGCGATTTCTTCGCTGACACCGTCGATCTCGAACATCATACGGCCGGGCTTGACCTTGCATGCCCAGTATTCAACGGAGCCCTTACCCTTACCCATACGGACTTCGGTCGGCTTTTTGGTTACCGGAACGTCCGGGAACACGCGGATCCATACACGGCCGGCGCGCTTCATATAACGCGTGATCGCGCGGCGGGCCGCTTCGATCTCGCGCGCGTTGACGCGGTTGGGTTCCTGTGCCTTCAGGCCGAATTCGCCGAATGCCAGGTCAGAACCGCCCTTGGCGACGCCCTTGATGCGGCCCTTGAACTGCTTGCGGTACTTGGTACGCTTTGGCTGCAACATTTTCTTATTCTCCGAACTTCTCTGCCACGCGCGCTATCAAGCGTTGTCGCGGCGACGGTCTCTGTCGCGGTCACGATCACGGCTTGCCGGACCCTGGGCGTCACCTTCCATCGCGCGGCGCTCGGAAGCCATCGGATCATGCTCAAGGATTTCGCCCTTGAAGATCCAGACCTTGATGCCGCAGATGCCGAAAGCGGTTTCTGCTTCAGCCGTGCCGTAGTCGATGTCTGCGCGCAGCGTGTGCAGCGGCACACGACCTTCGCGGTACCATTCCGTACGGGCGATTTCAGCGCCGCCGAGACGGCCGGCGCAGGTGATCTTGATGCCCTCGGCGCCAAGACGCATCGCGGACTGAACGGCGCGCTTCATAGCGCGGCGGAAAGCCACGCGACGCTCGAGCTGCTGGGCGATCGACTGAGCGACCAGCGTCGCATCGACTTCGGGCTTGCGCACTTCGACGATGTTGAGGTGCGTTTCCGAATTCGTCATCTCCGACAGCTTCTTGCGGAGCTTGTCGATGTCTGCGCCCTTGCGGCCGATGATCAGGCCCGGACGTGCCGAGTGGATCGTGACGCGGCACTTCTTGTGCGGACGCTCGATAACCACCTTGGAGATCCCGGCCTGCTTCAGTTCGCTCATGACGAACTTGCGCATCTTCAGGTCTTCGTGCAGCAGTTGGCCGTACTCGGCATTGTCCGCAAACCAGCGGCTATCCCAGGTACGGTTGATGCCGAGGCGGAAACCGATTGGATTGATTTTCTGACCCATTATGCGGCCTCCTCTGCTGCCTGCACTTCACGAACCACGATCGTCAGGTGCGCGAAGGGCTTTTCAATGCGCGACGCGCGACCGCGGCCACGAGCGTGGAAACGCTTCATGACGATCGACTTGCCGACATAGGCCTCGGCGACAACCAGCGAGTCGACGTCGAGATCGTGGTTGTTCTCGGCGTTGGCAATCGCAGATTCAAGCGTCTTCTTGACGGCGCCTGCGATGCGCTTGCGGGAGAACTCCAGCTCCGCGAGTGCGCGCTCGACCTTCTTGCCGCGGATAGCCGCAGCAACCAGGTTGAGCTTCTGGGGGCTGACGCGGAGCGTGCGGGCGACTGCTTGCGCCTCGTTGTCCTTCAGCCGGCGTTCGGCTTTTGCCTTGCCCATTGTTACTTCCTCTTCGCCTTCTTGTCCGCGCCGTGACCGTAGTAGGTGCGGGTCGGAGAGAATTCACCGAATTTGTGACCGACCATGTCTTCATTGACGCTGACCGGGATATGCTTGCTGCCGTTGTAGACGCCGAAGGTGAGACCGACGAACTGCGGCAGGATCGTGGAGCGACGGCTCCAGATCTTGATCACTTCACTGCGACCGCCTTCACGAACCTTCTCAGCCTTCTTGAGAAGATAGCCGTCAACGAACGGACCTTTCCATACTGAACGAGCCATTGGAGACTTCCTCTCTTACTTCTTACGCTGATGACGCGAGCGCATGATCATCTTGTCGGTCGACTTGTTCGACCGGGTGCGCTTGCCCTTGGTCGGCTTGCCCCACGGTGTCACCGGATGGCGACCACCGGAGGTGCGGCCTTCGCCACCGCCGTGCGGATGGTCGACCGGGTTCATGACGACACCGCGGTTATGCGGGCGCTTGCCGCGCCAAACGGTACGACCGGCCTTGCCGTCGTTGATGTTGGCGTGATCAGGGTTGGAGACGGCGCCGATCGAAGCAAGGCAGGAGCCATGAACGAGACGCTGTTCACCGGAGTTCAGGCGAAGGATCGCCATGCCCTGGTCGCGGCCGACGAGCTGTGCGTAGCCACCGGCGGAGCGAGCGATCTGACCACCCTTACCCGGCTTCATTTCCACATTGTGGATGATGGAGCCGACCGGGATGAACTGCAGCGGCATGGTGTTGCCGGGCTTGACGTCGACAGCCTTCTCGGAAGCGATGACCTTGTCACCGGCAGCGAGGCGCTGAGGAGCGATGATATAAGCCTTCTCGCCGTCAGCATAGTTCACCAACGCGATGAAAGCCGTGCGGTTCGGATCGTATTCGATACGCTCGACCGTGCCTTCGACGTCGAACTTGCGACGCTTGAAGTCGATCAGACGATAGGTGCGCTTGTGACCCCCGCCGATGAAGCGGGCGGTGATGCGACCGAGGTTGTTACGACCGCCGCTCTTGGTCAGACCTTCCGTCAGCGCCTTGACCGGCTTGCCCTTGTAGAGGGCCGAGCGGTCGACGATGACCAGCTGGCGCTGGCTCGGGGTGATCGGATTGAAAGTTTTCAATGCCATTTTCTTATACCTCAGAGACCGGTGGAGACGTCGATCGTCTGGCCTTCAGCCAGTGTCACAACAGCCTTCTTCACGTCCTTCTGCTTGCCGACGAAACCGCGGAACCGCTTGGTCTTGCCCTTGCGCAGCAGAGTGTTGACAGCCGTGACCTTGACGCCGAACAGCGCCTCGACCGCAGCCTTGATTTCCGGCTTCGTCGCCTGCTTGGCGACATTGAATACAACCTGGTTGTTTTCGGATACCAGCGTGGACTTTTCGGTGATCGCCGGAGAGACGATCACATCGTAGTGGCGAAGATCGGTCACTTGAATCGCTCCTCTAGCGCTTCAACCGCAGCCTTGGAAAGCACGAGCTTGCCGCGGCGCACGATGTCGTAAACGTTGATGCCCTGGATCGGCAGAACATCGATGTTCGGGATGTTCTGAGCTGCAAGCTTGAAGTTGCCATCAAGCTCTGCGCCGCCGATGAAGAGGGCGTTGGTCAGGCCGAGCGTCTCGAAAACGGACGCGAGCGACTTGGTCTTGGCTTCAGCGGCAACCAGGTTGTCGATGACGATGACGTCATCGGCCTTGATCTTGGCCGAAAGGGCGTGGCGAAGGCCGAGTGCACGAACCTTCTTCGGAAGATCGTGCTCGTGGCTGCGGACAACCGGGCCGTGAGCCTTGCCGCCGCCGCGGAACTGCGGAGCGCGAGCCGAATGGTGGCGGGCGCGGCCCGTACCCTTCTGCTTGTACATCTTGGCGCCGGTGCGCGAAACTTCCGCGCGGCCCTTAGCCTTGTGCGTGCCCTGCTGCTTCTTGGCAAGCTGCCAGCGGATGACGCGGGCGAGAATGTCTTCGCGGGGCTCGAGGCCGAAAATCGCGTCCGAAAGGGAAACCTTCCCGGCGTCTTTTCCCTCGAGGGTCTTGACGTTGAATTCCATTGATCTGGCTCCCTTACTTCGCGGCCGACTTGACGGCGTCGCGCACGATGATCCAGGCACCCTTGGAACCAGGGACAGCACCCTTGATCAGGATCAGACCGCGATCTTCATCGGTCGAAACCACTTCCAGGTTCTGCGTCGTGACGCGCGTCTGGCCCATGTGACCAGCCATCTTCTTGTTCTTGAAAACCTTGCCCGGATCCTGGCGCGAGCCAGTCGAACCGTGCGAGCGGTGCGAAACCGACACACCGTGCGTGGCGCGCAAACCGCCGAAGCCGTGACGCTTCATGGCGCCGGCAAAACCCTTGCCGATCGTCGTACCCGTCACGTCGACCAGCTGGCCAGCTGCGAAGTGGCCCGCCTTGATCTCCGTGCCGATCTCCAGCAGGTTGTCTTCCGAAACGCGGAATTCAGTGACCTTGGCCTTCGGCTCGACGTTGGCAATGGCAAAGTTGCCGCGCATCGCCTTCGACGTGTTCTTTACCTTCGCCTGGCCGGCACCGAGCTGAACTGCGGTATAGCCATTCTTTTCGACAGTGCGCGTGGCAACGACCTGGACGGCCTCCATACGCAGTACCGTTACCGGGACATGCTCGCCGGCGTCGTTATAGACGCGGGTCATTCCCACCTTCTGTGCAATCACACCTGAACGCATCGGTTCAATCCTTCTCACTCAGCCCGAAGACCCGAGGTCTCAGAGCTTGATCTCAACATCGACACCGGCGGCGAGATCGAGCTTCATCAGCGCGTCTACCGTCTGCGGGGTCGGGTCAACGATATCGAGAAGGCGCTTATGCGTGCGCATCTCGAACTGTTCGCGGCTCTTCTTGTCGATGTGCGGGGACCGGTTGACCGTAAACTTCTCGATGCGGGTCGGAAGCGGAACGGGGCCCCGGACGCTTGCACCGGTGCGCTTAGCCGTCGATACGATCTCACGCGTGGAGGCGTCGAGAATCCGGTGATCGAACGCCTTCAGGCGGATGCGGATATTCTGGCCGTTCATTCGACTTTATCCTTGTGTCTGTTATCCGCGTGTCACCACTTAGGGACACGGCTTACCTTCAGTTACGTTAGCGGGCCACCGGTTTCAAAGATCGAGAGGGACACCGAGATCGGCGTCCCTATCCTTTCCTTGGGCCAGGTGGCCCAGCCGCGAATTACTCGACGATCGACGCGACGATACCGGCGCCGACGGTGCGGCCGCCTTCGCGGATCGCGAAGCGCAGCTTTTCTTCCATCGCGATCGGAACGATCAGCTCGACCGATACCGTGACGTTGTCGCCCGGCATGACCATTTCCGTGCCTTCCGGCAGCGTCACAATGCCCGTCACGTCGGTCGTGCGGAAGTAGAACTGCGGACGGTAGTTGGTGAAGAACGGCGTATGACGGCCACCCTCTTCCTTCGTCAGGATGTAGGCTTCAGCCATGAACTTCTTGTGCGGCTTGACCGAACCCGGCTTGCACAGAATCTGGCCACGCTCAACGCCATCACGGGTAACGCCGCGGATCAGCGCGCCGATGTTGTCGCCGGCCTGGCCCTGATCGAGCAGCTTGCGGAACATTTCAACGCCGGTCACCGTCGTCTTCGTCGTCGGACGGATGCCGACGATCTCGACTTCTTCGCCAACCTTGACGATACCACGCTCGACGCGGCCGGTCACAACCGTACCGCGGCCAGAGATCGAGAACACGTCTTCGATCGGCAGCAGGAACGGCAGGTTGATCGGACGCTCAGGCGTCGGGATGTAGGCGTCGACAGCAGCCATCAGTTCGCGGATCGAATCCTCGCCGATCTTCTTGTCCGAATCTTCAAGAGCAGCAAGCGCCGAACCCTTGACGATCGGGATATCGTCGCCCGGGAAGTCGTAGGACGACAGCAGTTCGCGAACTTCGAGCTCGACCAGTTCGAGAAGCTCGGCGTCGTCAACCTGGTCGACCTTGTTCAGGAACACCACGATCGCCGGAACGCCAACCTGGCGAGCCAGCAGGATGTGTTCGCGCGTCTGCGGCATCGGGCCGTCAGCGGCCGAGCACACCAGGATCGCGCCGTCCATCTGGGCAGCACCGGTGATCATGTTCTTGACGTAGTCGGCGTGGCCGGGGCAGTCGACGTGGGCGTAGTGGCGGGCCGGCGTCTCGTATTCAACGTGCGCCGTCGAAATCGTGATGCCACGCGCCTTTTCTTCCGGAGCCGCGTCGATCTGGTCGTACGCCTTGTACTCACCGAAGTACTTCGTGATCGCTGCCGTCAGAGACGTCTTACCGTGGTCAACGTGGCCAATCGTGCCAATGTTGACGTGCGGCTTGTTGCGCTCAAACTTACTCTTTCCCATTTTCGGGTCTCCGTTTTGCTAGTCCCCGAAGGGATCTAATTCTTGTTATCGGTCAATTGGTATTCCGGTCACTTCTGACCGGAATACTTTGCCTGGATTTCAGTTGCGACGTTCGACGGAACCGGCGAATAGTGATCGAAGGTCATCGTGTACTGGGCGCGGCCCTGGGACATGGAGCGCAGGTTGTCGACGTACTTGAACATGTTCGCGAGCGGGACGTTCGCGTTGATGACGACGGCGATACCACGGCTTTCCTGGCCCTGGATCTGACCGCGACGGGAGTTCAGGTCGCCGATAACGTCGCCGACGTAATCTTCCGGGGTGACGACTTCGACCTTCATCATCGGCTCGAGCAGCTGAGCGCCGGCCTTCCTGGCTGCTTCACGGAAGCAGGCACGCGATGCGATTTCGAAGGCGAGAACCGAGGAGTCGACGTCGTGGAAGGCGCCGTCGATGAGGGTCGCCTTGACGCCGAGCATCGGGAAGCCCGCGAGCGGACCCGAAGACAGAACGCTTTCGATGCCCTTCTGGACGCCGGGGATGTATTCCTTCGGAACGGAACCGCCGACGATCTTCGATTCGAACTTGAATTCGTCGCCATCCGGGTTCGGTTCGAAGACGATCTTGACGCGCGCGAACTGGCCGGTACCGCCGGACTGCTTCTTGTGCGTGTAGTCTTCTTCGTGCGTCCGGGTGATGGTTTCGCGGTAGGCAACCTGCGGCGCGCCGACGGTTGCTTCGACCTTGAACTCACGACGCATGCGGTCGACGATGATGTCGAGATGCAGTTCGCCCATGCCGGCGATGATGGTCTGGCCTGATTCCTGGTCGGTCTTGACGCGGAAGGACGGATCTTCAGCAGCCAGGCGGTTGAGCGCGAGGCCCATCTTTTCCTGGTCGCCCTTGGTCTTCGGCTCGATGGCGATCTGGATGACCGGCTCCGGGAATTCCATGCGCTCGAGGATAACCGGCTTCAGCGGATCGCAGAGCGTGTCGCCCGTCGTGGTTTCCTTGAGGCCAGCGAGAGCCACGATGTCGCCTGCGAAGGCTTCTTCGATGTCTTCACGCGAGTTGGAGTGCATCTGCAGCATACGCCCGACGCGCTCGCGCTTGTCCTTGACCGTGTTGATGACCGAAGTGCCCTTCTCGAGCTTGCCCGAGTAGATGCGGGCGAAGGTCAGCGAACCGACGAAGGGGTCGTTCATGATCTTGAAGGCGAGCATGGAAAGCGGCTCGCTGTCATCGGCATGACGCTCGATTTCGGCTTCCGTCTTGAAGTCGATGCCCTTGATCGCCGGGATGTCCATCGGCGACGGCAGGTAGTCGACGACGGCGTCGAGCAGCGGCTGCACGCCCTTGTTCTTGAAGGCAGTGCCGCAGAACATCGGGTGAAACTTGACGTCAATCGTGCCGCGGCGAACCAGCGCACGGATCTGATCGTTGTCGGGCAGAATACCTTCGAGGTAAGCTTCGGTGGCGGCTTCGTCGATGTCGACGACCGTCTCGATCAGCTTTTCGCGATATTCTTCAGCCTTGGCCTTCATGTCCTCGGGGATCTCGACGACATCCCACTGGGCGCCGAGCGACTCGTCGCGCCAGATGAGTGCGTTCATCTCGACCAGGTCGATGACGCCCTTGAATTCGGTTTCTGCACCGATCGGGAGCTGCATGACGACAGCCGTTGCACCGAGACGGGTCTTGATCATCTCGACGGAACGGTAGAAGTCCGCACCGGTCTTGTCCATCTTGTTGCAGAAAATCATCCGCGGGACATTGTACTTCTCGGCCTGACGCCAGACGGTTTCCGTCTGCGGCTCAACACCGGCGTTGGCGTCGAGCAGCGCGATGGCGCCGTCGAGAACGCGCAGCGAACGCTCGACTTCAATGGTGAAGTCGACGTGGCCGGGAGTGTCGATGATGTTGAAGCGGCGCGTTTTGCCGTCACGACCCTTCCAGTAGGTCGTGGTGGCAGCAGAGGTGATCGTGATGCCACGCTCCTGCTCCTGCTCCATCCAGTCCATGGTGGCTGCGCCGTCGTGAACTTCGCCGATCTTATGCGACTTGCCGGTGTAATAAAGAATACGCTCGGTGGTCGTGGTCTTGCCGGCGTCGATATGCGCCATGATACCGAAATTACGGTAGTCTTCGATCTTATATTCGCGAGCCATTGTGGACTGCCTTTCGATACCGTTCGGAATTACCAGCGATAGTGCGAGAACGCGCGGTTGGCGTCAGCCATCTTGTGCGTGTCTTCGCGCTTCTTGACGGCGGAGCCGCGGTTGTTGGACGCATCGAGCAGTTCGCCGGAAAGGCGGTCAACCATAGTCGTTTCATTGCGCTTGCGGGCAGCAGCGATCAGCCAGCGAATAGCAAGAGCCTGGCGGCGCTCCGGACGAACATCGACGGGGACCTGATAGGTCGCACCACCGACACGACGCGAGCGAACTTCAACGTGCGGGGCAATGTTCTCCAGCGCAGAATGGAAAACCGTGAGCGGCTCCTGCTTGGCCTTGCCCTGGACAACGTCGAACGCACCGTAGACGATGTTTTCAGCAACGGACTTCTTGCCGTCGAGCATGATGGCATTCATGAACTTGGTGACGACGAGATCGCCGAACTTCGGGTCCGGATTGATCTCGCGCTTTTCTGCTTTATGACGTCTGGACATATTTTGTCTCTTCAACCGTTAAGGCGCTTCATGACGCGGAGGACCTCGCGCAGCGCCGGATTATTCAAAACCGAATTACTTCGGACGCTTCGCGCCGTACTTGGAGCGGCGCTGCTTGCGGTTCTTGACACCCTGGGTATCGAGAACGCCGCGGATGATGTGATAACGGACACCCGGAAGGTCCTTGACGCGGCCGCCACGGATCATGACGACGGAGTGTTCCTGAAGGTTATGACCTTCGCCGGGGATGTAACCAATGACTTCGAAGCCGTTGGTCAGGCGGATCTTTGCGACCTTACGCAGAGCCGAGTTTGGCTTCTTCGGCGTCGTCGTGTAGACGCGCGTGCAAACGCCGCGCTTCTGCGGGTTCTCCTGGAGTGCGGGAACCTTGTTACGCTTTACGTTCGCCTGGCGAGGCTTGCGGATCAGCTGGTTTACGGTAGGCATTCAACCATCCCTTACGTTTTATCTCAGTACCCTTGCGGGCTTGAACTCGCGCCGTCTCCGGCAGTGACGCGCGCTTTCCGTCAATGCGCAAAATATGGCCCGATCCGCTTCCGCAGATGGACCACAAGGAGCAGAGGACGCATAGAATATGCGTCATGCGTGCAGCATCATGACTTCAACGTGCGTTTAGAACCTTGTTTGAGGTGAACTTCAGGGCGAGTCGCCCCGAACAGCCAAGCCTCACATGGGATCTGATGGCCGGGGTACTACTGGTTTCCACCCGTCTCGTCAAGGCCGGTTAAGAAATAAACTCGCCGTATCGCCTTGATATGCCGGCCGAACGCCCTGTTTCATCCTTCTAGACGAATTCACGGCTGTGCCCCAAGATAAAAACTTGGGCATTGCAGCAAAAGCAGTTAAGGAATCAGCAAATGCGGCGTTCGGCCCTCCCAGCAGGATTCGAGCGACCGAATCGTCAAAGAGCCGAAGGACAGGCGATGATCACGACACCTGATAACGACAATAATTTCGACGGGCCGATGATCTTCATCATCATCGGCAAGGGCTACGAGTCCGACGCCAGCGAAGGCATCGACCTGCACATCATGCTGAAGGCGCCTGACGACGACACTGCCGTACGTGAGGCCTTGAACGCCCTTGCCGAGGAAGGCTTCATCGAGGCAGATCTCGACCAGATCGGCATGCTGACCGAGGTCCCGGCCGAAGAGCCGCACGCCTCTGCCTACCAAGGCGCTGTCGAAGGCGAAGTCGCGATCATCCGGTTCAACTAAAGGGCGCCGCTGCTGACGCTGCCAAGGCAGCATAAGCGGAAGCAGCCTCCCTCCTCGCCAAATAATAAGAGCAGATAAAACAAAACCGCCCGGATCGCTCCGGGCGGTTTTTCAATTTCATAGACTTCAGCTGCGGGTTATTCCGCAGCCGGAGCCTTTTCGGCCATGTCCTGCAGCATCGGCGTGGCAACGGCAGCACCCGTACCCTTGCGGCGCTCTTCGAGGATCATCTCGTCGCGCGACGTGGCGATGCGGCGGATCTGGGTCATGGTGCCGCCAGTGCCGGCCGGGATAAGGCGGCCGACGATGACGTTTTCCTTCAGACCCTGCAGACCGTCGGTCTTGCCGGCGATCGCAGCTTCCGTCAGCACCTTGGTCGTTTCCTGGAAGGACGCGGCCGAGATGAAGGACGGGGTCTGCAGCGATGCCTTGGTGATGCCGAGAAGAACCGGATCGCCATAGGCTGGCTTCTTGCCCTGCTCGATCAGGTGATCGTTGACGTCTTCGAGCTCTATCCGGTCGACATTGTCGCCGACGATATAGGTCGAGTCGCCTGCATCGGTGATTTCCACCTTCTGCAGCATCTGACGGACAATCACCTCGATGTGCTTGTCGTTGATGACGACGCCCTGCAGGCGGTAGACTTCCTGGATCTCGTTGACGAGGTAGGAGGCCAGAGCCTCCACGCCCTTGATCGCCAGGATGTCGTGCGGAGCCGGGTTACCGTCGAGGATGTAGTCACCCTTTTCGATATAGTCGCCTTCCTGAAGGTGGAAGGGCTTGCCCTTCGGAATCAGGTATTCGACAGGCTCGACACCGTCTTCCGCCGGCTCGATGATGACGCGACGCTTGTTCTTGTAGTCGCGGCCGAGGCGGATCGTACCATCGATCTCTGCGATGATGGCGTGGTCCTTCGGACGGCGGGCTTCGAACAGCTCGGCAACACGCGGCAGACCGCCGGTGATGTCCTTGGTCTTGGCGCTTTCGAGCGGCGAACGGGCGAGAACGTCACCCTGGGAGACCTTCGTGCCCGGCTCGACCGACAGGATCGCATCGACCGAGAGGAAGAAGCGGGCGTCACCACCACGGGAGAGCTTCGCGATATTGCCGCTAGCATCCTTGATGACGATCGCCGGCTTGAGGTCCGAGCCGCGCGGGGTCGAACGCCAGTCGATAACCTGACGCTTGGTGATGCCAGTCGATTCGTCGGTCGCTTCCAGAACGGAGAGACCGTCGACCAGATCTTCAAACTGAACGGTACCAGCCACTTCCGTCATCATCGGACGGGTGTAGGGGTCCCACTCTGCCAGACGCTGGCCGCGCTTGACCTTGTCGCCTTCGTCGACATGCAGCTTCGAACCGTAGGCCACACGCTGCGACGACCGCTCGACACCACGTTCGTCCAAGATCTGGACGGTCATGTTGCGGCCCATGGCAACGAGGTTGCCATCGGAGTTGCGCAGGATGTTGCGGTTCTTGATCTGCACCGTACCTTCGTACGAGGCTTCGAGGAACGACTGGTCGACCACGGTTGCCGTACCGCCAAGGTGGAAGGTACGCATGGTGAGCTGGGTGCCCGGCTCGCCGATCGACTGAGCAGCGATAACGCCGACGGCTTCGCCCATATTGACCGGCGTACCGCGCGCAAGGTCGCGGCCGTAGCAGACCGAGCAGACGCCCGTCTGGATTTCGCAGGTCAGTGCCGAGCGGATGCGGATCGACTGGATGCCGGCCTTCTCGATTTCGACGACGTCGGGCTCGAGGATCATCCTGCCGGCATCGACGATGCGCTCACCCGTGACCGGATGATCGATGTCGTCGAGCGCCGTGCGGCCGAGGATACGGACGCCGATCGAGGCTACCACCTGACCGGCATCGACGATGGCGGTCATGGTGAGGCCCGTCTGCGTTCCGCAATCGACATGCGTGACGATGCAATCCTGCGCGACGTCGACGAGACGGCGGGTCAGGTAGCCGGAGTTGGCGGTCTTCAGGGCGGTGTCTGCCAGACCCTTACGGGCGCCGTGCGTCGAGTTGAAGTACTCGTTGACGGTCAGGCCTTCCTTGAAGTTCGAGATGATCGGGGTCTCGATGATTTCGCCCGACGGCTTGGCCATGAGGCCACGCATGCCGCCCAGCTGGCGCATCTGGTTCGGAGAACCGCGGGCACCGGAGTGGCTCATCATGTAGATCGAGTTCATCGGCTTCTGGCGACCGGTCTTCTCATCGAATTCGACCGCCTTGATGCGGGCCATCATCTCTTCGGCGACCTTTTCGGTCGCCTTACCCCAGGCGTCGACAACCTTGTTGTACTTCTCGCCCTGGGTGATGAGGCCGTCATTGTACTGCTGCTCGTATTCCTTCACCAGGTTTTCGGTGTCGGCAACGATCTTGGCCTTGGCATCCGGAATGACCATGTCGTCCTTGCCGAACGAAATGCCGGCGCGGCAGGCGTGGGCGAAGCCGAGCTGCATGATGCGGTCGCAGAAAATGACCGTGTCCTTCTGGCCGCAATGGCGATAGACCGTGTCGATCATCTTCGAGATGTTCTTCTTGGTCATTTCCTGGTTGCAGATATCGAAGGGCACCTTGCCGTTCTTCGGCAGCAGTTCGCCGATGAGCAGACGGCCAGGCGTCGTCTCATAGATCTTCGAGTAAGGCTTGCCATCCTCGTCGACCGACTTGAAGCGGCCGCGGATCTTGGTGTGCAGCGTCACGACCTTGCTTTCGAGGGCGTGATGCAGCTCGCCGAGATCGGAGAAGGCCATGCCTTCGCCCGGCTCGTTCTGGTTGAGGATCGACAGATAGTAGAGGCCGAGAACCATGTCCTGCGAGGGAACGATGATCGGCGCGCCGTTGGCCGGGTGCAGGATGTTGTTGGTCGACATCATCAACACGCGGGCTTCGAGCTGAGCTTCGAGCGACAGCGGCACGTGAACGGCCATCTGGTCGCCGTCGAAGTCGGCGTTGAAGGCCGTGCAGACGAGCGGATGCAGCTGGATCGCCTTGCCTTCGACCAGGATAGGTTCGAAGGCCTGGATGCCCAGGCGGTGCAGCGTCGGTGCGCGGTTCAAGAGAACCGGATGCTCGCGGATGACCTCGTCGAGGATATCCCAGACTTCCGGCTTTTCCTTTTCGACCAGCTTCTTGGCCTGCTTGACGGTCGAGGAGTAACCCTTGGCGTCGAGGCGGGCATAGATGAACGGCTTGAAGAGCTCGAGCGCCATCTTCTTCGGCAGGCCGCACTGGTGCAGCTTCAGTTCCGGACCGGTGACGATGACCGAACGGCCGGAATAGTCGACGCGCTTGCCGAGCAGGTTCTGGCGGAAGCGGCCCTGCTTGCCCTTCAGCATGTCGGAGAGCGACTTCAGCGGACGCTTGTTAGCACCGGTGATGACACGGCCGCGACGGCCGTTGTCGAACAGCGCGTCAACGGATTCCTGCAGCATGCGCTTTTCGTTGCG
Organism: Rhizobium sp. SRDI943; assembly: GCF_057653695.1. Lineage (NCBI taxonomy): Bacteria > Pseudomonadati > Pseudomonadota > Alphaproteobacteria > Hyphomicrobiales > Rhizobiaceae > Rhizobium > Rhizobium sp. SRDI943. Next base: position 1,436,767 of record NZ_CM172787.1, on the reverse strand, counting down.
GATGATGATGCCAGGCGCACGAAGCTCGATCAGGCGCTTCAGACGGTTGTTACGGTTGATGACGCGGCGGTAGAGATCGTTCAGATCCGACGTCGCGAAACGGCCGCCGTCGAGCGGAACCAGCGGACGCAGGTCCGGCGGGATGACCGGAACGACCTTCATGATCATCCATTCCGGACGGTTGCCCGACTCCATGAAGTTCTCGACGATCTTCAGGCGCTTCATCAGCTTCTTCTGCTTGAGATCCGACGTGGTGTCGGCAAGCTCGGCACGCAGGTCGCCAGCGATCTTTTCGAGGTTCATCGAGGCCAGCATCTCGTAGATCGCCTCGGCGCCGATCATCGCGGTGAACTGGTCTTCGCCGTATTCGTCGACAGCGAGCATGTACTCTTCTTCCGAGAGGAGCTGGTGCTCCTTCAGGGCGGTCAGGCCCGGCTCGGTGACGATGTAGTTTTCAAAGTAGAGGACGCGCTCGACATCCTTCAGCGTCATGTCGAGCAGCGTCGAAATGCGTGATGGCAGCGACTTCAGGAACCAGATGTGGGCAACGGGAGCGGCGAGCTCGATATGGCCCATGCGCTCACGGCGAACGCGCGACAGCGTGACTTCGACGCCGCACTTTTCGCAGATGATGCCCTTGTACTTCATGCGCTTGTACTTGCCGCACAGGCATTCGTAGTCCTTGATCGGCCCGAAGATGCGCGCGCAGAACAGACCGTCACGTTCCGGCTTGAACGTACGGTAGTTGATGGTTTCCGGCTTCTTGATCTCACCGTAAGACCAGGAGAGGATCTTCTCCGGAGACGCGATCGAAATCCGAATAGAATCGAAATTCTGTGCAGGCACCTGCGGATTGAAAAGATTCATGACCTCTTGGTTCATGCCTGTCTCCTTCATGGGCTAAAGCGCCCTCAAAATGCGATGTCGGCGGCAATTTCCCGGGAGCCGCCTCCCTCGCTTAAACGAGAATAACCGCTGGATGCGGCGAAACTTCCCTCCCGGGCCGACACGGATACGGCGCCCGGTGGGACCGGCGTGCGCCGCATTGGCAGCGCACGCCCTATCAAGTGCTTACTCGGCCGCGTCGGGCAGCTGAGCTGCCTGCGCCTCGTCAAGCTTGGTGTTCTCGAGCTCGACGCTGAGGCCCAGTGAGCGCATTTCCTTGACGAGAACGTTGAAGCTTTCCGGAATACCGGCTTCGAACGTGTCGTCTCCTCGGACGATGGCTTCGTAGACCTTGGTGCGGCCGGCGACGTCGTCCGACTTCACCGTCAGCATTTCCTGCAGCGTGTAGGCCGCGCCGTATGCTTCGAGCGCCCAGACTTCCATTTCGCCGAAGCGCTGGCCGCCGAACTGCGCCTTGCCACCCAGCGGCTGCTGAGTCACGAGCGAGTAAGGACCGATCGAACGAGCATGGATCTTGTCGTCGACCAGGTGGTTGAGCTTCAGCATGTAGATGTAGCCCACCGTCACCTGACGGTCGAACTGCTCACCGGTACGGCCGTCATAGAGCGTCGACTGACCACTATCCTTGAGACCTGCCAGACGCAGCATGTCGTTGACGTCGGCTTCGTTCGCGCCGTCGAAAACAGGCGTCGCAATCGAAACGCCGCGCTTCCACTGGTCGGCGAGGCGCAGAACAGAGTCGTCGTCGAACTCATGGACCTGTTCGGCCTTGGGGCCGTCTCCGACGACATCGCCGATGGTCTTGCGCAGCGGCTCAATGTTGCCATTGGCCTTGTATGCGTCGATCAGTTCGCCGATCTGGCGACCCATGCCGGCGCAAGCCCAACCCAGATGCGTTTCCAGGATCTGGCCGACGTTCATGCGCGAAGGCACGCCGAGCGGGTTCAGAACGACATCGACATGCGTGCCGTCTTCGAGGAACGGCATGTCCTCCACCGGCACAATGCGCGAGACGACGCCCTTGTTCCCGTGACGGCCGGCCATCTTGTCGCCGGGCTGGATCTTGCGCTTTACGGCGACGAAGACCTTGACCATCTTCATGACGCCAGGAGGCATTTCATCGCCGCGCTGGACCTTTTCGACCTTGTCCATGAAGCGCTGTTCGAGGCGCGACTTGGATTCGTCGTACTGGCCGCGAAGCGCTTCGAGCTCGCTCTGGACCTTTTCGTCTTCGACCGCGAACATCCACCACTGCGAGCGGGGATATTCGGAGACGACGGCGTTCGAAAGCTCGGCTCCCTTCTTGAAGCCCTTCGGGCCGGCGATGGAGGCCTGGCCACGCAGCATCTCGATCAGACGGCCGTAGACGTTACGGTCGAGGATCGCCTGCTCGTCGTCACGGTCCTTTGCCAGACGCTCGATTTCTTCGCGCTCGATCGCCATCGCGCGCTCGTCCTTTTCAACGCCGTGGCGGTTGAAGACGCGGACTTCGACGATGGTGCCGTAGGTGCCGGGCGGCATGCGCATGGAGGTGTCGCGCACGTCGGAGGCCTTTTCGCCGAAGATGGCGCGCAGAAGCTTTTCTTCCGGCGTCATCGGGCTTTCGCCCTTCGGTGTGATCTTGCCGACGAGGATATCGCCCGGCTGAACTTCGGCGCCGATATAGACGATGCCGGCTTCGTCGAGGTTCTTCAGTGCTTCTTCCGAAACGTTCGGAATATCGCGGGTGATTTCCTCAGGACCAAGCTTGGTGTCGCGCGCCATCACTTCGAATTCCTCGATGTGGATGGAGGTGAACACGTCGTCGGCAACGATACGCTCGGAGAGCAGAATCGAGTCTTCGTAGTTGTAGCCGTTCCAGGGCATGAACGCGACGAGCGCGTTGCGGCCGAGTGCCAGGTCGCCGAGATCGGTCGACGGGCCGTCGGCGAGGATGTCGCCGCGGTTGACCTCGTCACCGACGGTGACCAGCGGACGCTGGTTGACGCAGGTGTTCTGGTTCGAACGCTGGAACTTCTGCAGGCGGTAGATATCGACGCCGGATTTGCCGGCTTCGAGGTCTTCCGTGGCGCGGATAACGATACGCGTCGCGTCGACCTGGTCGACCACGCCGCCGCGGCGGGCGCCGATGGCGGCACCGGAGTCACGGGCGACGACCGGCTCCATGCCGGTACCGACGAACGGGGCTTCGGCACGCAGCAGCGGCACTGCTTGACGCTGCATGTTCGAGCCCATGAGCGCGCGGTTGGCGTCGTCGTTTTCCAGGAACGGGATGAGCGCGGCTGCGACCGAAACGACCTGCTTCGGCGAGACGTCCATCAGGTTCATGCTGTCGCGCGGGGCGAGCATGACTTCGCCGGCATGACGGCAGACGACGAATTCGTCGACGAAGGAACCGTCAGCGTTCATCTCGGCGTTGGCCTGGGCGACGTAATACTTCGCCTCTTCCATGGCGGAGAGGTAGAGCACGTCGCTCGTCACCTTGCCGTCGACGATGCGGCGGTACGGGCTTTCGATGAAGCCGTACTTGTTGACGCGGGCAAAGGTCGCAAGTGAGTTGATGAGACCGATGTTCGGGCCTTCCGGCGTTTCGATCGGACAAATGCGGCCATAGTGGGTCGGATGCACGTCGCGGACTTCGAAGCCGGCGCGCTCACGGGTCAGACCGCCCGGGCCAAGAGCCGAAAGACGACGCTTGTGGGTGATTTCCGAGAGCGGATTGACCTGGTCCATGAACTGCGAGAGCTGCGAGGAACCGAAGAATTCGCGCACGGCAGCGGCGGCCGGCTTGGCGTTGATCAGATCCTGCGGCATGACCGTGTCGATCTCGATCGAGGACATGCGTTCCTTGATCGCGCGCTCCATGCGCAGCAGGCCGAGACGGTACTGGTTTTCCATCAGCTCGCCCACCGAACGGACGCGGCGGTTGCCGAGATTGTCGATGTCGTCGATCTCGCCCTTGCCGTCGCGCAGTTCGACCAACATCCTGACCACGGCCAGGATGTCGTCCTTGCGCAGGATGCGGACGGTGTCTTCGACGGTCAGGTCGAGGCGCATATTCATCTTGACGCGGCCGACGGCGGAGAGGTCGTAACGCTCCGCATCGAAGAACAGCGAGTTGAACATGGCTTCAGCCGATTCCATGGTCGGCGGTTCACCCGGACGCATGACGCGGTAGATGTCGAACAGAGCGTCCTGACGGTTCTCGTTCTTGTCGGCTGTCAGCGTGTTGCGGATATAGGCGCCGACATTGATGTGGTCGATGCCGAGAACCGGGATCTCGTCGAAGCCGTTCGCCAGGATGATGCCAAGCGTCTTCTCGTCGATTTCGTCGCCGGCCTCGAGGTAGATTTCACCCGTCGAGTAGTTGACGATGTCGCCGGCGAGGTAGTTGCCATACAGATCGTCGTCGGCGGCCTTGAGGGCCTTCAGCCCCTTGTCGGACAGCGTGCGCAGCAGGCGCGGGGTCAGCTTCTTGCCGGCTTCCACGACGACTTCGCCGGTATCGGCGTCGACCATCTCGGTGATCGCCTTGGCACCCTTCAGCGTTTCCGGCTTGAAGGGAATGCGCCAGCCTTCGCCGTCGCGCTTGTAGAGCGACTTCGTGTAGAAGGTGTCGAGAATTTCCTCGCCGTCCATGCCGAGCGCCATCAGCAGCGAAGTGACAGGGATCTTGCGGCGGCGGTCGATACGAGCATAGACGATGTCCTTGGCGTCGAATTCGATATCGAGCCAGGAACCGCGATAGGGGATGACGCGCGCAGCAAAGAGCAGCTTGCCGGACGAATGGCTCTTGCCCTTGTCGTGATCGAAGAAGACGCCCGGCGAACGGTGCATCTGGGAGACGATGACGCGCTCGGTGCCGTTGACGATGAACGTGCCGTTGTTGGTCATGAGCGGCATGTCGCCCATGTAAACGGACTGTTCCTTGATGTCCTTGATCGACTTCGCGCCGGTATCCTCGTCAATATCGAACACGATGAGGCGCAGCGTCACCTTCAGCGGCGCTGCATAGGTCAGGTCGCGCTGACGGCATTCGTCAACGTCGAACTTCGGCGGTTCGAACTCGTAGGACACGAATTCCAGCATGGATGCGCCGGAGAAATCGGTGATCGGGAAAACCGACTTGAAAACGGCCTGAAGACCCTCGTCGGGTCGGCCGCCCTTCGGCTCTTCAACCATCAGAAACTGGTCGTAGGACGCCTTCTGAACCTCGATGAGGTTCGGCATTTCTGCGACTTCGGGGATCTTACCAAAAAACTTGCGTACGCGCCTACGACCGTTGAACGAAAGGGTCTGAGCCATCGTCGCTCCTTCAAAATCTTGCACCCGGGCCTGCAACGGACGGGAACCGATGGCCAGTCGATCCCGTCAATCAATGAGTAATTCAATCTCGTCCGACCCCAGAAAACGCTCAGCTCGGATTGCTGTGCTGCCCTCGGTGCGAGACCATCCTTTTGAAGAACCCATTACCCAAAAGCCGTTTCGACGCGGCTTTTGGGTAATTCGTTCAGAAAAACGGCAAATGGGAGGCAGTAAAGATACTGCCTCCCAAAGCAGTTCAAGATTACTTGACGTCGGCCTTGGCGCCAGCGTCTTCAAGCTTCTTCTTGATGTCAGCAGCTTCAGCCTTGTTGACACCTTCCTTGACAGCCTTCGGAGCGGCTTCAACGAGATCCTTGGCTTCCTTGAGGCCGAGACCAGTGATGGCGCGGACTTCCTTGATGACGTTGATCTTGTTGGCACCAGCTTCGACGAGGATGACGTCGAATTCGGTCTTTTCTTCTTCAACGACAGCAGCAGCAGCACCGCCGGCAGCGGCAGCAACAGCTACCGGAGCAGCAGCGGAAACGCCCCACTTTTCTTCGAGAAGCTTCGACAGTTCTGCAGCTTCCAGAACGGTCAGCGAGGAGAGGTCGTCAACGATCTTTGCGAGATCAGCCATTTTACTAGTTCCTTTGTTCGGTTCGAACCGGTTGATTATAAACAGCGAAAAACCGCCTTACGCGGCTTCGTCCTTCTTGGCGTAGGCCGCAAACACGCGGGCAAGCTGGCTTGCCGGTGCTGCAACAACCCCAGCGATGCGGGTAGCCGGTGTCTGGATCATGCCCAGCAGCTTCGCACGCAGCTCATCGAGCGAAGGCAGGGTCGCAAGCGACTTGACTGCTTCGGCGTTGAGCGTGGTTGTTCCCATGGCGCCACCCAGAACAATGATCTTGTCATTGGTCTTGGCGAAATCCATGACGACCTTCGGAGCGGTGATCGGATCGGTGCTGTATGCAATCAGCGTCTGACCCTTGAAGAGATTGGTCATCCCTTCCGCTTCCGTACCCTGAAGGGCAATCTTGGCCAGGCGGTTCTTCGCGACTTTGACGGTACCGCCAGCTGCACGCATCTTCGAACGAAAGTCGTTCATCTGCGCGACTGTGGCACCAGCATAGTGGGCCACGACAACTGATCCCGAAGCCTTGAAGACTTCGTTCAGTTCCGTGACGAATTCGCGTTTTTCCGCTCTTTCCACTGCCTATCTCCAGTTGGCGGGACCGAAAATGGGCCCGCCGGTTGCCTTTTGCCTCCTGGGATCATGCGAGATCCCAAGCGACGCTTGAGGATCCTGTCCCCCCGCGCTCTCGCGCCAATCAAGGCTAAAGAGGCACAAGGCATCCAAGGCTCGAACCGAGTTCCTAGAAGCGAACTTCATGCAATTCGGGTCTTACCCGTCTCATGCAGGCACAGTGATTAAGGGAAAACCACCTGCAATCTCGGACAGGATTCCGGATTTCTCCGGAATATTCCGGCCCCTTGCGAGGCCGGAAATTCAGTCGCCGGGCTTAAAGCCCGGCCATAAACTTACGCAGCCGGAGCACCGGTGACCGAGCCGGGCTCGATCTTGACGCCCGGGCCCATGGTCGAGGAAATCGCCACGCGCTTGACGTAGTTGCCCTTGGCGCCAGCCGGCTTCGCCTTGATGACTGCGTCAGCAAAGGCGCGGATGTTTTCTTCCAGAGCCTTGGCGTCGAACGAGGCCTTGCCGATACCGGCATGAACGATGCCAGCCTTCTCGACGCGGAACTCGACAGCGCCGCCCTTGGAAGCCTTGACGGCTCCGGCGACATCCATAGTGACGGTGCCGACCTTCGGGTTCGGCATCATGCCGCGGGGGCCGAGAACCTTACCGAGACGGCCGACGAGCGGCATCATATCGGGGGTGGCAATGCAGCGATCGAATTCGATCTTGCCGCCCTGGACAATTTCGACAAGCTCTTCGGCACCGACGATATCAGCACCGGCGGCCTTGGCTTCGTCAGCCTTGGCGCCACGAGCGAAGACGGCAACACGAACCGTACGGCCCGTGCCGTTCGGCAGGTTGACGACGCCGCGGACCATCTGGTCCGCATGGCGCGGGTCGACGCCGAGGTTCATCGAGACTTCGATGGTTTCGTCGAACTTGGCGACAGCCCGTTCCTTGACCATGCCAATGGCCAGGGTCAGAGCGTAGAGCTTGGTGGGATCAACACCTTCGTTGATCTTCTGCGTGCGCTTACCAGCCATGATCTTAACCCACCACTTCCAGACCCATGGCGCGGGCAGAGCCCTCTATCATCGCCATTGCACCTTCGATATCCGCTGCGTTCAGATCCTTCATCTTGGCTTCTGCGATCGACTTGATCTGAGCCTTGGTGAGGGAGCCGGCCTTGGCACCCTTGCCGGGCGTCTTGGAACCGGACGTGATCTTCGCTTCCTTCTTCAGCCAGTAGCTGACCGGCGGCTGCTTCATCGCGAAGGTGAAGGACTTGTCCTGGTAATAGGTAATGACGACCGGAATCGGCATGCCCTTTTCCATTTCCTGCGTGGCGGCATTGAACGCCTTGCAGAATTCCATGATGTTAATGCCACGCTGACCAAGCGCCGGACCAATCGGCGGGGACGGGTTTGCCGATCCTGCCTTGACCTGAAGCTTGAGCTGGCCTGCAACTTTCTTAGCCATATCTCTCTGCCTTTCATGAACGGCCGGTCGCCCGGCCCGTGATGCCGGATCTCTCCGGCGGCTGCGGTTGCGTGGTGCGGATCATTAGGGTCCGGCTAAGACCCCTCACCTTCCACGCGGATGCGGACAAGGTCCGCAGGAAACAGGCCGCAAGGGCCAGCCTCCAGTTTCTGCAATCAGACCTTCTCGACCTGAGCGTATTCCAACTCGACCGGCGTTGCGCGGCCGAAGATCGACACTTCCACCTTCAGGCGCGAACGCTCTTCGTCCACATCCTGAACCGTGCCGTTGAACGAAGCGAACGGGCCGTCGGAAACGCGGACCTGCTCGCCGATCTCGAAGGTAATCGAGGCCTTCGGCCGCTCGACACCTTCCTGGACCTGACCGAGAATGCGCTCGGCTTCATAGTCCGGAATCGGAACGGGCTTATTGTCGGAACCAAGGAAACCCGTGACCTTCGGCGTATTCTTGATCAGGTGATAGGCTTCGTCCGTCAGATTGGCGCGAACCATGACATAGCCCGGGAAAAACTTGCGCTCGGAATCGACCTTACGGCCGCGACGCACTTCCACCACCTTTTCGGTCGGCACGAGGATCTTCTCGAACAGGTGCTCAAGCCCCTTCTGGCGAGCCTTGTTCTCGATATCTTCAGCCACCTTCTTTTCAAAATTGGAATATGCGTGGACGATGTACCAACGTGCCGCCATTTTCATCTCCACCCGTATCAGTTGCCGGTATTCAGCACGAAGCTCAGAGCCCAGCCAATCAGCTGGTCAGCGGCAAAGAAAAACAGCGCGGCGAAAACCACCATCACCAGCACCATGACCGTCGAGATCATGGTCTCGCGGCGCGACGGCCATGTAACTTTGGACGTCTCGGAGCGAACCTGCTGCAGAAACGTAAACGGATTGGATTTGGATGCCATCGACTGCCCACGCAATTACGGCGCGTAAAGCTGAAACTATCAGCCCCACGCACCGCGTGTCTGTTGAACCCTAAATAAACACCGATTTCCGAATACACAAGAGGGAAACCGAAGTTTAACGAAATTACTTGCCACCAATCAATCCCCGGCCGGAAATGCCGCGAGCATGTCCGCGCTGTCCCGCATCCAGGAAAATGGCAGGGGCAGTAGGGCTCGAACCTACGACCTGCGGTTTTGGAGACCGCCGCTCTACCAACTGAGCTATACCCCTTCATACCGATCATTCAGCGCCTGGGCCAAGGCCCGCAAATCGCTGCTGAAAAGCATGGCGCTCCCTTTAAGACGACGACACGGGATTGGCAAGCACGATTTTCGATTTTCAAGGCCATTCTCCTGATATGCGAGCGATCGGCCTTTCAGTCGCGGAACCACGGTCCATTCAGACCTTCACATATTTCCGCCAATCGTGTTCTTCCTTAAAACCCAGCACCTCGCGGATCTTGCGGTTGGAGAGCAGGCCCTCATATTCGCCGATCTCGCGGGTGAAGGGCACGTTCGGAAAGAATCGCTTCGCAAGCTCTTTCGATGGCGTATTGGCCGAGACGGTGTCGTTGGCGGCGTTGAAGACCTGGTAGCCGAGGCCGTCCTTCTCGATGCAGAGATGGCAGATCTGCCCGAGGTCGCGGGCGTCGATATAGCTCCAGGCGATTCGCTTGCGCATCTCGGGATTGGCGAAAAAGGTCGGAAACTTCTCGTATTCGTCAGGCTCGATGACGTTGCCGATGCGCAACGCATAGATGTCGAAGCCCGAACGTTCGGCAAAGGCGCGCGCCGTCTTTTCGTTGACCACTTTGGAAAGGCCGTAGGAATCCATCGGATTGACGTCGTAGTCCTCCTCTAGCGGGAACTGGTGGAAATCGCGATGGCCTTCGGCGAAGCAGACGCCGTAGGTCGTCTCGCTCGATGCGACGATGATCTTCCGGATGCCGAGTTTCACCGCCGCCTCGATGACATTATAGGTGCCCATCGTGTTGATACGGAAGGTTTCGTTGTCGGGCTTGATCAGGATGCGCGGGATGGCGGCGAAATGCACGACGGCGTCGAAGGGCTGTACGCCCCTGCCCGCGTCGAGATCGGGAAAATCGCGATGCATCGAAAGCGCGTTGAAGACCTGACCGCTATCGGTGATGTCGGCGATGAGATTGGTGACGCCGGGGCTATCGAGCGGCACGAGATCGAGGTTGTGAACCTCGTAGCCGGCATTGACGAGCCACGGCACCGCATGGCGACCTGCCTTGCCCGAACCGCCGGTGAATAGAATACGTCTCTTCATGGAATATCCTCCGCGTCATGAAATCGGAGGCATAGATAGACGCTTCCGCGCGAAGAGCAAGCGAGCGTCCTGCAAGGGTTCACCCCCGCGTCGCCAGGAGCATCCTATCCGGGAGCACCTGACCGATCATTTCCGATCACCGCAGAACCCTGCGATGTTCGGCAAAGGTCGTCACTTGACGACACTTACCTCGCCAATCTGCACTACGGCAGACTGAACAACTTCTTGCGGTATTGCAGCGATGAAAAACATCGTGAAAACATACATCGCGAATATCGTCGCAGCGAATGTGGCCTTTGGAATCATCCGGGCTCTCCTCTTTGCAAGGAGGAGTCTGGACTACATTGACCCAATCACAAACCGGTTTCTGAACGTGAGATGAACAAAATACTGTGACAGGCCAACTTAACGATATTTTTACAACACCTGTTAAACCTACAGGAAGCCATCAAAATGAAAAACCCCGCTGTTTCCAGCGGGGTCTTCATAATTGCGGATAACTCGAAAGTTACTCGACGATCGACGCGACGATACCGGCGCCGACGGTGCGGCCGCCTTCGCGGATCGCGAAGCGCAGCTTTTCTTCCATCGCGATCGGAACGATCAGCTCGACCGATACCGTGACGTTGTCGCCCGGCATGACCATTTCCGTGCCTTCCGGCAGCGTCACAATGCCCGTCACGTCGGTCGTGCGGAAGTAGAACTGCGGACGGTAGTTGGTGAAGAACGGCGTATGACGGCCACCCTCTTCCTTCGTCAGGATGTAGGCTTCAGCCATGAACTTCTTGTGCGGCTTGACCGAACCCGGCTTGCACAGAATCTGGCCACGCTCAACGCCATCACGGGTAACGCCGCGGATCAGCGCGCCGATGTTGTCGCCGGCCTGGCCCTGATCGAGCAGCTTGCGGAACATTTCAACGCCGGTCACCGTCGTCTTCGTCGTCGGACGGATGCCGACGATCTCGACTTCTTCGCCAACCTTGACGATACCACGCTCGACGCGGCCGGTCACAACCGTACCGCGGCCAGAGATCGAGAACACGTCTTCGATCGGCAGCAGGAACGGCAGGTTGATCGGACGCTCAGGCGTCGGGATGTAGGCGTCGACAGCAGCCATCAGTTCGCGGATCGAATCCTCGCCGATCTTCTTGTCCGAATCTTCAAGAGCAGCAAGCGCCGAACCCTTGACGATCGGGATATCGTCGCCCGGGAAGTCGTAGGACGACAGCAGTTCGCGAACTTCGAGCTCGACCAGTTCGAGAAGCTCGGCGTCGTCAACCTGGTCGACCTTGTTCAGGAACACCACGATCGCCGGAACGCCAACCTGGCGAGCCAGCAGGATGTGTTCGCGCGTCTGCGGCATCGGGCCGTCAGCGGCCGAGCACACCAGGATCGCGCCGTCCATCTGGGCAGCACCGGTGATCATGTTCTTGACGTAGTCGGCATGGCCGGGGCAGTCGACGTGGGCGTAGTGGCGGGCCGGCGTCTCGTATTCAACGTGAGCCGTCGAAATCGTGATGCCACGCGCCTTTTCTTCCGGAGCCGCGTCGATCTGGTCGTACGCCTTGTACTCACCGAAGTACTTCGTGATCGCTGCCGTCAGAGACGTCTTACCGTGGTCAACGTGGCCAATCGTGCCAATGTTGACGTGCGGCTTGTTGCGCTCAAACTTACTCTTTCCCATTTGAATGCTTCCTGTGAACGAAAATGGTGGCCCCGGCGAACCGGTTTAGTGCCGCCGTTTAAGGCTTTCGGCGACATTGCGCAAGACTTAATTGCAGACGCCATTCTTGGCCTGACAGCGCATATGGGAGACAATTCGCCGCCTGCAAGGCGATTCGCCAAAGCCCCCTCGAAAATCGCTGAAATCTTAGAGAAAATCGCATCGACCGCCTGAGACGCGCCATAGACGTTCGGCGTCGAGCGCCCTTCCCTGCCCGCCGACAGCCACAACCGTCAGCTTCTCCGCCAGCGCCGGAGACATCTCGGGACTACCGCGGCAGCGGTCGTATGAAGTCGAGTAGCGGAAACTGGAGCGGGTAGCGGGAATCGAACCCGCGTATTCAGCTTGGAAGGCTGCTGCTCTACCATTGAGCTATACCCGCGCGGGTGGTCCGATCCGATGACGAATGGTGGAGAGAGTTGGATTTGAACCAACGTAGGCTGAGCCAACGGATTTACAGTCCGTCCCCTTTAACCACTCGGGCATCTCTCCAGTTTTTCGTCCGGATCGCAAGACCAAGTTCGTCAGACTTCGAAGCGTTGCCGCCCGTCGTCTGCGCCGCGTATATGACCGGAGCATTTCAGTCTGTCAACACGATGACAACGGAAAAAACACGAAAAATTTCATTCGCCGCCGAAAGCCGGCATATGAAAGAAAGCCTATGCGGCAGCGAGCGCCATGGCTATAAAGCTGCATGAGCAAAGACAACAAATCCGGCGGCAAGACCGCGACAGACCCATCCGCCAAGGATACGCATTACGCCACTCTGCGGCGCGCCCACCGTGACGCCAAGCGCGAACGCGGGGAGATTCCGACGCCTCAACCGCAGAAGCGAAAGCGCGGCGGTGACGACTGGAAGCCGCCGGCGCTTGCGCCCGACCAGGTGCATCTCTATGGCCTGCATACGGTGCGTGCAGCGCTCGACAATCCCGAGCGCAAGAAGATCAAGCTGTTCGTAACGCAGAACGCACTGGCGCGCCTCGAAGTCGACGTCGAAGCGCTCGGCATGCCCTTCGAGATCGTCTCGCCGCAGGAGATCGACAAGGTGCTCGGCCCCGAGGCGATCCATCAGGGCGTCATGCTGGAAACACGGCCGCTTCCGGTCCGCCGGCTCGAAGCGCTGAAGGAAAGCCCTCTCCTGCTCGTCCTCGATCAGGTGACCGATCCGCACAATGTCGGCGCGATCATGCGCTCGGCCGTCGCCTTCAATGCGGGTGCGGTCATCACCACCCAGAGACATAGCCCGACCGAATCGGGCGTGCTCGCCAAGTCCGCCTCCGGCGCGCTGGAACTGATACCTTATATACAGGTGACCAATCTCGCCGATGCGCTCGGTGAATTGCACAAGCTCGGTTTCTCCACCATCGGTCTCGATTCGGAAGGGCCGGCGCCACTCGAAGGCACCTTCTCGGGCGAGAAGGTGGCGCTGGTGCTCGGCTCCGAGGGCAAGGGACTTCGGCAGAAGACGCGGGAAACCGTCAACGCACTTGCCCGTCTCGACATGCCGGGCGCGATCAAATCGCTCAACGTCTCGAACGCAGCGGCAATCGCGCTTTATGCGGCGCGGCTCCACCTGAAGGCATAGGCTGGCCCGCAGGCAGTCATTCAAAGTGCTACAGAGTCCTATGCGCGTCTGAAAAGACGCGCAGCGCTGTCGTCGCGACAAAGGGGAATTGTCATGATCCGTTTCGTCCCTAGGCTCGCGGCTTCGGCGGCAGCACTCCTCGTCTGCGGTTTCGCATACGGGCAGGATATCGATCCCGATATTCTCAAAGCGCAGGCCGGGACATATCTCGTTGCCGCGGAAGACGGAGGAGCCGGATGCCGGCTGACGCTGGAAACCGGCGAAGCGATCGGCGGCTATTCGCTCTCCGGTCAGGACTCCTGCATCAAGCCGCTGCCGGCACTTGCCGAAGCCTATTCCTGGAATTTCGACGGCAATGGCGGCGTCATCCTGATCGATGCGACGCGCAAGGTGCTCGCTCGCTTCGTCGAGAACGAAGGTTCGCCGATGAAGACGGAGGATGGTGCGGCGCTGTTGCTGATCGCGGCCCCTGACGGCGTCGATCGCCTGCCGACCGTCAGCAGCCTTGCCGGGACATGGACGATGCAAAGACCGGACGGCGAAAGGCTCTGCGGCGTGACGCTCAACGGCGATGTCGATGCGGACGGCAACGCGCTGCTGTCACTTTCCGAAGATTGCGCTGCCAATGTCGCCAGACTGAAGCTCGCAGTCTGGCATATCGAGGGTTTCGGGCTGACGCTGATGGGCCGTGACGGTTCGTCGCTTGGCTTCGACATGCGCGCCGACGGCAATTTCGATAAGTCGAAGGAGGAAGGTGGTAAGCCGCTTTCGCTCGTCCGCCGCTAACCCGCAGCCAGGCTCCGATGACGGAAAAATCCACTTTTGCCTTGGAATGACGCCCCGGGGCACTATGATCGGGCGATGTCCGGTTGTAGCGACCAGCTCAGAAGCAAGAAGGAACGATCCCTATCATGGCCATTCGACCGCTGATTTTCGGTATCCTCTTCATCGCGGTCTTCGTCGTGATTATCATCAGCATCATCTGGGTGGACACATCGCACCCAATCCACCAGCCCGATCCCCTGTCGCCGACGGCGCCCGGCCCCGCGACGCCGGGACAGGTACAATAATACTGGCAGGAACGCGGACGGCGATCATGCGTTAATCCCGGAATCGAACGAGGATTGAACGCCTATGCGTATAATGATCGCCGTCGTCGCCTTCATGATTGTCTCCGTGCTCAGCATCGCGATCATGTCGCCCTCCGGCGCTGGACAGACCGGCAATGGCGACAGGATAGAGGCGAGCGTCAACGAACCCGTCACTCAATGAGTAAGGCCCGGATGACCGGGCCTTTATCGTCAGCTGCGGTAGAGCCAGAACGGCATACCACGATCGCGATCGCGCCACTCGCGGCGCTCCTGCCAACGCTCGGCACGCCACCGCCGCGAGTGACGGCGATCATCGCGCCAGTCGGATCGGCGCCAATCGCGCCCATCGCGCCAGCCACGATTGTCACGGCCGCGATCGCCTCGCCAGCCACGGTCATCACGGTCGCGATCACCTCGCCAGCCATCACGAATTTGAACGATATCGCCCTGCGTCGACACCGTCGGCCGCTCGCCCGGCATGGCGGCGGCCGGTGCCACGGACGCGAAAGCCGCACCGACGGAAATGGTTGCGGCGAGAAAGAGATGTGCGAGCTTCATGGCTGTTTCCTCGTTGATGATGAGGCGAAGATAAGCGGACGCGGCTGAATTGGCGGTGAAGCAGCCCTTCACACGCGGTTCATCAAACGATACGTGCTGTCTGAAAAGTCTGCTGGTGCGATCGATCGAAGCAACGTCGAACCCAGGCTACGGTTTAGAAGGCGGTATCGTAGGGGAAAGATGGTGCAGCCAACCAGAGCATTCTGGAACCAGTCCGCCTTCGTTCCTGACGGAACTACGACGCGACAGCCTCCGCTTAGCTGCTCTCTTCGGCTCGCCGAGCCGAAGCTCACGGAGCGTAGGCTGGTGCCCCCGCCAGGGTTCGAACCCGGGACCCCCTGATTACAAATCAGGTGCTCTACCAACTGAGCTACAAGGGCAATAATTGCCCAACTAGCAGATTCTATGATTCTGTAAAGGGGAAATCCGTGTCTGCGTCGACTGGTCGGCTGCAGCTCAAAACGCTTGGCGATAGAAAACGCCCTTGTCGCACAAGGGCTTTATCCTTTAGCTAGGGTAGCATCATAAAGGGCATTGCATGGGCCGTTCATTTCAGACGCTTTCCTTTCTCGCCTCACCGACGACGGAGGCGCTTGCCGCGCGTGAGGAGTTGATTGGCCTCTATGGTGACGTACCGGCTGACGAAGCCGACGTCATCGTCGCGCTCGGTGGCGACGGTTTCATGCTGCAGACGCTGCACAACACCATGAACTCCGGCAAGCTGGTTTACGGCATGAATCGCGGCTCGGTCGGCTTCCTGATGAACGACTATCGTACAGACCGGCTTCAGGAACGAATCTGCGTCGCCGTCGAAAACGTCTTCCGGCCATTGCAGATGACGACGGCCAACGCCGACGGCACCAACTCGACGGCGCTCGCCATCAACGAGGTCTATCTTTTTCGCCAGTCCTATCAAGCCGCGAATCTGAGGGTTATGGTGGACGGGCGCGTGCGTCTGGAAGAACTGATCTGCGACGGGCTGATGGTGGCGACACCTGCCGGATCGACGGCTTATAATCTTTCCGCCCATGGCCCGATCCTGCCGCTCGAGGCGCCGCTGCTCGCCATGACGCCGGTCAGCGCTTTCAGGCCGCGGCGCTGGAGAGGTGCTCTGCTGCCGAACAAGGTGACCGTCGATATCGACATTCTCGAGCCGGAGAAGCGGCCGGTGAATGCGGTGGCCGACAATACCGAGGTCAAGTCGGTGCTGCATATCCGCATCGCCCAGTCGGAGCATGTGACGGCGCGCATTCTTTCTGATCCCGACCGCTCCTGGTCCGACCGTATTCTCGCCGAGCAGTTCAAGGATTGAGACGATGGCAATGCGACGGATATTGATGACCAGCCTCCTGCTTGCGGGATGGAGCATCACAGCGCAGGCCGCGCCGGCGCAGGATGCCCTCCTGCCGGCATCGGTGATTTTCGCGACCAGCACCGGCTATTGGGAGGACGACGGCAACGCACCTGATGTCGAGCGGGCACCGACGGGCGCCGAGAGCGTTGCCGGCTCCGAAGGAGAAGGGACGCAGCGCCACGGCTACTACAAGCTCTTTGCCGTGCGCCAGCCGGACAGAACCTCGAAGGTCTATCTGCAGCAGATTGCCCAGACCGAGGCCGGCCCGGCGATCGCCTCGACCATCGAGTTGCAGGAGTTCAGCGACCTGAAGCCTTACGTGACCGATATCCGCCCCGAGAATTCCAACGGCATCATCAAGCAGCCGGGGCTCTTCGCCACGGTCTATCTGAAGACCGACCCCGCCGCGGAGCCGGATGGCTGGACCGTGCTGATCGACGAATTCGGCGACATCACCGTTGAGAAGGCGACGAATTGAACGGCTGGGAATTGTTCAGGGGGGCATCCAAGAGATGAAACTGGGCTTTCGCGACGGCGTCCTCTACGACGAGAAGAGGTCGGACTGGGACGCCGCCGGACCCAGACCCATCAGTTGGTCCCTCTGGTACCCCGCCGCCGATGACGCGCGGAAAAGCGATATACCGGAAAGAAGCTGGTTCCAGAAAGCGGCCGTCGCCCGCGATGCACCCATCCGGCCGGAGGCCAGGCCCTATCCCCTTGTCCTGTTGTCGCATGGCACCGGCGGATCCGCGGCCGGGCTGGAGTGGCTGGCGCGACGCCTGGTCGATCGCGGATTTGCCGCGCTCGGCGTCAGCCATCACGGCAATACCGGCATCGAGCCCTATCGCGCTGAAGGCTTTGCCTGCCTCTGGGAGCGGGCGCCTGATCTCAGCTACATGCTCGACCACCGGGATGCGTGGCTCAGCGATCTCTCAGGCCATATCGATACGAACAGTGTCTTCGCAGCCGGATTTTCGGCCGGAGCCTATGGCGTGATGCTGCTGCTTGGCGCTATCGCCCAGTTCTCGCAGTTCGAACCATCGAGGATGAAGCCGGGTGGCGCGCGCGGACCGAGAGAATTTCCCGACCTTGCCGATCATATCCCGGCATTGCTGCGCACCAGCGATGTGTTTCGCGATTCGTGGTCCCGGATGTCGAAGTCCTACCGAGATGACAGAATCAGGGCCGCCCTCATCTGCGCGCCGGGTCGGTCCGTTCTCGGTTTCAGCGAGGAAAGCCTGAACGCTGTCGATGCGCCCGCCCTTATCCTGGTCGGTGATGCCGACAAGGCAGCACCGGCCGAAGAATGTTCGTCGTGGCTACATGCGCGGCTGCGGCGCAGCGTCCTTAAAATCTTCGGCGGCGGCCTTGGGCATTATGTCTTCGTGCCAGAGGGCACGGCGCTCGGCCTTGCCTTTGCGGCAGAACTCTTTACCGATCCCCCGGGCATCGAGCGCGCAGCCGTTCATGAAGAGATTGCCGATCTGTCGGCAGCGCTGTTTCAAGACAGCGGCATCATCGCGGAAAAGACGACGAATTGAGGAGCCCCCGGCGGTAAGACGCATTTGCTCCGCGCAGATGACCCTGCATGCAAATGCTGTCACCGATCCTGCTCTTTCACAGTGTCACCGGCGAAGGTTTCCTTCATCGCGCGAAGGATGATGACTGCCGAGGCCGCGCCTGGATCGATATGTCCGAGCGACCTCTCGCCGAGCCGGGCCGCTCTTCCCCGAGTTGCAACCATGGAACGGGTCGAATTCGCACCGGTTTCGGCCGCCTCCAATATGCTGGTCCACATTTCGAGGCTTCCGGCCGCCCGCGCCCGCGCAGTGACGGCGGCTTCGGTCGCGGGGATCCAGGCATCGAGCATCGTCTTGTCGCCGCGCTGGCCCTTTCCACGCTCCCTGATGCCGGCCGTCATCGCCTCGACGATCGCCGCCTGATCGGCGGTTGAAAGGTGTTGGTCCTCTTTCAGGACCTGGGCAGCCCTGCGAAATGCCGTGGCGTAAAGCGGTCCCGTGGATGCACCGACGGCATTCAGAAAGGCTGTCGCCGCCGACGTGAACACCTCTGATGGAAGCATGTGATCGAGGTCGAGTTTTGCGAGTTCCCCGTTCACCGCCGTGAAGCCGAGCACCATGGTGATTCCATGATCGGCGTCGCCGATAGCCCCGTCCAGATCCGAGAGACGGTCCTTCTCCGCCGTGATCGCAACGGAGATGCGATGAAACATCCTGCTAAGGTGGCGCGCCGCGCTTTCCGACATCATGATCCTCCCAGTTCGAGCAGGATGCGGCCCGTGTCAGCCGGGCGCATCGCTTATACCTTCAGTTCGCGACCCGCAGGAACGCGGTATCGCAAGGATGATGCAACAACTCCGTCAATTCCTGATCGAGGTGCAAGATCGATATGGATGCACCGACCATGTCGAGCGAGGTGCAATAGTGTCCCACCCAATTCGCCTCTATCGCGATGCCTTTCGCACTCAGCCGCTGCTCGACACGTCGGAAGAGAATATAGAGCTCCATCAGCGGCGTTGCGCCGAAGGAATTGACCAATACTGCGACGCGGTCGCCCGATGCCGGCTTCATTTCCGCGAATATGCGATCCATCACCCGATCGGTGATTTCATCGGCGGTCATCATCTTTTCGCGAATGACGCCGGGTTCACCATGGATGCCCATGCCGATCTCGATGTCGTCGGGGCCAATTTCAAAGTTGTGGCGACGGGTCTGGGGAAGCGAGCACGGTTCCAATGCAACGCCCATCGTAAATGTCCGTGCGTTGGCCTTGCGCGTCGCCGTTTCGCAGGCGGCAAGCGACAGCCCGCGGTCGCAGGCCGCTCCGGCGACCTTGAAGATGAAGAAATTGCCGGCGACGCCGCGCCGGCCCTCCCTGTCTTCCAGCGGCGATGAGGCGATGTCGTCCGTCGTCACGACCGTGCGGACCGCGATGTTTTCCTCCGCCGCCATCTCGGCTGCCATCTCGAAATTCATGACGTCGCCGGCATAGTTGCCGTAGACGAAAAGCACACCCTCTCCGCCGGACGCCGCCCTGGTGCATTGAAGGATCGGGCCGGGAGGCGGAGACGAGAAGATATTGCCGACAGCAACGGCATCGGCAAGCCCCTTCCCGACATAGCCGAAGAACGCAGGCTCGTGTCCCGTGCCGCCGCCGATCACAAGACCGACCTTGCCGGCGCGCGGTCCCGTCCGGGCAACGAGCGCACGGCGAGAACTGTCGACCGGCGCGAGATAGGCAGCGTGCGCCTTCACTGCGCCATAGAGCATTTCCTCGACGACCTCGTCGGGGTTGTTCAGAAATTTCTTGATGTGAGTGCGAAAACCGGTCGCTGACGGCGGCGTGCCAATTTCGACCCTCGGGCGCTGTAAAAGCTTCTGGTCGACCTCCGTCACACCGTCCGCATGCAGGATGCCGCGACCCGTCGCGGCGTCGGTGATCAGCACGTTGACATAGCCGCCGCGAAGGGCTGCGAGGATTGCCGGCACCTTGTCGAAACCGCCGGCGACAGCGATACGCAGACCGATCTTCTTCAGCATGTCGAGTGATATTCCGATCGTGCGGTCGTCAAGCGGCCCCGCGACCGGGCGGCCCTGCCCGTCGATGAAACGTCCGGCGACGATGCCTGCGGCATCCTTTGCCAGATATTGCTGCAACGATACCGATTCGAAGAATCCGCTGGTATGGATGGTCGAATTGGGGCGCATGGAGGCGATACCGAAAATCACCTTGTTGGCGTGTGAAAGCGCCTCGAACTGACTTTCGATCAATGGCTCGCGCAACAGGATATTGCGGACATCGGGAGCGGATACGATTGCCGGAGCTGCGATATTGATCAGCCGCGCGTCCACGGCATCGGCAAAGGCGGCTGCGCAAAGTTCGGGTGTATAGGCGAATGTCGCACTGGTTCCGCCGGTTGCCTGGACCACGGTGACGTCCTGCAGGCCACTTATCGAGGTCTGCTCACCGACCGCCATGACCGTGCGGCCCCAGACGACGGCCAGCGTATCACCGGATTTCACAAGCCTCTGCAGCGCTTGAGCGCCTGCGCGCCCGAGACGGTCGATGAGCGGGCGGGTATTGTCGTCGCTCGGAACGACGAGACAGTCCTGCAGACCGAAATGCCGTTTCAACTCCTGAGCAATCGTCAGCGAACTCAGGCGCGCCGGCTCGATGGAGATATTGACGATTCCGCGGGCGCGCGCATCGGCGAGATAGCTGTTCACCGTTGCCCGCGAAATTCCCATGGTATCGGCAATGTCGCCCTGCGTCATGCCGTCCTCATAATAGAGCCAGCAGGCCCAGACATAGGGATCATCGCCAAACCGCAGCGGGATGGGTTCCGACGCATCGTCAGCGCTGTTTCGCACGCTACCGTTCTTCCGCGCTGATGATGTCTTGACGGTCATGCTTCCTGGTTTCCCTGCGATGTTCAAATCGCCCGCGAAGATGAGCGCAAAGGCTCCGGTTTTCAACATTCTCCGCACAATGATTTCCGGCCGCCAACGCAGCCGGAAAGGTGATACTCGGGAGGATCACGGGGCTCTCACCAAAACCCGCTGTTTTTATGCGGATGGCCGAAGCCTTGCCTCTACGCCAAGCGCGAGCGACTGGAGGATCAGCGCGCAGGAAGTGGCGCCAGCATCCAGAACGCCAAGCGAACGTTCGCCGAGCCTGCTTGCCCGGCCGATCCTTGCCACCAGATCGCGGGTGCTGTCCCGGCCGGCCTCCGCCGCTGCGACGAGAACATTCAGCGATTCCGCAAACGACTTTCCGTCGCTATTGGCCAGATCGAACGCCTCTATGGCGGGCACGAGCGCATCGAGAAGGGTCTTGTCGCCCACTTTTGCGGACCCGATCGCCTGAATACCTTCAAGACCATTGTGCAGCATTGCGCTGAACATCCCCGCATCGATCTGCGCAGCCTTTTCGATCGTTTCAGCGAACTGAATGAACATGACGCCGTAGAGCGGCCCCATGGACCCGCCGATTTCCGTCATCAGCACCGTGCCGAGCGTGTCGAGAGCTTCGGCGAGCGACATGTCTGCGCCCTTGATCCGTTCGGCTGCCATGCCAAATCCCTTGGCCATGTTAACCCCATGATCGCCATCGCCGATCTTGCCGTCAATCTCGCTGAGATAAGCGCGATTCTCGATGATCCGATCCGCGAGCGAGAAAACGATGTCGCCTGAGGAAGCGTTGTCAAATTGCTGCATTCGCTTGGTCTCCCATCAAGGCATTGCCGGGCAGTGGACATCGACGTCGAGTAGCGTCTTCAACTCGTCGTCAAGCGCCATGACGGTCAGCGTCGCACCGACCATTTCCAACGAGGTGAAGTAATTACCGATATAGGTCTTGTAGATTTTCAGTCCGCGCCCGGTAATCTCGGTTTCGATCGTGTCGTGAAGGATATAAAGCTCGTTCAAGGGCGTCGCGCCGAGGCCGGAGACGATGACGGCCACTTCGGTTCCCGATGCCAGGCCGTGATCGTCCAGAACGATCCTGGCCATTTCGCGTGCGACCTCGGCGGCAGGCTTCAACGGCTCGACCCGGACCCCCGGCTCGCCGTGATGGCCAATGCCGACTTCCATCGTGCCCGGCGCAATCTGGAAGTTGGGATGCCCAACGGCGGGCAGCGTGCAGGGACCGAGGCCGATGCCGATGGAGCGGCAATTGTCGATCGCCCTTTGCGCTGTCGCCTGCACTTCCTCGAGGCTCGCCCCCTGCTCCGCTTTGGCGCCTGCGCATTTCCACATGAATATCTCGCCGGCGACGCCACGTCGCTTCTCGCGCTCGTCCGGTCCGGCCGAACATACATCGTCATTGGCGACGACGGTCGCGATCGTGATGCCCTCCTTGGCGGCAAGCTTGATCGCCATCTTCACGTTCATGTTGTCACCGGCATAATTGCCGTAGAGGCAGACGACGCCGTTGCCGCCATTGGCCTCGCGCGCGGCATCGAGAAAACTCTTGGCCGTCGGCGACGAAAACAGCTCACCCACCGCGACGGCATCCAGCATGTTGCGTCCGGTATAGCCGATAAAGGCGGGCTCATGGCCGGAACCACCGCCGGTGATGACGCCGACCTTGCCCGCGACGGGCGCATGGCGCGCAACGATGACGCGCGGATTGCCGTTGCCGAGCCTGACCATATCGGCATGCGCCTTGACGAAGCCCTTGACCGTATCCTCGACGACCTCGTCCGGATTGTTGATAAACCGCTGCATGGTTCCTCCTGTTTTCCGCGTGTCAGACAATGGTATAGCCGCCATCGATCAGAAGATCCGCGCCGTTGATCATCTCGGCGCCGCTCGATGCCAGAAACACCGCCGCCGCAGCGATCTCCTCGGGATAGGCGAAGCGTCCCGTCGGGATGCGCTTCTTCAGCTCCTCTCCGCGCGGGTTATCCCAGGCCTTTCTTCCAAGCTCGGTTAGAACCACCGTCGGCGAAATCGTATTGACGGTTATGCCGTATTTCCCCCACTCGGCGGCGAGCGTCTTGGAAAGGCCAATGACGCCGAATTTGGAGGCGCAATAGGCCACGTGCTGATCGATGGCGACCGTGCCGGCCTGCGAGGCGATATTGATGATCCTGCCGCCGCTGCCCGCCTTGAGCATGACCCGGCCTACAGCCTGACAGACGAGGAACGTTCCCTTGAGATTGATGTCTATGGTTCTGTCCCAGGCCTCCAGGGTGAGATCCTCGGCGGGGGCGAGCATGGCGACACCGGCGCTGTTGACGACGATATCGATATGGGCAAAGGCCGCCTGCGCCGCAGCGATGACGGCTTCCACCGATTGCGGGTTGGAAACGTCGCAGACGAAGGATTTCGCGCCATTTCCGAGGGCGTCGGCCTTGGATTTCGCGACCGTTTCATTGATGTCGATCACGCCGACGACCGCGCCCTTGGCGGCAAATGCCGATGCGATGGCATCGCCGATGCCGGAGGCGCCGCCCGTTACCAGGGCGACCTTGCCGCCCAGCGAAAAATTCAGATCAATCTGTTTTGAATCGGTCATGGATCTTTTCCCGGCTTGTCTGAGAAATGGGGCGGGCGCACCCGCCCCACACAATGGATTATTTACGTGTTGCGAGCAGCTTGTCGACATTGTCGGCCGTCACCGGCGTCCACGGCACATTGTAGTTCTTGTCCTTGCCGTCGTTCCACGGCATATCCTTGTAGGTCGCCCAGATATCGGACTGCGGCTTGTAGTCGCCCTTCTTGGCGTGGAAGATGGCCAGGTCGAGAGCGCCCTGAGCCTGTGCACGTGCGTCCTGCAGGATCGACGTCATCTCGCCGGCCTTGACGGCGCGAAGAGCGTCGGTGATGCCGTCGATGCCCGCGATCGCAAAGCTCTTCTCGTCGAGCCCCGCAGCCTTGATCGCCTCGATGGCGCCGAGCGCCATCTCGTCGTTCTGGCCGATCACGCCGTTGATCTGTTTCGGATGCGCGGTCAGCCAGTTTTCCATCAGCGTCTGCGCTTCGGCACGTGACCAGTTCGCCGTCTGGTCTTCGAGGACCTTCACGTCAGGGCATTCGGCGAGCGCCTTCTTATTGCCTTCCAGGCGCGAGATCTGTGCGGACTGACCGACCGGGCCTTCGAGGATGACGACATTGCCCTTGCAGCCGAGCTTGTCGAGGACGGTCTTGGCTTCCATGTAGCCCGAGATGGTATCGTCGGAACCGACATAGGAGGTCAGCAGGTCGGAATTGACGCGGGTGTTCGAACCGATCACCGGAATGCCGGCATCCACCGCCGACTGTACGGCTGCTGCGCCTGCATCGACGTCGATCGGTGCAAAGATGATCGCATTGTATTTCTGCGTGACCATCGTCTTGAACTGATCCTGCTGAACCAACGCGTCATAGCGACCGTCGAAAACAGTCAGCTCGACCTCCCCGCTCTTGACGGCCGGGTGCTCCTGCATCGCCGCCGCCCAGATCTGCATGAACTCCGCATTGAGGCCGTAAGGGGCTGCCCCGATCTTGATCTTTTCCTGGGCCACGGCCGACGAGGCCAGCAAAGCAGTCGCCGAAGCGAGCGCAATCATAAGCTTTCTCATCTCAATCTCCTCCACTTTAAGTTTTAGCGGCCGACATGGCTCGCCTCTGCAACAGGCCGGCAAGGGCCGGCACGGTTTCCGATGGGGCTCAGGCCCCGTAAGTTCGCTTCTGGTCGAGCATCACAGCGCCGACGATCAGGGCACCTTTCAGGACCTGCTGGTAGTAGGATTGGATCCCCATCAGATCGAGGCCGTTGTTCATGACGCCGATGATGAGCGCACCGATCAGCGTGCCCGTCACCCGGCCGACACCACCCGACAGACTAGTGCCGCCGATGACGACCGCCGCAATCGCGTCCAGCTCATAGGCAATGCCCGCCTGCGGCAGGGCCGATCCCGTCCGGGCGCTGAGCAGCATGCCGGCAAGACCGGCAAGACCGCCGGAAATGACATAGACAGTGAAACGAATGCGGCCGATGTCGATACCGGAGGTCTTTGCCGCATGCGGATTGCCTCCGACGGCATAGATGTAGCGGCCGAAGCGCGTCCGGCTGAGTATCCACCACGAAGCCGCGAAAACGACGGCGAGAATGATGACGGGGGCCGGAATGCCGAAGACGTCGCCGGTGCCGATCCACCGGAAGGCCGGCGTCAGCGCGGGAACGGGGCGACCGCCGCCATAGATCAGCGTCAAGCCGCGCGCGGCCGAAAGCATGCCAAGAGTGGCGACGAAGGCCGGAACGGAAAATCGCGAGACGATCGCCCCTGAAATCGCGCCGCAGGCAACGCCAACCAGGATGCCGACCGCAAGTCCGATGGCCACCGGATAGGGCGCACCGGCGATCGCCGCCGTAGCGGAGGTCGTCGAGAAGCTGGCGCTGACAATGCCGGCAAGCGCCACGACGGAGCCGACCGAAAGATCGATGCCGCGCGTCAGGATCACGAAGGTCATGCCGATGGCAAGCACGCCGTTGATCGAAGTCTGCAGGAGCACATTGGAAATATTGCCGCCGGTCAGGAAGAACTCGTTCGAGAACGAAAGGACCACCACGAGAAGCAGAAAAGCGAGAAAGATACCGTATTCCTGTATCAACAGCCGCCGCCGATCCGAACTGAACCAGCCGCCGGCATTGCTATCATCGCTCTCTGACACTCTTGCTCGCTCCTCTGGCGCCGTAAGGATGACCTGATCCTGATCAGGTCGATAGGTGGACGAGTGATTGGGCATCCGTTTCCTCCCGGCTGTAAATTCCCGCGCTCCTACCGGCGCGCATCACCATGATACGGTCCGACATGCCCAGAACTTCGTCGATTTCCGATGAGATCATCACGACCGTTCCGCCGGCCGCGGCAAAATCACAGATGATGCGGTAGATTTCGCGCTTGGCGCCGACATCGACGCCACGTGTCGGCTCATCGAGGAGCAGCACCTTCGGATTGCGCAGGAACCATTTTCCGAGCACCACTTTCTGCTGATTGCCGCCTGACAGGCCCGAGACCGGCATGGTGTCACGGGCGGCCTTGATCTGAAATTGCGCCTGGATCCGACGACTGGCCTCGGCCTCGCGACGGCGGCTCATGGCAAAGGAAGGGCTCATCTCCGGTAAGCTTGCCATACAGATGTTGGCGCGAACGGAGTCGGAGAGATTGAGGCCCGTCAGCTTGCGATCCTCCGTCACCAGCGCCAGGCCATTTGCCATCGCATCCGCCGGCTTCGACACGGAGATGCGGGCACCATCGACGACGATCCTGCCGTCGGAGGATTTTTCGAGGCCAAAAAGGCAATTGAAGATCTCGGTTCGGCCCGAGCCCATCAGCCCGTAGATGCCGAAGATCTCGCCCTTGCGGGCGGAGAAGGAAATGTCCTCGATCTTGTTCGGGCAACTCAGCGCCGTAACCTCGAGGCCGGTTTCGGATGTCGGCGTATTGGTCTTGACATATTCCTCGGCCAGTTCCCGGCCAACGATCATCCGGATGAGATCAGGACGGCTGATCTGCTTGAGGTCTCCGCTGCCGACATAGGCACCGTCGCGAAACACGGTATAGGAATCGGCGATCTGGAAGATTTCCGAAAGCCGGTGCGAGACATAGACGATGCCGCGTCCCTGCCCCTTCAGGCGCCGGATGGCCGCGAAGAGCTGCTGAGCCTCTTTCTCACCGATTGCCGAGGTTGGCTCGTCCATGAAGATGACCTCGGCATCGTGGCTTAGCGCCTTGGCGATCTCGACGAGCTGCATCTGCGCAACGGAGAGGTTCATCATGTACTGGGTGGCGCGGATATCGAATTCGAGATCGTCGAGAAGCCCTTGGGCGGAGCGGTTCATCGTCCGGAAATCGATACCGCCGAAACGTGTCGAGGGCTCGCGGCCGAGATAGATGTTTTCCGCTACCGTCATGTGCGGAACCGGGCTCAACTCCTGCTCGATGATGGCAATGCCGGAGGCGAGCGCGTCGGCGGGGCTGGCAAAGTCTACGTCCTTGCCACGACGGCGGATCGAGCCAGCATCGCGATTATGGATACCCATGAGGATCTTGAGAAAGGTCGACTTGCCTGCGCCGTTGCCGCCGCAAAGTGCGTGGACCGAGCCGGCGCGAAGTTCGAAGCGGCCGTCGCGCAATGCCGCGACACCACCAAAGGACTTCTTCAGCCCTTCCACATCCAGCAAAAGCTCCACCCTTTTCTCCTCCACACATGCACCGGCAACCGATTGGCGGGAGCCGATCGACATCGGTGATCTCCAGCCCCGATATCGACAATGACATTATTCGACATCGACTCGACAAATGTCAAGTCAGTGTCGAACATATAAATGCGAGGGCGGCTCAGCGGACCTTCCGCCATCGTCTCGAGGTGAAACGATAAGTTCTTACGCCGAACCAGAGCTATGATCGCCTCGACGATCGAGCCGCTGAAGCGCGCCGGACTTGCCAGCCTTCCAAAACAAAAAAGCCCCGTCTCCGGGGCTTTGTTACTTCAATCTATCGTCAATCCGATCAGTCGACATCCTCGACGACCGCATCGGCGGCGCCGCTGATGCGATGGGCAAGTGCTGCTTCCATGAACTCGTTCAGGTCGCCGTCGAGAACGTCGTCCGGCGCGCTGCTGGCGACGCCGGTGCGCAGGTCCTTGACCATCTGATAGGGCTGCAACACGTAGGAGCGGATCTGGTGGCCCCAGCCGATCTCCGTCTTGGAAGCGGCTTCGGCACTGGCGGCGTCCTCACGCTTCTTCAATTCGGCTTCATACATGCGGGCACGCAGCATGTCCCAGGCCTTGGCGCGGTTCTTGTGCTGCGAGCGCTCCTGCTGGCACTGCACGACGATGCCCGTCGGGATATGCGTGATGCGCACGGCCGAGTCGGTGGTGTTGACGTGCTGGCCGCCGGCGCCCGACGAACGATAGGTATCGATGCGGCAGTCGCTTTCGTTGATCTCGATCTGGATCGAGTCGTCGACAACCGGATAGACCCAGATCGACGAGAAGGAGGTGTGGCGGCGCGCATTGCTGTCGTAGGGCGAGATGCGCACCAGCCGGTGTACGCCCGATTCCGTCTTCAGCCAGCCATAGGCATTATGACCCTTGACGAGCAGTGTCGCGGACTTGATGCCCGCCTCTTCGCCATCATGGACTTCGAGAAGCTCGACCTTGAAGCGCTGGCGTTCGGCCCAGCGGGTGTACATGCGCAAAAGCATGTTCGCCCAGTCCTGGCTTTCGGTGCCGCCGGCGCCGGAATGGACTTCGAGATAGGTGTCGTTGCCATCGGCTTCGCCGGAGAGCATGGCTTCCACCTGGCGGCGCGCGGCCTCGGCCTTCAAGGCCTTCAGCGTGTCTTCGGCTTCCTTGACGACGCTCTGGTCGCCCTCTTCCTCACCAAGCTCGATCAGCTCGATATTGTCGTTCAGCTGCTGTTCGAGCTGCTTGACGCCGTTGATGCCGTCATCGAGCTGCTGGCGTTCGCGCATCAGCTTCTGCGCTTCGGAAGCGTCGTTCCAGAGGTTCGGATCCTCTGCCTTGTTGTTCAACCAGTCCAGCCGTCTTATCGCTTGGTCCCAGTCAAAGATGCCTCCTCAGCAGGGTGATAGCCTGCTTGGTTTCATCGACCACGTTTTCGATTTCCGCTCGCATTTTCCTGCTTCTCTGTCTCGGTCTTCTTCAGGTGCTGGTGACATAGAGACGCCCGCCGCGGATGTAAAGGGCCGCAGCGGGCGTATAAAATTCAGGCCCTCGGTCAGAACAGGCCGGGCGTGCCGGTCTGGACGGCCTGGTTCGCCTGCGGCGAAGTCTTCAGGATTTCCTCCGGCGCCATGGTGCTGTCCATGCCGATCACGGAGAAGCTGTCGGCCGGGCCGGTGCCGGGCTTGAAGGCCTCGATGATGGTGTTCGGATCGCCTTCGCCGGCCGCCATGCCGGTCTTGCGGTCGATCGAAATCAGGTTCATGCCTGATGGAATGACGAACTTCGATTCCGGCGTGTCCTTGACGGCAGCCTGCATGAATTCGTTGAAGATCGGGGCGGACAAGACGCCACCGGTGCCGCCGCGGCCGAGCGGGGCCGGCGTATCGAAGCCCATATAGAGGCCTGCGACCAGATCCGGCGTGAAGCCGACGAACCAGGCATCCTTCTCGTCATTGGTGGTGCCGGTCTTTCCGGCGACGTCGCGACCGCCGAGATCGATCTTGCCGGCAGCGGTGCCGCGCTGGATGACGCCCTGCATCATCGAGGTGATCTGGTAGGCGGTCATCGGGTCGAGAACGGTTTCGCGATTGTCGACGATATTCGGCTCTTCCTGGTTCTGCCAGTCGCCGGCGTTGCAGCCCTCGCAGAGACGCTCCTCATGCTTGAAGATCGTCTTGCCGTAGCGGTCCTGGATGCGGTCGATCAATGTCGGCTTGATCTGCTTGCCGCCATTGGCGATGACCGAATAGGCCGAGACCATGCGCAGCACCGTCG
The DNA here is from genome assembly GCF_057653695.1 of Rhizobium sp. SRDI943. Taxonomy (NCBI): domain Bacteria; kingdom Pseudomonadati; phylum Pseudomonadota; class Alphaproteobacteria; order Hyphomicrobiales; family Rhizobiaceae; genus Rhizobium; species Rhizobium sp. SRDI943. The sequence continues at coordinate 1,407,327 of NZ_CM172787.1, read as the reverse complement.
TGTCGCCGGCGCCGAGCGACATGGAGAGAACCGGCAGCATGTGATCATAGATGCCGAAGCGCTCGGCATATTCGGCGACGATGTTCATGCCGAGATCGTTGGCGAGGCGCACCGTCATCAGATTGCGCGAATGCTCGATGCCCGAACGCAGCGTAGACGGGCCGCCGGATTCGCCGCCGTAGTTTTCCGGCCTCCAGACCTGGCCGCCCGAGACGATCTCGATCGGCGCGTCCATGATGACCGAAGCCGGCGTATAACCATTGTCCATCGCCGCCGCGTAGACGAAAGGCTTGAACGAGGAGCCCGGCTGACGCATCGCCTGGGTGGCGCGGTTGAACTCGGACTGGGCGTAGGAGAAGCCACCGACCATGGCGAGCACGCGGCCGGTCTTCGGATCCATGGCGACCAGACCACCTTGCACCTTCGGCGGCTGCTGCAGGCGATAGGAGGTCGACGCGTTGTCACCGAGCTTTGCGACATAGACAACGTCACCGGGGGACACGGCGCCGACCGGCGATTTCGTGGTCTTGCGGGCGCCGTCGGCCGAACGGAAGGCCCACTGCATGTTCTTGGCGTCGATCGTGCCGCGCTGGCGATCGGCCTCAACCTTGCCGCTTCCATCCTTGCCCGGCTGTAGGCCGATGTCGACGTTCGAGTCGGATACGGCGAGTACCACGGCAAGCCGCCATTCCGGCACATCGGACAGTGCGGGAATATCGGCAAGCGCTTTGCCCCAATCACCGCTCGCATCGATCTGCTTGATCGGGCCGTGGAAACCGCGGCGCTCGTCGTAAGTGACCAGACCGTCCTGCAGCGCCTTGCGGGCAGCGAGCTGCATCTGCGGATCGAGCGACGTGCGCACCGAAAGGCCGCCCTCATAAAGGACCTTTTCGCCGTACTGGTCGATCAGTTGGCGGCGCACGGCTTCGGCGAAAAAATCCGAAGCAAAGAGCGAGGGGCCGGTGGTGCGGGCGGTGACGCCGAGCGGCTGCTTCTTGGCTTCCTCGCCGTCAGGCTGGCTGACATAGCCGTTCTCGACCATCCGGTCGATCACCCAGTTCCGACGCTCGAGCGCAGCTTCCGGATGGCGGAACGGATGGTAATTGGCAGGACCCTTCGGCAGCGATGCCAGATAGGCGGCTTCGGCGACGGTCAGTTCGGTGACGGATTTGTTGAAATAGGTGAGTGCTGCGCCGGCGATGCCATAGGAATTCAGGCCGAAAAAGATCTCGTTCAGGTAGAGTTCGAGGATCTTGTCTTTGCTGTAGGCCTGCTCGATACGGAAGGAGAGGATCGCTTCCTTGATCTTGCGGTCGATCGTCTGGTCCGAGCTCAAAAGGAAATTCTTCGCCACCTGCTGGGTGATTGTCGAGGCACCGACCGGGCGGCGGCCGGAACCGAAATTCTGCAGGTTGACGAGGATTGCGCGGCCGAGACCGGTGAGATCAACGCCCGGGTGATTGTAGAAATTCTTGTCTTCGGCCGACAGGAAAGCGGCCTTCACGCGGTCGGGAATAGCCTGGATCGGCAGGAAGAGACGCTTTTCCTTGGCGTATTCGGCCATCAGAGCGCCGTTGCCGGCGTGCACGCGGGTGGTCACCGGCGGCGCATAGCTGTTCAGAACGGCATAGTCCGGGAGATCCTTCGCGACATTGGCGAGATAGATGGCAATACCCGCCGCCGCGACCAGAAACAGGACGCAGGCCATTCCGAAGAAATATCCAAGAAGTCTAACCATATTTCAGCTACCGGTCTCTTCGATCTTCAATCGGCGCAGCCGCAACGATTGCACAGATCAAGGCAATTTGCACGTTGCGCGGCTTACTCTATGAGCGCTACCGCCACAAGCCGAATTCCGCGCCTCAGGCTGCGAAACATAAGCCGGAGTAACGGCGTGAATGTGAGCAAAATAGGGCTGTCTGCGCCGCATTCACCGCTGCGGCCGCGTTTCATTAGAACTGTCACATCCAAGCAACGCCCGGCGCCGCCGTCAATCTGAGGTATCTTGCTCAGAATTTGATTCATGCGGCGCACTTAAATCTTTGTTTTCATGCATGTCGCCGTACTGCAACCGCTACAGATCTTTAGGCGGCGGCCGTCAGCCGCCATTCGCCATGACGGCGGCGCGGTATCGCTTGACTGCGTCGGTCAAGAGACCGGCGATCTTGCCGCGCCAGGCCTCGTCGAGCAGCAGTTTCTCGTCCTCGGCATTCGAGAGGAAGCCGATCTCGAGAAGGATCGACGGCACGTCAGGCGCCTGCAGCACGCGGAAGCCGGCATGACGGTGCGGATTGTTGATGGTGCCGACCTGATCCTTGAAAGAATTCAGCACGCTCTCGGCCAGCGAGATCGAGAAGGCCTGCGTCTCGCGCCGCGTCAGATCGAGCAGGATGTCGGCAACCTCCGGCGGCTCGGCGACCGTCTCCTTGCCGGCGATCTGGTCGGAGAGGTTTTCACGTTCAGCAAGGTCGGCGGCGAGCTTGTCGGATGCCTTGTCGGAGATCGTGTAGACGGTCGCGCCGCGGATATCCTTCTGCTTCAGCGTGTCGGCATGCAGCGAAATGAAGAGGCCGGCATGATTCTGGCGGGCGATCAGCACACGCTGCGAAAGCGACAGGAACTCGTCATCTTCGCGCGTCAGGAAAGCCTTGATGCCCGGTTCCTTGTTCAGCCGGTCGGTCAAGGCCTTCGCGAAGGCAAGCGTCACCTGCTTTTCCTCGGTCTTGGTGTCGACGCCGATCGCGCCGGTGTCGATGCCGCCATGGCCGGCGTCGACGGCGATGACGAAATCGCCGGGCGCAGCCTTTTGCGGTGCCGGAATGGCGCTCGTCGTCTGAGCCGCCTCAGTCCGGTCGCTCCAGGATTGCGTCTTCACCAGTTCGGCAAAGGCCTTCTTGTCGATCATCTCTGCATCGAGCACGAGGCGATGGCCGTTGCCCGTCTCATCGGCCTGCACCTTGGCAAGCGCCAGCTTCACCGGCCCTGTCGTCGTCAGCACGATGCGGGCGCTCTCTTCGTCCATCTTGCCGTAGCGGATATCCTTGAACAGGCCGCGGGCGGCAAGATCCTTCGCCGCAAAACCGAAGGCGGTCGCCGGCAAGTCGACGACGATGCGTTCCGGATTGGCGATATAGTGGACGGAGAAACGCGGCTCGCGATCGAAATCAATGACGATGCGGGTCCTTGCGTCGTCGCCGACGATGCGCGCGCCATAGGCAAGCAGCGGATCCTTGGCCTCGACGGAGCTGGCAGCTGCCGGCAGCAGACTAACGACCAGAAGCGCCGCCAGAACCCGCCTTGCGAATGTCGATCGCCGCGCTGCGGATTTCGCCGCGATCCGAGCCCTCTTAAACAATAAACCGCCACACCCTATCTGTATTGCGATGGACCCGACGCGGCTGCGGCCAACGTCCCTGTGACGAAACACCCGCTGCAGCCTGCCGAATCGCGATCACTTTATCCCCAGCTTCTATGCGTTGCGAAATCCATCAATATTATGGCACATTTGGCTTTTCCCTTGCTATTGTGACACAGAAAACATACAACGAATTTCAGGGTAAAGTGTTGACGGGATAGAGTCGCCGCAAAGGCTGCCAGCCAGATCAGGACCTGGCGCCACACCGGTCATCGTCCGCCGTCTCATGCGCTTAATCCCTAGAACTGGATCCTGATTTTCCGGCTTATTGTCGGAATTCATTGGTGGATCAGCCACCACGCTCTCAGGGAGCAAACTCATCGGACCCGAACGGGTCTTCGTATTTGTCGATCACGCTTGGTTGTTGATGGTTTCGCAGCAGGTTTTATCTGAAGTGTACAGGCCCCGGACCGAAATGGTTCCGGCTGCGGTCTGGCTGCTGCCCTCCCCCTCGCATCAGGCGCGACTTTCATTATCCGGCGCGGCTACAGTGGACCGCATTCTTTCTGTCTCAACAGCAGTCGGGAATGCGCTCTCGCGGCCACGCCGAGGAGCACAGCTTACATGGCAGACAAAATGCTTATCGATGCGTCTCACGAGGAAGAGACGCGCGTCGTTGTCGTTCGCGGGAACCGCATAGAAGAATTTGACTTCGAGTCCCAGCACAAGAAGCAGATCCGCGGCAACATCTATCTTGCAAAGGTAACGAGGGTCGAACCCTCGCTGCAAGCCGCCTTCGTCGATTACGGCGGCAACCGGCACGGTTTCCTGGCCTTCGCCGAAATCCATCCCGACTATTATCAGATACCGCTTGCCGACCGTCAGGCGCTGCTTCGGGCCGAAGCCGAGGAGCATCGCCGCGACGAAGACGTCGAGCATGTCGAAACCGCGCCGATGGTCGATCTTTCCAAGCAGGATCAGCCGGATGTCGGCATCGCGCCGGAAGCGGCTGCCGTAACGGAAGAGACCGCAGCGGTAGAGGCCGCGGCATCGCCCGAGGCCGCCGAGGAAGCGCCGGCCAAGAAGGCAAGGCCGCGTCGCAGCCGCAAGAAGGCAGCCGAACCGGTTGCCGAAACGACCGCGACCGAGGACGCTGTTCCCACAGACGTCGAAGCCGAAGGCGCGTCGAGCGTCGACAATGAGGATGACGGTTCGACCGGCGGCGCGATGGCCGCGATGGTGGAAACCGACTCGATCTCCGAGGACGTCGATACCAGCAAGCGTCGCCACGATGACGACGACGATGATGACGATCACGGTGAAGAAGAAGTCATCGAATCCGTCGGCGCCGAAGACGCGATGGAAGAAGTGCCGGACCGCGTGCAGCGCAAGCCGCGCAAGCAGTACCGCATCCAGGAAGTCATCAAGCGCCGCCAGATCCTGCTCGTGCAGGTCGCCAAGGAAGAGCGCGGCAACAAGGGTGCAGCCCTTACCACCTATCTCTCGCTCGCCGGCCGCTATTCGGTTTTGATGCCGAACACGGCGCGCGGCGGCGGCATTTCCCGCAAGATCACCAATCCTGCCGACCGCAAGCGCCTGAAGGAAATCGCGCGCCTGCTCGAGGTGCCGCAGGGCATGGGCGTCATCCTTCGCACCGCCGGTGCCAACCGCACCAAGGTGGAGGTCAAGCGCGACTTCGAATATCTGATGCGCCTTTGGGAGAACGTGCGCACGCTGACGCTGGCGTCCACCGCTCCCTGCCTCGTCTACGAGGAAGGCTCGCTGATCAAGCGTTCGATCCGCGACCTCTACAACAAGGATATCAGCGAAGTCATCGTTTCCGGCGAAGAAGGCTATCGTGAAGCGAAAGACTTCATGAAAATGCTGATGCCGAGCCATGCCAAGGTGGTTCAGCCCTATCGCGACATCCATCCGATCTTTTCGCGTTCCGGCATCGAGGCTCAGCTCGACCGCATGCTGCAGCCGCAGGTGACGCTGAAGTCCGGCGGCTATCTGATCATGAACCAGACCGAAGCGCTGGTTTCGATCGACGTCAACTCCGGCCGCTCGACCCGCGAACATTCGATCGAGGACACCGCGCTGCAGACGAATCTGGAGGCTGCAGACGAAGTCGCCCGCCAGCTTCGCCTTCGCGACCTTGCCGGCCTGATCGTCATCGACTTCATCGACATGGAAGAGAAGCGCAACAACCGCGCCGTCGAGAAGAAGCTGAAGGAATGCCTGAAGAACGACCGTGCCCGCATCCAGGTCGGCCGGATCTCGCATTTTGGCCTGCTCGAAATGTCGCGCCAGCGCATCCGCGCTTCGGTTCTCGAATCGACGACGCAGGTCTGCTCGCATTGCGGCGGCAGCGGCCATGTGCGTTCGCAGTCCTCCGTCGCCCTGCATGTCCTGCGCGGCATCGAGGAATATCTGCTCAAGAACACCACGCACAACATCACCGTGCGCACCACGCCTGACATCGCGCTCTACCTGCTCAACCACAAGCGCCAAACGATCATCGATTATGAGAGCCGCTTCGGCGTTGCGATCATCATCGATGCGGACGGCTCGGTCGGCGCGCAACATTTCGCGATCGATCGCGGCGAGCCGGTGGAAAACCCGGTCAAGATTGAAACCCTCTTCAACTTCGCAGCCATTCCCGAGGATGACGACGACGACATCGTCATCGAAGTGGATGAGGAGGAAGACGAGGAACTCGAGGAAAAGCCGGCCGTTTCCGAGCGGCCCGTCGCGGCCCGCGCGGAAAGCGAAGCCGACGGCAATCGCAAGCGGAAGCGCCGCAGGCGCCGCCGCGGCCGCAACGGCAATGCCGAACAGCCGCTATCAGCGACAGGCGAAGCCGGCGACGAGGATGAGGACGGCGACGACGAGGGTGGCGAAGGTGATGAAAACACCGAAGCCACGCCCGAGACACGTGCCGAAAGCGAGGAATCGCAGCGCCGCAAGCGGCGCCGTCGCGGCAAGCGGGGCGGCCGTCGCAATCGCGCCGAGGATGGTTCGGAACTGACGGCTGGCGAAGCCGGTGAAGACAATGGCGGCGACGAGGACGAAGGCGACGACGTTTCGAACGACGGCGCTCCGAGCGAAGCCGTAGCGGTCGAGGCGATTGCCGAACAGGCCGACGAAGGCCAGGCCGCGATGGCAGCCGTCGAGAGCGCGCCTGTCATAACCGAAGAGGTGAAGCCCGCCCGTGCCCGCGGCCGCCGCAAACCGGCCGCAGCGCCGGTTGAGGAACCGGTTGCAGAGACGGCCCCTGCGGTCGAGGCCGAACCCGAACTGGTAGAAGCCTCCGCCGATCTCGAAACATCGGTTCAGGAAGAGGCAAAGCCGGTTCGCGCCAACCGCGAATCCAACATCTCCTCCTCCGAGCCGACGGTGAAATCCACCCGCGTCGAGAATGTCGAAGGCGATGACGGCAAGCCGAAGAAAGCCGGCTGGTGGCAGCGCCGTGGCTTCTTCTGAACGCTGATTTTTGGACGTAAACACTGAAATCCGGCCGCGGCGACGCGGCCGGATTTTCGTTTATGGCGATGACATCGTCGCCGAGCTTGAACTGCCGTGACGTGGATGTGTATCTCTATGATAATCATACTCATGGGGCGCGATCATGCGGACGAATATCGGTATCGATGATGCCTTGCTCGACGCAACAATGACCACCACGGGACAAAAAGGCCACCGTCGACCAGGCTTTGCGAAGCCTCGTTGAGAGGCACCGCCGGAAAAATCCGATCGTAGATCTTGCAGGGATAGGCTGGGAAGGCGACCTCGGCGCGATACGTCGCGACCGGCCGGACGATAAACGATGATCGCCGTAGGACAATCCGATGGCCGAGCGTCTTGGCCTCGGGATCGCCTACCCCGCTGCGGTCAGGCCGCTGGCGGATAGAGCAGGTCGACGATGTAGCTGGCGTCGAAGCGGGAATCGAGCATGCCGTAGGTGGATCGCCAGCCGCCGGCAAGACGCGTCTCGATGAAGGCATCGGCAATGCGCCCTGCCCCAAGGCGATAGAGTTCGGCTGCACCGGCGGCGAGCGCCAGTTGCTCGACGAGCAGGCGCGCGGCGCCCTCGTCCTGTTCGCAAAGCGCGATTGCAGCGCGCAGCACGTCGATCGTCTTCTTGCCGGCAGGGCCGAGATCGCGGGCAAGGCCGGCGAAGACCGTTTCGAACAGATCCTTGCCGCGGTTCAGCACGCGCAGCACGTCGAGCGCCATGACGTTGCCGGAGCCTTCCCAGATGGCGTTGACCGGAGCCTCGCGGTAATGGCGGGCGATCGGACGCTCTTCGATGTAGCCGTTGCCGCCGATGCATTCCATCGCCTCGTAGATCAGCGCCGGTGCGATCTTACAGCACCAGTATTTGGCGACAGGCGTCATGACGCGGGCATAGGCCGCGTCCTCGGCGTTGCCGCGCGCCTTGTCGAAGGCGTCGGCTAGACGGAAGGACAGTGCCGTCGCGGCGGCAACATCGAGCGCCATGTCGGCGAGCACGCGCGTCATGATCGGCTGGTTGACGAGCATTTTGCCGAAGACGCTGCGGCCGCGGGTGTGGTGCACGGCTTCGGCGAGCGAGGCGCGCATCATGCCTGACGAGGCCAGCGCGCAGTCGAGCCGCGTCAGCGTCACCATGTCGAGGATGGTGCGGATACCGGCATCCGGACCACCGAGCAGAAAACCGAACGTGTCTGTAAACTCGACCTCGGAGGAGGCGTTGGAGCGGTTGCCGACCTTGTCCTTCAGCCGCTGGAATTGCAGCCCGTTGGCGGAACCATCCTCCAGAAGGCGCGGCACGAGGAAGCAGCCCATGCCCTCCTTCGTCTGCGCCAGCATGATGAAAGCATCGCTCATCGGTGCCGACATGAACCACTTGTGCCCGGACAGCCGGTAGATGCCCTCGCTGACCTTTTCGGCAGCGCTCCTGTTGGCGCGCACATCCGTGCCGCCCTGCTTTTCCGTCATGCCCATGCCGATGGTCACGGCGGATTTTTGCATGGCGGGCTTGTTCGACGAATCATATTTGCGCGAGAGAATTTTGGGCGCCCAGTCCTTCTGGACCGCGGGCGAAGCCGAGAGCGCCGCAACGGAAGCGCTCGTCATCGTCAGCGGGCAGAGATGGCCGGATTCCAGCTGCGACGTCAGATAAAACCGCGCGGCGCGAACCTTGTGGGCCTCGTCCTTGGCCTCGGTATCGGCCTGGGGATCCCAGACGGAGGAATGCAGGCCGACCGACATCGAGCGCCGCATCAGCGCATGCCAGGCAGGATGGAATTCGACGACGTCGAGGCGCTCACCGCGTGGACCATGAGTGCGCAGCTGCGGCGTGCCCTGGTTTGCCATGCGCGCCATCTCCTGCGCCTCTGGCGAGGTGACGTAGCGGCCCATGTTTTCCAGGTCTTCGCGGATGCCGCGCGGCAGGGCCGCCGTCAGATCGACGATCAACGGATCAGATCGATAGGCATTGATGCCGGACCACAGGCTCGGCTGGTTGAGTTCTGCGAGTTTGTCATCAGTCCGGTTGGCGGAGGTCATAATTCGCTTCTAGTGTAAGAACCCGGCAAAGGGAAACCGGAAGTTATGATTCGGTTCATTCTGCTCTATCGGAATTCGGGCGAAAATGCATGGGGACATAAGCCTTTGCCCACAGCACATGCTTGCCCCGGCGGGCAGCACTCTTTATAGACCCGCCAGAGACAGCAAGAGGCAGGGTCATGGTCTTTTTCCCCCACCGCCACCTCATCGGCATCAAGGGCCTCACCGAGCAGGATATCACCTATCTTCTCGACAAGGCGGACGAGGCCGTCAAGATCAGCCGCCAGAGAGAGAAGAAAACGTCGACGCTGCGCGGACTGACGCAGATCAACCTCTTCTTCGAGGCATCAACCCGCACACAGGCCTCCTTCGAGCTTGCCGGCAAGCGGCTCGGCGCCGACGTGATGAACATGTCGGTTGGCAATTCCTCGGTGAAGAAAGGCGAAACGCTAATCGACACGGCGATGACGCTGAATGCGATGCGCCCCGACGTGCTGGTGATCCGCCATTCGAGCGCCGGTGCCGCCGCCCTTCTCGCCCAGAAGGTCTCCTGCTCGGTCGTCAATGCCGGCGACGGGCAGCACGAACATCCGACCCAGGCACTGCTCGACGCGCTGACGATCCGCCGCGCCAAGGGCAAACTTTCGCGCATCATCGTGGCGATCTGCGGCGACGTGCTGCATTCGCGGGTGGCGCGCTCCAATATCCTGCTGCTCAACGCCATGGGCGCCCGCGTGCGTGTCGTCGCGCCCGCGACCCTCCTGCCGGCCGGCATCGCCGAGATGGGCGTCGAGGTCTTCCATTCGATGAAGGAAGGGCTGAAGGGCGCCGACGTGGTGATGATGCTGCGGCTGCAGCGCGAGCGCATGTCCGGCGCCTTCGTGCCTTCGGTGCGCGAATACTATCACTTCTACGGGCTCGACGCCGAAACGCTGAAAGCGGCGAAGGAAGATGCGCTCGTCATGCATCCCGGCCCGATGAACCGCGGCGTCGAAATCGCTTCGGAAGTGGCGGACGGGCCGCAGAGCGTCATCGCCGAACAGGTGGAAATGGGGGTCGCGGTGCGCATGGCCGTCATGGAGACGCTGCTCGTCTCGCAGAACCAAGGCCCCCGAAGCGATGGAATGATGGCATGAGCAACCCGATCGTCCTCAAGAACGTCCGCATCATCGACCCGTCGCGCAATCTCGACGAGGTGGGGACGATCATTGCCGAAAACGGCGTGATTCTCGCCGCCGGCGGCAAGGCGCAGAACCAGGGCGCGCCTGATGGAGCCGTCATCCGCGACTGCACGGGCCTTGTCGCGACGCCCGGCCTCGTCGATGCGCGCGTCCATGTCGGCGAACCCGGCGGCGAACACCGTGAGACGATCGCCTCGGTGAGCCGGGCGGCCGCCGCCGGCGGCGTCACCTCGATCATCATGATGCCGGACACCGATCCCATCATCGACGACATCGCACTCGTCGAATTCGTCAAGAAGACGGCGCGGGATACGGCCGCCGTCAACGTCTATCCGGCAGCCGCCATCACCAAGGGCCTTGCCGGCGAGGAGATGACGGAGATCGGCCTGTTGATGCAGGCAGGCGCCGTCGCCTTTACCGATGCCCATTCCAGCGTCCACGACACACAGGTGCTGCGCCGGATCATGACCTATGCGCGCGAATTCGGCGCCGTCATCTGCTGCGAAACACGCGACAAATATCTCGGCGCCAACGGCGTCATGCATGAGGGGCTTTTCGCCAGCTGGCTCGGGCTTTCCGGCATTCCAAAGGAAGCCGAGCTCATCCCGCTCGAACGCGATCTGAGGATCGCGCAGCTGACGCGCGGCCGTTATCACGCCGCGATGATCTCGGTGCCGGAATCGGTCGAGGCGATCGAGCGCGCCCGCAGCCGCGGCGCCAAGGTGACCTGCGGCATCTCGATCAACAATCTGGCGCTCAACGAAAACGACATCGGCGAATACCGCACCTTCTTCAAGCTCTATCCGCCGCTGCGCCCGGAAGACGACCGGGTGGCGATGGCCGACGCCCTTGCGAGCGGCGCGATCGATATCATCGTCTCCTCGCACGACCCGCAGGATGTCGATACGAAGCGCCTGCCCTTCGGCGAGGCGGAGGACGGCGCGATCGGCCTCGAAACCATGCTAGCGGCAGCCCTCAGGCTTCATCATGGCGGCCAGGTGAGCCTGATGCGTCTGATCGACGCCATGTCGACCCGTCCCGCTCAGATTTTCGGCCTGAATGCCGGCACGCTGAAGCCGGGCGCTGCGGCTGATATCGCGTTGATCGATCTCGATGAGCCTTGGCTTGTCGCCAAAGACATGCTTCTCTCCCGCTCGAAGAACACTCCGTTCGAGGATGCGCGCTTCAGTGGGCGGGCGGTTGCGACATACGTCTCGGGAAAGCTTGTCCACGCAATTTAGAACCGACACTATCGCCGTCCATCCCCCAGCGGGAGAAGGCTGACTCGAGGATAGGCCACGTAGAGGCTGAGGGGGCAAATGTTATCCAATCTCATGTCATGGCAGATCACGCTGCCGATCGCGCTTGCCGCCGCCATTATCGGCTATCTCTTCGGCTCGATCCCTTTCGGCCTGATCCTCACGCGCGCCGCCGGCCTTGGCGACGTGCGCAGCATCGGCTCCGGCAATATCGGCGCGACCAATGTGCTGAGAACAGGAAACCGGACGCTCGCCGCAGCGACGCTGCTGCTCGATGCGCTGAAGGCATCGGCCGCGGCCTGGGTCGTCGGCTATTTCCTCGGCGAGGAGGCCGCGATCATCGCCGGCTTCTTCGCCTTTATCGGCCATCTCTTCCCGGTGTGGATCGGCTTCAAGGGCGGCAAAGGTGTCGCCACCTATATCGGCACCCTGCTCGGCGTCGCGCCGATCATGGTCGTGCTCTTCGCTGCCGTCTGGCTGGCGGTCGCTTTCACCACCCGTTACTCCTCGCTGTCGGCGCTGGTCGCCATGCTTGTCATTCCGATTGCGCTATGGATACTGGGTAACGAAAAGGTTGCGGCTGTCATGGCGATCATGACCCTCATCTCCTACTGGAAGCACAAGGCGAATATTTCCCGCCTGATGAGCGGGACGGAAAGCAAGATCGGGGCAAAGGGATAATGGATGCGCTGAGCGCCGGACAAAAAGGCGTCGCGCTGACCGAACGGCAAAGAATTGCCTGGCTGCGCCTTATCCGTTCCGACAATATCGGCCCTGCCACCTTTCGCGACCTCATCAATCATTTCGGCTCGGCCGAGGCAGCGCTAGCCGCACTGCCGGAGCTTTCGGCGCGCGGCGGCGCCACGCGGGCAATCCGCATAGCCAGTGAGGCCGAGGCGCATCGGGAACTCGAGGCGGCGCGTCGCTTCGGCGCCCGCTTCGTCGGTATTGGCGAACCGGACTACCCGCAAGCGCTGAAGCAGATCGACGGCGCGCCGCCGCTTCTGGCCGTCAAGGGCGCGCTTGCCGCCGCCAATCGGCCGGCCGTCGGCATCGTCGGCTCGCGCAACGCCTCGATCGCAGGCGCGAAATTCGCGGCGATGGTAGCGCGCGACTGCGGCCGGGCGGGTTACACAGTGGTCTCCGGCCTGGCGCGCGGCATAGACACCGCTGCCCACCGGGCAAGCCTCGACACAGGCACGATCGCAGCGCTCGCCGGCGGCCTCGACCAGCCCTACCCGCCGGAGAATATCGGCCTTCTCGAAGAGATAACAGGCGGCAATGGCTTGGCGGTGAGCGAAATGCCCTTCGGCTGGGAGCCGCGCGCCCGCGACTTCCCGCGCCGCAACCGGCTGATCGCCGGCATCGGGCTTGGCCTCGTCGTCATCGAAGCGGCGGCGCGTTCAGGCTCCCTGATCACGGCGCGGCTTGCCGGCGAGTTCGGCCGCCTGGTGTTTGCCGTGCCCGGCTCACCGCTCGATCCGCGCTGCCATGGCACCAACGGCCTGCTGAAGGACGGCGCTTCGATCGTCACCGCTCCCGCCGATGTCGTCGAGGCCTTGGCGCCGCTTGCGCAATTCGACCTGTTCCCGTCATCGATGGCGGAGGAACCCGCCCCTGATGGCAAGCCGATGTCGGTGCCGCCCGGGGATTCCGATCGAAACCGCATCATCGATGCGCTCGGGCCGACGCCGGTCGAGATCGACGACGTCATCCGCCATACCGGCCTATCGGCATCCGCGGTCTATCTCATCCTTCTGGAACTCGATATATCAGGCAGGCTGCACCGGCATCAGGGCGGCCTCGTCTCGCTTTCCGATTGAACCTGGGCACGACATCGGGCGGCGGCTTTCGAATTGCCGAACTCTGAGTCGAAAACCTTCGATAGCATATCTAAAATTGTATTTTGCCGATAATCTTCCTTTGGCTGCAGCGGACACAAGAGGTAAAATTGTAGCAAACCCCTTGACCGCAGCGATTTCCCTGTCCATGTCGGAGGGCCGATATCCATGTTGCGGTGTGTGTCGCGCTGGCTTCAACGCTGGCGTCGTTTCCTTTTTAGAGAATCATCATGAATGTTGTAGTGGTGGAATCGCCTGCCAAGGCCAAGACGATCAATAAGTATCTGGGTCCGGGATACAAAGTGCTCGCCTCCTTCGGCCATGTGCGCGATCTGCCTGCCAAGGACGGCTCCGTTCTTCCTGATCAGGATTTCGAAATGCTTTGGGAGGTCGATAGCGCCTCCGCCAAGCGGATGAAGGACATTGCCGACGCGGTGAAGTCCGCCGATGGCCTGTTTCTCGCGACCGACCCGGATCGCGAAGGCGAAGCGATTTCCTGGCACGTTCTCGACATGCTGAACAAGAAGCGCGTGCTGAACGGCAAACCGGTCAAGCGCGTCGTCTTCAATGCGATCACCAAGAAAGCGGTGCTCGACGCGATGGCCGATCCGCGCGACATCGACGTGCCGCTGGTCGATGCCTATCTCGCGCGCCGCGCGCTCGACTATCTCGTCGGCTTCAATCTTTCGCCGGTGCTGTGGCGCAAGCTGCCCGGCGCACGTTCGGCCGGCCGCGTCCAGTCTGTGGCGCTGCGTCTCGTCTGCGACCGCGAATCCGAGATCGAGCGCTTCATTTCCGAAGAGTACTGGAACATCTCAGCGCTCCTGAAGACGCCGCGCGGCGACGAGTTCGAGGCAAGACTGGTTTCGGCGAATGGCAAACGACTGCAGCCGCGCGCAATCGGTAACGGCGAGGATGCCGGCCGGCTCAAGGCCTTGCTCGAAGGCGCGAGCTACGTCGTCGACTCTGTCGAGGCGAAACCGGTCAAACGTAATCCCGGACCGCCCTTCACGACCTCGACGCTGCAACAGGCCGCCTCCTCCAACCTCGGCTTCTCGGCCTCGCGCACCATGCAGGTTGCCCAAAAGCTCTATGAGGGCGTCGATATCGGCGGCGAGACGGTCGGTCTGATCACCTATATGCGAACCGACGGCGTGCAGATGGCGCCCGAGGCGATCGACGCGGCGCGCAGTGCCATCGTCGACCAGTTCGGCGAACGCTACATGCCGGAGAAGCCGCGCTTCTATTCGACCAAGGCGAAGAACGCCCAGGAGGCGCACGAGGCGATCCGTCCGACCGATTTCGACCGCTCGCCCGACCGTGTCCGCAAATTCCTCGATGCCGACCAGATCCGGCTCTACGAGCTGATCTGGAAGCGCGGCATCGCCAGCCAGATGGCGTCGGCCGAGATCGAGCGCACGACGGCTGAAATCACCGCCGACAACAAGGGCGAGAAGGCCGGGCTTCGTGCCGTCGGTTCGGTCATCCGATTCGATGGTTTCATCGCCGCATATACCGACCAGAAGGAAGATGGCGAGCAGAGCGACGATGGCGACGAGGATGGCCGTCTGCCGGAGATCATTGCGCGCGAGGCGCTCGCCAAGCAGAAGATCAATTCGACGCAGCATTTCACCGAACCGCCGCCGCGCTATTCGGAAGCGACGCTGATCAAGAAGATGGAAGAGCTCGGCATCGGCCGCCCCTCCACCTATGCCGCGACGCTGGCAACGCTGCGCGACCGCGACTATGTGACGATCGACAAGCGCAAGCTGATCCCGCAGGCCAAGGGCCGGCTGGTGACGGCTTTCCTCGAGAGCTTCTTCACCAAATATGTCGAATACGACTTCACCGCCGATCTCGAAGAGAAGCTTGACCGGATTTCCGCCGGCGAGTTGAACTGGAAGCAGGTGCTGCGCGATTTCTGGAAGGATTTCTTCGCCCAGATCGAGGACACCAAGGAACTGCGCGTCACCAACGTGCTGGATTCGCTGAACGAGGCGCTGGCACCGCTCGTCTTCCCGAAACGGGAGGACGGCAGCGACCCCAGAATCTGTCAGGTCTGCGGCACCGGCAACCTGTCGCTGAAGCTCGGCAAATACGGCGCCTTCGTCGGCTGCTCGAACTATCCGGACTGCAACTACACCCGCCAGCTCTCCTCCGAAAACGGCGGAGATGCGGATGGTGCTGCGCTCAACGAGCCGAAGAACCTCGGCACCGATCCGACCACCGGCGAGGAACTGACGCTGCGTTCCGGCCGCTTCGGCCCCTATATCCAGCGCGGCGACGGCAAGGAAGCCAAACGGGCCTCGCTGCCGAAGGGCTGGAAACCCGAGGACATCGATTATGAAAAGGCGATGGCGCTGATCTCGCTGCCGCGCGATATCGGCAAACATCCCGAATCGGGCAAGATGATCTCGTCAGGCATCGGCCGCTATGGGCCGTTCCTCCTGCATGACGGTTCCTATGCCAATCTGGAAACCGTCGAGGACGTGTTCTCGGTCGGCCTCAACCGCGCCGTGACTGTTATCGCCGAAAAGGCGAACCAGGCACCCGGCCGGGGCGCGCGCGGCACACCGGCGGCACTAAAGACGCTCGGCGATCATCCTGATGGCGGCGCCATTACCGTTCGCGACGGCAAATACGGCCCCTATGTCAACTGGGGCAAGGTCAACGCCACACTGCCGAAGGGCAAGGATCCCCAGGCGATCACCGTCGAGGAGGCGCTCGCCTTGATCGCCGAGAAGGCCGGAAAGACACCTGTGGGCAAAGCGGCCAAGACGAAAGCCAAGCCGAAGGCAGCGGCCGCCGAAGCCAAGAGCACCAAGACGGCCGCCAAACCGAAGGCAACGAAGGCGAAGGCGCCTGCGAAATCGAAAAAGAGCTGACGTGAGCAGGATACCGCGCCAGAGAACGAACCCTGCGGGCAAGCGCCCGGGCAAGACCGGACACGCCGGCAAGGATGCTCCCACCGTCGAGCCGCTCAACATCGTCCATGGCGCGCTGCCTTCGCGCGAGGTGGTTCTGCGCTTCATCGCCGATCATCCGCAGAAAGCGTCCAAGCGTGAACTGGCCAAGGCTTTCGGTCTGAAAGGCGATAGCCGCGTCGAACTCAAGCAGATGCTGCAGGAGCTTGAGCAGGAAGGCATGCTGCAGAAAAACCGCAAGTCGCTAATCCGGCCCGGTGCGCTGCCGCCTGTCACCGTTCTCGATATCACCACGCGTGACAAGGACGGCGATCTGATCGGCCGGCCGGCGGAATGGCCGGAGGACCAGGGCGTAGCACCGGCTGTCGCCATCCGCCAGCAATCGCCCGCAGGCCGCCAGGGCAAGGGGAAGGCGCCCGTCGCCGGGCTCGGCGACCGTATCCTGGCAAAAATCTTCCCGGCCGTCGATCGCGGCGGGCCGGCCTATACGGCGCGGATCATCAAGGTGATCGACAGGCGCCGCGGCGCCTCGATGGGCGTTTTCCGCACTGCACCTGATGGTGGCGGCCGGCTGCTGCCGATCGAACGGCGCGGCGAGGAGATGGTGATCGATCCCGACTTCACCGGCGGCGCCACGGATGGCGATCTGGTCGAAGTCGAAATCGCCCGTCTCGGCCGTTTCGGCCTACCGCGCGCCAAGGTGCTTTCCGTCGTCGGTTCCGTCGGTTCGGAAAAAGCGCTCTCGATGATCGCAATCCATGCCCACGGCATTCCGCATGTCTTCCCGCCGGCCGTCATCGCCGAAGCGGAAGCTGCAAGGCCCGCCACCATGTCGCATCGCGAGGATTGGCGCGACGTACCGCTGATCACCATTGACCCGGCCGATGCCAAGGACCATGACGACGCTGTCTATGCCGAGCTCGATCCCTCGCCCGACAATCCCGGCGGCGTCATCGTCACCGTCGCGATTGCCGACGTCTCCTGGTATGTCCGCCCCAATTCACCGCTCGACCGTGAAGCACTGAAGCGTGGCAACTCCGTTTATTTCCCCGATCGTGTCGTGCCGATGCTGCCGGAGCGCATCTCCAACGATCTCTGCTCGCTGAAGCAAGGCGTCGACCGCCCGGCACTCGCCGTGCGCATGAGCTTTTCCGGGGAAGGCCGCAAGATCGGCCATATCTTTCATCGCATCATGATGAAGAGTGCAGCCAAGCTCTCCTACCAGCAGGCGCAGGCGGCGATCGACGGAAAGCCGGACGATCAGACCGGGCCGATGCTCGAGCCGATCCTGAAGCCGCTCTGGCACGCCTATGAGGTGATGAAGCGTGGACGCGACCGGCGCCAGCCGCTGGAACTCGACATGCCGGAGCGCAAGATCCTCCTGAAGCCCGACGGCACGGTCGACCGGGTCGTCGTGCCGCCACGGCTCGATGCGCATAAGCTGATCGAAGAGATGATGATCCAGGCGAACGTCTGCGCCGCCGAGACCTTGGAAAAGAAACGTCAGCCGCTGATCTACCGCATCCATGATGGTCCGACGCTTGCCAAGCAGGAGATCCTGCGCGAGTTCCTGGCCACGCTCGGCATCTCGCTTGCCAAGGGCGGCAACATGCGAGCCAACAACTTCAACGGCATTCTGGCGAAGGCGGACGGCACGCCGCATCAGACCATGGTGAGCGAGATGGTGCTGCGTTCGCAGAGCCAGGCGATCTATAGCCCGGAGAATATCGGGCATTTCGGCCTCAACCTGATGAAATACGCCCACTTCACCTCGCCGATCCGCCGCTACGCCGACCTCGTCGTGCATCGCGCCCTCGTCGGCTCGCTCGGCTTCGGCGAAGGCGGCATCACTCCTGACGAAGAGGCAGCACTTGACGATATCGCGGCTGAAATCTCGACATTCGAGCGCCGGGCCATGGCAGCTGAGCGCGAGACAGTCGACCGGCTGATCGCGCATCACCTCAGCGGCCGGGTCGGCGAGGAATTTCCCGGGCGGGTTTCGGGCGTGACGAAATCGGGGCTTTTTATCGCCCTGCCGGACTATGGCGCCGACGGTTTCGTCCCTATATCTACGCTCGGCAGCGATTACTTCATCTATGACGAGGCGCATCAGGCGCTTTCCAGTGAAAAGACGGGGCTCGGCTATCGCCTGGGCGATAGCGTCACCGTGAAGCTTGCCGAAGCGATCCCGCTTGCCGGCGCGCTGCGTTTCGAAATGGTCAGCGAGGGTCGCGAGATGCCGGCGGCAGTGCGCTCCTTCCACAAGGCGGGCCGCCGCGACAGGGGCCAGGTCCGCAAGAAGCCCGGAACGAGGCCGCCGCGCGGACGGCACTAAAGCGCGTCGCAATCGTTCAGATTGGCTCCCCGCGCCGTAGGTCCTTGTTTTTACGCATGTCGTTATCGCGAAACCGCAGCACAGTTTCGCGCGACATGCTTTAGATCCGAAGAGGAACATGCGATGAGCACACCGACCGATCCGGTTGCCCGCTACGGGGATACGCCCCAGGTCAAGCGTCCGCTTGGGCGCTCCATTATGCGCGGGTTGATGAACCGCTGTCCTGCCTGCGGCAACGGCAAGCTCTTTCGTGCCTTCCTGAAGCCGGTCGATCATTGCGCGGCCTGCGGCGAGGCGATGCATCACCAACGCGCCGACGACCTGCCACCCTATATCGTCATCCTCGTCCTCGGCCACGTCGTGGTCGGCGGCTATATGCTGACCGACATGACCTTCGTGCTGCCGGTCTGGGTCCATCTGGCCATCTGGGCGCCGATCACCGTTATCGCCGCGCTTGCCTCGATCCAGCCGATCAAGGGCGGGGTCATCGGTCTGCAATGGGCACTGCGCATGCACGGCTTCGGCGGCGAGAGTGATGGTCCGGACGATTATGACATCCCCGGCCGGCCGAATTAGCCCCTTCACCTTCCAGACATATTTAACGTGTAGTGCCAGCCCTCCACCGACCACCACCCAAATGCGGGAGCCAAGGATCCTCAAGACCTGACATGGTTAGCATTTCTTGCCCGAACGGGCTTTACATTCCGCAGATGGTCACTCACATCGGAAATACTGCGAAGCGGCATCCGTCACCTGGATTTGGCACGTCCGTGTCTATCTATCTGACGGGATCGGCCGATTCGTTCGCGCACCTCTCTAAGGATGGATAAATGTCTCAGCCGAGAACCGGCACACCGGGCGATGTCGAAGAAATCCATTGGCCTTCTCTGGTGGCAGCCATCTCGTCCATATCAGCCGTTGGCATAGCAATCGGCCTCGGTCTGCCCCTCCTCAGCATCATCCTCGAAAAACGCGGTATCTCGTCCACCCTGATCGGACTCAACACGGCGATGGCCGGGGTCGCGGCGATGGCCGCCGCACCGATCACCACCAAGCTCGCCCATAAATACGGCGTTGCGCCGACGATGATCTGGGCAGTGCTGATTTCGGCGCTGAGCGCGCTTGGTTTCTATTACGCCCAGGATTTCTGGATGTGGTTTCCGCTGCGTTTCGCCTTCCACGGCGCGACGACGACGCTGTTCATCCTCTCCGAATTCTGGATCAACGCCGCTTCGCCGCCTTCCAAGCGCGGCTTCGTGCTCGGCATCTATGCGACGGTGCTTTCCCTTGGCTTCGCGGCCGGACCGCTGCTGTTTTCGATCCTCGGCAGCGACGGCATCTTCCCCTTCCTGATCGGCGCCGCCGCCATCCTGCTTGCCGCCATCCCGATCTTCATCGCCCGCGACGAAAGCCCAGTGCTCGAGGAAAAACCGGAGCTGCATTTCATGCGCTACGTTTTCCTGGTGCCGACGGCGACGGCGGCGGTCTTCATCTTCGGCGCCGTCGAAGCGGGCGGGCTGTCGCTTTTTCCGATCTTTGCCGTGCGCGCCCATTTCACCGAATCGCAGGCCGCACTGCTGCTCACCATGATGGGTGTCGGCAACGTCATCTTTCAGATCCCGCTCGGCCTGCTTTCCGACCGCATCGCCGACAAGCGGCCGCTTCTGGCCGGCATGGCGCTGATGGGCTTCATCGGCTCGATGATGTTACCGCTGTTGCTCGACAACTGGCTTCTGATGGCCGGGCTCCTGCTTTTCTGGGGCGGCTGTGTCTCAGGCCTTTATACGGTCGGCCTCAGCCATCTCGGCTCGCGGCTGACCGGCTCCGATCTTGCGGCGGCCAATGCTGCCTTTGTCTTCTGTTATGCGATGGGAACCGTGGCCGGGCCGCAGGCCATCGGCGCGGCGATCGATGTCGCTGGAAATAACGGTTTTGCCTGGGCGATTGCGGCTTTCTTCGGTCTTTACGCCCTACTTTCCGGCATCAGACTGATGTTCATTCGAAAACGGGCTTGACTTTTCGGGCGGGATTCGTAGTTTCGCGCCAGGATTTGCCGTGGAGCCCATCCGGCTTCCACGGCTTTCATTTTCTTAAAGGCAGGACGACCATGGCCAAGGCTACAACAATCAAGATCAAGCTGCTGTCGACAGCCGACACCGGTTTCTTCTACGTCACCACGAAGAACAGCCGTACGATGACGGACAAGATGACGAAGACGAAGTACGACCCGGTTGCGAAGAAGCATGTCGAGTTCAAGGAAACCAAGATCAAGTAATCACTTGGCCTGACGGATTTCAAAAAAGCGCGCGCCTTCGGGTTGCGCGTTTTTTATTGCCCGGATTGATCGTCTTTAAAAGATGATAGCGCAAACAGAAAAACGCCGCCCTTCCATCTTCGGGAAGTGGCGGCGTTTTCTTGAAAGGGGGTCGGCCAGCATGCAAAACGGCACGAGGAACCGCTATAACTTGCCTACTAGCCGACCGACCCCACGACCCAGGAGATGCGGCGGACCTGAGCATCATGGGGTATCGACAACTCCTCAACGGGAGCGCTTCTCTTATGAGCCGATAATTTGCGCAAAAATGAAAGAAAATCAACAAATTCTTAATGGTGAATGTTTGCAGCTTGATTCTATGGTTAAAAGTCCAGATTTGGGACATACAAAGATTTGTCGGCTCTGCTTGGACTCGAAGCGTAGCGCCTGACCTTTCGAAGAAATTCGACAATATAACTGAATAACTTACGCCTCCCCTCCCCTACGTGAGGTGACGTCGCCGCAATCTATTTGCCCCTGTTGGCGGCAGGCAGTTTTTATATTTTCCATTTCATTTTGAGCTACGGGCAGATGCTCTCAAGACTGTCGCGCGGCAACACATCCGCAGCAACGCAGCGAGTCCATTTTTGGGCTATTGAACTGCAAATTTTTCGTTCCGCCTTGCACAGGCGAAGATTAAAAATCGGTAACAATTGGCTTACCGCGGTGGAAAACCCGCGAATGGCGCATATGGCGGCAAATGATTCGTCACGCGGCCGCGGCGACCACACGGTTGCGGCCGGTATTCTTGGCCTCGTAAAGAGCCAGATCCGCCTGTTTCATCAGCTGGCCCGGGGTCAGCACCGACGCAATACGCGAGGCGATGCCGAAGGAAGCAGTGACGCTCAGCGCTTCCCCGGAGTGTTTCAGCATGAAGGGAGCACTTTCGATCGCCGCGCGGAGGCGCTCGGCGACGGCGGCGGCAATTTCCGGCGAGGTGTCGGGCATCACGACGACGAATTCCTCTCCACCGTAGCGGCAGGCGAGATCGGCACCGCGGATGGTCGAACGGACGCGACTTGAAAATTCGCGCAGCACCTCGTCGCCGCCGTCATGACCGTAGGTGTCATTCACATGCTTGAAGCGGTCGATATCGGTGATCAGCACCGAAAGCGGCCGGCCCCGCGCCATCGAACGGTTGAAGAGCACGTTCAGGTGATTGTCGAGATAGCGCCGGTTATAAAGGCCGGTCAGCGGATCGGTCACGGCAAGCTCGATCGTCTGCTTGACGCTGGCGCGCAGGCGGTCGTTATAGCGCTTGCGGCGGATCTGCGTCAGGCTGCGGGCAACCAGTTCGTTGGGATCGACCGGGCGGATGATGTAGTCGTTGACGCCGAGATCGAGCGCGCGCACCACCATTTCGTCAGCGCCCTGCTCGGTGATGATCAGGATCGGCAGGAAGCGGGTGCGCTCCAGCGAGCGCAGCTGCGAGCAGAGGCGAAGCGGATCGTAATCGTCGAAGTTGGCATTGACGATGACGAGATCGAACGCGCTTTCGGCGGCCTCGAAGAGGGCGGCCTGCGGATCGGAGAGGGCAAGCACGTCGGCGACGGGCTTCAGCGCCTTGACGATGCGCTCCTGCGAATTGGCGCGACCGTCGACGAGCAGGACCTGAGCGGTCTCGTCGGCGCGGCCCTCGCCTGCCCGTGTGAGGTCATCGATGCCCATCGTATGAGCAGTGTCGGCGCGGATGCGCAGCTCATCGCTCAACGTCTTCAGCCGCAGCAGGCTCTTCACCCGGGAGATCAACTGCAGATCGTTGACCGGCTTGGTGAGAAAGTCGTCAGCGCCAGCCTTCAGGCCGCGTACGCGGTCGGTCGGCTGGTCGAGCGCGGTGACCATGACGACTGGAATATGGGCGGTCTTCTGGCTGGCCTTCAGGCGCTCGCAGACCTCGAAACCGTCTATGCCGGGCATCATGATGTCGAGCAAGATGAGATCGACCTGGTTGCGCTCGCAGATCGCCAGCGCCGTATAGCCGTCGGCGGCGGTCATCACGTCGAAATACTCCGCAAGCAGCCGCGCTTCGAGCAGCTTCACGTTGGCCGGAATATCGTCAACCACCAGTATTCGCGCAGTCATCAGCGTCTTTCCGATGCGTCAGGCATCGCCCAGATAGGTCTTGATCGTCTCGATGAATTTCGGAACCGAGATCGGCTTGGAAACATAGGCCTCGCAGCCGCCCTGGCGGATCCGCTCCTCGTCGCCCTTCATCGCGAAAGCCGTAACGGCGATGACGGGAATCACGTGCAGCTCGTCGTCTTCCTTCAGCCATTTCGTGACTTCGAGGCCAGAGACCTCGGGAAGCTGAATATCCATCAGGATGAGGTCGGGGCGATGCTTGCGCGCCAGATCGAGCGCCTCCATACCGTTTCTGGTCTGGATCGTCGTGTAGCCGGACGCCTCGATGAGGTCGCGAAAGAGCTTCATGTTGAGCTCGTTATCTTCTACAATCATCACCTGTTTGGGCATGACAAGCTGTCCCTACGTCCGTTCGCGCAGCGGTTCGTCCCATGAGAAAGGCACATGCGGACAAAAGCTGCGTGAAACCGATAGCGCACGCTACCGGTATTTGGTTGAAGAAAAGGTAACTTACCCAGCGAAATGCAAAGCAACTTCAAGACTTCGAAACAACAGGCTGCCGACCCACACGAAACGGCGATCGCCGTGCTCGGCTGGCTTGCCGGCGACCCCGACATGTTCGGCCGTTTCCTCGCCCTGACGGGGGTGGCGCCCGGCCAGGTGCGCAACGCCGTCAACGATCCGGGATTCCTTGCCGGCTTGATGGATTTTCTGATGAACCACGAACCGACGGCCATGGCCTTCTGCGCGGCGAGCGGAATCAGCCCAGAGACCGTGACGGCGGCCTGGCGGCATTTCTCGTCACCGGGCCTCGATTCCGGAGAATACTGACCGTGACCTCCGGGGAATTCGACATCTCGCATATCCACCTCGGCGAACGGCCGTTGATCGTCTGCGACGTCGACGACGTCGTGCTGCAGTTCATAGGTCCCTTCCAGCTTTTCCTTCAGAGCCAGGGTCACGCGTTTCTGCCGCGATCGTTCCGGCTGCACGGCAACATCGTCTCGCAAGCCGACGGCGTGGAGATCGAGGATCAAGAGGTCAGCCGGCTGATCGAGGAATTCTTCGAGGCACAAGAGCTGTGGCAGACGCCGCTCGACCGCGTCGTCGAAACGCTCGACCGGCTTTCGGAAGAGGCCGATGTGCTTTTCCTGACAGCCATGCAGCAGCGGTTCCAGAACCAGCGCCGTCGCCTGCTCGACAGGATGGGCCTGCTCTTTCCGCTGCTTGCCACCGAACAACCCAAGGGGCCGATCGTTCACGCATTGCATGCCAGCCGCTCCCTTCCCGTCGTCTTCATCGATGATATGGCGCGCAATCTGCATTCCGTTAGGGATCACGTCGCCGATTGCCTGCTGATTCACCTGATGCCGAACTCGCCCGTCCATCGTTTCGCACCGGTCGCCGCTGACGACATCACCCGCGCCACCGACTGGACGCATGCGGCCGAGCTGATCAAGGCGCATTTTGTTTCCGGCACCTTCACGCACGCAGTTCCAGCCGCATGAGCGGCCGACCGTCCTTGCGCCGTGCTATCGCCTCGAAACCGGCGGCATGGAAGATCGCCGTCGAACCGATGCAGAGTGTCACGGATTTCGACTGCTTCACATGATCGATCGGACAGGCTTCGAGCAGCCGCGCTCCCTGGCGCCGCGCATGGTCGATCGCGCCGGCGAGCAGACGGTGGCTCATTCCCTTGCCGCGCAGTTTGGGCAGCAGGAAGAAGCAACTGACGGCCCAGATGGATGGATCATGCGCATCGCCCTCCTCCAGCGGCCGCGAGACGGTGCGCGGCGAATTGAACTGCGACACGTCGTGGCGCGGCCCGACCTGCACCCAGGCGACCGGCGCGCCTTCGGCATAACAGAGGATGCCAGGCGGCGGACCCGCCTTGATCCGCTCCCGCATATGCGCCTTGCGTTCGTCGGCCGCCATCTTCGTCCTCACCGCATGCGGCAGACGCAATGCGACGCACCAGCAGTTATAGAAGGCACCCTGCGGCCCGAACAGGGTTTCGAAATCGTCCCAGCGTTCTGCTGTCACCGGCTCGAAACGAAGGTCGTTATCCAAAGGCAAAGCTTCCACCCTCTCTTGTGACTCGGAAGCTTAAGGCGTAATCTCAGAATGTTCAATCTTTGTTCCCATGATGACGCCCACGCCTGACAAGACACCCGGCTTCTGTCGCGACTGCCTTGCCGAGCAGAAGAGCGAGGCGCGCCGTTGCGTTTCCTGCGGCAGCCCGCGCCTCGTGCGCCATCGCGAACTCTACGCATTGACGCTTGCGCATATCGACTGCGACGCCTTCTACGCAGCCGTCGAGAAACGCGACAATCCCGAGCTTGCCGACAAGCCTGTCATTATCGGCGGCGGCAAACGCGGCGTCGTCTCCACCGCCTGCTATATCGCCCGTATCCATGGCGTGCGGTCGGCCATGCCGATGTTCAAGGCGCTGGAAGCATGCCCTCAAGCGATCGTCATCCGCCCCGACATGGAGAAATATGTCCGGGTCGGACGGCAGGTGCGCGCCATGATGCAGGATCTGACGCCGCTGGTGCAGCCGCTATCGATCGACGAGGCCTTCCTAGAGCTCGGCGGCACCGAGAGGCTGCATCACGATCCGCCGGCGCGCACGCTGGCCAAATTCGCCCGCCGTATCGAAAGGGAGGTCGGCATCACCGTTTCGGTCGGGCTTTCCTATTGCAAATTTCTCGCCAAGGTCGCCTCCGATCTGCAGAAGCCGCGCGGCTTTTCGGTCATCGGCCGCGAGGAAGCGGTCGAGTTCCTGGCGCCGCGTCCCGTCACCACGATCTGGGGCGTCGGCAAGGCCTTTGCGGCGACGCTGGAGGCGGACGGCATCCGCACCATCAGCCAGTTGCAGCAGATGGAAGAAAACGACCTGATGCGCCGCTACGGCAGCATCGGCCAACGGCTCGCACGGTTGTCGCGCGGCATCGACGACCGCGAAGTGCATCTCAACGATGCCGCCAAGAGCGTTTCGTCGGAGACCACCTTCTTCGATGACATCTCGCGTTATGACGATCTGGTGCCGATCCTGCGCAACCTCTCCGAAAAGGTCTCCTGGCGGCTGAAGAAAAACGGCATTGCCGGCCAGACCGTGGTTCTGAAGATGAAGAGCGCCGATTTCAAATCGCGCACCCGCAACCGCAAGCTCGAAGACCCGACCCAGCTTGCCGACAAGATTTTCCGCACCGGGCTCGAGCTTCTTGAAAAAGAGACTGATGGTACGAAGTTCCGTCTGATCGGCATCGGCGTCACCGATCTCGGCGATGCCGCCCGCGCCGATCCGCCGGATCTGATCGACCAGCAATCGGGCCGGCGTGCGGCGGCCGAAGCGGCGATGGATAAGCTGCGCGACAAGTTCGGCAAGAAGACGGTCGAGACCGGCTATACGTTCGGCAACAGCAAGCGCGATCACTAACGCGTGAGGCCTGCCAGCCAGGCGGCCCATAAAATCTTCCTTAAACTTCGTCCCATAATGTGCCGGGCAAGTATTGCGTATGGTTGGGTCTCATGTTCTCGCGTCTCGTCTTCGGCCTCGGCTTGCTGTCGGCCACCGCACTCGTGCACCCCGCTCTTGCCGCGGATGCTGCGCGCACGCTGCAGATCTTCGTCTCGAAGGACAAGCAATCGCTTGCGGTCTATGATGGCACCGAGGTCGTCGCGACCTCGAAGGTCTCGACCGGCAAGGACGGCCACACGACGCCGAGCGGCATCTTCTCGGTGCTGGAAAAGCAGAAATACCACGAATCCAATCTCTATTCGGCGGCGCCGATGCCGTTCATGCAACGGCTGACCTGGTCCGGCATTGCGCTGCATGAATCCAATTCCGTGCCGCGTTATCCAGCCTCGCATGGCTGCGTGCGTATGCCCGGCGCCTTCGCAAAAATGCTCTATGGCATGACCGACCTCAGTGTCCCCGTCATCATCAGCGACGGTGAGCTGGTGCCGCGGCCAATCGAGCATCCGACCCTTTTCCGTCCAGATACGCCGACGGCAATGCCGCTGCTTTCGGATGTCGAACTGCGGCCCTCGATGCTCGACAGCCCCGAGAAGCCGGTGCAGGTGGCGATGAACGATACCGCTGCGATGCCGATGCCGGCAGTGCAGCCGATTGCAGCGACAGAACCAGAGCCGCCGTCCGAGCCGATCAGCATGCTCGTCACGCGCCGGACGCTGCGCGAGACGGTGATCGACATCCAAACCCTGCTCAACCAGCTCGGCTTTTCCGCCGGCAGTCCGGACGGCTTGCTCGGTCCGTCGACGGTGCAGGCGATCAAGGCTTTCAAGACGCTGCGGCCGGCGGAATTT
The DNA here is from genome assembly GCF_057653695.1 of Rhizobium sp. SRDI943. Lineage (NCBI taxonomy): Bacteria > Pseudomonadati > Pseudomonadota > Alphaproteobacteria > Hyphomicrobiales > Rhizobiaceae > Rhizobium > Rhizobium sp. SRDI943. Next base: position 1,380,154 of record NZ_CM172787.1, on the reverse strand, counting down.
GCCGCCGACAGGAGCCTGGTTTCCGACACGCTCCTCAGAGAAGCCTATGCCGCGGCTGGCAAGGGAGAGCCGCCCAACGGCGTTATCATGGTGCGGCAGTCCTTCAAGCCGATCTTCGAAGCGCCGGTGACGATCGCCGATCCGGGACTGGCGCTCGGCACACATTTCTTCACGCTGCATGCAGTCGATGAAAAGGCCGGCACCGCCGACTGGCTCGGCATCACGCTCGAGAACAATCTCTCCCGAGAAACGATGAAGCGGCTCGGCATCACCAATCAGGAAAGCTCGATCATTACAGGCAAGCCGATCGCCCGTTCGCTCAGCCGGATTACCATCCCCGATGAGACCCGCCGCAGGATCGACGCCCTCATCGCGCCCGGCTCGACGCTGACGATCTCCGATACAGGCCTCGGCCGGGAAACCGGCGAAGGCACGGATTTCATCACAATCACCCGCGGGTGACGCGGGGCTGATCAAACCAGTTCGACGTCGACGACGCCGGGGGCGGCACGAAGGGCGGCGGCGATCTCCGGCGTGATGCGGTATTTCTCCGACAGCGCCACTTCCACCTCGCGTTTGCCATCCTCCTTGATGACGATGAAGGAAACGAGGCCGTCGCCCTTGGCGTTCAGATGGCCGGCAACCATCCGCAGCGGTCCGGAATCGCGGACATAGACGCGCAGCGCCTTCTGCATCTGCAGCGACTTTTCCTCCAGCGACTGGATCGTCTGGATGCGCAGGCCGATGCCCTCCGGCCGCTCCTCGCCTGTCGCGGTCAGCACGAAGGATTTTCCCGACTCGAGAACGTCGCGATACTGGTTCAGCATTTCCGAAAACAGCACCGCTTCGAACTGGCCCGAAGAATCGGAGAAGACGATGATGCCCATCTTGTTGCCGGTGCGGGTTTTGCGCTCCTGCTTCGAGATGACGGTACCGGCAAGGCGCGCATTGGCCGCGCCCTGTTTGATGGCGGCGGAAAATTCGGCAAAGGTCTGCACCCGCATCTTCTGCAGGATGTTGTTGTAGGAATCGAGCGGGTGGGCCGTCAGATAGAAGCCCAGCACCTGGAATTCCTTGAGCAGCCGCTCGGAGGGGAGCCAGGGCGAGAACGGCGGCAGGGAGATCTTCTCAGGCCCCGACGTCAGCGTGCTGCCGAAAATGTCCGACTGGCCGCTCAGCTTGTTCTCCTGGGCACGCTGGGCATAACCGAGAACACGGTCGAGGCCGGCTGCCAGCTGGGCGCGGTCCATGTCGAAACAATCGAAGGCGCCGGCATAGATCAGGCTTTCGAGCACGCGACGATTGACCTGACGCGGATCGATGCGCAGGCAGAAATCCTCAATGCTGGCAAAGGGCTTGTCGCCGCGCACCTCGACGATATGGTCGACGGCGGATTCGCCGACACCCTTGAGGGCGGCGAGCGCGTAATAGATGCGGTTGTCGCCGGTCTCGAAATGGCGGAAGGAGCTCTGCACCGAGGGTGCGATCACCTCGATGCCGAGGCGCTTGGCATCCTGGCGGAAATCATTGACTTTTTCGGTGTTGGACATGTCGAGCGTCATCGAAGCGGCGAGGAATTCGACCGGGTAATGCGCCTTCATGTAGGCCGTCTGGTAGGAGACGATGGCATAGGCGGCGGCATGCGACTTGTTGAAGCCGTAATTGGCGAACTTCGCCAGCAGTTCGAAGATATTGTCGGCCTGCGGCTTCGATACGCCATTCCTAACGGCGCCAACGACGAAGCGTTCGCGCTGCTGGTCCATCTCAGCCTTGATCTTCTTACCCATGGCGCGACGCAGAAGGTCGGCTTCCCCCAGCGAATAGCCTGATAGTACCTGGGCGATCTGCATCACCTGTTCCTGATAAACGATGACGCCCTGGGTTTCCTTGAGCAGGTGGTCGATCATCGGATGGATCGATTCCAGCTCTTCGTCGCCGTGCTTGCGGGCATTGTAGGTCGGGATGTTCTCCATCGGGCCGGGACGATAGAGCGCCACCAGCGCGATGATGTCCTCGATGCAGTCCGGCTTCATGCCGATCAGCGCCTTGCGCATGCCGGCACTTTCCACCTGGAACACGCCGACCGTCTCGCCGCGCGACAGCATCTCGTAGGTCTTCTTGTCGTCGAGAGGAATGGCCGCGAGATCAACCTTGACGCCGAGCTTGGCGACGAAATCGACGGCGACCTTCAGCACCGTCAGCGTCTTCAGGCCGAGGAAGTCGAATTTGACCAAGCCCGCCTGCTCGACCCATTTCATGTTGAACTGGGTGACCGGCATATCGGAGCGCGGATCGCGATACATCGGCACCAGCTTGGAAAGCGGCCGGTCGCCAATGACGATACCGGCGGCGTGAGTCGAGGCGTGGCGGTAAAGCCCCTCGATCTTCTGGGCGATATCGAGCAGGCGCGCGACAACAGGTTCCTTCGCCGCCTCCTCCTGCAGCTTCGGCTCCTCCTCGATCGCTTTGGACAGCGGCGTCGGATTAGCCGGGTTGTTCGGTACGAGTTTGCAGATCTTGTCGACCTGGCCATAGGGCATTTCCAGCACACGGCCGACGTCACGAAGGGCGGCGCGCGCCTGCAGCGAACCGAAAGTGATGATCTGCGCCACCTGCTCGCGGCCATACTTGGCCTGGACGTAGCGGATCACCTCTTCGCGGCGGTCCTGGCAGAAATCGATGTCGAAGTCCGGCATCGAGACGCGTTCCGGATTGAGGAAGCGCTCGAATAGCAGCGAAAAACGCAAGGGATCGACGTCGGTGATCGTCAAGGCATAGGCGACCAGCGACCCGGCGCCCGAACCACGGCCGGGACCGACCGGAATGTCATGCTGCTTGGCCCATTTGATGAAGTCGGCAACGATCAGGAAGTAACCGGGAAACCGCATGCGCTCGATGACGCTAAGCTCGAAATCCAGCCGTTCGCGATAGTCCTTTTCCTCGTAACCCGCCGACATGCCGAGCGTTGCAAGCCGCATGTCCAGCCCTTCGACCGCCTGGCGGCGCAGCTCGCTCGCCTCGGCGCGTTCGGCCTCCTCGGCATCGTCGGTCGCACCGGTGAAGCGTGGCAGGATCGGCTTTCTGGTCTTCAGCACGAAGGAGCAGCGCGTGGCGATCTCGATCGTATTTTCCAGCGCTTCCGGCAGGTCGGCGAAGAGCTTGACCATCTCGGCCCGGCTCTTCAGATAGTGATCCGGCGTCAGGCGAAAGCGGCTGTCGTCGGAGACGATGGCGTTGTGCGCGACCGCCATTAGCGCATCATGGGCGTCGTAATCGTCGCGGGTCGGAAAGAAGGCCTCGTTGGTCGCAACCAGCGGCAGGTCGTGGGCATAGGCGAGCCCGATAATCTTCTGCTCGTGCCGCTTGTCATAGGTGCCGTGCCGCTGCAGCTCGACATAGAGCCTGTCGCCGAAGAGACGCTTCAGCGTGAGCAGCCGGGCTTCCGCCTGAGCGGGATGGCCTTCCTTGATGGCCACGTCGACCGGCCCGGTCAGCGCGCCGGTCAATGCGATCAGCCCTTCCGTGCCTGCCTCCTCCAGCCAGGAGGCACTGATATGAACGGCCTGGTTGCTTTCGCCGCCGAGATAGGCCCGACTGACGAGATCGACCAGCCGTTCGTAACCGGCATCCGTCGCAGCGAGAAGAACGATCGCCGGCAGCTTGACCAGGGCCTGCTGGCCGCCGCGCTTTTCCGTTTCCAACCCGTCTCCCATGTCGATCGAGACCTGGCAGCCGATAATCGGCTGCAGGCCTTCCTCCATCGCCTTCTGGGAGAATTCGAGGGCGACGAACAGATTGTTGGTGTCGGTAATTGCAATCGCCGGCTGGCTGTCGCCGGTCGCCTTATAGAGGATCTTCTTCAGCGGCAGAGCGCCCTCGAGAAGCGAATAGGCGGAATGGACCCTCAGGTGGATGAAACCCGGCGTACCGCCGATCGCCTCACCCGTTGAACCCTTTGCCGTATCCGCCATGACATGCCTTCCCAATCACCCGAATGAATCGGACGCATTGTCGGCATAGAGGGCGATGATGTCCAGAAGAAGTCCCGCGTCCGGACCGCATGATTGCCATGCGGTCCCCTGAAAACTTTAGAGCGCCATGACGATGAGCGAGAAGCTGGCAACGAACATTGCGATGGAGGTGAATGCTGCGATATCACGGATCATGTCAGTCATCGGGCTCTCCTTTACTCGTTATGTTTTCAATTTGTTCCATGTATGTTCTATTGTCAACAGGAATCTTTTCCTCCTTTCTTGTGTTTGAAGATCCCAGGAAATAGGCGACGAATCGGCTAGAGGGCCGGCGATCGAGGTGATCGGCAGCAGCCTTGCCCTTTCCCGATCCGCCGCTGATCGGTCATGGTGCTCAGGCGGCAGCCCTCCTCAGAGCGACTCCACTACTCCCGGCCTATGTTCACTTTCTGTTCTTTACATGCCAGGGATTATTTGCCAACATCGGGCCGAGAGGAGAATGACATGCTCGATATTGCGATGCTGAACGAATTCATCGTGGAGGCGAAGGCTACGACCTATGTGGGCGGCGGCGCGGCGCGCGCGCCCTGCCGGCCGAGCTCCCACGATATCGGTTACGAACGCGGCGACTGGCGCTATCTCGACAGCTATTTCGGCGGCACGGATTTCGCCGGACAGGAAGTGGTGTGGCTTGCCGACGAGCCCGTCTGGGCGATGAATTATTTTGGCTGCGTCATTGCGCCTGATCTCATCGACGGCGCAGCAGCCGGGACGGTGATCAAGACAGCACTTTCGGCGATGTATCGAGAGGGGCGGTTTCTTGGCGGAATGGAATTCGACCATCCGCTCGGCCGCTATATCGACCGCAGCGAAGGCAGCTGCGAGCGGTTCAGCGGCAGTGAATGCATCATGGTCGATGGCCAGAAGGCCTATATGCTCGACTACCGCGGCGGACTGGTTATCCCCTGATCGTGGCCCACTGCTGTCCTGTTAAGTGCATAATGTCCCGCCAGGAGGTCGGCGAGATCAGCCACTCGTCCGGCTGCCGCCACCTTTCTCCCCGTAAACGGGGCGAAGAGGATATGCCGCGACCCTTCAGTTCCTCGCCAATCTCTCGCATGGCACGTCCCCTCGCCCCATTTACGGGGTCCGAAAGACGGGGCGAGGCCAGTGGCTCGACCCCGGTAGGTTAGTTCTGAGGGGCAATCATCGGCGTCAACCTGACAGCCATGGACCGCAGTCTCAGAAATCGACGATCTTGCCGTCAGAGATCGTCACACGCCGATCCATGCGGCGGGCGAGCTCGTGGTTATGGGTAGCGATAAGGGCAGCAAGGCCCGACTGGCGCACCAGCGCTTCCAGCGCCTCGAACACGTAGCTTGCCGTTTCCGGGTCGAGATTGCCGGTCGGCTCGTCGGCAAGAAGCAGGGTCGGCGCATTGGCGACGGCACGGGCAATCGCAACGCGCTGCTGCTCGCCGCCGGAAAGCTCGCCGGGGCGATGCGAGCCACGATGGCCGATGCGCATGTAGTCGAGAAGCTGGCCGGCCCGCTCTCCGGCTTCCTTCCAGGAAAGCCCGGCGATCAGCTGCGGCATCATGATATTTTCGAGTGCCGAAAATTCCGGCAGCAGGTGGTGGAACTGGTAGACGAAGCCGATTTCGCTGCGGCGGATGGCGGTGCGTTTCTCATCGCTCAAGCCGTCGCAGGCATGGCCGTTGATGTTGACTTCACCGCCGTCCGGATGCTCCAGCAGGCCGGCGATATGCAGCAGTGTCGACTTGCCGGTGCCGGAAGGGGCGACGAGAGCGACAGTCTCCCCTTTCGATATCGAAAAATCTGCGCCCTTCAGGATCGAGAGCAGCGTATCGCCCTGCCCGTAATGGCGCTCGACGCCGGTAAGCTTGAGAACGACGTTGCGTTTCATGAAGGCGGCATTCCTTATTCGTAGCGCAGGGCCTGCACCGGATCGAGCCTGGAGGCACGCCAGGCCGGGAAGATGGTCGCGATGAAGGAGAGCGTCAGCGCCATGGCAACGATCGAGATCGTTTCGCTGAGATCCATCTCGGCGGGCAGCTGGCTGAGGAAATAGACCTGCGGATTGAAGAGCACGGTGCCTGAAATCCAGGAGAAGAACTGGCGGACGGATTCGATGTTGACGCAGACGAGAACGCCGAGCAGCACACCGGCAACGGTGCCGACGATGCCGATCGCCGCGCCGGTCATGAAGAAGATGCGCATGATTGCGCCGGCGCTGGCACCCATGGTGCGCAGGATGGCGATATCGCTGCCCTTGTCCTTCACCAGCATGATGAGGCCGGAGATGATGTTCAGCGCCGCGACGAGCACGATCAGCGTCAGGATCATGAACATGACGTTGCGCTCGACCTGCAGCGCCGAGAAGAAGGTCTGGTTGCGCTGGCGCCAGTCGGTGATGGCGATCTGGCGGCCGGCCGCCTCCTCCACCTTGGGCCGCAGATTGTCGATATCGTCAGGGTGATCGACGAACAGCTCGATCGACTGCACCAGTCCCTCGGCATTGAAATAGAGCTGCGCTTCCTCGAGCGGCATGAAGATGATCGAGGAGTCATATTCCGACATGCCGATCTCGAAGAGGCCGGAGATCTTGTAGGATTTGATGCGAGGGCTGACGCCCATCGGCGTAATGTCGCCATCTGGCGACGTCAGCGTAATGAGGTCGCCGACGCGCAGACCGAGCTGATCGGCCATGCGGGTGCCGATCAGCACACCCTGGCCGGAGGCATAACCCACCATGTCGCCTGATTTGATGTTGTCAGAGATCGTCTTAAGCTTGGTCAGGTCCTCGGCGCGGGCGCCGCGCACCAGAGCGCCGGTGCTGCCGCCGGCCTGGGCCGAAGCGAGCACCTGACCTTCCACCAAGGGGAGCGCCATCTTGACGCCCGGCACCGCGGCGAGCTTGCTGCTGAGGACAGGATAATCGGTGAAGGGGCCGTCGACCGGCTGGACGATCATGTGGCCGTTAATGCCGAGGATGCGCGAGACGAGCTCGGTTCGGAAGCCGTTCATGACGGCCATGACGATGATCAGTGTCGCAACGCCCAGCATGATGCCGACGAAGGAGAAGCCGGCGATCACCGAGATGAAGGCCTCCTTGCGACGGGCGCGCAGATAACGCCACGCCACGAGGCGTTCGAAGGTGGAAAATGGCTTGCCAGCCGGACCCAAGCCGGATTTTGAACTCCGGTCCACTGCTGCGTCTGCCATTTCGCCTCCGTTTCCTTAAGCCACGAACCGGTTGATCGCCGCTTCGATGGTCATCGTTTCGCGGGCGCCGGTCTTGCGGTCCTTCACTTCAACTTCGCCGTTGGCGACCGCGCGCGGGCCGGCGATGATCTGGACGGGCACACCGATCAGGTCGGCGGTCGCGAATTTCGTACCGGCCCGATCATCGGTATCGTCGTAGAGCACATCCTTGCCGGCCTTGGTCAGCGCGGCATAGATCAGCTCGCAAGTATCGTCACAGGCCTGATCGCCCGCCTTCATGTTGATCACAACGATATCGAAGGGAGCGACCGATGCCGGCCAGGTGATTCCGTTGTCGTCATGCGATGCTTCGATGATGGCGGGAACAAGGCGTGTCGGGCCGATACCGTAGGAACCCATGTGAACGAAGTGTTCCTTGCCATCAGGTCCCTGCACTTTCGCACCCATCGGCTCGGAATATTTCGTGCCGAAATAGAAGATATGGCCGACCTCGATGCCACGCGCCGACAGGCGGTCGCCTTCCGGAACGGCGTTGAAGGCCGCCTCGTCGTGCATTTCCGAGGTCGCAGCATAGAGCGAGGTCCATTTGTCGAAGATCGCCTGCAGGCCCTCGACACTGTCGAAATCCGTGTGTGCACCAGGAATATCGAAATCGACGAAATCCTTGTGGCAGAAGACTTCGGATTCGCCGGTGTCAGCGAGGATGATGAACTCATGGCTGAGCTTGCCGCCGATCGGGCCGGTGTCGGCGCGCATCGGAATGGCGCGCAGGCCGAGCCGGTCGAACGTGCGCAGGTAGGCGGCGAACATCTTGTTATAGGAATGCTCCGCCCCTTCGCGCGTCAGGTCGAAGGAATAGGCATCCTTCATCATGAATTCGCGCGAGCGCATGGTGCCGAAGCGCGGGCGGATCTCGTCGCGGAACTTCAGCTGGATGTGATAGAGATTGAGCGGCAGGTCCTTATAGGATTTGACGGAAGAGCGGAAAATATCCGTCACCATCTCTTCATTGGTGGGACCATAGAGCATCGGCCGATCCTGGCGGTCCTTGATGCGCAGCATCTCCTTGCCGTAGGCGTCGTAGCGGCCGCTTTCCTGCCAGAGTTCGGCCGATTGCAGGGTCGGCATCGACAGCTCGATGGCGCCGGCGCGGTTCTGCTCGTCGCGGATAATGGCGTTGACCTTGTCGAGCACGCGCTTGCCGAGCGGCAGCCAGGAATAGATGCCCTGCGACTGCTGGCGGATCATGCCGGCGCGCAGCATCAGCCGGTGGGAGACGATTTCCGCTTCCTTGGGGTTTTCCTTGAGGATGGGCATGAAATAGCGGGACAGACGCATGGCGGATTCCGGAGCGGTTGAGATCCCGCAGCAGGCGGAATCGAAAGACCATTGTTAATGTCGGGAGCGTTCATAGCCGCTTCGCGGCAGGAAGGAAACCCGCAACGGATGCCGGCAACCTCCCGGAAGCGCATGTTCGCACCCGCAAAATGAAAGGGCATAAAAAAGCGCGTGTTTATAAGGACTTGAACCAAAATCTTGTCAACAGAAAAATTTTGCTAGAGTGTAGCAAAAATGCAAAAAAAGCTGATGACAAAGCCCAATGTTTGAGCTAGTTTTAGCTCACAAAACAGGCAGGAAGTTAAATTCTTGCCGAATTCGCGGTCAAGTCTTGGGAGGATCAGATCTTAGGCGCGCTCGTCGCAGCCCCGGCAACGGTTACAGATCACGCGATACTTAAAACAAGGCTTTTAGCCTTGTTTTTTTTTGGCTTTTCGGCCCCATCCCATCCAGAAATCCAGCCGACTTCCGTAAGGGGATGGCCATCATTCCGTTACGAGAGCTCTTTGCCGCAACAGTATGACACTGGTATGACGAAATTTCGCTTTCAATAAGTTTACATCTGCTCAAAGTTTGAGCAAAAGCCACGCTTAATAGAAGCTCGGGCCGAGTTGCGGCAGCGCATCGAAGCCCCAGCCGAAATAGGTGTCGCAGACGTACCAGAGGCCGTAGACCACGGCCGAAATCAACGTTGTCAGCGAAAACACGAAAGCGGCGCGAAACCGGGTTGGCGCGCTCGGAACCGTGCCGAGCACGACGTCGTTGTCGTCCGCCTGGGTGCGCAGGCCGATCGGCAGGACGGCAAAAAGCGTCATCCACCAGATGATGAAGTAGACGGCAAATCCCTGAAGAACGATCTGGAGCATTATGGTTCCCGTTGATGCCGCGCTGATATCGCGTCCTTATACGGCGGAATGGCGACCAATTCAAAGCCGGCGAAACGTTTAGCCGCCCTCGGGTCACTCTGCCGCAGCAGGGCTCAGGCCTGTTCGAGTTCGATCAGCGTGCCGAAGAAATCCTTGGGGTGCAGAAAGAGTACCGGCTTGCCATGCGCGCCGATCTTCGGCTGGCCATCGCCAAGCACCCTTGCGCCCGCCGCGACCAGCCGGTCACGGGCAAGAAGGATATCGTCCACCTCGTAGCAGATGTGGTGCATGCCACCGGATGGGTTCTTTTCGAGGAAGGCTGCGATCGGCGAAGTATCGCCGAACGGTTGCAGCAATTCGACCTTGGTGTTCGGCAATTCGACGAAGACGACGGTGACGCCGTGTTCCGGCAGAGTCTGCGGCTGCGATACGGCAGCGCCCAGCGTATCGCGATAGGCGGCCGTCGCCGCGGCCAGATCGGGCACGGCGATGGCGATATGGTTGACCCGGCCGAGCATGGTCAGACCTTGGTGACGAAGGCGGTGACAAGAGGTTTCTTGCCCCAGGTGTTGTTCGCGGCCGAGCGGATGGCGCGGCGCACGGCCTCCTGCAGCATGTCGATATCCTTGCGGCGGGCGCGCGGAATGCTCTCGATGGCGCTGACCGCCGCGTCGAAGAGCGTATCCTCCATATCCTCGCCCTCGTCATCGTAGGTCGGCAGGCCGATCGAAATGAGGTCGGGTTCGCCGACGATGTCATAGCGGGCGTCGAGCACGACGTTGACCGCGACATGGCCGACATAGGAGAGCTTCTTGCGCTCGCCGATGCCCATCTCGTCGAAATCGCCGATCAGCGTGCCGTCCTTATAAATCCGGCCATGCGGCGCCTCGCCGATCACCTCGACGGGACCCGGCGCCAACCGTAGGATATCGCCGTTGCGCACTCGCGGCACCAGTGCGATGCCGGATTGCTCGGCAAGTTCCTTATGCGCCGTCAGATGTGTTGCCTCGCCATGCACCGGCACGACGATCTTCGGCCGCGTCCACTCATACATCCGCTGCAACTCGTTGCGGCGCGGATGACCGGAAACGTGGACCAGCGCCTCGGTATCCGTGATGATGTGCACACCCTGCTCGACGAGGCCGTTCTTGATGTCCTGGATCGCCTTCTCGTTGCCGGGAATGGCGCGCGAGGAAAAGACGACGATATCGCCTGCCGCAAACGCCACATTGCGCATCTCGTCGCGCGAGAGCTTGGCAAGGGCAGCCCGCGCCTCGCCCTGGCTGCCGGTCAGGATGACGACGACCTTGTCGCGCGGGATGTAGCCGTATTCGTCCTCGGAGATGAAGGGCTTCACGCCTTCCATCAGGCCGATATCCTGGGCGACGTTGACGACGCGCTTCAGCGAACTACCGAGCAGCAGCACTTCGCGGCCTGCCGCCTCGGCAGCTTCGGCAACGGTGCGGATACGCCCGACATTCGACGAGAAGGTGGTGATCGCCACCCGGCCCTCGGCATTCTCGATGATCTTGCGCAGGCTTTCCGACACATCCTTCTCGGAGGGCGAAACACCGTCGCGCAGCGCATTGGTGGAATCGCACATCAGCGCTAGCACGCCCTCATCGCCGAGCTGGCGGAAACGTGTCTCGTCGGTCAGCGGCCCGAGCGAAGGCTCGTGGTCGATCTTCCAGTCGCCGGTATGGATGACATTGCCGACCGGCGTGCGGATCATCAACGACATCGGCTCGGGGATCGAATGGTTGACGGCCACACCTTCGATGCTGAAGGGGCCGACATTGATCGTATCGCCGGCCTTGAACGGCGTCACCGGCACTTCGCCGATCTTAGACTTCTCGAAATTACGCTTGGCTTCAAGCAGACCTGATGTAAAACCAGAGGCATAGACCGGCACGTTGAGGCCGGGCCAGAGGTCGGCGAGCGCACCATAGTGGTCTTCATGCGCATGGGTGATAATGATCGCCTTGAGGTTCTTTCGTTCGCTGGCGAGGAAGCGGATATCGGGCAATACGAGGTCGACGCCCGGCAGGTCAGGCCCCGGAAAAGTGACGCCACAATCGACCATGATCCACTGGCGATGCTCGGGCGGGCCGTAGCCGTAGAGAGCGAGATTCATGCCAATCTCACCGACACCGCCCAGAGGCAGGAATACCAGTTCGTCCTGTTTCGCCATAATTTTCGTTTTTTCCGCTAACCAAAAAACACATCACCGGCAGCAATGGGCATTATCCTGCCAGCGCCGGTATCGAGCATCAACAAGCCATTATCATCAATTCCGGCGAATTGTCCGGAAATCGATCGGTCCGGCAAATTGACCGTAATCTTTTCGCCGATGCCGCAGGCGATGGCGCGCCAGAGCGTCGTGATCTCGCCGACGCCACGGCCCTGATCCCATATTTCAAGCACTTCCGCCGCGGCGGCGAAGAGATGCGCGAAGAGTTCTTCCGGCGAAGCCGCACTTCCCTGCTGACGCAGACAGGTAACGGGGTAGAGCGGATTGTCGGGCATTACCGAGATATTGATGCCGATGCCGACGATCAGCGCGTAACGGCCATCCGGGAGCCCCTCGCCTTCAACGAGAATGCCGCAGGTCTTCTTTCGGCCGATGAGGATATCGTTCGGCCATTTGACCTCGAGCGGTTCGGCGCCCAGTGGCAACACCCTGCGGATCGCCTGGTGCACGGCAACGGCGATCGCCAGCGGCAGCGAGCCCAGTCGCTCCATAGGCGCCGGGTCGATCAGGAGAAGAGAAGCGTAGAGATTGCCGCGCTCGGAAACCCAGAGCCTGCCGCGGCGGCCGCGACCGCCCGTCTGCCTCTCGGCGGTCACCCAGAGATTACCGCCATCGCCCGCCCGAGCCCGGGCGAGGCATTCGCTGTTGGTAGACGATGTTTCCGACAGAGCCTCGTGCCTGAAATCGCCGAGCGATATCCGGCGCCGTCCGTCGGAAGCCATCAAAAGAGCGTCGCAGCGGCAAGCTCTGCCGCGCCGCCGATCGGGCCGCCGATGAGGACATAGGCGGTGACGAAGAAACCGGAGAGACCGAAGACCAGACGCAGCGCTCCGGAGACACGGGCGAATTCGCCGGTCGCCTCATCGAACCACATCAGTTTGATGACGCGCAGATAGTAGTAGGCGCCGACGACCGAGGCGAGAACGCCGATGATGGCGAGCGCATAGAGCTTGGCTTCGATAGCGGCAACGAAGACGAAGTACTTCGCGAAGAATCCGGCGAGCGGCGGGATGCCGGCGAGCGAGAACATCAACGCCGTCAGCACCACGGCCATGAACGGGTTGGTTGTGGAGAGGCCGGCGAGATCGTCGACATTTTCGACAACGGTGCCGTCCTTGCGGCGCATCGACATGATGATCGCGAAGGTGCCGAGCGTCATGACCATGTAGATGACCATGTAAAGCATGACGCCGGTGACGCCGGTCTGGTTGCCGGCGGCAAGACCGACCAGCGCATAACCCATGTGGCCGATCGAGGAATAGGCCATCAGTCGCTTGATATTCTTCTGGCCGATCGCAGCAAACGAGCCGAGCAGCATCGAGGCGATCGAGATGAAGACGACGACCTGCTGCCAGTCCGCCAGAACCGGCTGGAAGGCGGTGATGACGATACGGGTCATCATCGCCATGGCAGCAACCTTGGGTGCTGCGGCAAGGAATGCGGTGACCGGTGTCGGCGCGCCTTCGTAAACATCCGGCGTCCACATATGGAAGGGAACGGCCGAGATCTTGAAGGCGATGCCGGCGAGGATGAAGACCAAGCCGAAGATCAGGCCGAGCGAACGCGCGCCCTCGACGGACAGCGCCTGGGCGATTTCGGAGAAGTGGGTGTGGCCGGTGAAGCCGTAGACCAGCGACATGCCATAGAGCAGCATGCCGGAGGAAAGCGCGCCGAGGACGAAATATTTCAGACCGGCTTCGGTCGACTTCAGGCTGTCACGGTTGATCGCTGCGACGACATAGAGCGCCAGCGATTGCAGTTCCAGCGCGAGATAGAGCGAGATCAGGTCGTTGGCCGAGATCATCAGCAGGATGCCAAGGGTCGCGAGCACCAGGAGAACCGGGAACTCGAACTTGTCGAGCTGATTTTCACGGGCGTGGCCGATCGACATGAATATGGCGACCAGCGAACCGATCAGCGCCACCAGCTTCATGAAGCGCGAGAAGCCGTCGGCCATGTAGACGCCGCCATAGGCAAGGCCTTCTGCGGGCACGAAGAGCAGCCACAGGCCGGAGGCCAGGAGCAGGACGATCGCCAAGCCGGTGACGACAAGGCCCGACCGCTCGCCTGAGAAGACGCCGACCATCAACAGGACAAGGGCGCCGACCGCGAGGATGAGCTCCGGCACGGAAAGATGCAGACTGAGGAGAATTGTTTCAGCGGTCATGTCCAATAAGTCCCGTCATCATTTCATAGACAGCGCAACATTCTGCGCTGCGTGCACGGCGGCCGTGTAGTTGTTGACCAGCAGATCCACCGAGGCGGCCGTCGCATCGAAGACCGGAGCCGGATAAACGCCGAAGAAGATGGTCAGCGCGACCAGAGGGTAAAGGATCAGCTGCTCGCGTGGAGAAAGATCGAGCAGCGCCTTCAGCTTTTCCTTCTCCAGCGCGCCGAAGATCACCCGGCGATAAAGCCAGAGCGCGTAGGCAGCCGAGAGGATGACGCCGGTGGCGGCAAAGAGCGCTACCCAGGTGTTGACGCGGAAGACACCGATCAGCGTCAGGAATTCGCCGACGAAGCCCGACGTGCCGGGAAGCCCGACATTGGCCATGGTGAAGACCATCATCGCCACGGCATATTTCGGCATGTTGTTGACGAGGCCGCCATAGGCGTTGATCTCGCGGGTATGGGTGCGATCGTAGACGACGCCGACGCAGAGGAAGAGCGCGCCGGAGACGATGCCGTGCGAGAGCATCTGGAAGATCGACCCCTGAACACCCTGCATGTTGGCGGCAAAGATGCCCATGGTCACATAGCCCATGTGCGCCACCGAGGAATAGGCGATCAGCTTTTTGATATCGTCCTGCATCATCGCCACCAGAGAGGTGTAGATGATGGCGATCACAGACAGTGCGAAAACCAGTGGCGCGAAATAATCGGACGCCACCGGGAACATTCCGAGCGAGAAGCGGATGAGACCGTAGCCGCCGAGCTTCAGCAGCACACCGGCCAGGATTACCGAGCCAGCCGTCGGCGCCTGAACGTGGGCATCGGGAAGCCAGGTATGGACCGGCCACATCGGCATCTTCACCGCGAAGGAGGCGAAGAAGGCAAGCCATAACCAGGTCTGCAGCGCCGGCGGGAACTTGTAGGCGAGCAGCGCGGTGATATCGGTCGTGCCGGCCTGCCAGTACATCGCCATGATGGCGAGCAGCATCAGCACCGAGCCGAGCAGCGTATAGAGGAAGAACTTGTAGCTCGCATAGACGCGGTCCTTGCCGCCCCAGACGCCGATGATCAGGAACATCGGAATGAGGCCCGCCTCGAAGAAGACGTAGAAGAGCACGATATCGAGCGAAACGAAGACGCCGATCATCATCGTTTCGAGGATGAGGAAGGCGATCATGTATTCCTTCAGGCGCTTCTCGATCGAGAGCCAGCTCGCCAGCACACAGAAGGGCATGAGGAAGGTCGACAGGATGACGAACAGCATCGAGATGCCGTCGACGCCGAGGTGGTAGCCAATGCCGGTGCCGAGCCAGTCATGCTTCTCGAGCATCTGGAAGCCCGGATTAGCATTGTCGAAGCCGATCCAGATGAAGAGCGAGACGACGAAGGTGAAGACGGTAGTGATCAGCGAGATCCACAGCACGTTCTTCCGGCCGGTTTCGCTCTCGCCGTTCATCAATAGCAGGAGCACCACGCCGACGAGCGGCAGGAAGGTGACCGTTGAAAGAATAGGCCAATCGGTCATCAGAAGGAACTCCCGAGCATCATCCAGGTAACGAGCGCCGCAATGCCGATCAGCATGGCGAAGGCGTAGTGATAGAGGTAACCGGTCTGCAGGCGGACCACGCGATCAGTGACGGCGACGACGCGAGCGGCGACGCCGTTCGGGCCATAGGTATCGATGACTCCGACATCACCTTTCTTCCACAGGAAGCGGCCGAGCGCCTTGGCGGAGCGGACGAAGAGGAAGTCGTAGAGTTCGTCGAAATACCACTTGTTCAACAGGAACTGGTAGAGCACGCGGTGCTGCTGCGCCAGGATGCGCGGCGTCTGCGGCGAGCGGATATACATGTACCAGGCGGTGACGAAACCGAGCACCATGGCGATGAACGGGCTCAAAGCCACGAGCGCCGGAACATGGTGGAACTCTTCGACCAGTTCGTTCTCGGCGCCGGTAAAGAGCGCCCCCTTCCAGAACTCGGCATATTCCTCGCCGTAGAACCGGCCTTCAAAGATCACGCCAGCAAGCACTGCGCCGATCGCCAGCAGATAGAGCGGCACAAGCATGACCTGCGGCGACTCATGCACGTGGTGCATCACCTCGTGCGAGGCGCGTGGCTTGCCGAAGAAGGTCATGAAGATCAGGCGCCAGGAATAGAAGCTGGTGAACAGAGCCGCGATGACCAGCAGTGAGAAGGCAAAGCCCGAGACCGGCGAATGCGATGCATAAGTCGCCTCGATGATCACGTCCTTGGAGAAGAAGCCAGCGAAGCCGATCGGCGTGAAGGGAATGCCGACGCCGGTGATCGCCAGCGTGCCGATGATCATCATCCAGAACGTCACCTTGATGTGCGGCCGCAGGCCGCCCATGTAGCGCATGTCCTGCTCACCATCGACGGCATGGATGACCGAGCCGGCGCAGAGGAAGAGCAGCGCCTTGAAGAAGGCGTGCGTGAAAAGATGGAAGATCGCCGCGCCATAGGCCCCTACCCCGAGCGCTACGAACATGTAGCCGAGCTGCGAGCAGGTGGAATAGGCGATGACGCGCTTGATGTCGTTCTGCACCAGGCCGACGGTTGCCGCGAAGAAGGCGGTGATCGCGCCGATCACGGTGACGACAACCAGCGCATCCGGCGACAATTCGAAGAGCGGCGACATGCGGGCGACGAGGAAGACGCCGGCGGTGACCATGGTGGCGGCATGGATGAGGGCCGAGACCGGGGTCGGGCCTTCCATGGCGTCAGGCAGCCAGGTGTGCAGCAGGAACTGCGCCGACTTGCCCATCGCGCCCATGAAGAGCAGCAGGCAGATGCCGGTCAGCGCATGCGCCTTGTCGAGCTGCATGCCGAAGAGATTGAGGATCACCTCGCCCGCTTCGCCGCCGCCTTCATGCGGGGCGAAGTTCGAGGCATTGGCGAAGATCGTGTCGAGGTTGATCGAGCCGAACAGCACGAAGACGCCGGCAATGCCGAGCACGAAGCCGAAGTCGCCGACGCGGTTGACGATGAAGGCCTTCATCGCCGCGGCCGTCGCCGACGGCTTCTTGAACCAGAAGCCGATCAGCAGATAGGAGGCGAGACCGACGCCTTCCCAGCCGAAGAACATCTGGGCAAGGTTGTCAGCGGTCACCAGCATCAGCATGGCGAAGGTGAAGAGCGAGAGATAGGCGAAGAAGCGCGGGCGATGCGGATCGGTATGCATGTAGCCGATCGAATAGACGTGCACCAGCGTCGAGACCGTGTTGACGACGATCAGCATGACGGAGGTCAGCGTATCCACACGCAGCGACCAGGACACGTCGATGCCGCCGGACTGGATCCAGCGCAGCACCTCGACCTTGATCGGGCCGCCTTCGGCATGACCCATGCCGACGGTGAAGAAGACGACCCAAGACAGGATGGCGGCGATGATCATCAGGCCGCTGGTGACATATTCCGAAGCCTTGGCGCCGATGGCGCGGCCGAAAAGGCCGGCGACGATCGCACCGATCAAGGGAAGAAAGACGATAGCCTTATAGAGGAACATGAGCCACTCAGCCCTTCATCATATTGACGTCTTCGACCGCGATCGAGCCGCGGTTGCGGTAGAAGACAACGAGAATTGCAAGACCGATCGCCGCTTCGGCAGCCGCGACCGTCAGGATGAACAGCGCGAAGACCTGGCCGACGATGTCGTTCAGGAAGGAGGAGAAGGCGACCATGTTGATGTTGACGGCGAGCAGGATCAGTTCGATCGACATCAGGATGACGATGACGTTCTTCCGGTTCAGGAAGATGCCGAAGACGCCGAGCGTGAAGAGGATGGCGCTGACCGTCAGGTAGTGGGAAAGTCCGATGACCATGTTCTTTGTTCCTTGACCTGCCTTTAGACGCCCTGCCCGGGCTTGACCGAAACCACCTCGACGGCGGTGGCGGGCGTGCGGGCAACCTGCCTCGGAATATTTTGCCGCTTGATGTTGGTGCGGTGTCTCAACGTCAGCACGATCGCACCGATCATGGCGACCAGAAGCACCAGACCGGCGATCTGGAAGAAATAGACGTAGTTAGTGTAGAGCACGTCGCCGAGGGCGGCCGTATTGGTGCGCTCGCTTAGCGCCGGGATCGGCATGGCGACTGATTTGGCGATCTCAGGCGAGATGACGCTGCCGCCGATGACGACGATCAGCTCGGCTGCGAGGATCACCCCGATCAGCCCGCCGATCGGCGCATATTCGAGAACGCCGGCCCTCAGTTCGGTGAAGTCGATATCGAGCATCATCACCACGAAGAGGAAGAGGACGGCGACGGCGCCGACATAGACGACAAGCAGGATCATCGCCAGGAATTCGGCACCGAGCAGCAGGAAGAGGCCAGCCGCATTGAAGAACACCAGGATCAGGAACAGAACCGAGTGAACCGGGTTCTTCGCCCAGATAACCATGAACGCCGACGCCACCGCGACAAAGGCGAAAAGATAGAAAAATAGAGCCTGCAGACCCATGTTGGTGCCTTTTTCATCTTCCCCCGGGCAGCCGGGAGTTTCCCTGCCCGATGGAGCTTTCGCTGGCGCTAACCGGCAAAGCTCCTGTGCATATTGACCGCGACAGGAGCAACTGCGCCCCACCGCGGCATTTCAAAATCTCAATCAGCGGTACGGCGAGTCGATCGCGATGTTGCGAGCGATTTCACGCTCCCACCGGTCTCCGTTGTCCAGAAGCCGCGCCTTGTCGAAGTAGAGCTCTTCGCGGGTTTCCGTCGCAAATTCGAAATTCGGGCCTTCGACGATCGCGTCGACCGGGCAGGCTTCCTGGCAGAAGCCGCAATAGATGCACTTCACCATGTCGATGTCGTAGCGCACCGTGCGGCGCGTGCCATCATTGCGGCGCGGACCGGCCTCGATGGTGATCGCCTGGGCAGGACAGATCGCCTCGCAGAGCTTGCAGGCGATGCAGCGTTCCTCGCCGTTCGGATAACGGCGCAACGCATGCTCGCCGCGGAAACGCGGGGAAACCGGACCCTTTTCGAAGGGATAGTTGATCGTCGCCTTCTGGCGGAAGAAATAGCGCATCGACAGAAAGAACGCGCCGACGAATTCCTTGAGAAACAGCGAGCTGATGGAGCCGGACAAGCTTGCCATCTTCAACCTCCAATTTTGCCGGAAACGAGAGTGGGCATGATCATGCCCAACCCATCAGTTTCAGCACGAATGCAACGATAACGACCATGGCGAGCGACAGCGGCAGGAAGACCTTCCAGCCGAGGCGCATGAGCTGGTCGTAGCGGTAGCGCGGAACGAAGGCCTTGACCATCGCGAACATGAAGAACACCAGGCAGGCCTTCAGCGTGAACCAGATGATGCCTGGGACCCAGTTGAGGATCCAGATATCGACCGGGGGCAGCCAGCCGCCGAGGAAGAGGATCGTCGTCAGCGCGCACATCAGGCAGACGGCCGCATATTCGCCGAGCATGAACATCATGTATGGCGAGGAGCCGTATTCGACCATGAAGCCGGCGACGAGTTCCGATTCGGCTTCCGGGAGGTCGAAGGGCGGGCGGTTCGTTTCGGCGAGCGCCGAAATGAAGAAGATGATGAACATCGGGAAGAGCGACAGCCAGTGCCAGTCGAGGAACGACGCCGGCAGGCCGAGCATGGTGCCGAGGCCGGTATGCTGCGCATTGACGATATCGGTCAGGTTCAGCGAGCCGACGCAGAGAAGCACGGTGACGATGACGAAGCCGATCGAGACTTCATAGGACACCATTTGCGCCGCCGAGCGCAGCGCGCCGAGGAACGGATACTTCGAGTTCGAAGCCCAGCCGCCCATGATGATGCCGTAAACCTCGAGCGAGGAGATCGCGAAAATATAGAGGATGCCGACATTGATGTTGGCGATCACCCATCCGTCGGCCAGCGGCACCACCGCCCAGGTGGACAGCGCCAGAAGCACCGTCACCAGCGGGGCAAGCAGGAACACCGCCTTGTTGGCGCCGGCCGGAATGACCGGTTCCTTGAAGACGAACTTCAAAAGGTCGGCGAAGGACTGGAACAGGCCGAAGGGACCGACGACGTTCGGGCCGCGGCGCAGTTGCACGGCCGCCCAGATCTTGCGGTCGGCGAGCAGTACATAGGCGATGAAGACGAGCAGGCAGACGAGAAGCAGCAGCGACTGACCGATCATGATGATCGCCGGCCAGACATAGGTCGAAAAGAAAGAATCCATAGTCCCCTGCCCTTACTCTGCCGCGACTTTGAAGTTGTTGCGGGCCAATGCCGAGCACTCCGCCATGACAGCCGAGGCACGCGCTATCGGGTTCGTCAAATAGAAGTCTTTCACCGGCGACGCAAACCCGGATTTGTTCATCTTGCCGGCTTTTTTCGCAACTGCGGCAATTTGGGCGCTATCGGTTTCGGCGATCTCGTCGATGGCAGCGAAATGCGGGAAAGCGGCATAGAGCCGGACACGCAATTCGCTGAGCGAATCGAAGGGAAGCTTCTTGCCGAGCACGTCGGAAAGGGCGCGGATGATCGCCCAGTCCTCGCGGGCATCACCCGGCGCAAAACCTGCGCGGTTGCCCATCTGGACGCGGCCTTCGGTGTTGACCCAGGTGCCGGACTTTTCGGTATAGGCTGCCGCCGGCAGGATGACGTCGGCATGGTGCGCGCCGTTATCGCCATGCGAGCCGATATAGACGGTGAGCTTGGCCTTCTTGGCGGTGAAGTCGAGTTCGTCGGCACCGAGCAGGAAGAGCACGTCCATCGCCGTCAGCATCTCGGCGGCATTGACGCCCTTGGCGCCCGGCACGAAGCCGAGGTCGAGACCGCCGACGCGCGAGGCAGCGGTATGGAGGACGGCAAAGCCGTTCCAGCCTTCGGCGACCACGCCGACCGAGCCGGCGAGCTTGGCAGCACTGGCGAGAACGCCGGCGCCGTCGGTGCGCGCCAGCGCACCCTGGCCGATGATGATCATCGGCTTGGCGGCATTCTTCAGCACGTCCGCGAAGGCGTGGGTACCGTCGACCAGATCC
Source organism: Rhizobium sp. SRDI943 (assembly GCF_057653695.1). Classification (NCBI taxonomy): domain Bacteria; kingdom Pseudomonadati; phylum Pseudomonadota; class Alphaproteobacteria; order Hyphomicrobiales; family Rhizobiaceae; genus Rhizobium; species Rhizobium sp. SRDI943. Next base: position 1,359,307 of record NZ_CM172787.1, on the reverse strand, counting down.
TTCAGCGTGTCGGGACCGCCGCCGAGGTAATCATAGCTGTAGCGCAGTTCAGCACGCTCGCCGATGACGCCGATCGGGAACTTGCCGCGGCGCCAGCGCTTGCGGATGCGGGCGTTGAGGATGGCTGCCTCGAAGCGCGGATTGGCGCCGATGATCAACAGCGCGTCGGCCTGGTCGATGCCCGAGATCGTCGGGTTGAACAGGTAGCTAGAACGGCCGAGCGACGGATCGAGTGCCGCCCCATCCTGGCGACAGTCGAGATTGACCGACCCCAGCGACTTCACCAGTTCGGAGAGCGCATACATTTCCTCGACGGAAGCGAGGTCGCCTGATATCGCGCCGATCTTGTCGCCCGAGGTGGCGCCGACGGCGGCCTTGATTGCGCCGAAGGCTTCGGCCCAGGTGGCGGGCTGCAGGCGGCCGTCGCGGCGAACATAGGGCCGGTCGAGGCGCTGGGTCTTAAGGCCGTCCCAGATGAAGCGGCTCTTATCGGAGATCCACTCCTCGTTGATCGCTTCATTGACGCGCGGCAGGATGCGCATGACCTCACGGCCGCGAGTGTCGACGCGGATTGCCGAACCGACGGCGTCCATGACGTCGATCGATTCGGTCTTGTTCAATTCCCACGGGCGCGCGGTGAAGGCGAAGGGCTTCGAGGTGAGTGCGCCAACCGGGCAAAGGTCGACGACGTTGCCCTGCAGCTCGGAGGTCATCGCCTGTTCGAGATAGGTGGTGATCTCGGCATCCTCGCCGCGGCCGATCAGGCCGAGTTCGGAAATGCCGGCGACCTCGGTGGTGAAGCGGACGCAGCGCGTGCAGTGGATGCAGCGGTTCATCACCGTCTTGACGAGCGGGCCGATATACTTGTCCTCGACGGCGCGCTTGTCTTCCTGATAGCGCGAGGTGTCTATGCCGAAGGCCATCGCCTGGTCCTGCAGGTCGCATTCGCCGCCCTGGTCGCAGATCGGGCAATCGAGCGGATGGTTGATCAGCAGGAATTCCATCACACCTTCGCGGGCCTTCTTGACCATCGGGGTGTTGGTGAAAACCTCAGGCAGTTCGCCGTTCGGGCCGCCGCGGATGTCGCGCACGCTCATGGCGCAGGAAGCCTGCGGCTTCGGCGGGCCGCCCTTCACCTCGACAAGGCACATGCGGCAATTGCCGGCAACCGACAGGCGCTCATGGAAGCAGAAGCGCGGAACCTCGGCACCGGCATCCTCGCACGCCTGCAATAGCGTGAAATGATCCGGAACTTCGATCTCGTTGCCGTCAATCCTCAGTTTTGCCATCGTCGCTCAGTCCTGTTTCCCGTTTGCCTGATGACGGCAAACAAACCTATTTTTGCAACACTCTCATTGCCAAGCCGGATCTTTCGTCCTGCCGACATCTGATGTCGCCCAAATTCTCTGTCGCGCATTCCAGATCCGGAACCCGCACCGGCATCTTCAGGCCCCCGCCCGTCCGCCGACCTGCCCATCTTTCCGGCCGATCGACACGGCCGGATAGTTCATTTCTTTCTGCGGCTCCGCCCCGCCAGAACTTTCGCCTGGCCGGTCCAGTCGTCACGGTCGATGCGGCCGTTGAAGCCGAGTTCAGCGTCGAACCCGGCGATTTCCTCGTCGGTCCAGGCAGCGATCTCGGCAAAGCTGCGAACGCCCTTGGCGTTCAGCACCTGCTCCAGCTTCGGGCCGATGCCGGCAATCAGCTTGAGATCGTCGGCCTTCCCCCGCGCAACCGGTTTTGCCTTCACCGCCGGCTTTGGCTGGCTGGCCTTCGTTTGGCTGGGTGGGATCGACTCGCTGACCGGCTTGACGACAGTCAATGTCGGCCTTGCCTTCTTGTCGGCCGGCGGCTTGGTGAAAGCCTTGACCTCCGAGCGAATATTCTCCGGCCGGATATCGACATCGGGCTTCAGTTCGTCCGGCGGCGTGTCATCGAGGGCGGCGGCGACCTTGCCGGTCGTTTCCAGGGCGCTCTGCCAGGCACCGAAGAAAGCGCCGGCCATCTGGGTCGAGAAACCAAAGCCGATCGCCGTTGCGGCGGCAAAGGCTGCCGCGGGCTGCGCCATCAGCGGATGCACCGGCATCGCCCGTGCATTTTCCAGCATCTCGGCGGCTAGACGGCCGAAACCGGCCGCGAAATCGGCGACTTCTTCCTTCTTCCCACTCTTGGATGCGTTGTCCGCCATGATTATTCAGCCGCCTCCAGAACCGCACCGTGATCAAGCGCGCTCGCCGTATACTGGTCGATGCGCTTTTCGATCTCGGGACGGAAGTTACGGATCAGACCCTGCACCGGCCATGCCGCGGCATCGCCGAGCGCACAGATGGTGTGGCCTTCGATCTGCTTCGTCACCTGGAACAGCATGTCGATTTCGCGCTTCTGGGCATTGCCCTTGGCCATGCGCTCCATCACGCGCCACATCCAGCCCGTGCCTTCGCGGCAGGGCGTGCACTGGCCGCAGCTCTCATGCTTGAAGAAGGCGGAGATACGGGCGATCGCCTTGATGACGTCGGTGGACTTGTCCATGACGATGGCGGCGGCCGTACCGAAGGAAGAGCCGACGCCGCGCAGGCCGTCGAAATCCATCGGGCAATCAATGATGTCCTTGGCCGGAACGATCGGGCAGGATGCCCCGCCCGGAATGACGGCAAGCAGGTTGTCCCAGCCGCCGCGGATGCCGCCGGCATGGCGGTCGACCAGTTCGCGGAAGGTGATGCCCATTTCCTCTTCGACCGTGCACGGCTTGTTGACGTGGCCGGAGAGCATGAACAGCTTGGTGCCGACATTGTTCGGACGGCCGATGGCCGAGAACCAGCCGGCGCCGCGGCGCAGGATCGTCGGCGCAACAGCGATCGATTCGACGTTGTTGACCGTCGTCGGGCAGCCGTAGAGGCCCATATTGGCCGGGAACGGCGGCTTCAGGCGCGGCTGGCCCTTCTTGCCTTCGAGGCTTTCGAGCAGCGCGGTTTCTTCGCCGCAGATATAGGCGCCGGCGCCGTGATGGACGAAGATGTCCATGTCCCAGCCGAGCTTGTTGTTTTTGCCGAGCAGGCCATAATCATAGCATTCGTCGATCGCCGCCTGCAGCGCTTCGCGCTCGCGGATATATTCGCCGCGCACATAGATGTAGGCCGCATTGGCGCCCATCGCGAAGCTCGCAATGACACAGCCTTCGATCAGCGTATGTGGATCGTGGCGCATGATGTCGCGGTCTTTGCAGGTGCCGGGCTCGGATTCGTCGGCGTTGACGACGAGGTAATGCGGCCGGCCGTCGCTTTCCTTCGGCATGAAGGACCATTTGAGGCCGGTCGGGAAACCGGCGCCACCACGACCGCGAAGGCCTGACGCCTTCATCTCATTGATGATCCAGTCGCGGCCCTTTTCGAGGATCTGCTTGGTGCCGTCCCAGTGGCCGCGACTCATCGCGCCCTTCAGGGATTTGTCCTTGAGGCCGTAGATGTTGGTAAAGATGCGGTCTTTATCTTGTAACATGCTTCACCTCTTACCGCGGCTTCTTGCCGAAGACCTTGATATATTCCGCTTCCCCGCCCTTGGCGAGCGCCTTGGCCTGCTTGACCCAGTCATCGCGTTCGATGCGGCCGCGGAAATTCAAATAGCCATCGACCCATTCGCGTTCGGCCTTCTTCCAGCCTGCGACCTGCGCGAAGGTGAAGATGCCGATTTCGTTCAACGTCGCCTCGATTTTCGGGCCGACACCCGAGATCATCTTCAGATCATCAGGTGCGGCGGGCTTTTCGATGCCGGCCGGCCGATTCTTGTCGGTCAGAGCAGGCTTTTCCGCCGAGGCGGCTTCAGCCTTGACGGCAGCTTTCGGCGCCGGTTCGGCAGCCGCCGTGCCTGATATCGGCTGCTGCTCGGCTGCCTTTGCGTTTTTCGCAGCCGCCTTCGGCGCCGTCGCCGGAGTCTTCAGGGCAGCATTGGTCTCGGCATCGGTGCTCTTCGGGCGGGCGGCCTCGGAGGGAGGAACCGGCGCGGCGTCGACTGGAGCCGATACGGTTTCGGCATCGGCCTTCTTGGCACGCGTCCTTGCCTTCGGCTCTTCCGTCGTCAGCGAGGTCAGGCCGCCTTCGGGCGCCGAAAACACCCGGTCGATCTGGGTGCCGGGCTTGATGCTGGCGCCATTGCCGGCGGCAAAGACGTCGATGATCTCTTCGAGACGCGCGGGCGTCAGGTCTTCATAGGTGTCCTTGCCGATCATCACCATCGGGGCGTTGACGCAGGCCCCGAGACATTCGACCTCTTCCCAGGATAGCGTGCCTTCGGCATTGCGCTCGAAGGCATGGGCATGGATCTTGCTCTTGCAGACCGACATCAGCGCTTCCGAGCCGCGCAGCATGCAGGGCGTCGTACCGCAGACCTGGACATGGGCGCGGGTACCAACCGGATGCAGCTGGAACTGCGTATAGAAGGTCGCGACCTCGAGCACGCGGATATAGGCCATATCAAGCATGTCGGCGATCTTTTCGATCGCCGCGCGCGTGACCCAGCCGTCCTGCTCCTGCGCCCGCATCAACAGCGGAATGACCGCCGATTGCTGGCGGCCGGCGGGGTATTTCTGGATCGTCTTGTCCGCCCAGACCGCATTCTCATCGCTGAAGGCGAATGCGGCAGGCTGAAATTGATCTTCGGCTAATCGACGAACGGACATTCTTTCTCACGCCTTGTCAGTTTAAGGTTCCACACCGCGAAGCGGTCAAAGACTGCATTTCGCAGGCATAGGCCGACTGGTCTTTTTGCATAAACACTACGAATTTGCTGCCGTTCGGAATGGCAGCCTTGATCTGATAGCCCTTGGACAAAAGCTCACCCATGGACGATTGCTGCGCCGGCGGCGTCTCTTCCTTATGGCCGAGCGGCGTGCCGAGGCTATCGGATTCCTGAGCCGAAACCCCGGATGCCGAAAGAAGGATAACGACGGCCAGCGGCAGAAGCTGCATCAGCGATCCACCTCGCCGAAGACGATGTCGAGCGAGCCGAGGACGGCCGCGACGTCGGCAAGCTGGTGGCCGCGGCACATGAAGTCCATCGCCTGCAGATGGGCATAACCGGGCGCGCGGATCTTGCAGCGATAGGGCTTGTTGGTGCCGTCGGAGACGAGATAGACACCGAATTCGCCCTTCGGCGCCTCGACGGCGGCGTAAACCTCGCCGGCCGGCACATGGTAGCCTTCGGTATAGAGCTTGAAGTGGTGGATCAGCGCTTCCATCGAGCGCTTCATCTCGCCGCGCTTCGGCGGCACGACCTTGCCGTCGATCGACGAGAAAGGACCGGTCTTGGCATCCGAGAGCAGGCGGTTGACGCATTGCTTCATGATGCGGACCGATTCGCGCATCTCGATCATGCGGATCAGATAACGGTCGTAGTTGTCGCCATTCTTGCCGATCGGGATATCGAATTCGAGATCGGAATAACATTCATAGGGCTGGGCGCGACGCAGATCCCAGGCCGCACCCGAACCGCGCACCATGACGCCGGAGAAGCCCCAAGCCCAGCATTCCTCCAGCGAGACGACGCCGATATCGACGTTGCGCTGCTTGAAGATGCGGTTGCCGGTCAACAGGTTGTCGATGTCATCGAGCGCCTTCAGGAACGGATCGCACCAGGCGCCGATATCCTGCACGAGCTGTTCGGGCAGATCCTGGTGGACGCCGCCCGGACGGATATAAGCGGCATGCATGCGCGAGCCGCTGGCGCGCTCGTAGAACACCATCAGCTTTTCACGCTCTTCGAAGCCCCAGAGCGGCGGCGTCAGCGCGCCGACGTCCATGGCCTGCGTCGTGACGTTCAGAAGGTGCGACAGGATGCGGCCGATTTCCGAATAGAGAACGCGGATCAGCTGGCCGCGAATCGGGATCTCGATGCCGAGCAGCTTTTCGACGGCCATCGCATAGGCATGTTCCTGGTTCATCGGTGCGACGTAGTCGAGGCGATCGAAATAGGGCACGGCCTGAAGATAGGTCTTGGTCTCGATCAGCTTCTCGGTGCCGCGATGCAAAAGGCCGATATGCGGATCGACACGCTCCACAATTTCGCCGTCAAGCTCCAGGACAAGACGAAGAACGCCGTGCGCCGCCGGATGCTGCGGTCCGAAATTGATATTGAAGTTGCGGACGTTATGTTCTGTCATGGCGATGGGCTCGCGTTCTCAGATAACTAGTGAATGGCGGGCTAAGCCCACCAACCACCTTGAATTATTGCTTCGCTTTTTCGTCGCCCGGCAGCACATACTCCGTGCCTTCCCATGGCGACATAAAGTCGAAGTTGCGGAATTCCTGCTTCAGCTCGACCGGCTCGTAGACGACGCGCTTTGCCGCGTCGTCGTAGCGCACTTCAACGAAGCCGGTGGTCGGGAAATCCTTGCGCAGCGGATGACCTTCGAAGCCGTAGTCGGTCAGGATGCGACGCAGGTCCGGATGGCCGGTGAAGAGCACGCCGTACATGTCCCAGGTCTCGCGCTCGAACCAGTCGGCGCCCGGATAGACGGGGCAGGCCGACGGGACCGGCGTATCTTCATCCGTTGCGACCTTGACGCGGATACGCAGGTTCTTCTTCGGCGACAGCAGGTGGTAGACGACATCGAAACGCAGCTCGCGCTGCGGCCAGTCGACGCCGCAAATATCGATCAGGTTGACGAAACCGCATTTGGCGTCGTCGCGCAGGAAGGTCAGAAGTGCGACCAGGTTTTCACCCGTCGTCGTCAGCGTCAGTTCGCCATACTTCATCTGCGATGCGGCGATCAGGTTGCCGCGCGCTTCGCCAAGGTAGGACGCAAGCTCAGTCAGGGCTTCACTCATATGCCTTGTCCTTAACCCTTAGCGTTCGATCGTGCCGGTACGACGGATCTTCTTCTGCAGCAGAAGCACGCCGTAAAGCAGCGCCTCTGCCGTGGGGGGACAGCCCGGCACGTAGATGTCGATCGGCACGATGCGGTCACAGCCGCGCACCACCGAATAGGAATAGTGATAATAGCCGCCGCCATTGGCGCAGGAGCCCATCGAGATGACATAACGCGGCTCGGGCATCTGGTCGTAGACCTTGCGCAGCGCCGGCGCCATCTTGTTGGTCAGCGTGCCGGCGACGATCATCACGTCGGACTGGCGCGGCGAGGCGCGCGGCGCAAAACCGAAGCGCTCGACGTCATAACGCGGCATGGACAGCTGCATCATTTCGACGGCGCAGCAGGCAAGCCCGAAGGTCATCCACATCAGCGAGCCGGTGCGGGCCCAGTTGATCAGTTCGTCGGTCGAGGTGACGAGAAAACCCTTGTCGGCGAGCTCGTTGTTGATCTCACCGAAAAATGGGTCGTTGCTGCCGACCGGCTTGCCGGTCGAGGGATCGATGATCCCCTTCGGCTGCTGGGCGACGAGCGGCTGATTGCTCACAGGGGCTACTCCCATTCCAGGGCTCCCTTCTTCCATTCATAGATAAAGCCGATGGTCAGCACGAGAAGGAAGACCATCATGGACCAGAAGCCGAACCAGCCGATGGCACCGAAAGACACGGCCCAGGGAAAGAGGAAGGCGACTTCGAGATCGAAGATGATGAAGAGAATCGACACGAGGTAAAAGCGGATGTCGAACTTCATGCGGGCGTCATCGAAAGCGTTGAAGCCGCATTCGTAAGCCGAGAGCTTTTCCGAATCAGGCGCTTTGAAAGCCACGGCGAACGGCGCGATGAGCAGCGCCAGGCCGATGACGAGCGCAATAGCAATGAAGATAGCGATCGGAATATAAGAACTGAGCAGTTCAGTCATCATGTTCATCCCTGCTTGCCGGTGACGCCAGGCGGCGCATTTGGGCAAATGCCCGGCAAGCGAACGTGCGTTGCAACAAGCCGTGGTTAGCGCAGCCGAGGCCCCGGCGCAAGACTTTTACAGAGGCAATTCGACGCGTGTCGCGCGGACATTATCAAGCAGATGCAACGATGTCGCGACAAATCCGTGCAAGCCGTTTGAACCTGCATGCCTGACCATTGGAAACTGCATGGCTTTCGGAAGAAATGGCGCGAGTGACGGGGCTCGAACCCGCGACCTCCGGCGTGACAGGCCGGCACTCTAACCGACTGAGCTACACCCGCGCATTGATCGGCCATTTTGCGGCCGCGAGGATAAAGACAACCGGACAAACGACAAATCGCATTTGCGTTTTACAAGACTTGAAATGGCGCGAGTGACGGGGCTCGAACCCGCGACCTCCGGCGTGACAGGCCGGCACTCTAACCAACTGAGCTACACCCGCAATTCATTTCAAGCAGTCCGGATGCCTTCGCACCCCTCCAAAACGGCTGCCCGTTTCGATGAGCGGCTAACTACGGGGTTCGCCTTTTAGTGTCAAGCAGGTTTGGAGACAAAACCATGACAGTTCGCGAATTGTTTCGGCGGGTTGGGTGCCAGACGAACAAAAGCCGGCACTTCCGTCTTCTGCAGCGATGCTCAGGCGCAGACGCAGCGCCTTCGAAACGAAGATGCTCGCCACCCTCCCCTCACTTTTCCACAGCCGAGCCGAACCTGAGCGGCATTGCAAGACGCGGGACACCACCAAAAAAATCAAAAAATCTTCACAAACACTCTTGCGGTTTTGCCGCGATCCGCATAGATCACGGCCACCAACGCGGCAGGCCGATCCGGCTTCGTTTGCGATGGGCGATTAGCTCAGTTGGTAGAGCGCCTCGTTTACACCGAGGATGTCGGCGGTTCGAGTCCGTCATCGCCCACCATTTCCAAACCTTCCTGCTGCTTGTTCATCAGACTTAGGCTCCCGAATTAGCTCGCTAATCCGGTCACGATCTGCGCAAGGTGTTTCGTCAGGAGACACCTCATGAAAACCGTTGCGATCATCTCTGCGCTGCTTCTCGCCAGCGTGGCTGCGCCACCGTGCATTGCCAGAGAGCCGGCGCTAGAGGTTTTCCTGTCTGCCGCAAACCAGACGATCACGACCTCGGGAGAAACCCCGGCGCGTGAAGCCAGGACCTATCTCCTGAGAATGCCGTCAGATCTGCCGATTAATTTTTCGGTCGATGCCGACAATTCAGCCTGCAGCCTGGAAATCAAGAAAACCAGCCAGCGCGGCGTCTTAAGCACAATCAGCCGATTCCCCGCGTCTTTCAAAGACAGCGGTCAAAGCGGCGATGAATATACGTTTTCGTTTTTCCAAAACCGCGTTTCATTTATGAGCGGCGCCCGATGCGCCTTCTCATTTTCTCTGACGCAGATGTGACATCGTGATCGCTATGCGTCGCCTCCTACGAGGCCTCGCGACAGGGTTGGCTCCCACACGTTCACCTACATCTGCAGAGACTGTCGACCACGAATGCGAGGCAGCGTTCGGCAACACGTTCCAGCGCAGCAAGGCGTCACGCCGGCAAGTTCAGATGCGGCCCGCCGCCTGAAAAGCCAGCGCTCTACCAAAACGGACTACTCCCGGCCGCCGCGCCACCTCCTATTGGGCGAATGGATAGGGGCCGGCAAAAGTGGGAATATTCGCGGCCCGGAAAGTCTCCGCGCTTGAAGGTTCATCACGCCTGGAGGTGTGCCATGAGGACCCTGCGCTCCGCATTGATGCTGTGCATCGCGATTGCCCTTGGCGCGCCAAGCGCCACATACGTCACCCTGCCCGGATATGCATTCAAGACGAATCCGCAATGTCAGCGCCACGAACCAAAGACGAAATTCGACAAGAGGTGTGACTGGCCGAGAGTGGGCTTCAAGGACTTTACGCCCCCGCTTGTGACCGTGCTTGGGATCTGAGGATCTTGGAACGGCGCCGGATGCGCTTTCTCGTTTTCTCCGACTGAGATGTGAGAGCGTGATCGGGGCGATGAGCATCCCGCTGTCCGGTGGGTGCTCATCGCCCTCCATTCATGCCTTCGCGAGTTCTTTATCCACAGCGGAAACCAGCCGCGAATCATCCGCCGTCACATCCGGCGCGAATCGGGCGGCGACTTTGCCGTCGCGGCCGATCAGGAATTTTTCGAAGTTCCAGAGGATGTCTTCCTCATCTCCGCCGGTCAGCCCATGGGATTTCAAGCGTTCGCGCATTGGTCCGTCACCCGTCGTCTTCACGCCCGACTTGGTCAGTTGCCGGTAAAGCGGGTGCTGGGCCTCGCCCTTGACCGAGATCTTCGAGAAGATCGGGAAGGTGACGTCGTAGGTGCTGGTGCAGAAATCGAGGATCTCGGCGTCGGTGCCGGGCTCCTGGCCCTTGAAGTCATTGGCGGGAAAGGCAGCGATGACAAAGCCGCGCTCGCGCTTTTCCCCATAGAGTTTTTCCAACCCCTCATATTGGACGGTCAGCCCACATTTCGAGGCGACATTGACGACCAAGAGCACTCTGCCCTTGTATTCGTTGAGCGCGGTCTCACGACCATCCACAGTCTTGACCGGGATATCCAGCACATTGCCCGTCACGGGAACCTCCAATTTCGTAAGGATATGGTTCGCCAAACTTAGCGATATCGCCGCCGTTGTCATCAGCGGCGGGATCAACTCGGCGTCAACAGAAGACCGGTGCCGTGGCCGGCACCGGATCTGAGCAACATCAAGCGGGGGATGTTTCCTTCACGTCATCGAGCAGGAAGTGCACGACGAGATAATCCGTCTTGTAATGGCGGCCGCTGTCCGACACGGAATCGACGCTGCCGCCGTCCTTCGGGTGCCAGGCGTGGTAATGGGGATTGGTGGTGATCAGCGTGATGGCCTTGCCATCTCTTTCGCCAAGCCGGAAGCGCATTTCGGCGAGCGGCCAGATCCGCTCGTAATCCTGCATGGTGATTCGCGCCTTCAGCGCCTTGCGCTGCAGCGGCGCTTCGCCGGCCTCGGCTGGTGTTTCCAACATCACCTCCTCAGCTCCGCTGATGATGGCGTTGAATTCTTCAGGCCACATGCGTTTCATGAAATCGCTCCTCCCGAGGCTTTTTCGTCAGTTCACAGATGGAACTTAGCGGTTTGTTCGAAAGAAGCAAATTCCTGTCATGCGGTTGTCATCGGTGCCGGCTGCTCCTACCTTCCCGTCAAACCGCATCAGGGCCGCCGTCAGTCGCCCGCAATCCCGAGATCAGAGATGAAGACACGTGAAGAAAGGCAGGCGCTCCGGGCGAGCATGCCGCGCACCCCGCTCAGCGCCCACCACATGGAAAATGCCCGTCTGCTGCCGGATCGCGGCGAGCTGCTCTATCGGATTCCGAACGGCGGCATCGGCGTCGAGGTGGGAGCAGCCTTCGGCGAATATACGGCGGAGATCCTGGAAAAGAACCGCCCGGCGCAAGTCTACCTCATCGATCCCTGGTCGATGGATCGCTACAGCTCCGGGCTCGACTCGATCCACACGAATTTCGCGGCCGAGATCGAGGCCGGCCGGCTGCACCTGATGCAAGGGACCTCACTCGAAAAGCTTGCCGAATTCGAGGACGATTTCCTCGACTGGGCCTATATCGATACCGATCATTCCTTCGAGCTCACCTGGCAGGAACTGCTGCTCTGCGAAAAGAAAGTGAAGCGGACGGGGCGCATTGCCGGGCATGATTTCTGCACCGGCAATACGGTCAAGCCGATCGTCTACGGCGTCGTCGAGGCGGTCACCAAGTTCTGCAAGGATTACGGCTGGCAATTCGAGTTCCTGACGGTCGAATCGCACGCGCATTTTTCCTATTGCCTGAAGCGACTCTGATCAGCTCAAATTTTACCGGAATATTGCTCGTCGCTGACCTTTTCCATCCAGTCGACGTGGCTGCCGTCCAGCGCTTCATGGATGGCGATATGCGTCATCGCCGTATCCGGGGCAGCACCGTGCCAGTGTTTTTCGCCCGGCGCGAACCAGACGGTATCGCCGGCGCGGATCTCGCGGATGTCCCCACCCCAACTCTGGGCGAGGCCCTTGCCTGATGTCACGATCAGCGTCTGGCCGAGCGGGTGCGTATGCCAGGCCGTGCGGGCGCCGGGTTCGAAGGTGACGGAGACCGCCCTCGCCCGTGCCGGCGCCGGCGTTTCCATCAGCGGATCCTGGCGAACGGCGCCGGTGAAATAATCGGCCGGTGGCTTCGTCGAGGGGCGAGAGCCGGCGGGTTTGATCTCCATGATCTGTCCTTTTCCATCCATTGCGGTTGAAGCCTTATATCGCGACGTTATTTCATCGAGGCGACCAATCAAAGCCGGATCGACAATTGCCGCAAAGTCACCCGGCTGATAGTGCCATTGTCTTTCATCAGTGCGTCGCATCTTGCTTGAATCATCCGACGCGCTTTGGCTCTTTGTTTTTATGCATGTCGTTGTCCCCACACACTTCCGGGCGACATGCTGTAGGGAGGATTTTTCATGAAACACCATGCTTTTGGCCGCATGCCTTTCACCGTCACCAATGTCGGCTTCGGGGCCTGGCAGATCGGCGGCTCCTGGGGCGATATCAGCGAGGCGGACGGACGCGCGGCGTTGAATGCCGCGCTCGATGCCGGCATGACATTCATCGATACGGCCGATGTCTATGGCGACGGCCGCTCGGAAAAGATCATCGCCGACGTGCTGAAGACGCGTGGCGGTGAACGGCCGATGGTCGCCACCAAGGCCGGCCGCCGCCTCAACCCGCATGTCGCCGAAGGCTACACAAAGGCTAATCTCGAAGGCTTTATCGACCGCAGCCTGACGAATCTTGCCGTCGACAGCCTCGACCTCGTGCAGCTCCACTGCCCGCCGCGCGACGCGCTTTACCGGCCGGAGATCTTCGAGGGCCTGAACGCGCTGCAGAAGGCCGGCAAGATCAAGGGTTACGGCGTCAGCGTCGAAAAAGTCGAAGACGGGCTGAAGGCAATCGAATATCCCGGCGTCGTCAGCATCCAGATCATCTACAACATCTTCCGCCAGCGCCCCGACCATCTGTTCTTCCAGGAAGCACGCCGCAGGAATGTGGCGATCATCGCCCGTGTGCCGCTCGCAAGCGGTCTTCTCTCCGGCAAGATCACCCGGGACACACATTTTGCCAGCGACGACCACCGCAATTTCAACCGCAACGGCGAAGCCTTCGATGTCGGCGAGACCTTTGCCGGCGTTCCCTTCGAGGTCGGCCTGCAGGCGGTGGAAGAGGTGCGCAAGCTGGTGCCCGAGGGCGCGACCATGGCTGCCTTCGCGCTCCGCTGGATCCTGATGAGCGACGCCGTCACCGTCGTCATCCCCGGCGCCCGCAATGCCGAGCAGGCCAAGGCCAACGCGGCCGCCGCCGACCTTGCGCCGCTTTCGGCCGATGTCATGGCCGCAACGCGCGAGATCTACGAGCGGCTGATCGCGCCGCATGTGCATCAGCGCTGGTAGGAATCCAATACTCCGAAACGAAAAAATGGCCGGGTTTTACCCGGCCATTTTCATGTGGTGGAACCGTCAGAAGCTCAGTTCGTGCCGACCAGGTCGACCGGGAAGAACAGGGTCTCGCCGGAGGAGTCGCTGACGCCGTCATTGTCGGTGACCGCGTAGGGCTTGCCCGATGCGTCGAAGGTGAAGCCTTCGAGCTTGTCCAACACATAGCCGTTGGTGGCAGACTTCAGCTCGCCGAGGAAGTCGTGGGCTTCGGTCTTCTTGACGACCGGCAGCTCACCGCCGAGCTTGGCGGGCTTCAGCTCTGATATCGCGACCTTGTAGAGCTTCTTCAGCCTGGCGGCATCGCCGACGAGGTTGTCGCGCTCGATGATGTAGACGCTGTCGCCCTCGGCCGAAATTTCCGACAGACCGACCCAGCCGCTTTCCGTCTTGTCGAGCGGATAGCGAACGGCACCCCATTCCTTCTTCTTCGGATTGTAGGAGACGAGCTTGACGAAGCCCTTCTCGTCGTCGCTCCACTCGCGCTGGACCGCCATCCAAAGCGTGGTGTCGTCGCCGGTGCCGACAATGGCCACGCCTTCGAAGCCGTAGCGGATTTCGTTGGCGACGAGCTCCTTCGGCAGCGCGATCTCGGCCTTGATGTCGCCCTTGGCATTGACGTTGTAGAGGGCGTGCGGGACGAGACGCTCGCTGTAGCCTTCCGAGGCGAGCCAGAAGGAGCCATCGGCGGCAGCCGCGATGCCTTCGATGTCGAGCTTCTGAGCCGGGGCACCGTCACGCTTGACGACGAGGGCGTCGGTGATGACGGCCGGCTTCTTGCTGGCGTCGATCGTGTAGATCGTCGGCTGCGAGCCCAGAACGCTGTCGCTGACGGCGTAGAGCATGCCTGGCTTGCCCGGAACGGCGGCGAGACCCGAAAGGGCAGCAAAGCCGATCGGATTGCCATCCTTCTCGGCGGAGACGATCTGCGGATAGGCCTTCTCGCCTTCCGAACGCTCGTAGATCATCACATGCGAGCGCGTGCCGCCGTCCCTGCCGAGATCGAGCTCGTTGGCGGTCGCAAGAAGATTGCGGGCGGGAATGGCGATCGCGCCTTCCGGCGAAATGCCTGATGGCAGCAGCTGGACGAGTTCGGGATCGGCGCCGGTATCCTTATAGACGCCGACGACCGAGGCACGTTCGGCGAGCAGGAAGAAATACTTGTCGTCGCCGAACTTGGCGGCTTCGAGGCCTTCCGGCTCGACGCCCTTCGATCCCGAACGGCTTTCCGGATAGTGGCCGATATGGGCGACGGCGCGTTCGAAGGATGCGCCCGATTCGTAGAGAAGCTTGCCCGTCCTGTCGAAAATGGTGAAGCCGCGCGAGCCGCCCTGGTAGTCGCCTTCATTGGCGACGACGAGGCGGTTGTCGTCAAGCCACTTCACGGCATCGGGCTCGCGCGGCACGCCCTTGGCTTCGCCCGAGAATTTCAGGGCGCCGTCACGCTTGGTGTCGATGCCGGTGAGATCGACGCTGCCGGCGGAGAAATGCGTCTTCACCTCAGCCGTGTTGGCGTCGATGATGACGATCTCGTTGTTTTCCTGCAGCGTCAGGGCAATCTCGTTCAGGCTGTTGAAGGCGACGAATTCCGGCTCCGGATCTTCAGGGGCGACGCCGGTAAGCCCGGCCAGCGTCACGTGCTTGATAGTGCCGCAATCGACGGTGCCGTTCTTGACCTGGAAGACGACGAGATCGCCGGCCGGCATCTGCGGGATCTTGCCGTCATTGATGTCTTCGTCGCGTTCATTTTCGATTGCGATGGTGCCTAGCGTCTTGTCCTTGTTGAGGGCGATCGAATCCGGCTGACCACCGAGATCGCAGGTGTTTTCGATCTTCTTGGTCGCCACGTCGACGATCGCGAGACGGCCCGAGGGCTTGGTCTTGCTTTCGGAGGTGTTGACGGCAACCAGTGCCTTGCCGGCGCTCCAGGTGACCGATGTCGGCTCGCCGTCCATCATCAGCGCGCCGCCGGCCTTCGGGGCCTTGGCATCGGTAATGTCGATAAAGCCGATCGCGCCGAGCGGGCTGTCGCTATAGATCAGCGTGTTGCCGTCTTCGGTCGCGGTGATGATCTCGGCGGAGCTCACCGAAAGCTTGTCCTTATCAACAGGCAGGTTCTCTGCGACCGGGAAGGAAGCGATGCGGTTGAAAACCGGCTCGGCCGCGGCCGGAAAGGCGACGGATGCGAGAAGCACGGCAGCGAGCGCTGCCTTGCGCGATGAAATTGTCATGAAATCCCCCATGTGTCGAACATTCGAAACATGAGTTTTCTGCGCGAGCGGCATGACAGAGGCATGACAGATGCGGCATTTT
Organism: Rhizobium sp. SRDI943; assembly: GCF_057653695.1. Lineage (NCBI taxonomy): Bacteria > Pseudomonadati > Pseudomonadota > Alphaproteobacteria > Hyphomicrobiales > Rhizobiaceae > Rhizobium > Rhizobium sp. SRDI943. The sequence goes on along the minus strand of NZ_CM172787.1, from coordinate 1,343,634 downwards.
GCGTCAGATCATGTCAGGCTCTGGTTTGCGCTCCCGGCGCATCTCGTTTCGCATGATGAACAGCGAAGCAGACAAGATGAGAGCCGCTCCCAGCCAGAGATAACCCGCCGGCGCATAACCGAAGAACAGCCAACCGGCCAGCACGTTCAACGGCAGCTTCAGATCGTCGAACGGCTGGACATAGGCGGCATCCGCTGCGGCATAGGCGAGCGTCAGGAAATACTGCGCTACCGCGGTCAGCAGCCCCGCCAGCAGGAACAGGGCAAGGGTTGCGCCCGTCGGCACTGCAAAGCCTGCCGCAAGCGCCAGCCCGCCATTTATCGGCGTCAGCAGAACGAGCAGCCAGACGGTGATCGTCTCTGGCCGTTCGATGCCTGTCAGGCTCTTGGTGATCAGCGACGAGGCGCCGCACAGCAGCGCCGAAAGCACAGGCAAGAGAGCCGCCCAGCCAAAACCATCAGACCATGGCTGCAGAATGATCATCGCTCCGGTGAAACCCGCTGCCGTCGCGGCCCAGCGGGCCGGGCCGACGCGCTCCCCGAGGAAAAGCCGGGCGCCCAGAATGATGAAGAAGGGCGAGGTCATCACCAGTGCGATCGCCTGCCAGATCGGCACCGTGGCAAGGCCGGCGACCCAGGCCTCGACGCCGAGCGCGGCAAGCGCGACGCGCGCGAGGTGACGCCAAGGATAGTGCGTGCGCATCGCCGCAAGGCCGAGCCTCTTCAGGAACGGCAGCGAAAACAGGAAGGCGAAGCCATATTGCCAGAAGGCTGCGGACGCCGAGGGAAAGGCAAGCTTCATCGTCAGCCATTGGGTGACGACGTTGAGAAGCGAAAAGGCAATGCCGGCAAGGACCATCCAGATGGCACCGACAACGGCGCGGGACGGCTCGACGGCAACAGAAGTCTGATTCATGTCTTTCATCCAAAACAGGGAACAACATAAATCAGGACGCATGAGCCCCGACCAAGCGACACAGGGCAACCCTGCCCTCCGCGTGGCCGACACTCATTCTCTTCCATCCGGACTTTAACCGTCGGCTCCGGAATCACACCGGATCTGCTGACCCCTCCTCCGCATGGGCGCGAAAGAAGGCGCTCGCGGGCTCAGGCCGAAACCCTTACCGCCGGTGGGGAGTTTCACCCCGCCCTGAGAACAGAACTGTCGTAGATCAAAGCCCCCGCGACGGCAAGATCCGCCCAAACAAAAGGGGTCCGGCAAAGCCGAACCCCTCTCAAATCCTACACAACCGGTCTCGTTTCCGGCTGGCGGATAATCTCAGATCAGCCGTTGACGGCGTCCTTCAGGCCCTTGCCGGGCGTGAATTTCGGCACGTTGCGAGCCGGAATGTCGACTTCAGCGCCCGTCGACGGGTTACGGCCCTTCGATGCGGCACGATGAGAAACGGTGAAGCTGCCGAAACCCGCGAGGCGAATGTCGCCCTTGTTCTTGAGTTCAGCCTGGACAACGTCGAAAACCGCGTCAACAGCGGAAGCCGCGTCAGACTTCGTCAGTCCTGCCTTTTCGGCTACTGCGGACACGAGTTCATTCTTGTTCATGTTTCCACCCCTTTCTAAATGGTATGAAACGACTCAAAAGTAAGCTAGGCGCAGAATAGGTTTCATCAGGCCCGCCGAAAACCCAAAAGCCCTGCAAATCAAGGAAAAGCAAGCGTCTACATGACGTTTTCACAAAAAAGGCTGGCGTTTCCGCCAGCCTTTTTCCGTGTTTTGGGCCAATTGGGCATAAATGTGGCAAAGGCCACTCAATGCGCTATGGTTGCGCCTGTCTCATCGAGGCCTTCGACCGATGTGATGACCGGCGTTTCCACCGTGCCATCCCATTCGATTGGCTCCGGCCGCCGGATCAGCGCGTGCTTGATCACCTCGCCCATGCGGGATACCGGGATGATCTCCATGTTGTTCTTCACGTTGTCAGGAATCTCCGCCAGGTCCTTGGCGTTTTCCTCCGGAATCAGCACCTTCTTGATGCCGCCGCGAAGCGCTGCGAGCAGCTTTTCCTTGAGACCGCCGATCGGCAGCACACGGCCACGAAGCGTGATTTCACCGGTCATGGCCACATGCCTGTCCACGGGGATGCCGGTCATGATCGAGACGATCGCGGTTGCCATGGCGACACCAGCCGAGGGACCATCCTTCGGGGTTGCGCCTTCCGGCACGTGCACGTGGATGTCGCTCTTGTCGAAGCGCGGCGGCTCGATGCCGAAATCGACAGCGCGCGAGCGGACATAGGAGGCCGCTGCCGAGATCGATTCCTTCATGACTTCCTTCAGATTGCCGGTGACCGTCATGCGGCCCTTGCCCGGCATCATCACACCTTCGATGGTCAGCAGCTCGCCGCCGACTTCCGTCCAGGCAAGACCGGTCACGACGCCAACCTGATCCTCGCCCTCTGCTTCGCCATGGCGGAAGCGCGGGACGCCCAGATAGTCGGAGATGTTGGCAGCCGTCACGTGAACGGCCTTCGTCTTGCCCTTGATGATCTCGGTGACCGCCTTGCGGGCGAGTTTCATCAGCTCGCGCTCGAAGTTGCGGACGCCGGCTTCGCGGGTGTAATGCTGGCTGATCGACATCAGGGCGTCGTCACTGACCGAGAATTCTTCCGGCTGCAACGCATGTTCCTTGATGGCCTTCGGCAACAGGTGCCGCTTGGCGATTTCGCGCTTTTCATCCTCTGTGTAGCCGGCGATACGGATGATCTCCATGCGGTCCATCAGAGGCGCTGGAATGTTCAGCGTATTCGCCGTCGTGATGAACATCACATCCGACAGGTCGTATTCGACTTCCAGATAGTGATCCATGAAGGTCATGTTCTGCGCCGGATCGAGCACTTCGAGCAGAGCCGAAGACGGATCGCCGCGATAGTCCTGGCCGAGCTTGTCGATTTCGTCGAGCAAGAATAGCGGGTTGGACTTCTTAGCCTTCTTCATCGACTGGATGACCTTGCCGGGCATAGAGCCGATATAGGTGCGGCGGTGACCGCGGATTTCGGCTTCGTCACGAACGCCGCCAAGCGCCATACGCACATACTCACGGCCGGTCGCCTTGGCGATCGACTGGGCGAGCGAGGTCTTGCCGACGCCCGGAGGGCCGACGAGGCAGAGGATCGGGCCCTTGATTTTGGTGGCGCGGGCCTGCACGGCCAGATATTCGACGATGCGCTCCTTGACCTTGTCGAGACCGAAGTGATCGGCTTCGAGGATCTTCTCGGCATTGTTGAGATCGGCCTTGATCTTCGACTTCTTGCCCCAGGGAATGCCGAGCAGCCAGTCCAGATAATTGCGCACCACGGTGGCTTCCGCCGACATCGGGCTCATCTGGCGCAGCTTCTTCAGCTCCGCATCGGCCTTTTCACGGGCTTCCTTGGACAGCTTGGTCTTGGAGATGCGCTCTTCCAGTTCGCTCATCTCGTCGCGGCCTTCTTCGCCGTCTCCGAGTTCCTTCTGGATCGCCTTCATCTGTTCATTGAGGTAGTATTCGCGCTGGGTCTTTTCCATCTGGCGCTTGACGCGCGAACGGATGCGCTTTTCGACCTGCAGGACCGAGATCTCGCCTTCCATGAAGCCGAGAGCCTTTTCGAGGCGCTGCTTGACGCTGGTGGTCTCCAGCATCTCCTGCTTCTCGGTGATCTTGATCGACAGATGCGAGGCAACCGTATCGGCGAGCTTGGAATAGTCGTCGATCTGGCTGGCGGCGCCGACCACTTCGGGCGAAATCTTCTTGTTGAGCTTCACATAGCTCTCGAATTCGGAGACGACCGAACGCGACAGGGCTTCCAGTTCGACCGGATCGTCGTGCGGCTCCTCGAGCACATGGCCGAGCGCCTCATAGAAATCCTCGCGGCTGGTATAGGTGTCGATCTCGGCGCGGGCGCGGCCTTCCACCAGAACCTTCACGGTGCCGTCGGGCAGCTTCAAGAGCTGCAGCACGTTCGCCACGGTGCCGACATTGTGGATCGCGGAAGGATCCGGATCGTCGTCGCTAGCATTGATCTGCGTTACCAGCATGATCTGCTTGTCGGAACCCATGACCTCTTCGAGCGCACGGATCGACTTTTCCCGTCCGACGAACAGCGGCACGATCATATGCGGGAAAACCACGATGTCGCGCAGGGGCAGAACAGGGTAGGCGGTGCTGCTCGCTACAGACGTTTTCTTCGTCATTTTATGTCCTTTCCATCGTCCCGTTGCCGGGCTCTCTGCACGGCCGCTTGGGACCGGCCGGCAATCTCACTTGTTGCTACAAGTGGAGGTTCTGACTACGCTTTTCAAGCCACGCTAACGCCCGCGTCCCTCGGATGTGACAGCTTTATTACAACGGAACGCCAACACTATGAAGCGCGTGGCTGGACCGGCGCTTACCACTTCCGACCCGGCTAAAATGCAAACGCCAGCAAGAGGCTTACGGATCATTGCATCATTGCCAAGCACGACCCCTTCCGCAACATCGGCAAAGGCAATTTCGGTTCCCACCGGCAAATACTAACAGCGCTTCGCATGGTTTTTCAAATAGAAAGGGGCCTGCCAATGGCAAGCCCCCAAAATAATCACACGAAAGCCCAAGCTCACGCCGAAGCGTTGGCCTTTTCTTCCTGGCGATCGGCATAGATGTAAAGCGGACGGGCCGAACCGCGCACCACTTCCTCGGAGATGACGACCTCGCGCACGCCTTCCAGCGTCGGCAGTTCGAACATCGTGTCGAGCAGGATCTTCTCCATGATCGAGCGAAGGCCGCGGGCGCCGGTCTTGCGCACGATCGCCTTGCGGGCGATTTCGCGAAGAGCGTCCTCGTGGAAGTTCAGTTCCACGTCTTCCATCTCGAACAAGCGCTGATACTGCTTGATCAGCGCATTCTTCGGCTCGGACAGGATCTGGATCAGCGCGTCCTCATCGAGGTCCTCGAGCGTCGCCAGAACCGGCAGACGGCCGATGAACTCAGGGATGAGGCCGAACTTGACCAGATCTTCAGGCTCCAGTTCGCGCAGGACCTCGCCGACGCGGCGGTCATCCTGCGACTTGACCGAGGCGCCGAAGCCGATCGAGGTCTTCTCGCCACGGGCAGAGATGATCTTGTCGAGGCCGGCAAAAGCGCCGCCGCAGATGAACAGGATGTTCGTCGTGTCGACCTGCAGGAATTCCTGCTGCGGGTGCTTGCGTCCGCCCTGCGGCGGAACGGAAGCGACCGTACCTTCCATGATCTTCAGCAGCGCCTGCTGCACGCCCTCGCCCGAGACGTCACGGGTGATCGACGGGTTGTCGGACTTGCGCGAAATCTTGTCGACTTCGTCGATGTAGACGATGCCGCGTTGCGCACGCTCGACGTTGTAGTCGGCCGACTGCAGCAGCTTCAGGATGATGTTTTCGACATCCTCGCCGACATAACCGGCCTCGGTCAGCGTCGTCGCGTCGGCCATGGTGAAGGGAACGTCGATGATGCGGGCGAGCGTCTGAGCAAGATAGGTCTTGCCGCAGCCGGTCGGGCCGACGAGCATGATGTTCGACTTCGCCAGCTCGACTTCGCCGTTCTTGGAGGCGTGCGCCAGGCGCTTGTAATGGTTGTGAACGGCAACCGACAGGATCTTCTTCGCCTGCCGCTGGCCGATGACGTATTCGTCGAGGACCTTGATGATGTCCTGGGGCGTCGGAACGCCGTCGCGGGACTTGACCATCGAGGACTTGTTCTCCTCGCGGATGATGTCCATGCACAATTCGACGCATTCATCGCAGATGAAGACGGTCGGTCCGGCAATCAGTTTCCGGACTTCGTGCTGGCTCTTTCCGCAGAACGAACAATAAAGAGTGTTCTTGGAGTCCCCGCCGTTGCTGCCGCTGACCTTGCTCATATCACTTTCCTTCCAGCACGCCGCATTTCAAGGCGAAATCGCGGTCCACTCTATCAGCTCCTGGCGGCACTCCGTTTCCGGAGCCTTTGCCGAGAAGGGCTTCAGGGGCTACGAACCGGGCCCAACCAATCATGTCCTGGTCCCGGCGGCAACGAACTCCCCTTCGAATGCCGAATGCTATGTCATAAAAATTCAACATAGCATTAATAGCTACTATTAGCGTCTTCGTCGCCGTATGAAAGCCCTTGTTCAATCACAAATGGGATAGAACTGTGGCGAGGAAAACACCATCCCTATTAATTACTAGGCCTGTTCGCCTTCCATTTCGAGGCGCGACGTCAGAACCTTGTCGATCACGCCCCAGCTCTGGGCTTCGTCCGCATCCATGAAATGGTCACGATCGAGCGTCTTTTCAACTTCCTCGTAGGTGCGGCCGGTGTGCTTGACGTAGACCTCGTTCAGGCGGCGCTTCATCTTGAGGATGTCGCGGGCATGACGCTCGATGTCTGACGCCTGGCCCTGGAAGCCGCCCGATGGCTGATGCACCATGATGCGGGAGTTCGGCGTGGCGAAGCGCATGTCCTTGTGGCCGGCCGCCAGCAGCAGCGAGCCCATGGACGCGGCCTGGCCGATGCAGAGCGTCGAAACCGCGGGCTTGATGAACTGCATCGTATCGTAGATCGCCATACCGGCGGTGACGACGCCACCGGGCGAATTGATGTAGAGGGCGATCTCCTTCTTCGGGTTTTCGGCCTCGAGGAAAAGCAGCTGGGCGCAGACGAGCGTCGCCATATGGTCCTCGACGGTACCCGTCAGGAAGATGATGCGTTCCTTCAACAGGCGGGAATAGATGTCGTAGGAGCGTTCACCGCGGTTGGTCTGTTCCACGACCATCGGAACGAGGGCCATTGCGGTATCGACTGGGTTTCTCATGTGCGTCCTTTGTCAACGTCTCGCCGGCCGACGCCGGGAATCAAAGAAAAAATATCTTACCCCTACATAGAGTGTCCCGGCCCTCCTCTTCAAGACACGCATGAGGATAACGTTAAGAAGGCGGGGCAAGGCGGCTAAGCTCCTTCTTTTCATGCTGTCGTTATCCCGGAACCGCGGCACACTTCCGGGCGATATGCATTGAACTTCGGCTCCTGGTAGCCTCTTTCCCTCAAACGCCTGTTAACGGCGAGACCCTAGCGCGGTCTCCCCCGGCTTTTCTCCATGACAGGATGAAGGAAGGCTTACTCTATTCGACTGTGCTCATACACGTTTACCCAACGGAAAGCCTACCGGCAGATATCGGCCTAAAACAATGCCGCAGCGCAGCAGCATTAAGGAACTGGCGAGCTTCCTCGGCAAGGATGCGAACTGACAGACAAGGGGTTGCTGCCGTGTTCAATATCGCTACAGGTCTCGCCATCTGGTGTTCCGAGGCCATGACGCTCGCTTTGGTGCTGTTCGTCGCCTGGCGCCACAACGTCAGGAACGAGGCCTATCTCTATTGGGGCCTGGGCTTCCTCCTGACTGGCATCGGCTTTGCGATGGTCGCGCTGCGCGGCGAAATCCCCAGCGTGCTTTCCATAGAAGCGGGCAATGCCATCGCCCTGCTCGGCCAGAGCGCCTGGGCGGCGGGTTTTCTGGCGCTCGACCGCAAGCGGATCGAATGGTGGGCACTGCTGCCGCCGGCAATCTGGCTCGCCGGGGTCTTCCTGCCCTGGGTCAACAGCGATTATTCAAACCGGGTGGTGCTCTACAACCTTGCTTCGGCGACGGGTGCAACGGCACTCGCGATGGCGGTCGCCGCCGGCGACATGCGCCGTGAGCGTACCCGCATCAAGCTGATGGGCGTGTTCGTCATCCAGGGCTGCCTGTGCTTCGGCTCGGCAGTGACGATGGCGCTGACGCTGCCGAGCGATATCGAGGCGACCAATCTCGGCGGCGCCTCCGCCATGGCCAGCGCCTTCCTGCTGACCATCGCCTTCGCGTTCACCTGCCGGCTGATCATGGAGCGTTCCGAACGGCACCTGCGTGCCCTCACCCTGACCGATTCGCTGACCGGCGTGCTCAACCGCCGCGGCCTGCTCGGCTATTTCGACGGCATCCAGGAAAGAGCTCATAACGAGCAGCGCCAGGTCGCGGTGATTCTCTTCGATCTCGACCATTTCAAGCGCGTCAACGACCGTTTCGGCCACCAGTCCGGCGATGCCGTGCTGACCGCCTTTGCGCGCATGGCCCGCCAGTATATTCCAAACAACATCTTCGGCCGCATGGGCGGTGAGGAATTCGCCGCCTTCGCCGCAGTCGCGGACCAGACGGAAGCCGAGGCGATCGCCGAAGCGATCCGCACCGAATTCTGCCGTCTTCCCGTCAGCACCGGCGAAGCGATCGTTCCGGTCACGGTCAGCATCGGCATCGCGCTCGCCTCCTCGATCGAAGCCAATATCGACAAGCTGATCTCGGCCGCCGACCGGGCGCTCTATGCGGCGAAGGCCGCCGGTCGCAACTGCACGGTCACCTTCGGCGAAGCGGAGGCCGCAACCCCTGCACCGGCCACGCCGAGCAGCACTGCCGGCGAACTTGTGCCGACGGTCGACGACCAGGTCGAGGCGCTACGACGCATGGGCACGCTGTCACGGGCCGGGTAGTTCGGGATCCCTCGCGCCTCACATCTTTCCGAGGTCCGGCAAATCCGATAAGGCTCGGGGCATGATGATCCCATCCTTTCTCTCGATCGACCGCGCCAACCGTCATGTCTCGCTTGATAGCCGCAACCCGGCTTTCTACGGCGACCCGAACGCCGTCTATGCCGCACTTCACGCCCACTGCCCGACCTTCTACTGGAGCGAGCAAAAACAGTGGTTCTTCACCGGTTACGACCATGTGAACGGACTGCTGCGCGACCGGCGCTTCGGCCGGCAGATCCTGCATATCGCCAGCCGCGAGGAGCTCGGGCTTGCCGAGCCGATGCCGCATCTTGCCAGTTTTGATCTTTCGGAACGTTATTCCCTGCTCGAACTCGAACCGCCGGAGCACACGCGGCTGCGCACGCTCGTCAACCGCGCCTTCGTTTCCCGCCATGTCGAGAAGATGAAGCCGGAGCTTGCCGAACTCGCCAACCGGTTGATCGACGGCTTCGCGGAGAAGCGTGAGGTCGAGCTGCTCTCGGCCTTTGCCGACATCATCCCGGTGACGATGATCGCCCGGATGATCGGCATCCCCGAGGAGATGGGACCGCAATTGCTTACCTGGTCGCACGCCTATGTCCGCATGTACATGTTCGGCCGTACGCGCGGGCAGGAGGAAGAGGCCGAACGGGCATCGAAGGAATTTTCCGACTACGTGAAGACGGTGATCGCCGAACGCCGCGCCGAACCGCGCGACGACCTGCTGACCCACATGATCCACACCGAGCACAAGGGCCAGTATCTGACCGAGGAGGAGCTCGTGTCGACGACGATCGTGCTGCTCAATGCCGGGCATGAGGCGACCGTGCACCAGATCGGCAACTCCGTCCGTACCATCCTCGAGAGCGGCGGCGATCCGGCGGAACTCTTCCGGGACGAGGCGACGACCGAGCGCACCGTCGAGGAAACCCTGCGCATCTGCGCGCCTGTTCATATCTTCCAGCGCTGGGCCCTGGAGCCTGCCGAAATCGACGGCGTCTCCTTCAAGCGCGGCGACAAGGTGAGCCTCATCCTCGCCGCCGCCAACCTCGACCCGGCGAAATTCACCGATCCCCTCACCTTCAAGCCCGACCGCAACGAGGCGGCAAACCTCTCCTTCGGCGCCGGCATTCATTTCTGCATCGGCGCGCCGTTGGCACGGCTGGAGCTCAACGTCGTGCTGCCGATCCTGTTCGAACGGCTGGCCGGTCTGAGGCTGGCAAAGACACCTGTGGTCAAGGATGTCTACCATTTCCACGGGCTGGACCGGCTGGATCTGCAATGGTGATCCATTCCTCCCCCGGGGTCGCAGATCAGCCGTAACGGCCGGTGATGTAATCTTCCGTGCGCTTGACCTTCGGCGACTGGAAAATCTCGGCGGTCGGGCCGTATTCCATCAGCTCGCCCAGATACATGAAGGCGGTGTTGTCGGAGATGCGGCTTGCCTGCTGCATGTTGTGGGTGACGATGACGATGGTGAACTTCGTCTTCAGCTGGGCGACCAGCTCTTCCACCTTGGCGGTCGAGATCGGGTCGAGGGCGGAGGTCGGCTCGTCGAGGAGAAGCACCTCGGGGCGAAGCGCCACGGCACGCGCGATGCAAAGGCGCTGTTGCTGACCGCCGGAAAGGCCGAGGCCACTGCCCTTCAATTTGTCCTTGACCTCTTCCCAGAGCGCTGCCGAGCGCAGCACCTGCTCGACGCGGACGTCCATCTCGGCCTTGGAGATGCGCTCGTGGTGGCGGATACCGTAGGCGATATTGTCGTAGATCGACATCGGGAACGGCACCGGCTTCTGGAAGACCATGCCGACGCGGGCGCGCAGTTCGTTCATCGAATAGCGGGGGTCGAGGATGTTTTGGCCGTCGAGCGTGACGGAGCCGGTGGCGCGCATCTTCGGGTAGAGCATGTAGATGCGGTTCAGGATGCGCAGCAGCGTGGACTTGCCGCAGCCGGACGGGCCGATGAGAGCAGAGACCTGACGCTCGGGAAAGCTCAGGGTGACGTCGCGGATCGCGTGGGTTTCGCCGTAATAGAAGTTGACGCCGGTCAGCGCCATCTTGTCGACTCTTGTGGCCAGGTGGGCGGGACGAGGTTCGAAGGCTTTGTTCTCAAGCATCATTTCGCATTCCTGCGGTTGAGGATGGCGCGGGAGCCCACGCTGAGGAGAAGCACGATCGCCGTCATGATGAAGGCACCTGCCCAGGCAAGATTCTGCCATTGCTCATAGGGGCTCATAGCGAACTGGAAGATGACGACGGGAATATTCGCCATCGGCTGCGACATGTCCAAGCTCCAATACTGGTTGTTCAGAGCCGTAAAAAGGAGCGGCGCGGTTTCGCCCGAAATGCGGGCGATCGCAAGGAGAATACTGGTCAAGATGCCTGTGGAGGCGGCGCGGTAGAGTACGTTGACCGTTACCTTCCAGCGCGGGATGCCGAGCGAAAGTGCTGCCTCACGCATGACATCAGGAACCAGCCGCAGCATCTCGTCGGTCGTGCGCACCACGACCGGCAGGAAGATGAAGGCGAGGGCGATGCCGCCGGCAAAGCCGGAGAAGCGTGACGTCGGGCGGACGACCAGTTCATAGACAAACAAGCCGATGATGATCGACGGCGCCGAAAGCAGGATATCGTTGACGAAGCGGATTGCCTCGCCAATCTTCTTGCCGCGGCTGAACTCCGACGGGAAGGTGCCGGCCAGCATGCCGATCGGCGTACCGATGATAACAGCGAGAGCGACCATCATCAGGCTGCCCATGAAGGCGTTGGCGAGACCGCCGCCATCTTCGCCGGGCGGCGGCGTCATTTCCGTGACGAGACTGGGGCTGAGCGCGGACAAGCCGTGTATCAGCGTCGTCCAGAGGATCCAAACCAGAAAGACCAGGCCGACCACGGTGGCGATGCCGCAGAGCGACAGTGCGATCATGCTGCCGATCTGGCGACGACGGTATAGGGAACCCGAATGAGTGGTCATGATTACTCTCCCCTCTGTCTTGCCATGCGCACCAGCATGAGCTTGGCGGCCGCCAGAACGATGAAGGTGACCACGAAGAGGATGAGACCGAGCGCCGAGAGCGACGACCTGTAGAGGTCATCCGAAGCTTCGGCAAATTCGTTAGCGAGCGTCGCAGCGATCGACGTGCCGGGCTCCATCAGCGACACCGCGATGTTATGGGTGTTGCCGAGTACGAAGGTGACCGCCATGGTCTCTCCGAGCGCGCGGCCGAGACCAAGGAAGATGCCGCCGACGACCGCGGTGCGGGTGTGCGGGATCACGATGTCGCGCACCACTTCCCACTTGGTCGAACCAAGCGCATAGGCCGATTCCTTCAACTGCGCTGGGACGACCAGGAAGACGTCGCGCATGACCGAGGAGACGAAGGGGATGATCATGATTGCCAGCACGATGCCCGACGTCAGCATGCCGATGCCGAGCGGGGCGCCAGTGAACAATGCGCCGATTACCGGGATCGGGCCTAGCCAGTCGATCAGCACCGGCTGGACGTAGTCCGACATGAAGGGAGCAAAAGTGAAGAGACCCCACATGCCGTAAATGATGCTGGGGATACCGGCGAGAAGCTCGATGGCACCGCCGATCGGGCCGCGAATGGAGCGCGGCGCAACTTCGGTAATGAAAACGGCGATACCGAGGCTCACGGGAACGCCGATGATCATGGCGAGCGCCGAGGTGACCAGCGTGCCGTAAATCGGTACCAGGCCCGAGAACCGCTGGGCAACCGGATCCCATTCCATGCCGGTCAGGAAGCCAAAGCCGAAGGTTTGGAACGCGAGAAACCCGTCCCAGACCATGGAGAACGCCGCTGTGAACAGTGCGACAAGAACAAACAGGCCGCAGCCGAAAACTATCCAATAAAAAATACGATCGCCTGCGGCGCCGTCGCGGCGCTTCGCGCCCGCGGTTGTGGCGGGCAGCGATGCCATTGCTTCGCTCATATCCGTACGCTCTGATGCTTTGAGGGGTGTCAAAGACATTCGGGGCGGAAAGCCTCGCTTCCCGCCCCGACCGCAGTTTCGTCAGGATCAGCCCTTGAACGAGGCCGTCCAGTAATCCTCGATCTGCTTCACGAGAGTTTCCGGAAGCGGAACGTAATCGAGGGCAGAGGCTTCCTTCTGGCCGTTTTCGAGCGCCCACTTGAAGAAGGCGAAGGCAGCCTTGGAGCGCGCCGCATCCTTCGGCTCCTTGTACATGATCGCCCAGGTCGTGGCGGTCACCGGCCAGGCTTTTTCGCCCGGAGCATTGGTCATGATCAGGTAGAAGTCCTGAGCCTTGGTCCATTCGGCGCTGGCGGCAGCAGCCGAGAAGCTTTCCGCATTCGGCTTCGGATACTGGCCTGCGGCGTTCTGGATCAGAACGTAGGGCAGTTTGTTCTGCAGGGCGTAGGCGTATTCGACGTAGCCGATCGAATCCTTGACGCGGGTGACGTAAGCGGCAACGCCTTCATTGCCCTTGCCGCCGATACCGACCGGCCAGTTGACGGCGGTCCCTTCGCCGACCTTGCTCTTCCAGTCTTCGTTGACCTTGGAGAAGTAGTTGGTCCAGTTGAAGGAGGTGCCCGAACCGTCCGAACGGTGGACGACGGCGATCTGGCTGTCGGGCAGTTTCAGGCCGGGATTCAGATCGGCAATGGCCTTGTCGTTCCACTTGGTGACATTGCCGAGGTAGATGTCGGCGAGAACCTTGCCCGTGAGCTTCAGTTCGCCCGCCTTGATGCCCTTGACGTTGATGACGGGCACGATGCCGCCGACGACGAGCGGGAACTGACCGAAGCCGCCAGTCGTCAGGTCTTCCGGCTTCATCGGAGCGTCGGACGCGCCGAAGTCAACCGTTGCAGCCTTGACCTGGGCGATGCCACCGCCCGAACCGATCGACTGGTAGTTCAGCTTGTCGCCGGTCTGCTTGTTGTAGTCCGCAGACCATTTGGACAGGACGGGATAGACGAAGGTGGAGCCGGCGCCGGTGATGTCGGCGGCGGACGCCGAAACCGCCAGAGCGGCAACCAGGCCGGCGCCGAGGCAGGCCGAAAGAAGTTTATTGCTGAGCATATGAAGCGCTTCCCTAATGGATTTGAAAAACAACGGGACCAGCGCCATGGAGGGGGTGTCCATTGTCTGGGGCGCTGAAATTCCCGTCACAGCAGGCGGGCTAGGCGCGTTTTATTACAGTTTGATGACGGAATTTGACGGTCGCAACCAACCGTGGGGCCGTGCCGCGAATGCTGCAGTTACGGCCTTTTCATTGAATCGCGGATTTAACAAAGCCTTAGCAAAAACATCGGGATAGATTGACGCATGGCTGTGGTGGATTGCCGCAGCGATGCCTGGAAATGTCGTTTTCAGGATTTCAAAGTGCGGGGCGGCCGCTCGTGCCCGATACCGAATTCGTGCGATGGCCTTTACGAGATCACGCGGCCGACTCTTCTCGCAGCCTGCTGGATATGTCGCATGCCGACATGGGTTTTCCGAGCATATAGCCTTGAAGCTGGTCGCAGCCGGCGTCTCGCAAGATCGCCGCCTGACGGCTATTCTCAATACCTTCCGCGGTCACGGGAATCCGCAGAGCAGTCGCCAGGGAGATGGTTGCCCGAAGAATATCGGCGCCATTTGCGGTTTCATCGAGAGCGGACACCAGCGAGCGGTCGATCTTCATGCGATCAAACCCAAACTGCCGCAATGCACCGATGCTGGCGTAGCCGCAGCCAAAATCATCAAGAGCAAACTTTATGCCGACGCGCTTGAGCTGGTCTATCGACCGACGGGCCTGATCCGGATTTGTCATCAGAACGCCCTCAGTGATTTCCAGTGTCAGGCGGTTTGGATTGAAATCCAACTCCTGCAGGATCGTGATCACTTGGGCAGCAAATTCCGGATTGCAGAGCTGGATCGGCGAAACATTCACCGACAAAGTCAGACCGGGCCAGCTCTTGGCATGCCCGATCGACGTTCTCAGCATATGGACGCCAAGGGCATCGATGAGGCCGCATCTTTCAGCAAGAGGGATGAATATTTCCGGGCTGATGTTTCCCGTTGCAGTTTTCCAGCGCGCCAGTGCTTCAAGACCGGTGACAGCACCGGTCGAAGCAGAGACGAGAGGCTGGAAAACGGCTTCGATTGCGCCGCTGACGATGGCGTTTTTCAAGAGACCTTCCAGCTCGGCGACCCGTATGCGTTCCCGGTCCAGTTCGGGGTCGTATTCAATCGCCTGACCTTTGCCATTTGCCTTGGCACGATAGAGGGCCATGTCGGCTCTGCGAAGAAGCTCCAAAGGCGATATGTCTCCATCGCGCGCCGCAGCTCCGATGCTTGCGCCAACTTCGATCGTTCGCCCGTCAATTTTGAAGGGCTCGGCAAACAGCGCCAGAATCGCCTCTTCGATCTCTTCGCCTGCAGTGGATCCAACGTGCACCAGCGCGAATTCATCGCCTCCCAGCCGGGCCGCGGCCAGGACTTCGGGATGACTGGTCATCAGCGCGTTCGAGACGATCCGGATCAAATCATCCCCAACCGCATGTCCCCAAGCATCGTTGACCGCCTTGAAGCCGTCGAGGTCAACCAAGTAAAGCCGCGGCGATGAAGGATCCCGGCTCTCCAGATCCTCCAGCAGGCGGAGAAGCCCCTGTCTGTTCAACAAGCCACTCAAGCTGTCATGGCTCGCTTCGAAGCGAGCTGTTTGCGCCAGTTGGCGCAGGCGCCGCGCCTCGGATGCGCCAACCAACAGAACGCCGATCAAGAATAGTGAAAGGATGACGGTAGAAGCTGCAACATAGGGATAGACCTGATGAAACACGGCGCTTCCGGGGGCTTTGCTCGGCCAAACGAGATAGCCGATGACGGCTCCCTTCATGTCGGTGATCGGCGTGTTCAGGGATCCCGGCTTGGGGGTCGTCTCGAGGCTCAGCCCCTCGAGTTCATGTTCGTTGGAGAGAGTGTCGAGAACCTCCGACGTAAACTCCTTATAGAAACTCAGCACGCTGAACTTCGGAACCTCGGCGGCGGTCTCGAACGGCTGGATCGCCTGCGAGGCGATCAGCGCTATACCGCTTTCGGTCTTGATGAAATTGACCACCGGCGCCTTCGCCGGAGCGGCAGCAGCATTGATCTGCTGATAAAAAGCTTCCCCGAAAAACGTGCTCGGCTGGAAGGGCTTGCCTTTGGCATAGGCCGAGACGATCGAAGACCGGTCAGGGCCGGTCACGATCGCGCCGTCATAAAGCGCATAATCCTCGCTGGTTTTTCCCCAATTCTCATAGGCCCAATCCGCAGCGGCCGGAGATGAGACCGCACTATAAGCATCGTCCCATATGGCATTGTCCGTCGTTGTCCCGCTCAGGCGAGCCACAAAGGCTGCGACCGCCGCGCGGGCGGCGCGACTGGCCCTGGCATCGTCGATCTCGTTCACTGAGCGGGTCATGGTGACAACGACATGCGCCATCAGGCCAGTCAATACGAGGGCGACGACAAGGAAACAGACGGTTGTCGCAATGATGGAAGACGTTTGAGTCCGAACGTGCCTGGCTGCAAGATTCGACGACATGCAAATTCCGCAAAGATTAATTGCAAGGCCATGTCTGTGGGACGGCAGGAGACATCATGTCCGCAATGCGCTGCAGATAAGGTTTAGCATTTGCCGATGTAGGCCCGATTAATGGGTTTGGTTAAAAGCGTGCTATCCGGGAAAGAGGCGCCGCCATTCGCAGAAACGGGCCGTCATCACCGCAAATCGGGACCGTCCGCCATCGTCAGCGTCGGTCTGCTGGCCCGCTCAAACCTTGATCACATAGTCCTTGCGAGTCGTTTCAACGACTTCCCACGTTCCCTTGAAGCCGGGTCTGAGGATCATCCGGTCGCCCGCCTTCAGATGAACCGGCTCACCGCTGTCCTCCGTCACGATCGAGTGGCCGGACAGCAGGCTGAAATATTCCCACTCCTCGTAGACGATCCGCCACTTGCCCGGTGTCGCCTCCCAAATACCGGAATAGAGGCCGCCTTCTGCCTCCTCCAGATTCCAGGTACGGAAATGCGGATCGCCGGAGATAATCCGATCGGCTTCAGGGGCGCCGAACTCGGGTTCGACGCCGTCGATGCTGAAGGTGAGAAAGTTTGTCATGGTCACCATAGACTTCGTTGATCTCAGATCTTCGAGAGCGCCTGTTCGAGATCGGCGATGATGTCCTTGACGTCCTCGATGCCGACGGAAAGGCGAACCACGTCAGGCCCCGCGCCGGCAGCGATCCTCTGCTCGTCGGTCAACTGCCGGTGCGTCGTCGAGGCCGGATGGATGACGAGCGAACGGGTATCGCCGATATTGGCGAGATGGGAGAAGAGCTCCAGCCCCTCGACCAGCGTCTTGCCCGCCTCATAACCGCCCTTGACGCCGAAGGTGAAGACGGAGCCGGCGCCCTTCGGCGAGTAGCGCTGCTGCAGGGCGTGGTTCGGATCATCGTCGAGCCCGGCATAGTTCACCCAGGCGATCTTGCTGTGCGCCTTCAGCCACTTCGCAACGGCGATCGCATTGTCGCTGTGGCGCTGCATCCGAAGCGGCAGCGTCTCGATGCCGGTCAGGATCAGGAAGGCATTGAAGGGCGAGATCGCCGGCCCGAGATCGCGCAGACCGAGCACGCGGGCAGCGATCGCAAAGGCGAAATTGCCGAAAGTGGCGTGCAGGACCATGCCGTTATATTCCGGCCGAGGGCTCGACAGCATCGGGTAATTGCCGGATTTCGACCAGTCGAACGTGCCGCCGTCGACGATGAGGCCGCCCATGGAATTGCCGTGGCCGCCCAGAAACTTCGTCAGCGAATGCACGACGATGTCGGCGCCGTGTTCGATCGGACGGATGAAATAGGGTGTCGCCATCGTGTTGTCGACGATCAGCGGCAGGCCATGGCGATGCGCGACGTCGGCGATGGCGGCGATATCGACGAAGGTACCGCCGGGATTGGCCAGGCTTTCGATAAAGATGCCGCGCGTCTTGTCGTCGATCTGGCTTTCGAAGCTTGCCGGATCGGCGGCATCGGCCCAGCGCACCTGCCAGCCGAAATTCTCGAAGGCGTGGCCGAACTGGTTGATCGAGCCGCCGTAGAGCTGGCGGGCAGCGATGAAATTCTCGCCAGGACGCATGATATTGTGGAAGACGATCACCTGCGCCGCATGGCCGGAGGCGACGGCAAGGGCTGCCGTGCCGCCCTCGAGCGCTGCGACACGCTCCTCGAGTACCGCCTGCGTCGGGTTCATGATGCGGGTGTAGATGTTGCCGAAAGCCTGCAGACCGAAGAGGGCGGCGGCATGATCGGAATCATTGAAGACGAAAGCGGTCGTCTGGTAGATCGGCGTTACCCGCGCGCCGGTCGCCGGGTCGGGCTGCGCGCCGGCGTGGATCGCCAACGTGTTGAATCCCGGATCATTCTTGGCCATGTCGTCCTCCCGTTACTGCTGACGGGAGGATCATAGCCTCTCGCGAACGAAAGTTAATCGCGATCCGTTTCAACCCATGGGCGTTCCGTGGAAAATCCGTCTCCGCGGACCGCAACTCAGGCAATAAGACGGGGATACTCGATCGCCGGGCAGCGGTTCATCACCACCTGGATGCCGGCAGCCTCCGCCTTTGCCGCAGCCGCATCGTCGCGGACACCAAGCTGGGACCAGATGATCTTCGGCAGCGGGCTCAGCGCCAGTGCCTCCTCGACGACCCCATCCAGATATTCGGAGGCGCGGAATACGTCGACCATGTCGATCGGCACGGGAATGTCGGCGAGCCGGGCATAAACGGTGCGGCCCTGGATCTGTTTGCCCGCCTGCCCCGGATTGACGGGAATGACCTCGTAGCCGCGCGACAGCAGATAGCCCATGACGCCGTTGCTCGGCCGGGCCGGATTGGGCGAGGCGCCGGTCAGCGCTATGGTCTTTATCGAATGCAGGATTCCGGCGAGGTAATCATCCGTGTAGGCGTCGTGATTCATGTCCGCTTCTCCAACTCCCGAGAGCCCTTCGGCACGGCCGGCATGTTTTTTTGGGTTTCCATGAAACCGGCTGCTGTCTTTCCCGTATATATGAATTGGATACTTCCTGAGGATGATTCGATGAAAAAAATCGCTCTTGCCCTCATGCTCGTGCTCGCCGCATCGCCGGCGTCGGCGATCTCGCGCTACAATCCGCTCACCATGAGCTGTGCCAGCGTGCGTGCCGCCATCCACAATCAGGGCGCGGTCATCTTCCGCTACCAGTCTCCCCGTGGCTTGCCGCTCTACGATCGCTATGTCCGCAACAGCAATTATTGCGACGCGACCGATTATGCGGAATGGACGCATATCCCTTCGAAAGACACTCCTCGCTGCCAAGTGCTGAACTGCCAGAACATCGACAACCTTGACGGGATGCTCTTCGTTCCCAATCATCAGCTCTGATGTTTTTCGCCGTCATGGCGGACGCAGGAACTGCGCGCCTTTCGCGGTTGCGAAAGGTTTGTGATCAATCCCGCGGTGCGATTTCGTAACGATTGCACAATCAGGAGCTTTAATTTTCCCGTATATCAAAGTTATAGAATAATATCTATATTTCAGTACCATAGAATAAACGGTTCTCGCATTCCTCTAGAGATTTTCTCTTTTTGTTCGCGATACCATCGCTCTTTGTTCCCGCATCCATTAGAAACAGCTCATAGTTGAAAGGATCGCATGGATTGAACGCATGTCGCGCGCACGTAAAAATTGCTAAATTGAGTCGCCATTGTTCACATACTGAAAGAATGCTATTCGACATATGAATGCATAAGCGACCGCCGCCGCGCATTTTCGTGCAAATCCAAGTTGTCTTTTCAGGAATTTGAAACGCCGAAGGCGAGGTGTGTTCCTCTTCCTCTCATCCTTTCCGGATTACTCCCTTGCCTCTCGACGTCATCCTGCTCGTTCTCTTCGGCGCACTGCTGCACGCGACATGGAACGCCATCATCAAGGCGGGGAGCGATAAGTCCCTCGATGCGGCGCTGATCTCGGCCGGCGGCGCGGTTTCGGCACTGCCGTTCCTGCCATTCCTGCCGTTGCCGGACGCCTCGGCCTGGCCGTTCATCGGCGCCTCTGCCATCCTGCAGTTTGCCTATTTTCAACTGGTCGCCGCCGCCTACCGGGCTGGCGATATCGGCCTTGTCTATCCGCTGATGCGTGGCTGCGCGCCACTCCTGATCGCCGCGACAAGCGGTTTCATCCTGAAGGAAAATCTTTCCGGCGGCGCCCTTGCCGGCACGATGACGATCTCGGCCGGCGTGCTGACACTCGCCCTGGAGGCGCGGCGCGGCGGCAGCCGGGCCGTCATCCTCTCGCTTGCCAATGCCTGCGTCATCGCCAGCTACACCTATGTCGACGGAATCGGCGCGCGCATCTCCGGCAATGCGATTTCCTACACTTTGTGGATGTCGCTGCTGCCGCCGGTGCTGCTGTTTTCCTGGGCAGCGTCCCAGCGCGGCGCTTTCGCTGTGATGCGTCACGTTCGTCGCAACTGGTGGCGCGGCCTTATCGGCGGCGCCGGCTCGATCGCTTCCTACGGGCTGGCACTCTGGGCGATGACGAAAGCCCCGGTCGCGACCGTCGCAGCCTTGCGCGAAACCGCAATCCTGTTTGCGCTGGTGATCTCGATCACCGTCTTCAAGGAAAAAGCCAGCATCTGGCGCTACGTCGCCGGCGTCGTCATCGCGATCGGCGGGCTGCTTCTGAGACTGGCGTGATCACTCGCCTGTCCATTCGGCCTTGCGCTTGCCAAGGAAGGCGCCGATCCCTTCCTGCGCATCCTCAGTCAGCATGTTCTCGACCATCACCCTGGCGGTATAATCATATGCCGCCTCCACGGGCAGTTCGAGCTGCCGGTGGAAGGCTTCCTTGCCGATCTTCAGCGTCAGCGGCGACTTGCTGGCGATCACGGCCGCATATTTGGAAACCACCTGCGCCAGATACTGCTTCGGCACGATACGGTTGACGAGGCCGAAATCCTTGGCGGTCGAGGCGTCGATCGTCTCGCCGGTCAGCAACATCTCCATCGCCTGCTTGCGGTGCGCGGCACGGGAAACGGCCACCATCGGCGTCGAACAGAACAGGCCGATGTTGACGCCCGGGGTGCAGAATGTCGAACTGTCCGTGCAGATCGCCAGATCGCAGGAAGCAACGAGCTGGCAGCCCGCAGCCGTTGCAAGCCCGTCGATCTCGGCGATGACAGGCTTGGGCAGATGCGCGATCTTCAGCATCAGATCGGCAGCGAGCCGGAAGGTTTTTTCGAAGAAACCGGCGCCCTGGTCTTCATCGGCGCGATGGGCCTTGAGTTCCTTGAGATCATGCCCGGCGGAAAAGACATTGCCGGTCGAGGCGATGACGACGACGCGTACACCCGGCTCCGTCCCGGCCGTCTCCAGCTCTTCCAGCAGCGCTTCGAGAAGCGCGATCGAAAGCACATTGGCCGGCGGGTTGTTGAGCACGAGCCGCAGCACGCCGTCGCGCAGCGAGCGGGTCAGCAAGCCGCCCTCTTCCGCTCCGGCGTCCTTCCGGAAGGATACGATTTCGGCCATGTGCTGCTCCCTGCGCTCGATTCCAGATCGCCTTTCTGCCACAAGGCGCCGGCAATTTCGAGCGGGATCCTTCTTCCGCACAGACCACCGCCGTCAGGACCAGAACCACGATTTCGATGTCTCGGCCTTCGCCTGCGTACGGGTCAGACCGACATCGCAAAGCTCGTCGTCGGTGAGTTCCGAAAGCGTGCGACGGCTGCGGCGCTTTTCGAGGTGATGTTCGACCGTCATCAGCAGCCGCCGGCTCCATCGCGCCATCCCGCGAAGTCTCGACCGAACGATATTGCGAGGTGTGTCAGGGATCCCGCTTAATTCCAGGGCCATGTCTTTCTTCCTTTCTTCAGCGGGTGAAAGATGCGCTGGAAGATGCAGCAAAAGAAGCTTATGGATATTATGATATGCATAAGGATTTCTTTTGTATGCCTCTCCATCTCGATCAGCTTGCCGCCTTCGTCAATGTCGCCGATCTCGGAAGCTTTACGGCTGCGGCCGACAAGGAAGGCCTGACTCAGCCGGCCGTCAGCCTGCAGGTCAAGGGGCTCGAACAGCGGCTAGGCGTCCGGCTGATCGAGCGCGTCGGGCGGCGGGCGCAGCCGACCGCGGCAGGCCTCGACCTGCTCGTGCATGCAAGGCGCCTGCTCCAGGAATCGGCTGCCGCGGAAGAAGCGATGATGCCGTATAGAGATGGCGCCAGCGGCCACGTGCGCATCGGCAGCGGCGGCACGGCGTCGATCCATCTGCTTCCTCGCGCCATCGCCGTCGCCAGAAAATCCATGCCCGGCCTCGAAATCACCGTGCGCATCGGCGATGCCGACGACATTCTGCGCGATCTGGAGGCCAACAGCCTCGACATCGCCGTCGTCGCCCTGCCGGCATCGGGACGGAACTTCGAGATCGAGCCGTTCTACGAGGAGGAGTTGCTGGCCGTCGCCCCCGCGGGCAGCCTGATGCCCGAAAACGGACCGGACGCCGCCTTCATGCGCGACAGGACGCTGCTGCTTTATGAGGGCGGCAATACCAGGCGCGCAATCGACGCGTGGCTGGCTGCACCGGATACCAGGATCCGGCCTGCGATGGAGTTCGGCAGCATCGAGGCGATCAAAGAGCTGGTCGCCGTGGGGCTCGGCTGGTCGATCCTGCCGGGGCTGGCGCTGAAGCGCGACCGCGCCGGCCTGGTGACGACTTCATCGCTGAACCCGCGGCTCACGCGCCGCCTCGGCATGGTGCTGCGCCGGGACAAACATCTGACACGCGGCCTTCGCGAAATGATGAAGTGTCTGCGCGCGTTCAAAGGTTAAGAGCCGCTTTCGACCGTCGGATGCTATTTCAAACCGGCAGAGACGACGTGAAAAACGTCAAGCGCAGCAGTCCGCGACCGCGGAAATGTGAGGTATCAAAATACCACATATCTAAGTATCTGTTTTTGCTACAAAATTTTTCTAAACCTTCGGGAAATCGATATTGACCCGATATCACATTCCCTTTATACACCGCGCCAGAACGCAGCCTATCCGGGCTGCTTTCTTTTTGGCATGCCTCGTGCCTGCCAATCCAAGCAACAAGAAACGCCCTTCAAGCCTTCGGGCCAAGGGTCCCAAAAGAGAGTATTCACTATGGCAACCTTCTCCCAGAAGCCTGCAGAGGTGGAGAAGAAGTGGGTGATCATCGACGCCGAAGGGCTGGTCGTTGGCCGTCTCGCTTCCATCATCGCTATGCGCCTGCGCGGCAAGCACAAGGCAACCTTCACGCCTCACGTTGACGACGGCGACAACGTCATCGTCATCAATGCCGAAAAGGTCGTTTTCACCGGCAAGAAGTATTCCGACAAGGTCTACTACTGGCACACCGGTTATGCCGGTGGCATCAAGGAACGTAGCGCACGCCAGATCATCGAAGGCCGCTTCCCGGAGCGCGTCCTCGAAAAGGCCGTCGAACGCATGGTTCCGCGTGGCCCGCTCGGCCGTCGCCAGATGAAGAACCTGCGCGTTTACGCCGGCTCCAACCATCCCCATGAAGCCCAGCAGCCGGTCGCCCTCGACGTTGCCGCGCTCAACAAAAAGAACGTAAGGAGCGCCTGATATGGCTGACCTCTCCTCCCTGAAGGATCTCGGCACGGTTTCCGAAGCTGCTGCTCCGGCCCACGTCCGCAAGGTCGATTCGCTCGGCCGCTCCTATGCGACCGGCAAGCGCAAGAACGCCGTCGCCCGCGTCTGGGTCAAGCCGGGCTCCGGCAAGATCACCGTCAACGGCAAGGAATTCGCGGAATATTTCGCACGTCCGGTGCTGCAGATGATCCTGCGCCAGCCGATCGTTGCGGCTGCCCGTGACGGCCAGTTCGACATCGTCGCAACCGTTGCCGGCGGCGGCCTCTCCGGCCAGGCCGGTGCGGTTCGCCATGGCGTGTCCAAGGCGCTCACCTACTTCGAACCGGGCCTGCGCGCGGTACTGAAGAAGGGCGGCTTCCTGACCCGCGACAGCCGCGTCGTCGAACGCAAGAAGTACGGCAAGGCAAAGGCCCGCCGCTCGTTCCAGTTCTCCAAGCGTTAATCGCTTCGGACAGACGGAATTTACGAAGGCCGGGGCAACCCGGCCTTTTTGTTTTGCGCTGTTTAAACCAATCGGAAGCGTGCCGGCATGCCATTGTCGCATTCCAGCTCCGCTGGTAGAAACTTGGCAAAGTGCTTCGGAAATGAGCGAAGCCGCAGTCAGGGTCGAATCATGGGAACAACCAAGTCCGCAGACAAATAAGCCGCAACAACTCTGCCCTGTTGTTGCGGCGTCTGTCCGGTCAATCCCGATACTGATGAAGAGACAGATCGCCGCCGAATGAAATCATTTGAGCGGGTTCTTTCCCATGTCTTGTCCCAAAATCCAGCAATGGACCTATTCCCTGCCGGCAGCCTTGCTGCTTATGGCACCTTTCGACATCCTGGCTTCGCTCGCCATGGATATCTATCTGCCGATCGTGCCGGTCATGCCGGAGGCGCTCGGCACTTCGCCGGCGGTCATCCAACTGACCCTCAGCCTCTACATGCTCGTGCTCGGTGTCGGCCAGATCGTCTTCGGCCCAATTTCCGATATTATCGGACGACGGCCTGTCCTGCTTGGCGGTGCTGCACTCTTTGCCGCGTCATCCTTCCTGCTTGCCGGCTCCTCGTCAGCCCCGATCTTCGTGGTCTTGAGATTGCTGCAAGCAGTCGGCGCGTCGGCGACCCTCGTCGCAACTTTCGCAACCGTGCGTGACGTCTACGCCGGGCGTCCCGAAAGCAGCACGATCTATAGCCTTCTCGGCTCCATCCTCTCTTTCGTGCCCGCACTCGGCCCGATCATCGGAGCCGCGATCGCGGATCGCTTCGGCTGGCGCGCCATCTTCCTCGTCATCGGCCTCCTTTCGGTTGCCGCGCTTTTCAACGCCGGTATGCGATGGCACGAAACCCGCCCTGCCGTCACCGCCAAGATCGCTCTCCGCGCGATCCTTACAAGTCTTCCCTTCTGGGTTTATACGGGCGGCGACAGCGCCTGGCCACTCGTGGGCTATGTCTCAGCGACCGCGCTGACGACGCTGGCTGGATTGTGGTGCCTGCGGGAGCCGGTCCGATAGGCAGCGAGCGAATGACGGTCGCTCGACGATAACGAGCGGCCGTCGTCCGAACGATTGCTTGAAATCCGTCCGCACCTCGCCTACGCCTTTCTGCGCGCGGGGGATCGGCCAATTCCTTCGCAAGAGACCCGACGCTCTGGCGTCGAACGGCGATCCTGCAATGCAGCGTCCGTATCGAACGCGACTATGATTTTGCGACCGAAAAAGGAGCATGATTTGGCGAACAGATCGATTGACCACGCCTTTACGGCGACCAGCCTCACCTCCGCTGCCAGCGACCCGACCTTTGCCGGCGCCCTGTCCTTCATGCGCCGCCGCTTCACCAAGGAGCTCGCCGGCGTCGACGTCGCCGTCTGGGGCATTCCCTTCGATGCCGCGACATCGAACAGGCCGGGCACACGCTTCGGGCCGCAGGCGATCCGGCGCGCCTCGGCGATCTTCGACAATGATGCGCAATACCCCTTCAACCGCGAGCTCTTCGCCGACATGGCGGTGATCGACTACGGCGATTGCCTGCTCGACTATGGCAATCATCAGGACACGCCAGCCGCTATCGAACACCAGGCGAATGTCATCCTCGATAGCGGCGCCTTCCTGCTGACGCTTGGCGGCGATCATTACGTCACTTGGCCGCTGCTGAAAGCCCATGTGGCAAAACATGGCCCTCTCGCGCTCGTGCAGTTCGACGCCCATCAGGACACCTGGTTCGACGAGGAACGGCGCATCGACCATGGCTCTTTCGTGGCGCGAGCCGCCCGCGAAGGCATCATCGATCCAGACCGGTCGATCCAGATCGGCATCCGCACCCATGCGCCAGAGGATTGCGGCGTCAATATTCTCTACGGTCATCAGGTCGAGGAGATGAGCGCCAGCGATATCGCCTCGGCGATCATCTCCCATACGCGCGGGGCGCCGGCCTATCTCACCTTCGATATCGATTGCCTCGATCCGGCCTTTGCGCCGGGCACCGGCACGCCGGTTTCAGGCGGACCTTCGAGCGCCAAGATCCTCTCGGTGCTGCAGCGTCTGCACCAGCTCGATATTCGCGGCGCCGACGTCGTCGAGGTATCGCCGCCCTACGATCACGCCGATATCACCGCCATTGCGGGGGCAACGGTGGCGATGTATATGCTGGGGCTTCATGCCGAGCGACGCGCCATCGCCGTGTCACAAGGCTGACCTATCATCCTCAAACTGAATCCGGAAACCTTCAGAACCCATTGAAAGCGCAGGTTTAACATGGCACCGAAAATCTTCATCGACGGCGAACACGGCACGACGGGTCTGCAGATCCGCACGCGCATGGCCGGCCGCCGCGATGTCGAACTTCTGTCCATACCCGAAGCCGAGCGGCGCAACGCCGCCTTGCGCGAGGATATGCTGAACGGCGCCGACATCGCCATTCTCTGCCTGCCCGACGATGCGTCGAAGGAAGCGGTGCAGATGGTTTCGGCCAACAACAATGTGCGCGTCATCGACACCTCGACCGCCTTCCGCATCAATCCCGGCTGGGCCTATGGTTTTGCCGAAATGGACAGCGCCCAGGCCGACAGGATCAGGGCCGCCCGTTTCGTCGCCAATCCTGGCTGCTATCCCACCGGAGCGATCGGCCTCATCCGGCCGCTGCGCGCCGCCAGCATCCTGCCGGACGGCTATCCGGTTACGGTCAACGCAGTCTCCGGTTATACCGGCGGCGGCAAGCAGATGATTGCGCAGATGGAAAACCCGGATCACCCGGATGCGATCACCGCGCCGCATTTCCTCTACGGCCTGCCGCTCACCCACAAACATGTGCCCGAAATGACCGTGCACGGCCTGCTCGACCGCGCGCCGATCTTCTCGCCGTCCGTCGGCAAGTTTGCTCAAGGTATGATCGTGCAGGTGCCACTGCATCTCGACGATCTCGCCGAAGGCACGACGATGGAAAGCATCCATGCGGCCCTCGTTGCCCATTATGCCGGCCAGGATATCGTCAGTGTCGTGCCGCTGACAGAAAGCAGGGCTCTGCCCCGCGTCAATGCCATCGAGCTCGAAGGCAAGGACACGATGAAGCTCTTCGTCTTCGGCACCGCAGGCGCTTCGCAGGTGAACCTCGTGGCGCTGCTCGACAATCTCGGCAAGGGCGCATCGGGCGCCGCCGTCCAGAACATGGACCTGATGCTCGCCTCGTAAGGCGCAGACGACGGCATCGACGTGATGCCGCTCGAGCTTTGTGTCGATGTCTTCATCATGATCTTTCCCGCGGCCGCCTCCCTCGGCGGCCGCAGCATCGCTTTCGGCTCGATCATCGGCGACGATTGGGCTATGAGAGCAGACCTTCCTTGCCCGCCATTCCCGAATCACGGAGCCTGATGTCATGACGCTCGATGCGCTGGTCGATGGCGTGCACGCATGGTTTACGGCTGCCCTGCCCGACCACGGCATCTATGCGCTGATGGCCTTTGCTTTCATCGCCGGGCTTGCCCGCGGCTTTTCTGGCTTTGGCGCCGCGCTGATCTTCGTTCCGCTCGGCGGCGCGATCGTCGGCCCGAAGCTGATCTCACCGATCCTGCTCGTCATCGACGGCATTGCGTCACTCGGGATGATCCCGCCGGCCTGGCGCGGCGCCAACCGACCCGAGGTTTTCGTCATGGCGGCAGGTGCTGCGCTCGGCATCCCAGCCGGCACGGCGATCCTGACGTTGCTCGATCCGCTGCTCTTGCGCTGGAGTATCACGATCATCGCCATCTGCCTGCTTGCGCTGCTGGTATCGGGATGGCGCTATCACGGGGAGGCGTCCGCACCACTCACCAGCGGCGTCGGGCTGATTGCCGGGCTTTTCAGCGGCGCTGCGCAGCTCGGCGGGCCGCCGGTTGTCGCCTATTGGCTCGGCGGCAAGAGTAATTTCACCCGCGTCCGGGCGAATGTGGTGCTCTATTTCTCGATTTCGTCCGTCTTCAGCGCCATCAGCTATTATTTCGGCGGACTGTTCGTGCCTGCCGTCTTCGCGCTCACCGCCGTCATTCTGCCGAGTTATGCGGTCGGGCTCTATGGCGGCTCGAAATTGTTCGGGCTTGCCGAAGAACGGACCTTCCGCATCGCCTGCTACGTCCTGATCGCCGCCGCCGCCATCATCGGCATGCCGCTGCTCGACAGCGTACTGCGGTAGATCCCCCGAGCTACGGCCACTCGCCTCAATCGCGCTCGGCGATCATCGTCCCACGCGGATATTCGCCGTAAAAACCGCGCCAGTTGGCGACGGCGAAACCGAAAACTACCAGCGCACCGGCCTGATGCAGCAGGCCCCAGTGAAGCGGCACCTGCATCAGCAGCGTGGCGATGCCGATTGCCGCCTGCAACGTCACCAGCGCGAAAAGCACGATGGCGCGGCGTGCGTGGGTGGTCCAAGGTGCTGCGCGAAGGGCGATCAGCATGTTGATCAGCGTCAATGCGAAGAGCGTATAGGCGCCGATGCGGTGGATGAACTGCACCGTCTTCGGGTTCTCGAAGGCATTGATCCAGAAGGGCTGCTGGATCAGCAGATCGGAGGGGATGACGGCACCATCCATCAGCGGCCAGGTATTGTAGGAGAAACCGGCGTCGAGCCCCGCCACCAGCGCGCCAAGATAGATCTGGAATAGCGCGAAAATGGCGATCGCCGCGGCAAAACCGCGCGAGCTTCCGGTCGGCGCCGGATCGTAGGAATGTCTGGAGAGACCGCGCATGATCCACATGCAGCCGGCAAAGATCAGGCAGGCCATGACGAGATGCGTCGCCAGCCTGTACTGGCTGACGTCGGTGCGGACGGAAAGGCCCGAGGACACCATCCACCAACCGATAAAACCCTGCAGGCCGCCGAGCGCCAGGATGCCGACGAGCGGCCAGCGCAGACGCTTTTCGATCCGCCCCGTCAGCCAGAAATAGATCAGCGGCAGCGCGAAGATCACGCCGATGCCGCGGGCGATCAGCCGATGCGCCCACTCCCACCAGAAGATGCCTTTGAACTCATCGACGGTCATGGAACTGTTCAACTGCTGAAATTCGGGGATGCGCTGATAGAGGCGGAATTCCTCCTCCCATTCGGCAGCCGACAGCGGTGGGATGACGCCGTGGATCGGTTTCCACTCGGTAATCGACAGGCCGGAATTGGTCAGCCGCGTGGCGCCGCCGACGAGCACGAGACAGAAGAGCGCCAAAAGCACGAAGCCCAGCCAGAAGCGCAGGGCGCGGCGGTCGCGATTCTGCCTGCGCATTTCGCTCAGGATCGCCTGTTCCGTGGTCAGGTTTGCGACGGCCATGATGTCTCCTTCTATCCGGCAGTTGATTTGCCCCACCGGCTCATGCAAAACAAGCCCCGAACCTTTGCGGCATGCCGTCGCGCCGGTTCGCCCCTCCATGCCGAGAGATAACCGATGCCCGTCCGCCTCCGCAAATTCATCGGCACGATCCTGATCATCGTGCTCGTGCTCGTTTATGCGCTGGTGGCGAATACGATCGCGGTGGCGACGCTCGGCAACGCGCCCTGGTGGGGACATCTGCTCTATTTCCTGCTCACCGGCCTGCTCTGGGTGTTGCCGGCGATGGTTATCATCAAATGGATGGCCGGCCCCCCGCTGCGCTAAAGCGCGTCGCGATCTTTCAGATTCGCTTGTCGCGCTTTAGGTCTTTGTTTTTACGCATGTCGTTGTCGCAAAACCGCGGCACACTTTTGCGCGACATGCTTTAGGGCCATTAACGGCCGAATAACCGTGATCCGCGGAAAACCTCGCCCAGCGCGTGCGGTTAAACCAAATATACGTCTGGCATACCTACCTTCCCGTTCAGCATTCTTGACCGGAGAAAATCGTGCAGACGCAAAAGCTCGATGTCCATGAACAGCCGTCCGACGACGTGGCGCTGGCCGATACGGCCATTTCGCGCCTGCGCCAGCTGAGCATGAAACTCGCCATGGCTGAAATCGACATCGAAGTCTTCGATACGATGCAGCCGCTGGAGGATGAGTGGCGGGCGCTGGAGCGCGACAATCTCCAGTCCCTGCATCAGAGCTACGACTGGTGCGCCGCCTGGGTGAGCGCCTTCCAGCGGCCGCTTGCGATCCTCAAAGGCACTTATGCGGGTCAGACCGCCTTCATTCTGCCGGCCGAGATCGTCAAGTCTCGCGGGCTCACGACGGCGAAATTCATCGCCGCCGATCACAGCAATATCAATACCGGCCTATTCGCAGAGAGCTTTGCCGAAGCCGGCAGGACCATCGCCCCCCATGAGTTCGCCGGCCGGCTCCGGCATGCGCTGAAGGGCCGCGCCGATCTGCTGCTGCTGCAGAACATTCCGCTGGAATGGCGTGGGCGCGAGAGCCCGCTCGCCGGGCTGCCGGTGGTGCAGAACCAGAATCACGCCTATCAGCTGCCGTTCCTTCCCGCTTTCGAGGACACGCTGAAGCAGCTCAACGCCAAGAACCGGCGCAAGAAATTCCGTGTTCAGTCGAAGCGGCTCGAGGCGGCCGGCGGCTTCGAATACCTCATTCCTCGGACATCGGAAGAACAGCACGGCCTGCTCGATATCTTCTTCCGCCTGAAAAGCGCCCGTTTCGCCAGCCTTGGCCTGCCCGACGTCTTTGCCGATAGGGAGACGCAGACCTTCCTGCACGGTCTCATCGACAAGCGGGACGACACCAGGCAGTATTTCGGGCTGCAGATGCATATGCTCCGGCTCAAGGGCGAACTTGAGGGTAAGATCGCCGCGATATCAGGCATCTCGCGCAAGGGTGACCATATCATCTGCCAGTTCGGCGCGATCGACGAAGAGCTCGTGCCGGATACTAGCCCCGGCGAATTCCTCTATTGGCAGACCATCTCGGGACTGCATGGCAAGGGTGTCGCACTGTTCGATTTCGGCCTCGGCGACCAGACCTACAAGCGTTCCTGGGCGCCGGTCGAGACCGCGCATTATGACGTGGTGCTGCCGGTATCGCCGTTCGGCGTCGTCGCCGGCGCCGCTCACCGGATCGTCACCCACGGCAAGGCGCACATCAAGGCGCGCCCGAAGCTCTATAAATTCGCCCAAGGCATCCGGGCACGGATCGGCTAGCCGTTCAAGCAGCCCGGCCGAGGGTCTGTTCGGCCGCTTCGCCGCCCGACATCAGCACGACGCGCTCATAGCCGGCAGCCTGGAATTCCGTCATCAGTGCAACGAAAATGGTCTCCTCGACCTCAGGCAGCGAGAGAATGATCTCGACGTCCCGGCTGCGCGTCAGCCGCGAGACGCCGGCGACATCGGCCGAACCGCATTCGACCACCACGAGGTCATAGGCGGCGGCGAGTGCATCGAGCAGCAACGACAGTCGGTCGACACCACGCATGGCGCGGCGCACGTCGCTCTGGCCCTGGGGAATGAGATGGGCATCGGAAAGGCGGTCGCCGTGGATCGTATCGCCGAAGGCAGCCTCGCCGCAAAGCAGATCGGTGACACCAAGGGCGGCCGGGTCCTCGGCCATCAGTTCCGTGGGGTAGCCGGAGCCGGTCATATCGATCAGGATGACGCGGTGACCGGCATCGGCGAGCATGCGGGTCAGCGAAACCGTCGCCGCCGAGCCGCTGTCACCAGTCGGAGATATGGCGATTGCCAGCGGCGCGCGGCTGCCGGTGAGATAATCCGCAACTGAGGCGACGGAGAATTCGTTGTCATCCTCCGGCTCGTCCTCTGGCGCCTCATCGGCAACCTTCACGTCCTCGATCGTATCCTCTTCCTCCGCGACGACGGCGAGCATACTCGGCTGAACGGGTTTTCCGGCGGTAGCGGCGATCGGAGTGGCCTGCGGTATATGTTTTTCCTCGACGACCGCTTCTGCCTCGATTGTCTCTGAAGCCAGATCTGTAGGGCGGAGCGCCCGGCCGCTGAAGAGTTCGGCTAGCATGATGACGATGGCGCTCATGATCAGCGTCGCGACGGCAGCGACGACGACGATCGGCACCACCTTCGGGAAATAAGGATCGACCGGCTCGACGGCCTTGGAAACGATCCGGGCATCGGCTGGGCTCGAATTGCTGTCGGCGCGGGAGGCGGCCTCGCGGTAGCGCACCAGATAGGTTTCGAGCAGTTGGCGCTGGGCGTTCGCCTCACGCTCCAGCGCGTTGAGACCGACCTCGTCCTCACCGGCGCGGGCGCTGGTGGCCTGCACCGTGTCCGATTGGCGCTCGAGTTCGCTCGCGCGGAGATCCGCGACCTTGGACTCGTTTTCGATGCTCGCCAGGATCTTCTGCGTCTCCTGGCGGATCTGGGTACGGATATCGGAGAGCTGGGCGCGCAGGCTTTTCAGCCGCGGATGGTTGTTGAGAAGGCTGGTCTGCAGATCGGAGATCTGCGACTGCAGGCCGGATTCCGTCCCCTTCAGCCGCTGGATCGCCTGGGAGGACATGATGTCGGGCAGCGTATCGGAGGCTTCGCCCGAAGACAACGCATTGCGCACCGCCTGCGCCCTCGCCTCGGCATTGGCCTTGTCGCCCCGCACGCGTGTCAGTTCGGCGGAGATATCGTTCAGTTGCTGGGCCGGAAAAGTGGTCGTGCCGTTCGTCTGCAACAGCCCGTGCGCGGTACGGTATTCGGCGACCTTCTTCTCGGCTTCACTGACCTTCCGGCGCAGGCCTTCGATCTCCGGCTCCAGCCAGCGGGTCGCCTCGGAGTTGGAATCGAGCTTGGCGCCGCTCTGGGTCGAAAGATAGACATTCGCCATCGCGTTCGGGATGGCGGCGGCGAGCTTCGGGTCCTTGGAGGTGAAATTGATGCCGATGACGCGTGAACCCGGCACCTGATAGACCTGCAGGCGTTCGACGAAGGCGTCGATGACGCGCTCTTCCGGCGGATTTTCCAGCGGGTTCTTCTTCAGATGCAGCTTCACCAGGATGCTGCTCATGGCTGAACCGCTGGCGGCATCGTCGAATTCCGGCAGGTTATAGAGCTTCAGATCGTTGATGACCTTCTTGAGGAGATCGGCCGATTGCAGAAGCTGCACCTGGCTAGCGATGTTCAGCTCATCCATCAGAGGGCCGGCGCTGGCGTCGTTGATCTGCTGCGTGCTGGCGAAGGCCGGCGCCCGAGGTTCGATGAGGATACGTGTTTCGGTGCGATATTGCGGCGACATGATCTTGGCGCCGGCAAAGGCGACGCCCGCCCCCACGAGGGTGATTGTCAAAATCCGCAGACGGCGCGCCCAGACCGCACGGACCAACTGGCCGAGGTCGATGTCCACATCCTGATCACGAGCTACGCCGGACATGCTCTTACTCCACAACAAAGGTGCCGTAAGCGTAAACGACCATGGTAACTCAACGGTTAATGGCGATCTCACCGGCAAAGAGCGATGATCGATGAAGGAAACCGGGAAATTGCACGCACCCTTTACCGGGCATTAACCCTAACGGATCGATAACGACTGCACCGAGTTCATTTTTGTGAGCACAAGCGGATGTCTGTCGTCCAGCCCAAGATCCTTTTGGCCCTAAGCCTTGCAGCCATGACGGCAGCATTGGGCGGCTGCACGACGTACAAGCCGGCGCCGAAGGCCTTCAACGAGGCCACCATCCAGCCCTATACACTGGATAGCGGCGATCGGCTGCGCATCACCGTCTTCGACCAGCAAAGCCTGACCAACACCTATACGGTGGATCAGGCCGGCTATGTCGCCTTCCCGCTCATCGGCCAGGTCCCTGCCCGCGGCCGAACCCTGCAGCAACTCTCAGGCCAGATTGCCCAGAAACTACAGCAAGGCTATCTTCGCGATCCCGACGTCACCATCGATGTCGATCGCTACCGTTCGGTCTTCATCATGGGTGAAGTCGGCCAGCCCGGCCAGTATGCCTATGTTCCCGGCATGACGGTGCAGAATGCGATCGCGATTGCCGGCGGCTTCACCAGCCGCGCCAACCAGCGCATGGTCGATGTTACCCGCAAGATCAACGGACAGGTGCTGACAGGCCGCATCAACATATCGGGACCGATCATCGCAGGTGACACGATCTACGTTCGCGAACGGCTTTTCTGAGCGATGGCAGAACAGCAGCCGCTCCGCATCCTCCATTGCTTCAGGTCGCCGGTCGGCGGAATTTTCCGCCATGTCCGCGATCTCGTCGAGGAACACAGCAAGGCCGGCCATGAAATCGGCATCCTCTGCGACAGCTCGACCGGCGGCGAGTACGAGGACAGCCTGTTCGACGATATCCGTCCCTATCTCTCGCTCGGCCTGACACGCGTGCCGATCCGGCGGTCGATCAGCCCGTCCGATATTGCGACGATGTGGGATACATACAAGAAAATCAAAAGTTTGCGGCCGGATGTGCTGCACGGGCACGGCGCCAAGGGCGGTGTGCTCGCGCGACTTGCCGGCTCAGCGTTGCGGGTGAACAGGTATCGCGTAGCCCGCCTCTATACCGCGCATGGCGGAAGCCTGCATTATTCGCGCTCCTCGCTCAGCGGACAGTTCGTCCTCAGGATGGAGCGCCTGCAGGAATATTTCACCGATGCGCTGGTCTTCATCTGCGAATATGAGCGCGACATCTATGCGCGCAAGGTGGGTAAGCCGCGGACGAAGACGAGACTGATCTACAACGGCATTGGCGAGCGCGATTTCGAGCCGATCCCGACCCGCTCGGATGCCGTGCATTTCATCTATGTGGGAATGCTGCGGGACCTCAAAGGTCCCGATCTGTTTGTCGATGCCTTCGCCAAGACCGAACGGCTGCTCGGCAGGCCACTGTCGGCGCTGATGATCGGCGACGGGCCGGATCGCGACCGCTACCGTGAGATGATGGTCGAACGCGGCCTTGGCAAACGCATCGGCATGCTGCCGGCAATGCGGGTCCACGAAGCCTTCTCCATGGCGCAGAACCTCGTCGTTCCCTCGCGCGCCGAAGCCATGCCCTATATTGTGCTCGAGGGGCTAGGCGCCGGCAAGACGATCATCGCAAGCCGTGTCGGCGGCATTCCAGAGGTGCTCGGCGCCGAAAGCGCAGCACTGGTGGAGCCCGGCAATTCCGACGATCTCGCCCGCGTCATGGCTGAAACGCTGAGCACGCCCGACTGGCACGCCAGGACGATGCCGAAGCCCGAGGCGGTGAAGGCGGTGTTTTCCTCCGCCGTCATGGCGCGTGATGTCCTGAAATTGTACCAAGAGCTCGTCAATCCCGCTGCCGGCCAAGTATTGCCTGTGGCCTCGTAAATGTTTCTTAGGGGCTTTCTGCTATTTCGCTTGGGTAACAACGAGCGATGAAACCCCATGAACAAGCTGGAAAAAGGCGATCAATTCGACGTGGACGCACTGCGCAAGCAGGTTTCCGACATCGAGGTGCGCGGCGAAGCGGGTCAGGAGAAGCCTTCCGATCCGAGACTGAGATCAACCCCTATGCCCGGCAGATCGCCGAACAGTTCCGTGACGGAACCCGTTCGCCAACGATCATCATCGGGCAATTGCGGCTGCTCGAATTCCTGGCGCTCTTTGCGATAGCTCTGATCACCTATTATTTCAGCCCAGGCGACGGCGGCGATTCCCCGTTGATGCGGGCGGGCATGGCGGCGATTGCCTCGGCCTTGACCGTCATCAGCCTGCAGCTTGCCGATACTTACACAATTCCGGCACTTCGCTCCAAGCTGCGTCTGATACCGCGCATCCTCGTTGCGTGGACGATCGCGTTTGTCCTCACCACCGGCCTGTTCGCACTTCTTCGCGGCACGACATCGGCGATGGTCGATGCCTATATCGTCTGGTTTGCTGCGGGCGCTCTCTTCCTCGCGGCCGAGCGCTTCCTCGTCGCCTACGGCATCCGCAACTGGGCGCGCAACGGCATCATGGAACGCCGTGCCGTCATCGTCGGCGGCGGCGAGCCGGCCAAGGATCTGATCCGCGTCCTCGAACAGCAGGCCGACAACGACATCCGCATCTGCGGCATCTTCGACGACCGCGGCGAGAAACGCTCGCCGATCATGGTCGCCGGTTATCCGAAGCTCGGCACCGTCGCCGAACTCGTCGAATTCGTGCGGCTAACGCGCATCGACATGCTGATCATCGCCCTGCCGCTGTCGGCCGAGGCCCGTATCTACGACCTTTTGAAGAAGCTTTGGGTTCTGCCGGTCGATATCCGCCTTGCCGCGCATGCCAACCGGCTGCGCTTCCGGCCTCGCGCCTATTCGCATGTCGGCTCGGTGCCGATGCTCGATATTTTCAAGAAGCCGATCCGCGACTGGGATTCCGTCGCCAAGCGCGGTTTCGACATCTTCTTCACGATCGTCGCACTTGCGCTGCTCTGGCCGATCATGGTCGCGACCGCGATCGCCATCAAGGCAACGTCGGAAGGCCCGATCTTCTTCATGCAGAAGCGCCACGGCTTCAACAATGAAATCATCAACGTCTTCAAGTTCCGCTCGATGTACACCAACATGGCCGACCCCACCGGCAAGGCAGCGGTGACCAAGGGCGATCCGCGTGTCACCCGCGTCGGCCGCTTCATCCGCAAGACCTCGATCGATGAACTGCCGCAGCTTTTCAACGTGCTGAGGGGAGATCTCTCGCTCGTCGGCCCGCGTCCGCACGCCGTTCTCGCTCAGGCGCGCGACCGCGCCTTCGGCGATGTCGTCGAGGGTTATTTCGCCCGCCATCGCGTCAAGCCGGGCGTCACCGGCTGGGCGCAGATCAACGGCTGGCGCGGCGAAGTCGACAATGACGAGAAGATCAAGTTCCGCACGGCCTACGACCTCTATTACATCGAGAACTGGTCGCTCTGGTTCGATCTCAAGATCCTGTTCCTGACACCGATCCGGCTGCTCAACACGGAAAACGCCTATTGACCGCGATCGAGGCGACATATCCCCGTGTCGCCCAACCGCAGCGGATGACGCTGCGCCTGATCGGCTCGGCCTTCGTCGCCTTCGGCGTCTTCCTTTCCGGTTTCGTGATCGACGAGCCGGCACCTTATGAACTCTGGATGGCGGGGCTGATCGGCCTCTGGTTCATCCTGGGCCTCAGGATTTCGCGCGGCGTGGCGCCGCTGCTGGCCCTGCTGCTGACCTTCAATATCGGCGGCATGCTGTCGCTGACGCAGATGAAGGACCTGGCAACCGCGCCGATGTATATCGCGGTGTCGACCTTCCTGGCGCTGACGGCGGTCTTCTACGCGGCAATCATCGAGGACAGCCACAAGCGGTTGCCGCTGATCTTCAATGCCTGGACCTTTGCCGCCGTCGCCACCTCCGCGCTCGGCATACTCGGCTATTTCCACGCCTTTCCGGGCGCGGAAATCTTCACGCTCTACGACCGTGCCAAGGGCGCCTTCCAGGACCCCAACGTCTTCGGCCCCTTCCTGGTGCCGCCATCGCTCTATCTCGTCCACGGCATCCTGGTCGGCGACCTGAAGAAATCGCCGCTGAAGGCCGCCGCCCTGCTGGTGCTTGCGCTCGGCATTTTCCTCTCCTTTTCTCGCGCCGCCTGGGGGCTCTTTGCGCTCGGCGTGGTGCTGCTGATCTTCATCATGCTGTTGAAGGAGCGCAGCGGCGCCTTTCGCTTGCGCGTCTTGGTCCTGTCGCTGGCGGCGATCATCATGCTGATCGCGTCGCTGCTGGTGGCGCTGCAGATCCCGAAGGTCGCCGAACTGTTTTCGGCGCGCGCCCAGCTGGTACAGCAATATGACGGCGAACATCTCGGTCGCTTCGAGCGCCACCGGATCGGCTTCACGATGATGATGGAGCGGCCGCTCGGCATCGGCCCGCTGGTGTTCGGCACGATGTTTCCCGAGGACGAGCACAATATCTGGCTGAAATCGCTCACCTCCTATGGCTGGCTCGGCTTCGTCAGCTATGTCGGCATGCTTGTCTGGACGCTGGCTCTCGGCTTCCGAAACCTGCTGCTCGACCGGCCGTGGCAGCCGTTCCTGATGATCGCCTGGATCTCGGTTCTCGGCCATGCGACAATCGGCAACGTCATCGATATCGACCACTGGCGCCATGTCTATCTGCTGCTTGGCACGGTCTGGGGCTGCGCGGCGCTGGAAGTGCGCCACAAGCGCGAACGAAGAATGAGGGGAGCGGCGTAGGGTCTTGCCGCCGACCGAATCGGCTGTCTATTTCGTCGCTCCTGCCGTCAGGCCGGCAATGAACCGTCGCTGGAAAACCAGATAAGTCACGATGAGCGGGAAAATGACAATCACCGCGCCGGCGGTCAGAACCGGCGTGTTGACGGTGTAACGTCCCTGGAAAAACAACATGCCGAGGGGCAGCGTCCGATAGGCGTCGTCATTGACCAGAATGAACGGAATGAGAAACTCGTTCCAGGTCCATATGAACAGGAACAGCGCCAGTGTCGACATTGCCGGCACCATGAGTGGGATAACGATCTTGCGGAGGATATAGAAGCGTCCGGCGCCATCGAGAACCGCCGCTTCGAGAACTTCTTCCGGCAGTTGCTGCATCGCGCTGGCGAGGAAGATCGTCGAGAACGGTATCGACATCGCGATCTGCGGCAAAATCACAGCCGCATAGGTATTGATTAATCCCAGATACCTCATTTCATAATAAAGCGGGATGATGAAGGCTTCCGCCGGCACCATCATGCCGAGCGTCAGAATAGCGAACAGCGTACGCCGGAGCGGAAATGACAGGTAGGCGAAGGCAAAACCGGTCAGCAGGCCTAGAAAGACGCTTGCAGCAACGACGGGTATGACAACGATGATCGAATTCCAGAAGTAGATATTGAAATGTCCGGCATTCCAGGCATCGACGTAATTTTCGAAATGCGGATATGCCGGCAGCGCGAACGCACCCTGCAGAACGTCGGCCTTGCTCTTTATTGAGGTTAGAAGCAGCAGCAGGAACGGCGTGATCGTCACGAAAGCAAGAAGCCAGAGGACAATGCGGAGGAATAGCGTACCGGCGGGGAT
Organism: Rhizobium sp. SRDI943; assembly: GCF_057653695.1. Taxonomy (NCBI): domain Bacteria; kingdom Pseudomonadati; phylum Pseudomonadota; class Alphaproteobacteria; order Hyphomicrobiales; family Rhizobiaceae; genus Rhizobium; species Rhizobium sp. SRDI943. The sequence continues at coordinate 1,305,054 of NZ_CM172787.1, read as the reverse complement.
GTTAGACCAACGGCTCATCAAGCCCGTCCTTTGTTCTGCGAGCCCACCAGCCGGTGAATTGCGTAGTTGATGACGAATGTGAGTATAGCGCCGACAATGGCGATGGCCGCCGCAGCGCCGAACCGATTAAGCTCGAAGCCAAGCTGATACATGTAGATGTTCGGGACGAGCGTCGCGTTGGCGGGTCCGCCCCGGGTCATTGTAAAAATTAGGTCGAAGCTTTTGATTGACGCGATGACCGTCAGCAGCAAAACCACCCTTATTTCAGGCAAGAGAAGCGGCAGCGTTATCCAGAAAAAGGTTTTTCGCCCCGAAGCGCCATCGACCTTGGCAGCGTCGAAAAGAGACGGGTCGATGCGCTGAATTCCGGTCAGGAAGATGACCATGCAAAAACCGAAGAAATACCAAGTGGCAACGATCCCGACCGCGGGAAGCACAAAATTGAAATCGCCCAACCACGGGAGCGCGAAGGCGCCCAACCCCACCGCTCTCAGAAACTGATTAAACGGGCCAAATGCGGGATTGTAGAGCCATGCCCAGATAATGCCCAACACGGCAGTCGGCATGATGTAAGGCAGGAACAGGAAGGTGCGCAGTGCGAGTTGTTCGCGCTGCTTCAGATTCCAGACGCAAGCGGCGAGAGTTATGCCGAGCACGAGCGGCAGGACACAATAGAAGATCATAAGCTCGGCATTGTTGCGCAAGGCAATGTAAAAACGGCTGTCAGAAAAGAGATCGACGTAATTGCCGAGGCCAACCCACTTGGGCATGCTCAAGCCGTCCCATCTGGTCAGGCTCAAACCCAAAGCCGCGACGATCGGTCCAAGGACAAAAGCCGCGTAGAACAACAACCCAGGCAATAAATAGATAAAATTGGTCTGTTGGGAGCCGTCAAGTGCGGAGCGTTTCATCCATTACCCCATAAAGCCAAAGCTGTGGTCATCGCGCAGCAAGCCGATCGCAGTGCTCATTTATTTGGATCGACCAGACTGAGGCCACGACCGCCAGGGACGGTCGTGACCAGCACCCGCAATCTTTATTTCTTGTCCTTCAGGTACGCCTGATAATCCTTGTCCATAGCATCGACAAAGGCTTCGGGCGTGATATTGCCGGACAGAAGAAGCGGCGTGTTGTCGTCTATTGTCTTCAGCATCGTTGGGCTCGACCAATCGGGGTAATGGCCGAGAGCGTCGTTTGCGTTGAGTGTCTTCCACATTTCGATGCCGGAAGTGAGGAGCGGCGTGAGCTTTGGCTTTGCGTCAGCCGCGAGCGAAGTTGCCGGAAGATAGCCAGCACTGGCCCAGGTTTCAGCAGCCTTTTCTGAGACCATATAATCGATATATGCGCCGGCTAGGTCCTGTGTTGGCTTGGTTTTGGCAAGGCTCGTTATCGCCCAGGCAAGATCCACGCCCCCGACACTCATGGGTTTGGAAACACCCTTCGGGGCGGGAATTGCCATGAAGCCGATATCCGGATTGTGTTGCATGTCACCGAAATACCAGGTCCCGGAGATCAGGAAGGCGCCCTGCCCGGAAATGAAAAGCTGGACGGCGTCGTCACCCGAGATGCCTTCGAAACCGGGGAAAAAATAACCGCCCTGTGCCCATTGCTGCACGAGTTTGGCGGATTCGATGTTCCCCTTGGTGTTCCAGGAGCCGCCACGGCCGTAAATCAGATCGTCAAGCTCGGCGCGATTGCTGGCGTCGATATGCGCTTGGTCGATGGCGCCGATCATGTGCAGGGCCAGATGTTGCTTTGCCGAGCCCATCATGAAGGGCGGAACGCCCTTTTCCTTCAGCTTGTCGAGACCGGCCAACAGCTCCTCGAAGGTTTGCGGCAGCGCTACTCCCGCATCGGCGAGGATTTTTTTATTGTAGTAGAGGCCAACGATCTCGGCGAGACCTGATATGCCGTAGGTCTTACCGACCCCAAATTTTCCATCCTCCCAGCGGTCTCGAGCAAGCACGGAATCCGACTGGAGTTTATCCCAGCCATATTTTTTGATGTCGTCGTCGACCGGCAGAAGCAATCCCTCCTTGACCATCGCCCCCATGTCACCGGCACCCTGATTGACTTTCGTGATGACAGGGCCATCACCTGCCGAAACCGCAAGCTTCAGCGTCAACTTCATGTCATCAAAGGTGCGGGCGGTGCGCCTGATCGTGACGCCGGGATGGGCAGCTTCAAACTCCTTGTTGAGCTGCTCTATGACCGCACTCTGACCTTCATAGGTTTGGTCATCCCACACGGCCAGGTCGTCGGCGCGCGCGGCTGTCGAAAGGCCAAAACTCAAAAGCGCCGCGCCAGCAAGCGCGACAGCTGCTTTCAATCCGTATGCCGGCAGTATGCTGATCGATTTCACGGTTCTTGTCATCTGCTCCACCTCATCTGGTTTATTTTCCACTCCCCGCTCAGGCCTTGCGCCAAGCAGCGGCCGAACGTTTTCTTCCCCCAGAGCTTTGCCTGGCTGGCGAATCTGGGGTAATCGTCAATGCATCCGCTCCTCTCGCGACCCAAAATGACAAAGCGCCACGCAGGAGGTGGCAAAGTGATGGACACCAGCTGCTTCATCCGCCCCGCGATTGAAGCGGATATCGATGCCTTTTTCGACATCTGCCTGAAAACCGCGAATGGCGGTGAGGATGCCGGCGCGCTTTACAGCGACCCGCATCTGCCCGGCTACATCTGGTCGGTACCCTACCTCAAATTCGCCAAGGACTTTGCCTTTGTTCTCGTTCAGGACGGCCGGCCGGCCGGCTATGTCGTAGGGGTGCCGGACACCAGCAGGTTCGACAGAGACTTGCAGACAAACTGGTGGCCGTTCGTCCGCCAGCAGATTGCGGGACTGGCACCCACCCGTCCGCGCGACGCCGACGTGATGGAACGAATTCAAAATCCGCGTAGCGGAACGGCGTGGCTTCAAGACCAGTACCCGGCGCATCTTCACATCAACATCCTTCCCGGACGCCAGGCGAGCGGTTGGGGGCGCAGGATGATCGGCACGGAGCTTCAGGCGCTTCGAAATCACGGGGTCGGCGGCGTGCATCTCGGGGTCGACCCAAACAACGAACGCGCCAGGGGTTTCTACCGTCACCTCGGTTTTTCCGAATTCGAGCAGGATGGCTCGGTCGCCTTCGCAATGCGGATCGATGCAGGATTGGGTTGAAGCATTTCCTGGCTTCTCCGAAGCACAGAAAGGCCCCGTCTCATGGATGTGAGCACCCTTGATTGGAGAAAATCTCACACGCCCAAAGCTGCCTGCTCCCCACACGGTGACGTCAGCGTGCCCATCCGGATGAACGTCGGCCTGAAGGCATGACACCATCATCGGCAGTAAAACTGGCTGCTCGGCGAAAAGCTGTCCATCAGTCGAGGGCTTCATCATGAGCAAATCCTCGGAAGCCGGGTTTAAGGGGTCGGCGGCACGCGAAAACGGAAATAGCCAGATAAGCCCAGGCCAGTTCCTCTTTGGACGATCTTGGCGGGCGCACGTCTAATCAGACGATACGTATGGCGCATACTTCTCATCGACCCTCTTTATTTCATCGCGCATTTTCATCGCACGTTAATTCAAGCCTACAGTTGGCCCCTCATTTGTCAAGGACATAGACAAATTGCCTGCTTCGATGTATTGAATTTTGGTTAGTCGCGATAGTTGTGATCCAATATCGCCCCCATTAAGTATGCGCTCCGAACTAATTGGACTGAGCTAGCCGGATGGCAATGACATCTTCTGTCGCACAGACTCCGATCGCACGAAAAATTTCAACCAATGCCGTCATCCGAACCGTGTTCGCGAACGGGTCGATCTCTCGCGCCGATATTGCCAAGCTAACCGGCTTGTCAAAACAGACGATTTCCGATGTCGTGCGCGACCTTGAGGATGACGGATGGCTGAAACCAGTCGGGCAGACTGATGGTCGCCCGGGCCGAAATGCGATCACCTATGAAATCAATGCCAGAGCGGGACTGGCGGTTTCTATCGATCTGGGGAGCACAAAGATTGCTGCGGCTATTTGCGATCTGTTAGGGAACGTGGTTGCTGAAACCAAAATATCCACCGACCCGCGCGGCGGAATGCATCTCGTCAATCAGTTCAGCGATCTTATCGTAGAACTCGCGTTTGCGGCGGGGACGACTGCCGACAAACTCCGCCTCGTCGTTCTGGGCAGTCCCGGTGTGCTCGATCCGGCCACCGGGCATATCAACGTAGCACCAAGCATCCCCGGCATCGATGCCATAAATCTGCGGCAAGTCTTCAGCGACAGAATGGGGATACCGGTGATCGTTGAAAATGACGTCAATCTGGCCGCGCAAGGGGAGAGATGGCGGGGACACGGTATCGAAACCAGCAATTTTGCTTTCGTTGCTCTCGGAACGGGCGTCGGCATGGGCATCATCGCCAACGGAACGCTATTGCGCGGCGCGCGTGGGGCGGCCGGTGAAATCGCCTATCTTCCGATCGGCGGAGACGCTTTTGATCCTGGCGGATTTACGCTTGGAACCTTTGAGAGTGCGGTCGGCAGCGTCGCGATGTTGCGCCGCTACGTCGGTTTCGGCGGGCGTAACGCATCCACCGTGGCCGATCTCTTCGCTGCGTTTAATGCAGGAGAAACGAGTGCTGCGGCTGCCATCGAAGAGACGGCACGGCTGGTCGCAGTCGCTATTGCTGCAATCGGAGCGGCTCTCGATCCTGAACTGGTGATCACCGGCGGCAGCATCGGCGCAAGACCGGAACTCGTCAACGCCATCCGCGGTTTCCTGCCGCGTTGTACGCCTTATCCGCCGCGCATCGAGATCAGTCGCTTTGGGAACCGCGCCGCCCTGATGGGAGGAATGGGGATCGCGGTTGAGCGCATGCATGACGATCTATTTGGTGTAAAATTGAGGGAAGTTTGAAGAGCGCGTGCCTGAGAGCCAACGTGCAGCGCCGCCACTTGAGAAGCGCTGGAAATGCGCTAGATTTTCTATCATGATAACAGCAACGCAGATACGCGGCGCCCGCGCCATGATCGGAATGAGCATCGAAGAGCTCGCCGCCGCCAGCGGCCTGCCGGTCGAGACCGTGATGGCGCTGGAAAACGGCGAATTCGCGGGTGAGCCGCACGCGCTGTTCGACGTGCGCAGCACGCTCGAGGCGAACGGCATCATCTTCCTGTCGAGCGGCAATCAGGATGAAGGCGGCCCCGGTATCCGGTTACGAGCACGTACCTCCAGCGATGACGGCATCCGGCCGGAAAATCTCAACGCCGCCAACGACGACTGACGGAACCAATCGGACGCCCGCGCGTTTCGCTGTCCCACAACATATCGGGGCCTATAACATATCGGGGGCAGTTTCTTGAACCGCAGCAATGGTCTCTACGTCATCATCGGTGTTCTTGTCGTCGCCGTCATCGGCCTCGGCGCCTATATCTTCCACGAGGAAAGCAAGCCTCAAGGCATCGAGATGAGCATCGGTAAGAACGGTGTCTCGATCGAGCAGAACTGATCTTTAGAGATAGGTTTTTGCAAGGTCGGCGAGTTTGCCGCCGTCTTTCACGCCCTGCCTGTAGAGCTGGATGATGACCGCACCGATCCGCTCGGCCTCCGGCGTCGTCCTGGCGAGGCCGCGTTCGTCGCAGACCTTGTCGAGCACTTGCGAAAGCAGATCGAGATCTTCCGAAAATAACGGCAAATCATGCGGATGAATTGATGATCGTAACATCACGCCGCATCTCCTCCGAGGGCAAACGCATCCACGCTTGCATCGCCGGCCGCCCTCCGCAACCGACCATAAAGTGATTATGCGCGAGGGTCTGAACTTTAGCAACTACGCAAATTCTTGTGGAACAAAATCATGGAACAAAATTTTATCCCGCGCGTTCTGGCCGCGTTTGGTAGCAGGAATCAGTGAGTGCAGACGTGAGTGAAAAGCGCTTTCCCTCCCCCGTCCGGGTCGTTTCTCCAAACAGCAGCCTGATCGTTTCCACCGTCTGGGAGGCCGTCGAATATCTGAAACGGTGGCCGAGCAAGCGCGGGCGCGATTATCGCGTTGCGCGCCAGCACTGCCTGGATGCGCTCGATGGACTGCGCAGCCCAGACGCAGCACAGGCTTCCTTCATCACGGCAGCGAAGACGGCGGGACTGCTGGTGTAAGAGCGGTTAGCCGTTACGGCCGCCAGCGGCGACCAACTGGGGATGGATGGAGCCCTCCATGATCACCCTGGCGGTAATCTCGACTACCCGCTCCTCGGCGAGCTCGGCAAGCGCGAGGGCGACATCGCCTTCCGACCAGCCGGCTTTGACGGCCTCGTCCGACAGAGCCTGGAACGCGCTGGCGAGGCTCTGCCTGCAAGTTAGATTGTGCTTCATATCCGTCATGCTCGACTAGGCTATCTGTGACAGGGACAATGTTAATCTACACATATTCCCGAGAATGCGAAGAGGCTTCAGGTTTTTTTCAATCCAAAATTGGGTTGTTAACTTCAAAACTGGGTATAATCTTAACAAAAGGCAACAAATACCACCTCTCCCAACTGAGGCAGTACCAAAAAGAACTAAAGGATTTATTTGCGATGCGCCTTCAAAGGGTATTTCATCACATTATTTAGTTTAAATGGTCGAAGCGGGCGGAGCCGGATGCAGCGGCGCTTTGAACCACGAAAATGCGGCAAAGCTGAACGCGGGCCGTTTTCAGCATCTTCAGGGCACCCTGTCAATCAGCTTCGGGATCCGGCGGGCGAGCGTCGGGCGTGCTGGAGAATGTCTCGCGCTGTCGGTGCTGCCAATCGGCAGTGACGCTTAGTCGCCACGAACGCCTTCGGCGTTAATCACCGTAATACCACAACGACACCACACTCCCGTCAAAGTCCGCCGTACCCTTGGCGGCTCACTTCTTCAGGTTTTCAGGAGGTAAAATGTCTATCGAACTGGACGCTACTACCTATATACACGCCAAACCGGCGACCGCCCATTCCTATATTCTGCCGGCCGTTGTCGATGTTCTCGAGAACAGTTTCCAGGAGGCAAAAGAAACAGCGGTCTTCGACCTCGGTTGCGGCACCGGCGGTGCTGCAGCCGTGCTTGCGGAAAAAGGCTATGACGTCGTCGGCGTCGATCCCTCCCAGGACGGCATCGCAAAAGCGAGAACGGCCCACCCCGATCTTCCGCTGGAAATCGGCTCCGGATACGAAGATCTTTCCAGCCGGTATGGGACCTTCGATGCGGTGATAAGCCTCGAGGTGGTGGAGCATGTTTATGATCCTAAGGCTTTCTCGGCCACCATGTATGATCTGGTAAAGCCTGGCGGCATCGCGGTTATGTCGACGCCTTTTCACGGCTACTGGAAAAATCTGGCATTGGCCGTCAGCGGAAAGATGGACGACCATTTCATGCCTCTGAAGGACCATGGCCATATCAAATTCTGGTCTCCCGGAACGCTCAGCACACTCCTGGTCGAAACAGGCTTCGAAGCCGTCGACTTCGAATATGTCGGGAGGATTCCGCTGCTCGCCAAATCGATGATCGCAATCGCTCAAAAACCGCACTGAAAGTGGTCGAAGCCCCGCCGCCGTTTGCAATGGCGGCGCTACAGCTCGTCTACAACATGAACAAATGACATTTTCGTTCGGGGCGTTCGGCTCCCGTTTTAGCATTTCTGCCAATGCCTCGTCCCCTTCTCCGCCGGCAGCGGGACGAAAAAGTGACATTCTGACTGGGATTTCAAGGGGATAAATGGTCGGGGCGACTGGACTCGAACCAGCGACCCCTTGACCCCCAGTCAAGTGCGCTACCGGGCTGCGCTACGCCCCGACCTGCCGAAACGGCTTGTTTCGTTTAGTTTTTCAGCGCGTGCAATGCAAGCGGAAAAACCTTGCCTCCAACAAAAAGGGAGTAGTTTGCCGCAATGCTCAGATCGCGGCGAGCTTCAGCCGACCTTCGGCGGTTTGGATGGGCTGCCATGCCTGGTAGGTGGCGATAGAAAAATGCGGTGTTTCGAAGGGCGTGGCGTGCGTTTCGGTGATGACGGTAACGTCGGCGCCGGCGGCTTCGCCGGCGAGAATGCCGGCGACGGCATCTTCGAAGACCAGGCATCTTTTCGGATCGACGCCGAGGCGGCTTGCGCCGAGCAGATATCCTTCGGGGCTGGGCTTGCCTGATTTGACCTCTTGACCGCTGACGATGACCTTCGGCATCGGAATGCCGGCGGCTTCCATGCGGCGCCTGGCGAGCTCGATCGGCGCCGAAGTGACGATTGCCCATCGGCCCTCGGCGATGGCGGAGAGGAAGCGGACGGCGCCGGGGATCTCGACGATGCCGGAGACATCCTCCATTTCCTCGGCGAGCAGCAGATCCGCCTCATGGGCCGGATCGACGCCGGGCAGGCCGAGTCCGCGGATCACATCGGAGGCGCGGATGCCATGGATCGTCTTCAAGAAGACCGCCGGCTCGAAGCCATGGCGTCTTGCCCATTCACTCCAGACGCGTTCGACGACCGCAATAGAATTCAGCAGCGTTCCGTCCATGTCGAAAAGGAAGGCGTCATAGGATCTGTTGAGGATGTCATGGAGAGCGGGCACGGGGCGTTTCCTTGCGGGTCACAGCGCCGCGCGTCTTTGAAGACGTGCAAAGGGACGCTGTGGTATTTAGAAGCTACGCAAGCGACTAGCGGAGAGCGGAAACGGCGTCAACGTCAGTTGTTGGTGTCTGGGTGGGTGACGTTACGGACGTCGGCAAGACCGCGGGCGGCGTCGCGGCTGCCGGTCGCGGCAGCGGCTTCGAAGATACGGGTCGCATCGCCGTACATTTTGAGATTGAGGTAGCAGTAGCCGCGCAGAACCATCAGGTCGATGCGCTCCTGCTGCAGCTGGGCACGCTGATCAAGATAGATGAGGGTTTCGCGGTAACGGCCGGCGTCGAAGGCTGAAAGCGCACGGTCGGCGAGGATCGCCACCTGAAGCTCGGCGGCGCGCTGGCGGTTCTGCGGTGCTTTGGTGGCTGCAACGGCGGCATTGCCGGAGAGGCCGGCGCGCAGATAGGCAAGGCTTTGGCCATAGGCTGCGTCTTCGCGGACCTTGCGGGCTGGACTCTGCAATGCCGCCTCGAAGGCCGAGATCGCCTCCATCGGCCGGTTGATATCCATCAGGCACCAGCCGCGCGACAGCGCGTCGGCCGGCTTAAGCTGCCCCGCATCGATTGTCGTCGAGCAGCCGCGCGTCTGGCGCGGACCGCGTGGGACGTTGACCGTCTCCATAGATGGCCCTGCCGCGCGAACGACTACTTCCGACCCCGGCTGCAGGGTGACGCGGCGCTCGGCCGGAAGCGGCTCGGCCGGGGGACGCTGCGTCGGCTGAGCCGGTTGCTGTGCGGCAAGCCCCCCCTTCTCCGGCGGCTGCGTGACGGCATTCGGCATCAGGGACGACGTGTCTTCGAGATTGGTGATCCGGCTCGACCGGCCGGTCCAGGCACGCTGGAGGTCGAGCACGCCCTTGCGGTCGCTCAGTTGCTCGCGGGTGATGACAAGGCCATAGGCGGACGGTTCGTCATCGGGTTTCCAGGCAAGCGCCGTCTCGAACCAGCGTGCGGCGGTCTGGAACTGGTTAAGGGAGCGGGCATACCAGCCGAACTGCTGCGCCGTCGGCACATATTTCCGGGCGATGACCTCGGTAGCGATGCGGTGCAGCACGTCTTCGGCCAGATCGGCCGGCGGCTGCAACGCCATCAGGTTGGCGGTGGCGGCGAGATAGGTTGATGTCGCGTCATCGGAATCGGCGCGCCAGCGGAACATCACGTCCTCGGCTTCCTCAGGCGCCTTGCGGGCGATCAGCGCCAGCGCCAGCCCCTGCGAAGCGGTCGCCGAATCTTGCTTGGCTCGAGCGGCACGGAACCATTTCTCGGCATCGGCATCATTGTTGCGGCGAAGCTGGTACCAGCCGAGCAGCAGCGCATCGGAGGCAAGCCCCTCCGTCCCGGCGAGTTTTTCGAGGCGGGCGATATAATCGGGCGCGATGGCGAGATTCGGATCGTCATCGCCCTCGGCCATGAAGCGTCGGGCGAGGTTGTCGCGAATCGCATTGAATTCCTTGCTGCCGTCGGCAGCAGGCCTCTCCAGCGCGAGCAGCGCCTGCATCGGCTGGTAGGCAAGCAGCGTCGAGGCCTTCTCGACCGTCGCCTGCCGCTCGGCCGGATTGGTGCAGTTCTTCAGGATATAAGCGTAGGCGTCCTGGCCGCGCTGCGCCCTCTCCGTCTGGATGAAGGCTTCGGCGACGCGCCAGAGGACATCGATCTCGCTGCAGGTGAGCAGGCTCGGTGTTGCAGCAGCGATATCGACCACAGTCGCATGTTGCTTGAGGTCCGAAGCATTGACGAGGCGGGCGCGGGCCTCGGCGACGTCAAGCCGGTCGAGCAGATCGGCCGGCGGCTGCCATCCGGCATCGGCTGCCTGGCGGTCGGCGACGGCCTTGCGCAGCTCCGCATAGCGGCCATCCGAATAGAGCTGCCACATGGCCTCGAGCTGCTTGTCGCCATTCTGCGGCACGGCGAGCGGATCGGCCGGCGGGACCCAGTTCGGATAGAGCGCCTGAAGGCGGGAGATCTCGGCCTGCAGGCGCACCTTGTCGCCGCGGCTGGCGAAATAACGAAGCGCACTTTCATCGACGGCAGGCTGCGGCGCCGCGGCCGCCTGTTGCGGAGCCGGCGGCGCGGAAACGATTGGGGGTGTCACTGGTGCCGGCTGGGCGACGGTCTGAGCCGGCGGAGCAGCCGTCTGAGGTGCCGCAGGCTGCGATTCAGCGGCATCCGAATCGGACGTGTCCGGTGCTGACGGCGACGGCGAAGTGATCGCCTCGATCTTGTCGGCGACGAGCTGCGCATTGAATTCGGAATTGCCGGCAGGAACCTCCGGCTTGATGCGGCCCATCATCATCAGCTCCGGCGCCGGCTTGCCGGCAGACCCAAGGCCGAACTTTTCCTGCAGAGCGGCACGATCTTTCAGCCCGGTGACGAGGGTTGCCACCACGACTGCCGCTGAAACCGCCACGAGAGAAGACTTCACAGACACTCCGGATGCTTCTCCCCAATATAGGCCAGCCCCAGCAACTGAAGCGTGGACGGATAATAGAGTGCGGGCGCAAATTGCAGGGCCGAGACCGGCAACTTGGTCCCATCGACTACACAGGCCACAACATCGTTAACAATTCGATAACCTGCGTCCGGCAACACGGTCTTCGTCCGGCCGGTGGTCAGATCGATGGTGGCTGGAACGCCGTCTTGCGACATCCCCTGCTGCAGACGGATCAGCAGCGCCTTGTCGGTGACGCCGCCGCGAACGAGATAGAGCGGGATGCGGATGGCGTTATAGGCAAATTCAGCGTCGAAACCCTGCGCCGGCTGCGGCTGGCCGCTGAGACTCACCCATTCGGCGGGAAGCTTGCGCGGGCCGAACTGCATCGTCTTCAACAGCGTTAGGCCATCATCCGACAGTTTTTGCCAGGCATCCGACGGAGCGAGCGCCGCCATCACCGGGATCGCCTCGTAAATCCAGTAGGACGGGTTGACGACGGGACCGTCCTTACGGTCGGCAGCGGCAAAACCCTGGCTCCCCGGCAACAGGAGCGTGTGGCCGGCCGCGTGCACAACGGTTTCGGCAAGCAGCGCCTGCGCCATGCGGGAGGCCGCGAAGATATAGTCGTTGCGTTTCCACGCCGTGCCGGCAAGCGCCAGCGCATAGGCGATCAGCATGTCGCCATCCGAGGCATTGTTTGTGTCGGTGACGTGCGGCCTGACGTTCGGATCCCATTTCCACACGGCCAGGCCATCGTCGCGCAGCAGCAGCTCGGTGCGGGTAAAATACCAGATCTGTTCGAAATCGGCGGGACTGGCTGAGAGATAGGCGAGCAGCATGCCATAACCCTGCCCTTCGCTATGGCTGATATTGCCGTTGCCGTTATCGATAATGCGGCCGGTCGCATCGAGAAACTTCGCCTTGTAGGCCGCCCATGCGCCGGCATTGATCATCGCCTGCTGGGCAACGGCAGGCGGGCTCGCCGCCGCGAGCGCGACCGTTGCCGCCAGCAGGAGCGCGCGCCACCGCCTCATTTGGACCGGCCCAGTTTTCTGAGCATGCTCGAGGTGGTGATCCCGATCAGCAGCACGAAGACGACCAGCAGGAAGGCGTAGGAGAGGATATTCGTCGATAGCCAGTTGGCGGCGATCAGGCGGTAATTGGCGATCGACCAGGGGGTGGACGGCACGAAATCGAAACGGGTGACGGGCACGGTTTCGATCTTGCCTGTCTTACTCGAATAGGTTGTGATGTGGCCTGATATCTGCGGCCAGTTCAGTTGCGCGGTCAGAACCTCGAGCCCTTCGCGCAGGTCCTTCGCCGATGGCGCCGCCACCACGGTCCAGGCGCCGGCTCCCGCGGGGCTGGAGCCTTGGGCGACCAGCAGCGTGTCGGCGTTGGCCGGCGTGAAAATCTGCTCGGCGCCGGGGATGAATTGCAGCGAGCTGCGGGAGATATCGAAATTGCGCGACAGCCACTCGCGGAAGGCAGTGACCCGGTTGCGCAAGACACCGCCGCTGACCTTGGAATTCCACTCCTCGAAGGCAGTACCGGTATCGACGACGCCCACCTGCGTATCCGGCACGGGACGCCATGAGGCTTGGCTCGCCGTGGCGATATTGGTCTGCGACAGCGCGGTTGCCGGCATCTGCGAGATGGAGCCGATGAAGATTGCGTCACGATCGCCGATCGTATTCGGCGAGGCGACGGTTTCGACGGCGATCGGATGGCCGGCGGTGATCGCCATCTGGCCGAGCAGCGTGGCGGCGGCCGAAAGCGTATCGGCATCGATGCGATCGATGAAGAGCGGCGTCGGCTCCGTGGCCCGACCATAGGGATAGGCAGTGCCGGCCATTGCGGCCAGATTCGGACGCTGACCGACGCGGGCGAAATCCGGAATCTGCAGCTCGGAGGTATCGAACAGGGCAAAACGCGGGGTGGCGCCGGCGGTCGAGCCCGGCGCGCAGACGGCATCGTCCTTGGTCATCAGGATCGCCTCGATCGCCACCGAATTGAGACCTGGCTTGAAGTGACGCATGGTCACGCGGATCGGCAGATGACGGAGAATGCCGCCTGATGTTGTGGTGATCGGCACGGTGGAGGCGATGTTGTCGTTGACGTAGATATCGATGTGGCTGCCGGGCATCACGTTATCGGTATAGGCGGCGTCGAGCAGCACCTTCGCCTCGCCATAGGCATTGGCATAAAAATCGGCCGGCACGGCGATATTGAAGCTGGTGCGCAACCGCCGGCCGGAGAATTCTGTGGTCTTCACACCGAGCTGAGACAAAGCGATGTTCGTGTCGGAAAACACCAGCGGCGCGTTCGGCGCGCTCCAGCGCTCGGTGGTCAGCACGTCGCGACGAACATCCGAGGACCGGTCCGTCGGGGAGACGATGGTATCGATCGCCGACGAGACCGCCTGCCAGGAGGGGCCGCTGATCAGAAGCACCGGCGAGCCGCTGCGCGGATCGGTGACAAAGGCGGCGAGTGCCGCACTTTCGGCGCCGGGCGGCAGGCCGGGAAAGAGCGGCCGCAGCTCCGCCGCGGTGCCGACGAGCACGCTGAGCTTGCCGGGCCCGCCAGCCGGAAGCGAAGCGGTGTTGAAGGCGAATATCTGGTTCGGCATGCTGCTCAACACCGACAGGCCCTGCGCCAGCCGTAGCAGCGGCTTGGTGGTTCCCGGCTGCTCCAGCGCCGGGACAACGATGTCGAACTCCGTCTTGCCAGCGCCGTCGACGCCGATGGCGCGGATTGCGTCGGCGCTCGATAGCTGGGTGGCATCCCTGCCGGCAAAACTCAGATAGGTTCCGGCCGGATCGATATTCGACCACAGTTCATAAGTCGATTGGATGCTGCAATCGGTGCGGTGGCGCTGATTGGCTTCGAAGGTGACGAGGTTGGCGCCCGGCTGCAACAGACCGGGCGGAACCTCGAAGGTGACGGCCGAAGAGCCATCCGGCGAGCCGACGCGCTGCTGGCCGATCGGGCGGTTGTTGAGATAGACGGTCAGCGCGGAGGCCTCTGGCGCGACGACGATGGAATTCTGGTAGGCGAAGGTGAAGCTTGCCTTGGCCGCCGCCTGCTCCGGCGTCAGATAGACCGACCATGACCGACGGTCGTATTCACCGCCGAGGCCGAGTTTCGAAAAGGGCACGACGAAGCGACGGACGTCGCCGGCACGCGGCGGCGCAACGCTATTTGCCGTGGCGGCAGGCTGTGGCGCGGGCGACGGCGACTGCGGTGGCTGGGCGGCGATCGGCGGAGGAACGGGAGCAGGAGCAGCCGGGCTTGCAGGTGCGGGTATGACGGAAACCGGAGGCGTGACGGGAACCGGCGCAGTGGCTGCTGCGGGCGGCGTGGGCGACGTCAATCTCGGGGTAACGGACGCACCGGGCGGCCGCTCGCCGGACATGTCGAAGGGTGCCGTCTGCGCCTGGGCGAAGGCGGAGGCATTCAGCAGGAGAAGCGAGGCGGCTACGATGCTTCTCATCCGGCGTTGACCTTTGCCGCCTGCTGCTGGGCTTCTCGCTCCGGCCGCATGCTGCGGAAGAAGTAAACGAGGCCGCGGCTCGTCTGGTAGAACGACATGCCGAGAAACCAGATAGTGCCGCGGATCAGGCCAGGATTGCGCCGGCGCGAGGCCTGGAACTCTGTCCACTGGCCGGAATTGGCAAACATCAGGTCGGCGATCAGGCGATGGTCGAGCGCGCTTTTCGGGACGTACTGACAGCCGACATTGCTGATGTCGCCCGACGGCTCGATATTGCGGACGATGAGCGGCAGGGTTTCCAGATCCGCGCCGCTATAGGGCCGGAAGCGAATTTCGCCGACGGCGCCGACCAGCATCTCGTCGAGCTGCTTGTTGAAGATGTGAAGCCTTGCGCCGTGGACGGAGACGTCCTCGATCGAAGCCGTGTACCACTTGCCGTTGGCGCCGAATTCGCAGCGCCGGTTGACCCTGACGCGACGGGACGAGGCGCGCTCGCCGCGCTCCGACACGACACCCAGCGCGCAGCCGGCCATGATCAGGTTGATGACATTCCATCCACCGACGACGAGCGTGACGTCGGCCTTATAGGGCTCGGCATAAATCTTGTAGATGGTGATGATGAGCGCGACGATCTGCACCGCAAAGATGACGAAGAACGGACGGCTGATTTCCGACAGACGGCTGACGGCGATCGATTCGTCCTTGGCAGTGACCTTGAAGGTCGGTTTCCTCGGATTGAGCATGACGGAGACGACGGCCGGCAGCAGATGCACAGTCTGGACATATTCGTAGAGCTCGGAAATCCAGGGCCAGCGGAACGACCCGTAGAGGTAGTTCTGCATCATCAGATTCACCAGCATATAGGCAAGCGTATAGGCGAGGAACTCACCGCCCGAAGCGGTGAAGATTTCCAGATCGAAGAACAGGTAGAAGAGCGGCGCAAACAGGAAGATCGTGCGCGGGAATGGGAAGAGCCAGAAAAGCGTGGAGGACATGTAGCAGAAGCGCTGCGGGATCGTCAGGCCGCGCTTCAGAAGCGGAAAGCGGAAGCGCAGGATCTGCATCATCCCCTGAGCCCAGCGGCTGCGCTGGCCGATGAAGCTTGCGAAGGTGGCTGGCTGCAGGCCGGCGATCAGCGGCTTGTCGACATAGATGCTGTTCCAGCCGCTGCCATGGAGCGCCAACGCCGTCTCGCAATCCTCGGTGATGCTGATGCCGGAAAAGCCGTTCTGGGATTCGAGCGCCCTGCGGCTCAGAACCGCGGCCGAGCCGCAGAAGAAGGCGGCGTTCCATTTATCGAGGCCGCGCTGGATGATGCCGTAGAACATCTCGTTCTCGCTCGGCATCTTGTCGAAGGTGCGCAGGTTGCGTTCCAGCGGATCGGGATTGATAAAGAAGTGCGGGGTCTGGACAAGGAAGAGCTTCGGATCGTCTTCGAAGTAACCCACCGTCTCCAGCAGGAAATCGCGGGCCGGCGCGTGGTCCGCATCGAAGACGGCGATGAGTTCGCCGGTCGAATGTTTCATGCCGTTGTTGAGATTGCCGGCCTTGGCGTGCTCGTTGCGGTCGCGCGTGAGGTAGTGGACATCGAGATCGTCGCAGAGCTGCTTCAGCTCGATATGGCGGGCGGCAGCCGCCTGGGCTTCGAGCAGCTTGCCGGAATTGCGCTTCTGCAGGGTGCCGCCGTCGTCGAGCAGCCAGACATGCAACTTCTCGGCCGGATAATCCATGGCCTTGGCGGCGGCCAGCGTGTTTCCCAACAGGCCGGCATCCTCGTTATAGGATGGTACGAAGACGTCGACATGAGGGAAACGCTCATTCTTGGCGGCACGCGAAGGGCGTGACGGCAAAGGTGTGGCAACGATGAAGAGGCTGAGCGCCAGCATCGCAACGCTATACATTTCGGCAAGATAGAGCAGCAGGCCGGGAATGAAATTTGCCAGCTGATTCACAGGTGGCAGCGTATTGGTAGTGCGCCAGTAGACATAGCGCAGCACGATCGACGTACCGAAGGCGAGCGCCACCAGGCGCCAGGTCCCCTCGCCCTTCAGCACCTTGATCAGCGCCATGACTGTCACGACGGTGATGCTGGTGATGAGCTGGGTCTGCAGGTTGACCGGCAGCGTGATCAGCACGATCATGCAGAGCGAAACCACGGCCCATATGATGACACTGCGGGCTTTGCGCATGGACGTTCCTTCGAAATTGCTCAACCGGGGCATCATCTGGCGCCCGCGGGCATGCTCATTATCTCTGGCAGGCGGCCGTCATGGCCGCGTCGCCTATGCAGTCCGGCGAAGGCACGGTGACGCCGATCGCCCTTACCGATTGTTCGATTGGCGCGGCGGCCGCATCCGGCCTTGCGCTCGTCAGTGGCGCCTCTCCCGGCAGCGGCACGCGCGGGCCGATAGGCGCCGGCACCGCTGCGACGCCTTGAGCTGGTTGCGCGGTCGAGGCGCTGCGAACGGCAGCGGCCCGCGGCCGGCCGACAACGGCAGGCGCCGGCTCGTAGCCGATCGGCATCGGGCTGGCGCGATAACCGCCTTCGTCGGGATAGATCGGTGCGCCGGTGCGCCCGAGCGCCACGTCGGCGGGCGGCGGATTGCCGTAAGGGTTCCAGACCTCGCCGTCGAAGGTGCCGGTGACGGTGTAGCCATAGACGATGCCGAGCAACTGGCGCTCGCTCGCTCTCGCATCGCAAAGGCGCAGGCGCAGCTGGATCATGCCGAAATTACGCGCCTGGGTATTGGCGTTGGTGCTCGAGCGGATCTGCTGCCAGGCATAGACGCAGGTGTCGCCGGCACGGCTGCGGCCGGAGGCATAACCGAAGGGGCCATAGGCGTTCTGCAGGAAGGTCGCCGACGTCGCCATCGGCACGCCGGGGGCCGAACGGGCCACCTCGCGGGCAATGCCGCTCTCATTGATCTTGCTGAAGCCGGCATTGCCGGCGCCGGGATTGGCCCCGGAAGCGCCGAAGAACTGGACCTTCAGGGAATTCTGACCGGGCACGGAGGATGAGGTAAACAGCGAGATCGTCTGCTCGACGCCGTTGCCGCGCTTGCGCTCGACGACGCTGACGATCGACGGGCCGCCCGGCGGCGGCAGGACGAGCGCCTTTTCAGGCGCCACGGTTTCCGGCGCGGAAGGCTGGCGCACACCGCCTGTCGATGTGCAGCCGGCCATCATGCCCGCCACGGCCACCAGCAATATTGTTTTCCGCAAGCGCATGTCTCGAGCCGCCGCAATCGTCTTTCTAGAGATCCATTCGCAAGCCGAAACGCGACGGATCGTCGAATCAACGACCGGTTGGTCGTCCGTTCAGAATAAACGTCCAACATGGTTAGCGAAAAGTAAACAAGCGAGCTCTAACATCACCATCTGGGCTCTTTTCGAACGCTGTTCAGGCAGATCAACCGTATGATGCAAAAATTAATTTAGTAACAACTTAAATGCTCTCATTGCGTCTGTCACTGCTGTTGCGAAAGGCCGCGGGGAACTATGCCGCATGGCCAGCGTTGCCTTGATGTCTTAGGTAGGAAAAGGAGAAATCCAATGCGCAAGACCATGCTGGCTGCGGCCGCCATGCTGACCATCAGCTCTGCCGCCTTCGCGCAGAGCACCGTCATCGTCACCGATCCCGCACCGACCGGCTCAGTCGTATTGCCCGGCGAGGTGCGCACCTATGTGATGGAGCAAAACACACCTTCCGTCGTCTATGAAGGCGACATCGCGGTCGGCACGACGCTGCCCGATACCGTCGAAGTGCATACCGTGCCTGATATTGACGGCTACGGTTATACCGTCGTCAACGAGCGACGCGTGATCGTCGAGCCGAAGACGCATCGCATCATCCAGGTCCTGGAATAACCCGATCTTGAACTATGGACGTGCGGCCGTATTTCGGCTTCACGTCCTCTCATCTTCCATCCTCGCCGGTACATTCAGAAGTTCGCGGATCTTGTGGGCGAGCTGCTCGAGGCTGAAGGGCTTGGCAAGCAGGGAAACGCCGTGATCGAGCACCCCGTTGTGAACGATGGCATTGCGGGTGTAGCCGGTCGTATAGAGGATCCGGATCGCCGGCCATTTTTCCCGGACGATATCGGCAAGCTGACGTCCGCTCATCTGCGGCATGACGATATCGGTGAAGATCAGGTCGACTGCCGCATTTTGCTCCAGAAGCATAAGCGCTTCCATGCCGCTAGCCGCCTGCAATACGGTGTAACCGAGTTCATGCAGGCTTTCGGCGGTCATGGTGCGGACGTTCTCATCGTCCTCCACTACCAGGATCGTATCTTTGACGCTGCCCTGAGGAAGCGGCTGGGCGCCGGCGACATTCAACCGGGCGTCCGCCGCGCCGACATGACGGGGAAGATAGATCTTCAACGTCGTGCCCCTGTCGATCTCTGAATAGATCTTGATGTGGCCGCCGCTCTGCTTGACGTAGCCGTAAACTTGGCTGAGGCCGAGACCGGTGCCTTTACCGGGTCCTTTGGTCGTGTAGAACGGGTCGAAGGCTCGTTCGATCACTTCCGGCGACATGCCGGTGCCGGTGTCGGTGATGCTGATCATCACATATTGGCCTGCCTCGACCTCCGAATGCATGCGCGAATATCGCTCGTCGAGTTCGGTATTGGCGGTCTCGATCGTCAGATTTCCGCCGCCCGGCATGGCATCGCGAGCGTTGACGGCAAGGTTCAGGATGGCATTCTCGAGCTGGCTCAAATCGGCAAAGCTCGGCCAAAGGCCGCCGGCAAGCACAGTCTCGATCCGAATGTGCTCGCCGAGCGTGCGACGCAGCAGCTCCGACATGCCGCCGACTAGCTTGTTGAGGTCGATCATCTCAGGGGCGAGCGGCTGCTGGCGCGAGAAGGCGAGAAGACGCGCAGTCAGCACCGCCGCTCTCTGCGCCCCGTCTCTGGCATTCTGGATGGAGTATGGCAGGCGAGGATCCTCGCTGCCGGTCAGGCGCCGCTGGGCGAGATCGAGATTGCCGATGATGATTGCCAGCATGTTGTTGAAATCATGGGCGACGCCGCCGGTCAGCTGGCCGATCGTCTCCATCTTCTGCAACTGGCGGACCTGCGCCTGAGCGGCAGCATTCTCTTCCATCTCGTGCCTGAGCTCGGCAGTGCGCTGGACCACTGTCTGTTCGAGGCGCGTGTTGAAGCTGTTCAGTTCACTGCGAAGGCGGCTTTGCCTGCCATGGGCGATGATGATCATCTCCATCAGGCCAACGATGATCACGGCATTGATAAGATAGGTGGAAAGGCCGACCCATTGGCCGGCGCTGGCCGGCCAGAAAACATTATGCGGCTCGACGAAAAACTGCTGGACAATGAAACCGGCAACCAATGTCGCGACAAAGCCCGGCCCGGCGCCGCCTATGAAACTCGCGAGCAATATCGCCGGAAGGAAGCTCAGGAAGGGAAATCCGGAAAGAGAGTCGCTGGCGGCAAGCCTCAGAAGAAACGTCAGGCCAACGAAGGCAATGGCCAGCGGATATGTATAACCCGGCCTGTGACGCAGCCAATCCGTGGCACTCAGCAAATCCATCCGACACCCCTTCTTACAGCGCCGCGCGTCTTTCGAGAGCCGCAAAAGACGCTGCAATACTTTGAATTGCTGCATAATTTTCTCCATAAATCGATTCCGATTTAAGGAATTATGCAGGAGCCGTTGCAAAGACGGCATCCAGCTTTTGCACATCGAATTTCAACCGGCAATATGCTGTTTCTCGCACTGCCGACCACGGCGTCTTGACGAGCCGTGCAAGCAGTCCACATAAACCTCCATGCCTAAGCGTGTCGCAATCTTTCAGATTCGCTCCTTGCGCTTTAGGTCTTTGTTTTTAGGCATGTCGTTATCGCAAAACCGCTCACAATTTGCGCGACATGCTTTAGCAAGGGGGCAATGGGTGAACCGGATCATGAAAGACATATTCATCGTCGAAGACGACACGCTGATTGCCATGCTGCTCGAGGACATGCTCGCCGATCTGGGCTACCGGGTGTGCGCGAGCGCGCCCGATCTGGAACGGGCGCTGACAACCGCCAGGGATACGGAGTTCGACGCTGCAATTCTCGACGTTTCGCTTGCAGGGCAGAGTTCGCTGCCGGTCGCAAAGCTGCTCGATGAACGCGGAAAACCCTATCTCTATGCGACGGGATACGGTACCGCACCTGAAGGCAGCAGCCCAAGCACGCTGCCTGTGCTGCAAAAACCCTTCCAGCTCAGCGAACTCGAACAGGCGATGAAGCGGCTTACCGAAGCCTGACGTTCCTGTTCAGCGCACCTGATCGAGCAGACGCTTGCATTCCAGGAGGTCATAGAGCGCCTCCTGCAGCAGCGCCCTGTCTTCCTTGCCAACGCTCGATTTGCCGATCGAGACTTCCTGCTCGTCGTCTCCGGCGACGAAATTGAAGAACCGGCGGGTGATCGGCGGCTTGGCGCGGCCGACGATCTGGTCTTCGTCGGCCAAGCCGACGCGCGGTTCCCCGGCACCCGTGTCCTGCACGCCCGACGCTAGCGCCTCGACGCTGGCGAGGTCGCCATGACCGACCGATATGACGAACTTGTTGCCGTTGGTCTTCAGAAGCTTCTGCACACCCTTGATCGTATAGCCGTGATCATAGAGCAAATGCCGGATGCCCTTGAGGAGGTCGACATCTTCCGGCCGATAGTAGCGACGGCCGCCGCCGCGCTTCATCGGCTTTATCTGGGGAAAACGCGTCTCCCAGAAGCGCAGCACATGCTGCGGCAGATCAAGATCGTCTGCGACTTCGCTGATGGTGCGAAAGGCATCGGGGCTCTTGTCCAACGTCATGCTGTTACGCGACCTCGCGGCTCGATCCTACGGCGACTCATCATATTTCAACGGTTTGGCGCCGACAATTCAAGTCATGTCTTGACGTTGCGCACAAGGATGGAGAGTGCGAGGGAGAAAAAAAGCCGTTTCCGAAACGGGAAGCCAATTATCAGGGAGCCGGATTCTGCGGCTTCAGCTTGATCTTGCGAGCAACATGCGACTTGAGGATGCGCGTCTTCAGCACGTTCGATGCCTTGAAGGTCATGACCCGGCGGGGGGAAATCGGAACCTCCTCGCCGGTCTTCGGGTTGCGGCCGATTCGTTCGTTCTTGTCGCGCACCTGGAAGGTGGCGAAGGAGGAAAGCTTGACGGTTTCACCACGCACGATGGCGTTGCAGATCTCGTCGATGACGGTTTCGACCAGTTCCGCAGATTCGGTCCGGGAAAGCCCAACCTTTCGGAAAACGGATTCCGCCAGGTCTGCTCGCGTCACTGTTTTTCCGGTCATGGTTTCCCCGCCCATACAAAATATTTTGTGAAATCGCACGAAGAGTATTTGTCTTGCGCCTTACGGTCAAGCTCTTGTTCGCCGCCAGTTTTTTAGGATTCGTGCCTACCAGCGCAGCAGAACCGCACCCCAGGTAAAGCCGCCACCCATCGCTTCGAGCATCACCAGGTCGCCCTTCTTGATGCGGCCGTCGCCGGCAGCGGTCGCAAGTGCCAACGGGATCGAGGCGGCCGACGTATTGCCGTGCAGGTCGACGGTGATGACCACCTTCGCGGCATCGATGTTCAGCTTTTTCGCCGAACCGTCGATAATGCGGCGATTGGCCTGGTGCGGCACCAGCCAGTCGAGGTCATCGGCAGTGGTGCCGGTCGAATCGAAAGCCGCCTGAATGACATCGGTGATCATGCCGACGGCGTATTTGAAGACCTCGCGACCTTCCATGCGCAGCTTGCCGACAGTGCCGGTGGTCGACGGTCCGCCATCGACATAGAGCTTTTCCTTGTGCGAGCCGTCGGAACGCAAATGCGCGGTCAGCACGCCGCGATCGCTAACGGTTCCCTTGCCTTCGGTCGCTTCGAGTATGATCGCGCCGGCGCCGTCGCCGAAAAGCACGCAGGTGGTACGGTCGTTCCAGTCGAGAATGCGCGAAAAAGTTTCGGCGCCGATGACGAGAACGCGCTTTGCCAGCCCGCCGCGGATATAGGCATCCGCGGTCGTCACCGCATAGACGAAACCGGTGCAGACGGCCTGGACGTCGAAGGCGAAGCCGTGACTCATGCCGAGCCGGTTCTGGATGTTGACCGACGTGGCCGGAAACGTGTTGTCCGGCGTCGAGGTGGCACAGATGACAAGATCGATATCGGCAGGTGTCAGGCCGCCATTGGCAAGCGCTGCGCGTGCGGCGGCCTCGCCGAGCGACGCCGTCGTTTCGTCATCGCCGGCGACATAACGCTGGCGGATGCCGGTGCGCTGGACGATCCATTCGTCGGATGTGTCGACGATGGCCTCCATGTCACGATTGGTCATCACGCGCTTCGGAAGTGCGGCTCCGAACCCGCGAACCACTGAACGGATCATCTTTGATTGAACCCCATCGCTCATGCCGCTTCCGGGCCCATCGGGGGCAGCCGCTTGGCATGATATTTCTTAAGATCGTTTTCTATTTTCTGATTGAGGCCGTTCTTGGCCATGTCGTAGCCGACTTCGATGGCGGCTGCGATGCCTTCGGCATTCGCCCCGCCATGGCTCTTGATGACGATGCCGTTCAGGCCGAGAAACACGCCGCCATTGACCTTGCTCGGATCGAGCTTCTCGCGAAGCATGTCGAAGGCGCTTTTGGCGAAGAGGTAGCCGATACGGGCGAGCAGCGTGCGCGACATGGCGGCCCGCAGATATTCGCCGATCTGCTTGGCGGTGCCTTCGGCGGTCTTGAGCGCGATGTTGCCGGAGAATCCTTCGGTGACGACGACGTCGACCGTACCCTTGCCAAGGTCGTTGCCCTCGACGAAGCCGGAATATTCGAGCGAGTCGATGTTTGCCTCGCGCAACAGCCGGCCTGCCTCCTTGACCTCCTCCTGGCCTTTCATCTCCTCGACGCCGACGTTGAGAAGGCCAACCGTCGGACGTTCGACTTCGAAAAGCGCGCGCGCCATGGCGCCGCCCATCAGGGCAAAATCCATCAGCTGCTGCGCATCGGCGCCGATCGTCGCGCCGACATCGAGCACGATGCTCTCACCCTTCAGCGTCGGCCAGATCGCGGCAATCGCCGGACGCTCGATATTGGCCATCGTGCGCAGACAGAATTTCGCCATCGCCATCAGTGCGCCGGTATTGCCGGCCGAGACCGCGACATCGGCCTCCCCCGTCTTCACCGCCTCGATCGAGCGCCACATGGTGGAGATGTAGCGGCCTCGGCGCAGCGCCTGGCTCGGCTTCTCATCCATGGCGACGGCAAGCTCGCAGTCGTGAAAGATCGATTTTTCCTTGAGTTTCGGAAATTTGGCGAGAACCGGATCGCACTGTTCCTTGAGACCGTAGAGAACGAAGGAAATATCCGGATGCCGATCCAACGCCTTGGCGGCGCCGGGGATGACAACCTGGGGACCAAAGTCGCCACCCATGAGGTCGAGAGATATTCTGATCACGCGTCCCTGATCCTTCTTTTCGCCGAGGGCGAAATTTCGGCCAAAATACCGGTTTTGGCGTCGCTTACAACTGAATTGTGTCAAATGCCAGAGGGGCTTCAGTCCTTTTTCCAGTCCTTGAGAGCTGCGAAAGCGGAAGGCTTTTTGTCGTCCTCGCCGCTGTCTTCGACGTGGCCGGAGAATTCGATACCCTGCTTGCGCGGATAGGGATCGATCGCGAGCGCGGCGAATTCGGCAACCACCTCGCCGGCGTCGATCGTATCGCCGACAAAGTTTTCGGGCAGATCGGGACCGTCTGGATCGAGCAGCATCTCGCCGGCGTCGTTGCCGGCCTGACGGGCAAGCTTGGAGCCCTCCGGCACGAAGATCTGCTCGAAGCTCTCGTCGATGGCGGATTCGACCGGTTCCAGCGTCACGACGCAGGACTGGACGATCTTCGCCTTCACCCGGCCCTTGATGCGCACGCCGTCGCGCTTCCAGCGGGCAATCTGCAGATCGGCGCTGAGATCGTCGACGGAGACGACATTCCAGGTCCGGGCCAACGCCTTCAGTTCGCTGGCGTCGGCTTCGACATGGACCTCGACGGGGTTGGCCGAGATATGGCCGACCTTGACGTGATAGGAGAAGGGAACACCGTCCCGATCATTCTGCATCGTTTCCTCCTTCAGCTGACCGGCGGGAGCGTTGCCGAACCGGTGGCGATTACCTCTTCGGCCGCGGCGGACAGATGCGATTCTGCAACCATCATCCATCCGGCGAGACCGGACATATCGGCCGGCGCCGAGGTTTCGGGGTAGATATTGCGCTGAAGGGCAAGAGCGAGGGCTTCGGCATCGCCTGTGTCCATCGCCTTCGAATAGGCTTCGAGCCGGCCGTAAAACATGCCGGCGAGCTTCTTCATGCGCTTCGGCACGCTGTTGTCGCCGATGCCGAGTTCCCGGATCGAATAGTCGATATCCTGGAAGAAAGCGTCGACGATCTCCTGGGCGATCTCCTGGCCGCTGGTGGCGGAAGCACGGGTGCGGCGAAAAAACAGAATCATGGCAATCGACAGCATCTCGAAACGGCCCATGACCGTATCCGGCACATTGAGGCGCTCGTAGAGTTCCGGCATGCGCGCGGCCGCCGCCAACGCCGCATATTGCCTGTCGACGATCGCTTGATTGTTGTTTTTCTTGCGGAAGAGCCCGAGGATCATTGTTTTTTCCGGAAATGCCTCATTCTTCATGCCGGCTGGCGTTTGGCCTTGTTGCATGATTTCGAAAGCTGGTTTACCGAAGCAGGCGCGAATTGCAATGCCGTTCATGGCCAGTTTCGGGACGACGCCTTCGACGCGTCAGCGAAGCGAATTCGGGACATTCGACCCGGAATGGCCACAATGGTTTTGCAGGAGGTAAAGCGTGCAAGGCCCAGAATGGCTGCTATCGACACTCACAGGGAGTAGATGTCGTTGAAGAAACGGTATTTCAAGTCTGACATGAAATTCTTCAGCAATGCGGCCATTGCCCTCATAATTGCCTCCACTACCGCTCTCTCCGGTTGCCAGACCAGCACCGTTCTCAACGGCGGCTACGTCGCCGACCAGCAGTCGCTGAACCTCGTTCCGGAAGGCTCCAGCCGCGAGCAGGTGCTGCTTTCGCTCGGCACCCCGTCGACGACGGCGACCTTCGACGGCGAAGTCTTCTACTACATCTCGCAGCGGCGCACGCGTGCGGTCGCCTTCCAGAAACTGAAGGTCGTCGATCAGAGCGTTCTGGCGATCTATTTCGACAAGGACGGCGTCGTCAGCCGCCGCGCCAACTATGCGCTGCAGGACGGCAAGGTGTTCGACACGATCGGACGCGTCACGCCGACCGGCGGCAAGGAACTCACCTTCCTGCAACAGATGCTTTCCGGCGGCAGCGCCGCGAGTGCTGCCCGCAGCCTGTTCGGCGGCGGCGCCGGCGGCACGCCGCAGAACCCAAGCAGCCTGCGCTGATCGGACACGCCTCATACGAAAACCCGCCGGATCGCTCCGGCGGGTTTTTTTATGGTCGCTGTGTCGGCTTGAATTGTGCCAAGCCGGCGGCGTTGTTTATCCGGCGAGAACGGCGAGCAGCAGCAGCGCGACGATGTTGGTGATCTTGATCGCCGGGTTGACGGCGGGGCCGGCGGTATCCTTGTAGGGATCGCCGACGGTATCGCCGGTGACGGAGGCCTTGTGCGCATCCGAACCCTTCATGTGACGCACGCCGTCCTTGTCGACGAAACCGTCTTCGAAGCTCTTCTTGGCGTTGTCCCAGGCGCCGCCGCCTGATGTCATCGAGATGGCGACGAAGAGGCCGTTGATAATGACGCCTAGCAGCGATGCGCCGAGGGCGGCAAAGGCGGAGGCCTTGGAGCCGGAGATGAGAAGCACGCCGAAATAGACGACGATCGGCGCCAGCACCGGCAGCAGCGACGGCACGATCATCTCACGGATGGCGGCCTTAGTCAGAATGTCGACCGCCCTGCCGTAATCCGGCTTTTCCGTGCCCTGCATGATGCCGGGCTTTTCCTTGAACTGACGGCGGACTTCCTCGACGATCGCGCCGGCTGCACGGCCGACGG
Organism: Rhizobium sp. SRDI943; assembly: GCF_057653695.1. NCBI lineage: Bacteria > Pseudomonadati > Pseudomonadota > Alphaproteobacteria > Hyphomicrobiales > Rhizobiaceae > Rhizobium > Rhizobium sp. SRDI943. The sequence goes on along the minus strand of NZ_CM172787.1, from coordinate 1,278,471 downwards.
CGGTCATGGCGATGCCACCGAAGAGGTAGGGAATGAGACCTCCAAAGATCAATCCCGCCACCACGTAAGGGTTGGAAAGATCGAAGGAAATTTCGCCGATGCCGGCAAAATATGGGAACTTGTCGCCATTCGCCGCAAAATATTTGAGGTCGTAAGAGTAGGCCGCGAAGAGAACCAGAGCGCCGAGACCGGCAGAACCGATGGCGTAGCCCTTGGTGACGGCTTTGGTCGTATTGCCGACGGCATCAAGCGCATCGGTGGATTTGCGCACCTCCGGCGGCAGATGCGCCATTTCGGCGATACCGCCGGCATTGTCCGTTACCGGTCCGAACGCGTCGAGCGCGACGATCATTCCGGCGATGCCGAGCATGGCCGTGACCGCAATGCCGGTGCCGAACAGGCCGCCGAGCTGATAGGTGGCAAGAATGCCACCAACGATGACGATGGCAGGCAAGGCCGTCGATTCCAGCGAAACGGCCAGGCCCTGGATGACGTTGGTGCCGTGACCGGTGACCGAGGCCTGGGCGATCGAATTGACCGGACGCTTGCCGGTGCCGGTGTAGTATTCGGTGATCACCACGATCAGCGCAGTGACGACAAGGCCGACGATGCCGCAGAGGAAGAGGTGCGTGCCGGATATATCGGCGCCTCCGACGGAACCGATCGATCCCCAGCCAATGGTGAGCGAGGTGGCAGCACCAAGGCCGACGATCGACAGCAGCCCGGTTACGATCAAGCCCTTGTAGAGAGCGCCCATGATCGAGCCGTTCGAGCCGAGTTTGACGAAAAAAGTGCCGATGATCGAGGTGATGATGCAGGCACCGCAGATCGCCAGCGGATAGACCATCGCCGACTGGAGGATCGGCGCGCCGGCAAAGAAGATCGCGGCGAGAACCATGGTGGCGACGACAGAGACTGCATAGGTCTCGAAAAGGTCGGCGGCCATGCCGGCGCAGTCGCCGACATTGTCGCCGACGTTATCGGCAATCGTTGCCGGGTTGCGCGGATCGTCTTCGGGAATGCCGGCTTCGACCTTGCCGACCAGATCGCCGCCGACATCGGCGCCCTTGGTGAAGATGCCGCCGCCGAGACGGGCGAAGATCGAGATCAGCGACGCGCCGAAGCCGAGCGCCACCAGCGCATCGATGACTTCGCGCGAGCCGCTCTCATGGCCGAGCCCGATGGTCAATACCGTATAGTAGATGGAGACGCCGAGCAGGGCCAGGCCAGCCACCAGCATGCCGGTGATCGCACCCGACTTGAAGGCGATGTCGAGGCCGGCGGAAAGGCTGACGGAAGCCGCCTGGGCGGTGCGCACATTGGCGCGGACGGAGACGTGCATGCCGATGAAACCAGCAGCACCGGAAAGCACGGCGCCAATCAGGAAGCCGATCGCGGCCTCGCCGGAAAGAAGCAGCCAAGCTAAAATGAAAACAACAACGCCGACAATGGCAATGGTTCTGTACTGGCGCGTCAGATAGGCTTGAGCGCCTTCGCGGATATAGCCCGCGATCTCCTGCATGCGGCTATTGCCCTGATCGGCGGCAAGCACCGACCGGGTTGCCCAGGCGGCATAAACCACCGAGAGCAGACCGCATACGATTACGCATAAAAGAATCGTCATTTCGCTCTTTCCTCCCATAGGCCGGAGATCACTCCTTCTCCGGCAGATACGCCGCCGAATCGCCTTCCTCTCCACAGAAATGCCACAGCTAAGCGGTGCGGAGATTGCGTGGTCGATCACGTGGCGTCAAGACCGCAAGGGGCGAAAACCATTGCGGTACGAAGAAAGACGTAGGGGGATTATTTGACGGCTAAAGACTTATTTCTTCGCCTCGCCGCGGACCTGCTTCGCGATGCGGTCGAGCACAGCGTTAACGAGCTTCGGCTCGTCGTCATCGAAGAAGGCCTGGGCGATCTCGACATATTCGGTGACGATCACCGCCACTGGAACGTCCTTGCGATCGGTGATCTCGAAGACGCCGGCGCGCAGGATGGCGCGCACGGTGCTGTCGAGGCGCGACAAGGCCCAATCATCCTGCAGGGCTGCGGCAATCAGCGGATCGAGGCGGACCTGATCGCGCACGACGCCGGAAACGATGGAACGGAACCAGGCGACATCGGCCTTCAGATAGGTCGCGCCGTCGAGTTCCTGGCCAAGACGGTGCGCCTCGTATTCGGCGACGATCTCCAAAACGCCGGTGCCGCCGACATCCATCTGATACAGTGCCTGAACGGCAGCAAGACGGGCAGCGCCCCGCTGGTTTGCAGTCTTGACCGGCCGTTCCGTCTTGTCGTCGTTCATTCGTTATGCACCCAGTTTCTGCTTCAGCTCGATCATGGTCAGAGCTGCACGAGCGGCAAATCCGCCCTTGTCCTTATCCGTGCGGCGCGCGCGCGCCCATGCCTGTTCGTCGTTTTCGACGGTCAGGATGCCGTTGCCGATGGCAAGGGACTCGCTGACCGCAAGATCCATCAAGGCGCGAGAGGATTCGTTCGACACGATATCGAAGTGATAGGTCTCGCCGCGAATGACCATGCCGAGGGCGACATAGCCGTCATAATGCGTTCCGCCATTGTCGTCTCCATCGAGCGACATGGCAATCGCTGCCGGAATTTCCAGTGCGCCGGGGACGGTGACGACCTCGAAGGTGGCGCCGGCCTCTGTCAATGCGAAGGTCGCGCCTTCGAGCAGGGCGTCGGCCATGTCGTCGTAGAAGCGGGCCTCAACGATCAAAATATGGGGAGCGGTCTCTCTCGGCATGGTTCACCTTCGGTTGGCGGGACATTTACCCACTCGGCAGCCCGCGGTCAAAACATGCCTTCGGCCGAATGGCAAGCAATTTCGCCTGATGCCGCAATACGAAAGACGAAATTCTGCAAGGGGATAGCAGCACTATAGATGCACAGCTGGGCAAGCCTCTCAAATCAGCTTTCCCGGTCGCCCGGAAAGCGGCAATTCGAAGGCAATTTTTATGAACAATTCTTAATGGATTTTCAGTGGCTTAACCCATTGAATCGCGAATGCGAGAACGCCAATTCCATGTCGTGACGCAGACGATCCCCTGCAACGACAGCCGACCGTCTAAGCAGATGAAAGGATACCAATCATGCACCGCGTTCTCACTATCACCCTCGCTGCCGCCCTCTCTTCCCTCGCCTTTGCCGGCGTCAGCCGGGCCGAAAGCCTTGGGATGAACACGGCCCAGGGCATCGAGCAGACACTCAGGACCTTCCACGGCAATGACTTCAATGTCGAGCAGGTCCACAACTGGCGTAACCTCGACGACGAGACGACCGGTCCGCGCTCGGCACCGGAACGTTCTGGTCAGGCCGTTCACGGCATCCAGGCCTCGATCGACGCCAACAGGTCGCTTGCCCACCGGCTCAACAACGAAGGCGTCGACGTCCGCAACATCGTCAACGCCGAGCAGGCAGCTGATGGAAGCTTGACCTTCTACGTCCGCTGACGCTCCAGCGCATACCCCCGAAAATCGGAACGATCTTCGGGGGTATGCGTGGGTTAAAAGGGATCGAGCGTCTGGCGCACCTTGTTCGATGCGTGGCGCTCATGGCATGGGCGGCGGTCTCCTCTCCGCCCATGCTAGGGATATCAGAGATAGGCCCAGATAATCATTGAATTTTCCCGGGATGACGGCTTCTCTTGTTGAAACAGGAGGACGTCATGGCAACGGAACAGAAGGCGGTGATCAATACCGCCGATCTCAAGCTCGACCACTGGAAACAGGGCGAGCTCTATGAAAGCACCGACACCTCTTTTGGCGCGCTACTTGGCCTGGCCGGCCTCGGCGTCAGCTACAACGAGGTACCGCCCGGCAAATCGGGCTGCCCCTTCCACAACCATCACGTCGAAGACGAGCTCTTCTATGTGATCGCGGGCGCCGGCGAATACCGCTTCGGCGACGCGCGCCATGCGATCAAGGCCGGCGATGTGCTCGGCGCGCCGGCAGGCGGACCGGAAACGGCGCACCAGATCATCAACACCGGCACCGCCACACTCGTCTATCTCGGCATCTCGACCATGGCGAAGACCGAGATCGTCGAATATCCCGATTCCGGAAAGTTCCTTGCCAAGACGAACAGGGACGGTGCAGAAACAAGCGCTTCCGCCACATCGGACGGTCGGAAGGCGATCTCGACTATTGGGACGGCGAGCCCGGCGCATGAAGGATCCGATGTGACCGACATTCCGACTCTCGAAACGGCGCGGCTGACGCTTCGCCCTCACCGCCTCGACGATTTCGACGCGCACGCGGCGCTGTGGGCGGACGAGCATGTCGTGCGCTTCATCACCGGCGTGCCGTCGACACGTGAGCAGAGCTGGAGCCGCATGCTGCGCATTGCCGGCATGTGGCACCATATGGGCTTCGGCTTTCTGGCGATCGTCGAAAAGGAGAGCGGCCGGTTCATCGGCGAAGCGGGCTTCCTCGAAGCCCGGCGCGAGATGGAACCCTCGATCGAGGGGACGATGGAGGTAGGCTGGGCGCTGATGCCTTCGGCGCACGGCTGCGGTTATGCCACCGAGGCGCTGACCGTCCTGATCGGCTGGGCGGAAACGCATTTCCCAGGAAAACCGATGAGCTGCATCATCAGCCCCGAGAACCAGGCCTCGCTGCGGGTCGCAGCCAAGCTCGGCTTCAGCGAGACGGCGCGCACACAGTACAATGGCGAGATCATTCAGTTTTCGCGGTAGGGAATTCCACCAAGCGGGCAACATAGCGCGCGCCATTGCGGGCTTGCTGACATTTGCCGACATCGCCAACAGCAACGGCAAGTTTAAGAAAATGGATATCGACACCCTCAACTTGCGACACCCGACTTCATCCCCGGATGGGTCCGGACTTCGCACCTGCTACGCGCAAGGAACGCACTTTAGAGTCGCTGACAAGAGGCAGAAACGCTTGGAATACTGCCGTCCGCCACCTTGACACAACTAAGCATTGACGGGCGAGCCGCGTGGTAATTGCAGCCGGCAGAAACTCCCCATCCATAAGAGGCTGATCACAAATATGACCATTTTCATTGTTTGCCACAAGGATTTGCCGAGCTACCCTCCTCCCGAGGGCTCGAAAATCATATGGCTCAATTCTAAACCTCCTTTGGACAACAAGGGAATGGATGTCATTGCCGGCTATGATTTTTTCAGCGAGCCGGAGGAGATTCACGCGAAATTGTCAGGATCGCTGGGAACGATCGTAATCGCGAAAGTCGTTTCCGAAGAAGCAGCAAAGCCTCGCAACATTACTATCTGGCAGTATCGTAAATTTTTAACACGACTAAAAATAGGAACACCAAATCCCGAATATCCCGGGATGAATACAGCAACCTCAGAAGAAGTAGGAATCATAAAACCGGAGAATCCGGCGATTTTTACAGAAAGCTTCTTCTTACCTCGGCCATTAAATCTCCATAACATATCTCAACACTATGCACGCTTCCACAATATTGTTGACTTCCTGCGATATACAGCGTTTGCAATCGAAGCAAACACTTTAACGCAAGCCGAAGCTTTGCAATTTTTTAATTCCAGCACTTTCGTTCCTGGAGGCATTGAACTCGGCACGTATCCGACGGACTGGTGGCTGGATACTTTTGTGCGCCTTGTGGCGCCGTCTTTTGAATTTGCGAAACGATATCAACCGTTTCAATCCGAAGACCCCGTGCAGAAACGTGCGATCTCATTTTGCCAGGAGCGTCTGGGAAGCTATCTTCTAATCAAACGGATAGCCGAACTCTATGGCAATAGCTTACCTGGGTCCTTGTTCGGAGAAATAGCGACAGTATCGAATGATGGGGTCTACAAAAGCGGCGTATAAACCGAGGCGGCCCAACGTAAAATCGCAACTCTTTGCGATACTGGCAGCAGAAGCGGCTGAGCCAATGAAGCTGGCTAGAAAAAGCCGACCCCAGATAGTCGAGCTCCCACACTCCCGCCAGGCTCACCAGTGAAAGTTCTGCGAACAGTGTGGCGCAAGCTTCACCTCAAATAGTAGGCACCAAACAGGCTCGAGTTGCCGTTCTGCGGATTTTCCATACAGACGGCAGCCCTTCGCGAAGGACAATACCTTGACGATCAATCAGCCCATTTCTTCTTTGCCGGCCGGTCTTCCTGATCTGGCGCTTCTCACGGAGAAGGCTGCGGGCACGGGATCCGTCATTGTCTATCAGCCTTATCTCGATCCCTCGCAGCGCAGCCAGCTCGATGCGGCTGCCATGCCGCTCGACATCTCGTTCAATACGCAGGCTACGACCCGCGAATATGAACTCTTCCTCACGCTGCATCAGCATCACGAGGCGATCGGCCTCGGCGACGACGTGTTTTGGGGGCTGCTCTCCAGCAAATTCGAGATGAAGTCGGTGACGAGCTTTCCGGCTTTCGTCACCGAGGCGGAAAAGGCCAGGGCGGAAGGTGCGGATGCCTATCTCTACAATCCACTGATCGGCCACGCCGCGATCTACAGCAACGTCTGGGAACATTCGCTGCTTGGCGGCCATCCAGGCATGGACCCGATCTTCCTGCATATCCAGGAGCTCGGCTATCCGATCGCACCGCCGCAAGACAAAACCACCTTCGCGTTCTGCAACTATTTCTGCGGCAACAGGAAGTTCTGGTCCGGATATTTCGCCTTCTGCGAACGTATTCTGGGATCGCTGGAAAATGAAGCGCGCCTCGGCACGCCGGCGGGCACTGCCTATGCCGGTTCGGCGCAGTATTCACGCGACGCCAACGCAACGATGCGCCCCTTCGTGATCGAGCGGCTGCTCGGGCTCTATGTCCAGCAGACTGCTGCCAAAGGATTGAAGATCGCCGCCTTCGTGCCGGCGCCTGCCCATTTCGAGTGGAAGTTCGGCGTCCGCCTCGGCCGGATGCTGCATGGTCTCTTCGCCGCCAAGGAGGCTTTTCTTCAGAGCCGCGACCAGGCCCACTTGACCTCTTGGCAGGAGGGCCGTCAACCATTGATCAAGCAGCCGCACCTTATCTGGGGCGCTGATGATCCGCCCGGCTGGATGCCGCGGGGCCAATTTATCGGCGGCCGCGAATTGATGCGCGCCTATGCCCCTCAGGCGTCAGGCGCTTCCCCGGTACAGCCGCAGCCGGTGCAGACGGAAAGGCCCGCTATATCAGCCGCGCCGAAGATCGAGCAGCCGCTCCGCAACCTGTTGCAGCCCTTTGCCGGCGGATGGCAGGCACACAAGGATCGTCATTGCATCTGGATCGTGACGCCCGACAACTACAATCACAGCCACGCCTTCGACGAAGTCGCGCTTGGCCTACAGGGCGCCTTCGAGGAACTCGGCGGCTCAGCACCGATCACCCGGGACATGAACGCATTCGCCGGCCGTGCGCCGATCATCTATGGCGGGAATCTTCTCCCCGCTGAAATCGTCAGCCATCTGCCGAAGGACAGCGTCGTCATCAATCTCGAGCAGGTGTCCGAAGAAAGCATCTGGATCAATTCGCGCTACACCTCGATCCTGAAGTCGCTTCCGGTTCTCGACTACAGCCCGCGCAACCGGGAGAATCTCGCCGCCAAGGGCATTGATCACGCCGGCGTGCTCGAGATCGGCTATAGCGGCTGCCTCAGCCAGATACAGCACGCCGCCGTCAAAGATATCGACGTGCTCTTCTACGGCTCGATGAACGAACGCCGCCACCATATCCTGAAGACGCTGAAGGACGGCGGGCTCGAGGTCGCGCACCTCTTCAACATCTACGGCGCGGAACGCGATGCGGCGATTGCCCGCGCCAAGATCGTGATCAACATCCATCATTATGCGAGCGGCGTCTTCGAGATCGTGCGCATTTCCTATCTGCTCGCCAATCGCGTTTGCGTGCTGACGGAAGGCGACATCCGCGATCCGGACCTTCTGCCCTTCATCGGCGGCTTGGCAATTGAGCCCTATGACGACATGATCGAGCGCTGCTACAAGCTGATCGCAGATGCCGACGAGCGCGATGCCATTGCCGCGGCAGGCCTTGCGGCCATGCGAAGCCGCTCGCAGGCGGACATGCTGATGAGCGTCATGAGGGCGGGCGCTTGATAAAGGCCGCAAAAAGGTAAGTCATGCGTATTGAGACCACGGCCATCGAGGGCATCATTGCGATCACGCCGCCGCGCTTCGGCGATCACCGCGGCTACTTCTCCGAAGTATTCAAGGATGCCTGGTTCCGGGAAAATGTGGCCGACGTCACGTTCATCCAGGACAATGAATCGCTTTCGGCGCAGACCGGCACCGTCCGGGGGCTGCATTTCCAGATACCGCCTTTCGCACAGGGCAAGCTGGTGCGCTGTCTTGCCGGGCGGATCATGGATATCGTCGTCGATATCCGCGAGGGATCGCCGAGCTTCGGTAAATGGCTCTCTCAGGAGCTCTCGCCGGAAAATGGTATGCAGCTCTGGGTACCGGCCGGTTTCGCACACGGATTCGCAACGCTCGAGCCGAACAGCGTCATCAGCTACAAGGTAACCGCACCCTACAGCCCGCAGCATGATCGGGGCATCGCGTGGAACGATCCGGCGATCGGTATCCGCTGGCCCTTCTATGAGAGAGACATGGTATTGTCCGACAAGGACAAGACGCTGCCGCGGCTCGCCGACCTGCCAGGCCATTTTTCCTGTTCAGCACAGCAACCCAGGGATTGATCGACGATGCGCATACTGGTCACGGGCGGAGCGGGCTTCATCGGATCGGCATTGGTGCGCCATCTCGTCAGCGAGATCGGCGCCGAGGTGCTGAATGTCGACACGCTGACCTATGCCGGCAATCTGGCATCGCTGAAATCCGTCGAATCGGCGCCGAACTATCAATTCCTGCAGGCCGACATCTGCGACCGCGCCAGGATGCAGGAAGCATTCGCGTCCTTCCGCCCTGATATCGTCATGCATCTCGCGGCAGAGAGCCATGTCGACCGCTCGATCTCGGGCGCGGACGATTTCATTCAGACCAACATCGTCGGCACATTCAGCCTGCTGGATGCCGCACGGCACTATTGGGATGGGCTCGACGCTCGCCGCAAGAGTGCCTTCCGCTTTCTGCATGTCTCGACGGACGAGGTCTACGGCTCGCTCGGCGACGAGGGCCTCTTCGAGGAGACGACGCCTTACGACCCGTCCTCGCCCTACTCCGCCTCCAAGGCCGCCAGCGACCATCTGGCGATCGCCTGGCACCGCACCTACGGCCTGCCCGTCGTTGTCTCGAATTGCTCCAACAACTACGGCCCGTTCCATTTCCCCGAAAAGCTCATTCCGCTAATGATCCTGAACGCACTGGAGGGCAAGCCTCTTCCGGTTTACGGCAATGGCGCGAATGTCCGCGACTGGCTCTATGTCGAAGACCACGCCCGCGCGCTCTTCACGATCGCATCCAGTGGGCGCCCCGGCGAAAAATACAATGTGGGCGGCCGCAATGAGCGCAGGAACATCGATGTCGTTCATCGCATCTGCGCTATTCTCGACGGCGTCTGCAGTGACAAGGGACCGCATGCACGCCTGATCACCAACGTCACGGACCGCCCCGGACACGACGCACGCTATGCGATCGATGCCTCCAAACTCGAAAGCGAACTCGGCTGGAAGGCGCAAGAGACCTTCGAAACCGGCATCGAGAAGACAGTGCACTGGTACTTGGAAAACGAATGGTGGTGGAGGCCGTTGCGCGAAAACGTCTACTCCGGCGAACGCCTCGGCGTTTTCAAGGGACGATAAGCGATGCGCATTGCCGTCACCGGCAAACAGGGCCAGGTCGTTCAGTCGCTGCTCAGACGTGGCGCCGAAATGGGCGTCAAAATCAGCGCGGTCGGGCGCCCGGAAATGGACCTCGCGGATCCTCCAAGCATCGCAGCCGCCTTCTCGGCTCTGCGGCCGGATGTGATCGTCTCGGCGGCTGCCTATACGGCGGTCGACAAGGCCGAGAGCGACCCCGAGCTTGCTTTTTCCGTCAACGCAGCAGGCGCCGGGGCGGTTGCCGAGGCTGCTGCGCGGATCGGGGCCTCGGTCATCCACATTTCGACCGACTACGTCTTCAGCGGCGACAAGGCCTCCGCCTATTCCGAAGAGGATGCGACGGCGCCGATCTCCGTCTATGGGCGTTCGAAGCTCGCGGGCGAGAAGGCCGTTGCGGCGGCGAACCCGAACCATGTCATCTTACGCACTGCCTGGGTCTATTCGCCCTTTGGCACCAATTTCCTGAAAACGATGATGCGGCTTTCCGAGACGCGCGATCATCTTCGCGTTGTCGCCGATCAGACAGGATGCCCAACCTCGGCACTCGACATCGCCGACGCGATTCTTGCGATCGCATCCCGTATCGTAGCGGACCCTGAGCCAACGCTCCGTGGCACTTTTCACCTGACCGGCAGCGGCGAAGCAAGCTGGGCGGACTTCGCCGAAGAGATATTCACGGAGCTTTCTAAATCCGGCGGCAGAAACGTCGGCGTCGAGCGCATCCCGACGGCGGACTATCCGACACCGGCGAAGCGTCCCGCCAATTCACGTCTCAACGGTGACAAGCTCGCCAGAACATATGGAATCCGGCTCCCGGAGTGGAAGCAGTCCATGACGATTGTCATGCAAGACCTTTTGACTAAGGGTCTTTAAGGAGATGGGCATGAAGGGAATTATTCTCGCCGGCGGCACAGGCACGCGTCTGCATCCGATCACGCAGGCCGTTTCGAAACAGTTGATGCCGGTCTACGACAAGCCGATGATCTACTATCCGCTGACGACGCTCATGCTCGCCGGCATCAGGGATTTGCTGATCATCACCACGCCTCACGACGTCGAAGCCTTCAAGCGCCTTCTTGGCGACGGCTCGCAATGGGGAATTTCACTGAACTATGCCGTACAGCCGAGCCCGGACGGCCTCGCCCAGGCCTTCATCATCGGCGCCGACTTCGTGCACGGCGACAGCTCGGCACTCGTTCTCGGCGACAACATCTTCTACGGGCACGGACTGCCGGAAATCATGAAATCCGGCACGAGTCGGCGGGAAGGCGCGACGGTATTCGCCTATCACGTCACCGATCCGGAACGCTATGGCGTTGTCGGCTTTGACAAAAAGATGAATGCCCTGTCGATCGAGGAGAAGCCGAAGAAGCCAAAATCGAACTGGGCGGTGACCGGCCTCTATTTCTACGACCAGCAGGTGGTCGATATCGCCGCCAACCTGAAGCCATCACCGCGCGGCGAACTGGAAATCACCGATGTCAACCGCACCTATCTCGAGCGCGGCCAGCTTTTCGTGGAGCTGATGGGCCGGGGCTATGCCTGGCTCGACACCGGCACGCCGGACAGCCTGCTTGATGCCGCAGGTTTCGTCAGCACGCTGGAGAAACGCCAGGGCTTCAAGATCGCCTGCCCTGAAGAAGTCGCCTGGCGCATGGGTTACATCTCGCAGAACGACCTCGCCAAGCTCGCAGAGAAGCTCGGCAAGAGCGCCTACGGCCAGTATCTGACGAAGCTGTCCCCGGATTGGTGAGCTATCGGGCCGACGCCGCGTCGCAGACGCGCAGTTGGATGCGTCGACGAGCGCCTGATGATGTTTCGCGCCCAGCATGCCAGTCGTGGTGTGCCCCTGAAAACCGTCACAGGTTTTTGATTCAGGTGCTCGGGAATTCGGCCAGCCTGGCGGCATAACGCGCCATGGTGTCGACTTCGAAATTGACGAAATCGCCAGCCTTGCGATCACCCCAGGTGGTGACCTCGAGCGTGTGGCGGATGAGCAGCACATCGAAATCCGTGCCGTCGACGGCATTGACCGTCAACGAAGTACCGTCGAGTGCAATCGAACCCTTGGGGGCGATGAATTTCGCCAGATGTTCGGGCGCGCGCAGACGGTAGCGGGTGGCGTCGCCCTCTGATGTCACCGAGAGGATTTCCGCCCTGCCGTCGACGTGGCCGGAAACGATGTGACCGCCGAGTTCATCGCCGATCTTCAGCGACCGCTCGAGATTGATACGGCTGCCTTCCTGCCAGGTGGCGATGGTCGTCAGCCGCAGCGCCTCTTCCCAGGCCTCGACCTCGAACCAGCGGCCGTTGCTACCTTCCTGCGGCAGGCCGGTGACGGTGAGGCAGATGCCGGAGTGCGAGATGGATGCGCCCATATCGATGGTCGCCGGGTCGTAACTCGTCGCAACGCGGAGCTTGATGCCCTCCTTCAGCGGTGAAACGGACTCGATCGTACCGATATCGGTGACTATTCCGGTGAACATCAAAGCCCTCTTTCGTATTCGTCCAGGCGATCGCCGCCGAACATCAGCGTGCCCGTATGGGCAAAACCCGATGGTATGTCGGTAGCATCAAGCGGGGATTCAATACCGCGCTCGCCGATCACAACAGGCGCTTGATAATGCTGGATGCGGTCCACAAGGCCAGCCTCGAGGAAAAGCCGCGCCGTCTTTGCACCGCCCTCGACCAGAAGCGAGGAAATACCGCGCGTCGCGAGTGCCGGCAACAGGACTTCCGGATGATAGGGATTGCAATGGACGACTTCGACGCCTGCGGCTTCGAGGGCTGCGCGGCGGGAGTCCATGTCTGTGGGATCTGTGGGTGGGTTACCCCCCTCTGCCCTGCCGGGCATCTCCCCCACAGGTGGGGAGATTGGCTGGGGGCTAGCCTCTTGCCCCACATCTTGCCTGGAGGCGAAACCATCATCATCGGAAGCTGGAGAACGCGGAGCAGGCTCCTTGCCGATCTCCCTCCTTGTGGGGGAGATGTCCGGCAGGACAGAGGGGGGTAGCCCCTCCGCATCCGCCGACAACGGCCACACTTCCTCGCTCGCCACCACGATGACCGGCACTTCCCGCGCCGTCGCGACGAGCTTGCTGGTCAGCGGCAATGCCAGGGAAGGATCGAGGACGATGCGGATCGGCGATTGCGATTCAAGACCTGGCGAACGCACCGTCAGCAGCGGATCATCAGCAATCGCGGTGCCGATGCCGACGAGGATCGCATCGGTTTCGGCGCGCAGCGCCTGCACCTGGGCACGGGCTTCCGGGCCTGTTATCGCCACCTGCCCTGCCCCCTCGCGGCCGATCATGCCATCGGCGGAAACGGCAAGTTTGAGAGTCACATAGGGCCGGTTCTTCGTCTGGCGGGTGAGATAGGCGGCAAGCGACTGCCGGCCCTCCGCCTCCAGCGCGCCGGCATCCACCTCTATGCCGGCTTCGCGCAGCATGGCGATGCCGCGACCGGAGACCCGCGGATCGGGATCGGTGACGCTGATGACGACGCGGGCAACGCCATAAGCGATCAGCGCCTCGGCGCAGGGCGGCGTCTTGCCGTGATGCGAGCAGGGTTCGAGCGTCACATAAGCGGTGGCGCCGCGGGCGAGCGCGCCGGCCTCAGCGAGCGCCTGCGTCTCGGCATGCGGGCGGCCACTGAGCGCCGTCACCGCACGGCCGACGATGACGCCGTCCTTGACGATCAGACAGCCGACGGAAGGATTGGTGGCGGTGCGGCCGAGATGCCAGCGCGACAGGCGAATCGCCGCCGCCATGAAACGTTCGTCATGCGGCGTGATGCTCATGGCTCACCTGTCCAGCGGGTCGCGGGCGATCTTGGCGTTGATTTCGGAAATAACCTTCTCGAAATCCTCGGCAAGCGAGAAATCCCGATAGACAGAGGCGTAGCGCACGAAGCCGACATCATCGAGGCTCTTCATGGCTTCCAGCACCTGCAGGCCGATCTGCTCGGAGGAGATCTCGGTCTCGCCGGAGCTTTCAAGCCGCCGCACGATGCCGGACACGGCGCGCTCGATGCGGTCCCGCTCGACCGGGCGTTTGCGCAGCGCCACCTCGAAGGAGCGCACCAGCTTGTCGCGGTCGAAGGGCACTTTGCGGCCGGTCTTCTTGATGACCATCAACTCGCGCAGTTGCACGCGCTCGAACGTGGTGAAGCGGCCGCCGCAATCGGGACAGATACGCCGCCGGCGGATGGACGTGTTGTCCTCCGCCGGGCGCGAATCCTTGACCTGGGTATCTTCCGAACCGCAATAGGGGCAGCGCATCCCTGCTCCTTATCCCAAGTAATCATACATGGGGAAGCGGTCGGTGAGGCTGACCACCTTGCCGCGCACCGCGGCTTCGACGGCGGCGTTGCCTTCATCCGAATTGGCGACCTTCAGGCCGTCGAGAACCTCGACGATCAGATTGCCGATCTCGCGGAATTCGGCTTCCTTGAAGCCGCGGGTCGTTCCAGCAGGCGCGCCGAGGCGCACACCCGAGGTGACGAAGGGCTTTTCCGGATCGAAGGGAATGCCGTTCTTGTTGCAGGTGACGTAGGCGCGGCCAAGGGCTGCCTCGGCGCGCTTGCCAGTGGCATTCTTCTTGCGCAGGTCGACCAGCATCAGGTGGTTGTCGGTGCCGCCGGAGACGACGTCAAGGCCACCCGATATCAGCGTTTCGGCCAGCGTCTTGGCGTTCTTGACGACCTGGGCGGCGTAATCCTTGAACTCCGGCTGCAACGCCTCTTTGAAGGCGACCGCCTTGGCGGCGATGATGTGCATCAGCGGGCCACCCTGCAGGCCGGGGAAGACAGCCGAATTGAACTTCTTCGCCAGATCCTCGTCATTGGTGAGGATGACGCCGCCGCGCGGGCCGCGCAACGACTTGTGGGTCGTCGTCGTCGCGACATGGCAATGCGGGAACGGCGACGGATGAACGCCACCGGCGACAAGACCGGCGATGTGGGCCATGTCGACCATCAGATAGGCGCCGACCGAGTCAGCGATCTCGCGGAAGCGCTTCCAGTCCCAGATGCGGGAATAGGCTGTGCCGCCGGCGATGATGAGCTTCGGCTTGGTTTCCTCGGCCTTGCGGGCGACTTCATCCATGTCGAGCAGGTTGTCGCCTTCGCGCACGCCGTAGGAGACGACGTTGAACCACTTGCCGGACATGTTGACCGGCGAACCATGCGTGAGGTGGCCGCCCGAATTCAGGTCGAGCCCCATGAAGGTGTCACCCGGCTGCAGCAGCGCCAGGAACACGGCCTGGTTCATCTGTGAACCGGAATTCGGCTGGACGTTGGCGAAATTGACGCCGAACAGCTTCTTGGCGCGCTCGATCGCCAGTTCCTCGGCAATATCGACGAACTGGCAGCCGCCGTAATAACGCTTGCCGGGATAGCCCTCGGCATATTTGTTGGTCATGATGGAGCCCTGGGCTTCCAGCACGGCGCGGGAGACGATGTTCTCAGAAGCGATCAGTTCGATCTCGTGCCGTTGGCGACCGAGTTCCTTTCCGATCGCGCCGAAAATATCCGGATCGACGTCCGCAAGCGAGCGATTGAAGAAGGATTCGGTGGAAGCATTGGTCATGGGCGGGCTCCTCAACTGGAATGCGCTGAGGTATTAGCCTTCCGCCGTGGCGAGGGCAATACGAAGAACGACATTTGCTGAGCAAAGCGCGCGCTTGCGCTCTTTTGCGATCGTACGACACCGAAGCCTGACGCCGTACCAGGCAGCGCCCATCCGCACATAAAAAAACCGCGCCGGAAAGCGCGGTTTTCAAATTGCGATGCAGAGGTCGCCGCTTACTGGACTGGCTGTTCCATGCCAGCCGTGGTGTCGAGCGCCAGCTCGGCATTGCCGTCCATCTGATAGATGTCGTCGCGGAACTGGACGATGCCGTCGGGCATGCCCCAGGCAGAGATATAGACGAAATAGACCGGAACTTCCGTGGCGAGCTTGACCGGCGTGTTGACGCCGGTTGCGATCACCTGCTCCATCTGCTGGCGGTTCCAGCCGGGGGTCTCGCGCAAGAGCCAGTTCGACAAGTCGCGCACGTTCTGGACGCGGACGCAGCCCGACGATTCGAAGCGCATCAGCTTGTTGAACAGGCCCTGCTGCGGCGTGTCGTGCATGTACTCGCCGTTCTTGTTGTAGAAGTTGATCTTCGTCGACGCCATGGCGTTGGTCTTGCCGGGGTCCTGACGGAACATCAGGTTCGGCGCCTCGCCGTTCCAGTCGATAGTCTCGGGGGCGACTTCATTGCCCTTGCCGTCGAGCAGACGAATGGCATTCTTTTCGAGATAGGTCGGATCCTTGCGCATCAGCGGCATGATGTCCTTCTCGACAATCGAGCGTGGTGCCGTCCAGTAAGGATTGAGGATGACCTCGTAGATCTTCGAATTGACGAGATGCGTCGGGCGGCTCAAGCGGCCGACAACCGCTGTGTGGCGCGTCGCGACACTGCCGTCTTCAACAGCCTCCACATAGGCTGCCGGGATGTTGACCATCAGGTGACGGCGGCCCAAGTCTTCAGGGAAGGTCTGCAGACGGACGACATTGGTGTTCAGCTGCTGCAGGCGGACATCGGCGGGGATGTTCATCGCCTTCAGCGTGAATTCGCCGAGAACGCCATCCGCCGGCAGGCCGTGACGCGCCTGAAAGCGCTTGACGGCGCCGTCGACATAGGAATCGAAGGCGTTGGACAGGCCGGCCTCGCGCGGCAGGTCGCCGGTGATCGCAAGGCGCTGGCGCAGCGCCTGGACGGCTGGAGAGCTGACCCCGAGCTGCAGGCGCTGGTCACCGGGGTTGACCTCAGGCCAGCCACCGGCTGCGGCGATCTGCTGATACTGCATGATCGCCTGCTGGGCGCTCGCGACCGATTGGGGCCCAAGGATCGGCGTGTTGGAAACCATGGCGGTCGCCGTGCGCGACGCCGCCTTGGCGTCGAACTGGTCGTCCCAGTTGCCGCGGCGCGGCGCATTGATCAGCGTATCGAGCGCCGATTGCGCGAATGCCGGCGCGGCAAGCGCGCTGGCGCCAACCGTTGCCGCGGACGCAAGGAAGGCGCGGCGCGAAAGAGCTTCAATTCCGTTTTTCTTTGACATAGTCCCAACCACTGAATGCCGCTATAAAGAAAACCTGCGGCCTTTTGCGATATCACTGCGCTTTAACGCAGATCCCAATCCATTCGTTGTCCCGGCACACCGAAAGATTCCGCTTGCCCCATCACAAGATTGCGATGCGGCAGCCTGAACATTCCTGATCGGTCTATTGAAAGCGCCGGTTGTTAAGCCTTCCGCTGCCACACCAATATGGCCAATTCGTGTTGCCAGTGGGAAGACGGACTTGCCGAATGCCGGAAACAGGGCGCAACGAACCATATGACGGGGTAAAGCGTGCCGGTTAATAACGGCTAAAAAACGGCTTGAATACAGGCCTTTGCGCTTGCCTGCCATGCGTTGCAAAGATGCCACGCGAGAGCAAACGGCAAAAACCGGACGCGCAGGGACGCATCCGGTTTTGATTAACCCTGAAAGGAGGTCAGGGATCTCAGAGGCGATACAGGATCTGGTCGTTCCAGAAGCGGTCCAGACGCTGGAGCAGTTTGTTCATCTGCGTGAACTCGTCGGTGCCGATGCCGCCGACCTTGTCGATCGAGGCGATGTGGCGTTCGTAGAGCTTGGCCACGGTTTCGGCGATGTCCTGGCCGGTTTCGGTCAGGCTGATGCGGACCGAGCGGCGGTCGATGCGCGAGCGCTGGTGGTTGATGAAGCCGAGATCGACCAGCTTCTTGACGTTGTAGGAAACGTTGGAGCCGAGATAGTAGCCACGCGAGCGCAGCTCGCCGGCGGTCAGCTCGGAATTGCCGATGTTGAAAAGGAGCAGCGCCTGGATGGCGTTGACGTCGCTGCGACCCTGACGGTCGAATTCGTCCTTGATAACGTCGAGAAGACGACGGTGCAGACGTTCAACGAGATGAAGGGATTCCATGTAAAGATCACGGATGTCGTGGTCCTGTTGGTCACGGAAGGTCGATACCGCCTGCGGCTTGATTTTCGTGTTCATATTGACTGCCTCACTGTTTGTTTGGCGGTGTGTTTTCTTCCCGCCTTGAGTGAGACCCTATCGAATACATATAAAATTCGACTTAAACCGCAGGCTTAACGGAGCCTTACCGGTAACTCCACGTTGTCTCAGGGTAAATCAACACTTACCTGGCGGCGATGCCGGCGCTTTTCCAGCCAGAGCAGCAGGCGGAAAATCAAGTAGACCACGGCGACGATGACGTGCAGCAAAATGATCAGTTGATTGGGGCCGAAAATATCCGGCAGTAGGCCATACATGAGGATTTGTCCGCCGGCGGCCAGCACCCAGATGACCGGTCCCCAGGAGACGGTGAGCCAGAGGCCGAGGGAGGCGACGGGGAAGAGCACGGCGAGGCTGGTGCTCGCCACCTTCCACGGCAGGCTCAAAAGATCGAAGCGGCCGGCGCCGACCAGCGAATAGCCGACGAGCATCGCCCAATATTGCAGGCCGAACCAGAAGCAGGAGACGGCAACCAGTCTCAGGAAGAGAATGAAGAGGATATCCGCCAGTGTGCGTTTCGGTATCGTTGGGGATTCGGTTTCCATAGCGCAGACATCGGTTTGGGGTTGCATCTTCACAAGGGCGTCCGAGCGTCTGACAAGACGCGCCAGGGACGCTCTATAACATTGAGTTGGCGCATAACCCGAAAATCGAGCCCGATTTTCGGGTTATGCGCCAGAGGTTTTTCCGCCGCGGCCAATCGTCCGGTTTGGATTTTCCAGGCGCCATGATAATGAGCGCTCCGATAAATGGAATGGGCCAAGGACAGATATCATGCAGGACAGGACGCATCTCGTCGACGACATCACCGGTCATCGCCGCATGCGGCGCAACCGCAAGGCGGACTGGACACGCCGGCTGGTGCAGGAAAACCGGCTGACGGTCGACGACCTGATCTGGCCGATCTTCATCGTGCCGGGTTCCGGCATCATCGATCCGATCCCGGCCATGCCGGGCGTCAACCGGATGAGCATCGACAAGGCGGTCGAAGCGGCGCGGGAAGCGGCCGGCCTCGGCATTCCGGCCCTTGCCACCTTTCCGAATATCGAGATGGAGCTGCGCGACGAGACCGGTTCGAACAGCCTCGAAGCCAACAACCTGATCAATCAGGCGACGGCGGCGATCAAGAAGGCGGTGCCCAATATCGGCATCATTACCGATGTCGCGCTCGATCCCTTCACCAGCCACGGCCATGACGGCATCCTCAGAGGCAGCGAGATCGTCAACGACGAGACGGTCGACCAGGTGGCGCGCGCCGCCGTGATGCAGGCGGATGCCGGCGCCGACATCATTGCGCCGTCGGAGATGATGGACGGGCGCATCGGCGCAATCCGCATGGCGCTCGACGCCGCCGGCCACCAGAGCGTCGGCATCATGAGCTATGCGACGAAATTCGCCTCTGCCTTCTACGGTCCCTATCGCGAGGCGATCTCGACTGGCGGGCTGCTGAAAGGTGATAAGAAGACCTATTATATCGACCCCGCCAACGGCACCGAGGCGATCCGCGATGCGGCCCTCGACGTCGAGGAAGGCGCCGACATGCTGATGGTCAAGCCCGGCCTGCCCTATCTCGATATCTGCTGGCGGATGAAGGAGGCCTTCGGCCTGCCGACCTTCGCTTACCAGGTGTCCGGCGAATATACGCAGATCAAGGCGGCGGCGATGAATGGCTGGATCGACGGCGAGCGGGCGATGCTCGAAACGCTGCTGTCGTTCAAGCGGGCCGGATGCGACGGTGTCCTCACCTATTTCGCGGTCGAAGTGGCGAAAATTCTCGCCAAGCGGTGATTGGGCCGAACCGGCCCAAATCATCCGAATCTAGAGCAAATATTGCATTTTGCCCTGCCGATACCATATCAGCGGCATCGCTTTTCCTGAGGAGATTGAGATGAGCTACAACCCCAATCCGCTTTATGCCGCACCGGAGGACTGGCGCGCCTATAGCGGCGTGTTGAGCCGCCGGGTCTTCGCCTTCATTCTCGATTACGTCATCGTGGCCCTGCTCTGCATTCCCGCGGCGATCGTGCTGTTCTTCCTGTCGATCGTCACGCTCGGCCTTGGCTTCTTTCTCTACCCTGCCCTCTTCGTCATCGTCGCCGGCATTTACTTCGGCCTGACTGTGGGCGGGCCGAGCCAGGCCTCGCTCGGCATGCGCGCCATGGGAATCGCGATCGTGCGCGTCGACGGACGGCCGATGGATTTCATGACGGCGATCGTGCATCTGGCACTGTTCTGGATCCTCAACTCGGTGCTGACGCCGCTCATCCTGCTTGCCGGCCTGTTCATCGAACGCAGCCGTCTCGTCCACGACCTGCTGGTGGGCACGGCGACGGTGCGCACAGCTTGAGACTTTGGCTGAAACCCTAACTGCGATCCCGGGGCGGAGACGAAATAAAGTCTCCGCCTTCTCTTTGCCGGCGGGTGCCGGCGCTCCATATCTAAAATTAGAAGACTGATATGAAGGGCGAAAAGCGCCCCGCTGTTGACGTTTTTTATTCTTAGGTCATGCTGTCAGGAAACGGCACGGTCTCGACAAGGAAATTTCCGCGACAAATGAATACGCAGACGACGCCATCACCGCAGTTTTATCTGACGGCTCCGGCTGCGTGTCCGTACCTGCCGCATGAGATGGAGCGCAAGGTGTTCACCCATCTGGTCGGGCCGCGCGCCGCCGAGATGAACGACATCCTGACGCAGGGCGGTTTCCGCCGCTCGCAGAACATCGCTTATCGCCCGGCCTGCGAATCCTGTCGCGCCTGCGTTTCCGTGCGAATTCTCGCCCAGGAATTCGAGCCGACGAAATCGATGAAGCGGGTGCTTGCCGAGAATTCCGACGTCATCGCCACCGAATTCGCGGCCCAGCCTTCCAGCGAGCAATATTCGCTCTTCCGACGCTATCTCGATTTTCGCCACCAGCAGGGCGGTATGTCCGACATGACCGTGCTCGACTATGCAATCATGGTCGAAGACACGCATGTGAATACGAGAATCATCGAATACCGCCGGCGCGAAGAAGGCTCCGGACTGGAGCAGCGGCCAAAGGGCGAGCTGCTTGCCGCCGCCCTCACCGACACGATGAGCGACGGGTTATCGATGGTCTATTCCTATTTCAATCCGGCGCTTGAGCGGCGTTCGCTCGGCACCTTCATGATTCTCGACCATGTCAGACGCACGAAAGCGCTGGGGCTGCCGCATGTCTACCTCGGCTACTGGGTTCAAGGGTCGCGGAAAATGGACTACAAGACGCGCTTCCAGCCGCAGGAGCATCTGACCCCGCGCGGCTGGGAACGCTTCGATCCCTCGTCCATGCCCGAGAGCACCCACGACTGAATGTTCCCCACCGCTCTTTCCGACCATCGGAAGGGCCTGCTGCTGACGGCGATCGGCGGGCTGGCGCTTTCCGTGGATATCCCGCTGATGAGGCTCGCCAACGGCGAGCTGTGGTCGATTCTTGCGGCGAGAAGCATCGCGACCCTTGGCGTGACGCTGCTGGTGGCAACGGCGCTCAGGATCGCCAAGGGGCGATGGCCAGTGCTCGTGCCGGGCTGGCCGGGCCTCGTCACCGGTCTGCTCTACGGCCTGACGACGGTGGTCTTCCTTCTCGCCGTTTTCAACACCTCGACGGCCAATGTCGTTTTCATCGTCGCCTTCAATCCGATGTTCGCCGCCCTGCTTTCCTGGATTTTCCTCAAGGAGCGGCCGGCGCTGGCAACACTGCTCGCCATGGCGGCGATGATCTTCGGAGTCGGCCTGATCGTCCGGGACGGGCTTTCGGGCGGCCATCTTTTCGGCGATAGCATGGCGCTGCTTACCGCCTTCATCATTGCCGCCGCC
This sequence comes from Rhizobium sp. SRDI943, assembly GCF_057653695.1. NCBI lineage: Bacteria > Pseudomonadati > Pseudomonadota > Alphaproteobacteria > Hyphomicrobiales > Rhizobiaceae > Rhizobium > Rhizobium sp. SRDI943. The sequence goes on along the minus strand of NZ_CM172787.1, from coordinate 1,256,802 downwards.
ATCACCATCAGCCGCGCCTCACGCCGGGAGATGGGTTTCGTCTCGCTGCTTTCGACGGTACTGCCAGCGGCGATCGGCCTGATCTCGGTCATGCCGGCAGGCGGTTTTTCGATCGAGCATCCCGCCTGGATCCTCTTTAACGGCGCGGTGATGATGCCACTCGCCTTCTGGTGTCTGGCGACCGGGCCGCGTTACCTCTCCGCGCCGGAGGTGGGCATGTTCTACCTGCTCGAAACCGTGCTCGCACCGATCTGGGTCTGGCTGATCTTTGCGGAAACGCCGGCGCCGATGACGCTGGTCGGCGGCGGCATCCTGGTGGCGGCGATCGCAGCCCATTCCGTCTGGATAGTGTGGAGGAAAAGCATCGTTCAAATGGCAGGTTAGGACGTTGTCGCCGTTTCGCTGCCGTGTTATAACGCCGTTACCACACAGAGGATGAGGCGATGAACGTCACAATTCGAAAGATCGGCAATTCCGAGGGCGTTATTATCCCTAAAGAGGTACTGCAGCGGCTGGGCTTGAGCAGCGGCGACAGCCTCGAACTGCGAGAGGTCGAGGGTAATATTCAGCTTGTACCGGAATCCGCCGACCTTGCCGAGCAAATGCGGGCAGCCCGCATCGGCATGGAAAAATATCGGGTGGCGCTCCGCGAACTCGCAAAATGATACGGCTTAAGTGGCTGAGCCGCCAAGCAATTGAAAATATGCACGATGAGCAAATTGCCGAGCATGGCGGTCTGGCTGGCCTGCGGGATACCAATGCATTGGAAACCAGCTTGGCACGCCCGCTTAACAAGGCTGCATCCGGCGAGACAGACATCTTCGTACTCGCCGCAGCCTATCTCTATGCCATTGTCAGAAACCACCCATTCGTGGATGGAAACAAGCGCACAGGCTATCTTGCGGCGTTTACGTTTCTCTACATCAACCGCTATGTCATCAATGCCGACAACGCGCAGATCATTGCATTTGTACTAGAGGTAGCCGCCGGCGAGATCGACGAGGAAGGCGCTACCCGCTTCCTGCGGGATTTCAGCGTACCCCTCAGCCCGTAGCCTTGAACTGCTGCTGCTCCAGTTCCCTGCCAAGACCTTCGACCACATGCGCCCAGCCTTGCCGGGTCTTTTCCTCGTGTTCGGCCCATTCGGCGCACATTTCATGGGTCAGCGTCAGACGGCTGCCGCCGCCGAGAGGCTCGATGTTGATCTCGACGCGGTCGCAATTGTGATCGTGCTCCTCGACGGAGAAGCTGAAGACCATGCGCTGCGGGCGCTTCAGTTCCAGGAAGACGCCCTGATGAAAGGCGTCGCCGGTCGGGCGGCGGTCGACGACGAAGAAACGGCCGCCGACGTGCGGATCGATTTCGGCGCGAATGACATGACCGTCATCGGTCGCAAACAGGAAGCGGCGGGCGATTTCGGGGTTGAGCCACGCGTCGTAAACGACGGCGGGCGGCGCTTTGTAGGTGTGGCTGACATGCAGTTTGATGGTGCTGGCGGGCATCGATTTTCCTCCGTTAAGGGCACGCGCACTTCCCCAAGCGCACGGGCCGCGGCCATCTCGTCCGCCTTCTGAGCCGGCCTGTTCGTATTTTTGGTAACATCAATGAGATAGAGGAGTTGTTGCGCCCGCCAAGAGTCGGGGGCGGAATTTACTGGATAATTCCTTCAATCAGAATCGATTGAAGGATAAATTATCCAGCAATTCAAATTGTTACGGCGTCCTTTGCGCGTCTGAAAGGACGCGGGACGCTGTTATGCTTTAGCCGGCGAATTTGCCGCTACGCGGGAAACCCTTCGGCACGGTGCGGCCGGCGGTGGCGCGATCGGCCAGCCATTCGGCAAGCTCGTCTTTGTTCTTCGTGAAGGTTCGACCGGCGCTGTCTTCCCAGACGAGGCCGTCCGATATCGCGAAGCAGCGAACGTCGGAAATGCCGCCATCCTTGTAACGCTGCAGACGTACGCCCTTGCCGCGCGACATTTCCGGCACCTGGGCCAGCGGGAAGACCAGCAGCTTGCGGTTTTCGCCGACGACGGCGACATGGTCGCCGCTGACGGGCACGAGCAGCTGGGTTTCCTCGGGCAGCCCGACATTCATGATCTGCTTGCCCTTGCGGGTATTGGCGACCAGCTCGGCTTCGGGAACGACGAAGCCGTTGCCGGCGGTCGAGACGATCAGCTGCTTGCGCGAGGGATCATGGACGAAAGCGGTCAGCACCGCCTGGTCGTTATCCATATCGACGATGATGCGCAGCGGCTCGCCATGACCGCGACCGCCCGGCAGCTTGTCGCCGCCGAGGGTGAAGGCCTTGCCGCCTGTGGTGAGGATCAGGATCTTGTCCGTGGTCTGCGCTGGGAAGGCGATCTTCAAGCCGTCGCCTTCCTTGAAGGTCAGCGTCGCCGTATCGGCGATATGGCCCTTCAACGCGCGGATCCAACCCTTTTCGGAAATGACGACAGTGATCGGTTCCTTCTCGATCATCGCTTGCTGGATCGCTTCCTCGTCGGTCTCGGGCGCGTCGGCAAACTGGGTCCGACGGCGGCCGATCTCGGTCGCCTTGGCGAATTTCTTCTTCACTTCGCCGATTTCCCAGGCGACCGTCTGCCACTGCTTGTCGTCGGAGGAAAGCAGCGTCTCGATCTCGCCCTTTTCCTTGGTGAGTTCGTCGAATTCCTTGCGGATCTCGAACTCTTCCAGCTTGCGCAAGGCGCGCAGCCGCATATTGAGGATCGCCTCGACCTGATTGTCGGTGAGATCCCAGCGCGCCATCATGACCGGCTTCGGCTCGTCCTCCTCGCGGATGATGCGGATGACCTCATCGATGTTGAGGTAGGCGACCAGCAAGCCGCTGAGGATTTCGAGGCGCCTGTCGATCGCCGCCAGGCGGAAGCGCGAGCGGCGCTGCAGAACTTCGCGGCGGTGGTCCAGCCACTCCTTCAACACCTCGTTCAGCGCCATGACCCGCGGGATGCGGCCCATGGAGAGCACGTTCATGTTGAGCGGGAAGCGGCTTTCGAGTTCCGTCAGCTTGAACATCGATTCCATCAGGATCGTCGGATCGACGCTGCGGGTCTTCGGCACCAGCACGACACGAATGTCTTCGGCCGATTCGTCGCGGATATCTTCCAGCAGCGGCAGCTTGCGGGCGATCAGCAGCTCGGCGATCTTCTCGATCAGCCGCGATTTCTGCACCTGGAAGGGAATTTCGGTGATGACGATCTGGTAACCGCCGCGGCCGAGATCTTCCGTCTGCCATTTCGCCCGCACGCGGAAACCGCCGCGGCCGGTGCGGTAGCTCTCGATGATGCTGTCGCGGCTATCGATGATGATGCCGCCGGTGGGGAAATCCGGGCCGGGAATGAATTCGACGAGCTTTTCGACGGTCGCATCGGGATGCTTGATCAGATGCAAGGCAGCGTCGCAAAGCTCGTGGGCATTGTGCGACGGGATCGAAGTCGCCATGCCGACGGCGATGCCGGATGAGCCGTTGGCGAGCAGGTTCGGGAAGGCGCCGGGAAGGACGACCGGCTCGGAATTCGATTCGTCATAAGTGTCGCGGAAATCGACGGCATCCTGATCGATGCCTTCAAGCAGCAGTTCGGAGACCGCCGTCATCTTCGATTCGGTGTAACGCATGGCGGCGGGGCTGTCGCCGTCGATATTGCCGAAATTGCCCTGGCCGTTGACCAGCGTGTAGCGCTGCGAGAAATCCTGGGCGAGACGGGCAAGCGCGTCGTAGATCGACTGGTCGCCGTGCGGATGGTAGTTACCCATCACTTCGCCGACGATCTTGGCGCATTTTCTGAAGGCCGAGTTCGGCCTCAGCCCCATCTCGTTCATCGCATAGACGATGCGGCGATGGACAGGCTTCAGCCCGTCGCGCACGTCAGGCAGGGCGCGGTGCATGATGGTCGACAACGCATAGGCAAGGTAACGCTGCTCGAGCGCCGCCTTGAGGTCGACCGGCTGGATGTGATCGTCGTCTCCGCCTGAAGGCGGCAAAATCTCTTGTCCCATAGGTTCTGACTAGCTCAGAAGAGGCCGGCGGGCAAGGAATCGGGGCCATTGCAGCTGTGGATGAAGTCTTGGGACTGACATCAAAGGATGAGACAAACGTTCCGCCGCAATTTGGACTTCGTTTGCCGTTCCTCTCAACAGAAATTTAGAGATCCGCAAATATAAAGCGGGCCTAATCCGTAGTAGCGTAACTGCAGATTTCCAACCGCCACCACGCCACCAGAGGAATCACCCCATGAACTTTTCCCGGACAACGCGGCTGATGCTGTCGGGCGCCGCCTTTTTCTCGCTCGCCGGTTCGGCCTTCGCCCTCGACGGCGCCGATCTGCTGAAGAAGCTCAATGCCGCCTATGCCGTACAGGGCGGAACGATTTCGGCTGACGCCGTCGATATCGACGGCACGACCGCGACGCTGAAGAATGTCAGCGTCAAATCGGCCGGCGGTGAAAGCTTGGCCGTCGGCGAAGTCACCCTTTCCGGTGTCGAAGAAGACGAGGATGGCGGCTATTACATCGAAGAGGCCGCCTTCCCCGATATCAACACCACCAAAGACGGCGTCACGGTCACGGCGCAGGAGCTGACGCTCGGCGGCATCTCGATCCCGGCAACGGCGGGCGGCGACACGCTCGATACGATGATGCTCTACGAAACCGCTCATACCGGCCCGTTGAAGGTGGTCAAGGATGGGGCGGAAGTGTTCTCGCTGCTCGAAACCGACGTCAATCTGACACTGCGCGAAGACGAATCCGGCTTCGATTTCGACGGCGCCTTCAAAAGCATGAAGGCCGACCTCAGCAAAGCCGAGGATCCGCAGAGCAAGGACGCGATCGAGAAGCTGGCCCTGCAGCACATCCAGGGCGACATCACCATGAAGGGTGCCTGGGAACTTGCCCCCGGCACGATCGACATTTCGGAATTCGCCTTCGACTTCACCAACATCGGCAAGCTGAACCTTGGCTTCAAGATCTCGGGCTACACGATGGCCTTCGTAAAGTCGCTACAGGATGCGATGAAGCAATCTGAAGCCAGTGCGAACAAGGAAGAATCGCAGCAGGCACTCGGTCTTGCCATGCTCGGCCTGATGCAGCAGCTGTCCTTCGAGGCCGCGCAGGTGCGCTTCGAAGATGCCTCGATCACCAAGCGCGCGCTCGATTATGCCGGTTCGCAGCAGAACATGTCCGGCAAGCAGATGGCGGATTCGCTGAAGGCGATGACGCCGATCATGATCGCGCAGCTCAATATCCCGGAACTGCAGAACGCCGTTTCGGCTGCCGTCAACACCTTCCTCGACGATCCGAAGAGCCTGACCGTCAAGGCCGCCCCTGAAAAGCCGGTGCCGTTCCCGACGATCGTGGGCGCTGCCATGGGCGCTCCGAACACGCTGCCGCAGGTGCTTGGCGTCAAGGTTACCGCCAACGACTGATCGCTTCGATCTCGCGACGAAAGGCCCGGCAGTAGTGACCTGCCGGGCCTTTTCGTTTTTAGGCGCGGTGACGGGCAACCTCGGCGATGGCGAGGACTGCGATATCAAACAATTCCTCTAGCGATGCGCCGTCCCTCGCCTGCACCGACATGCCCTGGATGATGGCAGCGAGGAAGCGCGCCAGCGCGCGGGGGTTCGTGTCGGACTTCATGTCGCCCTCGCGGATGCCACGCTCGATCCTCGCCGTGAAAGCGTCCAGCGACCGACGACGCATCGCTGCGACATGGTCGGCGATCATGGCATTCTCGCTGGCGCAGTTCAGCACAGCCGTCGAGATCATGCAGCCTTTCGGATGCTCCGGAGCCGAGAAAATCGCAGCCGAGCCCCGCAATATGCGCTCGAAGGCGGAGACGGTGTCGATCGGCTCGCCAAGCGCGGAAAACGTGTCGGAACCTAGCGCTCGGTACTGCTCCAGCGCCGCTCGATAGAGATCTGCCTTCGAGTTGAAGGCGGCATAGAGACTTTGCGGCGTGATGCCCATGGCGGCAGTGAGATCGGCGATCGAGGCGCCCTCATATCCATGCGCCCAGAAGGTCTCGCGGGCAGCCGACAGCACTGTCTCGCGGTCGAAGGCCGGCGGACGGCCGCGGCGTCGGGCGGTAGAATTTTCCACGTCTCGGCTATTTTTCACAATGATCACTCTAGAAATTCGAAACGGCTTTCTATATTCAGGAACGGTCATTGTGATTATAGAAGGTTTAATCTGATGAGTCTTCCCCTCGAAATGGCAGACGCCGACAGGAATTCATCCCTTGCCGCAGCGGTCGATGCAGCCATCACAAGCGCGCTCGACGACAAGCGGCTTGTGGGAACGGTGGTGTTCGTCGCCCGCGACGGAGAGATCGTGCATCGCCGCGCCGCCGGCCTTGCCGACCGCGAAAGCGGTCTGGCGATGCGTGAGGACACCATCTTCAGGCTTGCTTCCATCACCAAGCCGATCGTCACCATCGCCGCGATGCGGCTCGTCGAACAGGCGAGAATCGGGCTCGACGACCCAGTGACGAGATGGCTGCCGGACTTCCGGCCGAGGCTGCCTGACGGTGGCGAAGCAACCATTCGCATCCGCCACCTGCTGACCCATACGTCCGGCCTCAGCTACAGCTTCTTCGAAGAGGACGATGCCTATGCCCACGCCGGTGTTTCCGACGGCCTCGCCGAGCCCGGACTGTCGCTCGCCGAGAACCTGCGGCGGATCGCCAGCGCGCCATTGCGCTTCGCGCCGGGCAGCGACTGGCAATATTCCATTGCCATGGATGTTCTCGGCGGCGTCATCGAGGCGGAAACCGGAGTGCCGCTAGGCGAGGCCGTCGCTGAACTGGTGACGAAACCGCTTGGCCTTGCCGATACCGCGTTTTCGGTTCGCGACCGCAGCCGGCTGGCAGCGGCCTATATGGACGCTTCACCGGAACCGGCGCTGATGGGCGAGACTGCGCTGGTGATGTCGCTGATGGGCCCCATCCGCTTCGCGCCGAACCGCATCTTCGACCCCGCCTCCTATCATTCCGGCGGCGCCGGCATGGCGGGAACGGCGGGTGACGTCCTGGCCATACTCGAAACCATCCGTAGAGGTGGTGCACCGCTGCTCTCGATCGAAACCGTAGGGATGATGGCGACGGACCAGGCCAACGGCCACCGCCAGCAGCACGAACCCGGCTCCGGCTTTGGCTTTGGCTGGTCAGTCATCACCGATCCGGCCGAGGCAGGCGTCCCCTTCCCCACCGGCACGCTGAAATGGGGCGGCGTCTATGGCCATAGCTGGTTCATCGACCCGGTTAATGGGCTGACCGTCGTTGCACTGACCAACACGACGCTGGAGGGCATGTGGGGCAAGTTCACAGTCGATCTTCGCGAGGCGATCTACGCGGCATTGTGAACGAACGATACAAGCAGAAAAGCCCGGCGATTGCCGGGCTTTTGCATTCGAGATCAGATGATCTCAGTCTTTCTTGACCGGCGGGATCGGCCGGATCGAGAGCTCGCGCAGCTGTGTCGGGCTTGCCGGGCTCGGCGCGCCCATCAGCAGGTCCTGGGCCTGCTGGTTCATCGGGAACAGCGAGATTTCGCGCAGGTTCTTCGCGCCGACGAGCAGCATGATGATACGGTCGATACCGAAGGCAGCACCGCCATGGGGGGGGGCGCCGTACTGGAAGGCGCGATAGAGGCCGCCGAAACGGTCTTCGACATCCTGCTGGCTGAGGCCGACCTTCTCGAAGGCGGCCACCATGGTTTCCGGCGACTGGTTACGGATCGAGCCTGAGGCGATTTCGAAGCCGTTGCAGACGGCATCATACTGGAACGCCTTGATGGTCAACGGATCCTGGCTCTGCAGCGCTTCGAGGCCGCCCTGCGGCATCGAGAACGGGTTGTGCGCGAAATCGACTTTCTTTTCTTCCTCGCTCCATTCGAAGAACGGGAAGTCGACGATCCAGCAGAGTTCGAAACGGTCGCGATCGACAAGGTTCAGCTCTTCGCCGGCCTTGGTGCGGGCTTCACCGGCAAACTTGTAGAACTTCGCCGGATCGCCGGCAACGAAGAAGCAGGCGTCCCCGTCATCGAGACCGAGCTGGGTACGGATCGCGTCGGTGCGCTCCTCGCCGATGTTCTTTGCAAGCGGGCCGGCGCCCTCGAGCTTGTCACCTTCCTTGCGCCAGAAGATGTAGCCGAGGCCAGGCTGACCGGTCGACTGCGCCCAGGCATTCATGCGATCGCAGAACGCTCTGGAACCGCCGGTCTTTGCCGGGATCGCCCAGATCTCGACCTTCGGGTTAGAGGCGATCATGCCGGCGAAGACCTTGAAGCCGGAGCCGGCGAAATGTTCGGTGACCGCTTCCATGACGATGGGGTTGCGCAGGTCCGGCTTGTCCGAACCATATTTACGGATCGCCACGTCATAGGGGATGCGCGGCCATTCCTTGGTGACCGGCTTGCCTTCGGCGAACTCTTCGAAAATGCCTGTCATCAGCGGACCCATCGTGTCCCAGACGTCTTCCTGGGTGACGAAGCTCATTTCGAGGTCGAGCTGGTAGAATTCACCCGGTAGGCGGTCGGCGCGCGGGTCTTCGTCGCGGAAGCAGGGCGCGATCTGGAAATAACGGTCGAAGCCCGCCACCATCAGCAGTTGCTTGTACTGCTGCGGCGCCTGCGGCAGCGCGTAGAAGGTGCCGGGATGGATGCGGGACGGCACGAGGAAGTCGCGCGCGCCTTCCGGCGAGGAGGCCGTCAGGATCGGCGTCGTATATTCGGTAAAGCCGACATTGCCCATTTCGCGGCGCATGGCGGAGATCACCTGGGTGCGCTTGACGATGTTCTTGTGCAGCGTTTCGCGGCGAAGATCGAGGAAGCGATACTTCAGGCGGACGTCTTCGGGATAATCCGGCTCGCCGAAGATCGGCAGCGGCAATTCCTTGGCGGCGGAGAGGACTTCGATCTCCTGCGCGTAGAGCTCGATCTCGCCAGTCGCCATGGTCTTGTTGACGGTGTCTTCGGTGCGCGCCTTGACGAGGCCATCGATGCGGATGACCCATTCGCCGCGCACGGTTTCCGCCATCTTGAAGGCCGGGCTATCAGGATCGGCGACCACCTGGGTGATGCCGTAATGGTCGCGAAGGTCGATGAAGAGAACGCCGCCATGGTCGCGAACGCGGTGAACCCAGCCGGAAATACGGACGGTCGAGCCGACATCCGACTTGCGGAGGGCGGCACATGTGTGGCTGCGATAGCGATGCATGATCTCAAATCCTGGATGTGGCTTAAGACGGCAGCAAGGGTTCCAAGACCCTCAAGCGCCGACAAGAAAATCGGGCGGAAAAGCGCATGGACGCTCCGATTTGTCAAGGCTTGGCGCACGCGGCCGGGCGTTTGGCACGCGTTTATGGCGAGGCTGCGACCCGTATGCTGCGGCAGTTTGGCCGCGCTTCCTGTATTGCTGAAGCTGCCGGTCAACTTTACAAGGATCGGCATTCTCACCGTGGAGCGTCCGCATGCCTCTCCTTAGCCGCCGCAACCTCTTGAAGGCATCCGCTGTTGCGGGTGCCTATGGTGTCGGCATCGGCATTGCCGGTAAATACGGCTTTGCCGAGGCAGCTCCCGAGCCGCAGCTGCTGACGGCAGTGAAGACCGAAGCCATGCTGACCGAGGCGGGACCGACCAGGGATATCATGAGCTGGGGCCATGACGGCATGCCGCCGGTCCTGCGGATGAGGAAGGGGCGGCCCTATGCCGCGCGGCTGAAAAATGGACTCGACGAGCCGACGACGATCCACTGGCACGGGCTGCGCATCGACAACCGCATGGACGGTGTGCCGTTCATGACGCAGCCTTACGTCTATACCGGCGACAGCTTCGACTATGCCTTCACGCCGCCCGATGCCGGCACCTTCTGGTATCATCCGCATTGCAACACGCTGACGCAGATGGGGCACGGCATGACCGGTGTCATCGTCGTCGAAGATCCGGCCGATCCGGAATTCGATGCCGAGGTGGTGCTGAACCTGCGCGACTGGCGGCTCGGCGGCGATGGACAATTCATCGCTCCCTTCCGGCCGCGGGATGCTGCCAAGACCGGCACCTACGGCACGGTGCGCACCGCCAACTGGCATCGGGAACCACGATATGACGCGCCGGCCGGCGGGCTGGTGCGGCTGCGTATTGCCGTGACCGACGTGACGCGGATCTTCTCGTTGAAGATGGAAGGCGCCGATGCCACCGTGATTGCGATCGACGGCAATCCGGTGCCGAAGCGTTTTCCCCTCGACCTGCTGCAGATCGGACCGGGTCAACGGCTCGATCTTGCCATGCGCATGCCGGATGATGAAGGCGCGGTCGCGACGCTGGAGGATATCCGCGGCACGGCGCCGAAGACGATCGCCAGCCTGCGCGCGGTCGGATCATCGTTGAAGCGCGCCATCGAAGATCTCGGGCCGCTTGTCGACAACCCCGTCCCGAAGGCCGATCTAACCGCTGCCGAGCAGATCCCGCTGATACTGAGCGCCACTGCCGAGAATGCCGCCGTCGAAAGCATCTGCGGCACGCTGGGCTACAGTTTCTGGGCCATCAACAAGGTGCCATGGCCAGGCGATACACCCGATCCGACGGCGCCGCTGGCGGAATTGAAGCTCGGCAAGAGCTATGTCTTCAATCTGGAAAATACCACGCCGCATGCCCATCCGATCCATCTGCACGGGATGAGCTTCACGGTGATCTCCTCCTCGACGCGGGAGGTGATGCCGCTGGTCTCCGATACCTATCTCATCCAGCCGGACGAGAAGGTGCAGCTTGCCTTCGTCGCCGACAATCCCGGCGACTGGCTGCTGCATTGCCATATCATCGAGCATCAGAAGACGGGGATGACGAGCTATCTCAGGGTAAGCTGAGGCCGCCTGCACTTTCACCGCGATTGCAGCCGTGCATCGCACCTTGCCTCAGTTTGGACGTGATTCTTCGCCAGCAATGCTCGAAGCGTATGCTGTTGTATTGACATATCGAACCGAAAGGAGAAGGAAGGTTCAACCGACCTTTTCCTTGCGAATGAAATGATATGATCGAAACCACCGCCGATTTGGCGGCCGCCTGCAAAGAGCTGGCCAAGTCCGACTTCATCACCATCGACACCGAATTCCTGCGCGAAACGACCTTCTGGCCGGAGCTCTGCCTGATCCAGATGGCAAGCCCGACGATGGAAGTTCTCGTCGATCCGCTGGCCAAGGGCATCGATCTCGCCCCCTTCTTCGAGCTGATGGCCGATACGAAGGTGCTGAAGGTCTTTCACGCGGCGCGCCAGGACATCGAAATCATCTTCAATCGCGGCAATCTCATTCCGCATCCGATCTTCGACACGCAAGTCGCCGCCATGGTCTGCGGCTTCGGCGACAGCGTCTCCTATGACCAGTTGGTCAGCCGCATCAAGAACGTCCATATCGACAAGTCGTCGCGCTTCACCGACTGGAGCCGCCGGCCGCTCTCGGACAAACAGCTCGATTATGCGCTGGCTGACGTCACCCACCTGCGCGACGTCTACCTGTCACTGAAGGCGGAACTCGATCGCGAAGGCCGCAGCTCCTGGCTCTCCGAGGAAATGGACATTCTCGAGTCGCGCGAAACCTACGACATGCATCCCGACGATGCCTGGCAGCGGCTGAAGATGCGCCTGCGCAAGCCGCAGGAGCTGGCGATCCTGAAATATGTCGCCGCCTGGCGCGAACGCGAGGCGCGCGCCCGCAACGTGCCGCGTTCGCGGGTGCTGAAGGATGATGCGATCTACGAGATCGCCCAGCAGCAGCCCAAGGATACCGAGGCGCTCGGCCGTCTGCGCACCATTCCGAAGGGTTGGGAGCGCTCGACTTCCGGCGCCGCGGTCATCGAGGCCGTCAACACCGCTCTTGCTCTTCCGAAGGCCGATATGCCGCATGTACCGCGCCAGGCGCAGGCGCCCGAGGGGGCCGCTGCTGCCGTCGAATTGCTCAAGGTGCTGCTGAAGCTGATATCGGAAAAACACGGCGTGGCGCCGAAGGTGATCGCCAACAGCGAGGATCTCGACAAGATCGCCGCCGAGGGCGAGAAGGCCGAAGTCGCCGCCCTGCACGGCTGGCGGCGCGATCTTTTCGGCGAGCCGGCACTGCAACTGATCCAGGGCGCGATCGCTCTGCGCTTCGTCGACCGGAAGGTCGAAACCGTCAGCCTCTGAGGCGAGTGCATCACGCCTTAAATCGGCATCGATTTTAGGACAAAATCACGCAGTCATTCAAATGCTACAGCGCCGCGCGTCTGAAAAGGACGCGCGGCGCTGTAGATTCGAATTCGCTTGACGGTTTTTTCCGGCCTGAAACAATGGCCTTAACCAACATCACGGCGCAGAGGCGGCATGCGGGAAATATCTCCGACACAGAATTGGATCCTGATCACGATCGTCCTTGCGGCCAGCGGCGTCATCTATGATCTGATGTTCTACTCCAATCAGACACCGATTGTCGGGGCGATCTTCGCGCTCTTCATCGGCATGCCGATCCTCGCCTTCGAGCGTAAGGTGCTGTTTCGAGCACTCTACAGGCGCATCCAGAAGCTGCCGACCTTCGCCTTCATCATCACCGAGCTGCTGATCTACGAAATCCTGATGAGCATCGGCTTTGCCTGCGCCGGCCTGCTGCTCTGGTCGCTCGGCATGGTGAAGCCGGCGTCGCTCCTCGACCTCGTCATCATGCCGTTCGAAGTCTTCGTCTATGCGTTGGCGGTCTGCACCATGCTGATCTTCGTCTTGCGCGTGCGAGAACTGCTCGGTCGTGAAGTTTTCCTCAGCATGCTCATCAGCCGCTACCGCAATCCGGTCAAGGAAGAGCGCGTCTTTCTGTTCATCGACCTCGTCGATTCGACGGCTTTTGCCGAAAAGCACGGCGACCTCAGGGCGCAACAGCTGCTGAGCTCGCTGTTTGCAACCTTCGCCGAGCCCGTCAGGCGCCACAAGGGCATGATCAATGACTATGTCGGCGATGCAGCGATCATCACCTGGCCGCTTACCCGCGGCGTCAAGAATGCGCGCTGCGTGCGCTGCATGTTCGATATCCTTGCCGATATCGAAGCCAATGCCGCCGGCTGGCGGAAAAATTACGGGCAGGTACCGAAGCTCCGCGCCGCCCTTCACGGCGGCGAGATCATCACCGCCGAAATCGGTGTCGATCATCATAAGATCAGCTATTTCGGCGATACGGTGAACACCACTGCCCGGCTGGAGACGCTCTGCCGCAGTCTGAACCGATCGGTTCTGATATCCAGCGAGCTTGCCCGGCGCATGGAATTTCCTGACGAGATATCCTGCGAGGATCTCGGCACCCATGCCGTGAAGGGACGCGGTCAGGCACTCGGCGTCATGGCGCTTTCCTCGCGCGCGGTCACCGTGCTGAACGCGCCGGCCGTCATTCTGCACGGCTGAGCACCGTCTGACCTCACGTCACCAAAGCTTCACCCAACCGTCAATTCGCTGACATTAAAGCCCTGCTAAGCGGAAGGCCTTTGCAATCCGCTCCACGGGGATATTATGAAGAACGTCCTTTTTGCTTCCGTATCGCTTTTCATCCTGGTCGCGGGCGCCGCTTCGGCCGACCAGCAGCAGTTCCCGGCCAAGCTCGCCGGCCAGGCGATCCTGCCTGCCAACACCATGGTTCCGGCACCGGCCGATGCCCCCGAATTCCTCAAGCATTCCGGCAAGTTTACAACGCCGGACCGTAAGCGCACCGAAGCGCTCGGCACCGTTCCCGGCAAGGACGGAGCCCGGATCACCGATCTGAAGCTTCCCTTCGACGGTCAGCCGATCCAGGGTTTCTCAGGGGTCAAGACGATGGCCGACGGCACCTTCTGGACGCTCTCCGACAACGGCTTCGGCTCGAAGTCCAACTCGTCTGACTCCATGCTCTTCCTGCACCAGATGAAGTTCGACTGGGCCGGCAACAAGGCTGAAGTCGTCAAGAACCTCTTCCTTTCCGACCCCAACAAGATTGCTCCGTTCCCGATCGTGCTTGAAGGCACCGACACGCGTTATCTCACCGGCGCCGACTTCGACATCGAGTCGATCCAGCCGGTTGCCGACGGCTTCTGGCTCGGCGACGAATTCGGTCCCTACATCCTGAAATTCGACACGTCAGGCCGCCTCACCGACGTCATCCCGACGACGCTCGACGGCAAGCCGGTGCTTTCGCCCGACAATCCACTTCTCTCGGTTCCGGCCAACCCGGCCGCCAAGATGCCGGTCTTCAATCTGAAGCGCTCCGGCGGCTTCGAGGGCCTCGCCATGTCCAAGGACGGCGCCAAGCTCTACGGCCTGCTCGAAGGCGCCATCTACAAGGATGACGGCACGGTAGAAACCATCGACGGCCACACCGCCATCCGCGTCATCGAGTTCGATGTCGCGTCCAAGAAGTGGACCGGCCGCAGCTGGCTCTATCCGTTCGAGGACAAGGGCGTGTCGATCGGCGACTTCAACATGCTCGACGACACCACCGCTCTCGTCATCGAGCGCGACAACGGCGCCGGTACGACGGACAAGGCCTGCGCCGACCCGAAGCAGCCGAAGCCGGATTGCTTCGAAGCTCCGGCCGTGCTGAAGCGCGTCTACAAGATCGAGTTCAACGACGCCAATGTCGGCAAGGCGGTCCGCAAGATCGGCTATATCGACCTCCTGAACATTCAGGATCCCGACAACAAGAAGAAGGCCGGCAGTAAGGACGGCGTCTACGACATGCCGTTCGTGACGATCGAAAACGTCGACCGCGTCGACGCCACGCACATCATCATCGGCAACGACAACAACCTGCCCTTCTCTGCCGGCCGCGCCGTCGACAAGGCCGACAATAACGAGTTCAGCCTGCTTGAGGTTGGCGAGTTTTTGAACGCGAAGTAGGTTCGGGGTTCTGCTACGGAATACGGAAGGCGGCGCGAAGGCGGCGCCTTTTTCGTTGACGCTGTGCCGTGTGTGCCCCCCTCTGCCCTGTGTCCGGCCGATAGATGGGTAACAGATTGAACCGGATAGATGGGTTACAGTTCTCCCCCTTGTAAACCAGTGTCCGCCCCTGCGCCGGCTGGTCGGGGTTGCAGGGCGCTGGGGCGGACAAGCCGCTTGGTCTTCTTGTCGATGATGCCGAGCGGATGGGCATGGAAGCGTAGCGTCCAGATGCCCGCTTCACTCTCCTCGATCGCCACGACCTCGCCGGCCAGCGCTGCTGCGACATAGACGAGGTCACCGTTCCATTTGATCTCGCCATTGGAGCGCACCCGGCGCACCGCCGCCTCGGCCGGATAGTCCGGTTCAGGCAGGCGGTCGGGCAGGCGCCGCAGTGATGGTCGGTAATGATCAGCAGGCACGTCCATAGCGAGCGCCTCGTGTGGACGCTCGGCGTTGTAATTCTGGCGAAATGCGTCAAAGACCGCCTGCTGCGCGGCATGGTCGACCTCCGGCGCCATGGCCAGCGGCAGCATCGTCAGATGGAAGCGTTCGTGGCGGCCGTTCTGCTGCGGTTTGCCCGGCTGGATGCGCTCGAGGCCGATGCCGAGCTTGATGAACCGTACAGCAAGCGTCGTCAGCCCGGTGACGCCGATCGCCGCGAAGGGCGAACCGTTGTCGCTGCGAAAGCGCTCCGGCAGTCCGTGCTCGGCAAACAGCCGCTCGAACACCGGCCAGGCCTCTACCTCGGCCGGCGTCGCGCAGGCTTCCAGCGCCAGCAGAAAGCGGCTCGCCGTATCCATCACCGTCAGTGGCTCGCAGCGCCGCCCATCGCGGGTCCTGAACCAGCCCTTGTAATCGGCGCTCCACACCGCATTGGGCCCGTTGGCCGGCGCGAACGGGCCGCAACCAGCCGCCCGCCAGCGATGCCGCCGGCGCCCGACCAGCCCGTGTCGCTTCAGGATCTCGCCTATCGTCGAGGCCGCCGGCCAGCAAAGCTGCGGCGCCGACCGCTTCAGCCGCGCTAGCACCTTCTTCGGCCCCCACTGCGGATTCGCCTCCTTCTCCGCCACGATCCGCGCCACCAGCTCCGCCGCCGTTGCTCGCCCGTGCTCAAGCGGCGCCCGCGGCAGGTCGATAAGCCCCGCAGGGCCGAGCGCCCGATACCGCTCCAACCATTTGTAGCCCGTCTTGCGCGATATCCCGTAGGCCGCACACAGCGCCGTCATCGTCTCCTCGCCCGCAAGACATTCCCCAACAAAGCGCAGCCGCTCGTCCATGATGCCAGTCTCTCTCCAAACCATCGCCGGGCCCTCCCGGCTGCTAGAGAACTGTCACCTATGTAAACGGTCCGTTCTGTTACCTATCTATCCGGGTCGGACACCTGCCGGGCATCTCCCCCACAGGTGGGGAGATTGGCTGGGCGCAGGGGCTTCCCCAAACAATCAGCGATTCAACTCGGCTAGACGTTCAAGATGCGAGAAGGTCATGCCACTTGTAATCTCCCCACCTGTGGGGGAGATGGCCGGCAGGCCAGAGGGGGGCACACACGGCACAACGGCCGCAAATCAGACCTACTCGAACCGAAACGCCAACCGCTTGTTCGTCAGCTTCGACAGCTGCTGCAGGCGGCCGTCCAGGCGTTCGCCTGCAAAGTCGCGATATTCGGGAGGCACGACGAATTCGAGGTCGAGGTCCGGGCTCGAGGATTTGCGGAAGGTCAGGTTCTTGACGATGCCGGGCATCGAGGCCGAGAAGAGGTAGACGACGCGCAGCATGCCGCCGAGCAGCTTGGCGCGCTCGATGAGCTGCGGCGTGGCGATCTGCGCCAGCTGACCGGTGGCGCCGTCGTCATGCAGGCCTTCGAAACGGTAATAGTTGGAAAGCGCGATGAAGGCGCGGCCGGGATGACTGATGCCGACGAAGGAAGAGTGGGCGATGACGTTCAGCGCCTGCAGGCCGCGATAGTCAGGATGGGCGCGCCAGCTGATGTCGGCAAGCAGACAGGCGGCCTGGCGGTAGCGGCTTTCCTCTTCGGTTTCCTGGATGCCGAAGAGGGGCATCATGCGGCCGGTCCATTCCGCCAGCTCGCGGGCATGCTCCGGCGAACGGGCACGCAGGATCGCCAGTTCTCCGGCGGCGGCAAGCAGCGGATCGGCGCGGCGCTCGGCCTCCGACAGCAGCGAATAAAGATATCCCTCGCGCACACCCTGCGCCGAGAAGGAAATCAACGACGGCTTCATCGCGCTCAGCACTTCCTTCATGGCGACGGCGCCGAAAGGCAGCAGCGAACGGCGGTGCTTGGAAACGGCCTGCAGCGCCGGCTCCCTGGAGTCGCGCGCAGTCACCACCTGGTCGAGGAACTGCATCATTCCTTCGAACGACACCTCATACCCCTGCATCATGTGCAGCGGATAATGAGTGATTTCCATGTGCAGCTTGGCGATGTTTCGCCAGGTACCGCCGACAGCGTAGAAGGTTCGGCCCTCGCCTTTCGACAGCAGCTTTGCCGTCTTCAACTGCTTTCGGGCAAAGCTCTGGGCTTTGGAGAGCGAACCGCCGGCATATTCCGATAGGCGCAGGCCGCCGAGCGGCAGCGTGATGCCCTTGCCGAACTCCTTGCCCTTGATATCGATCAGCTCCAGCGAGCCGCCGCCGAGATCGCCGGCAATGCCGTCAGGATTGTAAAAACCGCTGATGATGCCGAGCGAAGCGAATTTCGCCTCCTCCTCGCCGGAGAGCACGCGAACCTTGCGGTTAAGGATGGTTTCCGCCTGGTGGATGAAATCAGGACCGTTGCTCGCCTCGCGCGCGGCCGCCGTTGCCAGCACATACATGGTGGCAGCGCGCGCCTGATCGGACAAAGCCTTGAAACGGTGCAGCGCCGCCAAAGCCCGCGCGACGCTGTCTTCATCCATCTTGCCGGTAAGGGCGACGCCCTTGCCGAGGCCGCAGAGGACCTTTTCGTTGAAGAGGACGGTTGGCGAACGGGACATGCCTTCGTAGACGACAAGACGAATAGAATTCGATCCAATATCGACGACGGAGACCGGGGCGATCCCCGGAAGGCGCCCCTGGGCTTCAGATTCAACCATTTAGGTCCAGTTTTACTTGTTGTTGCGGCCTTCGAGCAGGCCGGCGATCAGCTTCGGCGCACTGGACTTCAGAGCTTCACCACGGCCCGACAGGCTCGGATTGGTCATGAAATACTGCTGCGCATTGAACGGTTCTTCGCCCCTGCGCACTTCCATGCGTCGCGACGTACCGTCGGGCAATATCTCGTAGCTTTGTTGATTGTCAATCACGTTGCCGAGCATAATCTGTGACAAGACCTGCTCGTGAACGGTCGGATTCGTCAGCGGAACCATGGTTTCGACGCGGCGATCGAGGTTTCTCGGCATCATGTCGGCCGAACCGATGTAAACCAGCGCCTTGTCGGATGGCAGGCCGTGACCGTTGCCGAAGCAGAAGATGCGGCTGTGTTCGAGGAAGCGGCCGACGATCGACTTGACGCGGATCTTTTCCGAAAGGCCGTGCACCTGCGGACGCAGGCAGCAGATGCCGCGCACGACGAGATCGATCTCGACGCCGGCATGACTGGCGCGATAGAGCGCATCGATGATGTCGGGGTCGACAAGCGCGTTCATCTTCATCCAGATCGCCGCCGGCGCACCGTTCCTGGCGTGCTGGATCTCCTCCTCGATGTGGCGCAGGATGCGCGGGCGCATCGTATAGGGTGAGATGGCGAGCTGCATGCCCTGTTCGGGCTCACCATAGCCGGTGATGAAATTGAAGATATTAGCCATGTCGTGGGCGATGACGGGATTGCAGGTGAAGTAAGACAGGTCCGTATAGATCTTCGCGGTGATCGGGTGGTAGTTGCCCGTTCCGAGGTGGCAATAGGTCCGCAGCTTGCCTTCCTCGCGCCGGACGACCATCGACATCTTGGCGTGGGTCTTGAGTTCGATGAAGCCGAAGACGACCTGCACGCCGGCGCGCTCTAGATCGCGCGCCCAGCGGATGTTCGCCTCTTCGTCGAAGCGGGCCTTGAGCTCGACCAGCGCCGTCACCGACTTGCCGGCTTCGGCGGCGTCGATTAGTGCGCGGACAATCGGGCTGTCGTTGGAGGTGCGATAAAGCGTCTGCTTTATCGCCAGGACATCAGGATCGCGCGCAGCCTGGAGCAGAAACTGGACCACCACGTCGAAAGATTCGTAGGGGTGGTGGACGACCATGTCCTTTTCGCGAATGGCGGCGAAGCAGTCGCCGGCATGCTCGCGAACACGCTCGGGAAATCGCGCATTGTAGGGCGCATACCTGAGATCCTCGCGCGGCGCCTTGGTGATCTCGGACAGGGTGTTCAATGCCAGAAGGCCCGGCAAAACGGCGACGCGATTATCAGGGATATTGAGCGCCTGAACGACGAACTGACGCAGCGACGCCGGCATTTCCGAGTCGGTCTCGATGCGGATGACCTTGCCGCGACGGCGCCGCTTCAGCGCCGTTTCGAAGAAGCGGACGAGATCCTCGGCCTCTTCCTCGACTTCGATATCGCTGTCGCGGATGACGCGGAACGTACCGGAGCCCTGCACCTCGTAACCCGGGTAGAGCCGGTGGATGAAGATGTTGGCGACATCTTCGAGCGTGATGTAGCGGATGGTGTTTCCATCATCCGGCAGGCGGACGAAGCGGTCGAGTGCCACCGGCAGGCGCAGCAGCGCCGTCATCGGCTCGCGGCCATTCTTGCTGACCAGCTGCAGACCGATCGAGAAGCCGAGGTTCGGAATGAACGGGAATGGATGGGCGGGATCGATCGATAGCGGCGTTAAAACAGGGAAGATCGCCTGTTCGAATTCGGCGGCCAGCCATTGGCGGTCGGCATCGCTCAAGGCGCCGGGACGCACGATCAGGATGTCTTCTTTGGCGAGATATTGCTGCAGGACGGCGAGCGAGGCCTGCTGCTCCATCTGCAGATGGTCGATCTCCTGCAGGATCGAGTCGAGCTGCTCGGCCGGCGTCTTGCCGTCGGGGCTGCGGATGACGATGTTCTGGCGCACCTGACCCTCGAGGCCAGCGACACGCACCATGAAGAATTCATCGAGGTTGGCGGCGGAGATCGACAGGAAGCGGACGCGCTCGAGCAGCGGATGCTCGGTATTCAAAGTCTCTTCCAGAACACGGCGGTTGAACTGCAGCCAGGAGAACTCCCGGTTGATGAAGCGTTCGGGGCTCTTGAGCAGCTCTTCCAGCGGCGGGACGTTGTCGTTGATCTCAGGAGTAAGTTCCTGCTGTTCTGCGACTGCACTATCCATGGTCCGCTTACCCCGTTATCAACCGCAAAGGCAATTATATCAGTTTGACGACGGAACTGTGACAGTCAATCGGCCGGTTCCGAATTTCCCAATTCATTCAATACTTCGGCAGCAAGAGACCGGGTGATTTTCGTGCCCCGCGACAGGGCCAGCCGGTCAAGCCTTTCGACGATCGTCTGGGCCGCGTTCAGCGACCGCTCCATCCTGACAACGATATAGAGCACGAGTTTGTCATCTATATAAAGCTGCCGGTCGGCAAAGAGCTTGACGATCACCTGCGACAACAGCGCCTCATCGGGTTCGCCGATCTCGACGACGGTTGCCGCTTTCAGGCGCGAGCGCAGATCGGGCAGCAAAACCGGCCACGACATCGGCCAGAGGCGGCTGGTCATCAACAGGCTGGTGCCGTTTTCGCGGACGCTGTTGATGACGTGGAAGAGCGCGTTGTCGTCGAAGCCGAGGCGGTCGGCATCCTCGAACAGCACCGGGCCGGCGGCGGCAGCAATTGCGGCGTCGGAGCCAAGCTCGGGATGGATGTCGACGGCGCCGCTCAATTCCCGCCAGATGCGGGCGAGATGCGATTTTCCGGAGCCGACGGGGCCGGCGAGCACGACGACCGGCGACGGCCATGCCGGCCAGGCATCGACGATCGAAACGGCGGCGGCAAGACGCTCCGAAATCAGCAGGTCGTCGCGCCCGCTTGCGGCATCGTGCGAAAAGACCAGCGGCAGCTGCTCTCCGGCCTTGCGCTTCGGATCAGCGTTCTTCACGTCATTCATTGGGAACTGATTTCGTCTTCCGGGCGCGGCCACTGGGCGACCCGCCAAAATAAAGATCGCTCTGAAGGTAGCGCGAAAGCGCGAAACGAACAAGGACGCCGACGGCCGCAGCCGCCGGCACCGCAACCAGAAGCCCGACGAAACCGAAGAGCGCGCCGAAGGCAAACAGCGCAAACATCAGCCAGACCGGATGCAGGCCGACGCTGGAGCCGACGAGCTTCGGCTGCAGAATGTTGCCCTCGAGGAACTGACCGCTGAAGAAGACGACGAGCACCAGCCCGATCCACGGATAATCGGGCCAGAACTGCACAAGCGCCACGCCGATGGCGAGCACGAGGCCAACCATCGAGCCGACATAGGGAATGAAACTGATCATGCCGGCGAAGAGGCCGATCAGCAGGCCGAAATTCAGCCCGACGAGAGAAAGGCCGACGGCATAATAGATGCCGAGGATGAGGCAGAGCGAGCCCTGGCCGCGAATGAAACCGGCGATTGCCTGGTCAATCTCCTTGGCGATCTGGCGAACATCGCTGACATAATCGCGCGGGATCCACTGATCGACCTTGGCGACCATACGGTCCCAATCGAGCAGGATGTAGAAGGCGACGACGGGGGTGACCACAAGCAGCGATATGACGTCGACGATCGCCTTGCCGGAATTCCAGATCTGCGCAAAGAGCCCGGTGAGGAAGCCCATGCCCTCCGACAGGATGCCGGAGAGATTGTCCTTGATCGCGCCCATCTGGTTCTCGACCCAGTCCGGCAGCAGCGAATTCTGCGCCTGCGTGATGAACTGCTGCAATTGGCTGATATAACCCGGCAGACGTTGAGCGAAATCGTTGAACTGGCTGATCAGCACCGGAATGAGGATCATCAGCGCCAGCGCGAAGACGATGACGAAGGCAACGAGAATGCCGATGGTCGCCATCATGCGGCTCAGACCCAGCCGCTCCAGCCGGTCGGCCACCGGATCGAGGAAATAGGCGATCGCCATGCCGGCGATGAAGGGCAACAGGATCGAGCTGAAGACATAAAGGAAGGCGATGAAAAAGACGAGCGCCGCCAGCCAGAAGAAGATCTGACGCTTGAGAATGTTCCCACTGACTTGCTGTGGCATTGCCTTCCCCGCTGATCGCTCGCCGCCGCCGAACGCCGCATGCGATCCGAAGCGGCCATTCAGCACATAGGATGCAGGCGCAAAGATGGTCAACCCTGTCGCGCCAAATCCCGGAAAGGCCGGAAGAAGACGCGGGAAATTGGGGGCTTTTGCCATGCAGCGCTTGCATAAAAGCCCCTGTCATGCAATTGCGACCGGCAGATGACGCGGCACGTTTGCCGCCTGAAATAGCCATCGGAGACCAGCATGAGCCAGTCTGGGAAAAACGGCCTGACATATAGCGATGCGGGCGTCGACATCGATGCCGGCAACCTCCTCGTCGAGAAGATCAAGCCGGCGGTGCGCTCGACCCGCCGTCCCGGCGCCGACGGCGAGATCGGCGGCTTCGGCGGGCTTTTCGATCTCAAGGCGGCAGGTTTTACCGATCCGGTTCTCGTCGCCGCCAATGACGGCGTCGGCACCAAGCTGAAGATCGCGATCGATGCCGACTATCACGACACCGTCGGGATCGACCTCGTCGCCATGTGCGTCAACGATCTCGTGGTACAGGGCGCCGAGCCGCTGTTCTTCCTGGATTATTTCGCGACCGGCAAGCTCGACCCCGATCAGGGTGCGGCCATCGTCGGCGGCATTGCCGCCGGCTGCCGCGAGGCCGGCTGCGCGCTGATCGGCGGCGAGACGGCCGAAATGCCCGGCATGTATTCCTCCGGCGACTACGATCTCGCCGGCTTTGCTGTCGGTGCGGCCGAACGCGGCAAGCTCCTGCCATCCGGCGATATTGCCGAGGGTGACGTGATCCTCGGCCTTGCCTCCTCCGGCGTTCATTCCAACGGCTTCTCGCTGGTGCGCAAGATCGTCGAATTGTCCGGCCTCGATTGGGATGCACCGGCGCCGTTCGCCGAGGGCAAGAAGCTCGGCGAAGCCCTGCTCGAGCCGACACGCATCTATGTGAAGCCGCTTCTGAAGGCGATCCGCGAGACCGGCGCCATCAAGGCGCTGGCGCACATCACCGGCGGCGGCTTCCCGGAAAATATTCCGCGCGTGCTGCCGAAGCATCTGACGGCCGAGATCGATCTTGCCGCCGTCAAGGTGCCGCCGGTGTTTTCATGGCTCGCCAAGACGGGCGGCGTCGAATCCAAGGAAATGCTGCGCACCTTCAACTGCGGTGTCGGCATGATCGCCGTTGTTGCCGGCGAGAATGTCGCGACGGTTTCCGCGGCTCTCGAAGCCGAGGGCGAGACAGTTATCACGCTCGGCCGCATGATCGCCCGCGAAGAAGGCGCTGCCGGCACGGTCTACAAGGGCACGCTTGCCATATGAGTTCGCCGCGCAAACGCGCCGTCGTCTTCATATCAGGCAGCGGCTCCAACATGATGGCGCTGGTTGCGGCGGCAAAGGCAGCCGACTATCCGGCCGAGATCGTCGGGGTGATTTCCGACAAGGCGGATGCCGGCGGGCTTGCCAAGGCCGCCGCCGAAGGCATTGCCACATTCGCTTTTCCCCGCAAGGACTACGCCAGCAAGGACGCGCATGAGGCGGCGATCTTTTCGGCGCTCGACGAGCTTAAACCCGATATTCTTTGCCTGGCAGGCTATATGCGGCTGCTGACGGCGACGTTCATCCAGCGTTATGAAGGCCGGATGCTCAACATCCACCCTTCCCTGCTGCCCTTATTTCCGGGCCTGCATACGCATCAGCGGGCGATCGACGCCGGCATGCGGATCGCCGGCTGCACGGTTCATTTCGTCACCGAAGGCATGGATGAGGGGCCGGTGATCGGCCAGGCGGCCGTACCTGTTTTTTCCGGTGACACGGCCGAAAGCCTTGCCGCGCGTGTGCTCACCATCGAACACCAGATTTACCCGCAAGCGCTGCGGCTCTTTGCCGAAGGCCGTGTGACGATGGAAGGCGGCAAGGCCGTCGGCGCGGAGGCTTCGACCGCCGCACCCAAGACCCAGCTTATTTCGCTGATCGGCGACCGCGCTTAAGCCGCCAGCGCCCTTAACGGATGCAGCGTGCCGTCGCTGTAGACGAAGCGGCCGGCGCGGAAGGTGGCGCGGATGCGATTGATATCACCCGGCTCGACCACGACCAGATCGGCGCGCTGGCCGATGGCGATCTCGCCGCGATCCGACAGGCCGGCGGAACGGGCCGCATTGCCGGTCGCCATGGCAACGGCTGCCGGCATGCCGCCGTCCACCATGTCGGCAAGCTTGAAAATGCCAGGCACGAAGGCAGCTGGATGATAATCGGCGGCGATGACGCTCAGCAGGCCGGCCCTTGCGGCATCGAGCGCGCTGAGATTGCCCGACATCGACTGGCCGCGCAGCGCGTTCGGCGCGCCCATCAGCGTCCAGAGGCCGCGGCGGCGCGCCTCTTCGGCCGCAGGCGCGGTGACCGGAAACTCGCTGATTGTGACGCCAAGATCGTGCATCTCGGCGACTTTTTCGACGCTGTCATCGTCATGCGAGGCAAGCGACAGCTTGTGCTTCAGCGACAGCGCGACGATCTCCTTCAGCTTGGCCTCGATGTCAGCATTGTTGCGCATGGCAATGCGCTTGGCGACGATCTCCGCCGCCATTTCCTCGGAGATGGCGCGGCGCTCGGAGATGCTAAGGATGTAGCTTTGCAGGTTGTTGTACTGGCCCTGACCCGGCGTATGGTCGGTAAGCGAGACCATGTCGATCTGATCGGCATTCAGCAGGCGTTCGAGTGCAGGCGCTGCACCGACATTGGTGATCTCGTAACGGGCGTGGACGCGGTGGTCGATCAGCAGATCATCACGCAGGCGGTTGATGCCTTCGATCACCGCCGATGTCGTCTGCAGCGAGCGGACGTGGCCGTAGACGCTTTCGGTCGCAAAAGAGACGGCGGCAAACGCCGTGGTGACACCGGCGGCGGCAAGCTTCTTGTCGAGTTCGTGGATGCCGAAATCGATCGGCATCGTCGCGTTCGGCCGCGGGGCGATCTCGCGCTCGATCATGTCGCCGTGGAGATCGACGAATCCCGGCATCAGCAGCCGCCTGCCGCCATCGATGGCAGCACCGGCGACCGGCTCCGGCCGGATCTCGGCGATGACGCCACCCTCAACACGCACGGAACCTTCACTCACCACCTCGTTTGGGAGAACGAGGGTGAAATTGCTGAGCCACATGGGCTTTCTCCTGACCGCATCCGATGATTGACAAACCGCAGCGCATAGAACTGCTACGTGACAGTCGTATGAAATTTCGCGCCGTATCATCTTAAAGCGGAAACTTGCGCTTTGGAAATGACCCGATGCGCTCGCTCCGCAGATTCACGCTGTCAGCTTTGCCCTGTTCAACAGGGCCCATTGCAGAAGCACGATCGTCTTGACGTCGAAGATCTCGCCGGTTTCGATCATCGTCGCCGCCTCGTCGAGCGGAATCTCGAGGACTTCGATATCCTCGTGCTCCTCGTCCATGCCGCCGCCTTCGGCCACGCGGTCGGCGATGTCGACGAGGGCTGCGAAGAAGTGGACCACTTCGGTGACGGCACCCGGTGAGGTGTAGGATTTGAACAGGAAGCGCGCCTCGCGCAGGCGATAGCCGGTCTCCTCCATCGCCTCGCGACGGATCGCCGTTTCGGGATGGTCATCGTCGAGAAGGCCGGCCGGCACCTCGATTATCCAGCTGGGATCGCCGTTGAGATGAACGGCGAGGCGGAATTGGCGGACGAGAACGACGAGGTCGCGCCTGGGATCATAAAGCAGAATGCAGGCGGCGGGCGTGCGGTGGTAGACTTCCCGCTTCAACCGATGGGTTGCGCCCTTGCGGTCGATATAGTCGAGCAGATAGCTGCTCAGCCGCGTCCACCCATTCGACAGGGTTTCCTCGCCGGCGATTTTCACCCGGGATTTCGGCTGCATCATGCTGCGTCCCTGCGAAGCCAGACCTTGTTGTCGTGCACGGCCGCACCGCCATAAGGCGCGACGGGGTCGGCGCCGGTCAAGACGTTGATGCCCTCGCCGTCGACATGCGCCTTGTTCGGCCAAAGGCCCTCGGCAATCAGCACGCCTGATTTCACTTCAGTGGTGATGCGGGCGTGGATGCGCAGATCGCCGCGGCTGTTACCGATGCGGACGAGATCGCCATGGGTGATGCCGTTGGCTTCGGCGTCGGCCGGATTGATCATCACTTCAGGGCGGCCTTCTTTCTGCCGGGAGGTCTTGGTTTCCGAAAAGCTCGAATTCAGGAAGTTGCGCGCCGGCGACGTGGCGAGGCGGAAGGGATGCTCGGGATCGGCGACTTCGATGACATCGACCTGATCGGGGAAGTCTGGAAGCGCTGCGTGCGGACCGAGCGCGCCGATTGCCGCCGGCGGTTTGTTCGGCGCCGGCTGATTGATCCAGTCCGGGCGAAAGTGGAACTTGCCGTCCGGATGGGCAAAGCCGTTCAGATAATGCGCTTCCTCGAAAGCGGGCTGGCGATCGAACCATTTGTGTTCGAGGAAATGATCGTAATCCGGCAGGCCGCTCGATTCGAGGATGCGGTCGACCATCTCGCGGGCGGTAAAGCCGAAGCCTGGGCGATCGGCGACGCCGAGGCGTTTGGCCAGTTCCTCGATGACGAAGAGATTGGTGCGCACGGTGGGCGGTGGCTCGACCAGCTTCGGCCCCAGCAGGATATGGTTCTGGCCGCCGGCCCGGTAGATGTCGTCATGTTCGACGAACATCGTTGCCGGAATGACGATATTGGCGATCTCGGCCGTTTCGGTCAGGAACTGCTCGTGGACGGCAACGAAGAGGTCCTCACGGGCAAAGCCACGTCTGACGAGGCGCTGCTCGGGGGCGATGTTGGCGGGATTGGTGTTCTGGATCAGCATAGCCGTCACCGGGCCGCGATGGCGCAGCGCCACGGCATCGCCGGTCAGCACGCGGCCGATCTGCGACTGGTCGAGCATGCGGATATCGGCATCCTTCATCGACCGGCCGGTCAGTTCGGCGCTGTTCATGCGGAAGATATCGCTGTTCGAATGGAAGGCGCCGCCGCCCTCATATTGCCAGGAGCCGAGAACGGTGGCGACCGAGGCGGCCGCATGCATGGCGACCGCGCCGTTGCGCTGGCGGGTGAAGCCGTAACCCAGGCGGAAGAAGGTCTTCTTCGTCGTGCCGACGAGGCTGGCGAAGGCTTCGATCTCCTCGACCGAAAGGCCGGTGATAGCAGCGGCCCATTGCGGCGTCTTGGTTTTCAGATGCGCTTCGAGACCGGCGGGATCATCGGCGTATCTCGCCATGTAATCGCGGTCGGCGTAACCGTCGCGGAAGGCGATGTGCATGACGGCGCAGGCGAGCGCGGCGTCGGTACCCGGCCTGACGATCAGCGCCATGTCGGCCTGCTTCATCGTCGGATTGTCGTAGATGTCGATGACGACGATCTTCGCGCCGCGCTCCTTGCGCGACTTGATGGCGTGGGTCATCACATTGACCTGCGTCGACACCGCGTTGGTGCCCCAGATGACGACGCAATCGGTGCGGCCCATCTCGCGTGGATCGGGACCGCGCAGCGTGCCGGTCGCCATGGTGAAGCCGGTCCAGGCCGGGTTGGTGCAGATCGAAGAGAAGAAACCGGAGTAACGCTTGGCATGACGGAGGCGATCGATGGAATCGCGCTGCACCCAGCCCATCGTACCGGCGTAGAAATAGGGCCAGACCGCCTCGCTGCCGTCCCTTGCCTCGGCTTTCACAAAGGCTTCGGCGATCTCATCCAGCGCATCGTCCCAAGAAATCTGCTGCCACTGCCCTGCCCCCTTGGCGCCGGCGCGGCGCAACGGATGCATCAGGCGGTCGGGATGGTAGAGCCGCTCAGCATAACGGGCGACCTTGGCGCAGATGACGCCTGACGTGTAGGAATGGTCATTGGCGCCGCGCACGCGGCCGATGCGGCCATCCTCCGATATCTCGACCTCCAGTGCGCAGGTGGAGGGACAGTCATGCGGACAGGCCGTGTGGCCCACCCTGTTGTCCGGCTTTTCTGATTTGGCGTGGATGGGGGTCGCAATGTTCATGGCATTTGTATATTCCAAGGCTTGCACGGCCAAAAGCCACAAAAATTCCCCATGACGCGAATTCATACGGACATCAGCAAAAATGAACTACCGCCACATTTATCACGCGGGCAACTTTGCCGATGTGCTGAAACATGTCGTGCTGACGCGGCTGATCCGCTACATGCAGAAGAAGGATGGCGGGTTCCGCGTGCTCGACACGCATGCCGGCATCGGGCTCTACGACCTCTCCTTGGAAGAAGCGCAGAAAACCGGCGAATGGCTCGATGGCATCGGCAAGCTGATGGAGGCAGACCTCGGCCCTCAGGTTTCCGAACTGCTGGAACCCTACCTCTCCGCAATCCGCGAACTCAATCCGCAGGGCGGCATCCGTTTCTATCCCGGATCGCCGAAACTTGCGCGCATGCTGTTCCGGCCGCAAGATCGGCTGTCGGCGATGGAACTGCACCCCGAGGACTATGTCAGGCTGCACCGGCTGTTCGAGGGCGATCACCATGCCCGCATCACCGAGCTTGACGGCTGGCTGGCGCTCGGCGCGCATCTGCCGCCGAAGGAGAAGCGCGGCATCGTCCTCGTCGATCCGCCCTTCGAGGAAGAGGACGAATATCAGCGGCTGGCCGAGGGACTGGAAAAAGCCTACCGCCGCTTTCCCGGCGGCACCTATTGCCTGTGGTATCCGCTGAAAAAGGGCGCGCCGATCAAGGAATTCCACGAGACGCTGCAGGCGCTCGACATCCCGAAAATGCTCTGCGCCGAACTCGCCGTTCGCAGCGACCGCGGCATTACGGGACTGACGGGCTCAGGCCTCGTCATCGTCAACCCGCCCTTCACGCTGAAGGATGAGTTGCACCAATTGCTGCCCGCATTGAAGGATCATCTGGCGCAAGACCGTTTCGCCTCTCACCGCGCCTTCTGGCTGCGTGGCGAGAACAAGACGGTCAAGGACGATTGACCGGGCAACTACAGCGCCGCGCGTCTTTTCAGACGCGCAAAGGACGCTGTAGCACTTTGAATTTGCGCATAATCCTTTCCGAAAATCGATTCCGATTTTCGGGGTTATGCGCTAGCTTCGGGAATAGTCCGCGCCGCAGCTCCACAATCTCATCAGGTGTCCCATGAAGCTCCTTTGTTCGCCCGCCTCACCCTATTCCAACAAGGTGCGGATGGCCGCGCATTTTCTAGGCCTGGAGTTGAACGCCATCCGGGTCGACACCAATACCGGACCTGCGATCCTGGTGGACAACAATCCGCTCGGCAAGATCCCGACGCTGCTGACCGATGACGAGGTCTCGATATACGATAGCGTGGCGATCATGCATTATTTCGACCGGCTGACGAAGGGCGGGCTCTACCCTTCCAAGAAGGGCAAGCGCACGGATGTGGAAATCCTCGAGGCGCTCTGCGACGGCATCTGCGATTGCCTGCTGGCGATCGTCTACGAGCGGCGCTTCCGCGACGAGGAAAAGGTCCATCAGCCGTGGATAGACCGGCAGTGGAAGAAGGCGACGAGCGGGCTCGCTCATCTCAGCGCCAATCCGCCGAAAACAGGCAAGAAGCTCCATGGCGGACATTTCGCGCTGGCGGCGACGCTCGATTATCTCGAACTGCGCTTCAAGGACCAGTGGGAAGCCGATCATGCGCCGCTGATCGACTGGCAGCTGCAGTTCGACAAGAAATTCCCGGCCCACAGCGAGCTCAAGTCCGAGGGCTGAGCGGGCTCAGCGTCTGGAGCAACGAGCAGACATCAAAAAGCCGGGCGACGTGCCCGGCTTTTCGATGTTCGGATATTCGACGAGCTTAGAACTTGACGCCGATACCGAGCTTGACGCTGTTCTCGTCGTAACCGCGCGAGAAGCTGCCGGAGTCGAGGTCGTAATCCTTGCTCTGGTAGTCGGTGTAGCGATATTCGAGGCGCGTCGTGATGTTGTTGGTCACGAAGGCTTCGACGCCGGCGCCGACCGTGTAGCCGAAGTTCGTCTTGCTTTCGTCCGAGGTGTCGTCGGAAACCTTGACGTCGCCGATGGCAAGACCGGCCGTGCCGTAGAGCAGGAAGGGGTTCATGTCGTAGCCGACGCGGCCACGGACGGAGCCGTTCCAACCATACTTGTTCTTGACGCCGCCCGAGGAGACGTCGTCGCCGCTGTAGCCGAGATCGGATTCAACACCGTAAACGATCTGGCCCTGCTGCCAGTTGTAACCGGTGAAGACCTGGCCGCCGAAACCGTAGGTGTGGCGGTCGGAACCGAAGTCACCCATGTTGTACGTGCCGGCGCCGCCGAGGTAAAAGCCTTCCCAGTTGCCTGCCGGCTTGACTGGAGCGTCCTGGGCGACCGGTGCTTCCGGAATCTGGTCGACGGCATCGGCCGCCTGAGCTGCCGAGAGGCCGGCAATCGCAAAAACGGAGGCCATGAGGCCAGCAATGAGTACACGCATACTTAGTCTCCTTTCAGTCCCGCGCCGCTTGTCATCTGTCTATCAGTGAAGCATTGGCGGGATATTGCCAGATGTCCCTTCCGGATCGAGGCTGAAATTGGAACTCAAATGCGGATTTGAAAGAGCCAAATTGTGATATCATTGTGGCTTCCGCATGGCTGAAATTCGATGTTGCTTTGGCGCAACATACACTTCATTAACCATACTGAAGTGTTAAACTGAAAATACTTATTTTAAGAAATCGCATTCTTAAATAATACATAGAATATCCCTCTCCCCGAGGCAACCGCAACGGCCTATTTATATAATCACCGTCGGCGCCTATATAGTCTGCAGACAGACTCGCGGGATCAGAAGGCACGATTTTGAACCACAAAAGACTTCGCTCGGCCCTTATAACAGGGGCTGCTAAGAGAATAGGCCGAGCAATCGCCGAAGACCTTGCTGCAAATGGCTTTTCCGTTGCCATCCACGCGAACGGCTCGATCGGTGAGGCCGAAGAGCTGGTGGCGGAATTGCGGCGGAAGGGATATCGAGCGATCGCGCTGCAAGCCGATCTCACCGATATCGGCGAAACGGGCGCGTTGGTCGCGAAGGCGTCGGAAGCGCTCGGGCCGGTCGATCTGCTCATCAATAATGCGTCGGTTTTTCAGCATGATTCCGCGCGTAGTTTCAATGCCGCCACATGGGCATTGCACTTCGACCTGCATGTTCGTGCGCCCTCTATCCTTGCTGCAGCCTTCGCGCAGCAGATGCCGGCTGAGGCAGCGGGGCTGATCGTCAATATCATCGACCAGCGGGTCTGGGCGCTGAGGCCCAGCTTCTATTCCTATACCCTCTCCAAATCCGCGCTGTGGACGGCGACGCAGACACTTGCACAGGCATTGGCGCCACGCATCCGCGTCAATGCCATCGGCCCCGGCCCGTCGATGCCGAGCGAGCGGCAGGCGATGGAGGACTTCCAAGCGCAGGTCTCAGCCCTTATCTTGCAGCGAGGGCCGGCGCTGGAGGAATTCGGACAAACGATTCGCTTCCTTTACGACACGCCCTCGGTCACCGGCCAGATGATTGCCCTAGACGGCGGCCAGCACCTTGCCTGGCAGACGCCCGATGTGGCGGAGATTACGGAATGAACGGACGAAAGCTGCCGGATGGCGGCGTTCTCTACGACGAGACGGATGAGAGCGAAGACGATATCGAAGTGGACGCTTCCGTCGCCGTGCCGCTTGCGGCTGCTGTCGACTGGAATGCGGGCAGCCTCAATGAAACCGGGCTTCTCGGCGCGGAACTGATCGGCGAATTCGTCAAGCGGCTGCCGAACAGCCCCGGCGTCTACCGGATGTTCAATGCCGAGGGCGACGTGCTCTATGTCGGCAAGGCACGCAGCCTGAAGAAGCGCGTCAACAATTACGCCGTCGGCCGCGTGCATTCCAACCGCATCGCCCAGATGGTGCGCCAAACGGCGAACATGGAATTCGTGACAACGCGCACGGAAACCGAAGCGCTGCTCTTGGAAGCGAATCTGATCAAGCGCTTGCGGCCGCGCTTTAATGTGCTTTTGCGCGACGACAAGTCCTTTCCCTATATCCTCATCACCGGCGACCACCGGGCGCCGGCGATCTTCAAGCATCGCGGTGCGAGAGCGCGAAAGGGCGACTATTTCGGGCCCTTCGCTTCGGCCGGCGCGGTCGGGCGGACGATCAACTCGCTGCAGCGCGCCTTTCTGATCCGCACCTGCACCGACAGCGTCTTCGAAACGCGCACACGCCCCTGCCTGCTCTACCAGATCAAGCGCTGTTCCGGGCCGTGTACCCACGAGGTCAGCGATGGGGGGTACGGCGAACTGGTGCAGGAGGCGAAGGACTTCCTGTCCGGCAAGAGCCAGAAGGTGAAGTCGCATATGGCCGAGGCGATGAACCAGGCGGCCGAAGACCTCGACTTCGAGCGGGCGGCGATCTATCGCGATCGCCTCGCCGCACTGTCGCATGTGCAGAGCCATCAGGGCATCAATCCGGCCGGCGTCGAGGAGGCTGACGTTTTCGCCATCCATCATGAGGGCGGCATCTCCTGCATCCAGGTGTTCTTCTTCCGCACCGGCCAGAACTGGGGTAACCGCGCCTATTTCCCGAAGGCCGATCCGCAGCTTTCGAGCGCGGAAGTGCTGAATTCCTTCCTGGCGCAGTTCTACGACGACAAGCCGGTGCCGAAGCAGATCATGCTGTCGCAGACGGTCGAGGAACTGGAGCTGCTCGCCGCAGCACTCAGCGAAAAGGCCGGCCACAAGGTTTCCATCCTGGTGCCGCAGCGCGGCGAGAAGCGGGATCTGGTCGACCATGTCGTCGGCAATGCGCGCGAGGCGCATGGACGAAAGCTCGCCGAGACGGCGTCACAGTCGCGGCTGCTCGAAGGTTTCAAGGAAACGTTCGGGCTTGCCTACGCACCGCAGCGCATCGAGATCTACGACAACTCGCATATCATGGGCACCAATGCCGTCGGCGGCATGGTGGTCGCGGGGCCGGAAGGTTTCGTCAAGAACCAGTACCGCAAGTTCAACATCAAATCGACCGACATCACGCCCGGCGACGACTTCGGCATGATGAAGGAGGTGATGTCGCGGCGTTTCTCGCGGCTGATCAAGGAGGACGGCATTCCTGACCGGACGGCGCAGGTGGCCACACCCGACGCTGCCGACATGCCCTTCCCCACGTGGCCCGATGTGATCCTCATCGACGGCGGCCAGGGGCAGATGACGGCGGTGCGCGCCATCCTTGCCGAACTCGGCATCACCGACAGCGTGACGGCGATCGGCATCGCCAAGGGTGTCGACCGCGACGCCGGGCGTGAACGCTTCTTCCCGCCGGGACGCGAGAGCTTCACGCTGCCGCCGCGCGATCCGGTGCTCTACTTCATCCAGCGCATGCGCGACGAGGCGCACCGTTTCGCGATCGGCTCGCACCGGGCACGGCGCAAGAAGGAAATGATCAAGAACCCGCTCGACGAGATCGGAGGCATCGGCCCGTCGCGCAAACGCGCGCTGCTTCAGCATTTCGGCACGGCAAAGGCGGTTTCGCGCGCCGCCCTGTCCGACCTGATGGCGGTGGAAGGCATATCGGAAGCCGTCGCCAAGCAGGTCTATAACCATTTCCATGACGACGCCGCGAAATAACCGGCGTCCGTCGCAAATTCCACGCAAAGGCGGTGAAAAGACAGAAAGAATGTTGACGGTCCGCGGCCAAAGCCGTCATCTACCGCATCGGCCCGAAAATCGGAATCGACTTTCGGAAAGCTCGATGCGGATATTCTAAAGTGTTACAGCGTCCTTTGCGCGCCTGAAAAGACGCGCGGCGCTGCAGCGGCGCATCAATTCAGAGAAACGATCCCATGGCATCGCGTGCGTATAGCATTCCCAATCTTCTGACCTACGGCCGCATCCTCGCCGTACCGCTGATCGTTCTCTGCTTCTTCATCGAGGGCAGGCTGTCGATCAGCAATACGGCGCGCTGGGTGGCGCTGTGGATCTTCGTCATCGCCTCGCTCACCGATTTCCTCGATGGCTATCTCGCGCGCATCTGGAACCAGACGTCGAATATCGGCCGCATGCTCGACCCGATCGCCGACAAGCTGCTGGTCGCCTCGATCCTTCTCCTGGTCGCGGCCGACCAGACAATCGCCGGCTGGTCGATCTGGGCGGCGATCACCATTCTCTGCCGCGAGATCCTGGTGTCGGGACTGCGCGAATATCTGGCGGCGCTGAAAGTCAGCGTACCGGTGACGCGGATTGCCAAGTGGAAGACGACGCTGCAGCTCGTCGCCATCGCCTTCCTGCTCGCCGGCCCGGCCGGAGACGAGATTTTCCCCTATACGACGCAGACCGGCATCGCGTTGCTGTGGATCGCCGCACTGCTGACCATCTATACCGGTTACGACTATTTCCGCGCCGGGGTGAAACATATCGTGGATGACGAGGAATGACGCGGCTTGTCTATTTCGCCTGGGTGCGCGAGCGCATCGGCAAGGGCGAGGAGGAGATCGACCTCCCCTCCTCCGTCGTCACCGTCGCCGATCTGTTGAATCATTTGAAGACGCTGGGCGAAGAATATGAGACCGCACTTCAATATCCCGACGTGATCCGCGTGGCGCTCGACATGGAGCATGTCGAACATGACGAGCCGATATCAGGGGCGAAAGAGATCGGTATATTTCCGCCGATGACGGGTGGGTGATTACGATCATTCGGTCGGGCTTTGGAAGCTGACAATGGGTAGGACTGAGACTTCCTTTCTCTCCCGCATTCCTGTGCTTGTCACAGGAATCCAGCCATCGCGCGTCCGCGCGATGAATGACTCTTTCTTTTTGGCAATTGCTCCTCCCGCGCCCAAGGACTTGGGCGCACTGGATTCCTGTGACAAGCACAGGAATGAGGGCGGGTTGGGATGTGAATGCGCCTCACAGCAACAGGGGCGTTTGTCGTGATCATCACCCCCACCATCCGCGTCCAGCATGAAGACTTCGACCTGCAGGCCGAGGTCGATCTGCTCTCCAAAGGCAAACCCGGCATCGGCGCCGTCGTTACCTTTTCCGGCCTCTGCCGCGATGAAGGCGGCACGCTTGCTGCCCTCGAGCTCGAGCATTATCCCGGCATGGCCGAAGCGGAGATCCGGCGCATCGGCGATCTCGCCATCCAGCGCTTCGGACTTCTCGGCCTCACCGCTATCCACCGTTACGGAAAGATCGCAACTAGCGAGAATATCGTGCTCGTCGTCGCAGCGGCGCCACACCGGCAGGCGGCGTTCGACGGCGCGAATTTCGTCATGGATTTCCTGAAGACCGCAGCGCCCTTCTGGAAGAAGGAGCATGTGCGGGATGGCGCCACCGGCGACTGGGTCGCGGCGAAAGACGCCGACGATGCGGCGCGCGACAAGTGGAAATAATTAGAGCACTACTCGTTCTCTGCGGCTCATGACCAAGAGCAGGACGAGCAGCGAGAAGACGACCAGATCCCGCCAGACGAAGGGGCCGTAGGCGCCCCACATGGTTTCGACGACGGCAAGCCCGGCAGCGCCGCCTGCCGAGCGCAGCGGATCGGAATAGCCGCCGACGGCTGCGATCAGCAGCACCTTCAGCCCGAACATCAGGCCGGCACCGAAATCCATCGAGCCGTAATAGAAGGTGGCGAGGATGCCGCAGATGGTGGCGACAAGCGCCGCGGCCGTATAGGCGATGAGGAAGACGCGGTCGGCGCTGGTGCCGCAGAGTTCGGCGGCCAGCGGATCATCGGTGACGGCGCGCCAGACGCGGCCCCACGCCGTGCGCCTGAGGATCAGCGTACCCACCGCGACGATGGCGCACATCAGTACCGTGTTGATCAACTGGATATAAGTGAGTGTCACCTTGAACAGGCCATCGCTCCAGAAGACGACCGTGTCGTTCAGGAACGGCGGCAGCCAGATAGAGCGGGTATTGGCCGCAAGCCGGGCGGTCTCCATCAGCACGATCATGATGCCGAGGGCAGCGACGATGACCGTATTCGGCGATTTGTTGACCAGCGGCAGCATGATCGAGCGGCCGATCCATAGCCCCGCCGCCAGCGAATAGACGATGGAAGCGCAGGCGCCGACGGCAAGGGCGGCTGGCAGCACCAGCCAAAACCTGACATAGGCGAGTTCGGTGAAGAGCAGCAGGATCTGGCCCGCGAAGGCAAAGATCGCCCCATAGGTGATGTCGGCCCGCTTCGTCACGCCGAAGGCGACGGCATAACCGAAGGCAAGCGCGGCATAGAGAGCAGCGAGCGGAACCGCATTCGCCAGCTGCTGCAGAAGATAGGCCATTCACAGACACTCCGCGTCACCAAAATTATAACTGGTAAAAGTTATTTCACCAGTTATAATTTCATCATGAGCTTTTCCTGGACCCCTCACCGCTTTGCCGGCGGCGCACTGGCGCTTGATGTCGTCAACAGCGTCGTTTTGCGCCACGATGCAGTGCGGCGGATCGACCGCTTCGCGGTCAGGGAGCAGATGCAGAGCTTTCCAAACGCTGCGGCCGAATTCTGCGCCGAACGCGCCCTTTTCGGCAACATCGCACCGGTGGCGGCGGAAAACGAAGCGGATTTCATCACGCTGCGGGAAACAATCGATCTCTATTTTCGCGAGCGTATACTGAATGGCGACGACGACCAATTGCTCGCCAGCCTGCTGGAAGCGCTGGCGAGGACATTGCGCGACGCGGGCTCCGACAGCCTGGCCGCGGCAACCGCCCATTCGGCACTACGGCTGATCGCTATGCCCGATCCCCAGCGCATGAAGATCTGCGGCAATTGCGGCTGGCTGTTCATCGACCGCAGCAAGAACAGAAGCCGGGCCTGGTGCGACATGGCGGTCTGCGGCAACCGCGCCAAGGCGAACCGTCACTATCGCCGCAAGAAGGAGGAGACGCCATGAGAAAGCATTGGATCGTGATGGCGGCGGTGGCCGGGCTGATGCTGTCAGCCTGCCAGCGCCAGGCTGAAAACCTGGTCGAGGTCACCGGCCATCTCTTTGTCTTCAACTATCGGGTGGCGAGCGCCACCTATCTGCTGACGCTGAAGAAGACAGGGCCCATCCCCGACGGTTCGGTCATCATCGCCGAATTTGAAAATCCTGAAGGAGGCGATCCGCTGGTGCTGAACCAGAAAATCTACCCGATCGACGACAAGATCGCGCTGCAGAGCGAAAAACTGCACTGCGTGCGCAAGGACCGCCCCTATTCCGTGAGTGTCCGGCTGGTCGACAAGGACGGCAAGGTGTTGCAGGAATTGAAGACGCAGTTCCGGTCCGACCTCGACCAGACCGTCCTGCCGAGCAAGCCGCTCGTGCTCGGCGCGCTTTATGACAAGAACCCGGAGGTCTTCAAGCCTGATGGCAGCGTCGATTTCTCGAACACCGACAAATGCCCGGCATAGAAAAATGCATGGAAAAAGCCGGAGCAAGGCCCCGGCTTTCGAGAGTCAATTCAAAGCATTGCCGGCGAATGCCGAAGCGTGGCCTCAGCCGACGATTTCCGTATCGGAGAACCAGTACTTGATTTCCTGGGCAGCCGTCTCCGGAGCATCCGAGCCGTGAACGGAATTTTCGCCGATCGACAGAGCATGAACCTTGCGGATCGTGCCTTCGTCAGCGTTTGCCGGGTTGGTGGCACCCATGATCTCGCGGTTCTTGAGGATCGCGCCTTCGCCTTCCAGCACCTGGACGATGGTCGGGCCGGAGGTCATGCCTTCGACCAGTTCGCCGAAGAAGGGACGGTCCTTGTGAACGGCGTAGAAGCCTTCGGCTTCGCGACGGCTCATCCAGACGCGCTTGGAAGCGACGACACGCAGGCCGGCATCTTCGAGCATCTTGGTGATGGCGCCCGTCAGGTTGCGCTTCGTTGCGTCCGGCTTGATCATCGAGAAGGTGCGTTCAATCGCCATAGTCAAATCCTCTGTTTTCTCGGGAAAAGTGGGCGGTCTTTACCCGCCCCAACGCCCGAAAACAAGAGGTGGGCGGCAATTTCACGCCGCTGTCACAGTCCTGCCGCGGCTTTGGTGAAGATCGAGGCAGCGTTCGAACCAGGCCATGACGGGATCGTCGGTGGCTAGCATGGCGAGACCGGCGGAGACACGCAGCCATTGCAGCGCGCCGAAGACGATATAGTCGGCAAAGAGCGGCGTTTGCCCGCCGATGAAGGGCTGAAACTTCAGCATGTGCCGTAGCGGCTCCAGCTTGGCGCCGAAGGCGGCCTTCTCCGCCTCGCTGTCGGCGGCAACCACTTCCAACGGCTTGCCAAGCCGAGCCTCCCGGCTTTGACGGAAATAGGCCTTGTCTTCCTCGTCGAGGTTCGCATGGATATCGAGAAGGGCGATGCGCATGATCGCCGGATGGATGATCATTTGCGAATAGCCTTCCACCATCCTCGACAGAGACTTGCCGCCTTCGCCGTTGAACAGTGACGGCCGCTCGGGATAGGCCTCCTCCAGATAGAGGGCGATGTCGAAACTGTCGGGGATCAGCCGGCCATTGTCGTCGAGAACGGGCACGATCGACGAGACGCCGCCGCCGATCGCGCGGATGCGGGCGTAGGTCGTCGGAATCTCCTCGAAATCGAGCCCCTTATGCGCAAGCGCCATCACCGCCTTCCAGCAATGGGGCGAAAAGAAGCGCTGCTCGTCAGCGCCGCAGAGGGAATAGAGGGCTCTGGTCATGACAGTCCTTTCGAGATCGTAGCTCCATCCATTCCACGACAGAAAGCGGCTGCGATCAAATCAGGAAATTTCATGGGCGCATCACTGCGATTTCCGGGGAAAAGGGCTAGACTGCCGCGACCAATCCGGGAGGGACTGAATGCTAAAACATTACAGGATGTTCGCCGCCTATAATCGTTGGGCCAACACGCAAGTTTATGCGGCTGCGGCCGAACTCAGCGACGCGGAATTCCGCAGCGACCACGGCGCTTTTTTCGGCTCGCTGCATCGCACGCTCAATCATCTGATCGTCGCCGACCGGATATGGATGAAGCGCTTCAGCGGTGCCGGCGAGGCACCGACGACACTCGATGCCCTGCTCTTCGAAGAACTGGATGCGCTTGCTGCCGCGCGCAAAGCCGAGGACGAGCGTATCATTGCCTGGATGGACACGCTGGACGAGGCAGCCCTTGCCGCCGACTTCACCTATGTGCCGGTGACGCAACCGGGCGAATTCACCCAGCCGCTGGCGCCAGCGCTCGCGCATCTCTTCAACCACCAGACCCATCATCGCGGCCAGTGCCACATGACGCTGACGGCGCTGGGCAAGCCGAGCCTCACGTTGGATCTCATCTACTTCCTCCGTAGCGAGGGCCGCGAGTGGATGTAAGACCTTCACCATCAAGACTGAATTAACCGCCTTCGCCGGTTCCACCCGTGAATCCCAGGCTTCCCGTCGAAAATTCAGCCTCTCTTAAACGCTTGCGGGCATAGCCTGATCTGAGAAATGAGGCCGGGTCGCGAGGGATCGTCATGCAGAATGGAAGCGCAAACGCACTGGTGCCGCGCGAGGCTGCGCGCCCGGCGCCGATGGCGGATATTCAGAAGATCGCCCAGCACATGGCGCGCCTGAACGTTGCGGCGCTCCCGCGCAATTACGAACTCTTTCATGAGGCGATCATCGGGCTCAATGCAGGCCTTGCGCAGGATATTGCAGCACTCGGCCCTCAGCCGCAGCAGCCGATGCTCGACGAACTCGGCCTGAAATACCGGCTCGTCGGCCATTGCGGGCTGGCGGGCGAGACGTCGCGGAACGAGGCGAGCCGGATGCTGCGCGACGTGGCGGAGCGGCTTGCCGAAGGGCTGAAGCACAAGAACGCCTTTGCGCGCGCCTGCGGCGCCATCCTGAAATCCGTCTCCGGCCAAGACGACCAGAGCCTTGCCGCCTTCCTCAGCGAGGTCGATTATCTCACTGCCTCGCTTTCGACAGTTCTTGCAGCCGAGATGGAAATCGGCGCGAAGCTGCAGGACGATATCAAGACGCTGGAAACGCTGGAGCGCGGCATTTCGGCGATGCAATCGGCCGCGATCGCCGACAGGATCACCGGGCTTCCAAACCGCATCGCGCTGAACCGGACGATCGCCGATCTCTACAAGCGTGAAGAAGGTGCCGCCGGCAGCGCACTGATCATGGTCGATATCGACAATTTCACCGATCTCAACGACAAATACGGCACCCAGGCAGGCAACAAGCTCCTGAAGAAGCTTGCCGGCCTTTTCAGCAAGTCGGTCAAGAAAAACGATTTCGTCGCCCGCACCGAGGCCGACGAATTCGCCCTGTTGTTTTCCAATGTCGGCATGCAGGATGCGATTGCTATTGCCGAACGGCTGCGCGCCTCCGTCGAGGACAATCTGGTCTTCGCGACATCCGACAAGGCCGATCCCGGCAGGCTCACCATCTCGATTGGCGTGGCGCTCAGCACCGATGCGGCAACACCGGGACAATTGCAGGCCAATGCCCGCGTGGCGCTTCTCGCCGCGCAGTCGAACCCCCGACTGCCGGTGCAGGCTTTCGGCCGCTAGATCCGGCCGGAGGTCCGAAAACCACTCCCGCTTTTGGGCATCATGCTCCAGGACTGACAAGCGCTCTTGCCTTGGCGGGCGCTTTCGGCCAAAACGCCGGCCATGATCACGCTCACCGATATTTCCGCCCGCATCGCCGGGCGCCTGCTCCTCGACAATGCCAGCGTTTCGCTGCCTTCAGGCACGAAGGCGGGACTCGTCGGGCGCAACGGCGCCGGCAAGTCCACGCTTTTTCGCGTCATCACCGGCGATCTCGGCTCGGAGAGCGGAACGGTGTCGATCCCGAAGGCTGCACGCATCGGCCAGGTGGCGCAGGAAGCGCCGGCGACCGAAGACGCGCTGATCGAGATCGTGCTTGCCGCGGACAAGGAACGCACGGCCCTCGTTGCCGAGGCGGAAACGGCAACCGATCCGCACCGCATCGCAGAAATCCAGATGCGCCTTGTCGATATCGACGCGCATTCGGCCGAAGCGCGCGCGGCGAGCATTCTTGCCGGCCTCGGCTTCGACAAGGACGCGCAGGCCCGCCCCGCCTCCTCCTTCTCCGGCGGTTGGCGCATGCGCGTCGCACTTGCCGCCGTGCTGTTTTCCGAGCCGGATCTGCTTCTGCTCGACGAGCCGACCAACTATCTCGACCTCGAAGGCACGCTGTGGCTGGAAGATTATGTCAGGCGCTATCCGCACACTGTCATCATCATCAGCCACGATCGCGACCTGTTGAACAATGCCGTCAATGCGATCGTCCATCTCGACCAGAAGAAGCTCACCTTCTATCGCGGCGGTTACGACCAGTTCGAGCGACAGAAGGCGGAAGCCGACGAGCTGCAGACCAAGGCCAAGGCCAAGAACGACGCGGCGCGCAAACATCTGCAGGGCTTCATCGACCGGTTCAAGGCCAAGGCTTCCAAGGCCCGGCAGGCACAATCGCGCGTCAAGGCGCTGGAACGCATGGGAACGGTTGCCGCGGTGATCGAGGCCCACGTACAGCCGATCACTTTTCCCGAGCCGGAAAAGCAGCCGGCTTCGCCGATCGTCGCGATCCAGAGCGGCGCCGTTGGCTACGAGCCCGGCAATCCGATCCTGAAGAACCTCAATCTGCGCATCGACAATGACGACCGCATCGCCCTGCTCGGCTCGAACGGCAACGGCAAATCGACCTTCGCCAAATTCATCTCCGGCCGGCTGGCGCCGGAAAGCGGTGAAGTGAAGATCGCGCCGAGCCTGAAGATCGGCTTCTTCGCGCAGCACCAGCTCGACGACCTCATTCCCGAGCAATCGCCGGTGGAGCATGTGCGCCGCCTGATGCCCGGTGCGCCGGAAGCCAAGGTGCGCGCCCGCGTCGCCCAGATGGGGCTTGCGACCGAGAAGATGGCGACGGCCGCCAAGGATCTTTCCGGCGGCGAAAAAGCTCGCTTGCTAATGGGGCTTGCCGCCTTCAATGCGCCCAATCTGCTGATCCTCGACGAGCCGACCAACCACCTCGACATCGACAGCCGCCGCGCGCTGATCGAGGCGCTGAACGACTACGAAGGCGCCGTCATCCTGATCTCGCACGATCGCCATCTGATCGAAGCGACCGTCGATCGGCTGTGGCTGGTCAACGGCGGTACGGTGACGACCTTCGAAGGCGATATGGACGAGTATCGCGACCTCATCGTCAGTTCCGGTAAAAAAAAAGAAGAAAAGCCGCAGCTGACTGAAGATGCGACGTCGAAGGCCGACCAGCGCAAGCTCAATGCCGAACGCCGCGCCTCGCTAACGCCGCTCAGGAAAAAGATCAACGAAATCGAATCCTTGACGGCGAAGCTGGAGAAACAGATTCAGGCGTTTGATGCGGAACTTGCGGATCCGGCCCTTTACGAAAAGACGCCCGCCAAGGCCGCCGAAAAGGTGAAGCAACGCGGCGAGGCTGCGGCAAGACTCGCTGCTGCCGAGGAAGACTGGCTGATGCTGTCTGCCGAATACGAAGAAGCGATGGCGGGATAGCCACAGGCCTTAGAACAGGATGATTTTAGGCCGGATCGGCCTAAAATCTGAATCCTGTTCTAAATTAAACAGTTGGAGCATGATGTCGTCCGAAAACCGCTGACACTTTTCGGCATCATGCTCTATCGAAAGCGTGGCGAAGTGCCGCACATCAACGCAATTCCGGCCATTATCAACCGATCATTAACCATAATCCGAAAGGTTGTCTCAACATTCGTTACCGATTTGTTGAGCCCTTTCCATGTATCGTTTTTTCATTCTGTCCTGCATGGCCCTCACGGCCGCCCTCTCCGCCTGCAGCACCACCAGACAAGCCGCTCCCGATACCTCGATCAAGACCTCCTCGGTGATCGCGCCCGAGGGACGGGCGCTTGCCTATACCGGCGACGATGCGGCGCCGCGCCTTGCCGGCCCGCACCATCTCGCCGGACGGACGCTGGAGGTCTCCTCGCTCGCCGAGCTCAAGCTGCAGGACAAGGAAGTGATCCTGAGCTTCGACGATGGCCCGATCCCCGGCCGGACCGACAAGGTGCTGGCAATCCTCGACCAGTTCGGCGTCAAGGGCGCCTTCATGATGGTCGGCGAAATGGCCGAGATGCATCCGGCGCTCGCCCGCAAGGTCGCCCAGGACGGCAACACGATCGGCAGTCACACCTATGACCACGCCAACCTCGCTTCGCTGAGTTTCGACGCGGCGATGGCCGAGGTGATCAAGGGCGAATTGACGGTGACCAAGGCGACCGGAACCGATGTCTCCTTCTTCCGCTTCCCCTATCTTGCCGAGAGCCACAGGCTGCGTGCTGCGATCGCCATGCGCGACATGGTGGTCATGGATGTCGACATCGACAGCAAAGACTATTTCACCACGACGCGGGTCTCCGCGACGCAGCGGACGATGAACCTCTTACACAAGCGCGGCCGCGGCATCATCCTGATGCACGACATCCACAAACGCACGGTGGCGATGCTGCCGAGCCTGCTCTCGAGGCTCGAAGCCGAAGGCTACAAGGTGGTGACGCTGAAATTCAAGAAGACTGAGGTGCCGAACACCGTCGTTGCCTCAGCCGATTTCGTGACGATCCGCTAAGGCGGGTTGCCAAGCCCGGGTTGGCTGCCTAGATCAGTGCGACGTCAACGGAAGCCGGCAGGTCAGATATGAACCTTCATCTCGAAACGGACGACGATCCGCGCACCCGCCAGTTCATTGACGAGCACAACCGGGTTTCCGACGCGGCACTGAGAACACCTGAATTCGAGAGGGATCGCGACGCGATCAAGGCGCTGATCGAGCGGCAGGACAGGCTGATCGTCCCGATGCGCCGAGCCGAG
The DNA here is from genome assembly GCF_057653695.1 of Rhizobium sp. SRDI943. Classification (NCBI taxonomy): domain Bacteria; kingdom Pseudomonadati; phylum Pseudomonadota; class Alphaproteobacteria; order Hyphomicrobiales; family Rhizobiaceae; genus Rhizobium; species Rhizobium sp. SRDI943. The sequence continues at coordinate 1,212,836 of NZ_CM172787.1, read as the reverse complement.
TGGCTGTTCGATTTCCGGCAGAGCAAGGACAATCCCCTCGGCATCTGGCTCCGCCTGCCGGCGGACCAGGAGCCGCTGCCGGACGCCGCCTGGGAGCCGGTCTTCGACCTCGACGCCTTCTGCGTCAGGGAAGGCAAGCGCTGGAACTGGCGCGGCGCCGTCACCTGCCCATGGGAGCCGACGCGGGTGCTGCTCACGCTTTCGGACGGCGGCTCCGACCTTCTCCGGCTGCTCGAATTCGACGCCGAGCGGAAACAGGTCGTCGAGGGCGGCTTCGATACACCGGCCGCACGATCGCATGCCACCTGGCTGAGCCGCGACGAAATCTGCTATTTCGGTTCCATCGACCGATTTTCGGCGACCCGCTCGGGATGGCCGCGCGTCGGACGGCGATTGAAGCGCGGGCAGCGGCCGGAAGATGCCGCCGTCATGTTCGAAGCAGCAGACGAGGACGTCTACGGCTTCAATCTCGTCATCGACCCTGCCCTATCAGGCGCTTCGGCGGATCGCGGATTGATCGATATTTTCGTCGCCGCCCACGAGATCGGCGTCGCGAGCGCTTTCCTGATCGCCGATAACGGCACACAGCGGCGCATCGATCTGCCTAAGGAAGCCGATTTCCAGTTCAATCATGATCATTGCCTTTGGCGGGCAAAGACCGATGAGCGCGTTGCGACCGGCAGCCTCGTGCTGCAACGCTTCGACCCCGCCTCGGAGACGGCCATGCTCGGGCCGGAGCGGATCCTGTTTGAGCCTGGCGAGGGCCAGTCGATCGCGCAGATGATGCTGATGCAGGAGTGGTGCGTCTTCATCATCTCCGATCGGCTGCGTCCGCGTCTCATGGTGCTGGACCTGACAAGGCCCGATGCCGAACAGCGCGAGATCGCACTGCCGGCGGATATGCAGACGGCTCATTTCAGGCCGCTCCATGCGGATCTGCATCTTGGCGACGATACGCTCTACATCGTCGGCCAGGGCTTCCTGCAGCCTCCCGTCTGTTACCGCCTCGAGCTGTCGGATCGCAGCAAGCAAGCCGAGCCGATTTTCGTCGCCACGGCGCCGAGCTATTTCGATGCGACCGATATGTCATCCGAACTGCTGGAGGCTGTTTCCGAGGATGGAACGAAGGTTGCTTACCGGCTGGTCCTGCCGAAGCAGTGGACCAAGGGCGCGCTGCCGGTGCTGCTTTACGGCTATGGCGGCTTCGATGTTTCGCTATCGCCGAACTATTCCGGCGTGACGGGACGCTGGCTGGAACAAGGCGGCGCCTATGTGCAGGCCTATATCCGCGGCGGTGGCGAATTCGGGCCCGACTGGTATCGCAGCGCCAAGCGGCAGGGGCGAGACCGGGCGTTTGCCGACTTCGTCGCCATCGCCCGCGATCTCGTCGCCCGCGGCTATACAGTGCCGTCGCGGATCGCCTGCCAGGGCGGCAGCAATGGCGGACTGCTGACCGGCGTGATGCTGACGCGCTATCCCGACGATTTCGGCGCCGTCTGGTGCCAGGTGCCGGTCCTCGACATGACACGTTTCCACCTGTTCAGCGCAGGGCAAGCCTGGATGGACGAATATGGCGACCCGGAGACGCCGGCGGACCGGGACTTCATGCTCGGCTATTCGCCGCTTCACAATGTCGGGCCGGCGACCAAGGTCAGCTATCCGCCGATCTACATCGAAAGCTCCGCCAATGACGACCGCGTGCACCCCTCGCATGCGCGCCGCTTTGCCGCACGGCTGGAGGAAGACGGACACCGGCCGCTCTTCCATGAATTCGGCTCCGGCGGGCATGGCGGCGACGGCAATTCCGAAGAGCGCGCCGCCCGCGCGGCGATGGGTTACAGCTTCCTTCGCCAAACTACCATGCGGTAGAATGGAGGAGGAGAGCTTGTCGGCGCGCCTCTTTCTGATACAAACAGGTCAATAAATCATACTTTTATACAGGCTCGGAAAACACAATGTCTCCTATCAATCTCGCCATCGTCGGCGTCGGCAAGATCGTCCGCGACCAGCACCTTCCCTCCGTCGCCAAGAACCCGGATTTCGAACTCGTCGCCACGGCAAGCCGGCACGGCACGGTCGAAGGCGTCAAGAGTTATACGACGATCGAAGCGATGCTCGACGCCGAGCCGTCGATCGATGCCGTTTCGCTCTGCATGCCGCCGCAATATCGCTACGAGGCGGCCTATAAGGCGCTCGTCGCCGGCAAGCACGTCTTCCTGGAAAAGCCGCCCGGCGCGACGCTCAGCGAAGTGGCCGATCTCGAAGCGCTGGCGAACAAGCAGGGTGCGTCGCTCTTTGCCAGCTGGCATTCGCGCTACGCGCCGGGCGTCGAGGCGGCCAAGGCGTTTCTTGCCGCGACGACGATCAAAAGCGTGCATGTGATCTGGAAGGAGGATGTCCGCCATTGGCATCCGAACCAGGAATGGATCTGGCAGGCCGGCGGCCTCGGCGTTTTCGATCCCGGCATCAACGCGCTATCGATCGTCACCCATATCCTGCCGCGGCCGATCTTCATCACCGAGGCCGTGCTCGAATTTCCCGAGAATCGCGATGCGCCGATCGCTGCCGACATTCACTTCCGCAATGCTGACGGCCTGCCGGTTCACGCCGAATTCGACTGGCGCCAGACCGGCAAGCAGAGCTGGGACATCGTCGCGGAGACGGCAGCCGGCCAGATGGTGCTCGCCGAGGGCGGCGCCAAGCTTTTGATCGACGGCGCGCTGAGGTTCGCCGAGCCGGAGCAGGAATATCCCTCGCTCTACCGTCGCTTCGCCGAAATCATCAAGGCCGGCAAATCGGATGTCGATCTCGCGCCGCTGCGCCACGTCGCCGATGCCTTCATGCTCGGCAAGCGGAAATTCGTCGACGCATTCCACGACTGAGCGTCGCAATAACGTCATAGAGACCGGCAAGATTTGCCGGCCTATGGCAATCGTGTTCGGGGGCAGCCGCTCATGAGCAATAAAATTGGCCGCAAGGGCCGATTTTCCCGCGTGTTGAAAATTGGCATCCTTGTGGTACCGCTTCTCGGCCTTGCGGCATGTTGGAGCGAACAGGTCGCCATGCCGCCTGATGCACCGGGCCTTTCCCGATCCGAGGAATATTCCTTCGGATCGGCGACCCAGGCAGAGGATTGGCAGGCCACTCGCAGGGTGTTGGGCCAACTGGAAGGGCGGTTCGGAGAGAAGTCCATGCGCATCCTGGCGCGCAATCTCGCCAGCACCACCGAACCGCAGACCATCAAAGCCTATTATGCCGAACGCCTTGTCCATCAAGCCGGCTGGGCGGAAATGCCGGTCAGCACCTTTGCCGACAAGGCGTGGGCATTCGCTTTTGTCAGTCCGAATGGAAAGCATGTTTTGGCAGTCGAGGCGCTCGACGCGTCGGAAAGTGCTGGCGGGATCGTCCCCCTCAACATCCTGACGAACCTCGACGAGGACAAAGGGTCGAAAGGATAACGGCTACCGCCAGCCGGTGAGAGCGAAGCTGGACGGCTTCATGCAGCAATTCAAAGTGTTACAGTGTCCTGGCGCGTCTGAAAAGACGCGCCATGCTCTGGTGTCGGTAAAACGCTCAGGCCTTCTTCTCCCAACGCCCCTCTGACGTCTGCTGCCAATAGGTGAGGTTGTGCCCCTCGCCTTTCAGCTTCTTCCACTGCGCACGGGCGGCCTCCAGTTGCTCCTGGTCATGACCGTCGAACATGAAGACGATGCGCTCATAGGCATCGGCCGGCGGCGGCTCGGCGCCGTCGACGATGAAACGCACGGTCGCCGCATTGGCATTGTCCGGCGTCACCGTCAAAAGCACCGGCTGGCTTTCGGCGAAATCCGCCTCGTCGGTGCCGTGCGGCAGGAAGCTCTCCTCGCGGAAAGTCCACAGATGCTGATCGAGAGCATCACGCCGCGCCGGCTCGCGCGTCTGGACGGCAACGCGCCAGCCGCGCTCGACGCTTTTGTCGATGAGCGGCGGAAGCGCGTCCTCCAGCCTGGTTTCAGTCAGATGATAGAAGAGAACGTCCGTCATCAGGATTCATAATGGGCGCGAACGAGTTCGTCGAGCAGGCGCACGCCGAAGCCGGAACCCCAGGACTGGTTGATCTCGTCCTGCGGCGAGCCCATCGCCGTGCCGGCAATATCGAGATGCGCCCAAGGCGTGTCCTGCACGAACCGCTTGAGGAAATGTGCGGCGGTGATCGAGCCCGCCTGTCGGCCGCCGGTGTTCTTCATATCGGCGAACTTGCTGTCGATCAGCTTGTCGTAATCCCTGCCGAGCGGCATGCGCCAGAGTTTTTCGTTGCTCGACAGGCCGGCTGCCGTCAGTTGGGCGGATAGCTGGTCGTCATTGGAGAACAAGCCGGCATGCACGTTGCCGAGAGCCACGACGATCGCACCGGTCAGCGTGGCGAGATTGATCATGAACTGCGGCTTGAAGCGGTCGTTGCAATACCAGAGCGCATCGCAGAGCACGAGGCGGCCCTCGGCATCGGTGTTGATCACCTCGATCGTCTGGCCGGACATCGAGGTGACGATATCACCAGGACGCTGGGCGTTGCCGTCAGGCATGTTCTCGACCAGGCCGATGATGCCGATGGCGTTGACGGCGGCCTTGCGGGAGGCGAGCACATGCATCAGGCCGGTGACGGCTGCCGCACCGCCCATATCGCCTTTCATATCTTCCATGCCGGCCGCCGGCTTGATCGAAATGCCGCCGGTATCGAAGACGACGCCCTTGCCGATGAAGGCGACGGGACGATCCTTGCCCTTGCCGCCCTTCCACTGCATGACCGCCAGGCGCGGCGGGCGCACGGAGCCCTGGGCGACGCCGAGAAGAGCGCCCATGCCGAGGCGGCGCATTTCGCGCTCCGTCAGGATTTCGACTTCGACGCCGAGCTTTTCCAGTTCCTTCGCCTTGGCGGCGAACTCCACGGGACCGAGCACGTTCGGCGGTTCATTGACGAGGTCACGGGCCAGATTGACGCCGCCGGCGATCGCTTCGGAATCGGAAAACGCCTTCTTGGCACCAGCCGGATCGGCGGTGACGATCGTCACCTTGACGGACTTCGCCGGTTTTTCCTCCTCATCGCCCTTCTTCGTCTTGTAGGTATCGAAGCTATAGGTGCGCAGCAGCATGCCGAGCGCGAAATCGGCGGCTGCCCGCGCGCTGGTCGCGAGGCCAGGCACGTCGATGAAGACGGCGGCCTTGTCGGTGTTCTTGATTCTCGATGCCGCAGCACCGCCGGCCTTCAGCCAGTCATGGGCGGTGAGTTCGGCGGCCTTGCCGAGCCCGATGACGACGATGCGCTCGACGGGCGCGCCCTCGGGGGCGACAATATCGAGCCCGCTCATGGATTTCGCGGAGAATCGGGCGATCCTAGCAGCCTTGACGATCACGCCTGCCGGGTCGACCGTATCGGCGCCGGCAGCGCTGTCGGCCTCCGCAGTCTTCAACAAGATCGCCAGGCCGCCATTGGGCTTTGCCGACTTCGAGAATGAAACTTCCAACTTTGCTGACATGTCTTCTCCGCTGGGATTCTTTGAAATCCGTCCGTCGCGGATAATTTCGCCTTTGGCGGGTCTGTCAATGGCTTGCGACAATTGTTATGGTCGCCCGCAGCCATCAGGGCTCTCATGTTTTCGTCAGTTTCGTAGATATTAGCGTTGACAGTTTTTTCGAAAAATCGATGGCGGGACCTGGCAATCCGCCTGCCGAAAACGACTTTCGGTGCATTCATGCTGCTGTTTTGGACGTGGTGGGCGCTGCTTGCCGTCTTCCGGGCCTTCCCCGCAATAGACATCTATTTTTCCCAGCTTTTTTTCGTGGGCGCAGATTGCGACGCGGCTGCTGCTGCCGGGAGCATCTGCGGCGGCTTTCCCTATCGCGACGTCGCGGCCTTCGACCTGCTGCGCACCGTCTTCTTCCGCCTGCCCTATGTGGTGGCGATCGTGATGGTGTGGAAACTCGTCGAGTGCTACCGGCAGCATGGCGCGACCTTCAACGCTGCGCGGGCGCAAAAGCTCAAAGTCGCGCTCGGAACGCTGCTGATCGGGCCGGTGCTGCTCGTCAATGTCGTCCTGAAGGAACATTGGGGCCGGCCGCGGCCGATACAGACGGATATTTTCGGCGGTGCGCTGCATTTCGCCGAGGCAGGTTCGCTTGCCGGTAAATGCGTTTCGAACTGCTCATTCATCTCAGGCGAGGCTGCAAGCGCCGGCTGGCTCTTCTGCCTTCTGCTCTTCGTTCCGAAATCCCTGCGTTTTGCGCTGGCGCCGCCCGTGGCGGCGATCTCGATCCTCACCCCGGCGATGCGGCTATCCTTCGGCGCGCACTACCTTTCCGACGTCGTTCTCGGATGGCTTTCCTCGCTTGTCGTCTTCGCCGCATTGCTGGCGTTAACTGAGTCGCAACAGCATCAAAAAAATTCTGAAATTTGAATGAATTTTTGACACCAGCTTGTCGCAAAAGCGCGACAAAGAGCGTAGAGGGATTCTCCTGCAAAGCCGTTTGGGCGTGCAGGTGCTTTCAAGGGCAGGCATGAAACTACTCGAGACATACATATTGCGGCGCGTCGGCCAGATGTTTCTCGTGGCGCTCCTGCCCGTTCTGGCGATCATTTGGACGACTCAGGTTCTGCAGCGCATCAATCTGGTTACCGACAGCGGCCAGTCGATCGGCTCGTTCGCCAAGCTGGCGACGATGATCCTGCCGTCGATCATTCCCGTCGTGCTGCCCTTCGCTCTCGTTATCGCGATCACCCAGACGCTGACGACGATGAACAATGATTCCGAGCTGACCGTCATCGATGCGGCCGGGGCGCGGCGCAGCGTGCTGATCCGTCCGATCCTGCTGCTTGCCGCCGCCATCAGCGTCTTTTCATTCTTCGTCGACAACGTCGTCGAGCCGCGCGCAAAGACCGTCGTGCGCCAGATGATCGCCGAGACCTATGCTGACCTCCTCTCTTCGGTGATTGAGGAAAAGACCTTCCGCAAGCTCGATGAAGGCCTGTATGTGCAGATCTCGAAGCGGATGGCCGGCCGCATGCTGAAGGGCCTTTTCGTCGCCGACGAGCGCGACCCGGCCTACGAACTGATCTATTATGCGAAGGAAGGCGCCGTCGACGATACGGGCACGACGCTGATCATGCATGAGGGCGAAGTGCACCGCAAAACGCCCGATGGCAACGTCTCAGTCATCAATTTCGATTCCTATTCCTTCGACCTCTCGGACATGACGGAGAATCGCGGTCAGGCGACGCTGCGCGCCAGCGACCGTGACCTGTGGTTCCTGATCAATCCGGATCCGGCCGACAAGGACTATACGATCCGGCCGCAGAGCTACCGCGCCGAACTGCATCGGCGGCTGACCGACTGGATCCTGCCCGTCGTCTTTGCGCTGTTTTCGCTGGCGATCGCCGGCGATGCGCGCTCGCACCGCGAAGCGCGGCTGCATCCGATGGTGAGCGCTCTCGCCTATGCCTTCGCGATGCGATGGGCGGCCTTCTACGCGGCCAATCAGATCGATACCGACCCTGAATATATCGCCGTCCTCTACGCCATCCCGATCGTCAGCAGCATCGTCTCGATCGTCTTCCTCGGCCTGCACAAACGACTGGTCATGCCGTCGTTCATCCGGGACCGGATTTCGTCCTTCTGGAGAGGGATGCAGGAAAGGCTGCTTGCCGTGACCGGCAGGACCGGCGGGGGCGCTGCCCAATGATGTTCGGGACATTGTCGCGTTATTTCTTTCGCCGCTATCTGGTGACGACGGGCTGGTTCCTGATCGGCGTCTCGGCGATCTCCTTCCTCCTCGATTTCAGCGAGACGGCGGGCCGCATGTCCGGCCTCCCCGGCTACACGATCGGCGGCGGCGTCCTGATGACCGCCGTGCGCCTGCCGCTCATCCTGCAGCAGACGGTGCCGTTCATAGCTCTCTTCGTCGGCATGACGGTGCTGATCGGCCTCAACCGCAAATATGAACTCGTCGTCACGCGCGCAGCCGGCATTTCGGTCTGGCAGTTCATGTTCCCCTTCATCGCCGGCTCGCTGGTGCTCGGCCTGTTGACGATGGCGGCGCTGAACCCACTTGCCGCGTGGGGACAGCGCCAGGCGCTGCTGGTCGAATCCGACTGGCGCGGCGAGAACGCGGTTCTGCGCAAGGCACCGCAGATTCCGTGGCTGCGCCAGATCAGCGGCCGGGACGATGTCATCATCGGCGCCCAAACGGTCCAAGAGAGCGGAACCAAGCTGATCGACGCGGTGCTGATCCATTTCGATTCAAGCGGTCAGGTCATTCTGAGACAGGACGCCGCCACGGCAAAGTTGGAAGATGGTTACTGGCAACTTAACAACGTTGTCGAGCGCAAGCCTGGCGAAATCCCCGTGCGTAAAGCTTCGGTTCAACTTCGCACCAATCTGAAACAGGACTTCGTCCAGGAGCGGCTGACAGCGCCGGAAACAATTGGTTTCTTTGACCTTTCCAACCGGATTGCGGCGGCCAAATCCTTCGGCATCTCGACCAAGGCGCTGGAGACGCAATTCAACTCCCTGTTGTCCCAGCCATTGCTGCTGGTGGCCATGACTTTCATAGCCGCAACAGTGTCCCTAAAATTTAGCCGGTTCAACCAATCCCGCTCCGTGATTCTGGGTGGCATCCTTTCGGGCTTCATGCTTTATGTCATCACCGTGCTTGTAAAGGCATTCGGAAGCAGTGGAGTTGTGCCCCCCTTCGTGGCGACGTGGATACCGGTGGTCGTCGCGCTGGCCTTGGGTGCGACTATTCTGCTTCATCAGGAGGACGGCTAGTGGCGGCAGGCGACCGCAAGTATTTTATTAGTAAACAGCTGGTTGCCCTGCTTGTCGGCGCGACTCTATGTTCCTATTTCGGCAGCGTCCCGGCCTCTTACGGCCAGGCCAGCGCGCCTGAACAAAATATCGAGACGAAGATCCCCGAAGGGGCCAAGCTTCTGCTTTCGGCCAATGAACTGGTCTATAACCGTGACGCCGATCTGGTGTCGGCGGTCGGCGGCGTGCAGATCAACTATGGCGGCTATAAAATGGTCGCGCAGAAGGTCGAGTACAATCAGAAGACCGGCCGGATGATGGCGCTTGGCAATGTCGAGCTGGTCAGCCCGGACGGCAACCGTATCTATGCCGACAACCTTGATGTGACCGACAATTTTGCCGACGGGTTCCTGAACTCGTTGCGCATCGAGACCGCCGACAATACCCGCATCGTCGCCGAAAGCGGCGAGCGCGTCGGCGGCACGAAGATGATTCTCAACAAGGGCGTCTACACGGCCTGCCTTCCCTGCGCCGAAGATCCGAAGCGCGCGCCCTTCTGGCAGGTCAAGGCCCAGCGGGTGATCCAGAACGGCGAGACGCATACGATCCGTCTGGAGAGAGCGCGCTTCGAGTTGCTCGGCCATCCGATCGCCTTCCTGCCGTTCATCGAAGTTCCCGACAATACGGTGAAGCGCAAGTCGGGCTTTCTCTTCCCGACGATGAGCCTGTCGCAAAATCTCGGCTTCGGTCTTTCCGTTCCTTATTATTATGTGATCTCGCCGAGCATGGACGCGACGGTCACCGCGACGGGCTACACGGCCCAGGGCTTCCTCATCGAAGGCGAATTCCGCCAGCGCTTTGAAAATGGCACACATATCCTGCGCGTTGCCGGCATCGACCAGGCAAAGCCGGGCAATTTCAGCTCCGGCACCACCGATGCCGAAGCTAACCAGCGTGGCATGGTGGCATCGAAGGCCGAATTCCGCATCAATCCGCGCTGGACGTTCGGCTGGGACGTCATGATGCAGAGCGACAACAATTTCTCGAAAACGTACAAGCTGCGGGGCCTGACCGGTACGGATCGTACCAACCAGATCTACCTGACAGGGCTCGGGAAACGCAATTATTTCGACATGCGGGCGTTCTATTTCGACGTCCAGGATGCCGATCGGACGAATACCGCTGAAAAGCAGCAGGCGATCGTCTATCCGTCGCTCGATTACCACTATGTGGCGCCGCAGCCGCTTGCAGGCGGCGAACTGTCGGCGGACGTCAACCTGACGAATATTTCGCGCACCCATGACGACTTCTATACCGTCGACGGCTTCGACCGCTTCCGCGGCCTGAAGGGCCAGACCTCGCGGCTGACTGCCGAGCTGCAATGGAAGCGCACCTATGTCACGCCGACCGGCCTGGTGATCACGCCGCTGCTGGCCGCGCGCGGCGATGCCTTCGCGCTGAATATGGATGATCCTACAGGCTACACAGGCAACTATGTCGACGGCAATTCCGCCACCCGCTCGATGTTCACGGCCGGGCTGGAGATGCGTTATCCGATCCTGATGACGACGGACAATAGCACCCATATCCTCGAGCCGATCGCACAGATCTATGCCCGCCCCGACGAGCAGCTCGCAGGGCGCCTGCCGAACGAAGATGCGCAGAGCTTCGTCTTCGACGCCACCTCGCTGTTCGACCGCGACAAGTTCTCGGGCTACGACCGGATCGAAGGCGGTACCCGCGCCAATGTCGGCGTTCAGTACACCGGTACATTCGACAGCGGTTACAAGCTGCACGGCATCTTCGGCCAATCCTATCAGATCGCCGGCCAGAATTCGTTTGCGACCGATGACCTCGTCAATGTCGGTGCGGATTCGGGCCTTGAAACCGACCGCTCCGATTATGTCGGCCTTGGCGGCGTCGAAACACCGTACGGCGTTTCCGTCGCAGCCTCCTACCGCCTCGACGAGAAGGACTTCGAATTCCGCCGCGGCGACCTGACGACGGCCTACCAGAACGACACCTTCTCGACGCAGCTGACCTACACTCATCTTAGCGCTCAGCCGGCATATGGCTTCGCCGAGGACAATGACGAGATCCAGACCAACAGCAGGGTCAAGTTCAAGGATTACTGGTCCATCTTCGGCGGCATTGCCTGGGATCTGAACAATGATGTGATCAGCCGCCGGACGCTCGGCCTCTCTTATGAAGACGAATGCACGATCTTCACGATCGCCTATACGGACAGCAGGGATTCCGACGACGAGACGGCAAGCGACTGGACGATCGGCGCTCGGCTGACCTTCCGCACGCTCGGCGACATCAAGATCGGCACCGACACCCTGGAATGACTGACGGACGGCGCAAAGATGGGCTGAAGCCATTCTTTCGCCGTAAGCCTGTGCAGGACATTGCCGCCAGTCGATATCTGAGGCATAGGGGTTTCGCGCCGTGACGGAAGCGATTTCCGCGTGTCTCGCACTGTGGTAAGAACGCCGCGAACAACGTCTCGCGACGCTATCGGGAGGTCAACAGATGATTCACGCGAAAAATGCCATAACCAAGTTCCTCGCCGGGGCAGCGCTTGCATTGCTGACGGGCCTTGCCGGTCCAGCGCTTGCGGCCAGTGAAGTCAAGGCGGTGGTGAACGGCACGGCCATCACCAGCGGCGATGTCGCCAAGCGCCAGGCTTTCCTGCGCCTGCAGCATACGAAGGCCGATGCCAAGGCCGCCGAGGAGCAATTGATCGACGAGGCGCTCAAGCGGCAGGAAGTCACCCGCGTCCATATGTCGGTTTCGCAGCAGGACGTCGATGCGTCTTTCGCGCGCTTTTCCAGCGGCAACAAGCTTTCCCCTGAGCAGATGTCGCAGATCCTCGATCGCGCCGGCGTCGGCGTCGATCATTTCAAGGGTTTCATCGCCGTGCAGATGAGCTGGCCGCGTGTCGTCAACGCCCGCTACGGCTCGACCTCACGGCTGTCGAACTATGATCTCGTCTCGCGCATGATGCAGAACAACAAGCAGAAGCCGGTGACGACGGAATATATGCTGCAGCAGGTCATCTTCGTCATTCCGCAAGCCAAGCGCGGCGCCATCACCGGCAAGCGCAAGGGCGAGGCCGAGGCGTCGCGCTCCAAATTTCCGGGCTGCGATCAGGCAAAGGTGTTTGCCGCGACGATGCGCGACGTTTCCGTGCGCGATCTCGGCCGCATGCTCGCCCCCGAGATCCCGCCGGACTGGAAGCCGCTGGTCGAGCAGGCCAAGGGCAACACGACAGGGACCCGCGTCACCGACAAGGGCGTCGAATATCTGGCAATCTGCAGCCAGCGGCAGGTCTCCGACGACCAGGCCGCCGAGATGGTTTTCCGCCAGGAAGATCTCGACAAGTCCAAGGGTGGCAAGGACGCCAGCCCGGAAAACGAAAACAGCAAGAAATACCTGGATGAACTGCGCAAAAAGGCGCAGATCGCCTATCGCTGACCGACAATGGCGATACCGTTTTCGCGACCGCTTGCGCTGAGCCAGGGCGACCCCGCCGGCATCGGGCCGGATATTACTTTGACGGCCTGGCTGAGGCGGCGTGAACTCGGGCTGCCACCCTTCTTCCTGATCGGCGACCCCGATGTTCTGGCGCTGAGAGCCCGCCAGCTCAATCTGGCGGTTTCGATTCGCGAGACCGATAAAGCCAGCGAAGCCGCCGGGATTTTTGCCGACGCGCTGCCCGTCATGACCATACCTGCTGGTATCGAGGTCGTCGCCGGCGAACCGCATGAGGCGACGGCGAAAGGCACGATCGCGTCGATCGAGAAAGCCGTGTCGCTTGTCATCAGCGGCGAAGTGCTCGCGGTCGTCACCAATCCGATCGCCAAGGCCGTGCTTTACGAGGCAGGTTTCCGGTTTCCCGGCCATACCGAATTTCTCGCCGATCTCGCCGCCAGGGCGACCGGCCGGCCGGTGACACCTGTCATGATGCTGTCCGGACCGAAGCTCCGGGCCATTCCCGTCACCATCCACATTCCGATCCGGGACGTGCCGGCGGCGCTGACGGGCGAACTGATCATGGAAACCTGCCGGATCGCCCATGAAGACCTGAAGCAGCGCTTCGGCATCGAGGCACCGCGGCTCGCCGTTGCCGGCCTCAACCCGCATGCGGGCGAAGGCGGAGCGATCGGCACGGAGGACGAAGACGTCATCCGCCCGGCGATCGAGCGCCTGCGCGACGAGGGCATCGATGCGATCGGCCCCCTGCCCGCCGATACGATGTTTCATGACGAGGCGCGGTCGCGATACGACGTCGCCATCTGCATGTATCACGATCAGGCGCTGATCCCGGCCAAGGCACTTGGTTTCGACGACAGCGTCAACGTGACGCTCGGGCTGCCCTTCGTGCGCACCTCGCCGGATCACGGCACAGCTTTCGGCATTGCCGGCAAGGGACTGGCGCGCGAGCACAGCCTCGTCGCAGCGCTGAAGCTCGCCGCGCAACTCGGCCGCAGTGTGGAAAGCCGTCGCTGATGGCAGCACTCGATGGCCTGCCGCCGCTTCGCGACGTCATCCAGCGTCACGGCCTCGATGCGCGCAAGGCGCTCGGGCAAAATTTCCTGCTCGACCTCAACCTCACGCAGAAGATCGCCCGCACGGCGGGTACACTCGAAGAGGCGACCATCGTTGAGGTCGGCCCCGGCCCTGGCGGATTGACGCGGGCGATCCTGGCGCTCGGCGCCAGAAAGGTCATCGCCATCGAGCGGGATCCCCGCTGCCTGCCGGCACTCGCCGAGATCGCCGATCATTATCCCGGCCGGCTGGAGGTGATCGAAGGCGATGCGCTGAAGATTGATTTCGAGACCTTGGTCCCGGAAGGCCCGGTCAAGATCATCGCCAACCTGCCCTACAATGTCGGCACGCAGTTGCTGGTCAATTGGCTGCTGCCGAAAGCCTGGCCGCCGTTCTGGCAGTCGCTGACGCTGATGTTTCAGAAGGAAGTCGGCGAGCGTATCGTCGCCAACGAAGACGATGACCATTACGGCCGCCTGGGTGTGCTCTGCGGCTGGCGGACGGAGGCACGCATGGCCTTCGACGTGCCGCCGCAAGCCTTCACGCCGCCGCCGAAAGTGACGTCGACGGTCGTGCATCTCATACCCCGCGACACCCCCATCCCCTGCGCCGTCGCCAACCTGGAAAAGGTGACGCAGGCCGCCTTCGGCCAGCGCCGCAAGATGCTCCGTCAAAGCCTGAAACCGCTCGGCGGCGAGAGCCTGCTCGTCAAGGCCGGGATCGATCCGGCGCGGCGGGCTGAAACCTTGTCCGTCGAGGAATTCTGCCTTCTCGCGAACAGCCTGTAGGGCAACTCCAGCGAGGTGCGAGCGGTTTTCCCAGGAGTTTACTCTAAAGCGACGGCGTCTCTTCCAGCAACTCGCGGACGAAGTCGAACATGCCGTGGCGGCGGTCGCGACGCAGGCGTTCGGCCTTGACGATCGACTGGACGGCGTCGAGGGCGGCGTTGAGATCGTCATTGACGATGACATAGTCGTATTCGCGCCAGTGGGCGATCTCGGCGCGGCTGTTGGCGAGGCGCGTCTGGATGACCGCCTCGGAATCCTCGGCACGGCGATGCAGCCGCGACTGAAGCTCGGTCATGGTCGGCGGCAGCACGAAGATCGAGACGACGTCGGCCGACATCTTCTCCTGCAATTGCTGGGCGCCCTGCCAATCGATGTCGAAGAGCATGTCGCGGCCTTCGCCCATGGCCTGCTCGACCGGCTCGCGCGGCGTGCCGTAGAAATTGCCATGCACCTCGGCCCATTCGAGCAGCGCGTCGCTATCGCGCAGCCGCTCGAACTCGCGCACACTCTTGAAGTGGTAATGCACATCCTCGACTTCGCTCGGGCGGCGCTGGCGCGTGGTGACGCTGACGGAAAGGCCGATTTGCCTGTCGGTCTCCAGCAGCGTGCGCGCGATGGTGGACTTGCCGGCGCCCGACGGCGACGAGATGACAAGCATCAGACCGCGGCGGGCGATCTGCACGGGCGAGGATTTCGCCGGTTTCATGTCTTACTCCAAATTCTGGACCTGCTCGCGGAACTGGTCGATCACGACTTTCAGCTCGATGCCGGCAGCGGTGACCGCCGAAGCATTCGACTTCGAGCAGATGGTATTCGATTCGCGGTTAAATTCCTGTGCAAGGAAGTCCAGCCGGCGCCCGGCGGGGCCACCTTTCACCAGGAGATCGCGCGCTGCGGCGACATGAGCCTTCAGACGATCGATTTCCTCGCGCAGATCCGCCTTGGTCGCCAGTAGCGCGGCTTCGGCATGCAGCCTGTCGCGGTCGAGCGCGGCCATGCCGTCCATCAACAAGGCAACCTGCGCAGCAAGCCGCGCAGCGATCTCCCGCGGCGAGCGCGAGGGGTCGGCCTCGATCGTCCGTGTCAGGCCTTCGATCGTCGTGACGTGGTCGTGAAGAATGCGGGCCAGCGCCGACCCTTCCTGTTCGCGCATTGCTCTCAGATCGGCAAGCGCGGCCAGCAGGCCGGCAGCGATATCGGCGTCACGGGCGGCAAGCGCCTCCTCGCCATCCTCGCTTTCGCGGAATTCGACGATGCCGCGCACCAGAAGCAGCGTATCGAGCTTCAGCGGCGCCGGATCGATGACACCGTCCAACTGCTCGCGCATGGCCAGCACGGCAGCGAGCGCTTGCCTGTTCAGCACCGCCTCGAAACGGTTCTCGTCGGCGGTGACGGATAGCGATGCCTGCAGGTTGCCGCGGCTGAAGCTTTCGCCGGCGAGGCGGCGGACGTCTGCCTCCATGCGTTCGAGGCCGGGCGGCAGGCGCAAGCGCAGGTCGAGGCCCTTGCCGTTGACCGAGCGCAATTCCCATGCCCAGCGCCAGCGGCCGCTCGTTCCCTCGCGCCGCGCAAAACCGGTCATGGACTGCAAAGCCATGCGTGCCTCCCGAAAGTCTCAGTTGATCTTCTTTTTCTTCGGCGGCGCGACGGTCGCGCCACTATCCGCCGGCTGCTCTTCCGGCTGGCCGTCGACTGCGATGTTCGGGTCCGAACCCTTGTCGGCTTCGAGCTTGCGCCAGCGCTTGACGTTGGCATTGTGCTCCTCGAGCGTCGCAGCGAAAACATGGCCACCGGAGCCGTCGGCGACGAAATAGAGGTCCTGCGTCTTCCAGGGATTGGCGACGGCTTCCAGCGCATCCTTGCCGGGATTGGCGATCGGCGTCGGCGGCAGACCCTTGATGACATAGGTGTTGTAAGGTGTATCCCGCTTCAGGTCCGACTGGTAGATCGGCCGGTCGGCCGGTTTGCCCTCGCCGCCGAAGAGGCCGTAGATGATCGTCGGGTCGGACTGCAGGCGCATGCCCTTGCCGATCCGGTTCAGGAAAACGGAGGCGACGTGGGCTCGCTCGTCGGGAACGCCGGTTTCCTTTTCGACGATCGAGGCGAGTGTCACGAATTCTTCCTTGGACCGCAGCGGCAGCGACGAGTCGCGCTTGTCCCAGATCTGATCGACGAGCTTCTGCTGCGCAGCCGTCATCTGTTCGATGATTTCCGAGCGCTTGGTGCCGCGCGAGAATTTGTAGGTATCCGGACGCAGGCTACCCTCGGTCGGCAATGCCGCCGGCAAGTCGCCTTCCAGCACGGTATCCTGCAGCATGCGGTCGAACATCTGTCGGACCGTCAGTCCCTCAGGGAAGGAAACGGAATAGAGAATGGACTTGCCCGATTTCAGCAGCTCCATGATATCTCTCATGGATGCCCTCGCCTTGATCTCGTATTCACCCGCCTTGAGGCTCTCACCGGCAGAAAGATGCGTTGCCGTGAGATAGCGGAAGATGCGGGCATCGCTGATGATCGCGTTGCGCTCGAGGTTCGAGGCGATTTCGGTCAGACCAGCGCCGTTGCGGACGATAAAATTGGTGTTGGTCTGCAGCGGACCGGGATTCCGATAGGTCGATGTGGCGTAGTAGAAGCCGATGATGGCGACGACACAGACCAGAACCGCCAACGTCATGATGAAGTTCAGGAAAAGAACGACCTGGCCGCGGGCTTTCTTGGACCGCTTCGGCGGCTCCGGAACGCGTTCCGGACGCAGGGCTTCGCTCGGCGACTTCGGGATGATCGGTCCCTTCTGCGCCTGGGTATCGTTGCTCTGGTTCGTCGTATCGCTCACCGGCAATCCTCTAAAACTTGACCCTCACTTCGCTATTTCGCGAAGCAATGCGGCAAAAGCAGGTTCTGCCGCCGTTCAACGACGCCGCTGCCGGTCGTTATGCTTTCGCACGCCCTGCCACGCAACGTAGAGGACGGCCGGCCTGCGGTGCAAGGGAGACCCATTACACCGCTTGCAGGACTCTTATTGCGCGTAGCGGCGCAGTACGAGCGACGCGTTCGTGCCGCCGAATCCGAACGAGTTGGACAGCGCCACATTGATTTCCCGCTCACGCGCCTTGTGCGGGACAAGGTCGATCGCCGTCTCACGTTCGGGATTGTCGAGATTGAGCGTCGGCGGCGCGATATTGTCGCGAATGGCGAGCGTGGTGAAGATCGCCTCGATGGCGCCGGCTGCACCGAGAAGGTGTCCTGTCGCCGACTTAGTCGAGGACATGGAGATCTTCGACGCCGCATTGCCGACCAGCCGCTCGACGGCGCCGAGTTCGATCGTGTCGGCCATGGTCGAGGTACCGTGGGCATTGATGTAGTCGATATCAGCCGGCGTCAGCCCGGCGCGCTTCAGCGCCATCGCCATGCAGCGACCGGCGCCCTCGCCGTCTTCGGACGGCGCGGTGATGTGATAGGCATCGCCCGACAGGCCGTAGCCGACGATTTCGGCGTAGATCCTGGCGCCGCGCGCCTTGGCATGTTCCAGTTCCTCAAGCACGACAATGCCGGCACCCTCGCCCATGACGAAGCCGTCGCGGTCGCGATCATAGGGGCGCGACGCTTTCTTCGGGTCGTCATTGTGTTGGGTCGACAGCGCCTTGCAGGCGGCAAAACCTGCAAGCGAAATGCGGCTGACAGGGGATTCCGTGCCGCCGGCGACCATGACGTCGGCATCACCCAGCGCAATCAGCCGCGCTGCATCGCCGATCGCATGCGCACCCGTCGAGCAGGCGGTGACGACCGAATGATTGGGTCCGCGCAGCTTGTGGCGGATCGAGACCTGGCCGGAGACGAGGTTGATCAGGCGGCCGGGAATGAAGAAAGGGGAGATACGGCGCGGGCCCTTGTCGCGCAGGGTGTAACCCGCCTCGACGATGCCTTCGATGCCGCCGATGCCGGAGCCGATCAGCACGCCGGTGGCGATCTGGTCCTCATCGGTTTCAGGATGCCAGCCGGCATCGGCAAGCGCCATGTCGGCGGCGGCCATGCCGTAGATGATGAAGGGATCGACCTTGCGCTGCTCCTTCGGCTCCATCCACTGATCGACATTGAAGGTGCCGTCGGTGCCGTCACCGATAGGAATACGGCAGGCGATCTTGGCGGGAAGGTCATCGACCTCGAATTCGGTGACGAGGCGGGCGCCGTTCTGACCGGCAAGCAGCCGGGACCACGTCACCTCGGTTCCGCATCCCAAGGGTGATACCATGCCGGTACCGGTGATGACGACACGTCTCATCGCGTGCTTTCCCCCGTCTCTTATGTTCTATGGAGAAATATGCCGAAAAGAAAAGGGCGGACTCCAGGCCCGCCCTTTCTCAAATTCACAGGATCAGGCCTGGGCCTTCTCAATGAACTTCACTGCATCGCCGACCGTCAGGATCGAGTCGGCAGCGTCGTCAGGAATTTCAACGCCGAATTCTTCTTCGAAAGCCATGACAAGTTCGACCGTGTCGAGCGAGTCAGCGCCCAGATCGTCGATAAAGCTGGCGCTCTCGACGACCTTGTCGGCATCAACGCCAAGATGATCAATAACAATTTTCTTTACGCGTTCTGCGATATCGCTCATGTCGGTTTCCTCGACCTTATGTCCTGATCGGAATGCCATCGCGGCACCCCTACCCTGTTTCAGCCTGCGATGTTTTCAGACATCCTCGGCAAACTCGTTTACCCGGCTTCAGAGATGTCCCAGGCTTGCAAAAAGCCCGCCGGTCCGTCTGCTTTCTCGGGACGACTGTTCACAGTCATGGCCCGCTTAACATGCTTTATGTCTGCCGCAAAGCCAGAAAATCAACGGTTCGTGATTGCTCAACATCCTATTGGCGGAAATATTCCCATGCCAGCGGTTTGTCGTTTCAGATCATCGCCATGCCGCCGTTTACGTGCAGCGTCTGGCCCGTCATATAGGCAGCCTCGGAGGACGCAAGGTAAGCAACCGCCGAAGCGACTTCGCCACCCGTGCCCATGCGCTTCATCGGGATCGCCCCCATGATCGCTTCCTTCTGCTTATCGTTCAGCTTGCCGGTCATGGCGCTCTCGATGAAACCGGGTGCCACGCAGTTGACCGTCACGTTGCGGGTGGCAATTTCCTGCGCCAAAGACTTGGTGAAGCCGATCATGCCGGCCTTGGAGGCGCAGTAATTGGCCTGGCCCGGATTGCCGGTGACGCCGACGACGGAAGTGATGTTGATGATGCGGCCATAGCGGCGGCGCATCATCGGATGCGTCAATTCGCGCGTCAGGCGGAAGGTCGCTGTCAGGTTCACTTCGATGACGCTGTCCCAGTCCTCGTCGCTCATGCGCACGAAGAGGCCGTCGCGGGTGATGCCGGCGTTGTTGACGAGGATGTCGACGCCTTCGAGATCGGCCTCGGCTTTCTGGCCGAGCGCCTTGACCTCATCGCGGTCGGACAGGTTCGCCGGGAAGATCTTGACGCGCTCGCCGAGATCGGCGGCCAGCGCTTCCAGCTTCTCGACGCGGGTGCCATGCAGGCCGACGACGGCGCCCTGCTTATGAAGAAGGCGGGCGATTTCCTCGCCGATACCGCCCGATGCGCCGGTGACGAGAGCCTTGCGGCCGGAAAGATCGAGCATGGAAACGTTCCTTATATAAGGGACACCAAATCCGGTGTCCGGAGATACCAATCAGGCCATGAGGGCGGCGACGGCCGCGTCGATATCCGCCGGACCGTTGACGGAGATGCCGTTGATCGTCTTGTCGATGCGGCGGGCAAGGCCGGTCAGCACCTTGCCGGAGCCGAGTTCGTAAAGCGTCGTGATGCCATTTCCAGCGAACCATTCCACCGTCTCGCGCCAGCGGACCTGGCCGGTCACCTGCTCGACGAGGAGGTTCGCGATTTCGTCGGCGCTCGTCACCGGGGCGGCACGGACATTGGCGATGACAGGCACGACGGGATCGGACTTGGCGACTTTTGCCAGCGCCTCGCGCATGGCGTCGGCGGCAGGCGCCATCAGCGCCGAATGGAAGGGAGCGGAGACCGGCAGCAGAATGGCACGCTTGGCGCCCTTGTCGGTCGCAAGGCCGGCCGCTTTTTCGACGGCTGCCTTCTCGCCCGAGATGACGATCTGGCCGCCGCCATTGTCGTTGGCGATCTGGCAGGCGCCGACAGCGGTGGCTGCCTCGCAGACGGCAACGACGTCGGCATGTTCGAGGCCGATGATTGCAGCCATGGCGCCGACGCCGACGGGGACGGCTGCCTGCATGGCATTGCCGCGGATACGCAACAGCCGCGCGGTGTCGGCGAGCGAAAAGGTGCCGGCGGCACACAGTGCCGAATATTCGCCGAGCGAGTGGCCGGCGACGTAGGCGACCTTGGACTTCAGATCCAGCCCTTTGGCTTCGAGAACGCGGACGACGGCGATGGAGACGGCCATCAGCGCCGGCTGGGCGTTCGCCGTCAAGGTCAACGTATCCTCGGGACCGTTGAACATGACGTCCGAAAGCTTTTCACCGAGCGCCTCATCGACCTCATCGAAGACGGCGCGGGCTTCGGCGAAATTCTCGGCGAGATCCTTGCCCATGCCGACGGCCTGACTGCCCTGACCGGGAAAAGTGAAAGCAATGGTCATTCTCATATTCCCTGGCTCATGCCCCTGAATACGCCCCTTGAGGCTGTTTTGCCTCCAATTGACATTCTTTCCGGCAGAGTCAAGTGGCGGCTCATTCTGCGCAAAGCCTTTTGCACTGGCGCAAATGCCCGGTTTTTGCTCTTGCGCTCCGCCAAATCCAGCCTAGATTTGCGCGAACCCTCCCAAGGCTGTCACCTCTCTCCCAAGGTTTTTCCATGAAGTACAATTCGCTAGGCCGCACCGAGATTTCCGTTTCAGAGATTTGCCTTGGCACCATGACCTGGGGTTCGCAGAACAGCGAAGCCGATGCTCATGCGCAGATGGACTACGCCGTCGAAAAGGGCGTCAATTTCTTCGATACGGCCGAACTTTATCCGACCACCCCGATTTCGGCCGCTACGCAGGGCTGGACGGAAGACTATATCGGCACCTGGTTCAAGAAGACCGGCAAGCGCGGCGATATCGTGCTCGCCACCAAGGTCGCCGGCCGCGGCCGCGACTATATACGTGGTGGCGAAGGTGCCGATGCAAAGAATATCCGCCTGGCGCTCGAAGCCAGCCTGGCGCGGCTGAAGACGGATTACGTCGACCTCTACCAGATCCACTGGCCGAACCGCGGCCATTTCCATTTCCGTCAGAACTGGAGCTACAATCCCTTCAACCAGAACCGCGACGAGGCCGTCGCCAATATGCTCGACATCCTGGAAACGCTTGGCGTGCTGGTGAAGGAAGGCAAGATCCGCGCGATCGGCCTTTCCAACGAAACCACCTGGGGCATACAGAAATATCTGACGCTCGCCGAACAGAAGAGCCTGCCGCGGGTCGCCTGCGTCCAGAACGAATACAACTTGCTCTACCGCCATTTCGACCTCGATCTCGCCGAACTCTCGCATCATGAGGATGTCGGGCTGCTCGCCTATTCTCCGCTCGCCGGCGGCATCCTCTCCGGAAAATATGTCGATGGCGGCAGGCCGAAGGGTTCGCGCGGCTCGATCAACCACGATATCGGCGGTCGCCTGCAGCCGCTACAGGAGCCGGCGACCAAAGCCTATCTGGAGATCGCTGCAACATACCGCCTCGACCCGGCAGCAATGGCGCTCGCCTTCTGCCTTTCCAGGCCCTTCATGGCCTCGGCCATCATCGGCGCGACCTCGATGGAGCAGTTGAAAATCGATATCGGCGCGGCCGACATTACGCTTTCGAACGAGATCCTGGCGGAAATCGCCAAGGTGCACCGGCAGTATCCGCTGACGCTTTGATCCTATTTGTTTGGCGCCTGCCCGATGCCGACCATTGGCCGGCATCGGGTTCGGGTGTCCGATTGCGCTTGCCTTTGCCCAAAAAATCCGTATAAGCCGCCCTGTTCGTTAACCCGGTCTTCTGGCTGGTGGCTGAACGGAGGGCCGGTTTCTTCACGGAAATCGTTCGGAACGGAAGCGTTCCAGCCTCCCGTGTCTCCGCTCTCGACCGTCTCGGAAACGCTTTCTTGCCTGGGTCCGCCCAATCAGGAGCAGTCGTTGAGGCTTAGCCGCCGAATATCGGGTTGAACCAAACGCAAGAAAGGCAAAGCTGTCATGGCTCTTTATGAACATGTATTCCTTGCCCGGCAGGATATTTCCGCTCAGCAGGTCGATGCCCTCGTAGAACAGTACAAGGGTGTGATCGAAGCGAATGGCGGTAAGGTCGGGCGTATCGAGAACTGGGGCCTCAAGTCCCTCACCTACCGCATCAAGAAGAACCGCAAGGCGCACTACGCCCTGATGGACATCGATGCACCGGCTGCTGCCGTCCAGGAAATGGAACGTCAGATGCGCATCAGCGAAGACGTTCTTCGCTACATGACGATCGCCGTCGAGAAGCATGAAGAAGGTCCGTCTGCCATGATGCAGAAGCGCGACCGTGACGACCGTCCGCGCGAAGGCGGCCGTGGCCCGCGTGAAGGCGGCTTCGGTGATCGTGACCGCGGCCCGCGTCCGCCGCGTGAAGGTGGCTTCGGCGACCGTGACGACCGTCCGCGCCGTCCGCGCGAAGACCGTGTATAAGGGAGATCTGAGATATGTCTGAAACTTCCTCCGCTCCGGTCCGCCGCCCGTTCCATCGCCGCCGCAAGACCTGCCCGTTCTCCGGCGCCAACGCACCGCGGATCGACTACAAGGACGTACGCCTGCTGCAGCGCTACATTTCTGAGCGCGGCAAGATCGTTCCGTCCCGCATCACGGCCGTTTCCCAGAAGAAGCAGCGCGAACTCGCTCAGGCGATCAAGCGCGCCCGTTTCCTCGGCCTGCTGCCCTACGTCGTCGCCTAATCGGTCGACGCCGACACCTTTGAGGGAAGGCATTCGTGCCTTCCCTTTCCCTTCCGCGATGGGCGCGGATCGGAACTCTTAAAACCCATGTTGAGACGTTTCTGAATTTGATTCAGCAACATCCTCTAACTGCTTGATGAAGCAGGACAGCGACCTTGAAACGACCGAACAATAAAACGCTGCTGATCGGCGCACTCGCCGGATTGACCGCCGCCCTGCTGGTGCTGGGCGCGAGCATGCAGCCGTCGTTTTTCAGCGCGCTTCTCTATACGGCCTCGGCGCTGCCGATCCTGATCGTCGGGCTCGGCTGGGGCAATGCCGCCGCGGTCTCGGCCGTCGTCACCGCCGCGGCGCTGGGCGCGATCTTGATCTCGCCTTCCTTCGCGCTGATCATGACGATGGTGACGCTGCTGCCGGCCGGTTGGCTGAGCCATCTCGCCAATCTGGCGCGTCCGGCCGCCGAACTCGGTGGGCCCGACCATCTGCTTGCCTGGTATCCGCTCTCCGATATCCTGCTGCATCTCTGCGGTCTGGTGACGCTCGCCGTCATCGTCATCGGTGTGATCATCGGCTACGGCCCGGAGATCACCGATCCGATCGTCGATCTGCTGATCACCTCGCTCAAGCAGCAGCAGCCGGAATTCATGCCCGATCCGGCAGCGACCGCGCAGACCAAGTCGCTGATCCTGCTGATGCTGCCGGCTTTGCAGGGCGGCATGTGGGTCAGCATGCTGTTTGCTGCCTATTATTTCGCCGTACGCATCGTTGCAGCCTCCGGCCGCGGCCTTCGTCCGCGCGAGGATATTCCCTCGTCGCTGCGGATGAACCGCAACTCGATCTTCATCTTCCTGGCCGGGCTTGCCGCCTGCTTTTTCGGCGGCGTTCCGGCGCTGGTCGGTGCGACCGTGATCGGCGCCTTCGGCGCCGGCTTCATGCTTTCCGGTTTCGCCTCGCTGCATTTCCGCACCCGCGGCAAGGACTGGCGCATACCGGCCCTCATCCTCTGCTATCTGGCCTCGATGCTCATGCTGCTGCCAGCTCTCCTCATCCTCGTTCTCGGTCTCAGCGATACGCGCAAGGCGATCGCACTGACCCCGACGAAAGATGCTGATGCCCCCAAACAATCCGATACGAAAATCTGAGACACAAGAAAGGAAAAAGAAAATGCAAGTCATCCTTCTCGAACGCATTTCCAAGCTCGGCCAGATGGGCGAAACCGTAAAGGTTCGCGACGGCTTTGCCCGCAACTACCTGCTGCCGCTCGGCAAGGCGCTGCGCGCCAACGCCGCCAACAAGACCCGCTTCGAAGCCGAGCGCGCGACGCTCGAAGCCCGCAACCTCGAGCGCAAGTCGGAAGCCCAGACGGTCGCCGACGTTCTCGACGGCAAGTCCTTCATCGTCGTGCGCTCCGCCGGCGAAACCGGCCAGCTCTACGGTTCGGTTGCTGCCCGTGACGTCGTCGATATTCTCGGCGCCGAAGGCTTCAACATCGGCCGCAACCAGGTTCACCTCAACACGCCGATCAAGTCGATCGGCCTGCACAAGGTCGAGCTGCAGCTGCATGCCGAAGTCGAAATCCACGTCGAGCTGAACGTTGCCCGTTCTGCCGACGAGGCAGAGCGCCAGTCCAAGGGCGAAGAACTCACCTCGGTCGACGCGATCTACGGCGTCGACGAAGACGCGCTGCGTCCGGAAGACTTCTTCGATCCGGAAGCTGACGGCGTCGACGAAGACGAAGCATAATTTCGTCGGAGCGATCCGCGAGAGAGAAGCCCGGCCACCGCGCCGGGCTTTTTCGTTTCCACCCCTTCGATGTGAGCTGCCGAGCGGTTCGCTTTTTAAGGGGATCTTCCGGATGTTTTTGCTGCGTGCCTTATCGCATCGCGCTAAAATAACATTCTCCGAAGCGGATGGGCTGAGTCGGCGCCATACCGTGTCGTGCGGGTGACACTGCCAGTATTTCTCCTTTGTGTCGCCCAAGACTGTGGAGAAGTCGAACAACGTGCACAGCGTTCAGGATTTAGGCGAAGCGAGCCCCCGCTCCTTTCGTAGCCTCTTGATTTTCGCGTCCGGAATTGCAAATCCGGAGCTGGGAAAAAGACAGAACGGATGATGATGAACGACGCCGCTCGAAAGATTGCAGCTGTTGCCCCGTCGGAGCAGCATTATCGCGAAGCACCCAACAATATCGAAGCCGAGCAAGCGCTTCTGGGTGCGATCCTGATGAACAACGACGCCTATTACCGGGTGTCGGACTTCCTGAAGCCGATCCATCTCTATGAACCGCTGCATCGGAAGATCTTCGAGGTTGCCGGCGATATCATCCGCATGGGCAAGATCGCCAATCCGGTGACGATCAAGACCTTCCTGAAAGCCGACGAGAAGGTCGGCGACATGACGGTTTCGCAATATCTGGCGAGCCTGGTCAGCAATGCCGTCACCGTCATCAATGCCGAGGATTACGGCCGGGCGATCTACGACCTGGCGCTGCGCCGGGCGCTGATTACCATCGGCGAGGACGTCGTCAACATCGCCTATGACGCGCCGCTCGACATGCCGCCGCAGTCGCAGATCGAGGATACCGAACGCCGCCTCTTCGAACTGGCGGAAAACGGCCGCTACGACGGCGGCTTCCAGGCCTTCAACGATGCGGTCGCGCTGGCGATCGACATGGCGGCCGTCGCCAAGGAACGTGACGGCGGGCTTTCCGGCATTTCCACCGGCATCCATTCGCTGGATTCCAAGATGGGCGGTTTGCAGCGGTCGGACTTGATCGTGCTTGCCGGACGCCCCGGCATGGGCAAGACCTCACTTGCTACAAACATCGCCTACAATATCGCCGCCGCCTACGAAGGCGAAGTCCAGTCGGACGGCAGCATGAAGGCAAAGAACGGCGGCGTCGTCGGTTTCTACTCGCTCGAAATGTCGTCGGAACAGCTCGCCACCCGTATCATCTCCGAGCAGACGGAAGTCTCCTCCTCGAAGATCCGCCGCGGCGACATCAACGATGCCGATTTCGAAAAGCTCGTCGCCTGCTCGATGATGATGCAGAAGGTGCCGCTCTTCATCGACCAGACCGGCGGCATCTCGATCGCCCAGCTTTCGGCCCGCGCGCGCCGTCTGAAGCGCCAGCGCGGCCTCGACGTGCTTGTGGTCGACTACATTCAGCTGATGACCGGCTCGGGCAAATCCAGCGACAACCGCGTGCAGGAAATCACCCAAATCACCACCGGCCTCAAGGCGCTCGGCAAGGAGCTCAACGTTCCGATCATCGCGCTGTCGCAGCTCTCGCGTCAGGTCGAAAGCCGCGATGACAAGCGGCCGCAGCTGTCCGACCTTCGCGAATCCGGCTCGATCGAGCAGGACGCCGACGTCGTGCTCTTCGTGTTCCGCGAGGAATATTACGTCAAGAATTCGGAGCCGCGCGACATCCACGATCCGAAATATCCGGAATGGGAGGCGCTGTTCGACAAGGTCAAGGGCACGGCCGACGTGATCATCGCCAAGCAGCGCCACGGGCCGACAGGCACGGTGAAGCTCGCCTTCCAGGCGGAATTCACGCGTTTTGCCGATCTCGCCGATCCCTCCTTCACCCAATATGAAGAGCACTGATCGCGCGGATGCTGGGTGCAACGCCGGGCTTTCCCTTGACATAGTTGACCTTTAAACTGGCCGGAGAATCCTTCTCCGGCCTCTTTTCGATGCGGATCATGAGCGAATTTTTCGACGCCCCCGAAGATGACAATTTTGCCTCGGCAGGCCTGCGGCTGACCGTCGACCTGACCGCCCTGACGGAGAACTGGCGCGACATGGCGCGCCGCTCCGGTGCGGCGCGCGCCTCGGCGGTCGTCAAGGCGGATGCCTATGGCATGGGCATCGAGGATACCGGCGAAGCGCTCTATATGGCAGGCGCGCGCGACTTCTTCGTCGCGACCGTCGACGAGGGCGTGACGCTTCGCCTCTATGCGCCCGAGGCGCGCATCTTCGTGCTCTCAGGCATATGGCCGGGCACCGAGCGGCGCTTCTTCGACAATGATCTGGTGCCGGTGATTTCCTCCGACGAGCAGCTCGCCTTCTGGATGGCGGTGCTTGCCGATTACGGCGACTATCCCTGCGCGCTGCATGTCGATACCGGCTTCAATCGGCTCGGACTGCATATCGACGATGCGATCGCACTCGCCGACGACGTCTCACGGCCTGCGAGCTTCGCGCCTGTGCTTGTCATGAGCCACCTCGCCTGCGCCGATGATCCCACCCATGCGATGAACCGGCAGCAGCTCGAATCATTCCACAGAGTTAGCGCCGCTTATGAAGGTATCGATTCAAGCCTTGCCGCCTCGGCCGGCATCTTTCTCGGTGAGGATTATCACTTCGACCTGACCCGCCCCGGCATTGCGCTCTATGGCGGTGAGGCCGTCAGCGGCATGGCGAACCCGATGCGGCCCGTCGCAACGGCGGAAGCGCGCATCATCCAGGTGCGCAGCGTCGAAGCCGGCGAGACCGTCAGCTATGGGCGGGCGCTGCAGCTTCGCCGTGAAAGCCGGCTGGCGATCGCCTCGGCCGGTTATGCCGACGGCTACATGCGCAGCCAGTCGAGCGGCGGCGTGCCGTTGAGGCAGGTGGTGCCGCAAGGCGGGCAAGGTTTCATCGCCGGACACAAGGTCCCGGTTGCCGGCCGGATCACCATGGACCTGACGATCTTCGATATCACCGACCTGCCTGACAACGCCGTGCGCGCCGGGGATTATGTCGAGCTGTTCGGAAAGAACGTGCCTGTGGACGACGTGGCCAGGACATCCGGCACGATCGGATACGAGATCCTGACCAGCATGGGGCTCCGCCACGAGCGGCGCTACGTCGCCGAGGAATAGCCTTCCTACTCAGCGGCTGCTGAGGGCGAGACGGACACCGAGCGCCACGAAAAGCGCACCGAGGCCGCGGTCGAGCCAGAGTCCGACTTTTTGATTATGCCTGATTGCATCCGCAAGGCGCCCGCCGAGAAGGACGAGCGGCGGTTCGATGAAGGCAGCGACGACGACGATGAGCGCGCCATGCAGCATGAGTTGCGCCCATGCCGGCCCTGCCCCTTCGACGACGAATTGCGGCAGGAAGGCCAGGAAGAATATCGCCACTTTGGGATTGAGCAGCGACACGAGAATTCCCTGCCGATAGATTCTTGCAAGCGGCAAACTTTCACCAGCAGCCTTTATCAGGCCATCGCCGCCACCGGAGCGCAAAGCCTGAATGCCGAGCCAGATGAGATAGGCGGCGCCGATCCATTTGACCGTGGAGAAGGCGACGGCGGAAGCGGCAAGTATGGCCGAGAGGCCGAGTGCGGCCATCAGCACATGCAGGCAGGCGCCGGACCAGACGCCGAACAGCGCGGAAAAACCGGCACGTTTTCCGCTTTTCATCGTGTGACCGAGGATGAAAGCGATGTCGGGACCGGGCGAGAGATTGAGCAGAACCGCCGCCGACAGAAATGCAAGCCAGTGCGCAAACGAATAATCGAACATTTTCCACCGTTCCGAATGAGGAGCAAAGGATAGGCATGGGTGCGCTGATGGGGAAATCATTAGTTTTGATCCGTTGCGATAGCCATTATCTCAAGCACGACAATGATTCGATGAAGCGGCGCGTCGCGTCGCTCGCGAACCCGGACTGAAAGAGTAATTGATGGCGAAGGCCAGGACACAATTCATCTGCCAGAGTTGCGGCACGGTTCATAACCGCTGGGCCGGCAAATGCGAGAACTGCGGCGAGTGGAACACCATCGTCGAGGAAGACCCGATGGGCGGGATCGGCTCCGGTCCTGGTAAGACGCCGAAGAAGGGCCGACCAGTGGCGCTGACGGCACTCTCCGGCGAGATCGAAGAGGCACCGCGTATCCATACCGCCATGTCGGAGCTCGACCGGGCGCTCGGCGGCGGTTTCGTGCGCGGTTCGGCGGTGCTGATCGGCGGCGATCCCGGCATCGGCAAATCGACGCTGCTGATGCAGGCCGCCGCCGCCCTTGCGCGGCGCGGCCACAAGATCATCTACGTCTCCGGCGAAGAAGCCGTGGCGCAGGTGCGGCTGCGGGCACAACGCCTTGCGGCGGCCGATACCGACGTGATGCTGGCGGCCGAAACCAATGTCGAGGATATTCTGGCGACGCTCGCCGAGGGCAAGCGGCCGGACCTCGTCATCATCGATTCCATCCAGACGCTGTGGAGCGAGCTTGCCGAATCGGCGCCGGGAACGGTGACGCAGGTGCGCACCGGCGTCCAAGCAATGATCCGTTTCGCCAAGCAGACGGGGGCCGCCATGGTGCTCGTCGGCCACGTAACCAAGGACGGGCAGATTGCCGGGCCGCGCGTCGTCGAGCACATGGTCGACGCCGTGCTCTATTTCGAAGGCGATCGCGGCCATCACTACCGCATCCTGCGCACAGTCAAGAACCGCTTCGGCCCGACCGACGAGATCGGCGTCTTCGAAATGTCCGACAAAGGCTTGCGCGAAGTCGCCAATCCTTCCGAGCTCTTCCTTGGTGAGCGCAACGAAAAATCGCCGGGTGCTGCCGTCTTTGCCGGCATGGAAGGCACCCGCCCCATTCTCGTCGAGGTGCAGGCGCTGGTGGCGCCGACCTCGCTCGGTACACCGCGGCGCGCCGTGGTCGGCTGGGATTCGGCACGGCTGTCGATGATCCTTGCGGTGCTGGAAGCCCATTGCGGCGTCAGGCTCGGCCAGCACGACGTCTATCTCAACGTCGCCGGCGGTTACCGCATCTCCGAACCGGCGGCCGATCTTGCCGTCGCCTCGGCGCTCGTTTCCTCGCTTGCCGGTATTGCCCTTCCTGCCGATTGCGTCTATTTCGGCGAAGTCAGCCTGTCGGGTGCCATCCGGCCGGTTGCGCACACCGCCCAGCGTCTCAAGGAAGCCGAGAAGCTGGGATTTTCCGCAGCGCTGCTTCCGTCCGCCTCCGCCGAATTGCCGAAGGGCCCCGGCGGGCGCTGGAGCGAAGTCGCAAGCCTGCCGGATCTGGTCGCGCGCATTGCCGGATCGAAGGGAGCGCTGCGTGTGGAAGACGACGTTTGATCCTTTCATTGCCAAGAGTGGTGATGATATAGGAGCACACGATAAGGCACGACACGGCCGCCAAGCGGCAGTCCTGGAGTTGAATCTACATGCCCATTACGATTTTCGACGGTATTGTCATCGGCGTCGTGCTCTTCTCCGCGGTGCTGGCGATGGTCCGCGGCTTTTCGCGCGAGATCCTCTCGATCGCGAGCTGGGGCGGTTCGGCCGCCGCTGCCTATTATCTCTATCCGTACCTGCTGCCCTATGCGAAGAAATATACCGATGACGACCGTATCGCGATCGTCGGTTCGGCAGCGGTCGTCTTCCTGATCGCGCTCATCGTCATCTCCTTCATCACGATGAAGATCGCCGATTTCATCATCGACAGCCGTGTCGGCGCGCTCGACCGCACGCTCGGCTTCCTGTTCGGGGCAGCGCGCGGCGTGCTGCTCCTGGTCGTCGCCGTCGCCTTCTGGAACTGGCTCGTCGATGCCGACCACCGTCCGGCTTGGGTCAACGAAGCGAAGTCGAAGCCCTTCCTGGATTCGATGGTCGTGAAGCTGAAATCGGTTCTGCCGGAGCAATTTGCCCAGATGATACCGGAAAGCATCCGTGATAAGCTGCAGCCGCCGGCACAGGGCGCCGAAGGTACCACTCCGCCGACGGGCGACCAGGCTCCGGCGGAAGACGCACCGACCGCGCCTGCAGGCGGCGCGCAGCAGCCGGCGAATTGACACAGTGTTCAAGAGCTTGACCCGCCTTCCGGCAATCGCCATTTGAGCGGGACGTGAAATGAGGGTCCGGCCGGGCATTCCAGCTCCGCCGGGCTCAGCTATTTCTGGAAATGCCGATCCATTCTTGTGAGAGCAGAGGCCCGCAGAAATGAACCAGTCCCATTCCTTCCCGACCGACGATCCGCTCGACGGAGATACGCTGCATGAAGAATGCGGGGTTTTCGGAATTCTGGGACATCCCGATGCCGCCGCGCTCACGGCGCTCGGCCTGCATGCCCTGCAGCACCGCGGACAGGAAGCGGCCGGCATCGTCTCCTTCGACGGCAAGCGCTTCTACCAAGAGCGCCACATGGGCCTCGTCGGTGACCACTATACCAATCCGATGACGCTTGCCCGCCTGCCCGGCAGCATTACGATCGGTCATACCCGCTACTCGACAACCGGCGAAGTGGCGATGCGCAACGTGCAGCCGCTCTTTGCCGAACTGGAAGAAGGCGGCATCGCCATTGCCCATAACGGCAATTTCACCAACGGCCTGACGCTGCGCCGCCAAATCATCGCGACCGGCGCCATCTGTCAGTCGACCTCCGATACCGAGGTCGTCCTCCATCTCATCGCCCGCTCCCGCCACGCCTCCACATCCGACCGCTTCATCGATGCCATTCGCCAGATGGAAGGCGGCTATTCGATGCTCGCCATGACGCGCACCAAGCTGATTGCCGCGCGCGACCCGACCGGCATCCGCCCACTGGTCATGGGAGAATTCGACGGCAAGCCGATCTTCTGCTCGGAGACCTGCGCGCTCGACATTATCGGCGCCAAGTTCATCCGCGACGTTGAGAACGGCGAGGTCATCATCTGTGAAATCCAGCCCGACGGCTCGATCAGCATCGATGCGCGCAAGCCTAGCAAGCCACAGCCGGAGCGCCTCTGCCTGTTCGAATATGTCTATTTCGCCCGCCCGGACTCGGTCGTCGGCGGCCGCAACGTCTATACGACGCGCAAGAGCATGGGCATGAACCTCGCCAAGGAATCGCCCGTCGATGGCGACGTGATCGTGCCGGTGCCGGATGGCGGCACGCCGGCAGCACTCGGCTATGCACAGCAGAGCGGGATTCCCTTCGAATACGGCATTATCCGCAATCATTATGTCGGGCGCACCTTCATCGAGCCAACGCAGCAGATCCGCGCCTTCGGCGTAAAGCTGAAGCATTCGGCCAACCGGGCGATGATCGAAGGCAAGCGCGTGGTGCTGGTTGATGATTCCATCGTGCGTGGTACGACGTCTCTCAAGATCGTGCAGATGATCCGCGAAGCCGGCGCGCGCGAAGTCCATGTCCGCGTCGCAAGCCCGATGATCTTCTTCCCGGATTTCTACGGCATCGACACGCCCGATGCCGAAAAGCTGCTGGCAAACCAGTATGCCGACGTCGAAGCCATGGCCAAATACATCGGCGCCGATTCGCTCGCCTTCCTGTCGATCAACGGCCTCTATCGCGCTGTCGGCGGTGAGGATCGCAACCCGGCTCGGCCGCAGTTCACCGACCACTATTTTACCGGCGACTATCCGACCCGCCTGCTCGACAAGAACGGCGAGTCCATGGGCAACAAGATTTCGATGCTTGCCAGCAACGGCTGACACGGCGCGCCGGCTTTTCCATTGTCCCATCCCGAGGGGTTCAATCGAACCTCTCTCCCTTCGTGAGGGAACTCGACATCATGAATATCAATCTTGAGGGCAAGATCGCACTCGTTACCGGTGCGTCGCGTGGCATAGGCTATTTCACAGCGCTGGAACTTGCCAAAGCCGGCGCTCATGTGATTGCCTGCGCACGCACGGTTGGCGGGCTCGAGGACCTCGACGATGCGATCAAGGCTGTCGGCGGCACGGCGACGCTCGTGCCTTTCGACCTTGCCGACATGAATGCGATTGATGCGCTCGGCGGCTCGATCTTCGAGCGCTGGGGCAAACTCGACATCCTCGTCGCCAATGCCGGCGTGCTTGGGGTCATTTCGCCGATCGGCCATATCGAAGCGAAAGTGTTCGAGAAGGTGATGACCATCAACGTCACCGCGACATGGCGGCTGATCCGCTCGGTCGACCCGCTGCTGGCCCGCTCGGATGCCGGCCGCGCCGTGATCCTGTCATCGGGTGCTGCCCACAAGTGCCGCCCCTTCTGGGGCGCCTACTCTGCTTCCAAGGCCGCCGTCGAGGCGCTGGCGCGCACATGGGCCGGCGAAAGTCAAAGCACCCCGCTGCGGGTCACCAGCGTCGATCCGGGGGCGACCCGCACGGCGATGCGGGCGCAAGCGGTGCCCGGAGAAGATCCGCAGTCGCTGCCGCATCCCTCCGAGGTCGCAAAGGCGATCCTGCCGTTGCTCGGGCCTGGTGTGACCGAGACGGGCAAGCTGTTTATCGTCCGGGAGAACAAGCTCGTCGATTACCGGCTGCCTGAATAAGCCGGACCTTTCAGTTCGTTGCAACAGCTGGGAACAGATGCGCCAGGCCCGCTTCCGACGGGCATAGCGCATTGAGGTCAACTGGTCCCTGGATGCCGTCCAGTGTGCCGTTATCGGCAAATTGCCAGATCGACCAACGACTGCACTCTTCCTGCCTCGGCTCTCTGAACACGCTGCGCAGCCACAGGTAGTGGTCGGGAAAGCGCGATTCATTGCCTTTCAGATATTGATCGAAGAACTCCTGGGTGACGTAAAAAATAGGTTTTTCCGGAAAAGTGCCCTTCAGCTCGGTGAAAAAGGCGCTCACCTCGGCAACCATTTCCTCGAGCGTCGGGATCCTGTTGCAATTGCCGACAAACTCCAGATCGACGGCGATCGGCAAAGTTCCCTGCTCCTTCGGGACGGTCGCCAGGACATTCTGCCCCTGATCCTTGCCCGGGCGGCAGAAGGTGAAGAAATGATAAGCGTCCCTGACCACTCCAGCATCTCCGGCGCGCTGCCAGTTGTCGGCGAACTTCGAATCTCGATGGTCTCCGCCTTCGGTCGCCTTCATGAAGGCGAAACGGACATTCGGCTGCGCGGCAACGACCTTCCAGTCGATATCGCCCTGGTGGTGGCTGACATCGATGCCTTGGATTGGATAGTTGCTGAGAGAGGGATTGTTGAAGCGGAGCATCCCGAAATCGTATGCGAAATATGCAGCGAATGCGACCGCCAGAACTGCAGTCGCTCCGATCATCGATCGGGCCAGTCTCCGCATCCCTTCCTCCCTATTTTCAACAGCTTCTCAACTGGCTATGCGAGATTTGTGCGCCGAAAATGGCGGACGAATTTCAAGAGCGTGCCAACTGGTTTCAAAGACGTTGGTTGCTACGATCGATTCATCGGATGGATGGATCCCGTTGCCACTGGATCGCGCTTCGCCCCCTTGACCGAAGGCGCGAACCGGGCCATAAAACCCGCCATGAAAACGGTTATCTGCATTATCTGCCGGAAGATTATTCGCTAGCGCGAGCGCTGGCCCGGCCGTTTTCGTCTCCCAAATAGTCAAGATGCGAAACGCCCCGGTCCGCCGGTCGCGATATTTTTCTGATCGTGCATTTGGGAGAGTGAAATGGACGCGACGCCGGAACTGAAGCTGTACAACACGCTGACACGGGAAAAATCGGTGTTTTCGCCGATCGATCCCGACAATGTCCGCATGTATGTCTGCGGCCCGACCGTCTATGACTTCGCTCATATCGGCAATGCCCGGCCGGTCATCGTCTTCGACGTGCTGTTCCGGCTGCTGCGTCATGTCTATGGCGAAGATCACGTCACTTATGCCCGCAACATCACCGATGTCGACGACAAGATCAATGCGCGCGCGCTTCGCGACCATCCGGGCCTGCCGCTCAATGAAGCGATCCGCGCGGTCACCGAAAAGACCGAGACGCAATTTCACGCCGATGTCGCCGAACTCGGCTGCCTGGAGCCGGACTTCGAGCCGCGCGCCACCGACAATATCGTCGAGATGACCGAGATCATCGAGAAGCTGATCGGCAACGGCCATGCCTATGTCGCATCAGGCGAAGTGCTGTTCGACACCAAATCCATGGCGGATTACGGTCAGCTTTCGAAGCGCGCCCTCGACGAGCAGCAGGCCGGCGCCCGCATCGCCGTCGACGCGCACAAGAAGAACCCGGGCGATTTCGTTCTCTGGAAGCTGTCGAGCCATAACGAGCCCGGCTGGGAGAGCCCATGGGGCCGCGGCCGGCCCGGTTGGCACATCGAATGCTCGGCGATGAGCAAGCGTTATCTCGGCGATGTCTTCGACATTCACGGCGGCGGGCTGGACCTGATCTTTCCGCATCATGAAAACGAAATCGCCCAGTCGCGCTGCGCCCACGGCACCGAGGTGATGGCGAATGTCTGGATGCATAACGGCTTCTTGCAGGTCGAAGGCCGCAAGATGTCGAAATCCGAAGGCAATTTCGTCACCATCAACGAGTTGCTGCAGACGGAAACCTTCGGCGGCCGCAAATGGCCGGGCCAGGTGCTGCGCCTTGCCATGCTGATGACGCATTACCGCGAGCCGATCGATTTTTCGATCAAGCGACTGGAAGAAGCCGAACGTCTGCTCGCCAAATGGCCGGCGGCCGAAGCCGGCGATGCGGCGCCCGATGAAACCGTGCTGAACGCGCTTTCCGACGACCTCAATACGGTGGCCGCGGTGCAGGCATTGCATGCGTTGGCGCAAGGTGCCCATACGGATCCTGCCGCAAGCGCCACTTTTGCCGCAACGGCCGACCTTCTGGGCCTGCTGCCGAAAAAGATGGAGATCGACGAAGCCGTCGCATCGGCGGTCGATGCGTTGGTCGCGATGCGTCTCGAAATGCTGAAAGCGAAGAACTTCGCCGAGGCTGACAAGATCCGTGACGAACTGACGGCGAAGGGCATCCAGTTGAAGGACGGCAAGGATGCGGTGACCGGCGAGCGCGTGACGACGTGGGAGGTCAAGAGATGACGATCTATACCGGCGGCTGCCAATGCGGAGCGATCCGCTTCCGCGTCAGCGGCGACGTCAGGGATTCGTCGATCTGTCATTGCCGCATGTGCCAGAAGGCGTTCGGTGCTTATTATGCGCCGCTGGTCTCGGTACGTGGCGCCGATTTCGAATGGACACGCGGCGAGCGGAAAAAATTCCGCTCTTCCAATTTCGTCGAGCGCGGCTTCTGCGGCGATTGCGGCACGCCGCTCACCTATGAGGCGCCGGATGGAATGGCGATTGCCGCAGGCGCTTTCGACGATCCTTCGGCGTTTCCGCCGGTGGTCCAATTCGGCATCGAGGGCAAGATCGGCTTCGTCGATCATCTGCATGAATTGCCGGGGCACCGGACGGAGGAGGATGCGCAAGCCGCTCCCTTCCTGCTCGAGCTCGTCTCGAACCAGCATCCCGATCAAGAGACGCAAGCATGGCCACCCAAGGAGCTCAGATGACAGCGGAAGTGGACAGAAGCGGCGGGTGCCAGTGCGGGGCGGTGCGTTACCGCGCCAAAGGCGAACTCGGCTATCCCCATCTATGCCATTGCCGCATGTGCCAGAAGGCAGCCGGCAACTATTTCATGCCGCTTGCCGCCGCGATGCGCAGCGATTTCACCCTGACGCGCGGCGCGCCAAAATGGTTTCAGTCCTCGGATCTGGTGCGGCGCGGCTTCTGCGGAGATTGCGGCACGCCGCTGTTCTACGACATTCCGGACGCGGAATTCATCAACATCACGCTCGGCTCGCTTGATGATCCCGATACGGTCAAGCCGGTGATGCAATCGAACACCGGCCGCAAGATGTCCTGGTTTCACGCGCTGGACGGCCTGCCGGTGGAACCACAGCCTGAAACGCCCGACCGCGAGAATGCGATCGCGGCAAGCAACCATCAACACCCCGACCACGACACGCAAAATTGGCCCCTCGGAGAAATCTCATGACGGACACAATCAAGACAGGCGGATGCCAGTGCGGTGCCGTGCGCTTCCGCATCTCAGGCAGGCTGGGGCGACCCTCAATCTGCCATTGCCGCATGTGCCAGAAGCAGTTCGGCGGCTTCTTCTCGGCGCTCGTCACCGCGCCTGAGGAAGGGATGGAGTGGACACGCGGCGAGCCGAGCTACTTCCAGTCCTCGGTCAATATCGAACGCGGCTTCTGCAACAATTGCGGCACGCCGATGACCTATCGTCATCCGGGCGGGCTGGAGCTTGCGATCGGCACTTTCGACGACCGCAGCGATCTCGCTCCGCTGATCCAGGTCAACTACGAGGCCCGCCTGCCCTGGGTGGAGGAGATCTTCGAGGCTCCGGTGCTGAAGGATCAGGATTTCTACTCCCGGCAGGAGGCGATCATCTCCTTCCAGCATCCCGATCACGACACCGAAGTCTGGCCGGCGAAAGGCGTGAAGATATGACCGAAATACTGCGCACGCTCTATCCCGAAATCGAGCCCTATGCTTCCGGCCATCTCGATGTCGGCGACGGCCATGTGATCTATTGGGAGCGCTCGGGAACACCTGGCGCCAAGCCCGCCGTCTTCCTGCATGGCGGGCCGGGCGGCGGCATCTCGCCCGCCCATCGCCGGCTCTTCGATCCCGCCCTCTACGACGTCATGCTGTTCGACCAGCGCGGTTGCGGCAGGTCGACGCCGCATGCGGAACTGCATGCCAACACGACCTGGCACCTCGTCGCCGATATCGAGCGGCTGCGCGAGATGGCCGGCGTCGACAGCTGGCAGGTGTTCGGCGGCTCCTGGGGCTCGACGCTGGCGCTCGCCTATGCCGAGACGCATCCGGAGCATGTCTCCGAGCTCATCCTGCGCGGCATCTATACGCTGACCAAGGCCGAGCTCGACTGGTATTATCAATTCGGCGTCTCGGAGATGTTCCCTGACAAGTGGGAGCGGTTCATCGCGCCGATTCCGCCGGAAGAGCGGCATGAGATGATGCATGCCTATCATCGCCGCCTGACGCATGAGGACAGGAATGTGCGCCTCGCGGCGGCGCAGGCCTGGAGCATCTGGGAAGGCGAAACGATCACGCTGCTGCCGGAACCTTCGACGAGCTTCAAGTTCGAGGAGCCGGAATTCGCCTATGCATTTGCGCGCATCGAGAACCATTTCTTTGTCAATGCCGGCTGGATGGACGAGGGACAACTGATCCGCGATGCCGGCAGGCTCGAGGATATTCCCGGCGTCATCGTGCATGGCCGCTACGACATGCCCTGCCCGGCCAAATATGCCTGGCTGCTGCACAAGGCCTGGCCGAAGGCGGAGTTCCACCTGATCGAGGGTGCGGGCCATGCCTATTCGGAGCCGGGGATTCTCGATCGGCTGATCCGGGCGACGGATAAGTTTGCCGGGAAGCAAGACTGATCGTTAGCATTGGGGGCAGCCCCTCACCCTAACCCTCTCTCCGCCCGCGGGGAGAGGGGACGTGCCCCGCGATACGGTGCGGCATATCCCTTCTCCCCGTCATAACGGGGAGAAGGTGGTGGCAGCCGGATGAGGGGCAGCATCCGCACTTCATTACAACCCGCTTGGCGGGAGGAAACGACATGAAAGAACGCATCTACCTCTTCGACACGACGCTTCGGGACGGGCAGCAGACGCCCGGCATCGATTTTTCCGTCGAGGACAAGATTGCGATTGCCGCCATGCTGGACGAGTTCGGCCTCGACTACGTCGAGGGCGGATATCCCGGCGCCAATCCGACGGATACCGCCTTCTTCAGCGAGAAGCGCACCAGCCAGGCCAGTTTCGTCGCCTTCGGCATGACGAAGCGGGCGGGCGTTTCGGTCTCCAACGATCCCGGCATTGCCGGGCTGCTGCAGGCAAAATCCGACGCCATCTGTTTCGTCGCCAAGAGCTGGGATTATCATGTCGCGGTGGCGCTCGGCTGCACCAACGAGGAAAACCTCGAATGCATCGCCGAAAGCGTCAAGGCGGCGGTTGGCGCGGGCAAGGAGGCGATCGTCGATTGCGAGCATTTCTTCGACGGCTTCAAGGCCAATCCGGCCTATGCGCTCGCCTGCGCCAAGACGGCCTATGAGAGTGGCGCCCGCTGGGTCGTGCTCTGCGACACCAATGGCGGCACGCAGCCGCCGGAGGTGCGCGCCATCGTCGAGGCGGTGATCGCCTCAGGCGTTCCCGGCCACTGTCTTGGCATCCATGCGCATAACGATACCGGTCAGGCGGTTGCCAATTCGCTTGCCGCCGTCGACGCCGGCGTCCGGCAGATCCAGGGTACGCTGAACGGCATCGGCGAGCGCTGCGGCAATGCCAATCTGGTGACGCTGATCCCGACGCTGGCGCTGAAGAGCGCCTACAACAGCCGTTTCGAAACGGCGATCGACGAGGAGCGGCTGCTCAACCTCACCCGGCTCTCGCATGCTTTCGACGAGTTGCTCAATCGCTCGCCGGATCACCAGATGCCCTATGTCGGCGCCTCAGCCTTCGCCACCAAGGCCGGCATCCACGCATCGGCGCTGCTCAAGGATCCGCGGACCTATGAACACGTGCCGCCTGAAACCGTCGGTAACTTCCGCAAGGTCATGGTCTCCGACCAGGGCGGCAAGGCGAACTTCATCAATGCGCTGAAGCGGCGCGGCATCGAGGTCGCCAAGGACGATCCGAAGCTCGACCTGCTGATCTCGATCGTCAAGGAACGTGAATCGATCGGCTATGCATATGAGGGCGCGGATGCGAGCTTCGAGCTGCTGGCCCGCCGCACGCTCGGCACGATCCCAGAATTCTTCACCATCGAAGGCTTCCGCGTGATGATCGAGCGCCGCTTCGACAGTCTCGGCCGTGTGAAGATCGTCTCGGAGGCGGTGGTCAAGATCACCATCGACGGCCAGACGCTGATGTCAGTTGCCGATGCCGAAGGCCCGGTCAACGCGCTCGACCTCGCGCTGCGCAAGGATTTCGGCAAGTACCAGCACGAGATCGACGATCTGGTGCTCGCCGATTTCAAGGTGCGTATCCTCAATGGCGGCACGGAGGCGATCACCCGCGTGCTGATCGAATCCACCGACAGCGACGGGGTGCGCTGGTGGACGGTCGGCGTCTCGGAGAACATCATCGACGCTTCGTTCCAGGCGCTGGTGGATTCGGTCATCTACAAGCTGATGAAGAACCGGCAGCTGGCGGGCAAGATCGCGGCGGAATAAACCTTTTCCGCGGCTCGGCGGAGGGGTCCCAGCCCTCGCCCGAATACCGTTCGCTTCCTTCGGACTTCGTCTTCCAGCGACGGACGTCGGATATATTATCGTCTATCGCTTCGTTTCCGGATCAAATCCTCTCACCCTTCATTCAACGAAATGAATTGGCCTATTCACGGCGCTTAAGCTAGGCCGGATCAGAAGAAGAACAAAGATGGAAACACCGATGTCGACCGATGCATCCGTTCCGTTGGCCAAGAACGAAGACAGTCCGCGCGGGTTCGCCTTCGCGCTGACGGCCTATCTGCTCTGGGGCTTTCTGCCGATTTACATGAAGGCGGTGGCGCATATCTCGCCGGCCGAGGTGATCGCCCATCGTATCGTCTGGTCGCTGCCGTTGGCGGGCATCGTGCTGATCGTGCTCGGGCGCACGCAGGATATCCGCGCAGCACTCAGTTCGCCGCGCATGCTGGCGATGGCGGCGCTGACGGCGTCGCTGATCACCGTCAACTGGGGCACCTATGTCTGGGCGATCGGCGCCGGCCATTCGCTCGACGCAGCACTTGGCTATTTCATCAATCCGCTGTTCAGCATCTTCCTCGGCGCGGTGTTCCTCAAGGAAAAGCTGCAACCGCTGCAGATCGCGGCGATCGCGCTTGCGGCGCTTGCCGTCGCCATTCTCGCGCTGGACAGCGGCGGCATCCCGTGGGTGGCGCTGACGCTGGCGATCAGCTGGGGGTTCTACGCCCTGTTGCGCAAGACGCTGCCGCTCGGGCCGAACCAGGGCTTCTTCCTGGAAGTGCTGATCCTCAGCGGGCCGGCCCTCCTCTACATTCTCTATCTGGAATTCGGCAGCGGCCAGGGCCATTTGTACCGCACCGGTCTTGCCGACACGACCCTGCTGCTCGGCTGCGGCGTC
Source organism: Rhizobium sp. SRDI943 (assembly GCF_057653695.1). Classification (NCBI taxonomy): domain Bacteria; kingdom Pseudomonadati; phylum Pseudomonadota; class Alphaproteobacteria; order Hyphomicrobiales; family Rhizobiaceae; genus Rhizobium; species Rhizobium sp. SRDI943. Next base: position 1,171,928 of record NZ_CM172787.1, on the reverse strand, counting down.
ATCACCGCCGTGCCGCTGATGATCTATGCAAACGGCGCCAAGCTGCTGAAACTCTCAACGATCGGCATCATGCAGTATATCGCGCCGACGATGATCTTCCTGATCGCGGTCTTCGTCTTCCACGAGCCATTCGGCACGGCGCGCATGATCGCCTTCCCGCTGATCTGGGCGGGGCTGTTCCTCTATAGCTGGTCGATGCTGAAGGGAAGCCGCGGGCGCTGAGGCGCGAAAGCGCGTCACGTCGAATCGGATTCATGCGACGCGCTTCAGGTCTTTGTTTTATGCATGTCTTTGTCCCAAAACCGCTGGACACTTTTGGGCGACATGCATTGAATCCCTACATCTTCGAAATCACCTCGTCCTCGCCGTCACGATCGGCGGCGAGCTGGGCTGCCTGGGCCATGATCGCCGGAATGATGCCGGAGATCTCGTCGACGACGAGTGGCTGCACCCGGTGGGCGGTGTGCAGGAAGCCTTCTTCGGTCATATGGCGCATCAGTTCCATCATCGGATCCCAAAAACCGTTGACGTTGGCGAAGACCATCGGCTTCTCGTGGCGGCCGAGCTGCGCCCAGGTCATGATCTCGACGATCTCCTCCAGCGTGCCGATGCCGCCGGGCAGCGCGACGAAGGCATCGGAGCGCTCGAACATGGTGTGTTTGCGCGCATGCATGTCAGGGGTTACAATGAGTTCGTTCAGCTGACCGAGCGAGTGGCGAGTCGCTTCCATATCGATCAGGAATTCGGGAATGATGCCCGTGACCTGACCGCCGCCTGAAAGCACGCCGCTGGCAACCGCGCCCATGATGCCTTTGGTACCCCCGCCATAGACGAGGCGCAGGCCGTATTCGGCGATCTCTCTTCCGAGAGCACGCCCGGCCGCCATGTGGGAAGGATCGCGTCCCGGCCTGGAGCCGCAGTAAACGCAGATGGATCGAATCGATACAGATTGTTCGGTCATGAGGGCAAAACAACTATTCCATTTCAATGCAGTCAAGAAAATTGACTGAAAAGCAGCGTGCCTAGCTTGCCTAATTGCTTTGAATGCTTGTGGAAAGCAACGGGAATCGCTAGCAATTTTGGGTATTACGGCAAATTGCCGCTCTGGGAGACATAATGATGAAGAACCGTGCCGGCTTGCTGGCTCTTGCAGTCCTCGCAATCGCAATCCTACTGATGGTGTTTGTCGTCATGCCGCGTATCGGCGGCGATGCAACCAAGGTCGGCGACGCCATCAACCAGGCGAGCACGGAGCTCAAGAACACGGTTAACGAGGCGTCAAAGACATCGCGCTCCGCTGTGGGCGATGCGGCTGCGGTCGCCGATCAGGTCGGCCGCCTTTCGGCCGATGCCGGCGTGTCGCTCAGCGAGCTCAAGGCGCTGTTTGCCGACGGCAAAGGCCCTGCCATCGATGTCTTCACTGCCGCCAAGACCAAGGCCGTCAACGCGCTGACCGCACTTGCCGGCTTCACTATTCCCGAGGGCCTCGATCCCGCGACCCAGACCCTTGCCGCCAAGGCCAAGGACGGCGGCGCGAAGGCGCTCGCCATCGTCCAGTCGCTGCCCGAGAGCATCGCCGATGCGCTTGCCGCGATCGCCAAGGCCGAGGTTGCGCTGACCGGTGCGCCGGAGACCGCCCCTGGGGCGAATACGGCAGCGGAAAATAACGGCCCGAAGCTTCCGGCCTTCGACGTATTGCGCGTCGAGCCCGACGGATCGACGGTGATTGCCGGTTCCGCCGAACCGAACGGCAAGCTCGAGGTGCTCGACGGCGAGAAGGTGGTGACGACGGCCAATGTCGATGCGAGCGGCGATTTTGCTGCCGTTCTCGACGATCCGCTTCCGGCCGGCGACCACCAACTGGTGCTCAAGTTCACGGGCAAGGACGGCAAGAGCGCGCTTTCCGAAGAAGTCGCGACCATTTCCGTGCCGAAGGATGGCAATGGCGCCAATCTGCTCGCCATGGTTTCCAAACCCGGCGCGGCGAGCCGCATCATCACCGCGCCGAAGGCCGGAACCGAAGTTGCCGACGCCTCCAATCCGATGGCGCCGCCTGCGGACAAGCCGGCAACCGGTGAAAGCTCGGCTGCACCGACCGGTGAGCTGGCGCTGCAGACGCCGAACCTCACCGACACACCCTCCGGCGGCGCTGATACGGCACCTGCCATTCCCGGCACTGCCGCACCGGATAAGACGAACGCACCGGACGTGATGGTCAATGCCGTCGAGATCGAAGGCAACAAGATCTTCATTGCCGGCACGACGCGCTCCAATGCTAAGGTCATCGGTTATGCCGACGACAACCTCGTCGGCCAGGATACCGCCGGCTCCGACGGCCATTTCGTCATCGACGGTGTGGTGGCGCTTTCGGTCGGCGACCACAAGATCCGCGTCGATGTCGTCGATCCCACAGGCAAGGTGATCGTGCGTGCGTCGGTGAATTTCAATCGCCCCGCCGGCGATCAGGTGAGGGTCGCCGCGCAATCGGCCCCCGCAGATGCGAACGGTGCTTCCTCGATGGTTCCGCTTGACGAAGGCGAGCTCCGCAAACTCAAAGCCGAAGTCGGCAAGGCCTTCGGCCTGCTGAAGGGTCTTTTTGCCGATGGCAAGTTGCCCGGCGCCGAACAGCTTGCGGCAGCACGCTCGGCAACGGAGTTTGCGCTGCGCTCCGTCGCCGATTTCCGTCCAGCGGCCGATGCGCCTGATGTCTTCAAGCAAGCGTCAGGTTCCTCCTCACAGGTCGCCGGCAATGCGCTGAAGCTGCTGCAGGGCCTGCCTGGGGATGCGAAGTCGGTCGGCGCCGCACTCGACAAGCTGGGCGGGATGATTGCCGAGCTCACCGCCGCACCCGCGCCGGCAACGCCGTCTGCAAACGAGGTCGGAAGCAACCAGCCGAAGACGATCGAACAGGCGCCGCTGACGGCGAACAACGCGGCGGTCATCATTCGCCGCGGCGACACGCTGTGGCAGATCTCGCGCCGCACCTATGGTCTCGGCGTTCGTTACACGACGATCTACATCGCCAACGAGGACAAGATCATCAATCCCGATCGCATCCGCCCTGGCCAGATCTTTGGCCTGCCGAAGGATGTACTGCCGAATGCAGAAGAGCTGCACCGCAAGCGCATGTCCGGCCAGCATCTCTAAGCTGTAAAACCTACGGCAAGGCCGGGCGGGATAAGCGCCCGGCCTCGTCGTTTCCTTACCCCAGCAATTGTTGTATTCGTCCGCCCGGCACCCTATCTGGCGGTGGCGGCTGCGGGTTGTGGGAAGCGCTTTCAGGCACGTCCCGGTTCCGCGCTCTTGCCGGCATCGAATCGCCGTAATCGCGGCAAGCCCATCCGGGCTGGAGACAATCATGGCAAACGGCAAGACAGTCTCGGAATCCAACCTGCCGCAGACGCTTCTCAACCTCTGGCCCTATATGTGGCCGGCCGGCCGGCCCGACCTCAAGATGCGCGTCGTCTGGGCGTCGGTCTTTCTGCTGATCTCCAAATTCGTATTGCTGCTCGTTCCCTATTTCTTCAAATGGTCGACCGATGCGCTGAACGGCAGGATCGATCTTGCCGGCTCGGTGCCACCGTTGCTGGCCGGCGCCATCGCGCTTGTCATCGCCTATAACATCACTCGGCTGATCCAGCTTGGCCTCAACCAGTTGCGCGACGCGCTTTTTGCCAGCGTCGGACAACATGCGGTGCGCCAGCTCGCCTACCGGACCTTCGTGCACATGCACGAGCTGTCGCTGCGCTTCCATCTCGAGCGCAAGACCGGCGGACTTTCGCGCATCATCGAGCGCGGCACCAAGGGCATTGAGACGATCGTGCGCTTCACGATCCTCAATTCGGTCCCGACCGTCATCGAATTCCTGCTGACGGCAGTGATCTTCTGGTGGGGCTACGGCTTCTCCTATCTCGCCGTTACCGCCTTTACCGTCTGGGCCTATATCTGGTTCACGATCCGCGCATCCGACTGGCGCATCGCCATCCGCCGGTCGATGAACGACAGCGATACCGACGCCAATACCAAGGCGATCGACTCCCTCCTCAATTTCGAGACCGTCAAATATTTCGGCAATGAAGAGATGGAGGCCAAGCGCTTCGACAAATCGATGGAACGCTACGAGAAGGCGGCAACCGATGTCTGGACCTCGCTCGGCTGGCTGAACTTCGGCCAGGGCGTCATCTTCGGCATCGGCACGACCATCATGCTGGTGCTGTCGGCGCTGGCCGTGCAGAGCGGCGAGCAGACGGTCGGCGATTTCGTTTTCGTCAATTCGATGCTGCTGCAGCTTTCCGTACCGCTCAACTTCATCGGCTTCGTCTACCGGGAAATTCGCCAGGGGCTGACCGATATCGAGCAGATGTTCGATTTGCTTGAGGTGCAGACCGAAGTCAAAGACGCGCCCGATGCGACCGAACTTCGGATCGGCCAGGGCGCGATCTCCTTCAAGGACGTGCATTTCGCCTACGACGCGGCCCGTCCGATCCTGAAGGGCATTTCCTTCGAGGTGCCGGCCGGCAAGACGGTCGCCGTCGTCGGCCCGTCGGGTGCTGGCAAATCGACGCTGTCGCGCCTGCTCTATCGTTTCTACGATATCCAGAGCGGCGCAATCACCGTCGACGGCCAGGATATCCGCACGGTGACGCAGAAGAGCCTGCGTACGGCGATCGGCATGGTGCCGCAGGATACCGTGCTCTTCAACGACACGGTCGCCTACAACATTCGCTACGGCCGCACATCAGCCAGCGACGGCGAGGTCTTTGCCGCCGCCGAGGTGGCGCAGATCGCACATTTCATCGAAACGCTGCCCGAGGGTTTCGAAACCAAGGTCGGCGAGCGCGGGCTGAAGCTTTCGGGCGGCGAGAAGCAGCGGGTGGCGATCGCCCGCACCATCCTCAAGGCGCCACCGATCCTGATCCTCGACGAGGCGACGTCGGCGCTCGACACGACGACGGAACGAGAAATCCAGGAAGCACTCGACCTGGTTTCGAAGAACCGCACGACGCTTGTTATCGCCCACCGGCTTTCGACTGTCATCAGCGCCGATGAAATCATCGTGCTCAAAAGCGGCGAGATCGCCGAGCGCGGAACACATGCCGCCCTGCTCGAAAGGAACGGCCTTTATGCCTCGATGTGGAACCGCCAGCGCGAGGCGACACAGGCGGAGGAACATCTGAAGCAGGTGCGCGAAAGCGACGACCTCGGCGTGATAACACGACTTGCTCCGGCAAGCTGACAAGGGAACCGACGCCGGCCGGCTTTTGTTGTTCAGAAACCCGGCGTGGGAACCGGGGCCGATGCCGCAGCATTGCCCCGGAGACGGTTTTTCGCTAACCAGCAAAAATGAAAACGCAAGGAGACCGGCAGCCATGAGCCTGTTCAACACGGTTCGCAACACGATCGTCCCCGTGCACAAGGAGGGTTATCCCTTCGTTGCCGCCTTCTTCGTCGCATCGCTGGTCTTGGGATGGATCTTCAAGCCGCTCTTCTGGATCGGCATGATCTTCACGCTCTGGTGCGCCTATTTCTTCCGCGATCCGGAGCGCGTGACCCCGCAGGACGACGACCTGGTGATCTCTCCCGCCGACGGCAAGGTCTCGGCGATCCAGATGGTGACCCCGCCGGCCGAGCTCAACCTCGGATCCGAGCCGATGCTGCGCATCTCGGTCTTCATGAACGTCTTCAATTGCCATGTGAACCGGGCGCCGATGCGTGGCCGCATCGTCAGCATCAACTACCGCTCCGGCAGCTTCGTCAACGCCGAACTCGACAAGGCGAGCGAGGACAATGAGCGCAACGGGCTGGTGATCGAAACCCGCCACGGCCAGATCGGCGTCGTGCAGATCGCCGGCCTCGTGGCGCGGCGCATCCTCTGCTGGGCAAACCCCAACGAGCCGGTGGATGCCGGCGAGCGCTTCGGGCTGATCCGTTTCGGCTCGCGGCTCGACGTATTCCTGCCCGCCGGTGCTGCGCCGCGCGTCTCGCTCGGCCAGACGGCGGTTGCTGGAGAAACCGTCATCGCCGAATTCGCCTCCGCCAAGGGTCCTGTCATCAGCCGCCGCAGTTAGAGCGGGTGAGCTTTTCATAGAAGTGCAGAAGCGCTACGCACTGTTGCTGGAATTGCCTTAGGAACGATTGGAACGCGATATGGAAACGCCTTTTCCGCCTTTCGAGCCCAATGGGCCGGATGATTCCGCCCGCGGCCCGCGTCTGCGCGAAATCCCGCTCCGGCTCGTCTTTCCGAACCTCATCACCATTCTGGCGATTTGCGCCGGGTTGACCGGCATCCGGCTGGCTTTCGAGAATCGTTACGAGCTCGCCGTCTCCATGGTGCTGCTCGCCGCCTTCCTCGACGGCATCGACGGGCGCGTAGCGCGGCTGATGAAGGCGACTTCTAAGTTCGGCGCGCAGATGGATTCGCTTGCCGACATCGTCAATTTCGGCGTCGCACCCGCCCTCGTCGTCTATGTCTTCGCGCTAGACCAGGCGCGCTCGCTCGGCTGGATCGCCGCGCTGATCTATGCCATCGCCGCCGGACTTCGCCTTGCCCGCTTCAATGTCATGGCCGAACGCGAGAACAAGGCGAGCTGGCAATCGGAATATTTCGTCGGCGTGCCGGCGCCGGCCGGCGCCATGCTTGTGCTGCTGCCGGTCTATCTCGGCTTCCTCGGGCTGGCGACGGATCGCACCTTCGCCTATATCTCGTCGATTTACACCGTGCTCATCGCCTTCCTGCTGATCAGCCGGCTGCCGGTCTGGTCGGGCAAATCGGAAGGCAACCGCTTGCGGCGCGACCTCGTGTTGCCGATGATGCTCGGTGTCGTGCTCTATGTGGCTCTGCTGATGAGCTACACCTGGGAGGTGATGGTCTTCACCGTGGCCGCCTACCTCGTATCGCTTCCCTTCGGCGCCCGTAAATGGCGGCGGAAATACGGGACTCTGACGATCGAGGAGCCGGGCATCGGCGACGACGATATCGGCCGGCACATCTGATCTCCTAGCATTTCCGGATTTCTTGGAATGACGGAAATGCTTCTCTCCCTTCGTTCTGACGTATCCCCGGGAAAAGCATGCGTTTTATCCGGATGAAGCTGTTCTGCGCTTTTCCCCAGAAAACCGCTTTCAGACTTTTATTGGAACTGCTCTCTTCAGTAAGTATTAACCAACGTAGGCTTCAGTTAAGCCTCGCGAATTATGGTGCGCGTTTACAAATCCTGATAAGCGACGCCCCCGTTTTGTCGCTATTCGTGACGAAACATCAAACTATAAAATACCCAGGGAAGAACCACGCAAGGAGAGTATCGTGACTTCGAAGAAGAGCAGTACCGGCGAACAGCAGGCGGCCAAGCCAGACCTCGCCGCCAATTATCGCCCCGTCGGCCTGAAGGCTGTTGCCGCAGCATCGCTGATGGCGAAGCATAAGCCGACCAGCGTCAAAAAATCCGCTTGAAGCGGAAGGCTTCAAATTGGAATCACGCGTGCTTTCGGGTTACATGCGTTAGGCACCGCTGACGAAGCGAATGACGAGGCGATCGTCGGAAATCTCCCGACAACGCTGTGGCGACCAAGCACAACGCGAAAAACCTGATGGAGGAAGCGATGCATCGCCGTCGCTTATGTGAGACGTCGGCGCCGATAGGTCGCCGACGGCCTGCAGGGATGGCGGTTCAGAAGAAGCTGAGTTGGCCGCCGTCAGGCTTTTGCTTGTCGGGCGCCTTCAGCGGCTTTTCGACGACGACCGGCGCCTGCAGGTCGGGGCCCATGTTGGCAACCTTGTTGACTCTGTCGGAGACCGGTACGGCCTCGAAGAAATCATCCTGAACCGGCTGCATCAAGTCGACCACTTCGCGCGGCTCCTGAGTCTTGCAATCCAGCCAGCGCGTGAAATCCTCAGGTCTGATGACGACGGGCATGCGATCGTGGATCGCTGATATGGCTGAATTGGCTGATGTCGTCAGGATCGCGCCGGTATCGACCTCGGAGCCGTCGGCCGAGGACCATGTCTCCATCAGCCCGGCAAAGGCGATGACCCCACCCTGGCGCGGCCTGATCCAGTAGGGCTGCGGCTTCTCGCCGCTTTCCTTGGACGGGCGATGCCATTCATAAAAACCGGAGGCCGGAATGAGCACGCGGCGATGACGCATGGCTGCGCGGAAAGAGGCTTTGCCGATCGCGGTTTCGGAGCGTGCGTTGATCAGCAGCGGGAAATCCTTCGGGTCCTTGACCCAACCCGGCGTGAGGCCCCAGCGCACGAGCACGGCACGCCGGTCAGCCAAGTTGCTGCCCTGCTCCCTGCCCTCGCCTGATATGACAACGAGGATCGGTTGCGTCGGCGCGATGTTGTAGCGCGCCGGAAAATCGTCGAGATCGAGACCGGAGAAAAAGTCGCTCAGGTCGGCGCTGGAGCTTGTCAGGGCGAAACGTCCACACATCGGCCTGTCTTTGCACCCCATTTGCGCCCGGTCAAGACGCCTCAGCCTCTCGGCGCGAAGAGGATGAGGCTGGCGCCAGCAAGGCAGATCAGCGCACCGCCGATATCGTAACGATCAGGCACGCGGGCTTCGACCAGCCACAGCCAGAGCAGCGAAGCGAGGATATAAATGCCGCCATAGGCTGCGAAGGTACGGCCGGCGACCTCGCTCGGCACCAGCGTCAGAAGCCAGGCGAAAAGCGCCAGGGAGACCATGCCCGGCGCCAGCCACCAGACGGGCTTTTCGAGCTTCAGCCATGCCCAGAAGGCAAAGCAGCCGGCGATCTCGAAGAGGGCAGCAAACGCAAAAATGATGTAGGTCACGGAAGCACCTTTCGAATCCCCGTCGCACTATTCCTCCGATAAGATGGGCCATCACAGCAAGAGCAGCCTCCGATGATCTCCACCGCCAAAGCCGCCTCCTCCGCCATTCTCGAACGCGACGGACGATTCCTTCTGGTGTTGCGCCGCAACCCGCCTTCCGCCGACATGTACGCCTTTCCCGGCGGGCGCGCCGAGCCTGGAGAAACGCCGGAGCAAACGGCATTGCGTGAATTCCATGAAGAGACCGGCATTTCGGCACGGAATCCGCGGCTGTTTTCGACCTACGACCTGAAGACGCATGCGGCCGACGGCAGCGTCAACAGCCATTTCCTGCTGTCGGTCTTCCGCGTCGATGCGGATCGGGACGCGGTGGCGGAAGCCGCCGACGATGCGGCCGCCCTCGGTTGGTACACGGTGGAGGAAATCCGGCGGCTGCCCGTGCCGCAGAGCGTACTTGAATGCGCTGAGCGGCTGGCGGGCGGCGAATAGACGTGGAAACTTTCAAGTAAGCCTTGTTGCCGTCATGCTGAGCGTATCAACTACGAGCATGATTCCCGTTCGACGCGTTTTTCTGTCCCTGCTCGTGCTCGCCGGCCCCACGATGGCGCAGGGCAAGAATACGCCGGCTCCACAGGAGGAGCAGATTGCGCCGCCGATCGTGAACGTGCCCTATGACGACAAGCTGGCGCGGTTCGCCGAGGTGCTGGGTTCCGTGCATTATCTCAGAACGCTCTGCAAGGCGCCTGGCGGCGACGAGTGGCGAAACAGCATGCAGCAGCTGCTCGATTCGGAGACTGGCAACGAGCAGTTGCGCAAGGAAAAGCTCACAGCGGCCTTCAATCGCGGCTATCGCGCCTTCGCCTCGGTCTATACGGATTGCACCCCGGCGGCCATCGTGGCAGAAGAGCGCTACCGTAACGAAGGTGCAACACTTGCCACAGAAATTACCTCGCGCTTTGGAAATTGACGTTTAATTAACCTGTTTTCGCATGCGGACGTGTCGTTTTGGGAAAAGGCTGTTAGTGTTGTTAACGGTGCAGTAAGACATGAGAAGTTCTGAGGAAAAGACAATGGAAGCAAGCCTCAACGACATCGACGACATGATCGTCCACGAAAAGATGCAGGCAGCTCTGGAGTACCAGAACGAGGCTTGGGCCGACGGCATGGCCGACGGGATTGAGCCTGAAATCATCGCTGATGCCGCCATTGCACATGCGCTGCGCGAGACGATCAGATTGCATGGGGAAAAGAGCGCCGAAGCCCTGCTGGATTCGCTGCGTGAGCGCATGCTTGCCGGCGAATTCTCAGCGAACCGCACCCTGCAATAATTATTATCAGAGAGTTTGATGCACACCGGTAAAGAGAAAGTTTCGCGAATTTCGCTCGCGCCGGTGCTGCTTGCGTTCAGCCTCGCGGCCGGCAATGTTTTCCTTGCGCCGGCAGCCTACGCGCTTTCCGAACTGCACAACATCCCCGGCCAGGCGGCCAACGAGACGCCGCCCGCACAGGGAAGCGCTCAGGGACAGAGCCAGCCGCAGACCACTCCCGGCGTTCCCATGGCCGATCCGCTGGTCAACAGCCAGAACAATCAGGGTGTCGACAAGACGCCCGGCGCCCAGGATAATTCCAAGCCCGTCGAGGTGATCTACGACATCAGCAAGGTTCCAGAGCCGGTTCGCAAGATGCGCGAGCAGATCGTCGAAGCGGCCGCCTCCGGCGATCTCGAACGGCTGCGGCCACTGATGGGCGCCGGCGCCGACCAGACACAGGTGACTGTGGGCGAACCGACCGACGATCCGATCGGCACGCTGAAGGATCTGTCGGGCGATCCTGATGGCGACGAGATCCTTGCCATTATGCTCGATATCGTCTCGACCGGCTTCGTGCATGTCGGCCAGGGCACAGCAGACGACATGTATGTCTGGCCCTATTTTGCCGAGAAGGACCTGAAGTCGCTGACGCCGCCGGAGCGCGTCGAGCTGCTGCGCATCGTCACGGCCGGCGATCTCTCCGACATGCAGGAGTTCGGTGGATATAATTTCTACCGCCTCGGCATTACGCCTCAGGGCAAATGGAAATTCTTCACAGCGGGCGATTGATGCCCGTCTCGCCTGCGCTTTTCACGTTTCGCATGGCGCTTGCGATCCACCTCATGAAGACATACCTCTGAGCGATGACCAACGCGACAGGTTCCGCCATGCCAGCCGTATTCCTGAATGACCGCTCATTGCTCCTTGTCAGCGGCGCGGAAGCCCAATCCTTCCTGCAGAACCTGATCACTACCGATATCACCTCACTCGGCGCCGACGAGGCGCGGCCCGGGGCACTCTTGACGCCGCAGGGCAAGATCCTGTTCGACTTCATGATCTGGCAGGACGGCGACGGCTACATGATCGAAACCGAGGCCGGCCAGCGCGACGGCCTGCTGAAGCGGCTGACAATGTACAAGCTGCGCGCCGCCGTCACACTTGCGCCAGGCACCGAAGACGGCGTCACCGTTTCCTGGGGCGAGGATGCCGAGGGCGTCCGGGACAGCCAAGGCGTCCGAGACAGCCGCTTCGCCAAGGCGGGCGTCACGCTGACCCGTCGGGCAGGAAGACACGGCGATGGCAAAGAAGCGCTCTACGACGCGCTGCGCATCAGCCACGGCATCGTCACATCAGGATCGGACTTCGCCCTGCAGGACGCCTTCCCGCATGACGTGCTGATGGATTTCAACGGCGGCCTCTCCTTCAGGAAAGGCTGCTATGTCGGCCAGGAGGTCGTCTCGCGCATGCAGCACCGCGGCACCGCGCGCCGGCGCGTCGTGACGGTGTCCGCCGCGACAGCCCTGCCGGAGACCGGGACTGAGATCACCGCTAGCGGCAAGCCTGTGGGAACGCTCGGCTCTGTCGAAGGCGGCAACGGCCTTGCGATCGTGCGCATCGACCGCGCCGGCGCCGCGATGGCGGCAGGCACGCCGCTGCTCGCCGGTGAAACGCCCGTTTCCCTCGTCCTGCCAGCATGGTCCGGCCTTGTCTTTCCCACAAGCGGCGACGAGGCCAGCGCGTGACAACGACGAAAGCTCCGCGTGCCTGGCAACGCATGCTGTCCGGGCGCAGGCTCGACCTGCTCGACCCCTCGCCGCTCGATGTCGAACTTATCGACATCGCCCATGGGCTTGCGCGGGTTGCCCGATGGAACGGCCAGACCTCCGGCGATCATGCTTTTTCGGTGGCCCAGCACAGTCTCGTCGTCGAGGATATCTTCCGTCGCTTCAACGATGCGCGGCCGCAGGAATGCCTGATGGCGCTGCTGCACGACGCACCCGAATATGTGATCGGCGACATGATCTCGCCGTTCAAATCGGTGGTCGGCGGGGGTTACAAGACGGTGGAAAAGCGGCTGGAAGCCGCCGTGCACCTGCGCTTCGGTCTGCCGCCGCATCCCTCGCGCGACCTCAAGGACCGAATCAAGAAGGCCGACACGATCGCCGCTTATTTCGAAGCGACCGTGCTTGCCGGTTTCACACCCGCCGAGGCACAGAAATTCTTCGGCCAGCCGCGCGGCATCAGCAAGGACATGCTGATGATCGAACCCCTGCCGGCGATCGAAGCGCAGCGGCTGTTCTGCGAGCGCTTCGCGGCGATCGAGGCCGAGCGGGGGATGGTATCGTGAGCTTCATCGTCGTCTCGCCGCTGTCGCGCATTGCAGAAATGGCCGTGCGCCACAAGGCGCGCGACATGATCAGCCTGATCGCCAAGGAGCAGGCCTTTCACCGGCCCGGCGTGATTGCGGCCGAGCGTCATCTGACACTTGGTATGAACGATATCGTCTTCAAGGGCACCGGCGATCTCGTGGCGCCGGACGAGACGCATGTCCGCGGGATTATCGACTTTGCCGCATCGTGGCGGCAGGAGACGCCTCTGCTCATCCATTGCTGGATGGGTGTGTCGCGATCACCGGCCGCAGCCCTCATCGCCGCACTGTCGCTGGCACCCGATCAGAGCGATGAAACGCTTGCCCGCCGGCTCCGGACTGCCTCACCTTTCGCGACGCCGAACGCCCGGCTGATCGAGATCGGTGACGCGCTGCTCGGCCGCAGCGGCCGGCTGGTCGCGGCGGTGCGGGCAATCGGACGCGGTGCGGATGCCGACGGCAATGCGCCCTTTGTGCTTGCGATCCGGGACACCGTTGGCGGTTGACGCTGCCGCCAGCCGCTCCATCTAGGCCCCGACCACGTACAATCGACAGGGCCAGATCATGGAACAACAGGCAGCCGATGTCCTCCTCGCCACGCAAACGGCACTCAGCCAGGCAAGCGCGCTTGCGGTGCAATATTCCTTCTCTGTCCTCGGGGCGGTGATCCTGCTCGTTCTTGGCTGGGCGCTGGCCGGTTTTACCAGCCGCTGGGCCTATGAAGGCTTGTCGCGCGTTCATGGCATCGACGAGACGCTGGCGCGATTCTTCACCAATGTGCTGCGCTATGCGCTGCTCATCCTGGTGTTCATCACCGTCCTCGGTCAATTCGGCGTCCAGACCGCCTCGATCATCGCAACCCTCGGCGCAGCGGGCCTGGCGATCGGACTGGCGCTGCAAGGGACGCTGCAGAATATCGCCGCCGGCATCATGCTGCTGATCCTCAGGCCTTTCCGCGTCGGCGAATATATCGAGACCAGCAGCGTGGCCGGCACGGTGCGCGAAATCGGATTGTTTGCAACCGAGCTCAAAACCGGCGACGGGCTCTACCGGTTGGCGCCGAATTCGACGCTGTGGAACACGCCCATTACCAATTTCACCCGCGAGCCCACGCGGCGGAACGAGCTGAAAATCAGCGTCGCCTATGAGGATGACATCGATCTGGCGATGGAGAGGCTGATGAACCTTGCCAAAGCCGATTCCAGGGTGCTGACGTCACCGGCACCCAGCGTCTTCATCGACAGCCTCGGTGATGGCACGATCTCCGTAGCGCTGCGCTACTGGGCAAAGACCGGTGACTGGTGGCTGGTCAGCCGTGACATGGTGAAGCGCGTGAAACTCGCCTTCGACGACAATCCTGACGCCGTGCCGGATGCTTCAGATGCCGCGCCGGCAAAGAAGTCCAACGGCAAGGCGACGGCCGAAAAACCGACGCCGACGCGGCAGTGAGACATTGCAGCGCCGCGAGTCTTTTTAAGACCCGCGGCGCTGTGCACTTTGAATTCCTAATTTTGCCCAATCGATGCCGATCTAAGAATTGCGCCGTAGCCTATTTGATGACGCCGCAAGAAAGTCTTTCCCCGGCATCACCCGAAGGCTGGCTGCGATAATCATCCGAATTGGCGTGCACCATCAATGCGCGGCCGCGAATGCCGTCAGTCTTGCCGTCGAGCGTAACCATGCTGTCGAAGACCTGCGCCCGCAGCATGCCGTCCTGCCCGACATATTGATTGGGCATATCGCCCGCGTGCGGCCCCTTGGCGGCAAGAATGCCGTGCTCGGCCTTCTCAGGATTGAAGTGACCGCCCGCCGATTCGTGATGGGTCGCGGCGTCGCAGCGGCCGGTCTCATGAACATGAAACGCCACCCATTTATTCGCCGGCAGTCCCGATATCTCGACTTCGATCAGGACGCCGCCGTTGGCGGCAGCCGTCAGTTGCGCGCGGCCGTCCTCCTTGCCGTCCTTGCCGACGAAATTGGCGACCGCCGTCTGCTTGTCCTGAGCGCCCGCCGGCAATGCAACCGCAAGCAGGCTTAGGGCGGCGATAATGCGCATGGCTTTCATGGAGATCTCCTTCCGTCCGGTTGTCCTTCTGAACGTGTCAAACCGGAAGGTGTTCCTGACCGAGGAAGATCGACCGAAGAAGACGTAACGAGAAAAGCCGGCCAAACGGCCGGCTTGATCATCCGAATCGGGACGCCGTTCAGGCGACCGCGTCGAAATCGAACTGGCCGTAGGTCTTGCGGTAGAGATCCTCGGGCTGATCGCCTGTCGCTGGCGCGGTCTGCTGCAATGGATAAGAAACGGCGATGCTGCTTGCCGTGGCACTGTCACGCGTGTCCATCATCAGCGCGATCAGGCTGCCGGAAAATTTCGGCTGCGTGTCGCTGTTCTTGTCCTCGTTGAGGAGCTCTTTGATGATGCCGGGCTTCTCATCGGCGGCACGTTCGCCGCGGCTGAGGACGCCATCGCCATTAGCATCGAGACGCGAAAGAGTCGCCAGATATGCATATGACGTGTCTGAAACGGATGTGGTGCTGGTCATACAAACCTCCATTCACCGCATTTTGCCGGTGGTGTTTGTACGCAATACGAACTTGGAAAATCACTGTTGACTCGGTGGTTAAACTGATTTGCGCAGTGCGTCAATAAGTTGTTAACTTCTCATTAACGATGATTGACAAAAGTTAACGGAATGCCCGAGCGCAGGCCTCTGCCAGCATCAGGGGGCCGCTTTTCTCCGTATTTCAGGTATTTTTCACATATAAAACAGACGCCTAACGCAGCGAGGTCTCTGCTGCACTGCAACCGAATATTAATCCGGCCCATACAAAATGGGCTCACGCATCACCAGCAGGCGTCCAGCTTATCAAAATCAATCTCTGTATTCATTTTAGAAAGGTCTTCTATGTCCGGCGAAATGAGGCACGTTCATCAAACGAGGACGCTTCCCTCCGCTGTCGTCCCGCGAGACGCATGCACATGAAAGCTAAAGCGCTCTTCTGGCGGCAATGCACCGAGGCCGTCACCGCCGATGGATCGATCGATGCGCAGCGCCTGATGGATCTTGTGATCGCGACCTATCGCGTCCATGAGAGCGACTATGACGAAATCGAGAGAAGCGCGGAAACGCTGCTGAGAGAAAACCATGCGCTGAAAGGCAATATATCAGCCCTCAGCCAAGCGTTCGACGGACAGAAAAAACTCTTCGAAATCATCCTCAACAACCTGCCGCTCGGTCTCAGCGTCTTCGACTCCGACCAGCGGCTGACCCTTTCCAACACCCGCTTCCGTCAGCTCTTCGACCTGACGGACGAAGATGTCATTGCCGGCGCGACAATCGCCGATCTCACGGCCAAAATGCGCGGCACGGAGAGCGCCAGCGCCAAGCCCGGCCGGCGGACCGGGCGACATTCCTCCGCAACCGCAAGGAGCAGTAGTCTCCGTCGGCGCGAATGGTTGATGGACGATGGCCGCATCATCCAGAGCATGGTGACTATCCTTTCCGACGGCAGCAACATTTCCATTCATGCCGATATTACCGAGGATCGAAGGGCGGCCGAGCGCATCACCTATCTCGCCCACCACGACCCGCTGACCGGCCTTCCGAACCGTATCCATTTCCGCGAGCAGGTGGATGCGACGCTCACAGAGCGCAGGCCAGATCAGCAGATTGCCCTCGTTCACCTCAATCTCGACCGGTTCAAATCGATCAACAACACGATGGGCGTTTCGGCCGGCGACAAGATCCTGCTGCAGGTCGCCGAGCGCATCCGAGCCTCGGCCGGTTCGGAAAACACCCTGGCGCGCCTCGGCTCGGACGAATTCGCCATCCTGCAGACGGGCAAGCAGCAGCCCCGGAACGTGACGGCGCTTGCCGAGCGGATCCGCCGGGAGCTTTCCAAACCATTCCTCCACGGCGAAAAACAGGTGGAACTCAGCGTCTCCATGGGCATCGCAATCGCCCCTGAGGATGGCGAGGAAACCGATATCCTGTTGAAAAATGCCGGCGTGGCGCTGTCACATGCCAAGGCGGACGGGCGCAAACGCGAACGTTTCTTCGCCAGCGAGATGGAAGCGCAGATCCAGCTGCGCCACGCGCTGGAGGCGGACCTCAGAGCAGCCGTTGAGAATGAAGAATTCGAGCTGCACTACCAGCCGCTTTATGACCTCGTGCAGCGGCGCATCTGTGGTTTCGAAGCGTTGATCCGTTGGAACCACCCAGCTCGAGGCCGCGTTCCGCCGATGGATTTCATTCCGCTTGCCGAAGAGGTCGGCCTTGTCGTTGATATCGGCCGTTGGGTTTTGCACCGGGCCTGCAACGATGCAGCGCAATGGCCGGAGGGCATCAAGATCGCCGTCAACGTTTCGGCAATCCAATTCAGCAGCAGCGACCTGACGCAAGATGTCAGCGAGGCGCTTGCCGCCGCCGCGCTATCGCCTTCGCGGCTTGAACTCGAAATCACTGAGAGCGTGCTGATGGAAAATCTCAGCGAAGTGCTGCCGATCCTGCATGCCCTGAAGGAGCGCGGCATCCGCATCTCGATGGACGATTTCGGAACCGGCTATTCCTCATTGAGCTATCTCTCGAGCTTCCCCTTCGACAAGATCAAGATCGACAAGTCCTTCGTCAACGACATCGTCGACAACAAGGAAGCGCATGCGATCATGCACGCGATCATCCTGCTCGGCGATGCGCTCGGCATGCGCGTCACCGTCGAGGGCGTCGAGACGGCCGCGCAGCTGGCGCTGCTCGAATGCGAGGAATGCGACGAGATCCAGGGTTATCACATCAGTCCGCCGCGACCGGCGCGTGACGTGCCCCATATTCTCTCCCTGCCGCCGAAGAACAGCGGCGTGACGGGTCTTCCTGAAATCAAGCACTGAGATCCCCCTTGATTGCGACTCGCACGGCAAGCCGCTACAAAATCGGCTGCGATTCCTGAGATCTTCGTTGTCGCATCCTTTTACCGCCAGCATTCAATTCCGCGCCGATGCCCTATCGGCGGAAAACGATCTTCCTCATGACAGGTGGCGCTATGTTCGCGGCTGAAGCCTTCTCCCCACACGAAACGCTCGCGGCGGCGCTGATTGCGCATGCGGCCGACGGTGACGACGGCTCGCACGACCTTGCCCATATCCTGCGCGTCTTCAGGAATGCCATGCGCATCCATGCGGGAGAAGGCGGCGACGGGCGGGTGCTTGCCGCTTCTGTGCTGCTGCACGACTGCGTCGCCGTCGAGAAGAATTCGCCGCTGCGGGCAAAAGCATCGGCTTTGGCGGCGCAGAAGGCATCGGCGATCCTGGCGGAGCTCGGCTGGAGCGTCGAGGATATCGATGCCGCGGCCCACGCAATCACCGCGCACAGTTTCTCGGCCGGGGTGACGCCGCAGACGCTGGAGGCGAAGATCCTGCAGGATGCCGACCGGCTGGACGCGATCGGCATGGTCGGCGTCGCACGCTGCTTCTATATCGCCGGGCGACTGGGATCCAGGCTCTACGATCCGTTCGACCCGGCGGCAGCGGACCGCCCGTTCGATGACAAGCGTTATGCCATTGACCATTTCCAGACGAAGCTGTTCAAACTGGCGGAAGGATTCCAGACCGAGACCGGCCGCAGGCTGGCGGCCGCGCGCGATAAAAGCCTGCGCGAATTCCTCTCGGCCTTCATGGATGAAATCTAGGAGCACAACATGCGTGTCAGCGACCTCTTCATCTACCCGCTCAAGAGCGCCCGCGGCATTGCGCTGCCGGCCGCCGACATCGACGCCTATGGGCTTCCCGGCGACCGGCGGGCGATGATCACCGATGCGCAAGGGCACTTCATCACCCAGCGCGAGTTGCCCGACCTCGCGCGCATCGAAGTGCGACCGGAAGCGAGCGCCTTTCGGCTGCTGATGCAGGGGAAAACGGACATATCGGTAGCGCCGCCTCGGCCTGAAACCCGCATGGATGTGACTGTATGGAAATCTGTCGTCAGCGCCGCCGTCGCCGATCCGGAGAGCAACCGGCAGCTTTCCGAATGGCTTGGCCGCGAGGTGCGCCTCGTCTTCTTCGACGGGCAGGCACGGCGGACGGCGAATGCCGAATGGGCCGGTGAAGCCACGCCCGTCACCTTTACCGACGGCTATCAGATCCTGGTAACGAC
Source organism: Rhizobium sp. SRDI943 (assembly GCF_057653695.1). NCBI lineage: Bacteria > Pseudomonadati > Pseudomonadota > Alphaproteobacteria > Hyphomicrobiales > Rhizobiaceae > Rhizobium > Rhizobium sp. SRDI943. The sequence continues at coordinate 1,153,307 of NZ_CM172787.1, read as the reverse complement.
GACCGGCTCGCTGAAAGCGTTAAATGCCGATCTCGCCGCCCATGGCGAAGGCAGTGTCGGCATGGAACGCTTTCGTCCGAACATCGTCGTCGATACCGACGAGGCCTGGCCGGAGGACCGCTGGGCGGCGATCGAGATCGCCGGCATCCGCTTCGATCTCGTCAAGCCCTGCTCCCGCTGCATCATGACGACTCAGGACCAGTTGACCGGGTCCCGCGAGGGACCAAACCCGATGCCGGCCATGGGCCGCATCCGCATGTCGGCCGACCGGCGCGTGCCGGGCCCGCTCTTCGGCTGGAACGTCACGCCGCGCGGCAGCGGCAGGATCACAATCGGTGACACCGTCCGCATCGTTGAAGAGAGGCCGGAAGGCTGGGCGCTTAAGCGCCGCGCCGCAGCATAGAGCAATTCCGGGAAGAGTGCGAAGCGGTTTTCCGTCCGGAATTGCGTGAAAACAAAGAGTTAGAGCATCACACGCGATCGAGCGCGGCATCGATGCCCGCCATGATATCGGCCGGCAACGGTCCTTTTTCCAACGCGCCGGCATTTTCCTCCACCTGGGCAACAGTGCGGAAGCCCGGAATGGGAAGGGTGCGCGGCGAGCGTGCCCAGAGCCAGGCAAGCGCGCCCTGCGTCAGCGTGCGGCCGCCTGATGTCAGGAGATCGCGGACGGCATCGAGCCGTGCGGCGAATTCCGGGGCAATACGCCCGTCCTTGAAATAGACCATCCAGTCGAGGGCCGCCCCACGGACATCCTTGGCGCCCACTGCCTTGTCGGCGGTGAACTTGCCGGTCAGCAGCCCCATCGCCAGCGGACCGCGATTGATTGACATCAGGCCTTTCCCCTCGATCACCGAGATCATCTCCGGCACCGGTTCGAAAACATTCATCGTATGCTGGATCGAGACGTACCCCTGGCGGCTGGTATGACGGGCGGCACGATCGGGAAAATCGGTGCTCCAGCCGAACGCATCGATCTTGCCTTCGGCGCGCAGCGCCTCCAGCGTATCGAAGACGGCATCCGACTGTTCCAGCGGAAAATCATTGAGGTGGAACTGCAGGAGATCGAGACGATCGCGCTCGAGGCGGCGCAGCGAGGTCTCGACCGAACGGCGGATGAAGGCCTCATCGGCGAAGGCGCCGGTTGCCTGCTTGGTTTCCGGATCGGTGGCGAAGCCGAACTTGGTGGCGATGACGATATCGTCGCGATTGCCGATCGCCCGACCGAGCACTTCCTCCGAGTGGCCAGCGCCGTAGTTCGAGGCCGTGTCGAAGAAGCGGATGCCGAGTTCGATGGCGCGGTGGATCGCTTCCACGGATTCATCGTCGTCGACATCACCCCAGCCTAGCGGCGTGTCGCCGGCGAAGAAGGGACCGCCGATCGCCCAGCATCCCATGCCGAGACGCGGTATTTCGCGGCCATTCCAGAGCGTGATCGTTGTCGATGATGCGGGCTTGGTCAGCATGAGATCCTCCTTGATTGGCAGTCCTGTGAAGACATAGGAGGCGCTCATGAGCGGGTAAACCGCCAAATCCGGAGGATGTTTTGCACCGGTAAAAAACGGAGGTCAGGCGGAAACACCGTTCGGACCAGAAAGCGTCCGTGGGGTTGGATTAAGCGCCTTGAGTGCCGCCTGAACGAAGCCGTCGCGGGCTGCTACGGCTTCGATCCCGCGCGGCTCGTAGACATGGCGATGCAGAAAGAACCCTGTCAGACGGAATGCGGCTGAGAGACTTTCGAAGTCGGCCGCATGATTGCCTTCGATGCGGAGGAACGGCGGCAGGAGCAGCATCTTGTCCGCCCAGGGCGCACCAGCAGCGCGGCTGACGGCGCGGCCGGATTTCGGCGAGACATAGACGAGATCGGAACGGGCGCCCGTCGCGGCGCATTCGGCAAGATCGAGGCCGAAGCCGAGATCATTCAGCACCGCAAGCTCGAAACGCACGAAGAGTTCGCCAGCATCGGCCGGGTTATGCAGGTGATCGAGGATGACCTCAAGCGCATCGAAGAGGTGCGGATGCGGATCACGCTCCGGCAGCAGCCGCAGCAGCGCACCCATCGCCTGGACACCGTAGACGGCGGTCGCCGTTTCCATCAGCCGGGCAGCGCGCAGCGTCACCGGCTCAACGCGAAATTCGCCCAGATGCTCGTCAAGCCGGGCACGCCAGATGACTTCCACGGCATTGCCCGCCTGCAGCACCGGCTGCATGGCGCGCGAGCGTCCGGAGCGCACCAGGCCGAGATGGCGGCCACGATCACGCGTCATCACCTCGACGATGACGCTCGTCTCCCCGTGGCGTTTGACGCCCAGAATGATCGCATGGTCCTGCCACTGCATCGAAAGAAGTCCTTACGGCTGACGAATCCATCCTACTGCATAATTCAACGCGTTACAGCGTCCTTTGCGCGTCTGAAAAGACGCGCTGCAATGCAAGGCCTGGCTTCCGTCATGGACCCCTTCAGGCGACAGCCGGGAAAAGCCTCTGCAGGAATTCCCGCATCGCCGTTTCGTCGAACGGCTTCACCAGAAGCGGTATGTGCTGCAGGTCAGGCGGGAAATCGCCGGTATCGGAATAGCCGCTGACGAAGCCGAAAGGGATGCCGATATCGAGAAGATGGCGGGCAAATCCGAAACTCATGCCCTCGCCGAGATTGACGTCAAGAAGGGCGAAATCATATTTCTCCGCAGCGATGGCAGCCCTCGCCTGTTCCAAACTGCCGACGATATCGATGCTCTCGACGCCGGCCAGGCGCAGAATATCCTCCGCCTCCATCGCGATGATCAAACTGTCTTCAAGAACCAGAACACGGATTGCGCTCATGATTCGATGCCCCTCGTCGGGCGCCTGTCGCAGCGCCCCGGCCGTTTCGCCAACATCATTGCCCTCCGGTGCCCCGCATGGCACGCTATCAGTGAATTCCGCCACCTTTTCTGAATAAACCATTTTTCTGCCCGGTCGATAAGAATCAAAATCGGAGGAAAGACGACGGCCGAGCTTATTTTGCCTGCTGCTAATCTGCATTTAAAAAAGACATAACCAAGCTGCTTGGCCAGGCATGTCGCGCAAAAGTGTGCAGCGGTTTTGCGACAGCGGCATGCGCAAAACAAAGACCTAAAGCGCGAGGCGCGAATCTGAAAGATCGCAACGCGCTTTAGATGAAGGGGCGCTTGCCCTCTCCGAGCCCTTCCCAGCCGGCGATCGCCATCAACTCCTCGCCGTTCAGCACCTCGCAGCCGCGCTCCTGCCAGCGGATCAACCCACGTTCGCTGAGCTTTTTCAAGGTCTTGTTGGTATGAACGATGGAAAGGCCGAGCGTGTCGGCAATGTGCTGCTGGGTGATGGGGATGAATTTGCGGCCGTTGAAGATATTGAGCTTCCGGCCGCGCTCGAACAGGAAAGCGATCAGGTAGGCTGCTCTTTCCAGCGCCGTGCGGCGGCCGATACTCAGGAGATGCTCATCCAGGATGCGCTCCTCGCGCGCGGCGATCCAGGTGATGTCGAAGGCGAGCGAGGCGTGCTTGTTGTAGAGCGTCATCAGCCTGTCACGCTCGAAGACACAAAGGGACACGGGCGAAAGCGCTTCGACGGAATGCTGCATTTCACCGGCAATCGTTCCCTGCAGACCGACCAGGTCGCCCGGCATGATATAGTTCAGAATTTGGCGGCGCCCGTCCTCCAGCATCTTGTAGCGGAAGCCCCAGCCGGCAAGCACCGTGAAGAGGTGAGCACTATGTGCGCCCTCGACGAGGATGGTGGAGCCGGCATCGACGGCAAGCTCACCCCTCTTGAAGCTCGAAACGAATTCCAGCTCGTCACGGCTGAATTCCCTGAAATGCGGCAGGGGCCGCAAAGGACATTGCTCGCAAGGGGTCTTGAAAGAATTGATGGGTCTCGACGTCGCCATACTTGCCCCCGCCGTCGCAAAATCGGCGCGCCAACATTGGCGCGCCGTTCATCAAGGAATGCGCAAAGCATGGATTTGTTCCATGAGCGAGGCGGATTTTTTATGCGGAAACAAAGGGCTGGCGCCAACCCGGCGAAATCCTTGCCATGCTTATTTCGGGAAATCGAGACCCATTTCGCGGAACCGCTCGGGATCATCACCCCAATTTTCGCGAACTTTGACGAACAGGAAGAGATGGACCGGCTGTTCGAGGATCTGCGACAATTCCTTGCGCGATGCAGTCGAGATCGCCTTGATGGTTTCACCACCCTTGCCGAGCGCGATCTTCTTCTGGCTGTCACGCTCGAGATAGATCACCTGCTCGATCCGCACCGAGCCGTCCTTGCGCTCTTCCCACGTCTCCGTTTCGACATGCGAGGCATAGGGAAGCTCCTGGTGCAGGCGCAGAAACAGCTTCTCGCGGGTAATCTCGGCGGCGAGCTGGCGCATCGGCAGATCGGAGATCTGGTCTTCCGGATAGTACCACGGCCCCTCCGGCAGCGTTTTCGCCAGATAGTCCATGAGGTCGTCGCAGCCGGAGCCGTTTTCGGCGGAGATCATGAAGGTGCGCTCGAAAGCGATCTTCTCGTTGGCGGCAGCGGCCAGTGCCAGCAGATCCTCGCGGTTGACGCGGTCGATCTTGTTGAGCAGCAGGATCTTCGGCTGCCGGACTTCCTTGAGGCCTTCGAGGATGGCTTCCGCATCGCCGCGCAGGCCGCGCTCGCTGTCGATCAGCAGCACGATCAGATCGGCATCCCTCGCACCGCCCCAGGCCGAGGTCACCATCGCGCGGTCAAGCCGGCGGCGCGGCTTGAAGATACCAGGCGTATCCATGAAGACGATCTGGGCATTGTCATGGATCGCGATGCCGCGGACGATGGCCCGCGTCGTCTGCACCTTATGGCTGACGATCGAGACCTTGGCGCCGACGAGGCGGTTCACCAGCGTCGACTTGCCGGCATTGGTCGGCCCGATAAGCGCGACAAAGCCCGAATGCGTCGGACCATTGGTTTCTGCGGCAGCTTCGGCCGCGATCTCTTCTTCTTGTGTCATTGTCCCGTCAGTTTCCGGCAGGAGATTGCTGCCAAATGCCTTCGCGCTCAAGCATCTTCGTTGCCGCGACCTGTTCAGCGGCACGCTTCGACCGCTCTACGCCGGTTTCGGGCTTAATGCCAGCAACTTCCACCGTCACCTTGAAGCGTGGATCATGATCCGGTCCGCTGCGTTCATCAACCCGGTAGATCGGCGTGACGCCGAATTTCGCATGCGACCACTCCTGCAGCTCGGTCTTGGCGTCGCGCTTGGCGCCATCGGCCCGCACCGCCCTGCCCTGCCAGTAACGCAGAATGAACCGGCGGGCGACTTCGAGGCCGCCGTCGAGATAGATCGCGGCGATCAGGCTTTCGACGACGTCGGCGCGCACGTTCATCATCCGCTTGCCGGTCAGTTTCTTCACATCGGCGCCGGTGCGGATATAGAGATGAAGATTGAGTTCATCGGCGACCGCGGCACAGGTTTCGGCGCTGACGAGCTGGTTGAGGCGAACCGAGAGCTCGCCTTCTCCTGCTGTGCCGAAGGTGCGGAACAGAAGCTCGGCGATGCAGAGCCCAAGGACCCTGTCGCCGAGGAATTCCAGCCGTTCGTAATTGCCGCCCTTTTCGGTGCGGGCGCTGGCATGGGTCAGCGCGCGATCCAGGCGTTCCTTTTCAGCGAAGTCATGACCGATCAGGGCTTCAAGCTTTGCGCGGTCCGCCGCAGAAAGCGTCTGCGCCTTACTCATTCAACAACCTTGAAGAGGCGGTCCCAACGCATGTTCGTCGGCCACTTCCAGATTTCGCGGAAGGAGGTGTCGTTGCCGAGCGAGAAGAAGATGACGCTGGCACGGCCGACAAGATTTTCGGCAGGCACGAAGCCGACGTCGAAGCGGCTGTCGAGCGAGTTGTCGCGGTTGTCGCCCATCATGAAATAATGGCCTTCCGGCACGATGAATTCGCGGGTGTTATCGCCACGCGACACCGGCGACTGATCGAGCGTGTCGTAGGACTTGCCGTCGTCGAGCGTTTCGCGGAACACCGGCACGTCCTCGCCCGGGTCGAGCTTGTAATCCGAAGTGAACGCACCGTCCGCCACCTTCGGAACCGGCTTGCCGTTGACGTAGAGCACGCCGTCGGTAACCTGGATACGGTCGCCGGGCAGGCCGATGCAGCGCTTGATATAGTCGATTTCGGGGTTCGGCGGGAAACGGAAGACGACGATGTCGCCACGCTTCGGATCGGCGCCGAACAGGCGGCCGCTGAAAACATCTGGCGAGAAGGGCAGCGAATATTTCGAATAGCCGTAAGCGAACTTGTTGACGAAGATGTAGTCGCCGACCAGCAGCGTCGGCATCATCGAACCGGACGGAATGGTAAAGGGCTGGAACAGCACCGTTCGGATCACCATCGCCAGAATCAGCGCCTGGATGATGACTTTGATATTTTCCCAGAGGGCGTTCGGCTTGGCTTCGACTTTTTCGGACACGCAGTCTTATTCCTTCAAGACGCCGCGGCGGCGCAATTCTTTCTGTCGTTCTCTCTAGCGGCTTCGACCGGTTGCGGCAATGGCGACAACATCAAAAGCGACGAGAGGTCGCGATCAACAGCGCCCGAGGTCGCGATCAACGCTCCCGAGGTCACGATCAGAGGCTCTCGGGCAACGCCTCGATAATGACGAAGGCCTGCGCCAAGGGATAATCATCCGTTATTGTCAAATGAATGGCGGGCCTGTGGCCCACGGGCAGCAGTGATTCGAGGATCAGCGCGGCGCCGCCCGATAAAAGCATGGTCGGCTTGCCGCTCGGCAGGTTGACGACGCCCATGTCCTTCCAGAAGACGCCCTGCGCTATGCCGGTGCCGAGCGCCTTGGAACAGGCCTCCTTGGCGGCAAAACGCTTGGCATAGGATGCGGCACGGTTTGCCCGCTTGTCGGAACGGGCGCGCTCGATCTCGGTGAAGCAACGATGGGTGAAACGCTCACCGAAGCGCTCGATGGATTTCTCGACACGGCGAATGTCGATCAGATCGCTGCCAATGCCGATGATCATGCCGGAGCCTTCCGTCGCTTAAGAATTCTTGATCGGGTTCATACGCTCGGCATGTTGCCGGCTGGAACGGCAAGGCGCAGGCGCGCCCGCTCCATCAACCGTATATGCCGGCGCGTCTGAAAACCCCTGGCGGTGTAGAACGTCAGCGCATAGAGCGCAACGGAAGTGACGATCGCCGGCGGGATGGCGCCGACCAGCATCGGCTCCAGCACCGGCCTCCATAGCTCAGTGAAGTTCAGCTTGTGGAAAAGGGCGGCGAGATCCAGCGTCTGACCGGCCAGTTGATCCTTACGGCTCAACAGCAAATGTCCGATCTCCCAGGTGATCCCCCAGATAAAGGGATAGGTCAGCGGATTGCCGAAGGCGGCGCAGCCGAGGGCGGCGGCCACCATGCTACCGGAGAGGAAATAGGTGATGACGAAAGCCATGACGAAATGCACGCCGATGAAAGGCGTCCACGAGACGAAGACACCCGCAGCGACGCCGGCGGCAACCGCATGCGGCGAAGCGCTCAGGCGCAGGACGCGCATTGTCAGGTAACGGATCGGGCGAAGGAAACCCTTGCGGGGCCACAAAAGCTCCCGCATCTTTTCCTTGAATCCCGCAGGTTTGCGACGGCGAAACAACATGGCCGGTATTTAGTGCAGTGCACACCACCATGACAAGAGCGGCAAATGATACCGCTCGAAAATCCGCCCCTCATTTCTCTCTGTGAAGAGGAGCTTCTTCATGCCGAGGGGCGTCCGTTATGCATAACGTCCCTCACTCGTCTCAAGTATAAGTTTGGTATCAGCGATTACGGAACAGACCGCGATCGACCTGGCGCTGACGAAACTCGAGGTCGATACGGTCGAACGAGCCATCCAAATATGCCATTTCACGTTCCTGCGTGGTCGGAGCGCGAAAGGCACGAGCGAATTTCTTAATAGGGTCAAACATTACGTTGTCTCATCTTCTGTTTACGTTTCGATGACCAGAAGATAGGCCCAGCAGAGGTTAATTACCACCACCGCAACATGGAGACAGCCATGCACTCACTGCATTACTCGCCTTTTTGATGCGCCATTCCGATCCTAAAACGACCATAAAATGTGCAATTTTTCGCTCAAATCCCTGAGGGCTTAATAAAAACTTACTCGTAGAGCCGCCGGACCGTGGCGATGCAATCCAGTTCCTTCATCTGGGCGAGCAGCTGGTTGAGCTGACGCAGGTCCCAGACCTCGACCTCGAGCATCATTTCGGTGAAATCGGCCGCCACCCGCACCGTGTTCAGCAAGCGGATATTGACGTCGATGCCTGCCACCGTCTGGGCGACCTTGGCAAGCGTGCCGGGTTCATTCAGCCCATTCACCATGATGCGCGCCATGAAACGCGACTTATTGGCTTCGTCGAGATCCCAGCGGACGTCGATCCAGCGGTCGGGCTGATCGTCGAAGCGCTGCAGGCTCGGCGACTGGATCGGATAGATGGTGATGCCCTTGCCCTGGTCCATGATGCCGACGATGCGATCGCCGGGCACGGCACCGGTCGGCGCGAACTTGACGTCGACATTGCCGGACAGGCCGCGGATCGGCCCGATATCGGCATCGGCGTCGATTTCCGAATGGCCGCCGTCGTGCCCTGCCTTGGTCTTGCCGGGGATCTTGAAGATCATGCCGGCGGCGCTGCGGACGTTGAACCAGCCGTCATCGCCGGAGGGCTTCACGGTGACGCGCTCGTCCTGATGATCAGGATAGACGGCGCGCAGCACGTCGAGCGAAGACATTTCGCCGCGGCCGACAGCGGCGATCGCATCCTCGACATCCTTCTGGCCGAGACGGTGCAGCGCCGGCTTCATCGCCTCGCGCGAGAAAATCTTGCCGGCCCTGTTGAAGGTGCGCTCGAGAATGCGGTGGCCGAGGCCGGCATATTGCTTGCGGATCGCCATGCGGGTGGCGCGACGGATGGCGGCGCGCGCCTTGCCGGTCACGACGATCTCCTCCCAGGCGGCCGGCGGAACCTGCACGCCGGAGCGGATGATCTCGACCTCGTCGCCATTCGCAAGCCGCGTCACCAGCGGCATGATGCGGCCGTTGATCTTGGCGCCCACCGTGGTATCGCCGATATTGGTGTGCACCGCATAGGCGAAATCGATCGGGGTGGCGCCACGCGGCAAGGCAATCAGCTTGCCCTTCGGCGTGAAGCAGAAGACCTGGTCCTGGAACAGCTCGAGCTTGGTGTGCTCGAGGAATTCTTCCGGGCTGTCGCCCTCGGCCAGCGCCTCGATCGTATGGCGCAGCCAGGAATAGGCATTGGATTCGCGAGAAAGGATGTCGCCATCGGCATTGGTGGCGCCGTCCTTATATAGCGTGTGGGCGGCGATGCCGAATTCGGCGATTTCGTGCATGCGCTTGGTGCGGATCTGCAGTTCGATGCGCTGGCTGGAAGGACCGACGATGGTGGTGTGCAGCGAACGGTAGTCGTTCTGCTTCGGCGTCGAGATATAGTCCTTGAAGCGGCCGGGCACGACGCGCCAGCGCGTGTGGACGATGCCGAGCGCCCGGTAACAGGAGGGTATGTCCTCGACGATCAGGCGGAAGCCGTAGACATCGGAAAGCTGCTCGAAGGAAAGCGACTTCGACTGCATCTTGCGGAAGACCGAATAGGGCTTCTTCTGCCGGCCCTTGACGTAGGCGCTCGTCAGGCCGCTTGCGACCAAAAGGTCGCGTAGCTCAGCCTCGATCTTCTTGACGATGCCCTCGTTGCGCTTCGAAAGCTCTTCCAGCCTTTTGGTGACGGTCTCGTAGGCTTCCGGGTTCATATGCCGGAAGGAGAGCTCTTCGAGTTCCTCGCGCATGTCCTGCATGCCCATGCGGCCAGCGAGCGGCGCATAGATTTCCATCGTCTCCTCGGAGATGCGGGCACGCTTGTCGGCCGACATGTGATCGAGGGTGCGCATATTGTGCAGGCGGTCGGCAAGCTTGACGAGCAGCACGCGCACATCGTCGGAAATGGCGAGCAGCAGCTTGCGCAGGTTTTCCGCCTGCTTGGCCTTTTTGGTGACGAGATCGAGCTTCTTGATCTTGGTCAGACCCTCGACCAGGCGGCCGATATCCTCGCCGAAGAGTTCATCGATTTCGGCGCGCGTCGCCGTCGTATCCTCGATGGTATCGTGCAGCAGAGCGACCGCGATCGTCGATTCATCGAGGTGCATGTCGGTGAGGATGGCGGCGACCTCGAGCGGATGGGAAATATAGGGATCGCCGCTCGCGCGCTTTTGCTGGCCATGTTTCTGCATGGCATAAACATAGGCCTTGTTCAGCAGTGCTTCATTGGCATCGGGCTTGTATTGCTGAACCCGCTCCACGAGCTCGTACTGCCGCATCATTCCAAAGCCACTCCGATAAAAATAAAAGCGCGCCAATCAACGATTGGCGCACACATGGGCAATAATATGCCTAAGCAATAAAGGTGCAAGATTGACGATTGGTAATCGTCGCTCTTTTGCATCGCATGCAGCTTTTTCCGGATCGCATCAGCGCGACCGGGCGATCGCATTGATGCAATGCGACAGAGGATCCGGCAGACGCGCTTAGTAGTCGTCGCTCTTTTCCGGCGGCACCAGGCCTTCGATGCCGGCGAGCAGCTCTTCTTCCGACATCTGGTCGAAAGTGATCGTCTCCGGCACGTCGTCCTGCTCTTCGCTGTCGGCTGCGGCGACACCGCCGGCGGCGATCATGCTTGCCGGATCGGGTTCGGGCTCGTCGACTTCGACATGCTTCTGCAGCGAATGGATCAGATCTTCCTTGAGGTCATCCGGCGAAAGCGTCTCATCGGCAATTTCGCGCAGGGCCACCACAGGGTTCTTGTCGTTGTCGCGATCGATGGTGATCGAGGCACCCTGGGAAATCAGCCGGGCGCGGTGGCTGGCGAGCAGAACCAGCTCGAAGCGGTTCTCCACCTTGTCGATGCAATCTTCAACTGTGACACGGGCCATTGCCTGTCCTTTACGGTCGTCATTTCGGGATTAACACGCCCGATACAATTAAAACCGGGCAAATACAAGTTTTTCATTCCGGCTCCCCTCGTCTTTATCCGCGGCTGAGCTAGATTCCCATGGAGAATGTCATAATTCCACCGAAGGTTGCTTGGAATATGTCGAATCGTGCCCTAAATCTTTCATATATGAATAATTCATAAAGTAAGGACCGGATCGAAATCGAAACACAAGCTATTGTTTTTATTTAAGTTTGTCCCATGCGGATTTCGATTGCTCTCATTGGATTGGTAAGCGATGTTTGACCCACGCGAAAAAATTGCACTCTTCATTGACGGCGCCAATCTCTACGCTGCATCCAAGAGCCTCGGCTTTGACATCGATTACCGCAAGCTCTTGAAAGCGTTCCAGAAACGCGGATATTTGCTGCGCGCGTATTATTATACCGCTCTGATCGAAGATCAGGAATATTCATCGATCCGGCCGCTGATCGACTGGCTCGACTACAACGGCTACAAAGTCGTCACCAAGCCCGCCAAGGAATTCACGGATTCCATGGGCCGCCGAAAGATCAAGGGCAACATGGACATCGAGCTTGCGATCGACGCCATGGAACAGTCCGAAACGGTCGATCATCTCGTCATCTTCTCGGGCGACGGTGATTTCACGAACCTGGTCGAGGCGTTGCAGCGCAGAGGCCGCAAGGTCTCGGTGATCTCGACCATGGCGACCCAGCCGCCGATGATTGCCGACGACCTGCGCCGTCAGGCCGATCATTTCATCGATCTCTTATCTCTGAAGGCTGAAATCGGTCGCGACCCCTCCGAGCGGGCGCCACGCCCGGTCGAAGTCGCCCCGGTCAGCGATCTCGAGGATTGATCTCGCCATCATCCCGAACCGGATTGGCCGCGACGATCAGGACGTGATCATAAACCACGGCAGCGCGGTCAGCCATGAGCCTTCAGCAGGCGGCTCTTCTGCCGGTTCCAATCGCGCTCCTTCTCGGATTCGCGCTTGTCGTGCAATTTCTTACCCTTGGCGAGCGCCAGTTCCATCTTCGCCCGACCGCGATCGTTGAAATAGATCTTCAGCGGGATCAGCGTCATGCCTTCGCGGTTGATGGCAGAGCGCAGACGATGGATTTCACGGCCCGACAGCAGCAGCTTGCGGCGCCGGCGCGGCTCGTGATTGAAGCGGTTGGCCTGCAGATATTCCGGCAGATAGGAATTGATCAGCCAGATCTCACCGCCCTCATCCGAGGCGTAGGATTCGGCGATATTGGCCTTGCCTTCGCGCAGCGACTTGACCTCCGTGCCCATCAGCACGATGCCCGCCTCGTAAGTATCGATGATCTCGTAGTTGAAGCGGGCCTTGCGGTTTTCGGCCACGATCTTGTTCACCACGCGCTGGCTGCCTTTGGGGGCCATGACGATATTCCAATTGCTTTTTTAGAGCGCGAAAAGCCGCGCCCTCATTCCTTGCCCTCTATGTAAGGGAGAGACCCCGTCTTGTGAAGACGGCCGGTCTCGTCAGTTCAACAGGCCTGCATGGCGCATCGCGGCGTCAATCGCCGATTCCGTTGCCGGCTCCAGCGTCGAAAGCAGGGGCGAACGAACGTTGCGGCTCATCCGGCCAAGTTTGGAGAGCCCGTATTTGGCGCCGCAAAGACCCGGCTCAAGGAAGATCGCCTTGTGGAGCGGCATCAGCCGATCCTGATATTCCAGGGCGCGGGCATAGTCGCCTGCCAGCGTTGCCGCCTGGAAGTCGGCGCAAAGGCGCGGGGCGACATTGGCCGCTACCGAAATACAGCCGACACCGCCATGGGCGTTGAAGCCGAGCGCCGTCGCATCCTCGCCGGATAATTGTCTGAAATCCGCGCCGCAGGTGATGCGCTGCTCGGAGACGCGCTCGATCTTGCCCGTCGCATCCTTGACGCCGACGATATTTTTGTGCGCCTTGGCGAGCGCACCCATCGTTTCCGGCGTCATGTCGACCACCGAGCGGCCGGGGATATTGTAGATATAGATCGGCAGATCGACGGCCTCGGCGATCGCCGAAAAATGGGCGATCAAACCCTTCTGCGTCGGCTTGTTGTAATAGGGCGTGACGACCAGAACGGCGTTCGCACCGACCTTTTCGGCATGCTGGGCAAGCTCGATCGCCTCACGTGTATTGTTCGAGCCGGCGCCGGCCATGACGGGAACGCGTTTTGCGGCAACTTCGATGCACAGTTCGACCACCCGTTTGTGCTCGGCATGCGACAGCGTCGGGGATTCGCCTGTCGTGCCGACCGGAACGAGACCACCGCTGCCTTCCTTGATCTGCCAGTCGACATGAGCGGCGAAGCTGTCTTCGTCGATCAGTCCGGCATCCGTGAAGGGGGTGACGAGGGCGGGAATGGACCCATTGAACATGCAAAGCTCCTCACGACCAAATCCTTGCTTCGGCCGCATTCCATGAATAAGAGTTGCGCACCATAGAGCGCCGAAATCATCGCGACAAGCGCGCAGAGTTCGGTTTAGGGCAAATTCCGATAGCAGATGTGAATGAATTTTACCTGGTACGGTAAGGTTTCGTTAAGATGCCTCTAGCCAAATGGCAGGGCGTGTTTTCGTTGCGAGATCCCGGATGAAGAAAGCTGTCCTGATTCTGTCCGCCTTCGGCTTCATTGCCGCCGCGTGGAGCAGTGTTGCGTCGCCGCTTCCCGGCGAGAGCGCTTCCATGCCTGCCGTCAAGCCGCTTGGCTTCATTCCCGAGACAGCCATACCGGAATCGATTACAACGGGCGCCATCCCGCGCAATCCGGCCATCGCGCCTGTCAATGGCGACCTGAAAGCCGGCCTCGATGCGCTTTCCGACAAAGACCCGCAGCTGGCGCTTTCGATCCGCGACCGCATGCGCGACGAGACGCTCGACCGCCATATCCTCACCTGGGCGATCGCCGTTTCCGGATTGAAGGGCGTTCCCTCCTATGAAATCGCCAGCGCCGCACAGGAACTCAAGGGCTGGCCGGGTCTTTCGCGGCTGCGTTCCTATTCCGAACGCGCGATCTATGACGAAAATCCCGCCCCTCCCGCCGTGCTCGCCGCCTTCGGCGATACCGCGCCTGAGACGATGCAGGGCGCCGTCATTCTCGGCCGGGCGCTGGTTGCGTCAGGTAAGCAGGCGCAGGCGGCAAAATATATCCGCAAGGTCTGGCGCGAGGAGGCTCTCGACAAGGCGACCGAGGACAAGATCCTCATCGAGTTTTCCGCGCTGTTGACGCCTGCCGACCACAAGGCGCGGATGGACTATCTGATGTATCGCGGCCGGGTGGCGCAGGCCAAGCGCTTCGGCGACATGGGCCAGGCCCAGTCGCTCTATACGGCCTGGGCTGCCGTTGACGCCAAAGCCGGCAATGCCGGCGCGCTGCTCAACGCCGTCGATGCAAAATGGCGGGGCGATGCCGGCCTGCTGTTTGCGCGGATCGAGTATCTGCGCAGGCAGGACAAATATGCCGAGGCGGCAGCGCTTCTGGAGCAGATGCCGCCCGAGCGCAGCGAACTCGTCAATTCCGGCGAATGGTGGAACGAGCAGCGCATCGTCAGCCGTGGCCTCGTCGACCAGGGACAATTCAAGCCTGCCTATCGCATCGTCGCAAACTACGCGGCAACGAGCCCGACGGATATCGTCGAGGCTGAATTCCATGCCGGATGGTACGCACTTCGCGGCCTGCAGGACCCGGAAACGGCGGAAAGACACTTCCGCAAGATCCTCCAGACATCAAACGGGCCGATCTCGGTTTCACGCGCCTGGTATTGGCTGGGACGAGCAGCGGAGGCCGGAGGCCCCGGCAAATCCAGCGAATTCTATGCGAAGGCGGCGAATTTTCCCGGCACCTTCTATGGCCAGCTCGCGGCCGAAAGGCTGGGGCGAAAGACGCTTGATGTCACCTATCCCGCACCGAGCACGGCCGACCGGCAGCGCTTCCAGGCACGCGAAGCCGTGCAGGCGATCGCCCGACTGGAGGCCGCCGGCCATGGATGGCGAGCCGCCATTCTCTATCTCGCGCTCGCCGACCAACTGCAAAGCCCCGGCGAATTGGCCGTCCTTGCAGCACGGGCCGAGCAATCCGGCGATCATCATCTCTCGCTGCAGATCGGCAAGATCGCCTATGGGCGCGGCATCGATGTCGCAGCGCTTGCCTTTCCGGTCGGCGTGATCCCGGCGAACGCCAATATAACAGGTTCCGGCAAGGCACTCGCCTATGCCATCGCCCGGCAGGAAAGCGCCTTCAACCCGGCCGCCGTTTCGGCGGCGAACGCGCGCGGCCTGCTGCAGCTTCTGCCGGGGACAGCCCAGGCGGTGGCCAAGCGCCACAACATCGCCTTTTCCAAGGACAAGCTGACGGCCGATGCCGGCTATAACGCGACACTCGGCGCGCATTATCTCGGTGAGCAGATCGATGCCTTCGGCGGCTCCTATATCCTCACCTTCATCGCCTATAATGCCGGGCCGAAGCGGGTGCCGGAGTGGATCGGCCGTTACGGCGATCCGCGCGGCAGGCCGATCGACGAGATCGTCGACTGGATCGAACGCATCCCCTTCCCCGAAACGCGCAACTACGTGCAGCGGGTGATGGAGAATTACGAAGTTTATAAAGCCCGTCTCGGCCAGTCCACCGATATCGAGCGCGACCTGATCGGCGGACGCAGCGCCTCCTGAAGCCGTTTGGCGCGGCTCGAAAAGCAAGCTACATCTTCGGGATCAAACAGGTCTCGAGGGATGCGATGCCGGATACGGATGAAGGCGGTTTTCAGGAACGATTTTTCACTTCTTCTGATGGGTTGAGGCTTCATGCCCGCGATTACCTGTCCGACCGGGCGGCGACCGCTGGACGGATGCCGGTGATCTGTCTGCCCGGCCTGACCCGCAATACGCGGGATTTTCATCCGCTTGCACTGCTTCTTTCCCGAGACACAAAAGTGCCGCGCAGGGTGGTTGCACTCGATTCGCGCGGGCGGGGAAACTCGGCATGGGATGAGAACAAGGCGAACTACAATCTCGCCATCGAAGCCGGCGACGTCATTGCCGCCTGCGCAGCACTCGGCATCGAGCGGGCGATCTTCATCGGCACGTCGCGGGGCGGGCTGATCCTGCATCTGATCGCGGCGACACGGCCGGATCTTCTCGAGGCTGTCATCCTCAACGACATCGGGCCTGTGCTTGAGGCTGTGGGGCTGGCGCGGATCCGCGATTACCTCAACAGCGGTCGAAAGCCGGCGGATTGGAACGAGGCGGCCGTTATATTGAAGGAAAATCATGGCGCGTCGTTTACCGCGCTTACAGAGCAAGACTGGGGCGAGATGGCGCTTGCCCTTTATCGCGATATCGATGGAAGGCCTGTCGCCGATTTCGACCCGGCGATCGCGGAGGCGCTCAAATCGATCGATTTCAGCCAGCCGCTGCCTGATCTTTGGGAGCAATTCGAAAGCCTGAGCCGGTTGCCGCTGATGCTGATCCGCGGTGACAATACGTCGCTGCTTTCACAGGAAACCGCCGGTGAAATGGCACGGCGGCATCCGGGCTTGATCCGACATGCTGCCGAAGGGCAAGGACATGCCCCGCTCCCGCATCTCGGCAATATCCCGACAGCACTTCGAGCTTTTCTCGCCACCTGCCGATAAACCTGATCGACACTGGTCAACTGGCACAATGGGCCATTCGTCCAAATACAAAAAGCCCGGCTCGAGAGCCGGGCTTTCCTGATTGACCGAAGTCAGATCAGATTAGAACGAACGCTGCAGGCGGAAGTAGCCCGTCGTGGAGTCGTCAGCATCTTCCGGATCGAGGTACTGAACCGAAGCCTTGGCGTAGAAGTTGTCGACGATCTGGTAATCAACCGTCAGACCGACCTTCCAAGCTTCGTTGTCGCTGAAGTCGTCGCCAGCAACGTAGTAGTTGCTGTAGTACTGGACACCAGGGGTGATCTTAAGCTTGTCGGTTGCCTTGATAGCGTATTCGGCAGCGATAGCCCATTCAGCCTTGGTGTAGTAGGAGCTCGGGCCGGTAGCGTATACGGCAGCGAGGCCGAGCGTACCAGGACCGATGTCAACCGTACCCATTGCACGGACAGCACCGTCTTCATTGTCGACGTCGTAGCCTGCAGTGATCTGGTAGCTGAATGCACCAGCCTTGCCGCCGAGACCGACTGCAACACCAACGTTGTTGGCTTCTTCGTCCGTCTTGTAGAAGCCGTCTTCGAGTTCGTCGACGCTGATGCCAGCGTAGAAGGAGTCGGTTTCGTACTGATAACGGATGGAGTTGTGCAGCGTGACCGGCGAGCCGATGTCGTCGGTTTCGCCGGAGAGGCCATCGTCCCACCAGCTGTAGAAGAGACCAGCGCGGAAGCCCGCGATGTCGAGGTAAGCGGAGTCGAGCTTGGCAGCCTGATCGGTGGCGTTGTCAGCATTGAACTGCATGACGATGACGCCGGTCAGCGGACCATACTCGGTATCGCTCTTGGCCGTGAACTGAACCTGGCCGCGGGTCGTTGCATCCCAGTCAGAATCGCCGCCGATGTCTTCACCAACGTTGACCTGGAAACGGATGTAGCCGTTGATCTTCAGGCAGGTTTCGGTGCCCGGGATGTAGAAGTAGCCGGTGCCGTAAGCGTCGCAGACGCGAACATATTCAACCGGTTCCGGCTCGGCAGCAACGATAGCGTCAGCAGCCTGAGCACCGGAAACTACTGCGAGAGCAGCAGCGGAGCCGAGAAGAAGGCTCTTGATGTTCATAAATGACCTCCAATTCAAAGTTTCGATCGGGTTTGGGATCTTTCGCTGAGCAGCGTTCCCTGCCCCATCCCCGTGTTTCAAGAAGTGGACGATCAGTCGCCCTTGCTTCCGAGGTTGAAAATACAAGACGGAAGCCGTCACGCAATCACCAACTTGTGTAGATAGGGCATTTGAGGAAGCCTTCCCGACATTCTGTTGCTGAAAGGACACAAGTCGGGCAGCCGGCCCCGGTTTCCTTTATGCTTTGTTAAGAAAACCCTGATTTTGCGGAGGCTTAGGTCGGCCCAACAAAGAATTGGACATGCGCCTAACGACACTTTCGAGACACTTTTTTGACAAAATGCGGCACTTGCGGGGGATTCATGATTGCCGGAAGCGTAACCGGACATGCACCGATCCGCTTTCGCCCCTGCCGGTGGCTTGAGCGCGGGAGGTGATTCCCGCAGGCGATTCTCTCGCTCGAGGCAGAGAGATTTTTTTGTCGCCCGGCCTAGCCGACTAAGCGAAAATGATTCCCTGCCAGAAAAACGATCGACGCGTGCTCAGGAAATCGGAATGGCGGAGAAGATGGGATTCGAACCCACGATACGCTTTTGACGTATACTCCCTTAGCAGGGGAGCGCCTTCGACCACTCGGCCACCTCTCCGGTGCGGCCTAACTATGGCGACCGGTCTGTGAATGCAAGGGTTTTTTGAGTTTTCACCAGAAGAAATGCAGCGAGCTGCAATTCGGCTGGTTACGCAAACCGACAGCGTTTCCTGCCGCAATCCGCGGAATTTGATCGCGCTTCGTTCTCGTTGATGAACAAGCCGAGCTCAGCCGAGCAGGCTCTTGAGGTCCGCAGAAGGGTCGGCGAGAATCGATTTATCGGGGTTGGTACCGGATTCCAGCAGTTTTTTGCCGGTCACATAGGCTTTCGCGTCGTTGATCGCATCGACGGCGATCAGTTGGCCTTCCCTGAAGTACCAGACTGAATGGGCGCCTTCGCGGGTGCCGGGGCGCAGCAGCGTCTCGTCATAACCGAGATTGAAGCCGGCGATCTGCAGCTTGACGTCATACTGGTCGGACCAGAACCACGGCTTCGGTACATAAGGCTCGCTGCCGCCGGCGATGACGGCTGCGGCTGCCTCGGCCTGGTCGACGGCGTTCTGCACCGATTCGAGCCTGATGCGACCACCCTGCCAGGGAAGAGCGGCGCAATCGCCGGCGGCAAAGATCGCCGGATCGGAGGTGCGGGCGAATTCGTCGACGACAATGCCGTTGGCGACTTCGAGGCCGGCTTCCTTGGCAAGCTGATCGTTCGGCGCGACGCCGATGCCGACGACGGCGAAATCGATGTCGATGACTGATCCGTCGGAAAGTGCGGCGCCGGTGACGCGGCCATCCTTGCCGATCAGATGCTTGAGCCCTGTCTTTTCGCGGATCACCACGTCATGGGCCTCATGGATCGCGCGCATGATGTCGGCGGTCTCCTTCGCCGCGACGCGCTGCAGGATGCGGTCGGCCATCTCGATGACAGTGACTTCCAGACCGCGATGGCGGGCAACGGCTGCCGCCTCGAGGCCGATATAACCGCCACCGATGATCAGAACACGGCGGCCGGGGCGCATCTCCTCGGCCAGCAGATCGGCATCGCGCTTGTCGCGGGCGACATAGACGCCTTCGAGATCGCCGCCGATCGCGGCCGGCAGCCGGCGCGGCGTCGAGCCGGTGGCGAGCGCCAGCGTGCCGTAATCGAGAACGGAGCCGTCCTGCAGCAGGACCTGCTTGCTGTCCGGCTTGATCTGCTCGGCCCAAGTCGAAAGGCGAAGGTCGACGTCATTGTCGGCATACCAGTGCTCGGCGCGGAACAGCAGGCGGTCGAAGGCCATTTCGCCAAGCAGGTATTTCTTCGACAACGGCGGGCGCTGATAAGGGGCGACGTCCTCTGCTCCGATGAGGGTGATCGGGCGCGTATCCTTCAACGCACGCAGCTTGGCTGCCAATGCGAAACCGGCCTGTCCCGCGCCGATGATCACCAGTCTATCCGTCACGATCTCGCTCCTGAAGCTGCGCCCGACAACCACGCCAAGGCCTATTCCCGACAGCGCCGCGTGTCTTTCAGACGCGCAAAGGACGCAGTCGCATTTTTGAGTTTCTGCATAATCCCTGAAATCGATCCCGATTTCAGGGATTATGCAGTAGCCCACGCCCCGTCAACGGAAAGCGGCCTCTTACATTCAGCCGATCTCGATCCAGCGACGCTCGTGGAAGGACTGTGCCATGGCATGCACCGACTTTTCTATCCTGAGACCGTCTTCGAATGTCACAATCGACGACGGTTCGCCTGATATTGCCCGGATCAACTCGCGGCATTCGATGATCTTCAGATCGTTGAAGCCGAGGCCGTGGCCTGGCGCCGGGATGAAGCGATCATAAGGCTGATGGGCGGGTGCCGCCAGTATCTTGCGGAAACCCTGTTCGGAGCCGCGGCCGTCGGCCTGATAGAGTTCGAATTCGTTCATCCGCTCCTGATCATAGACGATCGAGCCTTTCGAGCCGTAAATCTGCAGGGCGATCCGGCCCTTGCGACCCCAGGCGGCGCGATTCGCCATCAACACGGCGGAGATGCCACCGCCAAGCCGCATCAGCACGTTGGCGCCATCGTGGTTTTCGACGGCACGGCGGCCACCCTCGCTCAACGGGCGATCGGCATAGGGCCTCACCATATCCGTTATAACGGCCTCGACATGGCCGAAGAGATACCAGAGCAGGGACAGCGGGTGCACGGCGAAATCGTCGAGCGCGCCGTAGCCGGCGGAAAGCTCGCTCTTCCAATAAAAGAAGACATCGGGATCGGCCATGAAATCCTCGTCCATCTCGACGCGGATATGATTGACTGTGCCAATGGCGCCTTCGCCAATCAGCGTTTTGATGTGCCGCATGACGGGATTCTGGATGTAATTATAGCCAAGGGCGGCAACCCTGCTGGATTTCTTCGCCGTTTCCAGCATGCGCTCGGCATCGGCATAGGCCGGCGCCATCGGCTTTTCGCACCAGACATGTTTGCCGGCCTCAAGGGCAGCAATCGCCATCTCGGCGTGGAACTGATTGGGCGTGGTGACGGAGACGACGTCGACCTCGGGATCGGCGATCAACGCCCGCCAGTCGGCCGTTGCCTTCTCGAAGCCGAATTCACCGGCCCGAGTCTCAGCAAGCCCAGCATTGGCTTCGGCCAGATGCACGAGACGCGGACGCTCGACATCGCCGAACACCGTCTTTACTGCATTCCACGCCAATGCATGGCACTTGCCCATATAACCAGTGCCGATCAAACCGATGCCGAGTGGCTTCATTTCCGTCTCCTCGAGAGCTGCGCGCGGATTTTTGGAATATTTGGATCATTTTGACAAGGGACCTACTCACAGGCATTTCTGCGTTCTTCGCGAAGAGATTGTCCAAAAGCCTTCAATTACAGGGGATTAAAAACAATTAGCCGTGTCGTTTGAAATCGTTTATGTTCGATAATATGGAATATTTGTTTCATCTCATGAGCCGCAAGCATGGATAACGATCCCCAGAGGCACGCGCGTGTACCGCGCGATTTCGAAAGCCTGCGCAGCACCATCATCGAGCGCAAGGCAAGCATGCCGAAGCGGCTGGCACAGGTCGCCGCCTTCGCGCTCGGCAATCCCGATGAGATCGCCTTCGGCACGACGGCGAGCATCGCGGCGGCCTCCGACGTCCAACCCTCGACGCTGGTGCGCTTGGCGCATCATCTGGGCTATGGAGGCTTTTCCGACCTGCAGAGCATCTTTCGCGAAAGATTGCGGGACCGGACGCTGAGCTACGAAGAGCGCCTCGTCACGCTGGAGCAATCGAGCGGCGACGATGAGGACGCCAATCTGCTCTCTGGCTTCATTGCCGCGGCAAATCAGTCGGTCAACCGGCTGGCCGCAACGGTGCAGAGCGATACTTTCACCAAAGCGGTGAATATCCTTGCCAACGCCGAGACGATCTACCTGATCGCCAAACGGCGCTCCTACCCGCTGACGGCGCACATGACCTACGCTTTTTCTAAGCTCAACATCCGCCACCAGATCGTCGCCTCGCCGAACGGCGTCGACCCTGAAATGGTGCAGTTCGCAACACCGAAGGATGCAGCGATCGCGGCGAGCTTCTCGCCCTATGCGGCCGACAGCCTCAGCCAGAGCCAGGAGCTTGCCGATCGCGGCGTCCCCGTCATTGCGATCACCGATTCGGCCTTCTCGCCGCTTGCCGCCTGCGCCACGCACTGGTTCGAGGTGGCGGAGGCCGATTTCGCCGGCTTCCGCTCGCTTTCGGCCTCGATGGCGCTCACCATGGCATTACCGGTTGCAATCGCTGAACGGCGGCGCAAGGGTCAGCCGTCAAAACCTGTAAAAGGCAAAATGGAATAAACATTCCGAATTGACAAAATATCGGAACCGATGTTTCATTATTGAAAATTCGCAGGCACTGGAAGCCGCGCAAAATCTAGCGGGAGGACATCATGGTACAATCGAATCCGGATTCACAGCCGGAGCCGGCGCTTGATGTGATCACCATCGGCCGCTCTTCGGTCGATCTTTACGGCCAGCAGATCGGTTCGCGGCTGGAGGATATCGGCTCCTTCGCCAAGTCCGTCGGCGGCTGCCCCGCCAATATCGCCATCGGCACGGCGCGGCTCGGCCTCAAATCCGGCCTCATCACCCGCGTCGGCGGCGAGCAGATGGGACGCTTCATCCGCGAGCAGTCGGCGCGCGAAGGTGTGGCCACAGACGGCATCATCACCGACAAGGAGCGGCTGACGGCGCTGGTGCTGCTTGCGGTCGAGGCCGAGGGCGTGTCGCCAATGATCTTCTATCGCTCGGACTGCGCCGACATGGCGCTCGATGAAGGCGATATCGACGAAAATTTCATCAGATCGTCGCGCGCCGTTCTCGTTTCCGGCACACATTTCTCACGGCCGAATACCGAAGCCGCGCAACGCAAGGCTATCCGCATCGCCAAGGCGAACGGCCGCAAGGTGATCTTCGACATCGATTACCGACCGAACCTCTGGGGCCTTGCCGGGCATGCGGAAGGCTTCGAGCGCTATGTGAAATCCGACCGAGTCTCCTCGAAGATGAAGGAGACGCTGCCCGACTGCGATCTCATCGTCGGCACCGAAGAAGAAGTCCTGATCGCGTCCGGCGCCGACGACTTGCTTGGCGCGCTGAAGGAGATTCGCCGCCTGTCGCCGGCGACGATCGTGCTCAAGCGCGGCGCCATGGGCTGCATCGTCTATGACGGGCCGATTGCCGACGATCTGGAAGCCGGCATCATCGGCCAGGGCTTCCCGATCGAAGTCTTCAACGTGCTCGGCGCCGGCGATGCCTTCATGTCGGGCTTCCTGCGCGGCTTCCTGCGCGACGAGCCGCTGAAGACCTGTGCGACCTGGGCCAATGCCTGCGGCGCCTTCGCTGTCTCCCGCCTGCTCTGCTCGCCGGAATATCCGACCTGGGCCGAACTCGACTTCTTCCTGACGACCGGAAGCAAACACCGGGCGCTGCGCAAGGACGAGGCGATCAACCATATCCACTGGGCATCGACCCGGCGCGGCGAAATCCCGCTTTTGATGGCGCTGGCGATCGACCACCGCTCGCAGCTCGTCAGCGTCGCCGATGAACTCGGCGTCGGCCACGAGAAGATCGTCGCCTTCAAGCGGCTGGCGGTCGCGGCGGCGGCGCGGGTTTCGAATGGCCGCGACGGCTACGGCATGCTGATCGACGAACGCTTCGGCCGCGACGCTTTCTTCGATGCGGCGACGAAGAATTTCTCCTGGATCGGCCGGCCGGTGGAATTACCGGGCTCGAAGCCGCTGCGCTTCGAATTCAGCCAGGATATCGGCTCGCAGCTCGTCGAATGGCCGCTCAATCATTGCATCAAGTGCCTGTGTTTCTATCATCCTGATGATCCGGCTGAATTGAAGACGGAGCAGCAGGAGAAGCTGCGCACTCTGTTCGAGGCCTCCCGCAAGGTTGGCCGCGAGCTGCTGGTGGAGATCATCGCCGGCAAGAACGGCCCGCTGACCGACGATACCATCGCGACCGCGCTGGAGGAGCTCTATGCGCTCGGCATCAAGCCGGACTGGTGGAAGCTGGAGCCGCAAGCATCCCGTGAGGCCTGGAAAAAGATCGATGCGGTGATAGCCAAAAATGATCCATGGTGCCGCGGTATCGTGCTGCTGGGGCTCGAGGCGCCCGCCGACGAGCTGATCTCCTGCTTCGAGGCGACGCTGGCTGCCCCCTCCGTGAAGGGCTTCGCCGTCGGCCGGACGATCTTTGCCGATCCGGCGCGCGCCTGGCTTTCGGGCGAAATGAACGACGAGGAAGCGATCGCCGATATGGCCGGCCGCTTCCGGCAACTGACAGAGGCGTGGCTGAAGACCCGCGGACATCAGTAGACTTAGAATTAAGACCCCTCCCCACCCCTCCCCACAAGGGGAGGGACTTAACCCGGGCACCGCCTCACGCCATCAGCAAGCTTCCCATTGGAGGAGACGTTGCGGCGAGAATGAAGGGAGCCCGGCAAGTTAACCCCTCCGCTTGAGGGGAGGGTTGGGGAGGGAAAAGCGCGAAAAGAAAGATTGCGGGAGGACCCGATGGGCAAGACGATACGGTTGACGATGGCGCAAGCCGTCACGCATTTCCTCAAGGTACAGATGACGATCGTCGACGGCAAGAAAGTGCCGATCTTCGGCGGCGTCTGGGCGATCTTCGGTCACGGCAACGTCGCCGGCATCGGCGAGGCGCTCTATCAGGTGCGCGATGAATTGACGACCTATCGCGCTCACAACGAACAGGGCATGGCGCATGCCGCGATCGCCTATGCCAAGGCGAATTTCCGCACGCGCTTCATGGCCTGCACGAGTTCGATCGGCCCCGGCGCGCTGAACATGGTGACGGCCGCCGGCGTGGCGCATGTCAATCGTATTCCCGTTCTCTTCCTGCCGGGCGACGTCTTCGCCAACCGCGCGCCGGATCCGGTGCTGCAGCAGATCGAGGATTTCGGCGACGGCACGGTTTCAGCCAATGATGCCTTCCGTTCGGTTTCGCGCTATTTCGACCGCATCACCCGGCCCGAGCAGATCATCGCGGCGCTGAAGCGCGCCATGCAGGTCCTGACCGACCCCTTGGATTGCGGCCCGGTGACATTGTCGCTCTGCCAGGACGTTCAGGCAGAAGCCTTCGATTATCCGGAAAGCCTGTTCGATGAAAAAGTCTGGACGGCCCGCCGGCCGCAGCCGGATGCAGACGAGCTGGCGAATGCCATCGCGCTGATCAAGGCGTCGCAGAAGCCGGTGATCGTTGCCGGCGGCGGCGTGCTTTATTCGCAGGCGACGAAGGAGCTTACCGCCTTTGCCGAGGCCCACGGCCTTCCCGTCGTCGTCAGCCAGGCCGGCAAGTCGGCGATCAACGAGACCCACCCGCTGGCACTCGGCTCGGTCGGCGTCACCGGCACGTCGGCGGCGAATGCGATCGCCGAAGAGACGGATCTCGTTATCGCCGTCGGCACGCGCTGCCAGGATTTCACTACCGGCTCCTGGGCGCTGTTCAAGAATGACAGCCTGAAGATGATCGGCCTCAATATCGCCGCCTATGACGCGGTGAAGCACGACAGCTATCCGCTGGTGACAGACGCCCGCGAAGGGCTGAAGGCGCTTTCGGCCGGACTTTCGGGCTGGAAGGCGCCGGCCGCCCTCACCGAGAAGGCGGCTGCGGAAAAGAAGGTCTGGATGGAGGCTGCGGCCAGGGCAATGGCCACGACCAATGCCGCCCTGCCCTCCGATGCGCAGGTGATCGGCGCGGTGGCGCGCACGATCGGCGGTGAGAATACGACGGTGCTTTGCGCTGCCGGCGGCCTTCCCGGTGAATTGCACAAGCTCTGGCCGGCGACGGCGCCGGGCAGCTATCACATGGAATACGGCTTTTCCTGCATGGGCTACGAGATCGCCGGCGGGCTTGGCGCCAAGATGGCGCGTCCCGAACGGGATGTGGTCGTCATGGTCGGCGACGGTTCCTACATGATGATGAATTCCGAGATCGCCACCTCGGTCATGCTCGGCCTCAAGCTCAACATCGTCTTGCTCGACAATCGCGGCTATGGCTGCATCAATCGGCTGCAGATGGGAACCGGCGGCGCCAACTTCAACAATCTGCTGAAGGACTCCTACCACGAGGTGATGCCGGAGATCGATTTCCGCGCGCATGCCGAAAGCATGGGCGCCATCGCCGTCAAGGTCGCCTCGATCGCCGAGCTGGAGCAGGCGATCGCCGACTCGAGGAAGAACGATCGCACCTCGGTCTTCGTTATCGACACCGATCCGCTTATTACCACGGAGGCCGGCGGCCACTGGTGGGATGTCGCGGTGCCGGAGGTCAGCCCGCGCGAAGAGGTCAACGAAGCGCGCAAGGGCTATGTCGAAGCACGCGCCGCCCAGCGTATCGGCTGATCTATCGCTATCATTTTTTCGGAAGAGCAGAGCTCTTCCGCAATGCTTTTAAGGAGAATGTTGATGAAGGCCAAACTCGGCATGTCGCCCATCGCCTGGTGGAACGACGATCTTCCTGAGCTCAGCGACGATGTGTCCCTGGAGGAATGCCTGCGGCAATCGCGCGGTGCCGGCTTTACCGGCATGGAAAAGGGCCGCCGCTTCCCCGACGATCCAAAGGTGATGCTGCCGATTCTCCGTGCAGCCGACGTCACGCTGTGCGGCGGCTGGTTCTCGGGCACGCTTGTTGACGAGGAGCTTGCCGCCAACAAGGACCGCATCGCGCCGATGATCGAACTGTTCAAGGCCGTCGCCGCGCCCTGCATCGTTTATGGCGAAGTCGGCCGTTCCATCCAGGGCGACCGCTCCAAGCCGCTCGCGACCAAGCCTCGCCTTTCCGATGACGAGATGAAGGCCTATGCGCACCGCGTCACCCGGTTCGGAGAATGGTGCGCCGAGCAGGGCATGCCGCTTTCCTATCACCATCACATGGCGGCCGTCGTCGAAACCGAGCCGGAACTCAACGCCTTCATGCGCCATTCGGGCGAAGGCATCCCGCTGCTGCTCGATGCCGGGCATCTCGCCTTTGCCGGCGGCGACGTGCTGCGCGCCATTGGGAACCACCACGCCCGCATCAACCATGTTCACGTCAAGGATATCCGCAAACCTGTGGTGGATGGACTGGATCGCAGCCGGCAGTCCTTCCTCGATGCGGTGGCACTTGGCGCCTTCACGGTGCCGGGCGACGGCTCGCTCGATTTCGGCGCCATCGTCCAGCGGCTGGCCGATCACGGCTATGAAGGCTGGTTCGTTGTCGAGGCCGAACAGGATCCGCGCAAGGCTCCGCCGCAGAAAATGGCCGAGATCGGTCACGCCGAGTTGATGCGCGTCATGACGGCTGCGGGCTATACCGTGGAAACGGAAGGCTTTCCTAAGGGATAGCGGGAGCAAAAGACCCCTCCCCAACCCCTCCCCACAAGGGGAGGGACTTAACTTGAGGCACCGCCCCGCACCAGATGGCGGCCACCTTGAAAAAAGGAAGGCCGTAATATGGGCGAGACAGCACGGCAGGTTAGCCCCTCCCCCTTGTGGGGAGGGGTTGGGGAGGGGAATTTTCCAACTTACGAGGAAAAACACCAATGCCAAATCTCAAGGTGAAACCATCAGGCACGTATGGCCGCGTCACGCATGTCACCCCGGAAAACGCCGGCTGGACCTATGTCGGCTTCGATCTGCATCGGATGAAGCCGGGCGAGACCGTTTCGGGAGAGACGGGTGATCGCGAAGTCTGCCTCGTCTGGGTGACCGGCAAGGGCAAAGCGTCTGCCGGCACCAAGGATTTCGGCACGCTCGGCGGCCGCATGAACCCGTTCGAAGGTGCGCCGCATGCGCTCTACATCCCGATGGAATCGACGTGGTCGGTGACGGCGGAGACCGATCTGGAGCTCGCCGTCTGCTCCGCACCCGGCGGCGGCACCTATCAGGCAAAGGCCATCCCGCCCGGCACGCACCCGCAGGTGACGCGCGGCAAGGGCACGAATGTGCGCTATGTCAACAATATCATGCCGGAAGACGACAGCTCGGCGCATTCGCTGCTGGTCGTCGAGGTGATTACGCCCGGAGGCCACACCTCCTCCTATCCGCCGCACAAACACGACCAGGACGACCTGCCGAACGAGAGCTTCCTGGAAGAGACCTATTATCATCGGCTCAACCCGCCGCAGGGTTTCGCTTTCCAGCGCGTCTACACCGACGATCGCTCCCTTGACGAAGCGATGGCGCTCGAGGACGGCGACGTGACGCTGGTGCCGAAAGGCTATCACCCCTGCGCCGCCTGCCATGGTTACGACCTCTATTACCTCAACGTCATGGCCGGACCGCAGCGGATCTGGAAATTCCACAATGCCGCCGAGCACGAGTGGCTGCTGAAAGCGTAAGCGTCGCGTTCGATCGCTAAATAATCTGACAGCGCGGAACCGCCGCTGATGGTTCACTGCCTCCATCCAATCACGGATGGAGGATCACAATGCATAGCTCGAATTCCACAATCTCGGCCCGCAATATGCGGCCCGGCCTGTTCCTTGCTATAGTCACCGCAGCACAGTGGCTGGCGCGCAAAATGAACGAACGGCGCAACTGCAATGCTCTGATGGAGCTGTCCGACGAGCAGTTGAAGGATATCGGCCTTTCCAGGGGGCAGACCGAAAGCGACGTCCATGTCTACAGTCGCTGCTGAAACTTAAGCGTGATATTGTGCCGCTAGGTCGCCTCATCGGGCGGCCTGTCTGACCCGGAAGATGCAATGTCGCAGTTTTCAACAGCGCCGCTCCTGAAAACGAAGACGGTCACCATTCGTGACATCGTCTGCAATGGCGAATGCCGCCACAAGAGCGACGAGGAATGCGCTCACAAGACGAGCCTCGTCTATCCCTATCGCGGCGTATTCATGCGGCATGTCGGCCGCAATGATACGGTGGCCGAAGCCAATCAGGTTCTGTTCTTCAATGCCGGCCAGGGATACCGGATCAGCCACCCAATCGAGGGTGGCGATGCCTGCATCGATCTGGCGATCGACGAATCCATGCTCGAAGAGCTCACGCCGAAGGAGCAGGCGCAGCCCGGCCCGCCCTTTGCCTTTCGCCGCCAGCGCCGGCGGATCGATCCGCGCGCGCAGGCGCTGGTCGCTCTCCTGCGTCATGGTCTCAGCCGCAACGTCGCCGAAACGCTGGAAGCGGAAATATTGGCGCTGACGCTGGTGCGCCGCTCGCTCGGCGAGCGCACATCGCATGCGGCGGGCGCCAGCGCCGGCCGACAGAAGCTCGTCGACCGGGCAAAGCTGGTGCTCTCCTCCGATCTCGCGCGGCGCTGGACACTTTCGGAAATCGCCACCGAAGTGGGCGTCTCGCCCGTTTATCTCACCCAGGTCTTCCAACAGGTCGAGGCGACGCCACTTTACCGCTACCAGCTGCGGCTGCGGCTTGCCCGCGCGCTCGATCTGCTTGGCCAATATGAGGATCTGACCGCGCTCGGTCTCGACCTCGGCTTTTCCAGCCACAGCCATTTCAGCGCTTCCTTCAAGCAGACTTTCGGGCAGACTCCGGCCGAATTCCAACGCGCGGCGCAGCTGCGGCGCTAGTGAAAGCCTACAGCGCCGCGGGTCTTTTCGAGGGCCGCAAGGACGCTGTAGCACTTTGAATCCCCGCATAATTCCTTAAATCGATCCCAATTAAGGAATTATGCGGGGGGTCGATCGCTAAAGATTTCGACAGCGGCAATGCGGACTTCAATGATCTTATCAGCCTGTCCCGATCGCGGGACGATCAACGGAGGATCATCAGATGAAGAAGACCACATGCGCCGCCTGCGACTGCGAACTCGGTGCGGAGACCATCACTGTCAAGCTCGGCGGCAAGACTGTCGAGGTCTGCTGCCAGGAATGCGCCGAGGCGCTGAATGAGGCGGAAGCCGCGACAACGGCCGCTTCGAGCGGCAAGGAATAGACGATATCAGGCAAAAGCCGCGCTCCCGGCGCGGCTTTTGCGTCTATATCTTTATTCTGCACAATTCCGGACGCAAACCGTTGCACCGTTTTGCTGGAATTGCTTTAGACGGGCAGAAGCCCGTACCGCCAGCCCCGGCGTTTGGCGTTCTGCGACAGCACCAGGAAGGCAAGGATGAACATGCCTGCCTCGGCAAAGACCGGCACCATCCAGATCCCCTGTTCGCCGAAGACGAAGGGTAGCAGGAAGGTAAGCGGCAGGGTGAGCAGATAGGGCCGCGACAGGCCAAAGATCGCCGCACGCGGCGCATCGCCGATCGACTGGAAATAGGATGACAGGATCATCATCTGCCCGAAGAGAAAATAGGCGCCGATCGTCCAGGGCAGAATTCGCCTGACCTCGGCAATGATCGCGGGATCGGCGACGAAGACGGCGCCGAGGCGGCCGGCCAGCAGCTCGACGATGATCTCCACCAGGGTGCAATAGACGAGTGCGGCGAGCATGGCGATCTGCAGGCTGCGGCCGACGCGGAGCCGGAGGCCGGCGCCGTGATTGTTGCCGGCGACCGTCTGCAGCGCGATGCTGAGACCAAGCAGCGGCAGATAGGTGAAGGTCATGATCCGGGTGATGATGCCGTAGGCGGCCACCGTCGCGACATAGTCATGTTCGCTCCAGAGAGAGATGTTGATCAGAATGGCGGCCGAGGCCAGCGATATGCCGATGAAACCGAGGCTCATCGGCGCGCCGAAGGCGACGATGCCGCGCCATTCGGCAAGAGCCAACCCCGGGGACGGCCTCAGTGCCGCCGGCCGGCGCCAGCGATAGGCGAGCACGGCTGCGAGACAGACGCATTGCGATGCGATGGAACCGGCTGCCGAACCGAGCACGCCCCAATGCATCACCGCCATGAACAGCCAGTTGGCGAAGATGTTGAGCAGCGAGGCCGACAGCGTCACCAAGGTCATGAAACCGATCTTGCCTTCGCAGCGGAGCCCGTCGAGATGCAGCGACAGGAAGAAGCTGATGGGCGCACAGGCGATCATCGCGCCCACGAACAGCATGGCGCCATGGGCAACAGTGGCATTGCCGGCAGCACCGGCATCGATGATCTGCCGGCCAACGGTCCAGTAGACCAGATTGAGGATGAGGGTGACGGCGAGCGCCAGCGCATGCGCGCCGGCAAACACCCGACGCACGCCTTGACGATCGCCGGCGCCGAGCCGGCGGGCGAGGATACTCGCCATGCCGTTCGAGACCAGCGATTGCAGGGCGACCAGCAGCATCAACCCGGGAAAAATCAGGCTGACGGCAGAGAGCGCATCCGGGCCGACATAGACGCCAAGGAAATAGGCGTCGACGACGGTGAACAGGCCGTTGACGGTGGTGATCGCGACGATCGGTGCCGCCGTTTTGATGAAGACGCCCGGCAGCCAGCCGGTGAGAAAGGCATTGCCTTCGGAAAGATCGGTCATGGAGAAATCCGTGCGATAGGAGGCAGGGCCCGATCCGGCTAAATCATTTGGATCCGGACGGCCTCAAAAGGACAAAACAATCTAGAGATCGAGCACCAAATGCGGCACGCCGTTCGAGGTCTTCCTCGGCGACACGCCGTCGGCATCGATCTGCGCGTTCACACGCCGGCGAAAGGCTGAAAAGCTCTCGAAGGTGACGACATCCACCGGCTCGTCGAAATGGATGGTGATCCTGTGAAGGTCGCCGCCCGGCAGGGCCGAAAGCGCCAGGACTTCGCCGGTGAACGGCTGATTGAGATAACGGCCGCGAATATGCGCGCCGACGAAGAGCGGTGTCTTCGGGCTGGCATTGGGCTTTGCCGCAAGGGCCGCGAGCGTGTTCCAATCGCGTACACCGTGCTGGCGGGCAATCATTTCCAGAGCCGCACTGTGGGTCAGCGGGGTGCCGCGATCGTTCATCGCCTGGCGCAGGCGCTTGGCCTGAGCCTTCAATTCTTCAATGGCAGGATAGGTCGTCGTCATGGCGTGAGCCTTCGCAAGGCATGCTCTTCGACTGTGGATGGGAGCTCGCATTGCCGCCAGTCAGCATGCACAAAGGGCCGTGACCATGATCGCGAGGACTTCACCATGGATTTTCATCCGCGAGCGGCCGGTGCCTCGAACCGGCCTTTGTATGCGCGAACGCCGCCGACATGTCAAGAATGGCGCATCTGCCTTGGGAATGCGCAACTTTGGGGCAAATCTGCACGAAATCGGTGCGATTTTCCCGCAGCTTTCACATAAGCATTCAATTTTTAACGATGTTCTTCAGCAAATGTCAGCATTCTTCACGTAATATCCTGTCGTATTACAAGCGGAGGCTAAAAGGGCCTTTCAGATGCACCTCGACACAGAACACCCCAAGCCGGAACGTGCCTACAGGGAATTCAATCTCGACAGGCCCGGCAACATCATCTTCGTCGGCCATCACCTCAGCACCGGAACGCAGGTGCGCTGCCTGATCCGCACGATCACGCTTGCCGGCGCATTGCTCGAAGTCAGCCCGAACCTGGAAATGCCGAGCCATTTCTTCCTCGAAATCCTCGGCATCCATGACGAGATCGGTGCGACCGTGGTCAAGCGCGAAGGTGAATTGGTGACGATCAGCTTCAACATGCTGATCAATCCGGAATTCCTGCACCACGTGTTGCGATTGAACTTCGAAACCTGAGGCTTTTTCCGATCCGCGAATCATCGCGGCACGGCACCTTTGTTTCTGCAGCCCGTCTTGCGACAAGACGCGCGATGATCGAAACGGTCCAGAGAAATCCGCGCCATTCCGGACGATCAAGCGGATCGGCGAGCGGATCGGCGAGCGGATCGGCAAAGCGATCGCGGCGGATTCGGCGATTGCCGATTTCGATTTCCCTGAAGAGAACAACCCAGTTGAGATCCATTGCTTCATCCTCCATCTATTGCTGGAGCACTTGAGCTAAGCCTTCGCGCCCTTCCGATGTAGAGGCGCTGGGGAAAGGGGGTTTTCATCCATGAAAGATGCGAGCTGGGACGACCTGCAACTTTTCTTCCATGTTGCGACCGGCGGCGGTCTTTCGGCAGCGGCTCTGCGCACCGGGCTCAGCGCACCGACGATCGGCCGGCGCATGCTGGCGCTCGAACGGGTGACCGGCCGCTCGCTGTTCAGCCGCGGCCCCACCGGTTATCTTCTGGCCAAGGACGGGCAGGAGCTGCTCGATCGCGTCCGGCTGATGCAGGATGCGGCGCGTGCGATCTCCGACTGGCGCGGCGAGGTGCTGACACTGCCGATCGTCTCGACCGCGGCCGACAGCTGGACTTCACGCTTCGTCGCCGACCATCTGGCCAGCGTCTGGACGCCGAAAGACAGCTTCCGCATGTGCTACAAGACCTGCGATGCGAGCGTCGATTTCACCTATCGCGAGGCGCATATCGCCATTCGCCACAGCCGGCCGGAGAGCGGCAACGTCGCGATCCGCCGTTCGGTCAAGGTGGCGCATGCGGCCTATCAGGCCGCCGGCTATGACGAGACAAACTGCAACTGGATTTCGCTCGGCACCGATACCGCCATCACGCCGGCGGACAAATGGACTTTCGAGCAGCCGGATTATTGGATCACCAGCTGGACGAACACGCCACATATGCTGTTTCACCTCATCCGCGGCGGTGCGGGACGCGGCGTGCTGCCCTGTTTCATCGGTGACCAGGAGCGCAGGCTCGTCCGCGCCGGCCCTGTGATCGACGAGCTGACTTACGAGATGTGGATCGTCGCGCATGACGACGAACGGCAACGGCCAGAGGTCAGGATCGTCATCGACCGCCTGGCGGCGCTCTTTGCCGATCATGAAGACCTGTTTGCCGGGCATAAGGCGGCGACATAAGAAAACGCGGGCCGTTCGACCCGCGTTCTCTGAGGTTGCTAACCGGCTCAGGCGGCGAGATGCCGCTCGATCTCGTCGACCGGCATATTGGTATAGTCCTTCGCCAATTCTACGGAGATCGCTGCCTGCGTGTCGGCGCTGAGGGCCGGCCGCAGCGCGCCGAGTGCTCTCGGCGGCGCAACGAGGACGATGCGGCGAACATCCTTTTCCTGCGCCAGCTCATCCAGCCTTTCCGCGACCTGTTTCAGGAATTGGGCTTCGGCCTGATCCTGCCAGTTGGTCTCCTCGACAGCACTGCGGCTGAAGCCATCGGCGGCATGGCTGCGGCCGGGCTTGTCGGCGCCGATTTCGCGATCCGGCTCACTCGGCTGCGTCAGAGTTTCCAGCACCTTCAGGTTCATCAGTTGGGCATCGCCGGCATTCTGCATGATCAGAGCCTTGGCTCCGTTGCAGACCACGACCCATGATTTCCAAGGGATTTTAACGTCGGTCATCTTCAACTCCTAGCTGTCGTCATTCGAAGCGCGCCGTGCTTCATCGATCAAGGCAGAACGCCTGGCCATTGAAAGAGTTCGGGAAAATTGCACCGAAATCGAACGGGCGGCGATCCGGCCGGCCCTGGCTGCGTAGAAAGGCCAAGTTCGGGAGATTGACGATGAAGACATCACTGCTCGCCTATGCCGGCACCTTTCTCACCCTTCTCATCTGCGACGGGATATGGCTCGGCCTCATCGCCCGCAACTTCTATCGCGATCAGCTGGGAGCGCTGATGCTGCCCTCGCCTAATCTCGCGGTCGGCGCACTGTTCTACCTGTTCTTCGCCGCCGCGGTGGTTGTGCTTGCCGTGCTGCCGGCGCTGTCGGCGGGCTCGATCGCCACCGCGTTTCTCCACGGTGCCATTCTGGGACTGGCGGCCTATGGCACTTATGACATCACCAATCTCGCTACGCTTCGCAACTGGCCGCTCGCCATGAGCCTGGTCGACATGGTCTGGGGCACGGCCCTGACGGCGCTGACTGCCGCCGGCGGATATCTCGCCGTCAGATTTTTTGGCTGAAACGGGAGCCTGGAGATGAAAGCCCGCGTCCCGACTATGAACATCGGGCGTCCCGCTTGGGCACAAAGTTTAAACTCGTTAAAATTGTCATTTTATATTTGACGAATGTGCAAAACATTCATGTGACCTTGGTTCGAGCAAGACCCCAAATGTGCCCCGTCTGACGGAGAATGTGAATGACTATGCTCCGCGCCACACACCTTGCCACGGTCAAGTCCGCTGTCTACGACCTGCGCTGGGAAGAATTCAGTGTCAAACGGCCAGCCCGCATTGTCGCCGTCCGGCCGTGCCTCACAGGCGTCTCCATGCGAAGCGCCGAGATCATCGATATCTCCCAGGGCGGCGCCACCTTCATCGTCTCGACCACGGCCGGCCTGCCGAAGCATTATTATCTCAACATTCTCGGCCTCGCCTACCGGATCGGCTGCGCCGAGGTCTATCGCCATAAGGAACGCATCGGGGTGCGGTTCATCAACATCATGGACCCCGAGGTTCTGCGCCGCGTCGTCCGCACCGATTTCCTTGTCGGCAACATGGAAGCAATCGCTGCCCGACGCGCGCCGATCTTCCGCGCCTGAACAGGCCGAGTCGTTGCGGAAATAATCTTGCTTGCGTTGGCCGTGCCCGGGCCTATTGTTTCGCCAATTGTCATTATGTCCGGGAAACTGCCGTCGCATGTCCGCCTTTTCGCGCTTTACACCTCTTGCCAGCGCCCTGCCCTCCACAGTCCCCTTCGTCGGCCCCGAGGCGATCGAGCGCCAGCGCGGACTTGCCGTTTCGGCGCGCATCGGCGCCAATGAGAACGGCTTCGGCCCAGCCGCTTCCGTGTTTGCAGCGATGCGCGAAGAGGCCGGCAATATCTGGAAATACAATGACCCGGAGAATTTCGCGCTCAGGGAAGCGCTGGCCGCCCATCTCGGCGTCTCGGCCGCCAATATCGCCATCGGCAGCGGCATCGACGAATTGCTTGGCCAGATCGTCCGGCTGGTGATCGAGCCGGGCGCGCCCGTCGTTACCTCGCTCGGCGCCTATCCGACCTTCAATTTCCACGTCGCCGGTTTCGGCGGCCGGCTGGTGACCGTTCCCTACGCAAACGACCGCGAGGATCTCTACGGGCTGCTCGATGCGGTGAAGCGCGAGAACGCGCCGCTCGTCTATTTCGCCAATCCCGACAATCCGATGGGAAGCTGGTGGGATGCCGACAGCATCGTCGCGTTCGCCCGGGCGCTGCCCGAGACGACGCTGATGGTGCTCGACGAGGCCTATAGCGAGACGGGACCATCAGGTTCGCTGCCGTCGGTCTCCTCGCTCATCGAAATGCCGAACGTTGTTCGCACCCGCACCTTCTCCAAGGCCTACGGACTTGCCGGCTCACGCACCGGCTATGCCATCTCGACGGCAGGCACGGCGCAGGCCTTCGACAAGATCCGCAATCATTTCGGCATGAACCGGCTGGCAACGGCTGCAGCGCTCGCGGCGCTGAAGGACCAGGCCTATCTCGTCGAGGTGGTCGGGAAAATCCATGCGGCGCGGGAGCGGATCGGCGGCATCGCCCGGGCGAACGGCCTCGTCCCCCTGCCCTCGGCAACAAATTTCGTGGCGATCGACACAGGGCGCGACGGCTCTTATGCACGGTCGATCGTCGACGGCCTGATAGAGCACGGCGTCTTCATCCGCATGCCTGGTGTGGCGCCCCTCAACCGCTGCATCCGCATCAGCGTCGGGCCGGAGACGGATATGGCGCTGCTCGAACAGGCTCTGCCGCAGGTTCTGAAAAAGATCGGCCGATAAAACAGAAGAACCGCGGCCGGTGGAGGAAATCCGGTCGCGGTTCTCTTCTCCCGGCGTCGGCCCCGTCCAAGGCGCCCCGCCAGCCCCCTCTTTTTGAGGTTGTTATTGCTGCTCTTGTCGAATTGATCGGAGACGGTTCTAGTGAACCGTCATCCACTCGCGGGCGGCGCGCAGCGCTGCTGCGAGCTGCATCTTGTCCATGGCGGCGGCCACGTCGGCGCGAAGCTCGGCGGCGCGGTCGTTGCCCTTGATTGCGGCGATGTTCAGCCATTTGTGGGCTGCGACGAGATCGACTTCGCAGCCGCGGCCGGTCGCATACATCAGACCCATTTCGCAGAAGACATCGGCGCTGTTGTTGTCGCCACCCATGGTGGCCGTTTCAGCATTGTGCATTTCAAAGCGTGCCATCGGTTTTATCCCTGTTAGCCTGTTTATGACTGACCCTGTTTTACCTCTAGGCCTTGCCGTCTATCGCGGCTTGCGGCCCTTTCGGTCCGGCGGGTTTGCCCCGCTCGTTTGATGGGTTCACTATGCCAAACGGCTTTCAAAAAACGCCTAAAATGCATGATTAATTTGAGACAAACAAAGTGCAAACACTTGGTAAAATTGGATTTTCGTTAAACATCGGACTCCCTGCGAATTAAGGATTTTCGAGCGGGTTTTACGAAAGATTCAGATTTGAAAATAAACGGATCGTTCATCATGAAATCAGCAGGCGATCTCTTTGAACGCTCGCCGCATAGCTTTTTCTCCCGTTTTTCAGCAGTCAGCATGATAGTGATTGACCTTATTTACCTTTACGTTCGCGTCAGTTATTTTCACGGCCGAACAGGGACATCATGGAGGAAAAGATGATCCGCAGCTTCATTCTCGCCGGCGCCATAACAGTGATCGCGGGTATCGCGCATGCCGAGGAGCCGATCGTCGGCAACTGGAAGACGGCCGCCGGTGATACGGCGGTGATCGCATCCTGCGGCGGCAGTTATTGCGTGACGCTGAAGAACGGTAAATATGCCGGCCGGAAGATCGGCACGCTTGCTGGAACCGGCGGCAGCTATGCCGGCGAGATCACCGACCCGGCCGCCGAAAAGACCTATAGCGGCGCGGGCAAGGTTTCCGGCAATTCGCTAAGGATGCAGGGCTGCGTGATGAAGATCCTTTGCAAGTCTCAGACCTGGACGCGGCTCTGAGAGAACGCGGGGGATAGCTGGCAAGGCCGACATGTGTTAGATTGTACACAGTTCAACACAGGAGTTTTCGAAATGGCCGGCAGCACGACCATGACGATTCGGGTCCGCCCCGACGTAAAAGAAAAGCTCGACAGGATTGCCGCCGATACGCACCGCAGCAAATCGTTCCTCGCTGGCGAGGCCGTAGCGGCCTATGTGGAGCGCGAGCTTGAAATCATCGAGGGTATCAAGAGGGGCATGGCCGATGCGGAAGCTGGGCGCGTTATACCGCACGAGCAGGCTGTCGCCGAAATGCGTGAGGTCATCGAAGATGCCAAGCGCAGGAAGACCCCGCGCGGATGAGGCCGGTTCTTTGGTCGAAGGAAGCACACCAAGATAATCTGGAAATTCTGCGTTACATCGCGAAGGACAGCCCCGATGCGGCCGAAAGGGTCGTGGA
Organism: Rhizobium sp. SRDI943; assembly: GCF_057653695.1. Taxonomy (NCBI): domain Bacteria; kingdom Pseudomonadati; phylum Pseudomonadota; class Alphaproteobacteria; order Hyphomicrobiales; family Rhizobiaceae; genus Rhizobium; species Rhizobium sp. SRDI943. The sequence continues at coordinate 1,115,151 of NZ_CM172787.1, read as the reverse complement.
CGCCATCGAGGAAGCCGGCAAGAAACTTGGGGAATTTGCAACCGGTCGGCCAGGGCGAGTAGCTGGCACTTATGAAAAATCCCTCACCCGGCTCCCCTACATAATTTCTTATGAGCTGCGGTCGATCGCGGGACGTGAAAGCGTCGTTATCTTGCGTGTGATCCATACCGCGCGGGATTGGCCGGCCGAAGAATAGCCGAACCAACTTATAAGCGTATCGTAGCGCACCTGCGCAGCCATCATCCAAAACGCCAAGCATGTCGACGCGGCATGCCTCCAAGCCTCTGGCGGTCGGCCGAGCCTGTCCGGCAAGCTGAACGGCTGATGAACCGGCATCTCAGCACCCGTTCAGCCATCGCATGCCAAAACTCTTGTCACGATAGAGTTGCGTATCGGGGATAAGGGGATGAACATCTATATTCTGGCAAGACGCTTTAGCATCATCACGCTGTTTGCGGCGATCTTCGCGATCACGTTTTCGGCAGTCGTGGTGCACGAAGGCGGCGGCGGGGCGCAGTCGCATTTCGGGGCGAGCTATACCTGCCTGGAGAGAAACGGCACCTTCTGCGCGCCTGCGGTGCGGTGACTAAAGCGCATCGCATCGAACCGAATTCATGCAATGCGCTTTAAGTCTTTTATGTATGCAGATCCTTATAAAAAACCGCTGGACACTTTTGGGCGACATCGCATCGGACAGGCAGCAGGATAAAAAATCGGAATCCGCCAGCGCGCGTCGTTTGCTTGTCAAGAACAACTCTCTATAATGTGTCATGAACAAACGAATCCCCCCTTTGTCGCCCCTCGACATTTCCTCTCCACCGCCTTTCCAGCCTGAGAGTTTCGATGATCCCGCCAAGGCGGTCGAGGCGCTGACGGCGCTTTACGAGCGCAATACGGCGTTTCTCATCCAGAGCTTCGCCGAACTCGCACAGGGCGCGCCGATCTCCTCGCGCTACCGCGCTTTTTATCCGCAGGTCAGCATCGAGACGACAAGCTTCGGCCATGTCGATTCGCGGCTTTCCTATGGTCATGTCACGGCACCCGGCATCTATACGACGACCGTCACCCGGCCGAAGCTCTTCAAGCATTACCTGAAAGAGCAGCTGGCGCTGCTGGTGAAGAGCCACAATGTGCCTGTCATCGTCTCGGAATCGACGACGCCGATCCCCTTGCACTTCGCCTTCGGCGAGGGTGCGCATGTGGAAGCATCGACCAACGCCTTCATCGACGTTCCGATGCGCGATATCTTCGACACACCCGATCTCAACACCACCGACGACGAGATCGCCAACGGCGAGTATATCCCGCCGCCTGGAGAGCCCTCGCCGCTTGCGCCATTTACCGCACAACGCATCGACTACTCGCTCGCCCGACTGTCGCATTATACGGCGACGCATGCCGAGCATTTCCAGAATTTCGTGCTGTTTACGAACTACCAGTTCTATATCGACGAATTCTGCAGCTGGGCGCGCAAGCTGATGGCCGAGGGCGGCGACGGCTATACTGCCTTCGTCGAGCCCGGCAATGTCGTCACCCTGCCCGGCTCGAACGCGCCGGAAACGGATTCCGCCCTCACCCGCCTGCCACAGATGCCAGCCTACCATCTGAAGAAGAAGGGCCATGCCGGGATCACCATGATCAATATCGGCGTCGGCCCCTCCAACGCCAAGACGATCACCGACCACGTCGCCGTGCTGCGCCCGCATGCCTGGCTGATGCTCGGCCATTGCGCCGGTCTTCGCAACAGCCAGCGGCTCGGCGACTATGTACTCGCCCATGCCTATATGCGCGAGGACCATGTCCTCGACGACGACCTGCCGGTCTGGGTGCCGATCCCGGCGCTGGCCGAAGTGCAGGTGGCGCTGGAAGCCGCCGTTGCCGAAATCACCGGTTATGAGGGTTTCGAGCTGAAGCGCATCATGCGCACCGGCACCGTCGGCACAATCGACAACCGCAACTGGGAACTGCGCGACCAGCGCGGGCCGGTGAAGCGGCTCTCCCAGGCGCGCGCGATCGCGCTCGATATGGAATCGGCAACGATCGCCGCTAACGGCTTCCGCTTCCGCGTGCCCTATGGCACTCTGCTCTGCGTCTCCGACAAGCCGCTGCACGGCGAATTGAAGCTGCCGGGCATGGCAACGGCCTTCTACCGCACGCAGGTCAACCAGCATCTGCAGATCGGCATCCGCGCCGTCCAGAAGCTTGCCGCCATGCCGAAGGAAGCGCTGCATTCACGCAAGCTGCGCAGCTTCTTCGAAACGGCCTTCCAATAGGCCGTTTCCTCATCTGCCCGTGACGACAGGCGCCGAACCGTCGGCCAGCATCTGCGGCCGGCCGGCGGCAAGGTTCAGCCCTGATATCAGTAGGGTGAAGGCGACGACGACGAAAGCGATGCGCAGAAGAACCTTCAGCGCATCGGCATCGTCGAGTACGAGCTGATGCTTCTCACGACGGCGTGCCCAGATCTGGCTTGCCAGGGCGATTTCAAGAATGCTCATTTCCGTTCTCCTCGACAGGTTTCGATGAAGCCTTGTCGAGTGCTGCCTTGCGATTTCGACAGCCGGCCGGCACAAAGATTTTTTCCGCCGCTGTCGAAATGCAGGGAACTCGGTCGTCCAGGGTTATTGAGACGCTCACAAGGAGGCTGCCGCGATGAAATATCTCTGTCAGGTCTGGTTCGATGGCGGGGTACTCGACGCCATGACGAAAGAGGAAAAGATAGAACTCGACACCAATTCCTTGAACTATGACAAGGACCTCGTCGAAAGCGGGCATATGATCGTCGCCCAGGCGCTGCAGCCGCCGAAATCGGCGGTGACCGTGCGGGTGCGCAACGGCGAGATGTCAGTGACCGACGGTCCCTTCGCCGAGACGAAGGAGGCGCTCGGCGGCTTCATCCTGATCGAGGCAAAGGATCTCAACGAAGCGATCCGGATTGCGTCAGGCATCCCGCTCGCCAGGCTCGGCGCGATCGAGGTGCGGCCAATCCACGAATTCGGAGCTAAATGAGGAGAGACCAATGAAATTTCTATGCCAGATCTGGTTCGACACGGAAAAAAGCAAGCTGGTCCCTCAGACCGAATGGGATGCGCTCACACAGGAGTGCATCACCAGCGACAATCGCTGGCGCGAGAGCGGTCATCTGCTGGTGGCGCTCGCCTTGCATGAACCGTCAACGGCGGTCACGGTCCGCCTGCGCAATGGCGAAGCCTTTGCGACCGATGGCCCATTTGCCGAAATCAAAGAGCACCTCGGTGGTTTTGTGCTGATCGAAGCCGAGAATATCGAGGAGGCGAAGACGATCGCGTCGAGTTTTCCGATCCTCAAATATTGCTCAATCGAAGTGCGCCCGACTTACGCCATCCAGGATGGGAAATAGCCATGCGCTACATCTGCCTGATTTATAACAGCGCCGACACGGACGGGACGCTGACGCCTGATGAAACCGATGAACTCGTCAAAGCGCATTTCGCCTTCGACGAGGAGCTGCGCCGCGACCGCATCATGATCCATGCCGATGCGCTTGAGATGCCGGACAAGGCGATCGTGCTGCAGGTTCGAAACAATAGACTGTCTGCCACCGACGGCCCCTATGTCGAGACGAAGGAGCATCTGGCCGGCTTCTACGTGATCGAAGCGCCGGATGTGGTGAAAGCCAGGGAAATTGCCGGACGGATCCCGTCGGCGCGTTTCGGCGCGGTCGAACTGAGGCCCGTGCGGATGCTAACCTTGCCGGACTGAGGTGCGCCGTTGGAAAGCGTGATCGAGGAAATCTATCGGACGCAGTCGCGCCGGGTGCTGGCGACGCTGATCCGCCTGCTCGGCGATTTCGACCGGGCGGAGGAAGCGCTTCACGACGCCTTTGCCGCGGCCGCGCGGACATGGCCGACGGACGGTATTCCCGGCAATCCAGTTTCCTGGCTTGTTTCCACCGGGCGCTTCAAGGCGATCGACACGATCCGGCGGCGGGCGCGTTTCGATGCTTCGCAGCATCATATCGAGGACAGCCTCTACACGCCCGATGCAACGGAGATCGGCGACATGGAACCGATCGAGGACGACATGCTGCGGCTGATCTTCACCTGCTGCCATCCTGTTATTCCCGCCGATGCGCAGATGGCGATGGCGCTCCGGGAAATCTGCGGGCTGACCACCGAAGAGATCGCCCATGCCTTCCTCATTCCAGCGCCGACGGTCGCCCAGCGGATCGTGCGCGCCAAAGGCAGGATCCGGGCGGCAAAGATCCCCTACGAGGTGCCCGGCCGCGAGGCACTGCCGCCGCGGCTCGACCGGGTGCTGCACGTCATCTATCTCGTCTTCAATGAAGGTTATTCGGCCTCCTCCGGCGAGGAGGTGGTCCGCGCCGACCTGACGGCGGAGGCGATTCGGCTGGCGCGGCTGCTACTGACGCTGCTGCCGAATCCCGACGTCTGCGGCCTGCTGGCGCTGATGCTGTTGCAGGATTCCCGCCGCACCGCCCGCCGCGGCGAGCAGGGATCGCTGGTGCTGCTTGCCGATCAGGACCGCTCGCTCTGGGATCATGCAAAGATTACCGAAGGCCTCACGCTGCTCACGGAAGCGATGCGGGCGGGAGAGATCGGCACCTATACGCTGCAAGCGGCGATCGCTGCCGAGCATGCCCGAGCGCCGGCTGCCGAAGAGACCGACTGGCGGCGGATCGCTTTCTATTACGATCTGCTTCTGGCGGCGCAGCCCTCCCCGATTGTCGAGCTCAACCGTGCCGTGGCGATTGCGATGGCGGAAGGGCCTGCAAAGGGGCTGGAACTGGTCGATGCCATTCTGGCACGCCGGGAGTTGCAGGCCTATCACCTCGCCCATTCGGCGCGTGCGGATTTCCTGCGCCGTCTCGGCCGGACCGATGAGGCTATCGCGGCCTATGAAACGGCGCTGTCTCTCTGCCGGCAGGAGCCGGAGCAGGCGTTTTTGAGAAAACGGATTTCAGAGCTTGCCGCGACGCCCGAGCGGCAGTGAAATCGCCGTGCCTGTCAGTGCCGAGACGATGATCAGCAGGTGGGCATTGACGCTTGCCTGCGCCAGCGCGGCCAGGGCCAGCCGCTCGCTTGAGGCGCCCAAGGCGATGGCGCCGGCCGTGATGCCGGCCGGATAAGTGCCGACGCCGCCTGGCGCATGCATCGGCAGCACGGAGGAGAGCTCGCCGCCGAGCGCGCCGCCGAAACTTGCGGCCATCGGCAGCACACCCATCAGGCCGAGCGCCCAGGCCAGCACCATCACCTTCACCAGCCAATTGACGATGGTCATCGCCCAGGCGCGCGCAAAGGCGATGGCATCGAGCGGCAAGCCGTTTTCGATCTCGGCGACGAATTTCTGCGCCTTCTTCGGCAGCAGTCTGGCGGCCAGGCGCAGCAGCGGCTTGCGGGCGGCGAAAGCCGCGACCGGCAGCAACAGGAAGACCGTCCAGAGCGACCAGGCAACAGCCGCATCGGCTGAAGCGACGGCAAAACCGATGCCGGCGGCGGCCAGAAGGGCGTGCAGATCAAGCAGCCGCATGACGAACAGCGCCGAGGTTCCGCGCGTCAGAGGAATGCCGAATTCGGTGCGCATCAAGAGCGGAAAGCTGGTCTCGCCGGTGCGGAAGGGCAGCATGATGTTCAACAGGTTGTGGATCTGCGTGACGCGGAAGAGGACCGCGAACCGGCCAGCCGTTTCCTTCGGAAAATAATCATAGATGCGCCAGGTGCGCAGGAAATAGGTGCTCGTCAGCAGCACCAGCGCACCGATCACCGGACCCGCGCCGACATCGGCCCACTGCCTGATGATAACAGGCCAACCCCAGAACCATTGGATGAAGAGGCCATAGGCTGCGACGATGACGACCGTCAGAACGGTCATGCGATTGCGCATAAACCAGGATTGCCGGCTTTCAACGATCGAACTCTTCATGTAGTAGGCATTCCTCGCTTGGCTTCGGCATAGGCAGCGGTTCCGTCGCCAGGCCTTTTAGGAGAAATGAAGGTTGCGCACAACGGCGGAGTTGATGGCGGCGGTGGCGAACAGGCTTCCACGCCGACGATCCGAGCGCCGTGACGGCGCCTTGCCGGCTTGACGTGGAGACGATGTTGGAGCGGATTACCAAAAGCATTACGAGCGCAAGTATTTTTCTGGCAGGCTATTTCCTGCTGAACATCGCGCTTCGCATCGCCTTGCCGCATACGCTCGATCTCGACGAGGCGGAGCAATCCTTCTACTCGCAATACCTGCTTGCCGGCTACGGCCCGCAGCCGCCCTTCTACAACTGGATCCAATATGCCATCGTTTCGGTGACCGGCATATCGATGTGGGTGCTCTCGGTGCCCAAGAACATCATCCTCTTCGGCTGTTATCTCTTCTACGGGCTTGCTGCCCGCGAGGTACTGAAGAGCCGTTCGCTCGCAGCCGTCGCCATGTTGAGCCTGATTACTCTGCCGCAGGTCGGCCTGATGGCGCAGCGCGAACTGACCCATACGGTTGCCCTGCTGTTTGCGACCTCGCTCTTCCTCTTCGGTTTTTTCCGCACGCTGCGCCAGCCGACGATCGGGAGCTATCTCCTCATCGGCATCGCCACGGGCATCGGGCTCATCTCGAAGTATAATTTCGCCATCCTGCCATTTGCTGCTCTCGTCGCCGTGCTGCCAGAGCGGGAATGGCGCAGCCGGCTCATCGACTGGCGTTTGCTGCCGGCCGCCGTCCTTGCCATTCTGATCGTGCTGCCGCATGCGCTCTGGCTGCCTGACAATCTTGCCAGCGCCTCTGCGCCGACGCTGGAGCGGATGACTGCCGAACACCTGGCCCCGGCCGGCCTCCCCCGCATCGGGCAAGGACTGCTGTCTCTCGTCATCGCCGTCCTCGGCTTCGTCGCATTGCCGATCGTTCTGATCGCGGCCGCCTTCCGGCGCAACTTCTTTCGCGCGCTCTCCTCTTCCAGCCCGATGATCCGGGTGATCGAGCGGATGATGGTCATCAGCCTGCTCGCCTTCGTCGGCGTGATCCTGTTCGCCGGCGCGAGCGATATCCACGAGCGCTGGCTCGACCCATGCCTGCTCGTCCTGTCGATCTATCTGTTCCTGAAACTGGAAACCGCAGACCTCGATCTTTCCGCCGGTCTTGCGCGCTTCCGGCCAGTGGTGCCGGTCTTCATGGTCGTCATCCTGTCGATCCTTCTTTTCCGGATCGTCGGCATTCAATATATCGGCACTTATACGAGAACGAACGTACCCTTTTCCGGCTACGTGACTGAATTGACCGCGACCCGCAAGCCGGTTCTGATCGTGGCGGGAACCAAGTTCGTTGCCGGCAACATGCGGCTGGAGTTTCCCGACATTCCCGTCGTGATCCCGTTCTTTCCGGGTGCCGGGGTTCCCGAATATGCGAACGCGAAGGGACCGGTGCTGGTTATCTGGCGCGGCGAGACCGCAGATGATCCAACAATTTCCCCCGGTTTCGCCAATGACCTCGTGAGATCGGGCATTCATCTGCAGGAGTTGAAGACGCTGACGCTGCCCTATCTCTTCGGTGACGGCAAACGCAGCTTCTCCATAGGTTACTCCTGGGTGGAAGGCGGCGCCAAATAGCGCCGCGGCAGATCAGCCGATTATGGGAAACCGCCATTGCCGGCTGGCAACCGGCGGACACTTCATGTAGTAGCCTTCCGCAAGTGCGGCGGCAGCAGTAAGGCTTGCTCGGCCGTCCGGCCTTTTGGAGATGAAAGTTGCAGACAACCGTAGAGCCCATTCGCGGTACGAATGATCCGGTACAATCGCTCGAACTGTCGCTGGTCGTGCCCATTTTCAACGAAGAGGAAAGCGTCGGCCCGCTTATCGAGCGTGTCGTGGCTGCGATGGTTAGCTACCCCCATCGCTGGGAGCTAATCCTCGTCGATGACGGCAGCACGGATGCGACGCTCGTCAACGCCCGCAAATACGTCGGAGGCGAGGGGCTGGCGCTCAGGATCGTCGAGCTGCAGCGCAACTTTGGCCAGACTGCCGCCATGCAGGCCGGCATCGATACCGCCCGCGGGCGTCTGATCGCGACGATGGACGGCGACCTGCAGAACGACCCGAAGGATATTCCTTCGATGGTCTCCGAGCTGGAACGGCGTGAACTCGACCTTCTGGTCGGCTGGCGCAAGAACCGCAAGGACGGTCTGTTCCTGCGCAAGATCCCCTCCTGGTGCGCCAACTCCCTGATCGGCCGCATCACCGGCGTCAAACTGCATGATTACGGCTGCAGCCTGAAGATCTACCGTGCCTCGATCATCAAGCAGGTGAAGCTGATGGGCGAGATGCACCGCTTCATCCCCGCCTGGGTCGCCGGTGTCGTCCCGAGTTCGCGCATCGGCGAGATGGCCGTCACCCACCATGCCCGCGAGCACGGCGTTTCGAAATACGGCATTTCGCGCACTTTCCGCGTCATCCTCGATCTGCTGTCGGTGATGTTCTTCATGCGCTACAAGGCGCGGCCGGGGCATTTCTTCGGTTCGCTCGGTCTCGGCCTCGGCGCGCTCGCCATGCTGATCCTGCTCTATCTCGGCTTCGACAAGTTCATCCTGGGCAACGACATCGGCACGCGACCGATGCTGATGGTCGGTGTCGTGCTGCTGCTGTCGTCGGTGCAGATGATCACCACCGGCATCCTGGCGGAAATGATCGCGCGCACCTATTACCGCGACGATGCCTCTCCGAATTATATCGTGCGGCAGATCTTCGACGATCAAAGCCAAGCCTAAGCCGGCAGCACGATGCTGGAGCGCGCGACGAGGACGATCAAAACCGCGGGCCTGCTGCTTGCAGCCTATTTCGTGCTCAACATCGCTCTGCGCATCGGGCTTCCGCATTCGCTGGAGCTCGACGAGGCCGAGCAATCCTTCTTCTCGCAATATCTGCTGGCGGGCTACGGCCCGCAGCCGCCCTTCTACAACTGGATGCAATATGCCGTCGTTTCGGTGACGGGCATGTCGATCGGCGCGCTGATCGTTCCGAAGAACATTCTGCTGTTCCTGTCTTATCTCTTCTATGGCCTTGCCGGGCGGCGGGCGCTGAAGGACGAGGCGCTTGCCGCCGTCGGCATGCTGGCACTGATCACCCTGCCCCAGGTCTCCTACATGGCCCAGCAGGATTTGACCCACACGACGGCGCTGCTCTTTGCCAGCTCGCTGTTTCTCTATGGGTTCTTCCGCACGCTCGACCGGCCGGATATGGCGAGCTATCTGCTGCTCGGGCTTGCGACCGGCATCGGGCTGATCTCGAAATATAATTTCGCGCTGATGCCTGTCGTCGCCTTGATCGCCATCCTGCCCGATGCCGAATGGCGGCGCCGGGCGCTCGACTGGCGCATGCTGGCCGCAGCCGCCGTTGCGCTCGTCATCGTCCTGCCGCACGCGATCTGGCTGCAGGGAAATCTCGCATTCGCCTCCTCCGACACTCTGGTCAAGATGGCCGCCGGCAGCGAACCGGCCGGCGCCGTGCGGATCGGCAAAGGCCTTCTCGCCTTTCTCGTTGCCATCATCGCCTTTGCGGCGCTGCCGGTCGTGATCTTCGCCGCCACCTTCCGCCGGGATTTTGTCCGGGCGCTTTCGGCGGGCAACCGCTGGACTGGGATGATGGAGCGGATGATGCTCGCAAGTCTCGCCGGCATTGCTCTCATCGTGCTGTTCACCGGCTCCACCACGGTTCGCGAGCGCTGGCTCGACCCGTTCCTGCTGGTGCTGCCGATCTATTTCCTGGCGAAAATGCAGGCGGCCGGGCTCGACCTTTCCGCCGGGCTGCGCCGCCTCCGGCCGGTACTGCCGGTGCTGATGGCCTGCGTGCTGATCGCCCTCGGTTTCCGCGTCGTCGGCGCCGGGCTGATCGGCACCTACAGCCGGCCGAATGTGCCGATGGCAGGTTTTTCGCGCGAGATGACACGACAGGTGGAACCGGCGCTGGTGATCGCTTCCGACCCCTATATCGGCGGGAACATGCGGCTGCAATTTCCCGATGTACCGGTGGTGATCCCGGATTTTCCGGCGCCGGGCATTCCGGCCTATGACCATGCCAAGGGGCCGGTGCTGATCGTCTGGCGGGGCAAAAAGACGGCGACGGCTGCCGATGCGGTCATGCCGGAGCGGTTCTCTTCGGCGCTGACGGCGGCTGATATCGCGCTGCAGGAGATCGGCTCGCTGTCGCTTCCTTATTATTTCGGCCGCCAGGGCGACAATTTCGCGCTCGGCTACGCCTGGGTTCGGCCGGAGAGCAAATAGAATGACCGAGAGCAACCGTCGCGGCCTGAGTTGGATCTTTGTCCTGCTGGCGGCCTATTTCGTGCTTCAGGTCGGTGTGCGGCTCGCAACCTCGCATTCTCTCGATCTCGACGAAGCCGAACAGGCCTTCCGCTCGCAATGGCTTGCCGCCGGCTACGGCCCGCAGCCGCCCTTCTACAACTGGCTGCAATACACCGTCTTCCAGTTCGCCGGCGTCTCGCTAACCGCCCTTTCGGTGGTGAAGAACCTACTGCTGTTCAGCTCCTACGTGCTCTACAGCCTGACCGCGCGGCTTATCCTGCGCGACAAGGCGCTGGTGGCGATCGCCACGCTTGGGCTGCTGACGATCCCGCAGATGGCTTTCGAGATGCAGCGCGACCTGACGCACACGGTCGCGGTGTTCTTCTCGGCCAGCATCTTCTTCTACGGCTTCATCCGCAGCCTGAAGCAGCCGAGCCTTGCCTCCTATCTGATATCAGGCATCGGCATCGGTTTCGGCCTGCTTGCCAAATATAATTTCGCGATCCTGCCGGCGGCAGCCCTGATTGCCGCGCTCTCGGATGCGCGCCTGCGGCCACGGATCTTCGACTGGCGGCTGGTGCTGACGGCGGCGGTGGCGCTCGTCATCACCCTGCCGCATCTCTTCTGGCTGAAGGACAATCTCGATTTCGCCACCGCACGCACCCTGGAGAAGATGACCGCGAGCGGCGATGCGAGCTATCTTAAGCAGGTGTCCATGGGCATCAGTTCTCTGGCTCTCGCCATCATCAGCTTTGCCGGATTGACTGTGGCGGTGTTCGCGATCGTCTTCGGCAAGAGCCTTCGTCCGGCGCTGACCGCCGGTTCGGAATGGACGCGGCTGTTCGAGCGGATGATGCTCGTCTTCCTCGCCGGCATTCTGCTTCTGATCGTCTTCGGCGGCGCGGCCGGCATCAAGGATCGCTGGCTGGTGCCGATGCTCTTCATCCTGCCGCTCTATTTCTGCCTGAAGATCGAGGCAGTGGGCGTCGCGACAGACAGGGCGTTCCGGCGTTTCATGCCCATCGTCGCCGTCATCATGATCGGCGTGCCGGCGGCCCTTTACGGGAGCGTTGCGACTGCGCGCTTTTCCGGTCATTACGAGCGGCTGAACAGGCCTTATGCCGGAATGCTGGAAACCTTGCGCAAACAGGCCGAACCGGCGGCGATCCTTGCCGGGGACAGCCTGCTCGCCGGCAATCTCAGGCAGGATATTCCCGGCGTGCCGATCCTCTCGGTGGATTATCCTGGCTTCCACCCGGATCTTACCGGCCGGCGACCGCTTCTCCTGGTGTGGCTCCTCCCGCAGAGGGGAGGAAGCGAAGCATTTCCGCCTGATATGGCTGAATGGCTGCAGACCCATCTCGGCGTGTCCGCACCGCAGGCGTCGGTGATCGACGTGCCCTATCTCTATGGGCGCGGCGACGACCGCTACCGTTTCGGCTATGCTTGGGTCAACCAGCCGGGCTGAGCACAATCAGGATTTCAGCTCCTTCCAGGCCAAATCCAGCGCCAGTTTCGTGATCCTCGCTATCTCATTCACTGTGCTCGGAGGCGCTGAGCCATTAGCTCGTTGGCCATATCCAGCATGCTCGAATATTGTAAAAGTATTGTATTTGTCATACACTAAGAGCAGGGAGTAAATCTACATGGCACGGGCAAAAACCTTTTCCCTTGGCGATACCTATGACGGGATTCTATCGGATCTTGTCCGCAATGGCCGGTTCGGCACCGAAACCGAGGCCGTGCGGGCAGGCATCCGTATGCTCGCCGACCACGAGCTGAAAATGCAGGTGCTGCGTAAGGATATTCAGGCGGCCGATGCCGAGATCGAAGCCGGCCTCGGCAAGGAATACGCTACCGGCGCGGAGCTCCTCAAAGACGTCATGAACGAAAGCTAAGGCCATCAAACCGAAACGCCTGATTATCGCTCCATCCGCCATTGAGGATCTGCGGAATATTCGACGCTATATCGCCGAGAGCAGCCCCCACTACGCGCATGAGTTTCTGGCCGACCTGACCGCGAAGATCGCCTGGATCGCCGAAGTGGACTTCACCGGATCTCCACGCGACCACATTGCGGAAGGCCTGCGCGGCCTGCCCTACCGGAACCGCTGCATCTACTACCGCTCCTATCACGACCGCATCGTGGTCCTACGTGTCAAGCATGGCGCCGAGGATATCAAGTCGCAGGATTTCGAGCTTTAGGCCCAGCTAGCTGGGCTGAGCGCAATCAGGATTTCAGTTCCTTCCAGGCCAAATCGAGCGCCAGCCTGGTGATCCTCGCCATCTCGTCCACCTCGGCGTGGCTGATGACGAGCGGCGGCGAGGCGAGCATGCGGTCGCCGGTGGCGCGCAGCACGAGACCGTTCGCCAGCGCGTGGTTGCGCACCAGCGCACCGACCTGATCGGGCTTGGCATAACGAGCGCGCGTGCTCTTCTCGGCGGCAAGCTGCAGTCCGCCCATCAGGCCGATGCTGGCGGCTTCGCCGACCAGATCATGGTCTGCGAGCTCTGCCCAGGCCCTGCCGAAATAGGGGCCGATATCGTCGCGCACGCGCTCGACCAGTCTTTCCTCTTCGATGATGCGCAGGTTTTCGAGGGCTGCGGCAGCGCAGACCGGGTGGCCGGAATAGGTGAAACCGTGGTTGAAGTCGCCGACATCGTTGATCAGCACATCGGCGATGCGGTCGCTGACGAGTACGCCGCCGATCGGCAGGTAGCCGGAGGAAAGCCCCTTGGCGATCGGCGCCAGATCGGGCTCGACGCCGAAATACTGGTGGCCGAACCAGGCGCCCAGACGGCCGAAACCGCAGATTACCTCGTCGGTCACCAGCAGGATATTGCGCGCCTTGCAGATGCGGTCGATCTCCGGCCAGTAGGTCTCGGGCGGGATGATGACGCCGGCAGCCCCCTGCACGGGTTCGGCGACGAAGGCGGCGACATTCTCCTCGCCGAGTTCGTCGATCTTCGCTTCGAGCTCGCGGGCAACCTTGAGACCGAATTCGGCGGGTGAGAGATCGCCGCCCTCGCCGTACCAATAGGGCTGGCCGATATGGACGATTCCAGGGATCGGCAGATCGCCCTGCTCATGCATGTATTTCATGCCGCCGAGGCTGGCGCCGGCGACGGTCGAACCGTGATAGCCGTTCCTTCTCGATATGACGATCTTCTTCGACGGTTTGCCGATGGCGCTCCAGTAGACGCGGGCCATGCGGAACCAGGTGTCGTTCGCCTCCGAGCCGGAGCCGGTGAAGAAGATATGGTTGAACCGTTCCCCGGCATGGGAGGTGACCTTCTGCGCCAGCAGCGTCGCAGACGTCGAGGTCGTGCCGAAGAAGGTGTTGTAGTAGGGCAGCTCGTTCATCTGCCTGGTGGCGGCATCGGCAATCTCGCGGCGGCCATAGCCAATATTGACGCACCAGAGGCCGGCGAAACCATCGAGATATTTCCTGCCGTGATTGTCGAAGATGTAGACGCCCTCGCCGCGCTGGATGATACGCGCGCCCTCGGCATTCAGCTTCTTCATGTCGGCGAACGGATGCAGGTGGTGCGCAGCGTCGATCGCGGCGAGGTTCGAAGGTGGGTAAGTATCGGGCATGGTGGTAAAGACCCTCGCGGATTGAAAGGCTGATGTCGATGAGATAGGAGCTTGGCCTTGTCCCGGAGGATTTTCAAGGTCATGGCAAGCGACAGGATGGACGGCAAGGCCGACGGCGGCGATCCGCGCTTCGAGATCCTGATCGTCGGCATGAACGGCGACCTGCGCGGCAAACAGCTTCCACCCGGCGCCGAAGCCAAGGTCTGGGCCGGGGACATCCGCCTGCCGACCTCGACGCAATCGCTCGACATCTGGGGTGACGACAATGACGATATCACCGGCCTGTCACTGACGATCGGCGATCCTGACGGCAAGGTCGTCCCCGACCGGCGCAGCTTGGCGCCGATGCCTTGGGCGCCCGAGGGCTCGATGCAGGTGCTCGCCACCATGCACGAATTCGACGGCAGCCCGAGCTTCATGGATCCGCGCGCCATCCTCGCTTCGGTGCTGGAGCGCTATGCGGCGCGCGGGCTGACGCCCGTCGTCGCCACCGAGCTGGAATTTTACGTGATGTCGGGAGACTGGCGCGAAACCGGACGCCCCTGCCCGCCCGAAAGCCTCACCTTTCGCGGCGAACCGAACGGTTTTCAGCTCTACGACATGAGCGTCGTCGACGCGCTCGACGGCTATTTGCAGACGCTGAGGGCCTATGCGAGAGCGCAGGACCTGCCGGCGGATGCGACGACAGCGGAATTCGGTCCGGGCCAGTTCGAGGTCAACCTGCTGCACCGCGCGGACGCGCTGGCAGCCGCCGACGATTGCCTCTATCTCAAGCGCATCGCCGAACAGGCGGCGCGCCGGCACGGGCTGAAATCGACCTGCATGGCCAAACCCTATTCCGAACATGCCGGCTCCGGCCTGCATGTGCATGCGAGTATCATCGACGGACAAGGCCGCAACATCCTCGATGCCAAGGGCGGCGAGCCGAAGATGCTCAAATCGGCGATAGCAGGCCTGCTCGACTCCATGCGCGCGGCGCAGCTGATCTTCGCCCCCTTCGCCAATTCCTACCGCCGCTTCCAGCCGGGCTCGTTTGCGCCTGTCGATCTGACCTGGGGAAGCGGCCATCGCGGCACGGCGATCCGCATCCCCGACAAGGATGGGCCGGCCGCACGCATCGAGCACCGCGTCGCCGGCGCCGACGCCAATCCCTATCTGCTGCTGGCAGCGATCCTCGGCGGCATGCTCACCGGTCTCGACGGCGACCTCGACCCCGGTGAGGAGACGACGCCATCGCACACACCTGCGAATACGGCGCGACTGACGCATGATTTCCTCAGCGCCGTCGAGACCTTCCGCACCTCGCCGTTCATCGCCGATATCTTCGGCGCGCGCTATCAGGCGCTCTATGGCGACACCAAGCGCAAGGAAGCGCTTGCGCATCTGCGCACCGTTTCGGATTTCGACTACCGCACCTATCTGCCGCGGCTCTGAAATTACGCGGCGGCCGACTTACGCAGCGGGCTCGCGGCGTTCGTCCGCATTCACCTGGGCGGCGAGACCCTGCTTGACGAGAACCTTCAATTCGCCCGGATGCAGCCGGATCGAGACGTCGCGTTCGAGCGGCAGCAACTCGCCGTCCATGACGCAATTGGCCTTGGAGCGCAGTTTCGGGAAATGCAGGTGCACTTCGGCCGGGTGCATCACCATGACATCGGCATTCTCGCGGACCTTGCCGCGCAGCATGTCGATGGCGAGGCGGGCGACACCAAGCGGCTTCAGCGGATTTGCCGTGTAAAAGCCGAGTTCGCCGCTTCTCAAATTATCGGCGTAAAGCAGCGCGTTCTCTCCGAAGGGATTGTTAGAGACTGATATCGCCGACACCCTGCGGCGCTCGCGCATGCCGATCGCCTCGAACTCGACCTCGAATTCCGGCGGGTTGAAGATGACGCCCAAGGCAGCCTTCGTACTCGCCCGGATCTTGCCCAGCCGGGAACGATAGCTGTAGGCGTTGCGGTAACGCACCATGCGGGCATGCAGGCCGGCGGAAAACTGGTGGATGAAGGGCCGGCCGTTGGCGCTGGCGATATCGACATTGTCGACCTCGCCAGAGGCAAGCACATCGAGCGCCTGCCAGATATCGAGCGGCACACGCAGCGAGCGGGCAAAGAGGTTCATCGTGCCGGCCGGCACGACGCCGAGCGCAATGCCGTTTTTCCAGGCAATCGATGCCGCCGCCGAAATCGTGCCGTCACCACCGCCGGCAACGATACCGTCGATATCGTCGCGCTTGGCAGCCCGCTCCATGGCGGGAACGATTTCCTTTCCTGAGAAGACGATGGCGTCAAAATCGTGCCCCGCTTCGCGGAAAGCCGCCTCCGCCCTTTTTTCATAGGCCAGCATGTCGGTGGTCTTGAAGGTCCCGCCGTCGCGATTGAAAAAGCCTACAAGCTTCATAAGAGCTCCCGTCTCTGGCGCGGAAATGCTCCTGCCTTGCCCTGAGATGGTTGCGGTATCGCCGATTTCAAGCGCAGCCTTCTTTCCTCACAAAGGACAGAAGTGCAAAAATTGCAATAGACGTATGCACATAGCAGGACGCTGCACTGCAAAAAATGCACTCGACGGCAGCCGAGAGCTCACGGATAGATGGTCTATCGGAGACATCGTCTCCACCTCCCGCCATTTCCACCGATCGGCTTGCGGCCGCGCCTGCGCCAGGGGCCATTGCCAAGCAGAAACCGCCTCGAGGAGCTCTCGTGAGTGAGATTGCCGCCAATATTTCCATCGATAGCCGGAACTCCATTGATCGCCAGGATGAAGCGCTGCCGTCGGCAATGACCGTGGCGCTGGTCCAGTTGGCGCTCGCCTGCGGCGGCTTCGGCATCGGCACCGGCGAATTCGCAATCATGGGATTGCTGCCCAATGTCGCCGAAACCTTCTCGGTCACCACGCCGCAAGCCGGCTACGTCATCAGCGCCTATGCGCTCGGAGTCGTCGTCGGCGCACCTGTTATTGCCGTGCTCGCTGCGAAGATGGCGCGCCGCACGCTGCTTTTAATGCTGATGCTGATCTTTGCCGCGGGCAATATATCAAGTGCCATGGCGCCGACCTTCGAAAGCTTCACGCTGCTGCGCTTCGTCAGCGGCCTGCCGCATGGCGCCTATTTCGGCGTCGCGGCCCTTGTCGCCGCCTCGATGGTGCCGGCGCATCGCCGCGCCCGTGCCGTCGGCCGCGTCATGCTCGGCCTGACCGTTGCGACACTTCTCGGCACGCCGTTGACGACCTTCTTCGGTCAGTCGCTCGACTGGCAGGTGGCGTTTTTCTCGGTCGGCGTGCTCGGCCTGCTAACGGTGGCGCTGATCTGGTTCTACGTTCCAAAGGACAGGGTTTCCGAGGAGGCGGGCTTCCTGCGCGAACTCGGCGCTTTCCGCCGGCCGCAGGTGTGGCTGACGCTCGGCATCGCCGCCGTCGGTTACGGCGGCATGTTCGCGATGTTCAGCTATATCGCCTCGACAACGACTGAGGTGGCGATGCTGCCGGAGACGGCCGTTCCGATCATGCTGGTCCTCTTCGGTGTCGGCATGAATGCGGGCAATTTCATCGGCTCGTGGCTCGCCGACAAATCGCTGCTCGGCACGATCGGCGGGTCGCTGATCTATAATGTCGTCGTGCTGACCACTTTCTCGCTGACCGCCGCCAATCCCTATATGCTCGGCCTTTGCGTCTTCCTCGTCGGCTGCGGTTTTGCTGCTGGACCGGCGCTGCAGACGCGGCTGATGGATGTCGCCGCCGACGCGCAGACGCTTGCGGCCGCTTCCAACCATTCCGCCTTCAACATCGCCAATGCGATCGGCGCCTGGCTCGGCGGCCTCGTCATCGCCGGGGGTTATGGTTTTGCGGCGACCGGCTATGTCGGTGCAGCACTATCCTTCCTCGGCCTGTTCGTCTTTGCAGCCTCGCTACGCCTTGAGCGCCGCGACCGGAGCACGCAGGCCGTCTGAGGCCAAGCGCAGCTCGCGGCCTTCCGGGCTGCAGAAGACATAATCGTCACCCCAAGCGGCCAACGCCTGGATGACAGGCTTCAGCGTCATGCCGAGCGGCGTCATTGCATATTCGACCCTCGGCGGCACGACCGGATAGACGGTGCGTGATACAAGGCCGGACTCTTCCAGTTCACGCAGCTGCTTGGTCAGCATGCGCTGGGTCACGGCCGGGAGCTTACGCCGCAATTCGTTGAAGCGCAGGGTTCCCTGCATCAGATGAAAGAGGATCACGCCTTTCCACTTCCCGTCGAGGTAGGTCAGCGTCGCTTCGACCGGGCAGCCAGGGAAATTCTTGACGAGTTTGGCGCGCGGCAATGACATTTTACAGTATCCTTTTGGGTACTACGTACAGAATTTGTGCATTCTTGCGTTGTTAGAACATAATGCGCATCTAGCTTCCGTGCAACGAACACAGGAGTTTCCCATGCGCGCCGTCGCCTATAAAACGCCCCAGCCGATCTCCGCCGAAACCTCGCTGATCGATGTCGAGCTGCCGATGCCGGAGGCTGGAGGCCACGATCTGCTCGTCGAAATCAAAGCCGTTTCGGTCAATCCCGTCGACGTGAAGGTGCGCGCCCATTCCGCACCGCCCGCAGACGAGCTCAAGGTGCTCGGCTGGGATGCCGCCGGCATCGTCAAAGCCGTCGGCGCCGATGTCACCCTGTTCAAGCCCGGCGACGAGGTGTTCTACTCCGGGGTTATCAGCCGCCCGGGCAGCAATGCCGAATTCCATCTCGTCGACGAGCGCATCGTCGGCGCCAAACCGAAGAGCCTCGATTTCGCAGCCGCGGCCGCCCTGCCGCTGACCTCGATCACGGCCTACGAAGCGCTGTTCGACCGGCTGAAGGTGCAGGACGCGGTTTCGGGAGCGGGACGCTCCATCCTGATCATCGGCGGAGCCGGCGGCGTCGGCTCGATCGCCATTCAGATCGCCCGGGTATTGACCGACCTGACGGTGATTGCCACGGCCTCGCGGCCGGAAACGCAGGACTGGGTGAAGGAACTCGGCGCGCATCATGTCGTCGACCATTCCAGGCCGATCGCGCCGCAGGTGGCGGCGCTTGGCATCGGCGCGCCGGGATTCATATTCTCGACCACCAATACCGACAGTCATATCGGCGACATCGTCGAAGCGATTGCGCCGCAGGGCCGCTTCGCATTGATCGACGATCCGAAGACGCTCGACATCGTGCCCTTCAAGCGCAAGGCCGTCTCTGTCCATTGGGAGCTGATGTTCACCCGCCCGCTCTACGGCACGCCCGACATGATCGAGCAGCACAAGCTGCTGAACAAGATTTCCGAGCTCATCGACGGCGGAAAGATCCGCACCACGCTTTCGGAGATCGTCGGGCCGATCAATGCGGCAAACCTAAAGACGGCGCATGCCATGGTCGAAAGCGGCAGGATGAAGGGCAAGGCGGTGCTTGCAGGATTCTGAGATCGCAGCCGGCAGGCCGGTATTCGGGGACCCCCAAGATCATACAAACCAAACCCGCCTGGAATGCCGCATCGTGGGGTGCGACATTCTGGCGTTAAGCATTTACCCCGCTTGACTTTTTCCGCGTTCGGGACCACCTAGCATTCACGTGGATGACACTCGTCGACCACGGATTTCAACGGAGCCATCATAACGATGCCAAGCGACAGTAGCAGTCGATTGCCTTTGCCGTACGCGACCCTCGTGCGCTGACCGACGCCTGTCGGCTCGCCTGATCGGACGCTACGGCGGATCGACGGAAAGGCGAGCCTCAAATGAATATCAATCGCTTCCCTCTTCGGGCAGGCCATGCCGCCCGTGCCTTCATCAACAACAGCCGCGGCGCAACGATCGCCGAACGCGTCGAAGCGTTGAACGCGCTGAGCGTCCAGGACGCCGGGCGTGTTCTATGCGGCATGCCGCTGGACTATGCGGTCAACATCCTCGACCGGCCGGAGCTTCGCAACGCCGCACAGATCCTTGCGCTGATCAGCGCCGAGGATGCCGCCCGGCTGCTGCACGGCATGTCGAACGACCGCGTCGCCGACGTGCTGCTCGAACTCGACGGCGAGACCCGCGCCCGGCTGTTCTCCAGCCTCGACGAACCGGTGCGCATCGCGATCCAGCACCTGATGGGCTATCCGCCGCGCACGGCCGGCGGCATCATGACGACGGAGTTCGTCAGTGTGCCTGACAGCTGGACCGTCGCCCGCACACTCGACCATGTGCGCCAGGTCGAACGCTCGCGCGAGACCGTCTACGCCATCTATGTGCTGGATGGGGTCAGCCATGCGCTGCTGCATGTGGTGACGCTGCGTCGCCTCATCACCGGCGAGCCGGACGCTTCGATCCTTTCCGTGGCACAGAAGGGCGCGCCGGTTTCGGCCGATCCGCTGATGAAGCAGGAGGATGTCGCCCGGCTGATCCGCAAGCACGACCTGCTTGCCCTGCCCGTCATCGACGAACAGGGGCAAATACTCGGCATCGTCACTGTCGACGACGTGATCGACACGATGATATCAGACACGACGGAAGCGGCCCAGAGGTTCGGCGGCATGGAGGCGCTCGGCCAGCCCTACATGAAGATCAGCTTCGCCGGCATGATCCGCAAGCGCGCCGGCTGGCTCGCTGCGCTCTTCCTCGGCGAGATGCTGACGGCAAGCGCCATGCAGCATTTCGAAGGCGAGCTGGAAAAGGCCGTGGTGCTGACGCTGTTCATCCCGCTGATCATGAGCTCGGGCGGCAATTCCGGTTCGCAGGCGACCTCGCTGATCATCCGGGCGCTGGCGCTCGGCGAGCTGAAGCTCTCGGACTGGTGGAAGGTGCTTTTGCGCGAACTGCCGACCGGCGTCGTGCTCGGCGCGATCCTCGGCCTCGTCGGCTTCATCCGCATCGTCTTCTGGCAGTCGGCCGGGCTTTACGATTACGGCCCGCACTGGCAGATGGTCGCCGTTACGGTGTTTGCCGCCCTGATCGGGATCGTCACCTTCGGTTCGATCTGCGGTTCGATGCTGCCCTTCGTGCTGCAGAAGCTCCGGCTCGATCCGGCCAGCGCCTCGGCCCCCTTCGTCGCCACGCTGGTCGATGTCACCGGGCTCGTCATCTACTTCTCGGTGGCGCTGCTCATCCTCAGCGGGACGCTGCTCTAACCCGCAATAATGCCCGAGGGAAATTATTTTCCCTCGGGCAACTTCAACGGCCCATGCGTCTTCATGCTGCGGATGGCGAAGTTCGAGCGGATGTCGCTGACATTCGGCAGGGTCAACAGCGTTTCCGTCAGAAGCCGTTCGTAGGCGGCGAGATCCTCCACCACCACTTCGGCGAGGAAATCGGCCGTGCCTGAGATCAGGAAACAGGAGACGATCTCGGGGATGGCGAGCAGCGCCTTCTGCTGCGCCTCGGAATTTTCGCGGCTGTGCTGGACGACCTTGAATTCGACGAAGACGGTGAGGCCGAGACCGACCTCCTTGCGATCGATATCTGCCGTGTAACCGCGGATGATCCCGGACCGTTCGAGATTGCGGATGCGGCGCAGGCAGGGCGACGGCGAAAGGTTCACCTTCTCGGCGATCTCGACATTTGTGGCCCGTGCATCCTCCTGCAGGCACTTCAGGATGGCAATATCGAATTTATCGAGATTTGGCATTTTCGCGACCCCCGCCGACATCAATTGGCAGAAGATTGCGCATAGCATGATTTTCTAGCCATAGATAGCAAGGACATGCCCTGACCTCTGGCGCTAGTCTTCTCTTCAACCGGACAGGCTCCGGATGAAAGAAAGGACAGGACGATGACCACCATTGCTTTCACGAACGACAAGTCGCCATCGCAGGTACTGGGTTATGCCGGCGGCACCATTACCGTGCTGATCTGGGCGACATGGTTTCTTGTCACCCGCCACAGCGCCGCAACGCCCCTCGGCTCGATCGATATCGGGCTGATCCGCTTCGGAATTCCGGCGCTGGTGCTTTCGCCTGTCTGGCTGAAGACGGGACTGCTGCCGAAGGGCCTGCCGCTTCACCTGCTGGCGATCATGGTGTCCGGTTCGGGCGCTGTCTTCTTCCTGCTGACCACGCTGGCAATCCATTCCACGCCGGCGGCCTCTTCGGGGATTCTGCTCGGCGGCTCGATGCCGCTCGCCGCGGCGCTGATCGGGATTGCGCTGTTTCGCGAAAGACCTGACGGCACACGCATCGCCGGGCTTATCGCAATCGTTGCCGGCGTGCTGATCCTGCTCACGCGCAGCCTTGCAGACGCCTCGCTGCCATGGACGAGCTTCGTGCTGCTGCCGGCCGGCGCCATTCTCTGGGCAAGCTATACGCATGCCTTCCGCCGCTCCGGTCTGACCGCCGTACAGGCAAGCGCCCTGATCGCCGTCTGGTCCTTCCTGATCATGGGCGCGCTTGCCCTCGTCTTCGGCATCTCGCTGCCAGAGGCTACTCTCCCGGAGATCGGCCTGCAGGTGCTAAGCCAGGGCGTTCTTTCCGGCCTCGTCGCCATGGTCGCCTACGGCACCGCCGTCAGAACACTCGGCGGAACACAGGCTGCCGCCTTCACGGCGCTGACGCCGGTTCTCGCGACGCTTGGCGGCGGCTTGCTGCTTGGCGAAGCAATCGGCATGACGGAAATCAGCGCCGCCGTGATCACCGGCATCGGCGTGGCGCTGTCAACAGGTATCGCCACGCCACGCCGCTGAAATCCAGCCCCAACAGCAAATGGAAAGCCGCCTGCAGCCTTCGCTGCGGCGGCTTTTTCAATGGAGACGGCGTCCTTACCGAGTGTCGAACGGGCACTTCAGGCCTGGATAACGACGACCCTGGCGCCGACTTCGACGCGGCTATAGAGGTCGATCACATCGTGGTTCATCATACGGACACAGCCGCTCGACATGGCGAGACCAATCGATTGCGGCTGGTTGGTGCCATGAATGCGGAAATGCGTGTCGCCGCCGCCGCGGTAAAGATACATCGCCCGCGCGCCGAGCGGGTTGTTCGGGCCGCCCGGCATGCCGCCGGCGAGCTTGCGATAGCGCTCTTCGCGGCGCTGCATGTTTTCGGTGGGTGTCCAGCTCGGCCATTCGGCCTTGCGGCCGATATAGGCGTTGCCGGCAAAGGCCAGCCCCTCGCGGCCGACACCAACGCCATAACGTACTGCCCTGCCGCCGCCGAGGACGTAATAGGCGCGGCGCGCAGGTGTATCGACGATCACGGTGCCGGCAGCATGCGTGGTTTCGTAGGCCACTTCCTGGCGGCGGAGCTCCGGCTTGATCTTGTCGATCGGCACCTGCTTCAACGGGAATTTTTCGTCCGGAAGTGCGGCATAATTCGTCTGGCTGTTTAGACCGGTCGAAGAGCAGCCGGCCACGAAAAGCGGCAGAGCGATCAGAAAGCCCCGGCGGGAGATCGTCATGAATGTGTCCTTAGTGCGTCAACTTGATGTCGCAAGCTAAGGAAATTATGGTTAACGAACGGCTAACAGCCTCCGGCAGAAGGCGATCACGAAGGCGTCAGCACGCAAGAATTGTCGCGGTGGGGATAATCCGCCTCACATATTCGGATAGACGGGCCCCTCGCCGCCCTGCGGCGGTACCCAGTTGATGTTCTGGTTGGGATCCTTGATGTCGCAGGTCTTGCAGTGGACGCAGTTCTGGGCGTTGATGACGAAGACGTCCTTGCCATCCTTTTCCACCCATTCGTAGACGCCGGCCGGACAGTAGCGCGTCGACGGGCCGGCATAGATGTCATGCTCGGACGAGATCTGCAGCGCCATGTCCTTGACCTGCAGATGCACCGGCTGGTCTTCCTCGTGATTGGTGTTCGACAGGAACACCGAGGACAGGCGATCGAAGGTCAAGACGCCATCGGGTTTCGGATAGGCGATCGGCTTGTGCTGCGAGGCCGGCTCCAGCGATTGGGCATCGGTCTTGCCGTGCTTCAGCGTGCCGAAGACGGAAAAGCCGAGGAGCTGGTTCGTCCACATGTCGAAGCCGCCGAGCGCCACGCCGAGCGCGGTACCGAACTTCGACCACAGCGGCTTGACGTTGCGCACCCGCTTGAGGTCGCGGCCGATATCGCCCTTGCGCCATTCATTCTCGATCTCGATCACGTCGTCATGGCTGCGGCCTGATACAATCGCGGCGGCGATCTTTTCGGCCGCCAGCATGCCCGACAGCACCGCATTGTGGCTGCCCTTGATGCGCGGCACGTTGACGAGACCGGCCGAACAGCCGATCAGCGCCCCGCCGGGGAAGGAAAGCTTCGGCACCGACTGGTAGCCGCCCTCGGTGATGGCACGCGCCCCATAGGACAGGCGCTTGCCGCCCTCGAAGGTGGTGCGGATCGCCGGATGGGTCTTGAAGCGCTGGAATTCCTCGAAGGGATAGAGATAGGGGTTCTTGTAATTGAGGTGGACGACGAAGCCGACGGCCACCAGATTGTCTTCCAGGTGATAGAGGAAGGAGCCGCCGCCGGTCTTCATGCCGAGCGGCCAGCCGAAGGAGTGCTGCACCAGGCCCGGCCTGTGGTTCTCCGGCTTGACCTGCCAGAGCTCCTTGATGCCGATGCCGAACTTTTGCGGTTCACGGTCTTTCTGCAGATCGAACTTGGCAATCAGCTGCTTGGCGAGCGAGCCGCGCACGCCCTCGCCGATCAGCACATATTTGCCGAGCAGTTCCATGCCGCGGGTATAGTTCGGCCCGGGCTCGCCGTTCTTCTCGATGCCCATATCGCCCGTCGCAACACCGATGACGGCACCCTCGTCATTGTAGAGTACTTCGGTTGCAGCAAAACCGGGATAGATCTCGACGCCGAGTTCTTCGGCCTTGGTCGCCAGCCAGCGACAGACGAGCCCAAGCGAGACGATGTAGTTGCCGTGATTGTTCATCAGCGGCGGCATCAGCACATTCGGCAGGCGAACGGAGCCGGCCGGGCCGAGCAGCAGGAAGTGGTCGGCGGTGACCTTGGTCTTGAACGGATGATCGGCCTCATCGCGCCAGCCGGGCAGCAGCCGGTCGATGCCGATCGGATCGACCACGGCGCCCGAGAGGATATGCGCGCCGACTTCAGCGCCCTTCTCCAGCACGACGACCGAGAGTTCCGGATTGACCTGCTTCAGCCGGATCGCCGCCGCAAGACCGGCAGGACCGGCGCCGACGATCACAACGTCGAATTCCATGCTCTCGCGTTCGGGCAGCTCAGTCGTCTCGGTCATTCACTCGTCTCCGCTTGGCGGCACGCGGCCGTCATCCCCGTCAAGGCACTTTCTTGTCAAAACGAGAAAGCATTGTCGAGCCGGGATACGACAGCCAATCTTCCAATTCGCACAATGATAACGCCTCGCGCGGCAGAATTACATATCGTTTACGTCAACGTCAATTTTCAAGTGCCATCAAACCGCTGACATGCCCTTTCCTTTTCCGCCGCTTGCGCCTTATACATCGCTCAAAGCTATCGGAGAACAATTATGGATCTCGGCATCAAGGGCAAACGGGCACTCGTCCTCGCCTCCTCGCGCGGCCTCGGCCTCGGCATCGCCGTGGCGCTGGCGCGTGAGGGCGCAAACGTGCTGCTCTGCGGGCGCAGCGGCGACCAGCTGGAGGCCAATTGCAAAGCGATCAATGGCGAAGGTAAAGGCCGGGCCGACTGGATCTGGGCCGATCTCGGGGACGAACGCTTCGTCGAGATGGTGACGACGGCGGTAAAGGAAAAGTTCGGCGGGCTCGATATCCTGGTCAACAATACCGGCGGGCCGACACCCGGCACGACGGAGGACATGACGGGCGAAAAGCTCGAAATCTATTTCCTCTCCATGGTCGCGCGCGTGATCACGCTCACCAATGCGCTGCTGCCCGGCATGAAGGCGCAGGGCTGGGGCCGCATCCTGACGGTTGCCTCATCCGGCGTGATCGAACCGATCGCCAATCTGGCGTTGTCGAATACGCTGCGCCCTGCCCTTGCCGGCTGGAGCAAGACGCTTGCCTCCGAAGTGGCGGGCTTCGGCGTCACCACCAACCTGCTCCTGCCGGGCAGCATCCTGACGGCGCGGCTCGACGATCTCGACGGGGCTGCGGCAAAGCGGACCGGCAAGAGCCTCGAGGAGATCCGCACCGACAAGGAGGCGCGCATTCCGGTCGGCCGCTACGGCAGGGTCGAGGAATTCGCCGCAACCGCGGCCTTCCTGTGCAGCCAGCCGGCAAGCTATATCACCGGCTCGCTCATCCGCTGCGACGGCGGCGCGGCGCGGTCCGTCTGAGCATTCCCTCTCAGCCGACGCGGGCCGACGCCGCCCATGTCGCCACACTTCGGATCATCTGTTCGACGTTCGCCGGATCGTCCGCAAGTTCGGCGAGCTCGGACAGACGATGGAAGCCGGTCAGGATCGCAATGCGCCGCCGGTCGAGCCTGCGTCCGGTCAGCATTTCATAGGCCGATACGATGCGGGCGGTCAGATCGGGCGAGATGAAATTCGAGTAGATGAATTCCTGGTGCAACGGGCCAAAACCTGAATCGGCGAAATCATAAATGCCGTTCAGCCGCCTTTGCGCGTGGTCGAAGGCCATGTTCCAACCATGACCGTCGAAGAAGCCGTAGATGTTGCCATAGGGATCGGGCGGCAAGGCTTCGAAATCGAAAATGATCACCTGCGCAAAGCTCCGGATGTCAGGCGGCAGCAGCGCCAAAGCCTTTGTTCGCACCGTCTCGGGCGATTGCCATGGCTGGATCGCCCCGGCACCGGCCGACCGCATGCGATCGGCATCGAGCACATGCAGCTCGGCGTAAAAACGCGCGAGATCTTCCGCGAGGTGCTGACGATCGCTTTCGCCAAGCGCATCGTAATCTTCGACAATGAGATGTTCGCCGTCGAGCTTGGCATGGCTGGAGAAGATCGGCGGCCCGTCGTGAATGCGCATGTCGGGAACCGCCATCGACAGCGACGGCCGAACGATCTCGAGCAAGGCGGCTTCCTTCTGAAGCGCTCTTTCTGCGCCGAGATTGCGGGGAAACTTGAAGATCAGCGTGTCATCGACGTCGACGGCAAGCGAATCCCAGCCTTTTGCCGCCAGCTTGAAGACGGAGGCCGTGAGCTCAGGAAACACACTTGTTATGAGAGAGCGAAATTCGCTGGCGTCCAACTCAGTCATGACAACCTGCCTTCTCTAGTTTTTCCTCCCGGGCGACGGTCGGCTTACGGGCCGAAATCGTCGCCCCGCGAACCACCCTCGCCGCCGCCGTCAGACGGCACCGGCTACACTGGCTCTATATTAGTATAGTTTGAATATTACGGAATATTCATTACAAAAATTTAAGCCATTATAACCACTTAGTGATTACCCGCCGGGAATTATGTCTTTTTTGCGCCGCAATATAAGTGGCTCAATCGGGGCATAAAATTCGCAACCTTGCCCCCGCAACCTTGCCCAAAGTCCGGTATCGCCCATGAAGAAATTTTGGATCACCGTCAGCGTTATCGCAATTGCCGCCGTCGGCGTCTGGCAATTCGGGAATCTGGTCCCTAATGCCTCCCGCATTCCCTACCTCTCGCAGTTCATCAAGCAGCCGGCCGGCGGTAATGGCGGCGGGCAGCAGGCACAGGCCGATCAGGGGCAGGATGGTGGGCAACATCAGGGCGGCGGGCGCAGACGCGGTGGCGGCGGCCCGACCGTCGTTAAAACAGTCGCAGCCGTGAAAACGACACTGCCGATGGACGTGACGGCGACCGGCTGGGCCGATGCCGATGACAATACGACCATTGCCGCACAGGAACAGGGCCTGATCGTCAGCATCGATGCGCAGGACGGGGCGACCGTCAAAGCCGGCGACCTGATCGCCAAGCTGGACGATCGGACGGCCAAGGCGACGGTCGACAAGGACAATGCGATGATCGTGCGCGACGCGGCAACCCTTTCGGAAGCCGCGACCGCATTGACGCGTGCGCAGGATCTCTTCAACCAGAAGGCCGGCACCCAGCAGAGCCTCGACCAGGCAGTCGCCGCCCGCGATACCGCTGCAGCCACTGTTGACGCCGACAAGGCGTCGCTGGCCTCCGATCAGATCTTGCTCGAGCACACCGATATCCGCGCTCCCTTCGACGGCCGGCTCGGCGATATCGTTGTCAGCAAGGGGGCTTTCCTCAGTGCCGGGGCGGCAATCGTCACCATCGCGAAATACGATCCGATCTATGTGAAATTCCACCTGCAGGAACGCTATCTGCGGGAGCTGAAGAGTGCCTTGGCAGCCGGTCCGGTCGAGGTCAGCACCGCCCCCAATTCCACCAAGGGGCAAGTGCGAAAGGGCGAAATCAGCTTCTACGACAACACGGTCGATACGGCCTCGGGCACGATCCTCGCCAAGGCGAAATTCGAGAATGCCTCCGGTGCGCTCTGGCCCGGCCAGTCAGTCAACATCGTCGTGCATTTCAACAATGACGAACAGCAGGTGGTGGTGCCGACGGTTGCCGTCAGCCCCGGTCCGGAGGGATTCTTCGCCTTCGTCGCCAAGGACGGCAAATCGTATCTGACGGCCGTCACCGTTGCCCGTGCAAATGGCGGCTTCACCGCCATAGAATCGGGCCTTCAGGCAGGCGATCACGTCGTCGTCGAGGGCCAGGGCCAGCTCAGCGACCAGCAGGCGATCAACGAGCAATTCGACGAAAAGGCGCTTGATGTCGCCTCCGCCGAAGAGCCTCGGCAACAGCAGCCGTCCGAGACGATCGCGGTGGGAGCTCAGCAATGATCCCGAATTTTTGTATCCAGCGCCCCGTCGCGACGACGCTGCTTGCCATCGGCGTCATTCTGGCCGGTCTTGCCGGTTATCAGCTCGTGCCGGTCGCGGCCCTGCCGCAGGTCGATTTTCCCACGATCAACGTTTCGGCGCAGTTGAGTGGCGCCTCGCCGCAGACGATGGCAACCTCGGTTTCGACACCGCTGATCAAGCAGTTCGAGACCATTCCCGGGATCACCGAAATCAGCGCCTCCAGCTCGCTCGGCAGCACCAGCATCGTGCTGCAGTTCGACCTCAGTCGTAATATCGATGCGGCTGCAGCCGACGTGCAGGCGGCGATCTCGCATGCCACCCGGCAACTGCCCGACAATCTGACGACGCCGCCGAGTTATCGCAAGACAAACCCGGCCGATGCGCCCGTCATGCTGCTCTCGGTGCAGAGCAACACCATGCCGCGCAGCAAGCTTGACGACATCGCCGAGAACATCATCTCGCCGTCGCTTTCCACACTTCCCGGCGTCGCCCAGGTCAGCGTCTACGGTGCACAGACCTATGCCGTCCGCGTCGAGGTCGATCCCAACAAACTGCTGACCCGCGGCATCGGCATCGACACCGTCAACAAGGCGCTTGCTGCCGCCAACAGCCAGCAGCCCGTGGGAACACTGCAGAACAATTCGCAGAGCATGACCATCACGGCGAACACGCAGAGCACCAGCGCCGAGCAGTTCCGTTCGCTGGTCATTGCCAATCCGAACGGTGCGCCGATCCACCTCGGCGATATTGCCGACGTGCAGGACAGCGTCGAGAACCAGTATACCGGCAGCTGGTATGACGGCCAGCGTGGCATCATCCTCGCCATCCAGCGCCAGCCGGACGCCAACACCGTCGATGTCGTCGATGCGATCAACGCCAAGCTGCCGCAGCTTCACGCCGAAATCCCACCCTCGGTCAACACGGTCGTCATGAACGACGCCGCAAAGCCGATTCGCGATGCCATCTCCGATGTGAAGTTCACGCTGCTCCTGACGATCGGCCTCGTCGTTCTCGTCATCTACCTCTTTACCGGCCATGCGACCGCAACGATCATTCCCGGCCTTGCCGTTCCTCTGTCGCTGATCTCGACCTTCGGCATGATGTATGTGCTCGGCTATAGTATCGACAACATCTCGCTGCTCGGGCTAACGCTCGCGGTGGGGCTCGTGGTGGATGACGCCATCGTCATGCTCGAGAACATCCTGCGACATGTCGAGGAAGGCATGCCGGTGCGGGAAGCGGCGATCAAGGGTGCGGGCGAAGTCAGCTACACCATCATTTCCATGTCGGTTTCGCTGATCGCGGTCTTCATCCCGATCCTGCTGATGGGCGGTGTTGTCGGCCGCGTGTTCAACGAATTCGGCATGGTGGTCGCCATCGCCATCATCTCCTCGGCAATCGTCTCGCTAACCGTGACGCCGATGCTCGCCTCGCGCCTGTCGAACCACCAGAGCCGCCCGCCGCTCATCATCCGCATCTTCGATGCCGGCTTCGAACGGACGCTGCGCGGCTACGACAGGGCTGTCGGCTGGTGCCTTCGCCACCGCCCAACGATCCTCGGCGTTTTCCTCGCCTCGGTCGCGCTGACAATCTATTTCTTCATGACGCTGCCAACGAGCTTCTTCCCACAGGAGGATATCGGCCGCCTGACGATCAGCACGCAGGCCCGGCAGGACATTTCCTATTCCGCGATGTCGGCGCTGCAGCAGCAGGCGGCCGCCGTCGTGAAAGCGAACCCGGCGGTCAACCATGTGATGTCGACGATCGGCGGCAACCCCAACAAGCCGCAGAACAATGGCTCGATGTTCGTCGAACTCAAGGACAAGAAGCAGCGTGCGCCGCTTGACCAGACGCTGCGCGAACTGCGCACGGCGATCAACAAGATCCCCGGCTTGCAGGCCTTCGTGACGCCGAACCAGAGCCTGCGCTTCGGCGGCCGCCAGACCGCCAGCCAGTATCAGCTGGTCGTGCAGGCGCTGAACGTCGACCAGACCAACCTCTGGGCCGGCAAGATCCAGGCGGCGATGCGCAAGGACCGGCTGTTCACCGACGTGACCTCGGACGCCCAGAACAACGCCCTGCAGGCCAATATCGTCATCGATACCGAGCGGGCAGCCGCCTACGGGATCGACAACGACACGCTGCGCACGACGCTGCAGGAATCCTTCAGCGGATATTCCGCTGCGGAAATCCAGTCGACCGGCGACAGCTACGACGTCATCGTCGAATACGACACCAGCAAACCCTGGGACGACCAGAAGCTCTCGGAGATCCGTGTCGCCTCGGCCAATGGCAGCCTGGTGCCGCTTTCGAACTTCGCGCATGTCCAACGCACCACAGGCCCGGTCACCATCAACCAGACGGGCCAGCTGGTCTCGACCACCGTTTCCTTCAACCTGCCGGAAGGCGTCTCGCTCAGCGACGCCACGGCAGCGATCGACCAGATCAAGAAGGACATCAGCGTGCCGGCAGACGTCTTCACATCCTACGGCGGTACGGCGCAAATCTTCGAGCAATCGCAGGGCAATACGCCCTATCTGATCCTGGCGGCGGTGCTGACCATTTATGTCGTGCTCGGCGTGCTCTATGAAAGCTTCATCCACCCGCTCACCATCCTGTCCGGCCTTCCGGCCGCGGCATTCGGTGCGCTGCTGGCATTGAAGATCATGGGCTTCGACCTGTCGATCATCGCCCTGATCGGCCTCTTGATGCTGATCGGCATTGTCAAGAAGAACGCGATCATGATGATCGACGTGGCGGTGGAGACCATGCGCACGACGGGCGAGAAGGCGACGGCGGCGATCCACGAAGCCTGCGTGCGACGCTTCCGGCCGATCATGATGACGACCTTCTGTGCCCTGCTTGGCGCCCTGCCGATCGCGCTCGGCACCGGCGCAAGCTCGGAACTGCGTCAACCGCTCGGCATCGCCGTCGTCGGCGGCCTGATCGTCTCGCAGATGCTGACGCTCTTCATCACCCCGGTCATCTTCGTCGAGATGGACCGCTTCGGCAATTTCCTCGGCCGCCTGATCGGCCACAAGAAGGTCGAGGAGCCGGAGCTGCACGAGGCAAGGGCGATGGCCGCCGAATAACGGCGGACTGTTGAACCTTCATGGCTGATCTGCCCTGCGGCATCCTTCTTCTCCCTGGCGGGAGGAGAAGGATGCCTGCTCGACATATGCGCCTTCAATCCTCTTGAATGTGTCACGCCCCTGTGGCATCACCCGCCCTCCTGATTTCGGGGCGTGCTTACGCCCTTTCGCGGAGCGATGCTCCGTCTCCAATAACAATCGGCATGAAGAGGTGCGGGCATGGCTCAGGCGCTGGGTTTCGACTTCGGCACGACGAATACGGTTCTCGCCACGGCGGATGGCGGGGCGACGCGCTCGATGGCGTTCACGAGCACGGAGGGTACGGCCGACAGCATGCGCACGGCGCTTTCCTTCATGAAGGATGCCCAGCTCGGCGCATCGGCGCTGAAGGTGGAAGCCGGCCATGCGGCGATCCGCCAATTCATCGACAATCCCGGCGAATGTCGCTTCCTGCAGTCGATCAAGACCTTTGCGGCGAGCGCGCTGTTCCAGGGCACGCTGATCTTTGCCAAGCGGCATAATTTCGAGGATCTGATGGAGGTCTTCGTTCGGCGGCTGCGCAACTATGCCGGCGACAACTGGCCTTCGGATGTCAGCCGCATCGTCACCGGTCGGCCGGTGCATTTTGCCGGCGCCAGCCCCGATCCGGCGCTGGCGACCGAGCGCTACAATGAGGCGCTGTCGCGCTTCGGCTTTCCCGAAATCCACTATGTCTACGAGCCGGTCGCCGCCGCCTTCTATTTCGCGCAGAACCTGAAGCGGGATGCCACCGTGCTGGTCGCCGATTTCGGCGGCGGCACGACCGACTATTCGCTGATCCGTTTCGAGACCGTCGCCGGCAAGCTGACGGCAACGCCGATCGGCCATTCCGGCGTTGGCGTCGCCGGCGACCATTTCGACTACAGGATGATCGACAACATCGTCGCGCCGCTGATCGGCAAGGGCAGCCATTTCAAAAGCTTCGACAAGATCCTGGAAGTGCCGTCCAACTACTATTCCAGCTTCGGCCGCTGGAACCAGCTGTCGATCTTCAAGACGACGCGCGAATTCGAGGATCTGAAGAAGCTGGTGCGCACCAGCCTGGAACCGGAAAAGCTCGAAATCTTCATCGACCTCATCGACCACGACGAGGGCTACCCGCTTTATCAGGCGGTGTCGGCGACGAAGATGGCGCTCTCGGCATCCGAGGAGGCGCCTTTCGATTTCGCACCGCTCGGCCGCGGTGGACATCGCAGCATCAAGCGCAGCGACTTCGAAGGCTGGATCGCCGATGATCTTGCCCGCATCGAAGGCGCGCTCGACGACGTGCTCGACAAGACCGAGACGAAACCGTCGGAGATCGACAAGGTGTTCTTGACCGGCGGCACCTCTTTCGTGCCGGCGGTGCGCCGCATCTTCACCGAACGCTTCGAGCGCGATCGGATCGAAAGCGGCGGTGAACTGCTGTCGATCGCCCATGGCCTGGCGCTGATCGGCGAACGCGACGACATCGCGCAATGGACTGTGCAATAGAGGCAGACAAGGGCGGGCAATCGGCTGCCCGCCCTTTCAATGCCAGTGTCACTCCGCTAAGCTTGCCCACATGATCTCCGCCAACGACCTTTCCCCAGCCGAGCTCGCAGCGCTTCTGCATTTCCATGCCGATGCCGGCGTGGAATGGCTGCTGGAGGAAGAGGCGATCGACCGCTTCGCCGAGTTCGAGGCAATGAAGGCCGCCCGCCGCCCGGCGGCACAGGCGCAGCAGCAACGTCCCGCCGCTGGGGAACGCCCTGCCCCAGTTCAGTCACCGGCGCGCCCGAACACCGCAGCCCGCCCGGCATCTGCCGAACGCGCAGCGTCCGGTCCGCAACCGGCAATCCCGGATGGCGAGGCGGTGCAGCAGGCGCGCTTCGTCGCCGAAACCGCGCGATCGCTCGTCGAGCTCAAGACCGCGATCGAAACCTTCAACGGCTGCAACCTCAAGCACAGCGCCCGCTCGACCATCTTTGCCAGCGGCGATGCCGAAAGCGGGATCATGGTAATCGGCTCGGCGCCGAGCGCCGAAGACGATCGCGAGGGTTTGCCCTTCTCCGGAAAATCCGGTCAGCTGTTCGACAAGATGCTGGCGGCGATCGGGCTGACGCGCTCAACCATTCTGTTGACGCAGGTCATCCCCTGGCGGCCGCCTGGCAATCGTGCGCCCTCGGCGGCGGAAATGGACATCTGCCGACCCTTCATCGAGCGGCAGATCGCGCTTGCCGAACCGAAAGCGATCCTGCTGCTCGGCAATTTTTCGGCGCGTTTCTTCTTCGGCGAAAACGATACGATTCACGGCCTACGCGGCCGTTGGAAGGAGATTGCGGCTGCGGACTGTGTCATTCCTGCCATAGCCAGCCTGCATCCGCAGGATCTGTTAACCGCACCTGTAAACAAGCGGCTGGCCTGGAACGACCTGCTCGCCTTTCAAGCGAAGCTTAAGTCCCTCTCTTTGCTTAGAAATTAGCCAAAGTTGAATAATTTGTGAATCAATCCATGCGTTTTTCGCATGGCTGCATCCCGTCGTGACGCATTGCGGAATCTATGCTGCATTGCAATATCAGCTGTGTCTTGGGAGGAATCACAGGAACCAAGGCCATGAACAAACGTTTTCGTCCTATCCATAGCGGGTTTGAAACCCTTCGCCTCGCCGGCGACCAGGTTCGTTCTACTCAAGGCTACAGCCGTTTCGGCTTTGCCACGAACGAACAGATGATTGCCCGCGGCACCGGCATCAACAGCCGTACGGCGCGCCCGAACGCCATTTTTTCGGACTTCCAGCAATATTAAGCGGCAGGCCCTGCGCCTGCCCTTTCGTGTCAAGAGTACCCAACATGTCGAGCCTGATATCACTTCTGCGCAACATCGAAACCTTCGAGCACATCCGCGTCGCGGTCTGCGCCGCGCGGGAATATGAGCGCGAGCTCACGGTCAAGCCGGCCGATGCCGGAACTCGCAATGGCGCAGGCACAGCGGCGATCGTTCTCTGATCAAACGGCCATTTCCTCGATCTGGGCTTTCGCCCATTCGAAGGCTTCGTCGACATAGGCGAACTTGACGGCTTGCCAGGCGCAATATTCCTCGACGAAATCCCGCGATATCCAAAGGTGCGTCTTGCGCGGCTCGTCATACCAGCCGACGCAGCCGCGTTGCGCCGCTTTTGCAAGCAGCCGCTGCAGGTGCGTGCGCGACATCATGAAATCGGCAGCAAGAGCCCGGGTTTCGACACGGCCGACGGACAGCCGCCCCGGCTCGCTGCTTTCCATATCCATCCGGCCGATGAAGTTGTCGACGACGAGGCCGCCGGCTTCCGTCCAGAGGAACAACGCCACCTGCTCCGGCGGTTCGCGCCAGGCGGCATCTTCGATGCAATGGCGGGCAATGCGCGGCTGAATGAGCCGCATCAGTGATGGATTTGCCTGGAGAAAGGCGGCCCTTTGACCGCCGTCGAGCAGGTCGAGCGCGGCGAGATTGGAGAAAAGCCAGGCAAACATTCCCTGATGGCTGACGTCGGCCGGTTCGAAATGACGTGGCCGCCGCCGCTCGTCGCCGGGCGTGTGGGTTATGAAGCGGTAGGTATAGAGTTCTTCGATGAAGGCGAGCACGGTGTTGCGGCTCGCCACCTTGTGCGCGGTAATGCGCCCGGTCAGCCGCACGGCGGTGAAACCCGACGTCGGGTCGCGCGGATCATATTCCAGGTTGAGGGCATACGCAGTCTGGGTCAGAAGCCAGCGTTGATGGGAAGCGAGCAATCGCGCCAGCCGCGGACCGGCATCGAACATGCCGCGCATCTGCCCAGCCAAAAAGCGAATGCTCATCAGAAAGGAAGAGTTCCCCACCAATTGCTCCGCTGTGAATGCCATTATGCTTTTCTCCACCTCCGCTCGCCGGCCAGCGTTCGGAGCAACGACACCCGAGAGCTCCTCCGGCATCAGCGGCCATTCAGACATGCACAGCTTGGAATAAATGATACTCTCTCATGTTCAACAATCATATTCCACAGGCCGACGGTATCCCAAGAATTCACCATTCTTTTCACTCTTTGAGCGCAATCCTCAACCCACTGCAATCGGCGCGTTAAAACCTTGATAACATGCACTTGCAGGTCTCAGGCTTGCGGCGTCGTGGCCTTGCGCGCCTCTCTTTGCTCGATGCCCAGTTGGTGCTCGCGATAGATGATGAAGATGCCGGCGGCGACGACGATGACGGTGCCGATCAGCATGGTCACGCTCGGCACGTCGCCGAAGACGAAGTAGGCGACGATGCCGCCGAGCAGGATCGAGGTA
The DNA here is from genome assembly GCF_057653695.1 of Rhizobium sp. SRDI943. Classification (NCBI taxonomy): domain Bacteria; kingdom Pseudomonadati; phylum Pseudomonadota; class Alphaproteobacteria; order Hyphomicrobiales; family Rhizobiaceae; genus Rhizobium; species Rhizobium sp. SRDI943. Next base: position 1,079,173 of record NZ_CM172787.1, on the reverse strand, counting down.
TATTCGAACGGTGCGATGGTGGAGACGTCGGCATGGCGGTAACTTTCCGTCAGCAGGATCTGCGCGACGCCGCCGCAAAAGCCGGCGGCGATCAGATAGAGCGCCGTCGGCCATGGCAGGATGAGCCAGCCAAAGGGAAGAGAAGCCAGCGAGAAGACCGAGGCGGTGATCGAGAAATACAGCACGATCGTCGCAGTCTTCTCTTCCTCGACGAGCCGGCGCACCTGGATCATCGCCACGCCGCCGAGAACGGCCGAGAACAACACGCAGAGCGCACCGACGGCCTGGTCTGCTTCCATGCCGCCGTCGCGAAACAGCGTGAGTTTCGGCCAGGAAACGATGGCGACGCCGACGATGCCGACCAGGACGGCGCTCCAGCGATAGATGCGCACGGTCTCGCCGAGAAAAACGGCAGCGAAGATGACGGCGACGAGCGGCAGCGCATAGCCGAGCGCGATCGCCTCGGGCAGCGGCAGATGCAGGAGGCCGTAGAAACCGAAAGCCATCGACAAGATGCCGATCGTGCCGCGCTTCAGATGACCGATTGGATTGGCGGTGTAGAAGGCGGCGCGCAGCTGCCTGTTATAGGCCAGATAGGCCATGATCGGGAAGAGCGCGAAGAACGACCTGCAGAAGGTGACCTGACCCGGCGGGATGTCTGAGCCCGCCAGCTTGATGAAGGTCTGCATGGCCAGGAAGACCACGACCGACGAGACTTTCAGCGCAATGCCTCTCATCGGGTTTCTGAGAACCGAGTGCATGATCCTGGCTCTTGATACTGACTTAACCGGAACGGGGAGACGCGTTCGACTCGGGAACGCAGCAGGTGACGTCATCCATCGTAGCGAAAGAAAAACCCGATTGGCGAAAAAACCGCAAGCAACATGGCAGAATCGCAGAATCGCCGTCAGCCGCGGGATGAACCGTGCTGCATACGCGTCACTGCGCTGAAATTTCCCTATTTGAGTCATTCACCCCCAAAATGTTCATCTCCCGGCGTTCGGCGTTAACCAATTGAAAACCATAGGCAAGCATCGTTTTTTATCGCTGATCTCGAAATTTTCTTCACCGCACAAACAATTGCCCGCTCCTTTCAGGATCCCATTTGATGAAGCCGCTTAGCGCCGAAACCATCGCCCAGTCGCAGAATGCGACCCCGCGCTCCATGCGCGTCGTCACCGACGGCATCAGCACCGACCTCGAGCGCTTCAGCGCCGACAACACCCATATCGTCAAGCAGATCAAGCTGCTGGCGATCAATGCGCTGATCGAGGCGGCCAGAGCCGGCGAGACCGGAAAGGGCTTCGCGGTCGTTGCCAACGAGGTGCAGCGGCTGGCGCAGATCGCGACCGACATTACCGGCAGGTTTGAAAGCAACGTGCTTGGCCGCATCGGCCTCAGCCGCGCCATGGCCGATTCGCTGGTCGAGGAGATGGAGGGCGTTCGCCTCACCGATCTGGCGCAGACGCTGGTGCAGCTCATCGTCCGCAATCTCTTCGAGCGTACGGCCGATGTGCGCTGGTGGGCGACGGATCCGGCGCTCTGGCAGGCGCTGCAGAACCCGGCCCGTGAGACTGTCGCCTTTGCGGCGGAGCGTCTCGGCGCCATCAACCGCTTCTACACCGTCTATCTCGATCTCGTCATGACCGATCTCTCGGGCAAGGTGATCGCCTCCGCCAATCCCAAGTTCCAGCGCAAGATCGCAGGCACGAGCCTTGCCGGCGATCCGTGGTTCCGCGCGGCGTCGGTCTGCTCCTCCGGCGACGCGTATATTGTCGACGACGTCAAAGCGAGCCCGCTGCACGACAACAGGCATGCGCTCGTCTATGCCACAGGCATCCGCGAAGAGGGCAAGCTCGACGGGCGGCTGGTCGGCACACTCGGCGTCTATTTCGACTGGCAGAACCAGGGCCAGGCGATCGTCGAGAAAGAGGCCAACCTGCCGCCGCAGCTGGCGGAAAGAACGACGGTCATGCTGCTCGACGGCAAGAGCCGGGTGATCGCCACCACCAATCCCGCCTTGCTCTTTTCCCATTTCGCGCTCGCCAATCCGTCCGGCCAGGCGAAAGGCAGCTACTACGACAATAACGGCTCAATCGTCGCCTTCGCACGCACCCTCGGCTATGAGGATTACGACGGGCTCGGCTGGTACGGCGTCGTCGTGCAGCAGACGGAAAACGACGCGACGATCAAGGCCGCGCTCAATCTGAAGTAGAGACTTTCTCCCCTCAGCTGCGTTCATTCGTTTCCAATAAGATATTTTGCCCGCGAACTTGGTGTTCGCGGGCAATTTGCTTTAAGTTTAGTTCAGACTTTAATGTAATCATCCCCGGCAAAATTTATGGCAGAGTGCGCCCGCCTCTGTATTCCGCGGTTATCAAATAACGGTCTTCAGGAAACACCATGCGAACAGATACCGGCCAGGTCATTCATCTGGCAGATTACCGTCCCACCGACTTCGTGCTGGAACGTGTGGACCTGACCTTCGAACTCGACCCGACGGAGACAAAGGTCGAGGCGCGTCTGATCTTTCATCGTCGCCCGGGCGCCGATCCGGCAGCGCCGATCGTTCTCGACGGCGACGAACTGACGCTGTCGGGGCTGCTGCTCGACCAGGTGGAGCTGGACCCTTCGCGTTACGACGCAGCACCGGAAAGCCTGACGGTGCGCGACCTGCCGGAGAGCGCGCCCTTCGAACTGACGATCACCACCGTCATCAACCCTGAGGCCAACACCAAGCTGATGGGCCTTTACCGCACCGGCGGCATCTACTGCACGCAGTGCGAGGCGGAGGGTTTCCGCCGCATCACCTATTTCCCCGACCGGCCCGACGTGCTTGCGCCGTTCACGGTCAACATCATCGCCGACAAGGACGCCAACCCGCTGCTTTTGTCGAACGGCAACTTCCTCGGCGGCGCCGGCTACGGCCCCGGCAAACATTTCGCCGCCTGGTTCGATCCGCATCCGAAGCCGAGCTATCTCTTCGCGCTCGTCGCTGGCGATCTCGGCGTTGTCGAAGACACGTTCACGACCATGTCCGGTCGCGAGGTGGTGCTGAAGATCTATGTCGAGCACGGCAAGGAGCCGCGCGCAGCCTATGCCATGGACGCGCTGAAACGCTCGATGAAGTGGGACGAAGAGAGGTTCGGCCGCGAATACGATCTCGACATCTTCATGATCGTCGCCGTCTCCGATTTCAACATGGGCGCGATGGAGAACAAGGGCCTCAACGTCTTCAACGACAAATACGTGCTTGCCGATCCCGAGATCGCCACCGATGCCGACTATGCCAATATCGAGACGATCATCGCGCATGAATATTTTCACAACTGGACCGGCAACCGCATCACCTGCCGCGACTGGTTCCAGCTGTGCCTCAAGGAAGGCCTGACGGTCTATCGAGACCACGAATTCTCTTCCGACCAGCGCTCGCGCGCCGTCAAGCGCATCGCCGAAGTGCGCCACCTGAAATCGGAGCAGTTCCCGGAAGATAGCGGCCCGCTCGCCCATCCGGTGCGGCCGACGACATATCGCGAGATCAACAATTTCTACACGACGACCGTCTACGAAAAGGGCAGCGAAGTCACGCGCATGATCGCGACGTTGCTCGGCAAGGACGGCTTCAAGAAGGGCATGGACCTCTATTTCGACCGCCATGACGGTGAGGCCGTGACGATCGAGGATTTCGTCAAATGCTTCGAGGATGCAAGCGGGCGCGACCTCGCGCAATTTTCGCTCTGGTACCATCAGGCCGGCACGCCGCTCGTCACCGCATCGGGCAGCTATGATGCGGCAGCCGGCAGCTTCACCCTGTCGCTCGAACAGATGATCCCTGCAACGCCCGGCCAGCCGAGCAAGGAGCCGATGCATATTCCGCTCAGCCTCGCGCTGTTTGGCGAAAACGGCGGCAAGATCGAGCCGACCTCGGTCGACGGCGCGGAATATGCCGGCGAGGTGCTGCATCTCACCGGCCGCACGCAGACGGCCGTGTTCCATGGCGTTGGCTCGCGGCCGGTCGTTTCGATCAACCGCAGCTTCTCGGCGCCGATCAACCTGCATTTCGATCAGAGCCCGGCCGATCTTGCCCATCTCGCCCGCCATGAGACCGATCATTTTGCCCGCTGGCAGGCATTGACCGATCTGGCGCTGCCGAACCTGCTGAAAGCGGCACGCGACGCCCGCGAGGGCAAGCCTGTGATCTGCGAGACGACCTTCGTCGAGACGCTGATTGCCGCCGCTGCCGACGAGAGCCTCGAGCCCGCCTTCCGCGCCCAGGCGCTGGCTCTGCCGAGCGAATCCGATATCGCCCGTGAACTCGGCGGCAACAATGACCCCGATGCCATCCATGCCGGCCGGCAGGCGGTCCTGAAACAGATCGCCGATGCCGGAAAGGATGTCTTTGCCGGCCTCTACGCAGCGATGACGACATCAGGCGATTTCAACCCGGATGCGAAGAGCGCCGGCCTGCGGGCGCTGCGCAATAGCGCCCTCACCTACCTCTCGCATGCCGAAGAGACGCCGACCCGCGCCAAGGCCGCCTTCGATGCGGCCAACAATATGACCGATCTCAGCCATGCGCTGACCATCCTCGCCCATCGTTTTCCCGACAGCGCGGAGACGAGCGAGGCGCTCGCCACCTTCCGTGACCGCTTCGCGGAAAATGCGCTCGTCATCGACAAATGGTTCGCGATCCAGGCCGGCATTCCGGGCGCAAAAACCCTGGGACGGGTCCGCGCGCTGATGGACGATCCGCTCTTCAAGCACACCAATCCGAACCGGATGCGGTCGCTGGTCGGCACCTTCGCCTTTGCCAACCCCACCGGATTCGGCCGCGCCGATGGCGAAGGCTATCACTTCCTCTCGGATCAGATTCTCGATATCGACGGGCGCAACCCGCAGCTTGCCGCCCGCATTCTCACCTCGATGCGCTCCTGGCGCTCGCTCGAACCCGTGCGTGCCGATCACGCCCGCTCGGCGCTGATCGAGATCGAGCGAGCCACCGATCTTTCGACCGACGTGCGCGACATCGTCGAGCGCACGCTTAAGGGGTAATTTGATTCGACCGGCCATCAGGAGAAATTCGGCGGCCGGTCGCCCAGCACCTCGAATCATCTGGAAAAACCCGAAATTATAAATAGTTAACGGATTTTTACCTTTGCCTCTGGACAAGGCGAATCACCCATGATTCTCTAGGTCAGGTTCGAGCGAGCGGCGCGCGAATCACATGAGGGACAAGGCGAAGAGATGATGGACGTGCGGCGGGCAACCGTGGCCGGAGGACGGCTGCGTGTCGATTTTGACGGGCTCAATGCCTGGCGCGACAGCCTTTCGGGCCATGCGACATCGGAACCACTTCTGCGTTATCTGCCGAAGGCCGAGCTGGTCTTGAAGCGGGCCATCCCGGCGCTGATCGTCGCCTTCCTCTCCGTCGTCGCCGCCTCGCATTTCTTCGGCATGATGAGCGAATATGGGCGGCTGGAGGCCTCGGCGCGCCATGCCACCGCACTTTCGGCGGCGACCGCCTCTGCGGTGTTTGCCGATGCGTCCGACATCTTTGACAGCGGCGATATCACCGGGGCGCAGGCCCGCCTCGCCAAATACCTGCCGCAGGACCGGCTGGACAGCGGCGCTTTCGTGCTGCTCGTGCAGGCAAGCGGCAAGGTTTTTGCCGCGACCACCGCCGGGCTTTCGCATGTTGGCAGCAATGTCGGCGACTTCTTCCCCGAGGTCTCGGCGATCCGCCGCTTCGGCGATCGCGCCGGCGTCATCGAAACGACGATCGGCGGCGTGCCGCACTATGCCGAGATCACGCTGATGGGCAATGCCGGCGGTTATATCGTCGCCGCCACCTCGCTCGACGAGATCGGCCGGCTCTGGCGTGAGGAACTGGCGCTCAACGTGACGCTGTTTGCCGGCATCTCCTCTATCCTGCTCGTCATCCTCTATGCCTATTATACGCAGGTGAAGCGCGCTCGCGACGCCGACGACATCTTCCTGGAATCGAACCTGCGCGTCGAGACGGCGCTGTCGCGCGGCCGTTGCGGCCTCTGGGACTTCGATTTCGAGAACCGCGAATTCTTCTGGTCGCGCTCGATGTACGACATGCTCGGCCTGCCGGGTTCCGACAAGACGATGGGTTTCGGCGAAGCCGCCCGACTGATGCATCCCGATGACGGCGGGCTCTACGAGATCGCGCGCGCCATCGGCAAGGGCGCTTCCGGCCAGGTCGATCAGATCTTCCGCATGCGCCATGCCGGCGGCCACTATGTCTGGATGCGGGCGCGTGCCCAGGTGATCCGCAGCAATTCCGGCCGTATGCACCTGATCGGCATCGCCATGGACGTGACCGAACAGCATCGGCTCGCCCAGCGCTACGCAGAAGCCGACCAGCGCCTGGCCGACGCCATCGAATGCACCTCGGAAGCCTTCGTGCTCTGGGACAAGAACGATCGGCTGGTCATGTGCAACACGCATTTCCAGCAGGCCTATGGCCTGCCGGACAGCGTGCTCGTGCCCGGCACCGAGCGTTCGACCGTCAATGCCGCCGCCGCCCGGCCTGTCATCGAGCGGCGGATTTCCGATGCCGACGGCTCCGGCTATTCGCGCACGACGGAGGTGCAGCTTGCCGACGAGCGCTGGCTGCAGATCAACGAGCGGCGCACCCGCGACGGCGGCAGGGTTTCGGTCGGAACCGACATCACACTGATGAAACGCCACCAGGAGCGGCTGCGCGAATCCGAGCGCCGGCTGATGGCGACGATCGGCGATCTGTCCGCCTCGCGCCAGACGCTGGAGATCCAGAAATCCGAGCTTTCGACGGCCAACTCCAACTACCAGGCGGAGAAAGAACGCGCCGAGGCCGCCAACAAGGCGAAATCGGAATTCCTGGCCAACATGTCGCATGAGCTGCGCACGCCGCTCAACGCCATCCTCGGCTTCTCGGAAATCCTGCAGAACCAGATGTTCGGTCCGCTCGGCTCGCTGAAATACGACGAATATGCCCGCGATATCCATGACAGCGGCAAACATCTGCTCAACGTCATCAACGACATTCTCGACATGTCGAAGATCGAAGCCGGCCATGTCAGGCTGCATTGCGAGCGCATCGATCTTGTGCCGCTGATCGAGGAAAGCCTGCGCTTCACCGCCATGCCCGCTGCTGAAAAGAACATCGTCATCGAACAGCGCATCTGCTCCGGCCTGACGCTGATGGCCGACCGCCGGGCGATGAAACAGGTGCTGCTCAACCTGCTCTCCAATGCGGTGAAGTTCACCGACAATGGCGGCCGCATCGCGGTGCGCACCCGCCGCGTCGACGGCGCCGTCGTCGTCACCATCGCCGACACCGGCATCGGCATTCCACGCTCGGCGCTGTCGAAGATCGGCCAGCCCTTCGAGCAGGTGCAGAGCCAGTATGCCAAAAGCAAGGGCGGCTCAGGCCTCGGGCTCGCCATCTCGCGCTCCCTGACCTCGCTGCATGGCGGCCGCATGAAGATCCGCTCACGCGAAGCGGTCGGCACCGTGATCTCGCTGCGCATTCCGGATGATATCTAGAGCCGACCTCATTTAGCCGGCCGATGCGGCGGTGAAAACCGCCAGCTGAGCGGCGAAAGCACGCTTATATGCCGGCCGCGCCTCGGCCCGGGCGACATAGGCGGAGAGGTTCGAATATTCCTCCAGTATGGCAGATCCTTTCAACCTGAGCAGCACCGACACCATCAGCAGGTCGCCGGCGCTGAACGCACCATCGAGCCAGTCGGCATCGCCAAGACGGTGGGAGAGGCCGATCAGCCGTTTGCGGATGCTGTCCTCGAGGGCAGAAAGGCGGTGATCGTACCAAGGCTTGTCGCGCTCGAGGATCATGACGAGAGCGCGGTCGAAGATCGGTGGTTCCACCGTGTTGAGCGCGGCAAACATCCATGTGAGCGCGCGCGCCCGGGCATTCACATCGTCCGGCAGCAGGCCCGCATGGCGCTCGCCGATATGGAAGACGATGGCGCCGGACTCGAACAAAGTGAGATCGCCTTCCTCATAGGTCGGGATCTGCCCGAATGGCTGCAGCGCCAGATGCGCGGGCTCCTTCATCTCTTTGAACGAAACAAGACGAACGTCGTAAGGTTGGCCCACTTCTTCGAGCGCCCAGCGAACGCGCATGTCACGGGCCAGGCCCCTGCCGCGATCGGGCGACCGTTCAAAGGCGGTAATGGTAATCGTCATTCGTGTTCTCCATAGCTTTGCCCTGAAGACGACTGGCTAACCGAGAATCCGACAGGCGATGCTCGAGATAATCCTCACGGTCGTTCCATCTGGTGTGAGATCAGGCTTTCACGACAGTCAGGAATATTTTCCGAACCGCTTTCGAAAGCCGCTTCATCTCCGCTTCCAGCGTCCTGATGTCAGGGCAGTCGCCAGCGCGGCAGACGAGTTCGACGAGACCCGCCGGCGCCTCCTTCGGATCGAACAGGCCATCAATGCAGAGGCGGATCAGTTGCGAAAGGCCGGTATAAAGCGTGAAGGCCTCGAGACATATGTCGAGATCGGACGTTGCCATCAGCCGGTCACCAAGCACTTTCAGGGCCTCGCCAGTGCTCACCCCATTGACGGCAATGCCGACGCCCTTGGTCGGTGCGATCAGTGCAAGATACTGGGCGATGAATTCGAGATCGATGACGCCGCCGGGAATGAGCTTCAGGTCCCACGGACCGGAGGGCGGCTTTTCCTTGTCGATCAGTCCGCGCATCTCGGTGACATCATGCGCCACCTTAGCAATATCGCGATCGGCCGACAGCACCTCGCGAACGATCAGTTCCGCCTCGGCGATCAGGCTCTCATTGCCGCAGATCAGCCGGGCGCGGCTGAGCGCCATATGTTCCCAGGTCCATGCCTCAGCGCGCTGATACTTGCCGAAGGCATTGATGCGGGTGGCGACGGGCCCCTTGTTGCCGGATGGGCGCAGCCGCATGTCGACCTCGTAGAGCACACCTTCGGCGGTCGGCGCCGACAAGGCGGCCATCAGTCTCTGGGTGATGCGGGTGAAGTAACGCGTCGCGTCGAGCGGCTTCGGCCCGTCGGATTCGGAAGCCGAATCGTCATAATCATAGAGCAGGATCAGATCGATGTCGGAACCGGCCGTCAGCTCGAAACTGCCGAGCTTGCCCATGCCGGCGACCGCGATGCGCCCGCCGGGATAGTCGCCGTGTGCTGCCCGCATCTCGCCGACCACGGCATCGAGTGCCGCCGCAATGATGAGGTCGGCGAGATGGGTGAAGGCGCGTGCAGCCATCACGCCGTTGATCGCGCCGGTGAGCAGGCGGATGCCGATCAGGAAGCGCTGCTCGGCGGCGAAGATGCGCAGCCGGTCGAGCACCTCTTCATAGTGGCGCGCCTGGGCAAGCGAGCCCTTCAGCCGCTCGCCGAGATAATCGCGCGTCGGCAGCTCGGCCATCAGGCCGGGATCGAGCATGCCGTCGAAGACATGCGGCTTGGCGGCGATCACCTCGGCAAGCCGGGGTGCCGAGGACATGATGTTGACGATCAGCGACAGCAGCGCCGGGTTGCTGCCGAGCAGCGAGAACAGCTGGATGCCGGAGGGAAGGCCCGAGATGAAGCTGTCGAAGCGCAACAGCGCCTCGTCGGCGCGCTTGCTTTCGCCGAAGACCCGCAGGAGCTGAGGCGCCAGCTCCGTCAGCCTTTCACGCGCCTCGACCGATTGCGTCGCCCGGTAGCGGCCATAGTGCCAGGTGCGGATGATGCGCGAAATATCCGACGGCCTGGTAAAACCGAGTTTCTTCAGCGTCTCCAGCGTATCCGGGTCGTCGCCCTGGCCGGTGAAGACGAGATTTCCGGTGTCTGTGGAAAGCCTGCTCTCCTGTTCGAAGAGGTGGGCATAACGCCGCTCGACCGTCTTCAGCACGCCGACCAGCCGTTCGGAGAAGCTCGGCGTGTCGGAAAAGCCCATCATGAAGGCGATGCGCTTCAAATCGGCATCCGTCTCCGGCAGCAGGTGAGTTTGCTCGTCGCGCACCATCTGGATGCGATGCTCGACATCGCGCAGGAACCAGTAGGCCTCGATCAGCTCGTCGCGGGTTTCAGCGTCGATCCATTTCGCTTTGGTGAGTTCACCGAGCGTCTCCTCCGTCGCCCGGCCACGCAAGGCCGGCATGCGGCCGCCGGCGATCAGCTGCTGCGTCTGGACGAAGAATTCGATCTCGCGAATACCGCCGCGGCCGAGCTTGACGTTGTGGCCTTTGACGGCGATCGCACCGTGGCCCTTATGCGCGTGGATCTGCCGCTTGATCGAATGGATATCGGCAATCGCCGCGTAATCGAGATATTTGCGGAAGACGAAAGGGGCGAGCCCGCGCAGGAAATCACTGCCCGCGGTCAAGTCGCCGGCAACGGCGCGCGCCTTGATGAAAGCCGCCCGTTCCCAGTTCTGACCCCTGCCCTCGTAATAAATCATCGCCGCATCGACCGGGATCGCCAGCGGCGTCGAACCCGGATCAGGGCGCAATCTGAGATCGGTGCGGAAGACGTAGCCGTCGGCTGTCCGCTCCTGCAGGATGCGCACCAGCCGCCGCATCATCCTGGGGAAGATCTCGATCGCGTCATCCGGGTCGGGGACGATTCCCGCCTGTTCGTCGAACACGACGACGAGGTCGATATCGGAGGAATAGTTGAGTTCGGACGCGCCGAGTTTGCCCATGCCGAGCACGATCAGCCCGGAGCCGTCGCTCGGCGCCGCCACACCCCGCAGCCGCAGCTTTCCGCCCTCATGCGCCGAAAGCAGCAAATGGTCGATCGCGGCGGCAACCGAAGCTTCGGCAAGCTCGCTCAGCCAGGCCGTCGTCGCCCGGCCGTCGAAGATGCGTGCAAGATCGGCGAGCGCGACCAGGAAGGCCACCTTGCGCTTGATGATGCGCAGCCTGCTCATTACCACGGATTCCGCGGGCGCTGCCCCCTCGCCGTCCGGTTGCCAGCAGCGCCGCGCCTCGGCGACCAGCGCCTCGATCTGCGGCTCCAGCGGTTGGGTGATGGCACCAGCGAGGATGGCGGGATCGAGATTGACGATTTCGCGCAGATAAGGCGACAGCGTCAGCACGGCCGCGATGAAATCGCGAAGCGGCCCTTCCGTCTTCAGCATCGCAGCCACGGAAGGCTCGCTCCCGCCGGCCTCCTGAAGGTCGGCCAGCGCCAGCTTCAACTCCGTCTGGTTCAGCGGACGCAGCAGCCCTTCGGCCACATCCTTCAGACCATGCGTCGATTTCGTCAGCATGCGCTCTCCTGCTTTAGCACCTAAAGCGCATCACGATCTTTCGGATTCGCTCCTTGCGCTTTCAGCCTTTGTTTTACGCATGCCGTTATCGCAAAACCGCTGCACAGTTTTGCGCGACATGCTCGAGGGAAACGACCACGCAGAATCTCGGGAACGCCTCCTTCGATCGGCATTAAACTAGGGTCTTGGTGGAAAACCGCCAATACGCGATTCAGCCGATCATCGATCTCGGCAATCAGGCAGCCTTGGCGGGGAAGATCATGCTGACCGTCAATCCGCGCTTTTCGGGTTTGTCGGGATCGGTGTCGGAGAGTTCCAACCGGCCATTGTGCAGCTCCATCACCGCTTCCACCAGCGAAAGCCCGAGCCCCGTTCCCGGCTTCGACCGGCTTTCATCGAGGCGGACGAAGCGCTTCACCACGTCGTCGCGCCTGTCGGCCGGAACGCCCGGCCCGTGGTCGGCGACCGAAAGGCAGATGCCATCCGGGCGGCGGGCGAGCTTCAGCGTTACCTTGCCCGCCCCTTCCGTATCGGAAGAATATTTGATGGCATTGTCGAGCAGGTTGAAGATCGCCTGGCCGATCAGCTCGCGATTGCCCTGCACCTCGACATCGGGTTCGATGCTGGAGCTCAAGCCAAGCCCCGCCTCCTCCGCCGCCGGTTCGTAAAGCTCGGCGCTATCGGAGACGATGGCCGAAAGCTCCACCGGCGACATCTCGGCGGCGACCGATCCGGCCTCGACGCGGGAGATCATCAACAGCGCGTTGAAGGTGCGGATCAGTTGGTCGGATTCGGAAATGATGCCTTCGAGCGCGGTGCGCCGCGTCTCGCCATCGGCGATATCGAGCGCATCGGCCGCCTTGTTGCGCAACCGCGTCAACGGCGTCTTGAGATCGTGAGCGATGTTGTCGGAGACCTGCCGCAGGCCCTCGTTCAGCTTCTCGATGCGCTCCAGCATGGTATTCAAAGACATCGACAAGCGGTCGAATTCATCGCCGGATCCGCCCACCGGCAGGCGCTGCGACAGGTCGCCGGCCATGATCTTCTTGCTGGCATCCGACATGCGGTCGATGCGTTTCAGCGCGTTGCGGCCGATGCCGAACCAGATGATGATGGCGCCGAGCCCCATGATCGCCAAGGCCACCATCAGCGCCTGGCGCACCAGCAGACGGAAACGCTCGGGGTCGCCGAGGTCGCGGCCGATCAGGATTCTGAGGCCATTGTCGAGCACGAAGATATTGGCAATCGCCTTGTGGCGGCGCTCGACGCCGCTGTCGGTATAACGCTGGTAGCCGAAGGGCGCGGAGGTCCAGCCGATCTCCTCGAAGACACCCGGCTGCACCGACGCGACGTTGCCGGCGAGAATATCGCCCGAAGGACCGGCGATGATGTAGAGGTTGGCGCCCGGCTGGCGGGCACGCCGCTCCATCGTGCGCAGGAGAAGGTTCATGCCGCCGGTGTCATAGGCGCGTTGCACCTGTTCCACCTCCTGCCTGACGGCATCGCGGATCTGGCCCGTCAGCAGCCGTTCCGACATTGCCGTCACATAGAAGACGAGCGTCGCGGCGCAGATGGCGAAAAGCAGGATGTAGAGTGCCGAAAGGCGGACTGCGGTGGACTTGAAGAGAACCTTGAAACGGCTCATCCCTCATCCTTGATCATATACCCCGCGCCGCGAATGGTCTTCAGGAGCGGCTGGCTGTAGTCCTTCTCGATCTTCGAGCGCAGGCGCGAGACATGGACGTCGATGACGTTGGTCTGCGGGTCGAAGTGATAGTCCCAGACATTTTCGAGCAGCATGGTGCGGGTCACCACCTGGCCGGCATTCTTCATCAGATATTCGAGCAGGCGGAATTCGCGCGGCTGCAGCGGGATCTCCTTGCCGCCGCGGCGCACCTCATGGGAGAGCCGGTCGAGTTCGAGATCGCCGACGCGATAAACGACGTCCTGATCCGGCGTGCCCTTGCGGCGGCCGAGCACCTCGACGCGCGCCAGCAATTCGCTGAAGGCATAAGGCTTCGGCAGATAATCGTCGCCGCCGGCACGAAGCCCGGTGACGCGGTCATCGACCTGGCCGAGCGCGGAGAGGATGAGGACCGGCGTATGGATCGCCTTGCGGCGCAATTCGCTGATGACCGAGAGCCCGTCCCGGCGCGGCAGCATGCGGTCGATGACGATGACGTCGTAGGTATTTTCCGACCCCATGAACAGGCCGCTCTCGCCGTCGCTGGCGTGATCGGCGACGATGCCCGCCTCGCGAAAGGCTTTCGTGAGGTAGACCGCGGCTTCGAGATCATCTTCGATGATGAGAATCTTCATGCGGCCGACATTACCCACCGGCTGCGTTTCGGCAAGGCTCAAAGCATCTTCCTGCGGGGCGGCGCTCATCGCGATCATCCTTCAAAGGTCAGAAGAATCCAGCCGCGCGGACTCTCGTCCGCACGGCTCCAGTTTTCTTGAAGATCAGCCCTGGCCGTTGATCGGAAGCGCTACGAAGCGGCTCCCCTCACTGGACTGGATCTGGAAGAGAGCGCGGGTGCGCCCGTCCTTCTTGGCTTGGTTCAGCACCTTGACGATGTCGTCGGCGCTGGAGACCTCCTGGTTGTTGACCGAGGTGATCTTCTCACCTTCCTTAATGCCCTTGTCGGCGGCATCGGAGTTCGGGTCGATGTCTGTTATCGCCAGGCCCTTGCCGTCGTCAGACGGGCCGACCGTCAGGCCGAGATCGGCAAGCGCCTTCTCGGAAGCCGGTGCCTCAGGCTGCTGCGGCTGGCTGTTGTCATCGGCAGACGCATCCTTCTGGTCGATCGGCAACGTGCCGAGTTCGACGGTGAGAGGCTGGGCCTTGCCGGCGCGCCAGACCGAAAGCTCAACCTTGCTGCCCGGCTGCATCGCACCGATACGGCGGCTGAGATCACGGGCATCCTTGATCGTCTCCCCATTCAGCGCGGTGACGACGTCGCCGGCCTTCATGCCGGCCTTGTCACCCGGCGACCCGGCCTGCGGGGCAACGACCAGGGCGCCGCTCGGCTCGGAAAGGCCGATGGATTCGGCGATGTCCTTGGTTACCGGCTGGATCTGGACACCCAGCCAGCCGCGCGAAACCTGGCCGTCCTTCATCAGATCGGCGACGACGTCCTTGGCGGTCGAGGCGGGAATGGCGAAGGCGATGCCGACGCTGCCGCCCGACGGCGAGAAGATCGCGGTATTGATGCCGACGACTTCGCCGCTGAGGTTGAAGGTCGGACCGCCGGAGTTGCCGCGGTTCACGGCGGCATCCACCTGCAGATAATCGTCATAAGGACCGGAACCGATATCGCGGCCGCGAGCTGAGACGATGCCGGCTGTAACCGTGCCGCCGAGACCGAAGGGATTGCCGACGGCAACGACCCAGTCACCGACGCGGACATTGTTGTCGTCGGCCCAGTTGACGTAGGTGAACTTCTTGCCCTTGCCGTCGACCTTCAGCACAGCGAGATCCGTGCGCGGATCCTTGCCGATCAGCTTGGCATCGAGTTCGGTGCCGTCTTTCATGACGGCGACGAAGGCCTGACCATCGGAAACGACGTGATTGTTGGTGACGATGTAGCCGTCCTCAGAGATGAAGAAGCCGGAGCCCTGGGCGACGGGGCGGAGGCGACCCTTGCCGCCCGGACCATTCGGGCCACCATTCGGTCCGTTCTGGCCGAAGCGCCTGGAATGGCCCTGCTGATCATTCGGATCCTGGCCGAACTGCTTGAAGAACCGCTTCAGCGGATGATCGTCGGGTAGGTCGTCGAAGCCGCGGCCGTTGAAATCGAAGGAGAAGCCGTCATTGTTGTTGTCGGAGACGGGATTGACGCGATTTTCGACCCGGACGGAAACGACGGCCGGCGAAACGGCGTCGACGACATTGGCGAAGCTCGGAACGGCGGGCGCCTGAACCTTGACAGCTTCGGCATAAGACCGGGTGATTTCGAGCGGAACGCCGGTTGCGAGCACAGCGGCTGCGATACCGGCAACGGTAGAAGCCTTGAGCACAGTGGCGAGGGACGGACGTCCGTTGAAATTCTTGAGCATTGGAGCACCTTCTCTTGTTCTTAGTTCTCAGAGCCGGCGATGCCGGATCAGTCGATGAGTAAAGATATAGGACGCCGCACCTTACTGCGAACTGTCCGGCCAATGAAAAGTTGGTAATGTTTGCAAGGTTTGGCAAACGGCCGAACGTGCCGCGGGCTTCTCTGGGCGGCCTGGACGCGGTCGGAAATGCTCGTCTACCGGCTCAGCCCGGTCGGTTATTTCTTCAGCAGCTCGCTCAGCCGCGCCTGCTCGTCTGCCGTCAGCTTGCTGCCGGTCGGCTTGCCCGCCCTCTTGCGCGCAAAGACCAGCAGCGACAGCCCGCCGGCGAGCACCAGCAGTACCGGTGCGCCCCAGAGCAGCACCGTCTTCATGCTGACACGCGGCTTCAAGAGCACGAACTCGCCGTAGCGCGAGACGATATAGTTCAGCACCGCCTCGTCGCTGTCGCCATCGGTGATGCGCTCGCGCACCAGCAGGCGCAGGTCCTTGGCCAGATCGGCGTTGGAATCGTCGATCGACTGGTTCTGGCAGACCATGCAGCGCAGTTCCGCCGAAAGTGTGCGGGCCCGCGCCTCGAGCGCCGGATCGGCCAGCACCTCGTCCGGATTGACGGCGAAGGCGGGGGCCGCCATCAGCAGCAAAGCAAAAGCCAGGAGCAGACGCCGCATCATTCCGCCGGCTCCATTTTGGGAGCTGCCGGCCTTGCCGGCTTCGCCTTGCGGCGCGGCGCGCCGACACGCAGGCGGCGGTCGCTGAGCGAGACCAGGCCGCCGAAGGCCATAAACACCGCTCCGCCCCAGATGCAGAGAATAAACGGCTTCCACCAGATGCGCACGACAATGCCGCCGTCCTTGGTTGCGTCACCCAGGGAAACATAGAGCTGGCTGAGCCCGAAGGTCAGGATGCCCGCCTCCGTCGTCGGCATCTGCCGAGCAGTGTAGAGGCGCTTGGCCGACCAGGTATCGGCAACCGCGACACCGGCGCGCCGGACGGTGAAGTGGCCGCGGTCCTCGGTATAGTTCGGCCCGGTCGCCGGCTGCATGCCGTCGAAATGCAGACTGTAACCGCCGGCCTCGGTCACCTCACCGGGCTTCATCTCGATGACATACTCGCTCTCGAACGTCGTCACCGCAACGATGCCGAGCACGGTGACGCCGAGCCCGGCATGGGCAAGGGCCGTGCCGAAGGCCGACCGCGGCAGGCCGGAAAGCCGGCGCCAGGCGAGACGGCCTGCGACCTTGCCGATGCCGGCGCGGTACCAGAGATCGGCGATAGCACCGAGGATCAGGAACAGCCCGGCAGCGAGGCCGAGCACCGAAAGCACCGGCCCGCCATGTTGAATGTAGAAGAAGACCACCGCGGCAAGGAAGGCCAGACCTGCGACGACATAGAGCCGCTGCAGGGCGCCAAGCAGATCGCCGCGCTTCCAGGCAAGCATCGGCCCGAAGGGCACGATGACGACCAGCGGCGCCATCAGCAGGCCGAAGGTCAGGTTGAAGAAGGGCGCCCCGACGGAAATCTTGTCGCGGGTCAGCGTTTCCAGCAGCAGCGGATAGAGCGTACCTGTGAGCACCGTGCCGCAGGCGACCGTCAGGATGAGATTGTTGACGACGAGCGCGCCCTCGCGCGAAATCGGCGCAAACAGCCCGCCGGCCGACAGCTTCGGCGCGCGGAAGGCGAAGAGCGACAGCGCCCCGCCGATGAAGATCAGCAGGATGCAGAGAATGAAGACGCCGCGGGAGGGATCGCTGGCAAAGGCATGCACCGAGGTCAGCACGCCGGAGCGCACCAGGAAGGTGCCCATCAGCGACAGCGAGAAGGTGAGGATGGCGAGCAGCACCGTCCAGATCTTCAGCGCCTCGCGCTTCTCCATGACAAGCGCCGAATGCAGCAGTGCGGTGCCCGCTAGCCACGGCATGAAGGAGGCATTTTCCACCGGGTCCCAGAACCACCAGCCGCCCCAGCCGAGCTCGTAATAGGCCCAGTAGGAGCCCATGGCGATGCCAAGCGTCAGAAAGGTCCAGGCGGCCAGCGTCCAGGGCCGCACCCAGCGTGCCCAGGCGGCGTCGATGCGCCCTTCCAGCAGGGCCGCAACCGCAAAGGAAAAGCAGACGGAGAAGCCGACATAACCGAGATAGAGCAGCGGCGGATGGATCGCGAGGCCGACATCCTGAAGAACCGGGTTGAGATCGCGGCCCTCGGCCGGCGCCGGATCGAGACGGAGGAAGGGATTGGAGGTCAGCAGGATGAACAGCGTGAAGGCGACCGAAATCCAGGCTTGCACGGCCAATACGTTGGCTTTCAGCGTCTCCGGCAGATTGCGGCCGAAGATGGCGACCAGCGCGCTGAACAGCGTCAGGATCAACAGCCAGAGCATCATCGATCCCTCGTGATTGCCCCAGACGCCGGAATATTTATAGAGCAGCGGCACCAGCGAATGCGAATTCTCCCAGACGTTCTCGACCGAGAAATCCGAGACGACATGGGCATAAGTCAACACACCGAAGGAGAAGGCCACGAGCGCAAACATCGCCAGCGAGCCGATCGTCGCCACATCCATCATCGCCCGGTCGTGACGGCGGGCTCCGATCACCGGCACGATGGAGAGGATGAGCGCCGTGGCCAGCGCCAGCACCAGCGCGTAATGGCCGATCTCGATGATCATGGCGTCGCCTTCACTTCCTGGCCCTGAGCTTCTTTCCCTTGAGCTTCCTGGCCTTGGCCTTCCTTCCACAGTCCCTGGGATTTGAGCCTGTCGGCCACATCCTTCGGCATGTAGGTCTCGTCATGCTTGGCAAGCACGGTGTCGGCGACGAAGACGTTCGTTCCAGCGGCAAACATGCCTTCGGTGACGACGCCCTGGCCCTCGCGGAAGAGATCGGGAAGGATGCCGGTATATTTGACCTTCACGGCATTGGTGCTGCCGTCGGTGACGGCAAACTCCACCGTCGAACCGGTGCCGCGCACGACACTGCCCTCACCGACCAGGCCGCCGAGGCGGATGCGGGTTTCCGGCGCCACCGGCGTCTTGGCGAGATCGGCCGGCATGTAGAAATAGGCGACCGACTGGCTGAAGGCGAACATCACCAGCAGCACGGCGGCGAGGATGAAGCCCATGCCGCCCGCAATCACCGCCAGGCGCTTCTGCTTGCGTGTCATTGCGTCGCTCCCTCCGTGGCTATGCCGAGTTCCCTAGCAAGCGCCAGCAATTGCCTGCCCTGTTCGCCGGGCGGCGGAAAGGCCGCAAGCCCACGCTTCAAGGCGCCGGCGGCGCGATCTTTGTCGTTTAATACGGCGTAAGAGCGGACGAGCCGCATCCATCCCTCGAAATTGTTCGGATCCTCGCTGAGCTTGGCGTCGAGGCTCTCGACCATGCCGCGGATCATCTGCTGCTGGTTGCCGGCGCTCATAGTCTCGGCCGCCGCCACATCTTGCTGCGTGGGATTGCCGGGGGCAGCCGGACCGGCGCCCGGGGCAGCCGGATCGGCGCCCGGGGCAGCCGGATCGGTCCCGGCCGGCGCGCCGCCGTTCATGGCGATATGCTGGTTGACCAGCGGCAGCCAGGGCGCATCTGATGGCGATTGTTTTGCCAGCGCCTCGAAGGCCTGGCGCGCCTCGTTCGGCCGTCCCGCCTGCTCCACGCTGAGGGCGATGTAGAAGCGGGCACGCGGATTGTCAGGTTCGAGCGTCAGCGATTGTTCCAGCACCTGCCGCGCCTCCTCCGTCACCACGCCGTCGGAGACCGCCATCAGCGTCTCGGCAAGGCCATCGAGCCGGACCGGGCTCGGGCCGAGAAGCCGGATGGCATTGCGATAGGCCAGTTGCGCATCGTTGACGCGCATCGTGCGGAAATAGATCGGCGCCAGCACGTCCCAGCCCTTGCCGTCATCGGGCTTCTCAGCCAGGTGCCGTTCCGCCTTGGCGATCAGCACCGCCACGTCGTTGCCAGGATTTTCCAGCCGCGCTTCGAGCGGCTGCGAGGGCAGGTCCGGCCTGCCCGTCGTCAAATAAAGACAGAGCCCGAGAGCCGGCAGGACCAGGAGAACGAAGGCTTCGGTGAAACGGTGATGCCGGGTGGGTTTCGGCGTTTGCGCCGGCTCGTCGGCAGAGACGGCGATCAGCCGCCGGCCGATTTCCGCCCTCGCATAATCAGCCTCCTCCCGGGTGATCAGCCCGCCATCGAGATCCCGGTCGAGTTCGCGCAACTGGTCGCGATAGACCGCCGCCTCGCCCGCACGGATATTATCCGCCGCCTTCGCTCCGCGCAGAAGGGGGTAGAGCAGGATAACGACGAGGGCTGCCGTCAAAGCGGCAACGAGAATCCAGAACAGCATGTCGCCCAAATACGTGAAGCGCGCCTTCATTCCAACTGCCAAAGCCGGAATGACGAAGATTTGAGGCTAGCGCATAACCCCGAGAATCGGAATCGATTTTCGGAAAGGATTATGCGCCATTTAAAGTGATAGAGCGTCCTTAGCGTGTCCTGTCGGACGCGCGGCGCTCTATTGGCCGCAATTCAGAGCGGCGACCAGCTGCCGTCGTCATTGCGGCAGGCAGCGCCCCGCGTCACCGTGTCCTTGCCGTCGACGGTCAGCGTGTGGGTATATTGCCGGCAGTTCTGCGAACCGACCTGATAGGGTGCAGCCGCGA
This sequence comes from Rhizobium sp. SRDI943, assembly GCF_057653695.1. Lineage (NCBI taxonomy): Bacteria > Pseudomonadati > Pseudomonadota > Alphaproteobacteria > Hyphomicrobiales > Rhizobiaceae > Rhizobium > Rhizobium sp. SRDI943. The sequence goes on along the minus strand of NZ_CM172787.1, from coordinate 1,059,189 downwards.
CCACCTTGCCGGTCACGTCCTTGCCGGTCCAGAGCACCGGCTGGCCGACGGCGGCCCCTTCCAGGGCCCGATATTCAGCCTCGAGCGCGCGCTGCTTGTCGCTGTCGTTCAGCGTCACGCCGCTGCGGCCGACGATGCCGCCCTGCAGCGCGGTGATGAAGGCGGCCGATGCCGAGGGCTTGCTCGAAAAAATGCCGCGCGAAGCGGCACTCTTCGTCGTCGTGCAGCCGGACAGCGCGACGGCGACGAGAAGAGCGGAAGCGATCATGCCTTGCGAGCGTAAAATCATTGCGTCGAACCACGATCAGGGGTCAATTTCAGCCGATCGAAGTGCAGCGTCCCCGTGTCAGCATTAAGGCAAAGCATGCTATACATTTGCCAGTATCTTTGTGACATCAAGCAGTTGCTCATGCAACATCCTTTGTGACGCCGGGCAGGATAAGCTTCGCCTTCAGCCCGCCCCATTCACCGCGGGAAAGCTCGAGCCGTCCCTGGTACTCATTGGAAATCTCGGTGACGATCGAAAGCCCGAGCCCGGTTCCAGGCTTGCTTTCGTCGAGCCTGCGGCCTCGCTTCAACGCCTCGCGGATCTGGTCCGGCTCCAGGCCCGGCCCGTCATCCTCGACGGCGAGTTCCACCCAGTGGCGGCGGCCGCTCGCCTCAACCCCCTTCACATCCTCGCCGGCCTCGACGGCCGAAAGCCGCACCCGGCTTTTGGCAAAACGCGCCGCATTTTCCAGGAGATTGCCGACGGTCTCTTCGAGATCCTGCTGCTCCATGGCAACGGCCAGATGCGGCGGCGAGACGACGAGATCGAATTCGGTATCGACGTTCAGCCGGCGCATGACGCGCACCAGCCGTTCAAGCGCCGGCTCGGCATCGGTGCGGGCGAGCACGGATTCGCGCTGCGCGGCGATGCGCGCCCGATTGAGATAGGACTGCACCTGCCCCTGCATCGCTTCCGCCTGGCTGCGCACCAGCTCACCATGGGATTTTTCGAGCACGCGCGCCTCGTTGAGAAGCACGGCGATCGGCGTCTTCAGCGAATGCGCGAGATTGCCGACCTGCATGCGGGCCCGCTCGACAATGCGACGATTGCTGTCGATCAGCGCATTCACCTCGTTGGCGAGCGGCAGGATTTCGCGCGGGAAGTCGCCCTTCAGCTGCTCGCTCTCGCCGGCGCGGATGCGCTCCAGCGCGGCGCGTGCCTTGTCGAGCGGCTTCAGGCCGTAGAGAATCGCCAGCGCATTGACGATCAGGCTGCCGACGCCGAAACCGGCGAGCGCCAGATAGAGGCTGTGGGAAAAGGTGCGCACGTCGTCCTCGACGACATCGACGTTACCGGTGACGCGGACGCGCGCCGCGCGGCCGTCGGTATCGAGCACCACTTCGGTCTCGGCCACCTGCACGCGGTTCCCGGAAGCATCCGTCACCTGATAGTAGCGCTCGTAATTCTTGTCGAAGGGCGCCTCGACGACGGAGGGAACCGGAATGAGCGCCGAGCCGAGCGAAGGCGACACCAGCGGCGCGGTCGTATAGGTGCCGAGCGGCTCCACCACCCAGTACCAGCCGGTCTTCGGCTGGGCAAAACGCAGGTCGCCGAGCTGCGGGCTGCCGCTGAGAGCGCCCTGATCGCCGATCGTCACCGAATTGATGACGTTGTAGAGCTGCGCCCGCAACAGATCCTGGAAACCGCGTTCGGCGCTCTTGCGGTAGAGGGTGGAGATCAAGAGGCCGATCACCACCAGCGCCACCGTCGACCAGACCGTGGTCAGCAGCAACACACGTGCGGTGAGCGACTTAATTCGCATGTTTCGGCGCTTGGATACGGTAACCGAGACCGCGCACCGTTTCGATCAGATCGACCCCCATTTTCTTGCGCAGGCGGCCGACGAAGACCTCGATCGTGTTGGAATCACGGTCGAAATCCTGGTCGTACATATGCTCGACCAGTTCCGTGCGCGAGACGACCTCGCCCATGTGGTGCATGAGATAGGAAAGCAGGCGATATTCGTGCGAGGTCAGCTTCAGCGTCGCGCCGTTGACCGTCGCCTTCGAGGATTTGGTATCGAGCCGCACCGGCCCGCAGATGATCTCGGATGAGGAATGCCCGGCCGCGCGCCGGATCAGCGCCCGAAGGCGGGCCAGCACTTCCTCGACATGGAAGGGCTTGGTGACGTAGTCGTCGGCACCGGCATCGATGCCGGCGACCTTGTCGCTCCAGCGGTCGCGCGCCGTCAGGATCAGCACCGGCACACCGCGGCCGGCGCCACGCCATTTTTCTAGAACGGTGACCCCGTCCAACTCCGGCAGGCCGATATCGAGGATGATGGCGTCATAGGGTTCGGTGTCGCCGAGGAAATGGCCTTCCTCGCCATCGAACGCCTGGTCGACGACATAGCCCGCCTCCTTCAGCGTGTCGGCCAGCTGCCGGTTCAGATTCACGTCGTCTTCGACTACCAGGATGCGCATCGGTCCGCCTTCGTCCGCTTCAAATCAATCAATGTCCTGAATAAGCCGATTCCGCCTACATCGGAACCTTTACCGTGACTTTGCGTGGGCGCTGTCCATTGCCCTGCACAAGAACGGTGATGATGCAGGTATCGCCCACCGGTTGCACGGACAGGAGCTGGCCGCCTGTCTGCTCGACGACCTGGGCTGCGGCGGCGCTGCAATCGCCTCCGATACGCACGACAAAACTGCTCGTGGCGTCCGGTGAGGGCGCCGATACCACCAGTCCGGCGGCCAATGCTGCGACGCTCAGAGGAAAGGCCATGTGTTATGCTTTCAAGGTAATGCCAACTTGCTCCGAATATGTACTCACGCGACCTGAATGGCAAATGAATGCCCCGTAATGCAGGGTGTTTAGAACTGTTCTCGACTGTTCGATGCAGCCGGTTTCAGGGCCTGGAAAACGCCGCAGCAACCAGCTACGGCCACCGCCATTGCACCCATAAACGATGACCTCCAGCCTTATCCACGCGTTCTTTGTCACCTCCGGTAAAGGTGGGGAGCCGGCGGGACCGACACCACAGTCTTTGTCCGCGAATCGGCCGCGCCGTTCCGATTCCTGCCGACCGCAGCTTTCACGGGCCGGTTGAAACTGTTATGTCCTTGCCGCCCCCACATTTCAGACCGTTTCAGCACCAATGCCAAAATCCTCCCGCTTCCGCTCGGCGCAGACGGTCACCGTCCTCGCCGTTACCCAGCTGATCGGCTGGGGCACGACGTTCGACATGCTCGGGGTCATGGGCCGTGTCGTCGCGCCGGATCTCGGCCTGGCGAACGAAGTGGCGTTTGCCGGCCTGACGATCATGATGGTGGTCAGCGCCATCGTCGGTCCGGCGACCGGCCGATGGCTCGGCCGCTATGGTGCTGCCCGTGTGCTTTCGGCCGCCTCGCTGACCTTTGCGCTCGGGCTGCTTCTGCTTGCCGCCGCAAACGGCATCGTGCTCTATGCCAGCGCCTGGGTCATCATCGGCATCGGCGGCGCATTTGGCCTCTCGGCGCCGGCCTATACCGCCGTCGTCGAGCGCGAAGGAGCAAACGGCAAACGCGTCATCGCCATCCTGATGCTGTTCACCGGGCTTTCGAGCGCCATCTTCTGGCCGATCCTCAGCCTGCTCAACGAGGCGGTCGGCTGGCGCCTCACCTTCCTGGTCTGTGCGGCGCTGCAATTCTTCGTCTGTCTGCCGCTGCATCTCTTAGGCCTGCCGAAGCCGATCGCAACACATGTCGAAGGCGGCACAGCCGAAATCGCTCCGGTGCCGCTGTCGAAAGCCAAGCAGCGAAAAGCCTTCCTGCTGATCGCCGCGGCGACGACGATCTCGACCTTCGTCACCTTCGGCATCTCGCCATCACTGCTCGAAATCTTCCGCCAGTCCGGCGCCTCGCCGGCCTTTGCGCTGCAGCTCGGCTCGGCACGCGGCGTCCTCGGCATCTCTGCACGTTTCCTCGACATGCTGCTCGGCCGGCACGGCAACCCCATGCTCAGCGCGGTCATGGGCATCAGCCTGATGATGATCAGTTTCCTGATGATGCTGGTTGCCAGCCCGTCGACGCCGCTGCTTGTCACCTTCGTCCTGTTTTACGGGTTCGGCACCGGGGTCATGACCGTCGCCCGCGCGCTGCTACCGCTGGCGCTGTTCTCACCGCGCGAATTCGGACTGCAATCGGCCCGGCTGTCGCTGCCGCAGAACCTCGCCAACGCCATCGCCCCCGTCATCTTCACCGCCATCCTCGATCGCGCCGGCACCGGCCCGGCGCTCGCCGCCTGCGCCGTTCTCGCGGCCTTGTCGCTGGCCTTCGTGCTGATGCTGATGGCGCTGGTGCGCGGTGCCCGCGCATCAGAGTCAGCCATTCTTAATGTCTCTTGATTATCATCCAAGCATGGACGAGCGCGGCTTTCCGTCCATACGCCGCAACCGCTGCGGCAGCCAGATCATGAACCAGAAGCCGCTTTTCACGAATCTTTTGAATCGCTTGCCGCCGCTTTTTCGAAAGGTGAGTCTGAGGACTCAGAAGTTGAGTCAGCTTCCGGGCGATCCGAATCCGGAAAATCATTCATCCAGTTGAAATTTCGATGGAATACAGCGTGGCCAAACGCCTGGGCAAGTCAGAGCGGCCGCGTCACAGCCGTGCGGTTATCGTAGTCGGCGGCGATGCGCTTTTCCCGGAGCGGCCGCACGCGATCGATCGAGAGCTGATAATCGGGATGCGCCTTGTAGGCGGCAAGGGCCGCCTCGTCGTCGAATTCGCCATAGACTACGAGATCGATCTCGGTGCCCAGCTGATCGGTCTTCACATTGGTGCCGATTTCCAGCAGCCGCGCATGCGGAATGCCGGTCAGTATAGAAAGCCCGGCCCTCACCTCCTGCAGATGTTCCTCCTGCACGGTGAAGAAGACGATATGACGGATCACGCGGAAGCTCCTGTCAGATTTATCAAAATGATGAAGCGACCTTGGCGCACCCTATCGGAGGCGCGGCGCTCCAGCTGTCAGCCGGGCGATAACACGCGCGCCCCAGGCCTTCAACCGCGCGAGCATGCCACGGGCCGCATCGGGACGTATCGCCGCATCGAAGACCATGGCATAAGCGGCGAGCTTTTCCGCCCGGTCGCTCCCATTGACGATGCGGCGCGCATTCACCCAATCCGCGGTCGTCGCGTTCAGGTGATCGGCGAGCTTGTGGCCGGTAAAACTTCCCTGCAGCATGCCCTCGATCAGGATCGTCACCGCCGCATCCATCTCCATCGCCCGGTCGGGATCGGCAACGAGATCGATCCCCGTCAGCACACTCATCGCCTCGTAGTTCCGCTTGTGGGTGAGCTGCACCAGGCCGCGTCCGAGCCAGCTGCAGCCATCCTCGTCCGGCCGCCAGTAGGGCGTCTTCACCCAAGAGAGCCGGCCTGCGGCAAAGGCCGTCTCGAGGATCTCGACTGCGCGCGCATCGCTTTCCGCCAGCGTCTCACGCACCGGCTGCATCGTATAGGCGGTCTCGTGGTAAGCGGTTGCGAGGATATAGGCGAGCCACCGCCGGTCGGCATCGGCAAACCGTTCTTCCCAGGCGTCGAGAATCGCCGTGATGCCCACTACCTGAGGCTGAGTCAGGTTTCCCTTGAAGAGTCCGTGCCGTACCGTATCGAAAAAGAATGCCCGGTCCATGTGGACAACCATTCCGCGCTTCCCTCAAATATCAAGGTTAAAACTATCTTAATCGATTAAATTCGATTTAATCGTTTAAAGTGTTTAAGCCACTGATTTACACGCCTTTTGTCTTGTGCAATGCATCTTCCTGCCCTGAAGCCTTACTGCGAAAAGAGGAGACTTCCGATGCAGACGTCCGCCAATAGCCCAACCACCATTCCCCAGCATGTCGTCGACCAGATGGAAAACGAATGGCGCCAGGTTCGCCCTGAACGGGAAAATACGCGCCCGGCCCAGCAGCCTCAACAGCAACGCTGAAATAGACGCAAAGCGGTACCGATTTAAGCTCGAGCGCCGCCCCAGCGCCCGATCAACGCCCCGGCCAGTCACTCATGGCCGGGTGAATTTTTTCATAGGTACAATACACGTCCCAGCGGTTGACCGCCCCTCATCGCATCACAGCATCTAGCCGTTTCGCCAGCGTGTCCAATGATCGGGTGAAAATCATCCTGTCGTCGAGCGCACGCGACAGCACCAGTGCGCCTTGAATGCCCGCGACGCCCTCCTCGGCGAGTGTTTGCGCCTCCCCCTCAGAGCAGCCTGCCCGCATCAACGCCGAGCGCAAGGCGTCGATCCAGCGAATGAAATAATCGCCGATCTCTGCCGAAAACCGCTCGCGGGTTTCGTCAAGCGCGAAGGCGCCGACGAGGCAGATGCGGCGACCGGAGCGGAAGTAGTCGTTCACATTCGTCCACATCGCCGCGATCGCCTGATCGGCGTCGTCCTTTCTCAGCGGCTGATAGATCGCATGTTCGAACCAGGCATCGACATCGGCGAGCACGGCGCCCGCCATCTCCTCCTTACCACCGGGGAAGAAGTGGTAAAGGCTGCCCTTGCCGATGCCGGTGCGTTCGGTGATGCGGCTGAGCGACGTGCCCTCATAGCCGAGCTCGCGGAAGATTTCGGCGAGCAGCTGTACGATGTCGGCGCGTTCGTAGACGGTCTTCACCCGTGGCTTCCCTGGCTAGTTTAGAGGCCGAGTTCGGTCAGACCGGGATGGTCATCCGGCCGCCGGCCGAGTGGCCAATGGTACTTGCGCTCCGATTCCCGGATCGGCAGGTCGTTGATGCAGGCGAAGCGGCGCTGCATCAAGCCGGCGGCGTCGAATTCCCAGTTCTCGTTGCCATAGGAGCGGAACCAGTTGCCGCTGTCATCGTGCCATTCATAGGCGAAGCGCACGGCGATGCGATGATCGGTGAAGGCCCAGATCTCCTTGATCAGCCGGTAATCCAGCTCCTTTGCCCATTTGCGGGTGAGGAAAGCGACGATCTCGGCGCGGCCGGTGATGAATTCAGCGCGGTTCCGCCAGCGGCTGTCCGGCGTATAGACGAGCGAGACGCGCTGGGGATCACGGCTGTTCCAGCCATCCTCGGCAAGACGGACTTTCAGGGTGGCGGTCTCAAGGGTGAAAGGCGGGACGAGGCTGGACATAGGTTCTCCGGGCACTCCTGTACTGAACGGTTATCATTGTACTGATCAGTACATTGATTGGCAAGCCGCTTCCAGGCGGCGTTTCTCAAAGGCCGGGAGGCCGGCGCCACCGCAACGGCAGGGCATCCGGGCGAAGCACAATCTCTTGCGGCGTGAAACGCCACAACCGTTCCGCCCGTTGAAAGGTGGCGATCTCAGGCGCATCCAGCAGCACCTCGGCCCTGCCCGTCATCTGCAGCATGTCCCCGGTTTCGAAATCGATGAAGACCAGCCCCGCCTTCGGGTTGACGAGGAAATTACCCAGCGTGTTGAAGAACCGATTGCCGGGAAAATCGGGAATGGTCAGTACGCCATCGGCGCCGACATGGACGAAGCCGGCATTGCCGCCGCGATGGGACACGTCCACCTGTCGCTCGCCATTGTCGCGGTCGACATAGGAGGCGACGAAAAACGTATCGGCGCCCTCGATCATCCCTAGCGCCCGATCGTCGAGTTGGCTGGAATGAAGCGTCGGCATCGCCGTCGGCAGATCGGGATCGCGGACGAAGGCGGAGGAGCGAAGCTGGATATATTGCGGGCAATTGCCGAAGCTCTGGCCGACGCGTACTTGGAAAGCTTCAGCATCCGTCCTGTGGATCACGCCGTTCAGCCGGTTGCGCCGCCGGGTCTCGAGCTGGATGCCGAGCATTCCAATCGCGTCACCATCCTCCATGCCGGCATCGGCAGGATCGGCTGCGTCACGCGGCAGGTGCACCTCGAGAATCTCCGGCTCCGGCGAGGCCATGAACCCCGGGCGCTCGGCCCTGACCGTTGCCCAGACATCGCCCTTGGCATCGACCGCGCCGAGCACGACGAAAGGCAGCATCGGAAAGAAGGCGCGATGCTGCTCCGGCATGGCCTTGCGGACGAAATTCCGGCCCGGCCCGTCCATGCGTTCGGCGACACCGACACTGCGCTGCATGGCGAGTTCGCCCGCATGCCAGGGCGATGTGGCATCCTGTCTTGTCTGTTCCAGCATCACGGCCTCCTTCGGGGCAGCATTTTGGGAACCGGGGCAGCGTCCCTGCCCCGGCGGCTTGTCACGCGGCAAGGCCGATCTTGGTCTTGCGAAAACCGACGAAACCCGGCAGCGCCTCGATGCGCGCAAGCCAGGCGCGAACGCTTGGATAGGCCGAGATATCGACATTACCCTCCGGCGCATTGGCGATGTAGCTGTAGAGCGCCACGTCGGCGATCACAGGATTGTCGCCGAGCAGGAAGCTGTGACCGTGGAGCTCCGCCTCGATCAGCGCAAGAATGCGGTGCGCCCGGGCGATCACCTCGTCGGTGCGGAAGTCAGCGCCGAAGACGGTGACTAGGCGCGCAGCACATGGCCCATAAGCGATCTCGCCTGCTGCAACCGAGAGCCATTTCTGTATCCGCGCCGCGGCCACCGACTCTTCCGGCAACCAGTCGGTGCGGCCACATTTGCGCGCGAGATAGACGAGGATGGCAGAGGAATCGGCAATGACCGTGCCATTGTCGTCGAGCACCGGCACCTGGCCAAAGGGATTGAGCTTCAGAAAGTCCGGCGCCTTGTGAGCGCCAGCCGCCAGGTCGACCTCGACCAGTTCATAGGGCACGCCAAGCAGCGACAGGAACAGGTGAGCCCGGTGGGCATGGCCGGAAAGCGGGTGGTGATAGAGCTTCATGATGGTTCCTCTGGTCTTCTAATCGACGGGACGCGGTTGCCGATGGCCGCTTCGAACCATCTGCGGCATAATTTACTGCCTTCCATCTGGCTGCAGTAGAATGCTAATCTGGGAGGCATCTTACCAATTCATGGAAGGATAGAATGGACCGCCTCGACGCCATGATCGTGCTTCTTGCCGTCGTCGAACAGGGCAGCCTGTCGGCCGCCTCACGGCATCTGCGATCCCCGCTCGCAACCGTCAGCCGCAAGGTTTCGGAACTGGAAGCCCATCTCAACGCCCAGCTGCTGCAACGGAGCAACCGGAAGATCACGCTGACGGAGGCCGGCCGCTCCTATGTCGAGGCGGCGCGGGAAATTCTCGATCGGGTGGAAGAGGCGGAACGGACGGCAGCCGGCGAATACAGCGCCCCGAAGGGCGAACTGACGATGACCGCACCGATCGTCTTCGGGCGGCTGCATGTCCTGCCTGTCGTGGTGGATTTCCTGAAAGCCTATCCCGATATCAATCTGCGGCTGATGCTTGGCGACCGGCTGTCGAACCTCGTCGAGGATCATATCGACGTGGCGCTGAGGATCGGCAACCTGCCTGATAGTAACCTGATCGCCACAAGGCTCGGCGCGATCCACCGCACGGTCTATGCCAGCCCGGATTATCTCACACGGCACGCTCACCCCCGGCACCCAGGCGATCTCGCCGGGCATGACTGCGTCACCTTCGAGGGTATGGCCTCGATGCTGAGCTGGACATTCACCGAGGGGAAACATGATCTCACGGTGCCGATCCGCTCGCGGCTTGCCGTCAACACTGCCGAGGCCGCGGTCGATGCGGCTGTCGCCGGCCTCGGCATCACCCGCGTGCTCTCCTACCAGGCCGCACGCGCCGAGATGGCTGGCCTGCTGGTGCCGCTGCTCCAAGATTTCGAACCGCCGCCGGCGCCGGTGCATCTCGTTTATCCCGCGCAGGGACTGGTGCCCCTGAAACTGCGGGCGCTGCTCGATTTCGCGACGCCGCGCCTGCGCGCGACGCTAAACAAGTCCTAGATCAGGATGATTTTAGGCCCGATCGGCCTAAAATCTGAATCCTGATCTAGATCAAAGAAGTAGAGCATGATGTCGTCCGAAAACCGCTCACACTTTTCGGCATCATGCTCTAGGCGAGCTTGCCCTCTTCCGCCTTGTAGAAATACTGGCTGGCGACCAGCCAGCCCTTCAGCGGCCGGAGCGGCGGAATACAGGTGGCGAGCATGAACGGACCGGTGACCAGAAGCTGTACCCAGATCGGCGCCGAAAAGGCCACCTCCAGCCAGACGCCGAGCAGCACGCTCGGGACGCAGGCGAAGCAGATGACGAAGAAGGCCGGACCGTCGGCCGGATCGGCGAAGGAATAATCGAGACCGCAGACCTCGCATTCCGGCCGCAACGTCAGGAAGCCCCTGAACATATGGCCCTGGCCGCAGCGCGGGCAGCGCCCCCTGATGCCGGTCTGTACCGGAGGTAGTGGGGGATATTCCGTATTCATGACGATCTCGCTTTCTTGCTTCGCAAACATTGATGCCATCAATATCTGTAATGACTGCATTCAATATAATTACATTATAAGGAAATTACCAGTCAATTCGTCAGAATGCCGCGGAGCCCCCAGCGCATGCCGGCAGCAAGCTGACTGCAGATTTATCAAGCAGCATTTGGGGCCGCAGCCAGGCCTGGCAGCCTGGGCGAATCAGACGTGAACGTGACGGTTTCGCTTCGCCCAGGCCCCGACAGATCAGGGCCAGACCGATCTGATCTCGACCGCTCGTGCCTGATCAGCCTGGGGCGGCGTTTCCGCGTCAGAAGAACGACGCTGCCATTTCCGGCGGGCCTTCCAGCGCATGGGCCATGAATTCCAGTGCGCCCTGCAGTTTCTCCCGGGTGATCGGTCCGCCAAGGCAGACACGCACGGCCTCGGGCGCCGCGCCCTCGACCGTGAAGGCATCGCTTGCGACGACGCCGATGCCGGAAGAACGGGTGTGGCTGCCGAAGGTCGAGCGGGTCCAGCCGTTGGAGAGCGGCAGCCAGATGTTGAAACTGATCGGATCGGCGCGGTAGCTGCCGGGCGGCAGGATGGCGGCGACCATCTGCTGGCGGGCGGCGGCCTCGGCGCGGATGAAACGCAGGATCGTATCGGCGGTGCCGTCCTCGATCCAGCGGGTGGCGAGCGCCACGGTCAGCGGCGAGGCCATAACATTGTTGGCGCGCATGGCGCTGACGAAGGGCCACACGGCCTTGCTGTCCGGCGCTACGACATAAGCAAGTCGCAGACCCGCGCCGATGCATTTCGCCAGCCCGCCGATATGCCAGGTCAGATCGGGCGCTGTTGCCGCGAGCGGCGCCGGGCCGTGCTGCGGAATGAAGCCATAGGCATCGTCCTCGACGATCGGCACATGATATTTGCGGGCAACGGCGCAGATCTCCTCGCGGCGCCTGGCCGGAATGGTCAGCGTCGTCGGATTCTGCAGCGTCGGATTGAGATAGAGCGCCTTCGGCTTCAATCTCTCGCAGGCCTCGGCAAAGGCGTCCGGCAGGATACCGTCCTCGTCCATCGGCAGACCGGCCAGATTGAGCCGCAGCTGGGCGGCGATCGAGCGCATGCCGGGATAGGTGATGATTTCCGAAAGCACGGTTTCGCCCGGTTTTGCCAGCAGGCCGAAGATCGCCAGCAGGGCCGGATGGGCGCCGGGTGTGACGAAGATGCGCTCCTGCGAGGGCACCAGCCCGCGACGGCTGAGCCAGGAGGCCGCAGCCTCCTTGTCCATGCTGGAGCCGCCGAAGCCCTGGTAGCGCAGAAGCGGAATGAGGTTCGCCGTCACCGCCGACATGCCCTCGCGCATGCGGGCGATCAGCTCGGGGTCGTGCGTTTCCGGCGGCATGTTCATCGAGAAATCGACGATGGAGGCGCGGCGGGGATCGGGCGCGGCGTCGGGCGCGAATCCCTGGCGCTCCTTGTCCGCGCCACCGGTAACGAAGGTGCCTCGGCCGACATGCGAATCCACAAGCCCACGCTTCTGCGCCTCGACATAACCTCTCGCCACCGTCGTGAAATCGACATTCAGCCGCTTGGCGAGTTCGCGTTGCGGCGGCAGCCGGTCCCCAACCACCAGATGCCCGCTGCGCAGATCCATTTCGATCACATCGGCGATCGCCATATAACGCGGACTGCTGCTGCGGCTGAGATCGGGATGCCAGTCTTTCATGTCGTGATCCGTGTCGGTCTGATTCCTGATGAGATTGACCGTATATTGTTGCATAATGCCGCTGTCACGAAAAATGTCGCGCGCCAAGTCCCGAGAATGATGCACGACGAAATGCCGCAGCTTTTGCGCACGCCTTGATACAATTTAATGACGGATTGTCGCCGGATTTGACTGCTGTTTGCGCAAATTCGATCTGGCACGACGACCGCGCTGTCGCAGGCCGATTTCGGCAGCGTGTGCGCCAATGACGTGCAGACGATCCGCTCGGCTTGCCGATCGGGCTTCACCCGAGAAGTCCCGGGTGAGGCGCGAGGACGGCAAGACAATCGGCAGCGTCTTCAGCGCGCATTGACGACGCCGCGAGCCATGGCTTCAGGCGTACGCCGCGAAAGCGTCAATGCCGGTCAGCCTTGCCGACAAGATCCACAGGCGTGCCGCCTCCTCGGGATCGGCTGCATGGTCGCTGACGCCGCCGGGTTCTCCAACCGTTGCGCGGATGGCGATATCGCAGTCCTCGCAATAGAGGCCTCCCATACCTTCGAGTTGTGGCGAGGTCGCCGCCCAAACCTGCGTCGCTGCCCCCTGGGCTGGTGTCTTGAACGTCGGATCAATCGGATTGCCGTCTGCATCGATCCAGCCGGCACTGACCATTTCCTCCTTTGCGAGATGGCGCTGCAAGGGGGTAAAAATCTTGCCCGGGTGCAGCGAGAAGGCGCGGATGCCGGTGTCGCGCCCGAGCCTGTCCAGATGCACGGCGAAAAGTGCGTTGGCGGTCTTCGACTGGCCGTAGGCCTGCCATTTGTCGTAACCGGTCTCGAAATGCACATCCTCCCATCGTATGGCCGAGTTGCCATGGCCACCGGAGGAAACCGAAACGATGCGAGTGCCGCGCGAGATCGCCGACCAGAGGCGGTTGACCAAGGCGAAATGGCCGAGATGATTGGTCGCGAACTGTGCCTCCCATCCGTCGCCGACACGCGTTTCCGGGCAGGCCATGATGCCGGCGCTGTTGATCAGAATGTCGACGCTGCGGCCAGATGCGACGAACCGCTCGGCAAAGGCGCGAACGCTTTCGAGGTCGGAAAGGTCGAGCCGATCAATCTCTACGCCATCGATACCGGCGACCGCGCTACGCGCCGCCTCGATGCTCCTTGCGCCGATGGTCACCTTGGCGCCGGCGCCCGCCAGAGCGCGCGTGGTCTCGAGCCCGAGGCCGGAATGGCCGCCGGTGACGATGGCGCGCTTGCCGGAAAGATCGAGACCGGCCAGAACCTCGCCGGCCGTCGTGTGGGCTCCAAATCCGGAGCGGATGGGGACTTGTTTGTCACTCATGATAATTACCTTTGTTCTGCGGCGCGTTGCCGTCGCTTGGGATGACGGTCGCGAGAATAAGGCGTGGCTTCCAGACGATCCATGCGCTAAAGTCCGGCATCTCTTCGCCATCGTCCGGATTTCTACATGGACCCGTTATCCGATGTTCTCGCATTGCTCAAACCGCGCAGCTATGTTTCCGCGGGGCTTGACGCTGGCGGTGCTTGGGCGATCGATTTTCCGCCCCCTGACGGCATCAAGTTCAACGCAGTGATTTCAGGCGCTTGCTGGCTGAGCGTCGATGGCGTCCCCGAAGCTGTCCGCCTGGAGGAAAGCGACTGCTTTCTGCTGACGAGCCGCCGAGCCTTTCGTCTCGCCAGCGATCCGGCTCTCGAAGCGATCCCGTCCGATGCGATCTATTCGATCGCCCGCGACGGCATTGCGACTTGCAATGGCGGCGGCGATTTCTTCCTGATCGGCAGCCGTTTTTCCTTTTCGGGAGGAAATTCGGACATCCTTCTCGGAATCCTGCCGCCGATCGTCCACGTGAAGAGGGATTCCGATCACGCCGCCGTGCTGCGCTGGTGTCTCGATCGGATGACGCGCGAATTGCGCGACCAGCAGCCGGGTGGCTTTCTGATGGCGGAGCATTTTGCTCATGTTATGCTCATGCAGGTGTTGCGCCTCCATATCGCATCGCCGAATGCGCGCGGCGTCGGCTGGCTTTTCGCGCTTACCGACCGGCGGATCGGTGCGGCTATCGGTGCCCTGCATGCCGATCCAGCCCGCAAGTGGACGCTGCAGTCACTGGCTGAACGTGCCTCGATGTCGCGGTCCAGTTTTGCTCTCCACTTCAAAGAAAAGGTCGGGCTTGCGCCGATGGATTATCTGACGCGCTGGCGCATGCTTCTCGCCGGTGACCGATTGACAAGCTCGGCCGAAGCAATTGCCGGTGTCGCCCTGTCGCTCGGCTATGAATCCGAAAGCGCATTCAGCACCGCTTTCAAGAGAGTGATGGGATGCTCGCCGCGGCAATATGGTCGCGCTCAGCCGCCCGCCGGTGCCATGCGAGATAGTCTCGGCGCTCAGTGAAACCTTGATTGGTGCAGGCATCGGAGGGAGGTCGCGCGTTGGCCTGCCGAAATTCGCTCCGATACGGTCTTGCACCTGCCGTCGATTCTCTTACCTATTCAAGGAAGAATGCGCCGGCTTTCGGCCTTTCGCGTCGGCGCCCATCGGGATGAAAGCATGAATATCGATCCGATTTTGCGGTCAGTCGTGGCCGTCCGTTCCTCCATTCCGGAAGATGCCTTCACAGCGGAGACGCTGGGCACTGTCCGGGAGGGCAGCGGCGTGGTCATTCGCGGCAACGGGCTGGTGCTGACCATCGGTTATCTGATCACCGAGGCCGAAGAGGTCTGGCTGACGACCCATGACGGGCGTGTGGTTCCCGCGCATGCGCTTGCCTATGATCAGGAAAGCGGCTTCGGTCTGGTGCAGGCGCTTGGCCCTCTGAATGCGCCGGCGGTGGATCTCGGCGACGCGGCCACGGCCAAGGCCGGCGATCCCGTCGTGCTGGCCGATGGCATCGGAGAATTCGTCGAGGCTAATATCGTCGCCCGGCAGGAATTCGCCGGCTATTGGGAATATCTGCTGGACGAGGCGATTTTCACGTCACCAGCCCATCCCTCATGGGGCGGTGCGGCGCTGATCGGTTCGGACGGCAAGCTTCTCGGCATCGGTTCGCTTCGCCTGCAGATGAGCGATGGCGACGAGGTCGCCGATATCAACATGGTCGTGCCGATCGACCTTTTGCCGCCGATCCTCGACGATCTCTTGAACCGGGGCCAGGTCAACAGACCGCCGCGGCCCTGGCTCGGCGCCTTCTCCGCCGAGAGCAATGGCGGCGTGGTGGTCATGAGCGTGGCCGAAGGCGGGCCGGCCGCTCAGGCGGGCCTGCGTCAGGGCGATATCATTTCGGAAATCCGCGACGAAGAGGTCGATGGCCTGGCCGATTTCTACCGCAAGGTCTGGAGCAGCGGCCCGGCCGGCGCCGAGATCCCCATGCGCATCCTCAGGAACGGCCGGGAAGCCTGGCTGCGCATCAAGTCCGCCGACCGCAACAGCTTTCTTAAGAAACCGCAGCTGCAGTAAGTCCGCGCCGGCGCCGTGAAAGCCGCTGGCGCTCATTCGAGCGGATTGTCCGGGCATCCATATCCCGCCTCAGAGATTTTCCGATGTGATCGTCAGGAAGCGCACCGGCTCGGCGCTGACCTCCACTTCGATGAGACCGAGCCTGTTCAGGGCAAGGTCTATCGATCGCCTCGCCTGGACCTCCGGCGCCTGGTCGAGGACGATCGACATGATGCCACGACTGAGATAGTCCTTCGTCTCTCGCGTCAATTCGTGGCCGACCCAGAAGGGCCGCCCAGCCTTGTTTGCCTCGAGCACCCTGGCAACACCCTTGTTGTCGCCGCCAGCACTATAGACGCCGATGATGCCGGGCTCCCGTCTGAGCGCCGCTTGCAGCAACTCCATGGCATTGTGCTCGTCATCGAGGTCGAACATAACCTCGACGAAACGATGTTCATTTGAACCCTTCTCCGAGAGATAGCTGGAGAAGCCGCGGATCCGCTCCTTATGGTTCTCATAGGCGCCGCTGTGGCAGAGAGCGACGAACGAACCGGTGCGCTGCGCCAGCATGCCCGACATGTAGTGAGCTGCGGTGCGTCCTGCAGCATAGTTGTCGATGCCGACATAGGGCAGTTCGGGGGCCGGACGGGTCATGATCTGTACAACGGGAATGCCGAGACCGGCCGCCTTGCGCACGCTTGTGACGACATCGGCATGGTCGGGCGCGACCACGATCAGCGCCGACCGGCGTGTCGTCGGGTTGGCGATGTAGCGGGCGAATTGCGCCGGCTCGTTCTCGCGGACGAAGGTGCGGTGAACGGTGATGCTGTCGCCGAGCGAGGCGGCGATGCGCTCGAACGCCCGGTTCAGACGCGAATAGAAGCTGGTCTCCGGTCTAACGAGAATCACCTCTATCCGGATCAGGCCGCGATGGGCGACCGGCAGGCTTTGCCGGTATTCAAGCCGCCTTGCCGCCAGGAAGACTTTCTCCACCGTCTCCGGCCGCACGCCGCCGCGGCCGTTAAGGACGCGCTCCACGGTCGCGGTGCCAACGCCGGCTTGGCTTGCGACATCCTTCAAAGTCACCTTCATCAGGCTCACCCACTCCCAAAGCTTGACACAGCAAAGCATCGGCCTGCTGTGAGGTCAATGATCAAATTTGATCAAGTAAGCATTGGAGCATGGGGGCGCCGCAGCCGTATCGTACCAGCAATCCGGGAGGAGCACCGGACGGTCCAAAACAACCGAGATCAAGGATCATCCGCCGGCACGAAGCGGCCGGGGATGACGGAGGAGCCAGATGAAGATCGCACTCGACCCGCATATGCACCGTCACCTCAACCTGCGCGACCTCTGCCGCAAGGCAGCGGAACTCGGTTATGAGCATATCGAGCTTTCACCGCGCGACGATTTTCTGCCCTGGTGGGTGCGCCCGCGGGCGCATAAGGAACGCATCGCGGAATTCAAGGCGGCCCTCAAGGATCACGGCGTCCAGCTCGCCTCGATCCTGCCGATGTACCGCTGGGCGAGCCCGCATGAGGACGAGCGGCAGGCAGCAGTGCGTTACTGGAAGGAAGCGATCGCGATTTCGGCCGAAATGGGCTGCGATACGATGAACTCGGAATTCGGCCGCGGGCCATCGCCGGATCGCAGCCACCGCGCCAGCTGCTGCGGCGGCATGCATACCCACGAGCACAGCGAGGCCGCCTGGTGGCGCTCGATAGAAGAACTCGTTCCGGTGTTCGAGCGCGAAGGCGTCACGCTCAACATGGAACCGCATCCGGAAGACTGGTGCGAAACGCTGCATCCGGCGATCGACATGCTGAAGACCATCGGCTCGAAGAACGTCAAGTTCCTCTACTGCGCGCCGCATACCTTCTATTTCGGTGACGACATGGCGCAGATGATCCGCGATGCCGGCCCGCTGATTGCCCATGTGCATGTGGCCGATACCTATAATCACAAGGCCTCTTCCGGGCTGCGCTACATCATCAATCCGCCGGGCGCGAAGGTCACCATCCATCAGCACATGGATATGTACCAAGGCGAGATCAATTGGGATGTCTTCTTCTCCTCGCTCGCCGCGGTCGGATTCGACGGCATCATCACCGCCTGCGTCTTCGGCTGGGAGGAGCGCGCCGACGATTCCGGGCGCTTCATGCGCTCCGAAATCCAGAAATATGTCGACAAATACTGGCCCGGGAAACTTGGCTGATCGTCAACATCCGCCCCGGCACCACTATCAGGAATAAAACCGTGACCATCACCATTACGACAGCCCCCTGCTGCTGGGGCGTGGACGACGTCAACAATCCAAACCTTCCCGCCTGGGAACGCGTCTTCGACGAGGCGGCGGCGGCCGGCTATGGCGGCCTCGAACTCGGCCCCTATGGTTACGTGCCGCTCGATGATGCGCTCGTCGCCAAGGCGCTCACCGAGCGCAATCTCTTCATCGTCGCCGGCACGATCTTCGACGATCTGGTCTCTCCTGAAAACCGGGAGACATTGCTGCGGCAGACGGATGAGATCTGCGCCGTCATCACCAAGTTGCCGCAGCCGGATCAGGTGGCAGGCCAGCGGTTCAGGACACCCTATCTCACAGTGATGGACTGGGGCCACGACGAGCGCGACTATGCCGCCGGCCATTCCGATCGGGCGCCGCGTCTCGATGACAAGGCCTGGGCCGGGATGATCGCCAATATCACGGCGATTGCTGAACTCGCTCAGCGCAAATATGGCGTGCGCGCCGTCATCCACCCGCATGCGGGTGGCTATATCGAATTCGCCGATGAGATCGAGCGGGTGGCAAGAGACATTCCGCAGGAGATCGCCGGCTTCTGCCTCGACACCGGCCATAGCTATTATGCCGGCATGGATCCCGTGGAGATGCTCCGCCGCTATGCCGACAGGCTCGATTACGTCCACTTCAAGGACATCGACCAGACCGTCTTCGATCGTGTGCTTGGCGAGACGATCCGCTTCTTCGATGCCTGCGGACAGGGCGTGATGTGCCCGATCGGCCGCGGCGTCATCGATTATCCCGCCGTCAAGCGAACGCTCGAGGAGATCGGCTATCACGGCTTCATCACCGTCGAGCAGGAGCGTGATCCGAGGAATGTCGCCGGCAGCCTCGAAGATGTGAAGCAAAGCCGCGATTACCTGCGGTCGGTTGGTTTTTAGGGAAAAGATGATGACGAATGACAGGCGAAAGCCGATCCGTTGGGGCATGGTCGGCGGCGGCAGAGGCAGCCAGATCGGCTATATTCATCGCTCGGCAGCGCATCGCGACGACGTCTTTGCCCTTGCGGCGGGTGCCTTCGATATCGATCCGGAACGCGGCCGCGCGTTCGGCGTCGATCTCGGGCTCGACGAAGCCAGGAGCTACCGGGACTATGCGGCGATGTTTGCGACTGAGGCCCGGCGGGCCGACGGCATCGAGGCCGTGTCGATCGCGACACCCAACAACACCCATTTCGCGATCTGCAAGGCAGCACTTGAACATGATCTGCATGTGATCTGCGAAAAGCCGCTCTGCTTCACGATCGCCGAGGCCGAAGAACTGAAAACGCTTTCCCAGGCGCGCGGCCGGATCGTCGGCGTGACCTATGGTTATGCCGGCCATCAGATGATCGAGCAGGCGCGCGCCATGGTCAGGAATGGCGATCTCGGCGAGATCCGCATCGTCAACCTGCAATTCGCCCATGGCTTCCATAGTGCTGCGGTGGAGGAACAGAACCCCTCGACGCGGTGGCGCGTCGATCCGAAATTCGCAGGTCCTAGCTATGTCCTCGGCGATGTCGGGACCCACCCGCTTTATATCGCCAAGGTCATCCTGCCGCACCTCAAGATCAGACGTCTCCTCTGCACCCGCCAGAGCTTCGTCAAAAGCCGAGCGCCGCTCGAAGACAATGCGGTGACCCTGATGGAATATGATAATGGCGCGATCGCCACCATCTGGTCGAGCGCCGTCAATGCCGGCTCCATGCACGGCCAGAAGATCCGCATCGTCGGCTCGAAGGCCAGTATCGAATGGTGGGACGAGCGGCCGAACCAGCTCTCCTACGAGATCCAGGGCGAACCGGCCCGTATTCTCGAGCGTGGCATGGACTATCTCTATCCCGAGGCCAGGATCGACGACCGGATCGGCGGCGGCCACCCGGAAGGTCTCTTCGAAGCCTGGGCGAACCTCTATCGCCGCTTCGGCTTCGCCATCAACAGAGAGCGCGGCCTCGCCCCTGCGGGGATCGAAGAGCTGGTCTTTCCCGATGTCGATGCCGGACTGGAAGGGGTGCGCTGGGTGGAAAACTGCGTGCGTTCCGCCGATGCCGGCGGGATCTGGCTGGATTATCGCTAGGTGTTCAAGGGGCCCTGGTGCGTCCCTGTTCTCAGATCGCGCCGTATGCCGGCTTTACACAGCTGCGCTGGAGACCTGTTCAAGGACGCCTTTCCATACCCTCTCAGATAAGCGGGTCTTCATCTTCCGGCGCCCGCGGCGCGCGGCGGGGCGTGCTGTCATTGGCGGCTTTCTTATGCTCGTCGGCAGCTGCCTCGCGGATTTTCTGGAAGCGGTTGTCGTCTGCGGGTGGCTGCGGGTCGCTCTTTTTCACGAAACGGATCATTGGTCATTTCCTGCTTTGAGAGTGGAAGCGCTCCGCACACATATCGGAGCGCTCTGAAAATGGTGTCAGACGGCAAGCGCGGTGGCGCAGGCTTGAACACTTCGGCTGTCGGGTGAAGTCTGCCCAGGCATGGTCGCCCAACCGCCGGCCTCGACGAACTGCCGCTGCTTGTAGCCTTCGGTAATCGCCTTGAACTCGATCAGTTTAGCGCTCGCGTCCGGCGCCGCATTGAACCGCTCGACACAAATGGCCGACGCCAGCTCTCCGCGTGCGGTGTCGCCGGCGGCGACTGCCGCTTTGCTTGACGTGCCGCCTGTTACCCAACCTCCCCAGCTGAAGCCGATAATCATCGTGGCGATCGCCGTGACGACGCAGGCCCAGACGAGAAGCGTCTTGGATGGCTGGTAACTCTCGAAACGCTGGGTGATCGATGTCTTGCTGCTGCTCTGCACGGACATTGGAATTCTCCCTGTCTATTGTTCGGGTTGCGCCGTCCGGCCACGCCGGAACAGTTCAGGCTGTTCTCAGTATCCCATATCTCCCATGCCGCCATTTCCGGCTGCAGGGGCGGAGTCTCTTGCGGGAATGTCGGCGATCATCACCTCGGCGGTGATCAGCAGCGCCGCAATCGAGCCGGCGTCCTGCAGAGCGGTGCGCACGACCTTGGCGGGATCGACGATGCCGGCCTCGATCATATCGACATAGGTCTCCGTCTGTGCGTCGAAGCCCTGATTGTGATTATTGCTGCCGGCGAGTTTTCCAACGACGATGGAGCCCTCGAACCCGGCATTGTCGGCGATCTGCCGGATCGGGGCTTCGAGCGCCCTGAGCACGATCGAGATGCCCGCCGTCACGTCGGCGTTCTCCCCGGTCAGCCCCGTCAGCGCCGACTTGGCGCGCAACAGTGCCACGCCGCCGCCGGGCACGATGCCCTCTTCGACCGCCGCACGGGTGGCGTTCAGTGCATCGTCGATGCGGTCCTTCTTTTCCTTGACTTCCGTCTCGGTGGCGCCGCCGACACGGATGACCGCGACGCCGCCGGCGAGTTTCGCCAGGCGCTCCTGCAGCTTTTCCTTATCGTAATCGGAGGTGGTCTCCTCGATCTGCGCCTTGATCTGCTGGATGCGCGCCTGGATGGCCGCTTTCTCGCCGGAGCCGTCGATGATCGTGGTGCTCTCCTTGTCGATCAGCACGCGCTTGGCGCGGCCGAGCATATCGAGCGTGACGTTGTCGAGCTTGATACCGAGATCCTCGGAAATCATCTGGCCGGCGGTCAGCACGGCAATGTCTTCGAGCATCGCCTTACGGCGATCGCCGAAACCCGGCGCCTTGACGGCTGCGACCTTCAGGCCGCCGCGCAGCTTGTTGACAACAAGCGTCGCCAAGGCCTCGCCTTCGACGTCCTCCGAGATGAGCAGAAGCGGTTTGCCGGTCTGTACGACGGCTTCCAGGATCGGCAGCATCGCCTGCAGGCTGCCGAGTTTCTTCTCGTGAACGAGGATATAGGGATCCTCCAGTTCCACGCGCATCTTCTCGGCATTGGTGACGAAATAGGGGGAGAGATAGCCGCGGTCGAACTGCATACCCTCGACGACGTCGAGTTCGGTCTCGGCGGTTCGCGCCTCTTCGACCGTTATGACGCCCTCATTGCCGACCTTGTCCATCGCCTTGGCGATCATCTCACCGATGGCGGCGTCGCCATTGGCGGCAATGGTGCCGACCTGGGCGATCTCACCTGACGATTTGACCTTCATCGCCCGCGCCTTGATTTCCTTGACGACGGCGGTAACGCCGAGATCGATGCCGCGCCTGAGATCCATAGGGTTCATGCCGGCAGCGACGAGCTTGGCGCCTTCGCGGAAGATGGAGGCGGCGAGAACGGTTGCCGTCGTCGTGCCGTCGCCGGCAAGATCATTGGTCTTCGAAGCCACTTCACGCACCATTTGCGCGCCCATGTTCTCGAACTTGTCCGCGAGCTCGATCTCCTTGGCGACGCTAACGCCGTCCTTGGTAATGCGCGGCGCGCCATAGGCCTTGTCGATGACAACGTTGCGACCCTTCGGGCCAAGCGTCACCTTGACGGCGTTGTTGAGCAATTCGACGCCGCGCAGCAGGCGGTCGCGCGCGTCGGTGGAGAACCTGATTTCCTTGGCAGACATGATATTTCTTCCCAGTTCGGTCTTGAGATGCTGGTCACAAATTCGACGGTCAGGCAGCTTTGTCGGCAGCCGCTTCAGTCTTTTCGACGATGCCCATGATGTCGGTCTCCTTCATGATCAGAAGGGTTTCGCCATCGATCGTGACCTCTGTCCCCGACCATTTTCCAAACAGAATGAGATCACCGATCTCGACATCGAGCGGGACCAGATTGCCGCTTTTGTCGCGAAGGCCCGGGCCGACTGCGACCACTTCGCCGTGCTGCGGCTTCTCCTTGGCGGTGTCTGGAATGATGATCCCGCCCTTGGATTTGACATCGCCTTCCGCACGTCGAATGACGACGCGGTCGTGAAGTGAACGGAATTTCATAGAGGTCTTTCTGCTGCCGGCGCGTAGGGCGGCTGCAACTCATAAATAGCACTCGTGGCACTCGATTGATAGGAGTGCTAAGAAATATTATTCGCCCATGAACTTTTTTGAGATATTCAGGAAATCAATCCGACCGGATATTTTGTATTGATCAGCAAATAAATAGAATTTTTTACGCCATCGCGCTCCATTTTATTTTCGTGAGCGAAGAGTTAATTTGGCGTTTTTCATAGATAAATCAGAATTTATCTTGATTTAAACTCAATCGAGGCGCAATGATAGGCTTCGTCGATTTGGCCGACTTGGCTTCGCGGTGTCAGAGACCTACGACCCGCCATCACCACTGAATTCTCGATAGCGATCCATGACGTCGTTCCGGCGTTGAGTTCGCCTGTTCCGATCCGGAATGAGCTTGGCGCTGACCGCGGATGTACCGGCAGCCTCGAGTTCGTCCGGTTCGGATCTCAACGATACAGGAAACGCATCGGTGTATTCCTGCGGAGGCCTCAGCCGTGACCAGTCGTACCACACAAACCGTCGTCCGCTTTTCATCCCCATTCCGTCTGCCCGGTTTCGACGGGGCGCAGCCAGCCGGAGAATACCGCGTCGACTATGACGAGGAATTGATCGACAGCTTTTCCAGGCTTGCCTGGCGACGGGTCGGCGCCTTCATCCACCTGCCGGCGATCGCTGCGCAGAGTTCGACGCAGCAGATGATGCCTATCCACCTGTCAGATCTCGAAACCGCGATCGAAAAGGACCACAAACCGTCATGACCGCTACGCGCATCCCGCAACGCAATGGACGCTCAATCCGGCGCGAGGCAGCAACGCATATCTTCAAGGTGGGGCAGACTGTCCGAGTGAAGGACGGGTTCTTGGTCGTTCCCTCCAAGCTTCCCGACACATACCGCATTACCGCCACACTGCCTCTGAGAGGAAATGTGCTGCAATACCGTATCCACAGTGACGATGAACGTCATGAGCGGGTCGCGACGGAAGATAGCCTGGAACTGGTAAACCTATCGCCCGCCGGCAGCGGCGCAACACTGATCGAGAGGACGTTTGGCCATGGCCACGGCCCGAATGACGAAAGGTTGACATCGTGAACAGTCATGAAGACGAAGCCGAACGCAGACGGAATGCCGTTGCCGTCGGCACATGGGAAAATAAATGTGGTGCGTCGGGCCGCTACTTGATGGAGGTCGAACATGACCGCCGGATCGAATCTGCCCGTTCGTGGACCGTCTATCGTGTCTCTGCAAGCGTTCCAGTGCACGCCGACCATGGCATGATCGGCAAGAGCCGTTCCGAGGCCGGTGAAGACATGATGTCCTTCAATCTTCTCAACATAGGATACCGGAAGGAATGGCTGAGGCTGTCGGACGCCGCCCGGAGCGGTCGCCAGACCCCGCCGGTTCAACCATGGCGCTAGCCTTTCTGAACCAAAGCCGCAGCTTCGATGCGGCGAGAAATGCAGTGCGCTTCATCGGCCATGACGGCATGTTCCAGGTGTTGTTTTTCGTCGAGGTTGGCGCGCTGGCGAAATCCGACGCCGCATTGCAAAGAACCGAGCCTTCGGAAACCGGGTGGCTTTCGTCGTTCGACGCCCTGCGCAACTCCATTCAGGATGTGGCGCACAAAGCCTATTCGTACCGCCGCCGCGCCTTCTATACTCTAACTGCGGCGGATTTCCGCTAGACGGATCCGGACGCGCGAGAACGCTCCATGTTGATCCGTTACGGCTATGAAATGACGCTGACCTGCTCGCAGCCGACCGCATTGGTCTGTCTGCTGTCGGTTCATGACGATCGCGCGGCCGACATCAGAATTCCGGAAACGGTCTTCACCACGCCCGATGTCCCCACTTCTTCCTATCGCGATCTCTTCGGCAACCGCTGTCTTCGGCTGGTTGCGCCAGCGGGCGACCTGACCATATGGGGCGATGCGACGATCGAAGACGACGGCAAACTGGACAGGTCGCTGCCAGGCGCCAGGGAAGTCCCGGTTTCGGAGTTGCCGGATGATTGCCTCGTCTACCTGATGGGCAGCCGCTATTGCGAGACGGATCGTCTCAGCCAGATTGCATGGGATATGTTCGGCACCGTCTCACCCGGCTGGGGCCGCGTTCAGGCGATCTGCGACTTCGTCCACGGCCATATCCAATTCGATTACATGCAGGCGCGATCGACGCGGACAGCCTTCGAGGCGTTCCACGAACGTGTCGGCGTCTGTCGCGACTTTGCGCATCTCGCGGTAGCGCTGTGCCGTTGCCTCAACATTCCTGCCCGATATATCAATGGCCATCTCGGCGACATCGGTATTCCGGTCGTCGATCCGATGGACTTCAGCGCCTGGATCGAGGTCTTCCTCGACGGTGCCTGGCATACATTCGATCCGCGCAACAACACGCCGCGGATCGGTCGTATCATCGTCGCACGCGGGCGCGACGCCGCCGACATCCCGCTCATCAATTCCTTCGGACCGCATGTGCTGAAAGCGTTTCGCGTTTGGACCTATGAGGTGACGAACGTGCAGCAGATGCAAAACGTCGCCGAGGAAGCTGTTTAGAACGAGACCTGAACGGATGCGGCAATGTCCAGCCGCAGGCTTTGCCGCAGGCGGCAGATGTCGCAGGACTGCCTGTCCCACACACTTTTGTCCGACATGCTTAGAACAACGGTTGAAAGATGTTGGCGTCGAGCCATCTTGGGTGTGGGCAGTCCTTCGGGGTTAGCGGAAGATAGGGAGTTGGCAGTCCATGTTCGATCACATTTCCATCGGCGTAAAAGACCTCGCAAGAGCCCGCCGTTTCTACGATGCGGCGCTGACGCCGCTCGGATATGAGCGCCTGTCCAACTCCGACTCCATGATCGGCTACGGCCCGGAAAGGGTCGGGCTCTGGGTGATGCAGGTCGAACAGCCCGTTGTTGCCGACATGCGATCCGGGCTGCATTTCTGCTTCGTCGCGCCTGATGAGGCCGCGGTCGATGCCTTTCACGCGGCGGCCGTTGCATCCGGCGGCACGGATAACGGCGAACCAGGTGTGCGGCCGGATTATGGGCAATTCTATTACGCCGCCTTCATCATCGACCCGGACGGCTATCGCCTCGAAGCTTATTTCCACAAAGGCGAGCTATAACGGACCGTCAGGCAGCGGCTCTCGGAATGGATACGCAGCAGCCGGAAGCTTCGAGCGCTTTATTGGCGACATCGATGAACAGGCGACGGAACCAGCGCGCCCGGCCGTCCGTCTGGTCGACTCGGCGATAAAGCATCGTCACGGGATCGGCCGGCAGCGAAAGCGGCGGCTCGCAAAGCATCAACCCATGCAATTGCGCCATGCAGCGACCGATCGATTCCGGCACGGTGGCAATGGCGGGCATCGCCTTCAGCACCATCGGCAGAGCGGAAAAGCGCGGGACGGTCGCCACTACCTGTCTCACATCGCCGGTGCGGTTTAGCGCCATGTCGATACCGGTCGAGGTGTTGCCTTCGAACGAGACGGTGACATGCGCGACATTGGCGAAATCCTTGAGGCTCAACGGCGCCTTCAGCCCGAGCTGAGCTTCATCGTAGATGCAGATCGAGACTTGGTCGAACAGCGGCGCGCGAATGTGCCAGGAGGCGGGCTCGTCGTGCATCGCGACGCTGAAATCGAAGACGCCTTCATCCAGCCGGCGTGCGGCATCGCGCTTTTCGGAAGCGATACCGATCAGCCGGGCGCCGGGTGAAAGCTGGAGGAGACGCGCGGCAAGCGGGCCGAAGAAGGCCGACTCGAGATTGTCGCACATGCCGATGCGGAACTCGCCCTGCCAGCTTGCCGGATCGAACTCGGCCTGCGGGCGGATGGCGCGCTCGATACCCGACAGCGCATCCTCGATCGCCGGGGCGATGGAAAGGGCGCGCGGCGTCGGTTGCAGGCCGCGCCCGACACGCACGAATAGTTCATCGTCCAGCGCCTCGCGCAGGCGCCGCAAAGCGGCCGACAGGCCTGGCTGACCGAGCAGCAGGCGCTCGGCGGCGCGACTGACATTGCGCTCCTGCATCAGCACCGAAAAGGCCAGCAGGAGATTGAGGTCGATCTTGCGAAGGGTGACATCATTCATCATCGTCAGTAATACCTGGCATGGCTACTATCAATTTGCAATAGGAATGGAAGCTGTACATTTTCTCGTTCCCTGCCGCCCGGCAACCTCCCCCGATGAGGCGGCAGCAAAGAAGGAACGATTTCGATGACTCTTTCCAAATCGCGAAGCGGAGCGGGGCTGGCATTGCTGCTGCTCTGCGCCGCCAATTTCCTCGACGCCATGGACGTCTCCACCATCGGCGTTGCGCTCCCCGCCATCCAGGCCGAACTCGGCATGGAGGCGACCTCGTTGCAATGGGCCGTCAGCGCCTATGTGCTCGGCTATGGCGGCTTCCTGCTGCTCGGCGGCCGGGTCGCCGATGTCTTCGGCCATCGCCGCGTCTTTCTCTGGTCGCTGGCGATCTTTGCCGCCGCCAGCATCGCCGGCGGCTTCGTCAACAGCGGCCCGACGCTGATCGCCGCCCGATTGGTCAAGGGCATTGCCGCCGCCTTCACCGCGCCCGCGGCGCTTGCGCTGCTGCTCTCCGTCTTCGGCGAGGGAACGGCACGGGCAAAGGCGCTCGGGGTCTTCTCCTCCACCGGCGCCGCCGGCTTCGTGCTCGGCATGGTGCTCGGTGGTGCTGCGACGATTATCAGCTGGCGGGCGACATTGGTCATGGGCGCGCCCGTCGCCATCCTGACGCTTTTTGTTGCGCCACTGGTGCTGCCCGCCGACCCGAAAAGGACGGGACCGCGGCCGGCCTTCGACTGGGCCGGCGCGCTGACGATCACCCCTGGGCTGCTGCTCTTCGTCTTCGGCATCACCAATGCTGCGGCCGCCGGCTGGCAGGCTTTTGCGACCTGGGGTTCGCTCGTCGCGTCGCTGGCGCTGATCCTGCTCTTCCTCGTGGTCGAAGCGCGCCATGCCGATCCAATGGTGCCGCTCGGCATGTTCCGGCGGGCCAAGCTCCGGCATGCCAATGCGATTGCCGCCCTCTTCCAGGGCGCCTATGTCGGCTTCCAGTTCCTGGCGACGCTCTATTATCAGAACGTCCTCGGCTGGTCGGCCTTCACCACCGGCTTCTGTTTTGCGCTTGGCGGTGTCTTCGTGATGTTCCTGGCGCCCCGCTTTGCGACGCTTGCGCAAAATCGCGGCGCCACCGGGCTGATGGCAGTGGGGGTCGGTCTGCAGGCCTTCAGCTACATCTTCTGGGTGACCGCATTTGGACATGTCGATCCGATCCTGCTCGTGCTGTTCTCGCAGATCCCGCTCGGCCTCGGTTACGCCCTGACCTACCCCTCGGTGCAGGTTGCGGCCCTTTCCGATGTGGAGGATGACAAGGCGGGACTCGCCTCCGGACTGCTCTTTGCCTCATTCCAGATCGGCGGCGGCATCGTGCTTGCGGCCGCCTCGGCAGTCTTCGGCGCCGCACCGCATTTCGGCTGGAACCCCTATGTCGCCGGCATCGCCTTCGTGGCGCTGCTTGCGGTGGCGATTACCCTGCTTGCCGCTGCCGGTCCGCGGACATCGGCCGCCCGGAGACCCAGCTATCAGGCGGCGGAATAACCGTCATCGGCCCGCACCCTGACCGGTGCGGGCTGCTCATGAACCGGAGCGATATCTGCAGCAAGAATCCCGTTGCGTTGCCTGGGTGAAAGGCGCATGGTCGCAACTTCGGCAGCCAGTGTACGGGCGCTGCCGACTGAGGGTTTTTATACCCTTGCCCCGATGAAAGGAGGACCGATGTCTTCCACTTTCGAAAAGTCGCATCTGACTTCGTCCGATCTCGACATGCTGCAAGGCGTGCTCGACGACGCCGGCTACGACGCCAAAATCCTGATCGGCAACGAACGTGTCTTCAACGTCGCGGCCATACTGTTGATCAGGCTGTTCGAAGAGGGCGTCACCTCGCCGGCCATGCTCTCACAAGCGCTCGAACACCATTTCGGCAAGCTGAAGACGCCGCCGAAACCGGTAACCCCCGTCTTTAACCGATATGCGATACAGGGATTGCCCCGCGAAAGACGCGCTGCTGGCTAGAGCATAACGCGAAAAGTGTGAGCGGTTTTCGGACGACCTCATGCTCTCACTGAATGTTCTAAAGCGCGTCGCGATCTTTCAGATTCACTCCTCGCGCTTTAGGTCTTTGTTTTACGCATGCCGTTGGCGCAAAACCGCTTCACACTTTTGCGCGACATGCTTTAGCGGCAAGCGAGCCGCCCGGCTCCGAAGGAATATTGTGCGAAAAACCCTCTTGCTTTGTATCTGCGTCGCAGCGGCCGGTTATTTCGGATGGGTGCAATTCGGGGCTTACCAACAACGGCAACAGGCTAGAGATCTTGCCGACATCGACAGGGAGCGCCGGGTGGCGCTCCTGGAAGTCGATGGCTGCCAGGCGAAAGTGGATATGCTTCTGTCGATGACAGACCGCCTGCTCAAGGCCGGCGGCATGCTGGTGCCGCTCGATATCGGACGGGACATAGAACTCTGTTTGGACCGCGGCATCATGTCGACATCAGGCCGAGCGGAGATGGAAAGAACGAAGTTGATCCGCCTGTTTTCCGTGAATGACTAAGGCGTTCGCAAGATTCGTTGCTCGCGCATCAGGTCCTGTTTTTACGTGTGTCGCTATCGCAAAATCGCTGCGCAGTTTTGCGCGGCGCGCTTTATGCCCTGTGGAAATATGGCTTTCCTGCGGCGGCGGCCTTAATGGCACCTCAATTTTAGTCTATAAGGGAAGCTCGCTGATTTGGCCGATGCGGCGTTAGCGGTGACCGGGTTTCCGGCCCCGCCATTTTCCCGATCGCGAAAGCATGGTGACGTCTCGTCTCAACGTCGGGTTTGGCTTTCGGTGACCTCTCCGGTCATCCGCCTCCAGACAGCGATGCGGTTTCAGCAGGCATCATTTTCATTCCATCCCTGCGGCCCGGTGTTGTCGGGTTGCCCCTCATGACGATCCCGCGATCTCCGATCGCGACCGACAAACGGGGCTAATACCACGCAGGCTGCGGCTTTCAATTTCGATCTAAAGGGAGATTTTATCGATGGCAAAAGGACAGGTAAGAAGCAATCGCGAGGTCCGGAAGCCGAAGAAGGACAAGCAGGCAGCGAAGGTGGAAAGCACATTCGCCAATCAGATGAAGACGGCGACCAAAACCGCCCCGCAGGGCAGTGCTCCAAAGAAATAGAACCTCTTATCGAGCCGCCGCTCTCGCCCTCGCTGCGCCTAACAGCGCAAGTGATAACGCGTCCTGGCGGACGCGCCGGCGTGACATCATCACCTATTGACATGTCTTCAGAAAAACAGGAATTGCTGCAACCATGACCACACTTCTTACAATGTACCACTTCGACTATCCGCTCTTCCTCATCCGCTCGGCCGTAGTGATTGCACTCGGCCTTTCGGCCGTCGCGGCCTTTCACGGCGTCACTCTGTGATCGAATCTGCGCGCCGCAGCGAGTGCGAGGAAATCCAAGTGGCCCCTTTGGGCGAGCCCGACGAAAACCCGGAGCGATCCCGGGGGAATGCCGAGCTTTTCGCTGAAAAGCGCTGGTTGAAGATCCTTGCCGGATATCGCCAGCCACGAGCCGGACGCAGCGCTTTCGAGCTTGTCGTCACCGTCGTCCCCTTCGCGCTGTTCTGGGCTGCCGCCTGGGCAGCGGTTCACTACAGCTTCTGGCCCGGCCTGATCCTCGTCCTTCCCGCCGCCGCCTTCCTGCTCCGGCTGTTCATGATCCAGCATGATTGCGGCCACGGCTCGTTTTTCGCCCGTCGCCGCGTCGACGACTGGGTTGGACGCACGATCGGCATCCTGACGCTGACGCCCTACGACTATTGGCGCCGGGCGCATGCGGAGCACCACGCCTCGGCCGGAAACCTTGACGAACGCGGCGTTGGCGACATCGAAACGCTGACGATCGCCGAATATAACGCGCTGTCGCGCTGGGGCCGGCTCGGCTACCGGCTCTACCGGCACCCGATCGTGATGTTCGGGATCGGACCGGCATGGCTGTTCCTCTTCAAGCAGCGCCTGCCTTTCGGCATGATGCGCTCCGGCGCCCTGCCCTGGGTCTCGACCATGGCAACCAATCTTGCCATCGCAGTGGTCGCCGCGCTGCTGATCTGGGCGGTCGGGATCGTCCCCTTTTTACTGGTGCATCTTCCGACCGTGCTTCTGGCAGGCGCTGCCGGCGTCTGGTTGTTCTACGTCCAGCATCAATTCGAGGAAACACATTGGTCGAAGGAGCCGGACTGGCAGTTCCAGCATGCGGCCCTCCACGGTGCCTCGCATTACGACCTGCCGCCAGTGCTACGGTGGATCACCGGCAATATCGGCATCCACCACGTGCATCATCTGTCGAGCCGGGTGCCTTACTACCGGCTGCCGGAGGTGCTGCGAGATCATCCTGAGCTTGCCGATCTGGGCCGCATCACGCTCATGGAAAGCCTGCGTTGCGTCAAGCTGGTGCTGTGGGACGAACAGACGAAGCGACTGGTCTCGTTTCGCGAGGCGGCGCGGCTTGCCGCAGCATGATAACGGGGCGTTAGAGCGGTTTAGCTTTCACGGAAGCGCAGAGCCGCTCTAACCTTTTGCCTGCATCCAATTCCAGGGAAAGCCGTTTCCCTGGAATTGTTTAGCGATAACCCGTCACGTCAGCCGGTCTGCCCGGCTCCTGCACTTCCACCATGTAGCGCCAGCAATCCGGCCGCGAACCGTCGATATCGTCGAAGCCGTAGGTCTTGGCCACTCCGCCGCTCGACAGCGACTGGCCGTTCCAGCGGGCGCGGTCGGGATCGGCGGCGATGGCCGCAACGGCGCGGCCGACGAAATGCGGCGTTTCGGAAATGGCGAAATGCGGCTGCACTTTCGTCGCCTCGCGCCAGTTCTCCTCGCGAACACCATAAGCATCCAGCATCATTTCGGAGCGCAGCCAGCCGGGCGTGATCGAAACGGCGGTGGCGCCGTGTTTCGCCAAATCTTGCGCATGCGCCCAGGCCATGCGGGTGACGCCCGTTTTGACGAGGTCGTAAAAGGGCGACAGCCGGTAATGGGTGGCATTGTATTCGGCTGTGCCGTCGGTCATCTCCACCAGCAGCCCGCCGGGCCGCTCGATCATCAGCGGCAAGGCGTAGTGGGCGGTAATCAGATGCGTCTCGATGCCGAGCTGCAGCATGCGCAGGCCCTTGTCCAGCGAATGCTCCCAGACGGCCTTGTCCCATTCGAATAGCTTCTCGCAGCCCCAGATGTCGTTGACGAGAATATCCAGCCGACCGGCTTCGCTGCGGATGCGGGCGACCAGCGCCTCGACCTGTTGTTTGATGAGATGGTCCACCTGCACGGCGATACCCTTACCGCCTGCGGCGGTTACCAGTTCGGCCGTCTCTTCGATCGTCTCCGGCCTGGCATATTCGGATTGCTTGGCGCGCGTCGTGCGCCCAGTCACGTAGACGGTGGCGCCGGCGGCGCCGAGCTCCACCGCGATGCCGCGGCCGGCGCCGCGCGTGGCACCCGCCACCAAGGCAACTTTCTCCCGCAAGTTTGCTGTCACTTCTCCATCCTCCACGCCAATGCAAAGTGTTACAGCGTCCTTTGCGCCTCTAAAGAGGCGCGGCGCTGTAGAACGCCTTATGCCGTAATGGAAGCGCCAGGAATTGGCCGGCGCTCCTTGTTTATAAACGAATGATCGTTTATATATAATGTGAATGCAAGAGGAATTTCATGCCGCGTCGCCGCACACTGTCCGACGAACAGCTTCTCGCCATGGTGCTGGCGCTGATCCATGCCGAGGGGCCGGAGGCGGCGACCTTTGCGGCGGTGGCGAAAACGAGCGGTCTTTCCGGCTCGACGCTGGTACAGCGCTTCGCCACGAAAGCGGCGATGCTGCGCGCCGCGCTGCTTTATGCCTGGGACAGGCTTGATGCGGAAACGGCGCGGCTTGCCGAGGTCGTGCCGAAAACGCAAGAAGGCGCCGTCGCGCTGCTCGTCGGCCTGTCGCAGGATTACGGCGATAATGCCGCCGCCTATGGCGAGGGACTGCTGGTGCTTCGCGAGGATTTTCGCGATCCGGTGCTGCGTGCCCGGGGTGCGGCCTGGGGAGCGGCACTGACGGCGGCAATCGCGCGATGTTTCGGCTCGGCGAAGGCGCCGGAGACGATCGCCCGGCTGATGCTGTCGCAATGGCAGGGTTCGCTCATCTGGTGGGGTTTTGGCGCCGAAGGGCCGGTGGCTGCCTATGTCCAGACGGAGTTGCGGCATTTCCTCGCCGCGGTACCTGTCCATTCAGGTTAAGAGGCCGTGAAGATCATCGCCTTGATAAAATAAAGCAAGGCGGCAGTCGCGACGATGGTCGCCAATGTGAGCAGCAGTCCGATCAGGGTGACGAGACCATCCCGCTCCATCAGGGCGACGGCGAGCACCACCAGCGAGAACACCGGCAGAATATTGCCGAAGGGGATCGGCAGCGCGATCACCACGGCGAGCAGGAAGACAGGAATGCCGAGCAGCGCCTGCACCGTCGGGCCGGTGAGGGCCTGCAGCCGGCCGGCGCGCACGACCTTCTCCACCCGGGCGATCACCGGGACCGCGTGACCCACGACGAGATCGAGCGCCGCCGATGAAACCCGGCGATCCCTGACGATGGCGGGCAGCCAGACCTTCCGGCCGCCCGCAACGATCTGGAGGGAGACCAGCGCCAGCGCGGTACCGAAAACCATTCCGAATGGCCCGGGAATCGGGGTCAGTGCCGGGATTGCCAGGAACAGGATGGTGAAGGCGATGCTGGTCGAGCCCATCGCCTCCAGAGCCTCACCGATGGAGAGGCCGCCCTTCGCCCGGGCGAGTTCCAGCATCTCCCGGAGCCGCGCGGGCCACACCGCGCGGCGGCCGTCTATTTCCGGCTTGATCAGACATTACGCAGTCCATTTTCAGCTGGTCGCCGTCACGCACCCGCGCCGGCTCCCTTCAGGGCGCCGACCAGGGCTGCGCATTGCGGGTCGCTGCCGTCGAGAAGT
Organism: Rhizobium sp. SRDI943; assembly: GCF_057653695.1. Classification (NCBI taxonomy): domain Bacteria; kingdom Pseudomonadati; phylum Pseudomonadota; class Alphaproteobacteria; order Hyphomicrobiales; family Rhizobiaceae; genus Rhizobium; species Rhizobium sp. SRDI943. The sequence continues at coordinate 1,025,455 of NZ_CM172787.1, read as the reverse complement.
TCGGCCGGCGCGGTATGACCGATCGCTATGCTGACGACTGTGGCCGCCGCCCAGCCGTAGTCGCCGGCGGCGCGCTCTATGAGCTTCGGCCCCTGGGATGTCAGGCAGGCCTGGGACTGGCGGACGATCTCCACGGGAAGCCGGGCGCGCTCAGCCTGTTGCTGGATCTCAGCCTGCAACGGATCGACGACGAGCAGGGCAAAAATCCAACCGATGAAATTCGAAATCATATCTGTTTCCTTCTTTGTTGACGTATTCCCTGTGCAGAGCCCGCTCAGGCGGGCTGCTGCGGATCCCGCGTCTTGAGGAGGCTCCAGACCACGCCGGCTGCGATGATCGCGAAGGTGATGCTGAGCGAGAGCGCGGCCGGGAATTTTTCAAGGCCCAGCAGGTCGGCGAGGAAGATCTTCGAGCCGATGAAGATCAGCACGATGGCAAGCGCCGGCTTGAGGTAACGGAAGCGATGAATCATCGCAGCAAGCGCGAAGTAAAGGGCGCGAAGGCCGAGGATCGCGAAGATGTTCGAGGTGTAGACGATGAACGGATCGGTGGTGATTGCGAAGATCGCGGGGACCGAATCCACGGCGAAGATAACGTCGGCCACCTCGACCATCACCAGCGCCATGAAGAGCGGCGTGATGAACCAAGTCATCCTCCCCGTCCTGGGATTTGCCTTTCTGACGAAGAACCGTTCGCCGTGATGTTCCTCGGTGACGTTGAAGCGGCTGCGCATGAAGCGCACGAGGATGTTCTTCGAGACATCAGGCTCTGCCTCCTTGATGACCAGCATCTTGATGCCGGTGACGATCAGGAACGCGGCGAAGATATAGAGAAGCCAGGCGAATTCGGCGACCAGCGTCGCGCCGACGCCGATCATGATGGCGCGCAGCACGATGACGCCGAGAATGCCCCAGAAGAGCACCCGGTGCTGGTAGATGCGCGGCACGGCAAAGAACGAGAAGATCAGGGCGATGACGAAGACGTTGTCGAGGGCCAGCGTCTTTTCGACGACGAAGCCCGTCATATAGGCAAGACCGGCCTCGGAGCCGAGGTACCACCATACAAAACCACCGAAGGTAAGGCCGAGCGCGATATAGAGAGCGGAAAGCCTGACGCTTTCGCCGACGCCGATCTCCTTGTTCTGCTTATGAAGAATACCGAGGTCGAACGACAGAATGGCGATGACGAGGGCGAAAAAGCTCGACCACATCCAGAGCGGTGTTCCCAGCCACTCGACGAACAAAAATGAGAGATTCAAGGATAGTCCCCTGTCGGCACTGGTTGTCGGAGAAGAGGTCCGACATCGCAAGAGTGCCGAAGCTCTCGCCAGAGGGGCCCGGACCAGCGGGTTGCACCGCAAGTAGGGTCTCACTTTTCAATAATCAAGCAGCGGCCAGTGCCAATTTTACGCATCGCGCCGGAGGTAAGGCGTGCGCTGTGCGAATGCGTCATTCGCCCCGCAAGAAAAGCCTTCGCCAGCCGTCTCAGGCGTCCTCGTCGTCCTTCTCCTCGCCCACGGTCAGCGGCCAGTCGACGACGTAGTCCTCGAGATCGTCGAGATCGATCTCATTTTCGTTGATCGCGCGGCCTCGCGCGGAAATGCCGGCGGCATGGACGGTCTCCGGATCGCCGGAGACGAGCGGGTGCCACCAGTAGAGGTCGCGGCCTTCATTGACCAGCCGGTAGCCGCAGGTGGGCGGCAGCCAGGCGATATCGGGCACGTTCTCCTTGGTCAGCTGCACGCAGTCCGGCACGAAATCCCAGCGGTTCTCATAGCTGGAGCAGCGACAGCTTTCGCCGTCTAACAGCTTGCAGCTGACCGAGGTGAAATAGATATCGCCGCTATCCCATTCCTCGATCTTGTTGAGGCAACAGAGGCCGCAGCCGTCGCAGAGGCTTTCCCACTCGGCGACGGTCATTTCGGCAAGCGTCTTGCTCTTCCAGAAGGGCAGATCGTTCATCGTCGTTTCATGCAACAGCGACCCGCAAATTCGCGTGACCCTTATGCATCTCTCTTGTTATCGGCCGCAAAATCAATCAATCCTTCAGTATACTCCTGGTACTCGGAGAATTCTCTCCTGGTATCGGAGAGATTTGCGGCCATATGCGGGCCTCGCGCTTTTGTCGGATATGACCGAAGCGAGATCAGGCGGGAATACAGGACGTGCAGGATCCGGACAACCCAGGAAATGGGCCAGGAAATGGGCCAGAAAACGGGCCAGAAAAAAGGCCCGGAAAAGCGGCGAGCGAGGCAGCGGAAAAGCGGCCGGCGAAGAGCCGTCACATTCTACTGCGCATCGACTCCTGGATCGATTCGACCGTCTGGAACGCCGGCTTCCGCGCTGCCGAGATCTGGGAAGACATTACCATTTTCTTCCGCCGCTTCCGCGTACGCGGCTGGAAGCGCATGGTCTTCGAACTTGCCGGCGAAGGGCTGACGCTCGGGGCGGCCGGCTCGGTGCTGATGCTGCTGCTTGCCCAGCCCGCCTTCGAGGCAACCAAGGAAGACTGGCGCAACCGCGGCGATTTCGCCGTCACCTTCACTGACCGCTACGGCAACGTCATCGGCCATCGCGGCGTCATCCACCAGAATTCCGTACCGATCGACGAGCTGCCGGATTCGCTGATCAAATCGGTGATCGCCACCGAGGACCGGCGCTTCTTCGACCATTTCGGCATCGACTTCATCGGCCTCTTCCGCGCCATGAGCGAGAATGCACGCGCCGGCGAAGTCGTCCAAGGCGGCTCGACACTGACGCAGCAGCTCGCCAAGAACCTGTTCCTGTCGAACGAACGCTCGATCGACCGCAAGGTCACCGAGGCGTTCCTGGCACTGTGGCTCGAGGCGAACCTTTCCAAGAAGGAAATCCTCTCCACCTATCTCGACCGCGCCTATATGGGCGGCGGTACTTTTGGCGCGGCGGCGGCGGCGCAGTTCTATTTCGGCAAGAACATCACCGATGTGAACCTTGCCGAATCCGCCATGCTTGCCGGCCTGTTCAAGGCGCCGGCGAAATACGCGCCGCATGTCAACCTGCCGGCGGCGCGTGCCCGCGCCAACGAAGTGCTGACCAATCTGGTCCAAAGCGGGTTGATGACCGAGGGCCAGGTGATCGCCGCCAGGCGCAATCCGGCCACCGTCGTCGACCGCAACGAGGTGGAATCGCCCGATTTCTTCCTCGATTGGGCTTTCGACGAGGTCCAGCGGCTTTCGTCGCGCTTCCACCAGCATTCGCTGATCGTGCGCACGACCATCGACATGGGCATCCAGCAGGCGGCGGAGGATTCGGTCGAGACGTCGCTGCGCGAATATGGCGAGGCCTATCACGCCAAGCAGGGCGCGATGGTGATGATCGAAAACGGTGGCGCCGTGCGCGCCATGGTCGGCGGCCGGGATTATGGCGAGAGCCAGTTCAACCGCGCCACCAGGGCGCTACGCCAGCCGGGCTCCTCCTTCAAGGTCTACACTTATTCGGTGGCGATGGAGAGCGGGATGACGCCGCAGACGACGATCGTCGACGCGCCGATCTCCTGGGGCAATTGGAGCCCGCATAATTATGCGAACCGCTATGCCGGCCGCATCACGCTCGAGACCGCGATCGCCCAGTCGATCAACACCGTGCCGGTGCGGCTCGCCAAGGAAAAGCTCGGCATTCAGCCGATCCGGGCAATGGCGAAGAACCTCGGCGTCGAAACGCCGATCCGCGACGACGTCACCATCCCGATCGGCACCTCCGAGGTGACGGTGCTCGACCAGGCGACGGCCTACGCCACCTTCCCGGCCGGCGGCTACCAGTCGCGTCGCCACGGCATCACCCAGATCCTCGATTACGATGGTGACGTGCTCTACGATTTCGACCGCGACGAGCCGGCGCCGAAACGCGTGCTCTCCGAAAAGGCCGATGCCTATATGAACCAGATGTTATCGCGCGTTCCCTATGTGGGCACGGCGCGCAAGGCAGCCCTCGACAACGGCATCGTGACAGCCGGCAAGACCGGTACGACCCAGGCCTATCGCGACGCCTGGTTCGTCGGCTTCACCGGCAATTACACCTGCGCCGTCTGGTTCGGCAATGACGACTATACCTCGACCAACGAGATGACCGGCGGCTCGCTGCCGGCGATGACCTTCAAGCGCGCCATGGACTACGCCCATCAAGGTGTCACGCTGCGGGCCATCCCCGGCATCGAAAACCCCCTGCCCTCGGAAAAGGATCTCGCCAAGACCGCCGCCGCCAAGCCGCAGGACGGATTGCCGCAGCTTATCCGGCCGCGCATGCTCTCGGTTCAATCGACTGACATCCTCAAGAAGCTCGGCGAGAAGCTGAAGGATGCCGCCCCGCTCGCGCCGGCGAAGGTGGCGAGCGCGGAGTAGCGCCCAGGGGATTGCCGGACTGCCCCTCATCCGGCTGCCGCCACCAGCCGGGGTCGAGCCACAGGTCTCGACCCGTCCTTCGGACCCCCGTAAACGGGGCGAAGGGACCATGTTGCCACCTCTCCGTTCCCCGCACACCTCTCGTAGGGCACGTCCCCTCGCCCCGTTTACGGGGAGAGGGTTAGGGTGAGGGGCAGCCATTCGCGCAAACCGGACAGCCCTGTTGCCGCACTTTGCATAACGTGGATCAATCAGCGCTCATGTCACTGCCCGGCATTCCACCCTGCCAGAATCAGTGGTAACCCTTTCATCCGATATGGTTTCCAAGGTCTTGACGTGTTTCGATTCCCCCTCTTTATCGCGATCACGCTGATCGTCGCCTTTGGCGGCGGGATCATGATTTCGCTTTATGCGCTGGACGCGACACAGGGTTTCGGGGCGATCAAGCTCGGCGCCTGGGAGGCCTTTCCAGCGCTGCAGACGGTCGAGGCCGATCCTTATGCCAAGTCGCACCGGGCACGCGCCGGCAAGCTGCTCTATGGCAGCGCCGAGGGCCTGACGTTTACGGCGAGCGTCGACGACGAGGGCGCGCGGCTGAATGCCGGCTGCCGCTACCGCATCAGCGGGCAGACGCCGCCTGCCCGGCTCTGGACCCTCTTTACCGCCGACAATGGCGGCAATCCGGCGGCGGTGACGACCGGGCATCCCTCAGCGCTGAATTCCTGGACGGTGCTGCGCCAGCAAGATAGCGGCTTCTCGATCGAGATCTCAGCCGTCGCACAGCCGGGCAACTGGCTGGCCTTGCCACAGGCCGGCACCTTCCGGCTGGTGCTGACGCTGTTCGACACCCCGACCGCCGGCAGTTCCGGCGTGATCGACCTCGCCATGCCGAAGCTCACCAAGACCGGATGCGGCAATGCTTAGGATATTCTTCGCGGTCCTGACCGGTCTTTTCGGCGCAGCCCTGCTGCATCTCGTGATCATCCTGTCGCTGCCGCATTTCACCGGCAGGGATGCGGCGACCCGCGTGGAGGCAGAGGGCGACCTCAACAATTTCTACCTGCTCGGCGACCAGTATGACGAAGCCGGCCTTGCCAATGGCGACCCCTTCCTGCGCACCGCCGTCTGCTCCTTCGACGTCGAGGATGCGCCGGTGCATTTCACTGCCAAGGGCAATGTGCCCTTCTGGTCGATCGCGATCTACGACAGCGCCTCCAACGAGGTCTTCAGCATGAACGACAGGACGTCGGTCGGCGGTGCGCTCGATGTGCTGGCCGGCAGTCCGATCCAGCTGACCGACCTGCGCAAAAACCTGCCGCAGGAGCTGCAGCAGGCGATCCTGGTGGAAATGGCACGGCTGGATGGTTATGCCGTGCTGCGGACGCTGGCGCCGCAGGCGAGCTTCGATGAGGCCGCGCGCAACTTCCTGACGGAAGCCGGCTGCGAGCAATTCGCCGCTCGCTGAGGTTGAACAAGCGGTTACTTCTTATTGACGCGCGGCGCGGGCGCCGGACGATGTTTCGGGCTCTCGGCCAACCGCTCGTAGCGGACGCCGGTGAACCAGAGGATCTTGGCTTCGCGGGGCTCTTTGTCCGGGCGACGCGGCGCCCGCGGCCGCCGATCCGCCAATGCAACTACTATTGCCATTCTCGTCTCCATGCACTGCCCGAGACGGATGAACTTGCGATGGATTTCACCCTGCCCGCCAATGTGCGGGCCGGCGCGTCCTGCAGTGCCGGAATGACCGGACCGAGGGCATTCGCGCCTTTCCCACGGCACTTGATTGAAATACCGTGACGCGGAGTTTCAACGATCCAACTACTCAAATCGCGTCGTTCCTATCCGAATTGAGCCACATGACAGTTAACAGTTTACTAATGTTCGGCGGATGCCAAACACAGTTCACTTGACTTCTCCTTTAACGCTCGAAGAGTTGATTTGGTTTCACCGCGCCCGCGCAATGGCCCGGCCTGGCATCGGCGCATAAAATTAGAAACAATTCATATAGTTGACATTGGCGCGGCAATTTCCCTGGCGGGAAAGGGGCGGTGTTGCAAAAATGCGTCATGAAAATATTTAATTGCGAGGCGCTCAGATGCGCGTATGTTCGCCCATATCGATCAGACGTTTCCGGGCACCGATCGATCGGGGATTTTCCACGCTCTTGCCGGAATGCGGAGGGTAAGCGGTGTCTTTGCTGGTGAATTCATCCTTCTCGCCTGACGATCTCGACGTGCTGCGCAGTGCGCTCGATGCCTGGTGCTCGGAACGGCGCATCGACATCAAAAGCGTCGAGGCGCAGTTCGCGGCATCTGCAGCCCTCGACCTTTATCAGGCCGGTTACGACAGCCGCGAAAAGCTGCTGCACGCGCTGCGCGATCATCGGATCGCCTGAACTTTTTCACCATCTCAGCGGCGACGAGCAACCGTCACAGCGCCCCTTCAAATCACGCATTTTTATATTGCCGGCTAACCATGTCGTCACACGCTACGCGTGTATATTTCTGTTGCTTTTTAATAAAATCTTCAGCATGCATTAACCGTACCGGTGTAGGATTTGTTCATAACCGTATGGCCTGACATGCGTTCCGCCAGCGCATATCGGCTCTTGGTCCCCTTATTTTGCGTTTTCGGGGTGTTTTTGTGCGTGACCGGTTTCGAGACCTAGAAGGCCCCTTGGCCGTCAGGAAAAAGGACGTGGTGTTAATGGCGACTGTCAGCAGTTTCGAGAACCTGTCTCATCCGACACGGTCCGAACTGCGCCAATTTGCCGAACTTTTCATGCCGCTGTTCCAGGCCTCCTCCGACGAGGCCAAGCGCCAGGCGGTCGCGGCACTGTCCCAATGCGAAAACATGCCGGCGGCCGTGGCGCTGTTTATCGGCAACCAGCCGATCGAGATCGCGGCCCCTTTTCTTGCCGCCTCAAAGGCAGTCGCCGACGATACGCTGATCACCATCGCGCGCATGCAGGGTGCAGCGCATGTCAAGGCGATCGTCAGCCGCGATTCACTCTCGCCGAAGGTCATTGATGCGCTGGTGGCGCTGCGCCAGAGCCAGCCGCGCTCCGCGGGCGCGTCGGCACCGATCATGGAATCGCCGGCGGTCCCGCTTTCACCAGCGCCTGCCGAAACCAACGAGGCAGATGCGCTGGAGGAACAGCGGGTTGCCAATGAAGAGGCATTGCGCGAGCGCATCCTCGGGCTTGCCGGTCATCTCGGCCGGGCCGACGAGGACCGGCTCGGTCTGCGCACGCTCACAGACATTCAGGAGGCGCTGCTGGTGCGCTTCGCCCGCTCTCGCGAGGCGACGCATTTCGCAACCGCGCTTGCCGATGCGCTTTCCGCCAGCCGCTGGCTTGCCGAGCGCATCATGCTCGATCTTTCCGGCCAGCAGCTCGCCACGACGCTGACCAGCCTCGGCATGGGCTTTCTCGACGCCGTCTTCGTGCTCGAAAAGCTCTATCCGCACCTTGCCGAACAGCAGCACAACGTCACGCGCGGCTGGATGGTGCTCGATGCGCTCGACCCGGAAGAATGCCACGAACGCGTCGAAGCCTGGCGGCGTGCGGATCGCTACACCTATAAGCCGGAAGCGGCCGATACGCCTGCGCCGGCGGCAACGCCCGACTATCGCTTCATCCGCCAGGCGCCGCCGCAGCGCGACATGCGCGTCATGGGGCGGCGGTCTCGCTGAGCTGGAATGACTAACCTCACCGCCTGGTGAGCTGTTCGAAATGGCGAGGAGCTGACGCGCCTGGCCGTCAGCCGCCCTTGGCAAGCGGGATCATGTCCCCCAGTTCCTCCGCCTCCAGCTCGACGATCCAGAGATCGGGGTCGAATTTGCGTTCGCGCTCCAGCATCGCACGCACCGCTTCCGGTTCGCTGCGCGACAGGCGGATCTCGAACAGGCGGTCACCGGCCTGACCCTCGTCGAAGGCGGTCTGCGGCGCCGGCGCATAGAGCGTTTCCAGGCCGCTGCGGAAATGCTGGCGGATGAAGATCGCACCCGCTTCCTCCGCACCCTTCTTCTCGACGGCGGCGAAATCGCCGCTGGCAAAGACGCGGCGCAGGAGGGCTGAAACGAAGATGTCGGCGCGTAATCTCATTGGTGCGGTATAAAGCATGTCGCGCAAAAGTGTGTAGCGGTTTTGCGATAACGGCATGCTGAAAAATAAAGACTTAGAGGGCGAGGAGCGAATCTGAAGGATTGCGATGCGCTAGCCCCGGCCTGTGGGCGGCGGCAATGCGGGGTCAGATTTTGACCCCGGAGTCAGACCTTGATTGCCAGCCGCAATCCGCCCCAATGCCGTCCGCGCACCGTGATCGGAGCGGAGATATCCTTCATCATCACGAAATTGCCACCGCCCATGTCGCGCCTGTAAGTCTGGACGAGGAAAGGCGCGGTGCTGCGGCCGGCGGCAAGACCGACGCGATCGGCAAAGATGCGACGATTGCGGCAATTGGCAGTGTTCCACACGGTGTCGCCAGGCCGCTGGGCTTGCGAGAATTTTCGGTTGTGGGTCGGCAGATAGCCATTCTCGTCGATCGCCGCGCAGAAGGCGATGCGCTCGTCCAGGGCGGTGACGGGTTCCTGGATCGGTGGCAGCAGGCGGTCGGTGAGCTCGGTGAAGGCTGCCATCACCTGTGCCGGATCGGAGCCTGCTATCGGCCGACAGCGTCGGTCGAAGAGAGCATCGAGCCCGATCTGGCCCTCAGCGACGGCGCGTTCGAAGGCGCCGGAAATCTGTCTTGCCACCGATTGCGCTTCCTCGATCCAACGACTGTCGGCGGTCTTGACGCCGGCGCTCGCCGTCAGCTGGATCAGGGTTTCCGAGAGGCCGACGACGCTGTCGACGCGTTTTGCCGCCTGCTGCAGCCTGACATTCGAGCCGACGACCTCGGCCGACATCTCGCCGAGTTTCTCGACGAAGCCGGCGCATTGCTGGTCGACCGCCTCGGTGGTGTTGGCCATGACAGTCGAACTGTCGAGGATGCGGGTGATCACATGTTCCATGCTTTCGAAGGCGCCGCGCATCGCCTCCGACTTGTCACGCACGCCGGCCGCACTGTCGCGCGCATCGCTGCCGACGGCCGACAGCCGGTCGATCTTCACACGCAGTTCGTCCAGCGTCTGCTGGATGGAGCCGGTCGCCTTCGAGGTCTGCAGCGAAAGCGCGCGGACCTCGGCGGCGACGACCGCAAAACCCTTGCCCGCATCGCCGGCGCGCGCCGCTTCGATCGCGGCATTCAGCGCCAGCAGGTTGGTCTGGCGGGCGATGGTGCTGATCTCCTCGGCGATATTGTCGACATCGGCAAGCGACTTGGAGAAGCCGGCGATCTCAGTGCCGATCTCGTTGGAGGACTGGACCATGTGGCCGATCTCGGCGACGGAGCCGGTCAGGCGATCGGCCGATTCCTTCAACATGTGGCGGGCCTCGGCCGCCGTGCGGTCGGTCTCGCGCAGCGACATGGCGACCGAGCGGTTGGTCTCGGCAATCGACAGCGCGGTGCGGGTGACATGATCGAAGGCGGAGGCATGCCGGGCCGACATTCCCGCCATGTCCTGGATGGCGCCGGCGATATCGACGAGATCAATGCCAAGGGTGGAGGCTTCTTCGGCAAGGCGCAGCAAAATGTGGTGCAGCGCCTCGGGGTCTGGGGCCGCCCCCACTTCGACCGCCGGTTCTCCGGCCAGATCGTCTATCGCCTTCAGCGCATGCATGACCGACGCTCCCCCGCCCCAATCAGAAAAGCTTCAGGCAACATGGTTAACAAGTTGCAAACAGCCGCTGCACCTTAGACTTAGGTTGTAGGGAAATCGGACTCCGTGACTGTGGGCCGGCCGTGTGGCGCCCGATCAGCTGGCGATGAAGCCCGTCAGCCGCTCGCTCAGCTGCCAGAGGCGTTCGGCAAATTCCGGATCGGTTGCCCAAGGACGGACACCGAGCATCTCGGTCGAATCGCCGGGGACAGCGGCGGCGATATCGCAGTTCTCGCAGTAGACGCCGCCGAGACCCTCAAGCTTCTCGCTGACGGCGCACCAGACGATGGTCGACGCCCCCTGCTCAATCGTCTTCTTGTTGTTTTCCGGATCGATGACCGGCTTGCCATGCTCGTCGACATAACCGCTCGCCTTGAGGAAGTCGCTCGACTGATGGCGGACCAGATTGGTGGTGACGATACCGCCGGGATGCAGCGAGAAGGCCCTGACACCGTGCTTCGCACCCAAAGCGTCCAATGAGATCGCAAAGAGAGCATTTGCCGTCTTCGACTGGCCGTAGGCGAGATAGGGCGCGTATTCGCGGTTCTCGAAATTCGGATCGTCGAAATCGACGCCGGCGAAGACGTGACCGCGCGAGGAGACGGCGACGACGCGCGCCCCCTCGGCCTTCACCAGCGCCGGCCAGAGGCGGGCAGTGAGCTGGAAATGGCCGAGATGATTGGTGGAGAACTGCGATTCGTAACCGCGGGCGTCACGCGTCAGCGGGTTCGCCATGACGGCAGCATTGTTGATGAGCAGATGCAGGGGCTCGCCGCTGCCGAGGAAGCGGTCGGCGAAGTCGTCGATCGAGCCGGGGTCCATCAGGTCGAGCTTTTCCACCGTAAGGCCGGGAATGCTTTCCACGGCCGCCTTGGCTTTTTCGAGATTGCGGGCGGGAACGACAACCCTGGCGCCGGCGCCGGCGAGCACACGAGCCGTCTCGAGGCCAAGACCGGAATAACCGCCGGTGACGATCGCGACCTTGCCTGAAAGATCGTGCCCGGCAATGACGTCGGCGGCGGTTGATGCCGCACCGAAGGCGGAACCGATGGGAGCTTGTGGGGTGGACATGGCATGCCCTCCGTTGTTGCAAGATGGCCTTATGTACGCTCGGGAAACGGGATTCTGAATGCTTGCAAATCCCGATTTCCTGCTTCATCGTTCAAAAATGATCAGTGACCCGCTCTCCGAAATGCTCAATCTGCTCGATGCGCGCTGCCTTGTGTCGGGCGGGCTGATCGCCGGCGGCGCCTGGGGGCTGCGCTTCCCCCGGCCGAACCGGATCAAGATCAGCGCGGTCGCCAAAGGGCGCTGCTGGCTTTGCCTCGACAATGGCAGCGAACCCATTCTGCTCGAGGCGGGCGACGTTGCGCTTCTGAACGGCCGGCATTCCTTCATCCTGGCGAGCGACCTTGCCGTTGCGCCCGCCGATGCGGTCGGCGCCTTCAAGGAGAAGGTCGACGGCATGGCGCGCCATGGCGTTGGCGAGGATTTCCATTATCTCGGCGGCCACATCGCGCTCGGGCCGCAGGGCATGGAGCTGCTGTCCGACGTGTTGCCGCCGATCATTCAGGTGCGCGCCGCCCTTGCCGAAGCCGGCGTGCTGCGCTGGCTGCTCGACCAGCTGGTGCGGGAGATGGCGGCAAAGCGGCCAGGCGCCCTGCTCGCCTCGACCCAGCTTGCGCAGTTGATGTTCGTGCAGGTGCTGAGGGCGCACATCATGAGCTCGGCGCCAATGACGGTCGGTTGGCTCCGCGCCTTCGGCGACGATCGCATTGCGCCGGCGCTGCGGCTGATGCATGGCGACCCCGGCCGGTCCTGGCAGCTTAGCGAACTGGCAAAGGCGGCCGGCATGTCGCGCACGAGCTTTGCCCTGCGGTTCAAGACCGTGGCGGGGGTGGCGCCGCTCACCTATCTCACCGGCTGGCGCATGCGCCTTGCCGAACGCGAGCTGCGGGAGGGCAGCATGCCGGTTTCGGCGCTGGCGCTTTCGCTCGGCTACACATCCGAAAGCGCCTTCAGCAACGCTTTCAAGCGGATGACGGGTATGGCGCCCAGGCGCTATCGCGTGGCGATGGCCCGCGAGGCCGGGCCGATCGAAGAGGTGGTGGATGTCGAGGGCCAGGCGATGACGACACATTACCGGCTGTTGAAGGCGGCATCCTAGTGGTTAGAGCATTTCCGTTTTGCTCCAAGTCGCGAAAATGCTCTAACATTTTGGTTGCGCAATTCCGGACGCAAAACCGCTGCGCACTTTTGCTGGAATTGCTCTATATCGCGCCGATTTCCTTGAGTTTCTTCAGCACCGCCTGGTTCGGCTCGCCGTCTTCGGGCAGGTTGTAGTGCTTCTGAAAATGGCGGATGGCCGCGCGGGTCTGCTCGCCGGCGACGCCGTCGACGCCGACATTGGCATAGGCCATGTTGGAAAGACCCTTCTGGATCTTCAACACCAGGTCGACATTGGTGATTTGGCTTGATGGAACCTGCTTTGCCGCCGACGGAACCGTTTTGACGGTCTTCTCGGCGCTGCGGATCGCCGCGGCCACCGGGTCTTCCGCCGCCGCCTTCGAGCTCACATCCTCGTGCGGCCTTTCGGCGGGTACGGTCGAGGGGCCGGCAGCATCGGTCTTCAGCGCCACTAGCACCTCCGGTGTCGGATCGCCGGTCTGGGTCATGCCGACGGTTTCCTCGAAGAACAGAATGGCCGCACTGGTGCGGGGGCCGATAATGCCGTCGGGTATGCCGTTATAGAGGCCGCGACGCACCAGCTGCTGCTGGATGTCCATGACGAGCTGGCTCGGCTGCTGGCCGGGTGGGGCAGGCGCCGGTGTCGCGTTGGTGGTGGCGGTATCCTGCGGTCGTTCGATCCGGAAGGTGGTGACGTCACCCTGTTGCTCCTCGGCCGGGCGGCGGGCGCCGATCACGGTCGGAGACTGCGGATCGCGGGTGCGGAAGATCGGATGCGGATGCAGGCCCGGCTGATACCAGAGCGCATTGGCGGCGACGAAGGAGAAGATGACGGCGAAGGTGATCGCGCCGCCGGCGACCGACGGATTGCGGCCGATGACGCCGCCGAGCACCGAGGCGCCCTGCAGGCCGACCCCGCCGAGCACGGATGCGCCCTGCAGGCCGAGCCCGCCGAGGGCGGCAGCGCCTGACATCAGAAGGCCCGGCTGCTGCCGTTTTCCCCTAGGCGATTTTCGCTTGCGCGCGGCCATCGAAACGCCCCTCTTCCAATCCTGCACCACTATTGACCGCGCCCTTCAGCCGCGGCGGAAACTCGACAGTCGCGCCATGACCGGCGTCTTCGGCGTGCTGAGCACCCGAGCCGTCCGTCGCAATCTCGATGGTGATAATCGTGCCTTCGCCCGGCTGGCTGGCGATGGCGAAATACCCGCCATGCAGCGCCACCAGTCCCTTGACCAGGGAGAGACCGAGGCCGGAACCTTCGAAGCGCCGCGTGTAATCGTTCTGGATCTGGACGAAGGGCTGGCCGAGCAATGCCAGCTTGTCGGCCGGGATGCCGATGCCGGTGTCGCTGACCGTCAGCTTGAGGATGCCGTCGCGCGCTGCCGCATCGACCGAGACAACGCCGCCGGCCTCGGTGAACTTTATGGCATTGCCGACGAGATTGATGAGGATCTGCTGGATGGCGCGCTGATCGGCGACGACCTCGCCGAGGCCGCGCTGAATACGGCTGGTCAGCGTGAGGCCCTTGGTCTTGGCTTGCAATGCCAGCATCGACTCGCAGGATTTGACGGAGCTTGATATATCGAAGGCTTCGAGGATCAGCTCGTAGCGGCCGGCTTCGATCTTGCTCATGTCGAGCATGGTGTTGACGACGGACAGCAGATGCGCGCCGGATTCGCGGACCAGGCCGACATATTCGCGCTGACGGTCGTTTTCGAACTTGCCGAAATATTCGCCGATCAGGATATCGGAAAAACCGAGAATGGCGTTCAGCGGCGTGCGCAGCTCATGGCTGACCGCGGCGAGGAAGCGCGACTTGGCGTCGTTTGCGGATTCGGCGTCCGCCGCACGGTTCTGGGCTTCGTCACGCAGCTGCTGCTCGACGGAGACATCGCGCAGCTGGGCAATGATGGCGGCAAGTTCGCCGTCGGCATCGCGCCGGGCCGTCATGTCCATTCTCAGATATGCAAACTGGCGCTGATCGCGCGAGACCGAGGGCCGGTCGAGGCGCAGATCGACGCTCTGAGCATCCTCGCCCCGGCGCAGGCCATCGAGCGCCTGCAGGAAAAGGATGCGGTCGGAGACATGCACCTGCTCGAGGAAGCCCCTGCCCTTGGGATCACGCATCCAGCCGAGGAAGTCGCGCCGGTCGCGACCGCCGATGGTCGCCACACTGCCGTGCGGGTCGAGGAAAAAGACGAGGCCCGGGGTGGCGGCAAGGAAGAAATCCTCGGCCGACTGCGTGGCGATACCGGCTGCCGAGCCCTGACGGGCGAGCGCGATGCTGCCGACGGCGGAAAAAAGAAAGGCGGCGCAGACCATGGCGACACCTGCCGGCAGCGCGACGGCAGGACTGGTGACTGCCGAAAGGCCGATGGGAGCGGCAACGAGAGCGGCCGACGAGAGCAGCACGAGGCGGCGCAGGATCGCGAGCTCGCGTTGGCGCACGGCTTCACCGCCGCCCGTCCGGGAGAGCCAGCTTGTCGCTGCCCGGTCTACGAGGGCCGTCATCCAGCCGCCAATGTTACTCAATACACGCACGCAATACCCGCCCGAAAGGCTGTCGATCGATCCGGACAATAGGCCTTGGCGACTTAAAGAAAGGATAAGGCAAAAGCGCTGTTCACAGCCTGAAACGGCTGAAATTCTCGTTTTGAAGCATCTGGAAGGCTCTTTGCTTTTTGTGGTTAATAGGGGGTAAGCGACGGATTTTCCTCATATTTCAGCATTGCGTTAACTCCTGTGGCAAGGCGAGCCGGCAAAAGTCCTGCAATTGCAAGCAGGTGCTGCCCTGATGCTTAACGGCGATCGCTCGCATTCGACTAAAATGCGGCTCAAATGCCGTTCGCTAAAATTTGAACTAAATTTGCCGCAAATGCGCGTGAGTTTCGAAAAGCGGCATTCGCAACTTGGCGGTAGGGTGAAAACACACCGGACAACCGGCCTGATTCGGCAACAAGAACCGGACGGGGAAACAGGATGGGCGACGACAATGTGGTTTCTGATCAAAGGATCCTTCTGGTTTGGCCTTGTGCTCGTGCTTCTTTCCGTCTTCAGCACGGAGAGTTCCGACAAGTTGGCCAGCGGCCCGCAATTGCAGCTTTCCGACGCGTTCACGGCGGCAAGCGGCGCCTACGACTATTTGACCGGCATGTGCTCGGAGAAGCCCGAAGTCTGCGCCAAGGGTACCGAGACCCTCACCGCACTCGGCTACCGGGCCCGTGAAGGCGCCCGCGTTGCCTATGAACTTCTCGACAGCCAGTTCAAGGATGAGACGCCGGCAACCGCAAAGCTTGCCGACCCGCAGGTGCCAGTGGCGCTCAACATGCCTTCCCTCACCACGCCTGCCATCCAGGAAAAGGTGCGCGAGGCCAAGGCAGCGCTCAACCAGCCGATGCCTTACCGTCCGCCGGTCGAAGATGACGCCTCCTCTGAGACGGTGGTGACCGGCGCTATTCCGCTGCCGACGCCGAAGCCGGCGACCTGACCCTCAACCAGCTTGCATCGGTGGTCCGCATGACGCGGAGATGCCCCATGCCTGACGTGCCTGCCCTGTTTAATTCAGCATGTTGCTGCGCCGTGAGGATGCCCATCCCTCACGGCGTTTCTTTTTAACGGTTCAAATCTGCCGGTCTTTCACCTATATGCACTCTTAGAGCATTTCCTGACGCATTCCGGACGCAAGACCGCTGCGCACTTTTGCTGGAACTGCTTTAATAGTGAAAGGCTTCTCCATGGCATCCCTCGACCAGATCATCGACGACTTCGCTTTCCTGGACGATTGGGAAGATCGCTACCGCTATGTCATCGAACTCGGCAAGGCGCTGCCTGATTTGGCCGAGGAGAAGCGCACCTCGGAGAACAAGGTGATGGGTTGCGCCAGCCAGGTCTGGCTGGTGACTCATACGGCAGGCGATCCCGACAATCCGGTCATGAGCTTCGAGGGTGATTCCGACGCCCATATCGTGCGCGGCCTCGTCGCCATCGTGCTTGCCACCTATTCCGGCAAGACGGCATCGGAGATCGCCGGGCTCGATGCCTTCGAGATATTCTCGAAGATCGGCCTGGTGGAGAACCTGTCATCGCAGCGTTCGAACGGATTGCGCTCGATGGTGAACAGGATCCGCGAAGAGGCAAGAGTCCGCGCTGCGGCTTGACCGCGATCGTGGCTGGCCGGCTTTCAGAGCCATAAGGCGAGCAAGCGGGTCAGTGCCGGCTCTGCAATCGAGTATATTAACACTTGCTCATAGTATAGGAATACATTCAAAGCCTGTCGGCAAAGCATAAGACGGGATCTCTTGCGCAGTCGTGGCGTCCGGCCGAATCAGACGCAACGCTTCAAATACCGGAAAATGTATTTCTTCCCCTTGCGAAGGCACAAAAAAGCCGGGCACAAGACCCGGCTTTTTGTCGTTGATGCTTTCGAAAAAGCTCAGCCGCGGCCGCGCTTGCGGCGCTGCCCGAGGCCCATTTCCTTTGCCAGGCGCGAACGCGCTTCGGCATAAGCGGGCGCTACCATCGGGTAATCGGTCGGCAGGTCCCACTTCTCGCGGTATTCTTCCGGCGAGAGGCTGTGATGCGTCATCAGGTGACGCTTGAGGGACTTGAAATTGCCGCCGCATTCCAAACACGTGATCTGCTCGTCCTGTACGGACTTGCGGACAGAAACTGCAGGCTTCTGCTTTTCGACGATCGCCGCAGCAGGCTGCGGTACGGACGTGTTGCTCAGTGCCGAATGCACGTCGGAAATCAGATTGGCCAGGTCGCTGACCGGTACAACATGGTTGCTGACATAAGCTGCGACGATGTCGGCTGTCAGTTCCACAAGCAGCTCCGGCGCACTGCCGGTCGCTATATCCGTCATATTCTTTCTCCTGTTAGCATGCTCAAACGGTCTTTGACTGACACGCCAAAGACCCGCCTCGTAGAAGCGAACAGCAAAAGCACAGGAAGCGACCTTCTGTTTCGAAAAACGCGAAATCCACCCCTAGATTCCGAAGAGCCTGACCTGTTCTTATACTGCCTGACTGGAAACCACTACGTCATGCTCCAGGCGATGGCCCCAGTTTAGACATTAAAAATCAAAACTGAGGGACTTGGAAGCAGTACGATTGCAATTCACAATCAGAACTCTACTTGCATTTTCAAATACCATCGTTTGGTCGAAAGGCCAATTATTATTTGTCGTTTTTCTTGAGAAAAAATGACAGATGAAGAATTGAGGGGCTCTTCGGCAAGCTTTACTCACAGCTTCCTGTGCATAAGTTTTGCATAAATCTGGTAAAGTCGCCGAACAGCATAGCCTCAACGATCCCTGATATCGTCACGGACCGAGAGTGCACCGAGATCATATCCCGAACGATGGGCAACTCTGGCAAGCAGATGGGCCGCCACCGGTGCCGTCAGCAGGAAGAAGACGAAACCGGCAATGGCGCGGGCGAGAATCGCCGGGTCCTGCGAATAAAGGCCGGCGGCAAGGAGCAACAGGCCGGAGCCGACAGTCCCCGCCTTCGAGGCCGAATGCATGCGCGTATAGAGATCAGGCAGCCGGACCAGGCCGATCGCTGCCGCAAGCGTAAAGAGCGAACCAACGATCAAAAGCAAGGCGGTGACGGCAGCCACGATATAATCGATCATCGCTTCTTCCCCCCTGCCCGGCGTTTTTGCGTGTTGCCATTTGCCGCAGATGCGGACGGCTTCGATTTGATATTGCCGCGCGACAGCACGAATCGGGCGAAGGCGACGGTCGCCAGGAAACCGACGAGGCCGAGCGAGATGGCAATATCGATATAGAGCGAAAATCCGGTCTTGACCGCAATGACGGCGATGAAACCGATGGCGATGCCGGTCAGCATGTCGAGGGCGAGGATCCGGTCCGGCAGTGTCGGGCCGGCAACGACGCGCCAGACGGTGAGGATCAGCGCCAGGCCGAGGATGACGAGTGCGGCCGAGGATGCGGCTGCGACGATGGCGGCAGGTGTGATCACCGGAAGGCCTCCATGATCTTGCGTTCGAAACCGTTGGCGATATCACGCCTGGTCGCCTCCGGATCGGAACAATCGAGCGCGTGCACATAGAGCGTGCGGCGATCTGTGGAGACGTCGACCGAAAGCGTGCCTGGAGTCAGCGTGATGAGGTTTGCCAGCAAAGTGATCTCGAAATCGCTCGTCACCGTCAAAGGGTAGGCGAAGATGCCGGGTTTCAGCTTCATATCGGGCGAGAGCACGGTGACCGTGACCTTCCAGGCCGACAGCGACAACTCCTTGAGGAACAGAGCGGCGAGCGAGAATACCGGGAGGACGCGGGGGATGCGTCCCTTGCCGCCGAAGGATTCGCGGATGATGACCAGCGCCAGGGCCCCGAGCAGGACGCCGAGGACGAGATTGTGCAGCGAGGCGCTGCCGGTAACAGTGACCCAGGCAGTAGCAAGCAGCAGGTTGAAGAGGAAGAAGATCACGGCGCACGCCCTTCCGGGAAGACCGAATGAAGATAGGCGTGGGGATCGGCCAAGCCGGCGGCGGCCGATTGCGACAGCGCCAGCAACTGTTCCGGCAAGATGCCGAAGCCGATGACCAGCGCGGTCAGCGCGGCGAGCGGCAGGCCCGTGCGCCACCTCGGTCCGGACGGCGTCAGTGCTATCGCCGCCGGGCGCCAATAGGCGAGCAGAAAGAGACGACCGAAGGCGATCGTCGTCAGAAAACCGCCGACGAGGATCGAGGCCGCCAGCCACCAGGCGCCGAGATCGAGCGAGGCCTTGACGAGAATGACCTTCGGCCAGAAGCCGGAAAAGGGCGGCAGGCCACAGGCGGCCAGGAAGAGCACGAGGGAGAGTGCGGTGAAACCGCCGCTTTGCCGGTAGAGCCCGCCGAGGGCCGACAGCGAAAAGCCGCCGCCGCGCCGGGCGATCTCGCCGGCGGCAAGATAAAGTGCGGTCATCAGCACCATCGAATGGAGCGCATAGAAGACAGCGCCGCTGATGCCGCCAAGGCCGCCGAGGGCGACGCCGGCCAGCATGTTTCCGATGCCCGATATGACGACATAGCCGAACAGCCTGCGGATATCGTTTTCGGCAAGCGCGCCGAGAGCGCCGACGACAATGGTCGCGGCGGCGGCGAGCGCGATCACCGGGCTCAATTCCTGGCGCTCCACCGGCAACAGCATGACCATCACCCGGATCAGCGCGTAGATGCCGACCTTGGTGAGCAGGCCGGCAAACAGTGCGGAGACCACGATACGCGGCGTATGATAGGCGGCGGGCAGCCAGAAATTGACCGGGAAGGCCGCCGCCTTCATGCCAAAGGCGAGCAGGAAGAGGCTTGCCAGCGTCATCAGCGGCGCCGTGCCGCGCAAATCACCAGCTTTTGCAGCGATATCGGCCATGTTGAGGGTGCCGAAGGCGGCATAGAGAATGCCGACGCCGACCAGGAACAGGGTCGTGGCGATCAGATTGAGCACCGCATATTTCAGCGCGCCGTCGATTTGCTCACGTTCGGAACCAAGGATGATCAGCCCGAAGGAGGAGATCAGCAGCACCTCGAACCAGACATAGAGATTGAAGATATCGCCGGTGAGAAAGGCGCCGGTGACGCCGGCCATCAGCAGCATCAGCAGCGGGAAGAAACCATATCGCCGGCCGCTTTCGCCGATATCGGCCAGCGCATAGATGCCGCCGGCGAGTGCGGCAAGGGCCGCGGTAAAAGCCATCAGCGCACCGAAGAGATCGACAGTGAAGGCGATGCCGAAGGGCGGCAGCCAGCGGCCCATGACCATGGTCAGCGGCCCGTCGGCCGCGACCTTGGCGAGCAGCGCCGCATCGATCAGCGCCAGCGCCGCAAGACCAGGGATGGCAAGCCAGGCCTGCAGGCGGGGATAGGCGCGCAGCATCAGCAGGACGGCGCCGAGCGTGATGCAATGGGCGACCGGCAGGATGGCAAGCCAGTGACCGATCGGCACTGGGGCGGTGATCAGGGCAGCGGAGAGATCGACGGTGGAGGTGGCGGCAGCCATCAGATGGCGCCTCCGCTATCGCACGAGAGGGTTTGCCGTGTAGTGAGCATCCGCACCAACATCCTCAATACCCCAATGGCGGCAGCGGCCGGTCGTCGGGCTCGGCGGCGCGCATGTCGCTGGTGTTGTCGGTGCCGAGGTCCTGATAGGCGCGGTAGGTCAGCACCAGCAGGAAGGCAAGGAAGGAAAAGGAGATGACGATCGCCGTCAGGATGAGGGCCTGCGGCAGCGGGTTGGCCGTGCCTGCGGGCAAGCTGTCGAGACCCGCCGGGATGATCGGCGGCACCTCGCGCGTCAGCCGGCCACCGGTAAAGAGCAGCAGGTTGACGGCGTTGCCGAGGATGGCGATGCCGAGCATGATGCGGATCGAGAATTTCGACAGCATCAGATAGATGGCGGCGGCGAAGAACAGACCGACGAGGATCGCCAGAAGCGGCTCCATCATTCCACCTCCTTTTCTTCCAATGCCAATGCGATCGACGTGATGGCGCCGAGCACGACAAGATAGACGCCGATATCGAAGAGCATGACGCTCGACAGCGGCACCTCGGCGCCGAAAAGCGTCGGATAGATCCACAGGCCGGTCATAAAGGGAACGGCAAACAGGATGGAGAGAAGACCGGCTGCGGTGGACAGGAACAGGCCGAAGCCGGCGATCGACAGCGGATGGAAAAACAGCGCCCGGCGAACGGCGCCGACGCCGCGGGCAATGCCGTAGATCGCCAGTCCCGAGGCAGCGATCAGCCCGCCGATGAAGCCGCCGCCCGGCTCGTTATGGCCGCGCAGCAGCACGAAGACGGAAAACAGCAGCATCAGTGCGGTGAGGAACGGGGCGACGGTGCGGAAGATGAGGGTGTTCACGCGATCAGCCCTCCGTCGCGGGATCATTGGCGGCAAGCTTGCGCTCGCTGCCGGCGCGAATGCGGATAAGCGCCAGGATGGCAAGGCCGGTGACCGCAACGACCGCGATTTCGCCGAGCGTGTCGGTGCCGCGGAAATCGACGATGATGACGTTGACGACATTGGCGCCATGGGCGATCGATTTGGAATAGGCGTTGAAGAATTCCGTCAGCGCATCGTTGAACGGCGCCTGCGTCGCCCGCATCAGCAGAAGCGTGAAACCGAGGCCGCAGGCAAGCGCCAGCGCGCCGTCGAAGAGCTTGCGGCCGAGCGGCCGCCGATCGGCGGGAGAAAGACGAAGCCTGGTCATGACCAGGGCAAGGATCACCACCGAAAGAGTTTCGACCATGAACTGGGTGAAGGACAGATCCGGCGCGCCGAACAGCAGGAAGATGATGGCGACGGCGAAACCCTGGATGCCGAGCGAGACGATCGCCGTCAGCCGGTCGCGGGCAACGAGCACGGCTGCAAGGCCGACGGCGGCGATCAGGAAGACCGCCCATTCATAGAGCCTGACATCGGCCGGCCAGGCCGGCAGACGCGGCAGTTCGCCATAGACGACAAGCGGAATGATGAGGATAGCGGCGACGCAGAGGAAGGTGCAGGTGACATAGATCTCCAGCCGCCCCGGCTGGAGCACACGCATGACGCGGCCGGAAAAGCGGACAAGGCCCGATAGTGCAACATCAAAGCCATGGTCCGGCCCAGGTCCGGCCGCGCGCAGGAAAACGGCCATCAGGAAACGGGCGCGCGCGAGCTGCCCGTAGACGCCGATGCCGAGCAGCACGGTCAGGGCGGAAAGCGCCAAGGGCAGGCCGATATGCGGCGTCAGCGAAATGTCGATTTCGACGGGTGTCTGGCGGATGGCGGAGGCGATCGGCGAGGACAGGACGGTATGGGTGAAGGTCGAAAAGATCGCCGCGAGCAGGCCGAGGACGGCGAGAACGGCCGGGCCGAGCCAAAGCAGGACGGGCGCTTCGTGCGGCGGTTTCGGCGTCTCCACCGGTTGGCCGAGGAAGGGTTTCAGCGCCACGGCGAAGGCGACGGCAAACATCAGCGCATTGCCGAAGACGGTTATGGCGGTAAAGGTGAGCGCGCGGATATCGCCGCCGACAAGTGCCATATAAATCTCCTCCTTGGCGAGGAAACCGAAGAAGGGCGGCAGGCCGGCCATCGAGAAGGCCGCCGCAAGGGCAATCATCCAGGTGAGCGGCATCGCCCGCATCAGGCCGCTGAGCCTGGTGATATCGCGCGTGCCGGTCTCGTGATCGATGATGCCGGCGACCATGAAGAGCGCGCCCTTGAAGAGGGAATGCGCCACCAGATAGAGCGCCGCCGCCTCCACCGCATGGTCCGAGCCGAAGCCGATCAGCATGACGAGCAGGCCGAGCGAGGAGACGGTGGTATAGGCGAGCTTGAGCTTCAGGTCGGTCTGGCGGATGGCGAGCGCGGTGCCGACGACCAGCGTCAGCCCGCCGAAGAAGGGCAGAAGGATTTCCCAGGCAGGGGTTGCCCCCATGACGGGATTGAGCCGCATCAGCAGATAGACGCCTGCCTTCACCATGGTGGCCGAATGCAGATAGGCGGAAACCGGCGTCGGCGCCTCCATGGCGTTCGGCAGCCAGAAATGAAAGGGAAACTGCGCCGATTTGGTGAAGGCACCGCCCAAGACCAGGATGAGGGCAGCGAGATAGAGCGGGCTTTCGCGCACGATATCGCCCGCTCCCATGAGCCGCGACATCTCAGTGACGCCCGAGATGTTCCAGAGCAGCAGCAGGCCGGCCAACAGGCAGAGCCCTCCCCCGCCGGTCACAACAAGCGCCTGCAGGGCGGCGCGGCGAGCCGCCTCACGCTCGTGGTCGAAGCCGATCAGCAGGAAGGACGTGATCGACGTCAATTCCCAGAAGACGAAGAGCATCAGGAAACTGTCGGAAACGACGACGCCGAGCATCGCGCCCATGAAGAGGAAGATGAAGGAGAAGAAGCGGCCCTGATCCTTGTGTCCTTTGAGGTAGCCGCCGGCATAAAGCACGATCAGGGTGCCGATGCCGGTGATCAGCAGCGCGAAAGTCAGCGACAGGCCATCGAGAAACCAGGAAAAAGAGAGATGAAAGCTCGGCACCCAGGAATAACCGCCGGCGACGACCTCGCCGCGCGCGATCTTGGGAATGAAACGCAGGAAATGCAGGAAGGCGAGCAAGGGAGCGACCGCCAGGAGCCAGGCACCGTTTGCGCCGAAGATGCGGATGACGAAGGGGGCGGCAAGAGCGCCGACGAGCGGCAGACACAGGGCCAGAAATGTCAGAGCCGTGACATCGGCCATGTCCCCTCCTCTACTGCATAATTCAAAATGTTACAGTCCTTTGCACGTCCGACAAGGCGCGCGGCGCTGTAAAGGCAAAAGTCTGTTGCAAGAGCAACAGACGGAAAAACCGGAGAAAACCAGCCTGTCCTCTGGCTTAGGCGAAACGGGGGAGCGTCTCAAGTGATTTCGGCCGCGAGCCGCACTGCATGGTGATGTTCAAAGCCGATCAGGCCGTCGATCTGGAAAGACGCGTCAGCAGCCGGGCGATGCAACCGTGGAGGATGAAGACCACAAGCGTCAGCGGCCAGAGCAGGCAGGCGAAGAGCCCGGCGAGACGATGAAGCGTCACGCCGTCATGGTTGGCCCAGCCTTCCAACAGTGTGACCGCCATGGCTGCCACGGCCACGAGGCCGTAGAGCAGGACGATTGCTGTTTCAAACACCAGTGATTCTCCAATGCACGCAACATTAACCCTAACAGAAAACCCCTAACGGATGTAAAAGCAAGCCTCTTCCCCCAATTGGGTATGCGGCCAATCTCATGGCGCGCCGGCGGGAGACTTGATGAACTGAACGCGGCGCACCACATTTCTCGCGAAACGGAACCCGCCCCTCGGCGAAAGGAGCACCTCATGTCCGAAACTGCGACCACCGCCAAGATCCACAAGACCGACGCCGACTGGAAAGAGCAGCTCACTCCCGAGCAGTACCGCATCACGCGCCAGCACGGCACCGAACGCGCCTTCACCGGCCCTTATTGGGATTCGTTCGAGACGGGGCTTTACCGCTGCGTCGGCTGCAACGCGCCGCTTTTCCGCTCCGACACGAAATTCGATGCCGGCTGCGGCTGGCCGAGCTATTTCGAAGCGGTGTCACCCGAAGCGGTAATCGAGCATCGCGACACGACCCACGGCATGGTGCGCACAGAGATCCGCTGCGGCAGCTGCGAGGCCCATCTCGGCCACGTCTTTCCCGACGGCCCGCCGCCGACAGGCCTGCGCTACTGCATCAACGGCCACTCCATGGTGTTCGAGCCCGGGAAGTAAGCGACCGGCCCCGTAGTCGGCAAGCGGTTCATTCGGATGACAAGCCGAGACAGACGCTTGCGCAGCTCGACCATACGGCCGGCGAGCCCGCCTGATCACTCGTGATCGGCGGGACAGGGCCAGGTTGTCGGTGCGGAGAGGCCGGCCGGGAGCTTGGTCGAGGTATCGCCGCAGGCAAGGTCGATCTGGGCCTGTTCGAGCCCGGTTGCGGCCGAGAGGTCAAGGCCTTCGATGCGGGTCAGGAACATGAAGGCACGATCGAACATCGGCGTGGTTTCGAAGGTGGCGCCGGAGAGATCGGCACGGGAGAGATTGGCGAACGAGAATTTCGCCCCCGTCAGCACCGCCTTGTCGAAATCGGCGCGGCCGAGCTCGGCCTTTTCGAAGCTGGCGCCGGCGAGCCGGGCGCCGGCGAAATTGGCGCGCTGCAGCTCGGCGCCGGCAAAGGAAGCGCCATCGGCCGCGATATTGGCGAAGCTGGAGCGATAGGCCTCGATCTTGGCGAAGTTGGCGCCTTCGGCGTGGGCGCCCTCGAGTGAGGCACGCACCAGCGTCGCCTTCTCCAGATTGGCGGATTTGAAGTTGGCGCCGGCGAGATCGGTCAGCGAGAAATCGGTGCCGACGAGGTTGGCGCCTTCGAGATCACTGCCCTGCAACATCAGGTTCTTCTTGGTGCATTCCTGCCAGTCGAGCTTCGGCGAGGCCAGGCTGCCGCAATCGGCGGCCCGTGCGGCAACCGGCGCAAATGCCAGAAGGACGAGGGCAAGGAGACCCAGCGACGATCTTTGCATTGCCATTGAACTATTCACCCCCATGACGCTTACAATATGCTTTCAGGCCGCCTTCCGCGAAGCAGACTGCTTCCACATTCTTACACAGCTCAGACTACAATAAAAAGATGGCGCGCGCCGTTCACAATGGCTTTGCCTGATGAGTTTGGGGCTTTGCCTGATGAGTTTGGCGCTTTGCCTGATCAATCTGGGGCTTTGCCGGGCAGGCAGGTCAATCCGCCTTGCCGGGCAGGCAGGTCAATCCACCTTGCCGGGCAGGCGAAGTTCCATGCAGGTGAGATCCAGCCAGCGGCCGAATTTGGTGCCGACCTCGGAAAATCTGCCGGCGATGCGGAAGTCGAGCTTTTCGTGCAGCCTGATCGAGGCGGTGTTCTCCGCCTCGATGCCGGCAATCATCACATGGATATTGCCGGCCGCAGCACGCGCGATCAGTTCTCGCATCAGCCGCTCGCCGATCCCCGCACCGCGGCAATCCTTGTCGACATAGACGGAATGCTCGACCGTGTGGCGGTAGCCGTCAAAGGCGCGCCAATCACCATAGGAGGCGTAACCCGCAACCTTGCCCGACATTTCGGCGACGATGACCGGAAAGCCGCGCGCCTTGCGCGCCCTGAACCATTCCAGCCGATTTTCGAGATCGACCAGTGTGTCGTTCCAGATCGCCGTCGTGTGTTCGACGGCGTGATTGTAGATATCGCGGATGGCGGAGAGATCGGCTTCGGTGGCGTCGCGGAGGAGGACAGCGTCTGTCATGATGCTCGGGTTCATATTGTTTGCGAAGGCGGGCATACGCCCCGCCTCGAAAGATGTAAACGGCGGACGCGAAACAGGAACGACTTCCGGCACATCAGTCGTTCAGAGGCCTGGTGGTGACAGGCTGAAACAGGTGAAGACGGCAGAATAATGCACGGCCGCCGCGGTGACGACGAAGCCATGCCAGATGGCGTTCTGAAAGCGCAGCTTTTCCCAGACATGGAAGATAACGCCGAGCGAATAGATGACGCCGCCGATGACGATCAGCAGCATCGAGGCAGAAGGAATGCGCGAGGCAACGGGCTCGGCCACCAGCACGCCGCTCCAGCCCATGGCGAGATAAAGCAGGATGGCAAGACGGTCGTAACGCCCGGGAAAGACGCATTTCAAGAAAATGCCGACGGCGGCGAACAGCCAGATCGCGACCAGCATGAACAAGAGCAGCGGATCGTCGGCACCGCGTTCGAGGAAGGGCGTATAAGTGGCGGCGATCAAGAGGAAGATCGCCGAATGATCGAAGCGGCGCAGATACCATTTCGTGCGCGAGACCGGCCAGGCGTTATAGGAAAAGGAAATGGCAAGCGTCAGCACCAGTCCGACGCCGTAGATCCAGGCGGCGGCGAGCGCGCCGTAGGAACTCCAGACCGTGGCGTAGAAGATCAGCACGGTGGCCCCGATCAGGGCCAGCACGAGACCGACACCGTGGACAATACCGTCGGCGATCAATTCGTATCTATCATAAGCCCAGCGAATGCCGTTGAACTCGCCCATGCACGCCAATCCGTTTCATACCCCGATTGCAATCGTCGCATCGAACGGACGGAGGTGCAACTGCGGCAAAGCGCACGGGCGGTAAATCTTCGTGACAGGCCGCAGTGGCGCAAAAATCAAACCTTCTGCCGGTCGACGAGCACCGAGCATTTGGCATGGCGCACGACCCGATCGGCGGTGGCACCGATGAAGTAGTTGGAAAAGTCCGGAACGTGCGAGGCGACGATAATCAGGTCGGCGCCGTGGCTTTCGGCGGCCGAAATGATCGCTTTGGCGGGCGGGCCGTTGCGGATCTCGATGGTTGCCGTGACGCCGGCTGCGGCGATCAGTGCTTCCAGCTTCTCGCGGCCATCCTTCATGGCGTCCTCGACCATATTGGCCGGCAGTTCGATCGCGACATAACTCGGCACATCCTCGACAACATTGAGCGCGATGATCTCGCCGCCTTCGTCGAGCAAGGACGCGGCCTTGCGGAGGATTTTTTCTCCCTTGTCGATGCCGCCGAGCGCGATCGCTACGATGATCTTTCTGTACATGGCTTCCCTCCATGACTGCGATGCATAAGCTTTCTCTAAAGAAGATATGAACGCATTGATCGCGATCAAGTGGGCGCAAGTCATCGTCAACGCCTGCTCAACGCTTCATCCTCAAAAACAGATCTTCTGTGAACAATCGGGATGCGCCATATAGAGATCAAGTACGGCAACCGAGGGGACCTCAGAGAATGAACCGGCGAAACTTCCTCGGGCTTGCTGCAGGCGGCACATTTGCCGCCACCGCCGGTACGCCTTCTATCTCAAGGGCCAATTCAGAGGCAGGAGACCAATCCATGACGACCGAAACTTCCTATGCGCTGACGCGACCCGCCTATATCGACCAGTCGCATCTGGTTGTGACCGACCTCGGTCTGGTTTCCGGCTTCTACCAATCGATGCTCGGCCTGAAGGTGATCGAGAAGACGGCGAGCGGCGAAGTGCTGGGTGTCGGCGACCTGCCTTTGCTGACGCTGACCACCGCAAAGAATGCCATGATCGCGCCGCGCAATGCCGCAGGCCTTTTCCACACCGCCTTCCTGATGCCGGACCGGACGGAGCTCGCACGCTGGCTGCGCCACGCGGCACAGAATAACGTCACGCTCGACGGCGCCTCGGACCATCTCGTCAGCGAAGCGATCTATCTTTCCGATCCGGAAGGCAACGGCATCGAGATCTATGCCGACCGCCCGCACGAACAATGGAAATTCCATGAGGACGGCATGGTGGAGATGGCGACGCTTCGCCTCGACCTGCAGGCGCTCTACAACAGCGCGCCTGATGAGCGCTGGGACGGCATGGCTGCGGGGACGGCGATCGGCCACCTGCATCTGCAGGTCGGCGACATCCCGCAGGCCGACGCCTTTTACCGCGACGTCCTCGGCCTCAAGCTGATGGCGCGCTATCCGGGCGCGAGCTTCTTTGCAAGCGGCGGCTACCACCACCATCTCGGCGCCAATATCTGGAACAGCCGAGGCGCCACGGCACGCGCCGGCAACATGACCGGGCTTTCGGACTACAAGGTCCGTTTCAACGACAAGGCGACGCTGGATGCGGCGGTCTCCAAGCTCGACGCACTGGAGATCAAGAGCGAGAAGCGCGACGGCGGCGTGTTTCTGAAAG
Source organism: Rhizobium sp. SRDI943 (assembly GCF_057653695.1). Lineage (NCBI taxonomy): Bacteria > Pseudomonadati > Pseudomonadota > Alphaproteobacteria > Hyphomicrobiales > Rhizobiaceae > Rhizobium > Rhizobium sp. SRDI943. The sequence continues at coordinate 996,903 of NZ_CM172787.1, read as the reverse complement.
ATCCCTGGGGTATCGGCCTGACGCTTTCGGCGTAACTCCAGTAACTACGGATCAGCGCTATCGGTTGAAGGAATAAGGGCGGAAATCGGCCTGCTTCGGTTGCATGCCAGACGGCAACGGGCGCCAATGCCGCGCGCCTTCACATGCACCGCGCCACATTGTCACACCCTTGAGGAACCGGAACCGCATCGGCGCGTTTCCGTGACGAAGCAATGGGGCTTCGGGGACCTCACCGCATGGGCATCGCCAATGGCATCCGCAAACAAGCAAAGAAGATCGCCATCGGCGAACGCCACACCAGCGCCTGGGCACAGTCGCTGAAGGAGACGGCCGAAGAGCTGCCGCCGCCACCGCTGCACCGGCTGGAAAAGGACGGGCTCGATGTCAGCATGGCCTGGGCGATCATCGGCATCTTCGGCATTCTCTTCCTTGCCGCTGTCTATCTGATGTCGCTGATCCTCATTCCCATCACGCTTGCCGTCGTCGTCGGCATGATCCTCGGCATGGCGGCAGAAAAGCTCAGCAGGATGGGGGTGCCACGGCTTGCCAACGCCTTCATCCTGTCAAGCAGCGTTGCGCTGGTGATCTTCCTGTTGATCAACTCGCTTGCCGACCCGCTAATGACGCTAGCCAATGAAGGCCCCGCCTTCGCCGAGCGAACTATCAACCGCGTCATGCCTTATCTGGAGCGCATCAGATGGCTGCATATCACGCCGGCGACATTCGAAAGCGGGTCGATGTCGATCGGTGCGCTGCTCGAAAACACCGGCAATGTGCTGCATGTCGTGACCACCAGCCTGACGCCCGCCCTGGTGCAGGGATTGATTTTCTTTGCGGCGCTGCTGTTCTTCCTCGCTGGTCGGGTCAACCTGCGCAAGACGATCATCATGACCTTCCGCACCCGCACGCAACGCCTGGCCGCCATCCGTGTCATCAACGCCGTCGAGCAGGTGCTCGGCTTCTATTTCGCCACGGCCTCGCTGATCTATGTCGGGCTCGGCGTGGTCATGACTGTCATCGCCTATGTCGGCGGGCTGTCGGCCCCGGTGCTCTGGGGCTTCTTCGCCTTCCTGTCGAGCTTCATCCCCTATCTCGGCATCACACTGATGACGCTTGCCGTCGCGGTCGCCGGCATCCTGACTCATGATGGCCTCCTTATCGGCCTGATGCCGGCCGCTGCCTTCTTCACCGTGCATCTGCTCATGGAGAACCTGATCTTCCCCGCAGTGATGGGACGGCGGCTGGAAATCAATCCCTTCGTCGTCTTCCTCGCCATCCTATTCTGGACATGGATGTGGGGCGCCGTCGGCGCCATGCTGGCGCTGCCGCTCTCGCTGATCGTCATGACTGTCATCGACGAACTGCTGATCGAGGAAAAGCCGCAGCCGCAGTTGCCGAAATGATCAACCGGGGGAACGTCAGTGGCATCTGATCTCGATCTTGCCGAATCCGATCACGACCAGATGGTGAGCGGCCGTTCTCTCTGGGGGAAGAGCGGGATACGGCCGGAATGGCGGCCGATCGAGCAGAGCTTTTCCATCGATGTCGCCGTGATCGGCGGCGGCATCACCGGTGCCTTGGTTGCCGAACATCTGACGGCCCGCGGTTTTTCGGTGGCGATCATCGACCGGGAGGAGCCCGGTTTCGGCAGCACTGCGGCGAGCACGGCGATGCTGCAATGGGAAATCGACAGCACGCTCACCGAACTCGAGGATTATTACGGCTTCGAGCGCGCCGCCGGCATCTACCGCCGCAGTGGTGCCGCGGTCGCCGGCCTTTCCAAGCTGATCGCCGCAAACGGCATCGCCTGCAGCTTCCGGCCGCGCAACACGCTCTATCTGGCTGACGGCCGGGAAGGCGCGCGTGACCTCCTGGAGGAGCGCCAGCTTCGTCGCCGGGCGGGCCTGCCCGGCGTCTATCTCGAACATCCCGATCTCTTCACACAATTCGAACTCGACCGGGATGGTGCGATCTATTCGCCGGGTTCGGCAGAGTGCGATCCGCTGCTTCTGACCTGGGCGCTGCTGGAGATGGCGATGCGGCGCGGCGCGCGGCTGGTCAACGCTTCCGTAACCGCGCTTCACAGCGAAGGCAATCACGTCACGGCAGAGACAGGTGGAGGCCACGTCATCGAGGCGCGGCATGTCGTGCTGGCGACCGGCTATTCGATGCCGGGCCTCGACATGCCGAAGCTGCACCGGTCGACTTCGAGCTGGGCGCTCGCCACCGTGCCGCAGGACCCGGCAAATTTCTGGCGTGACAGGGCGCTGATCTGGGAGGACAGCCACCCCTATCTCTACATGCGCACGACGGCGGACAATCGCATCGTCGCCGGCGGCGAAGATGACGAGACGATCGATGCGGAGGCGCGCGACCGCAAGCTCCCGGCAAAGACCATGGCAATCCAGGAGAAGATGAAGCGGCTGTGGCCGAAAGCGGATACGCGGGTGGAACACGCCTGGTGCGGCACTTTCGGCGAGACGGTCGACGGTCTGCCGCTGATCGGCCCGGTGCCGGAGACGCCGCATGTCTTCGCAGCCTATGGCTACGGCGGCAACGGCATCACCTTTTCCTATCTCGCCGCGCAGATGATCGGCGCCATGCTCGCCGGCATGCATCGCGACTGGTTCGAAGATTTTGCGCTCGACAGGGATGGGCCGGGTTTGCGCCGTTTTGGAGAGGGTTTTGTGCGGGCCGGGAATGAGCTGAGGTAAGTAAGGTCTCACATTGACTGTCGTGGCGTGCCGCCCCCCTCTGCCCTGCCGGGCATCTCCCCCACAAGGAGGGAGATTGGCTGGGCGAGATGGCTTCCCTAAACAACTGGCCGTCACATGAATCGTGAACTTAGGGTGAGGCATCGCTTCTTGCCGATCTCCCCCCTTGTGGGGGAGATGGCCGGCAGGCCAGAGGGGGGTGTCCCCACGGCATGCCTTCGATCACTCCGTCGTCTTGTCGTCACCGGTATCCTCGACATCCTGGAGACGGACGAATTGCGTGCCCTTGGCCTTGAGATCGACCAGCGCCTTGGCTACCCCCTCGCCGGCTGCATGGGTCGGCTGGTTGATGTGGGAGATGACGACGTCGCCGTCCCTGGCCGAGGCGATGCGCTTTTCGGTGATGACAGCTCCGAGCAGCGAACCGCCGTCGCCGTTCACGGAATAACCGGCGATGCGATAGCCCATGGCGCGGATCTCGCCGATGGCGGACAGATCATATTTGGCGGTCGAACCGCGGAACCAATGCGGCGCCGGGATGCCGGCCGCGACCATGGCGGCAGCGCCGCCTTCGACCTCCTGCCGCACCGCCTGCGGCGAGCCGGCGGACGCAATGCCATAGACCAGCGTCGGCGTGTCGACGGCCGGAATATGGTTCTGGCCATGATTTTCGAGTTCGAAGAGATCAGGATTTTGCAGGAATACGGCAAGTGCTGCGGGATTGCGCTTCAGCCAGCGGGCGGTGACGAAGATCGTTGCCGGGATACGTTCACGCACCAGCGTCGAAAGGATGCGCTCGTCCGCCTGCCCCATGCAGGCATCGAAGGTCAGCGCAATGCGAGCGTGGCCGACAAGGTTCGAGCGGGCGATGTGCAGATGCGGCTCGACGAGTTTTAGCGCCGACGCCTTCGGGGCCGGCCTAACCGCAGCCGGGACCGAACCAACCGCCGTCGGCACGGCTGACGGAATTCCGTCCGCGAATGCAGCGGAGATACTGACGAGAAGGAACGCCGAAGTGAGCAGGATGCGGTTCATGTAATGGATTTCTATGATTCGAGCTGCCGATTTTAGCGGCGGCTCTCTCCCGGCGCCATGCGGCCGGATGTCACCGTAGCCGCTTGGACGGGCAGGACCGCATCAATCACCGCATCAGTCATAGAGATAGTACTTGTCCCACTTCTCGCGCGGCACCTTCTCGCCGATCTCATAATTGAGTTCGCGCACGTTGATATGCTGCGGACCGGTGATGCAATTGTAGGAGAGATGGTACCAGTCGCCCTTGCTGCGGAAGACCGCACCCGGCGCGTCCAGCGAATTGTCGCCGGGGATCGGGTCCTTGAAGGTGTAGGCGATCACCTTGTCGGGCTTGAAGCCGGTGCTGTCCTTGTTGATACGGCTCATCGCCTCGGTGTCGCAGCTCTGTTCCAGGCGGGTCGAGGGATCGAGTTTTTCCAGCTGCTTCTTGATGGCGGGATCGACGGCAAAGGCGGGGGCAGCAAGGCTTGCGAGGGATAGAAACAGGACCAGACGTTTCGGCATTGCGGTGAAAATCCCTTACTGTTCTGCAATTCTTACCCTACCGCCGACAGCTTGCCGGGAGCTTGGCACGTGCAAATTCACTGAGATAGCGGACTTTCTTAAATATTGTGGTGACATCAAGGCAAGGTGGGCCGGGCGTCCTCCTTGTCTGTGGAAGGTCATCCGCGGCCTTGTCGCACCCTTGCCGCTTGATCCGGCGGCGGCGCGCCTCTATCTCTTGCCAACCCGCATTCCGACCCGGAGCCATTCCTTGTCCGTTTTCAAAAGCCTGCCGACACCGCCTGCCGCACCGAAGAAGCCGATCTCCGATACGCGCCACGGCATTACCCGCACGGACGACTATGCCTGGCTGCGCGCCGATAACTGGCAGGCGATGTTCAAGGATCCGTCGATCCTCGATCCTGAAATCCGCCGCCATCTCGAAGCTGAAAACATCTATATGAACGCGGCGATGGAGGACACCAAGCCGCTGCAGAAGGTGCTGTTTGCCGAAATGCGCGGCCGCATCAAGGAAGACGACAGCTCGGTGCCGATGAAGGATGGCGCCTATGCCTATGGCACCTTCTATGTCACAGGCGGCGAACAGCCGCGCTTTTTCCGCATCGCCCGCGACGGCAACGTCGCCGACGAGACGATCCGCACCGTGCTGCTCGACGGCGACAAGGAGGCGGCCGGCAAGGCCTATTTCCGCCTCGCCGGCCTCGACCATACCAGCGACCACAACCGCGGCATCTGGGGTTATGACGACAAGGGTTCGGAGTTCTTCACGCTGCAGGTGCGCGACTTCCAGACCGGGCAAGACCTTGCCGACCGGATCGAGAATACCGGCGGCGGCGGCGTCTGGGCGCCCGATGGCAAGAGCTTCTTCTATTCGGCGCTCGACGAGAACCACCGGCCGTCGAAGGTGTTCCACCATATTCTCGGCCAGCCGCAGTCGGAAGACCGGCTGGTCTATGAGGAGGCGGATGCCGGCTTCTTCATGGGCGTCGGCGGCTCGCTGCTTGACGATTTCATCTATATCGACATTCACGACCACGAGACCAGCGAATACCGGCTGTTGTCGACCAAGGATCTCACAGCCGAGCCGAAGCTGGTGGCGGCGCGCGAGGAAGGCATCGAATATTCGCTGACCGAGGGCGGCGACGTCTTCTACATCCTCACCAATGACGGCGGCGCCAAGGATTTCAAAATCATGGAAGCGCCGGTCGACAATCCGGTGAAGGAAAACTGGCGCGAAGTGGTCGCCCACAAGCCCGGCACGCTGGTTATCAGCCACATGGCCTATGCCCGCCATCTTCTGTGGCTGGAGCGCAAGGACGGGCTGCCGCAGATCATGATCCGCGATCGGGCGACCGGCGAGGAACATGCGATCGCCTTTGCCGAGGAAGCCTATTCGCTGGGACTGCAGGGCGCGGCGGAATATGACTCGGATATCATCCGCTTCTCCTATTCGTCGATGACGACACCGTCGCAGCTCTATGATTACAACATGGTGACGCGCGAGCGCACGCTGTTGAAAACGCAGGAAGTACCGTCCGGCCACAATCCCGACGACTACGTCACCCGCCGCGTCTTTGCGCCGGCCTGGGATGGCGAGAAGGTGCCGGTCACCCTGCTCTATCGCAGGGATACCCCACTCGACGGCAGCGCGCCCTGCCTGCTCTACGGCTATGGCGCCTACGGCATCACCATTCCGGCCGGCTTCAACACCAACTGCCTGTCGCTCGCCGATCGCGGCTTCGTCTATGCCATCGCCCATATCCGCGGCGGTAAGGACAAGGGATTTTCCTGGTACGAAGACGGCAAGATGGACAAGAAGACCAACACCTTCAAAGACTTCGTCGCAGCGGCAGATTATCTGAATCAACAGAAGTTCACCTCTTACGCGAAGATCATCGCCGAGGGCGGATCGGCCGGCGGCATGCTGATGGGTGCGGTAGCCAACATGGCGCCGGAGAAGTTCGCCGGCCTCATCGCCGCCGTTCCCTTCGTCGACGTGCTCAACACCATGCTCGACGACACTTTGCCGCTCACCCCGCCGGAATGGCCGGAATGGGGCAACCCGATCGACAGCCAGGAAGAATACGAGCAGATCGCATCCTACTCGCCCTATGACAATGTCGACGCAAAAGCCTATCCGCCGATCCTGGCGCTCGGCGGCCTGACCGACCCGCGCGTCACCTATTGGGAACCGGCCAAATGGGTTGCGAAGCTGCGCGACAAGACGACGGGCAACGCGCCGATCCTGCTCAAGACTAACATGGACGCCGGCCATGGCGGCGCCTCGGGCCGCTTCCAGCGGCTGGAAGAGATCGCGTTTGAGTATGCGTTTGCGATCAAGGTTGCCGGCAAGATGTGAAGGGTTGGGGGCGTGCTAGTGGCACGGCACCCCCCTCTGCCCTGCCGGGCATCTCCCCGGAGATCGGCAGGAGGCCATGCCTCGCCCTGATTTGAGATTGATGTGACGGCCTGTTGTTTGGGGAAGCCATCGCGCCCAGCCAATCTCCCCACCTGTGGGGGAGATGCCCGGCAGGGCAGAGGGGGGCCGGCACGGCACGAGGTCAAGGGAGAATGAAATGCCCGTCTATATCGCCCTCCTCCGCGCCGTAAACGTCGGCGGCACCGGCTCTTTGCCAATGGCCGAGCTGAAGGCGATCTGCGAAGGCCTCGGCTTTTCCGACGTCAAGACCTACATCCAGAGCGGCAACGTGCTTTTCCGTTCGGACGAAGCGGAAAAGACGGTGGAGGAGCGGCTCGACGAGGCGCTCGGCAAGACGATGGGCAAGCGGCCGGGCGTGATGGTGCGCAGCCGCAAGGAACTCGACGGAATCGTTGCCAACGCACCCTTTCCCGATGCCAAGCCGAACTTCCTGCTCGTCTACTTCCTGCCCGAAAAGGCGACCGGCGATGCGCTGGCGACGATGGTTGCGCCCGACGGCGAGGAGGCGAAACTCGCCGGCCGGGAAATCTACGTGCATTACCCCAACGGCTCCGGCCGCTCGAAGCTGAAGCTGCCGGCGCTGAAGACTGGAACGTCGCGCAATCTCAACACCGTGCGAAAGCTCGCGGAAATGGCCGCGGCGATGGAAGGCAAGGACTGACGCCCAAAAAGCTAGTGCGGCTCTGCGCCTCCATGAAAGGCTGAACCGCTCGACGCCTTCGGCATCTCCGCCACCGGCAGGAAGAGCATCTTTACGAAGGTGCGGAGCATCAGCACCTGTTCGGCCAGCGTGTTCGGCTCCTTCAGCGTCTTCGACAAAACGATGCCGCCTTCCAGGACGGAGGACACCATGTCGGCAAGCTGGTCGACGTCGACGGGTTCGCGTAGCGGATAGACGGCCACGATATCCCGGATCATGCGGCCGAAGCGCCGCCGCCAGGCAAGCACCGCATTCCGGTTGATCTCCCGTATCTCCCGGTCGAACAGCCGCTCGTAGTAGCAGATGCCCGCCACAAGGCAGCCCGGATGGCCGTTCGGCAGGTCGGAGAGCAATTCGGAAAGCAGCTTCAGGCCGAGCAGGAAGGATTGCAGCGGATCGTCGGTCAGGTCGCGCGCGCGGCTGAAGATTTCGTCGTAGATGCGCTCGTCATTTTCGATGTAGCGGTTGAGCAGCGCCTTGGCGAGCTCGTTCTTGTCCCTGAAATGATAGAAGAAGCCGCTCTTGGTGATGCCGGTCTCGGCGATCAGCTCCTCGATGGAAGTGCCGCCGAAACCCTTCTGCAAGACTGCCGCTTCGGCCACATCGAGGATGCGGGTCCGCGTTTCCTCGCCCTTTCGCATGTCCCCTCCTGTACCGGCGGTACAGTTTTCAGTCTCGCACGATCAAACCTGCCTCCGCCCCCGGCAGGATCGGTTGAAGCAAGCAATTGATATCAATCGGCAAAAGCCACAACCGCCTGGAGTATACCTCAAGTCGCCTAGTTTGGCAGCCGATTAAGCGCCAGAACATCATTCATCGACGGCAGCCAATCGGCTGCCGCGGTGGAGAGGCTTCAACAATGGCAAAGTACAGAAACTGTTTGCCGCAGCTCAAAGGCGGCACTTTCATTACCGATGGCGGCATGGAAACGACGATGATCTTCCAGGAAGGGATCGAGCTTCCGCATTTCGCCGCCTTCATATTGCTGGCTTCCGAAGACGGGCGGCAGCGCATGCGGAATTACTATCGCCGTTATCTCGATATCGCACGGCGGCACGGCACGGGCTTCGTGCTCGATACCGCCACATGGCGGGCCAATCCGGACTGGGGGCAGAAGCTCGGCTATACCAGCGAAGCCCTGAAGGCGGTCAATGAGGAGGCCATCGACTTGCTGGTCGGCTTGCACAGCGCCTATGAACGGCCGGAGCAGCCGATCGTGATCAGCGGCGCGATCGGCCCGCGCGGCGACGGCTACAAGGCAGGCTTCATGGATGCGGCCGAAGCGGAAGACTACCACGCCTTTCAGATCGGGGCTTTTGCCGGCACTGAAGCCGACATGGTGAGCGCCTTCACGCTGACTAATATCGACGAGGCGATCGGCGTGGCGCGGGCCGCACAGTCGCTCGGCATGCCCTCGGCCATCTCCTTCACGCTCGAGACGGATGGCCGGTTGGTGACGGGCCGCAGCATTCAGGAGGCCATCGAGACGACCGATGCGATGACCGGCGGGGCGCCTGCCTATTACATGATCAACTGCGCCCACCCGACGCATTTCGAAACAGCGCTCGATCCTGGAAGCGCCTGGGTGAAGCGCATTTCGGGCATCCGCGCCAATGCCTCGACCATGAGCCATGAGCAGCTCGACAATAGCGAGACGCTCGATGCGGGCGATCCCGAAGATCTCGGCCGCCGCTACCGCAAGCTCATCGACCGCATGCCGGAGCTCCGCGTGCTCGGCGGCTGCTGCGGCACCGACCACCGCCACGTCGCGGCGATCTGCGAGGCATGCCTGCCGCAAGCGGCGTGACGACCTGAGAGGGAGGAGATGTTGTATCCGGCAGGGCAGAGGGTGCCGGCACGGCACAACAGAAATGGCGACGGCGGTGGACGGGCCGCGGGCGGCGTCAGCTTTCGGCGACGGCGCCCTTCCTCTGTTTCGCCCTATAACCGGTGATCTCCTCGCCGGCGGTCGGCGAGAAGCGCAGGTTCCAAAAGGTGGCGGTGATGGAGATGATCGTGACGACGATGAAGGCGGCCGAGAAATCGCCAAGAGCCGGCGTCTCAGTGCCTGACAAAGCCATGGAGCCGTGCAGCGCCAAGGCGCCGATGCAGATGCCGAGTGACAGCATCAGCTGCTGGAAGGTGGTGTAGAAGCTCGTGGCCGAGCTCATCCGCTCCTTGCTGATCTCGTCATAGGCAATGGTGTTATAGGCGGTGAACTGGAACGACAGGAAGAAGGCGCTGAGCACCAGGACGACGAAGATCAGCGGCATCGGCCAGTCCGGCCGGAAGGCGGCACAAAGGCCATAGCCGATCGTCCCGAGGATACCGTTGAGGATGAGGCTTCTGCGGAAGCCCAGCCGGCGGAAGACAAACTTGGCCATCGGCTTCATGGCGAGAGCGCCAAGCGCGGTCGCGATGATGATCTGGCCGGCCGCGGCGGCAGACAGGCCGAAGCCGATCTGGAAGAGCAGCGGCAGGAGGAAGGGCTGCGCCCCTTGCGTGATGCGGGTCAGGGAACCAGCAATGACAGACGTGCCGAAGCTTGGCACCTTCATCAGCGAGAAATCCATGATCGGCGACGGATGCTTGCGGGCATGCCTGAGATAGGCGATGCCGAAGAGCAGGCCGATGGCGATCAGGAAGATCGAAAACGCACCCTCACCCTCATGGCTCGACATTTCGAAGCCGAAGAGCAGCGAACCGAGCGAGATGCCCGAGAGGACGAAACCGATCGTATCGAACGGACCACTTGCCTTGCCCTTGACCTCGTCGATGTAGATCGAGACGAAGATCATACCGATGATGCCGATCGGCACGTTGATATAAAAGATCCAGCGCCAGTCGAGATAGGTGACGATGAAGCCGCCGAGCGGCGGGCCGACAATCGGGCCGATCAGCGCCGGTACGAGCAGCCAGGACATGGCGCTGACCATATCCTTGCGGTCGACGCTGCGCATCAGCACCAGGCGCCCGACCGGCATCATCATCGCGCCGCCTATGCCCTGAAGCAGCCGCGCCAGCACCAGGAAGGACAGCGTCGGCGCCAGAGCACAGAGGATGGAGCCGACGACGAAGACGGCGATCGCCGAGCGGAAAACGGTGCGGGAGCCGAAACTGTCGGCCATCCGGCCGCTTGCCGGGATGAAGATCGCAAGGCTCAAGAGATAGGAAGTCAGGGCGATCGACATGGCCGGGGCGCCGACGCCGAAATCGCGCGCCATGGTGGGCAGCGCGGTCGCAAGCACGGTCGCATCGATGTTTTCCATCAGCATCGCACTCGCGACAATCATCGCGATCACCCGAAAATTGGGCGTGGCGCGCCGAACCATCGGCGCCTGGTAAATCTGATCCGACATCGTCCGGGATCACTCGCGGTGGCGCGGCGGAGCACACAAAGGCAGCAAGGCCGCGGGGGATGACATGGCGCAAAGCCAAGGGGAGACGATTTGCTATACGCCCGCGATCATGGCGGCGCTATGTCGTTTATGGCAAAGCTGCTTTGACGAGAGGTAAAGGCAGGTCACGATTCCTTGCATCGGTTCGATCTTCGTGAATGTCCGGCTTGCGCCACAGACACCCCGGCCCTACCTATGAACCATGACCTCCGCCCTGCAGAAAAACCGGCCCGGTGCGGCCTTTCCGTTCGACAACAGCTATGTCGGTTTGCCGCCCCACTTCTTTGCGGCGCAAGCGCCGACCGCGGTGGCGGAGCCTTGGCTGATCAAGCTCAACGAGGCGCTCGCCGCCGAACTCGGGCTCGATGTCGAGGCCTTGCGCCGCGATGGCGCGGCGATCTTTTCCGGCAATCTCGTTCCCGAAGGGGCCGAACCGCTGGCGATGGCCTATGCCGGGCACCAGTTCGGCGGCTTCTCGCCGCAGCTCGGTGACGGGCGGGCGATCCTTCTCGGCGAGGTGGTCGGCCGCAGCGGCAAGCGCTACGACATCCAGCTGAAGGGCGCCGGACCAACGCCTTTTTCGCGCCGCGGCGATGGGCGGGCGGCAATCGGGCCGGTCTTGCGTGAATATATCATCAGCGAAGCGATGTTCGCGCTCGGCATTCCCGCCACGCGGGCGCTGGCGGCGGTGACGACAGGCGAGCCGGTCTATCGCGAAGAGGTGCTGCCGGGCGCGGTTTTCACCCGCGTCGCGGCCAGCCATGTCCGCGTCGGCACCTTCCAGTACTTCGCAGCCAGGGGCGATACCGACGGCGTGCGGGCTCTGGCCGATTATGTGATCGACCGGCACTATCCGGCATTGAAAGAAGCCGAGAACCCCTATCTCGCGCTGTTCGAAGCGGTCTCCGAACGCCAGGCGGCGCTGATTGCCCGCTGGCTGCATGTCGGCTTCATCCATGGCGTGATGAACACGGACAATATGACCGTCTCCGGCGAGACGATCGATTTCGGCCCCTGCGCTTTCATGGATGCCTATGATCCGGCGACCGTTTTTTCGTCGATCGACCAGCATGGTCGTTACGCCTATGCCAACCAGCCCGGCATCGGCCAATGGAACCTCGCAAGGCTCGGCGAAACGCTGCTGCCGCTGATCGACGCCGAGCCCGACGGCGCGGTCGACAAGGCCAATATCGTGATAAAGAGTTACGGTGAACGGTTCCAGGCGCATTGGCTGGCCGGCATGCGCGAAAAGATCGGCCTTGCCGGCGAAGAGGACGGCGATCTCGACCTGGTGCAGGCGTTACTGTCACTGATGCAGGCGCAGGGCGCCGATTTCACCCTGACCTTCCGGCGGCTATCGGATCTTGCCGGCGATGATGCCGCAGAGCCTGAATTTGCGGCGAGTTTCCGCGAGCCGGACGCCCGCGGCGCGTGGCTTACGCAGTGGCGCGAGCGGCTGTCACGCGATCCGCAGACGGCCACCGAGCGCGCCATTGCCATGCGCCGCGTCAATCCGGCCTTCATTCCGCGCAATCACCGCGTCGAACAGGCGATCGAGGCCGCCGTCGAGAATGGCGATTTTTCGCTGTTCGAGGCGCTGCTGAGCGTGCTTTCGAAACCCTATGAGGACCAGCCGGGCTTTGTTGCCTATCGGGAACCGCCGAAGCCCGACGAACGGGTGCTTGCGACCTTCTGCGGAACGTGACAGGCGCTTCGATCGTTTTCGGTGCGGCAGTTGCGCCACAGCGATCCGCTTCCATCCGGCCTGCGACGAAAAGGGCTGTCCTTGCAGGATCGCCGCCGCTACAGCGTCCTTGACGAGGAGCGGCGCCTCCTTCCGCATTTCCCGTGGGGCCGTCCATGCTGCTCAGATTCTTTCGCTATTACAGTCCCTACAAGCAATTGTTCTTTCTCGATTTCGGCTGCGCGGTCGTTGCCGGGCTGCTGGAACTCGGCTTTCCTATCGCCGTCAAGCTCTTCGTCGACACCCTGCTGCCGCAGCGGGACTGGTGGCTGATTGCGGCGACGGCCGGGCTGCTGCTGGTCATCTACCTGTTCAACACGGCGCTGATGGCGGTGGTCAATTATTGGGGCCATGCGCTCGGAATCGGCATCGAGACCGATATGCGCCGGCAGGCTTTCGACCATATCCAGAAGCTGTCCTTCCGCTATTTCGACAACAACAAGACCGGCCATCTGATCACCCATGTGACCAAGGACCTCGAAGAAGTCGGCGAAGTCGCCCATCACGGTCCCGAAGACCTGTTCATCGCGATCATGACCTTCATCGGCGCCTTCATCCTGATGTTCACCGTGCACTGGAAGCTGGCGCTGCTGACGACCGCCATCGTGCCGTTCATGACCTGGCTAGTCAGCCGCTACGGCGCCAAGATGACGCTCAGCTGGCGAGACCTGTTCCGGCAGGTCGGTGAGTTCAATACACGCGTGCATGAAAGCGTCGGCGGCATCCGCGTCGTCAAGGCTTTCGCCAACGAGGATCACGAACGCGATCTGTTCGCCCGCAACAACGAGGGCTACAGGGCAACCAAACTCAACGCCTATGCCTATATGACCGCCAGCATCACGCTCAGCTATTTCAGCACGCGCTTCGTGCAACTGGTGGTGATGATATCGGGAACCTGGTTCGTCATATCGGGCGAACTCAGCTATGGCGGCTTTGTCGGCTTCCTGCTGCTGGTCAATGTGTTCTTCCGGCCGATCGACAAGATCACCTCGGTGCTGGAGAGCTATCCGAAGGGCATCGCCGGCTTCAAGCGCTTCACGCAGCTGATCGACACCGCCCCAGATATCGCCGACCGGCCGAACGCGACCAGCGTCGATCACCTTACCGGCAACATCGTCTACAGCAATGTGAGCTTCGGCTATACCGGCGACGGCAAGGTGCTCGACGGGCTCGAACTCTCGATCGCGGCCGGCGAGACGATCGCCTTCGTTGGTCCGTCCGGCGCCGGCAAGACCACGATCTGCTCGTTGCTGCCGCGCTTTTACGAGGTGGATTCCGGCTCGATCCTGATCGACGGCATCGACATCCGCGACATGACCCAGAAGTCGCTGCGCTCGCAGATCGGCATCGTCGCCCAGGACGTCTTCCTGTTCGGCGGCACCATCCGCGACAATATCGCCTATGGCCGGCTTGGCGCCGACGACGCGGCGATCATCGACGCGTTGCGGCGCGCCGCCCTCGACGAATACGTGCTGTCGCTGCCGAACGGGCTCGATACCGTCGTCGGCGAACGCGGCGTCAAGCTTTCCGGCGGGCAGAAGCAGCGCCTGGCGATCGCCCGCATCTTCCTGAAAAATCCGCCGATCCTCATCCTCGATGAAGCCACCTCGGCGCTCGATTCGGCGACCGAATATGCCATCCAGCAGTCGCTGTCGGCGCTCTCCAAGGGACGCACCACGCTGGTCGTCGCCCATCGACTCGCCACCATCCGCAACGCCGACCGCATCGTCGTAGTGGGAACGTCAGGCATCGTCGAACAGGGCACGCACAGCCAGTTGCTGGCGCGCGAAGGCGGCTACGCCAGGCTGCATCAAGCCCAGTTCGGTGCATCCGGACCGACTGCATAATTCCTTAAATCGGAATCGATTTAAGGCTAAAGTTATGCAGCATTCAAAGTGTTACAGCGTCCTTTGCGCGTCTTAAAAGACGCGTGGCGCTGTAGCCCCTGCGGCAATTGTGGCCGTTGAAAGGCATCTCCTTCGCGCTATCTGCCTGATCGGCGGGACTTTTCCGCCGATCCTTCAGCCCGGCTAACCTCAGCGGGAGACAGCCTTATGGCGATCATCGTCACCTCCATCTTCTTCATCATCGTCGGGCTCACTCTCGGCGGCGGCGGGCTCTGGCTCGTCACGCTCGGCGGCAGCGTCTTCTATCTGTTCGCCGGGCTGATGTTCCTGATTACCGCCGGGCTGCTGCTGATGCGCAAGGCGGTGGCGCTCTGGGTCTATGCGGTGCTCGTCGTCGCAGCACTCGCCTGGGCGATTTGGGAGGTCGGCTTCGACTGGTGGCAGCTTGGGCCCCGCGGCGGCATGATCATCCTGCTCGGGCTCTGGCTGCTGACGCCATGGATCCGCCGGCCGCTTGGCCTGCGCAGCCCAACGGGCATCACCTATGCCGCAAACCCCTGGCCGCTCGCCGCGCCTGTCATTCTCGCCATCCTTGTCGCCCTCTATTCGATGACGACTGACCCCCATGATCTCGCCGGCGAGCTGCCCAAGGATACGGTCGCCGCCAATCCCGCCTTCGGCGGCAGCGTCCCGGACGGCGAATGGCATCAATACGGCCGCACGCCCTTCGGCCAGCGCTATTCGCCACTCGACCAGATCACCGCCGAAAACGTCTCCACCCTCAAGGAAGCGTGGCGATACCAGACCGGCGACGTCAAGCGGCCGGACGATGTCGGCGAGACGACCTATCAGGTGACGCCGCTGAAGGTGAAGGACACGCTCTATCTCTGCACGCCGCATAACTGGGCGATCGCGCTCGACGCCAAGACCGGCAAGGAGAAATGGAAATACGACGCCAACTCGGGCATGAACCCCGACCGGCAGCATCAGACCTGCCGTGGCGTCACCTATTATGCCGATCCAACCGTTGCCGCCGGCCAGCCCTGCGCCGAGCGCGTCTACCTGCCGACCTCAGACGCCCGGCTGATCGCGCTCGATGCGGCGGACGGGAAGGTCTGCACCAGCTTTGCCGACCAGGGCGTGCTGCATTTGGAAACCGGCATGCGGTTCAACCCGGCCGGATACTATTATTCCACTTCGCCGCCGGTCGCGGTGGCGGGCAAAATCATCGTCGGCGGGGCGGTGAACGACAATTATTCGACTGAGGAGCAATCCGGCGTCATCCGCGCCTTCGACATCAATACCGGCGCCCTGGTCTGGAATTGGGATTCCGGCAATCCCGATGTGACGACGCCGATCACCGAGGGCCAGACCTATACGACCAACTCGCCGAACAGTTGGTCGGTCTTCAGCGTCGACGAGGCGCTCGGCATGGTCTACATCCCGCTCGGCAACCAAGTACCCGACCAGATCGGCATCGGCCGCAGCGACAATGTCGAGAAATTCTCCTCCTCTATCGTCGCGCTCGATATCGCCACCGGCCAGTTGCGCTGGGTGCGCCAGACAGTGCATCACGATCTCTGGGACATGGACGTGCCGGCCCAGCCGGCGCTGATCGACCTGACGAAGCAAGACGGCACCGTGGTTCCGGCCTTGGTCGGCCCGACCAAACAGGGCGATATCTATGTGCTCGACCGGCGCAGCGGCGAGCCGATCATCCCGATCAAGGAAATACCAGCGCCAGGCGGCGCGGTCTCGGGCGATCATACCTCGCCGACGCAGCCGATCTCGGACCTCACCTTCTCGCCAGAGCCGCTCCAGGAAAGAGACATGTGGGGCGTATCGCTGTTCGATCAGATGGCCTGCCGCATCGACTTCCACCGCTACCACTATGAGGGCCGCTTTACGCCGCCTTCGCTGAAAGGGACGATCGTCTATCCCGGCAATTTCGGCACCTTCAACTGGGGCTCGGTGGCGGTGGATCCGGAGCGGCAGATCATGTTCGGCATGCCGACCTATCTCGCCTTTACCTCGCGCCTGGTGCCGGCCGCCGACATTCCTCCGAGAGGCCAGGACGAGAAGGGCAGCGAACAGGGGCTCAACCGCAATGACGGCGCGCCCTACGGCGTCTTCATGGGTCCCTTCCTCGGGCTGCTCCAAATCCCCTGCCAGGCGCCGCCATGGGGTTATGTCGCCGGCGTCGACCTGCGCACCGGCAAGATCGCCTATATGCACAAGAACGGCACCGTCCACGACATGACGCCATTGCCCCTGCCCTTCAAGGTGGGCGTGCCCGGCATCGGCGGGCCGATGCTGACCAAGGGCGGCGTCGCCTTCCTGGGGGCCGCGGTCGACAACTACCTGCGCGCCTATGACGTGACGAGTGGCCGGGAGCTCTGGCAGGGACGGCTTCCCGCCGGCGGCCAGGCGACGCCGATGACCTATATGACCGATGACAACAAGCAATATGTCGTCATGGTCGCCGGCGGCCACGGCTCGGTCGGCACCACGCCCGGCGATTATGTGATCGCCTATACGTTGCCGTGACACCAAGCTTCCCGCAAGCTCTGCGCAGGTTTACCGCTTCATTCTCTCCCCGGTTTTCGGGGAGAGTTTTTATGGAAATCTCTAGCAATATTCGCAACTATTACGGCATCGGCGGCCTTTTCGATCAGCCGGCCAAATCCAAGAATCAGCAGACGACGGACTTCACCAAAACAGCGCGCAATACCGCGCCCGGTCTCGAGCCCAGCAGCACGCCGCCTTCGATCGCCAATACGATCTGGGCTCTTCAAAGCAGCGAAGGCCCTTATATCAACCCGCCCTCCGACGAAGAAGTGGCGGCAAGCGCTGCGCATGACTCCCTGGTCGACGAATTCTCCAAATGGGGCAACATGACGCCGGCGGAATATATCCGGGCCCGCTACCTCGAGCAGCACGATCTGACCGAGGCCGATCTGGCCGCCATGCCGGCCGACCAGCGCGCCGCAATCGAGAAGGAAATCGCCGACCAGATCAAGCGCGAGATGGCCGGCATCGAGGATGACGGCACCGAGACGGCAGACGATATCACCGCCGCCTGAGCCACTGAAAGATCGACAGCATGCGGCGGGAGAGCCTTCTCCGCCGCATTTTTTATGATTCACACCATCTCGACGATCATGCGGCCGACTTCGGCAAAGAGCGGGTTGAGCTCCTTTACCGGCACGGTCGTCTCGCTGATATAGACGGCCGCGACGATCGGGCCGCGATCGGGCGGCCAGATCACCGCGATATCGCCGAGAGATCCATTCGGACCGGTGCCGGTCTTGTCGCCGACCTTCCAATCCGCCGGCAGGCCGGCCCTGAGCCGCTCCTTGCCGGTCGTGCTCGTCACCAGCCAGGCGATCAGCCTGTCGCAGGAGGCTTCGGCGAGGACCGAGCCGAGCGTCAGATTGCCGAGCGTGTCGAGCATCGCATCCGGGGTCGTCGTGTCGCGCGGATCACCCTTCCGGCCCTCGTTCAGCGTCGGTTCGGTGCGGTCGAGACGGGTCGTGCCGTCGCCGATCGAGCGCAGCCAGTCGGTCAGGCCCGCCGGCCCGCCAAAACTTTCGAGTAGCAGATTGCCGGCTGTGTTGTCGCTGACGGTCACCGCCGCCTCGCAGAGTTCGGCGACGGTCATCCCATCGGTGCCGGCATGTTTTTCGCTGAGCGGCGAATAATCGACGAGCTTGTCCTTGCCGTAGGTCACCCGCCGGTCGAGGTTCTCCTCGCCCTTATCGGCCCGGGCAAGCACGAAAGCGGCGGCCAGCGCCTTGAAAGTGCTGCACATCGGGAAGGCCTCGCTGCCGCGATAGCCGAAGGAGATGCTCGTATCGGTGTCGAGCACCGAGACGCCGAGGCGGCCGCCGGTGCGTTTTTCCAATGCGGCAAGGCGGTGTTCGATATTGTCGTCGCCCTCGCCGGCACTCTCTTTGGCACTCTCCTTGGCCCCCTCCTCAGCCCCCTCCTCAGCATTGGCTCGAAGCGTCAGCACGGGCAGGCACAATGCCGAGCCTATCAGCATGCGGCGGGTCAGACTGAGATCCATGAAATCCTCCGGCGAATCAGGAGGACAGAGCTAAGCAGCGATTGCGGCGACTTGTCGTCCCCGCGGCGATGTTAATCGTCCGCCGAGCGATGTTAATCGTCCGCCGAGCGATCTTGTCGTCCGCCGAGCGTCTCCGCCCGCGCCGATCACGCCGCGCGCGTCACCTCGACCGTTACATGCGACAATTCCTCCAGCGCCGAAAGCCTGCCCTTGTAGAAAGCCGGGTCTCGCGGCTGCGAGGTGAGGACGGCGACGATCGCGGCATGATGGCCGGGGCCGACCTGCCAGACATGCAGATCGGTGATCCGGTCGCCCTCCGTCTCGATGGCGCCGCGGATTTCCGCCGGCAGCGTCTCGCCTTCGGGAACGACATCGAGAAGGACGCCGCCCGAGGATCTCATCAGGCTCCAGGACCAGTTGGCGATCACCAGCCCGCCGACGATGCCCATCAGGGGATCGAGCCAGAGCCAGCCGTAGAGACTGCCGAGCGTCAGCGCCGCGATGGCGAGCACGGAGGTCAGGGCATCGGCGATGACATGCAGATAGGCGGCGCGGATGTTGTTGTCGCCGGTCTTTGCGTGATGGGCATGATCGCCATGTCCGTGATGATGATGGCCGTGGGCATGGGCATGATTACCATGCCCGTGATGCGCATGATTGCCATGCGCGACATGGCCGCCGCCGGCCAGCAGCCAGGCGCTCACCAGATTGACGGCAAGGCCGATCACCGCCACGGCGATTGCCTGCGCAAAGCCGATCGGCACGGGATTGGAAAGGCGCAGCAGGCTCTCCCAGGCCATCAGCAGGGCGATCAGCGCGAGGACGATGGCGCTGGCGAAGCCGGCGAGATCGCCGAGCTTGCCGGTGCCGAAAGTGAAACGCGGATTGCGCGCCTGCCGGCGGGCGAAGAGATAGGCGAGTGCGGAAATCAGCAGTGCGCTGGCATGGGTCGACATGTGCCAGCCATCGGCGACGAGCGCCATGGAGCCGTAGACGGTGCCGGCGGCGATTTCCGCCACCATCATCACCGCCGTCAGCGCAATCACCAGCCAGATGCGCCGCTCGTTGCGTGCATGATCAGTGCCGAGGAAGACGTGATCGTGTTCCAGGGCATCAATTCCAACTTTGTCGATTCCGGCACTCATGACAGGCTCCTTCGTCGCCATAACTCTTTATTTTTACGCAATTCTCGGCAAAATCGCTACGCGCTTTGCCTGGGAAAACCGCTTCACGCTTTTCCTGGAATTGCTCTAGCGCATATAGGTTCTCAAGACTTCGGATATTTCCTCGACCGCCTCTGCCCTGGCCGCATCATCAGCGGCATTCAGCACATGCTCGCGCAGGTGATCGTCGAGCACCTCGCCGGTCAGCCCGGTGAGGGCGCCGCGGATCGAGGCGAGCAGCTGCAGGATCTCGCCGCAGGGGCGCTCGGCCTCGAGCGCGCGCTCGACCGCCTCCATCTGCCCCTTCAGCCGGCTGATGCGGGCGACGAGCTTCTTTTTCTGCAGGGTGGTGTGGGACATGATGGGCTCTCATATAACATAGGGGGGTATAGTATCAAGGCTGAAGCCGAGGCTCAATGCCGGTGATGGGCTTGATCCGCCATTGACAAAGCCCGCGTTTCCGACGATCTATGATCCATGATCAAGAACGCGCACCAGAGCCGCTCGTATTTTTGGCTGTACCTGTAAAGGGCGGCCGGACAAGATCATATTGTCAACAAGCCGCCGTCAGGCGGCTTTGTTGTATCGGCAGCGTCCTGACGGCAGACTATCAAAGGACGCGAAGACCATGACCGAAATCGAAGACAGCGAAATTTCACTGATGCGCCCATCGGTGGTGACGATCCGCGCCGCCAAGCCGCGCGACCTGCCCGAACTCGGCGAGATGATCGCCCTGCTTGCCGCCCATCACGGCGATGCGGCTGCCACAACGCCGGAGCAGCTGGAGCGCGACCTCTTCGGGCCCCTGCCCTGGATCAATGCGCTCGTCGCCGAGACCAGCGAAGGTCTGATCGGCTACGCCATTCTCGTGCCGCTCTACAGGGCGCAGGAAGGCAAGCGCGGCATGGACCTGCACCATCTCTTCGTGCGCGACGGCCATCGCGGCCACGGCACCGGCCAGCTGCTCGTCGACCGGGCGCGCGAGACCGCCCGCAATGCCGGCTGCGGCTACCTCTCCGTCAGCGCCGCCACCGGAAACGTGCTGGCGCACCGCTTCTACGAACAGCTGGATTTCACCCCGCGGCCAGTGACCGGCATGCGCTACATGCAATCGATCGCCTAAAGCGCGTCGCGCAAAGTGTGAGCGGTGTTGCGATAACAGGATGCGTTGACATAAAGGCCTAAAGCGCGACGAGCAAATCTGAAAGATTGCGACGCGCTTCAGGGCTGGAGGTCATGAAGCGGCCGGTCGGGTTTATGTAGGGACCGGTTTCAGCCTACTGACAATTCTCGAATTGCATGAGGAGCTTTCATGCCAGATTTCAAACTACATTGCTTCGCTCTCTCGGGGAATGTTACAAGGTCGCGCTCTTCCTCACACTTGCCGGCATCGAGTGGGAGAGCATTTTCGTTGACTATCTCGGCGGCGAAACACGCACTGAAGCATGGCGAAAAACCATAAACGAGCAGGGCGAAGCCCCTGTGCTCGAGCACGGCCAAACGAAGATCAGCCAATCGGGGATTATCCTGGACTATTTGTCAGAGGTGACAGGCCACTTCGGGGCGCAGACAGCCGAAGAGCGACGTGACATCATGCGTTGGATTCTTTTCGACAACCACAAATTCACGAGCTATTACGCGACGCTGAGGTTCATGTATGGCCTCCAGAAGAGCGGCGAGACGCCCGTCGTCGAGTTTTTGAGACTGAGGGCCAAAGCTGCCTATGCCATTGTTGACGAACATCTGGCGCACCAGGCCTTCATGGTCGGCGACCGGCTGACGATCGCAGACCTCTCTCTGGCGGGCTACGTCTTCATGCCGGAGGAAACCGGGATAGATCACAGCGCCTTCCCGGCTATCGCAGCCTGGAAAGATCGTATCAGCACGATGCCCGGCTGGCGCCATCCCTATGATCTGATGCCGGGTCCCACCTCCCTATAAACAGGCGTGGGACCCTGCGAAAGCGCCAAGCACAACCGCACTTTAAAGCGCGCGTCGCATCAAACTTGATTCATGCGACGCGCTTCGGATGTTTGTTTTTACGCATGTCGTTGCTCGCAACATGCTCTAGCGTCCCGGCACGGCCTTCAGATAGGCTGCGATCGCTTCACGGTCGGAGGCCGGCAGATGGGCGATGTTCTGCTGCACATCGACCATCGAGCCGCCGACGGAATCGAAATCGGGGGTGAAGCCGGTTTCGAGATAACTGGCGATATCGGCCTCGCTCCAGCCGCCGATGCTCTCGGAAGCCGGGGTGATATTGGGTATGCGACCCTTGCCTTCCGGATTGGGCGCGCCGGCAAGCCACTGATCCGCCTTGAAGCCGCCGAGCGCATCACGCGGCGTATGGCATTCGCCGCAATGGCCGGGGCCTTCGACGAGATATTGCCCGCGCTTGATCTTGTCGTCGCTCTTTGCCAGGGCGACGCGCGGCTGGTCGTTGAGATAGAGAAATTTCCAGCCGCCGAGCGCCAGCCGGATGTTGAAGGGGAACGGCAGTTCGTGCGGCGGCGCCACGTTTGCGCTCTTCGGCAGGGTTTTCAGGAAGCCATAGAGATCGTTGACGTCCTTGTCGCTCATGCGGGAATAGGAGCCATAGGGAAAGGACGGGTAGAGATGCTGCCCGCCCGGGCCGACGCCGCGCTTCATCGCGTTGCCGAACTGAGCAAGTGTCCAGCCACCGATGCCGGCTTTTTCATCGGGTGAGATGTTCGGCACGTGGAAGGTCCCGAAGGGGCTCTTCAGCGCCAGACCGCCTGCAAGTGTCAGCTTTGCATCGCCTTCGGAACCGGGTGCGGCATGACAGCTGACGCAGCCGCCCGCCCAGAAAACCATCTGACCATTTGCCGGATCCGGCGCGCCGAGACCCGCCCAATGGCTCTCCGGCAGCGGATCGGGTGCGGTGACGAGATAGAAGGCGCCCCCGCCGAGCACAGCGACGCCGATCAGACAGAGCAGTACCCGGATGAACCTGCGGACCATGCGCCGCCTCTCCTTTTGCCAATGTTGCCGCCGTCGGTCCCACATAAAGCGATCCGCGCCGGCGGCAAGCCCGGCACGGATCGCGGGTCCCGAGCGTTCCATTTCCCCCACGTCACGCGGAAGCAAGGCGCGCACCTTTGCTGGAATTGCTCAGGCCGGCCTATCACTCCTTGATACGATAGGCCTTGTGACAGCCCGCGCAATTGGCGCCAAGCGTGTTCATCGTGGCGCCGACGGCCGCAGGATCGGCCGGAAGCTGGGCGAGCGCAGTTTCGGCGTCAGTGGAGAGCTTGGCGGCGCGCGCCTTGAAGTCGTCCATGTTTTCCCAGATTTTCGGGCTCGCCTCTTTGTCGCCGGTCTCCGTGCCCGGCTTGAACTGATCGGGGAAAACCTTGGCCGTTGCGGCAATCGTCGTCAGTGCCGCCTTCACCGCCTCGGCGTCGTAAGGCTTCGTGCCCTTGGCGATGGCCGCCAGCGCGCCAGCCGAACCGCCGATCTGCTTCATCAGCGCAATGCGCGAATCATGGGTGCCGTCGGCGGCGGTCACCGAACTGAAGGCCATGCCGGCGATCGCTACAGCCGCAGCTGCTGCTTTCCAATTCATATTTCTCTCCCTTTTTCCTCGGCCAAGCTGGCCGATGGCCAATCTGCACCGGGAGCATGACAAAATCCACGGCGGCAGACAGTCACTTTTTGCCGGATTGTCATAAAAACAATGTGATAGGCCGTTCTCTGCTTTTATGCATGTCGTTATCCCGGAACCGCTGCACACTTCCGGGCGACATGCAGTGGCGGTTCAGGCGCTTTTCCACCCCTGCCAGAGGCTGAAGGCGGAGACGGCAACCAGCAGCAGTCCGGCGAAGCGGCCGACAAAGGCCGTGACGTCAGGGTTGGCGACGAGCAGGTCGCGGCTGCGGCCGGCCGTCATCGCCAGCGTGCCGTAGATGGCGAACTGGGTGACGACAGTCATGACGCCCATGATCAGTCCCTGCATCCAGATCGGGCCATATTCCGGCCTGAGGAACTGCGGATAGACAGCGAACATGAAAATATAGGCCTTCGGATTGACGAGACAGGTGACGGCGCCCTGGCGGAAGGCGCGCCAGCCGGAGCGTGCGGTTCCCGGCTCGACCGCCTCGACGGTGATCGAACTGCGGATCAGCGAAATACCGATCCAGATCATGTAGGCGACGCCGGCAAACAGCAGTACGTTGAAGAGCTGCGGCAGCATGGTGACGAGCACGCCGACCCCAGCCGCGCCATAGGCAGAATGCACGGCGCCGCCGGCCATGATGCCGCCGGTCGCCGCCAGCCCGCGCTTGACGCCGCCGGTCAGCGAATTGGCGAGCACGAAGAGCATGTCCATACCCGGCACGATGATGATGCCGAAGAGAAGGGTGAAGAAGAGCCAGAGGTTTTCGTGGTAGTTCATGTCAGTTACCGCCTTGGGTTCTGCGGGCCGTTTTCAAAAGACCCTGATTGATTTCAATCCGATAGGCGGCTCTATACGGGAACCCAACTGACAGTGTATTGTCAGGAGCGTGGCGGATGGGAGAGGTTAAATGCGCAAGGCCTCGCGGCTTTTCGAGATCATTCAGATCCTCAGGCTGGCAAGAAAACCGATGACGGCGGCGACGATGGCCGAGACGCTCGAAGTGACCGTGCGCTCGATCTATCGCGACATCGCCGCCCTTCAGGCGATGCGGGTGCCGATCGAAGGCGGGCGCGGCATCGGCTACATCATGCGGCCGGGCTTCGACCTGCCGCCGCTGATGTTCTCGATCGAGGAGATGGAGGCGATCGTGCTGTCGCTGGCGCTGCTCGAACGGACGGCGGACGAGGAGCTGAAGCAGGCCGCGCGCCGGGTCAACCGGAAGATATCAGGCGCCGTGCCGGCGCCCCTGCGCCAGGCGATGGACAACAAGGCGCTTTACGCCTGGGGCTCGATCGCGCAGCCGGCGGGCTTCGACCTGGCGATCGTGCGCCGCGCGATCCGCGACGAACGCAAGCTGATGCTCGGCTATCGCGACGAGCTCGGCCGCGCCAGCGAGCGGACGATCCGGCCGGTCGCGCTGATCTATTATTCGCAGACCGCCAATATCGTCGCCTGGTGCGAGCTGCGCCAGGCGATCCGCAATTTCCGCAGCGACCGGGTGGAACGCTGTGCGACAGCTGAGGATTTCTTCAAGGGCGACGGCGACCGGCTGCGGGAACTCTGGACCAGCGGCTGGACAGAGAAACCGATCGCCGTGTAGCTGTTCGCCCAATCGCGATTATTCAGAGCGACATGCCGCCCGAAACCTCGATGCGCTGGGCGTTGACCCAACGGTTGGCATCGCTCAGGAGGGAAGCGATCATCGGCCCTATATCGTCGGGGACACCGGCGCGGCCCAGTGCGGTCATGGAGGCGACCGCACGGTTGATCTCCGGATTGTCCCGCACCATGCCGCCGCTGAAATCGGTTTCGATGGCGCCCGGGGCGACGGTATTGACGGCAATGCCGCGGGGGCCAAGCTCCTTTGCCATGTAGCGCGTCAGCACCTCGACTGCGCCCTTTATCGAGCCGTAGGCCGAAGCGCCGACCATGGCCATGCGGGCAAGACCGCTGGAGAGGTTGACGATGCGGCCGCCGTCCTCGATCACCGGCAGGAGCTTCTGCGTGAGGAAGAAGACCCCCTTGAAATGCAGGTTGTAAAGCTTGTCCATCTCCGCTTCGGTCGTCTCCAAAATCGGGGCGTGGTAGCTGGTGCCGGCATTGTTGACTAGAAAGTCGAAGTGCTCACGCCCCCAGCCCTTGAGGATCTCGCGAACACTTTCGACAAAGGCATCGAACGCGGCCACGTTGCCGGCGTCAAGTTGAAGTGCGGCGGCCTTGCGGCCCAGCGCCTCGATCTCAGCGACGACCTTCTCCGCCTCGTCGCGGTTCGAGTTGTAGGTCAAGATCACATCGACGCCGCTCCTTGCCAGATGGACGACCGTATTGCGGCCCAGGCCGCGGCTTCCGCCGGTTACGATTGCGATTTTCGAGGTTGAATTCTGGTTAGGCATTTCAGGTACTCCTGATGTTTTGATAGACCAGTTTATGCGCCGCAAGCTTGGAATCCTGAATGCCGAAACCCTGCAATTTCTTGCCTATTCCTCCAAACGCCTTGCCCAGCCGGGCTGAGGGATTAAGATCATCCTCACCGGCGCGGCAGACCGACCCCGCGTTCACTGGAGACTAAGATGTCCGCAGATCTGAAGCAGGCGCTCAATGGGTACATGGATGCACATGGCGGCGGTGACGGCCTCTTTGCCACCGCTATCGACGGCTTTTTCCTGATGCGTTCCAGCACTCTCTCCATGCCGAAACCGGCGATCTACCGACCGGCGCTCTGCATTATCGTCGATGGCGCCAAGCAGCTCATGTTCGGAGACCGCCTTTTCGATTACGAAGCGATGCAAGCGCTTATCATCAGCGTCGAGATGCCGGCCTTCGGACAGGTGACGAAAGCCAGTGCCGAACGGCCGATGATCGCCATCAACTTGGAACTCGACGTCACTATCCTGCGCGAGGTGCTGGAGGAGATGGATGCGCCGCCGAAGCCGGCAGGCGACGGCGGGCCGGGTGTTTTCGTACAAGAATTCGGCCCCGAGCTGCAGGACTGCATACTGAGGCTGATCCGAACGCTCGCAACGCCCAAGGCGATCCCAATCCTTCATCCGGCAATCATGCGAGAGATCAGTTTCTGGTTGCTTTCCGGAAAAAATGGCGATGAGGTCTGCAAGCTTGCATTGCCCGACAGCCATACGCGCCGCGTGGCCGAGGCCATCTACCTGTTGCGCGGTAATTTTGCGGACGCCGTCCGGGTGGAAAAGCTTGCGGCGGCAGCCAGGATGAGCCCTTCCTCCTTCCACCAGCATTTCAAAATCCTGACCACGATGACGCCGCTGCAGTATCAGAAGCAGTTGCGGCTACTCGAGGCCCGGCGGCTGATGGTGACCGATGGTTTCAACGCCGCAAACGCGGCCTATCAGGTGGGTTACGAGAGCGCCTCCCAGTTCAGCCGCGAATATGCCCGCATGTTCGGGACACCACCGAAGCGCGACATCAGTGAAATGAAGGCGATGCCGGCTGAGCCGGCAATCAGCTAGATGGACAGCGTGCGGCTCACCTCGCGTCCGAAGCCGCGGATTTCGATTCTGGAGGCATAGACCTCGACGATCGCAAAGGCGTTTTCCATCTCGGTGTCAACCACGCCCTTGAAATTGAGGAAGTGGCAGGCGCCGGCCATGCCGTAGTTGCCGACGTGGTCGTGGCCATTGAGATAGGCGACGACATTGCTGCTGGAGGCGAGCAGCGCGACGGTGCGTTCGCTGTCCCACATGCCGTGCTCACTGGGCGGATGCACCGGATGGTGATTCATGACGATCACCTTCTCGCCGGCCGCAGCCGCTTTTGCGATTTCATCGCCGAGCCAGGCGAATTGTTCGTCGCTCAGCGCGGCATTCCAGCGATGGGCATTCCTCGCACCTTTTGCCTGCAGCTCCGCCAGCATCTCAGCGGCAAGGGCGCGATGAGGATGGCCTTCGGGCGGTGCGAAGATGCTGACCTCGTTGCCGTCGAGCACGATAAAGCGCCAGCCGTGGCGCACGAAGCTGTAATAGGGCGACGGCATGCCGAGACGCGCGGCGACTTCGGCGAGATGCCCAGAAGAGACCGAGAAATCGTGATTGCCGAGCAGGAAGAGCGCCTCGTGCCTGAGCTTGCCGTAGACCGGCAGGATATCGTCGAAGCTTGAAAAGCTGCGGTCGATGACATCGCCGAGCGTCATGACAAAGCTCAGCTCCTCGCCATTTAAGACCTCGATCGCCTCGGCGACCTTGGCGAGGCTGTTGGCGTAATAACGATCCATCGCCACATGCGGCGCGATCGCCGCATATTGCGGGTCGGCGATGATGCCGAAGCGGAACAGGGGAGAAGCAGAGGAAGACATGCAGCGTGATTAGGAGCGGCTGGTGACAGGGATGTGACGGCTTGCCTCTCCAAACAAAACACCCGGCGCTTTGGAGGCGCCGGGTGTCAAATTCAAACAGGCGGACGGACATCGCCGCCAGGGCGGCGAGCCTGGTAGCGCTTACTTCGTGGCTTCTTCGTAGCGTTCCAGGACGTAGTCCCAGTTGATCAGGCTATCGACGAAGGCTTCGAGGTACTTCGGGCGGGCGTTGCGATAGTCGATGTAATAGGAGTGTTCCCAGACGTCGACGCCGAGGATCGGGGTGGCGCCGTGAACGAGCGGGTTTTCGCCGTTCGGGGTCTTGGAGATTTCGAGCTTGCCGTTCTTGACGGAAACCCAGGCCCAGCCGGAGCCGAACTGGGTGGCGCCGGCATTGGCGAAATCGGCCTTGAACTTGTCATAGCCGCCGAGATCGGAGGTAAAGGCCGCTTCGAGCTTGCCCGGCAGCTTGTTGCCGCCGCCGCCCTTCTTCATCCACTTCCAGAAATGGATGTGGTTGTAATGCTGGGCCGCGTTGTTGAAGAGGCCGGCATTGGTGCCGAAGGACTTCTTGACGACGTCTTCGAGCGAGAGGTCCGAAAGACCGGCTTCGGCGGCGAGCTTGTTGCCGTTGTCGACATAGGCCTTGTGGTGCTTGTCGTGGTGGAACTCCAGCGTTTCCTTCGACATGAAGGGAGCAAGCGCTTCGTAGTCATAGGGAAGTTCAGGCAATTCGAAAGCCATGTCAGATCTCCTCTTGGCAATAGATTGCGTCTCGGCAGGTGAGGCGGAACATAGGAGGGGAAAGGGGGAGAGGCAACCGGCGAATTATCAAAAAACGACCGGCCGGAGGAAAATTTGCCTCAGTTGCAGGGTTGGAGTCGTGCGTAGAAATCGCCTGGGCAAATCAATGGGAATACCCGCCCCGAAAACCACTTTGCCCATTATGGAGATCAACGGAGACCCGATATGAACAGGAAAATAATCCAGCCTCTCACTGCCGCCGTACTGCTTTGCCTGGCAGGTGCGGCGCATGCCTCCTCCGATGACGCCTGGAAGCAGCTCGCCGTTGACGTCGAGGCTAAATGCAAGAAGGCAGCGGTCACGATCGAAAAGCCCAGCGCCACCGTCGATCCCTTCGGTAGTTCGCATTACGGGCTTGCCCTTGTGATTGGCAAGCCGAAGGGCGCCAAGGGGTTGATCGCCCAGATCTGCGTCTACGACAAGCAAAAGAAAACCGTCGAGATCGGCAGCGAGCTGGACGCCAAGACGCTCGGTCTCATGCCGGCAAAATAGGCCGCTATGAGGCTGCTCACCAAGCTGGTTTGTGCCTTGGGTCACATTTCTGAGGAACCGAAGCCTCCCTCAGGAGTTGAAAACCTGGGCTTTTAGGGAGGTGCGGCATGTCAGAGCTTCGCAGCAGGGCGGACGATCAGCAAAAAATCTATCAGCGCTGGGCACCGGTCTATGACCGGGTCTATCGCGGCATCCTGCGCGATGGCCACCGCAAGCTTGCAGCCCTCGCCGCTGCGGCCGGCACCGACATCCTGGAGATCGGCGTCGGCACCGGCCTGACGCTCGGGCATTACCCGCGCCACTGCCGGGTGACCGGCATCGACATTTCCGAACACATGATTGCGCGGGCGCGTGAAAAGGCGAGACGCGAAAAGCTGCATCATGTGCAGGCGCTTGATGTGATGGATGCGCATGCGCTCACCTTTGCCGACCGTTCTTTCGATGTGGTCTGCCTGCCCTTCGTCATCACGCTCATCCCCGAACCCGAACGGGCGCTGGACGAATGCGCCAGGGTGCTGAGGCCGGGCGGCGAGATCATCCTTGCCAGCAAGCTTGGCGACGGCGCCGGTCTGCAGGGCGCGATCGAGACGGCGGTGGCGCCGCTGGTGCGTCACATCGGCTGGTCCTCCGCCTTCCGCATTCACCGCATCGTCGCCTGGGCCGAGCGCCGCGGCGACTTTGCCGCTGCCGATATCCTGCCGGTCTTTCCGAACGGCTTCTTCAAGATCATCCGGCTGAAGCAGCGCGGACTTGCCGGCTGAGACCGGAACTTTTTTCCCCGCGTCGCTTATTCTGATGCTACCGTTCGCCTGAGGGGACTGCATGACATCGGATATCTTCTTTTTCATCGTCGTGGGTTTCTGCGCGCAGATCGTCGACGGCGCGCTTGGCATGGCCTTCGGCGTACTGTCGACGACGAGCCTTCTCGCCTTCGGGGTGCCGGCGGCCAATGCCAGCGCCATGACGCATGTGGCGGAAATGTTCACCACCGCCGCCTCGGGCATCTCGCATGCCTATCATCGCAACGTCGACTGGCGCCTGGTGGCGCGGCTTGCACCGGCCGGCATGATCGGCGGCGCGATCGGCGCCTATCTGCTGGCCAATATCGACGGCAAGGCGATCGCGCCCTTCGTGTCGGCCTATCTGATCGCGATCGGGCTGGTGATCCTCTACAAGGCCTTTCGGCCACCGCCGAAGCGGGATGTTCGCGATTGGATGGTGCCGCCCGTCGGATTTTGCGGCGGCGTGCTCGATGCGATCGGCGGCGGTGGATGGGGTCCGATCGTCACCAGTTCGCTCGTTAGCCGCGGCCATGACCTGAAACGGGTGATCGGCTCGACCAATTTCACCGAATTCGCGGTGACGCTGACGATTTCCCTGACCTTCATGCTGACGCTCGGCTGGTCGGAGCTCAATTCGGCGATCGGCCTGATCATCGGCGGCGTCATCGCCGCCCCCTTCGGCGCGATCCTCGTCAAACGGCTGCCGGTGCGGCCGCTGATGGTGGCGGTGTCGATGATCATCATCGGCACGTCGGCGATACGGATCCTGTAAAGAGCGATCGCCATCCCGGCCGGGGGATCAGAGATTCCGGCCGAAATAGACATCCACGGAGGCGATCTTGTCGCCGCGGAAGCGAAGGCTCTCGATGTTGCGGAAGCTGCCACCGTCGCGTTTTTCCGCACGGTAGCGGACGACCGCCTCGTCGCCGTCGATCGCCAGGAATTCGATGTCAAAGCCGCGGAAGACCGGCTCCTTCGGCCAGCAACGCTCGAAATAGGTCGCCCGGTCGATGTGGTCGTCGCGCGGACTGGAGAAGGTGAAATCCTCCGTCAACATGGCGCCGACAATATCCTTGCGATCGTCGAGATAGGCGGCGTAGAGCTGACGGACGGTCTGCTCTCGGGATGTGCACATGTCGCTCATGGCAATGTCCTTGGATTAACCGATTGCATCATGCAATCGGTCCTGTTCTAGCACTTTTGCCCGAGAGGGTCCAGATTGCGGCTCTCATTTCGATAGACAGGTCACCGATGCGAAAGCGCTGTCTTGAAGGATGGGCCATAGCGCGGTTATATCAGCGCGTGCCCGCCCTGGAACGGCGAGCGCATGCACCGCTACGGCCTATGCGCTCGACCTCGAAAAGCTCGATCTTCAGGACAGTTTCACCCGCACCGATCCATCGCCGCGGCAAAGGGCACATCGTTTCATCAGGCGTGCGGAACGTTGCCCGCGCGATCAATGCCGGGGCCGAGAGAATGACCGATACGCAATTGGACGCCGCCAGCGCCAGGCCGGGCTCGATCCACTGGAAGCGCAACCTCACCATCTCGTTGATCGGTTCCTTCACCACGATCGTGGCGATGACGCTGCTGCTTCCCTTCCTGCCGCTCTATGTCGAGGAACTCGGCGTCAGCGACCATGCGGCGATCGTGCAATGGTCGGGCATCGCCTATGGCGCCACCTTCTTCGCTGCGGCTCTCGTCGCGCCGCTCTGGGGGCGGCTCGGCGATATCTACGGCCGCAAGCTGATGCTGGTACGCGCCAGCCTCGGTATGACGCTGGCGATCTCGCTGATGGGCATGGCCGGCAATGTCTGGCAGCTGGTGGCGCTGCGCCTCTTCGTCGGGCTTGCCGGCGGTTATGCCTCCGGCTCGATGGTGCTGGTGGCGACGCAGACGCCAAAGGACCGTTCGGCCTGGGCGCTCGGCGTGCTCTCCTCCGGCATCATGGCCGGCAATCTCGTCGGGCCGCTGATCGGCGGCGCGCTGCCGCCGATCATTGGCATCCGCGGCACGTTTCTCGCCGCCGGCGGCATGATCTTCCTCGCCTTTCTCGCCACGGCCTTGCTGATCAAGGAAGAGAAATCGCCGGCCCGCAAGCAGGCGGCCAAGGCCAGCGGCGGCTGGAAATCCATTGCCGACAAGCGGCCGGTCATCGCCATGCTGGCAACCGGCATGCTCTTGATGTTTGCCAATATGTCGATCGAGCCGATCATCACCGTCTATGTCGCGCAGCTCGTGCCCGTCGAAACCCAGGTGACGATGATATCGGGCATCGTCATGTCGGCCGCCGCCCTCGGCAGTATTCTCTCGGCCTCATGGCTCGGCAAGCTCGCCGACCGGATCGGCCATTGGCCGGTTATTTCAGGCGCGCTCGCCGTCGCCGGGCTGCTGCTGATCCCGCAGGCCTTCGTCACCAGCTCCTGGCAGCTGATCATCCTGCGTTTCCTGATGGGCGCAGCACTCGGCGGGCTGCTGCCCTGCATCGCCGCGGTCATCCGCCACAGCGTGCCGGACAGTGCGGCCGGCAGCATTCTCGGGCTTTCCATCTCCTCGCAATATGTCGGCCAGGTGGCCGGCCCCATCCTTGGCGGTTTCGTCGGCGGGCATATCGGCATGCGGGCGGTGTTCCTCGGCACCTCCGTGCTGCTTCTCGTCGGCGCTGCCTATTCCTGGGTGGTACGGCGGAGGGATCGGCAGACATCGGGCTAGAGCATGATGCCGAAAAGTGTGAGCGGTTTTCGGCCGACATCATGCTCTAACTCTTTAATTTAGAACAGGATTCAGATTTTAGGCCGACCCGGCCTAAAATCATCCTGTTCTAGGGGGCGCTCCCGCAGATCAGCTCGACGCCCGACCGGGCGATCGCTTCCAGCGTCTCGCGGCTGTCGCCGGCGCGGGCGCGGACGGCGAGCGAATGCATGACGGCGGAGGCGAGCCTGGCCAGCATCTGCGGATCGGCGCTTCGGGGAAGCTCACCCTTTTCCACGGCAAGGCGCATGCGCTTTTCGATCTCGTCGTCGAAATCGTTGAGGCTGCGGCCGAGCACCTCGCGGACCCGCTCATGCTGGACCGCCTCGGCCGACGCCGTGCCGATCAGCAGACAGCCGCGGGCCGCGGTTTCACCATGCAGATAGATCGCCAGCGCGCCGGCATAGACGCGGGCGATATTGTCGCGAAGCGGCAGTGAGGGGTCGAGCGCCTCGGCGAGCGTATTCATGCCGTCCTGCCGATAGCCCTCCAGCGTATCGAGATAAAGATCCTCCTTGTCGCCGAAGGCGCCGTAGAGGCTCGGGCGGTTGAGGTTGGTGGCCGTGCTCAGATTGTCGAGCGAGGCGGCGGCAAACCCCCTGTCCCAGAAGACATCCCGTGCCTTGCCGAGCGCCGCCTTGGTGTCAAAAGCCCTCGGGCGGCCCCGCTTCTTCTCGTCTTTCATATTTGTACCGTTTCGCATTAAATTCTTGACGAGAGTCATTTTATGCGAAACAGTACAGATATTCAACACTGTCGGCCGGCGGCATCGACCGCCTCCGCAAGGAGAGGAAACCGGAATGAAACTTTACATGCACGCAGCCGCCTGTTCGCTTTCGCCGCACATCATCTGCCGCGAGCTCGGGCTCGATATCGAGCTCGTCCAGGTCGATCGTCAGACCTACAGGACGAGCACCGGCGAGGATTACCTCGCGATCAACGGCAACGGCTATGTGCCGGCGCTGGTGCTCGACGATGGCAAGGTGCTGACCGAGGGGCCGGCGATCGTGCAGTTCCTCGCCGACAGCGTGCCCGAAGGGGCAGCCCTGTTGCCTGAGGTCGGCAACATCCGCCGCAACGAGGTGCAATCCTATCTGAACTTCATCACCGCCGAGCTGCACAAGCCGATGGTGTTGCTCTTCAATCCGATCTATTCCAGCGTTCATGGCGAGGTCCGCGCGCTGATCTCCAAGCGGCTCGCCTGGCTGAACGGCCGTCTTGCCGGACCCTATCTCACCGGCGATGCGTTTACGGTGGCGGATGCCTATCTCTTCGTCTGCCTGAACTGGTCGCCCTGGACCGACATCGATCTCAACCAATGGCCGGCGCTGCACGCCTTCATGGCCCGGGTGGCGGCACGACCGAAGGTGCGCGAGGCGCTGCAGGCCGAAAACCTCGAGGCCTTCGATGCCGACGGCGTCTATTTTGCGCCACACGCCTATCTCGCCTCATCAGGACGGACCGGCTCGCCGGTCAGGCCGTAAACGCGAGGTCGGCCACACCGCGACACGGATGGGCATCAGAGGGCGTTGACGGCGACCGGCAGGGCACGCTTGTGGCCGGTCGCCCGATAGGCGGCAAGGATGCGGCGGCGGGCGATCTCGCCGACCGGCTTGCCTTCGAGGAAATCGTCGATCTCGTCATAGCTGACGCCATAGGCCTCCTCATCGGGGCGCAGCGGCCGCTGGTCCTCGAGATCGGCTGTGGGAACCTTGAAGACCAGCTCGTCCGGGGCGCCGAGCCGCTTTGCCAGCAGGCGGACCCGGCGCTTGTTGAGGCCGGCGAGCGGCAGGATGTCGGCGGCGCCATCGCCGAACTTGGTGAAGAAGCCCATGACCGCCTCGGCCGCATGATCGGTGCCGATGACGAGGCCGCCAAGGGCGCCGGCAAGGGCGAACTGGGCGATCATCCGCTGACGCGCCTTGATATTGCCGAGGATGAAATCCTGCCGGCCGGCATCAGCAAAGGCGAGGCCGCCGTCCTGCGCGGCGGCAAGCATCGCATCCGCCGGCGCCTTGATGTTGACCACCATCGCGCGGTCTGCACCGATCGTTTCCAGCGCCCTTCCCGCATCAGCCTCGTCCGCCTGCACACCGTACGGAAGGCGCACGGCAATGAATTCGGCCGCATGGCCGCTTTCCCGCAGCTCGCGCACCGCCTTTTGAGCCAGTAGCGCCGCCGTCAGCGAATCGACGCCGCCGCTGATGCCGAGGACGTAGCCGCGCATGCCGGAGGCGACGAGATAATCCTTGAGGAAAGCGGTTCGCCGTTCGATCTCCCGCTCAGCGTCGATATCGGCGGCGACACCCAGTTCGCGGATGATCTCGCCTTGTTCGTCGAACAGCACAGTCATAAGCCTCTTCCTCCCTGCTTACGGAATTTCGGCGCCACTATGGCGAAAAGATGGGGGAAGACGAAGCCGTTTCGGGCAAACCTGCCATGCGTTTTATGCAAGTGAGCGGCTTGGTATCTACCGCACGATCGTAAACAGCTCGACCGGATCGGCAAAACCCTTCAGCCTGTGCGCCCCGACCGACACCACATCCCCTGCCCCGGCCTCGTCGCGAAACGGCGCCGACATCAGCAAGGCCTCTCCGAGTTCGCTGCAGGCGGTCTGGATGCGGCTGACCAGATTGACGTCGCCGCCGATCAGGGTGAAATCGAGGCGGCGGCCGGAGCCGACATTGCCATAGCTGACCTCGCCGTAATGCAGGGCGATGCCGGCTTTGACTCCGATGCCCTCGTACTGGAAATGGTCGACCTCATCGAGGATGGCGCGGGCCGATGCCAGGGCGGCGCCGCAGGAATGGGCGGCATCATAACCCGGGAAGAAGGCGAGCACGGCGTCGCCCATGAACTTCAGCACCTCGCCGCCCTCGCGGGTGATGGCCGGCACGATCCTGTCGAAATAGGCGTTCAGCAGCCCGAGCACGGTGCTGCCGGGCAGCCGGTTCGACAGCTCGGTAAAGCCGCGCAGATCGCAAAGCAGCAGTGCCGCCTCCATCGATTCGATCTCGTCGCGGCGGATGCGCCCGGCTAGGATGCGGCTTGCCGTCAATGGGCCGATATAGGTATCGAGCAGGCTGAGCTCGACCTGGCGCAGAATGCGCAACTCGCTGGTGTTGCGCAGCGCCGGCAGGATGCGCTCGATCACCTGACGCTCGGAGACGGTGAAGCCGCCCGGCCGCTTCGTGCCGAAGACGGCGGCGCTGACCGGGCCATCGACATTGCAGAGCGGCGCGATGACGAGCTGCATCAGGCCGCGATCTGCAAAGACATCGATATGTTGCCAGCGGCCATGCACGCTTTCGCCGGTATCGACGACCAGCGGTTCGCGGGTTTCCATGACCTTGCGCAGCGGCGTATTTGATATGGCGACGCGGGCGCCGTGTTCCCGATCGTGGATCTCGACCGGTTCACCCGGCGCCCAGGCGATGGTGCGGCCGATGAACTCGGGATGCAGTGTCATCAGATGCAGCGTCAACCGGTCGACCGGCAGGCCGAGCGCCTGAAGCCGGCGACCGAGGCCGGAGACGAGGCCCGCTTCATCGAGCGCGTGGCATTCATCGCCGGAGAGCCATTCGATGATGGAGAGCAGCGCAGCCGCGCTGACGGCAGGGCCGGCGGTCTTCGTTTGGAGCCTGTCGGCATCGGGAGCATAGATCGCTGACGTCATGGCTTTCTCCTCCTTAAGGGAGGCAGGGCGCTAGTGGGCGCCGCCGCCAGAGAGTTGACCGGGTTTTTTCAGAAGCAGGCTTGCAAGCAGGGCGACGACGAGGGCGACACCGAGCAGGAAGAAGGTGTCGCTGAAGGCCATGATATTGGCCTGCTTGCGTATTTTGAGCGCGATGACGACGACGGCTTTGTGGCCGGCGAGCGCCTGATCGCTGACGCCGTGGCTCATGAAATAGCCGGTGAGCCTGGCGATGCGATCGCGGGTGGCTTCCTCGAAGACCGAGACTGAGTTGGTCAGGATGTTCGAGTGGAACTGCTCGCGCTTCGACAGGAAGGTCTGCAGCGAGGCGATGCCGACGGCGCCGCCGAGATTGCGCATCATGTTGAAGAGTGCCGAAGCCGAACCGGCATTCTCCTGCTCGATGCCGGCGGTAGCGATCGCCGAAAGCGGGGTGAAGACGAGCGCCTGACCGATCGCGCGGACGATGTTCGGCCAGAACAGCTGGTCGCTCGCATAATCGCCGGTCATGTGCACGTTCATGAAGTTCGAGGCGGCGAAGAGGGCAAAGCCGACGACGATCAGCAGGCGAACGTCGAAACGCTTCATCAGCTGCGGCACCAGCGGGATCAGCAGCAGCTGCGGGATGCCGGTCCATGCGAGAACCATGCCGATCTGCTCGGAATTATAGCCCTGGATGCGGGTCAGATAGATCGGCAGCACGAAGACCGAGCCGTAAAGCGCGATACCGAGCAGGAAATTGGCGACGATGCCGAAGCCGAAGTTGCGGCGCACGAGCAGGCGCAGGTTCAGCAGCGGATTGGCGGTCTTCAGCTCGATGATCAGGAACAGCGTCAGCGAGACGGCGGCGATAACGGACAGGCGGAGGATGAAATCGGAGCCGAACCAATCTTCCTTGTTGCCCTCTTCCAGCACGGTCTGCAGGGCGGCGAGGCCGATTGCCATGGTGATGATGCCTGGCCAGTCACCCTTGGCGAGCAGCTTCAGGTTCATCGGCGCGCGGTCGAGCGAGGCCCAGAGCAGGCCGACCATCAGCGCGCCGGGTACCAGGTTGACATAGAAGATATGTTCCCAGCCCCAGTTCTCGGTGAGATAACCGCCGATCGTCGGGCCGATCGCCGGCGCGAAGGTGGCAGACAGGGCAAAGAGCGCGAGGCCGATCGGCTGCTTGGCCTTGGGCAGCAGGGTGATGATGATGGTGAAGGCCATCGGGATCAGCACGCCGCCGGAAAAGCCCTGAATGGCGCGCAGGATGATCATCTGCTGCAGATTGGCCGCGAAGGCGCAGGCAACGGAGAAGATGAGGAAGAGGATGGCGTTGGTGAGCAGGTAATTGCGGAGCGAGAAGACCCGCGCCAGCCAGGCGCTGAGCGGAATGACGACGATCTCGGCGATCAGATAGGAGGTCGAAATCCAGCCGCCGTCATCGGTGCCGGCGCCGATCGCGCCCTGGATATCGGCAAGCGAGGCATTGACGATCTGGATGTTGAGGACGGCCATGAAGGCACCGAGCGTCGAGCCGACAACGGCTGCCCACATGCGAAGTGGGCTCATCGCCGCAGGTGTCGCGGGCGCTGCAACGGCGGGGGGCGCCAGCGCATTGCTGTTGGCTGCGATCTGAAGAGTGGCCATGGCTTATCTCCTTCCAGCTCTCGCGGGAAACTTTCTCATGACGGGGTTCGGGTGATCATTCGGGGAATGATCGGGATCATTCGGGAATGATCGGGATAATTGGGCGAAGAAGGGAAGGATCATCCAGCGTGGCTGGATTATCCCTCCCCGGCTGTTCCAGGGGCTTGGGCAGGCTTGGTCTCGGCAGCTTGGGTCTGGGCAGCCTTGGTATCGATTTCCGGCTCGACCGACATGCCCGAGCGCAACAGGCCGCTCAGCGCCTCGTCGTCGATGACGATCTTGACCGGGATGCGCTGGACAATCTTGGTGAAATTGCCGGTGGCATTGTCCGGCGGCAGCAACGAAAATTCGAGGCCGCTTGCCGGCGAAACGCTGTCGACATGACCTTTGATCGAGATATCGGGAAAGCTGTCGACCTTGATCTCGACCGACTGGCCGGGGCTGATATAAGTCAGCTGCGTTTCCTTGAAATTGGCGACGACATAGACCGCGTGCAGCGGCACGACCGCCATCAGCTGCGTGCCCGAGGTGACATACTGGCCGACCCGGATCGACCGGGCGCCGACCGTGCCGTCGACGGCGGCGACGATATCCGTATAGGAGAGATTGAGCTCTGCCTGCTGGGCGGCGGCGGCCGCACGGTCGCGCTGGGCAACCGTCTGTTCGCGCTCAGTCTGCAGTACCGGCACCTTGTTCTGAGCCGTGACGAGGGCTGCCCGGTCACGCTCGACGGCGGCAGTGGCCTGGTCGCGGGCCGACTGGGTCTGTTCGGCGCGAGACTGGGTGCCGGCACCGTTGGTGATCAGGCGGGCCGAGCGGGCGGCATCGGATACTGCGAAATCCAGCGATGCCTGCGAGGCATCGATCGTCGCCCTCGCCTGCTCGATGACGGACTGCTGCAGGGCGATCTGGGCATCGATATTGGTGATGGCGGCCTCGGCTGCCTTCACATCGGCTCTGGCCTGCGACAGTGCGGCCTGGAAGTCGCGGTCGTCGATGCGGGCGAGAACCTGGCCGGCCTTGACCGCGTCATTGTCGTTGACCAGCACCTGGCTGATATAGCCGGCGACCTTCGGGGCGACAGTGGTGTAATCGGCCTTCACATAGGCATCGTCGGTGGATTCGATGAAGCGGCCGACCGTCCAGTAGCGGTAGCCGAAATCGCCTGCGAAAGCGACGCCGGCAAGCAGCGCGGCGGCAAGGACGGCGCGCTTGACGATACGGCGGCCGGACTTTTTGGGCGCTTCCGCAACCGGGGCTCCGGCGACCGGCGCTTCGGAGACATGCATGGGGGGCGCCTCGGCGGCAGGCGCCCTGGCGGCTTCCTCGGCCAGGATCTGCTCGGCCTGCCTGTCACTTTCGAAAACGCGGGGTAACTCGACCATCGTAATTCTCCTTCACCGTTGGCCTCCTCTGTGAGAGGCCATGTTCGATGAGACGGAAAATGCACCCTGACATTCATTTTGATAATCTGCTTAAATCGGGAAGGATCATCAACTCTCAGCGGATAATCCGAGGGCAATATGGATCGGCTGACAAGCCTCACAGTCTTTGGCCGGGTGGTGGAATGCGGTGGTTTTTCCGCCGCCGCGCGTCGGCTCAACATGTCCGTCACTATGGTCGGCAATCACGTGCAGTCGCTGGAGGACCGGCTCGGCGTGCGGCTGCTTAACCGCACGACGCGCAAGGTCAGCCTGACGGAAACCGGCAAATATTACTATGAGCGCTCTTTGCAGATCCTCGCCGAGCTGGAAGAGGCGGACCGGACGGCAGGCGCGCTGAGTTCGACGCCGCGCGGCACGCTGAAGGTCTATACCAGCAGCGCCATCGTGCGTTTCCTCTTGCCTGTCGTCAGCGAATATATGGAGCTCTATCCGTCGATCTCACTCGATTTCAGCGTCGGCGAGCGGACGGTCGACATGATCGAGGATGGCTACGACCTGGTGATGCGCACCGTACCGCCGCCGGATTCGTCGCTCGTCGCCCGCAAGCTGACGCCCTGGCGCCATATGCTCGTCTGCTCGCCGGCCTATTTCGAGAGCCATCCGATGCCGAAGACGCCGGCCGAGGTCGCCGACCACAACTGCCTACAATATGCCTATTACCCCTATGGCGACGAATGGCGCTTCGAGGATGGCGACGGCAAAATGGAGAGCGTCAAGATCAGCGGCAACGTCGTTTCCAACAGCGCCGAGATGCTGCGCTTCTTGACGCTGACCGGGCGGGGCATCTTCCTGGCGCCGAGTTTCGTGGTGTTCGACGACATCGCCGAAGGGCGGCTGGTGAAGATCATGCCGGACTACCGGCCGATAGAGTTCAACATCAACGCGGTCTATCCCAACCGCAGCCATCTGCCGACGAAGGTGCGGCTGTTCATCGATCTCCTGGCGGAGAGATTTGCGGAGCATCGGAAGTGGATGACGTGAGGGGCAATTTTACATTGGAGGTCACCCTTCACTGCAACACAGCGGAATTCGGCAGCAATGCCGTTCGGCCCCAAAAATGCCTCGACTTCGCTGGACACCATTCGACTATGAAAAACAACAGGATGGTGTGTCGGCTGTGCCCATAGACATTTGGAATGTTCGGCGAATGGTCATCGCCGCTTTTCTTGGCACCGCGTGTGCAGCTTACCATCGCGCCTTGGAATTTTGGCCGCTTGATTCGGCCAATGGGCTACGAGGACTCTTCGATCTATTGGGAGGGCCGCTGCTCTTTCTCTCGGTCGCGGGCATACTGTTCGTTTGGTTTATCGGCGCATTAGTCGCGTTATTTCGTCGTCGTATCCGTGGAATGGTGAGTCGTCTTATTGCTATCATCATTGTTCCGGTTTGTTTTGGGACGATGATCACCGTGCCTTTGTTCGATCCTTGGCTATGGTACGTCATTTTCAATAAATCGCGTTTCGAAGCGGCGGCAGCCGCGAGTGGCTCTGCACAGAACGGTACGATCATCGAGGGGCGCGACGTTTCGACAGGGATCGCCGGCGCGGGCTACAATCATTTTGTCGCTCTCATCTTTAGCGAAAGCGATCCGCCCAAACTGGTTTATGGCGACAGCGATGAAGAAAAATTGGCAGCCAATTCGGTGCTGACGCACCTCTACGGCAATTTCTACAGGCGAGATGAGTACTTTTGACGACCCTTGCGTGAACTGAGAGGCTGCGGCTATCCCCCTTCGCCCCGCAAGCGGGGAGAAGGTGCAGGCAGGCGGATGAGGGGCGGGCTGGGCTCCGATCCGCCGAACCGCTGCAGCCCTGCGCTTGCGCTTCGGGCGTTCGTCGTTGCAATCGATTCACTGGATCGATTGCTCCCGCTTCGCGGGACCTCTCCTCACTCCTCGCTTTCGCTGCGGCCGTAGGCCCAATCCATGTAGAGTTCCAGCGCCTTGCGGGTGAACGGGCCTTCCTGGAGATTGTGGTCGTCGAGGCGGGTGACGCTGACGACCTTGGAATAGTTGCCGGTGGTGAAGATCTCGTCGGCTTGCATGAAATCCT
Organism: Rhizobium sp. SRDI943; assembly: GCF_057653695.1. NCBI lineage: Bacteria > Pseudomonadati > Pseudomonadota > Alphaproteobacteria > Hyphomicrobiales > Rhizobiaceae > Rhizobium > Rhizobium sp. SRDI943. Next base: position 955,680 of record NZ_CM172787.1, on the reverse strand, counting down.
CGACAGCGAGTGCCGCTTCCACGACGTCGAAACCGGCCTGGCGCAGCAGGCCGATGACGCGGGCGCGAGTGATGCCGGCGAGGAAGGTGCGGTTGGCGGCCGGCGTCATCACCACGCCGTCCTTGACCATGAAGACGTTCGAGGAAGCGGTCTCGACGATGTTGCCGTTCAGGTCGCGCACCAGCGCATTGTCGAAACCGCGGCTGCGCGCTTCGGCGATCATGCGGCCGCTGTTTGGATAGAGCGAGCCGGTCTTCGCCTCGGTCATCGCCGTTTCCGGCGACGGGCGGCGATAGGGCGAGACGGTGAGGCTGGTGCCGCCATGGCCGCCCATCGGCGCCTCGAACAGGCAGAGCGCGAAGCGGGTCGATTCCCCGTCGACGGCGACGACGCTGCCGGGCGAACCGTGTTCGCCCCAATACATCGGCTTGATATAGATCGCCGTCGCGCCATCGAATTTCGCAACACCTTCCCAGGCGAGCGCTACGATCTCCTCGGCTGATTTCACCGGCTTCAGGCCCATGGCGAGCGCCGAGCGGTTGATGCGCTGGCAATGCAGGTCGAGATCCGGCGCGATGCCATCGAACCAGCGGGCGCCGTCGAAGACCGTAGAGCCCAGCCACATGGCATGCGACGTCGGCCCGATCAGCGGCGGATTGCCGGGGAGCCATTCTCCATCGACATGAGTCCAGGTGGTTGAACGGGGTGATGTATCGACGGCCATGATGGTTTCCTCCTGAAGCCGGAGAAGGAAAAACCGCCGCGGCAAGCCGGGTCAAGGACAAATCCCGAGCGGAAACACGGAAGCAAGAAAATGCCGGGGAATGGCGCCAGGCCGCAATATTCGTGCGCAGCAACGGCAGCTTCATCGATGGGTGCATCAGCAAAAATGATGGAATGGAATGTTGGAATGGCTGCCTGCCGCATGCGATGATGGGCGCAACAGCGGATAAGCAGCAAGGGAAGACGCCGATGAAAGCCATGTTCTACGAAGCCTTCGAACAGGCGCCCGAAATCCGCACCGTTGCCGATCCGACACCGACAGAGGACGGTGTCGTCATATCGGTCGGGGCCAGCGGGCTCTGCCGCAGCGACTGGCACGGCTGGATGGGCCACGACCCCGATATCCGCCTGCCGCATGTGCCGGGACACGAGCTTGCCGGGCGGATCGTCGCCACCGGCCGCGGCGTGATGCGTTTCAAGGTGGGCGACCGGGTGACCGTGCCCTTCGTTTCCGGCTGCGGCCATTGCAGCGAATGCCATTCCGGCAACCAGCAGGTCTGCCCGAACCAGTTCCAGCCGGGCTTCACCCATTGGGGGTCGTTCGCCGAATATGTCGCGATCGATTATGCCGATACCAATCTGGTGCACCTGCCCGACACGATCGACGATGCGACGGCGGCAAGCCTCGGCTGCCGCTTCGCCACCTCGTTTCGCGCCGTTGCCGACCAGGCCCGCACCGGGCCCGGCGAATGGATCGCCGTGCATGGCTGCGGCGGCGTCGGCCTGTCGGCGATCATGATTGCCACGGCGCTTGGAGCGAATGCGATCGGTATCGACATCTCCGAGGAGAAGCTCGCCTTTGCGCGGGAGTGCGGGGCGGTGGCAACGGTCAATGCATCGGGCGGCGCCGACGTGGCGGAGGCAGTGCGCGAGATCACCAAGGGCGGCGCGCATGTCTCGATCGACGCGCTCGGCCATCCCGTCACCTGCTTCAACTCGATCAAGAACCTGCGCCGGCGCGGCCGGCATGTGCAGGTGGGGCTGATGCTGGGTGAACACGCGACGCCGCAGATTCCAATGGCGCAGGTGATCGGCCACGAGCTGGAAATCTACGGCAGCCACGGCATGCAGGCCTGGCGTTACGACGCCATGCTGTCGATGCTTTCGGCCGGCAAGATCGCGCCGCAGAAGCTGATCGGACGGCGGATCAGCCTCGAGGAGGCCGTGCCGGCGCTGATGGCGCTCGACAAGGCTGAGGCCACGGGGATCAGCGTGATCACCCGGTTTTCATGAGGGAATTCCACCCTCCCCGCCCGTGGCGAGCACGGGAATGAGGGAGAGCGGGACGAGCAACAGGCCCTATTGAGCTACACCGATCGAGGCGAGAAAAACTGATGAAGCCGGGATCTTCGACTTGTCCTTGATCTCGATGATGAGGCGCGGATTGCTTTCGAGTTTGGCAAGGGCCCTAAAGACGGCGTGCCAGTGGATCGAGCCTTCGCCGAGGCTCCAGTGGCGATCGGCATATCCGTCGGCATCCTGCAGGTGGACATGCTGCAGGCGATTGCCGGCGGCCTTGACGTAATAATCGACCGGCGGAGCCCCGGTATAGCCATGGGCATAATGGGCGTGGCCGGTATCGATCGAGACGGCGACGGCGGGCGAGTTGAAGCTCTCGGCAAGCGCCACGCGAATATGCGGATCCTTGTCCTCGATGTTCTCGATGACCATGGTACAGCCGATATCCTCGGCGCGCCTGATGGCATCGCGCAGGGTCATGTGCGTGCGCTCGACCAAGGCCTCGCGGGCGCCGGCATTGTCGTCGAGGTTGTTGTAGGACCAGGATGTATAAGGGCTGTGGATGACCATATGCGTCGCCCCGATGGCGGCGCAGACTTCGAGGCCCTGCAAGAGGCGCCTTGTGACGATGGCGCGGATATCGGGATCTTCCGAGGCGATGGTAAAGCCCCAGAACGGGCCGTGAATGCCGAGGCGGCCGCCATGACCGTCGAGAAGCCTTCTGGCGCGGGCGGCGAGCGGCGCCCAGTCGCCGTTCAGAACCTCGGCATCGACGAAGCTCTGCAATTCGAGATCGCGGGACTTTTCGAACAGCCAGTCACGGTGAAGTTCGACTTCATCGAGCGTCATGGCGGCGCCGACGACGGGAAGAGAGGACATGGATACGCTCCATCAATGTGAATGATCAATGTGAATGCCGGGACGGCGTGGAAGGACGGCTCCAAGAACGGCCGCCGCGTTCTATGCGCCCCTTCTGTGTCGGCGGTATTACAGGCGCCGAGCCTTTCGAACTCTCCGGCCTCAGTCATTTCCGCATAGCTGATGCGGCATTGGCGGACCTTGCGGAAACGCCCCGAAGTACCGATATCGGCCCCGACAGTCTCGTGACGCAATGGCGCGCGAGCGGCGTTGAACCCCTGGCAACGGAGCCGTTTGTTCATCGCTTCGGCTGACGTAGGGCGCTTCTTTGAAGCGCGTTCGGCGATGTTACCCCCAACAACAGGGTGGGTTGTCAAAGGCAGCGCAAAGGTCTAACGGCTGCGCCCGCAAGAAAAAACCCATAAGAAGAAGCCCTGTAAGAAAAAGAAAGAGACATGATGTCCAACTCATTTGTGAAAATGCCTGCGAGCAACGAGGCAAAGCGGTTTTTCGTCCTCGGTGACCGCGTCGAGCGGCGGCTTAGAATCAGCGGAACCTGGCTCAATATCTTCGACGTCACCGTGCCATCAGGCAGCCGGACGCCGAAACATGCGCATGCGAGCCCGGAAGTGTTCCGCATCATCGAGGGACGCTTGACGATCTGGCGCCTGAGCGATAGCGGCCCCGAAGAGATCGAGGCCAGCGCCGGCGACATCGTCACGATCCCGCCCTTCATGGTGCACGGCTATTCCAACCGCGGAACCGTTCCCGTGGTCTTTTTCGCGGTCGTCGATCGAGACATGGCCGAGTTTATCGAAGCGGAAGGCACGACCGAGCCACCGAAGGCCAGCCCTTCGGCGGAAACCATCGCTCGCATGACGGCGGCTGCTAACGCCTATGGGATCACCATCCTCGCGGCGTGACGGCGCGCGTGCGTGGTGTCGTTCTTCGGACGACATCATGCGTTCCTTCGTCGGTTATGCTAGGCATTTGGCGGGAGCGATTTCAATCGGCTCACCAGTTCATCCAAAGCGGCGTCGACCGTTTTTGAAGCCGTATCGATGACGATTGCATGGTGCCATTCGTCATAGGCTCTTTCGGAAATCTCTTGCCATGTCGGCTTCACCAGACCTTCGACGTCGGTGAGGCGCGTTTCAGCACGGTTGCGATGCTCGGCTTTATCCGAGCAAACAACCTCGACCTCCGCCGCTGTCACCCCGGCAGCTTGCGCGACCGAAAGCCACGCTGACCGGGTTATCCGAAGCGGGTTGACGGAGTCGGCGATAACGGTCCTGCCAAGGGTCAGATTGTCTCCGGCAATACCGTAAGCCACGATATAGCCTGCAGGCCCGGCATCATCGGCAATTCCGGAGGCACGGATTGCCTGCTCGATGGTATCGACGCGCACATGGACCGCATTCAATCGCTCAGCCAAAGCGCGGGCGATCGTCGTCTTTCCACTGCCAGGCAGACCACCGAAGATAATGAGCATCGTCACCTCGTCGTTTTTGGAGAGGCTCCACGAGAACGTCAGAGCAGCTCACGGTCAACGCAATACTTCACCATTGAGGCCTGGTTCGCAATTCCTTTGTCAGCACGGGGTTTTCACCACCGGCCTCAACGACGGTCCATTCGAGCGCCTCGTAGAATCCGACGGCGTCTCGCGCCGCATTCACAACCAATCTCTTGACCCCGTGCCGTGATGCGAATTTTTCGAGGCCGGCCATGAGCAACCGCCCGTACCCTTTTCCCTGGCATTCCGCCCTGATCGCGACGGTTCGCACCCACGCCGCCGCATCGTCCATCAGATCGAGGCGAGCCGCACCCACCGGAGTATTTTCGAGCAAAAGCAGCAAAGGGAAATGCCCATCCCTTCGATCATCGGGATGGTTCGCATCATAGCCAATCAACCCGCGGGCCTCGAAAAGGACAGCGCGGCGGATGTCGTGGTAGGCGTTCCAGTGTTCATCCGCAGACACTTGGACGACCATCCAGGCGGCTTCGCCCTCGTCATTCGGAAATCTAGGCTCGTTCATAGATGGCCTCGTCGATGCTCGTGGACAACCGGCCGGCAAAAATCGGTGACGGCCTCACGGCTCGATAGCAGGAATTTCGGACGGGAAAAGACCGAGAACAATCGGGTGTGCGTCTCGAAGGAATTCCAGTTGTTCGTTCTACTCCGGTATTCGGCCACCCACTTCAAAAGGCCATCGAACTGGGTTTGGGACTCGCCGCCCTGGATGCCTCGCTCCTTGATGTTGGCGATGCATTCCTCCTCCGGCAGATCAATCCAGATCAGGATCGTCGTGCGGCTGAGGACCATGTTCGCCAGCTGCCCGTAAACGCCCTCCATAACCCAGACATCGCGCTCGGCCGCTGCCATGACCATCTCATCCCGCAACGCCCTGTCGCGAGCGATGCCGTAGCCCCCCGGCTCCCAATGCATGTCATCAAGGTGGACAACCGGATGGTGAAGCTGCTCGCCGATACGACGGGCAAGCCATGTTTTACCCGCGCCGCCATTGCCCATGATGAGCATGCGGTCAAAGGCGGCTGAGGGATTGGGAAACGTCATCGGCAACTCCGAGGACTTTGCGCTGATGCTGGTTTTGCGTGACCTTAGCGCGAGATATTGAATGCTTTCAAATCAAAATTGAGCGCGCGCCATCCTTGCAGCTGTGTGGAAAAACAATGTGCCGCCCTCGAGGGCGCGTGTGGCGCGGCGCTTAGCAGCGTCGCGCGCCAAATGTCTAGAACTCTTCCCAGTTGCCCTCGGTCGAAGCCGGTGCGGCTGAGGTGCCGAAGGCGGCTGCGAGCTTGCCGCCGAGTGCGCGGGCCGGCGAGGGAGCGGGCCTGGCATGGTCGGTGGCCGAGGCGGGAACCTGTCTACGCGCCGCAAGCGCCGCCGCGACCGGGCGTGCCAACGGCTTGGCAGCCGTCCGGGCGACGGGGGCCGCCTTTGCCATCTGGCCGAGATTGAACTGTGCCAGGCGCTCCGAGAGAGCGGACACCTCGGTCACCAGCGTGTGCGAGGCGGCATTCGATTCCTCGACCATTGCGGCGTTCTTCTGGGTCGACTGGTCCATCTGGTTGACTGCCGTATTGATCTCCAGGAGACCCGTCGACTGTTCGCGGGCGGCCTGGACGACCGCCTGGACATTGCTGTTGATCTGCTGGACTTCGGAAACGATTGCCTGCAGCGCCTTGCCGGTCTGACCGACGAGATCGACGCCACGCTTGACCTGGGCGCCGGACGAGGTGATCAGCGCCTTGATCTCCTTGGCGGCCGTCGCCGAGCGCTGCGCCAGTTCACGCACTTCCTGTGCGACCACGGCGAAGCCCTTGCCGGCCTCCCCTGCACGTGCTGCCTCAACGCCTGCATTGAGGGCCAGCAGGTTGGTCTGGAAGGCGATATCGTCGATCACGCCGATGATGTTGGAGATCGACTGCGAGGATTGCTCGATGCCGGTCATGGCGTCGACGGCATTGCGCACGATCTCTCCGGACTTTTCTGCACCATCCTTGGTGCGGCTGACGAGCGTTCCCGCTTCTTCGGCGCGAAGGGTGGAGTCCTTGACCGAGGTGGTGATCTGCTCGAGCGCGGCGGCGGTCTCCTCGACGGAAGCGGCCTGCTGTTCGGTGCGGCGGGCGAGATCGTCGGCGCCGGAGCGGATTTCTTCCGAACCGGCCTGGATGACGGCGGCGTTTTCGGAAAAGGAAATCAGGGCTGCCTGGAGCTTTTCGACAGACGCATTGAAATCGACGCGGATTTCGTCAAGCGAGTCGGCAAACGGCTTTTCCAGCCGGATGGTCATGTCTCCATTGGAAAGGCTGGCCAGTCCGTTGCCGAGTTCGCTGACCGCGAACTTGATCGAATCTTCGCGGGCGGCATGGAGGACGGAACGTTCCTGCCGTTCGATCTCTTCGCGGGACCGGGAGGTTTCCGCATCCGTTTCCAGCTTGATCTTCTGGCGGTTGCTTTCCAGCAGGATGGCGAGAGAACGCGAGAGGTCGCCGATTTCGTCCTTGGCATTCTTGTCGTTCAATTGCACGTCGAGCTGGCCATGGGCGATGCGATCAGTCTCGGCAATCACACCCTCTATGCGGCGGATGAATTTGCGGGCAATGAGCCAGCCTGCGAGACCGAGCAGGAGGGCAGCGATGGCGGTGATCGCTACGGCGCTCCAGGCCATGTTGTTGAGCTGGGCAAAGACGGTGGATTTAGGCACCGAAACGATGGCGTACCAGTTGAGGTCATTCGTGAGCTTTACCGGATAGGCGACCGAGAAATAGCTCTGGCCGTCCGGGCCTGCGATCTCCTGCGCGACGCCGGGCTTGGCGATCAACTGATCCCAGCCGGCGGTCAGATCACCGCCGTCCTTGATATTCTTGCCTGCGAGCTCGGCGGAGGGATGGCTGATGATGCTGCCGGCGCCCGTCACCAGGCTGAGATAGCCGGTCTCCATCGGATGGACCGCCGAGATCGCCTTGTTGGCGTCGTCCAGCGAAATGTCCATGCCGGCGACGCCGAGCGCCTTGCCGTCGACCATGATCGGCTTGGCGACCGAGGTCATCAGCACGTCCTTGCCGTCGACCGCGTAGACATAGGGTTCGATGACGACGATCTTTTTCTGGGTAAAGGGCAGCTGGTAGTAATCGCCGGCGCCCGACACGCCATAATCGACCAGCGGCGTGTGCTGGATCTTGTCGCCACTGCGGACCCAGTAAGGCACGTAGCGGCCGGTCGTGTCGTGGCCTTCCTTGCCGACGAAATCCTTGTCCTTGCCGTCAAAGGCATTCGGTTCCCAGCCGGTCCAAACACCGAGCGCCATCGGATTATCCTGCAGCATGTTCTTCAGCAGGTCGTCGGCAGCCGCACGATTGGCGTTTCCGCCGTCCTTCATCGTCGACAGCGACGTTTCCAGCGTGTTGACGATGCCGAGTGCCACGCCCATGGATTTCTCGACGTTGAGCGCATTGGTGGCGGCGATCTGGAGCATCTGATCGAGGCTCGATTTGCGCATATCGTTGTAGGCGATGTAAAAAAGAACGCCCGATGCCGCGATCGTGGCGATGACACCGCAGGCCGCCACGGAAAAAATGTTGCGTCCGGTCGCCGATTTGAACTGCATGCGCTTAACCTCCTCAAGCGGGCAGGTCGTCGATCGCGCACCGATCTATTCCGTCCCGGCTTCCCCAGACCGAGAACTGATTTCAGGACGTGGCTGCACGTCACGGAAATCGTTCGCAATTTGGAGAAAATACGGACAGGCTGTTAATTTACGGTGTATTGCGGCAGCTTTCCTTATGACTGGCTGATCGCCGCGCCTCTTTTAAGACGCGCAAACGCGATGGTGCTGCCGTTGGCGAAACTGTCACATCAAGACGCTATAAGGATTTTCGCCCGGCGCCTCTTGCGTCGGCACTGTTTCACCGTCAAAATTGCGACATGCCTGACAGCGACCCATCCAGTACAAGCTCCGCCCCTTCCAACCGGGATCTCCCGGCCGAGGAAGCAGGCGACCATTGTAGACGGTGCGATGACCTCCGCCTCGCGTCAAGCATGTCTATGCTCCCGCAGAGAGGGCCGCTTCCCAGACCATTGCCGCTGACGGGCGGCCGCGGCTCACTTCAGAGGAGCGGTCTGATGGAACCTGCACTGATGTCAACACTATGATGGAGAGACGACAGGCGATGCGTATATGCGTATAAGAGCGTCCCTTCGAATGCCTCGCCGCTTCGCCTGATGAATGCGGCACTACAACCTAAACGAATAGGGTCCCTGTGTTTCTGGAAATTGGAATTGTGGCGTTTCTCACCATCCTGAATGGTGTGCTCGCCATGTCGGAGCTGGCCGTCGTGTATTCTCGAACAGCTCGCCTAAAGGTCCTCTCCGACAATGGAAGCAAGGGTGCAGCTCAAGCGATCAAACTTGCTGAAAACCCTGGTCGTTTTCTCTCAACGGTGCAGATCGGCATCACGCTGGTCGGCGTTCTATCCGGCGCTTTCTCGGGGGCCACGCTCGGCGGCCGCCTGAGCGGATGGCTAGAAGCCCAGGGAATGTCATCGACGGCCGCTGATGCCATTGGCGTAGGTTCAGTCGTCGTGGCAATCACATATCTTTCGTTGATCGTCGGCGAACTTGTTCCAAAGCAGATCGCATTGCGGGAACCCGAAGCGGTTGCGGCCAGGGTCGCACCCGCTATGGCGGTCCTTTCAAAAATTGCGCTGCCACTCGTGTGGCTTCTAAACGCCTCCGGAAACCTTGTGCTCAAACTCTTGGGCCAAACAGGAAAAGCTGGCGAAAATGTCTCTGACGCAGAAATCAAAACTGTTCTGGCCGAGGCGCAGTCGGCTGGAGTGATCGAAAGCGAAGAGTCCGCGATGATATCAGGTGTCATGCGGCTGGCGGATCGCACTGCCCGAGCGCTTATGACGCCCCGACGGGACGTCGAAATTATTGATATCGACGACAGCCTTGATGAAATTCGGACCCAGTTGCACAGGACGAAGCGGTCGCGGTTGCCCGTTCGAAAAGGCAGTTCGGACGAGGTGATCGGCATCCTTCCGGTCAAGGACTTCTACGACGCGATGTCCGAACACGGCAGCGCCGACATCAAGGCTCTGACGCAAGACGTCCCGGTGGTTTCAGACCTTTCAACTGCCATCAATGTTATTGAAGCCATCAGGAAATCGCCCGTTCACATGGTGCTGGTTTTCGACGAGTACGGCCACTTCGAGGGGGTTGTCTCGTCAGGTGACATTTTGGAAGCAATCATGGGGGCTCTGCAGGAGGGACCGGTCGATGAACAGGCCATCGCTCGGCGAGACGACGGCTCTTATCTCGTGTCGGGCTGGACGCCAATTGACGAGTTCGCTGAATTCTTAAACCTCAAGCTCGATGGCGACTTGGAATATCAGACTGTCGCCGGCCTGGTGTTGGAAGAGTTGAAACATCTGCCGGAATTGGGCGAGAGCTTCACGAGAGATGGATGGCGCTTCGAAGTCGTCGATCTCGACGGGAGGCGCGTGGACAAAATACTTGTGTCGGCTGAGTGAAGCTTCGTCGCCGGCGACTTCGCCTTTGAGGTCGTCAATCTCGACGGCCGCAACATCGATAAGATCCGCATCCACCACATGGACGATGTGGCCTGACAGCAGGAGTGAACGCCATGGCATGGTCCGCCAATCAATATGTGAAATTCGAGGATGAGCGCACGCGACCGGCGCGCGACCTGTTGGCACAGGTGCCGCTGCAAAACCTTCGTCATGCCATCGATCTCGGCTGTGGCCCGGGCAATTCGACCGAGCTGATCATCGAGCGCTACGGGGCGGACGGCGTCTCGGGCGTCGACAGCGACATGAACATGCTGGAGGCGGCGCGCAAGCGGCTTCCGGGCACTGCCTTCGTCGAGGCCGATCTCACCCGCTGGCAGCCGGACGAACCCGCCGACCTGCTGTTTGCCAATGCCGTCTTCCAATGGCTGCCCGATCATCTCGATATCTTCGACCGACTGATGGACGGGCTTTCCGAAGGCGGCGTGCTGGCCGTGCAGATGCCCGACAATCTCGGCGAACCCTCGCATCTGGCGATGGAGGAGACGGCGCATGCCGGCCCGTGGAAATCCGCCTTCGAGGCGAAGAGCGTGCGCCGCAGGTCGCTGCCGCCGCCGTCCACCTATTACAGCCGACTGATCGCCAAAGCCGCGCGCGTCGATATCTGGCACAGCGTCTACAATCACCCGATGGCGGATGCTGCTGATATCGTCGAAAGGGTGAAGGGAACCGGGCTGATGCCCTATCTCGCCCATGCCGGCGAAGAGCATCGCGAGGCGTTCCTGGCCGATTATCTGGAGCGGTTGGAAAAGGCCTATCCCAAGATGTCGGACGGGCGGGTGCTGCTCAGGTTTCCGAGGATCTTCATGGTGGCGGTGAAAGGCTGACGCTGACCGCCGGCAAGCAAGGCTACTCGAGCTCGGGCGCCCCGGATAGTGTCAAATGCTTGTTATCCCTCGCCTGCATATGTTGCGGCAAAGCTGGCGCGCAGTATAGTCGGCCGCAAAATCCAAGGAGATGACACATGGACGCTGCCCCTACCCCGCCGGTCACCCTCGTCATCTTCGGCGCCACCGGAGACCTGACGCGCCGCCTGCTGGTGCCGGCGATCATCAATCTGACGCGCAGCCGCCTCGTCGGCGAGGATCTCCACATTCTCGGCATCGGCATCGAACCGGGTGACGACGAATTCCTGCGCGGGCGGCTCGACCAATTCCTCAGCCATCTGAGCGGCGAAGAGCCGATGGTGAAGGACGAGGCCTGGGAAAGCCTGCGCCGGCGAATTTCCTATACGTCCGGGGATTTCACCAAGGACGATATTTTCGTCGAGATCGGCAAGAGGCTGGGGCCGCATGCGAATGCCGCCTTCTATCTCGCGGTGCCACCCTCCTTCTTCGGCACGATCGTCGAGAAGCTCGCCGCGCATGGGCTGACCGATGAAAGCGACGGCGTCTTCCGCCGCGTCGCGATCGAGAAGCCGTTCGGCACCGATCTCGCCTCGGCGCAGGCGCTCAATGCACAGATCCTCGCGCAGGTCGGGGAGAGCCAAGTCTACCGGCTCGACCATTTCCTCGGCAAGGAAACCGTGCAGAACCTGATGACCGCCCGTTTCGCCAACATGATGATCGAATCTTTGTGGAACAGCCGCTATATCGACCATGTGCAGATCACCGCTGCCGAAATCGTCGATGTCGGCAGCCGCGGCAAATTCTACGATGCGACGGGTGCGCTGCGCGACATGGTGCCGAACCATCTCTTCCAACTGCTGGCGATGATCGCCATGGAGCCGCCGAACAGCTTTGATGCCGAAGCGATCCGCAATGAAAAGAGCAAGGTGCTGAAGGCGCTGCGCGTCTATACGCCGGAGGAGGCCAAGACGCATGGCGTGCGCGGCGCCTATGCTGCAGGCCCGCTCAATGGGGCTCAGCTTCCCGCCTATCGCGACACCAAGGACGTTTCGCCAGACAGCAGGACCGAGACCTTCGTGGCGCTGAAGCTCTATGCCGATACCTGGCGCTGGGCCGGCGTGCCCTTCTATCTCAGGACCGGCAAGGCGCTGACGGCGCGCGACACCGAGATCGTCATCACCTTCCAGCCGGTGCCCTTCGCGCAGTTTCGTGAGACCGACGTCAAGCGCCGCCTGCCGCCGAACCGGCTGGTGATCCAGGTGCAGCCGGATGAGGGCATGAGCATGGAAATCTCGATCAAATCGCCGGGGCTTTCGGTCGATACCGTGCCGGTCTCGCTCGATTTCCGCTATGCCGACAAATTCGATATTGCCAAGACCACCGGCTATGAATCACTGCTCTACGATCTCTTCATCGGCGATCAGACGCTGTTCCAGCGCGCCGACGGCATCGAAGCCGGATGGGCGGTGGTGCAGCCCTTCCTCGATATCTGGGCGAACGACCAGAGTGTGCCTGACGCCTACGCGCCGGGCAGCATGGGACCCGCCTCAGCCGACGAACTGATGCAGCGCGACAGGCGGCAGTGGCATGAACTCGGCGTCGTGCTGCACAAAAACGACAAATAGCCGGTCCTGCTTTCTGATCTGGGGCCCATCCTGTCAGCGGCAGGCGTCGCTTAGCGTACCGTCGCGCTCTGCCGCGCGGTACTGACGCGTTCCGGGCCGCGGGCAGATGGTCCGATCGGACGGAATGACGACGGTGATATCACCGGTTTCGACTGGATCGAGCGGAATCATGAGTCCGCCATTGGATTCCGCTCCCGGCACCGTGCCGGGTGGCATGCCGCCGAAGCGGCCGCTAGAGTCCATATCAGCAAGCGCCTGGGAGAAGGCCGGAGCGACGAAGCCGAGGAGAATGATCGAGGCTGCTGCAAGAAACATACGCATGATGCTATTCCCTATGGTTTCAGCGATGCGACAGAAACAGCAGAACGACCTCATTGTTCCCCCGGAAGCGGAGGCGGACGATCAAAGTTTGGCGATCGGAATATGGCACCTCAGAGCGGGCGATCTCCGGCTCAATCGCGCCAGCGCGACAGCAGCCTGTCGAGACCTGTCGGATAGAGATCGATGCCGGCGTCCCGCAGGCTGTCGCGACAGAACCAGCGCGCGGTCGCCGCCGTCTCGTCGAGCTCGGAATAGTGGATTTCGTCGCGCTCATAGAGCGATGCATCGGCCAGTTCGATATCGGCGGCAAAGATGTATTCGTGACCGGTCGCGCCGTGATGCTCGTAGATGTTTTCAAGCAGATGCCAGGGGCCGACGATGCGGATATCGGTCTCGAGTTCCTCCTGGAATTCGCGGTGCAGGGCTTCTTCGCGGCTCTCGCCGAATTCAATCGCGCCGCCAAGCGGGCGAACGCCCTTGATGCGGCCGCTGTCATCCTCCACTTCGGCGGCAAGCAGCTGGTCTTTCCGCCAGGCGAGGCCGATCACCTTCACCCTGATCTGCTGCGATGGGCGCCAGACGGTCACGAACTCTCCTTTCATAGGGACAGGGCTTGCTTTTCACCCCGGTATAGCGAGAACAGTGAGCCCCGCAACAAAGCGAGGCTCCTGCCGATCCCTCGTCTCAGACGAACTGGCTGAGGCCCGGAACGGAAGCGACGACCTCGTCGACGACCTCTTCGCCGGCATATTGCTTGGCGATCGCGATGGTTTCCTTGGCAAGCGAGGTGATCTCGCCCATGCCGAGGCCCTCACCCATCAGCTGCTGGCCGAGCCCCATGATGCCGCCACCGCCGAGCGAACTCATCAGCCCGCCGAGCAGGCCGCCGCCGCCGGCGCCGGCGCCGTTGAACTGGGCAACGAGATCGGCGCCGCCGGGGATCGCTTCGATCATCTTGGCAACCGGGCCATCGGCGGCCTCGCGTTGCAGGAAGCCGAGCATCATGCCGAGCGCTTTTTCGGCGAGGTCTGGCGCGATACCCACGCGATCGGCGATCTGGGTTACAATTTCATTCATGTCAGCCTCCTGTTATTTGACGTTAACGTCAACGTTAATCGAAATTCCACAGCAACTCAAGCCGGCCCCTCCCCGGGCCGCACTTTGTCCGGTTTTGCTTTCAACGCAAACAGTTGTCGGCATGCACCTGCCTGCTTATAACAAGGAAACGATGGTTCGATGAAGGCGGCAGAAGCACGCCTTCTCATACAAATGGCGGCAGAGCCCCAAGGGAGCATTCCGAATGATCGAGGATGGCAAGATTTTCATCGGCGCGAGCCGCAATCCCGATGACAGCATCAACAAGCCAGAATATCTCGACCTGAAATTCGGCAACCGTCACGGCCTCGTCACCGGCGCCACCGGTACCGGCAAGACGGTGACACTGCAGGTGCTCGCCGAAGGCTTCTCGCGGGCCGGCGTTCCGGTATTTGCGGCCGATATCAAGGGCGATCTTTCCGGCATCGCCGCCAAGGGCGAGCCGAAGGATTTCCTGACGAAGCGCGCCGAGCAGATCGGTTTCACCGACTATGAATTCGACCAGTTTCCGGTGATTTTCTGGGATCTGTTCGGCGAGAAGGGCCACCGGGTGCGCACCACCATCGCCGAGATGGGACCGCTGCTGCTCGCCCGTCTGATGGATGCCTCCGAACCGCAGGAAGGCGTCATCAACATTGCCTTCAAGATCGCCGACCAGGGCGGGCTGCCGCTGCTCGACCTCAAGGATTTCAGCTCGCTGCTCAACTATATGGGCGAGAACGCCAGCCAACTTTCCAACCAGTACGGCCTGATCTCCAAGGCCTCGGTCGGCTCGATCCAGCGGGCGCTGCTCGTTCTCGAACAGCAGGGTGCGGAGCACTTCTTCGGCGAACCGGCGCTGAAGATTTCCGACATCATGCGCACCAGCAACAACGGCTACGGCCAGATCTCGGTGCTGGCCGCCGACAAGCTGATGATGAACCCGCGGCTTTACGCCACTTTCCTGCTCTGGCTGCTTTCCGAACTCTTCGAGGAACTGCCCGAGGTGGGCGACCCCGACAAGCCGAAGCTCGTCTTCTTCTTCGACGAGGCGCACCTGCTCTTCAACGATGCGCCGAAGGTGCTGACCGAACGTGTCGAGCAGGTGGTGCGGCTGATCCGTTCCAAGGGCGTCGGCGTCTATTTCGTGACGCAGAACCCGCTCGACGTGCCGGAAACGGTGCTCGCCCAGCTCGGCAACCGGGCGCAGCACGCGCTTCGCGCCTATTCGCCGCGCGAGCAGAAGGCGGTGCGGACGGCGGCCGATACATTCCGCGCCAATCCGGCCTTCGATTGCGCCACCGTCATCACCAATCTCGGCACCGGCGAGGCGCTGGTCTCGACGCTGGAGGCCAAGGGCGCGCCTTCGATCGTCGAGCGCACGCTGATCCGCCCACCCTCCGGCCGCGTCGGCCCGGTGACCGATGACGAGCGCCGTCAGATCATGGACAGGAGCCCGGTTCTCGGCGTCTATGACGAGGATATCGACCGCGAATCCGCCTTCGAACTGCTGGCCGCACGGGCGAAGAAGGCAGCCGATGCCGAAGCCGCCAAACGGGCGCAGGAAGAAGCGCCTCAGCAACAGGGCGGCACAACCTCCGGCTGGAACCTGCCGGGCTTCGGCGGCGGCAATGACGACGACAACCAGGGCCGCGGCCAATCGCGCGGCCGGACGTCCAGCTATCAGCGCGAAACGGTGGTGGAAGCGGCAATGAAGAGCGTGGCCCGCACGGTGGCAACACAAGTCGGCCGGGCGCTGGTGCGCGGGATCTTGGGGAGCTTGAAGCGGTAGGGTTGCGACGAGCTATAAAAGCCCCTCATCCGCCTGCCGGCACCGACCGGGGTCGAGCCACAGGTCTCGCCCCGTCCTTCGGACCCCCGCTCGCGGGGCGAAGCGGAATAGCCGCAACCTCTCCGTTCCTCCCCTCTCGTAGGGCACGTTCCCTCGCCCCGTTTACGGGGAGAGGGTTAGGGTGAGGGGCAACTTCCCACGCCTTCTCTGATCGTTCCCCTTCTTGAACCCGCAGCATTTATTCCCTAAATTACCTGCCATCGACCATTTCAACAGGATGTGTGCCGCAATGGATTTCAACCCGATCGCAACGCCAGTTCGCCTTGCCAACGGGGAAAACCATATCCATGCCTGCATCCATCACCCTCTCCCAAATTTCGTGGTCCGCGCCTGACGGGCGGCCGCTTTTTTCCAATCTCGACCTGAGTTTCGGGGCTGAGCGTACCGGTCTGGTCGGGCGCAATGGCGTCGGCAAGACGACGCTGCTCAAGCTCGTCTCCGGTGAACTCCAGCCGCATTCCGGGACGGTATCCGTCAGCGGCAGTCTCGGCGTGCTACGGCAGAGCGTTCAGGTGACGTCTGACGAAACGGTTGCCGATCTCTTCGGCGTGACCGACGCCCTCGCTATTCTTCGCCATGCGGAAGCCGGCGAGGCAACGGCCGACGAGCTGGCATCCGCGGACTGGAGGCTAGAGGCGCGCATTGCCGCAGCGCTCAATCGGACGGGGCTCGACGCACTGCCGGAGACGCCGCTTGCTGTGCTCTCAGGCGGGCAGCGCACCCGTGCCGGGCTTGCGGCGCTTGTTTTCACCGAACCGGACTTTCTGCTGCTCGACGAACCGACCAACAATCTCGATCGCGAGGGCCGCGAGGCGGTGATCGCGCTGATGTCAGGCTGGCGGGCCGGCGCCGTCATCGTCAGCCATGACCGCGAACTGCTCGAAAGTGTCGATGCGATCGTCGAACTGACGTCGCTCTCTGCCACGCGCTACGGCGGAAACTGGAGCCATTATCGCGAACGCAAAGCGCTCGAGCTCGCGGCGGCACGGCATGATCTCACTGACGCCGAAAAACGCATCGCCGAGGTTGCCAGGAAGGCGCAGGCGACGGTGGAGCGTCAGGCGCAGAGGGACAGCACCGGGCGGAAGACGGCCGCCAAGGGCGGCATTCCGCGCATCGTGCTCGGCGGTATGAAGGAGCGGAGCGAAACGACGGGTGGCAACAATGCCCGCCTCGCCGACCGTCGGCGCGCCCAGGCACTGGACGAGGCAAGGGCGGCGCGCGAGAAGATCGAGATCCTGCAGCCCTTGTCGGTCACCCTGCCGCCAACCGGGCTGCCGACCAGCAAGACCGTCCTGAAAATGGATGGCGTGACATCGGGCTATCTGCCAGGCGATCCCGTCATCCGCAATCTTTCCTTCGATGTGACGGGACCGGAGCGTATCGCCGTCACCGGCCGCAATGGCTCGGGCAAGACGACGTTGCTGGCGCTTATTACCGGCGAGTTGAAACCCTGGGCCGGCACGGTCAACGTCATGACCGACCTCTCGATGCTTGATCAGAAGGTCAGCCTGCTCGATCCGTCGATCTCGATCCGCGACAATTTCCGCCGGATCAATCCGCTTTCCGATGAAAATACCTGCCGGGCTGCGCTTGCCCGCTTCATGTTCCGGGCGGATGCGGCGCTGCAGACCGTATCGACGCTCAGCGGCGGGCAATTGCTGCGGGCGGGCCTTGCCTGCGTGCTCGGCTCGGCACCGCCGCCGCTGTTGATCCTCGACGAGCCGACCAACCATCTCGACATCGACTCAATATCAGCGGTCGAGGCCGGACTGCGCGCCTATGACGGCGCGCTGCTCGTCGTCAGCCACGACGAAACGTTCCTTCAGAGCATTGGGATCACGCGGCGGTTGGAACTGTCGCCCGCCGACCCGGGATAATTCCGGCTCATGCCTGCTGCCGGCCTCCGACGCGACGGCTCCGGCAGACGGCGACGATCAACGCGGTTACGCAGATCAGGAGTTCAAGAGCGAAGGTCCAATGCAACATGAAACTCACGACCCAATTGCTGTAGGTCGCCGGCACCGTCGTCAGCTCGAATTTCGACCAATCGAATGGCGCGAGCCAGAGGATCGGCGCGGCGACGGTATCCATGATCATGTGGAGCATGACGGCTGCGAAAAAGACGGCGGCCGCGGGAAACCAGCGCGACGCCAGCCGTCCGATCACCGGCAGAGCCACGACGGCGAGAGCAAGCCAGAACAGCGGCCAGTGCGAGACATAGCCGTGATGATGGACCTTGCCGCCGGTCAGAAAGAAATAGACCATGTCGAAATCCGGAAGCACGCTACCGACCAATGCCGCGGTCATGATGCCGGGCGCAGCGGATCGCTGCCGCGCGGCGCTCGCCAGAATGTAGCCTGCCGGCAAATGGGCAATGAGCATGCGTCTTGTTCTCCCGGTCGGCCCCGAGGAATCCTCTATGCACGGTTTGTGGCTGGAAATCGGCGCACGTCCGGCTCCCTTGCCTCTTCTTGCGGGCAATGTTATTTGGATCGCTCAAGCTTTTGAGAAAGGAGGATCACGCAATGCAGTATTATTTTCGGTTTAATCGCCAGCGTGGTCCCGTCAACGCCCTGCAAATGCGTTTGCAGGGCTGACCAGAGACCGTTTCTCGACATCTCTTCCTGGTCTGCCCTTCGTGGCCAATGCGACGCCGTAGATGACAGCGCGCATTCCTCTCATTTCCCGGGCTCGAACCGCGCAATCCCGTGATGGCTGAACGCCCCGGAGCGCGCTTGATACCCGGTCAAGACCAGAGAACGATCATGACACTCATCAATATCCGCAATCTCGGCGTGACGCTGGGCAGTCCGTTGTTTTCCAAGCTCAATCTCGTCGTCAATGGCGGCGACCGCATTGGTCTCGTCGCCGCCAACGGGCGGGGGAAATCGACGCTGCTTGCCTGCATCACCGGCGCGCTGGAGCCAAGCGAGGGCGAGATCACCAAAGCGCGGGGGCTGACCGTCGGCCATGTCGCGCAGAATGTGCCGCCTGCCCTTTTCGACACGCCGTTCTACGATGCGGTGCTGCAGGCGCTGCCGGCCGATCAGGCCGAAAGCGAAAGCTGGCGGGTCGACGTGGTGCTGGAATCGCTAGATGTGCCGGAGGTCATGCGCGGCCGGCCGCTGAAGCAGTTGAGCGGCGGCTGGCAGCGGCTTGCCATGCTTGCCCGCACCTGGGTGAGCGAACCCGACGTGCTTCTGCTCGACGAGCCGACCAACCATCTCGACCTCGAAAAGATCGCGCAGCTGGAGAGCTGGCTGAATGCGCTGCCGCGCGACGTGCCGGTTGTCCTGTCCAGCCACGATCGCGCCTTCCTCGATGCGACGACCAACCGGACGCTGTTCCTGCGGCCGGAGCAATCGCCGGTCTTCGCCCTGCCCTATACAAGGGCGCGCGCCGCCCTCGACGAGGCCGACGCTTCCGAAGCCCGGCGCTACGAGCGCGACATGAAAGTGGCGGAGCAACTGCGCAAGCAGGCGGCCAAGCTCAACAATATCGGCATCAACTCCGGCAGCGATCTGCTCGTCGTCAAGACGAAACAGCTCAAGCAGCGGGCGGAGAAGCTGGAGGATGCGGCAAAACCGGCGCATCTGGAGCGCTCGGCCGGCGCCATCCGGCTTGCCAATCGCGGCACGCATGCCAAGGTGCTGGTGACGCTGGAGGATGCGGCTGTGACGACGCCGGATGGAACGCTGCTGTTCAAAACCGGCCGACAATTCATCTGCCAGGGTGACCGCATCGTGCTGCTCGGCCTCAACGGCGCCGGCAAGTCGCGGCTGGTGTCGATGCTGAAGCAGGCGATCGAAAGACCGGATACGGCGCGGGACGGCGTCAAGGCGACGCCTTCGCTCGTGCTCGGCTATGGCGACCAGGCGCTTGCCGATCTTGCCGACACCGATACGCCGATCGGCACAATCATCCGCCGCTTCGATGTCGGCGACCAGCGGGCGCGGGGCTTGCTGGCTGGCGCCGGCATGACGATCGACATGCAGGCAAAACCGATCGGCCAGTTGTCCGGCGGCCAGAAGGCACGGCTCGGCATGCTGGTGCTGCGGCTTGCGGAACCGAATTTCTACCTGCTCGACGAGCCGACCAACCATCTCGACATCGAGGGACAGGAGGCGCTGGAGGGCGAGTTGATGGCGCACGAGGCGAGCTGCCTGCTGGTCTCGCATGACCGCAGTTTCGTGCGGGCGGTGGGAAACCGGTTCTGGCTGATCGAGAAGAAGCGGCTGGTGGAAGTCGAAAGCCCGGAGGGGTTCTTTGCTTCGGTGGGATCAGGCGTGTGATGGGTGGCGCGGCGTGCCGCGCCGCCCCATCCTTCGCGAGGGTTCGCAACAAATCTCAATGTTAAAAGACACTCCGCAACGTCGGCGCGGGGCATGGTTTCTTGAGAGCCGGGCGGTGTCGCAATCGCCCTCTCGGCTTTTCTTCCCATGAACACGAGGCATCTCCATGCATATCAGATTAGTCGCCTGCGCCGTCCTGGCGCTTTCGGTTGCCGTTCCGGCCGTTGCCGCCGATCTCACCTATGAAACGCCGCCGGCGCCGTCCGCCGGAGAGGTATCTTCAGCCTATGACTGGTCGGGCTTCTATCTCGGCGCCCAGGGCGGATATTCCTGGAGCCAGGCAAAGATCCTCGGCTCGGATCAGGATATCGACAGCGGCACGTCAGGCCTGCATGCCGGCTATAATTTCCAATCCGGAAATATCGTCTACGGCATCGAGAACGACTTTAACTACAACTTCGAGAAAAATGACAATGCGAACCTCGAATGGGATGCCTCGGGCCGAGCTCGGGTCGGTTATGCTTGGGATCGAACCCTGTTCTTTGCAACGGCAGGCGTGGCGGCCGGCGGCGGCAAGGTCGACATTTCCGCTGCCGGAAAGAAGGACGGCATCCTGATCGGCTGGACGGCCGGCGGTGGCATCGAACACGCGGTCACAGACAATATCCTGGTGCGCGGCGAATATCGCCATTCCGATTTCGGCAACAAGGACTTCGGCTCGACCATCGGCGATGTCGGCGCTACGCAGGATAAGGTCCTCTTCGGGACCAGCTACAAGTTCTGACGGAAAGGCAGGGCGGCAGCCGTATGAGGGGCCTGCCGCAGCTGCCGCGTCAAACCCTACCGCTTCGGTGCGACCAGGCAGAAGAAGGCGCCTTGCGGGTCGGTGGCCTGGATGATCCAGCTGCCGCCGGGGACTTCCATCGGGCCGTGGACGACCTTGCCGCCGCCTGAGGTGACGCGTTCGATCGCGGCGTCGAGGGTGGGCACGATGAAATAATAGCACCAGAACGTCATCGGCATGTTTTCCGGCTTGGTCATCATACCGCCGGTCTGCCTGCCGTTATGGGCGAAAAGATAGTAGACGCCCATCGGGCCCATGTCCATTTCGCTGTCCTTCGTCCAGCCGAACAGCTTGGAATAGAAGGCCAGCGCCTGTTCGCCATTGCCGGCATAGAGTTCACGCCAGCCGATATTGCCGGGTGCGTCGAAGGCCAGTTCCGGCATGGGCTTCTCCATCGGCGCCGGCGTCATGATGCAGAGCACCGCGCCATGTGGATCGGCGACGACGGCGAAGCGGCCGATGGTCGGGATGTCTTCCGGCGGACGGCGGACCGAACCACCATTGGCGGCGAAATCCTTGGCCGACTGGTCGACGTCGTCGACATCGACATAACCCGTCCAGTTCGGTGGAATGCCCTTACCCTCGAGTTCGGCCGGAAATTCCATCAGGCCGGCGACGCCGATGCCGTTCGCCTCGAAGATCGTATAGGTGGGCATGCCCTCCATTTTCATTTCGGAGGTGGTCCAGCCGACGACCGAGCTATAGAATTTCGCGGCAGCCGATGTGTCGGGGGTCATCAACTCGCACCAGATGAACTTTCCATGCGTCTCGGACATCATACTCTCCCTTGTTCGACGCCCTTTTCCCGAGGCCTCTTTTTCGAAACCCCTTTTTCAAGGTTGAGCGCCGTGATTGTCAGATCTTGCGGGCGTAATGTGCTTCCATGAACTGCTTCCAGGAACCGTCAGGCTGCTTGGCGCTGGAGATGAAGGTGCGGTGATCGGCGTCGGTGAAGGTGATCTGCTCGCGGTAATCGGCAAGCCCCTCGCTGTTGAAGTCGGGACCTGTGGTATAGAGGTCCAGCACACTGCCTGACGCGTCGAGCTCGCCCTCATAGACCCACATATAATCCATCATGCTGCCGATCCAGCTGCCGACGTATTTGCCTTTTGCGGCGTTGTAGCCGAGCGTCAGGATGCTGGTGGCCTCTTTGCCATCAGGCATGCGGCCGGTCCCTTCGGCGACGAACCAGATGCCGTGCAGTGAGCGGACGGTTTCCGTCCAGGGCTCGCTTCCCGTCATGTCGGGTGCGGTGACGGTCCAGTCGCCGATCAGTCTTTCCAGGAAGGAATGTTCCTTCAGCACTTCAGCGGTCTTCATCGTCCTCTTCTCCCTTGAGTGATGGTGGCCTATTTCAGTGACAGCAGGATGGCGCTTTCGGGGCCTCATCATATTCGTCGTGGCGGCGCACGAAATTCATCGTGCTGTCCTCGTTGCGGCCTTTCGGCGCGCGGTCGAGGATCATCAGGGTGCCGATCAGTTCTTCCGGCCCGCGGGCATAACTCGAATAGGTATGGAAGATCTCGCCCCTGTCGTTGTGGTAGAAAGCGCTGAGGCCCGGCAGTTCGT
This sequence comes from Rhizobium sp. SRDI943, assembly GCF_057653695.1. Lineage (NCBI taxonomy): Bacteria > Pseudomonadati > Pseudomonadota > Alphaproteobacteria > Hyphomicrobiales > Rhizobiaceae > Rhizobium > Rhizobium sp. SRDI943. Next base: position 933,256 of record NZ_CM172787.1, on the reverse strand, counting down.
CATTGGCGTCAGCTGGCTGCATAGGCGTGAAATTGTAAAAGACCTCGTCCTTGGCAAGATCCTCCGGGCTAAAAGATACGTGATAATCGAAATTGAAGTCGCTGCCGAAGGAAGAGACCCAGGGAAATTGCCAGCCCATGCGCTGTTTATAGGCGGCGATCTTGTCGAGCGGCGCGCGTGAAACGGCGACCCAGGTGACGTCGTGATGGTTCAGATGCGGCAGGGCGCCATCGACATGATCGGACAGGAAGGAGCAGCCGGTGCAGCCGGCGTCCCAATCCGGGCCGAGCATGAAATGGTAGATCAGCAACTGGCTGCGGCCGTCGAAGAGATCGGCGAGCGACCTCCTGCCCTCCGGCGTTTCGAAGACATAATCCTTGTCGACCTTCACCCAGGGCAGCGCCAGACGGGCGGCGTTGACGCTGTCGCGTAGCCGCGTCGCCTCCTTCTCCTTGGCCAGCAGGGCACGGCGGGCTTCGAGCCACTCTTCGCGGGACACAACTTCATTCTGCATGAAATGCGCCCTCCTCCGGCGCTTGCCGGTGAAGCCGGCTCATCTCCTTCTCCTTGACTAAATACATTGATATCAATAGAAATGGGGCATGTCAAATTCGATCGAGATTCCCTTTTCCACGACGCTATTGGTGCGCGACACCTGCCTCTGCCTGCATGTGCAGCGGGCGGCACGCGCGCTTGCCCGGCTGTTCGACGATGCGCTGAGGCCGGCCGGGCTGACCAATGGGCAGTTTTCGCTGATGATGTCGCTGAACCGGCCGGAACCACCGCCAATGGGGCCGGTCGCCGCCCTGCTCGCCATGGACCAGACGACGCTGACGGCGGCGCTGAAGCCGCTGCAGCGCAAGGGCTGGGTGAAGGTGATGGAGAACCCGAGGGACAGGCGCGGCCGGCTGCTGAGCCTCACCGTCGAAGGCAAGGCGGTGTTGGCGAGAGCGCTGCCGATCTGGGAAAGCACGCATGCGATGATCGACGGAAAGCTGCCGGATGGCGGCGCCGCAAGGCTGCGGCAGGACCTGCAGGCGCTGTCATGAATGATGGCAGAAACGCCCGGGCCGCCGGGCTGAACGCCGACCTCGTCACAGCGGACGGCTAGCGGCCGAATAGAGCAAGCCGATGGCTGCCCCTCACCCTAGCCCTCTCCCCGTAAAAACGGGGAGAGGGGACGTGCCCCGCGAGAGGTTGGCGAGGAACGGAGAGGTCGCGGCATATCCCCTTCGCCCCGTTTACGGGGAGAAGGTGGCGGCAGCCGGATGAGGGGCTGGCCTCACCGATCTCCTGGGCCGGGCTCTACTGCGTTCGTCTCAGGAGTTGAAGCGCGACGGCGTCCGGCCGAAGATGGAAGCTGCTCCCACACTTTTGCTGGGAATTGCTCCGATCAGGCGACGGTGACCGGGACCTCGGTCGAGGTGCGCATGGCGTGGCTGTAGGGGCAGACGATGTGGGCTGCGGCTGCGAGCTTTTCAGCGGTTTCGCGGTCGAGACCCGGAATGTTGACCGTCAGCGCCACTTCGATGCCGAAGCCGCCGCCATCTTCACGCGGGCCGATGCCGACCTTGGCGGAGACCGTCGTGTCCTCGGGAATCTTGACCTTCTGCTGGCCCGCGACAAATTTCAATGCACCGAGGAAGCAGGCGGAGTAGCCGGCAGCGAAAAGCTGTTCGGGATTGGTGCCGGTCGCGCCGTCACCACCGAGTTCCTTGGGAACTGTCAGCGTCACGTCCAGAACGCCGTTTTCGGAAACGGCGCGGCCTGCGCGGCCGCCGGTGGCAGAGGCTTTGGTCGTATAGAGAATAGGCATGACGATCTCCTTTGATTGGCCCTTCGATCGGGTTGGATTTTTATTATCGCACAATTAAATTGCACGCAAGTGAATTTTGCAAATTGCATTTCGGATTCGAAAAGAGGACAATCAGCGCCTCAGGGATGATGGATATGAAAGCGCAAACGACGAAGACGATGGAGATACCGCAAGAGGAGAAGCGGCTGGAAAAGCAGTTGTGCTTCGCGGTCTACGCGACAGCGCATGCTTTCACCCGCGCCTACAAGCCGATCCTCGACAAGGTCGGCCTGACCTATCCGCAATATCTGGTGATGCTGGTGCTGTGGGAACGCGGCGAATTGCCGGTGAAGACGATCGGCGAGCAACTGGATCTCGATTCCGGCACGCTATCGCCGCTGTTGAAACGGCTGGAACAGAGCGGGCTGCTCAAGCGCATCCGCGACCTGCGCGACGAACGGCAGGTGATCGTGTCGCTGACCCCGCAAGGTCAGGCAATGAAGGGGGAGATCGATACGATCATGACGGCGATCGGGCAAGCCGCAGGCTGCACGCTTGAGGAAATGGCCGAGATGCGCGACATGCTGCATCGGCTGCGGGGCAATCTCGGGCGGGCCGGCACGGGCGGCTGAACGCATTCATCCGATAGAGCCGGCACACCCGGTAGAGCGGGCGGGGGCGCGCCGAGAGATCAGGGCCGCGGCTTAGCCGGCGACCGGCGCTTCTTGGCAGGCGCCGCCTTAGGTTCGGCCTCGGCCTCCTGCTGCAAACGCAGCGCCTTCAGCTTCTCCGTCTTCTTGTCACGGGCCGATGCCTCGGCGGCGATAATCGCGCGCGCCGTGTGGTCGGTCGCTTCGGCCTTGTCGCGAGACGAAAGCTTGGCGGGATTGAAGAATTCTCCCTTGGTGGCGGTCATGTGCCCCTTTCCCAGGTGATGGCGGCGTTGCTGCATAGTTCCTCAAATCGAAATCGGTTCAAGGAATTATACTGAAATTCAAGTGTCACAGCCTCCTTTGCGCGTCTGGAAAAGACGCGCGGCGCTGTAAGCCATGGCTCCACGGCAGAAACCATGATTCACGGTTGGCCGTGATTCCGCGGTGAGCCCGTGATGCCACTGTTGGCCGTGATGCCACAGCCGGGATTAGCGGGTGGGGCGGAGAACCTTCTTCGGCGCCGGCAGCAGACCTTCGCGCTGCAACTTCTTGCGGGCGAGCTTGCGCTGGCGGCGAATGGCCTCGGCCTTTTCGCGGGCGCGCTTCTCGGACGGCTTCTCAAAGGCGCTGCGCGCCTTCATTTCCCGGAACAGGCCTTCCCGCTGCATCTTCTTCTTGAGCACGCGGAGCGCCTGATCGACATTGTTATCTCTGACGAGTACCTGCAAAACGATATCCTTCCTGTCGCGGCGGCCGCCGCACTGTCCAAATTAAAAACGCGGGACTATTTCCCGATTTTGATGCTCGAAAACTTCAGCCAGGGCTCGGCGCCGTCGGACTTGGCTGCCGCCTCGGGGGAAGCCCTCGACGGAGATTCACCGGTATCGATGTCCGCCTCAGTGATGCGGCGCTCGAAATTCTCTGCGTCGAACTGGACGCGATATTGCACATGCCCATGGTCGTTGGGCAGGATGCTGGAGATCCGGCACCGCTTATCGGCTTTCGCCGTGCGGGTGAGGCCCGATTTCAGCACGATCATGTCGCCGACTTTATAGTTTGGTCTGCCCATTTCAGCGTCCCTTCGACTCTTCGGCTGCTCACTCGGTCAATCAGAACGACCGGGGGGTCATTCAGGAACGACCGGGCATTCCGGAAAAGCCTGCGATCAAAGCAAAAAGGCCGGGCTGGTACCCGACCTCTTCCAGTCACTCAGCCCGCCGCCGGTATCGGTAGCTCGCTGCCAGTACATCCGTGGTCAGCTTGCTGCCAGCACATGGCCAGCCTGCTGCCATATTCATGGCCAGCAGAGGCGAATGACAAATCATGCGGCCTGAAGGTTGTCAGCCGAATTCTTGCCGGACTTCTTGTCGCGGACGAGATCGTAGCGGATCTTCTGACCTTCAACGAGTTCGCGCATTCCGGCGCGTTCAACCGCTGAGATATGGACAAAAACGTCCGTAGAACCATCATCGGGCTGAATGAAGCCAAAACCCTTGGTGCCATTGAACCACTTGACGACGCCTGAATTCATAACGATCTCCTTTTCAACCGTTTGTGTTCGCCTGCGGAATAATCCCCGACAAGCCGTATCGATGTTGAGAGGATATCTGACGGAGCGCTCAAGCGCGTGGACAAAGGTCGCAAGCAATTCGATACGCACCATGTAGGATATTTACCGAATTAAGCAATGCTATTTCGGAAAATAATTCTCTCGCGGGCGCAAAATGAAGCTCTTGCCCCCGCGGAAAGCACCCTTTTTCCCCGGGGCAAAGCACTCGCTTGCCTGGGGCAAAGCATCTGCTTGCCCGGGAAAAGGATCAAGCCGAGGCGGCCGGATTGCGGCCGCCTCGGTGACGATTACTGCCAGACGACGATGGGCGCCTTTGTCGGCACGCGGTCGTAGAGATCGATGATATCCTGGTTCATCAGCCGCACGCAGCCCGACGAGACGGCCTTGCCGATCGAGCGCCAGTCGGGATTGCCGTGCAGGCGGTAGAGCGTGTCCTCTCCATTCGAGAAGATATAAAGCGCGCGGGCGCCGAGCGGATTCTTCAGACCCGGCTCCATGCCGCCGTTCTCGATCGAGTATTTGACGAGTTCGGGCTGGCGGGCAACCATCTCGTTCGGCGGCTTCCAGCGCGGCCATCTCTGACGCCACTGGATGACGCCCGAACCCTGCCAGGCGAAACCCTCGCGGCCGATGCCGACGCCGTAGCGCATCGCCATGCCGTCACCCTGGACGAGATAGAGGAAGCGCGACGGCGTATCGACGACGATGGTGCCGGGAGGCTGACCGGTGGGATCGACGACGCGCTGGCGATAATAGCGCGGATCGATCTGTTCGTAGGGAACGGCTGGAATGAGAAAGCCGCCGTCTTCGATGGGACCATACATGACGGCAAGCTCAGCCCCACTCGGCACGCTCGACGCACCCGGGGACTGGAACAGGCGCATGGGCGAACGGTAGGTGATCGTCGTATCGCCTGATGTCACGGTGTTGGCTGAGGAGGCGCAGCCGGCGAGCGCGGAGGCTGCGGTCAACGCCGAAAAGGAAAGAAAGCTGCGGCGGGAAAGATGTCTATCGAAGCTCATGACGCGGGACTGATTTCCTCTGATGCGGGAAGCCGGACGAGACGTCCGGATAAACCGGTGATTCGTCCAATGCCGATAACAACATCAAAAGATCTATCGGCTTGCGCCAAATAAACCATAGCTTCACGCAGACGTGTCCAGCCCGGAGCGGACGATATGGGTAGCGCTGTTGCAGCGCTACATCACAACGATCTCGGCCTTGGCCGAAACGCGGTCGTAAAGATCGATAACGTCCTGGTTCAGCATGCGCACGCAGCCCGACGAGGTTGCCTTGCCGACCGACTGCCAGTCAGGTGTGCCGTGGATGCGATAGAGTGTATCCTGCCCGTCCTTGAAGATATACATGGCGCGGGCGCCGAGCGGGTTCATCAGCCCCGGATTCATGCCGCCATTCTCCGCCCCGAACGGGCGAACTTCAGGCTGGCGCGAGACCATTTCGACCGACGGCGTCCAGCGCGGCCACTTCTGCTTCCACTGGATGACGCCGCGCCCCGACCAGGCGTAACCGTCGCGACCGAGGCCGACGCCGTAGCGCATCGCCTTGCCGTTGCCCTCGACGAAATAAAGGAAATGCGCCTTGGTATCGATGACCACGGTGCCGGGACGCTCAGCCGTCTGATAATCGACCTCCTGGCGCAAGAACTGCGGCTGCACGCGGCTGACCGGGATCGCCGGCAGGGTGAAATCCTCGTCACGCTGCTGACCGTACATTGCCATGTGCACGGGATTGGTAACCGGCAGGCCATAGGTCTGGTGGAACTGGGTCTTGTAGAGTTCGCGCGTCTGCGGCACCGGCTGATCGGGGATCGGCCGCACCCGGCGCGGATCGACGCCGGGCGGCTGATAGAAGACCGGCGAGGTTTCCTGGACGAAGCGGGCGGGCGAATCGGCGGCGACATCGGGAATGAGGATGTTGCAGCCGCTCAGCGACGCAACTGCAATCACGAGCCCGGCAAGTGGGAAGACCCGGCGCAGAAAATTCATGGAACCACCCTTATCAACGATCGGCAAGACAGCGATATCTGCCGGGACGATGGCATCTGCGGCTGGCGCGAGGCTGGCGTTGGGGTGGGAAAGCTGCGGGCTAAGACGACCAGAGTCGCCGGGCTTCGCCGCGAAGCGCAGCGATCGCCTGTGCGGCAACGTCACCGTCCATCTGCAGAACGCTTGCGGCATGTCTCAATTCAGTCTCGTCCTCAAGTCTGGCGAGGACCCAGCCGATCTTGCGCTCAATGTCTTGCCCATAAGCTTCCGTCGCCTTGAGAACAGCGACAGCGGGAATTTCCACGTAGCGGGTGAGAAGCATGCCGAGATCGATAGCATCACGGTAGGCGACAGCCCTGTCCTGGCAGCGGTCAGCATTGGCGAGCAGTTTTTCAGCGAACATATCCGGCAGCGACAGCATGGGAATGTTCAGCTGTGGATCGAGGGTGCCTTCAAGAGCAATCCGGGCCTCACGCACGATTTCAAAGCGAATCGGCTGCCCTTCAAGGGTAAGAGCCGTGCGTATTCCATACTGATCTGTCCTGATATCCCGGAGCGCGGCTACCGGCTTTGCGAAAAACGCCCCTACTCCGCTTTCGACCGCCGCCATGCGCAAGACGCGATATCCCTCGCCATCCGCACAGAGAAAATCGACATCGAGCGACAGTCGGTATTCGTCGAGATGCATGACTATGGCGGTTCCGCCGGCAAACCAACACTTGTTGGCCAGAAGAAAATCAGCCTCCATCAACTGAAGAGCCGCGGCGATGGTGCGATGTTCCGGACGTCTGAATTCCATGGTGGCCACTCGATTTCCGCCCAAGCCTAAACGCGAAGGATAAAGAAACGGAAAATCAGGAAACGAGCAGGACGCCGTTGCCATGGGTGGCGGCCAGCTCGCGGATCAGTTGCGCCTCCCGCTCGGTCAGCCTGCCGGTATCGACGAAACGCCAGTTGCGTTCATAAAGCGCGAAGGCCTCGCTGGCAGGCATGGCGCGCGCGGGATCGCGATTCCAGGCGAGCGATTTCAGCTCGGGGAAGTCGTTCGGCACAATCATGCTTTCTGGCATGCTCTCTGCGTTCGTCGTCATTCCCACAATATAGGGCCAATAGCCCTCAATTTGAAGCGGCTGGAATTCAGGCCACCACCCCGTGGAAGAAGCGGATGCTCTGTTCGATCTCGGCCGGCAGCGCCGAGGTGTGATTGCCGGCGATGGTTTCGGTCTCGATATGGACGCCGGCGGCGCGGGCGCGGCGGGCCAGCAGATCGGCGCGGTCGTTGAAATGCGGCTCCTCCGTGCCGTGGACGACGCGGATCGGACATTTGAAGCTATGAGCGTAACACAGGGCCGAACGCACCTCGAATTCATGCTTATTGCTGTCGTCGAAGCGAATATCCTGCGGATAGCGGTTGAAGAAGCGGAAGGCATCGGGGTTGCCCGAAATCGGTGCGGCGGCGCGGAATTTGTGAGTGGTCATCGCCGTCAGCATGGTCAGCGTGCCGCCGATGCTGTGGCCGGCGATGAACAGCCGTTCGGGATCGACACCTGGCAGATGCGCCAGGCGCTCGGTGGCGGCGAGCACGTCATCGACCTCGTCGTAAAAACCGGAGAAATTGCCCATCTGGCCGTTTTCGCCGCGCAACGACGGCATCATCACGACATAACCGGCATCCATATAGGGTTTCATCAGCTGCCAGTGGCCGATGCCCATGGCATTGCCGCCGTGCAGGAAGAGCACGGCCGGTTTGGCGGCGCGCTCGCGCTTGTATTTCGAGACAAAGGCCGCCAGTTCCAGTTCGCCGTAACCGGAGCGGTAGAAGATCTTGTCGGCATCGGCAGGCGCATTCAGCAGTTCGTATTTGTCGGGCGCCGGGCCCTTCTGCAGCAGCTTGGTGCGGAAATGGTGGCGGACCTTGGCGTAGTCGTGCTTGGCAAGGCGCGGCTCGTCCGGGACATCGAAAGCTGCCGCCATGCGCGGCAGGACAAGTGCACCGGCAAGACCCGCCAGTACGGCACGGCGTTGATGGAAAAAAGAATTTTGTTCAAGCGAGCTCATAACGCACCCATCATTTTCCCGGCATGCAGAATCTGCACCGGAAGATCGTTGCCGCCAATACACATGCTGTTGAAAATATTGCCCTGCGTCATTTTGCGCAGGGCTTGCAACTTCATGCCGGCTTGGCCTCGATCATGGCGATCAGCGTGCGCAGCCGGTCGGCCTCGTAGGAGGGCTTGTCGGGGCGAAGGCGGGCGATGCGGGGGAAGCGCATGGCGACCCCCGATTTGTGCCGGGTCGAGCGGTTGATGCCTTCGAAGGCCACTTCGAGGACGAAGCCGAAATCCTTGTCGGCGCGCACGGCGCGCACCGGGCCGAAACGCTCGGTGGTATTGTTGCGCACGAATTTGTCGAGCACCTCGAGCTCGGCATCGGTGAAGCCGAAATAGGCCTTGCCGACGGGCACCAGCTGTTCGCCGTCCTCGTCATCGGCCCAGACGCCGAAGGTGAAATCGGAATAGTAGCTGGAGCGCTTGCCGTGGCCGCGCTGGGCATACATCAGCACCGCATCGACGTTGTAGGGGTTGCGCTTCCACTTGAACCAGGGGCCCTTCATGCGGCCGGCCTGGTAGATACTGTCGCGGCGCTTGATCATCACGCCTTCGATGACCGGATCGGGCGGCGCGGCGCGCAGAGTATCGAGCTCTTCCCACGACGAGAACGGCACGAGCGGCGAGAGATCGAAACGGTCATGAGGGGCGCGGTCGATGATCTCGGTCAGCCGATCGCGGCGATCGACATAGGTGCGGCCGCGGACATCGTCGTCGCCATCGAAGAGCAGGTCATAGGTGCGGATGAAAGCGGGGTAATCGCCAAGCATCTTTGCCGTCACCGTCTTGCGGTTCAGGCGCTGCTGCAGGTCGGAGAAGGTGCGGGTCGGGCTGTTGGAGCGCGCGGTGCCGCCGACCAGCAGCTCGCCGTCGACGACGCCGGAAAAATTGATCGCGTCGAGAATATCGGGAAAGGCGCCTGATATGTCGTCGCCGGAGCGGGAATAGATCTTGCGCCTGTCGCCGGAGCGGGAGAGCTGGACGCGGATACCGTCCCACTTCCATTCGGCGGCGTAGTTCACCGGATCGAGACTGGTCAGATCCCCCTCCTCCACCGCATTGGCGAGCATGACGGAGTGAAAGATCGCCGGTGTGGCCAGCACCGGTTTTTCGCCGCCATCCGCCAGCCATTCGAACAGCGTCTCATAGGGCGGCTGCAGGCCATGCCAGAGGGTTTCGATCTCGGTGACGTCCTTATCGCCGAGATCGGCCAGCGCCTGCTTGGCAAGGCGGGCGGAAACGCCGATGCGCATGGCGCCGGTGGCAAGCTTGATGAAAGCGAAACGGCCGGACGAATCCAGCCGGTCGAGAAGATCGCGAACGTAGCTGCGCACTTCAGTGCGGCCGAGCGCATTCATGCCGGTGACGACCTCGCCGAGACGCGGCTGAGCAAGGGCCGAGCGGTCGATATCCCTCTCATTGTCCCAGACGAGCGAGATGGTTTCGGCAAGATCGCCGACATAGTCGTAGGAATAGCGAAACAGCACCTCGTCCATGCGCTCCAGCACCAGCTCGCGCAGCATGGCGGGCTTGACGTTGCGCACCTCCAGCGTGCCGGCGATGGCGGCAAGGCCGTAGCCGCGGTCCGGATCCGGCGTGTCGCGGAAATAGTCGGTCAGCAGCTTCAGCTTGCCGTTGCGGCTGGGGGTCAGCACCAGGCGGTCGAGGAGGTCGGCGAAGGCTTTCATGGGCGCCTCCCACTGGCGTGAAGAGGCCCAACGGGTACTCCCTCATTCCCGTGCTTGTCACAGGAATCCAGCGCGTCCAAGTCCTTGGACGCGGGAGATCCTTTTACGTCGCATGAGTCTTTCACCGCGCCGACGCGCGGTGGCTGGATTCCTGTGACAAGCACAGGAATGAGGGTGTGAGAAATGCGGCGGGCGCGGCACGAAAGCCCCTCCCCCTTGTGGGGAGTGGTTGGGGAGGGGTTTTCAGCGACAAGCTCCACGCTCAATCCCCCTCATCCTCATAACCGACCAGATGCAGCGGCTTCGCCTTGATGCCCTGCAATTGGCACCAGCGCACCAGGGCTTCCTCGCGGCCATGCGTCACCCAGACCTCGGCCGGGTGCAGTTCCCGGATCGTTTCGGTCAGTTCCGGCCAGTCGCAATGATCGGAGATGACGAGCGGCAGTTCGACGCCGTGCTGTTTGGCGCGCTGGCGCACCATCATCCAGCCGGAGGCGAAGGCCGGCAGCGGCTCGTTGAAGCGCCTGGCCCAGCGGTCGGCGAAGGCCGATGACGGGCCGATGACGACCGCCCCCTTGAAGGCGGACTTGTCGCGGCTTTCGATCGTCGCCGGCAGCAGCTCGCCGAGATCGATGCCCTGCTCGATGTAATAGTCGCAGAGTTTTTCCATGGCGCCATGGATATAGATCGGTTCGGCATAGCCGGCATCGCGCAGCAGCCGGATGACGCGCTGAGCCTTGCCGAGCGCATAGGCGCCGACCAGATGGGTGCGCTCGGGAAATTGCCGCAGCGATGCCAAGAGCTTGCCGATCTCCTCCATCGGATCGGGATGATGGAAGACCGGCAGGCCGAAGGTCGCCTCGGTGATGAAGACATCGCAGGGAACCGGCACATAGGCGGCGCAGGTCGGGTCGGGGCGGCGCTTGTAGTCGCCGGAAACGACGATCCGGGTGCCGTTCTTCTCGATGGCGATCTGGGCGGAGCCGAGCACATGGCCGGCCGGATGAAAGCTCACCTTGACGCCGTTGACCAGCAGCTCCTCGCCGAAGGCGGCAGCCTGTTCGCTGGCGCAGTAACCGTCGCCGTAACGCAAGCGCATGATGTCGAGCGTCTGGCGGGTGGCAAGCACGTTCACATGGCCCGGGCGGGCATGATCCGAATGGCCATGAGTGACGAGCGCCTGCTCGACGGGCCGCACCGGATCGACATAAAAGCCGCCTTCCGGGCAATAGAGCCCCTCCGGGGCGGGATAAAGCAGCGCATCAGGTCTCATGAAACGAGAGATAGCGGGAAATGGGCGCGAGGCCAGAGGGCGGGAAGAAGGGACTGGCGAATGCACTGCAATCGACCACTGCGCAAGCTCGTCTTCGTCGTGACGTTGGTCGAAAACACTCGGACAGTAACGAGCATGGCCGCCTTTCCTCAAGACGGCCATGCTGACCTTCCGTGTCTGCGACAGAAGGCCGTTGCTCAGGCGATAGGCGTCATCAGCAGGCTCGTTCCGTCGTGGCCAACCAGCATGTCCAGTGAGGTACCTGCATGGACGTCGACCGGCTGTGGGAAAGTGTGAAGAATCTGGAGCCAACCTCCATCATGATAGCCGTCGGGGTGGTTATCGAAAACCACACCCTCGATCAGATCGACCTTCATCCACTGGACGACCCCGACGGCGGAGCCGTTTGCCTGCACCGGCACCGATATCTTACGCAGCGCTGCAGAATGTTTGCGGGCGGTGAGATCCACGGCAGCGATCTCGAAATCGTCCGAAAGCCTGGTCCACTCGGTCATCGTGCCGTGAACGGGTAGGCGCAAAGGGGCGAGCGCATTGAACTGCGACATGTCGAAGCCGGAGACCTCGCCGACATGGGCATAGTTGGAAAGCGTTTCGCTGGCAACCAGGCAGCCGATGGCGGAGGCGGCGCGTGGAATGACGATCGCGTCCTCGCGGACCAGGCGGGCGTGGGCGTCCTCGAAGGTTTTCAGCACGCCTTCGGCAAGGAGATCGCTCGAAAGAATCTCGGAAATCAGGATGTCCGCGCGGGCTTTCATCTCTCTGCCGACAGAAAGTTCGGTCGAGGACTTTTCGAAGATGTCGATCTGTTCGCGATAACCATTGGCGGCGATGATCCTCTCCGCCGTCTGCGCTATGGCCGGCACACTCTCACAGGTCGCGATATTGGTGGCGCCAGCGCGCGCCGCCATCATCGACAGCAGACCGCTGCCCGCGCCTATATCGAGGATCTGCGCATCCGCTCCGCGCAGCTCTATGGCAAGGCGGATTGCCGCTTCAAAAGCATCGTTGCGTCGAGTGTCGTTCATCATGGCGATGTGCCAGAAGGGCACGATCAACGAGGAGATCCGTCTTATCTGATGCCAGGCATTGATATTGTCCGGCTGCAACCGCAGAACATGACGGAATTCGGCCAGCGCCTCCGGCTGCCGGCCGGAATCGGCCAATGCGACAGCGAGGTTGTTCCGCACGAGAGGATTTTCGGGTGACAGGCCACGTGCCATCTCATAGCAGCCGACCGCTTCCGCCGACCGGCCGAGCTGACGCAGCAGCGCACCTTTTTCCATCAGGGCGACGAGATGGCCGGGATTGAGACCGAGCAGCTTGTTCCAGTAGTAGAGAGCGGTTTCTGCATCACCTCTCTTTGCGACGACACTCGCCAGCAGCGGTAGGATATCTATCGTGCGATAGTCCTTGTGGAGGACTCGGACATAGGCTTTCTCGGCGCTTTCGAAATCGCCCGAGGCCTGAAAACTCATAGCGTCGCTCAGCGATTTTTGCGCGATCGAAACTCGCTCTTCAATATCGATACTGATCATTCCTGCTCCCTGGGCCTTCTCAAGACATGCGGGGGAGCCGCGGATCGAGCACACGCCATCGGCCGCGCAACCTACCCATGCATAGGAAATCACATGAGCGGGCGGCGGCTCGAAGGTTTCCGTGAGCGAACGACAAAACGAATCCTTCCCACAGGACCCTACGTTTGCCGTTCCGAAAAAGTTACCGAATTCTTAGGAAATTGCCCTGCCGCGGCTCAACGCCGCAAGTCTTCATTTTTTCGTGTGCCGATGTCATCCAGGAAGTTGACCACAGCGACATTAAACTCACCCGGTCGCTGCAGCGGCGCGAAATGGCTGACGCCTGTCAGATAGATCATCTCAGCGTTCGGAATGCTGCGGGCAAGATATTCGGCATGGTCGGGCTTGATGAATTCGTCGTGCTCGCCAAGCACGATTGCGACAGGCACGCGGATCAGGCCCAAGTCGGAAGCCTGATAATTCGGCTCCGTTCGCATCATCAGGCTGACCGCCTCGACGAATGGGTTGAAATCATCCGGCGTGGTGGACAATGCGCCATAGTCCTTGGCGTGCCGGCCGAAGCATCGGTCGATGACCGGGGTCGGGACGAATTCCCGCGTGCCGCTCGGATCCATGTTGCAGGCGAAGAAGAAGACGCCCTCGACCCGCGACGGCGCCGTCATGGCGAGGATCAAAGCGATGCAGGCGCCGTCGCTCCAGCCGATAATGGCCGCCTTGTCGAGATGCAGTTCGTCCATGACGGCAAGCACATCGGCAGCCATCAACTCATAGCTATAGGGACGGGAATCTCGGGTGCTTCTTCCATGGCCGCGGCTGTCGACAAGCACGACGCGGCGGCCACGGCGTAACAGTGCCGGGACCTGATAGCCCCAGTTGCCGCTGTGGCCGAGGCCGCCATGCAGCAGAATGACGGGCGGGCCGGCGCCATAGCTCGCATACCAGATACGGGCGCCGTCATGCGCGACATGACCGTCGACTGCCGCCGGCGGCAACGGCGCGGCGCCATGCGCTTCGAAATGGATGAGTTCGTCGTCGTCAACTTCCATAGTGATCAGACTCATTGTTGCCGCAGCATAGAAAAGCCGGAAAACAGCCCAAGAACAACCAGAATCGTTTTCTAGCCCTTGCGATGCAACCAGGGGGATCGGCATTGGGCAGGAAGTTTTTCTTTTGTGCGGCGGCAATCGCGATCGCCGCGGCGGGCGTCTACCTCAACAATACCAGCCTGCTCGCCGAACATCGGCCGGGAAAGCCGGTGCTGCTCGCCCATCGCGGCATCGCCCAACGGTTCGACGAAACCGATCTCAAGAACGACACCTGTACGGCGAGCCGCATGCTGCCGCCGAATCACGATTATCTGGAAAACACCATTCCGTCGATGCAGGCAGGCTTTGCGGCGGGCGCCGATATCGTCGAGATCGACATACATCCGACGACGGACGGGCAGTTTGCGGTTTTTCACGACTGGACGCTCGACTGCCGCACCGACGGGCATGGCGTCACCCGCGAGCATTCGATGGCTGACATGAAGAGGCTCGACATCGGCTATGGCTATACCGCCGATGGCGGCAAGACCTTTCCCTTTCGCGGCCGGGGCATCGGGATGATGCCGACGCTTGCCGAGGTGCTGTCGACCTTTCCGGATCGGCGCTTCCTCATCAACGTCAAGAGCCGCGATCCTTCCGAGGGCGAAAAGCTCGCCACCGTGCTCAACGGGCTTTCCCCCGCACGACGGGCGGAGATCATCGTCTATGGCGGCGACGAGCCGATCGACGTCGTGCGCCGGATGGCACCCGATATCAAGACTGCCTCGCGCAAGAGCCTGAAGAGCTGCCTCACCGGCTATATCGGCTATGGCTGGACCGGCCTGCTGCCGGACGAATGCAAACATGCGATGATGCTGGTGCCGATCAATATCGCGCCGTGGCTCTGGGGCTGGCCGGATCGTTTTCTCAACCGGATGCAGGATGCCGGGACCGACGTCTTCGTGCTCGGCCCCTATCGCGGCAATGATTTTTCCACCGGCATCGACGACCCCGCGCAACTGGCGCGGCTGCCGCCGAACTATGCGGCGGGCATATGGACGAACGAGATCGAAGCGATTGGCAAACTTATGAAATAAGTGTCAGAGACTACGCGCCCGCAGCAATGCCGGGATCTCCTCCGGTGAGACCGGTTTGGAGAAGCGGAAGCCTTGCGCCTCCTCGCAGTGGGCCTGGCGCAGGAAATCCATCTGGGCGTCGGTTTCGACGCCTTCGGCGAGAACCGAGAGCTTCAGCGTCTGCGCCAGCGAAATGACCGCCGAGGCGATGGCGACTGCGGTCTTGTCGCCCGGCAGGGCCTCGACCAGCGAGCGGTCCATCTTCAGGCGGTCGAAAGGGAAGGTCTTCAGCGCCGCCAGGCTGGAATAGCCGGAGCCGAAATCGTCGATCGACAGGCGCACGCCCAGCCCCCGCAGCGTTTCCATCATGGCAAGCGCCCGTTCGGCATTCTGCATCACCACGCTTTCGGTGACTTCAAGCTCCAGCCAGCGGGACTGCAGGCGGTGGCGCTCGAGCGCCTCGGCGACATGGGTTGCGAAGTCCGGATCGGCGAACTGTTTGGCCGAGACATTGACGGCGATTGTCAGCGGCGCCAGGCCCATGTCCTGCCATTGGCGCGCCTGGCGGCAGGCCTCGTTCAGTACCCAGAGACCGAGGGGAACGATCAGGCCGGTCTCTTCGGCGAGCGGAATGAAATTGACCGGCGGCACCCTGCCCTTTGCCGGATGGTTCCAGCGCACCAGCGCCTCGAGGCCGGTGATGCGGCCGGTGGCGACATCAACCTGCGGCTGGTATTGGAGGAACAGCTGGTCGCCGGTGATCGCCTGATGCAATTCTTCGTGCTCGCCGAGCGGCATTCCGACCGGCGTGCTGCCGCCTTCGTGATGTTGCAATGTGTTGCGGCCGAGTTCCTTGGCGCGGTACATGGCGCGGTCGGCATTGGCGAGGAGCTCTTCCGAGGTTGCGCCATCGAAGGGGAAGGCGGCAACGCCGATGCTCGAGGTGACGGTGATTTCGCCGTCCGCCCCGCGAATCGGCCGGTTGATCGCCTTCTGCAGCTCGCGAAGGCGGCGCGTGATGCCGGCATCATGGCTTGACTGGTGGACGAGCACGACGAGGAATTCGTCGCCGCCGAGTCGTACCACCATATCAGACGCCCTGACGCTATTGGCCATGCGGGTGGCGATCTCCTTCAGCACCTCGTCGCCGGCAGCGTGGCCGCGGCCGTCATTGATGTCCTTGAAATTGTCGAGATCGATATAGGCGACGGTCACCTTGCGGTTGTTGCGCCGGGCCTGGTCGAGGATGCTCGCCAGCCGTTCCTTGAGGAAGGCGCGGTTCGGCAGGCCCGTCAGATCGTCATGATGGGCCATGAAATGAATGCGGTCGTCGACACGCTTGCGCTCGATGGCGATGCCGGCGATATGGGTGGCGAGCGCCACCAGCGTCATCTCGTGGTCGGTGGGACGGCGGACTTCCCTGGAATAGAGCGCGAAAGTGCCGAGCACGTTGTTCTGTGAGGTGGCGATCGGCGTCGACCAGCAGGAGCGGAAGCCGAACGGGGCGATCAGGGCGCGAAAATCCTCCCAGAGCGGATCACTCATCACGTCGTCGACGATCACGGTCTGACCGCGCCAGGCGGCGGTGCCGCAGGAGCCGACCTTGGGACCGATCGTAACGCCGTCGATGAGCCGGCTGTAGCCGCCAGGCAGATTGGGAGACGCGCCGTGATAGAGCCTGGTGCCCTCGCTGTCGAGCAGCAGCACCGATCCGTCAATCCCATCCAGCTGCGCCTCGATCATCAGCACGAGCGCCTCGAGGATCATCGGCAGCGGCTCGTTGCGGGCGATCATTTCGAGCAGGCTCGCCTGGCCGCGATGCAGATCCTCCTGGCGCTTGCGTTCGGTGATATCACGGGAAACACCGATCAGACCGACGATTTCGCCACGATCATTGCGCAGCGGTATCTTCGAAGTCAGCCGGCATATCGGTCTTCTGCTGCCGGGAAGAACGTAGGATTCCTCCATGTCGATGCGGGCTTCGCCCGTCGCCATGATCTGCTGCTCGATATCGAAATGGTGGCGCGCCGTCTCGAAATCGAACAGGTCGAAGTCGCGCTTGCCGGTCATCAGCGCAGCACTCTCCAGGCCAAGGCTGCTGGCGGTGACTGTATTGGCGAAGACGAAGCGGCTGTCACGATCCTTGACATAGAGAAAGTCGGGAAGTTCGTGGACGATTTCCTTGAGGCGCAGGTTCTCGATACCTTCGGAGAGGTGGTGGGCGGTCGATGCCATCATTGCCTCCGTCGCGGCGATGATGCGTCGCGTTTCGGCCGTCTGGGCATCGGTTGATTCCCATCGCCTGGCACCCAATTCGCGCATGACGCCATTCCCCCTGCGGCCGAAGGCCGTATTCCACACCCGCATAATAGAAATTCCCTTAAAAGTAGTCCTCATTTCCTTCGGCTTGCTTAAATGAAAGGGTGAACAAGACGACAATATAAGCGGCGATATCCTGCCGTCGCGCTCGGTCACAACTGCAATTTCGCCGGCCTTTGCCAAGCTTGTGCCAAAAGAATACATGCGCGCCTGGCACGTTTCCTGCTACGGGCGCGCTATGACAAGTGATCCCCGGATGCCTTCACGCCGCGACATGCTTTTATTCCTCGCTGCCTCGGCCGTTGCGGGAGGGGCATCGCGCGCCCTCGCCTCGCCGCGGACGGCAGCCGGTCAGCCCGATCTGCGCGGGGCGATCGACGCGGTGGAATATCGCGCCATTCCCGAAAGCGGCGACCGCAAGACCGGCAACCTTGAGCAGATGATCGAACGGGCGGCGCGCGAGAACGTGCCGGTGTTCCTGCCGCCCGGCACCTACCGGGTCTCCAACCTCACTTTGCCGGACAATACGCGTATCACTGGCGTGCCCGGCGCCTCGCGGATCGTCTATACCGGCGACGGCCATCTCTTTTCGGCCGAGAACGTGCGGCGCATCGAGCTTTCCAATCTCGTCATCGACGGCGGCAACCGCCGGCTTGGCGATTATGCCGGCGGGCTTCTGCAATTCACCGGCGTCGACGAGGTGCTGATCGACAATTGCGAGATCGGCGGCAGCCGCAAACACGGCCTGCAACTGGAGCGCTGCGGCGGGCGGATCGAGCGCAGCCGGATCTCGGGGGCTGCCCAATCCGGGCTTTACGCAGTGGATTCCAGCGCCCTGTCGGTCACCGGCAACACGGTCTCGGATTGCGGCAATGGCGGCATCCTGGTGCACCGCTGGAAAAAGGCGGAGGACGGCACTATCGTCTCCGGCAACCGCATCTTCAACATCCGCGCCAATGACGGCGGCACCGGGCAAAACGGCAACGGCATCAACATCTTCCGTGCCGACGGGGTGATGGTTGTGAATAACCAGATCTCCGATTGCGCGTTTACGGCGATCCGCGCCAATTCGGCCTCGGACATCCAGATCAGCAGCAACCAGTGCCGGCGATCCGGCGAGACGGCGATCTATGTCGAATTCGCCTTCGAGGGCGCCGTCGTCTCCGCCAACATGATCGACGGGGCGGCAAACGGCATTTCGATCGCCAATTTCGACGAGGGCGGCCGGCTGGCAAGCGTCACCGGCAATGTCGTGCGCAACCTGACGCTGCGCGGCCCATACCAACACGAGGTCGGCTTCGGCATCGGCATTGCGGCCGAGGCCGACACGCTGATTTCAGGCAATGTGATCGAGGGCGCGCCGCGCTGGGGGCTGCAGATCGGCTGGGGTCCGTATCTGCGCAACGTCGTTGTGACAGGCAATGTGGTGCGCAGGGCCCCGGTCGGTTGCGCCGTCTCGGTCGCCGATGGCGCCGGGACCGCCGTCATCACCGACAACATCTTCCAGGAGATCACCGAAGGCGCGGTGTTAGGCTTCCAATGGGAGAAGAAAGTCTCCGGCGAGATGGCGGGCGGCGGCTCGCCCTATGCGCAGCTGACCGTCGAGCGGAACCGTATCTCCTGAAGGCCATCAAAAGCTTTCATCATCCCATCAGCCACAAGGACTTTTCCCACGCCGATCCGGCATTTACGGTCTCCCGGACACATCGAGGGGATATGGACATGCTGACAATCTACGGAGTCTATCGGTCGCGCGCCTCGCGCGTCTATTGGATGGCGGAGGAGCTTGGGGTCGAATTCCGCTCGGTGCCGGTGCTGCAGGCAAGGCGGCTGGCAGATCCGCTATCTGAGGATGCGCCGCTCAACACGCATTCGCTGGAATTCATTGCCGTCAACCCGATGGCGCAGATCCCCAGCATTCGGGATGGCGACCTCGTGATGCACGAGTCGCTGGCGATCAATCTTTACCTCGCGCGTAGACATGGCGGACCGCTTTCCGGCCAAACCGTCGAGGAAGACGGATTGCTGACGATGTGGACGGTCTGGGCGGCTGCGGAGGTCGAGCCACATACGGTGAAGATCGTACTCACCTATGATAACGAGCTCGAAAACAGCGAAGGCGGCCAACAGACGATCGCGGTTGCCTGCCGCTCGCTACGCAGGCCACTGGCGGTTCTCGAAGGCCACCTCGCCGACCGGCAATGGATCGTCGGAGACCGCTTTACCGTCGCCGATCTCAACCTTGCCGAGGTGTTGCGCTACGCCCAGACCGAGGAGGCGCTGTTCGATGCGCATCCGAATATCAAAGCCTGGATCGAGCGCTGCCAGACCCGCCCGGCCTACAAGGCGATGCAGGCGACCCGCGGCGAGGAGCCGATCGAAGTTTGAGGACTACGGGAAAAGGGCGAGCGTGCCGGCCATTTCCTCACGGATCCAGGCCTTGAAATCCTTCACCTTCTTCGGCTCGCGCGTGCCTTCAGCGGTGACGAAGTAATGGCCGAAACCGGTCGGCGCGCGAATGCCGAAAGGGGCGGCGAGCCGGCCTTCGGCGAGCGCAAAGGCGGCAAGGGTCTGCCAGGCGAGCATAACGCCCTGGCCTGCAATCGCCGCATCGAGGCAGAGCGAGGCATCGTTGAAGACGTGGCGAGTCGAAAGCGTGGCACCTGATAGTCCGACCTCGCGCATCCAGACCTCCCAGGTGAACATGGCATGGCCATCGATGATGGCAGGCAGTTGGAGGATATCGGCGGGCTCTTTCAATGTCGCGGCCATATCAGGGGAACAGACGGGAAAGACCTCCTGTGCCAGCAGCAGTTCAGCCTTCACATCCGGCCATTTGCCGTTGCCGACGCGGATGCCGATATCGACATCACAAAGCGCCGGATTGACGAGATTGGTCGTCGCATCCAGCCGCAGCTTGATGTCGGGATGGCGCTCGGCGAATCGATCCAGCCGGTAGACGAGCCAGCGGGCGGCGAAAACCGGCGCCACCGAGATCGTCAGGATCGTATCGTCCTTGCGGCTCGCGATCGACACCGCTGCCGAAAGACGAGCAAAACCCTCGTCGAGCGCCAGGAGCACCGGCCGGCCGGCTTCGGTGGCGATCATGCCCCTGGCGGTGCGCTCGAAGATCACCTGACCAAGCTGGGCTTCGGCCTTGATGACCTGCTGGCTGACGGCGCCAACCGAGACGCCGAGTTCGTCGGCGGCGGCCTGGAGCGAGCCGAGACGACCGACGGCCTCCAGCGCGCGCAGGCCGTTGAGATGGACCATATTCAAGTTCTTCATATAGTTTTTCTATACCGGCTCAGCGTTATTCTCAATTGAAAATCTGCCTGCTGGGGCCGACATTGCAAGCATAGGCAATCCATTCCAACGCAGAGCGTCGGCCAGTTAGGATTACTCGGAGGCGTGAGCCGCTGGGGTGATCACATCCACGCCACGGAAGAAAGCGAGGCATGCCATGTCGTTGCTGAAGTTTTTCTTGAGGCCCGTCCTTCATCTGGGCAGTGCGGAAATTGCAGATTCTCCTGCCTGGAAGGACGATCCGTTGCGGCATCCTGAGGTCGAGCGCATGTCGATGCGCGAAATCGCCGATCTGCCGCTCGGGATGCCGGCCGGCTTTCCCAAAGAGGCCAAGCCGCCGCTGGCGAAATGCGCCTGAAGATATGGTAGGTTCGCCCTGGCAGAAAGGGCGGAACCATGGCCGGCAATGTCGATGCAATCTTCGAACGCCTGAAGCGGCTGGCGGCGGAAGCCGGGCTGCCTGATGTCGAGGAGAGCACCTCCTACGGCAATCCGGCGCTGAAGGTCGACGGCAAGAGTTTCGTTGCGGTGAAGAATGCCGAGACGATCGTGATCTCGATTTCGCTCGACGACAAGGATCACCTGCTGGAGATGGCGCCTGACGTCTATTTTCAAACCGATCATTATGTCGGCTGGCCGCATCTGCCGGTGCGCGCCGCCGTGATCAGCGACGAGGAATTGCGGTTGCGGCTGATCGGCGCCTGGCTGTTCCGGGCGCCGAAGAAGCTTGCCGACGGTTTTAACGATCAGGCCCGATCGTAGGCCAGCGCCCGCTGGACGGCGGGGCGCTGCAGCATGCGGGCGTGGTGGTCGCTCGCCTTTTCGAAGCGGGCGGGATCGACGCCGTCCGACGGCAGCCAGTCGGTCATGACGAAGAGATAGGGATCGGCGAGCGAATAGGCTTCGCCCATCACCCATGGGCCTTCGAACATCGTCTGCTCGATCAACGTGAAACAATCGGCCATATTCTGCGGCACCTTGGCCTTCATCGCCTCGATGGCCGCCGGCTCGTCCGCCCAGCGCGAGCCGCGCGGGCGATGCGCATGGTTCACATGCACGGTCGAGCAGATATAGCTGTTGAAGGACTGCAGCCTGGCAAACTCGAAAGGATCGTCAAGCGGCGCCAGCTTGGCGGCCGGCGCGCTCTGGGCGATATAGGCCAAGATCGCCGGCGTTTCCGTCAGCACGCCATAATCGGTGACCAGTGCCGGCACCCGGCCCTTCGGGTTGATCTTCAGATAATCCGGCGAGCGCTGCTCGCCATCGCGGAGGCTGATCTTCTTGACTTCGAAGGCCAGGCCGGATTCTTCCAGGGCAATAAGGCTTGCGAGCGCGCAGGTTCCCGGAGCGTAGTATAGTGTCAGCATGGTTCTCGACTCCCTTTCGGCAAGGGTTATAGCGTAGGGGTGCGCGGGTCGGAACTGGTGAGATTGGGTTTTGCTTCTCCATCGGGACAAGGGTGGGTGCGTGCGAGTGTGAGAGCATGATCGGTGTGCCGCGCCGCGCCCCTCATCCGGCTGCCGCCTCCTTCTCCCCGCTTGCGGGGAGAAGGGACATGCCGCACCGGCTTTCCCCGACCTCGACGCTGCGTTTGCCACGTCCCCTCGCCCCGTTTTTACGGGGAGAGGGTTAGGGTGAGGGGCAGATCTTGCACTAACTTGCCTTGTCAGCCAACGCAGCCGGATACGATAGGTACCCCTTCTCCCTCCGGAGAGAAAACACGTTCCCTCACCCGCAGCCCGGCACGTCTTCCAGCCTGTGCCAGACCGGGATGCCGCGTTCCCGGGCGATGCGGACGTCGTTGTCCGCCCCTTTGGAATCGCCCGGCAGGCGCAGCACGCCTTCGCAGAGCTGCAGCAGCCGGCCGGCGACCGGGTGGAAGATCTCTTCGTAGAGCGCGTCGCCGACCGACCGGCCGCCGGCGGCATGCCAGATCGGCAGGGCAACCCATTCGCCGATCATCGGCACATGGCCGGCTTCAAACAGCGCGTGCGAGGGCGCTTCCAGCCGCTTCAGGTTGGCGGCCATCTTTTCCGGGTCGTCGCCGGTTCCGGACCGATAGGGCCCGGCAATCAAAATCAACATGATCCACTCCTTCGCTCCGCTTTATGCGTGAGCATTTTCCCGGCCTCATGCACGGGATTTCGTGAAAATGAACGATATTTCTTGAATGTCGAGTCACTTCGTGCAATATCGGGCTATTATGTTTAATTTCATGCAGAGAGACGATGCTGACAACCCAACGCAAGGCCCTCATTCTCGACATCCTGCGCCGTGACGGCCAGGTGATCGCCAAACGCGTCGCCGAGGATTTCGCGCTTTCGGAGGACACTATCCGGCGTGACCTCCGGGAAATGGCGGCGGAGGGGCTGTTGAAACGAGTGCATGGCGGGGCGATGCCGCTGGCGCCTGATCTGCCGGATTTTACCGCCCGGCGCAGCGTGTCGTCGCAGATCAAGGCACGGCTGGGGGCGGCGGCGGCGGCGATGGTGAAGCCCGGTCAGATGATCTTCCTCGACGGCGGCACGACGACGGCGGAGATCGCCAGGCACTTGCCGCGCGACATGCCGCTGACGGTTGCGACCCACAGCCCGACGATTGCCGCCGAACTCGAACACCACCCGACAGCCGAGGTGATCCTCGCCGGCGGACGGCTCTACAAACATTCGATGGTGGCGACGGGGGCAGCGGCGATGGCGGCGATCTCGCAGCTTCGCCCCGACCTCTTCTTCCTCGGGGTGACGGCCGCCCATCCGGTGCACGGGCTTTCCACCGGCGATTTCGAGGAAGCGGCGATCAAGCGGCACATCGCCCGCTGCGCGGCTGAAACGCATGTGCTGCTGACCGAGGAGAAGTTCGACCTCGTCTCGCCCTGCCCCGTGCTTGGCATTTCCGAGGTGGCGGGGCTGATCGTGCCGGCGGAGATGACGGCTGAACAGCTGAAACCCTATCGCGATCTCAACGGCGCAATCGCCGCAGCATGATGGTGCTGCGGGAGGGCTGCGGTGCTGCAGCATGCGGCAAGAGGCTTGCGGCAAGGGCCGCGATGAAGGCCGCCAACACGGCATAGGCCGGCGCCATGCTGCCGGTTCCAAAGGTCAGCACCATCTGCAGATATGGCTGCGCCAGCGCGATGACGACGGAAAGTGCCGGCATGTCGAGCAGTGTCCCGGCGATCCGCGACAGTTCCGGCATGAAGGCTACGCCGGCAAGCGCGCCGTAGACCGCCGTCAGGCGGCGTGTGAGGCGCAAGGGCACCGAGGCTGCAAGAGGCAGCATGTCGCCATCCTCGAGCGCAAACATGAGATAGATGACAAAGGCCGCCAGAAACAGGAAGGCGACCGGCAGCACCGCCAGGGTGGTGGGTTGCGTCAGAGCCGCCGCATCCGCTGCAACGAAGAGGAGGATCGGCGTGGAGGCGACGAACCAGACAGCGACGACCGGTCCCCAGAACCAGATGAGCGAGAGCGTGTGAAGACGCAGCAGCGTTGCCATGAAGAGCACGCCGATTGCAGCCCAGATGCAGGCGGGTTTGAGCATGCCCGATATCAGCCGGAGGACCGGCTCGCAGGCGCCGGCCATATCGCCGCAGCCGGACAGCTGGATCGTGAGCCAGGTGATATAATCGAGGCTCAGCGCAGCGAACATGAAGATGCCGATCCCCATCAGCATCCACCAGAGATAGCGGCCTGCAAACATGCCCTGCCCTCACGGCTTCCAGGACTGTGCTCACGTCGCCGCGAAAGGGTGCATCCGCGATCGCAGGACGTATCCCTCTTTATATTAGGCAATTCTTATTTTTCTAATAACTTATATATGTAAGCTCGCAGTCATCCGGCCAAGGCGGAGGTGACCCTGATATCGCCGACATGGATGCCGTTCCAATTGCGCATCGGCGTTGCGGCATGAGCCATCAATGCCGCATGCACCTCGCTCTCCGCCTCGAAGAAGCGGGCGAGGGTCGCCGCCACCATGGCTTCGGCAGCGCGGGTCATGCCATCCTCGCATTTGAGCGCGATGGCGATGCCCTTTTCCGGGATCGCCGCGCAGAAGACGCCTTCGGCACCTGTCTTGCAGAAGATGCGGCCGGGGGCGATCTGCATCAGCGCCGTGCAGGCGCGGCCGGAGCCGGCGACATAGAAGGGCTCGGCCATGCAGGCCTCGATCAGCCGGCGGGATGCCTTGGCGCGCAAGGGTTCCAGGCCGGTGCCGGTCGCCATTTTGGCAAAACCATGGGCCAGGCTGCGTAGCGGCACGGCATAGGTCGGGATCGAGCAGCCGTCGGTGCCGCAGCTATCGGCGCCAATCACGGCGCCGGTCAGGCTTTCCATCACCGCGCGGATCTCGATCTGCAGCGGGTGCTGGGTGCCGACATAACCCTTCGGATCGAGGTCCTGATGGCAGCAGGCGCAGATGAAACCGGCATGTTTTCCCGAGCAATTGTTGTGCAGCGCGGTCGGCGCCTCGAGCGTGCGGGCCTGATGGATCAGGGTCTTCTGGCTCATGGACCAGTGGGCGCCGCATTCCAGCGCTTGCGCATCGCGACCGGCACGCAACAGCATGGAGGAGGCGAGCGCCACGTGCTCGTCCTCGCCATTGTGCGAGGCGCAGGCCAGCGCCAATTCCTTGTCACCGAAGCCATAGGCATCGGCAGCACCGCTCTCGACCAGCGGCAGCGCCTGCATCGCCTTGCAGGACGAGCGCGGAAAGACCGCGACCTCGATGTTGCCCAGCGAGAAGACAAGCTTGCCATCGCCATCGACCACAGCCACCGAGCCGCGATGGCGACTTTCGACGAGCAGGCCTCGGGTGACTTCGACGGTGACGGGATTGGTCATGAGCTCTCATCCGGATGCTGGCGGGATGCGCAGTCCATAACGCGTCACGCGGGGAAAGCCAACGGGGTTTAGGCTGCCCCTCACCCTAACCCTCATATGCGCTAGGTTAAGCGAGCGTGTAGATCGTCGCATTGTTTTCGGCGTCGTCGCGGCGGCTCACAGAGGTGGCGACGACTTCGCGTGACGAGATTACAGACGGCCTGCCACAGAAGTGGTCCGCGGATGGCGGCGCAAATGGTGGCCAGGGCGATCTTCATGAGACGCCAGCGCGATGGGCTTGCCAATGGGGGGCTAGCCAGTGGGGTTGCCACATCCAGAGGGGGGAGAGTCCGGGACTTGCCCGGCAATCTGTTCGGCGATGATGGCGACGATCAGTCTGGCGTAGAGCCATGCCCGGGCCAGTTCCGGCTTCTTGGCCGGCAAGCTGTCGAGGCCGGCCAGGCTCTTGAACCGTTTGAACGCCAGCTCGATTTGCCAGCGGAAGCGATAGAGGGTGAGGATATCGGCCGGCGGGAAGGTGGTGGCCGGCAGCGAGGTCAGCAGCAGAATGTACTTCGCCGCCTCGAGACTGCGCGGATCGGGTTTTTTGCCGTGCTTGCGGGCGGCTTTGAGCAGACGCTCCTGCTCGGCTTGGGCCTGTTGCGGATCCTTGCGTCGGACAATGAGGCGCAGGGCCAGCGGCGGTGGTGGCGGCGTCCCCGTCATGCCTTCGTGGACACGAACCTGCACCTCGCCTTCCTGCTCTTGCTGAGCGGCGAGTGCGGCAAACAGATCAAAGGGCTCGCCATTCGTCTGCAACAGGCGCAACGAGTTCCAGCCGGTCCGCACGATGAAGTCTGCACCGGCGTCGATCACCGGCCGCAGGTCGCGCGGTCTTGCATAGTAGCGATCGGCCAGCACGATATCGCCGGGTGCGTAGGTAAGGCGCTGAAGGTTCTCGGCACCATGGATGTCGGTCAACTCAAGCTGATCGACCTGAGCCGTTGCCAAGTTGTAGCCGACGTGTAACCGCCATGTCGTGCGGTCAGCGCCTGGATGGCAAATCGACGTTCCATCGAGCACACGCAAGCGATATCCCGCAAAGCGCCCCGTCGGCACTTTGGCCTGTTCGGCAATCAGCGCGGCCACGATGTCGCCAAGCCAAGGCGCCGCTTTGCACAGCCGCTCAAGCAGCGATGGGTCTGACAAACGGGCGATCCCGCCCGCTTCGGCCCATGCACAGGTCTCGCGTAGCGACATGCCAAGGCCGCCATAGGCAAGTGCCAGCCGCAACAGCGTCTCGGCATTCTTGATTTCCCGCACCCGCGTAAAAGCACCGCGCAACCGCGCCGTTGCTTCCAAGTCAAAACCCGCCGGAAGCCGCTCGCGCACTTCCGGCCAATGATCCAAAACCTCAGGACGAATCTTCATCCAAAGCTTGAATCACAACCAGATTCCTTATGTCCAGGGCTAAACCTAGCGCATATGACCCTAACCCTCTCCCCGTTCTGACGGGGAGAGGGGACGTGCCATGCGCGAGGTGATCGAGGGACGGAGAGGGTGCGGCATATCCCCTTCGCCCCGCAAGAGGGGGTCCGAAGGACCGGGGCGAGACACGTGGCTCGACCCAGGCAGAGGTGGCGGCAGCCGGATGAGGGGCTTTTGTGGTCTCAGCCCCATCGATATCGCGAACGCCTACCCTCCGGTCTGCGCTTTTCTATTCTCTTTCAACAACGATTTTCCGGAGGACACCGCCACTGTCAGGAACCTGGACTTCGATGGCTTTGCTCTTATTTCCGGGTTTCGCCTTGCCGCAAATTGCAATCGCAGCCCTCATGAGGCCTCTGTCAGTCATGCGCTCTCTGTCAGTCGGTATAACTGGCTTAAAAGTATCTGTGGCTTCTCTCGCCGATTCCCATGTCATCTGGAAACCACATCCCCTCATCACAAGATCCCGAAAGAAGTGTTGAACGAGCGGCCGACCATCAGGGGCAATGCTACTGCAACCTGCAACGGCGAAAGAAAGCACAACAGCGCCAATAAAGCGAAATTTCATTGTCCCCATCCAATTGATCAACCCCGGCGAGCACTAAGGGCAGAAGATTGATAGAGTCAATCGGCTGCGGGCACGGCGAGCATTTACCGGGCGAGCTAGGCGCTCGGCCTCGTTGCGGGCTCGGAGCGCGATCACATCGTCCAAATATTCATCACATAAATTGACCGAGGCGATCGAAAACTATCGTTTCTCTGATGGGTCCGATGCGACTAAGAGTGGTGCATCAGGAACCGTTCCCATGTCATCCACCTTTTCCTTGATCCTTCGCGACAACAGGATCCGCATCCCAACCGTGACCCTCGTCGCGCTCGCCTTCACCTATGCGTCGACCGCGCCCTATCAGTCGATCATCGGGATCAACGAACTCGGCATGAGCAACGGCGCCTATTCGGCACTGGTGTTCTTGTCTTCGATCGTCAACGTCACGACGAGCCTGACGCTCGGCATCTGGTCGGACAGGCTGAAGGAGCGCCGGCCGCTGGTGCTGGGGCTTTGCGTCGCCGGCATGCTCGGCTTCGGGTCGATCGCGCTCATTCATAGCCCCGCGGTCTTCATCTTCTCCACGCTGTTGCT
Source organism: Rhizobium sp. SRDI943 (assembly GCF_057653695.1). Lineage (NCBI taxonomy): Bacteria > Pseudomonadati > Pseudomonadota > Alphaproteobacteria > Hyphomicrobiales > Rhizobiaceae > Rhizobium > Rhizobium sp. SRDI943. Next base: position 905,435 of record NZ_CM172787.1, on the reverse strand, counting down.
GGTGCCGATGAGCAATTCCACCTATTCGCTGCTGTTTGCCAGCCTGCGCGCCAGGACCAACCAGATGGACCGTGGCCAGGGGGCGGCGATCACCGCAACGGTGCGGGCGCTCTTTTCCGGCTCATGGGCGCTGGCGCCGGGGTTGATCGGCCTCTATCTCGTCAGTTCGCCGTCGATGACGCCGGCCTATGGGATCGCGGCACTGGCAAGCTGCACCTGCTTCTGCCTGTATTTTTTCTTCGCACCCGGAAATGGCTCAGGCGGCACTGCCCCCGATCCAGTCGGCTTTTTTGCTTCGCTGCAACGGATTTTCGTGCCGCATGTGCTGTCGCGCGTCATCGTCATGGCGATGCTGTTCGGGCTGCAGCGGCTGAACGCCATGCTCCTGCCGCTGATCATCACCCGTGCGGCCGGCGGCACCGTGGTCGATGTCGGCTTCATTGCAGGCTTGACGGCGTTGCTCGAGATGCCGTTCATGATGATGTGGGGCTTTGCGCAGCGCCGCTTCCGAAGCGCGCATGTGCTTGCCTTCGGCGCGCTGATCTATTGCGTCTATCTGCTGCTGCTCGGCTTTGCTTCCGCACCCTGGCACGTCTACGCACTCCTCCTCTTCAATGCCTGTGGGGCGGCAGCGATCCTCAGCGTGCCGATCACCTATCTGCAGGACCTGATCGCGGACCGGCCGGGGCTTGGAACCTCGCTGATCTCGCTGAACACGTTCATTGGGGTTGGCATCAGCGCCGGTCTCTTCGCCTTCGGCACCGCGATCACCGATTATTCCGGCACCGCCTTCGTCGGCGCGGCAGCGGGTCTCGCATCGATCGGAGTGCTGCTCTATCTCGAAAGCAGCAGGCGGCAGGCGCGGCAACCGGCGTGAAATGCGGCGCTCCGATCGACAGGCGTCAATGCGGCGTGATGCGATAGGCGCAGCGGCGGGCGCCGGCGAGGATGTGTTCGCTGCGTTCGACCTCGGCGCTGAGGACGGCGCGGAAGGTTTCGAGTTCGGAGCGGCAGAAGCCGGCGCAGGCGGTGGCGGCCGCACAGATCGGGCAGTGGTTTTCGACCAGCATGAAGGAGCCGTCCGCTTGCCTCCAACAATCGGCCATATAGCCCTCGCGGGTGCGGATGCCGGCAAGGGCCTCGACGCGCGCGGCAAGGTCATGCGCCTTGCTGAGTTCCTGCCGATAACGCTGCAGCGTCTCGGCCTCGCGGGCGGCAATGACCGTATCGAGGGCTGCGGGGCCGAGCTGTTCGACGAGCGTACCAAGGAGGTTTGCCGTCAGCTCGGCATGGCCATCCGGGAACTGGCGGTTGCCGCTCGCCGTCAGGTGCCAGAGCTGGCGCGGCCGGCCCCTGCCCGCGGCGGCAACGGTGACCGGTTCCACCAGCCCCTCCTCCGCCATCTTCGACAGCTGCTGGCGGGCGGCCTCGCCCGATATGCCGAGCGCATCGCCGATCGCGGCGGCGAGCTGCGGGCCGTCGGTCTTTATCAGGATCAGGATCCGGTTGGCTGGGGACTGGCGCATATTTTCCAAGTCAAGTCTTGTTTAATTTGAGGCGGCGTGTAATTTTCCAATTTATAACTTGGAAAATAATCCTCCGCCAGCAAAAATCTCGGGGCCATCCCATGTCGAATATCGACCAGACTGCAACCATCCCCAACGCTAGCTCCCTCTTCCGCCTCTTTGCGCCCGAGCACCTGCCGGCAACCTTGATGCTGGCAGGCGGCGTGACGCTTTATGCGGTGGAGACTTACATCATGGCGACGATCGCGCCCTCGATCGTGCGCGATATCGGCGGCCTCGCGTTGTTTTCCTGGGTCACCAGCCTGTTCGTCGCCGCGGCCGTACTCGGCTCGATCTTTGTCGCCATGCGGCCGCGCGGCATCGGGCTTCGATCCGTCTATGTGGTCGCGGCGCTGGTCTTCGGCGTCGGCAGCCTGGTTGCCGCAGCCGCACCGTCGATGCCAGTGGTGTTGATCGGACGTGCGGTGCAGGGTCTCGGAACAGGCGCACTTGCCGCGCTCGGCTATGCCTTTATCCGCTTCGTTTATCCCGAGCCGCTATGGCCAAAAGCCTCGACGCTCTATGCGGCGATCTGGGGTGTGGCGACAGTCATCGGGCCGACGTTCGGCGGCTTCTTTTCATCCGGCCACGCCTGGCGCTACGCATTCATCGTGCTCGTGCCGCTCGGCCTGCTGATGGCCTTCCTGGCGCCGCGGCTGTTGCCAGAGGTCGAGGACGACCGCGAGCAGGTAAAGACGCCGATTGCCCAGATCGGGCTGCTGCTTGCCGCCGTCCTGATGGTCAGCACGGCCGGCGCGATCGAGACGACAGCCACGAAGGTCGCGCTGATCGCCGCTTCGGTCATCGCGGTCGCCGGCATGATCTTCATCGAGAGCCGAAGCCCGAACCGCCTGCTGCCCTCTGGCGCCGTCAGCCTTTCCCAGCCGATTTCCCGGGTCTACCTGGCGATGCTCGCCATGACCGTCGTTCTCGTCAGCGACGTCTTCATTCCCTATTTCCTGCAGACCCTGCATGGGGTGGCTCCACTCGCATCGGGTTATCTGGTGGCGCTGGTTGCCCTCGGATGGACGTTTGCGGCCTTCCTCAGCGGCTCGCTGACCGGCAGGCGGGCGTACGCGGCAATCGTCATTGGCGCCCTCATCGAGGCGGCGGCGACCGCTTGCCTCGCCGTCTTCCTCGCCAAGGACAATCCCGAGGGGCATATGCTCCTCATCGTGCCGGCGGCGATCGGCATGTTCATGATGGGCTTCGGCATCGGTCTCGGCTGGGCGCATCTCGTCGCCATGGTTTTGAGGCTCGTCGCCGACAACGAGAAAGACAAGGCTTCTGCCGCGATCCCAACAATGAGTTCGCTCGGTGGGGCGTTCGGGGCCGCCTTTGCCGGCGTCATCGCCAATGGCGCCGGCCTCGTTCATCCCGGCGGCATATCAGGCGCGCTTTCGGCAGCGCACTGGCTCTATCTGCTGATGGCGGTGCCAGGTGTTCTCGCCGTCGCGGTGTCGCTGACATTACCGCGCCGCGCGTCCGATAGGACGCACTAAGAGCGCCCTATCTCTTTGTTTTGGCGCAATTCCCGGCAAAAGCGCTTCGCACTTTGCCTGGCAAAACCGCTGCACACTTTTGCTGGAATTGCTCTTTGGTCTGGCGCAATTCCGGACGCAAAACCGCTGCACACTTTTGCTGGAATTGCTCTTTGGTCTGGCGCAATTCCGGACGCAAAACCGCTGCACACTTTTGCTGGAATTGCTCTTTGGTCTGGCGCAATTCCGGACGCAAAACCGCTGCACACTTTTGCTGGAATTGCTCTAGCCAACGCGCAGCATGACCTTGCCGACATGGCTGCCGGCTTCCAGCAGCCGGTGGGCTTCGACGACCTCGTCGAAGGCAAAGACCTTGTGGATGACGGGCGCGACGGTGCCAGCGGCAAGCAGCGGCCAGACCTCGGAGAGAAGATCATCGCGGATGGCGCGTTTTTCTTCCGCCGTGCGCGGGCGCATGGTGGAGCCGGTGACCGTCAGGCGCTTGACCATGATCGGCGAGAGATTGACCTTTTCGACGATCGCGCCGCCGAGGAAGGCGATGATCGACAGGCAGCCGTCCTTGGCCAGCGAGGCAATGTTGCGCTCGAAATAGGACGCGCCGATCATGTCGAGGATGATATCAACGCCGTGGCCGGTCTCGGCCTTGATCACCTCGGCGAAATCCTCGGTCCGGTAGTTGATCGCGCGTTTGGCGCCAAGCTTTTCGCAGGCCTCGCATTTCTCCTTCGAGCCCGCCGTCGCGTAGACCTCGGCGCCGAAGGCGCGGGCGAGCTGGATTGCCGTCGTGCCGATGCCGCTGGAACCGCCATGGATCAGCACCGTCTCGCCTTCCGTCAGCCCGGCCATCTGGAAGAGATTGGCCCAGACGGTGAAGAAGGTCTCAGGCAAGGCTGCCGCCTTCACCGCGTCATAGCCCTTGGGGAACGGCAGGATCTGGCCTGCTGGCAGCAGGCAATATTCGGCGTAGGCGCCGCCATTGGCAAGGCCGCAGACCTTGTCGCCGACGGCATGGCCGCTGACGCCCGGGCCGACGGCAACGATTTCGCCCGACAATTCCAGGCCGAGGATCGGGCTCGCACCCTTCGGCGCGGGATAGTTGCCCTGGCGCTGGGCAATATCGGGGCGGTTGACGCCGATCGCCTCGGCGCGCACCAGGACCTCTCCGTCTTGAGGCACGGGCAACGGGCGCCTGTCGATCGTCATCACCTCCGGCCCGCCAAAGGACGGCAGATCGACGAAATGCATTTCCTGAGGCAATGGCATGACCCGGCTCCTCCTAGAGCGGTTCAGAACCGCTCTAACCTTAGGTTTTACGCAATCCCGGACGAAAAACCGCTTCGCAGTTTTCCTGGGAATTGCTCTATTCGCTGGCATAGGAAGTAAATCAGCCCCGGAGGCTTGGGAAGGCTGGAAGTGGCAAGGGCGTCAATTCGCCTCGCCCAACCGATGGAAGGCGAGGCCTTCCGGCAGTTCGATGACCCGATCGAAAGCGGATCAGCGGGAACAGGGCTTCCGTGCCGCACGGTCGTAGCCGAGGATGCAGCCGGCGGCGCAGCCCTCGTTCGGAACATGCCGTGGCAGGATCAAGTAAACGAAAGTTTTATGAAACGCGCGGCCCATCGCGACGCGTTCAGCGCCTATTGGACTTCCCCAATAGAATCAAACGCTTGTTCAGGCGGAGCGACGGCGCTCCGCCTCGTGATCGGCGAACATGTCGGCGACGCATCTGCCGCCGGATGGAGCGTCGTCGTCAAGAATATCGTCCCGGAACTCGTTGAGCTTGCGGGCGGTATCCCAGAGACGCAGCGCCTCGCGGACGACCTCGCTGCTCGAGGCATAACCGCCATTGTCAACGGCGGCGCGGATGCCCGCTGCCTGTTGCGGAGAGATGGAAACGGTGACCATCGGCATGAACTTCCTCCCTTTTCTGATCAGGCAGAACCCTGCCTCTGGGGGACGCATGACCATTTTCAGCATTCTCGGCGATCTCGCCGGTGCCTTGGTGCATTCGCACATAGGACCGTCCGCGTGCTGGGAGCGGCCCGTAACCCCTTCAGTCTAATCCCCTGTCCTAGTCTTGTCAAAAAAGAACGGGTCTTGTCAAAAAAGAACGGCCGCTCTCCACAATCTCAACTGCGGATGCCGAGGCCGAAGGCGATCATGGTCGAGCCCTGAACGATGAGATCGGCGGCCAGGAACAGGCCGAGGATCCACAGGCTGTTCACCGGCCAGCCGAGCGCGATGACGAAACCCGCAAGGGCGGTGATGACGCCGCTTGCGACGATCCAGCGCCAGCCCTTGACCGGCTTCATGCGCATGCCGACCCAGGTACGGAAGACGCCGGCGACGACGAGCGAGAGCGAGAGAAACAGCGTCAGCGCCGCCGAGGTCAGGATCGGATTGATGAAGGCGCAGATGCCGGCAAGCACATAGAGCAGGCCGCTCAGTATCCAGAACAGCACGTGATCCCAGCCGCGCACCTGGAAGGCATGGACGAGATAGATAACGCCGCCGAACAGCATCAGCATGCCGACATAATAGACCGAGACGACGGTGGCGAGCATCAGATTGCCGAGCGCGATCAGACCGCAGACGAGCAGCAGCACGCCGAGACCGGCAAACCAGATCCATTTCGACTGCAGCGAAGATGTCGGCGCTCCCTCGAAGACATCGGCCATGACTCACCTCCTGACAGATTCGAATATGCTGCAGCAATTCGGCAGGGAAAGATCTGCGTCTGAGCAAATCGCTAAAGATTTTTATTGATTGATCAGTCAATCAAAAATAACCTGTCGCTGATTTCAAGGAGTGGTCTGTTGCCAAAGGTCGGTATGGAGCCGGTGCGCCGCAAGGCGCTTGTCGATGCGGCGCTGCGGGTGATCGGCGATCACGGCTCGCTTGCCGTCACCATGTCCGACATCGCCCGGCAGGCCGGCGTGTCGCCTGCCCTGGCGCATCATTATTTCGGCAGCAAGGAGCAATTGCTGATCGAAACGATCCGCTCGCTTCTCCGACAGTTGCGCAACGATACGGTGGCGGCACTCAGGGCCGCCAGGACGCCGCGCGCCCGGCTTTCGGCCGTCATCCGTGTCAGCTTCCACGCCGATCAGTTCGCGCCGGAGACGATTGCCGCCTGGCTTGCCTTTTACGCCGAAGCACAGCGCTCGGAAGAGACGCGGCGCTTCCTGGTGATCTATGCGCGGCGGCTGCGCTCCAATCTGCTGGCCGATCTGAAAGTGCTGTTGCCAGCTGACGCCGCAGAACGCATCGCCGAAGGCGCTGCGGCGATGATCGACGGGCTCTATATCAGGCAAAGTCTGAAATCCGCGCCGATCGGCATTGAAGCCTCGATTGCGCTGACCGAGGATTATCTGAATGCGCTTTTGGCCACCGCCTCCCCCTCTCCCCGGAGCGAGAAGGGACGACCACATCGAACCACCCAAGGACAAATGACATGAAAGCCCAGCCGAAAGCCTCGCACTTCATCGATGGCGAATATGTCGAGGATACCGACGGCACCGTCATCGAGAGCCTCTATCCCGCCACCGGCGAGGTGATCGCCCGGCTGCATGCCGCAACGCCTGCGATTGTCGAACGGGCGATCGCCGCCGCCAAGCGCGCCCAGCCGGAATGGGCGGCGATGAGCCCGATGGCGCGCGGGCGCATCCTGAAGCGGGCAGCCGACATCATGCGCGAGAGAAACCGGGCGCTCTCCGAACTCGAGACGCTCGATACCGGCAAGCCGATCCAGGAGACTGTTGTCGCCGACCCGACCTCGGGCGCCGATGCCTTCGAATTCTTCGGCGGCATCGCGCCGGCCGGTCTCAACGGCTCGCAGATCCCGCTCGGCCAGGACTTTGCCTATACCAAGCGCGTGGCGCTTGGCGTCTGCGTCGGCATCGGCGCCTGGAACTATCCGCAGCAGATCGCCTGCTGGAAAGCTGCGCCGGCGCTTGTCTGCGGCAATGCCATGGTGTTCAAGCCATCCGAGAACACCCCGCTCGGCGCGCTGAAGATCGCCGAGATCCTGCTTGAGGCGGGACTGCCGAAGGGGCTCTTCAACGTGATCCAGGGCGACCGCGACACCGGACCGCTGCTCGTCAACCATCCCGATGTCGCCAAGGTGTCGCTGACCGGCTCGGTGCCGACGGGGCGCAGGGTCGCGGCGGCTGCCGCCGGCAACCTCAAGCACGTGACGATGGAACTCGGCGGCAAGTCGCCGCTCATCGTCTTCGACGATGCCGATCTCGATTCGGCGGTCGGGGGCGCGATGCTCGGCAATTTCTATTCGACCGGCCAGGTCTGCTCGAACGGCACGCGCGTCTTCGTGCAGAAGACTGTTAAGGCCGAATTCCTGAAGCGGCTGAAGATCCGCACCGAGGCGATGCTGATCGGCGATCCGATGGACGAGGCGACGCAGGTCGGGCCGATGGTCTCCTGGGCGCAGCGCGAGAAGGTGATCTCCTATATCGAGAAGGGCAAGGCCGAGGGCGCAACACTGATTGCCGGCGGCGGCATTCCGAACAACGTCTCCGGCGAAGGCTATTATGTGCAGCCGACGGTGTTTGCCGATGTCACCGACGACATGACAATCGCCCGCGAGGAAATCTTTGGCCCCGTCATGTCAGTGCTCGATTTCGACGCCGAGGACGAGGTGATCGCCCGCGCCAATGCCAGCGAATTCGGCCTTTCCGGCGGCGTCTTCACCGCCGACCTCACCCGCGCCCACCGCGTCGTCGACCGGCTGGAAGCGGGCACGCTGTGGATCAACACCTATAATCTCTGCCCGGTGGAAATCCCCTTCGGCGGCTCGAAACAATCCGGCTTCGGCCGCGAGAATTCGCTTGCGGCGTTGGAGCATTATTCCGAACTGAAGACGGTTTACGTGGGCATGGGGCCGGTGGCGGCGCCTTATTGAATTGAAAAACATCTGCCCTTGCTTTTGCCCCTCACCCTAACGGGGTCGAGCCACTCGTCTCGACCCGTCCTCCGGACCCCCGCGCGCGGGGAGAGGGGACGTGCCCCAAAGCAGCGTCGAGGTTAAGGAACGCGGTGCGGCATATCTCCTTCTCCCCGCGAGCGGGGAGAAGGTGCCGGCAGGCGGATGAGGGGCAGGCTCTGGGAAAACAAGAAGCAGCCGGATGATGGCAGCTCGAGGGAACAAGACTATGCAAGCAGATTTCGTCATCATCGGCTCGGGCTCCGCCGGCTCCGCCCTCGCCTACCGCTTGTCGGAAGACGGCAAGAACAGTGTCATCGTCATCGAGGCCGGTGGCAGCGATTTCGGGCCGTTCATCCAGATGCCGGCAGCCCTTGCCTGGCCGATGAGCATGAAGAGATATAATTGGGGTTATCTGTCCGAGCCCGAGGCGAACCTCAACAACCGGCGCATCACCGCGCCGCGCGGCAAGGTGATCGGCGGCTCCTCGTCGATCAACGGCATGGTCTATGTGCGCGGCCATGCCGAGGACTTCAACCGCTGGGAGGAGCTCGGCGCCAGCGGCTGGGCCTATGCCGATGTACTTCCCTATTTCAAGCGGATGGAACATTCGCATGGCGGCGAAGAGGGCTGGCGCGGCACCGATGGGCCGCTGCATGTCCAGCGCGGCGGCTTCACCAATCCGCTCTTCCGCGCCTTCGTCGAGGCCGGCAAACAGGCGGGCTTCGAGACGACGGAGGATTACAACGGCAGCAAGCAGGAAGGCTTCGGTCTGATGGAGCAGACCATCTTCGGCGGCCGCCGCTGGTCTGCCGCCAACGCCTATCTGAGACCGGCGCTGAAGCGTGACAATGTCAGGATCGTCTATGGCTTTGCGCAGAAGATCGTGATCGAGGACGGGCGGGCGACCGGCGTCGAGATTGAACGCAACGGCAGGATCGAGGTGCTGAAGGCGAACCGCGAGGTGATCGTCTCGGCCTCCTCTTTCAATTCGCCGAAGCTCTTGATGCTGTCGGGCATCGGTCCCGGCCAACATCTGCAGGACATGGGCATTACGGTGAAGGCCGACCGGCCGGGCGTCGGCGCCAACTTGCAGGACCATATGGAATTCTACTTCCAGCAGGTGAGCACCAAGCCGGTGTCGCTCTATTCCTGGCTGCCGTGGTTCTGGCAGGGGGTGGCGGGCGCCCAATGGCTGCTCTCGCGCGGCGGGCTCGGCGCCTCCAACCAGTTCGAGGCCTGCGCCTTCCTGCGCTCGGCGCCGGGGCTGAAGCAGCCCGACATCCAGTATCATTTCCTGCCGGTGGCGATCAGCTATGACGGCAAGGCGGCCGCGAAAAGCCACGGCTTCCAGGTTCATGTCGGCTATAACCTGTCGAAATCGCGCGGCAGCGTGAGCTTGCGCTCCGCCGATCCCAAGGCCGACCCGGTGCTGCGCTTCAACTATATGAGCCATGCCGAGGATTGGGAGAAATTCCGCCACTGCGTGCGCCTCACCCGCGAAATCTTCGGGCAGACGGCCTTCAACGACTATCGCGGCCCGGAGATCCAGCCGGGCGAAAGCGTGCAAAGCGACGAAGAGATCGACGCCTTCCTGCGCGAACATCTGGAAAGCGCCTATCACCCCTGCGGCACCTGCCGGATGGGCGCCAAGGACGATCCGATGGCGGTGGTCGATCCGCAAACGCGGGTGATCGGCATCGATGGCCTGCGCGTCGCCGACAGCTCGATCTTCCCGCACGTCACTTATGGCAATTTGAACGGCCCCTCGATCATGACCGGAGAGAAGGCCGCCGACCATATCCTCGGCAAACAACCGCTGGCGCGTTCGAACCAGGAACCCTGGGTCAACCCGCGCGCGGCCGTCAGCGATCGATAAGAAGCGAGCCGTCCGACGTTACTTTGTCCGTCTATGCAGGTACCGAAAGCCTTCACAAACGCCCGTCACGGCCCAACCGTCTGACGTGAGGCGCGATATCGCGATATCGCGCCCATGAATCAGCGGGCCTTGGTTCGTTTTTTAAAGCGAAGAGACAAGGGCCCTCAACGATGTTCGAGAGCCCCGATCGCTCAGGCAGCGCGGTAGGATGCGAGCCAATGTGCGTAGGGGGCAGGCAATGTCCAGGACGGACGCTCGACACCGAGCTTGCGCGCGGCTTGGTAGGGCCAATGCGGATTGGCGAGCATCGCTTTGCCGATCATAACCAGGTCAAGCTGCCCGCTTCGGATGAGTTCGTCCGCTTGCTCCGGCTGAGTGATGTTCCAACTTGCGGCACCGGGGAGGCCAGTGGCCTTGCGGACCTGATCGGCGTAAGGCGCGATGAACCCCGGGCCCCAGGGAATATTGGCGGCTGGGGTTGAGAAGCCGAGGCTGACGTCGATGAAGTCGAGGCCGGCCTTCTTGAATTTTCCGACGAGATCGATCGCGTCCTGCAGGGTTTCCTGGTCGCGACCGTCAAACTCGATGACGCCGAAGCGAGCCGTCAGCGGACGATCCTCGGGCCAGACCTCACGAACGGCCGCCAGCGTCTCGAGGAGGAAGCGTCCACGGTTATCGGCGCTGCCGCCATATTCGTCGTCTCGCTGGTTCGAATGCGGCGAGAAGAAGCTCTGGCCGAGATAGCCGTGAGCAAAATGCAACACGAGCCAGCGGAATCCGATGTCGCGCGCGCGGATCGCTGCATCGACAAAATCGCCACGAACGCGATCTATGTCGGCCTTCGTCATGGCGCGCGGTACCTTGGCCAAGCCGCCGCCGAACGCGATGGCGGACGGTGCGATGGTTTCCCAGCCGCGCGGATCGCTATCGGCGATATGATCGTCGCCTTCCCAAGGGCGGTTTGCACTGGCCTTGCGGCCGGCGTGACCGATCTGGATCCCTGCGACCGCGCCCGCCTTTTCGATGCCGGCGACAATCGGCCCAAAGGCCTCGGCCTGGACATCATTCCAAAGACCGGTGCAGCCCGGCGTGATACGCCCCTCCGGAGAGACAGCCGTGGCTTCGACATTGACAAGGCCAGCGCCACCGCGCGCCAAGCTTGTGAGATGGGCGGCGTGCCAGTCGTTCGGAACGCCATCAGTCGCGGAGTATTGACACATGGGGGATACCGCGATGCGGTTTCGGAGGATGACGCCTTTCAGCGTGAATTGGTCGAACAGGCTGGGCAATGGAATCTCCTTGAAATGAATATCAATCAACCGCACGGATCTGCCGACGCCGCTGGCGTAGGGGTTAATCCGCGCGCTCGATCCTTCGGGGTGTCTAGACGGCGCGGTAACGGGGCGCAGGTTCACCGGTCTGCGTCGCGGCGAACAGTGTGGATCGGGCCTGGTCGAACTTGTCCCAGAGACTGGCGTCGGCAACGGATGGCAGCGTGATATCTTCGCCCTTGTCGAAACCGGCCAGGGCGGCGTCGACCAGGTTTTCGGACGTCATGACGGTCGCCTGGTTGAGCGACGCCAGCGGCACGCCCGACAAATCCCAGAGTTCCGTCGCCGTGGCCGCCGGCATCACGAGCTGCAGGCGGACATTGGTCTCAGCCAGCTCCTGCTGCAGACCCCGGCTGAAGTTCATCACATAGCCCTTGGTGCCGCTGTAGATCGCGCTGATCGGCAGGGCATGAAAGGACAAGACCGAAGCGACGTTGATGATCGCGCCGTGGTTGCGGCTGAGGAATGCAGGCAGAACGGCGTGTGTCAGCCGCGTGAGCGCAGTGACGTTGAGCGCGATCATCGCGGCCGCGTCTTCCTCAGTAGTCTTGGCGACCGGAGCCAAGGTCGAGTTGCCGGCGTTGTTGACGAGGAGCGTGATCGCTGAATTTTCCTTCAGCACCTTTTCGACGCGGTTGACGTCGGCGTCTTTCGTTAGGTCGGCTTCCACGACCTCGACTTTCGTGCCGTGGGCAGCGCCGAGCTTGTCCGAGAGCGCCTTCAGACGATCGGCCCGCCGGGCGACGAGGATGAGGTCATACCCCTTTTCGGCGAGACGCGCGGCGTAGATGGCGCCGATGCCAGCGGAGGCGCCAGTGACGAGGGCGACGGGCTTGAGCGATGATGCAGACATGTCAAAATCCTATTTGGTTGAGTGCTCAAGTTTACGTATGGTCGCGATGTCCTCTTGTCAATGGATGAGCCCTCAACTATTTTAGTGAGATGGGTAAGAAACTTTCGATTGGCAATCTCGGAGAGGAACTGCGTGGGGGCAGGCTGAGTTCGCCCGAACTCCTGTCCGAACTTGTGTGCACCAACACCGCTCTTCGACGCGCGTCACGGCGACTAGGCCAACTCTATGACGATGCGGTAGCGCCAACCGGCCTGAAGGCCACCCAGGTCGGGCTTCTGACCCAGATAGCTGCGTTGCGCGAAGGCGGCCATCAATGGCCCACCCTGCAATCCCTGGCCGAGCGCCTTGCCGTCAGCATCTCTGCTTTGACCCACGCACTTCGCCCGCTGGTCCGGGACGGACTGGTCGGGCTCATGCCGGACGAACACGATGGCCGCACGAAGCATGCGACGCTGACGACGCATGGTGAACACCGTCTGCACGAGGCATTGGCCCTGTGGGCTGATGCCAATCAGCGCGTCGAGGTGGTGCTGGGTCCTTCCGCTTCTGCGCTTCGCGCGCTGGCCGATGAAGTCGCCTCTCCGGAATTCCTGGAAGCTTATGAAGCTCGTCGCATGCTGCGAGGCTGACCGTGGGATGGGCGCGGCAGAGGATTCGGGCGATGAATTCGAACAAGCATGTTGAACCCGCAGTGCCTCGGACGGGCGCGCGCCGACAGCTCGCTAATTCCCTAAAGAAACCCGATCCATCGTCCGGCGATCACGGCGGCAATCCAGATGGCGGCAGACAGGGCGGCGGAGAAGCGCAGGCCAGGCCGGACCATGCCTAGGGAAAGCACCATTTTCCACCCTCGCCCGAGATGCACAATCGACAGGTTGAGAATGCCGAGGGCGATCAGCCCGAGCTTGGCAAGGAAGGCGGAATTGCCGGCATATTCGACCGCCCGGACGCTGAAGAGGCAGAAGCCGGTGACAATAGCCGCGGCAAGGCCGACGCCGGCGGCGCGTGACAGAAACGGCGCGACGATTTCAACCGGCACCTTGCGGAAGAAGCCGGCGAGCCTCAGATCGAGCGGCAGGATGGCGCCGAGCAAGAGGCCGATCGCCAGGATATGGGCTGCGTTGACGAACATGTAGAGTGTTCCGGAGCGCCGGAGCGCGACCGCAGGTGTCGTTGCCGACAGCCATTCGAGAATGTCGATCACAGCTCAGTTCGCCCAGAGGTCAGTTCGTCTTGATGCGGTCGGGATAGATATCGTAGCGCTTCTCGCCGATGGTGAGGCGCACCGCCTTCAGCCGCTTTTCTTTTGGATCCTGCGAACGGTTTCCAAGGGCCACCACCTGGTCGCCGGGCTTGGCCACACCTTCGACGAAACCGGAGCGTTCCGTCTGGCGCGGATTGCCGAGTTCGACGAGCCAGACGCCGTCATCGGCGGTGGCGATATCGAGCGTTGGATGCGGTCCGCCCATGGAGATCTTCTCGATGGTGCCGCGCAGTTCGATCTGATCCGCCTCGGCCCAGGACCAGCCGTGATGAGCAATTGCGCCGGTGGCGAAAGCCATCGAAAGCATGGCCGCAGCCACTAGAGTATTTCCGTTTTTCTTCGAACCACGGAAATGCTCTATCTTTTTGTTTTCACGCGATTCCGGACGCAAAACCGCTATGCACTTTTGCAGGAATTGCTCTAGCCGCCGTGCTGAAATTATAGACATGATATCCTCCCTACCACATGGGCAGGCAGGTGGAGCACCAAGTCTGGAAGAAAAGGGATTTCACCAAATCTTGAAGAAAGATGCGGGCGTCAGTTCACCCTGATGCTCAGGCCAGCAGACGCGTGACTTCGGCGCTGTGCTTTGGGGCGACGGCATCGGCGATGGTCGTCGAGAACAGCACCTTGCGGGTGGCGTCCGCCACCTTGGCGAAGACGTGGCGGATCTGGCAGTTCTGTTCGCCATCGCAATCGTCGCACCTTCTATAGGCGGTGATCGACAGACAGGGAAGCGGAGCGAGCGGGCCGTCGATGATGCGCAGGATCTCGCCGAAGGTGATCGTGTGGGCAGGCTTCAGCAGGAGATAACCGCCCTGCTTGCCGCGACGGCTGGCGACGACGCCGTGATGTTTCAGGTCGAGCAGGATCTGTTCGAGGAACTTTTTCGGGATCTTTTGCTGCGCCGCGATATCGGAAATCATCACCGGTTCGTCGGCATCGGCATCAGCCAAGACCGTGAGCGCCCGCAGCGCATATTTCGCCTTTTGCGTAATCATTTTTGACCATCGACACACACAGGCGGCGCGAATTTCCGCACCGCTACGGAAGTACTTTCACCTCTATGGCACAACCAGCATGAACGGAATTTGAACGCGCCGGAGAAAGCCTTGAGAGACAAGCGTTTTGGCCTTGTTTTTTGCTCTCGGCCAAGCGCACTTAATCTATGCCAAAACCGCGCCTTCTGCACCATTTTCGGCATCACTTCAGATTTCGGATTGACAGGCTGCGTGTAACTCTACTATTTCTATAGACATTCGAGCTGCCGATGTGGATTTTCATCCGCAGGCGGCTGCTTTTCTGCATCGCGGCAGCTTCGGAGAGATATTTGCTCCTTCGGCCGCAGCTTTCGAAATCCCTTTTTCTGTCCGATCCATGCGTGAACTGCGATACTCCCGTTCAACAAAGGACAGGAATCTCATGACTGCTATCAATCCGATTGTAGAAGGCGGGCCGATTGCGGAAGAAGGGCCGATTGCGGAAGCCGAGGCGCTGAACGACAGACTGGCAGGCCTCGACCTAGCCGGACGTCTGTCGCTGGTCTCCGGCCTTGGCGGCCGCGTGGTGTTCACAACGTCACTCGGCATCGAGGATCAGGTGATCACTGCCGAGATCGGCACGCACCGCCTGCCGATCGATATCGCGACGCTGCAGACCGGCCGGCTGTTTGCCGAGACGCTGTCTCTGATCGAGGAGACCGAAAGCCAGTACGACATCCATATCCATCGCTTCGAGCCCGAGAAGGCCGATATCGACGCCTATGCGGCGCAATACGGCCTCAACGGTTTCTACGAGAGCGTCGAGGCCCGGCATGCCTGTTGCGGCGTGCGCAAGCTGAAGCCGCTTGCGCGTGCCCTCGAAGGTGCCGCTATCTGGATCACCGGCCTGCGCCGCGGCCAATCGGCCAACCGCGCCGAAACGCCCTTTGCCGAGTATGACGCCGAACGCCACCTGCTGAAGGTCAATCCGCTCGCCGACTGGGACCTGGAGGCGATCAAGGCCTTCGTTTCCGCAAACGGCGTGCCGGTCAATCCGCTGCATCAGCGCGGCTATCCCTCGATCGGCTGCGAGCCCTGCACGCGGGCGATCAAGCCTGGCGAGCCGGAACGCGCGGGCCGCTGGTGGTGGGAGCAGGACGAAACGCGCGAATGCGGCCTGCATGTCGCCGAAGAGGCCGCAGCGATCGCCGCACAGTAAATCACCCCACGGCTTTCCCAATCAGGGCGCGGCAACCGCCGCAGCCTTGGGAAAGTCAACATTCCCTGGGAAAGCCAACATTCCCGGGGAAAGCCAACATCAAGGAATTGCTTTGCGGGCACCCGCAAACGACCGATAGCCTGGAGTAAGACATGCCCGATAGCCGTCCGGATACGGAACTCAGCAATCCGCAGAGCGCCAAGGCGCCGCTCGACCCGCATCTGAAAGCGCTGGAAAACGAATCCATCCACATCTTCCGCGAGGTTGCGGCCGAATTCGAGCGTCCCGTCATGCTCTATTCGATCGGCAAGGATTCCTCGGTGCTGCTGCATCTGGCGCGCAAGGCCTTCTATCCCGGCCGCGTGCCTTTCCCGCTTTTGCATGTGAACACCGGCTGGAAATTTTCCGAGATGATCGCCTTCCGCGACGCGACCGCGAAGAAGTACGATCTCGATCTGATCGAGCACATCAATCCACGCGGCAAAGCCGAAAACATCACGCCGTTCACGCATGGATCGGCCGCCTTCACCGACATCATGAAGACCGAAGGGCTCCGCCAGGCGCTCGATGCCGGCCAGTTCGACGCCGCTTTCGGCGGTGCGCGGCGCGACGAGGAAGCCAGCCGCGCCAAGGAGCGCATCTATTCCTTCCGCACGCCCGACCATCGCTGGGATCCGCGCAACCAGCGCCCGGAACTCTGGAACATCTATAACGGCATGATCCGCAAGGGTGAGAGCGTGCGCGCCTTCCCGCTGTCGAACTGGACCGAGGTCGATATCTGGCGCTACATCCAGGCCGAGGACATTCCGCTGGTGCCGCTCTATTACGCCAAGAAGCGGCCGTTCGTGGAACGCGACGGCATGATGATCCTGGCCGAGGATCCGCGCCTGGAACTGCTGCCCGGCGAAGTCCGCCAGGAAGGCATGATCCGCTTCCGCACCCTCGGCGACTTCCCGCTGACCGGCGCCATCCGCTCACAGGCCACCACCCTCGAAGAGGTGATTGCCGAACTCGAAATCGCAACGGTGTCCGAACGCCAGGGCCGCGCCATCGATCGCGACCAGTCCGGCTCCATGGAAAAAAAGAAGCGTGAAGGATATTTCTGAGATGACCGCAGCCCAAACCGCCGTCTCGGCCGCAACCGTCGTCAACCTGCCCGCCGCCGAGCCGCTCAAGGCCGTGCGCGATACCAGGCCGCTGCGCCTGATTACCTGCGGCAGCGTCGATGACGGCAAGTCGACCCTGATCGGCCGCCTGCTCTGGGACACCAAGGCGGTCAAGGAAGACCAGGCCGCCACGTTGCAGCGCGATTCCACCGGCAAGCAGAACGACCTCGGCCTGCCCGACTTCGCCCTGCTGCTCGACGGCCTGCAGGCCGAGCGCGAACAGGGCATCACCATCGATGTCGCCTATCGCTATTTCTCGACCGACAAGCGCTCCTTCATCGTCGCCGACACGCCCGGCCATGAGCAATATACCCGCAACATGGCGACCGGCGCCTCGACCGCCGATCTTGCCATTCTGCTGATCGATGCGCGCTTCGGCATTCTGGAGCAGACCCGCCGTCACGCGACGATCGCCTCGCTGCTCGGCATCAAGCAGTTTGTGCTTGCCATCAACAAGATCGACCTGACGGGCTACGACCGCGCCGGCTTCGACAAGATCAGCCATGACTTCCGGGAATTTGCCCTGTCGCTCGGCGTCAAGCAGATCACCGCCATTCCGATGTCGGCGCTGAAGGGCGAAAACGTCGTCTATTCCGGCCAGGCCGCCATGCCCTGGTATAGCGGCCCGACGCTGGTGGAAACGCTGGAGCTTGCCACCGTGCGCTCGTCGCAGACGGTCGGCTTCCGCCTGTCCGTCCAGCGCGTCTCGCGTCCCGGCGAAAGTTTCCGCGGCTATCAGGGCACGGTTGCCGGCGGTTCGGTCAAACCCGGCGACAGCGTCATGATCCTGCCGTCCGGCATGGTCGCCAACGTCTCGAAGATCGTCACCTTCGATCTCGTCCGTAATGCCGCCGTGGCCGGCGATGCGATCACGCTGGTGCTCGACCGCCAGGTGGATGTGGCGCGCGGCGACATGATCGTCTCGATCGACGCACAGCCGCAGGTCGGCCTTGCCTTCGACGCGCAGATCGTCGCGCTGCAGCCTGAGGGTATCGAGCCCGGCAAGCGTTACTGGCTGAAGAGCGGCAGCCGCCGGCAGCGTGTCCAGGTGCAGCCGCTCAGCCAGCTGGAACTGAAGACCGGTGCCTGGAACGCCGCCCAGCGGCTCTACATGAACGCCATCGGCAAAGTCCGGCTCGTCTTCGACGAAGCCGCGATCTTCGACCCCTATGAGCAGAACCGGCTTTCCGGCTCCTTCATCCTGATCGATCCGGAGACCAACAACACGGTCGCCGGCGGCATGGTGACCGGCAAGCGCACGGAACTCGGCGGCCTGCACAATGGCGAAGCCCGCGTCATCCTCTCGCTTCCGGCCGACCTTGCCGAACAGATCATGGCGAGCGAGCTCTTCGCCAGCCGCAGCCATGAGGCCGAGGTGCGGCGCATGACGGCAGCCGAAGCCGCCGACCTCTGGTCGAGCGCTGCAAGCGATATCTGATAAGGATAAGGGGCCAGCAAGACTGGCCCCCTCACCGCAGCCGAATCTGCGGGCTGCAGAGCTGCTCAGAACCTGAGACTTTGCGATCAGGGCTCCGCATCCGCTTCCGGCCGATAGTATTGAAAAAGTCGAAAATCCGGGCTTAACGAAAAGTCGGTCAATTGGTGATTTGAGCGAATGTTGCCGCTCGATGCTGTTTCGCTTCCGCTATGCGGCCTCACGCTGCTTGAACGAAATTGGCTGGTCCCCCAGCTCATTTTTTTGAGTCGGCCTCTACGGCCGCCGAAAAAAACAGAGTTTGCAGAAAACGGGCTTTTTCAGTTCGCGATTCGCTGTTTTCCGCTTGCCCGCGGGCCAAAGTGGGGCCATTCTTAGATCGGATCCTGGCGGTGCGGTAAAACGAGAGCTCAGGCCTTGCAGCGCTCAATTTCGACCTAGAAGCACTTAACGTGGCGCCTTTTCTCGACTGATCCCCGAGCGAGGAGGTTGTCCATGTCCACGCTCTATGTCGACCATCCGCTACAACCGGGCGACCGGGTCCCGAACGTTGTGTTTGATGCGATCTCACGCGAGGGAAAGATCGCACTTGATGATTTTCGTGGCCGCAGCCCATTGTTGATCGGTTTGTTTCGAGGCCTGCATTGTCCGTTCTGCCGGCGCCATGTCGCGGCCATGGCATATCTCAACCCGGTGCTGCGTGAGAAAGGCGTCCAATCTCTGGCGGTGGTAAACACCCCGGTCGAACGCGCGCGGCTCTATTTCCGTTACCATCCGATGCCCGATCTTCTTGCTGCTTCCGACCCGGTACGGGCTTCGCACCAAGCCTTCGGCTTACGCGAGGTCGGGATCGACACGGCCATGGCGATACGGATCGATCTTCCGGGCGAGTTGCCCGAGCCTATGGGCGTGATGGCAATGGACGAATTTCTCAACAGGAAGGAAGGATATCAAATTACGGAAGCCGATCAGCAGATGATGACTGCCGACCATGGGCAGCTTGTCGGTCAGTTCCTAATCGACCGGGAGGGCATTGTACGCTGGAGCTTCACCGAAGTTCTGGAGGCTGGGCTCCAGACATTCCAGGCACCGAATTCCCAGGAATTGATGTCGGTCGCTTCCCAAGTCGTACATTAACAACGAAAAACTCGCTCGACGACCTACCGGGTGGTGCTCACGAGGGTATCCGATAAAGTCCTGAAAGGCGTCGCCGACGATGCGACGGGGCCGATGAGGGCTCCGCATCCGCTTCCGGCCCGAAGCGGTCAGATGGCTTTCCTCTAGACTTCAGCATTTCCGCGATCTACATTTGAGCCTCTGTAAGCCTGAAATTGTATCAGGTCTCAGCCCCTTCGCATCGCCCACCCTCACCATGTGCGGTTCGGGCCTGCGCTTCCCCCCCATTCAACGTAATTTCACCGTGCAAGCGGGAGGAGTTTCCATGGCCAATGCCCAATGCGCCTGCGGCGCTCTGAGACTGATGCTCAGCGAGCCACCACAACTGACAGCTCTCTGCCACTGTTTGGCCTGCCAGCGCAGAACGGGTGCGCCGTTCAGCGCAAATGCTTTCTACTCGATCGGCTGCGTCGAAATATCTGGAACGTCTACAGAATTCATTCGTACTGCCGAGAGCGGTCGCAAGGTCCGAATGCATTTTTGCCCAACATGCGGCTCGACCGTCTATTGGAAGGCCGATGCTGCACCGTCCTGGATCGGGGTGGCGGTCGGTTCCCTTGCCGATCCGGCCTTCGCGCCACCTGCCCTATCAGTCTTCGAACAATCGAAACATAATTGGGTGCAGCTTGACGACGAGGTAGAGCACTTTCAAGGTTCGGTGTCCGAGTGACCGGCCAGACAAGTTCTCATGGCGCATTCCGGCCTCTCTCGGCGATAAGCGGTGCCCGGCGCAGAAGGGGATGCCCAGCAGGCTTTGGCTTGGCTTAGTCCGCCTTTTCCGAAGCGATCTCATTTCCTTCGTAAAGCGCAGCTCCGACGACCGGGGCGAGCCAAGGTTCACGTCGAATGTTCCACACTTCGACCATCGGGCTGATAGCGTAAGGCGCGTCATCAAGCGTCCCCAGAAACACTTCCACGCCGCCATCGAAGAGAAAGAAGAGCCGAGAACCACAGACAGGGCAGAAGGACCTTTTATCGAAAGTGCTGATTTCGCCGGACATCTGGAATTGCCGACGATGCCAATTTGCCGTTGCGGAGAAAGCGGAGCCCGTGATCTTTCTACACGTCTTGCAGTGGCACAACCCTGACTGATAGGGCTCGCCCCAGACCTCATAACGCACTGCACCGCACAGGCATCCACCCGTTCGTATTGCTTCGACTGGCATGTTCTCCTCCCGCCTGAAGTTGTGACGACCCACTAAAGACAACAGCGGCTGAGATATCAATGACGGCAATGGGCGCAAACCTGAACTCCGCCGGGCTGCGACCAGTTCAATGGCTGCCTTTGCCCCCTGCGGCCCCGGCCAACTGAGCGGACTACTTCACGAGAGCATTCTTCAGCGCATCGACGACGACGCGGATGGAGGGGACGTCTTTAATGTCAGAATGGACAACCAGCCAGACCTCTCTTGTCAAAAGATGTTCGGTCTCAATGCGCTGGAGACCGCTGGTGTCAAGGACGGTGAAATCGGGGAGCATGACGACACCGGCGCCAAGGCTTGCGGTTGCGGCCTGAAACTCCAGAACGGATGATCTCACGGCGATCGGCCGGCCGGCGGCGAGTTCGATTAGCCGCAGCTGTTGCGGTGAGGCGTTCATGGTTTCGTCGTAACCGATGAAGGTCCAGTCCGACGGGGAAACCGTTTCGAGATAGGTCTTTGATGCGTAGAGATGGAAGCTTGTCTCGCCGAGCTTGACGATGGCGTAATCGCCGTCCTCGGGACGCGACATGCGCACGGCGATATCGGCCTCTCGTCTGTTCAGGGAGGCGAGCCGCTTTTCTCCGACAAGCGTGATCTCAACACCCGGATGGTCTCGCCTGACGGCCGCGATCGGCTTTGCCAACAGCACGCTTGAGAGAGCGGGAGGCGCGCTGATCCTGACATGGCCCCGCAATTCCGTGGCGCTGCTGCGACCAAGCTGCTCGATTGCTGCGGTCTGCGCCGCGACAAGAGCTGCGTGCCTGGCAATCTGCTCTCCGTCCGAGGTTAAAATGATGCGCCTTCCGCGGCGGTCGACCAGCTTGCGTCCCAGACTGCCTTCAAGCGACGAAACGCGCCGGCTGATCGTCGCGTGTTCGACGCCGAGCTGCTTTGCTGCGCCAAGCAAGGTTCCGGACTGCGCCAGCGCCAGGAAATGCCGAAGGTCGTCCCAGTCGAGTTTTGTGAATTCTTTCCCAATCATTGTGAAACAATAGGGAATTTTCACACACCACGCCATCGCCTAATTTGTGCCCATGAAGGAGCACGAGAGATGACCGACCAAATCATATGGCTGAACGCCCCCGGTGATACCGCCCAGTTCCATGTTGAGGAGCATCACCAGTGTGAACCTCCCGGTCATGGCGAGATACAAATCCGTCACGAGGCGATCGGAACCAACTTTCTCGACGTCTATCACCGCAAGGGCCTCTATCCCATGCCTTCCTATCCCTCGGTGATCGGCGCCGAGGCGGCGGGCATTGTCGACGATGTCGGTCCCGGCGTCTCCATCTTCGAAAAGGGTGACCGCGTCGCCTATGGAGGGCCTCCGGTTGGCGCCTATCGCTCCACCAGGAATATTGCCGCCGAAAGGGCGATCAAGCTTCCGGATGCCGTTTCAGCGAAAACGGCAGCGAGTTCGCTGCTCAAAGGCATGACCGCCTACATGCTGCTGAAAAAGACCTATGATGTGCGTGCAGGAACCCAGGTTCTGATCCATGCGGCTGCGGGCGGGCTCGGGAGCATCCTCGTTCGCTGGGCCAGATCGCTCGATGCCACGGTGATCGGGACGGTCGGCTCTTCCGAAAAGGCCGCACTCGCCGCATCGTATGGAGCCGATCACCTTATTGTCGGACGAGACGCCGATATCGTCGCGGACGTGAAGCGGCTGACGAACGGGCTTGGTGTCGACGTCGCCTATGACGGGATCGGCGGTGACACGCTTCTCAAAAGCATACGCTCTGTCCGCCCATTCGGCATGGCTGTCACCATCGGCCAGGCCGCCGGTGCCATTCCACCGGTGCCTGTCGAGGAACTTCGCCCGGGCAAGGCGCTCTGCCATCCGAGCATCATGGCCTGGTGCGCTGACATCGGACAGTATCGCGAGGCTGCTCTGGCTGCCGTCGGGGCGATGGAAACCGGGATCGTTTCGCAGATCGGTGCCGAATATCGTTTGGCCGATGTTGCCAAGGCGCATGAAGAGATGGAATCCGGACGCTCGGCGGGCAGTATCCTGCTGATCCCTTGAAGAGCCAGAGAAACAGCGCCGGCAGAGTCCATGGATCGCTGTCGGCGCCTTTCAGTCCTCGGTGCGGGTTTCGACGCGCTTGGCCGGCACCATTTATCCATAAAATGGCATTATGTTATGTATTTCAGATATCTACAGCCATAGAACCTGTTGAGATAGGGTCCGCCATTGCGGTGGGCACTCGGCATAGGCCGACCGCTCTCCCGCAAAATGACGCCCGGCACCGCAGTCGGCGTCAATGACAGGGAAAGGTTCAAAGCTCTATGTCTGCCCATGAAAAACCACTGATCGCGATTGTCGGCGCAACGAGCAAACAGGGGCGCAGCGTTGCCACGACGCTCCTTGACAGCCAACGTTTCCGGGTGCGCGCTTTCACCCGGAAAAAGGATTCCCCTGAAGCTTTACGTCTGGAGAAACGCGGCGCTGAAATCGTCACCGTCCCTCTCGAACTTGGCCGTCAAAAGGACCTCGTTGCCGCCTTCAAAGGCGCGGATGGCGCATTTCTGATGACGCCGCCGATCGCCCCGCCGGAGACCATCGAGACCCCTCTCGGCCGACAACTGGCGGATGCCGCCGCTGAGGCCGGCGTCGGGCATATAGTTTTCAGCACGCTGGAGAATGTCGACAAGATCACCAGTGGCACGAAGTATGCGCCGCATTTTACCGACAAGGCACGCGTAGCAGACCACATTCGCGGCTTGCCGATCTCTCATTCCTTCGTCATGCTGGCATTCTTTTATACGAATCTGCTCGAATATTATGTGCCGCGCATGGAGGGCGATACGCTGCTCCTGCCGGTTTATCTTCCCGAAGATTTCCGAGCGCCTTTTGTCGATCCGCTGACCGCGACCGGGCCTGCCGTCCTCGAGATTTTCTCAAATCCCGAGCGTTACAACGGCAAAACCCTGCCGATCGTTGGCGACATCATTTCTCCGAGCGAGATGATCGAAACCTTTCAGCGCGTGACCGGCCTCAAGGCCGCGTATCGAAACGCTTTCACCCGGGATGGCCTGCTGCACTATTTTCCAGAATTTGCTGCCAACGAACTTCTCGTTCGAGAGCTTCTGGGGATGGTCGAATACGCTGTCGACTATGGCTATTTCGGCAAGGAGCACGACCTTGAATGGAGCCGTCGCCTGAACCCCGACACGCTCAACTGGGAACAATATCTCAAGACGACGGGGTGGCGTGGCGATAAGCGGTCTTTCGGACGTTGAAGCATGTCGCGCAAATGTGTGCAGCGGTTTTGCAATAACGATATGCTTGAAAACAAAGACTTACGATGGCCGGATTCCCGGCAATTTGGAAACCTCGGCGACAAGAAAGTCGACGAGAAGCCGAACGCGGGCAATGGCGGCACGCTCTGGAACGATCAGCAAGCTCACCGGAACCGGTAAAGGACGATAGTCGCCAAGCACGACCTCGAGTTGACCGTCGTCCAGAAGATCGTGGACCAACCAGAGGTGTCCAGGACCAATGCCGCGACCGGCGGCAAAGGCTTCGCGCGCCGCAAGCCCGTGATCGACGCGCAACTTCCCACCGACGGGGATCATCAGGCTTGCGCCATCGGGAGAGGAAAGAACGAGCTGATCGCTGCCGGCCACATTCGACATCACGACGGTTTCGTAGCGTGACAGATCGGCTGGGTGCTGCGGCCGTCCATGGACGGACAAATAGGTCGGAGCGCCCACCAGCAGCCGATGGCTCTCTCCGAGCGCATGAAGTTTCATCGCGCTGTCGGCGAGAGGCCCAAGACGGAGTGCGACGTCGACGCCTTCGCGAACCAGGTCGATCCGCTCGTCCGTCAGGTTGAGGTCGACCCGGATGTCCGGATGCTTGTCCTGGAAATCAAAGATCAGGCGCGTGATGTGCATCACGCCGAGCGCTGCCGTACAAGAAAGCCGAACAGCGCCCGCGGGGGCCTGCCGGGCATCTCTTGCTTCTTCAGCAGCCTGTTCGACCAGGCGTAATATCTGCAGGCAGTTGGTATAATAGCGGCTACCCTCGTCGGTCAGGGTCACGCGTCGCGTGGTTCGGGTGAGAAGCGGTACGCCGACAGCCTCCTCAAGTTCGTTGAGGTGCCGCGTCACAGTGGATTGACCGATACCCAGCTCTCTTGCGACCATCGACAGGTTGCCGCGTTCGGCGACGCGGACAAAGGTGCGCATTCTGTCGAGAGACAGTCCCGTACTATCCATTTTTCAGCACAATGATCATCATTCCCTCGGTATAGGGAATAATCTGGGCTATGCCTAGTTCGAGCAGATCGGCCGGATTGATCCGGCCGATCGCTGTTCATCCGAATTTGACGAGGTTGAGGACAGGCAACGGCCCGCCGGGGAATTGCGCGAGCTTGCCGCCAATCGAAATCGGCCCGAGATCGATGCCGGCAAAGCCCAGTCTGGAGATCAGCGCGCCCACTTCGGCCTTCGATTGGGCATCGTCGCCGGAATAGAAGAGCACGCGGCTGCCGCCCTCGGCGCGGGGATCGGCTGAAACCAGATGCGCCAGAAGATGGTTGAATGCCTTCACGACGCGAGCACCAGGCACCAGGCTCGCAAAGACTTCCGTCGACAGGCGGCCATTTAGCTCGGCCGGTTTGAACAGCGGTCCTTCGATCGGATTGTTGGCGTCGATCACGACGCGGCCCGCCCAGTCGGGAAGACCCGCCAATGCCTTGGGAAGCTTTGACCAAGGGACGGCGACAAGGACGAGGTCGGCTTTCGCCGCCTCGTCGATCGTCCCCGCCGTAATGTGCGGTGACAGCTCCTCGGTAAGATCATGCAATGTGTCAGGGCCGCGACTGTTTGAGATCGTGGCAGCGATGCCGTTGCGGGCAAGGGCCCGGGCGAAGGCGGAGCCGATCTTGCCGGCGCCAATGATACCGATGGTCATTGCGATAACTCCATTGTTTGGTTTCGATGGAGCGAATATCGCCTCGTTATTCTCTTGTGATTAGACGGAATTGCCTGTTATCAATTTCAAGCATTCATTGAAAGTCATGATATGGAGACGCTTGCAAACCTGGAATCCTTCGTGCGCAGCGCCGAGCTTGGCAGCTTCTCCTCGGCGGCACGGCGGCTCGGCCTGACGCCGGCGGCGGTCAGCCGCAATGTCGCAGCACTTGAAGGCAACCTGAAGCTCAGGCTGTTTCAACGAAGCACCCGAAGTCTGACGCTCACGGAAGCCGGCGAGCGCTTTCTGCTTTCAATCCGTGACCATCTGGAAAGCCTTCAGGGAGCGATCTCGGAGGCATCGAACGAACAATCCGAACCATCCGGCGTGCTGAAACTCAGCATGAGCCCGACACTCGGCATCGGCTACATCCTTCCACTATTGCCAGAGTTCATGCAGCGATATCCGATGATCCGGCCGGAATGGATGTTCGAAAACAGACAGGTCGATCTGATCGCCGAGGGCTATGATGCTGCGATCGGCGGAGGTTTCGAGTTGACGCCTGGTGTCATCGCCAGGCCATTGGCCCCTGCTCATATTATCCCCGTGGCATCACCAGGATATATGGGCGATCGTGTTCCGCCTCATGATCCGTCCGGCTTGCGCGAATTCGACGGTATCGTCATGCGCTCGATGCGGACGGGTCGAATTCACCAGCGGCAGATGCGCAATCTTGTTGGAGATGAGCAGCCTGCGGCCTTGAAAGAGAAGATCGTCGTCAACGATCCCGCGGCAATGCGATCCGCCGCACTTCTCGGCCTTGGTGTCGCGATGATCGCCAAGGCGGATGCTCTTCGCTATCTGGAGAGCGGCGAGCTGATCCGATTGATCCCGGCATGGTATGCCGATGCAGGCCCGATTTCGATCTATTATGCAAACCGCACCCTGTTGCCCTCCAAGACAAGGGTGTTCATCGACTTCCTGACGGAGGTTTTTCAACGTGAACGGTGGCCGGATCGATTTGCAGGAACCCTGGGCTGATCTCGACAGTTTGAGGGCGTTTTTGACTGGCCTCATGGCCGGTACAAAGCCTGCAGATCATATCGGCTTACCGCGTCGAGCCGCGCTAGCGCGTCGAGCCGCGCGGGATGATGGAGAAGCCGCAATCGACCTTGTCTTCGCCGGGCGGCTCGTCGCGGATGGCGCGTAGCAGCATGTCGGCGACGCGGTAGCCGATATCGTAGCGTGCAATTTGCACCGTCGTCAGCGTCGGCTGGGTGAAGGCTGAAAATTCCAGATCGTTGAAGCCGCAGATGCCGACATCCTCCGGCACGCGGATGCCGCGCACGGCGCATTCGATGAGCACGCCGAGCGCCAGATCGTCGCTTTGGGCAAAGACGGCATCGATATCCGGCACGCGCTGCAACAGGCGGGCAAACAATTCCCTGCCGAGGCCGGTGCTGCTTCCCTCATCTCCGCCAATGGCGAGATCGGGATCGAAACGGCCGGCTTCCCGCAACGCGGCCTCATAGCCTTCCTTCCGGCGACGCGAGCGAATATCCGTGCCGCGGCCGATGAAGCCGATCCTCTCATAGCCTCTCGACAGCAGGAAGCGGGTGGGTTCGGCGCCGGCCGCATGATGATCAAGGCCGACGACCAGCCTTGCCGGCTCCTGGCTGAGATCGGTGATATGGGCGATCGGACAGGTGGCATTCTCGATCAGCGGCAGGAGATCACGATAGGATTCGGCGCCGGCAATGATGACGCCGGCCGGCTTCTGCGTCAGGAAGGATCTGAGCTCGCCGGCCTCGCCGTCGGCATGGTGGAGCGTATTGGAATATTGCACGCGGAATTCGGTAGCGCGCAAGCAATCCTCGATGCCGATCATCAGGCCGGCGAAGCCGTGCTGGTGCAAAGCGGGCGTGATGACGCCGATGATGCCGTTATGGCGACCGGCCAGCGCCCGGGCGGCAAGATTGGGGGTATACCCCATCTCCCCCACCGTGCGCAGGATGGTCTGGCGCAGATCCTCCGAGACGATTTCAGGATTGCGAAGCGCACGCGAAATCGTGATGGGGCTGACCCCCACCTTCTTTGCCACATCGCTCAACTTCACATGCGCGCCGCGCCTGGCTTTCCGCCCCCGCTCCACTGCTGCCCTCATCGCCCCTTATACGTCGCCCGCGAGACTCGCTTGCCCTCGATTCGCGGTTTTTACTTTCTGAAGAAGAAATATTTTAGAGTCTACTAACATTTTATATTCGCAACAGGATCCGGGAATATAACGTCCGGAAAGAGCAACAAGTTCGTCTGTCGGCAAATTACGGACGAATGCGGCGAACGGATCACCGCCTCCGGGAACACGTCCATTTATTTTCGAATGAAAACATCGCGGGGGACGCCAAGCGAGGCAAAATCAGGCCGGAATTTTTGAGACGCTCAAACGCTGGGCGAGCGAAGATTAGATTCCGGTCATATCTTACAAATCGGCAATATAAACATGATCAAACTTTAATTTGTAAATCCGCTTGCCGGGATCATATGAATCCCGAGCGCCAATTCTTCTCTTCCCCCCGGTCGTCGCCCCCCGCCGACTGCGCGTTCCCAAGAGGAATTGGCGCCAAACGCCACCCGACGCCAGGTCCCAGGACATGGAACCACGACGCCATCCAAGCCAACGCTCTCGCAATGGACCACCGTCCAAGGGATCACCACCCATGTCACACATCCTCCGCAACCATCGCACCGCAGCCCTTGTCGGGGCCGCCATCATCGCCGGCGCAGCCTGCCTGCCCTTCGCCCTCAACGCCTCCAATGCCGTTGCTGCGCCTTCGGATAACGGCGGCATTCTCGCCCCCAACGGCTCCTTCGCTTCCATCGTCGAAGCCGACAAGCCTGCGGTCGTCACCATCACCACGACGATGAAGGCGACCGATGTCAGCGCCGACCAGGAATCGCCGATGGACGAGCAGTTCCGCCAGTTCTTCGAGGATCAGGGCATCCCGCTGCCGCGCCAGGCACCGCAAAAGCGGCCTTCGCAGCAGGCGATGGCGCTCGGCTCCGGCTTCATCATCAGCCGCGACGGGGTGATCGTCACCAACAACCATGTCATCGACAATGCCGTCGATATCAAGGTGACGCTGGATGACGGCACGGAACTGCCGGCCAAGCTGATCGGCACCGATCCGAAATCCGATGTCGCCGTGCTGAAGATAGAGGCGGGCAAGCCGCTGCAGACTATCGCCTGGGGCGATTCCGACAGGCTGAAGCTCGGCGACCAGATTCTGGCGATCGGCAACCCCTTCGGCATCGGCACCACGGTGACGGCAGGCATCGTCTCGGCGCGCGGCCGCGACCTGCACAGCGGGCCTTATGACGATTTCATCCAGATCGACGCGCCGATCAACCATGGCAATTCCGGAGGACCGCTGGTCGACCGCAGCGGCAATGTCGTCGGCATCAACACCGCCATCTATTCGCCAAACGGCGGCAGCGTCGGCGTCGGTTTCGCCATTCCCTCCGACGAGGCCAAGGCGATCGTCGCCAAGCTGCAGAAGGACGGCTCGATCGATCACGGCTATCTCGGCGTGCAGATCCAGCCGGTCACCAAGGATGTCGCCGATGCCGTCGGCCTCGATAAGACCGGCGGCGCGCTGGTTGCCGCCGTCACCGCCGATACGCCGGCCGCCCATGCCGGCCTGAAGCCCGGCGATATCGTCACGTCAGTCGGCGGCGAGAGCGTCAAGACGCCGAAAGACCTGTCGCGCCTGGTCGCCGACCTTTCGCCGGGCGCGAAAAAATCCCTCAGCGTCTGGCGCGACGGCAAGACGATCGATCTCAACGTCACCGTCGGCACCAATGAGGAAGGCCAGAAACAGGCGGCGGCCGAAAGCCCCGACGCTCAAGATCAGAGCTCCGGCCAGCCGAGCCTCGGCATCGGCCTTGCCGATCTGACGCCCGATGTGCGCCAGCAGCTCAACCTGCCGCGCTCGATCAACGGTGCGGTGGTCGCCAAGGTCGCCCCGGACAAGTCAGCGGCTGCCGCCGGCATCCAGTCCGGCGATGTCATCGTCTCGGTGAATGACAGACCTGTTCATAACGCCCGCGACGTCAAGACCGCAATTGCCGATGCCGGCAAGGCCGGCCGCAAGTCGGTGCTGCTGCTCGTCGAACGCGATGGCAACAAGACCTTTGTCGCCGTGCCGTTTGGGGCGGCGTGACGGTCGCCCGAGCTTTGCTGCAAACAGGAAAGCCTGCCTGACGCGGGCTTTTCGACCGATCTGGCGGAAGGGCCTTGAAGGCAAGCACCGCCCACTCGGCAAAATCAATAGGGCGCTGTCCGTCCCTCTATTTCCTGCTCAGGGAGATTTCAGCTTCGTTGTCTTTGCGCGCAGGCGGGATTTGCCTTTTTGGTGGTTTGCCTCTTGCTGCTCTACCGCATGGGAGTGGTTGCGTTGCGCGGCCTCCAATTGCTGCCGCGTCGGGAGATCATGGTCGTAGGTGGAAGCGCTGAATGCCGTCGCATTATCGAATGGACCTTTGTGTGGACGCGCCAGACCATAGGCTTCGGCGCTATCGATCCCCTCCTCCGCTGACGATGACCGCGCTTGACGAGCCTGCGTTATCAGATCGTCTGCAGTTGGGCTTAAGGTTGCGATTTTCCGCAAGAAGGCGATGATTTTGCTCTTCCCGGCCCTGTCCTTTCGATTGGCATGGATCGCGGACATGTCTTCTTCCTTGTTCGTCATGTTATCGGGACGATCGATCCGGGGGCGCTGGCGACATCGCAGCAGGCCTGTTCACGGGATCTCGAGCAATCGTTCAGGCAGCCTGGTTTTGGGAAAGCGGTAAGCTGGCGGCCGCAGCGATGCGTCCGCACGCCCGGACGCCGTATACCGCGCGATCCGATAGGCTTTCACCGGGGCGCCGCCGTCATCCTGCCATCGGGCAAAGGAGCCGTCCTCCGTCGCCTGCGGAAGCGGGCCGGAACTCAACTGAGTCGCGAGATACATTTTCAGCGCCGATTTTAACGCGGCCTCATCGACGATCCCCATTTGGAAACAATGAATGAGGAAACTTGTGGCGGTGATCTCACCCTCATCGGCCGCATGGGTTTCGCCGCCGCGAAATCCGACCTTTCGCAGAATACGATCCAGCATTCTCAAATTGTCGATATCGAAAAACTGATCTGATGTGGAAGACATGGCGTCCTCCTTCGTTGGGGCTAGGGTTCACTGGCGCCAGATTACTGTCGCGCCCCAAGCAGCGGTGCCCGTATCGTGCCCGCCGATAAATTAGCTTGCGCTTATTGCCAGCTGACCGCAACCTCATTCGGCGGTAGCCATTGATAATGGCGGGGCGGAACCCATTTTAGAGAGAGGAGGATACGCATCATGCAGTTCAACGGTGAAGCGACCCTCACAAAGCCGTCGGCACTGGCGGTTTCGGAACGGCGTGCGCTCATAGATCACCTCAGAGAGGTTATCGCAGGCCTGGCTCACGGGCTGGCCGCCGACGGATTGCTGGACCTTGTGCCGCCTCTGCTTGAGATAAACAAAGTCCTCCGCGATATGACGGACGAAATTTCGCGTGCGGATCCGGTCTATTCCGACGGGATCATCACTGGTACGGTGCGCTTGATCAAGACGTCGCAGGCTTTGCTTGATGACCGGGTCATCGTGCAGACGATCCATTAAGACCTGCCGACAGTCGGGTATGGCGGCAGGCTGAATGCCAACCATTGGCATCAAGATGCCCGTTCCGGCCAGCCGTGCATCGACAATCATCGCCGGGTCCGAAGTCCGCACAGCGGCTCCCGCCCACTTCCAAGGATCAACCGCAATGGCACTTATCTTTCCCAACAGAAGCCGCAGCTTCGATGAAGCGCGAAAAGGTGTCCGCTTCACCGGCTATGACGGCATGTTCGAAGTCAGGTTTCTGGTCGAAGAGGCAGCGCTTGGCAGCGCGATCACCCAGAACTCCTCCGAGGCCGCCTATCTCAATGCCTTTGATGCGGCGCGCTCTGCCATTCAGGAGGCCGCATCGAGAGCCTATCAGCATCGACGCGGAAACAACTTCACGCTCACGGCCGCAGATTTTCGCTGATCGCGAGAAGGAGCGTGCGGCCGGTGAACTGAAACGGCCACCATCCTGCTACTGCCGGATGAGACAGGGGAAGCAAAGCATATGGTTTCCACACGATACCGCCCGAAAGACCTGAAGTTGGCGCGTCGCCATATCGTGAAGGCGGCGCATCGCGTTGCCGATCAGGAAATGCTGATCAAGAAACTATTGCGCAAAGGTAGACCCTCCGGATCGGCCTATGCGCTGCTCAGCAGGCTCTACGACGATCAACGGCGGAAGCTCGATCGGCTGAAACTGATCGAAGCGATGGTTGAGGTAGAAGGGCAATTGTGTGTGGACGTGCCCAGCAATCCTGGCCCCTCCGCGCCGCCCTTTGCGATCGTGCACAGCAGCGGGATCTCTCTACCGGACCGGCAACCCGCCACGCCTTGCAGCGCAGATGTTTGGCGCCCATATCTGGTGTAGTGGCAGCTTGTGAACGGGCGCTGCTTCCCGGGGTTATTACCCGGCCCCAACCAAAGGAGGGCATGATGTCTTCCACGGTAAACATCCATTCGTGGAAACGCCTGGCTCAGCATATCGGCAGGCTCCGGTACATCGACTTTCTCGTGAAATCGACACCAGCAATCTGTCTGGTCTTTATCGTCTATATCATCTTCAAGGATGTCTTCTGGTAGGCGCTGCAAGACTGTTGCGGCGAGCCAAGACGCTATGCTGCCGATCAAATGAAGGGCTGAAACGCTGACGGAATTGGATAACGCGATGCAACTGCGAGAAATGGGTCAACAAGACTGCCTCGCCTTTCTGGCAGGCCACACCCGTGGCCACCTGGCATGCCTGGGCGAAAAATATCCCTATATCGTTCCCATTCAGTATGCCTATGAAAAAGACCGACTTTTCATATTTTCCATGCCGGGCCTGAAGATTGATCTATTGCGGGCCCATTCACCGGCCTGCGTTCAGGTTGAAGAATTCGGCGAAAACCGAACGTGGAAGAGCGTGCTTGTTCAGGGCACCTATGATGAGCTGACCGATACGCCGGCCCGGCATGACGAACGCCTCCACGCCTGGTCTCTCCTGCAGAAGCAACCATTCTGGTGGGAACCCGGATCGCTTGCCTTAAACTCGGAAAGCGAAGACGGCCCTGCTCCATCCATATTCTTCGGTATTTCGATTGAGATGGTATCGGGGAGGCAAGTAGTTTAACATGCGGGCGTTCAGACTCGCCGCGCCTTAATCCTTGATTGGCAAGGGTGCGCTGCTGCATGATATATGGAACTCCAGACAGACACCTCCAGCTAAACGCTGTCCGATACCAGCCTTTCCCATAGGGGCGCGGATTGCTTGATGCATCCTACCAAACGTGGCGAGCTGAAACGCAGCACTGCGTTCAATGCCACGCGACCACTCATAGGGAAAACGATGACAGACGCACCTGAGAATGAAGCGCTTTTCAACATCACCGGACACTATGTGCAGGAATTGAAGGCCGTTCTTCAAAGCGAGAGCATTGTCGAAGGCACCGACTACGAAAACAGCGCCTTTAACGAAAAACGACGGAACGAAGGACTGCACCTGCTGCGATTCCACAAGACCGGCACGGCAGCGCAGGCAACGCAGATCTGGGAAAAACATATGACGGCCCGAGCGCATCGATAAAACGGCACGAAGCCAATTCTTCGACCGATGCCGGCTTGGCTCGTTCCGGAGCCGATAGAGCATGATGCCGAAAAGTGCGAGCGGCTTTCGGACGACACCATGCTCTCACTCTTTAATTGAGACCAGGATTCAGATTTTAGGCCGACCCGGCCTAAATTATCCTGTTCCAGTGCTGACGCGCGGCGACATGAGCTGATGTCCGGCGCAACATTGCCTTGAAAGGAAAAATCATGACCAACGACACAACCAAAAAGGCCCAGCCCGCCAAAGCGGCCGTGGCTGACGCCCCCTACGACGTCATCTATTTCGCGAAGAAACACCGCATTTCCAACGAGGATGCCAAGGACATCATCGAAAAGCACGGCGCCAATCGCAAAGAGGCGGACAAGGCGGGCCGGCGTATCAGCGTCTAATGCATGGCGCGCAAAAGTGTACAGCGGCTTTGCGACAATGACATGCGTAAAAACAAAGATTTAGCGCCAAGAGCGAATCTGAAAGATCGCGACGCGCTTTAGGGCAGAAAATAGCCTCGCAGGCGTTCAAATCCTGAAGTCTTTATTTGATGCATGTCGTTGTCCCAAAACCGCTGTACGGTTTTGGGCGAAATGCAGCGGCCTCTGTAGCCCCTTTGCATCTGCTAGCGATGCCACGATGCAACAGCAACGGACGAATTAACCCTACTGGCTTACCTTAATATCAGCATGCGCTTGAATACGTCAGCTCCTATGCCATCGTAGCGTCACGATAAGACTTCTGGTTCGTGAAGCAGCTCGCCGGAACCGTGGCCCGCCTTTCCGGGGAAAGGCCGGCTTGCCTTCACAGGGGCCGAGCTCAATCAAATGGAGGGTGTGCCATGAACAACGTCTTGGAATTTCGTCCAAAATGCCCGCATGTCGAAAGCCTGTCCGACTGCCGGGAAGCCCTTGAACCTGCCGTGATGAAGATCGTCAGCGACGCCATCGGCAGGGGATACACGGCCGCGGAAGCCGCCATGGTGGTTGCCGATATCGCCGATGACTACATCCTCATGCTCTCGCGGCAACCACGCCATTGATAGGTGTTTCGGGCGCGCGGCTGTACCTTCCTGAGCCATTGCAGGTGCTGGGCTCGTTGCGGGTCGTTTGCGCCTTTGCAGGTTTGGATCTTCCAACAGGCCAGGTGACGGCCGACAGAAATGGCTTCGCCCGCTGCCGAGAGCCGGGAGCAAAGCTCTTCCGTGAGACGCTTGCATCAAGTGGACCGCGCAGCAACTGCAGGGGTAGCAGTGGTACAGGAGACGAGACCTGCCGCGCGATCCGCCGGCAAAACCCCTGATGTTGTCGGAAGTTCCCCGGCAGAAATGCGACGCCACGATCCCGGAAATTCCGCCTGGGGATCATCGACAACCTGCCCGGGCACGTTGCGACCGTCACACCGATAAGCTCCCGCCGGGCGAAAA
Organism: Rhizobium sp. SRDI943; assembly: GCF_057653695.1. NCBI lineage: Bacteria > Pseudomonadati > Pseudomonadota > Alphaproteobacteria > Hyphomicrobiales > Rhizobiaceae > Rhizobium > Rhizobium sp. SRDI943. The sequence continues at coordinate 870,822 of NZ_CM172787.1, read as the reverse complement.
CCGACAGGCACATCACAACGCCAACGAAAAACCCCGCCGGAGCGGGGCTTTCAGCAGGTCCAAGTGGAGCAAGCCGAACATTCGGCCGACGTTTTAAACAAAATCGATCATTTCAAAATCCGGCAAAAGCACCTCTTTCGCGAGCGTTCACGGTGCTGCTCTGTTCCGCTCAATCTTTGAATCATTGTCGTAATGTGGCGTGTAATGGCCACTTGCGACGTGACCCCTCCCCACCTAACGCCACCTTGGCTGGCGCGGCGGAGCATTGGCCTGGATTTCATGCAGCGGCGCCCGCGACCCGAGAAGTTTCTTCAGCTTCTTCTCCTCGGCAGGGCCGATGCCAAACTTGCGGCAATGCTCCGCAACATCGTGCTCTCGCGGGCCGGGAATGCGAACTTGGCGGTTGTCCATACTCTTCATGTCTGTTTCCTCCTGAGAGGAAAACCAGCAAGGTGCGGATTTGTTCGTTAGCGAAGTCTAAAATTTAGGGTTTTGTTTTGCGTCGGTTTGCAGCGAGTGAGAAACGCCGGTCTGCTGGCGCCAGGCGCTCGCAACGAGATCAATGGGTTTCTGCCTTCCTAAACGTAGCCCTGAAGAGCGCCTGTCTTCCTCTCCAAGGATTACAGATCGAGCCGATCAATTGATCTTCAACCAATGCCGAAGTGCCGCCACCGCGCCATCGCTCGCATAGGCAATGGTGCCGCCGATCGTCAGTCCGGCAAAGGCAATCAACCCGGATATCCCGTAGCCGATCGTCTTCATCCGTTTCCACTCTTCAAGCGCCGGCCCCACCGCCTCCTGGTTCTTCTCGACGGTCTCCTTGAGGGTTCTGATTTCCTCGCGGATCAGCGCATCCGCGCCGCCGCCGATCGCCACCCTGGTATCGAGCTGGGCGATCTGCCTTGCCTGTTCGTCGAGCCGCTTGTGGATCACGGCACGGCTGTCGTGGGCGTTGGCCTTTTCGTCGCTGACCTCGTTGCGCAGAAGTGCCACGTTTTCCTCGATGCCGGTCAGCCTGCCCTCGACGCGCCCGAGGGCGCGAAGGATATCGTCGTTGGATGTCATCTCTATCGGTGCTCTGTCGTGGGTTGGAACGTTTTCAGCCTACGGATGTTGAGTCTTCGGATTCGCGAAGAGGCGTATGCATGCCGCAAAACAGCTCGATAGATCTGACGCGAGGCGCCCATGAGAATGCTATTGATGATCATCATCGGGGTAATGGTCGCGTCGATCCTGAGCATCCTGGTGATCAAGCCGTTCGATCAAGGCGGCAAGAGCGAAACGCCCCCGCCGGTCATCCAGCAGCCGGAGCCGAAGTGACGATGTCGAAGGGCTCTTCGTTGGCTCCGCCTATGGATTGAATTTCACCTTCTCGGATTGGGGAATGCCGGTGGCGACGCGGTCGATCACGGCGCCGTAGGGATGAACGCCATCCGGCGTGACGCTCAGGCGGACGATGGAGCCGACCGGCAGCACCGTGGAGCGCGGGATCGAAATGGTGATCGTATTGCCGGAGATGCTGCCGATCGACGTGGTCGACAGGCGGGCAAGGCCATCCGGCCCGGCATAGGTGCTGATCTCCTGCTCCGGCCCGAAGACGCTGGCATCCGCCACTTCGATCGTCGTGTAGGTCGCAACTCCGTCCGTGCCCGACTGCACGGTCACCACCGTGCTCGACAGCTCCAGCATACCGGGCCAGACGCCATCCCTTTCACCGGAGACCCAGGCCGCGTAAGTGTCGATCGCGTCGTCGCAGCAGGCCGAGGTCTTCGCCAGGATATCGGCGCGCAGCCGCCATTTGCCCGAAGCATCCGTACCGTCCGCCGGCCAGGTGTTGTTGGCGGAAAAGCTCTGATACGAGGCCCTGAGATAGAGGTCGTTGGCGGTGATCGTGCCGGTCGCGGGCGATGTCGCCGATCCGGCGAAATTATAGGTGAAGCTGTTCGGCCCGGTGACCGTGATCACCACATTGCCGTTATACTCCGTCTGCGTAGCGCCGGAGATCGACACCGTCTGGCCGGTCGTAAGCCCATTGATGCCCGAGGCGATCGTTGCCGTGACGACGGTGCCGACCGATGTCAGGGTGACCGTGCGGGTGGATACGGTGCGGCCGAGCGGCGGCAAGGCGACGATTTTAACGCCGGGGTAGCGCGCCCGAAGCCTGGTGATCAAGCTTCTGTAGTTGGTGTTGAAGAACTGCGTGTAGGTGGCGGCCGTATCGTTCTGCCCCATCTGGTTGGCGATGACGGTGAACGGCTTCTTGTTGTTGTTGAAGGCGGTGATTTCGTCGAGAACGGCCCAGCGCCGGGTCGCGATCGCAGCCCCGGTGCCGGTGAGCTCGCGCACCGAACCGTTTCCCGGCATGCCAATCATCAGATGCGGAATGCGGCCGATGCCGCCATCCCTGTCGAGCCAGCGGCGAAACCAGCCGAGATTGCCGCGCGCATCGGCAGCCGCGGAAAACTGCTGGCGCGCTTCACCCAGGCTGTCGACGACAGCAAGTGCGACCGGCCTTCCATCCCAATCGCCCTTGGCGACCATGAAGTCAGGCCCATAATATTGTGGCTGGGTGACGGTCGCGTAGTTGGAGTCGAGTGCGGCCGTGCTGTCGGCAAGCGGGGTGTCCTTGAAGGCGAGCAGCGTGGCGAGATCGCCGGCACCCCAGACGCGCTCGCCGCGGTGCTTCTGGATGAATAGACCGGCCAGATCTTCTCGCCGACGGTGGTATGATAAAACAGCCAGATTTCGATTTCGCTTTCCGAGGCGACATCGGGAATGGTCAGTTCGTCCGTCCAGGCGCCATTCGTCTGATCCGCGACCGTCACCGTGTTCAAGCCGGCGAAGGTGCATTGGTAGAAGACGCCGGCCGCCCTGATGAACATCGCATCGGCAACGACGGAATTGCCCGGCGTGCCGATCGTGCCGGTAACGACCGTTTCCTGCGGCGCGTATCCACCTTCCGTCGAGGCAAAGCCCGAGAGGTGAAAGCGGAAGGTCCTGGTCCTGTACTGCGGCGTGTTGACGACGACCTTGGTGCAGACATAATTCGTGCCGGATGCAGCGGTGACGATACTGCCTGATGGCATGCGGTTGCGGGTCGCGAAGAATATGTAGCGGTCAGGGTCTCCGCCGGCTCCGCCTCCACCGCTCAGCATCGGGCTCGTCAGGGCAAGCGAAATGGCGTTCATCATTGGCGTGTTCCATATCTGCTGGTGAGGTCGTCGTAGAATTGAATGGTGCGCCCCTGGCGGGCGTTGGCGCGGTTGAGCGCCTGGCGCTCGCGGGCGAGGATGGCGATGACAGGCTCGCCTTCGACAACAGGCGCATGCGCTTCCTGGCGGCGGAGATCGTCCGGCAACGGCGGCAGAGCGATGCCGGCCGCCGCCTGCCCCTTCGTCACCGCCGCCTTGTTCAGCCGCTCAGTGGCGGAGCAGCCACTGACGATCAGCAGCAGTGACAGCGCAAGCGCGGTTCTTTTCCGAAAGCTGAAGCTCATAGGATTGGATCTCGATTTCGAGTGTGTCTTTGGCGGCCTGCTCGGCGGCCTCGGCGGCCGCAAGGCGCTTGCGGTGCTCTTCGCCGGCCTTATTCAAAGCGCCGGTGCGGACTTCCCTCGCCTTGTCAGGATATTTCGCGCAAAGCTTTCCATATTCGGAGATGTGGAGATATTGCAGCGTTCCCGAGCGCAGCGAGGTGCCGACACGAATGCTCGAATTATTGCCAAGCAGCAGTTCGGTCTGGTTGGCTCTGACGACAGGCATGGCGTTGCGGATACCATCCGGCAGATTGTCATAAGGGTATTTAATCTTGTCCCGGAAGATCGCCTGCACGTCGCCCAGCGTATGGTGCCGGCGCGGATATCCCGGTTGAAGACGCAGGCATCGAGCATGAAGATCTGAATGAAGGTCGTGAGACCCAGCTGGCGGGCTTTCAGCAGCACATTCAGATAATGCATCTGCTCGAAAAAGGTCATCTGCGTCCAGTTCATCTCGAACCTGACGCGTTTGCCTGCCTTGTCGGTGATCCAATAGAGATTATTCAGACGCCAGCGCCAGTCGGAAAACTGGTCAATTGCCGTTTGGAAGTCCGCGCGTCTTGCCATTGATATCTTCCAGCAACTGCGAAACCTCGCCGGTCACGGCGCCACGGTCGGGCTCGACCTTGGAACCGTATTTCTTCGGCTTCAGCTTCGCGGCGACCCATTGACGAGTGGCGATGCGGAGCTGCGAACGCCTTATGGCCTCGCCATTCTCCTGCCAGCCGGTGGTCTCGCCGCTCGCGTTCTTCTTTTCGATCCAGTCGTCTGCGCGGTCATCGGCAATCTCGACCATCTCGTCGACAAAACCATCCGCCTGAATCTCGCGCGCTAGGGCGTATTTGGCCCGAAAACCGGCCTTGTCGTCATCGGCGAGCCAGGAGAGCACGCTCGACATCGCCGGCATCCCCTCATCCCGGCAGATCGACCGGAGGCTTTCCCTGTCGGCGATACGCTCGCAAATCCTGTCGGCAAGCGCCTGGGTGAACTTGATGGGTCTGCCCATGAGGCGCTGCTTCTGGAGGGTTCTAGAACAGCGCGACGATGTTGGATGCCGTAGTCCCGGTCAGCGCCACGATGGCGGCATGAACCGGCAGGATCGTCCCGGCCGGCACGCTCTTGAAGATGACAGGATCCATGTCCCGGCGCGGCGCAATGGCAACGTCACCCGTCGTGCCGATATAGAGAGCGCGGGCACCGACAATGGCGGTATCGTTCGGCGTCACCACTGCGGCCCGCGAGGCCGGAGCAATCGAAGGGTCCATTGCAGTTCTCCTTGGAAGAGGCGAGCGATACCCGGCCCGATCCCGATGTGATCGAAGATGAGCGGTCAGGCGGCAGAGGATGGGGGATCAACGACGATCCGAGGAAGCTGTCCGGACGTCTGAGATGACCGGTTCTCAAGCCTTGGCGAGTGACGCAAACGATTGAAGGGCGACGTCGATTTGGTCGACATCACCTCTGGACTCAAATCTCGCAGCTTGGATTTGCGGTAGTGATAAATGATCTGCCGGGGGGTGATCAAGGGCTAATTGTGGGCCTCGCGCCAGTTCGAAACCGAGCCTGCTCGACACGGTCGGCGGCAGAACGACTTACGCCGCGCCGGCGCCGGATTTGGCAAATCTCGCTTCCCAACCTCCGTCATCCCAGGCCTTGAGCCTGGGATCCATGCCCGCTGCTGGTGGAGGGTCAACGTAGATCCTCGGGTCAAGCCCGAGGAGGACGGAGCAAGAGGTGAGCCCTGTGGCAAATCCGCAAGTCTTGGCAAATGGCGCGTACGATCGGAGCGCGGCGCCGATTTGGTCGACATCGCTTCTGGACTCAAATTTCGCAGCCTGGATTTACGGTAGTCATAAATGATCCGCCGGGGGGTGATCAAGGGCTTCTAACCGCAGCATGCGATTAATTGAAATCTGCCCAACCCGGTCCAACCGGCGGCAGAACGCCTCACCGCTTTGCGAGCCTTCAGGTCCGGCGTACAATGAGTGGGCTGTTGATCAAACGGTGGAGAAGTTCAGTGAAAACCACGAGACTTTTTCTTTGCCTCGTCGCTTTTCTCAGCGTCACGCTCGCTGGAAACCCGGCTGATGCCGACGAACTGGTTCACTTCGAAAGCGCGCCGGTCAAGCTCAGCCCGTTTCGAATAAGCAAGGCGAGAGAACAGGGAGAAATTCTTTCTCAACCGCAGGGCACGCCATTGCTGGGATATCTATCCCGCCCCCAGGGCGATGGCCCTTTCCCGGCAGTCGTCGTTCTGCATGGATGCGAGGGTCTGCGTTTGAGCGTCAAGGACCTTTGGCCGAAACGGCTGGCCGCATGGGGCTACGTCGTGCTGGTCGTCGATAGCTTCACCACCCGCAACATCAAGGACAGCTGTCAAAGCCATCTCCCCGATCGCGTCTTCGACGCCTATGGCGCTTTGAATTTTTTATCGAAACAAAGCTTTGTCGATATCATGCGCGTTGCCCTGATGGGCTTTTCAACCGGCGGCACGGCGACGCTGGAGGGAACAAAAATCGAAGGCAACGAACAGCTGATGGACAGCAAGTTCAGGGCGGCGGTTGCCTACTATCCCCTCTGCGCGGCAACTCAGGGCGATGCGACGGTGCCGATCTTGATTTTAACTGGCGAACGAGACAATTGGAGCCCGGCTGACCGATGCCGGAAGAGGCTTGCCAAGCTGAGTGACGATAGCCCGCCCATCGAGCTCAATATCTACAAGGGCACTTACCACGATTTTGACGCCCCGGAATTTAAGGTGGGACGGAGGGTGTTGGGCCACATCGAAAAATACAATCCGGACGCCGCAGGAAAGTCCATCCGCAGCGTTCGCACATTCCTTCGAAACTACATCTTGAACTAAAACCTCGGCTCGAAGTTCGCAGGAAACGCCCCACTCTCCGTCATTCCAGGCCTTGGCCCTGGAATCCATGCCAGCCGCGGAGGCACACTACCGCGAGAGCATCGCCTTCAGTCGCTTTTGCGAGACAAGAGGTTCGCTGGACATTCGAACCAGACCGAGCGCATGGCGCATGGCCGGTGTGAAGGGCAGCCAATGTTGCAGACGATCCAGCAACTTCTCCGACATCATGTCCTCGAGCGGGCCGGCGCCCAATTGGCCGAGCGCTTTTTCGTGGCCAGGCAATTGGGCTTGATCGATAATGGCGAGCACTCGTTTCAAGACGACCTCGCTCGGATCGTGCAGTAAAATCGTCGTCCAATACCATTCGCCGGGATCTGCGAGATAGGCCTCTACATAGGCATCAGCGGTAAGCGGTGGCTTTCCAACAGCCGTCAAATCCGGCATCCACGTCAGATCCGATGCGAGCGCGCTCCGGGTGAACGCGTCGACCGCTGGGGCGTCGGCGGTGTGTTTTCCCGAGCGCGGTTTGCTACGGTTTTTGCCGGTCACTTTTGCGCCTTCCATGTCCACGGCGTATTCTAGGGTTTTTTGAGGACTGACGTCTCGACCCAGACATTCAACAGGTCTTTGCCAACGACGACGACTGTCATCCACGTATTCTCACCCTCGATCAAATAGGCCACGCCGCTTTGCTTGCGGTCTTTCGTGACTGAACCCAACGAGGCTGCCGCGAGCCCAGCTTCGAAGGCTTCGAGCTCAGCGTTCGAACAACGCAGATCCTCCGAACGATCCGTCGCCAGAACGCCAAAATAATCGAGCGTACAGGTAGCAGAAAAGAGCTTTCGGTATTCCTGATAATACGTGGCGAACCGCAATCCGCTCGGCATCGTGTACTGCTCGCTGCCGGTTCGAGGCTCAGAGGTAGTGTTGGCGGGAGAAGAAGGCGCTTCAACGGTCCAATCGCCTCGATCAACGCCGTTGTGCAGGGCAGCCAGGCTTCGACCATTCAACACGCACAGCTTCAACGTATCATTGAGAGGGCACGCAACCGCCCCCTCCCCACTCAACAGGATCGCAATCACCAAAGCTGCAAAGAAACGCACGCGACCATCCCCAAATCATCGCCATCAACCCATCGTCACCGTAGTTCGGATGCCGGAGAAAACAAGGCGGTGGCGCCATAGCATGACACCGAAAAGCAGGCGCGGTGTTCGCGCGGCGGCAGGCTCTAACCGTGCGCTTCGTCCAATGCGCCACATCGCAGGCTATGCCCGGAGAGGTCAATTTCCCGCAAGACGCTCGATCGGCTCGGCGAGGTCGAGCCAATGCGGGCGATTGTCCCACCAATGAACATGATCCGGCACAGGAAAGGACGGATCGGCGAATGTGCCGCCGGCGATGACGACAGTGCCGGGAAAGTATGTTCCGGATTTCGAAAACCCGCCCCCGCCACAGACCCGGCAAAAGGCTTTCATCACCTCAGGTGTGGTCTCGCCTTGCGGAAACCAGACGGAATATTCCCCGGAGATGATCCGGACATTTTCCTCACGGAACCACACATTGTGTGAAAGCGCACAGCCGGATGCACGCTGACAGCGCGTGCACGTACAGACGTGGTTGTGCACAGGATCGCCATCGACCTCCAGGGCAAGGGCGCCACAGGTACACTGCGCATGAAAGATGGGCATGGGGGCTCATTCCGTATTTTTCTCACGGTTGTCGATTTTACGACGCCGGAATCGACACGGTCTATCGAAATTTACCATGGCCCTCCCATGCGGCAAAGCATGGCCGGATGGAACTCCACCTTCTTTGGTGCGACGATGCATCGGCGTTTTCGAGAGGTCCGGCTGGAAGCGTTGCATGACGGCGATCAAGGGAAGATGCCCGCCATTTTGAGTTTGCTGCAGAATGCCGATATGGCGTTCGCGACGCCCTCGCCGCAAGGAAACTTGAACGGTCGCGTGGCTTCCTCGGTCAGAACTGGCTCGCCTGTTGCGGCGTCACGGCCGGTGACATGCTTGGTCAGCAGGATGCCGCTGGCCTCGCCGGCAGCCTCGTCGATCGCCATCTGGACATCGCCAAGACAGGTATCGCTGGGGATGTCGATGATGAAGGCCGTGAAATATCTCACGCCTCGGCTCCCCGCCACGGCATTGACAAGGCTTGCATGCGCCTCGGAGACCTCAATCTCCTTTTCCGGCGGCCACATCACATCACTTGCAGGCCACGCATCATCTTCCACGGCTTCGCCGATCGGCTGCTCACGCATATCCGCTCTCCACATCTTCGGTTTTCAGATGGCGGCCGCCGCGCCGATGTTCTTATTATGTTCTGATAGCGAAGAGAGTCAAGACGGATGTTTTGATGTGAGCTACCTTCAGTGAACCCCCAGAGAAATGGTGCAGTCGCTCGGGACGGACGCCGGCCACCGGCCTCCTCGAGCGCTCCAAGGGCTGTGGCACTCACGCCGAGATGTCCGCGTTCCAGCGGCGTTGCATCTCCTCAGGCGTGACCTGCTCGATGGTTTGCGACAACATCCAGCGGTGACCGAAGGGATCAAGCACCTGCGCCACCCGCTCGCCAAAACTCTGGTCGGTCGCCGGACGCAACATCGTCGCCCCGGCCGACAGCGCCTGCGCCAGTGCTGCGTCGGTCGACATCGTGTCCATATGGAAGGTCACCGGCGAGCCTCCGATGGTATCGGGAGACAGGGCGCCGAAGTCCGGATATTCGTCTGCCAACATCATCAGCGTCTCTCCGAAACGCAGCTCGGCATGGCCGATCCGCCCGTCCGAAGGATCGGTCATTCGGAAGACTTCCGTGGCGCCGAAAGCCTCCTTGTAGAAGTCGATGGCCCGCGCCGCATCCTTGACGATGAAGTAGGCGCTCACTTTTCGGGCAAAACTCGGCATGGATGATCCTCCTTGACTGGTTCCTTTATTAACGTTACGTACCGTAAAGATATGAGTCAAGAGAGTAATGCAACACCGAAAAAACGAGGGCGGCCGCCAAGCGCTGCCGCGCAGAGGCGTGCCTTGGAGGCGGCCCATGAAATCCTGATGGCCGAAGGTTTTGGCCGCATGACGATCGAAGCCGTGGCGGCGCGGTCCGGTGTCGGCAAACCGACGATCTACCGCTCCTGGGCCAACGCGCAGGAACTGGCGATGGCCGCTCTTCTGGTCAACCGGCTACCGGAAGCGGAGGTTGGAGGGGGCACGGCGCAAGCGGCTCTCGGGGCGCAGATGAGCGGGCTGGTGACTGCCTTTGCGAGCACGCGCGGACGGCAGATCACCATGGCACTTGCGGCCGCCGACCCGGAAAGCGAATTCACCAAGGCCTTCCGCAATCAGGTGATCCTGTCGAGCCGCAACGCCGGTCGTGTCATCCTGGAGGAGGCTCTGGCTCGGGGAGAGATCGTTTCGCCGCTTGATATGGAGGCGCTGCTCGACATGATCTACGGACCGGTCTTCTTCCGGCTGCTGGTCGGCCATCGCCCGGTCTCGCCGGAGTTCGGCGATGCGATCGTCAGGACCGCGTTGCGGGCCGTTGCACCGTCGGGGGCGTGAGACCCTCACGTCGCGATGGGCGAAGCCGGCATCCCGCCTGCCTGCTCACCGCCGCGCACGTAGCTAATCGCGACCGGCGCTGCGCAGGCGGCCGACCAAACGGCCTAGGCGTGATCGTCGCCCAGTTCGCCAAGGTGGCGCTGGACCCACTTGATCTCCTCCGACGCCGTGCGCCCGAAATGCCGTTTGAAATCGCGGCTGAACTGGGCCGGGCTGGCGTAGCCGACGGAAGCCGCGACCTCGGCAATCGTTCTCGTCTGGCGGGCGATCATCAATCTCGCTTCGTGAAGCCGCATCGCTTTGACATATTGCATCGGACTGTTGCCGGTCAGCCCCTTGAAATGGACATGGTAGGACGGAACGCTCATGCCCACCTCTCTTGCCAGATCGGTGACCGCGATCTCCCGGCCATAGTTTTCCCGCAGCCAGGCCAGGCTCTGGATGATCTTTCCGGACCTGCCTTTCTGCTGAAGGGCTGCGATCATCGCGCCGCCTTGCGGGCCGACCAGGACACGGTAGTGCAATTCGCGCAGAATGCCGGCGCCAAGCACATCCGTCTCGACGCTGCTGCGTAGTGCCGTCAGCAGGCGCAGCAGGACATCCTCGATATCACCGGACATCCTGCTCGAGACGAGACTTCTCGGCTCGTCGCCTGGCAGTTCGGCATGTTTTTCCACCTGCAAAGCGATCTCGGCTGCCATCTGCATATCGAACTCGACATAGACCGCAAGCAATGGCCGCTCGGGACTTGCCGTCGACGTCATCCGGAATGGAACGGGCAGCGACACCGCCAGATAGTGCTCCTCGTCATAGAGGAAGACCTCGCCTTCGAGGATGCCCTGCTTGCTGCCCTGCAGGACGAAAACCGCGCCCGGTTTATAGAGGACAGGGATGTCGTGGAGCACGGCTTCCGTGCGCAATATGCGGACGGGAGCGAGCGCGGTCGGATTATATCCGTGACGGGGCGCGAGACGTGCAGCCAAGGCGACCATCTCCCCTCGCCTGGATAGGCCGCGATCACCCTTCATAGGATTTGGCAACATTTTGAGAGAATCCGCAATCGATGCGCCGGTTTCTCCATACTATTTGTCAATTCCTATCCTCAATCAAGGAGTATCGCTGATGTCAGGAAAGACCTTCTTCATCACCGGATCGAATTCCGGCTTCGGGCTGGCCATTGCGTCTGCGGCGCTTCAGGCGGGCCACAGGGTGATCGGCACTGTGCGCTCGCAGGCGTCGCGCACGGCGCTCGCCAAAACCCTGCCTGGCCTGCGGCCGGTCGTCTGCGACGTCACCGAGTTCGACCGTATCGATGATGTCGTCCGCCAGGCGGAGGAGGAGCATGGGCCGGTTGACGTGCTGATCAACAATGCCGGCTACGGCCATGAGGGTGTGCTCGAGGAGTCGCCGATCGAAGAGATGCGGCGGCAGTTCGAGGTGAACGTCTTCGGCGCCGTCGCCGTCGCCAAGGCATTTCTGCTGCGGTTTCGCGCGCGACGCCAAGGGTTCATCGTCAACGTCACCTCGATGGGCGGCATGATCACCATGCCCGGCATCGCCTATTACTGCGGCAGCAAGTTTGCGCTTCAAGGCATATCGGAGGTGATGCGGGCGGAAATGGCCCCGTTCGGGGTGCATGTGACGACCCTTTGCCCCGGTTCCTTCCGGACGGACTGGGCCGGACGATCGATGGTCCGCACGGAGCGGTCGATCGCCGATTATGATGGCCTGTTCGATCCAATCCGCGAGGCGCGACAGGCCGTCAGCGGCAAGCAGCTCGGCGATCCCGCCAAACTGGCCGCCGCGGTTCTGGAGCTCATCGAATCCGACAATCCGCCGCCGCAGCTGCTGCTCGGTAGCGACGCCCTCAAGCATGTGTCGGAGAGGATCGTTCGCCTGCAGCAAGAGATCGAGGCGTGGAAATCCGTTACCGTCTCGACCGACGACTGACGCGGAACATCAATCAGCCAGCCCTCATTGGATAATTTTCCCACCCTCGGCCGCCTCCAGCTTCCGCCTGAGCGCCTGTTCCTGTTCGTATGATTTATGCGGGAAATGCTCGAAGCACCACCAGCGCGTTGGCACGGCCGGGGATGGGCTGTTTCCCCAGCCTCCCCATTCTTTGCAGCCTGTGCCGTCGGCAAGCCGGTGCTCGCAATAATGTTCAACGATCACATTGGCGCCCGGCGCGTTCGAATGGCCTTCGATGCTCATGGATGCACCGTCCTCCGTTTCCCGCTCTTGATGCTCTCATAGATCATTTCCAGCCGCCTCGAGGCGACATAGGCACTGTCCTCGTATCCGGCTGACGGCCAATCCAATCGATTGCTGCCGTCTGTCGCCACGATCCAGAACCATCGATTGTCGATCCCTTCGCCTGCCTGTGACTGGAATATCCTTCCGATCTGGGTATCGCCGTCAAAAGCGACGTAATCGTCGCCGGGTTTCTCCCTCCAGGCGTGCCGCCATTTGTATTTGATTTCCCGGCCGCTGACATGTTCCCACGATTTCCAAGTGATTTGTTCTGGCATGCGTCGTCCCGTCCTCTCGCGAGGTATCTCTTTGACCGCATGGTTGATGGATGGCTCCCGCCCGAGCCGGTGAATTCAGATCAGCGTCGGTTCCGGATCGGGGTCGATCGGATCGATAATGTCAGCCGTGTCGTTCTTCGGCGAACCGACATTGCGGCCGATCGGCCACATGGTCATCAACTCCGCCGGGAACGGCTTCATCAGGTCGTTCGGATCGGGTTCCGGCGATAGCCAGCGTTCATAATCCTCCCGATGCAGGATGACCGGCATCCGATCATGGATCTGCGCCATCATCTCATTCGGTTCGCAGGTGACAATTGCGAAGCTCCGAGTCTCTATGTCATTGTCGCGCCGCGTCTCCCAGATGCCGGCGAGCGCAAAGGGCGAGCCGTCAGCCATGGCGATCGCATAGGGCTGCTTGTTCTTGCCGGTGCCAAAAATATCCTTCCACTCGAAGAAGCCGTTGATCGGCACCAGGCAACGGCGCGATCTGTAGGCCGAGCGGAACAGGCCGTTGGTGGCAATGCCCTCGCAGCGCGCATTGATCGGTGGGGGCCGGCCACCCGGCTTCATCCATGCCGGCATCAGACCCCAGCGCGCCGAGGCGAACACCGGCCCCATGATGTCAGGCTCGCGGACCACGTCGCGAATGATGATCGGATAATCCAGCGTCGGCGCGCCGTTGTAGCGCGGAAATCGGTTCCCGAGCGCATCGATCGCGCCTCGCTCTGCGAAGGCGAAATTGCGCACCAGTTCCTCAAGCGATGTCTTGATATAGACGCGGCCGCACATCCAAAACTCCATTCCGCATATTAGATGTTCTGATTATGTTCTGGGTGTTCGAGGCGAGTCAAGGCCGGTCGCTACAACCGATGCCTCCATCACTTTCGCTAGGGGCAAGGGGAAGCCTGTCACCTCTCCACCACCGCTGACGGCGGAAAATCTGCTTTGCGCTTGACAACCTTCCTACTGGAAGGTAGATACAGCCCATGAGCAATCTTTTGACGACCTCCGACGAAATCCTGGCCTCCGCGCGAGCGCTGATCATGACCGGAGGCTATAACGGCTTCAGCTATGCCGATATCGCTGCCGTCGTCGGCATCCGCAAGGCCAGCATCCATCACCACTTTCCGAGCAAGACCGATCTGGTGCGCACGCTTGTGGTGCGATATCGCGAAAATGCCGAGGCGGGTATCGCGGGCCTGGAGCAGCAGGTGCGGGATCCCCTGGCGCTCCTCCAAACCTATGCGGGCCACTGGGCCCAGTGCATCGAGGATGCAAGCAGGCCGTTTTGCGTCTGCGCCCTGCTTGCGAGCGAACTGCCGGCGCTGCCGCCGGAGGTCGCGGGCGAGGTCAAGGCCTTCTTCCGCTTTGCTTCGGCATGGCTGACTTCTGTGATGGAACGGGGCGCTCAGGGCGGGAGTTTGAAACTGTCGAGCGCACCGCGCGTCGAGGCTGAAGCCTTCATGGCCTCCGTCCATGGCGCTATGCTGTCGGCCCGGGCTTACGGAACCCCGGAGGTCTTCGCCACCATTCTGGCCCCCACCTTGCAGCGGCTCACTCCGACCGCCGCTCGATAAAGTTCCGGGCGGAATATAGCCCGGAGCGATAACCACGTTCAGCGAAACTACCAACTAGTAGGAAGAACGACATGATCAAGACCATTCTCCCCGCCCTCGTGCTGGGGCTCACCGCTATCGCGTCGGCGGCCCTTCCAGCGGCGCCGGTCCATGCCGAAGACCAGAAACCCGAGCAGGTCCATGTCAGGGGCAGCATCGTTACCTACAGCGGCTCCGCTCTCAAGGTGAAGACCCGCGAAGGACAGACCGTCGATGTCACCCTCGCCGACGGCTGGAAACTGGCGAGCGTTGCAAATGCTGCGGTCACCGACATCAAGCCGGGCGACTTCGTCGGCATCGCATCGCTGCCCAACGCAGGCGGCGGCGACGGCGCGCTTGAAGTGCTGATCTTCCCGCCGGCGATGAAGGGTGCGGGTGAAGGCAGCTATGGCTGGGACCTCAAGCCCAACAGCAGCATGACCAATGCGACCGTGGCCGACGCCGTCAAGGGCGTCGACGGCCGCACCGTCACCGTCTCCTATCACGGCAAGGAAAAGAAGATCGCCATTCCGGACGGCACGCCCGTCGTGACCATCGCTCCGGCCACCAACGACGATCTCGTTCCCGGCGCCGCCGTCTTCATCCCCGCCGAGAAAGCCGCCTCAGGCCCCCTCGCCCATCAGGTGCTTGTCGGGAAAAATGGCGTGGTCCCGCCCATGTGACCACGTCGTCGCCGGTCGGCCGGGCCGCCCCCGGTTCGACCGGCGATTTACCAGGGAATGCCGCCTGACCAGCAGCCGATGGACCCGAACGACGGAGAACACCGTCTCGACAGCCGCCCGGCAATGCTCGGGCAGTTCCGGCAAGCCCAGGAAACCAGTCTCGATGACGGACGCCGCCGCTCATGACGGTGAGCCGCCCCCATCAGACCAACACCATCACATTCAGGAAAGAGATCATGATGACCGATTATTCAACCACCGTCGCGTCTGGCGACAGGGAACAGTGGCTGACCCGCTATTACTTCACCCGCGCAGCCTTTTCCGCAATCTGGGTCGCAGCCGCCTTGACGGCCGGCCAGCAGTCGCTTGCCGTCGCGGCCGCCTTGCTGATCCTCTACCCGGCCTGGGATGCCGCCGCCAACCTGGTCGACGCATCGCGGAATGGCGGCCTGGCAAACAACCGCAGCCAGGCAATCAACGTCACCGTCAGCGCGGTGACGACCGCTGCCGTGATCGTCGCCCTGACGATGAGCATGAACTGGGTTCTCGGCGTCTTTGGCCTCTGGGCGATCTTTTCCGGCCTGCTGCAGCTTGGAACCGCTGTCCGGCGCTGGAAGACCAATGGCGGCCAGTGGGCGATGATCCTCAGCGGCGGCCAATCCGCGGTGGCAGGCGCGTTCTTCATCGCCCAGGCGCAAATGCCGGAACCACCCTCCATTGCCAACATCGCCGGATATGCCGGCCTCGGCGCCTTCTACTTCCTGGTCTCGGCCGTCTGGCGGAGCGTCACGCAGATGCGGCGGAAGCGGGCGTGAGCCGACATGCGCCAATCGCGATGTGACACCGTCGATCAGCGGGGAGCAACTGCCCCGTCGGGGAATTTGTGATAGTTGCAGGCGTTCATTGAAAACAACGCCACATCATCACCGATTTCGCGGCGCGAAAGCTCCCATTCGAAGGTGTCATGGCCATCGAAACCGTAAGATAACGCCATCGTGGTCAGTTCCCCGAAAGGCCCTGGGGGATACACGGCACCGTACACCGTCGCCTCCTTTCCCGGGAATTTGCCTTTGATAACTCTCTTGATCTCCAGATCTGCCCTTATCCACCGCGTCGGAGAGTCTTTTGTCCCTATGAAACCAGATTCGCCGATCGACAGCGATTTCACGCGCGCCTTAACCACGATCTCCGCTTTCGCCAGCAATTCATCCTGAGCAGGACATTTCGGCGTTCCGGCGGCTGGCCTTAGACCAATAGCCAATAGAGCAAGAACTGCTGTGAAGCACCGTCGCATATGCGGGTTCAGGATCACTCTCGGCATCCTTGTCGGCCTCGTCCTCCGTCTTCCCGGCCGCATCGGGCCTGTGGTTGTCATTGGCGGCGGCGAGCGCCGCAAAGTCCTCTCGCGCCATGCGGCGACCGATGATCCGGGCCAGCGTCAGCGCCGCGCGGTCGATGCGTTGCCATGTCTCCGCCTCCGGCTCGCCGTCCGCACCGTCATTGCCGTTGGCCGGGACGGTCTCGTCCGGCTTCTCGTCGTCATCGCCTTCCATGTCGCCGCCTGTTTCTCGGTTCGAGTCAAACAGACATCAAGCGGCGGCAAGAGTAGAACCGAAAGCCAAATCGCAGGCCGTGCGGTCATGGCGAAGAAACGGCGGCAAATCGGTGGGATCGCTCCGCGCTATGCCGCCTTCGGCAAGGGCTTGGCACGATCGACCCGCGCCCGCTCCTCGGGCGAATTCATGACGCTCCACAGATCGCTGCGACGCTGCGTGTTCAGCCAGAAGTCCGGGCTGTTGCCGAACACGCGCGCCAGAATGAGCGCGGTCGCCGCCGTCACGTTGCGCCGGTCGTTGCAGAGTTCGTTCACATGCTTGCGCTGCACGCCCATCGCCTCGGCAAGCACCGCCTGCGTCAGGCCGAGCGGCTGCATGAACTCTTCCGTCAGGATTTCGCCGACCGTGGCCGGTTTGCGTGTGGTCATCAACATGGCGTCACCTCATCGATAGCTGTGGTCGTCGAGATAAACATCCGACGCTTCGCCGCGACCGCCGTCCCATCGGAAGATCAGCCGCCACTGCTTGTTGACGCGGATCGAATGCAGGCCGTCGAGCGTGCCGCGCAGCTTCTCGAAATGATTGCTGGGTGGCACACGCAAATCCTGATCGGTCATCGCGTCGTCGATCATCTGGAGCTTGCGGAACAACCGGCTTTCGAGATCGGACGGAATGTTGCGGGAGTGGATATCCTCCACGAAAAAGGCCCGCAGCCATTCGTCCTGAAACCCGACGATCATTCCACGCCTCCAATGCTTAGTTGATGTACCACTCTATGGGTCATTCGGCAACCGCTTTTTTCTTCGGAACTGGAGCGCCCGCAAATGCTTAAAGCCATCTATCGACGATGGCGCGCAAAGCGGATGGGCCACAACATGAAAGATCAATACCAACCGATCTACACATGGCGCGAGACCTGGCCTGGAGAAGGACATCAGGATTTTAGCGGCTTCGACGGCGACCAGTCTTTCGGCCGCGTCGAGCTTGAGAACGCGGCTGACCTGAAACCCGGCCTGTGGAAGTGGAACGCTACCCACCTTCCATGGGTGCGAAAGGAGATCATGCCTCGCAGCGGCTCGGAGCAAACCTCGCGAGAGGCATGCCGCCGGGTCGAGGAACATTATGAGAAGCTGAAGGCGCTTCACCGGCGGTAGGCCGCATCAATTGATAGGGCCTCAGTCTCGCGTCGCTGGTTCTCTGCCATTGAACCTACCCTCCGTCATCCCAGGCCTTGAGCCTGGGATCCATGCCCGTTGCTAATGGAGGCCGGTGTGGATCCTCGGGTCAAGCCCGAGGAAGACGGAGCGCGGAGTGGCGGCTGGAGCAAGGACAGGACGCATGCGGGCATGATCGGCGACAGTTCATACGGTCGGCGACTTTGTTCTACCGAAACGCGCAGCGGCGGTGTGACCGCACTCACCGCCTTGTGTAAGTTTTCAAAAAGCGGTTAGCTGCCATCGTTAACTATGCCTCGTGCGCTGAGACGTGTCCGCATTTTGGGGGAAATCTCGTGCACTGGTCTAAACCCCTACGACTGCATCTCGGTGTCCTGGTCGTCGCATCGCTGCTTTGCACGTCGACGCCCATCATCTGGCTGGCGTTCAGGCAAGGAAGCGATGCTGCCGTCAGTGCGGGCATGCAGCAGATGCGCGAGATGAGCCTGCGGCTGATCGAGGGGTACCGCAATACGCTGCAGGGCGGCACCGAGGCGGTGGCACTGGCATCGACCCTGCCGCAGCTCGCCTCCCCGCCGCCCCAGGATATCACGGCGAAACAGCAATTCTTTCTGGAGGTTCTCAGAAACGTCCCCAACGCGACGAGCGTCTACACCGGCTATCCTGACGGCTCGTATCTGCAGGTCATCAACACGCAAAGGCAGGATGTCCGCCGGATCCTCGCAGCACCCGATGGTACGGCTTTTGCGGTCCGCACGATAGCACGAAGACAGGGCCCGGACGTCATATCGACGTTTCGCTTCCTCGACCGCCAGGCAAGGCCGATCGCCGAGCGTGACGTCGACTATGCATCATTCGATCCGCGGCAACGCCCCTGGTACCAATCCGTCATCCAGCACGGCGAGGAAGTATCCGTCGGACCCTATGTCGCGGGAACGCTGCAGCTTCCAACGCTGACGATCGCAGCACCGATGAGAGACGACGATCAGGTTGTCGTCGGCATCAACATCCACCTGATGACTGTCAGCCGCCTGCTGGATGCGCAGGAGATTTCGCCGCGGGCGCGCGCTTATATCATCGATGATGCCGATGATCTGATCGCCCATTCCGACCCGGCAATCATGAACAGGCTTCTCGGCGTATGGTCGAAAAATGCCGATGGCGCCGTTGCCGTCGATACGACGACCGACAGTTACGACACGAGCCTCGAAACGGTGGCGAGGCTCAGGCGTGATCCGGCCTTTGCAAATGGCGGCGTGGTGCGGATCGATCTCGATGGCGAACGCCAGATCCTGCAGATCGCCCCCGTCGGCGTGTCCGGTCTGTTCAAGGGAAGCGTTGCCGCAATCGTCGTGCCCCTGGAAGATCTGGTAGCTGAAGCCAATCGGCTGCTCCTGCACAATCTCCTGATTGCGGCCGCCTTCGTGATCGCGGGCGTCGCCGCCTCGGTGATGCTCTCACGCATGGTCAGCCGTTCCCTCTATCGCCTCGCCGACGAGGCGCGCAGGATCGGCGATCTCGACGTCGGCGAAAAAGGCGTCTCCCACTCCTGGATATCGGAGATCAACACGCTGGCAAGCGCGCTGGCGGCAAGCCGTCATGCCATCAGCCAGTTTGCCCTCTATGTTCCGCGTGAAGTCGTCAGGCGGATCGTCAATCCCGAGGGACGAGCCGTCGTCAAGGCGCAGCGGCAGGATGTGACGGTGCTGTTCACCGACATCCGCGACTTCACCACCATCTCCGAGCAGCATTCGCCCGAGGATGTGGTCGATACGCTGTCGGCCTATTTCGAAGTCTTAAACACCATCGCCGAGTGCCATGGCGGCACTGTCGTGCAATATCTCGGCGATTCCATTTTCGTCATGTGGAACGCCCCTGTTCCGGATGCCAGCCATGCCGAAAACGGCTGCCGGTGCGCGCTTGCCATGAAAGCGGCGGTCGACGAGTTGAATGAAGCCAACCGCCGGAATGGCCGTCCCGCGCTCATCACCCGATTTGGATTGCACACCGGCCCGGCAGTGGTCGGCAGCTTCGGCGCGATTTCCAGGCAGCAGTATACGGCCATGGGCGATACGATCAATGTCGCCTCACGGCTGGAAGGACTGAACAAGGAATTCAACACCTCGATCCTGGTGAGCGCCGCCATCCACGAGGCCGTCGGCACCCGCTTCGCCCTTCGCCCGCTGGGCCTGGTGCAGCTCAAGGGGCGGGCCGAGAAGGTCGATTTATGGGAACTTGTCGGGGAAAGCCTGAGGACGCAGGAATGAACGAGGCGTTCGGGTTGCTACCAACGGCAGCTTTGCGCCCGCCGCCAGCGGCCTTGTGGCGTCGTAAACTTTCTCTATTTCTTTCGTCATTAATCATGACCTCCAAGGGTATCGCCAATGGGATGGGAAGCACTCGGGCAATGGGGTGAAGACGCGGTTCGCATCGAACGGCTCACGGGTGGCGTTGCCAACGACGTGTGGAGCGTTCGCGTCCATGGGCAGATCGCAGTCGCTCGTCTCGGCTCCAGGAGCGACGCTGATCTTAAATGGGAAGCCGAGCTGCTCCAACACCTCGACCGTGAAGGCATGACCGTTCCGGTACCGATCCCGACGACTGACGGCCGGCTGTTCGTGGACGGGCTGGTGGTGATGAAATACATGGAGGGCGGACCGCCCGAGACGGGGTCCGACTGGCGTCGCGTCGCCGACACGCTGCGCGAGCTGCATCGGCTGACACAGGGCTGGCCGCAGCGCCCGGGCTGGCGATCCTCGAGCGACCTCCTGCATACTGAGACCGGAACGAGGATCAACCTGACCGCGATGCCGCCTGAGGGCGTTATTCGATGTCGAGCAGCGTGGGCGCGGCTCATCGGGCGTCAGACATGTGTTGTCCACGGCAATCCCAACAGCCCCGGCAACATCCGCATGACTGCAGATCGGGTCGCGTTGATCGACTGGGATGAGTCACATGTCGACGTCCCCGACCTTGACCTGGTGCTGCCCGACAACGCTGCCGATCTCGACGACGGCGCACATGACATCGCCGCGCAAGCCTCGGCCGCATGGGAAGCCGCCGTCTGCTGGCGGGACGAATACGCAGTCAAGCGGCTTGCCGAGGTTCGAGCGGTCTAAGATCGACAGGCCGCATCCACCCGTGAATTGCGCCATCGCCGGCGGAACATGGGTTGGCAGCGGACTTCAGGAAGCAGCCACGCTGCGCCAATTCCCTGGTTCGTCACTGTTTGCGGCATGGCCGAATGAGTCGAGCTGTCACATGCTCGCGCTGAGCGTGACGAGAAGTTCATCCAACTGCTCGAACTGCTCCGGCAACACGTCTTCCATGCCGACGAAAGACTGGTCGAGCGCTTCCTTCGAGGGATAGAGTTCCCGCAGTACCAGCAGCGTCCTGCCGTCCTCTTCCTCGAAGGTCACCGTGGTGACGGCGCCCTCCTCCCCGCCTTCGTCATTGGTCCAGACGAGGCGCGATGGCGGCGACACGTCGAGATACTTGCCGAAGAAGGCCATGGCGTCCGAAGCGTCGTGTCCGAACGTGATGCGATAGCTGCCCCCGGTGCGAACATCCATCTCGCAGGAAAGAATGGGCACGCCCATCGACTTCGGCGCCCACCACAGCTTGAACAATTCGGGCTTGGTCCACGCGTCGAATACGAGGCGAACCGGGCCGTTGAAGGTGCGCGTCACCACGAGTTCAAGCTCGGATCTCCGTTCGACCGCCGTGCGGCCGTTACTCGCTCTGTCCCCCATCGACTTTCTCCTTCCGTTTCAGGGCCTCAATGACGTCATCAAGCGCGTCGAAGCGTGCGTTCCAGATCTGGCTGCGCGCTTCGATCCAGGCCGCCTCTTCCTCGAGCCCGCGTGAGCCGAGCCTGCAGGTCCGCACACGCCCGACCTTCTCCGTCGTCACCAGCCCCGCCTGCTCCAACACGCCGATGTGCTTCTTCATGCCCGTGAGGGTCATGTGGAACGTCCCAGCAAGCTCCGTGATCGAAGCATCAGCACTGCCGAGCTGCTCCAGAACGCCGCGTCGCGTGGCGTCTGAGAGCGCGGCAAAAGAGGCGTCAAGGCGATCTGTCGAATACTGAACCATATAGTTCAGTGTTTAGCACGCAGATCGGCGTCATGCAAGCGGCCGAGATCGGCCCCAGGCGATCGGCGCAGATATCTCGGCGTGGAAGTCGACGCCCCAGCCTCCCTCATTCCTGTGCCTGTCACAGGAATCCAGTGCGCCCAAGTCCTTGGGCGCGATAGACTTTCTTGTTTGGATGAGAGTCATTCACGGCACGGACGCGCCGTGGCTGGATTCCCGTGACAAGCACAGGAATGAAGGAGGAGAAATAGGCGCCAGCCAGTTCTCGCAGTGCGGCGGCCACCGGCCAAGCCTTCAGACCTGATCTGACGACCCTGTTTGATGAACCCCTGCATCGATGATCGCCTGGACAACAAGCGCGATGCGTCTGTCACGCATGCCGGGCCTGATGCGGCCTGCACGTTCGAGCTCGGCAAGTCCATGAAGGGCTGCCCAGAAGGTCTCGGTCACGATCTCCGCATCGGCACAGAAGGGAGACACGGCAGCAGCGATGGCGTCGAAACCGGCCCGAAGTTCCGATCTCGTTTCAACCTCGGCGAACTGCAACTGGGTCGGCAGGATAAACATCGCCTCGTAGAGTGCCGGGCGACTGAGGGCGAAGGCAAAATAGGCCATGGCGACATCCATGAGGGGCTCTCGTCGTCCCTTCGCCTCGCCCGCCGCATCCTGGAGAACGGTTGCAAGCTCCTTGAAGCCCTCGACTGCGACCGCTGCAACGATGGCGTCCCTGTTGGCGAAATGCGAATAGAGGACCGGCTGGCTGTATTCGATTTCCGTGGCCAGGCGGCGGATCGTCACCGCATCCCATCCTTCGCTCTCGGCGACGGCACGGGCCGCCGCGACAATGCGATCTTCGCGCTCGGCCCTTTCCCGAGTTTTTCGCTCTGCGCTACCCATTTCCAAAATCTCCACGGCCGGCAGATCAATAGCGAGGATTATATCCACGCTTGACAAACTAGCAATGCTAGCGCAGTTATCTATCAACGCTATTTTATATAGCATCGACAGAAGGAGTGCATAATGCAGTGGCTGTTAAATGGGACAGGGTTGCTGATTGCCCTCGCGATTATCGCGATCGGCACCGGCTATATTGCCAGCCCGACGACGACGATGCGCGGCTTCGGCCTGCCGCTGCCTGAAGATGGCCCAAACGTCGCCTGGTGGCTTCGCCTCAAAGGGGTGCGCGATATCGTCGCCGGATTGCTCGTGCTGGCGTTCATGGTGTGGGGCGTTGAGCGCGAGGTCGGCATCGTGCTTTTGATCGAAGCGATGATCCCCGCAGGTGACATGCTGCTCATTCTCGCCGCGAAAGGCTCCACCAAAAGCGCCTTCGCCATTCATGGCCTGACGGCAATGATCATGGTCCTGGTTGCCATCCCGATGATGATCGGGGCTGACTGAGATGGTTCACCTTCTTGCAATCTGGTTCCTGGTTGTCGCATTCGCTGGCGCCGGCCTCGTCAACGCCATCGGTACGTCCGGGACGCAAGATGATTTCGCCCGCTGGGGCTATCCGCGCTGGTGGGGCATCGTCACCGGTGGACGGGAAATATCGAGCGCCGTCCTGATTGCGCTTCCTGCCAGTCGCATTGTCGGCGTGGCGCTTGGGGCGGTCATCATCGCGGCTGCGGTTTTTACGGTTCTCCGCCACCGCGACTATGCACACCTAGCGCCGCTCAGCGTCTTTGTCACCCTGATTGCTCTTGCCGCGATCTCATCTTGAGCACGATCGGCCGCTTTCACCGACTGGCGTGGGCAACCCGCCCCCACCCTCCGTCATCCCAGGCCCTGAGCCTGGGATCCATGCCCGCTGCTGATCGAGGAGGCCAGAGTGGATCCTCGGGTCAAGCCCGAAGAGGACGGAGCGCGGGGTGGCGTCTGCAGCAGGAACATCGACGTATCCCGACATGATCGGGTGCGCATCAACAACGGTTTTTGCCCCGTGATTTCGCCCATGCAAAACCGTTGACATTGCGCTGCGTAGAATATATCCATGTAGCTATATAGCTAGATGGTGATATATGGACGACAAGCTCGATGCGATTTTCTCCGCACTCGCCGATCCCACGAGGCGAGCAATTCTTGGGCGGCTTGCGAACGGCAAGGCGACGGTGGCTGAACTCGCTGATCCCTTCGAGTTGTCTCAGCCTGCCATATCAAAGCATCTCAAGGTCCTGGAACAGGCCGGATTGATCCGCTCCGGCCGTGAAGCGAATTCGCGTCCCCGCGTGCTCGAGCCGGCTGCGTTGAAGACGATTGCTGATTGGGTCGCCGATTACAGACGCCTCTGGGATCAAAGCTTTGATCGTCTCGATGACTATCTGTCCAAGGTACAAGGATACGACAATGACTAATCCAGAGACCGACACCGACAACACCCGCGACTTGGTTCTTGTCCGAAGGTTTGATGCCCCATGCGATCTGGTTTTCAGGGCATGGACCGACCCGAAAGCGTTGGTGCAATGGTGCGGCCCTCACGGTTTCAAGGCGGTGGGCGATCGGCTTGATGCCTGGCCCGGCGGTAGACACCGCGCCTGTCTGATCGCGCCAGATGGAGAAGAGCATTGGGTCGGCGGAAAATATCTGGAGGTCGAGCCGCCGCATAGGCTTGTCTTCACACATGCCTGGGAGCTTGCAACCGGCGAAAACAGCCCGGAAACGGTCGTCACCATCACGTTCAGGGAAAGCGACGGAGGCACGGAAATGACGTTTCGGCAGAGTGGGTTTGATAGCGCATCGTCACTAAAGGGTCATGAGGACGGCTGGTCGCAAAGTCTCGAGCGGTTGAGCTTCTTTCTCGGGACTAGACCCCAAGGGCCGGATCATGCCTAAGGCGGCGATGAAGCTCTATTACTGTGAGACGCTCAATCCCCGGAAGGCCTGCGCCGCCGCTCGTTATCTCAAAGCCGACGTCGAGTTCGTCAGGGTTGACCTGGCAAGCGGAGAACAGCGTACCGCAGAATTCCTGGCGCTTAACCCGAACGGGAAAGTCCCGGTGCTGCAGGATGATGCCGGAACTTTATGGGAAGCGAACGCCATCATGTGCAGGCTGTCTGACAGCGTCGCATCGGATTTTTGGCCGCATGACCACCGGCAGATCGATGCGCTGCGCTGGTTGAGTTGGGATGCCAGTCATTTCACCCGGCACGGGGCAACGCTATGGTTTGAAACCTTGATCAAGCCGTTGTTCGGCGGGCAGCCTGACGTCGCCGTGATCGAAGATGCAAAGACCAGTTTTCGGCTCCATGCTCGCGTGCTCGACGATCATTTGGCCAAGAACAGCGTCGCGGTCGGGGAAACACTGACTGTGGCAGATTTCGCATTGGCCGCTGCACTTCCTTATGCGACTTCTGCTGAGATTCCACTCGCCGAGTTTCGGCATATCCAAGCGTGGTACGGGCGGCTTGAACAACTGGATGCGTGGCGAAACCCTTTCCCGGCCTAAGAGGGCACGGCCGAAGGACCCTTTGCCAGGGTGAAAGGCGTTGGCAAAGGCACGTGAATTTATCGAGATCGGCTACTGATCTATTGGCTACGTTACTGGAGATGAAGCATGTTCACCCACGTGATGATTGGAAGCAACGACTTGGAGCGGGCCAGAAACTTCTACGACGCCACGTTCGCTGCATTGGGAGGCAAGCCCGGCGAGATGGATGCAAGAGGCAGGCTGATCTATGTCCACGAGGGTGGTCGGCTGATGATCACGAAACCGATTGATGGCAAGCCGGCGACCGTAGCCAACGGTGGGACTATCGGTATCGCCGCCGCGAGCCCCGACCATGTTCTAGCGTGGCATGCCGCCGGTACTGCGCATGGTGGCACAGCGATCGAGAGCCCGCCACGGGAACGTCCGAACGGGTCATTCGTCGCATATCTTCGCGATCCTGACGGAAATAAATTGACCGTACGATCGCAGCCGACGAAGTGAGTTAGCCTTCAGCAGCGCCTACTGGACAGCATGGTCGAGAGCGACCGATGTGCCATCAGGAGGCCAGAGTGGATCCTCGGCTCAAGCCGGAGGAGGACGGCGCGCGGGTGGCGTCTGCAGCAAGAACAGCGACGTATGCCATAATCGGGCGCCATCAACACCGATTTTTGCCCTGCAATTCGCCCATGAAGGCCTCGCCGAGGTCTCGGACACGCGCTCTCACTTTCCAGCCATCACTTCTGCCACCGGAGCGCCGGAGACATCCTTCGCCACCTCTGATATCAACGACCGCAGCCACCGGTGGGCGGGGTCGTTTCGATAGCGGACATGCCATGCCAGCTCGACCGGGAAGCGGCCGAGATCGACCGGTGCGGGCAGGACTTTGAGACGCGGGTCGCGGGCAAGGCGATGGCAGATCAGCCGGGGCAGCGTGGCGCAATAGTCGGTGACGGCCACCATTTCCGGGACCGCCAGGAAATGGGTGACGGAGACCGAAACGTCGCGCCTGAGACCGGCCTGCTGCAGCATCTGGAACAGGCCGACGCGCATCCGGCCGGGCGGAAGCACGTTGACGTGCCGCATCCGCTGATACTGTTCCTCGGAGATGCTTTCGGCGATCTCGGGATGATCGCTGCGCACGACACAGGCCAGTCCATCATCCATGAGATGCTGCACGACCATGTTATCAGGCGGCTCGACGATCCGGCCGAGCACCATTTCCGTCGCCCCTGAGATCGCGCCGGTCTCGGCCAGATCATTGCCGAAGGGCGTCAGGCGAAGCCTGATCCCGGGAGCGCATTCGCGCAGCCGCGCCACGATCACCGGCATCAGGACGAACTCGACGTAGCTGTTCGGGGCGATGGTGAACTGCCGTGTCGCTCGCGCCGGATCGAACGCCTGCTGACCGAGAATGACGTCATCCAGGCTCGCCAATGCGCTGCGGATCACCGGAGCAAGTGCCTGCGCCATTTCAGTCGGCTTCATGCCATAGCGCTCGCGGATGAAGAGCGGATCGCGCAGCGTCTCGCGAAGGCGGTTCAAGGCGTTGGAGACGGCCGGCTGCGTCATGCCCAGTTGTTCGGCTGCGCGCGTGACATTGCGCTCTTCCATGAGCGCCACGAAGACAGGCAGGAGGTTGAGGTCATACTTCATCCAGATATATTGCCGAATGCATAACTGAAATCAAAGAAATAAATTTCAGGAATGATGGCCGCCGAGGCATGATCCCCCTCATCGAAAGCAACCGATCGCATCTGTCTCGAAAGGATCCCCAGATGAAAATCCTCATGGTTCTCACCTCGCACGACCAACTGGGCGACACCGGCCGGAAGACCGGCTTCTGGCTCGAAGAGTTCGCCGCCCCCTATTATGCCTTCCGCGAAGCCGGCACCGACATCACCGTCGCATCGCCGAAGGGCGGACAGCCGCCTCTCGACCCGAAGAGCGACGAACCGGGCTTCCAGACCGACCAGACCCGCCGCTTCCATGCCGACCCGGATGCCCAGGCCGTGCTCGCCTCGACCGTAACGCTCGCTTCGGTCTCTCCCGAAGATTACGACGCCGTCTTTTATCCGGGTGGCCATGGCCCGCTTTGGGATCTGGCGGAAGACAGGAATTCGATCGCCCTCATCCAATCGCTCTATCAGGCCGGCAAGCCCGTCGCCTTTGTCTGCCACGCTCCGGGTGTGCTGCGCCACGTCAAGGCTGGCGACGGCAAGCCGCTGGTTCAGGGCAGACACGTCACCGGCTTCAAGAACTCCGAGGAAGACGGCGTTGGCCTGACCCAGGTGGTGCCGTTCCTGGTCGAAGACATGTTGAAGGAGAATGGCGGCATCTATTCCAGCGGCGACGACTGGTCGTCCTATGCTATCAAGGACGGCCTGCTCATCACCGGGCAGAACCCCGGTTCATCGGTGGAGACCGCCGGCATTCTGCTCGCCGCCGTGACAGCGGCAAAGGCCGCGTGATCAACAAGTCGGGATAGAGCCAAGGGCGCCGGTGGGAAACCCGACGCCCGGCACCTCCCCGCAGAAGCGTCTCGACGCTTCCCTTCAGGGTCCCCAGTATCTGACACACGGCGGCTGGTCGGGGATAAACCCATGACCAGCCGCACTGTTATTTGTGTTTCGGCGATACTCAGAGCTTTCCCTCTGCCAGCAGTTCGCGGGTCCGCTGGAGACCTGCCCCGACGGCGATTTCGCGCGTACGATCGGCAGCCCGCTGCTTGGTCTGGACCTGCCCATAGAAGGTACGATCTAACCCAACCGGATGATTGTAATCACCGGTCTTGGCCACAACTTTCCGCGCTGAAGAAAATGGTTGGCGGAGAAAAGGTGGTGGCTCCCAGCCGTTACACTTCGACGACAAGGAACGGCTCATCGGGGATGAATCAAAAACGCTTGTGGCCTGCCCGCCTCAGACTGACCGAACTGCTGTCTTACTCATTCTTGGCCAATCGAACGCGGCCAACTACGGTGGACAACGCCACAGGTCAAATTATGGCGCTCGCGTTGTAAACGCCTTTGACAAACGATGCTTCATCGCGGCGTCGCCACTTCTTGGATCGACCAATACCAGGGGAGAGTACTGGACGCTTCTTGGGAACAGTTTGATCGCATCGGGACAAAATGACAGCGTGATCCTCGCACCTCTCGCATATTCCGGATCTGAGGTCGCACGATGGGCGGCAGGTGGTGACTTCAATCCCGTGCTGGTCGATACGGTGAAACAGCTTCAGGGTTCCGGTTACCGGATAACGAACGTCCTCTGGGTGCAAGGAGAGGCGGACCTCGTTATGGGCACCACTGCGAAGGCCTACCAGGAACGTTTCATGTCGATGGTTGACACGTTGCGTCAGCACGGCGTCGAAGCACCCGTTTACATTTCGATTGCATCGAAATGCCTCGAACCGAGCAATGGCGGCTTCAAGGAGCATATTCCAGACAATGCGATAGTACGGGCGCAACTGGCCCTGGCAAAAAGCGGTCACGGTATCCGAGAGGGCGTAAATTCCGACGCGTTACTCGATGCAGACGACCGCTACGACGATTGCCATTTCGGGGGAACAGGCGGGGAGAAAGCGTCCCGGGCCTGGCTGAACCTTCTGCGCTCCGATGGCCGCCTGGAAAGCTCGCGATAGTCTTGCCTGAACCGATTTTCCCGCCTTCGCGAGCCATATGGATGCCAGCAAAGATTAGGTGAGCGCGGCGCCGGCAAGGCGCTTGTCCGCTTTGACCGACAAGCGGCTCGGCCCATGGCCAGCCCCGTCCTTCGAGGCCCTTTCGGGACACTTCAGGATGAGGCTGGAGAAAGGTCGCAGCCCTGTTGCTTGTGTTGCGGCGATGATCAGAGTTTTCCCTCTGCCAGCAGTTCGCGGGTCCGCTTCAGCGTCGACAGCAGGGCGGCCTTGTAGCCCGTTTCGCCGTCGAATTGCGCCTGCTCGGCCCGCTCCTCCCGGCCGTTCGGCTCTTTACCGCGCAGGCCGAGATAGCAGTAGAAGCGTAGCTGCAGCTGACCTGCTTCATCCTCGAAGAGCTCATTGATGATCGCTCCCTCGCGTGGCCCCGTTGCCTGAAAGAAGGTGACCTTGCTTTGCTGGTCGAGGGTGATGATCTCGCGCAGATCCTGCCCGGCAATCGTCGCCTCGCGCACGAAATGGGTCGGGCTTTCCTCCACGACATCGCAGCGGGTGCAGACCGGCGGGAAGAAAGAGCCGGGCGTCGCGCGCCTTGCGTTCGAGACCTCGCCAGGCCTCGGCGCGCGTCAACGGGGTTTCGCCTTCCGGGTTCACCGGAACTGTGGCTGTGGAATAAATCATGGTGATCGTCCTTTCGAGATCGCTGTAGCTGCCTCAGGCGGAGGCAACGGTTTCCGAGGCGAAGGCGCGATAGGAGTGCAGCGGGCGGCCGAGCAGCTTTGTCAGGCGTTCGACGTCACCGGCCTCGGGCAGCATCCCGTCGGTCAGGAAGCGCTCGCCCATCAGGCGCATGTCGTAGGCCATCCAGGCGGGCATGAACTGCTTGAGATTTTGCTCGAAGCCCTCGGTATTGTCGCCGCCGTAGTGGATCGGGCGGGCGAGCACGTCTGACCAGATGGCGGCGATATCCGTTCCGGTCAGTGTCTGCGGACCGACGAGGTTGATCCGGTCAAGCGCCAGCGGCTCTGCAGACTGTTCGCGGCGCAGCAGCTCAAGGGCGGCGATCTCGGCGATATCACGGACGTCGATCATGGCGAGACCCTTGGGCCCGATCGGCATCGGGTAGGCGCCGTAGCCGGTGATGACGTCTTTGACCGTCAGATCGTTCTGGATGAAGTAGGCCGGGCGCAGGATCGTCGCCTTGAAACCCATCTTCTCGATCATCCGCTCGACCCCGAACTTGCCGGCGAAATGCGGCACGTTCACGTAGAGGTCGGCGTGGATCACCGAGAGATAGACGATCCGCTCGATGCCGGCCGATCGGGCGACATTCAGCGCAATCAAAGCCTGGGTGAATTCATCCGGCACCACGGCGTTGAGCAGGAACAGCGTCGACACGCCAGACATGGCGTTGCGCAGCGAGTCGACGTCGAGGAAGTCGCCCTGCACGACGCTGACACCAGCCGGGAATTCGGCTTTCGACGGGTCGCGGGCAAGAGCGCGGACATCGGCGCCGCGCTTGACGAGGTGTTCGACGACTTGGCGGCCAACATTGCCTGTGGCGCCGGTGACGAGAATGGTCATGGTCTTTCTCCGTGTTGGGTTGCTTGACACCTCGAATATGTGTGGTTCACTAGCAGCCCGATAGACGGCGATTTTAGACAGACCGTCTCGCTGGTGGAACAGACATGGATCTTCTTGCGCTTGCCGATTTCAATCTCGTTGCCCGCCATGGTGGCTTCGGAAAAGCGGCAAGGGCCACCGGCCGGCCGAAGGCAACCCTGTCGCGGCGTGTCGCCGAGCTGGAAAGCAGCCTCGCTTTGCGGCTGTTTGAACGGGGTGCGCGTAACCTGAAGCTTACCGAAGAAGGACGGGCGCTATTCGAGCGGACGGGGGCGCTGCTTGCCGAACTGGACGAGACGGCGGCGGCGATTGCCTCCGGCGGTCAAAAACCCAAGGGCAGATTGCGGATCAGCGCACCTTTGCATTTTTCCCAGACCGCCATGGGCAGGATCGCCGCCGGCTTTACCCTCAAATATCCGGAGGTCAGACTCGAGGTGACGAGTGAGGACCGGCCTGTCGATATGATCGAGGAAGGCTACGATCTGGTCATCCGGGTCAATCCAGATCCGGATGAAAGCCTGGTCGGACGGGTGTTTCTGCGCGACCGGCTGGTGGTGGTGGCAAGCCCCGATCTTCCCCGCCCGACCGGCGGACTTGCCGCTCCAGGCGTTTCGCGCGGGGTGGGCGAAGCCCAAACATGGCCGGTGAAGACACCAGGCGGTCGGTCGACGATCAGGATCGAACCTGTGCTCACCTTGGCGACGCTGATCATGGTCCGCGATGCGGTGCGCGCCGGCGTCGGTGCAGGACGCCTTCCCATTTCGCTGGTCAGCCATGATCTGGCGGACGGCACTCTGGTCAATTGGGGGGATATCGACGGCCCCGAAATCGCGCTCTGGTCGCTCTACCCCTCCAGGCGGCTGCTCAGCGCGCGCGTCTCGGCGTTCCTGGACTTTCTGAAACAGGCCTTCCCCAATGGCACGCCGGAGGAACTTGCCGCCTATATCGGCAGGTGATGAGCGCGGTTTGCCGGCATCTTCGGCGGGTTTACCGCGTTAGGCTCTCTAGCTCGCTACTTTGTTTCCAACGGCGCGCCCATTTCTCTACCACAATTCGGAAATGCTTATTTCTTCGATGATATATTGGCCCTCGCGTATGGCCCGCGCAATGGCTCCCGCACGGCCGATACGTTGAAGTTCTTTCTTATAATTGCGCATAGTTCGATGGCGGCAACGTTCTCTGGATTCAGCAACGTATGTATCTCGTCTCTGCTTACTTTCAGATCCTCGGTAACCACCTGGAACATATCTCCGATTTCCATCCTCGGAATCGGTTCGCGATACTTTCCATCCTCATATGCATCAAACACAGCCTCCTGATACTTCCGATAGGCTTCATTCACGCTGCGAACAGAGAGCGCTTCGTCAGAGATATCATTGCGAACGAACTCGATGCATCCTCGCGGATAGTGATCGCCCAGAGCATCAACGACATCGCCTGCCTTCTTCAGCACCTCAATCGCAGAAGCGTCGCTCGCACGCGAGAGTGCCGGGAATCCGTATTTTCGAAGCATGTCGTACGCGGCTTTCATCGCGGCCTCCTCGTCTCCTGCCTTAAACGTCTCGTTTATCTCCTTCGCTTCATCCATATGATCTCTGAAAATCACGTGGAGCAAAGGGTTGGTGCTTGCAAGTTCATTCATTAGCTCCCCAACCGATCCCGGCGTCACGTCTTGTGCAATCGCTCCTGATGCGAGAAACCCAACCCCTGCGCATAGCGATAAGAAATTTTTCATGCAAACTCGTCCCCACTTTGCACGTCCCCAGAAGACCTATCAGTCTATCGTGACGCCGTCGGCGTCAATATGGCTGCACGTCACGCCAAATTCGTGGGCAAGGTCGCGCAATGCTTCCTCGACGTCGGCGTCCAACGAGAGGAGTGCGGAGTTGCGCAGACGCAGCGCCGCCCGACGACATATGCCGTGCCCCACGTCGCATGTTTCATGGAGCGCGCACCGGTTCATATGAGATGACGGAGGGTGGGCGCGTGCTTTCGCCGCGACCCCGCCGTCGAAGAAAAGCCTTCCTGCAAAATTCCTCGAATCCTAGTCGATTTTAGGGTAAAATTAACCAGTGCATTGAGAGGGCTGAAACGTCCTTGCGCGCCGCATGCGTCGCGCAGCGCTTACGAAGGAAAGATGAGCCAATGAAAAGGTTAGCAATTGTTATCCTGTCGCTGGTGACGGCGCTGACGAGCGTCCCGCCGGCCATGGCGTTTCCCACCGTTGCCGTGCCGAAGATCGAAGCCGCGGAGGCGCAGCCGGTCCAGTACAGAAATTATCGCGGCGGCTACCGCGGTGGATACCGAGGCGGCTATCGAGGCGGCTATCGAGGCTACCGCGGGGGTGGCTACCGCAACGACAATTGGGCTTGGGGTCTCGGCGGGCTCGCGACCGGCGCAATCATCGGCGGAATGCTGGCGCAGCCGTATTATGGCCGAAGCTATTACGGTGGGGGCTACTACGATCAAGGCTACTACGACCGGGGCTACTACGGATCGCCCTATTACGGTCCGCCGCGCTACTACGGCTCGACCATTTACCGTCCGCGCTACTACGCGCCGCGCTCGTACCGCCAAGTCTATAGTGGCGGCAACGGACATACGAGCTGGTGCTACTCGCGCTACCGGTCTTACAGAGCTTACGACAACACGTTCCAGCCCTATTACGGTCCGCGACGGGCGTGCGTCTCGCCCTACTAAAACATGTCGCGCAAAGTGAGCAGCGGTTTTGCGCGACATGCGCAAAACCAAAGACCCAAAGCGCGGGCCAAGCAAATCTGAACGCGACGCGCTTTAGCGAAAACCGCCGCTGGCGGCCAATCGTTCGCCGGTCAGCCAGCGGGCATCGTCGGAAGCGAGGAAGACGGCGACACCGGCGATATCGTTCGGCTGGCCGATGCGGCCGAGTGGCGTCTGGGCGACGATGGTCTGTTGGAAATCCGAGCCGATGACGCCGGCCGTGTGCGTGCCCTCGGTTTCGACCATCCCTGGCAGGATGGCGTTGACGCGGATCTTGCGCGGGCCGAGTTCCTTGGCAAGCACGCTGTTGATGCCCTCGACGGCTCCCTTCGTGCCGGTATAGACGGCGGAGTCTGGCGGCGCCAGGCTGGTGACCACCGAGGAGATGTTGATGATGCTGCCGCCCTCGCCGAGATGCTTGACCGCTGCCTGGGTGGTCAGGAGAACACCAAGAACATTCACGTCGAAGATGCGGCGATATTGCTCCTCGGTCACCTCACCGATCGGCGCGAATTCATAGACACCTGAGTTGTTGACCAGCACGTCGAGCTTTCCGAACTCCTTGACCGCAGCATCGACCAGTCCCTGTGCTTCACCGGCCTTCGAAACATCGCCCTGCACCGCGATGGCTTTGCCACCGGCCGCGCTGATCGCCTCAACCACGGCGTCGGCTCCCGCCTTGCTCGATGCGTAGTTGACCACCACTTTTGCACCTTCAGCCGCGAACGCCTTGGCAATCGCAGCGCCAATGCCTTTGGAGGCGCCCGTTACGACAGCGACTTTTCCTGTAAGCTTAGCCATTTCTCGTTCCTTCAGATCTGGATAGCCGCCGGATTGACAGGCTTGTTCCATAGTTCAGAAATTCGGAACTGTTGATCTCGATGTCAAGGGAGGCTATATAAAATTCATGAGACCGCTCTTTCACCCAGCCCTGGAGGACATCAAACCCGAGGCGATCCTCTATGCGCTGTCCGATCCGGAGCGCGTTGCCATTTATGCAAAGCTTGCCGGCGCCAGCAGTGGCGGGACGTGCTCTGCGCTTGCCGATCTCGGCGACCGCGTCATTCCAAAGTCGTCGCTGTCCAACCATTTCAAGGTGCTGCGCGAGTCCGGGCTGATCATGAGCGAGCGCCAGGGTGTGGAGATGCGCAATCAAACGCGCTGCACCGAGCTGGACGAACGCTTCCCGGGCCTGATCAGGGCCATTCTGACGGCTTACGGCCAGCTTCCCGGGCAGCCGAAGGCGGACTGATCGCCGCTAGAGCATAATCCGCGATTGTGAGTGACGGCGCAGGTCGAAGCTGATTCAAGATCCACTTTGGAGAGGTGGATGATGGCACGAGTCTTGAGCGGTGATCTTCGATTGCGGGTGTTGAAACATGGGCTTCAGTGGTAGCGATGGCGAAGCTGGACTCAACAAGACTTCAATTTTAGCGGGGAATGCATTGCGATATACGATCATTATTCTGAGCGTTGTAACGGCTCTAGCGTCGTGTGCTACTTCACCCTATGACACCCCAGAGATACGCCGCGTCGGGTCAGCCGGGAGTGCATTGGGCAAGTGCTTGGAGCGGACCACAAAATCGTATCTTGTTTCAAACAAAGATCCGCAAAAAGTCGCTTCAATGCTTGATAACTCATGCATGGCGGAACGAAAGGCAATGTCGGATGCTAAGCTCGCGGCTGGTCTGCCGGTGGATTATTTCGATTACGGAAAAGGTCGACACGAAGTCTCATTATGGTGGGTGCACTTTTTACAGTAGACCCAGAATAAGCCCCCCACGGGCCTCGAAGGGCGAGGCGCGCGTGCCGATGCCGGTTGAATGCAAGGAGCACCGCTGCGGCGGTTGAGCTTGTTCGGTCTACCGGCTCAGACTTTCCGCAAAGAGGCCCAGGCTGGTGCCTCGGCCGGTGACGACAGCAGGCTTACCCGGCAACAGGCTCATCCTGACATCGTCTCGGACACGGCAAATTGTGTCGAAGAGAAAGGGTAGGCCTTCGAGCTCAACTGGTGTTGGGCATTTGGAGTCGCCCCATCGATCGGCGTGTGCCACGGTAAAAGGGAGCTCGACCTGATGGCCCGCGACCATGGCGAGCGTCATCGGCAAGGCAACAGCGAAAAGGTTCTTTCCCAATAAGTAAGCAAAGATGGGGGCTGAAAACATGGCAATAGCCGCCTTCCCATCGCCGACCGGAGTAACGTCCATGGCTTTCCAGGCGACCCATGACAGAAACGCCGCCGGGAGCAGACCGGCCGCAATCGAAAGATTATTCGTTTTGGATGTCCATTCGATGGACGGCAGGAAGTTAAAGCCAGCCATCCTCACGAAAACGGCAAGCATTCCCGGCAACAGCCACACCGGCAGCAAAATGATGACTAGTTTCCTGTTGAGACGCTTCACCCTAGTTCTTGATCACATTGATGTTGACGGTGACGTCTTTGATGGTCCCCTCGCCGTAGGACACCCTCACCTTATACATGTCACTTCCAGAATAGCCGCTGTTGGAAGTATAGTATTCCGACACGCCTAGAGATTTCCTGGAATTGCATTTAATGCGGATGCCATCCTTGTAGTTTGAATAAATATTCTCTTTGACGAATTCAACCGAGCCATGCGCCGGGGCTTCTACCAATTTTATATTGGCGATTGTTGCAGCCGTGCAATCTTCATTCAAATTGTAGGACTGGCCCATCTTTGTCCGCTCTCCACTCAGAGCCCGACTGTGATCCGCAGAAATAGCGACACCGTCTTGACTGGTGACACATCCCGACAGAGCTAAAATGATGGAAAGCACAGAAATCGAAATAGAGTTTTCTTTCAAAAATCGCGAGGCCAGCATTTTGTTTTTCATCTCTTGGTTTTATTAATAGCGCCATTCAGCTTATCCAATCAGCAGCCTATTGCAATCGCACGTGCCTGCGGCCGCCACCGCCTTCATAGTCTTTTCACCGCGGAAGCAGCCTGCCAGCAAAGCCCGATGGTACAGCGCCCATGCTCGACTTTAATCCGCTCTATTCGACCCCGCAGATTGCGGCCATCGAACAGTTCATCGATCGGCATTATCCGCTTGCAGGGCCGGTTTCCTGCCGGTTGCTTCAACGCGGCCTGAATGATGTGTATCTGGCCGTCGCAAGCAGCGGCGAGCGTTATGTATTCCGGCTTTCTCATCGCCGCGCCCGTGGTCCGGCCGACGTCAAGACCGAAACGGCGTTCCTGGCGCATCTCTCGCAATCAGGCGTTCCGGTCGCAGCGCCCATCCCGACACGCGAGGGCAGCTTGTTCGTTCAGGGAGATGCGCCGGAGGGCGTGCGCCAGGCGGTGCTCTTCCGGGAGATCGGAGGCCGCAAGCCGGATGCGGCGGATGCCGGCGATGCACGGGCCAACGGCAAGACCCTTGCTCTGATGCACAACGCCGCCGAGACATTCCAGCCGTCCGCAGCGCTCTATCGGCTCGACCTCGAACACTTGCTGCATCGGCCGCTTGCCCGCATATGCGACAGCGGCGTCGTGGAGGACGCCGAGGTCCGCAGCGATCTTGAAGACATCGCTGCGCGGACCGCAACGGCGATCGAAGCCTTCGGCGATTTGACGCCGACTTATTGCCATGGCGACTGTCACGGCTTCAATGCGCGGATCAACGATGCCGGCGAAGCCGTCTTTTTCGACTTCGATGACGGAGGTCCGGGATACCTCGCCTACGACTTGTCGGTGTTCTTGTGGGCGCACACATCCTTCGGCCGGAGGTCGACCGCCATGTGGGACGCCTTCGTCGATGCCTATCGGGCCGTCCGGCCGATCACGCCAGCCGACTTCGAAGCCGCCCATCGCTTTGTAGGAAGAAGCACACTGATAAATCTCAGAGCTGCCACTCGTCCGAAGTCAAAGAGTGGCAACAGGGGACGCCGCTGTGCAGACTTCTTGAAGTGGGTTTCAGCGGTCACCTTCTTCTTGCGAGGGGAGAGAGACTCTAACAATTCTGGCAACACTCTTTTGGGATGTTTCTGTTTGAATCTGACGAAACCATAAATTGTAGCTATGGGTGTGGATTTGAAAGCAATTCATTCGAGGCTCTCGCGATGAGCGTCAAATCGTTTGGGCAACGACAAGCTAGTCCGGTGCTCGGATGGTGGTCTGTTCGCGAAGCGGAGGAACGTCTCGTTCGCAGCGATGGAGCATCCGTCCGCTTTCTCGGTTTCGTCAATCCAGATGATGAACGCGGCGAAGAGAGTTCTAACGACCGGCGCTGGATGCGCTTCGAAGCGGCAGCCGCCAATCGCACAATAGAACTGTTCGTGCAGCAGCGTGATGTTTTTAACCCTTCCGGTTCCCGCCTCTTAATCTGGCGTCTTGATTACGCATTTTCCTTGCAGCAATTCGGCATTGGCGCATTGGACTATGAAGAATGGATCGAGATTGATCGATTGATTTGCGATGCCTTGGTCTGCTGGCCTCAATGGGAGGCCACGGGTCTCCGGCCCGCCTTGATCGCAGTCAACGGTGGTTGGCACAAAGGACAATGGCGCAAGGAATGCTACCGTACGTTTAGCATGGCCTATCTCGATGCTTTGGGCCGCAACGCTGTTCTACGATCGCCAGTTTTTTCGGAAGAGCCGACCCGCCGGTGGTGTTTTCTCCTGCCAGCTCGGCAGGCGACGGTTGATGAGGAGATAACGACGCGCGAAAGGTTCGCTGCGGCAAAGCCGGAAGAGGTTGAAAATCTGGTTTTCGGCCTCCTGCCGCATCGCCCGCATCTAGAGTCCGATGATCGCGTTTTCGTTCCTCTGTCGCAGATCCGCGGACGGACAGTTTGGCTTTACATGGATGACGACATCATCACCGACCGAATTTCTGTCTATGCTCAAGAAGACGGTTGGACGTTCCGGATCGACAACGAAGTGGTTGTCGGAACTATCGATCGAAGAAGTGGAACAGCATTCAAATTCGACTTTCCTTGGGAAGGCGTAAAAGGCAGTCTGAAGAGGGAATTCGGAAACTTTCCACTGGTCTTTCTGGACCGATTCCGCGACCTCTGCGACAACGCCGTCTGGCAATGGAAGGAAGCTCGATTTTACCTTTGTGATCGCAGATCCATAAAGGACCCCGCCAAAGAAATCTGCATTCAACCTCCGAAGCGGGTTCGGGCTGACAAGATGGTTTCCGCTGCCGGGACTGCTGTTAGAGTCGATCTCGTTACTGCAGAAGAAGCGCTGGAAGGGAAGAGCTACGATCGCGATGAGATATCGTATATTTTCAACGACGATCCGCCTTTTCTAAACCGGCCGATTTGGGAGCAATTCGAATATCAGACCGAGGCGTCTTCTCTGACGGATCGAACCACCGGCCAGAAAATTGAGTTGCGCGAGATCGTTTCAGGAAGCGGAAAAGTTACCGACGAGTGCCAGGGTGTTTTTTGCTATCGCGATGGCGATGGCGAATATCTTCTTGTGGTCACGAGGGAAAGCCGGAAAACAAGCTCTGCAGCTGGCCAGTGGGTGCTGGATCACGAGGCCTCGCGATCCAAAAACCGACAATCTTGTCGTCA
Organism: Rhizobium sp. SRDI943; assembly: GCF_057653695.1. Classification (NCBI taxonomy): domain Bacteria; kingdom Pseudomonadati; phylum Pseudomonadota; class Alphaproteobacteria; order Hyphomicrobiales; family Rhizobiaceae; genus Rhizobium; species Rhizobium sp. SRDI943. The sequence continues at coordinate 832,247 of NZ_CM172787.1, read as the reverse complement.
GTCGATACCGGACGTCCGCTGGCATGAGATAGCGAATTTTTCGAGGGACGCTTTGCTCGCATGGCCGGAGACGGCGATTTTCGGTGCGTCCCCGTCAACGCTCTTAGAAACTGGAGGTTGCTTTCAGGGACGATGGGAGCCTCAATTGCGCCGGCGGCAATACGCCCACTTGAGAACTGTGCAGAGCGACCCGTCCGCCGGCAGAGATCGTGTCGAGGCTATCGCGCTTCAGCCATGGCATGCAATCGACCCTGACGTGGATACCGAATCTAGCAGTAGCAGGGTTCAGGCTGCACTTAGGAAACTGTCGGCTCGACGCGCCGAGAAGATCAATCAAACCAGACGGGCTGGTTGGCTCAGGGCTGATGGAAGAGCGATCTTCTATCTTCAGGATTGGCAGACCCTGCGTGCGCCGCCAGACGGTGATGCCTATCAGGCTCCGATTTTTGAATATCTTGACGAGGATATAACGCTACGGCTCTATCCCAAGCTATTTGATGAATACGAAATGGAATCTCTCGCGCTGATGGAGGTGAATCCAGCGTCAGTCTTCTATGGTGAGGTCGAACCCCTTCCGGCGTTTTCACCTATTTGGCACTCACAACCACGATGGCGGCCAACCCGGGAAATATGGTACCGCCTTGTCACTGCCATGGAGGCGCAGATCGAACGAACTTCTGAACAGGTGCGAATCAAAGGGCTCTACACAGCTCACGGTTACGACAGCGCCGCAGCAAGAACTGTCTGGCTTGAGCGATCCTAAAGCGCGTCGCGATCTTTCAGAGCGCGCTTCAGCGGCGGAATTTTGCGACAGTCGAATGACCGGTTTGGGCTGGTCTAAAAGTCAAATGGTTCCGCTTGATGAAGGGGTATCTTAGGAGCAGGCCGTCAGCTCTGCACCTGCGAGCGCAGCCAGTCCTGAAGCTTGTCCACCGCTCCGGACTTCCGATATCGCGGCTTCACCAGATAGACGTGCGACCGCGCTCTGAGGGCGCCGTCGAAGACTTGTCTCAGCCTGCCCGCCTCGATGTCGGTCGAGACGAAAGCGCGGGTTGCCGTGGCGATGCCCTGTCCGGCGATCGCCGCTTCGATCGCGTGCGATGTCTGCGAGAAGCTGATGCCCCGAAACAGCGTGGGATCGCCGCCGCCGAGGAAGCGATCGATATATTCGGGCCAGGAATTATGGGCATCGTGAAGCAGCGTGTAGTGCGAGAGTTCTTCGGCGTTGTTGGGCTCGGCTCCCTCGGCGACGAGGCTTGGATTGCAGATGGCAATGATCTCCTGCTCGAACAGCAGCTCGGCGGCAAGGCCTGGACCGAACGGAGGGCTGCCATATCGGACGGCGAGATCGACGCCGTCGAGCTGGAAGCTGGAAATGCGGTCCGTCGCCAGGATGTGGAGATCGAGATCGGGATGGCTCGAGGTGAAATCAGGAAGACGCGGGATCAGCCACCTCGAGGCAAAGGTCGGTGTCGTGCTGACCACCAGTTTGACCGGCTGAGGTTTCAGGTTCGCCGTCGCGTTTGCGAGCAGTTCGAAGGCGCGCCTGACGTCGGCGACGTAGCTTCGCCCCTCGCCCGTCAGCGCCAATGACTTCGGCAGGCGTTCGAACAATGTCACCCCGAGTTCCGCCTCAAGCCCTCGCACGTGCTGGGCGACGGCTCCCTGGGTGACGCCGAGCTCTTCGGCCGCAAGCCGGAAGTTCAGATGCCGCGCCGCCACGTCGAAGGCCTTGAGGCCGTTGAGGGATGGAAGATTACCGATGGACATGAACATCCGATAGTTTTTCTACTGGGATATTTGACGAAAACTGGTTCGCTTTCGCTTGAAGCGCATGTTATTCCAGGGATTAAGGCCCGGCAATGGGTGAAAATAGAATAGGGATAGCGACGATGACAGTAGAAAAGGTAGCGATCATCACGGCTGGCGGCAGCGGGATGGGTGCGGAAGCCGCGAGGCGGCTGGCGGCCGACGGGTTCAAGATCGCCATCCTGTCCTCGTCAGGCAAGGGCGAGGCGCTTGCCACCGAACTGGGCGGCATCGGCGTCACCGGCTCGAACCAATCGAACGACGACCTCAAGCGCCTGGTCGACGCCACGATGGAGAAATGGGGCCGGGTCGACGTGCTCGTCAACAGCGCCGGCCATGGCCCCCGCGCGCCGATCACCGAGATCACGGACGAACAGTGGCACGCGGGCATGGACATCTATTTCATGAACGTGGTCCGTCCCGTGCGGCTCGTCACCCCGATCATGCAGGCGCAGACGTCGGGCGCAATCGTCAACATCTCCACCGCCTGGGTGGCTGAACCGTCGGCGATGTTCCCGACCTCGGCCGTCTTCCGCGCCGGGCTCGCCGCCTACACCAAGCTTTATGCCGATACCTATGCGGGCGACGGCATCCGCATCAACAATGTGCTGCCAGGCTGGATCGACAGCCTGCCGCCGACCGAGGAGCGCCGCGACAGCGTGCCGATGAAGCGCTACGGCACCAGTGCCGAAGTGGCCGCGACAATTTCCTTCCTGGTTTCCGAAGGGGCGGGTTATATCACCGGCCAGAGCCTCAAGATCGACGGCGGCCTTACCCGGTCCGTCTGACAGGATCGCTTCAATGCCAAGGAGAACAGCGATGTGCTTCGACTGGAACGGCAAGGCCGGCAAGATAAGGAACGCTGAGGCGGAGGCGACACGGTGAACCTCGCCGAGGTCGATGCATCGGCCTGGGCCGAGCTGCAAGGTGCTGCCGCCAACCCGCAGTCGGCCTTCCGCTACCTGAACCTGTGTTCGGTCGATGCCGGCGGCCGGCCGCAAGCCCGCATGGTGGTGCTGCGGCGCGTGGATGTGGGGCGGCGCATCCTGGAAATCCATACGGATGTCAGAAGCCCGAAATGGCAGGAAATATCGGCCAATCCTTTGGTCACCCTCCTCGGCTTTGGCCCGCAGCCGAAAGTGCAGCTTCGCCTTCAGGGATCGGCCGAACTCAATGGACCGGCAAGCGAGTGCGCGACTGAAGCCTGGAGCCTGCTGCCGCGATCGACGCGCAGCACCTATATGGGCGAGCCGCCGGGCGACGACATCGGCGAGCGGCCGGCAAGCGAGGGTAGCATCGCAGACGCCGATGGACAGGCCTTCTTCGGGGTGCTGATATTCCGGGCCGAGACGCTGGACTGGTTCCAGCTGCGCCACGCCGATAACCGGCGCGCGGTCTTTGCCTACGACCATTTGGGCGCGCTGACTTCCTCCCGCTGGGTCAATCCCTGAACGCCAGACGATGTCGAAGCCGCCCATCGCTTTGCGGTCGTCCGCCAGATCCGGTTGATGGCGAATACGCACGTCGGACGAAAGAGGCTATGCCTTGCCCAGATGCTTCGGCCAGAATTGCTGATGGACTTCGGCGGCTTCGTCTTCGAGCTTCGGGTCGGGGCCAACCACCGTGACGATGCGTGCGCCGGTTTGCAGCACCGCCCGACTCGGCACGTTCAATCCGATCCCGGCGATCTCGCCAAGCCGCGTTTCGGAGCAGGCAAACACCATGCGCCCGATGCCCGACCAGTAAATCGCCCCGGAGCACATCGCGCAGGGTTCCGTGCTGGTGTAGAGCGTGCAGCCGGCGAGAAAAGCAGTGTCGTAGTGCTGCGCCGCCAGTTTGACCAGGTTCATCTCGGCGTGGTTGGTCATATCGTGGCCGGTGAAGACGCTGTTTTCGGCGCGCAGGATGACTGCGCCGTCCTTCACCAGCACCGAGCCAAACGGTTCGTCGCCGTTTGCCACAGCGGATTTCGAGAGCGCAATCGCCTCGCGCAAAAACGGCTCGTGGTTTTCCATCAGGATTTCCCCCAAACGCTAGAGCGGGACGATCTTGTCTTGAATCGATGGGTTTTCCAAGGGCTGCAGATCGGATTCAAGATGCTGGCGGGGAAAGAGACCGGCTTGAAGCCCGCGCCGGGCAGCTAGTAAAGTGTCCTTCGGTAGGCTTGCTCCAGGTCTTCGTCCATCTTCCGCATTTCATCCCCGTCCTTCGGCGCCCCTGTCGTCTCATCCAGAATTATCTTTATCAGCGAGGGCATCTCGGTGCGGTCCTGGAAATGATCCGGGCTCCACAGGTGGGACCGTCTGAACGCCTTGGCGCAATGCATGAAAACTTCGCTGACGTTGACGATGATCGCGAGTTTCGGGAGACGATCAGCGACGCTCATGCTCGTCAACAGTTGAGGATCGTTGGTCAGGCTTGCCCGGCCGTTGACGCGCAATGTGTCGTCGAAACCAGGGACAAGAAACAAGAGCCCGACATTCGGATTGGCGATGATGTTGCTTAAGGTATCAAGACGATTGTTGCCAGGTCGATCCGGGATCGCCAGGGTGCGCTCGTCAAGAACCTTGACGAACCCCGGAGGGTCACCGCGAGGACTGACGTCGGCCTTTCCCTCCGAACTCTGCGTGCCGATGCAGAAGAATGGCGAGCGCCTGATGAATTCCTGCGCGTGCTCGCCAAGGGAATTCTGACACTTCACGATTGCCAGAGCGTGGGTCGGCTCGAACAGCGCCCGAAGCGACTGTTCATCCGCGATGGCAAAATCTGGATTGAGTTGCAAACCCGTCATAATCCCCTCCCGAAATCCCATTCATTCCATGGCCGAACGTAGGCCCGGAACCCTGGCCTCGCAACGCTCGTCTCCGCCCGTCAGGCCCGTGAATGATGTACGTACATCAAAAGCTATACATCGGTTGATATCCGAGATCAATCAGGGATCGAACCATGCGCGGCAGGCGTGATCGGGCTGGAGACCGAGCTGCGGTCCGAGACGAAGACGCCGGCGATAAATCGTGACAAGAAGCCGAAGCTGAGGCTGGTCCATTTCGGCGCCAGTCGCCGACCCATCCGATCCGCCGTGCAGCAGAGTTGCCACGCGCTTCTGACTGACGATTGCTGTCTCTGATTCCGGATCGCGATCCGCCCCTCCAAGCTTTGCGGTGGCGCCGATCGAGCGAGTGTACGGTTGACCGAAACTTCTGAAGCAGATCCGCGTTAATCAGCACCTGTGAAGGAGGTGTACCTTGCTGACGCTGTATTTTCATATCACGCACATGGATGGCTCAGTATTGGAAACCGAGGGCCAGGAGTACCCGGATCTTTATGTCGCAACTGCAGAAGCCATGGAGAGCCTTCAAGAACTGGTCGCAACGGCTCTTTTGTCCAGAAGGCAAAGAATTCCGCTCGGCATCGCAATCTGCAGCGAGGAGGGAACGATCCTCCGCGAGGTTTCCGTCAATGCCGCCGTCCCCGAGACAGCCCAAAGCCACCAAGCGAGTGTTTCCACTCCGCTAGGTATATGCGCCAGCTCGGGAAGCAATGCGGTCGGCGAGAGTAACGGGCCGGGCCGGCCGGGGGCAAGTTTGATACCGCGACCCTTCGATGCTGTCGTGCGGCCCACTCCTTCTGTCGAAAATTAACTGCCCCGTCTCTCGCGACGGGGCTTTCTTTTTGGAGGTTGATTGGACGCATGTTAGAACACCCGAAGAAAAGGGGCGGTCGCGGTGGCAAGTTCATCCGGAACGCCCACTGCGGCCACCATATCTTCCCTTCCTTCCGCGCGAGGGCAGTTGCATTGGACGAAAGTTAATTTCGGGTCGCCCGAAGTTGGAATAGTGCCTGGCTGAATCGCCAATCATCAGAACGAAGAGAATTATTGTTGGCCGAATGAGGGATCTGGAATGCTTTTCTCTTCAGACACGGATCGGAGGGACGTTCGTCATTTCAACGGGCCGCTGGTTTCGGTGGTCATCCCGGCCTTCAATGCTTCCCGTTATATCGAACGCACGCTTCGATCCGCCGGGCGCCAGACCTACCGGAACCTGGAGATCATAGTCGTCAATGACGGCTCTACCGATGATACGGCAAGGGTGGTCGAGCAAGTGGCGCTGGCAGATTCGCGGATCCGCCTGCTGTCCACGCCAAACCGCGGCGTTGCCGCAGCAAGGAACACCGGCATCCGGGAAGCAGCAGGTCGGTTTGTGGCATTTCTTGACGCGGACGATCTCTGGCATCACACGAAAATCGAAAAGCAGGTGAATGCGCTCAATCGCTTAACCCCACAGTGGGCTGCGGTTTATGTGCTGCATTACATCATCAATAGTGACGACGAGATCCTTCGCTCCTGCCGGCCCGATGTCGCCAGAGGATATATCTTCGCCCGGCATCTGACTTTCAAATATGTCGGCAACGGAAGCGCGCTTCTTGTCCGTCGGGATGTCGCGCTCGAGATTGGCGGATTTGACAGCTCATATGCAGCTGCAGGAATTGGCGGCTGCGAAGATCTCGACTTCGAACTCAAGCTGGCCGCGCGCTATCAAATCGAAGTCATCCCCGAACGGCTGGTTGGATACCGGCAGTATCCCGGCAACATGTCGTCCAATCACCTGCCAATGGGCCGAGGCGCACTGGAAGTTATCAGGCGTTCGCTGGCGGCAAACCCTCAACTCCCCCAATACGCAACGCGGAGCGCAATCAACGCCACCCAGAAATACGCATTTTGGGAGTTCCGCCAAGCCAGGAACACGTATCTCTCACTTGTGACGATCTGGTCGATCTTAAAAAGCGAACCATCTTTCGTGGTTCGGCTTGCACTCGAGAAGTGCCTGCGCCTGAGACAACATTGTCTTCGCCTCGTGACCGCAACAGCAACCGGTCGTGATCCACCGCGAGTGAACAGGTCGAAATTCGACCAGCAAATCGTCCCTTCGTCTGTCGAACGCCCGGACGAGACCGCGCAATCTCGACGTCACCTGATGCAACTGACGGAGGTGGATGCCGAGCTGCATTCAACCCTTGAGCCCGTGGCGGACCGGCTCGGCCAGGTGGCAAAATCACAAACCCGGTCTTCGTAGCCGGAGGCGAAATCAGACATTTGGGTCGACATCAGGATGGCGCCAGAGCGCCCAACCTTTGCCGCTTGTCACAAGCATCAGAGGAGCAAAGTCCTCGCTTTCGCGCGCTTCCCTATGACCGACCGCCTGCATTCCTATTCATCGCCTCCTTGCCGAGCTCGGACGCTCGACACTGGTCGATAAATTCAAGCGTCATCAGGGAGGTTCTGACTGGAGTTCGGCAACATTGCTAGAACCTCCCTGACGTCCTTTCAGCAAGGATCAGGAGAATTTAATGCGGATCGTGCCGAGGGAAAGCCGGACTTAAGTCCGGCTGGTGATGTCAGGGCACGCCGCTCATATCCAGTGCGAGGTAATGTGTACGTCCGTGGAGGGGCGGAACAGGAGGAGAATATGAAGTTCGGCCCCGATAACTACAATCACGAAGAGCGCTGCTCGCAAGGCCACAGTTCGGCATCCACGATCGCCACAATCGAAGCAGCCCTTTCCGCCGATCCGGATATCGACAGCAGTGCCATCGAGATCAGGATGCTCGGCCCTGTCGTCCTGCTCGAAGGCTTTATAACCAACGCCGCAGACCGCGACAAAGCCATCTCGCTTGCCGCGATGATCGTCGGCTGGGAGAACGTCCAAGACCGAATGCTCAGCCGTTTTCCCACGCAGTAGGCGGGCGAATCCTACGCTAGGACCAAGGTCGGACCGGCCCCGGCATGAAGTCCGACGTCTGGAACACTTCCTCGATCTTGCGGTTTGTCTCCGCAGCGGAATCAACCGCATCCAAGGAGGAAAACAGATGAATATCAAAGTAATAGGAATCGCCGCAGGCATCTTGTTGGCATCGAGCTCTGCCTTTGCGCAGTCTTCGACGGTGACAGGAGCAGTAGGCGGTGCTGCAACGGGTGCGATTGTCGGCGGCCCGGTCGGTGCTGCTGTCGGCGGTATCGTCGGCGGCGTGGCAGGTAGCGTCATCGATCCACCGCCGCAGCAGGTGGTGACCTATGTTCAGCAGGCTCCCGCCCCGACCACGCGCGTCGTGGTGAAGGAGAAGGTCGTCGTCGGACAGCCCCTGCCGGAGACCGTGGTCGTCACACCAATTCCCGACGACCCGAAATATGCATACGCGATCGTCAACGATCAGCGTGTGATCGTCGAACCTTCCTCCCGGAAGGTCATCCAGGTCATTCAGTGACCACGTGCGGCTGACGCCGCCCCCTATCAACAGTCAGGGCACGCATCCGACGCATGAGAATGCGTGGCGGCATCGCGTGCCCGAAACCTCGGAGATCGATCATGAAAAGCAACCATCTCACATGCTCGTAGCAGCGTTGTCACTCAGCGTATCGCCGCTTGCCACACTGCCCGCCGCGGCTCAGCAGGACACCAAGAGCGGCGGCCAGGCCCAGTCCGGTTCCCAGACGGGCACGGACGCCGGTTCGCAGCCCGGCTCCAGCGCCACCGGCACCGGCGCCGACTGCACCCCCGACGCTTCGGGAGCCTGCCCGCAAGGCAAGGGCCAGTCATCGCAGCAAAAATCGGGTCAGGGTTCGGACATGAAAAAGAGCGCCGAACAGCCTTCGAACGATAATTCTTCGACAAAGGGAAGTGCCTCCGGCAAGTCTTCGACGGAAGCCAAGCCCGGATCGCAAGACACCGGCGGCGCCACCACGACCGAACAGAAGCCGGCCGCCAAATCCGGCAGCAGCGATACAAGCGGCTCGGCCACCTCAGGCACGAAGAGCAGCACGCAAAATGCCAAGCCTGCAGAGGGCTCGGGCAACGCCGCCACCACGCAAAGCGGCGATGCGTCGAAACGGTCGACCGATCAGAACTCTTCGACGACGAGCAAAAGCTCTTCCGAAACCAAGGTCAACAACAACACAACGACGAACAATCAGACGTCCAACACCAAGACCAACGTCAACATTTCCGTCGAGCAGCAGACCGAAATTCGCACAGTGGTGAAGGAGGTCCATGTTGCGCCGGTGAAGGAAGTGAATTTCACGGTCTCCGTCGGAACGACGATCCCGAAGAAGGTTCGTCTCGAACCGCTGCCGCCACGCATCGTGAAGATCGTTCCGCAGTACGAAAGCTACCGCTTCTTCATCCTTGCTGATGGTCGGATCGTCATCGTCGATCCCGATGCGCTGACGATCGTCTACATCATCGAGGTCTGACAGGCATGTCCCGGCGGCGTTTTGCGCCGCCGGAATCCCGGGAGCAATCAAGCGGGGGTAACCCGAAACGTGATGAAGGCGGCCGGTTTGCGGGGCCGCCTTCTGTTTGATCAGGCCGTCCGCCTGACCATTCTGGCAATGGCTATCAGGATGCAGGCTCCGATGAAGCCCGCGATCAGATAACCCAGCCATCCGCCTAGGACGACGCCGAAGAGCGACAGGATAAAGTTGGCGACGATGGCGCCGACAATGCCGAGAATGATATTCATCAGCACGCCCATGTTGCTCTTCATCAGCATTTCGGCGAGCCAGCCGGCAATGCCGCCGATGATGATTGCGGCGATCCAGCCGATACCTGCACTTTCCATAGCAATTCCCCCTTGTGAATGATGAGCGGCCGGCGCGGGCTGTCACGTCTCGCAGATCGAGCTAAACCGATCGCCAAGACTATAACCTTCCGCGGCGCCAGTTGGTTCCATAAGCTCCGCCCCAACAGGTCTCGTGCCCCTCCCCGATCGGCTTCAGGTCACTTGTCGGCCGCGGGCCAATCGTTCGCAGGTTCCTCTATGACGGCAACATCGTCCTCCGCAGGGTCAGGATCGCGCTCAAGGGCTGCGCGCAGATTGCCGATCTCCTTGATGATCGCAACGAACACGTCCTGCTGCCTGGCCCCGGCGACAACGCGGTCGTCTACGAGATGCTCCAGCTTCGCGCGAAGCCCGACCTTCCAACTATTCTCGCTCATGCCCTCTCCTCCTCTGATCGATCCACACGGATCATGGTCGCTCGCCCGTTCGATCGCCTTTGATGGCGGGCGGCGGTTTCCGCGCTCAGGCGACAGTGATCGATGTGTGGCCCTGGTTGACGGTTTCGATCATCGCGAAATCCTGTTGTCCGGGATGAGATCGCGGCGAACAGGTAAGGTGCTCTCCTGGCGTTTCCGCCCGCACCGAGAAATCGGAAAAACCGGTGCGTTCACCATCTCCGTCGCGTCCGATTGGCACGCCGCGACCTCGGCGGATTAACCGATAGCCGCAGCAACGGTTCCGCCCTGTCTGGACTCTTTGCGTCCGTGAAACTGTCTATAGACTGTCCGTGTCTTCCCGAACCGTTAGAATACGGTCGATAAGACCCCATTCCAATGCTTCTTCCGCCGTCATGAAGCGGTCACGATCCATCCCGCGCTCAAAGTCTTCATAGGAGCGTCCGCAATGCTCCGCGTAGAGCCGCGTCATGCGCTGCTTGGTCTTCAGAATTTCTTCGGCGTGAATCATCATGTCGGAAGCCTGGCCTTGGAAGCCACCGGATGGCTGGTGAATGAGGATACTGGCATTCGGCAAGGCAGCTCTTCCGCCGGCCTCGCCTGCCATCAGCAGGAACGATCCCATAGAACGGGCTGTCCCCATGCAAAGCGTATGAATTGGCGCGCGGATAAAACGCATGGTGTCGTACATGGCGAGGCCGCTGGTCACGACGCCGCCCGGAGAATTGATGTAAAGATTGATCGGCTTCTTTGGATTCTCGGCCTCAAGGAACAGTAACTGCGCGCAGACCAGAGCGGAAACGGTATCGTTGACCTCGCCGTTGAGGAAGATGATGCGTTCGCGCAGAAGGCGGGAGTAAATGTCAAAAGACCGCTCCCCTCTGCTGGATTGTTCTATGACCATAGGGACGAGTTGCATCGCTTCGCGCATCGGCGAACTCCAATCTTGCAGACATCAACGGGGAGAGCTTGCCGCGTCAGGCGGCGAGCATGAGGGGCGGACTGTTGCCGTTCGCGGGCGTTTTCGCCATCCGGTCAAGCCTCGCGTCGGTCAGCTCGTGGACAATGCGCAGGCGGGTGCCGCCGGTCGCGTTCGGGACGATCGTGAACGTCACCGTGCTTTCAAGGAAAGGTGGAGCGTCGTCGCGCAGGCTGTAACGGACCTCCTCGCCAGGTGTGATCGTGGCCGGGGTGGGATCGGCTAAAGCGTCTTTCGGCAACCAGTTTTCCCGAAATTCCGGAATGCTGATTGCACGCCAGACCTTTTGCGGCGGTTCATCCAGATCGAATTCCAGGTCGATGCCGTCTTTCTGCTCCTTGGCCTTTCCATCGTTCATTGGTCCATATCCTTCAGCAAGACCTTGAGAGCTTCGATGCGGGCAGGCCAGTAGGCGCGATATTTCGCCAACCATTGTGCGATGAGAGCCAGCCCGTCCGGATCGACTTCGTAATTCACGAAACGCCCCTGCCGTTCTTCCCTCACGAGCTTTGCGCTCCGCAAAACCGAGAGGTGTTGCGACATTGCCGGCTGGCTGATCTCCATGCCCTCCCGCAGGGCACTGGCGTTCATGCCGCCCGCCGCCAGCTTCTCGAAGATCGCGCGGCGGGTGGGGTCAGCCAAGGCTCGGAAGATGTCACTCTCGATCATGCAAACACATAAGCACACACTTATGCGATTCGCAAGTCTATTTCGCGGCCGCAAAACTCTTCGAGCCCGAGACTATGCCAAGGCAATTCCCTAAAGTCCGCGATCGGCATATTTCCCGCTGTGCGCGCGGCGGATTTGCGTCAACAGCAGACATTGCCGGCATCGCAAAACCGTCTGTTCTGCGACGTCGCAAAATTCAGGAAAACAAGCGTCGCTTTAATCGGGACTTTCGCGACAGGCACCCGATTGACAATTTTTGAAAATTTGCCCTTCTTGTCGTGTCTCAATCCTCGATCGGAGAGAGACGACAATGCGCAAAACCTTCTATGCCTCCCAAAGTATTTATTCGGAACCCGGCCCGTATCGTGAAGCCTTGATGCTCGGGGGCGACGCGCCGGAGTTGATTGCCCGGAGGATTGGCTCGTTCATGCAGCATCCTCGCGGTGCCGAGTCGAAGGAACGAGGCTTTACCACTAAACAGGTCATCGATCTGGAGCTTCGTTCCGTAACCGAGATTCTGGCAGTTGCTGCCGAGGGCAACTTGTTTGAAGGCGATCCTACGCAGATCAAGGTTGGTGGCCTCTGCCGGGATTTCGCAATTCTGGCAGCGAGCGCTTTTCGCGCCAAGGGTATCCCGGCACGTCTTCGCGTCGGTTTTGCCGACTACATCGTTCCCGACTTTTGGGAAGATCACTGGCTTTGCGAATGGCATGATGGCCAGCACTGGAAACGGCTCGATGTGGAATTTGCGGCGGCCGGTGGAGCTTCCTTCAACACATTGGACGTACCGCGCGACCGGTTTCTAACCGCAAACGAGGCATGGTTTCGGATTAAAGACGAACCGGGCATCGCCTCGCGATTTGGCGTGTCGAGCCTCAACCTTGGGGGGAGTGGTTCGTCGCGGGAAGCCTGCTTCGAGAAATCGCGGCCCTGCGTAAGCTGGAACTGAAGCCGTGGGATTACTGGGGTCTATCAAAGGACCTTTCCCCCATTTCAACCGAGTTGTCGCAACAGGCGAGGACAACGCTAGACCAGCTCGCTTCGCGACTCAGGAGCGCCGATGTTGACGGGGACGGCGAGCCGGAAACTACAGCGGACTGGCCTTTACCAAAGGAGGTTATCAGCTTCCCACAAGGCGAGCCTGTGGTTGTCGCGTTGCAAAACTACTGACTTTTGCGACACGTCCAGCGGAAAGAGTTGTCTGGCTGCAGCCGACGCTGATCGCAGAGATTGAATATAAGGCGTCGACGGAGGACGCGAAGCTTCGGCATGCGATATAAGGGGCTGCGGGAGCGAGGACAATGCGGCGGTTTATGACCTAGAATAACGTTCAAGAGCTTCGGTCTGCAACCGACGCAAGGCTAAATAATTCCCGTCAAACCTAAAACTATGAAAGTCAACATAACAGAGGTAATTACCACGAAAGAAGGCCAGAATATCAGGAATTTCTCTTTCGGCTTCATCAACACGCAATCATCATCACCTCCCCGATCGGACCAGTACGCCTCAGGTCCGAAATCTTCGCGGAAATCGAAGCCGTTTCTACTGTAGAAGATGATCGACCTGATGAGCCAATACCAATGGTAAGCGCAAAAGGCGCCCACCACGCAGAACATGATCCAACTTACAATTAAATCGCCATCAACCACTACGATGCTCCCAACGTCCGAAGCCTAGCAGCGGTGGCGCAGCTGGATCAAGCAGTGCCATCCACTTCGCCATCTCCATCTAGAGCGTGCACCGGCAGCAGGATTGGTTCCGCCATGCCGAAACTCTTTGGGTCCGTAAAAGTATCTCGCCGTCTTTGGCTCTTGGGAGATCACAAAGGCTGCACAAGCAGACCTGCCGCCAAGGCGTGAAAAGCCTCGACCGCCTTTGGCATCACGCTTTGCGGATCTTCGCTGGCGGCGATCCACAGAGCCGCATTGAGAGCGGCGCCGCTTAGCAATCGGGCGGCCGCCTCTGGGTCAAGCGGCTTGAGGATGCCTTGGGCGATCAGGCGCTCCACCGTGCTCTTGGTCACCTGCAGGCAATTGTTCTGGCTCGGCCACTGCGAGGGATCACCCAGCACCGCAGGTCCGTCGAGCAGGACGATGCGCTGGACTTCCGGATTGAGCGCCATCTCGATATAGGCCGCACCCTCGGCAAGCAGGCCCTGCCAATCATTGCCTGCGCGCGCTCCGATCTCCTGAGCGCGCACCGCCATCTCCGTGTCGATCTGATCGACAACCGCTGCCAGGAGCCCGCGCTTGTCTTGGAAATTGTGGTAGAGCGCGCCCCGTGTCAGGCCGACGTCAGCCGTCAGCTCGTCCATCGATGCTGCCGAATAGCCCTTTTCCGCAAAGGTCTTGCGCGCCGCCGCGATCAGCTTGACGCGGTTTTCCTGCATCGTTTCACTGCGTTTCCTCGCCATTCAATCCCTCAATTTCAGATACGAAGCGTATATGGACTTGACATACGATGCGTATCTCATACATTTCACATACGAACCGTATATCAAATGGGGCGTGAGATGTGAAGCGATACGTCGCGCTCAACGGTCGTTGTCAACAATGAAGAGAGACCAGAATGACAAAACGCGAAGCAATCTTTCCGGCCGACCGGCATGCTCTTTACGAGAAGCACGGCTATTCCGCCGCGATCCGCTCCGGTGACCTGTTGTTTGTATCCGGGCAGGTCGGCAGCCGTTCGGACGGAACGCCGGAACCGGATTTCGAAAGCCAGGTGCGGCTCGCCTTTGAAAACCTGAAGGCGACGCTGAGCGCCGCCGGCGCAACGCTGGATGATATCGTCGACGTCACCAGCTTCCACACCGATCCTGAAAACCAGTTCGGAACGATCATGGCCGTCAAGCAGGAGATGTTCAGCACGCCGCCCTACCCGAACTGGACCGCCATCGGCGTCAACTGGCTCGCCGGCTTCGACTTCGAGATCAAGGTCATCGCCCGTATTCCGTGAAGTCACTGACACCGCCGGGGCTGCATCCGTCACCCGCACGAAGTGCCGGCAGGAGAGCGGCCCCGCGCTGCCAGCCCTGGGACATTTGACAGCAGCACAACTTTAGGAGTTAGAGGACCGACCTCACTCCGAGAGGTTTCCTCAAGGCGCCCGTGGATCGTCGGCTACCCTCCCTCGTTACTGTCTGCTTACATTGCCCTGGCACCGTAGAGAATGACCCCGCAGCCCGCCGCGTTGCCTTATATTTAGAAAAATCAATTGCATAATCTTGGGGAACAAAGAACTCCCTTGCGTGTTTTCAGCGCATGGATCGTCATCTGATCCGCAAAATGAGAGGAAACACATATGAAGAAGATCGTCTTTGCGGCGACAATTCTCTGCGCGTCTGCCGTTGCAGCCCTTGCCCAGACAACGCCGGCTCCATCTGCGGATGGAAATACACCTGCGGTTGCAACCCCGGACACCAAAAATCCGACTGCACCCGTCGAGGGCGCCAACAGCTTCACCGAAGCCCAGGCGAAGGATCGCATTACGGAAGCGGGTTACACCGACGTCAAGGATCTCAAGCTCGATGACAAGGGGATCTGGATGGCCGCCGGCATGAAGGACGGGAAAGCCGTCTCCATTGCCCTCGATTATCAAGGCAACATCGTCGCCAAGTAACCCCCAGGGAGAAACATCATGAGAACTGTAACCGGACTTTTCGACGACTATTCGGACGCTCGCTCCGCCGTCAGCAAATTGGAAGCGGCAGGCATTCCCTCAAGCGACATCAGCATCGTCTCCAACAAGGCTGGCCGCATCGATCGCGACTCTGACGTTGGCGAGGATGCCGCGACCGGCGCCGGCATTGGCGCTGCCGTCGGCGGCGCCGGCGGCCTGCTGACCGGACTGGGCCTGATGGCCATTCCGGGTGTCGGACCGGTGGTTGCCGCAGGCTGGCTTGCCGCGACTGCGGCCGGGGCCGTCGCCGGCGCTGTCGCTGGCGGTGCTGCCGGTGGCCTGATCGGCGCCCTCACCGACTCCGGCGTCCCGGAAGATGATGCTCACCTCTATGCCGAAGGTGTCCGCCGCGGCGGCAGCCTGGTCACCGCCAAGGTCGACGACGTCCGCGCCTCCGAGGCGCAGGCTATTCTCCAGGGTTCAAACTGGGTCGACCCGATCGAACGCCGGCGTGCCTATAACGACCAGGGCTGGACGCGGTTCGACGACACGCTCGATCCATATGCGCCTGAGCAGATCGCGCAAGAGCGTGACCGCTATCGGCGGACGATCTAACCGGCCTTGAGACCAACCCTCCTTGCATGTCGCAAGGAGGGTTGAAGCGTTGATCCAAGCATCAGTCGGTGCTTGAGATCCGCAGTGGACAAAACCCTTTCGGAGATTACCGAGGGAGGCGAAAGTGCACGGCGAGCTTTATGCCGCCGACAATCGAACGCTCGCATCTGCTTGGATAATGATTTGGACGATGAATATCCGTCATCTCGGCTCATCGCATGGACATGGCAGCCGCGATATTTAGTATGAAGAGATTACCTGTCAGGCGTGTTACCATCACTTTGTCGGGCCGAGCTTCTGGCCGGTTGGCATTGTTGCCGAGTGATGACTTGCTCCGTGAGTTTTCGGCCCATGAGGGCCTCCCTATGCAAAAAATCCCCATCGCGCATTTCGAAGCGGCGAGTACTCTTGCCGTGGTGGTATCATCCAACGAGCCGCTGCTGTTCCTATCCGATGACCTGAAGGTCATCGCGGCGAGCGCGTCGTTCTGCCGGGCCTTCGACATCGACCCCAAGACCGTTTGTGGCCAACGCCTCAGCAAAATTGGCAACGGCGAATGGGCGATGCCCAAGCTTGCATCACTGCTGAGGGCTACCGCCTCTGGAAGTGCCAACATCGAAGCCTACGAAATCGACTTTCAGAGGCCAAACCAGAAAATGCGGCACTTGGTCGTCAATGCGCGGACGCTCGATGACGGCGACATCGACCATATTCGACTGCTTCTGGCCATCACCGACGTGACCGATGTGCGCGCCGAGGCTCGGCTGAAAGATGATCTGGTTCGCGATAATGCCATTCTGCTGCAGGAGGTCCAGCACAGGGTGGCCAACAGCCTCCAGATCATTGCCAGCGTTCTCATGCAGAGTGCCCGCCGGGTCCAGTCGGAGGAAGCGCGCGGGCACCTCCACAACGCCCATCACCGGGTCATGTCGATTGCAACCCTGCAGCGGCAACTCTCGACGTCCAGCGGCGGCAAGGTCGAACTCCGCACCTATCTGACTCAGCTTTGCCAAAGCCTCGGCGCATCGATGATCGCTGATCCGGACAGGCTCTCGATTGAGGTGACGGCCGACGACAGCGCCGTCGACGCGGACGTTTCCGTTCGCTTGGGGCTTATTGTGACCGAGCTTGCGATCAACGCCCTCAAACACGCCTTTCCCGATGAGCGAACGGGCACAATCGTCATCGACTATCGATCATCCGGCGACGACTGGGCGCTCTCCGTTACCGATAACGGCATCGGCATGCCTGCGGGAGCACCAAAGGCGGGCCTCGGGACTGGCATTGTGGAGGCGCTGGTAAAGACCCTGAACGGCGAAATTCAGCTGAGCGATGCGGATCCCGGCACCGCCGTCACCATCAGCCGCCAGGAAAGCGCCGGTTCCCGCGACATTTCTACGGCCGCGTAG
This sequence comes from Rhizobium sp. SRDI943, assembly GCF_057653695.1. Lineage (NCBI taxonomy): Bacteria > Pseudomonadati > Pseudomonadota > Alphaproteobacteria > Hyphomicrobiales > Rhizobiaceae > Rhizobium > Rhizobium sp. SRDI943. The sequence goes on along the minus strand of NZ_CM172787.1, from coordinate 815,133 downwards.
GAACTGAATGGCTTCCTACGCGCTATCCCATCGGAGCCTGCGAGGCTCCCAACTCTAATTCAACTGAGTGAGTGATGAGAAATGGCAAGGCGGTCGTCCTGGTCGTCGAAGACAGCACGATCATTCGGATGGGTGCGGTCGATCTGGTGGTATCTGCGGGATATGAAGCGCTGGAGGCCTGCGATGCGGACGAGGCAATCGGCATCCTTGAATCCCGAGACGACGTCGATCTGGTGTTCACCGATGTTCAGATGCCTGGCACGATGGACGGCATCAAGCTCTCCCATTACATCAACGATCGGTGGCCGCCTGTGAGGTTGATTGTTGCGTCGGGCGCAGCAATCCTCGAAGAGAGCAGCCTCCCCACCGGAAGCCGGTTCTTCTCGAAACCCTACGACAGCCACGCGATTATCGATGCAATGGCTCATCTGCTGTCGATCCGGAAGCACGGCTGAGGCATGATGGATTGGGGCGTTCAGACCAATCACTGCTCAACGTGGAAAGAACTGCGCGGCGTCCTATATGCCGCACCGGCTCCCTCAACCTCCACGCTGCGTTTGGCATGTCCCCTCTACCCGTTACGGGGGTCCGGAGGACGGGTCGAGACAAGGGGCTCGACCCCGGTAAGGTTAGGGTGAGGGGCAGCCATTGGCGCGAACCCAACCATCTTTGTCTCCAGCCGGCTTGATGCGAGGCTGATCCGGGCGTAATCCAGAACGTAGCCACCCTCTCCTTCGACACCAATTTGAAACGACCCCATGGCGCACTCCCTCAACACAGCCCCATCGCCCGCCGGCGGCCCCAACCAGCCGAAACTTGATACGGACGACATCTGGCAGGCCCGCGTCGATCTTGCCGCCTGCTTCCGGATGGCGGCAAGGCTCGGCATGGAGGAAGGGATCTGCAACCATTTCTCGGCCGTCGTTCCTGGATATGACGACCTGTTCCTCGTCAACCCTTATGGCTACGCTTTTGCCGAACTGACGGCCTCGATGCTGTTGATCTGCGACTTTCACGGCAACGTGGTGTCGGGCAGCGGGCAGCCCGAGGCCACCGCCTTTTACATCCACGCCAGGATTCACAAGAACATTCCCCGCGCCAAGGCGGCGTTCCACACCCATATGCCTTATGCCACCGCCCTTTCGATGACGGAGGGCGATCCCTGATCTTTGCCGGGCAGACCGCCTTGAAATTCTATGGCCGCACGGCCGTCGACCAGAACTACAACGGCCTGGCGCTCGATGCGCGCGAGGGCGATCGGATCGCCGCCGCAATCGGCGATGCCGACATCGTCTTCATGAAGCACCACGGCGTGATGGTCTGCGCACCTAACATCGCCGAGGCCTGGGACGACCTCTACTACCTCGAGCGCGCCTGCGAAGTGCAGACGCTCGCCCTGTCGACCGGACGCGAAGTCCTTGCCGCCGCGCCTGAGATTGCGGAAGCTGCATACCGGCAAATGCGCGAAGGCGACCCGGAGTCGGCCCGGCTCCATCTGGAGTCCGTCAAGCGCGCGCTCGATCGCAGCGAGCCCGAATACAGGCGCTGAGCCACAAACCGCGGTCTAGGGCGTGAACTCATAAAAACGCAGCCATAGTCGGATGGAGGCGACGGGGGTTCGCTCGCCAATGGTTGCATCTTCTGATAAGATCAGCCTCATACATCTGGAGGCCTCGCATGCCCTGCAGCAGCGCGCTCGCTCCATTCGTCATCGCCGCTCTGGCCCTCGGTCCGCTGCCGGCTGGAGCGCAGAACAATGCTGCGCCACCGCCGGCGGCAATCTCCCACAAGGCCAAGCTTTGCCAGATGTGTCACGGTAGGAAAGGTCTGCCGACTGTTAAGAACACGCCGATCATCGCCGGCCAGCACGAGTCCTCTTTGCTGATAGCTTTGCAGGAATATCGCAATGGAGCGCGCACCGACGAGCTCATGGGCCGGATCGCGAAGAATCTTTCCGACGACGACATGAAGGCGCTTGCGGCCTACTTCTCCGCACTGCCTTGGCCCGCCTACCGCGAGCCGGCCGACGCAGCGAGCATGACCCGCTTCCAAGCGCTCGACGTCGAGAAGAAGTGCACCTCGTGCCACCGCGAGGGTTTCGTCGGATACGCCAACACTCCGCGCGTCGCAAATCAGAAGCTGGACTACCTGATCAAAACCCTCTCCGACTTTCACGACAACAAGCGCCCGAACATGCCCCGCATGACGGCGTTGGTGCAATTTGTCGGCCGACGACATCGCTGCCATGGCTCACTATCTTGCCGGCCTCTGACGATCAGCTCGGGGGTCGGCGATCGACCGAATAGGGCCGCCGCCCGGCGCTCTAGGCGTGTGCCGGCCGCCAATGCGGATAGGTGACATAGGCGGTGAGCGCGCCCTCCTCGTGCGAGCGGATGGTCACCGTTTCACCCTTGGGCATGTAGACGATCTCGCCAGGCCCGGCGGTGACCGTTCCCCCGTCCGTCGAGACCGAAAGCCGGCCTTCCAGAACGATCATCACGTCATCAACCGCCATCGTCTCGGTCAGGCTCTGGCCGGGTGCGTAACGTCCATAACCGATGGTGATCGGCCCTCCGTGCCGCTCGTCGACCAGATTGCCGACGGAGATGTCTGCCTCCTGTCCGGGGGAACGCTCCAACGACGCATCGGCGACCGTGAACTTACGCATCTTCATCGTCTTCCTCCTTTGCCGTGTGCAGAGGTAGCGCGGAAATTTTACACGCCAAGACGGATGGGAGACGCACGAGGAGGAGGTTTCCGGTCTTGTGGTCCCCTCGCCAGCGAGAAAGGTGGGGCGAGGCATGGCGACACGCTTCCCCTCACCCTCCGTCATCCCAGGCCTTGAGCCTGGGATCCATTGCCCGCTGCTGATGAATGCCGGCGTGGATCCTCGGGTCAAGCCCGAGGAAGACGGAGGGTGGGGTGAGCTCTGCGGCAAGCACACCGGCAACAACCGTGAAAATCGACATATCTTTCGGACTGGCTTCGCAGCCAACCGGAGCGAGAGGCGGCAGGCCAGCCCCGTCCTTCGAGGCCCCTTCGGGGCACTTCAGGATGAGGCTGGAGAGAGGTTGCAGCCTGGTTCAATGGAAGCGCGGCGGCAAGACGCGCCGGTAGCCCATGCAAGCACCACGGTTAGCCCTCATCCTGAGGTGCGCAGGCCAAAGGCCGGAGCCTCGAAGGACGAGGGCGGGTGGCGCTTGGTTGCGTCTGAAGCCACTCCCCACCCATCACCTTACAAATCCGTAAGTTGCGGCCAAGCCGTCCTCTCGGCTAGATCTCGCCCCCAGGCATGCCGGGAATGATCGGGCTGATGCGAATCCTGCTTATTGAGGACGACCGGAAAACATCCGATTATATCGCCAAGGGCTTCTCCGAGGCCGGGCATGTCTGTGACGTGGTTGGCGACGGCCGCGATGGGCTGTTTCAGGCGCAGCGCGAGGCCTATGACGTCATCGTCGTCGATCGCATGCTGCCGGGTCTCGATGGCCTGGCGATCGTGCGTTCACTGAGGGCTGCCAAGGTCGGCACATCGGCGCTGTTCCTGACGTCGATCGGCGGTGTCGACGATCGGGTCGAGGGGCTGGAGGCGGGCGGCGACGATTATCTGGTCAAGCCCTTTGCCTTCTCCGAGCTGATGGCGCGCGTCAATGCGCTTGGCCGGCGGCCGCCGGTGCAGGAGCAGCGGACGGTGCTGAAGGTTGCCGATCTCGAGCTCGATCTGATCCGGCGGGAGGCCCGCCGCGCCGGCCAGGTGATCGAGCTGCAGCCGCGCGAATTTACCCTGCTCGAGGTGCTGATGCGCGGCGAAGGCCGGGTCATCACCAAGACGATGCTGCTGGAGCGGGTCTGGGATTTCCACTTCGATCCGAAGACCAGCGTCGTCGAGACCCATATCAGCCGGCTGAGAGCCAAGGTCGACAAGCCGTTCCAGGTCCAGCTTCTGCATACGGTCCGCAACACCGGATACAGCCTGCATGCGCCTCGCTAGAACAGGATGATTTCAGGGCCTATCAGCCTGAAAATCTCAAAACCTGTTCGCAATTTAAAGAGTAAGAGCATGATCTCGTCCGAAAACCGCGCACACTTTTCGGCATCATGCTCGAGCCTGCGCAGGAGCACGCCGTTCCGGCTTGCCGTCACCTTCGGCGTGCTCTTTGTCGTCACCTTCATCCTGAGCGGTGCGATCATCTACCACATGCTGCGCCTCGGCCTTGAGCGTGATCTCGAACAGTCGCTCCACGAGATGAATTCGCTCATCGTCTCGACCTACAATCCCGGTGACACCGAGGATCTGATCAACACGCTGAACAATTATGCAAGCTTCCAGTCGACCTCCGACGGGCTCTATTCGCTGACGGATGCAGGCGGGCGCAAACTCGCCGGCAATTTCGCCGCACCGCGCATCCCGAACGGCGTCTATACCGTCACCTCCAGGGATGTCGGGCTGAAGGCGCATGAACGCTACCGGATGCAGGTCTCGACCATCGGTCCCTACAGCCTGGTGGTGGCGGAAAACTTCAACGATGTCGACGAGATGCTGCGGATCGTGCTGGTCAGCTTCGAATGGGCCGCCGCGATCGTCGTCGCGACCGCGATCGGCGGCGGCGTCTTTCTCGCCGTTCGCGCCCAGGCGCGGCTGGACAGGGTCGCCCTTACCATGAACGAGGTCTCCCACGGCGCGCTCGACGCTCGCATTGCCATCACCGGCAACGGCGACGATCTCGATACGGTGGCGATCCAGATCAACGCGGCGCTGGAGCGGCTGCAGAGATTGGTCGAGAGCATGCGGCAGGTGAGCGCCGATATCGCCCACGATCTGAAGACGCCTCTGAACAGGCTGCGCCTGACGCTGGATGCCGCGGTGGCCGGCAACGACCAGCAGGCGGATGTTTCGGCTCTGCTTGACGAAGCCAGACACGAGAGCGACCGGATCAACGCCACCTTCGAGGCGCTGCTGCGCATTTCCCAGATCGAGGCCGGCGCCCGCAAGGAGCGTTTCCAGGCAACCGATATCGACGCCGTGCTTGGCGTGATTTCCGAGGTCTATGTCGATGTCGCCGAAGACGCACTGATGGCGTTGAGGATCGCGGAGCGCTGTCCGGCGCTCATCCGGGGCGACCGTGATCTGTTGACGCAGATGATCGCCAACCTGGTGGAAAACGCGATCAACCACTGCCCTGATGGAACCGACATCACGGTTTCGCTCCGCTGCCAGGGCGGCCGCGCTATCATCTCGGTCGCCGATAGCGGCCCCGGCATTCCCGCCGGCGAAAGGGACAAGGTCTTCCGGCGCCTCTACCGGCTCGACAAGAGCCGCGCGACGCCGGGAAGCGGGCTCGGGCTCAGCCTCGTCAAGGCAATCGCCGACCTGCATTCGGCTAAGATCACCATGGCGGACAATCATCCCGGCCTCATCGTTTCGATCGGCTTCCCGCTGATCTCGGCGGCAGGTGCTAATTTCGCATCCGCCATGCCGCGAGCCGGCTGAAGCGGGCCGTAAACCGGCGCAGCTCGGCCGCAGCGCGATACGGCAGCACGCTCCACGGCCGGCGGCGGCCCAGCCGATAGGTCGAAAGCCCGGCTTGGATCTGCGAGCAGGGATCGGCCCTTTGGCTGACCGGCAGCGGATCGACGAAGCAGGCGCTCAGCCCATCATCGAACTCCAGATCGAAGGCGAGATCATAGGGCAGGCGCATGGGGACAAGCACATCGGCAATCCAGCCCGCCGCCTTGCGATTGATCAGATAGGCGCCGGAGCCCTTCTCGCGGGTCAGCGCGATGGCGAGCGAGCGCGATGCGGTCAGCGGCTCCACCTTGTGCTTTCGCCCGGTATTGACGGTCGACAGCCGCAGAATGTCCCAGCGCGCCTGGTGCTCGAGAGCGGCGTCGAGCAGCTCGGCCAGATCGTCATCGAAATCGAGATCGTCCTCCAGAATGAGCGCGAACTCGGCATGGCTGCCGAGGAACCGCTTGGCGCATTCGACGTGGCTCAGATAACAGCCGATCTCGAAATGGTTCGGCCGGCGGCCGTGCCGGCGGAGATAGGATGCTTCGTCAAAGCCCGGATGCGGCAGGCTCAGCCCTGCGCCATCGACCGCCGCCACGCGCTCGAAGGCAAGGCCGAAGCTTGCCAGCAGGCGCTCCATTCGAAACCTGCGCAACGGCGCCCGGTCGAGATTGATCAGGTAGGTGTTCACCCGCAGGCTGACCGGATGAAGGGCCGGCATAAGCGTGGCAGGAGCGGCGCGCATGTTCATGAAAGAGCTGACCTTCAACTTGGCAATGATGGCGCCAAGCCTGCGCTCCAAACCTCACGGGGACCTCGCTGGAACTATACATTTTGGTAAAGTGCGGCGGTCGAACGGCCGGGGCTGCATTCTTACGGATTGGTATGATCCCGGCAAAGTGCGCGCAACAATGCCGCGCTACCAGCTCTCCTGCGGCACGCAGTGGACGCCTCCCTTCCCGCGATCGAAACGACAACCACCGCGCCTTCGATGACGACAGCGACCCACTGCGTGCCGCGCCGGATGATCCTTGGCTTGAGCAACCGGCGCAGTGCCCACACTCGCCTAGAGATCGCCGCCCGCCCCTCATCCGGCTGCTGCCACCTTTGTAACGCTCGCTGGTGAGGACACCTCGCCTTCTTCCCCGGGGGCCGGAGCACGGGACGGTGGCGGAGCTGTTCCTGCCGTTGAGTGGTTCATCTTCGAAAGTGGACGAAATGTTCCAATCCATTGTCACCCATTGACGTGAACAGGTTTTACCCCAATACGGTCAGGCCAGCCAGACGACAACAGGAGTGCAATCGTGAGCGAACCGACCGTAGCAGATGCAACAAACCGCATTTATGAGTCGCTCCAGGCGGACAACGCCGACATCGACGTGCATATCGCGGCCCTCAAGGCAGCGTTGACGCGGGCGGGTGTGAAAGAGGCCGTATTCGACCCGGCTAGGCTCGTGCAGAATAACCGTTCTGGCAGGAAGCGGATGGAGGCCTACTTTCGGCAGCGCGGTGTCACGGTGAAATTCTCAGCCTAGTGAAGCCTTGCTATGAAGGCAGGCGGCTGTAGTCACCCTCAGTGGGGCCTGACACCACGGTTGCTGGCCTTGCGGGCGCGGTCGGCGAAGGTTTCGGTGACCTCGCCTTCATGGCCTTTGACTGAGAACAGCGATAGCGCCCTCGGGCTCGGGGACGGGACTGCAGTCCTAGGGATGGCGGAGGCTAAGCGACGGGCACCACCCCGTCACTCCTCTTCCTCCCAATATCTTTGCCAAAGGTCGAGCCTTGGCTTCAGCGGATCTGCTCCGAACGTCACGCCGTGATTGGTGAAGTCGATGACCCTGTGGACGAAGGGGTCGTGGTGAGGCCATTTTGGCCGTGAGCCTCCATTGGGGTCACCGCTCGTTGCAAAATCGACCCAGTAAGCACTCGCCAATGTGGCCATGGCCCAGTCGGCAGGCGTAACCTTGTCTTTCACCAGTGCGTCTGGAACGTTGAGCGTAAACGGAATTTCGAAGCCGTGCGGAGTGCCTTTCCATGCCGGATCGTTGCGGAGAGCCTCGGCGACATAGGAGAAACGATACCACCACGTCGGCCGACCAGCGCGGATCATCTCGTCAGCGAGGTGGCGAGACGGTTCGACAAGTGTTTTGTCGGCCAGAACCTGCTGCTTCAGCTCATCGAGGGTCTCTTGGCCGGTCGGATCGTAGACGGTGCGGGCCTCAGTTGCATGCTTCCCGAACAGCGCGAAGAGATCGTCTTTCGTCGCGGCCTGACCAAGACCGAGATCTCGATTATTTGCCCCGACGATGACGGGAACCGGCGCCTGACGGCCTGCCGCAAAAGCCGCTTCCGGCGTTTCGAGCAAAAACCGTCCGTCAATCATCGCGCCTGAGATGCCGATGACGGGCTTGCCTGTCGACATTCCCGCCAGCACCTCTTGTGCCGATGCACCCTCGGTCAGCTTTTCCGCAGGCAGCGCCCGAAGTGCCGTGAGAGCCTCGGCATCGCTGCCGTTGATCCCCAGAGAAGCCGCATAGTCCAACGCGGTTTTCTCCGCTTCATTCAGAGGTGACAAAGGCGTGCTCTCAGCACGCGCGGCAGGCAGGCCCGGTGACTGCAGAATGGCGCCGCGGAAAAGCCCCCGTGACAACGGCGATATCATGTGCGCCATCACCGAGCCGCCACCGGCCGACTCTCCGAATATCGTCACTTTCTTCGGATCACCGCCGAAGGCTTCAATATTTTGCTGGACCCATTTCAAGGCTGCAAGCTGGTCCATGTAACCATAATTGCCGACGGGCTCGTCAGGGGATTCCTTGATCAGTGCAGGATGGGCAAAATAACCCAGTCGTCCCATGCGGTAGTTCATACTGACGAACACGACTCTCCGGGCAGCCAGCTGGCCACCGGGATACTGAGGGGTGTTTCCATGGACAAGAGCGCCGCCGTAAATCCAAACCATCACCGGCAGCGGCGTCCGGGGACGCTTGATGGGTGTCCAGACATTGAGGGTCAAACAATCCTCTGACTTCGGCAGGTCATCGGTCTGCATGCAGGACGGGCCGAAATTGCGGGCATCCCTGATACCGCTCCATGTCTCCGCTGGCCTGGGATTACGCCATCTCAGATCACCGACCGGCGGCGCCGCGTAGGGTATGCCTTTGAAGCTGACGACCGTGCCTGACCTCTCACCCTTCAGCATTCCGCTGTCGATCGTAACGGTCTCGTCTGCCGCACCCAATCGTGGCGCCAACGCCAGTTGACACGATGCGAGGGCCAAGAAGAGCAGGAACTTGCGACGGCCGTCCACAAACACTGCACTCTCCAACGCCAAGTTGAGACAGTTTGAGAGCAAAATACTCCCATAGAGCGGCACCGAAAAGGGTTCATCAGACGTCGACCAAAGTCGCTATGTCGGCATCGGCCTCTTGCTCGCGCTCATTTATCTGGGCGCCAGGACAAAGTTCTTTGAACGGCGGTGGACCGAGTAGCTCGGGGGCGGTCAACCGGTTAGACCCGCGGCGTTTTGGACGCGAGCAGCGGATCCCATGTCATGCGGCAATCCCGCACATAGATCGCAGCGGGTCGAGCCACGGGTCTCGCCCCGTCCTTCGGACCCCCGCGCGCGGGGAGAAGGGACATGCCGCACCGGCTTCCTCAATCTTGACGCTGCGTTTGGCACGTCCCCTCGCCCCGTTTTTACGGGGAGAGGGTTAGGGTGAGGGGCAGTTCCCGGCGTGAACCGGATAGAGCGCGGGAGTCGGGGCTTTCGCGGCTATTGCTTGCTGCGATCGTCGATGACGTCGGCTCGACGCTCCGTTCCCTTCGCCTTTGCAGGCACCTTCTCCGTTGACCCGTCAGTTCGCCCTCGCCTAAGCTAGGGTATGGACGAGCCAGAAATTCCCCTTATCGGCGGCAAGGATTCGAATGTCGTGCGCATCGGCGAAACGGTGCGGCGCGGCGGACGTGCGTGGTCTCCGGCCGTTCTCGACCTGCTGCGGCACGTCGAGCGCCAGGGATATGATGGCTGCCCGCGTGCGCTGGGCCTCGATGACCAGGGCCGGGAAGTTCTTACCTATATCGACGGTGACGTCGGCAACGGCGAAGGCTTCCTTCCCGATAAAGGCGGTCGCTTCGATCTCCGTCTCCCGGATTATGTCTGGCGCGATAACGTCCTCGAGCGCCTGGGACAATTGCTGCGATCCTACCACGATGCTGCAGCCAGCTTCTCATGGCGGGATCGCGAATGGCGTCTTGACGCCCGCCACCCTGTTGAAACGGTCTGCCACAATGACCTGACGCCGTGGAATACGGTGTTTCAAGCAGGGCTCCCCGTGGCTTTCATCGATTGGGACGCGGCAGCGCCGGGACCGCGCGCCTGGGACCTCGGCTTTGTTGCCTGGCGCTGGGTGCCGTTCTGGCGTGACGAGAAATGCGAGGCGCATGGCTTGCAAACGGGCGTCCGCGAGAAAGCCCGGCGCTTTCAATTGTTACTCGATGCCTACGGGATAGAGCCCGAGATCGGCATCATGCAGGCCGGAATCGAACGGGTTCGGCAAATGCAGCAACATATGCGCAACCTTGCCGCAGCAGGTTCCGCATGGGAGATGGAATTGGCTAGCCGTGGTGTGCTTGACGAAGGGATGCTTGAGGTCGCCTGGATGGAAGACCATGCGATGGACCTTATTCAGCGCCCATGCGGATGAGCGTCGGGCCGAGCAGCTCCGGCGTCAACCGGCCGTCGCCGCAAGCCCCCTGCTCGCCGACGAGAACAGCGGCGGCGGCATCTGGTGCAGGCGCGCTTTCGCTCCCCGAAGCTACCGAGATCTGACCGAAGTGATTTTGCCGACGGTGATGAAGAGCCGTCGGCGAAGCGCCCCATTCCGGCCGTTCGGGCAGCGTTGGCGATATCCTAGAGCATGATGCCAAAAAGTGTGGTCGGTTTTCGGACGACATCATGCTCCAACTATTTAATTTAGAACAGGATTCAGATTTTAGGCCCACCGGGCCTAAAATCATCCTGTTCTAGGAGCTGCCGTTCTTCATCGCTTCCGCGGATGACCAGCTCGGGTGGAATTCCGACTGGCGGCCAGCGGGGATCGGTGGTGTCTTACTTTACTGCCGAAAAGGCGGTCGGTGACAACAGCTGGCTAGAGATAGTGGAGAGGATTTCCCCGTCGCGCTCTGACTCGTCGCGGGCCTTAAGCCATGCAGGATCAGTGGTGAAAGCATTCCATTTCACCTCGCGATCAGCTAGCGATTCCCAGGCGATGAGATAGGTGAGACGCTGGCTGCTTTCGCCCACGATTGTGGTGAAGAAACCCGCCTGCTTGATGCCGTGCTTGTCCCATATTGCCAGCGTATGTTCAGCAAAGCGGTTGAGCAGCGCGGGCAATCGGCCGGGCAGGCAGTCGTAAATTCTGAGCTCGTAGATCACAGTCTTGCTTCCTTATGTCCCTTGAGAACGACATGTGTTTGGCAATTGCTCCCCCGCGCCCACAATGTCCTCAAAACTTGCAGCAACGTCAATTTCACGGTGGATCCGTCAATATCCCTATTAGAACAGGCCCTGCAGGTATGTGCCAACCGCTAATCTTCTGTCAATCAGATCGCCTGTGTTTAGGCGTGGCAATTTTGCCCCCCTGGTGATGTTGATCAGCGCTTGGCCTGCCCGGCGCTGGCCGGGGTTGTAGAGGGCGCAGCGGCACGGCGCACCGACCACCCCTCATCCTGAGGTGCGCAGGCCAAAGGCCGGAGCCTCGAAGGACGAGGGCGGGTGGCTGGATGCCAATGGCAGCATGGCATATCGAGGCAGGCGGGAGGCCAGCCCCGTCCTTCGAGGACCCTGCGGGGCGCCTCAGGATGAGGCTGGAGAGAGGTCGCAGCCCCGGACACCGGACTGAGCCTTGAGCCACCCCATCACCCAGCCCTCGCCGCCCGCAACGCCGTCAACCCCCGCCGCAGCCATAGCAATTGCTGCGGCGGCATCTGGCGCAAGTGTTCATAGTCCATCACCGTGACGTTATAGACCGTGCTCCTGACCTGCGGTCCATCAGGGCAGCGCAGAAGAATGCCCTGCAGCGCCATCATGCGGTTGCTGGCTTTGCGGGCGCGGTCGGCGAAGGTGTCGGTCACCTCGCCTTCATGGCCTTTGACGGTAAAGAGCGATTGCGCTCTCGGGCTTGGGGCCGGGATGCCTGTGGTCTTGTGGTAGCGGGCGATCGCCTCGGCATAGTCGTCGCCGGCCTGGCGCTGCTCGGCGGTGATCAGGCCGTCGAGGAACATGCGGCCGAGGGTGTAGCCGGCAAAGGGGCTCTTGACCGTCTCGTCATCAACCGTCCGGCCGAAGCCGTGGATGCGCCGGCGGGCTGTTATCGCCACGCTGATATTCTCCTTCTCGGTTTCGAAGGGCTTGATCTTGCCGCAGGGAAAACGCTCGACATTCTCCTTGCGCGGACGGCCGGCGCCCTTGTTTGCCCGTTGTGTCTTCACCTTGGTGGCTTTGCCGCCCATGCTGATCGTCCCTCTATCGAATGATGCCGTTTCTGAGTGCCGCGGCGACCAGCGCCGTATCCTTGAAGACGCCGAGCCTCGCCTTAGCGTTGGCAATGTGCGTGTTCACGGTGATGTGGGAGATGCCGAGAATGGTGCCGATCTCGGCGGCCGTCTTGCCCGCCGCCATCCAGCGGATCACTTCGGTTTCGCGTGGGGTGACGGTGCTCATGGCTCTGCATACCCATCGATGCAGGGCACGCGCGGCATCGTCACATGCGCGCCCGACATGGTCACGCGCGTCACGCGGTCGGGGTGGCGGATCGGCTGGACGGGCGGGCCCGCCTTTGGCTGCGGATGCCAGGTGTCCTGCCTGGAGGGGAACCTGTCGCGGTTGCGATGCGCCATGTTGATGACGGTGTTCTTCTTCGAGCCGAACAGGTTGGCGATCTCTCTCGCCGATAGCCCTTCCTTCCAAAGCTTTTCCGCCTTGACGATCTTGTCTTCCGTCCAAAAGGTGATGGTCATCTCAGTGCCTCCTCGTATCGTGCGGCCCTTGCAATGATCGGGTTGTCGGGAAACATCCTGGCGAGCTCCCGCTTGGCGCTGCGGCTTCCATTGGCTGCGTCCCGCAGCAGTTGCATCTTGTAGGCCGGCACTTTCGGCTGCGGGCTCTCGGGCTCTGCCTCCATGCGCGGCCGGCTTTCCGCCTCGATCGCCGCCTGCTGATTGCGGCATTGCTCGGCGAAACTGGCTGAGCTCGGGGCGAAGGCGCGGTTATGATCCCTCACCTTTCCTGATATGAAGAGTTTGGCGGCCTGCCAGACCGCCTCCAGCGGGATGCCCTCGATCGCGACGAGATAGGCGCGGATCTGCATGTCGGGATCAGTGCCTGCGGATGCCGGGAAACCCGAAAGCATCCCAGCTATGATCTTCACCGGAGAGGAAATCTCTTGCGGCATCCACTGTCGTCCTTCTCGTGCTGCTGTTGATCGACCCGGCCTCCCTCGCTTTCTCCTTGAGGTACCAGTCGCATTTGATCGCCTGCCAGCCGCGGAAGATCTGCATCTCGGCGGCGCCGACCGGGTCACCGGTCATGAGATATTCCCTCGCCTGCATCCTGGCGGCATAAGCCGTCAGCGGCTTCTTCAGCGTGCGCTTGCGATGCTCGATGATCGCTGCCGCCAGCTCCTCCCCCAGCACCGGGCGGAGGATTTCCATGATCTCCTGGCTCACTGTATCCTTAGCCATGCGATGTCCCTTTCCCGATTGAGATGGCCTCTTCAAATCCGCAGCCGCCGTCGCCCGCCGGCAAAATTGACCGGGGCACCGGGCCTGGCGGTGCGGCGGGGAAACCGCCTGATCTCTGAGCCGGCATGATCCTCGTGGGCGGTGTCGCCCTTTTCCGCGCTTCGAAGCCGGTGGATCTCGGTTTCCACCGACGGCACCGACCTCCCGAGGAGGGCCGCGATCTCGATGTAGTCCCGGCCGCTGCGGAAGAGCTCGAGCGCGTTCATGTGCGTGCTTTGCTGCGCTGGCGTGGCCTCGGCCTGGATGCTCATCGCTTGATCCTTCTTTCCGATTTCAAGCGCGGCTCGCCGTTCCCGCCGGAGCGGGTGCTGCCAACGTCTTTGATTTTTCACGGATGACGACCGGAGCCCCGGCTCTGGGAGCAAAGGCTCCGGTCGTCTGCCAGGCCGCCGCCTGGGTCGGGCACGACATTGTCGCGCCCGGTGGGCACGGCATTGCCGCGCCCGAGATGCTGGCGTCGCCGAGGGAGGGCGACGACGCCAGCCACCGATAGCCGTCAGGGAGGGGCTGGGCTATCGGGGTTGGTGATCGGCAGAGCGCCGGGCGGGATCATCGTCTCGCTGATCTCTTCCGGGCGCGTCGGCCGATCGCAATTTTCGCAGTGGCGCTCGATCACCTCGGCGATCGACAGCGCCTTGCCGCAGTTCGGGCAGCCGGTGTAGCGGGCGCCGCGGCGCTGGAACTCGCCGGCGGGTGTTGCGGTGGCGATGGTCATAGCGATTCCACCTCCCGGTTGGCGTTCAGCACCTGCTGCAAGGCCTTGGCGAGGAAGGGAATATCCTCGTTGCGAACTGATATCGCAGACATCCGCCCTCCCCTTGGCCCTTGCGGCCGGTGAATGACGACGCCGGTCGGCATGACGTCCATGGCGAGCCGCTCTTCCGAGGAAATGGTGAACCTCATGGTGCCGTCTCCTCCAGTCCGAAAGGCTGGCCGTTGTTGATGATGTCGGTGCTTGCCATGTCGATTAGGGTACAATTAATACCCGATATGTCAAGCGCATTAGGGCATGACATGTACCTTAATTTAGGGTATTTTTTATATCATGTTGAAAGATCAGGAACAATTTGAACGCGAAGAACGCGCAAAGCGCCTCGTCATGGCCAGGAAGAATGCTGGCTTTGCCGGGCCGAAGGCGATCGTCGATCGGTTCGGCTGGAATGCCAATGTCTACAAGGCGCATGAGTCCGGCCGCAACGGCTTCGGCATTGCCGATGCGAAGAAGTATGCCCGCGCTTTCAAGGTCAATCTCAACTGGCTGCAGTTCGGCACCGGCAACGCGCTCGATCCGGATGAGCTGCCGGTCTCCGTCGCCGATGTGCCGAAGATCTCCTGGGTCAGCGCCGGCCAGTTGAGCGAGCAGGCGCCGATCACCGATTTTTCGGAATTCCCGACGGTCGCCGCCCTAGACCTGCCCGATGGCGAATGGATCGCGCTTGAGGTCGAAGGCAATTCGATGAACAAGATCTCGCCACCCGGCTCGATCATTTTCGTCAATCTGCGCGACAAGCGCCTGGCGCCGAACGCACTCTATGTCGTTGCCGACGAGACGGGCGCTGCAACCTACAAGCGCTATCGCCCGAACGACGACCCGCCCTTCCAGCCCGCTTCCTACGAGGACGTGCCGCCGCCGGAATTCCAGGGCGCTGTCACCATCGTCGGCCGCGTCCGCCGATCGATCATCGAGATGTAGGAATGAAAGCGCAAGGCTCGGAAGCAACGCCGCGAATCAATCATACTTCAACAGGGAAAACAGGATGATACGCCCTTCCTCACGCGCCGGCCGAATCTGGTTCTATATCGTCTCACTAGCGGTATTGCTCCTGGCGTACAGCGCCGCGCGCGAGATGTACGGCCTGTAGGATTTCGCTCCGAAGCTCGCCGGCCTCCAGCTGGGATCACGAGGAATATCGGGACGATTCGTCCTCTGAAGCCACAAATTGCAGAAGCTCCGGATGCCGTTGGCGCACTACTCTCGACACCGCCACCAGGATGGAACGGATCGCCGCGGGGAACATGTCTTTCGGCAGATTCTCCTCTCATGACCTTAAAATTCGGTGATGGCATCCGACCTGCTTCGATCACCTCGCCGGTGATTTCGATTTCGTTGCGCATGGCCGGCCTCTTTTTTCTAGTAGCTTCATACTCCAACTTCAGTTCTCACTCCTCTCTCTTCAGCTTAGGAGGAGAAGGTTCCTGAAGGCTGGTGAGGGAGGGTTCCGACCAAAGCTTCCCCCTACCCCATGAGCAAAGCCCATGAAGCCGGGAGAGCATTGGCCAAGTCCTGAAGGCCGGAGCCGGGATGGGACACGTGCCAGAGGGGCCATTCGCTTCACCCTCGTCCTGATTTTCTGACAGCGCACTTAAGGACTTTCGCTTCCCGCGCCGCTGGGCTTCGTCAGCTCGGGAGTTGCACCCGGTCGCCCAATCACTGGCGACAGACATAGACCTACGATTCGTACCTCGTCAATCACTGAGGTATTTTTTATACCTTTTACGGTTGACGCAATAGGGTATGATATATACCTTTCTCTCGCAGGCCGATCAGAGGCGCGAGAGGACAGGCGATGCAGCACATCCGCAATATCGAGACCGAGGAGAGCAGGCGGGATGCCCGCTGGAATGCGGCGCGCACGATGGGCGACTGCCGCGCCTATATGGCCAATGAGGCCCAGCGCATGGGCGCCCTCGGCTTTGCCTTTCTGCGCCGTCCCGAACATTCGATCCGCGGCCCGTCCTGGCTGCGGGGTGCTGCGGCCAGCGTCGAGGAGCATTACCGCTATGCCCGCGAGATCATGGGCATCACCGATACCGATCAGCTTTACGCCTGAGGAGAACGGAGATGTCTGCCGCCAGTCCCGCACCAGAGCCATCGACCGAGAGCCCTTCCCTTCCTGCCGCCCGACGGGCCGGGGCAGTCGAAAAGACCCGCGCCAGGGCCCGCTTCACGGCCGGGGCACCCGATCTCCTGACGGCGCTGGTGGAGGCCGAACGCTTTTTCGATGGCAGCGACGATCACGGCTGCCCGCTTCACCGGAAGATCCTCGCCGCCATCGACACGGTGAAAGGCAGCCCATCATGAGCGATTGCCTGATCAAGGCCTTTTCCGGCTGCGCCTGCCCGCCCGGTGAATGCGCGAAAAAGCCGGTCGTCCCGGCACCGGTCACCTTCGTCTCGTGGCGGACCCAGGCCATCGCCTGCCTCACCTTCGGCTTCCTCGCGGCGATCGTCTCGGCCGCCTGGATGGAGACGCAGTTCAAAACCCGGGATCTGCGATACCAGGAGCATGTGTCATGGAAGTGAGCCAAGGCTTTGCCAACGCCACGGATCAGGAGCTGAACTTGATGTCGCTGGCCTTGGCCGCCGTGATGAATGCCCGCCGCACCTGCTCCGGCCCGGCGGCATCATTGAACACATCAAGCACAAGCCGCTCGGCCACCTTGGCCGCCGGCGTCTGCTCGGGCCAGTCGTTCAGCAAAGTGTTGCCGGCCTGAACGACATTATAGACCGTCCTGACCTTGCCATTGATGGTGATCTTCACCGGCTTGAACCTTCGTCGCCTGCTCATGATGCATCCCCCTCACGCTGGAAATACGCGACTCAACGAATCACCGCGGGACTCGTTCCGGTTGAGATGATTCTTTGTTCGCCAGCCGGGCGCCGAGCCCGATGTCCTCCGCCTGCATGACAGAGCGGGGCTCGGATGCGTGCGAGAATGCGGCAGATGAAGCCCGAACCGGGAGGCAACACAATGGACCTTCAGAGTCTCGTCGCCGCGCATATGCCAAACCGCCGCCGCCCGACGCCGATGGGCGCCGCGGCCGAGGACCGATACTACCGAAATCAGATCACCCTGCCGCGCCTGAAGCTTCGGCTAATCGGGCTGACTGCCGCGACCGCCGGCCTGACGCTGTTTCTGGCCGGCGTCATCCACACATGAGGTGCCGCCATGCTCCGACAGACCGATCATGCTATGCTGCGATCCGTTGTGGGGGACCGCGCGATGGACGACAGCGAGGCTGACCGGGCGGCGATCATGGCAGTGATCCGCGCCGAAACCGAGGCCTGGCTGCAGCGCGACTTCGAGGCGCTGGCGAGCCACTGGGTGCAGTCGCCGCAGACCCGGCGGATGGAATATTTCGCCTCACTCGGCGTCCGGGTGGACGAAGGCTGGGATCCGATCGCCGCGCGGATCAAGAAGATTGTCGAGCGATTCCCGGAGAAACACGTCTTTTCGGAGCGTGTCCGCTGGGAAAAGGTCAACATCGTCGTCGACGGCAACATGGCCTGGATGACCTTCGATCAGATCAGCAGCGACACCGGCGAAGATCGCAAGCGCCAGCTCCGGATCCTCCACCGGATCGACGGCGCCTGGAAGATCGGCTGCATGGTGATGATGGAGAGCAGCGTCGAGGAGGCGAGCTGCCCGCTGATCGAGGTCGACACGGATGCAAGGATCCTCTGGACGAACCGGCTGGCGCGGGAGCGGATGCCTGGCCATCCCGGGCTCGTCGCCGCTGCCGGCCGCCTGCGTGCCCGGCAGCGCGAACGCGACCCTGCGCTGCGCGAGGCGGTGCGCCTGGCGTTCCGCGAGCTGCAGAGCCAGAGGCCGCTGAACATCGCGCCGAAGCAGGCCTGGGCGGTGGCGCTCGGCGAGGACGCGGCGGGGATTCCGCTCCACTGCTGGGTTCTGCTCGAGGACGGCAAGACGCTGGTCTCCTTCGACGACGCCGAGACGCTGGTGCGCCGGATCGCCAGTGCGCGGGAGGTCTTCGGCCTCTCGCCGGCGCAGACCCGGCTTGCTCGCCTGATCATCAATGGCCACGACCTCGCCGCCGCCGCCGATCTGCTCGGGGTCAGTGTCAACACGTTGCGCACCCAGCTACAGCGCATTTTCGACAAAACCGGCGTCCGCAGCCAGGCGGCATTGGTGCGGGCGCTGTTGAGCGCCGGGGCTCCGAGCCAATAGGCTCGACCGCCGGCGTCTCGCCGGGCCAATCCCGCCGCACCTGCTCGGGCTCGGCGGCATCGTTGAAGACAGCAGCTCGGCAGCTTTGACCGCGGCCCCCGCTCATGGCACAGCACCTCACGCACCGATCTGAACCTGATCTAAACCCGACCTTCCAAAGAGATCGTGATATGGTTGGCGTCCAATTTGGAGGGGGGGCTATGCTGAAAAATCCCATCGTTGGACTGGCGGTTGGCGCGCTTATGGTTTTTGTGCCCCACGCAGCAGCGACTGCCGATCCGCTCCCCAAAGGTTTTGAGCGCCACAAGTTCAACGGATCGGTCAGACCGGAGGTCAAGGACGGCGTGACCCGGTTTGAGATATTCGACCGTCAGTGTTCCCATGTCTACTATGGAGATGGACGCGGCGAAAATGATTGTCGCAATGGCAACGTCCGCTCGACAATTCGCTATACGCGAGACATGAAGGCTGGCGAAAGCGTCGATACAAGTTTGATTTCCGGCTCGATCCGACTTTTGCCTACAAGGGCTGGCACAACAACTCCGCAAATGGCTTTTATCCCGATGGCTGGGACAGCCATTTGCCCTCGCGTCCTGGGAAGGACCGGCAATCCACAATTTCATCTACATGCTGAAAGCCGACACGCGCAACGGCGTGAACTTTCTCGCCCGCCAGTGCCAAAAACCGGAAGATTTCGGCAAATGGGCGACATTCTCGTTGAAAATCCGATGGGCAAACGATGAGAGCGGATGGGTTACGGCAAGCTGCGACAACAAGGTGATCTACGCCGCCGAAGGCGAAGCAACCAACCAGGCTCCGCATTGCTGGGAATCGAACGAGTGCGAGCCACAATCAAACCGCGACCCAAAATCATTCAACTTCATTCTCGGCCCGGTGATGATGGGTTGGGGCAATGAATGGAAGACCTATGACCATCATACGTCCCAGTTTGACGTGGTGCAGCCGGATGGTATCGGCATCGATGTCCGCAATGTCAGTGTGACCCGCGCTGTCAGCGACTATTCCGCCAAACAAGCAGTTTTGCTCAAGAGGTTGCAGCAGCAACTGGCTCATTTGGGCTGCAAGCCAGGGAATGTCGAGGGCAAGCCTGACAAGGCAACACGGCAAGCCGCGCTCTCCTGCCGCAAGTTCGAGAGCGGTTCGCTTCCCGAGGCGCTCAACCTGACGACACTGCAAGCCTTCGCTGACGCCTATGCCAAGCCGGAGACGGCAAGTCTGCCGTCAGGCAAGGCCGCGGCTGGCACCAAAAACGCTTCGTCAAAACCGAGGACCTATATCAAGCTGGGCGAAATGCTCGCCCTGACGACAGGCAAAGACACCAAGGTGAATTCCGACTTCTTTGGCAAGATCAAAGGCGCCAAGAAGGGGCAGAACGAGCTGGACTTCATCATCCTGGGTCAGTTCGACTACACCGACAAGACTTTCAGCCAGCTGTCATTTCTTCTGCAAGACAAGCTCTCCAAGGTCGAAGTGAATGCGGCGGCCAAGTGCGGCTATGGGACGATCAGATTTCCAGACGGCACAGATCATGTGGAGATCGGCATGCAGCGTTCAGGAAACACGTTCTCGTCACCGCCAAGAACTGACTGTCTGATTCAAGCGCTCGGCAAACGACCGGCATCGCAGGTTCCCTACCTCACCAAGGGGTTTGCCGATCTGGCTAAGTCAATGGTTTCCGACGGCAGTTGGAAGAAACTGAGGCATGACGGTTTGAAGATATTTGTCAAACGTGTTGCGGATGGTGAAATCACAGTCGGCGGCTGAGTCGCAGCATTGCGCCGCAGGTTCCATCGGCCGCGAGCGCCTTTTCGCGCTCTAGGGTCAAGCCGGGAGAAGACCGATTCACTAGTGATGAGACGTGGACGTCGGCGCGTTGACATCAAGTGAGTGAAGGCAATCAAACTTCGTGATCAGCAGCGTGACCAGTTCCTCGCGCGTCCTGTGTCCTTGATTATAGAAGTCGAACGCCGCGCTGCAAAGCAGCTGTGTCGATTGTTCCGTTGGCGTGGCGCGATTATGCCGGTACCAAGTCCGAACAGCATCCGAAAGCATGCTCACGTCTGCTAGCTGGAGTGAGGGATCGAAGTCCGTCATATCTTCCTCATTGAGCGTCGCAACAGCTCACCCGGATCGCGATAAGACAACCGTAGTGCATCAAGCTCTGAAGGCCAACCATCAGTGCGGTTGCGCACAATTGCCGGCGATGACATGGCACAGTGGCGAATGCGTTATCGATGCCGTTGCCTTGAGCGCGACGGAGAGAGGCAAAATGAACAGGCGGTATCCTGCTCGTGTTGCCTTTTTCGGAAGCGGTGAAGCCAATGGGCTGATCTACCTGGCGCCGAGCGGAAGACCCAGCAACCTCTCATATTCGCGCTCCGGCACTCCATAACAGCCACCGGCGATTTCGATCAATTTTTCCCTGTCCACTATTCGCACGTTTCCGCGGGTCGATCGGATGGCGTGGACGCCCTCAAGCACGTGTAGCTCATTGGTGACGCCCGAACGCCGGACACCGAGCATCAATGCCAGAAATTCATGGGTAATGGCCAGGTCATTGCCTTCGAGGCGGTCGTGACACATCAGGATCCATCGAGCCAGCCGCTCATGCATATTGTAGCGGGCGTTGGCGAGCGCCGAATGGGCGAGCTGCAGCACGGTTGTGTGAACATAGCGAAGGAAGAAATCCTTCATCTCGGGATCATCGGCGAGCGCGCGCTGAAATGTCTCCATCGGCACCATAATCCCCGACCCCGCGACCTGCATGAACGTGCGCGTGGGGGTGGTCTCTACCGCCAGGACGACGTGCATGCCGGATGCGCCCTCGCGCCCGATGTGGCCAATTTCCACAACTTCTTCGTCGATGCTGCTGACAACCATGGATGCCAGGCCCCTTTCCAGGAAACAAACATGCGTGGTCGGCACGTCGCTGGCGACAAGAACGTGCCGCAATGGAAGGTCGATGCGCTCCATCGCTCCCGAGAGGCGTGCGAAACCGTCTACGCTCAACAATTTCAGTAGAGTGTTCTCGACGGTCGATTGGTGGGGCATAGCAGCTCCGCGTGGGGAGCTTGGATGTCAAGCCAAACGCCTGTGGGTGTGGTGAAAGCTACGGGACGCCCAAAGATTTGGCTATAGGTCCCGCGAAAGTGTGCGTTTATGACAAAACCGCACATAAGCCACTGACATTGTTGATGATCAGCGACGATAGACCGGCACCGACGTTCGGTGCCGACCAAGAGAGCTTAGCACATCTTGCCTCGGCATGCGCGCTCATTGCGAAAGGACGAGCGATTCACAATATAAATATCTGCCCCTCGTCGATCGTTGAAAAGAAGTCGCAATCAATCTCGCCAGCCAAGTCGGCGGCAATGCGCTTCGGCGATCAGGACGGCCTCCTTTCGGTCGGCATAGGGACCTGGCAGATAGACCGTGACTCCGCGGAAACTGACGATCACCGCCTTTGTCACGCTATCGAAGACGATAGCCATATCCCGCTCGTAGGCCATTTGCTTTCCTGACGGCGCTTACCCCATCGAGATGTGCTCTTTTTTCGAATGAAACAAGGTGCCGACATCAATCCCTCAGGCGCGGGGCGCTTGGTGCGGAACCGCACAGGAACTTTTCGGACTATCAATAGGTTAGGTCGCAAGGATCGCGCAGGTGCCCCCTCGTGACGGGGCCGTACGCCACCCCTTGCAGTGCGATCCGCCCGTACCCAAATTGCCCGTTTCGGCGGGGCTCCTTTTTGATCCACAGTGCGCAACGCGCGAGGACGGTCAGGACGCGGCAGGGTTTGGCGATGATGTCACACGCACGTTCTGCGCCACACGGAGCCGATGCACCGCTCCCGTTCAGCCGCGCCTCAGTTATAACTTTCCTGTAGAAAAATTATAACCAGAGGAAGGATGGGCTTTCGGCCGGTCGAGCGCGGTGTTATAATCTTTTTACAGGAAAGTTATAACAAGAGAAAATCCGTGCCCATCCGCGAGATCGATTTGATGTACCAGACCATGCTGGCGGAGCTCGGCCAGCGTTCGCTGGACGGAAGTTTTGTCGCCGAGTTCCCGCTGGAGGGTCGGTTCGTCTCCGTCCCCGTGAAGGGCAAGGAATACTGGTATTTCGATCATCCGGGCCAAGACGGAGTCAAACGGTCGTATGTCGGGCCAAAGAATGACGAGGAGCTTACGAAAAGAGTGACCGACTTCGGCGCGATCAAGGATGATCTCCGAAACCGCCGGCGAATGGTAGCCACTCTTACGAGAGAAGGCGGCATGAACGCACCGCCCAGGTTTACGGGCGACATCATCGAGGCGCTTGCCAATGCAGGGCTCTTCCGTCTGCGCGCGGTTCTCGTCGGAACCGTGGCATTCCAGACCTATTCCGGCATTCTCGGCGTTCGACTGCCGGCGTCGCTTATGCAGACGAGCGATGCCGACTTCGCCCAGTTCCATTCGATCTCGACGGCGGTCAACGACAGCATCCCTCCCATAGGCGAGGTTCTTGAAAAGCTGGACTCGACATTCCGGGAGGTCCCACATCTCAACCATCCCACGCGCTCGACCCAGTTCGTGAACGCGAAGAACTACAAGGTCGAATTCCTGACGCCGAATACGGGCAGCGACGACAATCAGCAGAAGCCCGCTGATATGCCCGCCCTTGGGGGAATTTCTGCCGAACCGCTCAGATTCCTCGATTACCTCATCTACAACCCAATCAGGACCGTGGTCCTTCACAAGAGCGGCATTACGGTCAATGTTCCCGCTGCGGAGCGCTACGCAGTTCACAAGCTGATCGTCGCCTCGCGGCGGCAGAACGACGACAATGGCGTGCTCAAGCGCGAAAAGGACGTGCAGCAGGCTTCCCATCTTTTCGAAGCGATGGGCGCGACACGCCGCCATTCCGATCTTGCGCTGGCCTATTGCGAGGCGTGGGAACGCGGTCAGTCATGGCGTGACGCAATTGCACGCGGATTGTCGTTCATGCGACCGGACCGCCGTCTACAGCTCATGTCCGTTCTCGCCGAAGGCATGGCGGAAATTGGCGAAGATCCCGCCCGTTACGGAGTTGAAACTGGCCCTGACGGAGCCGGGGGAACTTCGACACCTGCGCCAAAGTCCCGCCGTTAGGAAACTTGGTCGGTGGGGAGGAGACGAAGGCCGAGATCAGCACAAAAGAAAAAAGCCCGGGTTACCGGGCTTTTCGGCTGGTCGGAGTGGAGTGATTCGAACACTCGACCCCCACGTCCCGAACGTGGTGCGCTACCAGACTGCGCTACACTCCGTGACCAGCGGCGCTTCTATAGAACAGCCTATCTGGTTGCACAAGCACCAAATTCCAAAAAGCCGGCGGAAATTTTGACGGGGTTGTGACAGGTTTGGGCGGCTACAGCTGCAGCAAAAAGCCACACCTCTCGCAAATCGAACGGAAGTCTCAAAGGGGCAATTTTCTTTTGCCAGGTTCCGCGCTAAAGGGCAGACGGGACAGGCGAAACCGCTGCGACGGCGGCTTCGCAGCCAATGCGCTTGAGATCAGGGACGACACGATGAATTTCCGCACCATGACCGCGGCCGGGCTTGCAATTGCGCTTGCCGGATGCACGACCATTCCTTCCGCCGGCAATCCGATCGAGGCCCGCTGGGTCGGCAAATCGGCCGGCATCTTCTTTGCCGCCTACGGGCCGCCGATCAGCGACAGCGAGCAAGGCTCGACCACCGTCTATACCTGGCGCGGCGGCTACAAGACCGTGCGCATTCCGGCGAAATATGCCGAAGGCGCCGACGGCAAGCGCGGCAAGCAGATTTCCTCCGCCCGCACCGCCTATCTGCGCTGCCAGGCCGAAATCACCACCAGCTCCGATTACACCATCCGCGACATCCGCACCGTCGCCGACATCCCCGGCGTCAACGGCCCGTCCTATTGCGCAGAGTTTTTGGCGCCCGAACAGAAGTAACGGACGGTTTCCTCGGCACGGGGCCATTGTTGCTCAGTGTCGGGGCCAGCCCCTCATCCGGCTGCCGCCACCGCCGGGGTCGAGCCACGGGCCTCGCCCCGTCCTTCGGACCCCCGCCTGCGGGGCGAAGGGACCATGTCGCGACCTCTCCGTTCCCCCACCAACCTTTCGCAGGGCACGTCCCCTCGCCCCGTTTACGGGGAGAGGGTTAGGGTGAGGGGCAGCCATTAGCGCGACCGGAGGTTAGGGCTCTACGCCGCCTCCCCCGCCTGCGCCACACTCTCCGCCAGCTTGCGCGCCGCGACGAAATCCACCTTGCCGGAGCCGAGCACCGGCACCTTGCCGATGGTGACCTCGGCCGGCACCATCATGTCCATGGCGCCCTTGGATTTGGCGAAGGCGAGGAATTCGGCGCGGGTGGCGGTGGGGGCGTCGGTCAGGAGCACCAGGCGCTCGCCCTTCTTGGCGTCGGGTAGCGAGGAGACGACCGAGAGAGCGCCGGGCCAGAGCTCGGCGGCGAGCGTCTCGACGGCGGCGAGCGAGATCATTTCGCCGCCGATCTTGGCGAAGCGTTTGGCGCGGCCGCGGATCTTGACGAAGCCGTCCTCGTCGATGGTGACGATGTCGCCGGTATCGTGCCAGCCGTCGACAAGCGGCTCGAGCACGCCGGGCTTTTCGGCACGCAGGTAACCGGCCATGACATTGGCGCCGCGCACATGCAGCCGGCCGCCCTCATCGATGCCGGGCACCGGTTCGAGCTTCCATTCCATGCCCGGCAGGATTTTGCCGACGGTGCCTGACTTGTTGTACATCGGCGTGTTGATCGAAATGACCGGCGCCGTCTCGGTGACGCCGTAACCTTCCAGGATGCGCAGGCCGAATTTTTCCATATAGGTCTGGCGGGTTGCGGCCTTCACCGGCTCGGCGCCGGAGAAGATGTAGCGGATCGAGCGGAAGTCGTAGGGATGCGCCGTCCTCGAATAACCGTTGAGGAAGGTGTCGGTGCCGAAGATGATCGTGGCGTTGGAGGCATAGATCAGCTCCGGCACGATGCGGT
The DNA here is from genome assembly GCF_057653695.1 of Rhizobium sp. SRDI943. Taxonomy (NCBI): domain Bacteria; kingdom Pseudomonadati; phylum Pseudomonadota; class Alphaproteobacteria; order Hyphomicrobiales; family Rhizobiaceae; genus Rhizobium; species Rhizobium sp. SRDI943. The sequence goes on along the minus strand of NZ_CM172787.1, from coordinate 789,821 downwards.
AATGCAGCGGCGACGGATAGAAATAAACCGGCACGCCCGAAATCAGCGGCAGCACGGTGCCGGCCGTCAGCCCGAAGGAGTGGAACACGGGCAGGATGTTGAACACCTTGTCGCCGCTGTGAAAATCGATGCGGGCAGCGGCCTGGGCGGCATTCGACAGGATATTGCGGTGGGTGAGCACCACGCCCTTCGGCGTGCCCTCGGAGCCCGAGGTGAAGAGGATGACGGCCGGATCATCCGGCTGGCGCTTCACCAGCGGCCGCGCCTTGCGGAGAAGCCCAAGGATCTTGTCCTTGAATGAGATTTCGGCCCTGAGATCATCGAGCCAGACGATCGTCACCTGCTTTTCCATCTCGGCGATCACGGGCCCGAGCTTGGCCTGGGTGACGAAGGCGCGTGAGGTCAGCACATGTTTGACCTCGGCGGCCTTGCAGGCGGAGAGGATATTGGCGGCACCAGCGGTGAAGTTCAGCATTGCCGGCACCTTGCCCGCGCTCATCACGCCGAGAAGCGTGGCGGCGGCACCATTGGCATTCGGCAGCATGACGCCGAGGTTCTGTTCCGGGAACATCGTGCGGAATTTGGCGCCGAGCACGGCAGCCCCGGTCAGCAGCTTGCCATAGGTCAGCCGGCCGGTGACCGGATCTTCGACCGCAAGTTTCTTCGTGCCGAATTCATGGCCGGCCTGGATGACGCGGTCGAGCACGGTCGACGAGGTATCGGCGGTCTGGAACAGCAGGTTCGACATCACCTGATAAAGGGCTGCACCTGCCGCCGTGCGACGCTTGCGGCCTTTCAGCTCTGGCGGCACTTCGAGCTTCACCGGCTCGAGAATGGTGACCTTGACCTTGGGGAACAGCCGGCGGCGGATCTTGCCGTTGTCGAGATAGGAGAGATAGCTCTTCTCCAGCCCGTCGATCTTCACCGGCACGACCATCGAGCCGGTCTTGTCGGCGACCATGGCGGCACCATCATAGACCTTCATCAGCGTGCCGGTCACCGTCAGGCGGCCCTCGGGGAAGATGCCGATCGGGTTGCCGTCCTGCACCACCTTGATCAGCGAACGCGTCGCCATCGGCTTTGTCGGGTCGAGCGGCAGGAATTTGCACATCTTCAGGAAGGGCCGCACCCACCAGGCCTGGGCGATCTTGTAATCGACGGCAAAGGTCGGCTCTTCCTCGGTGATGGCAAGCGCCAGGGCGCCATCGAGCAGGCTGACATGGTTCAGCGCGATGATCGGCGCGCGGCCGGCCTTCTTGATATTCTCCAGCCCCTCGACCTCGAGGCGCATGAAGGCGCGGAACATGATCGAGATGAAATCGCGGAAAGGATTGGTCGGCAGCGTCTTCAGCATCAGCCAGGCGACGGCAAAATTGATGATGCCGAGGCCGATCAGAATCTGAGGAATGGAAGCGCCAAGCGCCTGGACGGCGGCAACGAGGCCGAGGCCGACGGTGATGAACAGGGCCGAGAGCACATTGGCGGCGCCGATGACGCGGGCGCGGCGGTCCTCATGCGCCCAGGTCTGCAGGGCGGCGAAAGTGGGCACGGCGATGAAGGCGCCCGCGATCGCCATGCCGGCGAGATCGATGGCGACGCGGATGGTATTCTGGCCAGCGAAGAAGGTGCCGATCGTCGTTGCGTGGCTTGTGGAAGCCAAGCCCCAGAGGTTCCAGGCGAGATCGAGGCTGAAGAGGCCGAGCAGCGCCGTGCCAACAGGGGCCGGCAGCAGCACGATGCGGCCGGAGGACATCCAGGCGGCGATGGCCGAACCGACGGCGACGGCGATGGCAAAGACGGTGAGATAAGCCGGCACGACGAGCTCGGAGCCGCCGAGCAGTTCGGTCACCATGGTCGGCAGGATGGAGAGAACGAAGGCGCCGACCAGCCAGAACCAGCAGTTCATCAGCGCCGAACGCCACAGGCGCTTATCGGCGCGGATTTCCATGACCAGGGTGTAGCTGGAGCGGATGACATTGCGGTCGATCTGAAGATCCGGCGCCTTGGAGCCGGTGGGCGGGATCATCCGGCTGGCCAGCCAGCAGAGCACCGAAAGCCCCATCATCATCGTGCCGAAGATCAGCACATTGTCGCCGCCGGAGAAGGCGAAGGCTGCAATGATCGTGCCGGCGAGGATGGCGATGAAGGTGCCGCCCTCGATCCAGGCATTGGCCTTCGGCAGATCGCGGCGTTCGAGATGATCGGGCAGGATGCCGTATTTGATCGGCCCGAACAGCGCCGAGACGACGCCGAAGCCGAACAGCGCCGCCATCAGCACGAAGATGGAAGAGAAGGCCAGACCGACCACCGCCAGGGCGGCGACCGCGATCTCGCAGCGTTTCAGCAGCTCGGCGATCTTCGCCTTGTCGTGCTTGTCGGCGAGTTCGCCGCCGAGCGCGGAGAGCAGCAGGAAGGGCACGATGAGGATGACGCCGGCGAGCGTCACCAGGGCGGCGCCTTCACTCGCCGACATCTTGAAGAGAATGAGGAACACCAGGGTGTTCTTGAGGAAATTGTCGTTGAAGGCCGTCAGGAACTGGGTCCAGAACAGCGGCGCGAATTTCCTGGAGGTCATCAGATTGTGTTGCACGGCGGGTCCCTCTTTCGACTGGCAGAGAAGGCCACAGAGTTGTTACGCAAAAGTTGAATGCAGTAACAACTCTGCGCTGTGGTTAACCAAGATCAATCTTCATCGTTACGATTGAACTTGACCAGGAGTTTCTCGGTGCGGGCATCCTCGACCTTGCGGATCAGCTTCTCGGATTCGGCATTGTCGCGCAGCGTCTTGGTGATATTCACCGTGGTCTGCACCAGCATCAGAATGCCCATGGCGAGATAGCCTTTGCCCCAGAGATCGAGCGGCATCATGTAGAGGCCAAGCGCCAGCATGAAGGCGGCCGAGCCGAAGGAGATGTAGGAGAAGCTGACCCAGCTTGAGGAATGTTTCTGGAAACTGTCGTTCATATCAGTGGTCCCTATGGTTCGATGGTTGGATGGATGCAATTTCAGGCAGCAGGCGTGATGCGGCTCTTCAGCCGCGCCAGCACATCATCGGCGGAGGTGCGCAGCGGCGCGCCGAAGCCGGCATTGGCAAGCTTTTCGATGATGCCGGCCGGGCGGATGGCGCCTTCCATGTCCTTCAGGGCCGCGGCCGTCAGCTCATTCTGGCTCTGGCGCAGGCGAAGGCGCGCCAGGGTCTCCTCGGCATCGTCGAGCGTGGCAAAGCCTGGACCGCTGACGACGACATCAAGCTTCTGCGCCTCTTGCGTGGCACGCGCCAGCCGCTCGCCGCGCTGCAGCTCCTGCAGCCGCGCCTCGGAGGCGCGGACGATCGCCTTCAGCTTGTCGATTGAGCTGGTGAACTGGGCTTGCGCCTTCTCCGATGCATCGCGCTCGGCTTCAAGATAGGCGATCGCCTCGGCCGCCTCGCGGGCCAGGCCCTCATTGCCCTTCGCCAATGCGGCGGAGGCGCGGTTTTCGAGATCGGCGATGCGGGCAACGATCGTTGCATGCTGCCCCTTCTCCTGCTCGTTCTGGGCGATGGCGACCGCCACGCTGCGCCGCGCCGACTGGATCGACTGGGCGGCATCGCGGATCTGCTGGGAAAGCAGCGGCACGGCGTGGCAGTCGGCAAAAGCCTGCTCGGCATCATGCGCCCTGCCCCGCAACAAAATGGAAATCAGTTTGAACATTTCCTTCCTCCGGTTTATGAACGTTGTTCACGAGAGGTGTTATGCCAGAATCATGAACGTCGTTCAAGATAAATTTTGAACGACGTTCAAAAAATCGAAGTGGAATGGTGAATGGCCGGTAGGCGAGAAGAAAAACGCGAAGACCTGAAGGCCCGGCTGATCGAGGCGGCGCGCGAGCGGATCGCCAAGGACGGGCTGGCAAACCTCAGAGCCCGCGACATCACCCAGGATGCCGGCTGCGCGCTCGGCGGCCTCTACACGGTCTTTTCAGACCTCGCCGAGCTCGTCATCCACGTCAACTCCGCGACGCTGAAGGCGCTGGAGGCGAGGCTCACCCTGCCTGAAACCCGGGACCGACCACCGACCGACCGGCTGCGCAACCTGGCGCAGGGCTATCTGAGCTTCGCCGTCGAGCACCGGAACCTCTGGAAGGCGCTGTTCGAGCACTTCCCGCCGGAAAGCAGCCCGACGCCGCAATGGCATCTTAACGAGCACCTCTTCCTGATGGATGTGATCGCCGAACCGCTGGCCGAACTGCAGCCCGACATGCCCCCCGAAGACCGCGCCATCCGCGCCCGCACCCTCTTCGGCGCCGTGCATGGCGTCGTCAGCATCAGCCTCGAAGGCCGCTTCGTCGGCCTGCCGCTGGAGCGGTTGGCGCGGGAGGTGGATGAGCTGGTGCAGACGATTGCCGCGGGGGCGGAGCGGCGGCGGGGGTGATGGGGGGATGATGGGGGGTGATTTCGTTGGTTTAGTGGTGGGACGCCACCCCACCCTCCGTCCATCCTCGGCCTTGAGCCGAGGATCCATGCCCGCTGCTGATGGATGCGGCGTGGATTCCTCGCACCAAGCCTCTGAAATCGCGACCCAAATGCCCCTCATCCGGCTGCCGCCACCCACCGGAGTCGAGCCACGTGTCTCGGACCCCCGGTCGCGGGGCAAAGACCCCGCCCCAAACCCCTCCCCACAAGGGGGAGGGGCTTAACCTGCCGCACCGCAACTCCCAAAACTCCAGATCGGCAAACGACGAGATGATCTCGGGCAAAGCGGTGATGCTGGGCTAGCCCCTCCCCCTTGTGGGGAGGGGTTGGGGAGGGGTCTTAGATCGGTCCGAACCGGCTATATATCGACCAAACCCCAGGAACCCACACCCAACTCCCGCATTGAGCAACCAGCCAAAAGCTGCTTGACTGACGCCCTCCACGCCACCGCGAAAGGAAACCCCATGAGCCGCATCTTCATCACCGGTTCCACCGATGGCCTCGGCCTTGCCGCCGCCCGCACCCTGATGAAGGAGGGCCATGACGTCGTGCTGCATGCCCGCTCCCGCGAGCGCGCCTCCGCCCTCGCCGAGATTTCGCCCACCGCACTCGGCATCGTCATCGGCGATCTCGCCAGCGCCACGGAAACGCGCTCGATCGCCGAGCAGGTCAACGCCATCGGCCGCATGGACGCCGTCATCCACAATGCCGGCATCTACCTCGAGAGGAGCCGGGGCGAAACGCCGGATGGTCACGCAAAGACGCTCGCGGTGAATGTGCTTGCCCCCTATCTGCTCACCGCCTGGATCACCCGCCCCGATCGCCTGGTCTATCTCAGCAGCGGCATGCACCGCAGCGGCGGCAGTTCGCTTGACGATATCGACTGGAAGAAGCGGCCGTGGAGCGCAAGCCAGGCCTATTCGGAAAGCAAGCTCTACATCGCCACCCTCGCCGCCGCCATCGCCCGCCATTGGCCGGATGTTTTCAGCAACGCGGTGGATCCCGGCTGGGTGTCGACAAAGATGGGCGGCGCCGGCGCGCCCGATGACCTGGAGATGGGGCACCTCACCCAGACATGGCTTGCGACGAGTGATGCGGGAGCTGCGAAAGTCAGCGGTCGGTATTGGTACCATCGGCAGCAGCGGGAGGCTGCGGCGGAGATGAATGACTCTGGGTTTCAGGAGGCGCTGGTGGAGAGGCTGGCGGAGTTGACTGGCGTCCGGCTGTTCGCAGATGGCCGGTGAGGCGCAAGAACGGGGTCCGCAGGCATGGCGCGGCGCCATACCAGGATCGCACTATCTAATCGGCACATTCCTTTTCCTTGCAGCGGTAACCAGCCGCTCATGGATGCCGTTTACCGCCGGGGCGATCATGTAGCCGTTGTCCAGATCACCAATCATCACAGATTGGTCGCGCGGTGCCACAAGCCAATGCAAGCCAATGAGGCCACAGATCATTGCGTCAACCTTGTCCTGATCGGATTTCCTCGGCATCAGGTTAGTCGACACATTCGAACACCAGAGTTCTAGCTGCTCTAAAGCCCTGAGCGATCCGAATGTCCGGATCGTCTCCGCCACGGAATGCCAGTGATCCAATTTAAACATTTTCCGGTTGGCTGGGTTGTATTTTGGCGCCCCATAACGTTGGCAGTAGGCGCTCTCCATAACAACCAGGGCTAGAGCGGGGAATACTTCAATTAAAAACAGCCCTGACGATGCGGTCCGTGCGGCCTCTGGATCCTCAATTGCGCCGATTGCTTGTTTGAAGCGCCAGATCGGTGCGGCATCATCAAACATCCCAAGCTTCGATCGGTTGGCTGGCTGAACACCACCGCCTACCCAGGAGATGAGCGCCCCTGCAACCTTGTCGACCGGACGCGAGCCACTGAGGTTTGGAACGATTGTTGGCTGATCGAGCGCGACGAGACATTTGCCGACCTCAGACCTTTCGGTCCTTATAATCGCTGCCGCTTCGCTGAATGACGCCAACCTCGGCGCAACGTGCAACCGCGTACCTTGCGAATCGAGTCGAACGACACAGATCGCACCTGGCGCCTTAGGATTGTCGGTCCACGCTGAGTCGAAACCGACGACAGATATAGTTGTGGCGCTCCCCTGATCACCCACCCTCGTAAGCCCGAACCAGTAATGGCTGTGCCTTCTGAAAATCCGCCATCGACTTTAGCGTTACCTGAAGATCACCCGTACCAAAGTGCCCAACATTGCTGACGTCGCGGGTAAAGCCCTTTTCAATCACCACGGTAGTTGGATCGAGCTTTAGGAAAAGCGTCACGGTCCGCGTCTGGGGATAGATTTCCATGCAGACGAAGTTCTTCAGCCGCTTGAATGCTGTGTAGAGTTTCAATTCCTTTATCTGCACATCATCCCCGAGTCCGATCAGAAACTGGTGAACTGCGTCATAGATATCTCGAAGGTCTGCCGACGACTGCGATAGACGGTAGCTCATCCTTTGACTGAGATAGGGGTCGCTTTCCTGAACGGCCTCAGCTGTGGGCTGCAGGGAGCCTAGGCTTTTCACCTCAGTTATCGCCTTAGAGCCAGTGAGTTTACTGGTCTTCGGCACATGCACCAGTTCCAACATCAGCAGATCCTCGCCGAACCGCCGGTAGCGAATAAGCTCGATGTTTCTGGCGATCTGCTTAACGGCGTGCTCGTCATAGCGGGTGAAATCGCCGGCGATGCAGAGCAGTCGCGGAGCAGACCAGTCAACGGCATTCGCCACGTCCTGCCCGAGGCGTTCCATAACCAGCCATTGGAATTCCTTGCGGTGATCAAGCAGCCAGTCGAGGTAGAACAGGCCCTGGTTAATAACGTTCTCGTTCACCGATCGCTTGTATTCGATGATGACCGGCGAGTTGTCCTCGTCCAGGCCGAGCGTATCGATCCTTCCGCCGTGCACGTGCCCGGTCGAGTGCTCGGTCGCCAGGAAGCGGATGCCGAGCAACGCCTCGAGATTGGCTTCGAACAGAACCTGCAGGGATTTCTCGACCTGCATGGCACTGCCGGGCAGTTCGCTCACCTGCGCGCCGCCGAAATGGAATAGTTTGATATCGCTCAAAATTTTGCCCCGGGCGTGACCGCAGATTGTACTGAAATCTCTATTCGCTTTATCGCCCTTGTCCAGACAACTTGCCGGCGAACGCCGATTTGCTAGGATTGGCCGGACCCCGGCTGGGTGCCGACCAAGATAGGCGGCGGCGGCGCCCCGATGACCTCGAAATGGGGCATTTCACGCAGACATGGCTTGCGGGCGGCGGTGCGGGAGCCGCGAAGGTCAGCGGTGGGTATTGGTATCATCGGCAGCGGCGGGAGGCGGCGGAGGTGACTGATGCTGCGTTTCAGGATGCGCTGGTGGAGGGGCTTGCTGGGTTGACGGGCGTCCGGTTGCGCGAAGAGCGCCGGTAAGGCGCAGACCTAGCCGGACGCGTTCGAACTTCTGTGCGGCGCTGTTCGACCGCTTCGTAGCTGCAACCAGCGCCGACCAGTTCTCTGGACGCCACAATGGTTGCGCCCTGTGGTAAGGCAGCCGAATTAACGGCTGCGCATTTCCGTATCTTGAACCAGCACTATTCTATCTTGGCAACAAAATCGGTAATGTTGGGCTGTTGCTTATCCAACTGCGACTGGTTGACGTGCACGGTACGCCCAGCAAATGTCTTCGAGCCGGCAGTCAGGTGGCAAATCGGTATGCCCATCGCGCCAGACACTACCGAGGCTGTATTTGCGTCGTTAATCTGCTCCTCGAACATGCGCCTGAAACCCTGTCGGGTTGTGGGGGCCGGATCGCCAGTGGGATGGACGCAAAACACTGCTGGATTCGCCTGCCAGACCCGAAACACTTCCGCAAATATTTCGGTCACGACGTTGCGAAATGCACTGGCGGAACTGCTGTTCATCTGCGTCAATCGGTTACCGACATACGAGTAGATTTGCGGTCTTGCCATATTGTAGCGCTGCATGTTCACAAAAAACTGAGATTGAATTTGACCAGGTCGTCTCAGTATCCCGTAGACCAGCGAAAGCACCGATCGGACAGCCCTTTTTGAAGAGCCGTCTGCGGAAAAAGGAATGATCAGTCTATCGGAAGCGCTAATAGCCAACTCTGTGTAGATCGAGAAACTGGGGTTGCAATCAATGAAAACCGCGATGGCGTTCTGGTTCCAAGAAATCCTGACATCTTCAATCAGGTCTCTGATCCATGTATGAACAATACGCCATGCGTCCGGCGGCCCGGCGGCACATGCAAGCTGGACTTGGCCTGCCTGCATTTCGAGTTCCTCGTCGCCGCATACCAAATAAAGGTTTCCCGGCACGTTTTGATTGATACCACGCACCCGCGTTACGTAATTGGATCCCGATCGCTGTTGATTTCCACTGAGAGCTGACCCGGCGCAGCCAGATATTTCCATTGAGAATTATTCTCGGTGGAAACGCCGGGTCAGCTCTCAGTGGAAATCAACAATCCTGCCCCTTGATCAGCATGTCGGCCTTACAGATGGCATAGGATTCAGGGTTCAGTTCCTGCCCGTTCATGACCAAACGAGCCTTATCGTTGTGCTCGACAATATATTCGTCGGCAATTGAGAGCATCCCGCCTGTTCCCGCCGTTGGATCGTAGATCGTGCGGACTACCCCCGGCTTGGACAGGATCTCATCATCCTCGGCGAACAGCAGGTTGACCATCAGCTTGATGACTTCGCGGGGCGTGAAGTGCTCACCGGCGGTCTCGTTCGAGAGTTCGGAGAATCTACGGATCAGTTCCTCGAAGATCTGTCCCATCTGCATGTTGGTGACCTTATTGGGATGCAGGTCCACCCGCGCAAACTTCTCGGTGATCTGATAAAGCAGCTTGGCCTTCGCCAGCCGGTCGATCTGAGCGGCAAACTCGAAACGCTCGAAAATGTCGCGTACATCCTCCGAGAACCCTTGGATGTAAGTATAGAGGTTGGCCGCGATGTTGTCCTGATCGCCGATCAGCAGCCGCATGTCGAGCTTGGAAGTGTTGTAGAATGTCTGCCCAGCCTTCCTCAGCAGGAACGGCTCGGGATTGATCCCAGCAGCGGTTTTGGCTTCGAACTCGGCAAGCACAGCCTGTTTCGTTGGCTCCAGAACGCAGTCGATACGGCGGAGTACGGTAAAGGGCAGGATTACCTTGCCGTAGTCCGCTTGCTTGTAGTCCCCCCTCAACAGATCCGCGACCGACCAGATGAATGCCGAAAGTGCTTGTTGGTTCATGCGATTCCCCGAATGCGTGTGTTGCGTCATTTATCATTGTCACCGGTAAACACGGGGTGACCGGGACGTGGAAATCAGCGGATAAATTTGGCAGAAAAATACGAGCGGCCCATCAAGCCGACGGCTGGCGCGCATCCCCACACCCCGCCTATGCAAGATGGATGCCGCCTCGTCAACAAACGTTTCTTATCTCGTCACGAGCTTCTCCTGCCGGCGACGAGCAGGTTCGCGCGGGGTATACTCAATCAGCCAGCGCGACGAATAATAGAATGTACGAAGAACGTTGGCTGGGGCGCCTGGATTCGAACCAGGGGTGACGGTACCAAAAACCGTTGCCTTACCGCTTGGCGACGCCCCACCAGAGCTTGAGCGGAAACCGCCTGCTCAAATCGACGCCTGATTAGCAAAGCTCTTCGCCTGTCACAATGACTAAGTTTAACCCGGCGCAGATTTTATGCGCTGCGCAGCACCCGCCGGCGTGCTAGGAAGTGGCGACGTCATCGGCCCGAGATCATTCCTTCATGGACAGTCCCGCTTTCGACCTCGCTTTCGAGCCGGCCTATGGGCAGGCCGTGCCGGTTGTTGCAGGGGTCGAGCGGGTTACAGTGAACAATCCCGGCCCTTTCACCTTTTTCGGCACCAACAGCTATATCGTCGGCTCTTCCTCCGTCGCAGTCATCGATCCAGGGCCGGAGGACGAGGCGCATTATCAAGCGCTGATGGCGGCGCTTGGCGGCCGCGCGGTGACGCATATCGTCGTCAGCCACACGCATCGCGACCACTCGCCGCTGGCCAGGCGGCTGCAGGCGGCCACGGGGGCGGCGATGGTGGGGCAAGGGCCGCACCGGCCGGCGCGGCCGCTGCGCGAGGGCGAGGTCAATCCCTTTTCCGAAAGCTCGGATCTGTCATTCGTGCCGGATATCGCGATCGGCGATGGCGAGACGATTACGGGCGATGGCTGGTCGCTGACGGCGGTGCTGACGCCGGGGCATACGGCCAATCATGCCGCCTTCGCGCTTGCGGGTCGCGACATCCTGTTCTCAGGCGATCATGTCATGGCCTGGTCGACCTCGATCGTCGCGCCGCCGGATGGGTCGATGGCGGATTACATGGAATCGCTCGAGCGGCTGATTGAGCGCGACGACCGGCTGCTGCTGCCCGGCCATGGCGGGCCGGTGACGCAGCCGGCCAGTTTCCTCCGGGCGCTGAAGGCGCATCGCCTCAGGCGCGAGCAGGCGGTGCTGGCGCGCGTCCAGGCAGGCGACAGGCAGATAGCCGAGATGGTCAAGGTGATCTATCGCGATACCGATCCGAAGCTGCATGGGGCGGCGGCCCTTTCCGTGCTCGCCCATATCGAGGATCTTTTGGAGCGCGGCGAGATTGCGGCGGATGGGCCGCCTTCGCTTGCCGCCACCTACCGGCTGTTGTAAGCGGGAGATGGGGAGATTACCATGACGCGCGCCGCTTACAGCTATCGCGAAGATGCCGATGTGCGTGATTTTGCCGATGACCAGCCGCTGATCGTCTTCGATGGCGAATGCGTGTTCTGCTCCGGCTGGGTGAAATTCGCGCTGAAACATGACAAGCAGCAGCGATACCGCTTCCTCGCAGCGCAGACGCCGCTCGGCGCAGCGCTCTACCGGCATTACGGGCTACACGCGCGCGACTACGAGACCAATATCCTCATCGAGAACGGCCGCGCCTTCTTCAAGTCCGACGGCTCGATCCGCATGGTGGCGGGCCTCGGCTTTCCCTATTCGCTGGTCAAGATCTTCCGGCTGCTGCCGCGGCGGGCGGCCGATGCGCTCTATGAATTCATCGCCCGCAACAGGCTGAAGATTGCCGGGCGGCAAAGCTGCATGGTGCCGACGCCGCAGCAACGCAGCCGTTTCATCACATGAGCGAGGACCGGTTTTCGCTGCTCATCATCGGCGGTTACGGCACGTTTGGCGGGCGGCTTGCCCGGCTGCTTGGCGATGAACCGCGGCTGAGATTGCTGGTTGGGGGGCGGTCGCTGGAAAAGGCTGACGATTTCGTTGCCGATCTCCGGACGCCGAAAGATGGTGCCGAGGGCCTGGGAAGCAACAATCTCGGCGCGTTGGTGCAGGCCGTCAGCTTCGATCGTGACGGCGATCTCACCGAACAGCTGACGCGGCTGAGGCCTCATCTCGTCGTCGATGCCTCGGGGCCGTTCCAGACCTTCGGGGAGGATGCCTATAAGGTGGTCGAGGCCTGCATCGATCTCGGCATCGATTATGCCGATATCGCCGACAGCACCGGTTTTGTCGCCGCCATCGGTGGGCTCGATGCGGCGGCCAAGGCCAAGGGCACCTTCGCGCTCTCGGGGCTGAGCAGCCTGCCTGCGCTTTCCTTTGCGGCGCTCGATGCGATGGCTCCGCATTTCTCCCGGGTCGACGCTGTCGCGGCCGGCATTGCCCCCTCGCCGCATGTCAAGATCGGGCTCAATGTCGTCAGGGCGATATCAAGCTATGCCGGCAAGAAGATCACGGTGCTGCGCCATGGGCAGCAGGCTGCCGGGCGCGGGCTGATCGATGCGATGCGGATGACGGTGGCGCCGCCGGGGGTTAAGCCGCTGCGCAGCCGGAAATTCCTGCTGGTGGATGCGCCGGATCTCAAGCTGCTGCCGGCACGGTTTGCCGGCCTGCAATCGACCTTCACCGGCGTCGGCACGGAGCCGCAGCCGCTGCAGCGCTTGCTCAGCCTTGCGGCAAGGCTCGTGCACCTCCGGCTCCTGCCGTCGCTGCTGCCGTTTGCGCCGGTGCTGCAGCGCGCCAGCCACGCTTTCGCGGTGGGCGAACATCGCGGCGGCATGTTCGTCCGTGTGGGCGGTGTCGATTACGCCGGACGGCGGCTGTCCTGCGGCTGGCATCTGATTGCCGAAGGTGATGATGGGCCGTTCATTCCGGTCATCGCAGTGGATGCGCTGGTGCGCCGGCTGCTGACCGGCATCCGGCCGGAGAATGGGGCGCGGCCGGCGGCTGGCGAATTGCAGCTTGCGGATTTCGAAGCGGCCTTCCAGCGGTTTTCGATCACATCCGGCATCACGATGGAAAACGAGGATGCACGCCAGCCGCTCTACCAGAGGATCCTCGGCAGCGCCTGGGAGCGGCTGCCGCCCGCCCTCGCCGCCCTGCATGCCGGCGGCGCCCGCGTCGCCTCCGGCCGGGCGCGGATCGAGCGCGGCGGCGGGCTGCTGGCGAGGATCGTCGCTCGGGTGATCGGCTTTCCCCCGGCGGGTGAGGATGTGCCGGTCACGGTGCGCTTCGTGCCCGATGGCGACAAGGAGATCTGGACACGCGATTTCGGCGGCACGGTCTTCCGCAGCCGGCAAGTCGAGGCAAAGGGCCGCGACCGGGATCTGCTCGCCGAGGTCTTCGGGCCGTTCCGGGTGCTGATGGCGCTGGTGCCGGATGGGGAGAGGCTGCGGCTGGTGGTGCGCGGCTGGCGGTTTTTAGGGATTCCGCTGCCGATGTTTCTGGCGCCTGGCGGGGATACGTATGAGGAGGAGCGCGATGGGCGGTTCCACTTCCATGTGGAGATCGGCGGGCGGCTGACGGGGTTGGTGGTGCGGTATACGGGGTGGTTGGTGGTGGAGGAGTGACGTGTGTCTCTGCCTTCGCGCGGATGGCTGCCCCTCACCCTAACCTTGCCGGGGTCGAGCCACTCGTCTCGCCCCGTCCTCCGGACCCCCGTAAAAACGGGGAGAGGGGACGTGCCCTGCGAGAGGTAGCGAGGGACGGAGAGGTTGCGGCATGTGTCCTCTTCTCCCCACCGGGGAGAAGGTGGCCAGAAGGGTCGGATGAGGGGGCCACACGGCACGCCCTCTCATCTTAACTATCCCGCCATGCCGACGCGAGCGCGGTCGAATCCCGCGTAGGCGTTGTAAGGAAAGACCGGCTTCGGCGGCCCCCTTCCTTACGGTCTTGCGGGACCGACCAGCCCACCAGCCACATGGCACACCGATCAGCTCTCATCCTGAGGCGCGCAGGCCAGAGGCCGGAGCCTCGAAGGACGGGGGCGGGTGATGCGCGCTGCGGCCGCATCCATTGCCGGAGGAGATACCAGTGGCCGGCCTCGTCCTTCGAGGCCCCTGCGGGGCGCCTCAGGATGAGGTCGGAGAGAGGTCGCGGCCCGAAGGGCGTCGAATCTGCCGCACCCTATCCCGGCCCTTCGCTTGGGCTCAGGGCGTTCGCCGCTGCAATCGATTCACTGGATCGATTGCTGGCGCTTTGCGCCACCGTTGCTCACCCACCCGCAATCCCCAGCAACTCAGCATCCAGCGCCTTCAGATAATCGCCGGCGATTTCGGCGCTGAAGCCGAGGTCGTGTTGGCCGTAGCGGGAGGCGACGCGGATGTCGACGAAGGTGGTTTCGGCCTCTTCGCGCAGCCGAATGATGATATCGAAGCGCAGGCCGAGGATCAGCGTGCGGGTGGTGCCCTGCAGCGTCACGCCGTTGACGCCGCGGATCAGCTTGGCAACGTCGTCATCGTAAGGGCGCGGCGTCGGCACGGGAACGATATCGGGCGCATCGGCCACGGCATCGTCGCCCGGCTGCGGCGGCTTCACCGGTCTGTCCTCGGCATCGCGGTCGGGCTCGGTGTCGCCACTGCTTTTCGTGATGGTAATGCCGCTCATCTTGGCGACCTTGCGCACCGCTTCGAGCACGCGGTCGAGCGCGCCTTCATAACGCCGGCCGGTGAGTTCGGGATAGGCGGCGAGCTGCTTTTCGCGATCCTCCGGCGTCACATCAACGTTTCGCTTCAGCCAGATCTGGTCGGAGTGCGGCGGCGAAAGCCAGTCGGGTGCGGAGACCGGATCGGTGGAAACGTCGTAGATATCGGGCCGCGTCATGTAACGCTCGGTGGCATAGGCGCCGAGGCCGAGCGGAAAGGCGGCAAAGATCAGCGCCGCCAGCGCCGCCAGTCCGCCTTCGGCCCCCGTCATCCAGAGGCTGCGCAGCCCGACTGCGGCGAGCATGACGGAAAGCAGCGCGCCGCCGGCGGCGGCAATCAGCAGCAGCACCAGATAGGGTGTGGCCAGCCCGCCGAAGCGATGGGCGATCATCACCGCCAGCGCCAGCACCAGGGAAAACGCCCCGAGCAGCCGCGAAAAGCGGGCGGCGTTGGAAACGGGGCGGTCGAAGCGGATGGCCATCAAACTTACCGGTTGCTCGTCAGCGCCCGCGCGTTCGACCACGCAAATCGCCATGCATCTGTTTAGTGCAAGATTCGGCTAAATTGAAACTATTGTCTGAGGCATTGCGTTGGATTCCTCGGCGAAGGCCATGACGAACCGGCGGCGGCTTCATAAGCCCTTGCTGATATGTCAAAAAAAGGTCATTCTGCCGGGGTTTTATCTCCAGATGTAGAGGAGAGACGGGATGATTTCACCCGAGATTGCAGCAAGGCCGCAGGCGTCTGCGCTTGGCGGGATCGACCATCAGTCCGAGCCGATGCTGCCGATGGAGCTGCTTGAGCTCGAACTTTCGCTCGAAGGTTATGCCGGCGGCGATGCCGGCTTCTGCGAGGCGGTGCGCCAGGCGGCGGCCCGCTCCGGCGGCGAACTGCTGTTCGACCTGCCGGCCGGCGGCCTCATCGACGATTGCCGGCGCATCGCCGTGCTGCGCATTCCAGGCGACGGCCAGGAGATGCGCGTCGTGCTGGCGCTGCTCGACGGCAACGGCACCGAGATCCGCATGCAGGCGCCCGACGAAGAGACCGCGCCGCTGGTGCGTTTCGCCGATGCCTTCATCGAACTGCTGGAGCGGATCTGAATTCTAGATCAAGATGTTAGCGCCGCTCGGCCGCTGCTTCCGCAACGCTGCGGAAGGGAAACTTGCGCCCGCATTCGCACTTGATGACGAAATTTTCCTGGTGGTTGGAAGGCCGCTGCACGCCAAAACCGCGCGGCAGCTGATCGACCCTGAAATCCGGGTGCTTGCGCTTGGGATCATCAACTTCCGAGGCCTCGGCAAAGCCCTCATTGCCGCATTGCGGACAGTTCAGTTTTTTCGAAAATCGATCGCGAAGGGCCATGCTCGTTCCAAGGTTTGCAAGCTTTCCTCATACATAGGAATGGCCCTCATGCATAGAAAGGTTGGCAAGCGAAAGTGGAACCAAGTGCCAAGCCTGCCGTTCCTTTTTCGAAAAGGAGGCGATCATGCCCAACAAAGACCCGATCCCGACACCCAATGCCGACACACCGCGCGGCCCGACGCCGACCCCCGGCATTCCCGACCCCATCCAGCAAAAGCCGCCGCTGACGCCGGCGCAGGATCCGGCCGATACGAAGAACCCGCAGGATCCGCCGCTCAATCCGGCGCTGTTACCGATCGGGGATCCGGCTGGGGCGGCTTGAAGTCAGGTGAGAGCGTCACCCCAATCTCCCTCATTCCTGTGCTCGTCACAGGAATCCAGTGCGCCCAAGTCCTTGGGCGCAGGAGACCGGCTTCGCCTATGAGCGTCATTCACCGCGCCGACGCGCGGTGGCTGGATTCCTGTGACGAGCACAGGAATGAGGGAGGAGAGGTCGAGTGAGACGCAACGGCAGACGGTTCGCGTCATCATCTAAGCCTCAGCGATCTCCTGGACCAAGAGCAGCTTGACGCCCCCGCCCGAATGGCCTTTCCTCTGAGAAAGCATTCAAGGAACAGACCCATGCGCATTCGTCTTCTCATCACAGTCCTAGCCACCATCGTCGCCGGGCTTTCCGCCTGCCAGACGATGACGCCGGAGGAGCGGCGGGCGGCGGATGAGCAGCGGTGCCAGAGCTATGGCTTCCGCCGCGGCACGGATGGTTTTGCCACCTGCTTGCAGCGCATCGATCTCGACCGGCGCGCCGAATCGCGGGCGCAAAGCGCTGAGATGATGAACAACATGGCCTGGGAGCTGAACGGGCCTTATATCTATCGCGATCGCTGGCGCCGGCATCACTGACTGCCACGGGCGCCCTGCCCCAACTCCAGCGACTATCCTACACGGTTGCCCGCAGGTCTTTCGGACCGCGCCTGATCTCCAGATTGCCTGCAATCACCGCCTGCGCCGCAGCCAATCTGGCGATCGGCACGCGGAACGGCGAGCAGGAGACGTAATCGAGGCCGATCGTCTCGCAGAAGCGGATCGAGGCCGGGTCGCCGCCATGTTCGCCGCAGATGCCGAGCTTCATGTCGTTGCGGGTGCGCCTGCCGCGCTCGGCGGCGATGCTGATCAATTCGCCGACACCGTCGAAATCGAGCGAGATGAAGGGATCGTGTTCGATGATGCCCTTGCGCTGATAGGTGGGGATGAAGGCCGAGGCGTCGTCGCGCGAGATGCCGAAGGTGGTCTGCGTCAGGTCGTTGGTGCCGAAGGAGAAGAATTCGGCGGCTTCGGCAATGACATGGGCGCGAAGCGCCGCGCGCGGCAGCTCGATCATCGTGCCGACGAGATAATCGATCTTCATGCCGGCTTCGTTCATGACGTCGCCGGCGACGGCATCGATGTGCGCCTTGACGTAATCGAGCTCGGTGCGCAGGCCAACGAGCGGCACCATGATCTCCGGTACGACGGCTGCCCCGGTCTCCTTAGCTGCGGCGACCGCCGCCTCGAAGATGGCGCGGGCCTGCATCTCGACGATTTCGGGATAGGAGATCGCCAGCCGGCAGCCGCGATGGCCAAGCATCGGGTTGAACTCGTGCAGTGCATCGACGCGCTGGCGAAGCACGGATGCCTCCATGCCCATGGCGAAGGCGACCTCGGCCACCTCGTCATCGGTCTTCGGCAAGAATTCGTGCAGCGGCGGATCGAGCAGGCGGATCGTTACCGGCAGGCCGTGCATGACGGTGAAGAGGCCGGTGAAATCCAGCCGCTGCATCGGCAGCAGCTTGTCGAGCGCCACGCGCCTGCCCTTCTCATCGACGGCCAGGATCATCTCGCGCATCACATGGATGCGCTCGCCCTCGAAGAACATGTGTTCGGTGCGGCAAAGGCCGATGCCTTCGGCGCCGAAGGAGCGGGCGGCCAGCGCATCGGCCGGCGTATCGGCATTGGTGCGCACCGTCATCCGCCGGGCGCGGTCGGCCCAGCCCATGATGCGGCCGAAATCGCCCGACAGCGCCGGCTGGATCATCGGCACCTCGCCCTTCAGCACCTGGCCGGCCGAGCCGTCGATGGTGATGATATCGCCCTTCCTCAGCGTCACGCCGACGCCGAGCAGCCGCTCGTTGCGCACGTCGATGCGCATGGTGCCGGCGCCGACGACGCAGGGGATGCCCATGCCGCGGGCAACGACCGCCGCATGGCTGGTCATGCCGCCGCGGGTCGTCAGAATGCCTTCGGCGGCATGCATGCCGTGAATATCCTCGGGGCTGGTCTCGACTCTCAGCAGAATAACCTTGCGGCCTTCGGCTTCCGCCTCGACCGCCTCTTCCGCCGTGAAGACAATGGCGCCGGTGGCAGCGCCGGGCGAAGCCGGCAGCCCGGTGCCGATCACCTGGCGGGTGACGCGCGGATCGATCGTCGGATGCAGCAGCTGGTCGAGGCTGGAGGGCTCGATGCGCAGCACGGCCTCGTCCTCGGTGATCACTCCCTCGTCGACCATGTCGACGGCGATCTTCATTGCCGCCCGGGTCGAGCGCTTGCCCGAGCGGGTCTGCAGCATCCACAGCTTGCCGCGCTCGATGGTGAATTCGATATCCTGCATGTCGCGGTAGTGGATCTCGAGCTCGGTGCAGATGCGGCAGAGCTCGCGAAACGCCTCCGGCATCAGCTTTTCCATCGAGGGTTTTTCGGAGCCGGAGGAAATCCGCCCCTCCTCGGTGATGCTTTGCGGCGTGCGGATGCCGGCCACGACATCCTCGCCCTGGGCATTGACCAGGAATTCGCCGTAAAGCGCGCTCTCGCCGGTCGAAGGGTTGCGGGTGAAGGCAACGCCGGTGGCCGACGCATTGCCGAGATTGCCGAAGACCATCGCCTGGATGTTGATCGCCGTGCCCCAGCCTTCCGGAATATTGTGGAGCTGGCGATAGGTGACGGCGCGCGCGCTCATCCAGCTGGAAAAGACGGCGCCGACCGCGCCCCAGAGCTGGACTTCGGGATCCTGCGGGAATTCCTGCTCCAGCTCCTCCTCGATCAGCTTCTTGTAGAGCGAGACGATATGCTGCCATTCCGAGGCGCTGAGTTCGGTATCGAACTCATGGCCGAGCTTGGCCTTCTCATCTTCCAGGATCTCTTCGAAGGCGTCGTTGCCGAGGCCCATGACGACATCGGCATACATCTGGATGAAACGGCGGTAGCTGTCCCAGGCAAAACGCGCGTCGCCGGCATCATGGCCGAGCGCCTGTACGGTCTCGTCGTTGAGGCCGAGATTGAGCACGGTGTCCATCATGCCCGGCATGGAAACGCGGGCGCCGGAGCGCACCGAGAGCAGCAGCGGCTGGCTGACGGAGCCGAAGTGACGGCCGGTGACCGCCTCGATCGCCGATATGCCGGCGCGGACCTCCGCCTTCACCGCATCCTCGATATGGCGGCCGTTCTTGTAATAGGTGTTGCAGGCGTCGCTGACGATCGTCAGCCCCGGCGGCACCGGCAGTCCGAGCGCGCACATTTCCGCCAGATTGGCGCCCTTGCCGCCCAGAATCTCGTGATCGCGCGCCCGGCCCTCAGCCTGCCCGTCGCCGAACCTATAGACCCACTTGGTCATCTTCCCCCCAACACCAAATCGAGATTAGCTTAATCCGTTGGTGTTGAAATGAAAATCGACAAATGCGGCAGAATGTTGCGCTGCACAATAAATCTTGGCTGTGGCCGACGTCGAAACGGTTGAAAGGTGCTCAAACAGAAAAAAGGGCACAAAAAAAGCTTTGCGGGACTGCAACAATGTCCCGCAAAGCCTTGTTTCCGTCCGGCCAGGAAAACCGGACGGGGGGTCCCTCAACCCGAAAACGATTCAGCTTTTTCTCAAAACAGAACCGTCCTGATCTCGTTTTACGCAATTCCTGGGAAAATAGATCACCACTTCCCAAGATTTGCTCTCGGTTTCCGGTTCTTGCCCTCGCCCGGAAAACCGCACGCAAATTCGACAATGCGCAACCTCTGGTCGCCCGCCTTCCAGCAGAGTAATTAGGTTGCGTTGAAACAACTTCTAATGCAAGTCAGCGAAAAGAGCATCACCCAAATGGGGTACAAGCGACAAGAGAGCCGACCTTTTTTGGTGTTTATTGCTCAGTCCTTGATTTTACGCAATTTCTGGGCGCAAAACCGCGCCGCACCTTTGCTGAAATTGCGTCGCCTGCGCTCGGCGTCCAAATGGATGCTCGGTTGACGCCAATGGCTGCCCCTCACCCCGTAAGAAACGGGGAGAGGCGACCTGCCCTGCGAAAGGTCGGAGGGAAACGCAGAGAGCGCGGCAATGTCCCTTCGCCCCGCAAGCGGGGGTCCGAAGGACGGGTCGAGACCCGTGGCTCGACCCCGCCTGGTGCCGGCAGGCGGATGAGGCGCTGCTCTCGCCAATCCCCTGGGCCGGAATCTCCAGTGACAATCAGCCCTGCCCCGACGCAGAAAACGCGTTCGCCGAAAACCTCAGGCAATCTCGCGCAGGCGCTCGGCCATTTGCAGGTCGACGGAGACGAGCTGGGAAACGCCCTGCTCGGCCATGGTGACGCCGAAGAGGCGGTTCATGCGGGCCATGGTGATCGGATTGTGGGTGATGATGACGAAGCGGGTTTCGGTGGAGGCCGCCATCTCGTCCATCAGGTTGCAGTAGCGCTCGACATTGTGATCGTCGAGCGGCGCGTCGACTTCGTCGAGCACGCAGATCGGCGCCGGATTGGTGAGGAAGACGGCAAAGATCAGCGCCATCGCCGTCAGCGCCTGTTCGCCGCCGGATAGCAGCGTCATGGTCTGCGGCTTCTTGCCGGGCGGGCGGGCGAGGATTTCGAGGCCGGCTTCCAGCGGATCATCGGATTCGATCAGCTGCAACTCGGCGGTGCCGCCGCCGAAAAGATGGGTGAACAGCCGCTGGAACTGGGCGTTGACGATGTCGAAGGCGGCGATCAGCCGCTCGCGGCCCTCGCGGTTGAGGCTCTGGATGGCGCCGCGCAGCTTGCGGATCGCATCGATGACGTCGTCGCGTTCCTTGATCAGCGCTTCGAGCTTCTCGCTCAGTTCCTTCTGTTCCTCGTCGGCGCGCAGGTTGACGGCGCCCAGCCGCTCGCGCTCGATCCGCAGGCGTTCCAGCTCGCGCTCGACTTCGCGCGGATCGGGAAGCGCCTGCATGGTCGGGCGCCCGGTCAGCTGCAGCGCCTCGTGCGGCGCGACGTTCAGGACCTCGCGGATGCGGCCTTCGCTTTCCTGCCGTTTCTCACGAGCGGAGACCAGGCGCTCCTCGGCGCGGCCGCGGAGTTCACGGCATTCGGCAAGTTCCGACAGTGCCGTCGTCGCCTTCTGGTCGGCCTCGCGCTGGATGCG
Organism: Rhizobium sp. SRDI943; assembly: GCF_057653695.1. Taxonomy (NCBI): domain Bacteria; kingdom Pseudomonadati; phylum Pseudomonadota; class Alphaproteobacteria; order Hyphomicrobiales; family Rhizobiaceae; genus Rhizobium; species Rhizobium sp. SRDI943. The sequence goes on along the minus strand of NZ_CM172787.1, from coordinate 768,646 downwards.
TTCGGCCTCGGCCAGGAGATCGCTGGCCTGGCGGCGCGCCTCCTCGGCCTTCTGCAATTCGCTGAGCAGAGCGCGGCGCTTGTCGTCGAATTCATCCGGCGCCAATTCGAGCTCGGCTGCCTCGTCCCGCGCCTCTTCCTCACGCTCGCGCAGTGTCGCAACATGGTCTTCAGCACTTGCCGCCCGCTGGCGCCAGGTGTCGCGCTCCTGGCCGATCGCCATGATGCGGCGCTGGCGGGCTTCGTTTTCCCTCGCCAGGCTTTCATGGCGGGCGCGGCTTTCGGCCAGCGCGCCGCGATCGGTCGCAACTTCCGCCTGCTGGAAGCGCAGCCGCTCGTCGATATCAGTCAGATCGGGCGCGTCCTCTAGCTCGATGCGGGCGTTTTCTTCCTGGATGGCTATTTCCTCCAGCTGCGACCGCAGCTGGCTGGCGGCCTCGCTGACGACATCGCGGCGGCGGATCAGATCGCCGGAGGCACGCTCTGCGGCAACAAGCGCATCGCGCGCTTCCGCGAGATGACGTGCCGAAAGACGGCTCATGTCACGGGCCTCGGCAAGCCGGCGCTCCTCCGCGCGGATCGCTTCGGCGGCGGCCGCCTGCCGCTCTTCGGCTTCGGCAAGCACGTCGCGGGCAAGGGCTGCTTCGCTTTCCAGTTCGGCCAGGCGGTTCTTCTGGGCAAGGCGGAGCGCCGCAGCACTCGGGGCGTCGGCACCGGTGACGTGGCCGTCCCAGCGATAGACCGCGCCCTCTTTCGTCACCAGCCGCTGGCCGGGCTTCAGCGCCGCCATCAGCAGCCCGGCATCTCCTTCCGCCACCAGGCCGATCTGGCGCAGGCGCCGAGTAAGCGCTGCCGGCGCGCGGACATGGGCCAGCAGCGGCGCAACACCGGATGGAAGGGTGGGATCGCCGGCGCCATCGCCATTGTCCGACCAATGGGCCGGTGCCTCGGCATCGAGCGGCGATTCCAGATCGTCGCCGAGGGCGGCACCAAGTGCGGTTTCGAAGCCGCGATCGACCTTCAGCTCGTCGGCAACCGGCGGAAATTTGCCGGCCGCGGCACCGGCGGCGAGCATGCGGGAAATGGTGCGCGCCTCGGTTTCCAGCGCATTCAGGCTCGAGCGGGCCTGATCGACCGGCGGACGTGACAGCGCCTCGGTCTGGCGGGCGCTAGCAAGCGCCTGGTCGACCGCCTGGACGGCGGCTTCGGCGTCGGCGACGGCAATCTCGCCGGCCTCGACGATGGCGCGTTTTTCGTCGGGATCGGGCAGGCCTGATATCTTCTCGCCGACGGCTGACAGTTCCTGGTTTGCCTCATCCATCTGCCGTTCGAGGCGCATCCGCCGGTCCGTCAGATCGCGGATGGCGCGTTCCAGCTGGTTGCGGGCGGCAGCCGCCTCGGCGCGCTCGGCGGTCAGCTGGGTGAAGATGCGCTCGCTATCGGAAAGTTTTGCCGCCGCCTCCTCGAAGGCCTCGCGGGTTTCCTCGGCATAACGGCCGGAATCGGCGAGGATTTCTGAAATCTCCGCCTCTTCGGCATCGAGCCTTGCCAGGATGACGGCATTGTCGGCCACCAGCCGCTGCTCGCGGCTTATATCCTCGGCAAGCTGGGCGAGACGGCGGGTCAGCTCGTCACGGCGGCGCAGGATGCGGCCGGCATCCTCCTCCAGCTGGCTTCTGGCGATCTGCAGGCGCTGCAGGGCGGCGGCGGCACGCGCCTCGCCCTCGCGCAGTTCCGGCAGCTTCAGGCTGGCGATAGCCTGGTTCTTTACCGCCTCCATCTGCATCTGCGCCTTTTCGGCGACGACGGAGGTCGCCTGGTTCAGCGCGCTGTCGGCCTCGGCCTCGGCTTCCTTGGCCTGCACCCAGCGGATATGCAGCAGCATCGCCTCGCGGGCGCGGATATCGGCAGACAGGGTCTTGAAACGGTTTGCCTGGCGGGCCTGGCGCTTCAGGCTCTCGATCTGGCTTTCGAGCTGCGAGGTGACGTCGTCGAGGCGCTCGAGATTGCCTTCGGCGGCGCGCAGCCGCAGCTCGGCCTCGTGGCGGCGGGAATGCAGGCCTGAAATGCCGGCCGCCTCTTCCAGCAGCTGGCGGCGGGCCTGCGGTTTTGCCTGGATCAGCTCGCCGATACGCCCCTGCCCGACCATCGAGGGCGACCGTGCGCCGGTCGAGGCGTCGGCAAACAGCAGCTGCACGTCCTTGGCGCGGCTTTCCTTGCCGTTGATGCGATAGAGCGAGCCCTGTTCACGCTCGATGCGGCGGGTGACCTGGATCTCGTCGCTGTCGTTGAAAGCGGCGGGCGCGGTGCGATCGGCGTTGTCGAGATAGAGCGCCACTTCGGCGGTGTTGCGCGCCGGGCGATTTCCAGAGCCCGAGAAGATCACGTCGTCCATGCCGGAGGCGCGCATGTTCTTGTAGGAATTCTCGCCCATCACCCAGCGAAGCGCCTCGACAAGGTTCGACTTGCCGCAGCCGTTCGGGCCGACAACGCCGGTCAGTCCCCGCTCGATGATGAATTCCGTCGGCTCGACGAAGGATTTGAAGCCGACCAGGCGCAGCTTGTTGAACTTCATGCGGAAATATCCACGGCAGGAAGCCCCCTCATCCGCCCTACGGGCACCTTCTCCCCGCAGGGGAGAAGAGGGAATCGAGACGCTGCGGCAAATCCCCTTCGCCCCAGCGGGGAGAAGGTGCCGGCAGGCGGATGAGGGGGCCACACCTGCAAACTGCGCTGAAAACGAAAAACGGGCGCACGGCTTTCGCCATCGCCCGTTCTATCGAAACGATCCGGTTCAGAGCAGGCTGTCGATGAGCTTCGACAAAGTGTCAACCGGCATGTCTCCAGAGTAGCGCTTGCCATTGATCAGGAAAGTCGGGGTGGCGTTGACGCCGAAATCCTTGGAACCTCTTTCCCGCGTGGCGTTCACTTCATCCAGAAGCTTCTGGTTCGTCAAGCATTTCGTGAAGCTATCCTCAGTAAATCCGGCAAGCTTCGACATCTGCAGCAGTGCGGCGCGGCCATCATCGGCGGCGGCCCAGACCTGCTGCTGCTTGAAGAGCATGGAAACCATCGGGAAATACTGTTCCGGCGTGCTCAACTGCTCCGGATTGGAAGAGTTGCAGCGGGCGAGCATGAAGGCTGCGGCGGCGCGCGGGTCGAAGGGGAATTCGCGGATAATGAACTGCACCTTGCCGCTGTCGACATATTTCTGCTTGATCGTGTCGAAGACGGTGTTGTGGAAATGGGCGCAATGCGGGCAGGTCATCGACATGTACTCGACGATCTTGACCGGGGCATCGGCCTTGCCGAGCGCCATCTCCGGCAGCACGCCGGGCTTCAGCACCTCAGCCATGTCGACATCGCCGTCGGACTCCGGCATTTCGGTCGCCGATGTGGCCGCCGTCTGCATGGTGTCGACATTGGTGCCATCAGCCATGGTCTTGCCGGAGGACGAAGCATCGGCAGCGTCCTTGCTGTCATTGCAGGCGACAAGCGCTACGGCAGCGGCGGCGATGGCGATACCGCTGAGCAGGCGGCGTTTCGTCAGTTGCATTTCGGACATCTGCATGGATTCCCCATAACTAATGAGATTGACGGCATGACTGTGCGATATAACGGCTGGCGGCCACTCACAAGGCACGGTTCGCCAACTTCCTTCAAAGAATTGTGACCGCGGGAAGACGACTAGACCAAAAATTGCAGGATTGGAGGTTTTGCCGATTTCATCGGCAGACATCGCGGCGGCTGGGGCGCGGGGGAAAAGCCCATCAGGCAGACCAGGTGGCCTTGGGGTTCGGGCGGTCGGGGAACGGTCAACGGCCTGATCTTTGTATCTCGAACCAAAGTCCGGCGCTTCTGTTGTCGCGCCGGACTTCGAAGTCTATCGGATTACTTGCATTCAGGGTCGTCGCCGAAGCCCTTGCAGAAGAATTCGGCAGCGTTCTCCTTGGTGATCATCTTCGACGCAATCTCGATTTCCATCGAGCCGTCGTCCTTCTTGGTCAAGGTTCCGAGCTTTTCCAGCGCTGCGGTGTCGTTGGTGGCAAGCGCATGCGCGGCAATAACGCCTTCAGGCGCGACGGTGGAATAGGTGAAGGTCGCGGTCAGGTCACCCTTGGCAACGGCGCGGATGGCGGCGTTCTCGCCGTCGATGCCGATGATGAGGATGCCTTCCTTGTCGCGGCCGGCGGCCTGGATCGCCCGCAGCGCCCCAAACGCCATGTTGTCGTTATGGGCGTAAACGGCTTGAATCTGCCCGGCCGGGAAACGCTGAAGCGTGTCTTCCATGAACTTCAACGCCTTTTCCTGGTCCCAGTCGGCATGGGTTTCGGCGATCACCTTGATATCGGTGCCAGCGATGGCTTCGGCAAAGCCCTCATGGCGCTCCACCGCGGGAGCAACGGCGGGGTCGCCCTTGATCTCCACGACATTGCCCTTGCCTTTCAGCGCCTCGGCTACGTACTTGCCGGCAAGCGTGCCGATCGGTTTGTTGTGCGGGCCGACATGCAGCGTAACGGGAATATCGAGGCTGCGCTCGAGCGTGATGACCGGAATGCCGGCAGCCAGGACCTGCTTGATGGTCGGAGCGATGGCGGCGCTATCCTGCGCCGAAATCATCAGAACCTTCATGCCCTGGACCATCAGGCTTTCGACATCCGAAATCTGCTTTGCCGACTTGCCTTCCGCGTTGGTGACGATCAGATCGACATCCTTGAAGTGTTCCGCTGCATAGGCCTGGTTGCGCTTGGTCATCGTGTTGCGGTGGGCGGAGTTCGAGCTCGCCTGCGAGAAGCCGATGACGATCTTGTCCGCGCTGAAGGCGGGTGCGGCGGTCAAGACGGTGGCGAGCCCGGCGGAGATAATGAGCATGCGTCTGGTGATGTTGAGCATTTTAAGTCCTCCCTCTGGTTAACACGCTACTTGCGTGGTTTTCTTCCGGCTTCGAGCAGCACGGCAAGAACGATGATCGCGCCCTTCACCACCTGTTGTGAGAATGGTGAAACGCCTGCGAGATTGAGAATGTTTGCGATGATGGCCAGCACCATGGCGCCGCCGATCGTGCCGAGAACGGTGCCTTCGCCGCCAAACAGCGACGTGCCGCCGATCACCGCGATCGTGATCGCTTCCAGTTCGAGGCCGAGGCCGGAATTCGGGTCGCCGACGGAAAGACGGGACAGGAAAATCAGGCCGGAAAGTGCCGCCAGCACACCACAAATGATGTAGACGCTGAAGATGACGAGCGGCACGTTGATGCCGGAGAGCCTCGCCGCCTCCTCATTGCTGCCGACCGCATAGATGGCCCGGCCGAACTGCGTGAAGCTGAGCACGACGGCGGCTATGATGCAGACTGCCGCAAAGACGTAGATCGGTGTCGGCACGCCCAGCATGTAACCGCCGCCGAGCACGAAGAAACTGTCGGCGAGCTTTCCGGGATTAACGGTCCCGCCGTCGGCGATCATCAGCGCGAAGCCGCGCACCATGACCATGCAGCCGAGCGTCATGATGAAGGCCGGAATGCGGAAATAGGAAATGCCGAGGCCGTTGACGCAGCCGACGAGGGCGCCGATGGAGAGACAGATCAACACCATCAGCGGGATGGGCACCCCCTGCTCCATCAGCACCGCGCCGGTGACGCCGACCAATGCGACGATCGACCCCACCGAAAGATCGATCCCTTTGGTGAGGATCACGAATGTCATGCCGATGCCGAGGATCCCGTAGAGCGCAACCTGCCTCAGGACATTCAGGATATTGATGGGATTGAGAAAATGGGGAGAGATCAGCGAGGCGGCGATGATCAGTACGATCAGTGCGCCGGCAAGACCCGTTCCGCGCGGAAGATATTTCATGGTAGTCCCCTCATTAATGTAGTGCCGCGAAGTGCATGACGTCTTCTTCAGTCGCGGTGCGCGCGTCGAGTTCAGCCGTCACCTCGCCCTCTCTCAGGACATAGAGCCGGTCGCACAAACCAAGGATTTCAGGCAGTTCGGAAGAAGCGATGACGATTGCCAGCCCGCGGGCTTCCGCCAGTTCGACCAGCAAGTCGTAAATCTCGCGCTTGGCCCCGACGTCGACGCCACGTGTGGGCTCGTCGGCCAGCAGGATCTCGCATCCGGCGCTGACCAGCCGCGCCAGCACGCATTTCTGCTGATTGCCACCCGAAAGGTTCTGCGTCGCTGCTGCGGCATTCGGCGTCCTGATCCGCAGCCGTTCGATCAGACCGTTCACGATTTTGCGCTCGCGGCGCAGAGAAAGAAGCCCGAAACGGACGATCTGCGCGAGGCTCGCCGACATGATGTTGAAGCCGACGCTCTGTATCAGGAAGAGGCCCTCCGTCTTGCGGTCCTCCGGCACGAGACCGAGCCCCTTGCTGATGCCGGCGCGCGGCGAACCGATGCTGGCCATCGCGCCGTTGATCCTGACTTCGCCGGCACCACGCGGATCCGCGCCGTAGATGGCGCGCAAAAGCTCGGTGCGGCCAGCACCCGCCAGTCCGAAAAGACCGACGATCTCGCCTTTTCGAACATGGATGCTGACATTTTTGAGCAGCGCTGGCGTCGAAATGCCCTGAGCGGACAGCGCCTCCTCGCCGATCCGAGGCGTGCGGGTGGGGAAGACGTCGCCCACTTCCCGGCCCACCATGCTGCGAATGAGATCGTCCGTCGTCAGACCATTGGAAGGTCCGTTGTGGATGACTGTGCCGTCGCGCAAAACGGTGACCGTGTCGCTCAGTTCGAAAACCTCGCGCAGGCGATGCGAAATATAAACGAAGGCAACGCCGCTCTCCCGAGCCAGCTGCCGGACAACCCGAAACAACTGGTCGATTTCTGCCTGCGCCAACACCGCCGACGGCTCGTCGAGAACGATGATCTTGGCATTACGCGCCAGGGCCTTGGCGATCTCAACCATCTGCCGCTTGGCAACGGAGAGCGTCCCGATCCGAGCGGTCGGATCGACATCGAAACCGAGCCGGTCAATAACCTCGATGGTCCGGCGCTTTGCCTCGCCCCAGTCGATCAGGGCGCCCTTGCATGGCAGCCGCCCCATCAGAACGTTTTCGGCGACGGTCAGATGCGGCGCCTGAGCCAGTTCCTGATAGATAACCGCGACGCCACGCGCGATCATCCCGGCTGGGGTCGGATCGAGCACCGCTTCGCCAAAAAGCTCGATGCGCCCCTCGTCGGCCGAATAGGCGCCGGAAAGGATCTTCATCAGCGTCGATTTTCCGGCCCCGTTCTCCCCCACCAGCGCCCTGATTTCTCCGGGCTGCAGAGAAAACGACACGCCTTTCAGGGCCCGCACGCCCGGAAAGGATTTGGTGATCCCAGCAAGAGCCAGTGCCGACGTCATTTCAATGCCCTCCGCAGCCGCAGGAGCGGCGAATTACCAGTTTTGCCGGCAGGCGAACCTGCCGCACGTCTTCCGTGCTCGATTTGATCCGCCTGGACAGCATTTCCGCAGCCTGCATGCCGATCATCTCGCTCGGCTGCGCCATGACGGTCAGCCGCGGCTCGAAGCAGTCGGCCCAATCGAAATCGTCAAAGCCGATCAGCGCCAGATCCTCGGAGATGCGCAAGCCAAGATCCCGCACCGCCCGCATGACGCCGATTGTGGCCAGATTGTTGCCCGAGGCGATCGCCGTCGGTCGGTCCACCCGGCTTAAGATCTCAAGCGCTGATTGGCGGGCATCCGCGCTGTTGGCATTGCCTTCGCTCATCAGGCTGCGATCGATTTCCAGCCCGTGCTTGCGCATGGCGCCGACATATCCACGCACGCGTTCGATCGTGGAAAGCAGCCCGGGCTCGCCGGCGATGAGGCCGATGCGGCGGTGGCCGTGGCCCACCAGGTGGTCGATCAGCGTCTCCATCGCCGCCTCGTTGTCCAGGCAAACCCCGTCGGCATCGGCAACCGTCAGACGGTCGACAAGCACGAAGGGCATGCGAGACGATTTGAGATAGTCGATGGCGCGGTTTTCCGGATCACCGGACGGAGCCAGAATCACCCCATCCACTCGCCGCTGGACGAGTTCGCGGACCAGCCGCAGCTCGGTCTCCGGATCGTTCTGCGTGTCGCAAAGAAAGACGAGCTGGCCGATGGCGGCGCAGGCTCGTTCGATAGAGGAGACGATATCGTTGAAATAGTAGTTGGTGCTGATCGAGATCGCGATACCCACGGCATCCGTCGATGATCGCACCAGTGAGCGGGCCACGGCGTTCGGCACGAATCCGAGGGTTTCGATCGCCTGCCTGACGAGCGCCGCCGTCGCTTCGTTCACATGCCGCGTGCCGTTGACGACGTGCGACACGGTCGAGACCGAGACGCCCGCGACGCGTGCAACGTCAGTGATTGTCGCCATGATTGCAGACCTCCCCCATCACGCCTGACGCACAGCTTCAGACCGCCGCCGCGTCACCTCCAGAACAAAAAGTCGAAAATATTGCCGCCCGCGAACAAGCCTCCCAGCTCGGCGGTGACCCGGTCTATTTCATCCTCCAATGAAATGCTGGAAATCGATATATGGCCATCGAAACGTTTGCGCAAGCGTTTTCGTTAGCTATTATGGTGATTATTGGAGTTCATTGGGAGGAGCGAACATGGCACTGAAAAACATTCCGGGAATTCTTTGCCCGGATCTTTTGTGGATACTGAGCGCGATGGGCCACGGGGATGAGCTCGCCATCGTTGACAAGAATTTTTCGGCGTGTCGCGTGTCGAAGAAGACCGTGACCGGCAAACTCGTCTCGATGAACGCGGCGAGCGCCACGGACGCCATAGCGGCGATCCTGGCAGTCATGCCGCTCGATCACTTCGTCGAACAGCCGCTCATGCATATGGAGGATCCGGATCAGGCCGGCACGATGCTACCGGTTCATGCGGATGTGGAATTGCTCTGCTCGACGGTCGAAAAGCGCAGCATCAAGAGCAGATCGATCGAGCGCTTCTCCTATTATCCATTGGCTGAATCCTGCTTTGCGGTGGTTCACACAGGTGAAACACGGCCCTATGGCAACTTCATCCTGAAGAAGGGTGTGGTTTAGCGATGGTCTGAAACGTCTCCAGGTCGCGGGAACGCTTGAAGGCGTGGCCTATATGCGATTGGTCCGCCTGTGGATTTCATTGGCTCCGATCGAGCACGCGCCACATTTATCGTCCCTGCTTCCCCATCACCGCGGTGCCCAGGCGCTGGATTGCCTGGCGCAGCTTGTCGTTCTCGATGCCCTCCATCATGCCTTCGAGCTTGCGGGCGGCTTCGCCCTTCAGCGGCGGCGGGGTGCGGGAGCGACGGATGGTTTGTGAGACCGGCTTCTGGACGATGCGGATCTGGTGGACGGCGGCAAAGCCGAAGAAGCTGTTGATGCGCTGGATGAGTTCGCCCTGCGCATGGGTGAGGAACAGCGCACGCGCGCCTTCGCAGGCAATCGTCAGCACGCCGGGGCGGAAGCCGCCGGTCTCATTGCCGCCGCGCGCCCAGGCGATCTTTTCCGGCCGGGTGCAATCTGCGAAATCCTCGCCGGCGATTTCGCTCCACGAGCCAAGCAGCGCCGTGTTGATGCCGGCGCGCCGGGCAAGGACGGGATCGATCAGCCCGTTGGCCAGTTCGGAGATCTGCTTTGCACCTTTGCGTGGATAACTCATCGAAACCCTTCAGCGACGCCGCCAATTCGCATGCCAATTCGTATTGGCGACTTGATCGCGCGGCATTGCTTCGTCAAGTATAGGCACTTCCCCCCATCGCGGCAAATCATGACGATCACCACACTCGACACGCCCTCAGCAAAGCCCCTGCTCGACTGGTACGATCGCCACCACCGCGACCTGCCCTGGCGCGTTTCGCCCGGCATGGCGGCCCGCGGCGTCAAGGCCGATCCCTATCGCGTCTGGCTGTCCGAGGTGATGCTGCAGCAGACGACGGTGCAGGCGGTCAAACCCTATTTCGAGCGATTTCTGCAGCGCTGGCCCGAGGTAACCGATCTTGCCGCAGCCGAAAACGACGCGGTGATGGCCGCCTGGGCGGGGCTCGGCTATTACGCCCGGGCCCGCAACCTGAAGAAGTGCGCCGAAGCGGTGGCGAACGAGCATGGCGGCGTCTTTCCCGATACCGAAGAGGGCCTCAAGTCGCTTCCCGGCATCGGCGACTATACGGCAGCCGCCGTCGCGGCCATCGCCTTCAACCGGCAGGCGGCTGTCATGGACGGCAATGTCGAGCGGGTGATCTCCAGGCTCTATGCCATCGCCACGCCGCTTCCAGGCGCAAAGCCGGCGATGAAGGAGAAAGTGGCGCTGCTGACGCCCGCCGATCGGCCCGGCGATTTCGCCCAGGCGATGATGGATCTGGGCGCCACGATCTGCACGCCAAAGCGGCCAGCCTGTTCGCTCTGTCCCTTCCGGGGGGCGTGCGAGGCGCTCAAACTTTCCGATCCCGAGCTCTTTCCGGTCAAGGCGGCGAAGAAGGAGAAGCCGGTCAGATATGGCGCGGCCTTCATCGCGGTAACAGGTGATGGCGAGATCCTGCTGCGGCGGCGCATCGACAGCGGCCTGCTCGGCGGCATGACCGAGGTGCCGACGACCGCCTGGACGGCGCGCATCGACGGCGAGACCTCGGCCGCCGCCGCGCCCTTCGATGCGGCATGGCAGGCCTCTGGCACCGTCATCCACGTCTTCACCCATTTCGAGCTCAGGCTTTCGATCTGGCGTGCGGCCATCGCTGCCAAGGTCGCCATGGATGACGGCCCGAATGACGGATGGTGGGAGCCGGTTACAAATCTTGAAGCCCAGGCCTTACCAACCATCATGAAAAAAGCGATCGCAGCGGCTATTCCTCTCGCGTTTAAAACATCCAAGGGATGACCATGACCACCGACATAAGACATATCGTTTTCGATATCGGCAAAGTCCTTATTCACTACGATCCGCATCTTCCCTTCAGCCGCCTCATTCCCGATGAGACCGAGCGCAACTGGTTCTTCGCCAATATCTGCACCCATGACTGGAACATCGAGCAGGACCGCGGCCGCACCTGGGCGGAGGCCGAAGCGCTGCTGATAAAACAGCACCCGGCGCGCGAGGAGCATATCCGCGCCTTCCGCAAATATTGGCACGAGATGGTGCCACACGCCTATGACGACAGCGTCGCGATCATGGAAGGGTTGATCGCCGAAGGGCGTGACGTGACGATGCTCACCAACTTCGCCTCCGACACCTTCCGCGAGGCGCAGGCGCGCTTCCCCTTTCTGACCAAACCACGTGGCGTCACCGTTTCCGGCGATGTCGGCCTGATCAAGCCGGATATCGCGATCTACGAGACGCATACGAAAAGCTTCGGCCTCGATCCGGCAGCGACGATCTTCATCGACGACGCGCCTGTTAATGTCGAAGGCGCCAAGGCCTATGGCTGGAATGCGGTGCTGTTTTCGGGGCCTGAGAAGCTGCGTAGCGATCTTGCCGCTTATGGATTGAAGGTCTGAGATCCATGGCATTCGACCCCGCAGAAGAAATCGAACGTTTTCACGCCGCCATCAACGCCCTCGATTTTCCCGCCATCGAGGCCTATTTCGCCGAGGACGCGACCTATGTCTCGAACGGCGTCGGCGATCTCACCGGCCGCGCCGAGATCATGGCTGCCTTCCGGCGCTACTTCGACGACTATCCCGATCAGACGGCGGAAAATTCGCTGGTGGAAACGTTGACGCCGCTCTCCGGCCGATCGGTCTGGTCGGTACGCGCCACCCACAGCAAATCGGGCAAGCCGCTGATCCGCGAGGGCGAGGAGACGATCACCTTCAACGCGGAAGGCCGCGTCACACGGGTCGAGGTCACCGATTACCAGGAGTTCTGATCAGAAGTTCTGACTGGAGCAATTCCAGCAAAAGTTTTGCGTCCGGAATTGCGCAAAAACAAAAAGAGGACGCCCGGGTTTGACCCCGGGCGCCTTGGTCTTCTTCCGCAACTGGAGGGAAATCGGAAGAAGGTGGTTTCGATCCGTAGAGGCGTTGCTCACTACGCCTTTGCCAGATCACTGCGGATGACGGACCTGAGATCGTCGATCGGGCGCAGGGACTGCCCGTCTTCGAAATGCCAGAAGGTCCATCCGTTGCATGCATCGAGCCCCTGCACCTTGGCGCCGAGACGATGAATGGAGCCGGCCTCGCCGCCGGATGCTACCGTGCCGTCGGCGCGGACAATCGCGCTATAGCGGCGCTTGGCGTCGGTCAGCACCTGGCCGGGCTTGATCAGGCCGCTTTCAACAAGCACGTTGAAGGCGACGCGAACTTCGGCCTTCTTGCCGGTCATGACGGTCAATTCCGCCTTGCCGAGCGGCTCGACGGCGGCGATGCGGGCCGAGGCCGCATCGATATAATCCTGTTCGCGCTCGATGCCGACGAAATGACGGCCGAGACGTTTGGCGACGGCGCCCGTCGTTCCCGAGCCGAAGAACGGATCGAGCACGATATCGCCGGGCTTGGTCGAGGCCATGATGACGCGGGCGAGCAGCGCTTCCGGCTTCTGCGTCGGATGCGCCTTCTTGCCGTCCTCGCCCTTCAGCCGCTCGCTGCCGTTGCAGATCGGGAAGAGCCAATCGGAGCGCATCTGCACGTCGTCATTGGCCGCCTTCAGCGCATCGTAATTGAAGGTATAGCCCTTGGCCTTGGCGCTGGGGCTTGCCCAGATCATCGTCTCATGGGCGTTCTGGAAGCGGCGGCCCTTGAAATTCGGCATCGGGTTGGTCTTGCGCCAGATGATGTCGTTGAGGATCCAGAAATTCAGATCCTGCAGCGTGGCGCCGACACGGAAGATATTGTGGTAGGAGCCGATCACCCAGATCGAGCCGGTCGGCTTCAATACCCGCCGGCAGGCCAGCAGCCAGGCACGGGTGAAGGCGTCATAGGCCTCGAAGGAGGCGAACTGATCCCATTCGTCGTCGACCGCATCGACCAGCGACTGATCGGGACGATGCAGCGTTCCGCCGAGCTGGAGATTATACGGCGGATCGGCAAAGATGATATCGACGGAGTGGCTGGGCAAAGCTTCAAGGGCACTGACGCAATCGCCCTTGATGATCGTGTCAACCCAAGAGCCCGGCCGGGAATCCGACTTGACGGAAGCCTTGAGGTCGGCAAGCGGAAAAACTGATGCCATTCTGATACTCACTCATACGCTCTACGCTTAACTGTCCGTTATGGTTACGCAACTTAGTTACCAAAGCCTGAAGCGCTGGCCGATTTCGGGAATTTATTCGGACGGCCGATGAGTGAGCGGCAGACTTTGCCGACGCCGGTCGGCATCAAGCCGCATCATGAACCCTACGGCTGTCGGCCGGCGCCTCGTCGCGTTCGAACATGCCGTAATCGCGGATAACACTGGCGATCCGCAGGCGATAGTCGGCAAAGATGCCGCCGCGTCCGGCCTGCTGCGCTGCCCGGTGCGCCTCGAGATTGCGCCATTCCTTCACCGCCTCCTCGTCGCGGAAAAACGAGAGCGACAGCAGCTTGCCGCGGGTCGTCAGGCTCTCGAAACGCTCGATCGAAATGAAGCCGTCGATCTTTTCGAGTTCGCCGCGCAGCTCGCCGGCGAGATCCAGATATTTGTGGCGTTCGCCCATATAGGGCACGACTTCGAAGATGACGGCGATCATGGCAGCACCAGCTTTGCGTGAGGGGCGGAGACATTTTTGAGGAAGATGCGATCTTCCTTGAGGATGAAGCCTTCGCGTCTGGCAAATTCGTAATTCTCACGGCCGAGCGGGTCGGCGGCCAGCCTGGCGCGATAGGCTTCGTAGGCGGCGAGGCTCTCGATGTTATAGACGCCGTAAGCGGTCGTCGCCGATCCCTCGTGCGGGCCGTAATAGCCGATCAGGTCGGCGCCATTCTTCGGGATTGCCTGGCCCCAGTTGCGGGCATATTCGGCAAACGCCTCCTTCTTGAAGGGGTCGATCTGATAGCGGATGAAGCAGGTGATCATATCGTTTCTCCTTTGGCTGCCCACCCGTTTTCGCACATTGCCTGACGGCGATGCTTCGGCTACGATCGAACTATGAAGGAAGGTCCTGACATTGCGCAGATCGGCGCGCTCATCGGCGATCCCGCCCGCGCCAACATGCTGGCGGCACTGACCGGCGGCCGGGCACTGACGGCGACCGAGCTTGCCGGCGTCGGCGGCATCACCGTGCAGACGGCGAGCACGCATCTCGCCAAGCTCGAGGCCGGCGGGCTGCTAACCCAGCGCAAACAGGGACGCCATCGCTATTTCACGCTGGCCGACGAGGCCGTCGCCCGGCTGATCGAAAGCATGATGGGCTTTGCCGCCGGACGCGGCCATCTGCGCCATCAGCCGGGACCGAAGGAGCCGGCGCTGCGCAAGGCGCGCATCTGCTACGATCACCTTGCCGGCGATTACGGCGTGCGCATGCTCGACAGCCTGATTGCCTCCGGCTCGATCGACGCGGTCGGAGACGGCCTGGCGCTGACGGAAAAGGGCGAAGGCGATCTCAAACGCATCGGCATCGATGTCAGTGACCTCAGATCGTCGCGCCGGCCGCTCTGCCGCTCCTGCCTCGACTGGAGCGAAAGACGCGCCCACCTCGCCGGCAGCCTCGGCAAGGCGCTGCTGTCAAGCTTCCTCGACAAAGGCTGGGCGCGGCGCACGGCCGAAAGCCGCTCGATCCTGTTTTCGCCGGAGGGCGACCGGCAGTTCCTCATGCTTTTCCCGGTCGATCCGTAGGTTATTGCGGAGCTGCAAGAGGTTCCGAGGCACGCTCCAGCGCCCTCACGCACCTGCCCTCTTTTCATCTTCCTGCCGCACATGCGCCCGCAGCGCCGCCAGCGTGAGCGCCAGCGCTGCGTGATTGCTCTCGGCTTCACCGAGCACGCTTTCGCTCTCCTTGATCTCGCGCAGCTGCGCACCGTAAAGCGAATCATCCGCTGTCTGGCGGCCGCGGGCGAGGTGCCAAACGGCATCCGGCCGGACTTCCCGGCACAGGTCGATGGCGTGATTGACGTCGTGCGTGAAGGGTCGCGCCATCAGGAAGCCGTGCTCAGACTTGATACTGCTCGGCAGGTAATCGTGAGGACCGTCGAAATCGTTGGGCTCGGCCGGCCGGAGTTGCTTCAACAGAAAGGCACAGGTGATGAAGGCGTCGATCCGGCTGTCGGGCATGTCAGTCTTTTCCAGGGTTTCGATGATGTCCTCGATCGTCATGCAGTCTTCCTCTTCATCCATTCTCTAGACATGCCGCTTGTTCTCCTCCCAAGAGCGGCGGTGACGTCCTCCTCGATCGCCATCTAGTGCATGAGAATGCCAAAGGTAGTCCCCGGACTGCGGTTAGTCTGGCATGAGGCGGATTTGATGGACGTCGCGCCATCCTCAACGAAGGCGCATCTCTGCCGTCTCGGCAACAGGCTCGCCTGCTTCCAGACCGTGTTCTCTCGGTACTCGCACGCTAGCGGCGACTTGCCTCTAGAGCATGATGCCGAAAAGTGTGAGCGGTTTTCGGACGACATCATGCTCTACTTCTTTGATTTAGATCAGGATGATTTTAGGCCGATCGGGCCTAAAATCATCCTGATCTAGCAGCCTTTCTTCCTCATCTTCCTTTCGATCTTGGCTCTCTTGTCGGTGCCATCCCCGGCATGCTTTCCGCCGGTCAGGGCATTATCCTTCATCGCCTGCAGCTGCGCACAGCTTCGGTGCTTGCCCTTGGCGATGACGTCGGTGGATGTGAAGGCAAACAGCAGCACTACGGCTGCCGCCGGTCGGACGAAAGCTGAAAGCCTCATGGTCCCTCTCCCATTGTACGTGCATCGTACGCCCCAGACCGGCAAGCAGCAATGAGCCTCGACGAGGCCGCGGCACTCGCGCAGGTCCGTCATCCTATCGGTAGCGGGCATCCGCCCGACCCACAAAGAGCTCAACCTTTCATCGAAAGTGAAATATCCGCTACAACCTGTTGTTTTCGCGCCGTTAAGCCATATGGTGCTAAGAAAATAATTAAGCATGTTCGGCTACTCTCACGTTCTAAATTAACGAGAGAGCCCTGTCATGGCGTCGATCCAGCATAAGATCATCATTGCGAGCATCGCAATTTTCGCATTGGCGGGCGGCGCTACGGGCGTCGGCATCTGGTCCGCCTCGACCCTCTCCGAAAACAACGCCGACGTTGCCCGGTCGGCGCAAATTCTGCGCAACCACATGCAGGCCGACATGATGCATGATGCAATGCGCGCGGATGTGCTGGCGTCGATGCTTGCCTCCAACCCGGCAGCAGGCATAGACCCTGCCGCGGTGAAGGCGGATCTGGTGGAGCACGACGCGTCGTTCCGTGAGATGATTGGCGCCAATAAGGCTCTTGCCGCCGACGAAAAGACCAAGGCGCTGCTTGCCAGCATCGAACGTCCCCTTCTGACCTATATCGAAAGCGCCACGAAGATTGTCGATCTGGCGAGCCAGGATCCCTCGGCGGCATTGAAGGCCTTGCCGGAATTCATGGCGCAGTTCTCGACGCTGGAAACGGCCATGGAACAGACCGGGGACCAGATCACGGCGGCGTCGGACGATATTTCCAAGCATAGCGCCGACATAAAAGCTTCGGTCGATATTGTTCTGAAAGCACTTCTGGCTGCGGCCGCGCTGTTTGCGCTCGGGCTCTATTTCCTGACCCGCAAGACCGTCACCAAGCCGATCCTTTCGCTTTCCAACGACATGCAAAAGCTTGCCGACGGTGACACAGCAATTGCCTGCACCGGGATCGGCCGCACCGATGAAATCGGAACGATGGCATCGGCCGTCGAAATCTTCCGCCAGGCGGCGATTGCCAATAAGCAGCTTGAGCAAGACGCCGAGGCAGCCCGATTGCAGGGCGAAGCCGAGCGGATCACGGCGCGCAAGCAGGCCGACGAAGATGCAGCCGAACGGCTGCGGGCGGCGACATCAGGCCTCGCCGCAGGCTTGAAGAGGCTTGCATCCGGCGATCTTGCCTTCCAGATCGATGAGCCGTTCGCGCCTGATTTCGAGAACCTCCGGCATGATTTCAACATGTCGATCCGGCAGCTCGATCAGACGCTCAGCGCGATTGCGACCGCCATTGCCGCGATCGACGAAGGCACCAGGGAAATCGCATCCGGGGCCGGCGATCTGTCAAAACGAACCGAACAGCAGGCAGCCTCTCTCGAAGAAACCGCCGCAGCGCTCGATCAGATCACCGCCAATGTCTCGAACTCGAGCAAGCGGACCGACGAGGCGCGCACGGAAGCGACCGATGCAAACCGCAACGCCGCCAAGTCTTCGGAAGTCGTGTCGCATGCCGAAGAAGCCATGCGCCGCATCGAGGCTTCGTCGCAGCAGATTTCCAGCATTATCGGCGTGATCGACGAGATCGCCTTCCAGACCAATCTGCTGGCGCTGAACGCCGGCGTCGAAGCGGCACGCGCCGGCGACGCGGGCAAGGGTTTTGCAGTGGTCGCCCAGGAAGTGCGCGAACTCGCCCAGAGATCGGCTCAGGCGGCAAAGGAAATCAAGGGCCACATCCAGAAATCCTCGGTGGAAGTGGAAAGCGGCGTCAAACTGGTTCTCGACACCAGCCAGGTTCTGAAGGCGATCAGCGAGCAGATTGCCCGCATCAACCAGCACATGGATGCAATCGCCGTATCGGCCAAAGAGCAGTCGACCGGCCTTGCCGAAGTCAACACCGCCGTCAATTCCATGGACCAGGTGACCCAGCAGAACGCCGCGATGGTGGAGCAATCCACCGCGGCATCCGGCCAGCTTGCTCAGGAAGCTGCCACGCTGCGTGAACTGGTTTCCCGGTTCAGGCTTCGGGCGACGGCTTCGACGCAATCTGCAGCCGGACGCAGGGGTGGGCAGCTGGCGGCCTGACCGCTGCTATCTGCTCGCCATTGTTCATTCCGGCGACGTCGGGGACCTCAGATCATCGCGGCTGCCGCTCCTGCCTCGACTGTAACAAAAGGCGGGCTCATCTCGCCGGCAGTCTCGGCGAAGCCCTGATGTCAAGTTTCTTCGACAACGGCTGTGCGCGCCCGACGGCGGAAAGTCGCTCCATCCTCTTCTCAGCGGAAGACGACCGACAGTCACCGCACTCTTCAGCCGATCTGGCAGCAGAGCCTATCCAAGAGGGCGGGTGAGCACCCGATATCAATAGGTTCGTTTGTAGATCAAATGGCAAAAGATTCAAACCGTCATTAGAAATACAAATCAAATAATAAATGGTTGCGTTGACTCTAATATGCTACCTGTTGTTTGATGACGATGTCATTAACGGAGGAATGCAAGATGTCCGTCACGTTAAACTCTCCAATCTCATGGAAAAATCTATCAACTGACGACAGCACTATGCTTAACAATCTTCAGCCGAACATCATCAAGGCGCATGTTCGTGAGTTTTTGACTCTATTTTTTCTGCGGTTTGACGATAAGGAGGCTGCGAAAAGCTTCCTTCGGGCGATGTCCACGACGCTGATGAAATCGGCAAAGCAACATTTAATGGAAATTGAAGCATTCAAAGCCAAACCTTCGACGCCGGGAACGCCGTACATTGGGCTTGGCCTTACTGACGCGGGCTATCAAGCCCTCCAAATCGCCCAAAGACCGAGCGATCCGATATTCCGCGCGGGTATGCAAAAATCCGACTTGAATGACCCTGATGTCAGCAGGTGGGATTCTTATTTTCGCAATCCCATCCATGCGGTCGTTCTGGTGGGAGATATGCTCAATGACACCAAGGTCACGGCTCACGATCAGGTGGTAGACTTGATCCAAGCCTCGCATGGGGTAACAATCGTAGGGACGCAAGATGGCCTGGGCCTTCACAATGACAATGAAGAAGGTATCGAACACTTTGGCTATGTCGATGGGCGAAGCCAGCCGCTGTTTCTGCTGGAAGACATCGACGCCGAAGAAAACGCGACAGATGGGATTGCGAACTGGGATCCGGCTTTCCCATTAGAACAGGTCATTGTTCCTGATCCAGCAGCGCCCGATCCGGCCGTTCATTTCGGAAGTTACTTCGTATACCGGAAGCTGGAACAAAACGTCCGCCGCTTCAAAAGGCAGGAGCAGAAACTTGCAGATCGCTTATTCGGATCTGATGACGAAAGGGCCGGCGCCATGGTCGTCGGGCGCTTTGAGGACGGAACGCCGGTCACGATGCAGTCAGAAGACGGAGTTGAGTCACCCGTCCCGAACAACTTCAACTACTTCAGCGACAAGAGCGGCGCGAAGTGTCCCTTTTCAGGGCATATCCGGAAAACTAATCCGCGAGGGTCGGGCGGGTTCGAAAACAGTGCTGGCGAGCGCAAGCACCTCATGGCCCGACGCGGCCAGACCTATGGCGTGCGAACAGATAATCCTAACGATGGCAAGATCGCCAACAAGCCGAGTAAATACGTCGGTCTGTTGTTCATGGCGTTCAACAGTGACATAGGCAATCAGTTCGAATTCACGCAGAAAAATTGGGCCAACAATCCCGGTTTCCCAGCCGTTCCAACTGGCTTTCCACCGCCTGGGGTCGATCCGGTCATCGGTCAAACAAAACAAGATGCTGCGCGACCAGATATGGAAGGAGCTGCCATCTGGGGTGATCCCAGCTCCCTCAAAACCGTCGCAACAGTTCCTCAAGCGGTGAAGATGAAGGGAGGCGAATATTTCTTTATGCCGTCCCTCGCGTTTCTGAGCTCGCTTTAAACTTGCCATGACGTCGGCGGGCAATCCTGCCGACGTCATTCCATCGTCATCTCCAGGCGCTCTCATTTTATAGCGCCGCGCACGATGCGCCCGGCGAGCATTCGGCTGATGCGGCTTGCGATTGTGCCTTCCTGTTCCCTCCCCATGCGCGTTCGGTGACGAGCGGGTTCCTGCTTGTCGAGGCCGGGATGCCGACGGCCAACGCCGCCGATCCGGCAGCGACGCCGGAGCCGGCCGTCTGCCGCATCGCAGCCATGCTTGAGATCTGGTTGAGCTTTGGCCGGGCATCGTGTAAAGCCGCAGCATTCCCAAACAAGACCCAGACTTCCAGCCCAGACTTTCAGCAAGGCGTGAACATATGGACGGCTTCGACCTCATCATCTTCGACTGCGACGGCGTTCTCGTCGATTCGGAAATCATCGCGGCGGAAGTCGAATCCGTGCTTTTGACAGAGGCCGGATATCCGATCGGCGTCGAGGAAATGGGCGAGCGCTTCGCCGGCATGACATGGCGCAACATCCTGCTGCAGATCGAGCGTGAGGCGAGCATCCCGTTTTCGGCCTCGCTGCTCGATAAATCGGAGCATATGCTCGACCTCAGGCTGGCAGAGGACGTCCAGGCCATTCCAGGCGTCGAATTCGCCCTCTCCAGGCTGCCGATCAAGCGCTGCATCTGCTCGAATTCGAGCACCAAGCGGCTCGACATGATGCTCACCAAGGTGGGGCTGAAGCCGCTGTTTGCCCCGAACATCTTTTCCGCCAAGGATCTCGGCCCGGACCGCGCCAAGCCGAAGCCCGACATCTTCCTGCATGGCGCAAGCCAGATGGGTGTTTCGCCGGACAAGGTTATTGTGGTCGAGGATTCCGTACACGGCGTGCATGCGGCGCGTGCCGCCGGCATGCGCGTCATCGGCTTCACCGGCGCCTCGCACAGCTATCCCGCCCATGCCGACAAATTAACGGATGCCGGCGCCGAAACGGCAATCTCGCGCATGAACGACCTGCCAGGCGTCGTTGCGGCCCTTGCAGCCTGGGACAACGTTCTCTGAAACGCCCGAAACGCCGCTAGCCCGCTCTCAATGCGCCTCAGCCCGCCCAAGACGATTGCCGATGTCATTGGCCGTCCTGTCGGGCGGAGAGGTTCGTGCCAATGGCTGCCCCTCACCCTAACCCTCATATGCGCTAGGTTTAGCCCTGGACATAAGGAATCTGGTTGTGATTCAAGCTTTGGATGAAGATTCGTCCTGAGGTTTTGGATCATTGGCCGGAAGTGCGCGAGCGGCTTCCGGCGGGTTTTGACTTGGAAGCAACGGCGCGGTTGCGCGGTGCTTTTACGCGGGTGCGGGAAATCAAGAATGCCGAGACGCTGTTGCGGCTGGCACTTGCCTATGGCGGCCTTGGCATGTCGCTACGCGAGACCTGTGCATGGGCCGAAGCGGGCGGGATCGCCCGTTTGTCAGACCCATCGCTGCTTGAGCGGCTGTGCAAAGCGGCGCCTTGGCTTGGCGACATCGTGGCCGCGCTGATTGCCGAACAGGCCAAAGTGCCGACGGGGCGCTTTGCGGGATATCGCTTGCGTGTGCTCGATGGAACGTCGATTTGCCATCCAGGCGCTGACCGCACGACATGGCGGTTACATGTCGGCTACAACTTGGCAACGGCTCAGGTCGATCAGCTTGAGTTGACCGACATCCATGGTGCCGAGAACCTTCAGCGCCTTACCTACGCACCCGGCGATATCGTGCTGGCCGATCGCTACTATGCAAGACCGCGCGACCTGCGGCCGGTGATCGACGCCGGTGCAGACTTCATCGTGCGGACCGGCTGGAACTCGTTGCGCCTGTTGCAGACGAATGGCGAGCCCTTTGATCTGTTTGCCGCACTCGCCGCTCAGCAAGAGCAGGAAGGCGAGGTGCAGGTTCGTGTCCACGAAGGCATGACGGGGACGCCGCCACCACCGCCGCTGGCCCTGCGCCTCATTGTCCGACGCAAGGATCCGCAACAGGCCCAAGCCGAGCAGGAGCGTCTGCTCAAAGCCGCCCGCAAGCACGGCAAAAAACCCGATCCGCGCAGTCTCGAGGCGGCGAAGTACATTCTGCTGCTGACCTCGCTGCCGGCCACCACCTTCCCGCCGGCCGATATCCTCACCCTCTATCGCTTCCGCTGGCAAATCGAGCTGGCGTTCAAACGGTTCAAGAGCCTGGCCGGCCTCGACAGCTTGCCGGCCAAGAAGCCGGAACTGGCCCGGGCATGGCTCTACGCCAGACTGATCGTCGCCATCATCGCCGAACAGATTGCCGGGCAAGTCCCGGACTCTCCCCCCTCTGGATGTGGCAACCCCACTGGCTAGCCCCCCATTGGCAAGCCCATCGCGCTGGCGTCTCATGAAGATCGCCCTGGCCACCATTTGCGCCGCCATCCGCGGACCACTTCTGTGGCAGGCCGTCTGTAATCTCGTCACGCGAAGTCGTCGCCACCTCTGTGAGCCGCCGCGACGACGCCGAAAACAATGCGACGATCTACACGCTCGCTTAACCTAGCGCATATGACCCTAACCCTCTCCCCGTAAAAGACGGGGAGAGGGGACGTGCCATGCGATAGCGAGGTGGAAACGGAGAGGGTGCCGCATGTCCCTTCGCCCCGTTTACGGGGAGAAGGTGGCGGCAGCCGGATGAGGGGCTGATGTCGGGTCGAAGCCCGAATTGCTTAGCTGCTCTTCTTGGTCTTTGCCGGCAGGGTGTCGAAGCCGATATTGACGCGCACCAGTGCGCCGGAGCCGACCGGCATCTTGATGCCGTCCTTGCGGAAGATGACCTGCGTGCCCGGAGCACCCGCCGGGATTTCGGTCGGGAATTTGGTAACCTCGGAATAGAGCACCGTCTCGCCGTCGACGACGGAGATGCGGATCGGCAGCGTCAGCGGGCCTGGCGTGCCGGCCGGGCCGGTGATCAGGCGCAGCTGGGCGACGATGGTCATCGTCAGGTTCGAGTCGTTCAGCGTGCACTGGCGGGTGTAATCGCCGAAGGAGGCCTGGTAGACGATCTGTTGCGGATCGTCCTTCTTGCCCTTGGCATAGGTGCGGAAGATCGCGTCCTGGTCACGCATGAAGATCTGTGGGCAGGCGCCCTGGACGACGGGGGCGACCGTGCCCTGCGCCGTCGTGGCGGTGCCGATCGACGGATTGTTCGAGGACGGGTTGGCGGGCGCCAGCGGCATGATCTGGGCGGTGCCGTTCGGCTGGGTCGGCGGCGCCGACGACTTGCTGTCGCCGCCAATGCCGAGCGAGTTGCAACCGGTAAGCAGGGCAAGAAAAGATGCGGAGACGATGAGACGCGAGACCTTGCCGAGCACCATATTCCATCCCTTGTACAAGCGTTTCTTGGAGGCCCTATGTCTTTTCAGCAGGGCCTTTCATGACGGTTTGCGATGGTCTATATCAGCGGCGCAAACAAAAATCGATTGGGTAAGCGCCGTTTTGATGCACTTTTCGACGCCGGATGCGGGCAACTTCAAAAGCATACGAGCAAAGCCCTGCCGGCAGGGCGGCGCCTTTTCGATTTCCGGCCCGATTTCCAGCCCAGATTTCCGGCAGAGCGGCCATGGCGGCGCCCGGCCGGATTTCCTCCAGCGATAGATCAAGGATAACGAACGTGGATTATATCTCGACCCGCGGCGAGGCCCCTTCCCTCGGCTTTTGCGACGCCCTTTTGACCGGGCTGGCGCGCGATGGCGGGCTCTACGTTCCCTCGAAATGGCCGAGCTTTTCCAAGAAGGAGATCCGGGCGCTCAGGGGCAAGACCTATCAGGAGATCGCCTTCACCATCCTGTCGCCCTTCACCAATGGCGAGATCCCCGACGACACGTTCCGGGCGATGATCGACGAGGCCTACGGCACCTTCCGCCACCCGGCGATCGCGCCGCTCGTCCAGACCGGGCCGAACAGCTTCGTCATGGAGCTTTTCCACGGCACGACGCTCGCCTTCAAGGACGTGGCGATGCAGTTGCTCGCCCGGCTGATGGACTATGCGCTCGAGAAGCGCGGCGAGCGGGCGACGATCGTCGGCGCTACCTCGGGCGACACCGGCGGGGCTGCGATCGACGCCTTTGCGGGGCGCGAGCGCACCGATATCTTCATCCTCTTCCCGCATGGCAAGGTCTCGCCGGTGCAGCAGCGGCAGATGACGACCTCGTCGTCACCGAACGTGCATGCGCTTGCCGTCGAGGGCAATTTCGACGACTGCCAGAACCTCGTGAAAGCAATGTTCAACGACGTGGCCTTCCGCGACCGGGTCCGGCTATCAGGCGTCAACTCGATCAACTGGGCGCGCATCATGGCCCAGATCGTCTATTATTTCACGGCATCGGTGGCGCTCGGCGGGCCGGACCGGAAGATCTCGTTCACGGTGCCGACCGGCAATTTCGGCGATATCTTCGCCGGCTACTGCGCCAAGCGCATGGGCCTGCCGATCGACCGGCTGGTGATCGCCACCAACGAGAACGACATCCTGGCGCGGGCGCTGAAGACCGGCCGCTACGACATGAAGGCGGTCAAGGCGACGAGTTCGCCGTCGATGGACATCCAGATCTCGTCGAACTTCGAGCGGCTGCTCTTCGAAGCCTATGACCGCGACGCCTCGAAGGTGCGCGCGGCGATGGAAAGCCTCAAGCAATCCAACGGCTTCGAGATCGGCAGCCAAGCGCTGAAGGCGATCCGCCGCGACTTCCGCGCCGGGCGTGCCAGCGAGAAGCAGGTGGCCGAAACGATTCGCAAGACCCATGCCGAGACCGGCTATCTGCTGGATCCGCATTCGGCGATCGGCGTCTTCGTCGCTGCCAAGAAAGAAAAGCCGAATACGCCGATGGTGACGCTTTCGACCGCGCATCCGGCGAAATTCCCCGCCGCTGTAAAATCCGCCTGCGGTATTGACCCGGCGCTTCCGACGTGGCTTGCTGATCTGATGCACAGGGAGGAGCGTTTCCAGATCATCAAACCGGAGCTGAAAGCCGTTGAGACTTTTATCGGCAAGCATGCCCGCGGCGAGACGACAGCAGGCGCAGAAAGATAGCCAATGACAGTTGAGTGCACCCGGCTAAAATCCGGGCTGACAGTAGTCACAGAGACCATGCCGCATCTTGAAAGCGTTGCGCTCGGAGTCTGGATCAAATCGGGATCGCGTAACGAGACGGACAACGAGCACGGCATCGCTCACCTGCTCGAACACATGGCCTTCAAGGGCACGGCGCGCCGCACGGCCCGCCAGATTGCCGAGGAGATCGAGGATGTCGGCGGCGAAGTCAATGCCGCGACCTCGACCGAGACGACCTCCTATTATGCCCGCGTGCTCAAGGACTACGTGCCGCTCGCCGTCGATATCCTCGCCGACATCCTGACGGAGTCGGCCTTCGAGGAAGAGGAGCTGGAGCGTGAGAAGCAGGTGATCCTGCAGGAGATCAACGCCGCCAACGACACGCCCGACGACGTGGTGTTCGACCGGTTCTCCGAGGTCGCCTATCGCGACCAGACGCTTGGCCGGGCGATCCTCGGCACGCCGGAGACCGTCGTCTCCTTCACGCCGCAGCAGATCCGTGGCTATCTCAGCCGCAACTACACGACCGACCGGATGTTCGTGGTCGCCACCGGCGCCGTCGAGCATGAAGAATTCCTGCGCATGGTCGAGGATCGTTTCGCCAGCCTGCCGACGGCCCCTTCGGCGCCGCCTGTCATGGAACCGGCGCGTTATATCGGCGGCAGCGTGCGCGAACCGCGCGACCTGATGGACGCGCAGATCCTGCTCGGCTTCGAAGGCAAGCCCTACCACGCCCGCGATTTCTACTGCTCGCAGATCCTCGCCAATATCCTTGGCGGCGGCATGTCGTCCAGGCTCTTCCAGGAGGTGCGCGAGTTCCGCGGCCTCTGTTATTCGGTCTATGCCTTCCACTGGGGTTTCTCCGACACCGGCATCTTCGGCATTCATGCCGCGACCGGCGGCGAAAACCTGCCGGAGCTGGTGCCCGTCATCATCGATGAGCTGCACAAGTCGGCCGATGCGATCCACCAGAAGGAAATCGAGCGCGCCCGCGCCCAGATCCGCGCCCAGCTGCTGATGGGTGCGGAAAGCCCGGCTGCCCGGGCCGGCCAGATCGCCAGGCAGATGATGCTTTACGGCCGGCCGATCTCCAATCCGGAGATGATGGAGCGGCTGGAAGGCATCACCGTCGAGCGGCTGACCGACCTTGCCGGCCGGCTGTTTTATGACACGGTGCCGACGCTTTCGGCGATCGGGCCATTGGACCAGCTCGCACCGATGGAAGATATCACCGCCTCGCTTTCGGTCCCGGCGTCGAAGACGCTGCAGGCAAGCCGCTGAGCCGACGTTCGTCCTGCCGGGAGTGATCGATGCCAAAATCGGTTTTTCGGTTCCTGCAGCGGCAGCCGGAAGCGGTGGAGCTGGAGAACGACAGGTATTTCCTGCGCCTGCCGCGCTACCAGGATTTCAACCAGTGGCACCGGCTGCGCGCCGAAAGCCGCAAGTTCCTCGAACCCTGGGAGCCGACCTGGCGGCGCGACGAGTTGACGGAGGGCGCCTACCGCGCCCGTGTCGTCCGCGGCAAGCAGGAATACGCCTCGGGCCAGGCGGTGCCGCTGTTCATTTTCCTGAAAGGCGACATGACGCTCGTCGGCGGCGTCACCATCGGCTACATCAGACGGGGTGCGGCACAAAGCTGCATGATCGGCTACTGGATGGGCGAACGCTATGCCGGCCAGGGGCATATGTTCGCCGCTCTTCAATTGGTTATTCCTTACATCTTCGCCGGGCTTGAGTTGCACCGTATCGAAGCAGCCTGTATTCCAGATAACGCGCGCAGCATCCGTCTGCTTGAAAAAGCCGGGTTTCAACAGGAAGGCTATCTGCGCGGATATTTGAAGATCAACGGTCAGTGGCATGACCATGTGATGTTTTCACGTCTCGCCACCGATACGGATAAAGGCAGGATAACCGACAGCCGATGACAAGAGACCGCATGCTGCCCAAGTCACCGTCCGGACGAGTGATCGCGGTGATCGCAGCCCTTTTCCTGGCGGCCTTCGCCTTCGTGGCGGGTGTTGCCCAGGCGGCCGAACCTGTAAAAATTTCCCGTGACGATACCGCGCTCGACCTGACGGCAACGACGGAGATCTACGCCAACCAGGGCGAAGCCTTCCAGGTTTCGACGGCGGCCGGCGCCGACGGCATCCGCCGCCGCATCGAGGTCAGGGCAAGCTCGGAGAACCATCAGGGCGACTGGGCGGTATTTGCGCTTGCCAATGTCTCGGAAGAACAGCTCGAGCGCGTCATAGTCGCGCCGCATTTCCGTCTGGTCAATTCCAAGCTGTTCTGGCCGGATCTCGGCTCGCAGCGCATCAGCGCGATTACGCCGAGCGAAGGCTTCGCGCTCGACCGGCAGCCGAGCGACGAGGCCGACGTCTTCCGCATCACGCTGAACCCCGGCGCCGTCATCACCTTCGTCGCCGAACTGTCGACGCCGGAACTGCCGCAGATCTATCTCTGGGAACCGAACGCCTACAAGGACACGATCAACGCCTTCACGCTCTATCGCGGCATCGTGCTCGGCATTGCCGGCCTGCTTGCCGTGTTCCTGACCATCCTCTTCGTCGTCAAGGGCACCTCGATGCTGCCGGCGACGGCAGCACTTGCCTGGGCGGTGCTCGGCTATATCTGCGTCGATTTCGGTTTTCTCGGCAAGCTGATCAGCGTCGCCTCGGCCGACCAGCGAATATGGCGCGCCTGCGCCGAGGTGGCGCTGGCGTCGAGTTTCGTCATCTTCCTCTTCACCTATCTCAACCTCAACCGCTGGCATGCGCATCTGGGTTACGCCACGCTTGCCTGGGTGCTCGGCCTTGCCCTGCTCTTCGGCGTGGCGATCTACGATCCGTCGATTGCCGCCGGCATCGCCAGGCTTTCCTTCGCGCTGACGGCGACGATGGGGCTGCTGCTGATCATCTATCTCGGCTTCAACCGCTACGACCGCGCCATCCTGCTAGTGCCGGCCTGGGCGCTGATCCTGGTCTGGCTGTTCGGGGCGTGGCTGACGGTCACCGGACGGCTCGACAACGACATCATCCAGCCAGCACTCGGCGGCGGCCTGGTGCTGATCGTGCTGTTGATCGGCTTCACTGTCATGCAGCATGCTTTTGCCGGCGGCGCCTTCCAGCAGGGGCTGTTTTCCGATCTCGAGCGGCAATCGCTGGCGCTGACCGGCTCCGGCGACATGGTCTGGGATTGGGACGTGGCGCGCGACCGCGTCGTCACCATTCCCGACGTCTCGATCAAGCTCGGCCTGTCGCCCGGCGCCATGCATGGCGCGGCGCGCAACTGGCTGCCGCGGCTGCACCCCGACGACCGCGACCGCTTCCGCGCTACGCTCGACGTGCTGCTCGAACACCGCCGCGGGCGGCTGAACCACGAATTCCGCATTCGCGCCGAGGACGGGCATTTCCACTGGCTGCTGATCCGCGCCCGGCCGGTGCTCGGCTCGAACGGCGAAATCATCCGCTGCGTCGGCACGATCGTCGACGTGACCGAACAGAAGAATTCCGTCGAGCGGCTGCTGCACGATGCGCTGCACGACAATCTGACCGGCCTGCCGAACCGGCAGGTCTTCCTCGACCGGTTGCAGTCGGTGTTGGCACTGGCGCCGGGCGGCGACACGCTGCGGCCGACGGTGATGGTGATCGATATCGACCGCTACAAGCTGGTCAATGATTCGCTCGGCGTTGCCGCCGGCGACAACATCCTCATCGCGCTGACGCGGCGGCTACGCCGCCTCTTGAAACCGCAGGACACGCTGGCGCGGCTTGCCGGCGACCAGTTCGGCCTGATCCTGGTTTCCGAGCACAATCCGGCCAAGGTCGCCGATTTTGCCGATGCGATCAGCAAGGCGATCATGGTACCGATCAACTTCGCCAATCGCGAGATCATCCTGACCGCCTCGGTCGGGCTTGCCTCCTGGGTCGACCGGCAGGAGAGCGCCACCGGCCTTCTCAGCGATGCCGAGCTTGCGATGTACCGGGCAAAACGAGCCGGCGGCAACCGTGTCGAGCCGTTCCAGCCGGCCTTCCGCGACTTCGGCACCGACCGGCTGCAGCTCGAAACGGATCTGCGCCGCGCCATCGAGCGCAAAGAATTGTCGATGGTCTACCAGCCGATCGCAAGGCTGGAAGATGTCGAGGTCGCCGGTTTCGAGGCGCTGATGCGCTGGGAACATCCCAAACGCGGCAATATCCCGCCGTCCGAATTCATCCCGATCGCCGAGGCCTCCGATCTTATCGGCCCGCTCGGCATGTTCGCACTGGAACAGGCGACCAACGATCTGATGAGCTGGCAGCACCAGACCGGCGAATTGCCGATCTTCGTCTCGATCAATCTGTCGAGCGTGCAGTTGCTCAATAACGAGCTCTATGACGACGTGCGTTCGGTTCTCGCCAAGACGCATTGCCAGCCCTCGCGCCTCAAGCTCGAACTGACGGAATCCATGGTGATGGAAAATCCGGAACAGGCCCGGCTGGTGCTGCAGAAGCTGAAGGAAGCCGGCATCGGACTGGCGCTCGACGATTTCGGCACTGGCTATTCGTCGCTCGCCTATCTCACCCGCTTCCCCTTCGACACGATCAAGCTCGACAAGACTTTGGTGCGCGACAGCAGCGACAAGAAGGCGATCGTGCTCCGGTCGGTGATATCAATGGCGCGCGAACTCGACATGAAGGTGGTGGCGGAGGGGATCGAATCCAACGAGGATGCGATCGAGCTTGCCAAGATGGGCTGCAACTACGGCCAGAGCTACCTTTTCGGCCCGCCAATCCCTTCGGAATCGGTGCTGCGGCTGCTGCGCGACCGCTTTCCGCTGACGAAACGGGCCTGAGCGGAGCGGCCGGCCTCATCGGTCGTCAGGTGAGTTGAGCGAGGATATCGTCGACGACACTTGGGACAGTACCCGTCGTGTCGATATTGATGCCGATGGGAAGATATTCCCGGGTATGATGATAGCGGAGCACCAGCGCCCGCTCGGCCGGCTCAAAGCCCGGCTCATTCGGCCGCCCATCTAATCGTCCGTTCAACGTCTCAACGTCGATGTCGAGCACGAAAACCTTATCGAAAAGGTCCAGGAATTTGTGGAAATTGCGCGAGCCGCCACAGAAGAAGGTGGCAGGATAGGTGGTGTCGGCAGCAATAGCCCGGACCTTGTCGACAGGCCAGATCCAGTGCGCGTATCCCCAAACGATGCGGTCCGCGCCTTTGGGCGGTCCTGCGAGTGCCTGGCCCGTCTCGGGGTCGCCGACATAGGCCAAGACCCGGTCACCATGGACGACATGGTAGCCCCGCCGCTCCAGTTCGGTAGCGACTGACGTTTTTCCAGTGCCGGAACCGCCTTCGATCAGATAGTTCTTGATTCCCATAGGCGCCGCTTATCATGGACTTCGATCTGGTGAAAAGACACTCTACCTGGCGGTGACCACCTAGAGTTCATAGTCGCGCCACAACTGGCCATTTCCGCAAGTTCTATGTGCGTCACGCCCGACTCGCCCGAACGCTCAGCCACCGATCATGGGGCTTTCCGACGCACCGACGTATCTCGCTGACGATCCAGCCGGCGTCTGTGAGTGCGGACCGCAGGGCAGACTCGCGCCAGTACGTCTCGACGTAGCGCCGGGGCGCTGCAGCACTGCCGTGTGTGGACACATCCTGGCTTTCGCCCTCTCTTACCGAGGCGTGCAATCGGCCACCGGTCCGGGTCGCCTCGGCAAGCCGTCCAAGCACCGTGCCGAAATCCTCGCGCGCGACATGAATCAGGCAGGCACAGGCCCAGATCCCGTCGTACGGCGTGCCGGGACGCTGCGGGTCGGCCAAGTCATCGGTCAGCGGGTCCAGCAGGTCGGCTTCGAAGCCACTTTCGCGAAGCAGTTCGACGAAACCGTTTGCAATGTCGGTGCGCCGGACGCTCATTCCCCGCTTCTCAAGCTCAAGTGCATCTCGCCCGCCACCGCTTCCGATCTCCAGCACCCTGCCCGAGCCGCCCAGCTCGGTCACGAACGCATCGATCTCTGTCGCGACCCATTCGGGCATCGCCGCGGCCTCGGCAGCGTACTCCGCCGCGACCGTATCATAGGACCGCACAGTCTCCCTGTCGGTGCTCATCCTCACGCGCCTCCTTTTAGACAACAGGTCGATGAGCGAGAGGCCCATCAGCCCGTTGCGCCTTTCACCCGCTTCGGCAGTTGGTGACATCGCGGGCAATTTGCTTCCGAGCTTTAGCAGAAATGCGGTCAGAGACACCACCGACCGAGCCAATGCTGCCGGGCGGCAATGCGCCCTCATCATGGTCATCGAGCCACCGGCCGCCGTTGCTGCAAAACGGACATGACGCAGTGACAACGCGGGTCGCAGTTGCGCCAAGCCGCCATTCCGCCCCATGCGGGTGATTAGATCACGAATTCCTCCTGGTACGTCTGTGGCTCGGGAACGACCGTGACCTCCACCGGAACGATCCAATTGGCCGCGTAGCTCTCGCAGTCGGAACGCTGGAGGTCGGGCTGCACGCACCCCGCCCCATCGATCGCGCGACATCGCAGTATATATCGCCCCACTTCTTCAGGGGTCCACATGTACTCCCACAAGCGCCATGCAAAGGGACGTTCTGTTTCGAGGAGCCTCCCCTCGCGCCAGCCCCTGCCATCTCCGGTGCAGACCTGCACCTGCCGGATAGCAGCCTCTCCGCTCCAGGCGGCTCCGAAAATCCGGTACGGTTGGCCGGCGATGAGATGCGCCCCCTGTACGGGACGCGCGATCTGCGCTTTGACCTCCATCTCCGCAAGGGGGACCAGCCTGGGTTCCCCGAGGTTGCGCTCCCAACGGAAATAGTCGCGCACCTGCCAGTAGCCAAGGAAGGGTTGCTCCACAACCGTGATATGCGTGATCCACTTGACCCAAGCCATGCCGAACCAGCCACCCACGACCGCGCGTAGCGGGTAGCCGTGATCGCGCGTCAACCGCTCCTCGTTTATCGAATAGGCAAGGATCGTGCTGTCAGCGATGGCCTTCTCAAGCGGTAAACTGCGCGCAAAAGCGATGGGGCCGGGAGAAGCCGTTTTCTTGTTCGTGTCGACGACGCCGCTGTCTGCGCCTACGAGCAGAACCTCACATGCGGTTCGCTTCACGCCCGCCATTTCCAAAATCTCGCGCAGAAGAACACCTGTCCACGCGGCATTGCCGACGGCTCCGTTCTGCCACTGCAACCCCTCCTTCGGCGGCTCATAGTAGACGCGGCCGTTCCCTGCACACTCGACGACGGCGGTCAAAGTCGTGCTCCGCATCGCCTTGATGCTGTCGAGGTCAAGTTCGATCGGCCGCTCCACCGCCCCGCCAACGCGCAATCTCCAGTCTCGCGCATCGAGGTCCGGCGACGGGAAATGGTTTCGCACGAAGAACAGCTCGGTTGGGATCAGCCAATCGGAGAGCGACGCAAACGGAAACTCGATATTCTGTGGGGATTTCTGTCGAACTATTAGACTGGGTTGCTCTGGTGTCGGCATCGTCCTCGTCTCCCCTTCCAAGAGCACAACGTCGGCTCTCGGTCGCGCGAATTCCGGTTCGATCACACCGCCCCTCGCAGTGCGTCTGTCGCGTTCCGCCTTCGGCCGCATTCTAGAGCAATTCCAGGAAAAGTGCGAAGCGGTTTTCCGTCCGGAATTGCGTAAAAACAAAAGGATAGAGCGGTTCTGCGCTTCCGTTAACAGCTGAACCGCTCTAGCACATACCGCACGTTCCTCGGATCGACCTCGAACGGCAGCAAGGGGCCCGAATGCTGCTATAGGCCCACGTCTCTTTCGCGCCCGCTTATCGTTCAGGCACTACCGCTGGAGAAGACCAGCAACATATTGTTGGTAGGCATCTCGATCGTCTCGCGGAGATTAAGTCCAGCGGCCTCACCCACTTGTTCAAGATCAGCGATATCACGCACCCCCCAGGATGGGTTGCGCTCCTTTAGAGCCGCGTCGAAAGCAGCGTTCGAGGGGGCGTTGTGTGCCCCGTCGCGCATGAATGGGCCGTAAAGAAGAAGAAGCCCACCAGCGTGAAGCAAACGGCCAGCTCCTGCGAACAATCCTAAGCTTGCCGCCCACGGCGCGATATGGATCATATTGATCGACACGATGGCGTCAAAATGCCCCGTTTGTTCGACGCCCCATTGTCCTGAGCACACATCAATATCCCGCGGTGCCAGCACATTCTTCAGCCCTGCGAATTTGATCCAGCTAGACGTGCTGGTGCGGGCGTCGGCGTCCGGATCGCTCGGCTGCCAGGTGAGGTTGGGCATTGCTCCCGCAAAACACACGGCGTGCTCGCCGGTCCCGCATCCAATCTCCAGCACGGCGCCATGTGTTGGAAGGACACGTTTTAGGACCGCGACGATCGGCGCCGAATTTCGCGCAACGGAAGGTGAGAACATGCGCTGGTCGGCGCTTATGTCGCGCTGTTCCAGCGCAACAGGCGAACGGTCCTTCTTCTCTGGGGGCATTGGCCTTGAATCCCCTTTGGGCGATGTCTCC
The DNA here is from genome assembly GCF_057653695.1 of Rhizobium sp. SRDI943. NCBI lineage: Bacteria > Pseudomonadati > Pseudomonadota > Alphaproteobacteria > Hyphomicrobiales > Rhizobiaceae > Rhizobium > Rhizobium sp. SRDI943. The sequence continues at coordinate 735,350 of NZ_CM172787.1, read as the reverse complement.
CACCTTATAGCTGAAATGATGGGACAGAAACCAAGGATTTCGGACTTACGAAGGGGTCGTCGGCGCGTGCGTTCGGCCGAGGGCGACCGAACGTCCACTTCGTGTCAGATCACGCGCCCGCCAGGCTCAAGGTCTGCATTCGAAAATCGGAGCCCGGAAGCCGACCGACGGCTTTCGGCCCCGTAGCGGTCGTCTACCCAAGCCGAGCCGATGTCCGTTGTTGGTGCAATCCGGTCGACGACGCGCGGCGCTGGAGAGATGCCGCCTTTGCACTGATCTACTTCGCGCCCGCAGAAGCCTGCCGATTATCGGCCACTTGTTGAGGTCTGGAAATCAGCTATCTCAAGCCGGAAAATATCCGGAACGTTGAGGAGCACTCGATGACGAAGCATCGCATCTATTCCATCAGCGTCGCGAGCGTCTATCCCCACTATGTCGCCAAGGCAGCGAAGAAGGGGCGGACGAAGACAGAGGTCGATGACATCATCTGTTGGCTGACGGGGCATAACCAGCAGAGCCTGGACGACCAATTGGCTGCGAAGACCAACTTCGAGGATTTCTTTGCGCAAGCGCCTCGGATGAATCCCTCCCGATCGTCGATTACCGGCGTGATCTGCGGCGTCCGCGTGGAAGACATCCAGGAAACGACGATGCGGGAAATCCGCTATCTGGACAAATTGATCGACGAACTCGCCAAGGGGAAAGCGATGGAGAAAATCCTGCGAAAATAGCCCGGGAACCGCGTCGCGGCAGTGCGGGATCACCCACGGCGCGCCCGCAGAATCCGGTACCGTCTCGTCCAGGAATGACCAATGTTCACAGGCGCGGAGCGAGGCCATCAAGCAGGAAGTCGAGGCCCTTGCTGAAAGCGCCGTCCCAATCATTATCCAGCAGCAGACGAGAGCGTTCGATCGTCGGATAGTGCTGGCTCAGACCTGTCAGGCGCTGCTGCGCGGCCGCCCTGTCGTCGTCCGAGAGATCGAAGTTCGCCCGGGTGATGGTCGCGCCGATCACATAGTTCCAGAGCGACCATATCGCGACGTTCAAATCCGCATCAGTGACACCGGCTCCAGACAAGGTCTTGCTCAGCAGTTCCAGGCGAATGAGAATGTTCGGGCCGAGCGCCCGGCGCGGCAGCAGCGAGGCCGACCAGGGATGGCGCAGCATGCTGGCGCGCCAGTCTTCGAGCATATGAACGATTTCCCCGCGCCAGTCTCGAGACTCGACGATGTCAGGCGGGCCGCGATATTCGAGCACGGAATCCAGCGCCAGATCGAAGACCTCCTCCTTGTTGCCGACATGCCAATAGAGGCTCATCGCGCCCGAGCCGAGGCGATCGGCCAGCCGACGCATCTTCAGTCCGTCGACGCCCTCGGCGTCCAGAAGATCCACCGCAGTCGCCACGATCCGTTCCAGCGAGAGAGGCGGTTCACTGCGCGGCTCCTGCCTGGACTGGAGTGATGGCGCACCTCTCCGCCCAGACCCTTTGCTCTCAGCACCGCTGCGTTTGGCTGCCATTCGTTTTCCTTACCGATCAGACGTCGATCTAAGCCGACAATGCTGGGAATGTCGATCCTGACCGATTGACTCGTACGGCGTACGATGCAATTTAATCGTACGCCGTACGAGTCGTATCATGTGGCGGTAAGATTCCATCCTGCAGGCCGCGAGGATCCGTCGCTCGCAGCCCTTGGTGAAGCCAGGAGAAGTCATGTCACGCGCAATCAAGCATCTCATTATCGGAGGACTCATCATGACCATCAGCGCTCCCACCGCCGCGACAGCCAATGAGGACGATCTCAAACTTGATATCGTCAATCCGAAAAACCTCTACGACCCCTCACCGAATGGCTACAGCACGGCGGTGATCGTGCCCCGAGGAGCCCGGCTGGCCTACATCTCCGGACAGGGCGGCCAGGACAGCACGGGAACCTTGTCGCCCGACTTCGCCGTCCAGGTGAAGCAGGCCTATGCGAATTTGCGCACCGCCCTCGATGCGCTCGGCGCAAAGCCGGATCAGGTCGCCAAGCTGACGGTCTTCGTGGTCGATCACGATATGTCCAAGCTCGAGGTGCTGACCAGCAACGTCAAGGACATGTTCGGCGAAGCACTGCCGGCGCAGACGCTGATTCCCGTTCCCAAGCTTGCCATCGACCCCATGCTCTTCGAGGTCGAAGCCGTGGTCGTTCTGGATTAGCGGCGGCGTCGGATCTGCACAATTTCGGATTTTCCCGGTGGCGCGCCAACCTTTGTTGGGCGCGCCATCTTCCTTTTTTTGATGGCCATTGACCAACGGCCTGCGATGTGCGCCACTCATTCCTTGCACAAGGAAAATCCCATGCTCAAGTTCCTGCTCGCCCTCTCGATGGGTGTTTTTTGCGTCTCGCCGCTTCAGGCCGGCGACATCACTCCGGTCACCAAGAGCTGCCAGCCGGGGCCAAAACAGGCGCAATGCGAGCGATGGGTCACGGATATCAAGAAAGCCGTCGGGCTGGCCTATAAAGGCGACCACGGGGCGCAGGTGACTGTTGCCTTCTGCCTCTCCACCGGTTGCCATGGTGCCGTCGCCATCGACAAGGTCGCCTCCTGCAGCTGGCATCTCGTCATCGCCAATTCCGGTTCTACGACAGTGCTCGACAGTTCAAACACCAGGAACACCTGCCGGCCGATGACGGCGGACCAAAAAGACGAAGCCCGCGCGCTGGCGAGCGATCTCGTCCAGAAGATCTACAAGCGGCCCATGGTCAAGACCGACCAGATGTAATCTGCCGGCTTGCGGCTTGCGGCGCAACGCCTGCGTGAAAATAAATCTCATTGCTCTCCCGGCTTTCGCCGCTATTCTCCAGCCAAAGAAAATCGGGCCAAAGAAATCGGCCAAAGAAATCGGGAGGACCACTGATGATCCTGCACTGCGTATTCCTGCGGCTGAAGACCGCGGTGACGAGCGAAGACAAGCAGTCGCTGTTTGCGGCGATCGTCGCCCTGAAACAGCTCATTCCCGGCATAGTGGATATCAAATACGGGCCGAATGTTTCGCCCGAGGGACTGCATGGCGGCTTCGTCGACGGGTTTGCCGTGACCTTTGAAAGCGCCGAGGCCCGGGATGCCTATCTCATCCATCCCGAGCATGTGACCGTGGGCGAGCGCATCGTCTCGTCGACGGATGGAGGCCTTGCCGGCATCTTGGTCTTCGACCTCAATTTGTGAGGCTGTTGGCCGGCCGCGCTAAAACGGGATCAGCCTCGGCGATGGCGGCGGGTTTATCGAAAAGGCTGAAAGGGACATGCATAGCTCCGCCCTCCGCCGCGCAGTCACGACCGTCGCGCTCGCAAACCTCGGCTATTTCGGGGTCGAGTTCGCCGTCGCCCTTTCGATCGGGTCGGTCTCACTGTTTGCGGACTCGGTCGATTTCCTCGAAGACGCCTCGGTCAATCTCCTGATCCTGATGGCGCTCGGTTGGTCGGCTCGCTCCCGGGCACGCGTAGGCATGGCGCTCGCTGCAATTCTGCTGGCACCGGCAATCGCAACGATCTGGACCGCTTGGCAGAAGTTCACCGTGCCCGTCGCACCGGAGCCCGTTGCGCTGTCCTTGACTGGCCTCGGCGCCCTCGTCGTCAATCTGAGTTGTGCATTGCTGCTCGCCCGCTTTCGTCATGACGGTGGAAGCCTGACGAAAGCGGCCTTCTTGTCTGCCCGCAACGACGCGGTCGCGAATATCGCCATCGTCGGCGCCGGATTGATCACCGCGTTTTTCTGGAGGTCGGCGTGGCCCGATCTGATCGTCGGAGTCGGCATCGCGATCATCAATGCCGATGCGGCGCGCGAGGTGTGGACCGCAGCCCGTGACGAGCACCGGGCTGCAGCCTGATCGCTCGCTAGAGCGGTTCAGCTTTTCATGTAAGCGCAGAACCGCTCTGACTTTTTGTTTTTGCGCATTTCTCGGCAAAACCGCTTCGCGCTTTGCCTGGAATTGCTCCAGCTCAGCTCGATTTCGCCATGGCGGCGGCGAGCTGGTCGACATTGTATTTGAACATCTTCTCATAGGTCGGCGCCGGCCCCTTGGCGTCGGACAGGGATTCGACATAGAGCTCGCCGCCGGGCTCGGCCCCGGTTGCCTTGGCGACCTGCTTGACGAGGCGCGGATCGTTGGAATTCTCGAAGAAATAGGCCTTCACGTGCTCGCCCTTGATCTGCTCGATCAGCTTGGCGACGTCGGCTGCCGAGGCCTCGCTTTCTGTGGACAGGCCAAGCGGCGCCAGGAAGCTGACATTATATTCGCGGCCGAAATAGCCGAAGGCGTCATGGCTGGTCAGCACCTTGCGGCGATCGTCGGCGACCTTGTCGAATTTCGCATGGGCGTAGGCGTTCAGTTCATCCAGCGTCTTGGTGTATTTCTCGGCATTGGCCTTGAAGGCGGCGGCGTCAGCGGGATCGGCCGATGACAGCGCCTTTTCGATATTGGCGACCCAGATCTTGACGTTGACGGGGCTGTTCCAGACATGCGGATCGGTGATTTTTTCGCCGTCCTCTTCCATGGTGCGGGTGTTGATGCCTTCGGAAACGGTGACCGGCTTGCCCTTATAGCCCGAGGCGGTGATCAGCCGGTCCATCCAGCCTTCCAGCCCCTCGCCGCTGACGAAGGTCACTTCAGCCGCGTTCAAATTCTTCGCGTCGGCCGGCGACGGCTCGAATTCATGGGGATCGCCGTTCGGCCCGACGAGGCTCGTCACCTTGACGTGTTCGCCGCCGACCTGTTTGACGACATCGGCAAGCACGGTGAAGGAGGCGACCACCTTCAGCGTTTCGGCGGAAGCGGGCACGGCCGACAGCGCCATTAAAGCGGGGATAGCTGCGGAGAGAAGCAGTCTGTGCGGTGTCATTGAAGTCTCCTTGGGATCAGCCCTTCAAATGCGGGCGGGGAAAAAAGCGCCGGGCAAGGCCGGAGGGCGCGAAAAGAATAGAAAAGCCGTAGAGGACCGCCGCCGTCATGATGATCGTCGGGCCGGAGGCGAGTTCGAGATGGTAGGAGGCGATCAGGCCGAGATAGCCGGAGGCGGCAGCACTTGCGGCTGCTATCGCCATCATCACGGGCAGACTGCGCGACCAGAGTTGAGCGACGGCCGCCGGCAGCATCATCAGGCCGACCGCCATCAGCGTGCCGAGCGCCTGGAAGCTGGCGACGAGGTTCAGCACCACCAGCAGCAGGAAGAGCACGTGATAGACCGGCCCGCGCCCGCCGACGGCGCGCAGGAACCCCGGATCGAAACATTCGGCCACCAGCGGCCGGTAGATGAAGGCGAGGATGACGAGGGTCAGCGAGGTGATCGCGCCGATCAGATAAAGAGCGGGAGCATCGATCGCCAGGATGGTGCCGAAGAGCACATGCAGCAGATCGATATTCGAGCCGCGCAGCGAGACGATCAGCACGCCGAGCGCCAGCGAGGCGAGATAGAAGCTGGCAAAGCTCGCATCCTCCTGCAGCACGGTCATCCGGCTGACGGCGCCGGAAAGCAGTGCCACCGAGAGGCCGGCGATGAGGCCGCCAAGGCCCATCGCCGTCAGCGACAGGGAGCCGGCGACGAGGTAACCGATGGCGGCCCCCGGCAGCACCGCATGGCTCATCGCGTCGCCCATCAGGCTCATGCGCCGCAGCATCAGGAAGACGCCGATCGGGCCGGAGCCCAGCCCGAGGCAGAGGCAGGCGACGAGCGCCCGGCGCATGAAACCGTAATCGGCAAAGGGTGCCAGGAAGAGATCGTAAGCCGTCATGCCGCTGGCGCCTCTTCGGGTGCGCAGGCATTTGCATCCTCATCCCAGCGCTCGGCCATGGCGCGCGCCTTCAGGAGATTGACTGAGGACATGACGTCGGCGGTCGCACCCCAGCCGACCAGTTCGCGGGCGAGCAGCAGCGTTTGCGGGAAATGGGCGCGAACCAGCTCGAAATCGTGCAGGACGGCAATCACTGTGCGGCCCTCGCCATGCCAGCGGGTGACGATATCGACGAGGTCCCTGGTGGTGCGGGCATCGATTGCCGTAAACGGCTCGTCGAGCAGGATGATGCCGGCATCCTGCACCAGCAGGCGGGCAAAGAGCACGCGCTGGAACTGGCCGGCCGAGAGCGACCCGACATGGCGGCGGCCGAAGCCGTCGAGGCCGACGGCGGAGAGCGCCTCGCCTGCCCTTTTCACCTCGGCGGGCGCGATGCGGCCGAAGGCGCCCGTCTTCTTCCAGGCGCCGAACATGACGGTGTCGATCACCGAGATCGGAAAGCGCCGGTCGATCTCGGCCGCCTGCGGGAGATAACCGAATTCCGCCCGCCCCAGCCGATGCTCGACCCTGCCTTCGGCGGGACGAAGCTCACCCATGATCGCCTTCAGCAGCGTCGACTTGCCCGCCCCGTTCGGCCCGGCAATCGCCGTCAGGCTGCCCGAGGCGAAGGCGCCGGAGACATGATGGACGGCGGGGTGCCGGTTATAGGCGACGGTCAGATTCTCGAGACGGATCAGCGGCGTCATGGCAAGAGAACCGCCCAGTGGATCGCCAGCCAAAGCACGGCAATGACCAGCGCCATGCCGATCACCCTTGAAAAAGCCGACTGTCCCAGCAGGCTGACGGAGGGGCGGTCGGGGCTCGGGGGCATGGCGCATCCTACAATGTAATAACATTACGGTTATGTTATAACGATTGCGGCGAGATTGAGGCGGGGCTTGGCAGTTATTCACACAATTGAAAAGGGGCGACCGAATAGCCGCCAGCCCAGGGCGCGCCCTCTCTCCAGCCTCATCCTGAGGTGCCCCGCAGGGGCCTCGAAGGACGGGGCTGGCCACCGCCCCTCACAAATGCGGATATCGCAGGCGTCCAACCACCCGCCCCCGTGGTTCGAGACGGCCCTTCGGGCCTCCTCACCATGAGGGCTGATCGGCATACCGTGCCGTTGCCCACCCTATTCCTGTGCTCGTCACAGGAACGAGGCCAAGCCTCTGGCCGCTACATGCCGAAAACGACTGTGGAAATCCCGATCCTGGGCAAACGGGCCCTAGGCCCATACCCTCAGAGCCCGTTCCATCCGGTCGGCGGCGTAGGTGACGATATAGGCGATCACCATGTAGATGACGACCGCGATCAGGAAGGCTTCGAGATAGTAGAAGTTCAGCGCCGCGGTCAGCTGCGACTGCGCGAAGATGTCGACGACCTCGATTGCAAATCCCAGCGACAGCGCCTTCATGATCACCATGATGGAGTTGGCAAGATCCGGGATGGCCGCGACGATGACCTGAGGCAGCATCACCCGGCGGAATACCTGGCTGCGCTTGTAGCCCAGGGAATAGGCCGCATCGGCCTGACCGTTGTCGAAGGAGTTGAGGGCGCCCTTGACGACTTCCGCCTGGAAGGCTGCGACGCAGGCGGTCAGGGCGACGATGAGCGTGATCCAGTTCGGCGTCGAGTGACCGTTATAGTCGATGCCGACGAGCGAGGTCAGGAACTGCAGCGTCGGCGGCAGGCCGTAATAGGCGAGGAAGATCACGATGACCATCGGAACGCCCTTGAAGACGACCTTGTAGGCGACGACCAGTTCCCGAAGCAGCGGGACCCGCCGATATTCCACCATCGCGAAAAGGCTGCCGACGATCGTAGAGAAGACGAAGATGCCAAGCGCCATGGCGAGCGTCACCGGGACCGCGCCGAGGATGTCCCAGAGATCGGGAAGAAGGACTTCGGAATCGAACATGTGATGACCTCCTATTCGATCAGACGCTTGCCATCATGGTGGCCTTGGCCGGTGCGGTATTGGGCGTAAACTTTGCGTTTCGCGTTTCGAAAAAGCGCACGACGATCCATGCCACGAGGCATAGCAGCGAATAGATCACCGCCAGCACAAGGTAGGTCTCGAACTGGTACTGGTTGTAGTCACGCTCCATGACCAGATGGGCGGTGGCCATGACATCAGCGGCGCCGATGTACATGACGAGTGCGACGTTGTGGATGAGGTAGATGATCGAGTTGCCGTAACCTGGCAGGGCGATGTGCACCGCCTGGGGTCCGACGACCCGAAGGATCTTCTGAAGGAAGGTGTATCCGAGGCTGTCGGCGGCGTCGTGCTGGCCGCGTTCCACGGCGAGGTAGGCTGGCCGCAGAACCTCGGAAAGATAGCCTCCATGGTAGAGGCTGAGACCGACGATCGCCGCGACGTTCGGGGACACGAAGTCCTCGACCTCGAACAAAGCGACGACCAGCGGCAGCCCGTAGAAGGCAACGAACAACTGGAGCACGACGGGGACGCTCCGGGCATAGGAGACGTAGAGGTCGGCCAGCTGGCTGACAATCGGTATCCTGCGCACCCGGAACGTCGTCGTTATCAGGGCCAGCAGGAAGCCGGCGATCATGGCCGTGAACGTGATCGCAAGCGTCAGCGGCAGCGCCTTGAGCAGCTCGGGGATCATGATGGATAGGTCCACTTCGGAACACTCCTTGTTTACGTCTTGGGCCTGATCGCCGGTATCGTTGGCCGGCGTTTACTTCATGTAGGTAGTGATGTCCTCGCCGAACCATTTCTGCGAGAGCTTGGCCAGCGTGCCGTCGGCCTTGAGCTCCTTCAGAGCCTTGTCGATGTCTGCGGAGAGCGCCTTGTTCTCCTCGGAGCGATGGATCAGGACGAAGGTGTTGTTGATCGCGACCGGCTCGCTCGCCTTGACGTCGAGCTTCTGCTGGTCGATGACCGTCTGCTCGCCGAGGTTGGACGGCAGAACCAGCGCGTCATATTTGCCGTTCTCGACCTCTTTCAGGCGATCCGGATAGGGAATGCCGGCGCTGGATGCGGTGATCTCGATTTTAAAGTCGGGGTTCTTTTCCTGCCAGGCAGTGGCGAACTTGTAGATGCCGCCGCCGGCCGTCACGGGCACGATCTTCTTGCCGACGAGATCCTTCATTTCGTTGATGCCGCTGTCCTTGCGGCTGTAGATCTTGATCAGGCTGGCGCCGATCGGGCTCTCCGGAAGGAGGAACTGCTTTTCGCGAGCGGGCGCCCGGTAGTAGCCGCCGGTCGCGATGTCGTACTTGCCGGTGGCGAGGCCGGTCTCCTGAGCGATGTCGGCAGCACCCTCCATGACGAATTTGTACTGGGGCAGCTTGGCGTTGATCGCCTTCAGGACGTCGGGCTCGTAACCCTGCGGCTCGACGCCGATGGCACCCCAGGAGAGCGGCTTGGATTCGGCAGCCGTCGCGATCTTGATGGTGCGCACGTCCTCGGCATGCGATAGGCCCGCGGTTGCGAGGGCAAAGGCAACGCCGGCGACAGCGAGGCCGAAGGTGCGGCGGGAAGTCGACTTGATGGAAGACATGTCAGGCATCCTTTCTTTACTGGATGGAGTGTTCGGAATTCAGGAACTGGGCAAGGCGCGGGTTGGAGGGCGTGTCGAAGATCTCGGCAGGGCTGCCTTGAGCGGCGACGACGCCCCGATCCATGAAGACGATGCGGTTCGAGATGTTCTTTGCGAACTGCATCTCGTGGGTGACGAGGAGCGAGGTGATGCCGGACGACGTGACGTCCCTGATCACCTTCAAAACCTCGCCGACGAGTTCGGGGTCGAGCGACGACGTCGGTTCGTCGAAGAGCATGACATCCGGCTTCACGGCCAGCGCACGCGCAATGCCGGTCCGCTGCAGCTGGCCGCCGGAAAGCTGGGACGGGTAGCTGTCGATCTTGTTCGAAAGGCCGACCCGCTCAAGCTCCTGCAAGGCGATCGAACGCGCCGCGTCCTTCGACTTGCGTTGCACGACCACGAGCGGATCCATCACGTTCTGAATGACGGTCATGTTCTTGAAGACGTTGAACTGCTGGAAGACCATCGCCGTCCGCAGCCGGATCGCCTGGACCGCAGTGTTGTCCGGTTTCTGGTAGTCCATCCTGACCTGATCGAAGGCGATCGTGCCGGAGGCCGGCTTGGCCAGATAGTTGATGCACTTCAGCAACGTCGTCTTGCCGGTGCCGCTGGGGCCGATGATCGACACCACGTCGCCGCGGTTCACCGAGAGATCGACGCCGTTGAGGACCTGGGTGTTTCCGTAGGACAGCTTTAGGTTTTTGATCTCAAGCATTTCGGGTCGGTGTCCTTTCGGCAGATAGGTCGGAAAACGTCGCGGTCTCGTCGTCGGCCCACTCGTCTCCGAGCAGCTCGGGCGTATCGAAGGCCTGGAGATCGGCGAAATGACGCTCGCGGTCGGCGACGAACAGCGCCCTGACGATGCCGCGCGCGAGCCGGTCGGCACCTTCGCTGATGGCGGGAATATCGCCCGTGAGCTTGCCGTGGCTGAGCGTGGCCGGGAAGTTGAAGCAGTGAATGCGGGCCAGCGCCGGGCAAGCGCCGGGCTCGGCCTCGAGGAACTCGAACGCCTCTCCGAGGTCGGGCGAGGTTTCAAGCTCGTCGTTTCGCATGTCCGCGGGCACAGGAAAGCGGTCGCGCCAGAGGCCGATATGGGATGCGACGGCGGCGAGTTCCGGCCGGTTCTTCAGGTCGACCCTGAAGCCGGTGCCGAAGATCAGGAAATCGACGGGATAGCTGCCTTTCGGCGTCGTCACAACGGTATGGTCGCCTTGCTGCTGCAATCGATCGATCGGGCTTCCGAGATGAAGATGGGCCTGCGGGAATGCGCTGACACGCAAGACGCTCGGGCGCGGAGGCGGCGTCTGCGAGCGCATGGCGTAGTCGAGAAAGCGCCACTTCCAGTCATCCGGCAGACCGGCGAAGCCATGCACCACGCCCTGGCTGCCGATGCCGGTGAACTTGTTGATCCGTGGCAGGTCGGTCCTGCGCACGAACAGGTCAAGCCGGGCGGCACCTGCCTCGAGCGCGGTGGCGGCGTTGTCCATCGCCGAGGCGCCGGCTCCGACGACGCCGACCCGCTTGCCGCGCAATGCGGCGAAATCGATAGGGTCGGCGGTATGGGCCCAGAACTTGCGCTCGATGCCGTGGGCGATCGACGGTACGAAGGGACCGCCGAGACCGTCGCGGCCCGTTGCCAGCACCACATGGCGCGCGATCTTCGTTTCGGACCGGCCATCATGACGGCAGACGAGGTCGAGCAGGCCGTCGGCGCGCGGACGAATGGCATCGACGGCGACCCCATTGCGTACCGGCAGGTCAAGCACGCGCCGGTACCAGACCAGGTAATCCATCCATGTCTGACGCGGCGCCCGGTCGAGCGCGGTCCAGGCATCGCGGCCATGACGCGCCTCGTAGTAGGCGCGAAACGTCAGGGCCGGCAGGCCCATTGCGGGCCCGGTCAGTTGCTTGGGGGAGCGAAGGGTCCGCATCCTGGCGAAGGTGACCCACGGCCCCTCGCTTCCTGCAGGCGCCTTGTCGAGAAGGATGTGGTTGGCGACGCCGAGCCGCTTCAGCATGGCGGAAGCCACGAGCCCGGCCATGCCCGCACCGATGATCACAACGTCGACGACCCCATGGCCATCGACGATGCGGGGCGGAACCCATGACTTGGCCGGCAGCTCCAGCCAGGCAAGGTCCTGGCGCAGGCGTGCCTCGAGCGCTTCAAGACTGTTCGGAAACGTCGAGAGGTCGCTCATGACGGCACGTCCTCGGTCATCGGGCTGCCGCCGTAGACGGTGTCGGCCAATGCTTCGACGCCGCCTGCGTCATGCAGCCGGCAACCGGGCATCGCGAGCGCCACGGCGCGGGCCGCATCGATCACGGCGGCAACTGTCGGGGTCAGCGGCATCGCGGCAGGCGAGATGGCGCCGAACAGGAAGGGGATGGTGTGGTCGAGGACGCGCATCACGATCCCCTCGAGCGGAACGCCGCAGACCGTCGCCGGCTCGACGATGGCGACACCCAGTCCGGCCCGGACCATCGTCAGGGCCGTCAGCGAGGCGTTGACGTCGATCATCCGTTGCGGCGCCACACCCGCCCGCTCCAGGGCCTCGTCGATGCGGTGCCGCAGGCGGTAAGGATTAGCGAGCGTGATGATGCGGCGCTCGGCGAGATCGGAGAGACGCACCACGTCATCGTTGGCGAGCGGATCGTTGGCGGCGAGAGCGACGACACACGACGCTTCGGCAATCCAGTGCACGTCGAGGCCGGGATGTTCCAGCGGCAGGCTTGAGATCCCGAAGTCGGCCGAGCGGGCGAGCACGGCCTGCACGACATTCTCGGCCGCCAGCGCCTGCACATGGAGATGACGCGGTATCAAGTCCGGCGCGACGGCCGCGATCGCCTGGGGCAGAACGCCGGCCGCAAGTGAAGGCGTGGCGGCGATCGTCAGCGACGGCGGCTCATCGAGACCGATGGCATTCGCCCGCTCGCGGATGTGGGCGAGGCTCGCGAGATGGCGTTCCACTTCGGCGTGAAACAGCAGACCGCGCGCGGTCGGGCTGATGCGCGGGCCGCTTCGATGCAAAAGCGCATAACCGATATCGGCCTCCAGATCCTGGATGAGCCGCGTTACGGCCGGCTGCGACCGGCCGAGCAGCCTTGCCGCCCCGGTCACACTGCCGGCGGACATCACCGCTGCGAAGGCTTCAAGTTGCCGGATATCGAAAGAGTTAGAATGCATAATGGACATCAAACACTCTCCTTCATGTCAGTAAAGCATGACAATTCTCATTTGACGACTAGCCGTAGATAAAAAATTCATATCAAAGTCTGTTTATCATTCCAGTTTGACATAATGAGAGGTCCGGCCTACCTAGAGCTTATGTCCGCGACGTATTGAGGAGCTTGTTTTGACACTCATCGAAACTCTTGCCTCTGTGAGGTCGGGTTCCGCACTCGCGGAAGCCATGGGGAAACGCGAGGAGATCCTGCGCCTCAGTGAAGCGGCCCACGACGCAGTGCTTCTGCCACACGATCCCGGCGGGTTGTCGCACGGCCTGAGGGCTGCGCTCGCCGCCCGCATGGCGCGCCACAACCGCAGCCCGGCGCTCGCAAGTCACTACGACACGCTCGTTGCCCGTGCCGACGAACAGGCGACAGCCTTGCTCGCCGAGCCGGACACGAACGTGTCGGATCCGCGCACCGCCGAGATCGTTCGCCATGCCGACCGCCTCACGGTCGCGCCGCGCGATGCCACGCGCGCTGATGTGGAGGCATTGCGTCAGGTCGGCGTAACCGACGCCGACATCGTCCGGCTCGCGGAGCTTGCGGCTTTCGTCAATTACCAGGTGCGGGTTCTCGCCGGCCTGAAGCTGCTGGGAGAGATGCGATGAGCGAGGTCGTCCACACCTTCACCACCACAGTGCCGCGCTGGCAGCCCTATGTCGTTCCGGTCGATTTCGCGACCGCCACCGACGAGCAGCATGCAGCGATGCAGACGACGCCGTCGAACAAGGGCATCTCGCCTTATGTGCTGACCCTGGCGCACGACCCCGAGACGCTCGCGGTCCGCTCGCCGCTGTTCAACCTGATCATGTACGGCAAGGACGGACTGGCAGCCAGCGAGCGCGAACTGGGTGCAGTCGCCGCCTCCGTCGTCAACCGCTGCGTCTACTGCGCCGCCGTCCATGCATCGCGGTTCAACAATCTGACGAAACGCACGGATGTCATCGACGCCGTGTTCGCCGATGGTCTCGAGGCGACGCTCGACGAGCACCTCCAGGAAATCTTCAACTTTTCGGCCCGACTGTCGACCACGCCGCCCGAGGCGGTCGCGGCCGACGCGCAAGCGCTGGCGGACGTCGGGCTCGACGAGCTGGAGGCTCTCGATCTCGTCCTCTCGTCGGCGATCTTCGGTTGGGCGAACCGTCTGATGCATACGCTCGGCGAGCCGATGAAGGACTAAAGCGCGTCACACGCTTTAGATCTTTGGTTTTCCGCATGTCGTTTTGCGCGACATTCGCGCATTTCTGTCGCTGGACGACAAATGGCATGATGTGTCAAAAGAAGCCCGCCGCATGTCAGCGTGGAGACAATCTTGGGACTTCGGGAAGATAAGAAGGATCGCACGCGAGCCCAGTTGCTCGAGGCCGCGTTGGATCTGATCCACAAGCGTGGATTCGAGGAAACGACGGTCGCCGACATCGCGGCCGCCGTCAGCGTGTCGCCCCGTACCCTGCTTCGCTATTTCCCGACAAAGGAGGATGTGATCGTCAGCTGGGTGCAGGATGGTATGACGATCGTCCGTGCGGAACTGACGGAGCGGCTCGCCTCGGAGCCGCCGGTTGTCGCCCTTCTTGCTGCTGCGCGGGCGATGCTTTTGGCGTTCGACGAAAAGTCGCGTTTCTTTCTCGCCATCGAGACGGCGATCCGCTCCAACAGGAGCATTTCTGCGCGAAAAGAACAGATGATCGCCGAACTGATCGACGAAGTCGCCCATATTCTCGCCTCGCCGGACAGGCGGTCTCCGCTCCCTGATGTTGTCGCCTATACGGTGGCGGGAACGGTTTTCGCGCTCATTCGGGCATCGATAAACAGTTGGGTGGATGGCGGAGCGGCAATGTCACTCGCCGATCTCTTCGATCGCGCCGCCGGTATCGTCCATTTCGAGCAAAATGTCACTTAGTGTCATTTGTCGTTGACAGACATAATTTCCCATGCAATTTCACGATGCGTTGCTGAGCAACGTCATTGCAAACAGCCTCGCCCTGCAAGCGCGCCTGCTTGGGAGATAGAATGTCCACAGATCAAAAAATCGCGCTCGTCACCGGCGCGACCCGCGGCCTTGGTTTTGAAACGGCTCGACAGCTCGGCCGGGAAGGCGTCTTCGTCCTTCTCGGCGCACGCGATCTTGCCGCAGGCCAAGCAAAGGCCGAAACATTGCGTGCAGAGGGATTGGCGATCGAAGCGATCGAGATCGACCTCAATCGCCCTGAGACGATCGACGCTGCCGCATCATCGATCGGCGAGCGGTTCGGCAGGCTCGACATCCTGATCAACAATGCGGGAATCCTGCTGCTCGACACCGACGATTTCCCCAGTATGGCCTCCATCGAAACCCTGCGCGAATCCTATGAGGTCAATTTCATCGGAATGGTGATCGTGACCCAGAAACTGTTGCCGCTGATCCGCAAGGCGGTGAGTGGGCGCATCGTCAACCTTTCCAGCAGCGTGGGTTCGCTTTGGTGGACGGGCGATGCAAACAATCCGTCCCCCGACGTCAAATGGCTTGGCTATGCCGCCTCCAAGGCGGCGGTCAACATGCTGACCGTGCAGCTTGCCCTTGAGCTGAAAGATACGCCGATCAAGGTCAACGCGGTCTGCCCCGGCTATGTCATGACCGAATTGAACAGAGGCGGCGGCTACATCACGATCGAAGACGGCGTTCGGGCCCCGGTCAAATATGCTTTGCTTGACGATGCCGGACCGACCGGCCAGTTTTTCAACACCAATGGCCCGATCAACTGGTGACGGCCCGCGGCCGGGCGCGTGCCGACCCGGCCTGCGCAGGACCGTTCAGCGACACGGGGGATGTTGCGTCCTGAGAACGCGGCATCCGCCTTTTCGCCGCGATCGCGAATTCGCACCCCTTCCCCTTTCAAGGACCATGAAAGATGAAACCAACGACCGATGACATCGTCGAGATCAACCAGATCCTCTCGCTCTGGGCACACCTCGTCGACAATCATGCGTGGGACAGGTTCGGTGAAGTCTTTACCGAGGATGCACATTTCGACGCGGGCGTTTTCGGCTTTGCGCCGGTCACAGGCATTGCAGCGATCTGCCATATGGCCAGCCAGGACGGCCATGCGACGGCCCATCACACGACGAATGTGCACGTTCAGGAAGGCGCGGGCGACGAAATCGTCGCCGTCTCGAAGGGCCTTGGTCTGTTGTCGAACGGGGCAGTGGCGAGCGTGACCTATACCGACCGGCTGCGGCGGACGCCGGAGGGCTGGCGTTTGGCGCGCCGCACTCTCGCGCTCCAAGCGCCGTCGCATTGAGGTCGCCCCCTATGTCTCTCGTCAACCTATCCCTGGCAAACGTCATTGCCTGGCTGCTTGCAGCCTTCTTCTTCGTCGGCGCCTATGGCAACACTTTCGTCAGCCCCGAAATTGCCGCGGACTACGCCCGCTGGGGCTATCCGGAAAGCTTTCACTATCTGACCGCCATCTGTGAATTCACGACCGCGGTCATGCTCATCTTCAAACCGCTCCGCCTCTACGGTTCACTGCTCGGAAGTGCGGTGATGCTGGCCGCCGCGGGCACGGTTCTGTTCCACGGCGAATATGCTCATGCAATTCCGCCCCTGGTGGTGCTGGGTTTTTGCGGGCTCGTCGCTGTTCTGACGATGAGGCGAGCAGGATGATGCCCGCATCCGGCAGCAGGGGCCGCCCGAGAGCGAGCCGATCACACAATCGAAAAGAGGCGACCGAACGGCCGCCCCTTCATCCATCAGGAGTGAACGCTCAGAGCTGTTCCAGCATCGCGGCAGCGCCCGAGACGGTTGCCTGGCCGGGGCTTTCCTCGACGTTGAGGGCTTTCACCACGCCGTCCTCCACCAGCATCGAATAACGCTTGGAGCGAAGGCCGAGGCCGCCGGCGGAGAGGTCGGCGTCGAGGCCGACGGCCTTGGTGAAACCGGCATCCCAATCGGCGAGGAAGTGGATCTTGCCCATGCCGCCGGATGATTGCGCCCAGGCGCCCATCACGTGCCAGTCGTTGACGGCGACGACGGCGATGTCGTCGACGCCCTTGCCGAGGATGGTGTCGCGGTTTTCGAGATAACCCGGCAGGTGGTTCAGCGAGCAGGTCGGCGTGAACGCGCCCGGCACGGCAAAGAGCACGACGCGCTTGCCGGCGAAGAGCTGATCGGTGGTGATTTCGACCGGGCCGTCAGCCGTCTTTTCCTTGAAGGTGGCGGCAGGAAGCTTGTCGCCGATCGCGATGGTCATGGTTTTCTCCTTGAGTTCTGGATTGGGAGTTCTGGCTTTGGGAATTCCGGCTTGGCGGCGGCGGGCGCCGCAGGGGATCGGAGGCGACTATAGGAGCCCGTCATTGAAAGGCAAGTGTGGTCTCCATCGCCCTTTCGCCGTCGATGACCAGCACGCTCCAGCGCTTGCCGGATATGTCGTAATTCTTCGGCAGCTTACCGATAGCGACATCGACCTTGAAGGTGGCGCCGTCGCGTTTGCCGCCGATCTGCTTGGTGAAGGCATAGCCGCTCGGGCCGGTGACGATGATATCCGGCGCGTCCGTCCCCTCGCCAGGCCCCTCGCCCGGCCCCCCGCCCGGCAGAGCGAGTGTCAGCGACAGCGTCTTCCTGTCGGGCGACATCGCATGCGCCGTCACGTCGAAATCCGGCGATGGCGGCTTCGGCAGCCTCGCATCGGCGGCCTGAAGGATCGCCTCCTCTTGCGGGTGCGACTGGATGGCGGGGCCAAGCTTCAGCTGCAAATTCGCCTGGAAGGGAATGCAGATATCCTTGCAGATGCCGATGAAGGCGGCAGCATCGATCGTAACCGGGCCTTTGCCGGCCGCCGTCAGCGACAGCGGCAGCGTCACCGGCGCGTCATAGGCGATATCCTCGATCGCGCCGTTGAAAAAATGCTTCGGAACGGGATAGGCGATGGCATCGAGCGTGACGCCGCTTTCCGCCGCGACAGTGATTTGGGGCGGAATGCCATTGCCGCCGGGTTCTTTCCAATAGGTGATCCAGCCGGGCTTCGGCTCGATCTGAAGGGCGGCGCGGATTTTGCCGGCGGCATCGGGGGCGAGCGCCACGAGGCGCATGCGGCCGCCCTCGTTGTCCGCCCAGGCGCTCATTTCCGCATGGGCGGAATAAAACGGGAGAAGGGCTGCGACCGCTGACACAACCACGATCAAAAGCCTGCGCGGGCCTGAGGAAATAACCATCATGGAACAAAGGTTTACCGAATGTGCCGTTTGGCCGCCAGAAGTCGCGGCGATTTAAATCTTCATTTTCAGTTGATTGATGTGTGACATTGGCCCATGTTTCTCTTGTCGAGGCCTTGGTGCGGTCTAGCAGCAGGAGGAACGATGTCCTTATTGACGCTGAAGAACAGACGGGAACGTGGCTTCTTCGATGGCCAGTTCCTCATCGCCATGCCGGGCATGGAAGACCGCAATTTTGCGCGCACGGTCATCTACATCTGCGCGCATTCGGATGCCGGCGCCATGGGCTTCGTCATCAACCGGCCACAAAGCCTCACCTTCACCGATGTGCTGCTGCATCTCGACATGATCAAGCAGGAAGATTCGATCGTGCTGCCGAAGCGGGCGCGCGACTTCCCGATCCAGACCGGCGGCCCGGTGGAAAGCGGCCGCGGCTTCGTGCTGCATTCGGACGATTATGCCAGCGACTCCTCGATCCCCGTCAGCGACGACATCTGCCTGACGGCGACGCTCGATATCGTGCGCGCCATCTCCAAGGGCGATGGGCCGACGCGGGCAACGATGCTGCTCGGCTATTCCTCCTGGGCGGCCGGCCAGCTCGAAAGCGAAGTCGTCAACAATGGCTGGCTCACCTGCCCCGCCAATGAGGAATTGATCTTCGACCGCAGTCTCGACGACAAATACGAGCGGGCGCTCGCCGGCATGGGCGTGACCGCTGCGATGCTTTCGGCCGAAGCCGGCCACGCTTAAGAGACTGGCCTGACGATCGCTGACCTGACGGCAGCGGGAACGAATAGCCGCGAGTGACGTTTCATTTCGGCAAGCATGGACAAGAAGCCCATGCCGACCAAGGAGACATCACATATGGGTAGCACCAGCGACAAGATTTCCGGTAAGGCAAACGAAATTGCCGGCAAGACCAAGCAGGCCGTCGGCAAGGCCGCGGACGATCGCGAAATGCAGGCCAAGGGCGCTGTCCAGGAAGCCAAGGGCAAGGGACAGGTCGCAACCGGCAAGGTCAAGGACAAGCTCAAGGGCGCCGTTGACCGGCTCTGAGCGACAGCACTAAGACGCCCAAAGGACGCTGTGCTTCCGATTTAAGGAATGCGCAGTAGACGCTCATCCTTTATCACCATGCCTGTTGCGCCCCTCGCGCGGCAGGCATTTTTAGTCTGCCACCCTCATGCTCTGCAGAGATTGACCCAATGAAGCTTTTTGCCTGCGACAACTGCGATCAGGTCGTCCACTTCGACAACCGTCGATGCGTGCGTTGCAACCATCGCCTCGGCTTCCTGCCCGGCGATCTCGCCATGCATGCGCTGGAACCGCGCGACGAGACGCTCTGGCAGCTCGTTTCCAATCCCGACCGCGACGTTCGCTTCTGCGCCAATGCCAGTCTCGATATCTGCAACTGGCTGGTGGACGGCGACGGCGAGAGTGAATTCTGCGTTGCCTGCCGCCACAACCGGCTGGTTCCGAACACCGACACCCAGGACGGCATCGATCGCTGGCGGCGCATCAGCCAGGCCCAGCGTCATCTGTTTTATTCGCTGCTGCGCTGGAAGCTGCCGCATCCGGATCGGGCGCAAGACCCGCAAGGCGGCCTGGTCTTCGATTTCCTCGAGGATTCGATAGAGAGCAACGGCTATGTCGTGCCGGCTATGACCGGCCATGAGGAAGGCCTGATCACCATTCGCGCCGCAGAGGCCGACGATGCGACGCGCGAACAGGCGCGCAGCTCGATGAACGAACCCTATCGTACGCTGCTCGGCCATTTCCG
Source organism: Rhizobium sp. SRDI943 (assembly GCF_057653695.1). Lineage (NCBI taxonomy): Bacteria > Pseudomonadati > Pseudomonadota > Alphaproteobacteria > Hyphomicrobiales > Rhizobiaceae > Rhizobium > Rhizobium sp. SRDI943. The sequence goes on along the minus strand of NZ_CM172787.1, from coordinate 715,772 downwards.
CCACGAGGCCGGCCATTTCATCTGGAACAAGCTGGTGCGCGATCGGGGCGGCCTTGCCGATTTCCGCAGGGTCTTCGGCGACGAACGGCAGGATTATGCGACAGCCCTGCAGACCCACTATGCCGGCGGCGCGCCCTTGGGATGGCAGGACGATTTCATCAGCGCCTATGCGGCATCACACCCCTGGGAGGATTTCGCCGAATGCTTCGCGCATTACCTCCATATCGTCGATACGCTCGAAACGGCGCGCGCCTTCGGCATCGCCATCGATCCGCGCGGCCATGAGGAAATATCAGGCGAGGTGGATTTCATCCCCTACAGGGCAAGAAGCGCCGAACAGTTGGTCAGCGCCTGGGTGCCGCTCAGCATCGCGATCAACGCCATCCAGCGCAGCATGGGCCAGCCCGACTCCTACCCCTTCGTGCTGTCCACGCCGGTCGTGGCAAAACTCGAATATCTGCACCGGCTGATCCAGGGCGCGGCGACGGCGCCGCAGCAACGGGCGGCTTGAAAGAGGTTCGGGCTCGCTGCTTGCTCCCTCTTCTCCCCAGCGGGGAGAAGGTGGCCCGAAGGGTCGGATGAGAATCTGTGTTGGTTGTCAAGGGGGATTTGGGGTCCAGAGGCGATCCTGAGATAGAAGGCAGTTTGCCAGAACGAGCAATTTACGCATGACGGCGACCAAGATGACCTTCGCTGGTTTTCCTGCGGCTTTGAGTGTGTCTGCGAAACGAGCAAGGGTGGGATTGTAGCGACAGGCAGACAAGGCGGCCATGTAGAGCGCGCGCCGGGGTGCGGGCCTGCCGGCGCGGATGGAACGACGTCCGGTTCGGGCACCGCTGTCGTTAGCGATTGGGGCAAGCCCTGCCAGCATGGCGGCCTGCTTGCCCGAACAACTGCCCAACTCGTCCATGCCGGCCATCAATGCCAGGGCCGTGACGCGGCCGATGCCGGGAATGGAGGTGAGGATCTCGGCCTTGCGGTAGAGCTGCGGATCCTCGCCGACACGTCGCTCGATCTCTTTGTCGAGACGTTCGACATGCTGTTCCAGCCGACGCACGAGACGGTTGAGTTCGCCGCGCAGAAGGGCGGTGGTGGCAGTCTTGCTGCGGTTCTGCAGGGCGGTGATGTCGCATTTGGCTGCCGATCGTGCATTGACCAGCTCCTGCAAGGCCTCAACGTGAGGACTTGGTGGCGTGTCGGCCGGCGGGCGCAGGCTCTCGGCCAGGAGCGCCAGGAAACGGGCATCGAGACGGTCGGTCTTGGCGAGATAGCCGCAGGCACGGGCAAACATGCGGGCGCGCAGCGGATCGACCACGGCGACGGCAAAGCCATCGAGCCAAAGCGAGCGATGGGCGGGGCGATGGAACTTGCCGGTTGCCTCCATCACGATGCTTTTGGGCCGATGCCTGGCCAGCAGCCGTTTCAGCTGGCGGATGCCGGTCTTGTCATTGCTAAACCGCCGGCTTTCGCCCAGCGGATGCAGATGAATATCGAGCCACTCTTTACTCACGTCCACACCGGCATAAACTACCGGCATCGCGTCTTCTTGGAACGAAACCTTGCCTTGCATGCGGGACTTGCTCCCCATCATCTGTTCAGGACAAACGCGAGGACGGCCGGACCAATCTCATCCCCGGTTCAAGCCAAGGGGCCTGCGGTCCCGGCCGTCCGCACTCCGGCGGATGGCCATCCGCCGGAGTGCGCACCGATCATCCAACAATCAGTGCAAATTGAACATGCAAGGGGGCCGCACGGCACACCATTCATTGCCCTTCGCTAACGCTCAGCGCATTCGCGGCTTTGCCGCTCACCCCCTCATCTGCCTGCCGGCATCTTCTCCCCGCTGGGGAGAAGAGGTGGGTGGCAGCGCATCGAGGAAACAGCCGCTACCTAAAACGAAACCGCCTTGCCCTTCTTGAAGGGCTCCATGCCCTTGCGGGCGAGTTCGTCGGCGCGTTCGTTTTCCGGGTGGCCGGCGTGGCCCTTGACCCAGTGCAGCGTCACCTTGTGGCGGTCACGGGCCGCCTCCAGCGCTTGCCAGAGTTCGGCATTCTTCACCGGCTTCTTGTCGGCGGTCTTCCAACCATTTTTCTTCCAGCCGAAAATCCACTTGGAGATGCCGTCCTTGACATAGGCGCTGTCGGTATAAAGATCGACCTCGCAAGGGCTCTTCAAGGCCGATAACGCCGAGATCGCCGCCAGCAGCTCCATGCGATTGTTGGTCGTGTCCGCCTCGCCGCCGCAAAGCTCCTTTTCGACGTCGCCATAACGCAGCACGGCGCCCCATCCGCCGGGGCCGGGATTGCCGGAGCATGCGCCGTCGGTAAAAATATCGACGTGTTTCATAGGCTTAATCCATATTCGGCCGGCGTTTTGATCTGGCGGTGGAACCGCAGCTTGCGGAGATATTCGAGCGGGTCCTTCTTGGTGACCATGGCGCCCTCAGGCGTCGTCAGCCAGTCATAGAGCCGGGTCAGGAAGAACCGCAGCGCCGACCCGCGCGACAGCACCGGTAGGGCTGAGATTTCGGCCTCGCTCAGCGGCCTGACGCTCTGGTAGCCCTCGAGCATCGCCGTGCCCTTGGTGATGTTATAGGCGCCGTCCTTCTCGAAGCACCAGGCATTCAGGCAGATCGAGACGTCATAGGCGAGCAGGTCGTTGCAGGCGAAATAGAAATCGATCAGGCCGGAGAGCTGGTCGCCGAGAAAGAAGACGTTGTCGGGGAAGAGGTCGGCGTGGATGACGCCGGCCGGCAGGCCACTCGGCCAGGCGGCGGAGAGGAAATCGAGTTCGCTGCGGATCTCGGTCTGTAGGCCGGACTCAACCTCGCCGGCGCGCGCTTCGGATTTTTCCCACAGCCCCCGCCAGCCGTCGATCGACAGCGCATTCGCCCGCTTCAACTCGAAACCATCGCCGGCCACATGCATCTCGGCCAGCGCCTTGCCGACTTCGCGGCAGTGTTTTGCCTCCGGCTTTCTCAGCCACATGCCTTCGAGGAAGGAGATCAGCGCCGCCGGACGGCCGGACAGTGAGCCGAGCAGCGCGCCATCGCGGCGCGGCAGCGGCAGCGGGCAGGACAGGCCGCGGGCGGAAAGATGCTGCATGAAACCGAGGAAGAAAGGCAGGTCGCTCTTTTCCACCCGCTTCTCATAGAGCGTCAGGATCAGCGGATCCTTGGAGGTGTGAAGCAGGAAGTTGGAGTTTTCGACGCCTTCGGCAATGCCCTTGTAGGAGAGCAGCGTGCCCGCGTCATATTCCGTCAGGAACCATTTCAGATCGTCTTCGGCGATATCGGTATAGACTGCCAAGTGAGGTCTCGCCTTCATGCCTGTTGATATTGGATTTGCCGGAGTGGACGCCAGGCCGAAAGGCCGATCTAGCCGTTGACGAAGGCCATGTCGGCTGCCGTCAGCTCGATATTGCGCAGTTCGCGGTTGACGAGGAAATTTTCGGTTTCCTGCACCGTTTCGGCCAGTTCGACGCGGGCGTCGAAGCGGGCGCGGAAAGCCTCGATGATCTCGTTGACGATGACCTCGGGTGCCGAGGCGCCGGCCGAGAGGCCGAGCGTCGAAATCGCGCCGATCTCGTCCCAGTCGAGCTCGGCGGCGCGCTGCACGAGGATGGATTTCTTCGCCCCTGCCCTGAGCGCCACTTCGACGAGGCGCTTGGAGTTGGAGGAGTTCGGCGCGCCGACGATGATGAAAAGATCGCAGCCGGGCGCTGCCTGCTTCACCACTTCCTGGCGGTTGGTCGTCGCATAACAGATCGAATCCGCTGCCGGCGCCGTCAGGTTCGGGAAGCGCTCGTGCAGGCGGGTGATGACGCCGGCCGTATCGTCGACCGACAGCGTCGTCTGGGTGACATAGCCGAGATTGTCGGGATCGACGGGGACATAGGCGTCGGCATCCTCGATCGTCTCGATCAGCGAGACCGATCCCTCCGGCAGCTGACCCATCGTGCCGATCACCTCGGGATGGCCGGCATGGCCGATGAGGACGACATGGCGGCCGAGGCGATTGTGGCGCATCGCCTGCTTGTGGACCTTGGAGACCAGCGGGCAGGTGGCGTCGAGATAGAAGAGGTTGCGGCTTGCCGCATCCTCGGGCACGGATTTCGGCACGCCGTGGGCGGAAAAGACCACCGGCTGGGCGCGATGTTCGGCCGGGATCTCGTCCAGCTCCTCGACGAAGACGGCGCCCTTGGCTTCCAGCCCTTCGACGACATAGCGATTGTGGACGATCTCGTGGCGCACATAGACCGGCGCACCATAGGATTTCAGCGCCAGCACGACGATCTGGATGGCGCGGTCGACGCCGGCGCAGAAGCCGCGCGGGCCGCAGAGCCTAATCGTCAAAGGAGGTTTCGCCGCAATATTCATGTCTGTTCCGTCAAATTCCTCATTCCTGTGCTCGTCACAGGAATCCAGCCACGGCGCGTCGGCGCCGTGAATGACTGTCAACATCCAAGTCCACCTACCGCGCCCAAGGACTTGGGCGCACTGGATTCCTGTGACGAGCACAGGAATGAGGGAGAACTCGGCAACGTCCAGCTTCAACAGCAACGTCCCGCGTGGGGCTAAGGGACCTCTAGCCCAATATGGTCGAGAATTGAAGTGATACTATTGCTGAGGTGCCTTGGCACCCTTGCGAAACCAGGAGATCGCCACCACGACAACGAGCACGGCGGCCAGCCCGTACCAGGTGAAAGCATATTGCAGATGGTCGTTCGGCAGATCCACCTGGGTGACGCCGCCGATCGGCAGGCCGGCCGGATTGGGGGTGGAATCGGCATCGACGAAGAAGGGAATGACGATCGCTTTCTCCAGCCCGACGCTCTCGGCCATGACGTCGAGATCCTTCCAGTAGAAGATGTTCTTGGCGACGTCGTTGTCAGGCACCACCCAGGAAGGCTTGCCGGGAAGCTTTTCGCGCGCCAGGCCGGTGACGGTCTGCTGATCCGTCAGCTGGCCCTGCATGCGCATTTCCGGCTCCTTGTTGTCGAAGGGAACGAAGCCGCGATTGACGAAGAGAATGCGCCCGTCGGCAAGCTCCAGCGGGGTATAGATGTAATAGCCGGTCTGGCCGCGCCAGGTGGCGAAGAAGTGCCGCTCCTTGTTGTTGATGTAGCGGCCGGTGGCGGTCACCTTGCGGTATTCGATATCGCCGCCTGCAGCCGCCATCGCCTCGATATCGGCAAGCGGCACGGGGCTTGCTGCCTGGCGCGCGGCGATATCGGCGATAAGGCCCTCCTTCCAGTGCAGGCGCTCCACCTGCCAGGTGCCGAGCGAAATCAGGATGGCAAGGGCAATCAGCACCAGGATGCCGGTGAAAACCGGCAGCCGGCGGCGCGGCGCGGCATGGTCGATATCAGTCACTCAGGCGTCCTTCGCGGGCATTATGGCGGTATTGCATGGCGATCAGGATGCCCTTGAACCAGCGCAGCGTCAGTAGCGACAGGATAATCGTCAACGGAGCAAAGAGCAGGATATGCACCCAGATCGGCGGCCCGTAATTCACCTGCAGCCACAGCACCATGCCGATGACGATGAAGCCGACGATGAGGATGACGAAGACGGCCGGGCCGTCACCGGAATCGGCGAAGGAATAATCGAGGCCGCAGGCGGCGCAACGCGGCTTTACTCCGAGCAGTCCGTCGAAGAGTTTGCCCTGGCCGCAGCGTGGGCAGCAGCCCTTGATGCCTGTTTTCACCGGATCGACGGGCGGAAAATGGGCGCTGTCCTCGTTCATTCCATTCCTTCTGGCAGCCTTGGCGGCCGCGGCCTTTTTCGATGCTGCCTTAACTCTCCCATAAATTATTCGCAGGACGAAGGGAAATGCCTGCGTGATTTCGTCCCGCTGATAGTTCCTCACATCGGAATCGATGTGAGGAACTATCAGCAATTCAAAGTGTTACAGCGTCCTTGCCGCGTCTGAAAAGTCGCGCGGCGCTGTAATGATTCGCGCCAAACAGAAGAAGAAGACTGATGACCAATGATAGCCATTCCGTGCAGATCATTATCCTCAACGGCGCGCCGCGGAGCGGCAAATCAAGCATCGCGCGCGCGGTACAGGAACACTTCGAGGGGCAGTGGATCAACCTCGGCGTCGACAGCTACAATGCCATGACACCGAAGCGCTACCTTCCGGGCATCGGACTGCGGCCGGGCGGCGAACGGCCGGACCTGGAGGAACTGGTGCCGTTCTTTTATGCGGCACTCTACGAATCGATCGCCATCCATGCCAGCCTGGGGCTCAATGTCATCGCCGATCTCGGCCACCACGACAGCTATTCGCAGCCGCTCGGCATCCTCGGCGATTGCGCCCGGCGACTGGAAGACTTTCCCGTGCTATTCGTCGGCGTGCGCTGTCCGATCGAGACGATCATGCAGCGGCGCGACATTGTCCAGGAGGGGCGCGAGACGCTTTATCTCAGCGCCACGGAGGACGTGCCCGTTCCTGAACCGGTGCAACGCTGGCAGGACGAGGTGCATCGGCCCGGCATCTACGACATGGAGGTCGATACCTCAGTGCTGACACCGCTCGAATGCGCCGAGGCGATCCGCCACCAGCTGGATCTCGGCATCCCCCAGCCTTCGGCGTTCGAACGGATTGCCGGCGCGCGCTGAGGCGATGAAAAGCGGGAGCCCTTACCTCGGCCGAAGAGGTTGCCGATGGCAGCCCCTCATCCGCCTGCCGGCACCTTCTCCCCGCTCGCGGGGCGAAGGAAATATGCTGCAACCTCTCGATTCCCTCTTCTCCCCAGCGGGGAGAAGGTGCCCGTAGGGCGGATGAGGGGGCCGGCGAAGCCGGTCTTTCCAACAACATTCATGCGCGATTCGACCGCGCTCGCGTCGGCATGGCGGGATAGTTGAGATGAGAGGGCCTGCCGCGTGGCCCCCTCATCCGACCCTTCGGGCCACCTTTGCCTGGGTTGAGCCACCGGTCTCAACCCGTCCTTCGGACCCCCGCTGGGGAGAAGAGGACACATGCCGCAGCCTCTCCGTTCCTCGCCCGCTCTCGCATGGCACGTCCCTCGTCTCCGGAAAGGTGCGGGCTGTCGCGGATCCCACCAACAAAAAAGGCGGGCACCAGGCCCGCCTTTTCTCAAATTTCGTTCCGATCATCCGGCTGCGACGGGTGCGCCCCAGCCGCCCCAGACGTAGATGCAGAAGAACAGGAACAGCCAGACGACGTCGACGAAGTGCCAGTACCAGGCGGCCGCCTCGAAGCCGAAATGCTGCTTCGGGGTGAAGTCGCCGCGCAGCGCACGGATCAGGCAGACACCCAGGAAGATCGTGCCGACGAGGACGTGGAAACCGTGGAAGCCGGTCGCCATGAAGAAGGTCGCGCCGTAGATCGAATTCTTGAAGGCGAAGGGCGCGTGGGCATATTCATAGGCCTGGACGGTGGAGAACAACACGCCGAGCACCACCGTCAGCGTCAGGCCCTGGATCAGGCCCTTGCGGTCATTGTGCAGCAGCGCATGGTGCGCCCAGGTCACCGTCGTGCCCGACAGGAGCAGGATGACGGTGTTGTAGATCGGCAGGTGCCAGGGATCGAGGACTTCGATGCCCTTCGGCGGCCAGGTGCCGCCGGTATAGAGCAGGCGCGAGGCCTGGATGGCTTCGTTCGGATAGAGGCTGGCGTCGAAATAGGCCCAGAACCAGGCGACGAAGAACATCACTTCCGAAGCGATGAACATGATCATGCCGTAGCGCAGGTGCAGCGAGACGACGCGGGTGTGGGCGCCCTCGTGGGCTTCCTTCACCGTATCGGCCCACCAGCCGTACATGACGTAGAGCACCAGCGCGAAGCCGATGTAGAAGAGCCAGGGATTGGCGAGCTCCGCGCCGGCGACCTTGAACGAACCGCCGTTGAGATAACGCATGTAGCAGACGCCGCCGATCGCCATGATGAAGGCGCCGAGCGAGGCGAGAATCGGCCACGGGCTCGGATCGATGATGTGATAGTCGTGATTCTTCTGGTGAGCATCGGCCATGTCGTTATCCCCGGATGTCTTCCTTCACTCCGCTCCCGGCATAGCCGGAAACGAGCCTTGATCAAAGTTTCTTTTCAATCTTTTCCGCTCCACCCTCATTCGAAGCCACCGGCTTCGGACCCTCTTTCGGGTAGAACGTATATGACAGCGTGACCGTGTGGATATCCCTGGATTCCACGGCCTTGACGATTTCGGGATCGATGTAGAACACGACAGGCATGTCGAGCTTCTCGCCCGGCTTCAGGTCCGTTTCCGTAAAGCAGAAACATTGCACCTTGTTGAAATAGACGCCGGCTTCACCCGGCGTGACGTTGAAAACCGCCTGGCCGCGCTGGGTCTCGTTCGAACGATTCTCGGCGGTGAAATTGACCTGGATGGTCTCGCCGATCTTCGGATTGACCTCGCGCTGGACCGGCTTGAAGTCCCATTGCAGCCCGGGGGCGACATTGGCGTCGAAGGTGACGCGCATCGTGCGGTCGAGCACGACGCTCGACACCTGGTCGACGCGCTGCGTCGTGCCGTTATAGCCGGTCACCTGGCAGAAGATGCGGTAGAGCGGCACGGCGGCATAGCTCATCGCGCCCATGCCGAAGACGAAGCTCAGGCACATCATGACGACGGCGCCGTTGTTGCGGACCTGCTTCTTCGGTGCGGCGGGGTTATCGCTCATCCGGCCGTTCCCCCGCCGATCTTCACGATTGCCATCACGTAGAAGAGAACGACGAGGCCGGCAAGCACCAGCCCGAGGGCGACGTTGCGGTTGCGGCGCGACTTGAGCTGCTTTTCCGTGAGCTTGACCAATTCCATCAGAACCAACCTCCCGCATGCGAGACCAGCCGGTCGATCATCAAGGCGGAGAACACGGCGAAGAGATAAAAGATCGAGAAGCCGAAAAGCTTCTTCGCCGGGATCATCTTCAAATCGCCATCGGGCATGCGCCAGACGGCGATGGAACAGTATATGAAGATCGCACCGAGGGCGGCGGCGACGAGGCCATAACCGAAGCTGGCGAAACCGAGGAAGGACGGCAATACCGCGCAGACGGCGGTCAGCACCGCATAGGCGACGATCTGATGCTTGGTCACCCGTTCGCCGGCAACGTTCGGCAGCATCGGCACGCCGACGGCCTCGTAGTCGCGCATCTTGAAGAGGGCGAGCGCCCAGAAATGCGCCGGCGTCCACAGGAAGATGATGAGGAAGAGAACGGTGCTCTCGATCGTCACGCTGTTGGTCACGCAGGCCCAGCCGATCATCGGCGGGAAGGCGCCGGCAGCACCGCCGATGACGATGTTCTGCGGCGTCGAGCGCTTCAGCCACATGGTGTAGACGACGGCATAGAAGAAGATGGTGAAGGCGAGGATGCCGGCCGAGAGCCAGTTGACCGCCAGGCCGAGAATCACCACCGAGAAGCCTGAAAGCACCAGGCCGAAGGCGAGTGCCTCGGAGGGTGCGATGCGGCCGGCCGGGATCGGACGGTTGGCGGTGCGGCTCATGATGGCGTCGATATCGGCGTCATACCACATGTTCAGCGCGCCGGAGGCGCCGGCGCCGACGGCGATACAGAGGATGGCGATCAGGCCGAGGACCGGATGGATGTGGCCCGGCGCCAGCACGAGACCGGCAAAGGCAGTGAAGACCACGAGCGACATCACTCGTGGCTTCAGCAATTCGAAATAATCGCGCGCACTCGCTTCCGACAATTCGCCGTCCTTTGCAAGCACCTCGTGATTGTCGATGACAGTCATCATTCCGTCCTGAATGTCTTACCATCAGGACGCCATATCGAAAGCGGCGTCCTGATGTCCGCGCAAACTACTTGATGCGCGGAAGCTGTTCCCACTGGTGATAGGGCGGCGGCGAAGGCAGCTGCCATTCGAGCGTCGTTGCACCCTCACCCCACGGATTGTCGCCGGCCACACGCTTCTTGGCGAAGGCTTCGAAGACGCCGTAGAGGAAGATCAGCACACCGAAGGCCGAGATGTAGGAGCCGATCGAGGAAACGTAGTTCCAGCCGGCAAAGGCATCCGGATAATCGATGTAGCGGCGCGGCATGCCGGCGAGACCGAGGAAGTGCTGCGGGAAGAACACCAGGTTGACGCCAATGAACATGATCCAGAAATGCAGCTTGCCGACCAGCTCGTTGTACATGTAGCCGGTCATCTTCGGGAACCAGTAGTACCAGCCGGCGAAGATCGCAAAGACGGCGCCGAGCGACAGAACGTAGTGGAAGTGGGCCACGACGTAATAGGTGTCATGCAGCGAGCGGTCGAGACCGGCATTGGCGAGCTGGACGCCGGTGACGCCGCCGACCGTGAACAGGAAGATGAAGCCGATCGCCCAGAGCATCGGCGTGCGGAACGAGATCGAGCCGCCCCACATCGTCGCGATCCAGGAGAAGATCTTCACACCCGTCGGAACGGCGATGACCATCGTCGCGAAAACGAAGTAGCGCTGTGCGTCGAGCGACAGGCCGACCGTGTACATGTGGTGAGCCCAGACGACGAAGCCGACGGCGCCGATCGCGACCATGGCGTAGGCCATGCCGAGATAGCCGAAGATCGGCTTCTTCGAGAAGGTCGAGATGATGTGGCTGACCATGCCGAAGCCCGGCAGGATGAGGATGTAGACCTCGGGGTGACCGAAGAACCAGAACAGGTGCTGGTAAAGAATCGGGTCGCCGCCGCCTTCCGGCGAGAAGAAGGATGTGCCGAAGTTACGGTCGGTGAGCAGCATGGTGATGCCGCCTGCCAGAACCGGCAGCGACAGCAAGAGCAGGAAGGCGGTGATCAGCACGGACCAGGCAAACAGCGGCATCTTGTGCAGCGTCATGCCGGGAGCGCGCATGTTGAGGATCGTGGTGATGAAGTTGATCGCACCGAGGATCGACGAGGCGCCGGCAATGTGGAGCGCGAAGATCGCAAGGTCGACCGCCGGTCCCGGCGTGCCGGTTGTCGCCAGCGGCGGATACATCGTCCAACCACCGCCCGTACCATAAGCGCCTGCCGGGCCTTCGACGAACATCGACAGCAGCAGCAGCGCGAAGGCGGGAACGATCAGCCAGAAGGAGATGTTGTTGAGGCGCGGGAAAGCCATGTCGGGCGCGCCGATCATGATCGGCACCATCCAGTTGGCGAAACCGCCGATCATCGCCGGCATGACCATGAAGAAGATCATGATCAGCGCGTGCGCGGTCGTGAACATGTTGAACATCTGCTTGGCGCCGTCGATCGCAGCGTCACCCTCATAGCCGTAGACCATCGAGGCCAGGCCGTGGAAGATCTGGATGCCAGGCTCCTGCAGCTCCATGCGCATGGCAACCGACAGCGCGCCGCCGATGATGCCGGCAATGATCGCGAAGATCAGGTAGAGCGTGCCGATGTCCTTGTGGTTGGTCGAGAACAGCCAGCGATTGGCAAAGCTCGGCTTGTGCCCGTGATCATGGTGATCGTCATGCGCGTGGTCATGATGGGCGGCGTGATCATGAGAATGATCGTCGTGAGCGGAAGGTCCAGCCATTGTCCCGATCCCCTTAATTACTGTGCTTCGGCGACGTTGACGGTCTTTGCGGGACCATCGGTTGCGGCCATGAGTGTCTTGTAGGCGCCGGGCAGGTCGCTGGCGGCTGCGGTCAGCCACTGCTTGTACTTGTCCTCGGAGACGACGCGGATGGCGATCGGCATGAACGCATGGTCCTTGCCGCAGAGCTCGGAACACTGGCCGTAGAACAGGCCTTCGCGTTCGGCCCTGAACCAGGTCTCGTTCAGGCGGCCCGGCACGGCATCGATCTTGACGCCGAAGGAAGGCATGGCGAAGGCATGGATGACGTCGGTCGGCGCGGAAGTCACGAGAACGCGGACCGTCTTGTTGACCGGCAGGACCAGTTCGTTATCGACGGCGAGAAGACGCGGATAGACCGACTTGTCTTCCTTGCCGGCGGCGGCGCGGTCCTGATCCTTCAGCAGGTAGGAATCGAAAGCCAGCGGGTTTTCGCCCGAACCTTCATATTCGTAGTTCCACTGCCACTGGGTGGCGGTCGCCTTGATCGTCACGTCAGGGTTTTCAGGCAGCGTCAGCTGCGCCGTCAGCAGGTTGAACGAAGGAATGGCGAGAAGAAGAAGCACCAGGACCGGCCCCACGGTCCAGGCAATCTCGATCAGCGTATTGTGGCTCGTCTTCGAGGGAACCGGGTTCGCGCTGGCGCGGAACTTGAAACAGACGACGATGAGCAGGGCCAGAACGAACAGCGTGATCGGAACGATAAACCACAGGGTATATTGTTCGAACCAGTGGATTTCCCGCATGATCGGCGTTGCCGCCGGCTGCAGCGTCGCCTGCCACGGCATGGGCTGGTCGGCATATGTGCCGGAAGCAAAAAGCAGACAGACCAGCGTGGTCAGGGCTGCATAAGCCTTCTTCATCACCTTATTATCTCCCTCGAGCGCTTGACCTGCAAAATAGAACGCAGAATCCTTGCCATCTTCAGCGCTTCAAACCACAGTTTGGCATTTGCCGCAACAGGTCAGAGCAATTGTCTATGCGGCATTTTTGCTCAAAGCATAGGCAGGTCAGAACGGCAAAACATCCCAAGTTTTTCATCAGCATATGAAAAATCGGCTTTCCGGCCAATCCGCGCGCGACACATTATTTCGCAAAGGTCCAATTTCCGCCGCAGTCCCCCGGTTTTGACGGGGTGGGGCTTTTCATTTTTGGTGGGCAGCTTCAACAATAGCCGCAATGATTCGATATCCAGAGGTTTCCATGGGTTTCCGTTCCCTCGCGCAGTCGCTTCTCGTGACTGCCAGCATCGCGGCCGCAGCGACAACGCCCGTTTTCGCACAGCAACCCGCCCCGTCGCAGACCAGGCCGCCCGCTTCCACGCCGGCGCCGACCCCTGCTCCGGCGCCGCAGCAGCCGAGTGCCGCCAAGCCGAATGTCGAACAGGTGACGCCCGGCCAGACGCAGCCGCCGGCGCCCGGCACGGTAAAGTCCAATCACGGCGCATGGTCTGTCGTCTGCGACAAACCGGCAGGCGCTTCGACCGAACAATGCGCGCTGATGCAAAACGTCATCGCCGAGGATCGGCCGGAGGTCGGGCTTTCCGTCGTCGTGCTGAAAACAGCCGACCGCAAGTCGAAGATTCTCCGCGTGCTGGCACCACTTGGCGTGCTGCTCCCGAACGGCCTCGGGCTCAATGTCGACGGCAAGGATATCGGCCGCGCCTATTTCGTCCGCTGCTTTGCCGACGGCTGCTACGCCGAGGTCGTGCTCGAGGATGAGTTGCTGAAGACCTTCCGCAGCGGCGCGCAGGCAACCTTCATCGTCTTCCAGACCCCGGAAGAAGGCATCGGCATCCCCGTCGACCTCAAGGGCTTCGCCGAAGGTTTTGACGCTCTGCCGTGAGGTCAATTGGCAGCTTCCGTGGGTCCGCCCCTCATTCGCCTGTCGGCACCTTCTCCCCGTAAACGGGGCGAAGGGGGCATATCGCGACCTCTCCGTTCCCCGCCCATCTCTCGCAGGGCACGTCCCTTCGCCCCGTTTTTACGGGGGTCCGGAGGACGGGTCGAGACGGGTGGCTCGACCCCGGTAAGGTTAGGGTGAGGGGAAATTGTTTGCTCGCCATCTCGAACAAATCGGCTCCCAAGCGGACTATGTAAAAAAGCCGCGTCGCCACACAGCGCAAAGCGATGGGAATGCTCACATCCCTTTAAAAAAAGAATAATTCGACGGCGGGGCTTCACTCCTTATTATGTGGAGCCCTATCTAGGGAGTAAGTGCACTCCTGAACGCATGCTTGGAGCCATACCATGACCACCGATCTCCTGACGCTTTTCGATGCCGATGAAGCGACGATGCGCAAGCACGTGGCCGAGGCCCTGTCCGGTGCCGATGACGGCGAACTGTTCATCGAGCATGCGCAGGCGGAAGCGCTGACCTTCGACAATGGCCGGCTGAAGGGCGGCAGCTTCAACACCGAACAGGGTTTCGGCCTGCGCGCTGTTGCCGGCGAAGCGGTCGGTTATGCCCATGCCGGCGATCTCTCGGTGGCGGCGTTGAAGCGGGCGGCCGATGCCGTCGGCGCGGTGACACGCGGCTATTCCGGCTCCTATGCGGCAGCACCCCAGGGCACCAACAAGAAATTCTACAGCGACGAGAACCCGATCGGCCAGCCGAGCTTCGAGGAGAAGGTCAAGGTCCTGCAGGACATCGACGCCTATCTCAGGGGCAAGGATGACAAGGTGCGCCAAGTGACGGCCTCGGTCGCCGCAAGCTGGCAGGTCGTCGATATCCTGCGCGCCGACGGGCACCGTGTGCGCGACATCAGGCCGATGACGCGGATCAACATTTCGGTGATGGTCGGCGACGGCGAACGGCAGGAGAGCGGCTCCTATGGCCATGGCGGGCGCATCGGCTTCGGCGATTTCATCGCCGAGGGCAGCTGGCAATACGGCGCCGACGAGGCGCTGCGCCAGGCGCTCGTCAATCTCGAGGCGATCGATGCGCCGGCGGGCACGATGGACGTCGTCCTCGGCTCCGGCTGGCCGGGCGTGATGCTGCACGAGGCTGTCGGCCACGGGCTGGAAGGCGATTTCAACCGCAAGAAAACCTCGGCCTTTTCAGGCCTTCTCGGCCAGATGGTCGCCGCTCCCGGCGTCACCGTCGTCGATGACGGCACGATCGACAATCGCCGCGGCTCGATCACCATCGATGACGAGGGCACGCCGTCCGCCTACAACGTGCTGATCGAAAACGGCAAACTCGTCGGTTATATGCAGGACCGGCAGAATGCCCGGCTGATGGGCATGGCGCCCACCGGCAACGGCCGCCGCCAGGGCTATTCCCATGTTCCGATGCCGCGCATGACCAACACCTATATGCTCGGCGGCGACAAGACGCCGGAGGAAATCATCGCCTCGGTGAAGAAGGGCATCTATGCCGTCTCGTTCGGCGGCGGCCAGGTGGATATCACCTCCGGCAAGTTCGTCTTCGGCTGCACCGAGGCCTATCTGATCGAAAACGGCAAGGTCGGCGCGCCGATCAAGGGCGCGATGCTGATCGGCAACGGCCCGGATGCGATGAAGCGGGTGTCGATGATCGGCAACGACATGAAGCTCGATACCGGCATCGGCAATTGCGGCAAGGCCGGCCAATGGGTTCCCGTCGGCGTCGGCCAGCCGCATCTGCGCATGGATCAGGTGACGGTCGGCGGCACCCAGACCTGAGGCAAAAGGATTCTGTGATGGCGGACATCGAAATCAGGACCTTCACGGCCGATGACGCCGATGCCGTGCTTTCGGTGATCCTGCCGATCCAGCGCGAGGAATTCGGTATCGACATCACCGCGGATGCGCAGCCGGATCTCAGGGTCATCCCGGATTTCTATCAGTCCGGCAAGGGGCAGTTCTGGGTCGCCGTCAAGGGGGGCGCCATCGTCGGCACGGTCGGGCTCAAGGATATCGGCAACAACCAGGCGGCACTGCGCAAGATGTTCGTCGCTGCTGAGGTTCGCGGCCACGAGCATGGCGTGGCGGCGCGGCTCCTCGATCGCCTGTTTACCCATGCCAGGGAGGCCGGCCTGACCGATATCTTCCTCGGCACAACCGACAAGTTCGTCGCCGCGCATCGCTTCTACGAAAAGAACGGCTTTGCCGAGATTGCCAAGAGCGCCCTGCCCCGCGCCTTCCCGCTGATGGCGGTGGACAGCAAATTCTACCGCCATAAGGTCGGCTGACTCCACCTCGGGAAGATCATGATGCGGCTGATTTCGCGATGGCAGAATTCGGCGGGGGAACGGGTGCGGATCGCCCTCAACCTCAAGGGTATTACCTATCGCTATGTGCCTGTGAGCTCGCTAGAGCCCGGCGAGTATCGCCGGCTCAATCCGCAAGGGCTACTGCCAGCGCTCGATATCGGCGGCCATATCGTGCCGCAATCGTCAGCCATTCTCGCTTATATCGAAGAGACCTATCCCGATCCGAGCCTCCTGCCCGAGGATCCCGCGTTGCGCGCAGAGGCGAGAGGTTTTGCCGCCCATATCGCGTCGGAGATGCACGCTTTGACCGTCCAGCGTGTCCGGCAGTTCCTGCGCGACGAACTCGGCGGCGGCGAGGCGGAGGTGAAACGCTGGCTGCAGCATTGGCTGGGGCTCGGCTTTGCAGCGCTCGAAGAGACGCTTGCGCAGCGTCGAAGCCCGTCGCCCTTCTGTTTCGGCGAGCGTCCCGGCTGGGCCGATCTGCATCTCATCCCGCAGATGAGCAATGCCCGCCGTCTCGGCCATGATCTCTTAGCCTACCCGCTGCTGCTTGCGGTCGAGGAGCGGTGTGTGACGCTCGACGCCTTCCGATCAGCAAGGCCGGAAGCGCAGCCGGATTTTCCGAAGACGGGTAGCCCTGCCTAAACCATTGGGCGGCATTGCATCAGCCCTTCGACGTCAGCGCCGGCTGGAACCGCCATTTCCGCTCGATGGCGGCGGCAAGGTCGATATCGTTGCGGCGGGCAAAGAGCAGGATGTGGCCGAGCAGGTCGGCGGTTTCGTCGGCGAGATCGCGGTCGAGTTCCTCCGGCGTCCGGTCCCTGCGGCGCCCGCGGCCGGTCAGGCGGTTCCAGGCCTGGGTGAGTTCGCCCACCTCCTCCTGCAGCTTCAACAAAAACCAGTCGGGGTCCCGCTCGATGCCGTTGGCTGCGGCATAGGCCGCGGATGAGGTTTCGAACTGGTCGGCGAGACGGCGCAGCATGGGCGTTCTCCTTTTGTTTATGGAGGAGACGCTGATTCCCAACAATTGTCCAGAACGGGATTGCCCAGAGTGCCGGGCGGCGATCAGCCGCGATCCGGCAGCAGCATGCAGTCATAGGAGCGCTGCTTGAGCGCATCGCAGGCCGAGACGGCGGCATCCTTGCTGGCGAAGCCGACGAAGCGGGCGCGATAGATCTTGTTGGCCCCCTGCCCGACCGCCTCGGTATAGGGCGAAGCTGACACGAGCGGCGCGCCGGCTTCGGACTTTGCCTGGGCGAGAAGCGCACGCGCCGCATCGGCGCTGGGAGCGGCCGAGATCTGGATCTGCCAATCGCCATTGGTCTTCTCTGCTGATGTCTTCGGCGTCTTGCCGGCGTTCAGGATCTCGTCCATCGCGACCGGACGTTCCAACGGCACGACGGCGTCATCGGCATAGGCCAGGCTTTTCGCAGCGAGATCGTCGACTTGCCGCGGTGCGTTGAACGGCACCGGAACATCGGAAGCGTCAGCGGCGGAGGCGACTTCGACCGTTTCTTTCGCCCCGACGCTCGCCACCAGCCTTGCGCCACCGGAAGACGAGGCGCGGCCGAGATAATGGTCGAGCAAACCAGCCATCTTGGCGTCGCGGCTGCGGGCAGTGCGGCCGCCGAGCACGACGCCGACCACGCGGCGGTTGCCGTCTCTGACGGCACTGACGAGGTTGAAGCCGGACGCATTGGTATAACCGGTCTTGATGCCGTCCATGCCCTGGTAGCGGTACATGAGATTGTTGTGACCGCGCACCGTCCGGCCGCGGAAATTGAAACTGGCCGTCGAAAACAGCCGGTATTCGTTCGGATAGTTCTTCATCAGCGCGATGGCGAGCGTCGACATATCCCGCGCCGTCGTCACCTGACGGCCATCAGGCAGGCCGGATGCGTTGACGAAGACGGTGCGGCTCATGCCGAGCTGGCGGGCTTTGGCCGTCATCACCCGGGCAAAGCCGCTTTCCGAGCCGGCGAGCTTCTCACCCATGGCGGAGGCGGCATCATTGGCGGATTTGACGATCATGCCATAGACCGCCTCGCGCACGGTGATCGTGCCGCCCGCCTTGACGCCAAGCTTGGTCGGCGGCCGGGAGGCGGCGTATTTCGACATCTTGATCGGGGTATCCCAGGCGATCTTGCCGCGTTTCAACGCCTCGAAGGTGAGATAGAGCGTCATCATCTTCGTCAGCGAGGCCGGATGGTTCAGCGTATCGGCGTTTTCAGCGGCGAGAACCTTGCCGGTCCGGGCATCGAGGATTAGCGAAGCGTTGCCGGCAAGAGCCGCAAGAGGCGCCGAAACGGCAAGCGTTACGGTCAAAACAGCGGCCCAAAGCTTTCTCATGCACTTCCCCTCATATGCTGGCCCTGATGCGCAGGCCCTTCATGCATTGGCCCGCGATAGGATCGGCGTTTTGTCCCGTAATGTGACAGAAGCCGTAAGTTTGGCGCGACTTTGAGGCAACGCCTATCATTTTTCTAGTCTTTTCATCGTTTTGGTTAACAGGAAATCAAAGACCTGTGCTGAACCGGGATTCAGCAAGGCTTAAGTCGCACTTGCTAGTTTCCGGAAAAGGCAGGGGACGGGGCGCCGCATGACGGGACAATTCAAGCGATTGGGCAAGCGACTGGCGATCGGCGCCGGGCTCGAGTTTTCCTGGCTGCTGGCCTCGGCCGGGCTGATGCGCGAAGCACGCGGGCGCGGCGTGGTCTTCACGCTGCATCATGTCCGCCCGCACGTGGCCGAAGCCTTCGAGCCGAATGCGCATCTTGAAATCACCCCGCGGTTTCTCGACGTGGCGCTGCGGCGGCTGAGGCGAGAGGGCTATCGCTTCGTGCCGCTCGCCGAGGTGCCGGCGCTGCTGGCGGAGCCGGAAGGCGCAAAGCCTTTCGCGGCCTTCACGCTCGACGACGGGTACAACAACAATCTGGAACATGCGCTGCCGGTGTTCGAGCGGCATCAGGCGCCGTTCACGGTATTCGTCGCCAAGGGTTTTGCCGAAGGCTCTCACAGCATCTGGTGGGAAACGCTGGCGATCCTCCTGCGCCGGGCGGCCGAAATCCGTTTCGATTTCGGCCGCGGCATGGAGCGCCTTGTGCTCGATAGTCCGCAACAGCAATGGCACGCCTTCGATCGCTTTGCCGCCTACGTCCACCGCTCCGACGAGGCGCGCGCCGTTGCCGCCATCGATCTGCTAGCGCGCGAAAACGGCATCGAGCCGACGGATATCGTCCGCGAGCTGGTGATGGGCCCTGGCCAATTGCAATGGCTGGCGGCACATCCGCTCGCAACGCTCGGCGCCCATACGATCAGCCATCGGGCGCTCGCCCGGCTGCCGGAAGCCGAAGCGCGAATCGAAATGCAAGCTTCGGCGGATTACCTCGAGGCGGTGACCGGTATTCGTCCCGAGACGATCGCCTATCCTTACGGCACGCCTGCGGCTGCGACCGCCCGCGAGGCGCGCATCGCTCGCAATCTCGGCTTTACCCTTGCGGTCACCACGCAGCCCGGGTTGCCGGCAGCGAAGCTGACCGGCTATCTCCCGCGCATTTCGCTCAACGGATTCTACCAGAAGCGACGTTACGTCTCGGCTCTCGCCTCCGGCATACCGCTGAAGCTGATGGGCCGATAAGCCCGTTACGGATACATCCGGACCTTGTCCCATTCACCTTCCGGTGATGGCCGGCGGAATTCGACACGGTCATGCAGACGGAATTTCTGGTCCTTCCAGAATTCGATCGAGGTCGGCCGGATGCGGAAGCCCGACCAGTGGGCGGGGCGCGGAATCTCGCCGATGGCATAACGCGCGGTATATTCGGCCACCGCCTTTTCCAGCGCGAAACGGCTTTCCAGCGGACGGGATTGCTTAGAAGCCCAGGCGCCGATGCGGCTGCCGCGCGCCCGCGTCTTGAAATAGTCGTCCGCTTCGGCATCGGTAACGATCTCGACGGGGCCACGCAGCCTCACCTGGCGACGCAAGCTTTTCCAGTGAAAGCACATGGCAGCCTTTTTCTGGCCAAGAATTTCGCGGCCTTTCTGGCTCTCGAAATTGGTGTAAAAGACGAAACCGTCATCGTCGAATCCCTTCAGGAGAACCATGCGGACATTGGGAAGACCATCCTCATCGACCGTTGCCAGCGCCACCGCATTGGGGTCATTGGGCTCGGAAGCCTCGGCTTCTTTCAGCCATTCGGCAAAGAGCTTGAAGGGTTCGCCACTTTCGGTAAAGTCACCGCTTGTTAACTCGTTTGCCGACATATTGGTTCAAATGCCCCGGATTATTCAAAACTCGCCCAGCTTTTGATAACTGGACAGGATGCAGGGTGGAAGTCATAACAAAGTCATCTCGCCATACAAAGGGCCTGCGGCGACGCAGCCGCGCGTTGTTTGTCATCGGCACCGCGATGTTGTCGCTTTCCGGCTGCGTCGGCGGCGGTATGGATTTCTTGAGTGACGCCAAGGTCGACCGGTCGGTGGCAACCGGCACCGTGCCGCAGACGCCGCCGAGCACCGACACGCTTTCCGACGAAATGACCGTGCGCAACGCCGTGACCTCGGCCGACGTGCAAAGGCTCGAGGGCCAGCCGCTTCCCTGGGCGAACGCATCGACGGGCAGTGCCGGCGTCATCGATACGATCGTCGAGAACAATGAGTCCGGCCAGGTCTGCCGCCAGTTCCGTACCACCCGGCATTCCTATGTCGGCATCGCCAAATTCTACGGCAAGACCTGCCTCGTCGGCGGCGGCAACTGGCAGCTTCTGAGCTTCCAGCCCGAGAGCTGATCCTCCCAAGGTCGTTCAAAATATTACAGCGTCCCTTTGCGCGTTCGAAAAGACGCGCAGCGCCGTCACCAACAGGTTAACGCGCGACCGCTTTCTGCCGAATGCTTAGCAAAGAGCTAACCATTTACCGCGAAACACCCCACATCTCTGCCCAGAAATAACAAGTGATTAGCAACTCCGCCGCAGGATCGGCGTTGAGAGTGGCTGTTCCTGCCTTTGTGGCGGGTGGCGCTACACACGTTTTATTGGACGGGGATGCCGGGCAAGGACGAGGCTTGCCGCATCGCAACACCGGCGGTTTTAACATGCGCGATCCTTATAAAATTCTGGGCGTCAAGCGCGACGCGGCAGTAGACGAGATCAAGGCGGCTTGGCGCAACATGGCCAAATCAGCCCATCCCGACCACAATCAGGACGATCCGACGGCGACGGCCCGGTTCGCCGAGATCGGCCGCGCCTATGAAACGCTGAAAGACCCGCGCAAACGCAGCCTGTTCGACAATGCCCTGCGGATGGCCGAAGCCAAGAAACACGAACAGACGATCATGCAGCAGCGCCAGGCCGCCCGCGAGGCGGCCGTGCGCGCCAAGGCGGCACAGGCCAATGCCGAGCGCGTGATGGAAGAGCTGGCGCGCGCCGCCCAGAAGGCTGCCGCCGACGGCAACAGACAACAGGCAGGTTCCGTTGAGGCCGCCGACGAGATGGTGGATCGCATTTTCGGTGCCCAGGCCCGGGCTGCGGCCGGCGGCCAGGCGCAGGCTCGCGCCCAGCAGGCGCAATATCAGCAGGCGCAAAATCAACAGACCCAAAACGCCCAGGCCGATCCCGGCAGGCGCATGGATGGCGATGCCGCCGAGGCCGAGGTCAAGGGCGATGAGGAATCGGGCGAAGTTGGGCCAAATGCCGCCGCCAACCTGTCGCTGCCGCTCAGCATCCTGACAAACCTGGTGCGCCGTTTCACCGGCGCCAAGGATACCGGCCTGGACAAGGCACCGGATGAGGTGACGACGGCGACGGTCACGATCGACGACGTGTTGAAGAGCGGCTGGATCACCGCGTCGCTGCCGGAGGGCCGCGAAATCGGCTTTACATTGCCGGCAGGCACGACCGACGGCCACGAGGTGCGGCTTAAGGGACAGGGCTTCAAACTGCCGGGCATGCAGCGCGGCGACGCCGTCATCAACATTCGCATTGCGTCCGATCCGCGCTTCACCGTCGACGGTTTCGATCTGCACGCCGTGCTGCCGCTCAGCATCGAAAATGCCGTGCTCGGCACCGAGGCGCGTATCGAAGGACCGAGCGGGCCGCTGAACGTGACGATCCCCGCATGGTCGGGCTCGGACAAGACGATTAGAATTCCCGGCCAGGGATTGCCCCGCGAAGAGGGCGGCAGAGGCGATCTGGTCGTCGAATTGCGCATTATCTTGTGGGAAAAACCCGACGACAAAGTCACCGATCTCATGCGGAGCATGCGCGAAGGCCTGTTCCTATGAAATTTTTATGACATTCGCACCCTTTATTACGATCCCTAACAGTTGATGATCCCGGCCAAGCTTGAACCGATTAACGGCCTATGCCATAGGCAGGATCGATCAGAATCCTAGGGAGCGAAATATGGCTCAAGCATCCGGCCTCATGGCAGGCAAACGCGGCGTCATCATGGGTGTCGCCAACAATCGTTCGATTGCGTGGGGTATTGCCAAGGCCATTCATGCGCACGGCGGAGAAGTTGCGTTTACCTATCAGGGCGATGCGCTGAAGAAGCGTGTCGAGCCGCTCGCCGCCGAAATCGGCGCGACGCTCGTCGGCCACTGTGACGTCGCCGATGAAGCCACCATCGATGAGGTTTTCGCGAACGTCGAGAAGCTGTGGGGCAAGATCGATTTCCTCGTGCATGCGATCGGCTTTTCCGACAAGGACGAGTTGACCGGCCGCTACGTCGACACCTCGGCCGACAACTTCGCCAAGACGATGCAGATCTCCGTCTATTCCTTCACCTCGGTCGCACGCCGCGCCGAGAAGCTGATGACGGATGGCGGCGCCATGCTGACGCTGACCTATTACGGCGCCGAAAAGGTGATGCCGAACTATAATGTCATGGGTGTCGCCAAGGCCGCGCTCGAAGCCAGCGTCAAGTATCTCGCCGTCGACCTCGGACCGCAGAACATCCGCGTCAATGCCGTCTCGGCCGGACCGATCAAGACGCTTGCCGCCTCCGGCATCGGCGATTTCCGCTATATTCTGAAGTGGAACGAATATAACGCGCCGCTGCGCCGTACCGTCACCATCGAGGAAGTCGGCGATGTCGGCCTCTATCTCCTGTCGGACCTGTCGCGCTCCGTCACCGGCGAAGTGCACCATGCCGACAGTGGCTATCATGTCATCGGCATGAAGGCGGTCGACGCGCCCGACATTTCCGTCATCAAGGACTAATTTATCCATATGGATGCGAGACCGTGCTTATCTATGTGATCAGACACGGCCAGACCGCCTGGAATGCCGAGCGCCGCCTGCAGGGTCAGAAGGACATCCCGATGAATGCCACGGGCCTGGAACAGGCCCGGCAGAACGGCATCGCGCTTGCCGGGATCCTCGGCGACACGGTCGACCAATTCGATTTCGTCGCAAGCCCGCTGCAGCGCACGCGCGCGACAATGGAAATCATGCGCACTGCCATGGGCTTGCCGCCGCTCGCCTATCGCACCGATCCAAGGCTGGTTGAAATTTCCTTCGGCGACTGGGAAGGCTCGACGATCAAGGAGCTGAAGGCGACGCAGCGCGAGCGGGTGGCGGAACGCAATGCCTCCAAATGGGATTTCATCCCACCCGGCGATGATGCGGAAAGCTACGAAATCCTCTCTTGGCGCACCGGCTCATGGCTGAACTCGGTCGACCGTCCGACGGTCTGCGTGACCCATGGCGGCGTCATCCGTACGCTATTCCAGACGATCGCCGACCTGCCGAAAAGCACGGCTGCCGAAGGCGCGATCCCGCAGGACCGGATCATCCGGATCGAAACCACGGAGCGGACGATCGTCTGGCTGTAGGTATTGCAGGGCGCTAGGTCGCATTGGGGATGCGAACGAGCTGCCCAGGGAGATTGCCGAGACCAGCCCCTCATCCGCCTGCCGCCACCTTCTCCCCGCGCGCGGGGCGAAGGGGGATAGGCGCAACCTCTCGGTTCCTCGCTTACCTCTCGCAGGGCACGGCCCCTAGCCCCGTTTACGGGGGTCCGCAGGACGGGTCGAGACCAGTGGCTCGACCCCGGCAAGGTTAGGGTGAGGGGCAGCCACTGCGCGTACCTCACTCGATCATTCTCCAGAGAACTGCCTATTTAACGATGTCGAGATCGTTGATGACGCGTTTGCCGTCGACCTCGGTGTAGAAGACGATCACCTTCACGCCGGCTTCGAGGCCGTCGAAATTGAATTCCTCGGGCGCCTGATAGGTCTTGCCGTCATCGAGCGTCAGCACGAGGTTGGCCGTGTCGACCTTCTTGATCGTCGCCTCGACATCGGCGCTCTCGGCAAAACCGCTCATCGGTGACAGGAAACTTGCTGTTGCCAAAAGCGTGGCGACGACGAAACGCATGGCGACAATCCTTTTGAAACGCTGCACGATAAGCTGCACGAAAAAATGACTGGCCACAGATAAGCTCCTGAATATGGCGAAAATTGCCCGTAAGAAAGGCTTTTCCCGCCCAATTGATGAATAGGATTTTAAATATAATCAAGATGCCGCGTTAACCCGCGGTTTTTCCCTTCACACGATTTTTCGGCATCGCCGGCGGGCAATCGTAAATTAACCCGCGCGTCCTACAGTTGCTCGCCAACAGGGGAGTTTCATTTTGCTATCCAGGCTCAGCGACAGCAAGCAGTTGCGGCGCGTGTTGAAGAATACCCGCGTTTCGTTTCTGGTTTCGTCGCTCGTCGCCCTCGTCGTCATCATGGTCGGCTTCGGGCTCGACCGGGCCAATACTGCGTCTCATGTGCGCGAACTTCATATCCGCACGGAAAACGAGACCAACCTGATCCGCGCCCGGGTGATGGCCGAGATCAATTTGGACCTCAGCGTCGTGCGCGATCTGACGAACCTGATCTCCGTCAGCGCGGCCAACGGAGAGGAGATGGAGCGCCAGATCAACTGGCTGCTAATCCAGAACCCGTCTTTCATTCATATCGCCGTCGCGCCTGATTTCATCATCCGCGACATCCACCCACCGCAATCCGGCAATGAGCGGATCGGCCGCGACGTGCGCGAAACTCTCTTCTTTCGCCAAGTGATGACCCGCGCAGCCGGCGACCAGTCGGCGCGCTTCTACGGCCCGATCAGCACCGACGGCCGCGACGCCTTTGCCATCTTCTTCCCGGTTTACGTCAAGGAGAATGGCCAGCGGCGGATCTGGGGGGCGGTCGAAGTCGCCATCGACCAGCAAATGTTCTACCAGGCGACCGGGCTGATGCCGGCGCGCGACCGCGAAAACCGGGAGCGCTATCCGCATCTCGGCCATCTTTCGATCGCCATCCGCGATATCGGCGCGGCGGCCGCGACCAACGCCGCTTTGCCGCCGCCGTTCTTCGGTTCGTCCGATATCGATGACAAGAATCCGATGCGCCAGAAGATCGGCTTTGCCGGCGGCAAGTGGGAGCTTTCCGCGGTCCCTAATAGCGGCTGGAACGCGATACCCGAAAACCGCACCGAGCTGCGTCTGATCATCCTTGCCGCCGGCTTCATCATCATCGTGCCGATCTTCTTCGCGACCCTGTTGCTCGGCGAGCGCAATCGCAACATCACCGCGCTGGAGACCCGCGAGGCAAAATTGCTGGAACTGTCGCAGCGGCTCAACCTGGCGCTGGAATCCTCCAATATCGGCATCTGGGAGCTGGAGGATCATTCGAGCAGTCTGCTCTGGGATGCCCGTGCCGCGGCTCTGCACGGCAAAGCGGCGAAAGAAGGAAGCCGGGTGCTCGACGAATGGCTGGCGGCGATCCTGCCCGAAGATCGTGAAACCGCCGAAGTGCATTTCTTCAGCTGCAGCATTGCCGGCGCTGCCTGCACGGCGCAGTACCGCATCCTGCTTGGCAACGGCGGCATCCGCCATCTGCGCTCGGTCGGCGCCTTCTATACAGATGCAGCCGGCGTCAGCAAGACGATCGGCATCGTCTGGGACGTGACCGCCGATGCGGAGATCACCGACACGCTGCGCAAGGCCAAGGATATGAGCGAGGTCAAGAATGCCGAGCTGGAGCTGGCGCTTGACGAGCTCTCGAGCCGCGAGGGCGAGCTCGCCGAGCTTTCCAGCCGGCTCGACCTGGCGCTCAATTCCTATCAGTGCGGCATATGGGAGGCGCGGCCTGGCCTCGGCGGCTCGATCTGGAACGAGCGGATGCACGAACTCTATGGGCTTACACCGCGCAACGGCTTCATGACCGAGGAGATCTGGCTTAGCCGCATCCACCCCGAGGACAGGAGCCTGGCGCTCGAAAGCGCGCGTCACTTCAAGCACAACGGCGATACGCACACCCTCGTCTGCCGGGTGATCGTCGACGACGGCTCGGTGCGCTATGTGCGCTCGGTCGGCAAGGTCCACCAGACGGGGACTAGCGAGATGAAGATCATGGGCATCGCCTTCGACGCCACCGAAGACGTGCTGATGACGATCCGGCTGAAAGCCGCCAAAGACGATGCGGTCGCCAAGAATATCGAGCTCGAGCTTGTCAAAAACAGGATCGAGCACAATTCACTGCACGACCCGCTGACCGCACTCGCCAACCGCCGCAAGCTCGACATCGCGCTCGAAAGTCTGACCCATGACGGCCGCCAGCAGCGGCAGAAATTCTCGATCCTGCACATCGACCTCGACCGCTTCAAGGACATCAACGACACGCTCGGCCATGCCGCCGGCGATGCGATGTTGGTACACGCCTCGAAGGTGCTCGCCAAGAATGTCCGCGGCAGCGACATCGTCGCGCGCATCGGCGGCGACGAATTCGTCATCCTCGGCGTCGACGTCGGCGACAAGGAGATGGCGCAGCTTTCGACGCGGATCATCGAGGAAATGCGCCAGCCGATCGATTTCCAGGGTTTTTCCTGCCGCTGCGGCGTGTCGATCGGGATTGCGCTTGCCAACGGCATCCATGTCGATGCGCGCAAGGTGCTGATCAATGCCGATATCGCGCTCTACCGCGCCAAGAGCACGGGCCGCAACCGCTTCGAATTCTTCAATCACAATCTCCAGGCCGATATCATCAACACCAAGCGCACGGCCGACGAGATCCTCGCCGGCATCGACAATGGCGAATTCACCGCTTGGTATCAGCCGCAATTCTGCGCCCGGACGATGGAACTCACCGGCGTCGAGGCGCTAGTGCGCTGGAAGCACCCCTCCAAGGGGTGGCTCGCGCCTGACAAGTTCCTGCGCATCGCCGACGAGATCAATGTCGTGCAGATGCTCGACCGGATCGTGCTGGAAACTGCGCTGCACGACAAGATGCGCTGGACGGCGCGCGGCATTGTGGTGCCCAAGGTCTCTGTCAATGTTTCGGCCCGACGGCTACATGACGGCAGCCTGCTGGAATCGCTCGCCGACCTGCATATCCGTCCGGGCGAGCTCTCCTTCGAACTGGTGGAATCGATATTCCTCGACGAGAGCGAGGACGTCGTCTCGCAGAATCTCGAGCGCATCAAGGCGCTCGGCATCGATATCGAGATCGACGATTTCGGCACCGGCCATACCTCGATCGTCAGCCTGTTGAAGCTGAAGCCGAAGCGGCTGAAGATCGACCGCCAGCTGGTGCAGCCGATCGTCAATGCCTCGCAGGAGCGCGCATTGGTCAGCTCGATCATCGAGATCGCCCGCTCACTCGGCGTCGAGACGGTGGCCGAAGGGGTGGAGACGGCAGCACATGCCGCGCTGCTGCGCGATCTCGGCTGCGACATCCTGCAAGGCTATGCCTTCTCGCGGCCGCTCTCCTTTGACGACTTCACCAATGAAGCCACAGGAGCGGGGTGGCGGCTGGCGTCCTGATCGGCGCCTGCCGATCGCCCTCGCCCTGCCCCCTCCCCGCCTGCGCAAAGAGAGTGGCGGCCGGATGCGCCGCCCATCCCCGACAACGAACGGAAACAGCATTCCCTGAGCTGCCGGTTTGGCGCAAAGAAAGGCTTTTGCCTCGGCGTTTTTTTGGCCTATGAGTGTCGCGCCTATTCAAGCAATGGCGCGACCGGCTTTGGCGCGCCACCGGTCGGAACACATGTCGCACAATACATTCGGTCACCTCTTCCGCGTAACCACCTGGGGCGAAAGCCATGGTCCGGCGCTCGGCTGCGTCGTCGACGGCTGCCCTCCGGGGCTCAGCTTCAAGCTCAAGGACCTGCAGGTCTGGCTCGACAAGCGCAAGCCCGGCCAATCCCGCTTCGTGACGCAGCGGCGCGAGGACGATCTGGTGAAGATACTATCAGGCGTCATGCTCGACGCCGACGGCGAGACGATGACGACCACCGGCACGCCGATCTCGATGCTGATCGAAAATACCGATCAGCGCTCCAAGGATTACGGCGAGATCGCGAAACAATACCGCCCCGGCCATGCCGATTATACCTACGACCTCAAATACGGCATTCGCGACTATCGCGGCGGCGGCCGCTCCTCGGCGCGCGAGACCGCTGCGCGGGTTGCCGCCGGCGGCATCGCCCGCCTTGTCGTACCAGGCGTTACCGTGCGCGGCGCGCTGGTGCAGATCGGCAAGTACAAGATCAACCGCCGCAACTGGGACTGGGACCAGGTCGATCAGAACCCGTTCTTCTCGCCCGATGCGGCGATCGTGCCGGTCTGGGAGGAATATCTCGACGGCGTCCGCAAGAAGGGCTCCTCGATCGGCGCGGTCATCGAGGTGATTGCCGAAGGTGTGCCGGCCGGCCTCGGCGCGCCGATCTATGCCAAGCTCGATCAGGACATCGCCTCGCTGCTGATGTCGATCAACGCCGTCAAGGGCGTCGAGATCGGCAATGGTTTTGCCGCCGCCGAAACGTCAGGCGAAGACAATGCCGACGAGATGCGCATGGGCAATGACGGCACGCCGATCTTCCTTTCCAACAATGCCGGCGGTATTCTCGGCGGCATCTCCACCGGGCAGCCGGTGGTGGCGCGTTTCGCCGTCAAGCCGACCTCCTCGATCCTGACCGAACGCCAGTCGATCGATGCGGAGGGCAAGAATGTCGATATCCGCACCAAGGGCCGGCACGATCCCTGCGTTGGCATCCGCGCCGTGCCGATCGGCGAGGCGATGGTCGCCTGCGCCGTCGCCGACCATTATCTTCGCGACCGCGGCCAGACCGGCCGTCTGAAATAGGAGCGCTCGCCCATGTCTTATGACCAGAAGCGCGTCGTCGACGCCATCCGGGCCTTCGAGGCCGGCGAGATGGTCGTCGTCATGGACGACAATGACCGCGAGAACGAAGGCGACCTGATCGTCGCCGCCGTGCATTGCACACCGGAGAAGATGGCCTTCATCGTCCGCCACACCTCCGGCATCGTCTGCGCGCCGATGCCGAAGGAAGAGGCCAAGCGCCTCAACCTCAACGCCATGGTGGCGGAAAACGATTCGGCCCATACGACGGCCTTCACCGTCTCGGTCGATTTCAAGCACGGCACGTCGACTGGGATCTCGGCAGACGACCGGACGCTGACGGTGCGCAACCTCGCCAATCCGAATGTCGGCGCTTCCGATTTCGTCCGTCCCGGCCACATCTTCCCGCTGGTTTCCCGCGAAGGCGGGGTACTGATGCGCTCCGGCCATACGGAAGCCGCCGTCGACCTCTGCAAGCTCGCCGGCCTGCCGCTGATCGGCGTCATCTCCGAGCTGGTCAACGACGACGGCACCGTCACGCGCGGCCCACAGGTGGTCGATTTCGCCGCACAGCACGGGCTGAAGCTCGTCTCGGTCGCCGATCTGATCGCCTATCGCCAGCGCAAGGAAACACTGATCGAACTCGGCACCAGCTTCGACATCGAGACGCCGTTCGGTAAGGCCAAGGCCCATACCTATTCGCTGCCCTGGGATCCGATGCAGCATCTCGCCGTCGTCTTCGGCGATATCCGCGACGGCGTCGACATCCCGGTCCGCCTGCATCCGGAAAATGTCGCCGAGGATCTCTTCGGCAAGAACAGCCCGGTCGATTTCTACATGCAGAAGATTGCCGAGCAAGGCCGCGGCGTCATCGTCTATCTGCGCGAAGGCTCGGTCGGCGTCGGCCACCACGATAATGGCCGCAAGGCCCGCAACCAGGGCCGCGAAGCCCATGCCGAAGCCCAGACGCGCGACAGCGAATGGCTGGAAATCGGCCTCGGCGCACAGATCCTCAAGGATCTCGGCGTCAGCTCGATCAAGCTGCTCACCAGCCGCGAGCGCCACTATGTCGGCCTCGAAGGTTTCGGCATCAAGATCAGCACGACGGAGATCTGCTGATCGGGCGTGGGCTTGGACCCTCGCCATCCCTCATTCCTGTGCTTGTCACAGGAATCCAGCCACGGCGCGTCCGCGCCGTGAATGACTCATTTGCTTCTACGAATAGAGTTTCCCGCACCCAAGGACTTGGGTGCGCTGGATCCCTGTGACAAGCACAGGGATGAGGGAGTGAGGGTAGTTCGACTATCCTCTCCACCCCTCGAGAAACACGACCTTCTCCACACCCGCAAACCGCGCCAGCCGCTCCAGCTCCGCTTCCAACCTCTCCAGCCGCCCGGCCGACGGCTTCACACCCGGCTCCAGCCAGAGCCGCTTGACATCGAGCGTCGACTTTTTCCGATCCGCCTTCATGTCGATGCGGCCGATCAGCCTGTCGCCTTCGAGCAGCGGGAAGACGTAATAGCCGTATTCGCGCTTCGGCTCGGGCACGAAGATCTCGATGCGGTAGAAGAAGCCGAACAGGCGTTCGGTGCGGTTGCGGTCGCGGATCATCGGGTCGAAGGGGCTGAGCACACGGATGCGCGGCGGCGCGCCGGGATAATCGTCGAGTGTCGAGAGGAAATCGGCAAAAGCCCAGGATGGGCGCGCCTTGCCGCCGAGCGCCGATTCGATCAGCACTTCGATCAGTTCGTCGCGATGGGCTGATACCCAGACCTTGGCCTCATCGGGCGAGACCAGGTTCCAGAAGGCTGATATCTCGCCATGGGTGGCGAAGCCGAGCCGGGTGAGCGCGCTGCGGCATGCCCAGTCGACGAATTCCTCGCGGCTCACCTCCGGCTCGCGGAATTCGGCCGGGATGACGCGCTCCGCCAGATCATAGATCTTCTGGAAATTCGAGCGGCCGGCGATGGCGAACTTGCCGGTGTGCCAGAAATATTCGAGCGCCGTCTTGTTCGGATGCCAGTTCCACCAGCCGCCGGAAACGTGGCCATCGGCCTTGATGTCGCGCGCCAGGATCGCGCCGTCGCGCTCAACGCGCTCATAGGTCTCCGCGAACGCCGCCTCGAAGCCCTCGCCGCGCCATTTGCGCCAGCGTTCGACGATCACCTGCTCCTGATGGCGGAACTTGTGCTTCCAATAGACGAAAAAGGCGCTCGGCAGGATCGAGGCGTCATGTGTCCAGTGCTCGAACAGCGCGCCGTCCTTTTCGAGCAGCGCCGTCAGATGCTCGCGCCTGTAGGTCTGGTTGCGGGAAAACAGGATCTGATGATGCGCCCGCTCCACTGTCTGGATGCTGTCCACCTGGACGAAACCCAGTTCATGGATGAGCTGTAGCAGGCCGGCCTTGGTCAGGGCGCGGTTCGGCGGGGCGCTGAGGCCCTGCTTGGCAAGGAAGACACGGCGGGCATCGGAATTGGAAAGCAGATTCGTCATAGCTGCATCATAATCCGGAAAATCTTCCTAGCCACCCGATATCGACCCAATATCGACAGCAAGATTTGCGCTTTCATCATCCTCGATTCCCCGTGTAGAAGCACTGCTGTCAGGTTGGCGCCAATGGCTGCCCCTCACCCTAACCCTCTCCCCGCTCGCGGGGAGAGGGGACGTGCCCTGCGAGAGGTTGGTGGGGAATGGAGAGGTCGCGGTCTAACCCCTTCGCCCCGTTTACGGGGGTCCGAAGGACGGGTCGAGACGAGTGGCTCGACCCCGGCTGGTGCCGGCAGGCGGATGAGGGGCCGGTATCGGCAATCTCCTCCGGTGAAAAATGCGAGGGATTGGTTTGGATATTCGTTTCGAAGGCGCCGGGGTCAGTTTCGGGGCACGAGTGGCGCTGCAGCCGCTGACGCTTGACATCAGTGGGAAACGCATCGGCGTCATCGGGCTGAACGGTTCGGGCAAGACGACGTTTGCGCGGCTGATCAACGGATTGAACAAACCATCGGTCGGCCGCGTCACCGTCAACGGCTGCGATACGAACGACGAAAAGACTGCGGTGGCCGATGTCGGCTTCATCTTCCAGTCGCCGCAGAACCAGATCATCCTGCCGATCGTCAAAGACGATATCGCCTTCGGGCTGAAGCGGCGTGGCTTCAGCAAGGCGGAGATCGAGGCGAAGGTCGAGGGCGTGCTGGCCCGCTTCGGCGCCGAGGCGCTGGCCGATCGGCGCGCGCACGAGCTTTCCGGCGGCGAGCTGCAGGTGGCGGCGCTCTGCTCGGTGCTGGCGACGGGGCCCGGCATTCTGATCCTCGACGAACCGACCAACCAGCTCGACCTCAAGAACCGGACGCTGGTCGAAGGGATTATCGCCGGGCTCCCGGAAAGCGCCATCATCATCACGCATGATCTGGAGCTGATCGCCGATTTCGAGCGAGTGCTGCTGTTTCATGAAGGGCGGCTTGCCGCCGATGCACCGGCTGCCGAAGCGATCGCCCGCTACAAGGAGATCGCCGCCTGATGCAGTCGCTCTATGTCGAAGGCAACAGCGTGATGCACCGGCTTTCGCCGCGGGTAAAGCTGTTGTCGCTAACGGTCTTCGGCGTCGTGCTGTTCATCAGCGGGAACCTCGTCTTGCTGTCGATCGCCGTGCTGCTGACGGCGGTTCTCTACCGGATGATCGGCCTGCCGTTTGCGGATGGGCTCCGGCGGCTGCGGCCGGTCTTCCTGACGATCGCGGTCGTCGCACTCTTCAACCTCATCTTCAATCCCTGGCAGGAAGCGCTCGTGCCCCTGCTGCGGCTGACGGCGCTGATGCTGCTTGCCGCCACCGTGACGGCGACGACGTCGATCACCGAGTTCATCGACGAGGTGACGGCGCTTGCCCGCCCGCTCGAACGCACCGGTTGGGTGCAGGCCGACGATATCGGCCTGGCGCTCGGGCTGGTGCTGCGTTTTGTGCCTGAGATCGTCGGGCGTTATCAGGCGATCCGCGAGGCGCATAAGGCACGCGGGCTGAAGGTCCGGCCGACGACGCTGCTTGCGCCGTTGATCATCTTGACCCTTAAGGATGCGGATAATATCGCCGCGGCGATTGACGCGCGCGGCATTCGGCGGCATGTGAGTTAACGATTGATAAATACGGAATTCATGATGAGCACTCGCGACCTCGTTCTTACCGCCCTCTTTGCCGCGATCATCGTGGCGCTTGGCCTGCTGCCGCCGATCTCGCTCGGCTTCATTCCGGTGCCGATCACCGCCCAATCCCTCGGCGTGATGATGGCCGGCGTCGTGCTCGGCGCCCGGCGTGGCGCGATTGCCGTGCTGATCGTGCTGGTGCTGGTGGCGATCGGCCTGCCGGTGCTTTCCGGCGGCCGCGGCGGGCTTGCCATCTTCGCGTCGCCGACGGCCGGCTTCCTGATCGGCTGGATCTTTGCCGCCTTCGTCACCGGCTATCTCAGCGAACGGCTGGTCAACCATCAGCAATCCGGCCTGGTGCAGACGGTGAGCTTCTTCCTCACCGCCATGGCCGGCGGCATCGTCGTGCTCTACGCCTTCGGCATCACCTATCTCGCCACCGTCGCCGGCCTCGGCTTCACGAAAGCCTTCGTCGGCTCGATGGCCTTCATTCCCGGCGATGTGATCAAGGCTTTCGTCGCAGCCCTGCTTGGCCGCGCCGTCATGGTCGGCTATCCCCTGCTGCCGTCGCGCGCCTGACGCATAGGCCGGTCTTGTCTGGCGAATACCCCAACGGCCCCTTCGGGGGCCGTTGCGCTTTCGACCGGTCCGCATGAACGGGAACTTTCCAAACCTTCTTTTCATTTTCCACAATGAACGTCGTTGAAGGAGAAACCATGCGAGGCGACCAGGAGGAGATGGCTGCCTGGTTCCGCTCGCTGGAGCCCGTCCAGCCGAAGGACATGGTCGGCCTTTGGAGCGGCGTCGGTATTCAGTCGGGCCATCCACTGGACGGCGTGCTCGAGAATCTCAACTGGTTTGGCAAGCGCTTCCATTCCGACATGCGGGCGGACGCCCTGCTCTTCAACTGGAGACCGGGCCGGCTCGTGGCGATCGAGCCAAATTTCCTCCCTGTTGAGCTGGCGATCAAGATGGCGCCCCTTGGCCGGACGCTCGTCGCCCGCCACGGGTTCTCGTACCTGCAGAAGGTGCTTCGAGCGAGAGGCACGACCGCTTCGTTGCGGCTTCAGGCGCTCGACGGCATCGAAACGGCTGCGATGATCTACGACAAACAGCCGATCGTGGACTACTTTCGGAGGATTGACGATGACGGGATTGCCGGAATGATGTGCCTGCGCGGCGACCCTCGGCGATTCTTCTTCGAACTCCGGAAAGTGATGGACTAGGCATGCCGCAAATGGCCGGGCGGCCGCCTCAGGAAAATCGCGGCACAGAGCCATCGAACCGTTGCCGGGCTGATCTTTCCTCGATCCAAAACAGGCGGAACATGTTATGAAAGCAGGGAAGAGGGCGAGATGACCGTCATCGATCGAAATCATGTTCAAGTCCGGGGCGATGGCCAGCGTGCGATGATCTTTTCGCATGGATTCGGGTGCGACCAGAATATGTGGCGCTTCGTGGCGCCGGCTTTTGAGGCCGACTTCAAGACGGTGCTGTTCGATCATGTCGGCGCAGGACGATCCGATCTCACGGCCTATGATGCCCGGAAATATTCTTCATTGGCGGGCTATGCAGATGACCTCGTCGAAATTTGCCGCGCGCTCGGCCTGACGCAAACTGTCTTCGTCGGGCACTCGGTCAGCGCAATGATCGGCGTCATCGCGTCATTGGAGGCGCCGGAACTGTTTGAAAGCCTGATCCTTGTCGGGCCGTCGCCGCGCTATATCAACGACGATGACTATTTCGGCGGCTTCAGCGCGGCTGAGATAGACGAACTTCTCGAATCGTTGGACGACAACCATATGGGGTGGTCTGCCGCCATGGCGCCCGCCATCATGGGTAATCCGGATCGACCGGAACTCGGCGAAGAGCTGACCAATAGCTTCTGCCGCACCGATCCTGAGATCGCCAAAGCATTTGCACGGGTGACATTCACGTCGGACAATCGCAGCGACCTTCCTGAAGTCACCGCCAGAACGCTGATCCTTCAATGCCGCGATGATATCATCGCCTCTGAAGAGGTCGGCGAATTCGTCCATCGGCAGGTCCCAAACAGCCAATTGGTCGTGCTGAATGCGAGTGGCCACTGTCCCAACCTCAGCGCTCCCGACGAGGTCATATCTGCAATCCGGCGGTTCGTCCGATGACCGGTGCCGATACGCAAATCTTCATGCCGGCTGAGGACCTCGAGGACTTGTACGAAAACGCGCCATGCGGCTATCTTTCGCTGCAGCCGGACGGGCGCATCGTCAAGGTCAACCGAACGCTGTCGACCTGGATCGGCATCCCTGCCGAGCAACTCCTCGGCAAACGACTTCACGACCTGCTCAACACGTCGGGCCGTATATTCTACGAGACCCATTTTGCGCCTTTGCTGCGCATGCAAGGGTTTTTCAACGAGGTGGCCCTCGATCTTGTCACCGTGGACGGCAGAAAGCTGCCTGTGCTCGCCAATGCCGTGGAAAGACGTGCCGAAGACGGTGCCCTGCTTTTCACCCGCGTGACGATGTTCCAGGCTGCCGAGCGTCGCCGCTATGAACGGGAGCTGGTCGATGCGCGCACAGCCGCCGATGCTGCCGGCGCCACGATCAAGTCCAAACTCGCCTTTGAACAGCAAACCGCCGAGTTGCGGGAAGAATTCATTGCTGTTCTCGGCCACGACCTGCGCAACCCGCTTGCCTCGATTGCAGCCGCGGCGCGCATGCTGCGAAAAGAGAAGCAGACCGATCGGGCGATTAAAGTGCTCGATTTGATGCAGGGCAGCGTCGTTCGCATGTCAGCCCTGATCGATAACGTCCTCGACTTCGCGCGCGGACGATTGGGTGGCGGCATCACGCTCGAGAGGCGGGCGGAGCATCTCGAGCCGCTCTTGCGGCAGGTCATCGAAGAACTTCGCTTCAGTCACCTCGACCGCGGGATTGAGGTGACGATCGAATTCGATGGGCCGATAAACTGCGACAGCGGCCGGATCGGCCAGCTGGTGTCCAATCTTCTGGGAAATGCCCTGACCCATGGCACACCGGACGAACCGGTGCGGCTCTCGGCGGCAACTGTCGACGGAAGGTTGGAGCTTTGGATCGCCAATGGCGGCGCTCCGATTTCCAGCGACGCGATGACACGGCTTTTTCAGCCTTTCTTCACAGGCGAAGCCGGCACAAGTCAAAGAGGATTGGGGCTGGGTCTGCACATCGCTTCGGAAATCGCCCGCGCCCACGGCGGGACGATCACGGTCAGTTCCGATGACAAGGAGACGCGCTTCACCTTTGTAATGCCGTTGGATTGAAGATCGGGCACTGTCGGATGAGCGAGACGGCCGCATAACGTCGAAAATAGCGCTGGCCGAAAGCGCTGCACCCCTTTATCGAGCTCGCTGGGCTCCTGTAGCCATAGTTTTGTCAACGAGACGAGCCGTCACATAAGCGAAACATACGACTGCGCTGAGAAACATGAAGAACGCGAGAGGACCATTCAATCCAATCGATCCTGCGACTGGCTTGAACACACCGATCGCACCTCGGTGTAAGATGTAGATCGGGTAGGAGATATAGCCAATCCAGGTCGCCAACGCCTCTGCTTTTGCAGGCATCTCCAAAAAGAGGCCAAGCATCACGATGAGCGGCGCCAAGGCCATCGCGAACATCAAATCGTAGTAAGGCCGCAGCACCATAGGAACCGGCGCCGCAATGCAAATCATCAGAAGAAGGCATGGCACGATGGCGATCCAGCCTTTCCTGCACGCGGGCATGCCGCCGAATAGACGGCTAATCACGACCCCTGCCGTAAATGAAAACATTACCCTTGGGAGTCCACCTACCGCTGATGGCCACTCCCAGCCAATATTCAACGTTCCGTACTCAAGCCCCACGAAAACTAAAAATGCAGCCGAAGCCAACGCAACTAGGCAAAGGGCGCGGATAGGGAGCCGAAAAAGCCATAGTGCGAACACTATATTCACCAACAGTTCCCAGAACATTGACCATGCAGGACCATTGATTGGAAACATTCCTTGCATCGCGTTCGATTGAAAGAAATACATTGGGCTAGGCAGAAAAAATCCGTTGGCTGCTGTCGAGAGCACCAGGTCACTGACACTTTGACTTCTCAGCCCCCAACCTGTTAACAGGATGATCTGCACGAGACCGACCAAGATTCCGATGAGATAGAGCGGATAAAGACGCTTGATTCGAGCGGCCATAAACGTCTGGAATAGCAGACCACGCGAAAGCCGCTTTCCATAGATCTCCGCGATGATAAATCCGCTGAGAACGAAGAAAAAGTCGACTGCAAGATAAGCGGAGGGGGCATAGCTCTCCCGGAAATGTGTAGCGACAACACAAATAGCCGCGAACCCGCGCATTGCATCTAGAGAGTAGTAACGGCTGCGGTCGGCAATCGAGACTCTTACATTGTCAATTGCCGGTGGCGAATAACCGCGATCGAGACTAGTCATCTTACAGATTATCCTATTATTTCAGACTATTGCCGCTCTACTGTTTTGACAATCACGTCCTTGTTGTTTTTGCGCTTCCGCGCCTGCCTTATACCAGCGATCAAGACATTTAAACGAGCCCTGCACAGAACGAATATCAGGCCGCAGTAAGCAATGCCACCTGCAAGGATTTCCGCGGCCAAACGTGGATACGGGGACCAATGAATTAGCAATTCGTGGAGGAGGAAAACGACAGCAACCATTCCTGCGCAGGCTATACTCGGTCGGAGGAATTGCCTCAAATAGGCCCCGACACTCAGCTCTATATGCCGAGAGACCTTCCAGCTCGTGATCGGCCAGAACAACAGAACTTCGATCATTATCGCGAAAACGATTGTTGTGACGCCATAGGGATAAAGAATTGCGATGGTCAAGAGCGTGAGAAGATTGCGTGCCAGCTGGTAGTAGAACCACCAATCCATCTCCCCTTGGCTCTTTATCAAGGATGCCTGCACGTAGCCGATCCCAGCCATCAACCCGATAACGCAGTAGAACCGAACTGGCCAAACGGCCTCGATCCAATGCGCACCGAAAATTGTCGTGATCGCATCATCGGCAACTGCGGCAAGGCCAATGAATACGGGGTACGAAACCAGAGCGCAACCAAACGTTGCCATTAGAAATGCTTCTCGAACTTTCTTCGGATCGGCCCGCAATGAAGAAAGCAAGACGTGCGTGACAGATGTTAAGCCTCCGGCGATGACGTTATTGATCATATCAAACAAACGCTTCGAAAAATTATAGATACCAAGCGCCGACGGGCTCAAGAGCACGCCTATGAGCAAGTTGTCCAAGCTCATCGTCTGTAAGAACCGAGTACCAGATGCAAAAAAGCCATAGTGAAGGAGGTCGTTCAGGCTTGATCTCTTCAAGTGAAGCCCGGGCAACCACCCAGCGCCCCAGAAGGCGGCGCCACATGATGCCGCTGTGGCCGCGATCTGTGCAATCGCAAGAGCCCACAAGCCGAAACCTGCCAAAACCAAAACAAGGCAAATGCAAGCAGAAGTGATGGTAGCAATCACAGTGCGGACGGCCACC
Source organism: Rhizobium sp. SRDI943 (assembly GCF_057653695.1). Taxonomy (NCBI): domain Bacteria; kingdom Pseudomonadati; phylum Pseudomonadota; class Alphaproteobacteria; order Hyphomicrobiales; family Rhizobiaceae; genus Rhizobium; species Rhizobium sp. SRDI943. Next base: position 677,234 of record NZ_CM172787.1, on the reverse strand, counting down.
AAATGAAATGACATCTTCCTATTAACAATTGCATTCGGAACGACTGCCGTGAAGTCGAAGAAAACTTTCAATCCCATTATGTAAATAAGAGGTGTGATTTGCTCATGTCCCACGTACGCCGCGATTGGCGAAGCGGCGATACACAAAGCGCCATAGATCAAAAATGAAAAAGCGAGCGAAAGTAGGAATATGGTATCCAGATGGCTGCGCCTGATTTCGGCTCTTTGTATGATCGCTTCGCCAAATGCCGTTGGTCCAAAGCTGCCTGCAAACGACACAATGCTGAATGCCAGCGCGACAAGACCGAAATCCTGAGGCTGGAGAACGCGAGAAGTCACCACAAAGACAGCGAAGGTAAGGACTGTCGGAATAAGCGTACTCAGCGCCGACCAGAAGGCACCCGTTACGGCTGCTGCGGATCGGTTCTCACTGACATGGCTGAATAGAATATCGTCGTCTTGTAAAACCGACAAACTGAGCTCCTACCGGGAATCAGACTATGGAGGGGTGAGGTACTAGATCTGGGACCGGAATAGTGGCGTTTAGATTCATGGGTTTACTTGACTTGTACCAAGTTCCGCCCATCTCATACGGCAGGCGAGACATTGCTGCTAAAATCTCATTGGCATTTGCCGCTTTCTCCACGAGAGGGCTGTCGCCAGTCTGGCTACCGATGAAGTCGTGTAGTTTGCTTCCCTCCCTCGCAACCGCGATATGCGGCTTATTCAACAAAAGACAGAGAATATGACCGTGTAGATGGTTGGTGATTATCCGTTGCGCGCCGGACAGGATCTTCACGCCATAATCAACATATCGAGCAGCGACATCCTCATGATGTTGGGCCATCATCTCTGTGCGGCTAAAGCCATGTCGCAACGCTGACTTGACTACGCTCGACTTGCGCATGCGCGACAAACTATTTGGACCGTTAATCCAATTGGTAAGAGGTCCGTCAATAATCGCTCGCGCTTTAGCTATATCAACGTCGTCCTCTCCAAGAGGCTGCATGACATATAATACCCGGAGAGGATCAGCTTCGAACGGTTTAAGCGTTTCCATGCCAAATGCCGTGTCAGGGCAAGCCTCAACATCACAATCGAAGTTGGCTTTTGCTAGCTCGAAACTCTGACCATCGCGCGTCATACAAAAAAAATTGCGATGCCTCCCAATCGTCTGTTTCGCGTATTCCTTGAGCGACTCGTTCGCGAAATGAATCGTTTGCGGCATCTGAATGATCGTTCGATCTGGATATTTCCACATCAAGCGATAACGAATGTCATCCCTGCCAGCGCGTGCGTCTCCGAAATTGGCCCATCCACAAATGAATATTGGAGCATCGCCGGGAGTGGATTTTATCTCGTCAATACTCTGCGGAGTGCTGCCAACAAGCACGGGTAGACGGCCAGCGACTTCGTGTAACACTTTAGCCAATCCAAGCCAACATGCATGATGTCCGGGATCTTTGCTTGATGGAAAGTCCGCTATAATGTACGGCTGTCCCCTCGTAAGAAATTTCTTTACGCAATTAACCAAGTTTTCTTTTTGGCGCTTTATAACATTTCCACCGAGATGATGCATGTATTCTGCTTGCATGAATAAATTTAACCAGCATTACATCTCGATTTTTGAAGAGTCAATTGGATGTTTAATTGCATTGGGGCATAACTTTTTTCGGAATCTGCGTGACTTTTAAGTTACTAGTGATGATGAGGTTCTAACGTTGCATTCTACATATTTGCAATTACTCCGTGAATAGAACGGACAGGTTCTGAGCGACATCGGTGGCTTACGAGAGGATCGGCTGAAGCCCCACCAGTTAGATCGTCCACTCTCCCATGAGATACGTTCCGCCACGCCGATCTCGCTGTCGGCTGAAATTATCGCCCCATCGAAACTCTGCGCTTCCTAGATAGCAGCGCAGAGTATTTTGCCGTGGGTTCAAGCCGCCGTTCTTTGCGGAAAGAGCACGGCTTGCGGGGCGGCTTTGACTCCAGCCACGATCAAGGGGTCCCGATAGAGGCGAGGTGATGGTATTCCCAGCCTGCAATGCAGCTTTGCGGCCGAGCTTGGCAGGAACGGCAGGAGGCAGCGGGCGATGATCGCAAGGCCGTAGACCTGCTCGGCCAACGAGGAGCCGAGACGGGCGGCGGTCGCCTTCCGATCCTCCGGCGTGAGATCGGCAAGCAGCGCTTTTGCATCCGCCCATGGTGCGCGTTTTGTAAACCGCCTGTTCGCCTCGCCGATGAATGCGAAAATATCGGCGAGGCCGACATGGAGCTCGTAGGCATCGAACGCTTCAGCCACCTTCGCCGGAAGGCGGGCAGCCTCCTCCACGAACGCGCTGTCCGGCACGGGCGGAACGATCCCGTCGAACGACGTGGACAGAAGCGCAAGCACCCGGTTGGCGAGATTTCCGAGCTGTCCTGCAAGTTCTCCCGACCATGCGGCTTCCAGACGCTCGGCCGAGAAGTCGCCATCGTCTGCCGAGCGTATATGCCGGAGCAGGTAATATCGCAGGGCGTCCGGCGTTGCGTAGGATTGGATGATGCGTTCCGGATCGATGCCGTTGCCGGCCGACTTGCCGATCTTCTTGCCATCCACCGTGACGTAGCCGTGCACGAGGATCGACGATGGCGGCGGCAGGCCTGCGGATAACAGGATGGCCGGCCAGTAGATGGCGTGGAACTTGGAGATGCCCTTGCCGACGACATGGATGCGTTGGCCGCCGTTCCAATAGCGCGGCAAGAGGATTTCATCGGACCCGTGGCTGAGACCGGTGAGATAGTTCGCCAGGGCATCGAACCAGACGTAGACGACCTCATCTTCATCGGGCACGGGAACACCCCAGCCTCGCGCCCGCTCCGCACTGCGCGACACGCTGATGTCGGTCAGGCCGCGCCGCAACAGGGCAAGGACCTCGTTGCGCCGATGGGCCGGAACGATGCGAAGCTTTCCGGTCTCGACAAGCTCTAGCAGCCGGTCGCCGTATCGGGAGAGACGGAAGAACCAGTTCTCCTCGCGGATGGTCTCAAGGGCAATGCCGTGTTCAGGGCAACGCCCGTCATCGAGTTCCGACGGCTCGTAGAATTGCTCGCAACCGACGCAATAGAGGCCCTCATAGGCCTTGCGATAGAGGTCGCCATGTCCGGCGCATGCCCTCCACAAGGCGTGGACGCAGGCGATGTGCCTCGGATCGCGCGACGTGCGGACGAATTCCTCGTTGGAGATATCGAGCAGGCCGCCAAGGCGCTCGAACCTGTCGGCGTTTGCGTCCACGAAGTCCTTCACGGGCAATCCCGCGGCTTCCGCCGACCTGACATTCTTCAGGCTGTTGTCATCGGTTCCGCACTGGAAGCGGACGTCCTGACCGAGAAGCCGGAAATGGCGGGCATAGGCATCGGCCTGGACCAGTTCGAGGGCAAAGCCGACATGCGGTGCGGCATTCACATAGGGGATCGAGGTGGTGATGTAGATCGTGTTCATCGGCGTTTCCTTTCGAAGGCTGTTTGCCCCGCGAGACGGATCGACCCATGAAAAGACCGCCTCGAGGGCGGTCGCTGGTGCATTCTGGACGCACGAAACCCGCCACGCTTATGAGCGCGGCATCATCATCACAAAAGTGCTGATCAGGGTGTTGTCCATGCAATTTTCCTAGCATCAAGAGCCGTTTTGGACAAGCGCACTCTTCGATCCGGATGCGTTGGCCGCAGCGATCCGGAACCCTGCAGCGGAAAGCGATGCTTCCTCGCAGCCCGCCGTCACACCAACCCGGACACGACGAACACCAACCAGGCGACGATCGGGCCGATGATCGCGATCAGGGCGCTGTAGATCAGCAGCTGTCGCAGCACCTGCTCACGCCTGTCGTCCGGTGCATTGGCGACGACAAGCGCGCCATTGGTGGAAAATGGGCTGGTATCGACGATCGTCGTCGAGATCGCGATCGCCGCGACCACGCCGATGGCGCTGACGTGTCCTTGCAGGAGGAATGGAACGGCAAGCGGGATGATCGCGCCGAGAAGCGCGGTCGAGGATGCAAAGGCCGAGACGATGGCACCGGTAAAGCAAAGCAGGAGCGCCACCAGCAGCGGCATGCCGAGACTGGATATACCGTTCGCCGCGTAGTCGACAGTCCCGGCCTTCTCCATGACGCCGACATAGGTGATGATGCCTGATATCAGCAGCACGGTCGACCAGCTGACCTTGTCGATTGCTGCCTTCTGCGTCTTCGGTGACAAGAGCGCCAGTGCGACAGCCACGGTCATGGCGACGAGGCCGACGTTGAACTTGAAGACCAGGGCGCCAATGCCGAGCGCCGTCAGGCCGATCAAGGTGGTAATTCTCTCATTGTTCAGGCGCAACGACGTCGCGGTATCAGCCGCCGTACCATAGGCATGCTCCCTGATCGGTTTTGCCGGCGTGCCACCGTGACCTCTGATCGACTCCGATACGCCCTCGGGATGCAGTTCGGGCAACGGGCCAAATGATGCGGGATCTTGCTTCATCACCCTTGCGCCGCCGAAAACGAAGAAGACCAGCACTGCGATCGCCAGGTTGAAGAAGAAGCTGGAGAGAAACAACGAGGTCGGCGCGAAAGGCAGGCCGGCCTTCGCAACGATCTGGTTGGTGATACCGCCATAGATGCTGATCGGCGAAAAGCCGCCCGCCTGCGCGCCGTGGATCACCATCAGGCCCATCATGACCGGGTGAATGCGGTATTGCACGGCAAAGCTCAACGCGACGGGTGCGAGAATGGCGACCGCGGCAGGTCCAAGCGCACCGAAACCGGTAATGATGGCGGCGACCAGGAACATCACCCAGGGAATCAAGCCGATCCGCCCGCGCACCAGGCGGACGGCACATTCGACGAGCCAGTCGATCGTGCCGTTGATCTGCGCTATGGCGAAGAGGTAGGTGACGGCGACGAGCGTCAGGAACAGATCACTCGGAAAGCCGGCGAAAATATCGCTGGTTTTCATCCCGATGATCATCGAGCCGAGCACGAAGGCGCCGGCAAAGGCGAGCGCGCCCATGTTGATCGGCTGGATCGTCGCAATGATGAACATCGCGACCAGCAGGCCTATGGCCAATAGTTCAATACCCATGATTCCCCTCCCTCCGACGCCTCCAGCGCCGTAGTTGTTGTGTTCAAGATTGATGCGGGATGTCGACGCACCTCCTCCCAGAGGGCGCGGTCGCCTTACCTCCTGGTGTAAAGATCGGCGTATTGCTGCCGCAGGATATTCTTCTGAACCTTACCCATGGTGTTGCGCGGCAGATCGTCCGCGAAGATGATGCGCTTGGGTTGTTTGTAGCGGGCGAGACGGTCCTGGAGGGCGCTGACGATGGTCTTTTCATCGAGGACGGCGCCGGGCTTGCACACGACGACGGCCGTTACGCCTTCTCCGAAATCGGGATGCGGCACGCCGATCACAGCGCTCTCAACCACACCCTCGATCTGGTCGATCTCGCCTTCGACCTCTTTCGGATAGATGTTGTATCCACCCGAAATCACCAGATCCTTGCCGCGACCGACGATGTGGACATAGCCTTCCCGGTCGATCTTGCCGAGATCGCCGCTGATGAAGAAACCGTCGGCGGTGAATTCGGCCGCCGTCTTTTCCGGCATGCGCCAATAACCCTTGAAGACATTCGGTCCCTTGATCTCGATCATGCCCGTTTCTTCAGGCGACAGCACCAGCCCGGTGGCGGGATCGGTGACGCGCACCGTCACATCAGGCAGCGGGAAACCGACCGTTCCGGCAATCCGTTTCCCCTCATAGGGGTTCGACGTGTTCATATTGGTTTCTGTCATGCCGTAGCGCTCGAGAATGGCGTGACCGGTACGGGCCTGGAACTCGGTGTGGGTTTCGGCAAGCAGGGGAGCCGATCCGGAAATGAAGAGGCGGATATTGGCGACCGCTTGCTCGTCGAGGCGCGGGCTTTGCAGCAGGCGCACGTAGAAGGTCGGCACGCCCATCAGCATCGTTGCCTGCGGCATCAGCGAAACGACCTCGTCGGCGTCGAATTTCGTCAGCAGGAACATCGAGGCGCCGGCAAGCAGTGTCACATTCGTGGCGACAAACAGCCCATGTGTGTGGAAGATCGGCAAGGCATGGATCAGCAGATCGTCGGCGGTGACGCGCCAATAGTCTCGCAAGGTCAGGGCGTTCGAGAGCAGGTTCCCATGCGTGAGCATCGCCCCCTTGGAGCGTCCCGTCGTTCCCGACGTGTAGAGGATCGCAGCCAGATCATCGGCGGAACGCGAGGCATCGACAAAGTCGGCCGGCTCATCGCGTGCGAGATCCAGCAACGAGCCGCTGCCGTCAGCGTCGAGCGTTTCGACGATTGCGCCGTGGGGCTTGGCGATTGTCTCCACGCCCCCTCTCGCAGCCGACGCAACCACCACCAAACGCGGCTCCGCATCGCCGATAAAATAATCGAGTTCAGCCAGCGTATAGGCGGTGTTGAGCGGCAGGTAGACCGCGCCGGTTCGAAGACAGGCGAGATAGAGGATCAGTGCCTCGGCACTTTTCTCGACCTGCACCGCCACCCGGTCGCCGGGGCGAATGCCGAGCGTGTCCATCGCGCCGGCAATGCGGCCAGAAAGAGCGAAGGCGTCATCATAGGTCCATGTGCGCGTACTATCGATCCGGATGAACGGTGCGTCACCGGGTGCGGCAGCCCGCATGGCGTCGAAAAGATGGTTGCTCACTTTCGCCCTCCTCCAAGCGTTGAGTTCATGATGTTTGCGAATGGCCGGGAGCCTTGCTGGGCATTGCCGCCGCTGCGGCCTTCGTCGTTCTGGTTGAGCAAGCTTTTGACTGCAGGCGAGGCAATCACTTCGCCGCGCTGCGCCAGGGCCTCATGGTTGGCCACGATATCGTCGAGCTTGTAGAGGTAGTTGACCATCAGGCCGTGTGCCTGCTGCATCGCCTTGGTCGAGCGGTCGCCAAGAAAATTCAATCTTTCCAGTCGAGCGCCGTTGCCGAGATGGAAGCGGGCGACAGGATCGATGGGCCGGCCCTCCGGCGTCCGTTCGGTCAGGAAATAGCGCGCCGCAAGCGGCAGCAACACGCGCTCCAGTTCAGCCGCCGTCTTCTCGTTGTCAGGCCAGCTCGGATCGTCCAGCAGCATCAGCGTTTCGCGGGCCGCTTCCGGCAGCAACCGGTCGGCGGCTGGGGCACGCGCCTTGGCAAGCCAACGGGCAAAGCCTAGAACGGGCGACAGCGTGACGAAATTCTTGAGGCCGGGCAGGTCTCTACGCAGGTCTTCCACGACCTGCTTGATCAGGAAGTTGCCGAACGAGATTCCCCGCAAGCCATCCTGGCAGTTGGAGATCGAATAGAAGACAGCCGTCGTCGCCTCGTCGGCATTGATCTGTTCCCTCCCCTCGACGAGCACATCTCCGATCGCGCTGGGCACGGATCGTGTCAGCGCCACCTCGACGAACACCAGCGGCTCGTCGGCCAATCGGGGGTGGAAGAAGGCAAAGCATCGGCGGTCGGCCGGCGCCAAGCGACTGCGCAATTCCTCCCAGCCTGCGATCTCGTGCACGGCCTCGTATTTGATGATCTTTTCAAGGATGTAGGCCGGCGTCGACCAGTCGATGGGTCGCAATGTCAGAAAGCCGCGATTGAACCAGGAGCCGAACAGATGCGTGAAGTCGGCATCAAGCGCGTGATATCCTGCGGATTGGTCTTTGGAAGCAAGCAGTTGCTCACGCATCCGGACAAGCTTGGCGGTGCCGTTCGGCGCGTGATTCAATCGGCGCAGAAGCTCCTGTCGCCGCGGCTCAGCTGCCTGGTGGAGCGCGATGATCGCGGCAGAGCTTTTGTCGGTGCGGTAATTTTCAATCGCCTGGTCGAGCTTGGCCGTGTCGGGCCCGAACTTTTCATGCAGCATATCGAGGAATGCCTGCGCGCCCTCGCTCTCGAGCGCGCCCCAGCGATCGAGTATCTCGGCCGCAAGCGCCATGCCCGAGGCTTCGCCCCGGCTCGATAGCAGCATTTCACAGAGTGTCTGGAGATCGGCCTTGGCTGCGACCTGCGTGGCGCGCGAGCCGGAAAACAGAAGCTGGCGTCCGCGATCCGTGATGCTCTGCAGCATGTCGGTGAAGAAGGAAGCCTCAGACATGCCATTCTCCTCTCTTCTGCTGGTATTTTCTGTTGGGCCGGCTGGGTGCGGACCGTTTTTGACGGCTGCTTCCCATCGTCGGGTTTCACCGGTAGTATGTAGAATGCCACTCTTCGTACACGAGGTCAATGATCGTGTATACAAGAAGTGCTTTTATGTATGAGGGAATTGAAACGAATGTCCGAGAATGTCGGCCGATGGCTTCGCGATGAGATTGAAAAATTAATTCTTTCCAACGAGTTCTCCCCCGGTGAGCGGCTCGACGAAATGGTGCTTGCGACGCGTTTCGGCGTTTCCCGCACACCCGTGCGCGAGGCGCTGATGCAGCTCGATGCGATCGGCCTCATCGAAATTCGACCGCGCAGAGGCGCAATCGTCATCGATGCGGGGCCGCACCGCGTCTATGAGATGTTCGAGGTGATGGCCGAATTGGAGGGCCTGGCCGGGTCGCTCGCCGCACGACGGCTGGACAAGGTCTCCCGGGAAGCGATTACGGCCACCCACGGCCGCTGCGAGCAATCAGCCTCTGCCGGTGACAGCGATGCTTATTATTACGACAATGAGGAATTCCATAAGGCCATCTATGCAGCCGGCCGAAGCGATTTCCTTGAGGAGCAATGTGTGCAATTGCACCGCCGCCTGCGGCCTTATCGCCGCCTCCAGCTGCGCGTGCGCAACCGCCTGTCGACATCCTTCTCAGAACATTGCGCCATCGTCGATGCGATCTTTGCCGGAGACGGAGATGAAGCCCGCCGTTTGCTGCGGACCCATGTCGGCATTCAGGGAGAGAGATTCAGTGACCTGGTCGCAAGCATGGCGGTCAGATGATTGGACCGCGTGACATAAGCAGGATCGCGTTGATTTGCTGCCAGTGACGGAGAATTAAGACCGCTGCACGATCCCTTATTTAGCTTTGCGCGGATTCTGGCTCATCCAGTCGCTTCGGAGATCAGACCGGGAGCAACTCCAGAATCGGCTTACTTGCTGTCGACTTTCTCGAGGAAGGCTGGAAACGTCCGAGAGACCTCGTTTCCGTCCGGAAAGCGTTCGGTCACAACCGCAAATCTGATCCAGCCCTTCCATCCTATAAGACCGGTGCGCTTCGGCGCGATCACCGCTATCACGATGTCTTCATTCGGAAGGACATGAACGGCACGAACTCCTGGACCAGGCTCTGAGTGCAGCACTGCGAGTACCTTTCCGCCCCCCGGCTTGGCACCCGCATAGATGGGAGAACCGTCACCTAGCGGTGCGATTGCGCTTATAAAGCGCGTACTGACGTAACCCTTGCCGTTGAAGAATAGAGGCCCGTGATGAGGACGGCGGGACAACTAGAGCGTTCCAAGACCTTCATCACCATGCGAACGCCTGGCAAGCTCCTGCCATCATTGGCGACCGATTTCGCGATGTGACAGCAAGACATGGGAATTGCACGCTCTCGGGGCGGCGTGCCCGTGCTAGGTGGAGGGCCTGCTGCTGTGATCCGCACAAAGGTCGACACACTGTGGTTTAAGCGGTGCTGTGCGTTTCACCTGCAGTTTTTTCCCGATCGCGAGGCACTGTCAAAGCTCTGCGGCTTGCAGGGCAGTATCGAACGAGACAGCACAGCGCCGCTTTTACGCGTCCCGTCTACAAGCCTGCACATGACCGTCGTCACTTTGGTCAGCGCAGCGACCCAACTCAGTATTCCAAACGACCAGGTCTGGAGGCTGAATGGAGGAAGATGGAAGGAGGTCGCGGATAGAGTCGAAGAAACCCCGCCATTTGATCTCCATTTTCATGAGGTGGCTGCTTCGGAAGCCGCTATCTTCGTAAAGGCAGAGGAGCCGCCGGAATTGCGCAGGCTTCGTTCGGCCATCTCACATGCCATCTGCTTCGAACAGTGGCGTCCAACCCCGCCCCGAATAGCGCACATAACACTGTTCAGATTTTCTGCAGAAGACAGGCTACCGGCAGTCAACTTCGACGCAGGCCTATTGCCCACGGGATTGAAGGTCGGATCCCTTAAATTGCTGGAAGAGCGTGTTTATCCAAGCGTCGAGATCAATATACTCAGCGAGCCACTGCTCCGGGGCAAGAGCACGTAATGGCAATTCTGGTTGATCGAGCAGCTCTGCTTTGGCCCTAATCCAAAAACCGATAAAGCCAGTCGCGAGTTTCCTCCGGCAGCGAGGCCGGCGACTGGTCCTCGCGGGTGCGGGCCTGCCAGATGATCTCGACCTCGGCGGCACGCTCCTCCCCGGTGTCGATCGAAACGAGGAAGCCGATGGAATGCATGCCGATCTTGTCGATAGTGGCGGTGAAGGTTGCCGGCTCGTCGTAGTGGAGCGGACGGTGGAGAAAGCAGGAAACCTTGCTGGGACTATAGACGGGTTCGTCATCGACATCGGGCCGTGAGGACCAGAAGCTCGCAAGCACGGACTCGGCATAGGAAATATAGGATGCCAGAAACATCCGGCCGGTCATATCGACATCGCGAAACGGCACGCGTATTTCCGCCACATCAGGACGTTTCGACTGACTCATCAACAGATCTGCCTTACAGAGTTCCCATCGCAACACTACTTCATAATTGCTTATACCGGAACCTGCTTAAGGATAAAATTACGCAATAGTTCAAAGTGTTACAGTGTCCTCCACGCGCCTGAAAGGATGCGGTGCCATTGCAATGGACCGGCTCGACGGAAACGGCGCAAATGGGACAGTGTGATAGGTCAACGGTCGGACGGCGCGGCAAGAGCGCTTGTTGAAATCGTCAGGCGATGCCCCATCTGCTGTGGCACATGACATAAGCGACCGATAGAGTGTCTTCATGAGCACCCGTCTTTATGAACACCCGATCTTCCTGGAACATGTCACGCCCGCCGGCCATCCGGAGCGATCGGACAGGATCCGCGCCATCAATGTCGCGCTGGAACATCCGAATTTCGAGCGGCTGGAGCGCCGGCAGGCGCCGCAGGCGAATGAGGATGCCGTGCTGCTGGCCCATCCAGAAGAACATCTCATCGCCGTCATGCGGGAAATCCCCGAGGAAGAGGGTGAGATCAACCAGATCGAAGCCGATACCTATGCCAGCAGCAAGAGCCTGCAGGCGGCGCTGACCGGCATTGGCGGGGCGATGGCGGCGGTCGACGACGTCTTTACCGGCCGGGCCGACAATGTCTTCGTCGCCGCCCGCCCGCCGGGGCACCATGCCGAGAAGATGACGGCGATGGGCTTCTGCTTCTTCAACAATGCGGCGATCGCCGCCCGGCATGCGCAGAAAACGCATGGCGCCGAGCGCATCGCCATCGTCGACTGGGACGTGCACCACGGCAACGGCACGCAGGATATCTTCTGGGACGATCCTTCGGTGCTGTTCTGCTCGACGCATCAGATGCCGCTCTATCCCGGCACCGGCGCCAAGGATGAGAAGGGCAAGCACAACACCATCGTCAATGCGCCGCTGTCGCCGAATGTCGGCAGCGACCATTTTCGCGAGGCGTTCAAATCGCGGGTGCTGCCCGCCCTTGACGATTTCCGGCCGGACCTCATCATCATCTCCGCCGGCTTCGACGCGCATCACCGCGATCCGCTGGCGCAGATCAATCTGACCGGTGAGGATTTTGACTGGGCGACCGGGCGCGTGCTCGAACTCGCGGACCGGCACGCGAAGAACCGGGTCGTCAGCCTGCTCGAAGGCGGTTATGATCTCGAGGGACTCGCCGAATCGGCGGGCATGCATATTCTGAGAATGATGAAGGGTTGAGAATGACTGACAGCGCCAAGCCGGAGGTGTCCGGCCTTTCCTTCGAAAAGGCGGTTGCCGAACTCGAAAGTATCGTCGCCCGGCTGGAACGCGGCGATGTGGCGCTGGATGAATCGATCGAGATCTATGAGCGCGGCGAAGCGCTGAAGAAACATTGCGAGACCCTGCTTTCGGCCGCCGAGAACCGCATCGAGAAGATCAGGCTCGACCGCGCCGGCAAGGCGCAGGGCGTCGAGCCGCTGGACGGCGCCTGAGGCAGCAAACTCCCTTTCGAAGGCGCTTGGCTATCGGCTTCAGACCGATCTATGATCCTCATCCAAACCGATGAGGGGACAAGGAAATGACGGACAGGTTGAAGGGCAAGGTCGCCATTATCTCGGGCGGCGCGACCGGCATGGGCGGTGCCGCCTCGAAGCTTTTTGCGGCGGAAGGCGCGCGTGTTGCGATCATCGACCGCAATGGCGATGCAGCCGCCGAGACCGTGAAGCAGATCCGTGATGCCGGCGGCGAGGCCGATTGCTGGACGGCCGATGTTTCGGACGAAGCCGCCGTCAATGCCGCCGTCGCGGGCGCCGAAGAACGCTACGGCGCAGTCACCGTGCTCTTCAATCACGCCGGCACGATCGTCATCAAACCTTTCCTGGAAACGACCGTCGAGGAATGGGACTGGCTGCACGCCGTCAATGTGCGCTCGATGTTTCTGATGACCAAGGCGGTGCTGCCGAAGATGATTGCAAGCGGCGGCGGGTCGATCGTCTGCACCTCGTCGATCTCGGCGGTCGCCGCCACGCCGATGGAAGTGCTTTACGACACGACCAAGGGGGCCGTGCATATGTTTGCCCGCGCCATCGCGGTCGAATTCCGCGACCGCAACATCCGCTGCAACGCCGTCTGCCCCGGCTTCATCCGCACGCCGCATGGCCTGCGCGAGGTGGCCGACCTGCAGGCGCTTGGCGTCGACGTTTCGGATGCCGCCATTGCCGCGCAGCAGGGGCGGATCGGCGAGCCCGAAGACGTCGCGCGGGCCGCGCTTTATCTGGCCAGCGACGAATCGAGCTTCGTCAATGGCGCCCATCTCTTCGTCGACAATGGTTTTACCGCGATCTGAGCAGGTGCACGTCCGATTGGACGCGCGGCGCACTTTCCAGTGCTGGAGCGTCCTTTGCGCGTCCGATTGGACGCGCGGCGCACTTTCCAGTGCTGGAGCGTCCTTTGCGCGTCCGATTGGACGCGCGGCGCTCCAGGCGCTATCTGTGGGCGATGACGCGCGGCCCTGTAGCGATCGGAGATCCCAATGTCCTTCTTTCCCGGTAAAGATCCCCTGCCCGGCGATGCCTTCGCCTGCGATGCGATCGAGAACCTGATCATCCCGCGCACCAGCGATATCGGCGGTTTCCAGGTGCGCCGCGCGCTGCCCAGCCGGCAGCGGCGGCTGGTCGGGCCGTTCATCTTCTTCGATCGCATGGGTCCGGCGATCCTGAAGCCCGACGAGGCGCTCGACGTCAAGCCGCATCCGCATATCGGGCTGTCGACGGTCACCTATCTGTTCGACGGCGAGATCCGCCATCGCGACAGCCTCGGCACCGAAAAGGTCATCCGTCCCGGCGATATCAACCTGATGACGGCCGGCCGCGGCATCGTGCATTCCGAGCGCACGCCCGACAATCTGCGTGGCCATCCGCTGCTAATGTCGGGGCTGCAGACCTGGCTGGCTCTGCCCGACGACAAGGAGGAAATCGACCCCGCCTTCGCCCATACGGAAAAGTCCGCCATGCCGCTGATCGAGACGGCAGGTGTGCGCGGGCGCGTGGTCATCGGCTCGTTCGAAGGCATGACGTCGCCGGTCGGCGTTTTCTCCGACACGCTCTATGTCGATCTCGACCTGCAGGCGGGCGCCAAATTTCCGTTCGGCGCCGGCCACGAGGAGCGCGCCGTTTATGTGTTGTCGGGCGAGGTCGTTATATCAGGCGATCGTTTTGCCGCCGACCAGCTGCTGGTCTTCCGGCCGGGCGATGCGATCACGCTGGAAGCCGGCCGCGATGGCTGTCACCTGATGCTGTTTGGCGGGGCGGCGCTCAATTCGAAACGTTATATCTGGTGGAATTTCGTCTCCTCCTCGAAGGAGCGGATCGAACAGGCCAAGGAGGAATGGCGCACCGGCCGCTTCGATATCGTTCCTGGCGACGAAGAGGAATTCGTGCCTTTGCCGGAGGGCTAAATGGATCCCGATGATCCGAATCCTCCGGATCGGATCGAGAAATAGAGCTGGATCTCCGCCGAAAACCGCTCACACTTTTCGGCACCATGCTTTAACAGTGGGAGCATGATGTTATCCGAAAACCGCTCACACTTTTCGGCATCATGCTCTAAGGTAAAAACCTTCGGTTCCTGAAATGCACTTGTTTTGCCGCAATCTAATCGAATAAAGCGGAACAAGGAAAAGCAAGAAAGAGCGCCCGCCCGTGACACAACTGCCGAAGACCCCCCTGCTCGACCAGGTCATCTATCCCGCCGACCTGCGCAAGCTCGAGGATCGCGACCTGCCGCAGCTTGCCCGCGAAGTCCGGGACGAAATGATCGATGCGGTGTCGCGCACCGGCGGCCATCTCGGCGCCGGTCTTGGCGTCGTCGAGTTGACGATCGCCATCCACAGCGTCTTCGACACACCTGATGATCGGCTGATCTTCGATGTCGGCCATCAATGTTATCCGCACAAGATTCTCACCGGTCGGCGCGACCGCATCCGGACGCTGCGCCAGGAAGACGGGCTGTCCGGCTTCACCCGGCGGGCGGAGAGCGAATACGACCCCTTCGGTGCGGCACATTCCTCGACCTCGATCTCGGCCGGCCTCGGCATGGCGATTGCCGCCGACCTCGACAAATCAGACCGCCGCGTCATCGCCGTCATCGGCGACGGGGCGATGTCGGCCGGCATGGCCTATGAGGCGCTGAACAATGCCGGCGCACTCGATGCGCGCCTCATCGTCATCCTCAACGACAACGACATGTCGATCGCGCCGCCGACGGGCGCCATGAGCGCCTATCTTGCCCGTCTCGCCTCGGGGCGCACCTATATGGGCTTCCGTGACTTCGGCAAGAAGCTGACGGCCTATCTCGGCAAGAATATCGACCGGGCGATCACCCGCGCCGTCGAGCATGCGCGCGGCTATGTCACCGGCGGCACGATGTTCGAGGAGATGGGCTTTTATCATATCGGCCCGATCGACGGGCATTCCTTCGACCACCTGCTGCCCGTGTTGCGTAACGTGCGCGACAATGGGCGCGGACCGGTGCTCATTCATGTCGTCACCCAGAAGGGCAAGGGCTATCCGCCGGCGGAAGCCGCGGCCGATAAATATCACGGCGTCAACAAGTTCGACGTCATCACCGGCGCCCAGGCAAGGGTCAAGCCGAATGCGCCGAGCTATACCAGCGTCTTTGCCGAAGCGCTGGTGCAGGAAGCCGCCCTCGACGACAAGATCGTCGGCATCACCGCCGCCATGCCTAATGGTACCGGCCTCGACAAGCTCGCCGAGGCCTATCCGTCGCGCTGCTTCGACGTCGGTATTGCCGAACAGCATGCGGTGACCTTCGCCGCCGGCCTGGCAGCGGAAGGCTACAAGCCGTTCGCAGCGCTCTATTCCACCTTCCTGCAGCGCGCCTACGACCAGGTCGTGCATGACGTGGCGATCCAGGGACTGCCGGTGCGTTTTCCGATCGACCGTGCCGGCTTCGTCGGCGCCGACGGGCCGACGCATGCCGGCTCCTTCGACACCACCTTCCTCACCACCCTGCCCGGCTTCGTGGTGATGGCGGCGGCCGACGAGGCCGAACTCAAGCATATGGTGCGCACGGCCGTCGCCTATGATGGCGGGCCGATCTCGTTCCGCTATCCGCGCGGCGAAGGCGTCGGCGTCGACATGCCGGCGCGCGGCGAAATCCTGCAGATCGGCAAGGGCCGCATCGTCAAGGAAGGCACCAAGGTGGCGCTGCTCTCCTTCGGCACCCGGCTTGCCGATTGTCTGCTTGCCGCCGAGGATCTCGATGCCGCCGGGCTTTCGACGACGGTCGCCGATGCGCGTTTCGCCAAGCCGCTCGACCACGACCTGATCCGCCAGCTTGCCCGCCACCACGAGATCGTGATCACCGTCGAAGAAGGCTCGATCGGCGGCTTCGGCAGCCACGTGATGCACTTCCTCGCCACCGAAGGCCTGCTCGACAACGGCCTGAAGCTGCGCTCGCTTGTGATGCCCGACATCTGGATGGAACAGGCCAAGCCCGAAGCCATGAACGCCCACGCCGGCCTCGACCGCGCCGGCATCGTCTCGACGGTGTTCAGGGCGCTGGGGCGCGGGGTTGCGGTTGGGGTTGCGGGATAGGTGAATTGCGAGGGTGGTGCCGTGTGATGGCCCCTCATCCGCCTGCCGGCACCTTCTCCCCGTAAACGGGGCGAAGGGAATATGCCGCGACCTCTCTGTCCCTCGCCAACGTCTTGCAGGGCAAGTCCCCTCGCCCCGTTTACGGGGAGAGGGTTAGGGTCATATGCGCTAGGTTAAGCGAGCGTGTAGATCGTCGCATTGTTTTCGGCGTCGTCGCGGCGGCTCACAGAGGTGGCGACGACTTCGCGTGACGAGATTACAGACGGCCTGCCACAGAAGTGGTCCGCGGATGGCGGCGCAAATGGTGGCCAGGGCGATCTTCATGAGACGCCAGCGCGATGGGCTTGCCAATGGGGGGCTAGCCAGTGGGGTTGCCACATCCAGAGGGGGGAGAGTCCGGGACTTGCCCGGCAATCTGTTCGGCGATGATGGCGACGATCAGTCTGGCGTAGAGCCATGCCCGGGCCAGTTCCGGCTTCTTGGCCGGCAAGCTGTCGAGGCCGGCCAGGCTCTTGAACCGTTTGAACGCCAGCTCGATTTGCCAGCGGAAGCGATAGAGGGTGAGGATATCGGCCGGCGGGAAGGTGGTGGCCGGCAGCGAGGTCAGCAGCAGAATGTACTTCGCCGCCTCGAGACTGCGCGGATCGGGTTTTTTGCCGTGCTTGCGGGCGGCTTTGAGCAGACGCTCCTGCTCGGCTTGGGCCTGTTGCGGATCCTTGCGTCGGACAATGAGGCGCAGGGCCAGCGGCGGTGGTGGCGGCGTCCCCGTCATGCCTTCGTGGACACGAACCTGCACCTCGCCTTCCTGCTCTTGCTGAGCGGCGAGTGCGGCAAACAGATCAAAGGGCTCGCCATTCGTCTGCAACAGGCGCAACGAGTTCCAGCCGGTCCGCACGATGAAGTCTGCACCGGCGTCGATCACCGGCCGCAGGTCGCGCGGTCTTGCATAGTAGCGATCGGCCAGCACGATATCGCCGGGTGCGTAGGTAAGGCGCTGAAGGTTCTCGGCACCATGGATGTCGGTCAACTCAAGCTGATCGACCTGAGCCGTTGCCAAGTTGTAGCCGACATGTAACCGCCATGTCGTGCGGTCAGCGCCTGGATGGCAAATCGACGTTCCATCGAGCACACGCAAGCGATATCCCGCAAAGCGCCCCGTCGGCACTTTGGCCTGTTCGGCAATCAGCGCGGCCACGATGTCGCCAAGCCAAGGCGCCGCTTTGCACAGCCGCTCAAGCAGCGATGGGTCTGACAAACGGGCGATCCCGCCCGCTTCGGCCCATGCACAGGTCTCGCGTAGCGACATGCCAAGGCCGCCATAGGCAAGTGCCAGCCGCAACAGCGTCTCGGCATTCTTGATTTCCCGCACCCGCGTAAAAGCACCGCGCAACCGCGCCGTTGCTTCCAAGTCAAAACCCGCCGGAAGCCGCTCGCGCACTTCCGGCCAATGATCCAAAACCTCAGGACGAATCTTCATCCAAAGCTTGAATCACAACCAGATTCCTTATGTCCAGGGCTAAACCTAGCGCATATGAGGGCTATGGTGAGGGGCAGCCACCTGCTCCCACTCATGCCGCTCAGCCCAACAAGAAAGGCGGCGCATCACTGCACCGCCCTCTTCCTTTAGCGTCCCCAAGAAGGGCGCTCTCTCAGAACTCCGTCCAGTCTTCCTTCACGGCCGCAGCACTCGCCTGTCTTCCGCCGAAGGCCTTGGCGACGGTGCGGGTCAGGGCGTGGGCCGGAGAGGCGACCGGCCGGGCGTTGGTGCCGGCGACGGCAGCGCGCGGCGCCGGGGCCGCCTGGCCGAGCTTGAACTGGCGCAGCAATTCTTCGAGGGCGTTTGCCTCCTGGGCGAGCGCATGGCTGGCCGCGGTCTGCTCCTCGACCATGGCGGCGTTCTGCTGCGTGCCCTGGTCCATGTTGTTGACGGCGGTGTTGATCTCCTGCAGGCCGATCGACTGTTCGCGCGTGGCGGTGACGATGGCGCTGACATGGTGGTTGATCTCCTGTACCTCGGAGACGATGACCTCAAGCGCCTTGCCGGTCTCGCCGACGAGGCCGACGCCGGCAACGACTTGTTCGCCAGATGTGGTGATCAGCGCCTTGATCTCCTTGGCGGCCTTCGCCGAGCGCTGGGCGAGCTCGCGCACTTCCTGGGCGACGACCGCAAAGCCCTTGCCGGCATCGCCGGCACGGGCGGCTTCGACGCCTGCGTTCAAGGCCAAAAGGTTGGTCTGGAAGGCGATGTCATCGATGACGCCGATGATGTTGGAGATTTCGCCAGACGACTTCTCGATCTGCTGCATGGCGGAGACGGCCTTGCGGACGACTTCGCCTGATTTTTCAGCGCCGAGGCGGGCGCGCTCGACGAGATTGCCGACATCCTCGGCGCGCTTGGCGCTGTCGCGGACGGTTGTTGTCACTTCCTCAAGCGCTGCTGCGGTCTGTTCGACGGCGGCAGCCTGCTGCTCGGTGCGGTGGGCAAGATCGTCGGCGGCCGAGCGGATTTCGCCGGCGCCGGCATTGATCGCCGAAGCGTTGCGGCCGACCGATTGCAGTGCTGCCTGCAGCTTTTCGACAGCATGGTTGAAGTCATTGCGCAGGCTGTCATATTGCGACGCGAACGGCGTCTGGAGACGCCCGGCCATATCGCCATTGGCAAGCTCGGCAAGGCCGCCCGCCAGAGCGTCGATTGCATAGCGGATCTCGCCTTCCTCGCGCGCCTTCTGCTCGTCGCCGGCCCGGCGGTGGCGTTCGGCGTCGTCGCGCATGCGGTCGGTCTCGCCGGCAAGACGCAGCTTCTCGATCGCCGCCTGCTTGAAGACCAGGACGGATTGAGCCATGCGGCCGATTTCATCACCGCGGTCGGTCGCGGGAACCTCGATGTCGTTCTGACCGCCGGCGAGGCGATCCATGGCCGCAGTCATGCCGACGACCGGGCGGACGATGGTGCGCGACATCAGCCAGGCGAGAACGGCAGCGGCAAGCGAGGCGAGGATGCCGCCGGCAAGCAGCGTCGTCTTCAGATCGCTGTTGGCATCGGCGCGGATCTCGGCGAGCGCGTTCGACTTTTCACGCGCGGTGGCCTTGATCTTGGCTGAGGCCTGGCGGAACCCGTCGAGCTGGCCCTTGGTGGCGTTGACGCCGATCTTGACGACCTCTTCGATCGGCATGTCGGTTTCCTTGCGAGCCTTGGTCTGCGGCTCGGCAAGTTCGTGGAAATAGAGGTCGGCGGCCTTCTGCATGCCGTCGATCATCTCCACCAGCTGCGGCTCGCCGGCGGCCGTCTGCTTGGCAGCGGCAATCGCCTTCAGCATGCGCTCGCGGTTGGTGAAGACATCGCCATAGGTGCTGTCGCTGCGGAAGAGGATGAAGCCACGCAGGTTGACGGCCTGCTCCAGCATTGCCTGCAGCGCATCGTCGATCTGGTTGACGAGCAGCTCGGACTTTTCTTGCTCAGCAGAAGCGGCCGCGGACGCCGTCGCCTTGGAATAAACGAAAGCGGAAATGGCGACGAAAATGAGAATGAGGGCTGCGAACGTGGCCGCAAGTTTACCGTTCAAGGATATGTTTTTGGCGGACATCGGTGATTTCTCCTGACGACAGTCGACGCGGCGAAAGGCAGGTCGCACGAGACGCAACCGCCGGAATGTTTGAACTTGAGAACATGATCGGCGTGGAAACGCTTGCGCCTTCATGGCGCCGAGCGGCTTGGATGAACCGCTACAATCACGCTGAACCTATATGGCCAGGCTTTAAATTTGTTTAAATTTGTGCACCGCAACAGCGGCCGGGCCTACGGATTATTGTGCCGTTTCTGGAGGATTGAGGATCAGGATGTCGAAATCCTTTGCGGGATCGAAATCCTGGGCCGTCATCCGGAAGGTGGTCGGGCCGATCTTCTGAACATTGCTGCCGCAGAAGCTGATGAGGCTGCCGGGCTTGCCCTTGTCGATCGTCAGCTGGAAGCGCTTGATCGGCCCCGCCCAGTTGGCGCCGGTCGACAGCACATAGGAGATCCAGCTTTCGGTATAGTTGGCACCTCCGGCCTCGGCTTCCCGCGCACGCTGCTGGGCAACCCTGACGAAATCTCCGTCGAGGCAGTATTTGCGGGAATATTCCTCGAAGCGCTCACCCTTCGGCTCGCCACCTTCGAGAAAGCTGATGGCGACGGTGCCGCCGACGGCCGGCTTGTAACGGTGCGCGACGCTGACTTTCTTCTTTGCCGGGAAGGTGGTGCGCCACCAATAGGTCGAGCGCAGCGTCCAGAGCGGCACGAGATCGGCCCCGGCGGCATCGCCGGCGCCCATGGGATAGACGAGGCCGCGGGCGATCCAGTCCTTGCGGACGGTTTCGGGGAGCTTGGCAAGCGCCTTGGTCGTCTTCTGGCTATAGGGCAGGACGGGAATGCCCTGCTTGGTGAACTCGTCAGTCACGTCGATGCCGAGCGAGACGACGCGCTGCTGCAGCTTGGCGGTGATCGGGCTGCCGTCCTGCACGGTGGAAAAATGCAGGAAATTATCGCTGTCATAATCGGAGATGGCGGAATTGTTGTCGACCTGACCTGATATGTCAGGCATCGGAAATGCGACCAGGCTTTCGACATCCTTGTCGGAGCTGTTCTCGAAGACGTAGTCGACACGCACTTCCGAAGCGGAGATGAAGAGATCCTCTTCCGCCATGCTGACATCGTCGGATTGGGCAAAGATCAGCCCGCCGGTCTTGACCTCGGCCATAGTGTCGTTCGCGAGCGCGGGCGATGCGATCCCCGCCGCGACAAGAAGAGTGAAGAGCTTCAGCATGGAACACCCCCGTGTCTGCGGCACGCCCCGCGATCGCCGCGGGGGGATTATCGCCGAAAGCTTTTGAGCGTCAATGACGGTCTTGGGAACAAAATGCTTGCAACCGGCGGCTTTGCCGGTCATGCACAGCCGATGTCAGATCAAAACACCCAACGTCTCGACCAGCTTCTCGTCTCTCTCGGCCTCTTTGCCAGCCGCTCGCGCGCCCGCGACGCCGTGCAGCGCGGCACCGTCAGGATCGGCGGCCAGGTGGTTACGAAGGCCGGCGCGCTGTTTGGCGCGGACGCGGCCATCGAGATCGACGATCCGGCGCAGGACTATGTCTCGCGCGCCGCACTGAAGCTTGCCGCAGCACTCGACCATTTCCGGCTCGATCCTGCCGGCCATCACTGTCTCGATGTCGGTGCCTCCACCGGCGGCTTCACCGAGGTGCTGCTGCAGCGCGGTGCCGTCCATGTCACCGCGATCGATGTCGGTCATGGGCAGATGCATCCGCGCATATCCGGCGATCCGCGGGTGACCAACAGGGAAGGCCTCAACGCCCGCAACCTGACGGCAGACGATATCGACCATCCCGCCACCTTCATCGTTTCCGACGTCTCCTTCATCACGCTGAGGCTGGCGCTTGCGCCGGCACTTGAGATCGCCGAACCGGGCGCCGTCGCCGTGCTGCTGGTCAAGCCGCAGTTCGAGGCCGGGCGCGAGGCGATCGGCAAGGGCGGGATGCTGAAGGACCCCTCGTCTGCTCCCGCCGTCGCGGCGGAACTGGAGCGCTGGTTCGTCGAGGACATGGGCTGGAAAAGCCTCGGCCTCATCCCCTCCCCGATTTCCGGCGGCGACGGCAATCAGGAATTCCTTCTGGCAGGATTGAAACCGTGAGCACCGAAACCGTCACGATCGAGAAGCTCGGCGCCCAGGGCGACGGCATCGCCAGCAGCGCCGGCGGACCTGTCTATGTGCCCTTTTCCCTGCCCGGGGAAACGGTGGCGATTGCCCGGGTCAAGAGCCAGGGCACGATCATGTCGATCACCACGCCCTCGCCCGACCGGCAGGAGCCGCCCTGCCGGCATTTCGGTCCGGATGGCGTCAACGGCACTTGCGGCGGCTGCACGCTGCAGCATATGGCAGATGCGGCCTACCGCGCCTTCAAGCGCCAGCTGGTCATCGATGCGCTGAAATCGAAGGGGCTGACACCCGAGGTCGGTGAGATCGTTCCGGCCCGGCCGGGCGAACGGCGGCGCGTGGTGTTTGCGGCGCGCAAGACCGAGAAGGACATGCTTGTTGGATTCAACCAGGCCGAAAGCCACCATATCGTCGCCATCGAGGAATGTCCGATCTCGTCGGCAGGGATCATTGCCCGATTGCCGGCGATCAGGGCGATTGCGGCATCGCTGGCGACCAGCGCCGAACCCTTCCGCGTCGCCGTGCTCGAAACGCTTTCCGGCCTCGACATCTCCGTCGACGACGTGAAGAAACTCTCCGACCCGCAGCGGCGCAAGGCAATCGAGACCGCGCTCAGCCTGCGCGGTATCGCCCGTGTTTCGCTGAACGGCGAAATCCTCGTCGAGCCGTCGAAGCCGATGGTCGAATTCGGCGGCGTCCAGGTTTCACCGCCGCCAGGCGGCTTTACCCAGGCGACGAAGCCGGCGGAAGAGGCGATGGCGGAGCTGGTCATAGCCCATGCCGGCAAGTCGAAGCGGATCGCCGATCTCTTTGCCGGCTCCGGCACGTTTTCGCTGCGGCTGGCGCGGATCGGCCGCGTGCACGCCGTCGAAGCCGAGGCAAAGGCGCTCGCAGCACTCGATCATGCCGCGCGCAACACACAAGGGCTGAAGCCGGTTACCATCGAAAAGCGCGATCTCTTTCGCCGTCCTTTGATGACGCCGGAGTTCAAGCCCTATGACGCCGTCGTCTTCGACCCGCCGCGCGCCGGTGCCGAGTTCCAGTGCCAGGAGCTCGCGCGCTCCGGCGTGAAGAAGATCGTGGCCGTCAGCTGCAATCCGCTGACGCTGGCGCGGGATCTCGCGATCCTCGTCGAGGGCGGTTACCGCATTACCGGGGTGACGCCGATCGACCAGTTCCTCTGGACCTCGCATGTCGAGGTGGTGGCGACGCTGGAGAAATAGGCGTGCCTGTCGGAAAGACCAAAAGACGCAACCCCTACTATAACGGCCCCGTGTCCGATCACTTCGACGGGACACATTTCTTCAATCCCGAAGGTATTGAGCCCCTTGGTTTCCGTGATCTGCTGCGGTGGCAATTCGGCGGTGGACGTGAGCGCTGGCCGCAGTCGGTCCCAAGTCCATACCCGGCGGCCAAGCCGGATCCACGCGTAGACGGCGAGGATCTAAGGGTGACCATGATTGGTCATGCAACAATGCTCGTGCAGGTCGCTGGGCTCAATATCCTCACCGACCCGGTGTGGTCAGAGCGCGCGAGCCCCTTCGCTTTTGCCGGACCCAGGCGCGTCGTCCAACCGGGCATCGCCTTCGATGATCTGCCGCCAATTGATCTCGTGCTGGTATCGCACAATCATTATGATCATCTCGATATAGGAACGCTCAGGCGGTTGGGTGCGAAGCATCGGCCGCGTGTCGTGACGCCACTCGGCAATGACACGATCATTCGCCGCGCCGTGCCCAATATGCAGACGACGTCGGTGGACTGGGGCGAGCGCATTTCGCACGCCGGAATAAACATTGATGCGGAGCCTGCGCACCATTGGTCCGCTCGCGGAACCGCCGATCGGCGGATGGCACTCTGGGCGTCGTTCGTTTTATCGACTCCAGCCGGAAAAATTTATCACGTCGGAGATACGGGCTTTCACGACGGCATCAATTACAAAGCGGCACAGCAGAAACATGGCGGCTTTCGTTTGGCCATTTTACCCTTCGGCGCCTATGAGCCGCGATGGTTCATGAAAGGGCAGCACCAGAATCCGCAGGAGGCGGTGGCCGGGATGAAGTTGGCAAATGCGGCCTATGTGGCCGGGCATCACTTCGCCACCTTCCAACTGACAAATGAAGCGGTCGATGCGCCGGCAAGAGCGTTGCAAGACGCCATGAGCGAGCACGAGATCCCCCCGGAACGGTTCCGGCCGCTCAGGGCCGGCGAGGTATTCAATGTGCCGGCGGTCTAATCGCTATCCGTTTGCTCCTGGTGTTGGTGTCGATCGCCGCGAAGCGATGCCAGGCGGCGCTCAGCGACGCATGAAGGCTTCGAAGGCGGCCCGCGCCTCGGCACTTTTCAGCCGCGCGGAGAAATAGCGGGCCTCCTCGTCGATGCGGGCGATGATCTCGCCACGATCGCCACGGATGAGATCGCGGGCAATGCGCAGCGCTTCCGGCGGCTTGGCCGCGAGCTTTGCAGCCGTAGCCAAAGTCAGATAATCGACCTCGCCAGGTTCAACGATCTTCCAGACCAGGCCCGCTTCCCTCGCCTCCTCGGCCGAGAATGCTTCGCCGGCCGCCAGCAGGGCGAAGGCGCGCTGATGACCCATCAGCCGCGGCGCGACGAGGCTGGAACCGGCCTCCGGCACCAGCGCCAGATCGACGAAGGGTGTGCGGAACTGGCTGCGGCTGGAGGCGATGGTCAGGTCGCAATGGAGATGGATCGTCGTGCCGATGCCGATCGCCAGGCCGTCGACGCCCGAGACGACGGGTTTTTCGGCATTCACCAGCGCATAGAGGAAATCGAGGATTTCCTGCTCCAGGCCGCGGCCGCCCATCGCGGCAGCCAGAAAATCGTTCAGGTCGTTACCGGCCGAGAAGCAACCTTCGGTGCCGAGCAAAGCGGTGGCGCGGATGCCGGGATCGGCATTGGCCGCATTCAGCGCATCGGCCATTATGCGGTACATGGCGCGGGTGATCGCATTCTTCTTTTCCGGCCGATTGAAGCGGATCAGCTGGACACCGGGATAGGCAGAAGGCTGCTCGACGATGATGTGATCGGTCATAAGGTCTCCTCAGGCAAGCAGGATGCGGGCGGCAGCAAGGCTTGCCGCGCCATTGACGACGCGGTCGCGCAGGGCTGCGGTCTCGGCAAGCAGGTTTTCGGCGGCGAAGCGGCAGAGCGCGATGCGGTTTTCACCTGCCCCATCGGCTGCCTCGGCGAGACCACCCTTGGCAAGATAACAGCCGGTGAGCACCAGCCCGAACAGGCGCTGATAGGGGGTGGCACCCGAGAGCGCCTCGGCGGTGCTGTTCTCGGCAAGCGTCTTCATCAGCCAGGCGGTCGCCTGTTCGAGATCGACGATCGCCGCGTCGAGCCTGACAGCGGTCTCGCCGAAACGATCGAGATTGGAGCGGCGGACGTCGTCGGCGATCTCTCTAAGCTCGGCGATGAAGCCCTTCACCTGATCGCCGCCGGAGAGCGGCAGCTTGCGGGTGACGAGGTCGATCGCCTGGATGCCGTTGGTACCCTCGTAGATCGGGGCGATGCGGGCATCGCGGAGATAACGCGCCGCACCCGTCTCCTCGATGAAACCCATGCCGCCATGCACCTGGATGCCGAGCGAGGCGACGTCGACGCCGGCATCCGTCGAAAAGGATTTGGCAATCGGCGTCAAAAGGGCGGCGCGCTCCTGCCAGTGGCGGCTGGAGTCACCTGCCCGGTGCGACATGTCGATCGCATGGGCGCAGACATAGGAGATGGCGCGCGCCCCTTGCGTCAGCGCCTTCATGGTGAGGAGCATGCGGGCGACATCGGGATGTTCGACGATCGGGCTCATGCCGGCACTGCCTGAACGCGGTGCCCTGCCCTGGGTGCGTTCCCTGGCATAGGCGAGCGCCTTCTGGGTGGCGGCCTCCGCGATCGCCACGCCCTGCATGCCGACGGCAAGGCGGGCATTGTTCATCATCGTGAACATGCAGGCCAGCCCCTTGTTCTCCTCGCCGACCAGCCATCCCACAGCGCCCTTTTCACTGCCGAATTTTCCGTCGCCGTAGATCATCGTGCAGGTCGGCGAGCCATGGATGCCGAGCTTGTGCTCCAGCGAATGGCAGAACAGATCATTGCGGGGCCCAAGCGAGCCGTCGTCGTTCACCAGGAATTTCGGCACCAGGAAGAGCGAGATGCCGCGTGTGCCGGCCGGCGCATCCGGCAGGCGGGCGAGCACCAGATGGATGATGTTGTCGGCCGCGTCATGCTCACCCCAGGTGATGAAAATCTTCTGGCCGAACAGGCGGTAGCTGCCGTCATCGCGGCGCTCGGCGCGGGCTTTCAGCACGCCGAGATCGGAGCCGGCATGCGGCTCCGTCAGGTTCATGGTGCCGGTCCATTCGCCGGAGACCATCATCTCCAGATATGTGTCTTTCAGCGCAGCACTGCCATGGGAGCTGACCGCCTCGATGGCGCCCATCGTCAGGGTCGGAGCGAGCGCAAAGGCCATGGAACCGGAATTCCACATTTCGAGTGCTGCGACATTCAGCATATGCGGCAAGGCCTGGCCGCCGAAGGCCTCCGGCGCCGTCAGGCCGTTCCAGCCGCCGGCGATCCAATGGCGATAGAGATCGCGCCAGCCATCCGGCAGCCGGACCTCGCCATCGATCAGGCGGGCGCCCTGGCGGTCGCCGATTTCGGCGAGAGGCGCCACTTCCTCTGTGGCAAAACGTCCCGCTTCGGCGAGGATGGCGTCGACCAGATCTTCGCCGAGATCGCCGAGCAGCCCTTTTGAAATCGCCTCGCCCATGCCCGCTACGTGCTTCAACGTGAACGCTATTTCCTCGACGGGCGCCTTGTACATGGTTTTTCCTCCGCAGACCGGCCTCGCGCGCGGCAAAGCTCCTCCGAGGCAAGGGCTAATTGATTTTTACGTAAACGTCAATTTCGATTTCCCTTAGGCGCCATGCGATAATTCGCCTGAGATGGTGCTTTGCTCTTGCACCTTTGGACAAATGGACGTCATGAACAATCTCTAAGGGAAGACATCGCCTTCGCAAAGGACCGGCGAACAATGGACACATTGCCCGTCAACATACCCGGTTTCGTCTGGGGCTATCGCTTCTCGCCCGAAGAAAAGACCGCGGTGCGACTGAACAACAGTGCGACGGTGGCGGAACTGACCGCCGACAATTGTTTCTATTGGCTGCATCTCAACCTTGTCGACGCCCGTGTGCCGGCCCTGCTCGATACGCTGGAGGGGCTGACGGAGGACGCGAAATCGGCGCTGACGACGCGCGACACGCATGCGGCCATCACCGTCGACGAGCAGATGCTCTATGGCACGCTCGTCGACTGTCAGCGCGATTTCGCCGAGGATACCAACAATCTCGGCTGGCTGCATTTCGCCATGTCCGACCGCTTCCTCATCACCACAAGGCTGCAGCCGCTGCGCAGCGTCGAGCGGGCGCGGGCGCTGATCGAGAAGAATCCGGGCAAATTTTCCCGGCCGGTCGATCTCTTTGAAGTGCTGGTGATCGAGTTCCAGCGCACGCTGATCGCGATCGTCATCGAGCTCACCGAGGAGCTGAACCAGATCGAGGATATCGTCTACGACAGCGCGCAGCGCGATGAACGCCGACGCCTGGCGCCGGTGCGGCGCACCGTGGTCAGGCTGCATCGGCATCTGCGCACCGTGCTGGCGCTGATGCGCCGGGCGGCGGCGGCCGACGACGACGAGATGCCCTTCGGCTTCGACGACGTGGCGCGGCGGCTGACGAGCCGGCTGGAAACGGTCGACCACGATATCTATGCGCTGCAGGACCGGGCACGCCTGCTGCACGAAGAAATCGATTCGAAACAATCCTCCGAAACCAACCGCCACCTCTATCTGCTGTCGATCATGACGGCCTTCCTGCTGCCGCCGACGCTGGTGACCGGCTTCTTCGGCATGAACACCGCAAACCTGCCCTTCGCCGTCGGCAATTACGGCACGGAATACGCCGTCGCCCTTATCGTCGCTTCCATTGCCTTTGCCTGGTGGCTGCTGCGGCGGGTGGATATTCTTTGAGGGTGAAATTTCCGGCATTCTGAGGGCGCGCAGCCCCTCATCCGGCTGCCGCCACCACCGGGGTCGAGCCACGGGTCTCGACCCGTCCTTCGGACCCCCGCGCGCGGGGAGAAGGGGATGTGCCGCCTCATCTCCGTTCCCACCAACCTCTCGCGGGGCACGTCCCCTCTCCCCGTTTTTACGGGGAGAGGGTTAGGGTGAGGGGCAGACGTTTCTTGAGAACAGCACGTTTATCAATACGGCGAATAGCACTGCTGGCGCGGGCCGTTATAGGGCTGGAAGGTGTTGTCGTAGGCGCGATAGGACCGGTAGCGGTTGGCGCACCAGGCGACGTGGCTCGAACCCATGCGGGGCGCAGGCTCGACGTAACGCGGCTGCGCGACGATAGCGCCGCCGATCACCGCGCCGGCGCCGAAGGCGGCGAGCGGATACCAGTAGCCGTTATAACGGCGGTATCCCGGGCGGTAATAGGAATAGCCGCGATAGCCGCCGTAATAACCGGGCCGGTAATAGGCGCCGGGACGATAGCCAGGCCGGTAGCCAGGACGGTAACCGGGGCGATAATAGCGGCGGTACTGCACGTTCTCGACGGCGGAGGATTTTTCCACCTGCGGGGCGGTGGGCATCTGGATTGCCTGCGACGGCGCAAAGCCCGTCAGCACCACGGCGGCCGCCAGAACTGCGGTCGCGATCTTGTTACTCAAACCGAACATTCTTCTCTCCCATTCAACAGCGATAACCGCCTGCCTAGCAACGCTTTCGCGCCGGAATGGTTCCGAAAGCGGCCCGGGGCCGGCTGCTCTCCCTTTTAAACAACCTGAACTGAACCGGAGATTAACCGGCGCAGCTAAAGCGCGTCGCGATCTTTCAGATTCGCTGCCACACCTTAGGTCCTAGTTTTCCGATGTCGCTGCCGCAAAACCGCTGCACGTCTTTGCGCGAATGCTTTAGCGAGATCAGGCAACGGCGGAGATTTTCGCCTGGTCGCCCTGCAGACGGTTGACCATGAAGTTCGAATACCATTCGAGGAACTGCATGACGCCGCCCTCGTGCAAGGCGGAATAGGGGCCGGGTTCATAGGCGGGCGAGTGAATGCCGAAGGCGTTTTCCTCGACGATGCGGCGATCCTGATCGTTGGTCTCGGTCCAGACGTGGGTCAGTTCTTCGAGATTATAATCCACGCCTTCGACGGCATCCTTGTGGACGAGCCACTTGGTCGTCACCGCTGTCTCGTTGGCGCTGAGCGGCAGCACGCGGAAGGAGATGGCGTGGTCACCGAGCAGGTGGTTCCACGTCGTCGGGTAGTGGAAGAGCAGCATGGCGCCGATATGGCTGATCGAAATATCGTCGGAGAGCTGGCGCTGGACGGCGCGCTTGCCCGACATGGTGTAGCTCTCGGCATCCTCGATCAGCGGCATGCGGGCGGTGCGGAACTGGCCGTCCGGCGAAATCTGGAACTTGCTCGGCAGGCCGGCGGCCTCGCAGCGCGCCCAATGGCCGGCGATCTCGGGATCGTCGGCGCCGCCATCCGTGCCGGTGACGCTCGGGGCTTCGGGATAGGTGCGGCAGAGCTCGGGATGATTGGCGGCGCAGTGATAGCACTCGCGGTTATTTTCCCAGACAAGCTTCCAGTTGCCCTTCTCGATAATCGTGCTCTGGAAGGCGACCTTGCTCTCACTGATCCGGTGCGGCGCGACATAGGGTTCGATCTTGTCGCGCACCGGCTGGAAATCCGGGGCGGTGTTGGCAAGGCAGATGAAGACATAGCCTGCAACGATCTCGCAATGGACGGGCTTCAGGTTGAAGCCGGTCTTGTCGAAATCATCGCCCATGTGGCGAGCAAAGGCGAGCTTGCCTTCGAGATCATAGGTCCATTGATGATAGGGACAGACGAGACGCACGGAGGAGCCGTGCTCCTTGGTGCAGACGCGCGAGCCGCGATGGCGGCAGCTGTTGTGGAAGGCGCGGATGACATTGTCGCGGCCGCGGACGATGACGACAGGATAGCTGCCGATCTGAACGGTGAAATAAGCGCCCGGCTTCGGCAGCTCGCAATCATGGCCGATGAACAGCCAATCGCGATAATAGATCATCTCCATGTCGAGCTGGAAATAATCCTCGTCGATATAGAACGGCTGTTCGAGGCTGAAGCCCTCACGGCGGCTCTTGAGCTGACGCAAAACGTTGCTGCGAATATCCATCTTCATGTCCTCGTGCACCCGGTGCCGCCTTCGAGTGGGAAGGCCGGCGGAAGCGCGCCCGCTTCCTTCTCCTTCGGGAGAATTGTTCATGGCGTCATTTAAGCACCGAGCTTGCCTGCCGCTTGGTTGTAATGCGACATCGGCTTCGAAATTGACGACAGGATGCGGCAAGGCTTAAGGCTGCCCATCCCCGTCGATGACATCGCCCGACTCTCCGGGCAATTATCGTCAATTGCGACATGGCGTAAAGACCCGCTCCGCAAAGAGGTCGGCTGCCTGATATCGATATCAGTCGCGTTTGCGACACCTGCCGGCATTTGCCCCTCAGGCATCCGGCTGCCGCGGCCGTTTTTTAACATCGCCTTAAGCATACGGTCCTATCCTGCTGCTGATTCAGACCGACCGAAGAACGCGAACCATGGCCAAACTCCGTTATTTCGACGCGAAAGAAGCAGGTAAACTGCAAGAGCCGCAGCTGATTGCCGCGCATTCCGAATTTTTGCGCACCGGCCGCATCCCCCGCGAGAGGCGGCACTGGCTGGCCGAGGAAAAACGCTATTTCACCCATGATGAGGTCGCGGCAAAGACCGGCCGCAAGCTGCAGGTGGCCGGCGAAAAGACGCATCAGCACATCAACGGCTTTCACCACTCGATCCAGTTTCCGAAGATGATCTTTCACCGGACGCTGGAGGACAGCCCGCATCTCGGCTATTGCCACGTCACCGCCGCGCGGACGAAATTCGCCCATTTCGAAGAGGTCAGCTGGGCCTTCTACATCTCCAATTTCTATTCCGACATCGGCGAGAACGATAATTTCTTCGAGCGCATCGATGTCGGTTATTCCCGCATGTATTTCGCCGTCGCGATCAAACCCGGCGAAAACTCCGCCGAAAAGATGACCATCGACCGGTCGGTGCGCGGCAACGGCCTGCTCTTCCGCACCCATGATCCGCAGGCAGCGATCCGCAACATCCTCTTGCTCGGCGCCCGCAACGAACAGCTGCGCGAAATCATCCGGCAGCTTTAAGCGATTGATCGCGGGCGGCGGAAAGCCTAATGACTGCCAAGACTAACACGGGCAGGACATGGCACGCACGATCGATATCACGGCAGACAGGCAGGCAGCGCTGGAGGCGGCCTCCGCCGCCCTTGCCGACGGCTTTGCCATCGCCATCCCGACAGAGACCGTCTACGGCCTGGCGGCCGACGCCACAAATCCTGCAGCCATCACCCGCATCTACGAGACAAAAGGACGGCCGCGCTTCAATCCGCTGATCTGCCATATGGCCGACCTCGCCATGGCCGAAGAGCATGCCGAATTCGACCCGGTCTCACGGGCGCTCGCCAGAGCCTTCTGGCCCGGGCCGCTGACCCTGGTACTGCCGCTGAAGCCTCTGAGTTCGATCCATTCGCTGGCGACCGCCGGGCTCGACAGCGTCGGCATCCGTGTGCCGAAGGGTTTCGCAGGCGCGTTGATCGGCGCCTTCGGACGGCCGCTCGCAGCCCCCAGCGCCAACACCTCAGGCGGGGTCAGCGCCACGAGTGCCGCCCATGTCGAAGCCGATCTCGGGGCAAGAATCCCATTGATCCTCGATGCGGGCCCAAGCGCCGTCGGCGTCGAATCGACGATCGTCAAGGCTGAGGGCGGCCGGCTGAGGCTGCTTCGCCCGGGTGGACTGGCGGCGCGCGAGATCGAGCGCGTCGCAGGCCAACCGCTGCTGCGGGCGAGAACGGCATCGGCGGCGATCGAGGCGCCAGGCATGCTCGCCTCGCATTATGCGCCGGGTGCGTCCGTGCGCCTCAATGCGACGGCGGTAGAACCCGGTGAGGCACTGATTGCCTTCGGCAGTGCTGCGGTCTCCGGCGCGGAGAGTGCACGGATCGTGCTTGATCTCAGCCCGCGCGGCGATCTGGCAGAGGCGGCGGCCAACCTTTTCGACTACATGAAGCGGGCCGATGCCAGCGGCGCCCAGAGCATCGCCTTTTCGCCGATTCCCGAGGAGGGGCTGGGCGAGGCGATCAACGACCGGCTGCAGCGGGCAGCTGCACCCCGCGACTGAAAAGACCTGCTGCATAATTCCTAAATCGGAATCGATTTAGGAATTATGCAGCAATTCAAAGTGCTACAGCGTCCTAAGCGCGTCTGAAAAGACGCGCGGCGCTGTAGATGACGATGGAGGACCGAGCCCGAATGAGCATTTCCACCGAACTCCTCGATCGCTTCGCTGCCATCGTCGGCGAAAAATACGCGCTGCGTAGCGAGGCCGATCTTGCACCGCATCTGATCGAAAACCGCGGGCTTTATCACGGCTCCTCCCCGCTCCTCCTGAAGCCCGGCTCGGTCGAGGAGGTCTCTGATATCATGAAGCTTGCGACGGAGACCGGAACGGCGATCGTGCCGCAGACCGGCAATACCGGCCTCGTCGGCGGCCAGACGCCGCGTCAGGGCAAGTCCGATATCATCCTGTCGCTCGAGCGGATGAACAAGATCCGAGATGTCGATCCGGTGGCGAACGTGCTGGTGGCCGATGGCGGCGCCATCCTGGCCGAGGTGCAGAAGGCAGCCGAGGCGCATGGGCGGCTTTTTCCGCTGTCGCTCGGCTCGGAGGGTTCTTGCCGCATCGGCGGTAACCTTTCCACCAATGCCGGCGGTACGGCCGTGCTTGCCTATGGCAATATGCGCCAGCTCTGCCTGGGCCTCGAAGTGGTGTTGCCGACCGGCGAGATCTGGGACGGTTTACGCCGCCTGAAGAAGGACAATACCGGTTACGACCTGCGCGATCTCTTCATCGGCGCCGAGGGCACGCTCGGCATCATCACCGGCGCGGTGCTCAAGCTCTTTCCCCAGCCGCTCGGCCATCAGGTGGCCTTCGCCGGCTTGAATTCGGTGACGGATGCGCTTGCCCTCTTCAACCTGGCCTCCAGCCTCTGCGGCGCCTCGCTGACCGGTTTCGAGCTGATGCCGCGTTTCGGGGTCGAGATCACCACACGCCACATCGACGGCGTGCGCGATCCGCTGGAAACGGCCTATCCCTGGTATGTGCTGATCGACATCTCGACGTCGGATTCGGCCGAGACGGCGGAGCGGATGATGAACGGGGTGCTGGAACAGGGTTTCGAGGCCGGGCTGGTGCTGGATGCCGCAATCGCCGCATCGGTAGCGCAGCAGAAGGCGCTCTGGCACATGCGCGAGAGCATGTCGGATGCCCAGAAGCCGGAAGGCGGATCGATCAAGCACGATGTTTCCGTGCCGGTGTCGAAGATCCCGCATTTCATGGCCGAGGCCGAAGAAGCGGTGATGGCGGCGATGCCGGGCGCCCGCATCTGCGCCTTCGGCCATATGGGCGACGGCAATATTCACTACAATATTTCTCAACCGCTCGGTGCCGACAAGGACGCCTTCATCGCCCGCTGGCACGAAATGAATCATATCGTACATGGACGGGTTCTTGCCCATGGCGGCTCGATCTCGGCCGAGCACGGCATCGGCCAGCTGAAGCGCGACGAACTGGCGGCGATCCGGCCTGTGATCGAAATCGAGCTGATGCGCCGCATCAAGCGCGCCTTCGACCCCGCCAATATCATGAACCCGGGAAAGGTTGTCAGCCTCGATCCGTGAGGTTGACGGTCAGAGCGATCAAACCTGCTGCGTGCAGCAGGTTGGGGCGATCAGCTTTGCTGCGTGCCGCCGCCGGTCAGGATCATCAGCGCCGGCGACTGCTGGGCAGCGTTCTGGACGTCGTACATCGCGGTGAATCGGCGCAGCAGCTTGTCGACCTTCTTCGGATCCTGGAGATCCTCGAGCTTGACGAAGCGGCTGAGGAGATCACGCTGCTTGGTGACGTCCATGCCCGATATCTGCGACGGCAGGTTGTAGGCTGTGGTGATGACCTGATAGAGCGCCTTGTCGCCGAGGATCGAATAGATCGAGGTGATGCTCGGGGCTTTGCGGGCGAAATAGAGCGCCAGGCGGACGCCGTCGTTGCTTTCGCCTTGCTGGGCTTCCATCGTCTGCTGGACGTAGAGT
Organism: Rhizobium sp. SRDI943; assembly: GCF_057653695.1. Classification (NCBI taxonomy): domain Bacteria; kingdom Pseudomonadati; phylum Pseudomonadota; class Alphaproteobacteria; order Hyphomicrobiales; family Rhizobiaceae; genus Rhizobium; species Rhizobium sp. SRDI943. Next base: position 642,992 of record NZ_CM172787.1, on the reverse strand, counting down.
TCCTGGGTGTGCTCCTCGGCCGCCTTGTTCTGGATCGTGCCGATCTTGGCGCGGGTCAGATTGCCGTCCTTGTCGAAGTTGAAGGCGGCCACGATATCCTGGAAACGCGCATCGGCCTTGGTGTTGAGGTAGCTCTTCTTGTCGTCAGGATCGGAGGTGAAGATCTTCTTCAGTGTGGCCTTGTCGTAATCTTTCGGGTCAAGGTTGTTCGCCTTCAGCACCAGGTCGGTCAGGCGGCTGTCATCCAGGAAATCGTCGAGCGACTTCACCTTTGCCATGCCCTTGGCGAAATAGTCGACCTCGGCCGTCGCATCCTTCGCTGCCTTGTCCTTTACCGGTCCATCCTTCATCAGCATGGTGATATGCGACTTATAGTCGGTGGCGTATTTGGCCAGGGTCGCGTCGGGAAGCGCCTGGAAGGGTGACGCCGCCTTGCCGTCGGGGCCGAAGTTGAAGGCGCGGGCAAGGTTGGTGATGCGTTCATCCTTGAGCGAGGCGATATAGCCATCCGGATCATAGGCATCGCTCGTCAGGACCTTGCGCATCATCGAGCGCGGGACGTCCTGGTCGGTCAGGCCAAAGGCCTGCAGCGCCACATGGTAGAGATCCGGCAGATTGTCATTGCTCTTGCTGAAATCGGCGGCCGAATTGCTGCGCAGGAAATCATTGACGCTCTTGACGTCGGAGAAATTCAGCAGGCTGCTGCTGTCGGCCATAAGCTTCTGGTAGTTGGATGCGACCTCGTCGAGCGCCTCGTCGCGCTCGTCGTCATAACGCGCCGCGTAATTGTCGTTGGTGGTCTGTGCCTGGTCGGCCGTCTGGACCGAGCTGACGACAGGAAGCGATCCGTCGGCGGCGAAGTTGAAGTCGGCATTGAGATCGGCATGGCCGGCGGCGGCAGCGGCCGTCGCATCGGTCAGGATGCTCTTCAGATCGGCGTCCGAGATATCGAAAGGCAGATTGTAGGTGCTCTTCAGGAAATTGGTGATGGCGGAATCGGCGAGCAGATCATCGACATTGGCGATCGTCGCCATCCGCGCGGAATAGTCGTCCGTGCGCGCTTCGGCGGCAAATTTCGTGCTGCTGATCTGGGTGGCCGTCTGCGCCTGCAAGCCGTCTTCGAGCGTGCCGTCCGCCTTGAAGTTGAAGGCGCCGGCGACATCGGCATAGGTGCCGGTGCCGCTCTGATCGGTCAGGATATTGCGAAGAGCGACGTCGGTGACGGTCGACGGGATGCCGAAGGCGTTGCGCACGAAATTGTTCAGCTTCTGGTCCGCCAGCAACTGATCGACGTTTGAGATGCCGGCGATGGTTGCCTGGTAATAGACCGCCGCATCGCTGGCCTTGCTGGTGGTGCTGGCACTTTGCGTCGCACTTTGCGAGGCGTAAAGGGTCGCGACCGAACCATCCGATTTGAAATTGAAGAGATCGTGAACGTCGCTGTAGCCTTGGGCGCTGGCAGCCGTGCGGTCGACGAGGAAAGTCCTCAACGTCGCATCGGAGACGCTATCGGCGATCTGCATGCTGTTTCTGATATAGCTGACCGCAACAGCATCGGACATGATGTCATCGACATTGGTGACATTGCCGATCATGCTGTTGAAGTGCGCTGCGTTCGCCGCCGACTTGTCGGTGGTCGATTTCCGCTGCGCCGCAGTCTGAATCACGGAACCGTTGATCGAGCCATCTGCCTGGAAGTTGAAGTCGGCATTGAGATCGGCATGGCCCTGGGCGGCGGCATAGGTCGAATCGGTCAGGATGCTCTTCAGGTCGGCATTGCTGAAACTCGCGCCGAGACCATAGGCATCCTTAATGTAGCGGGCCAGCACATTGTCAGCCAGCAGGGCGTCGACATTGGTGATGCCGCTCGACTGCGAGGTGACGGTATAATAGTTCTTCGTGCCCGATGCGGCCGCCTGCAGACTGTTTGCCTGATCGACCGTTTGGACGCGCGCCGTGCTGGAGGTCGACCCGTCAGCCTTGAAGTTGAAAGCATTGTAAACATTGGTAAAGCCCATCAGCTGGGCATAACCGGGGTCGGTCAGCACCGTGCGCAGTGCTGCGGCGGTGAAGTCGGCGCCCATGCTGTAGGCCGTCGTGATGTAGGAGGTCAGGCGCTTGTCCGCGACCAGATCGTCGACATTTGTGATCGTGCCGATCTTCGCCGTGTAATAGGCCTTGTTGTAGTCTGCCGCTGTCTTGCCGACGTAGTAGACATCCGAGCCGACCGAATTGTCGATGATGACGGACTGGGAATTCAGGGTGTAGGTCTCGATGACTGAGGCCTTCTGCGCAGCGGTCTGCGCCGTGCCGTTGACGGTGCCGTCGGCGTTGAAACTGAACTGGGCGGCAAGCGCCTTGTACTTGTCACCGCCCTGCGTATTGACGACGCTGGTGGGGTCGCTGAGATCGCTTGTCAGCACCTGCCGCAGAAAATCCTTCGACGCATAGGTCGGATCGATCTTGAAGGTCTTCAGCACATAGGTGCGCAGCCGCGTGTTGTTGACCAGATCGTCGACGGTCGTCACGCCGTCGATCGCCGTGCCGTAATAGCTGCTCTCGGCGCTGGCGGCTTTGTCGGCATCGATGAAGGACTGCTTATAGAGGCCGATGAGATCGTCCTCCTGAGCGTCCGTCTGCACGTCCTTGGCCGGCTCGTTGAAATTGAAGGCGGCGGCGAACTCGCGGTAGCGTGTATCGGAAAGCTTGTTGGCGTAGCTGTTGGGATCGGTGAGATCGCTCTCGAGCACCTTCTTCATGAAGGCCTTGGCGTAGGTCATGTCCTCGAGGCCATAGGCCTTCATCGCATAGCTGTAGAGCTTGTAGTCGTCGAGGAAGTCGTCGACGGATGTGACCTTGTTGATATGGTCGGCGTAATATTGGGCATCCTTCTTGACCGTCGCCTGCGACGCAACCTTGTTGAGGCTCGACGTCATATCCCGCGATAGGATCGTGTAAGCGAGGGAAGCCGTGATCATGAAAAGCGCCCTTTTTGGCAAAATCTCTAAAAGAACGACGAAATGCTGGTGAGCACATTTTGCCACGGAAAGCTTACCTGAGGCTTACCTCCGGATGCATCGTTCCAGCACACCACACCGTTCACCTTCCGGAAACCCTGCCGGATTCGGTTTTGATAACCATCAGAGGAGGCAAAGTTTTCTTAACCGCAATTTTTAAGCTGTACGGAAGGGCGGCTGCCTATTGTCGGCCATAGAGGACGAAAAGTCCCAAGGAGAAGACCGGAAATCGGCTCTCAGGTAAGACAAGGGTAGAATGAAATGAACAATCCCGTTATGAAGCCCGCTTGGGCTGGCACGACGTTACGTCTCGATCCGTCCCGCTTTCCCCAACAGGTCAGCTACGCCATCCATGATTGTTCGGATGACGTCAATATCACCATAGACGAACGCGGCGCGGTCCTGCGCAAGGTCCTCCCCTCCAGCGGCCTGCCGCTCTCGATTGCGCTGCCCAAGCGCGTCTTCAAAGGTGTCGCCGCCCGCGCCATCGACCATGGCGACGGCGAAGTCACCGTGACGCTGGAGCTTCACCACACCGATCCGGAGCTCTGCATTCCGCTGCTCGTCGCCCATGATCTCAGCGATATCGCCGCCGACTGGCGCAGTTGGTCGGAAGCCTTCCGCATTCCGATGCTGATGGTCGAGGCCGACGGCGTTGCCCGGCCGCTCGAAGACCACATCGGCGCCTTACGCACCAGCGATCTCAAGCCGCGCCGCCGTCATTCCTACTTCGCCAATCGCCGTCCGCGCTTCCTCGTGCGCCGCACCACCGGCCGGCTGGGCGTCGCCATGAAGATCGAGGGCAAGGAAATCATCGCCCGCAACTGACCGAAATCGCGACACCGGACACTCATTGGCGGGCATTCTGCGCACTCATCTGTCGCGGAATGCCCGTTTTGCGACGCTGTCGAACTCGGCCGCAAACTGTCGCTTCAATCTCAATCGGCACCGCGGGATGAATTTTGACAGGATCACTGCGTAGCCAGTAAAAATCCCCTCATTCAAGGACGGAAAGTCCCAATCCGTGCTTGACCGTTTTGAGTGCGATCAGGCTCTTGTATTTTCGCACGAGCGCCTGTTGCTCGCCCATAAGCCGCTCAACGAAGATATTATATTCCTCAAGATTGCGGACGGCCACGAGCAGGACATAGTCCATGTCGCCAGTGACATACCAGCATGACTGAACTTCAGGCGCATGGTCCAACCACCGCTGGAATTGCTCCAGCGTGTGTCGATGTTCGTTCTGGATTTCGAGCTCAACCAGAACGGACAGGGTGCGGTCGACGGCTTTCGGACTGACCACCGCAACGATCCTCTCGATGATCCCATCCTGCTTCAGTTTGCTGATCCGCCGTTCGACGGCCGAAGGTGAGAGATTGACCGCGTCAGCAATGACCTTGCCGGGAATGTCGGCATTCTCCTGCAGCATCGACAGAATAGTTCGATCAATATCATCCACAGCGTATAACCAAGCCCATAAGCAGAAATTCCGCTATAAATTTGTCACGAGCGCGGTTTTTCCGCGCCGAAAATTCCTATCATCTGCCCATGACAAAACAAACACCTCTTTCAGCCGCCAAAATCGACGATGCACGCAATAAAATCGATCCGATTTTCCTGAACACCAACTTGTTGCGTGCCGATAGGCTCGCGCTGTCACTCGTCGCCAAGGACGAAACGGAAAATCCCATCCGCAGCTTCAAGGGGCGCGGGACGGGGTATTTTCTCGCCGACGTCGTTGGAGACAGAACTCCTCTGGTCACGGCATCAGCCGGGAATTTCGGCCAGGGGCTTGCTTACAATGCCGCGCGGCATCGGCGATCTCTGGTCGTGTTCGCCAGTATCAACGCCAATCCGTTGAAGATCGAAGCCATGCGCCGGTTTGGGGCAGAAGTCTTTCTCGCCGGAGAAGATTTTGACGCTGCAAAGGAGGCCGCCAAAATCTACGCCGCCGAACGGAAGCTGCAGTTCGTCGAGGATGGAGCGAGCGCAGCCATTGCGGAAGGAGCAGGAACGATTGCGGCGGAGCTGACTGAAGAGGTCGAAGATATCGACGCCGTTTTCATACCGCTCGGCAACGGTGCTCTGGCGGCCGGAATAGGATGCTGGTTCAAATCACGATCACCGCGAACAAGGGTCGTCGCAGTCGCCGCAAAGGGCGCACCTTGCATGGCACTGTCCTACAATGCGGGTGACGTGATCTCAACGCCGGAGGCACGCACGATTGCCGATGGAATTGCTGTGCGGATTCCCGTCCCGTCGGCCGTCGGCTGGCTTAAAGACACGATCGATGACGTCGTTCTCGTGGATGACGATCAGCTTCTCGATGCAATGCGATTTGCTCATGACACATGGAAGCGTCTCGTCGAACCAGCCGGAGCGGCGGGGCTCGCTGCTATTCTTGAGCAGGCATCTGCCCTGAAAGGCTGCCGTGTAGCGACTATGTTGTGTGGTGCTAACCTCACGGATCAACAGATCAAGGCATGGCTTCCATCTGCCATAAAGCACAACACGAATGCCTGCTAGACCAATCCTTCTATCTGGGGACAGGCGTCCGGGCCCCGGTTCGTCCCAATCAGGGAATGGCAAACAGCAGCGAGACGAAGAGGCCGAAGAAGATGATCAGGCCGACGCGGTTGTTTGACTTGAAGAGCGCCAGGCACTGGTCGGCATCATCGATATCGAGCCGGACGATCTGCCAGGCGAACATGCCGGCCGCACCGAGCAGACCCAGAAAGGCGATGAGATTGGCGCCGGCGAGAACGAAAGCAATAAACATCAGCGCTAGCGTCAGTCCGTAAAGACCGATCAGCCACTGCCGCGTCCTGTCGCCGAATAGGCGCGCGGTGGAGCGGACGCCGATCAGCTCGTCATCTTCCTTGTCCTGATGCGCATAGATCGTATCGTAGCCGATCGTCCAGGCGACGGAGGCGGCGTAGAGCAGGATGGCGGCAAAGGAGAGGCCGCCCAAAATCCCGGCCCAACCCATCAACGCGCCCCAGGAGAAGGCAAGCCCGAGGTAGAATTGCGGCCAGTCGGTGAAGCGTTTGGCAAAGGGATAAAATGCCACGATCCCGAGCGAGAGCACGCCGAGGAAGACGTTGAGCCAGTTGAACTGCAACAGCACGAACAGGCCGACCAGCGCCTGCAAGCCGATGAAGATCTTCGCCCGGCGGCGGGTGACGCGGCCGGAGGGCAGCGGACGTGACCGCGTACGCGCCACTTCCATATCGATCTCGTGGTCGACGAGATCGTTATAGGTGCAGCCGGCGCCGCGCATGGCGACCGCGCCGATGAAATAAAGGAACAGGTGAGACACCAGCAGGCTGCCGGAATAGAGCCCCTCGCCGATCGCCGCATTGGCGGCAAGTGTCGCCGACCAGAAGCACGGCCACATCAAGAGCTGCCAGCCGATCGGGCGATCCCAGCGCGCCAGCTGCGCATAGGGCCAAAGCCATGGCGGCAGGATCCGGTAGACCCAGTTATCGGAAGGTGCGTCGGAGACGCGATCGTTGAAGTCGCCGGTATCGTGCATGCCGCTCATCTAGCGGCGGGCCGCCGATCCGGTCAAGAAGCGATCATTGCGCTGCCACTTGCATCATCCCTAGATCAGAATCGATCCCGGGATGAAATTACACTGCAATTCAAATGGTTACAGCGCCACGCATCTGAAATGACCCGCGGCGCTGTCAATCACTGCAGGGAAAAATTGAACTTATAGGTCGCCGAAACGCCGATCAGGACCTGGTTTTTCGAGCCGCGGTCGCGCACGAGGCTGCTGTCGGCGGCGGGACCCGCCAGCCGCTTATATTCGAGGAAAGAACTTGCCGAGAGGTTTTCCGTCGCCTTCCATGTCAGCGCCGTGCCGGCGCCATAGGACTGGATGCCGGACGACGGCTTATAGGGATCAAGGCCGCTTGCCGCCGCCTGCTTGGCGTTGACGCCGTAGTAGGCGTCGTAATAGCCGCTGGTGGCGAATGTCGCGCGCGGGCCGCCTGATAGTTGCAGGTCGGGCGCAATATCGGTAAAGGCATCGACCGCGAGGTCGGCGACGATGCCGTCATGCGAGCGGATGCCCTGGCGGACTTCGGCGCGGGCGCGAAGGAAATCGGTCGGGTAGACTTCGACGAAACCGCCGGCTTCCGCCCCCCATTTGACCTTCTTCAAGCCCTTCAGCTGGCTGCTGTCGCCGTCATCGCGCGACGGCACGAATTTGCCGACGATGCCGGCGCGGAAGGCGCCCTTGTCGATGAGGGCGAAGGAGGGATTGTCGTTGCGCGAGGAAAAACGCGGGCCAGCACCCTGGCGGCCGACGGAGATCAGCGGGCTGAACTTGAATTCATTATGCGACGAGCCCTCGAATTTCGGGGCGGAGAAGCCGGCAACGCCGACGCTCAGGTACCAGTCGCCGGACCAGAAGTGCTGGCCGCTTTCCTGGGCGACCGCCGATCCAGCAGAGAAAAGGGCAATAGCCAGAGAGATCGATACGACTGATCGATGAGACACATCCGCACTCCAGAAAACGCAAAAACAAAGCCGCGGAGGGCGGCGTTCGCTACATTTATCCTGATCTCGTTACCCCAGTGTTAACCACGGCAGCGAGATGACACAGGCAAAAATGACGGATGCCAGCGCTATCTCTGGTTCCAGCGGCGGATGACCGGCTCGGTCAGATCGTGCTCGTAGCCGAGCACGCTGATGCTGGCCGTATCGAGCACGAAACGGGAGCCGTCTTCCGGCGGAAGGCCAAGCCAGCGGGCGGCCAGCACACGCAGGAAATGCGAGCTCGAGAAGATCAGGATGGTGCCGGCCGTTTGGCGAAGCGCATGGATGACGGCGTCTGCGCGGGCGCCGACATCGGCGGCGAACTCGCCCTTCGGGCAACCGTCGCGAAAGAGCTGCCACCCCGGGCGGTCGGCAAGGATCGCCTTGGTGGTGATGCCTTCATAAGCGCCGTAGTCCCATTCGGCGAGATCGTCCTTCATCACCGCGCCCCATCCGAATCCGGCGAGCGCGCAGGTCTTGCGGGCCCGCTCGGACGGGCTCGACCAGACGGCGGAGAAGCTAAGGCCCGCCAGCCGGTCGGCGAGCTTGCGAGCGGCGGCCTCGCCGTTCGCCGTCAGGGGAATATCGCTACGTCCGGTATGGCGCCCGGACAGGCTCCATTCGGTTTCACCGTGGCGGACCAGGTAGATCTCGGGAAACGCACTGCTCATCGGCACGTCCTTTCATGAGAATCCGTCCAAAACCGCCAGCGGAAGCGGCACTTCCGCGGGATCAGAACGTCACCTTTTCGAGCGGAGCGCGCCCCGCCTCGAATTCCTTCAGCTTTGCTTCATTGCGCGCGATGTAATTGCGATTGTCGGGAACGGCGAACTGGTTCTTGGCGATCTGGATCTGCAGGATGAAGAGCTCGTCCCAGCGGAACCCTATTTCGGAACCGGCCAGATAGAACTCCCACATGCGGAAGAACTGCTCGTCGTAAAGCGCCACCGCTTCGGCCTTGCGCGCCACGAAACGCTCGCGCCAATGGCGCAGCGTATAGGCATAATGCAGCGGCAGGATTTCGATATCCTTGACCAGCAGTCCGGCCTTCTCAAGTGGCGGCACGACCTCGCCGACGGAAGGGATGTAGCCGCCCGGGAAGATGTATTTCTCGATGAACGCATTGGTGCCGAAGCTCGGCTTCGGGCGGCCGATCGAATGCAGCACCATGACGCCGTTGTCGTCGAGGAGATCCGATACCTTGCGGAAGAAATTGCCGTAGTGGCCGATGCCGACATGTTCGAACATGCCGACCGAGACGATACGGTCGAACTTCCTGCCCGTCATGGTGCGGTAGTCCTGCAGTTCGAACCGCACCCGGTCGGCAAGGCCGCGTTTTTCGGCGCGCGTACGCGAGACCTTGAGCTGCTCCTCACTCAGTGTGATGCCGGTGAACTCGGCACTGTCGGTCGCCTCCGTCAGGTACATGCCCATGCCGCCCCAGCCGGAGCCGATCTCCAGGATACGCTGGTTCGGCTCGAGCAGAAGCTTGGCGGCGATATGGCGTTTCTTGGCGAGCTGTGCCTCGTCGAGACCAATGCCCGGCGGCTCGAAATAGGCGCAGGAATATTGCCAGTCCTCGTCGAGGAAAAGATCGAAGAGCTTGGCCGACAGATCGTAATGATGGGCGACGTTGTGCTTGTTGCGATTGACCGGCACACGGCTCTTCAGCTGCTGCCAGGCAATGCGGCCGAGGAGCAGTGCCGCCATCTTGAAATCGAAAATCTCGTTGGTGGTGTTCTGTTTCACCAGCGACAGGAAATCATAGATGTTGCCCTGTTCGAGAATGAACCGGCCTTGCATGTACATTTCGCCGAGTTTCATGGCCGGGTCGCGCCGGATGGCGTCCTCGGCCTCCTGATCGGCAAGGCGGGCGACAACGGTTTCACCGGTGCCGTCGCCGATAGTGTGGGTTTCGCCATTGGCGATGGTAAGTTTCAACGAACCCTTGCGGATGATATTTTCGACGATCGATAAGAATGCCGACGCCATGGACGCCTCGAAAATGTGACAGGATGGTCACATCAACTTAGTAGCTCTCTTTCGCCTTACAAGCGCCGGATTTAGCACTCTGTTCAGAACGCTGCCAAACTGTTGCATTTTTGCCGAAATGCCGGCTAAACCCTTATTTTCGCTTCATCGCTTCGGCAAGTGCTGCGCCGAAAGCGCCCTGGCTCTCCGGTTTCGCGGCCGCGGGCCGGCGCTCGTTCTGCGGCCGGGAACCCTGGTTCGCGCGAGAATCACCCCGCGGCGGCGGCGCTGAAGAACCGTCATCGCGTTTCATAGAAAGAGCGATGCGCTTGCGCTTGGCGTCGACTTCTACAACCCGCACTTTGACGACATCACCCGCCTTGACGACCTCGTGGGGATCCTTGACGAAGCGATCGGCAAGTTGGGACACATGCACCAGGCCATCCTGGTGCACGCCGATATCGACGAAGGCGCCGAAGGCGGCAACATTGGTCACCGTGCCTTCCAGCACCATGCCGGGCTTGAGGTCGGAAATTTCGTTGACGCCCTCGGCGAAGGTCGCCGTCTTGAAGCTCGGACGCGGGTCGCGGCCGGGCTTTTCCAGCTCCGCAATGATGTCCCTGACCGTCGGCAGGCCGAATTTCTCGTCGATGAACTGGCGCGGATCAACCGATTTCAACACCGCGCTATCGCCCATCAACGCGCGCAGATCGCGGCCGCAGGCAGCGACGATCTTCTTGGCGACGCCATAGGCCTCCGGGTGGACCGAGGAGGAGTCGAGCGGCTCCTTGCCGTTGGGGATGCGCAGGAAGCCGGCGCATTGCTCGAAAGTGCGGCCGCCGAGTCTGGCGACCTTCAGCAGATCCTTTCGCGTCTCGAAACGGCCTTCGCTGTCGCGGTGGCGGACGATAGCGTCGGCGATCGACGGGCCGAGGCCGGAGACGCGCGAGAGCAGCGGCGCTGACGCGGTGTTGAGATCGACGCCGACGGCATTCACCGCATCTTCCACCACGGCATCGAGCGAACGCGACAGCTTCTGCTGGTCGACGTCGTGCTGATACTGGCCGACGCCGATCGACTTCGGCTCGATCTTGACGAGTTCGGCCAGCGGATCCTGCAGCCGGCGCGCGATGGAGACGGCGCCGCGCAGCGACACGTCGAGATCGGGGAATTCAGCCGCGGCGGTCGCCGAGGCGGAATAGACCGAGGCGCCGGCTTCCGACACGATGACCTTGGTCGGCTTCGGCGCCGGCAACTCGGCCAGCATGTCGGCCACCAGCTTTTCGGTTTCGCGGCTGCCGGTGCCGTTGCCGATCGAGATCAGCTCGACATTGTGCTTGCGGATCAGCGATGCGAGCTCGACCTGGGCGCCGCGCACATCGTTCCTCGGCTGGAAGGGATAGACGGTCGATGTCGCCACCACCTTGCCGGTGCCGTCGACGACGGCGACCTTGACGCCGGTGCGGATGCCGGGATCAAGACCCATTGTCGCGCGCGAGCCGGCGGGTGCAGCCAAAAGCAGATCCTTGAGATTGCGGGCGAAGACATGGATCGCCTCCTCTTCGGCCCTTTCGCGCAGTTCCCGCATCAGGTCGAGCGAGAGCGACATGGAAAGCTTGACGCGCCAGGTCCAGCTTGCGACCTCCATCAGCCAGCGGTCGCCGGGACGGCTCGTGCCGATCTCGTAGGCCGCCACGATCATGCGTTCGACCGGCTTGTTCGGAGAGGTCGTCTCGGCGTCGGCCTCGATCGTCAGCGTCAGCACCTCCTCGTTCCAGCCGCGCAGCATGGCGAGCGCGCGGTGACCGGGGGCAGTCGCCCAGCGTTCGGAATGGTCGAAATAATCGGAAAACTTCTCGCCGGTCGCCTGCTTGCCGTCGACGACTTTCGCCTTCAACAGCGAAGCCTGGCGCATATGGGCGCGCAACCTGCCGAGCAGGTCGGCATTTTCGGCAATGCCTTCGGCGATGATGTCGCGCGCGCCTTCGAGCGCCGTCTTCACATCGGGCACATCAGCCGTGACGAAGCCTTCCGCCAATACCGCCGGTTCCCTGGCGCGGTCGGCGAGGATCGTCTCGGCGAGCGGGCCGAGGCCACGTTCACGGGCGATTTCGGCCCGCGTGCGGCGCTTCGGCTTGTAGGGCAGATAGAGATCCTCAAGCTCGGCCTTGGTTTCGGCGCCTGCGACCTTGGTCATCAGCTCGTCGGTCATCTTGCCCTGGCCGGTGATCGATTCGACGATCGCGTCGCGCCGAGCTTCGAGTTCGCGCAGATAGACCAGCCGCTCGGCGAGATTGCGCAGCTGCGTATCATCCAGCCCGCCCGTCACTTCCTTGCGGTAGCGGGCGATGAAGGGCACGGTAGAGCCTTCGTCGAGCAGCTCGATGGCAGCTTTGGCCTGTTCGGGCCGGGCGTTGATTTCGGCGGAGATGCGGGCTGCGAGATAACGGAGGTCTGCGGCCATGGGATTTCCTGTTTCGTCAGAGGTGGCGGGACCATAGCGGCGAAAAGCGGCAAGGCAATGTTGGAGTTTACGGCCGAGCGCCGATCCACAGGATAAGCATGCCGGAAAGGCGGCGATTTTGCGGTTGTGCAGATGCGCCATTCTTTGCTAGCAGAAGCAACGTTTTGACCCGGCGCCCATGCCATCCCTCCCCTGTCGCGGGAGGCAAGGAAATTCGACATGCCAAACCTTCTTCTCGAACTCCGCTCCGAAGAGATTCCGGCCCGCATGCAGCGCAAGGCTGCCGGCGACCTGAAGAAGCTCGTCACCGATGCGCTTGTCGAAGCGGGTCTGTCCTACGAGGGCGCGCGCGAATACTGGACGCCGCGGCGGCTTGCGCTCGACATCCACGGCCTGACGGCGCGCTCGGCCGATGTGCGTGAGGAACGCAAGGGACCGCGCACCGACGCCAACGAGAAGGCGATCGAAGGCTTTTTGCGCGGCGCCGGGCTTTCCTCGGTCTCCGAGGCACAGGTGGTGAGCGATCCGAAGAAGGGCGATTTCTACGTCGCGGTCATCTCCAAGCCCGGCCGCGCAACGGAAGAGATCGTCAGCGATGTCATGCCCGGCATCATCCGCGATTTTCCCTGGCCGAAATCGATGCGCTGGGGCAAGGCCTCGTCGAAGCCCGGCGCACTGCGCTGGGTGCGGCCGCTGCAGTCGATCGTCTGCACCTTCGGCCCGGAGCATGAAGAGACCATTGTTATCCCCTTCGAGATCGACGGCATCACTGCCTCCAACATCACCTACGGCCACCGTTTCCATGCGCCGGAGGCGATCACCGTGCGGCGCTTCGACGATTATGCGGCGAACCTGGAAAAGGCCAAGGTCATCCTCGATGCCGAGCGGCGCAAGGACATCATCCTGCACGACGCCCGCGATATCGCCTTTGCCAACGGGCTGGAGCTGGTGGAAGACGAAGGCCTGCTGGAGGAAGTCTCCGGCCTCGTCGAATGGCCGCAGGTGCTGATGGGCAGCTTCGAGGAGGATTATCTCTCGATCCCATCGGAAATCATCCGGCTGACGATCAAGACCAACCAGAAGTGTTTTGTGACGCGCGCGAGCGGGAGCGAGACGCTGTCGAACAAGTTCATCCTCGTCTCCAACATCCAGGCAAGCGACGGCGGCAAGGAAATCGTCCACGGCAACGGCAAGGTGGTGCGGGCCCGGCTTTCGGATGCGCTGCATTTCTGGAAGCGCGACCAGGGCAACTTGCCGGATCTCGAGACGCTGGAAGCTTCGGCAGCAAAGTTCGGCCTCGACCTGAAGAAGCCGCTCGACCAGCGCATGGCCAAGCTCGATGCGCTTGATGTGACCTTCCATGCCAAGCTCGGCACACAGGGCGCGCGTGTTGCGCGCATCCGCACGCTGGCCAAGGAATTGGCTGATATCACCGGCGCCGACGCGGCTCTCATCGATCGCGCCGCCGTGCTCGCCAAGGCCGATCTGCGCACCGAAGCCGTTGGCGAATTCCCGGAACTGCAGGGATTGATGGGCCGCAAATATGCGGTGCTGCAGGGTGAGGACGCCTCCGTTGCCGCAGCGATAGAGGACCACTACAAGCCCCAGGGTCCGTCGGACCGCGTGCCGGAGGACAGAGTGGCGATCACCATCGCCCTTGCCGACAAGCTCGATACGCTAATCGGTTTCTGGGCGATCGACGAAAAGCCGACAGGGTCGAAGGATCCGTTCGCCCTGCGGCGTGCGGCACTCGGTGTCGTCAGGATCCTGCTGGAGCGAAGGATCCGCCTGCCGCTGCTGGCAACGACCAAGGATGGCGACCTGCTCTCCTTCTTCCACGACCGTCTCAAGGTCTATCTGCGCGACCAGGGCGCCCGCCACGATCTGATCGACGCCGTGCTGACTTCAGATGCCGACGACCTGTTGATGGTGGCGCGCCGCGTCGAAGCGCTGACGGCCTTCATCACCTCGGAAGACGGCAAGAACCTGCTTTCCGGCACCAAGCGGGCGACGCAGCTGCTTGCCGCCGAGGAAAAGAAGGGCACCGTGATCGCCGATGGCGTTTCGCCAGCGCTTCTGACGCTCGATGCCGAGAAGGAGCTATTCGCCGCAATCTCCGGCGCATCGAAGGACGCCTCGGACGCCGTCGCCGGGGAGGATTTCCGCTCGGCGATGGAAGCGCTTTCCAAACTGCGCGGCCCGGTCGACCGCTTCTTCGAAGACGTGCTCGTCAACGACGAGGACGCCGCCATCCGCGCCAACCGTCTCGCCCTGCTGCGGCTGATCCGCGAGGCGACGGGAACGGTTGCCGATTTCTCGAAGATCTCGGGCTAATATTCGGCCGCCATCGGCGGTCTGGCATTGCCGCGGCTCCGGCTGTATTCAAGCAGATATGCAGAGCAAGATTCTCGTCAGCGCCTGTCTCATGGGCCAGGCCGTCCGCTATGACGGGCGGGCGAAGCCGTTGCTTCATCCGGCGATCGAGCGTTGGCGGGCCGAAGGCGGGTTGGTGACGATCTGTCCGGAGATGTCGGCGGGCATGACGGTGCCGCGGCCGCCTGCGGAGATCGCAGAAGCGGCGACCGGCGAGGATGTGCTGGCCGGCACGGCGCGGGTTGTCGAGCTGACGGGCGCCGACGTAACGGAAGAGTTCCTGCTGGCGGCGGAAAATGCCGTGGCGCTCGCGCGGCAAGCCGGCTGCCACTATGCGCTGCTCATCGACGGCAGCCCGTCCTGCGGCTCCGGTTTCATCTATGACGGCACGTTTTCCGGCCGCAAGCAGGCCGGCAACGGCGTGACGGCGGCTGCGCTGAAAGCAGCCGGCGTTGAAGTGTTTTCCGATCGCGAGATCGAGCGGCTGATCGAACGCATCGGGCAATGAGCCTCAAAAGGCACGGCCGCCGGAGAACCGACGGCCGCTAATTTTGGTGATAAAAACGCTTTTGTCCCCGCGCCGTTTATGCGGCGCGGCGACCCTGATGCATGGCCGGGGCAGCGCTTTCGCCACCGACGCGGAAGCCGCGGATGAGGTCGATCAGCTCGTCGGTATCGGTGGCCAGCGTCTCGGCCGATGCCGTGGTCTCTTCGGCCATGGCGGCGTTCTGCTGGGTGGCGGCGTCGAGCTGGTTCATCGACGAGGAGATCGAGCGCAGCGTCGTATCCTGTTCGGAAGCGCTGTGGGCGATCTTGGCGACGATCTCGTTGGCGGCCTTGATCTGGTCGGAGATCCGCTTCAGCGCCTCGCCTGCCTCGCCGACCAGACGGACGCCATGGTCGACCTGGCTGGAGGAGCGGGCGATCTGGTCCTTGATCTCCTTGGCCGCAGCGGCAGAGCGCTGGGCAAGTTCACGCACTTCCTGGGCGACAACCGCAAAACCCTTGCCGGATTCACCGGCACGGGCTGCCTCGACGCCGGCGTTCAGCGCCAAGAGGTTGGTCTGGAAGGCGATCTCGTCGATGACGCCGATGATCTTGGTGATCTCCGAGGACGACTTCTCGATGCCGCTCATCGCCTCGATCGCCTGGGTGACGATCGCATCGCTATGAGTGGCTTCGGTGCTGACCGAATGGACGCGCTTGCTCGCCTCATGGGCGCCATCGGCCGTCTGACGGACGGCGACGGTGAGCTCATCGAGAGCGGCCGAGGTTTCTTCCAGGCTGGCGGCCTGGCGCTCGGTGCGCTGCGACAGTTCGTTGGAGGCGCGGCGGATCTCTTCCTTGCTGGTGCCGATATCGGTGCCCTTGGCGCTGACCTTGGCCATGGCGGCCTCGAGATGCGACAGCGCATCGTTGAAGTTGTCGCGAAGGGCGGCGTATTTCTGGCCTAGATCGGCGCAGCGGACGGTAAGATCACCGCGGGCAATCATCTCCAGCGCCTGGCCGATCGTCGTCACTACGCGTGTCTGGAGCGTTGCTTCATCCTGCTGCTGGCGCAGATTGTTTTCGCGCTCGCTTTCCAGCGCCAGTTGCTGGGCCGCCTCGCGATCGGACATCGCATGACGCTCCCTGATCTTTTCCTGCAGTGACTGCGTCGCCTTCGCCATCATGCCGACTTCGTTGTTCATGCCGGTATGCGGGATGGCAATGGAGACATCCTCTTCGGCGACAGCCTTCAGGGCGGCATGGACGTTATTGAGAGGTCCCGATATGCCGCGGATGACGACGTAGGCGGCGGCCATGGCAAGGAAGAACAGGACGATGCTGCCGGAGAGCGCGGTCAGGATCGTGCTGTTTATCTGAGCATCGAGATCGTCCATGTAGACGCCGGTGACGACGACGACCTTCCAAGGATCGAAGGCCTGTGCATAGGCCGTCTTGCGAAAATCGCCGGCGGGCTGGCCTGGCTTGGCTGTGGAATAATATTCGACGAGACCGCCGCCCTGCTGCCCGAGCTTGACCAGCTCTTCGCGATAGAGCTTTCCTTTGCTGTCCGGCTGACCCTTGTTGACCTGACCGATTTTCGCGGCATCGTAGTGGAACATCATCTGGATGTCGTAGCTATAGCCGAAGAAATAACCATCGGGGTCGTATTTCATTGCATTGACCGTGGCGTAGGCCTGCTTCTGGGCATCTTCCAGCGTCATTTCGCCGGCAGTCACCTTTGCCTGGTAGATTTTGAGAACAGAGACCGCAGACTGGACCTCCGCCCGCAGCATGTCATAGCGTTCGTTGTAGATCGCATTGACCGAGGAGCGGATCTGCAGGGAGGTGGCGATTGCAAACGCCACCATCAGGCCGACGACCAGCAATATGAGCTGTTTTGATATCTTCAAATTTTTCATGACGCCTCGCAACGGGAATGGGTGAATACATTCCGGTGCGGTTTTCTACCGCCTGTGCGAGCGCGCCGAAAAAGAAGACGCGTCTACCGCTGCTAAAATAAACATGCTGCGACCGGGTAAAGTAACAATTGATGCCCACCCTATAAAAAAGCTTTAATTTTATTATTCGCGACGTGCATTTCCCTAAAAATCCGGGGGTGCTTACAAAGCAAAACCGCCGGATTTTCATCCGGCGGTCGAATATCGCTTGTTTTCAAATTTTCAGCTGGCTCGGCGCATCGGTTCGGCCTGGCGGTGCTGTGGCGCACTGACGCGGAAGCCGCGGATGAGGTCGATCAGCTCGTCGGTATCGGTGGCCAGCGTCTCGGCCGATGCCGTGGTCTCTTCGGCCATGGCGGCGTTCTGCTGGGTGGCGGCGTCGAGCTGGTTCATCGACGAGGAGATCGAGCGCAGCGTCGTATCCTGTTCGGAAGCGCTGTGGGCGATCTTGGCGACGATCTCGTTGGCGGCCTTGATCTGGTCGGAGATCCGCTTCAGCGCCTCGCCTGCCTCGCCGACCAGACGGACGCCATGGTCGACCTGGCTGGAGGAGCGGGCGATCTGGTCCTTGATCTCCTTGGCCGCAGCGGCAGAGCGCTGGGCAAGTTCACGCACTTCCTGGGCGACAACCGCAAAACCCTTGCCGGATTCACCGGCACGGGCTGCCTCGACGCCTGCGTTGAGAGCAAGCAGGTTGGTCTGGAAGGCGATCTCGTCGATGACGCCGATGATCTTGGTGATCTCCGACGACGATTTCTCGATGCCGCTCATCGCCTCGATCGCCTGGGTGACGATCGCATCGCTATGGGTCGCTTCGGTGCTGACCGAATGGACACGCTTGCTCGCCTCATGGGCGCCGTCAGCCGTCTGACGGACGGCGACGGTGAGTTCGTCGAGGGCGGCCGAAGTCTCTTCCAGGCTGGCGGCCTGGCGCTCGGTGCGCTGCGACAGTTCGTTGGAGGCGCGGCGGATCTCTTCCTTGCTGGTGCCGATATCGGTGCCCTTGGCGCTGACCTTGGCCATGGCGGCCTCGAGATGCGACAGCGCATCGTTGAAGTTGTCGCGAAGGGCGGCGTATTTCTGGCCTAGATCGGCGCAGCGGACGGTAAGATCACCGCGGGCAATCATCTCCAGCGCCTGGCCGATCGTCGTCACCACGCGTGCCTGGAGCGTTGCTTCATCCTGCTGCTGACGCAGATTGTTTTCGCGCTCGCTTTCCAGCGCCAGTTGCTGGGCCGCCTCGCGATCGGACATCGCATGGCGCTCCCTGATCTTTTCCTGCAGCGACTGCGTTGCCTTCGCCATCATGCCGACTTCGTTGTTCATGCCGGTGTGCGGGATGGTGATCGAAACATCCTCTTCGGCGACCGACTGCAGGGCATTGTGGATGTCCTTCAGCGGATGGGAGATGCCACGGATGAAGAAGACGGCGGCGGCGATGCCGCAGACGAAGACGATCAGCGAAGCGGTCAGCGCCTTCCAGATCGTCGCATTGACCTTCTGCTGCAAGTCATCGAGATAGACGCCGGTGCCGACGACGATCTTCCAGGGCTCGAAGGCCTTGGAATAACCGCCCTTGAGGAAGACCTGGTCTTCCGGCTGGCCCGGTTTGGTCCAATAGTAGAAGGTGCGGCCGCCGCCGGCCTTGCCGTTGTCGACCAGCGCCTGGCTGAATTTCGCGCCGGTCTTGTCGACCTGGCCGCTCATGTCCTTGCCGAGATTGACCGGGCTCGGATGAAAAAGCTGAACGACGTTGTAGTCGAAACCGAAGAGGTAACCGGATGGCTGGAAGCTGACGCGCTTCAGGATCTCGAAGGCTTCCGCCTGGGCGGCCTCATGCGTCATCTGGCCGGCCTTCTCGCGCTCATAGAAGGTATTGAGAACGGAGATGCCCGATTCGACCTGTGTGCGCAGCATGTCGAAACGCTCGTCGTAAATTGCCTGTTCGGAGGTGCGGATTTCGAAATAGGTGGCGACTGCAAAAGCAGCCATTAGGACGCCGATCAGCGCAAAAAGTTGATGCGCAATCTTGAGCTTTTTCATGATTTGCCTCGCAAAGCAGCTGAATTAGAAACAATTCCGGATCGGGCAACTCCCGACCTGCGGACGTCTCATATCGCCCGCGCAGCTAGCGCAATCATGCGTCCTCCGGCCTTTCGATTGGTAAAATTAGAGTGGATGGCTGAATTATGTTTTAACGGGTCATGGCATCTATTTGCATGACTTGTGACGATTGAAATATAACTTCTCGAATAATTTCGTAAGTTGCATTTCTTCTATCCAACTTCAATAATTCAGCTTGTGATTGCGCATAAACAAGAATGCACCCTCGCTGCTCATCGAGGGTGCATTCGGTCCACCGGTGGTGGAACCCCAATCGATCGAAAACTTGATCAGGCAGGGGCAGGGAACTTATTTGTTTTGGGCAATTCCGGACGGAAATCGCTTCGCACTTTTCCTGGAGGTTGCTCCTAGAAACGCAGCTTGAATTCGGAAGCGTTAAGAGCTGCCGGTTGTTCCGTCATGCCTGCTTCAACAGGCCTGGCGTCGCCGCCAATGACGGCTGCGGTCGTCGCATTCATGTCGATGCCGTCTACCGGCGCCGCCGGCGGCGCGGCCGCAATCATGGATTCAGGCGTCGCCTTGCTGACGAAGACGACCGGCGAGCCGCCCATCCAGCCTTCGGTGCGATAGATCTTCTTTTCGCCGCCGACATCGCGGACTTCACTCGCCTGGAGGACGCCGGGTTTCAGCTCCGGCACCGTATAGTCCCTCTTGGTCAACTCGGCCTGGAGCGGCGGGCAATGGGCGCAGCTTTCGGTGACGATGCTGCTTTCAGCGCGCGGCGCGGTCTTGCCGACCACCTCTATCGAGGACGCCATCACAGGGCCTGCCATCAGCAGGATTGCCGCACCGAGGAAAATCTGACGCATCAATGCCACTCCGTCTCATCTTGGGAGCAAATTAGCGCAGCTTTGTTTCCATCCCGTCAGGGGAAAGGGTAAAAATTTAAAGAACGGGCCGGTTTATACTCATACCGAGCCAGTTTCGCGCTCGATCGCCCGCCAGCCGATGTCGCGCCGGCAGAAGCCGTTTTCCCATCTCACCCTGTCAAGCAGCGCGTATGCGCGGCTCTTCGCCTCGGCGACCGTGCCGCCTGACGCGGTGACATTCAGCACACGGCCGCCGGTCGCAACCAGCGCGCCGTCCTTCAGACCCGTGCCGGCATGAAACACCTTCTCGCCCTTGCCTGCGTCCGGCAGGGAAAGGATCGGCGTGTTCTTGTCGTAGGCGCCCGGATAACCCTTCGAGGCCATGACCACCGTCAGTGCCGGATCGTCGTTCCATTCGGCCTTGACCTGATCGAGCGTGCCGTTGGCGGTGGCGAGCAGCAGCGGCAGGAGATCGCTCTTCAACCGCATCATCATCACCTGGCATTCGGGATCGCCGAAGCGGACATTGTATTCGATCAGCTCCGGCCCCTTCTTGGTGATCATCAGCCCGGCGAAAAAGACACCGGAGAAAGGATGACCACTCTCGGCCATG
The DNA here is from genome assembly GCF_057653695.1 of Rhizobium sp. SRDI943. Lineage (NCBI taxonomy): Bacteria > Pseudomonadati > Pseudomonadota > Alphaproteobacteria > Hyphomicrobiales > Rhizobiaceae > Rhizobium > Rhizobium sp. SRDI943. The sequence continues at coordinate 622,629 of NZ_CM172787.1, read as the reverse complement.
CCGCGCATCGTCGGTTCGATGATCTCTTTCATGGTGCGCTCGACCATTTCGGCGGTCATCACAGGCGCCGGCGAATAGGCGCCCATGCCGCCGGTATTGACGCCGGTATCGCCCTCGCCCACCCGCTTGTGATCCTGGGCGGTTGCAAGCGGCAGCGCATGTTTGCCATCGCAGAGGCAGAAGAAGCTCGCTTCCTCGCCATCGAGATAAGCTTCGACGACGACTTCGGCGCCGGCAGCACCAAAGGCGCCCTCGAAGCAGTCGTCGACCGCGGCCAAAGCTTCATCGAGCGTCATCGCAACCGTCACGCCCTTGCCGGCGGCAAGACCATCGGCCTTGACGACGATCGGCACGCCCTCGGCGCGGATATAGGCTTTGGCCTTCGGTCCATTGTTGAAGCGCTGGTAGGCGCCCGTCGGAATGCCGTAGCGGGCGCAGATATCCTTGGTGAAACCTTTGGAACCCTCGAGCTGGGCTGCGGCAGCGGAGGGACCGAAGACCGCCAGGCCATCGGCGCGCAGCCGGTCGGCGAGGCCGGCAACCAGCGGCGCTTCCGGGCCGACGACGACGAAATCGATCGCCTTGTCCTTGCAGAAGGCCACGACCGCTTCGTGATCCTCGATGTCAACCGGCACGAGCACGGCGTGTTCGGCAATGCCGGGATTGCCGGGTGCGGCGTAGAATTCGCTCATCAGCGGCGATTGCGCCAGCTTCCAGGCGAGCGCGTGCTCGCGTCCGCCCGATCCGATCAACAGAACCTTCATGCGCGACCCTTTCCTTTTCTGTCTGGCGGTTAAGGGCCAAGGGCCGAAAGGTCAAGCGGGAAAGCTTACCAGCCCCCGCCTCCCCCGCCTCCACCACCGCCGCCGGACGAGCCGCCGCCGGAAAAACCGGAGGATGAACTTGAGGGCGGCGGCGCGGGTATCGTCGACGCGATGGTCGAGGCCATGGACGAGGAAAAACCACCGATACGATCGGAAAAGCTGTCGCTGTTGAAATTGCCGGCATACCAGGCGGGCGCATAGGCTGCAGCCGCACCGGCAGCGGCGGCCGCAAGCCAGATCTCGAAGGTGCGCGACCAGGGCTTTTCGACGCCGAGCGCCACCGCATAGGGCAGCAGCGTCTCGAAATGCCGCGGCGACATCTCCGGGGCGCCGGCCGTGTTCATCCGGTCCTTCTCGGCAAGCGTCAGATATTGGCGCAGGCCGTCTATGCCATCCATCATCTTGGCGCCGAGCGGGGTCGGTGCACCCATGATGAAGACATAGAGGATGTTGAGCAGCACGATGCCGCCGACGGCAAACAGCATCGGCGTTTCGTGCAGTTCCACCAGCGACGAGGCAAGCGCCAGCACCATGGTCGCCAGGATGCTGATGCCGACGAAGACGCCGATCGCGGCGGAGATGATGGCGATGATCTTACCGAACAGCGACTTGCCGCGATGCAGCGACCTGACGAGGCCGGCGGCGAACACCGCAACGAAGACCGAAATGGCGATCGGGATCAGCATCAGCGCGATGGTATCCGGCGCCAGCGAACCGAAGACGAACAGGATCACTAGGGCTGCGGCGCTGAGCACGATGCCGCCGGCGGTATAGCCGAGGTTGGAATTGTAATATTTGCCGCGATGTTCTTTCTCGATCGCCGAGCGAAAGGCCTGGCCGACGGACTTCACCCGCTCGCCATTGGCCTTGTCGATCGTCAGCGTCGAACCGGCGCCGCCGGCGACCTTCAGCAATTCGATTTCGCCGGCCTGGAATTTCTCCTTGCCGAGTGGCTTGCCGGTGCCTTGGATGACAATCGAATTCTTCAGGTCTTCGAGCTTGACGTAACCGCGGACGGCAAGATTGAGCGCGGTGGCGGACAGCGCCGTCCAGCCCTCGCCGGAGAAGCCCTTATTGTCGATATAGTTGACCAGCGCCGGCGAGATACCATCAGGCGCGTCCCAGCGCGGCACGACGACGCCACGGGCAGGATCGCGGCCGACCTTCAGCCAGGAGCGCGTGTAATATGCCAAAACCAGGAGCAGACCGCCGAAGCCGATGAAATAATTGCGGTTGTCCTTCAGCCACCAGGTGCTTTCCATATCCGCGCTCGGCGGATCGATAGACCCCTTCGGCATGCGAATCGCAAAGGTCAGGCCTTCGTAGGCATCAAGCGGCGCGGTGGTGGAAAAGACCAAGCCAGCGCCGCTCTCGCTGACGCGGGCATTCTTTCCGGTGGCTCCCTCAGGGCCGGTGAAGAAGGTCGTCTCCGTCGCGCCGACATCAGGCGGCAGCTTCACCCTCGCCGTGGCCGAGCGGATCGGGAAGATCCAGCCGTTGCCGGTGACGTTCCAATAGAGTTCGTCATGATCGTCGAAATAGCGGATCTGGCGATTGGTCCTGTAGGTGAAGACGTATCGATGACGGCCCGGCGTCACGGTCACGTCGGCAGAACCGGCATAGATGCGGATGCCGCCTGATATCGATTCAGTGTGCCAGGGCTCGTTATCGCCGTCGCGCTGGACCGACACCATATCGAAATCGACGCTGCGGCGGCGACCCGCGGCATCGGTGAAATAGAGCGGGAAATCACGGAAGATGCCGTGGTTGATCTGATTGCCTTCGGCATTGACGGTGATCGTTTCCGTCACCGTCATCGCACCGCTTTTTTCGAGCGTAATGTCGGAGGCAAAACTGTCGATCACCTCGGCGGCAAAGGCCGCCGGGGCGGCGAGCATCAACAGCAGTGCAAAGCAAAATCCGAAAAACCGACGCCCCATCCCTGTCTCCCCGCCGGCAGCCTCGGCTGCGCGTTTCGTCAATCTTTGTCCTGATAGGTCACGCCGAGGGCGGCCAGCGTCCGCCAATAGGCGGGGAAGGTCTTGCCGACGCAATCGGGATCGAGAATGGTGATGCCGTCGATCTTCAGGCCGGCCAGCGCGAAACTCATAGCTATGCGGTGGTCGGCGAAGCTGTCGATCTCCGCCGGCAGATGTTGGCCCACAAGTGCGGGATCCGACTGCACGATCAGATCGTCACCCTCCTCGCGGGCAAGGCCTGAAACAATGCGGTTGAGGCCGGTCGAGAGCGCCTGGATGCGGTCGCATTCCTTGACGCGCAGGTTGGCGATGCCGACGAAGCGAACCGGCGTCTCGTTGAAGGCGGCAAGCACGGCAAGGGTGGGAACGGCATCCTGCATCTGCGAGCCGTCGATCTCCGACGGCAGATGCGGGAATTTGGCGATCATGTCATAGGCGCGCGCATCCGGCTGCGAAAAGGCGTCGGAGGGAACACCGAGATCGATCGCGCCGCCTGTGAGGACTTCGGCGGCCCAGAGATAGGTCGCGGCCGAGGCATCCGGCTCGACGATGAAGTCGGCAGCGTGGTAGCCGGTCGGCTCGACGCGCCATGTGACCGGGCTGGTCTTCTCGACCTTGGCGCCGAAAGCCTTCATCGCCGCCGTGGTCAGATCGATATAGCCGAGCGCGCCGATATCCTCGCCGACGAGTTCGATGTCGACCGGCCGGTCGCCGCCGGCCGCCATCATCAGCAGCGCCGAAACATACTGGCTGGACAGGCCGCCATCGATGCGGATGCGGTCGGCCTGGAAGCGGCCGGTGCCCTTGACGGTGACCGGCGGGCAGCCGGTCTCGGCACTCACGTCGATGCCGAGCGTTCGCATCGCCTCGACCAGCGGCCCGATCGGGCGCTTGCGCATATGTTCGTCGCCATCGACGATGACGGTGCCGTCGACCAAAGCCGCAGCCGCCGTCAGGAAACGTGTCGCCGTGCCGGCATTGCCGAGGAAGAGCGGCGCCTTCGGCGGCAGTAGCCTGCCGCTGCCGGTGACGACGAAGGTGGTATCGTCAGGCTCGTCGATCGTAACACCCATGGCACGCAGCGCTTCGGCCATATAACGCGTATCGTCGCTCTTCAGCGCCCCGGTCAGCCGGCTCGTGCCCTTCGCAAGGCCGGCAAGCAGCAGCGCGCGATTGGTGATCGACTTGGAGCCGGGCGGCATGGCGCGGCCCGAAAGCGGCCTGCCCGGCGGAATGATCGTGAGTTTGGCTGTGCGTGTCATGCTGTTCTTCCGTCCATGGGGCGACCCTGAAGCGCGTCGCGATCTTTCAGATTCGCTTGGCCCACCCTTCAGGTCTTTGGTTTTGCGCGACATGCTCTAGCCGGCCGCGATCCGCCCCCTGCTCTTAATCGCTTTCTCGCAAAGGCAAAATGCCGGATCGTCAGAATTTCACGGTGGGGACGGCGCGGTCGGCTTCGTTGGTGATTTCGAAATATTCCCGCTTGGCAAAGCCGAACTGGCCGGCGACGAGATTGGACGGGAAGCTTTCGACCTTGACGTTCAGGTCGCGGGCCGCACCATTGTAATAACGCCGCGCCATCTGCAGTTCGCCTTCCATGGTTTCCAGCGAGGCCTGCAGCTCGGCAAAGTTCTGGTTGGCCTTGAGATCCGGATAGGCCTCGGCAAGCGCGATGACGCGGCCGAGCGCCTGGCCGAGCAGACCTTCTGCCTGCGCCCTGCCGGCCACATCGCCCGATGGCACGGCCTGCGCCTTGTTGCGGAGCTCAACCACCTCTTCGAGCGTCGATTTTTCGTGGGCGGCATAACCCTTGACCGTCTCGATAAGGTTCGGGATCAGGTCGGCGCGGCGCTTGAGCTGGACGTCGATGCCCGACCAGGCTTCTTCCGCCATCTGTCGCGCGCGAACCAGGCCGTTGTAAATGAAGACGAGATAGAGAGCGATGACAACGATAATAGCGAGTATCACATACATGCAGATGAGCTCCCCCGATTTGATGATCGCACGTTAGTGATTCGGCATAACAAAGTCATCTTGGCGCAGTCATTCTTTGACTGATTTCGATCAGACTTTGAAAATACCGCTCGTCTAAGAACTTGTTCGCCAATCCGGAGCATAGGCATCCATCTTCTCGCTCTCTCGCCAGAGGTTGAAACGTTCGGTCCAGCGTTGCTCGACACCAAGCGCGACGGCGAAGGGCAGATGGTGCTCGTAGCATTCGATCGACATTGGCGGGCCATCGATCTCACCGTGGAAATAACGGTGCAAACTGAGGATGTTATTGCGGATCTGCCGCTGCTTCAACGTTGGCATGCGCAGCATCGCCAAAACGGCGATAATGCCGGCAATGTGCAGCAAGATCGCCACCAGATATGGCTGCTGTTCGCCGATCACCTCGGTTGTGCCGATATAGCCAAGTGCAACAATCAGTATCGCCGGAAGACCCACAAACAAACTAATCGCCTGTTTGAACTGCTCGGAGGTGCCGGTGGTCACGGGAAACCGCTCTGGATGGCGGAACATTGTTACCACCAGAAAAACAATGAACAATATCCCGCAGATGGCCGCGGAAAAAATCAAGAGGCCCGACAAATAGGCAGTGGCAATGCCAAGAACTAGAATTGTAGCCGAAGTCGTCAACGCTGCTCGATCTGCGCCGCCTCTAACTTTCCAATATTCCTCGGCGACTATCTGGTGCAAGTCACGTTCGAAACCATACAGGGCATATACGACGGTGCGCCGATCATTGACGGGCCGCTCTCCTTCAATTCGACCAAATACCGAACGTGTCACAGCTGGAAGACCATACCATCTGGCGCGCGCCACCTTGCCCTTCTTGCGCACCTGCCTGGCAGACAAATCCGAAGCTTCAGCATTCTCCCCAAGGCCAGAAATGCGAAGCAGTCTCTTCGTTGCGAGATGGCAGACAGACGCCATGAAGGCCGCCTTTGCAGTATCCGGCTTCCAGTTCCAAAACACATAGGCGGCTAAAGCAGGCGAGATGCTCTCCGTCTTCCTGCTATCGCCAGCAATTGAAGGTGCAGGCAATCGCCAGCCCTGCCCCAATCTCATGAGGACAAACAGACCGGCGATGAGCGGTCCCAAAATGCTTATGAATGGGAGAAAGTGATCGGAAAGCCACCACTGCACCCGCTCGCCGCTCGTTACGGTCACAAAGGTCCCTGCGGGATATTCGATCTCGATGTCCGGCAGCTTTCGATCCGCTTTACCTACTGGAATAGATACCAAGATCTCATTCGGTGCGCGCCGCGTAATGTCATAGGCCAACGCCCGATCCTGTTGCGAGGGGCGTACCGTTCCGCCCGGCGGCAGTTTTTAGAGTAAGCGTTTTTTTCGCTCCCTGGCCGTGCACGCGGCCCATATAGGCCGGCAGGAAGACAACCTCGCGATCGCCTTCCTGACGAACCAGGCGTCCGAGCCAGTAAGCGATCTGGATCTTTGCAACACCGGTGAGCAGATCTGCAGAACAACCTTTGCAGTGCTCTGTTCCTATGTAAACCGAATAGCCCGGCACATTGTTTTCTTTGAAATAATATTCGTCGATTCCGTCACGCCGGGCTGCGGCCAGTTCGAAATCTCGCCAGTGAACACCACCTGACGCATCCGTGAAACGTTGAGGGATATCAACGTAGACGCCGCCGTAATTTTCCGCCTTTTTGACCAAAATGTCGAAGTGTTCCGACACAAACGCACTGCCGTCGGTATAGACTTCGATCGTAGTGTTTGCCGAATAGACGGTGAATTCTTTGTCGAAATTGCTGCACGAAGTCAGGACGAACAGCATGGCGCATAAGATGGGCCATGCTAAAAGGCGCAACATCCTGGGGGCGGAATTTTCATACAAAAGTTTAAAGTAAAGAATACCGCTCTTCAAAAGAGATACCGAAGCCATACGTGATCGCAACACCCACAAGACAATGTGGGGGCGGTTTGCGCAATACAAAAGAAGCGGAGCGACGGAAGCGACGGAAATTTTCGAGACGGCTTTTACGCCGCCTCTTTCGAGAGATTGACGCCGCCGGCGTCGGTCAGCAGGAAGGCTTCGCCGCAGGCCTTGGCAAGCGTGCGAACGCGCAGAATATAGCTCTGCCGCTCGGTGACCGAGATGACGCCGCGGGCGTCGAGCAGGTTGAAGACGTGGCTGGCCTTGATGCACTGGTCATAGGCCGGGAAGACGCATTTGTGCAGGCGCTGGTTGGCGTTGTCGCCGGGGGCGCCGGCATCGAGCAGCGCCCGGCATTCCTTCTCGGCATCGACGAAGTGGCGATGCAGCATTTCGGTATTGGCGAATTCGAAATTATGGCGCGAATATTCCTGCTCGGCCTGCAGGAAGACATCGCCATAGCTGATCTTCTCGTCGCCGTCGCGGCCGTTGAAGTTCAGGTCGTAGACATTATCGACACCCTGGACATACATGGCGAGGCGTTCGAGACCATAGGTCAGTTCGCCAGCGACCGGTGAGCATTCGATGCCGCAGACCTGCTGGAAATAGGTGAACTGCGAGACTTCCATGCCGTCGCACCAGCATTCCCAGCCGAGGCCCCAGGCGCCGAGCGTCGGGCTTTCCCAGTCATCTTCGACGAAGCGGATGTCGTGCAGCAGCGGATCGAGACCGATCGCCGCCAGCGAGCCGAGATAGAGTTCCTGCAGATTTGCAGGGTTCGGCTTCAGGATCACCTGGTACTGGTAATAATGCTGCAGCCGGTTCGGGTTTTCCCCATAGCGGCCGTCGGACGGGCGCCGCGACGGCTGGACGTAAGCCGCCTTCCACGGCTTCGGGCCGAGGGCGCGCAGCGTGGTGGCAGGGTGGAAGGTGCCGGCGCCGACTTCCATGTCATAGGGCTGCAGCACCGCGCACCCCTTGTCCGCCCAGTAGTTATGCAGGGTCAGGATCAGCGCCTGGAAGGAGCGCTTCGGGTTCATATGGTCTGGGATAGCTGACATCGAACGGCACCGATTGCTTGGGATTTATCGGCGCGACAGGTGCCATGGAGGGCGGCGGGGGTCAAGACTTTTGCAGCGGCGGAGAGCCATCGAATGCCGATATGGAAGAGGAATTCTTTCTTGTGCTGTGGGGGGTGCCCCCCTCTGTCCTGCCGGACAGCTCCCCCACAAAGGGGGAGATCGGCTGGGGGGAATGTGCCGGCTTTCATAACGGCTCCGCGCAGGCGTTCCGTTGTTTGGGGAAGCCTTAGCCACTTGCCGATCTCCCACCTGTGGGGGAGATGCCCGGCAGGGCAGAGCGGGGCTTCCACCTGCAGAGCGCCCGGAGCCATTGCCGGATGAGAGGCCAATGAGTGGCGACGCCTCTTATTCTCCCTCGCGCTTCAGCCGGTACTCTCCCGTCGCCGGGTCCTTGACCAGCGTGCCGATCGCGCCGGTCTGGCGCTCTTTTTCAGCACGGCGCGACTTTTCGGCGAGCTTGCGGGCATCGGAGACGAAGCGGCGGTAAAGCCACCAGGCTGAGAAGACCAGGATCAGAATAGTAATTAACTGCGGCATGCCCCTCTCTTACTCCCTTCAAAGCCCGAACCGGCTCCACAATGCTCTTTCTTCCGCCGCTTCGACAAGCCCTGTCGCGAGACCGGATGCAGCGCCCTCGAGCGAAACCGGCGACACACCTGGAATCCGGCGGCCGAACAGGCCGCGGCCGGCGGTGACGAGCTCCAGTTTGGTCTTCTGGCCGTAGCGCCTCTTCAACTCCTGGCGCATGTCGCCGAGGCCATCGATGAGGCCGAGTTCGAGGCCGCGCGTGCCGCTCCAGAACAGGCCGGAAAATACCGTCGCATCGTCCCTCAGCTTGCTGGCGCGACGTTCGCGCACCATGGAGATGAAGACCTGGTGGATTTCGAGCTGCAGGCTCTTCAGATACTCGATATCCTTTTCCTTTTCCGGCTGGAAGGGATCGAGGATCACCTTGTTTTCGCCCGCCGTATAGACGCGGCGTTCGACGCCGATCTTCTTCAAGAGTTCGGGAAAGCCGAAACCGCCGGAAACGACGCCGATCGAGCCGACGATGGAGGTGGCGTCGGCAATGATCTCGTCGCCGGCAAGCGCGATCATGTAACCGCCGGAGGCAGCGACATCCTCGACGAAGACCAGAACCTTCTTCTGTTTCTCACGGGCGAGCTCGCGAATGCGGGTGAAGATCAGGCGCGACTGGACGGGCGAGCCGCCCGGCGAATTGATGGAGATGGCGACCGCCGGCGCGTCCTTCATGGCGAAGGCCTTTTCCAGAACCGGAGAGACATTGGCGAGATTGAGGGTCGGTCGGAACTGGCCGCCGCCGCTGATAATCGCCCCTTGCAGCCGGACGACCGGAATGGTGATGCCGTCCTTGCGGAACCGTTTCGGCAGCAGTTTTCTCAAGAATCCGGCCATTTTCCATCCTTCGCTTCGGGTCGCACGATCGCCTCCATGTATGCGCTGGAACGGCAAACGCAATGGCCGCGTTCCTGAAAATAGCGGGTTTGGATTTGTTATTGCGAATGACTTGCATTATCATTCTAATTCGTCATAGTGCGCTGACGATAAAACAGGTGGAAATCGCATGGACGCCCTCAATCCGAATGCAAAGAACGGCTGGCGGCACGAACGCGGAGAAGCGTCGCTGTCGGATGTTTACCGCACCGTCGGTACTGGGCGTCACAGCTCGAGATGGCGAAGGGCGGCAGCCTTCGCCGGACCGGGCTACATGGTCGCCGTTGGCTATATGGACCCCGGCAACTGGGCGACCTCGCTCGCCGGCGGCTCGAAATTCGGCTATGCGCTGCTCACCGTCGCTCTGCTTTCCAACCTGATGGCGATCGTGCTGCAATCGCTCTGCGCGCGCCTGGCGATCGCCTCCGGCCGCGACCTCGCCCAGGCCTGCCGCGACGCCTTTCCGAAATATGTCTCGCTGCCGCTCTGGGCCTTTGCGGAAATCGCCATCATCGCCACCGATATCGCCGAGGTGATCGGCACGGCGATCGGCCTCAACCTGTTGATGGGCATCCCGCTCGAACTCGGCGTGCTGATCACCGCGCTCGACGTCTTCGTGATCCTCTTCCTGCAGAAGCTCGGCTTCCGCTGGGTGGAAGCCTTCATCATCGCGCTGCTCGGCGTTATCGCCGTCTGCTTCGGCGTGCAGATACTGCTGGCCGACCCGCAATGGGGCGCGGTCCTCACCGGCTTCTTCCCGACGACGGAGATCGTCACCAATCCCGAGATGCTCTATCTGGCGCTCGGCATTCTCGGCGCGACCGTCATGCCGCACAATCTCTACCTCCACTCCGGTATCGTGCAGACGCGGGCCTATGGCCATACGGTTCCCGAAAAGAGGGAGGCGCTCACCTTTGCGACGATCGACTCGACCGTCGCGCTCTGTTTCGCGCTGCTGATCAACGCCTCGATCCTGATCCTGGCTGCCGCCGCCTTCAATGCGCACGGCAAGACTGACGTCGTCGAACTCGGCGATGCCTATTCGCTGCTGTCGCCGCTGCTCGGCCTCGCCATCGCGCCGACGCTGTTCGGCATCGCGCTTCTCTGCTGCGGTCTCAACTCGACGGTGACGGCGACGCTTGCCGGCCAGATCGTCATGGAAGGCTTCCTCAAGATTCGGCTGAAGCCGTGGGTGCGCCGCCTGATTACCCGGGCCATCGCCATCGTGCCGGCAGCGATCGTCACCATCTGGTATGGCGACCAGGGCACGGCAGAGCTTTTGATCCTGACCCAGGTGGTGCTCAGCCTGCAGCTTTCCTTCGCCGTCTTCCCGCTGGTGATGTTCACCGCCAACAAAGCCAAGATGGGTGAACTCGTGGCACCGCGCTGGCTGAGTGGGGTTGCGTATCTGATCGCGATCGTCATCGCCGGGCTGAACGTCAAGCTGCTCTTCGACTTCGTCACCGGCTGAAGCATTTTTCAGGAAAAGTGTGGCGCCAGTCTAAAGCCTGGCATAGGCCGCCCGGCCATTATTGAAATCATCAACGAGAGGGGAGAACTTGTGGCTCCCCTCTTCGTGCATGATGAGGGCCGCACGCAGTGACAGCCGCGCCCGCGATCCCTTGATACCAGTCACCAGTATCCGCACGGCGTTTTCACCCTGACGCGGATGGATGGCGGTGATCTCGATGCCGCCGAAGCGCCGGCCGCAGGCACTGATAATCTCGGCGATCGACTGTGGCCTGGCGATCAGCGACAATTGCCCGCCTGGGATTATGATGGCGCCGGCGGTGCGGATCCAGCTTTCGAACAGGCCGTCGGTCATCGCATGGGCTTCGGCCTTCAGCGCGTCCGGTGTGCGCCGGTCGCCGGCGTCGTTGAAGGGCGGGTTCATGATGACGTGGTGGAAGCTCTCATCGGTGAGCCCGGCATCGTTGCGCGCCTTGGCGGTCAGCGTCACATCGGCCTCGACGACGCTGACGCGGCCGGCGAGATGGGCATTCTCGGGCAGCAGGATGCTGCGGCGGGCATGATCGGCCATCTCGGCCGAGCGCTCGAAAAGCACGACTTGCGTATTGGCAAGCCGCGAGGCGACGGCAAGGCCGGCAGCGCCGGCGCCGGCGCCGAGATCGGCGACCCTGACCGGACGATCGTCGGCGACGAGCGCCGCAAGCAGCATCGCATCCATGCCGGAGCGATGACCCCTGCCCTTCGGCTGCACCACATGGAAGCCGCCGCGATGAAAGGCATCGACAGTGTCAGTGGCGGTCATCGGAGCTCACTTCCGCTCGCGCAGCTCGCCGCCGAGACCGGCATCGGTGAGGATGCGGCGCGCCTGATCGGCCATCTCCTCATCCACCAGCAGGCGGCGCGACAGCATGCCGAGCGAGCCTTCCAGCACGCTCATGCCCTGATCGGCGATGAAGCAGTGAATTCCGGCATCCTTCATCAAACTCTCGGCAAAGGAGAGCAGAACGGGGTCGTTGGCGCGGATAAGCTCATGCATTTGCCGTCGTTTTCCTTCCAATTTCGCTCGGCGCGACAATTCACCCCTTGCCGCGTCCATCGCCCCTTTCTATTGTCAGGTGCAATGAATGAATAGGAGTCCGGGTCGTTGGGCGTGGTCATACCGCTTGAAGAAAGCAAAAACAAACTGGCATCCATAAAGCCGCTGGTCGATCTCACCAGGGCGGATATGGAGCGAGTAAACCAGCTCATTCTGTCTAAGGCCGGCTCCGACGTGCAGATGATCCCCGAAGTGGCGAACCATCTGATCTCGTCCGGCGGCAAGCGGCTACGGCCGATGCTGACGCTGGCTTCCGCCTCGCTGTTCGACTACAGGGGCGAAAACCACGTCAAGCTCGCCACATCGGTCGAGTTCATGCACACGGCAACGCTGCTGCACGACGATGTCGTCGACGAAAGCGATCTGCGCCGCGGCAAATCGACGGCGCGGATGATCTGGGGCAACCAGGCAAGCGTGCTGGTCGGCGACTTCCTGCTCGGCCAGGCCTTCCGGATGATGGTCGATGTCGGCTCGCTCGATGCACTCGATGTGCTGTCTTCCGCCGCCTGTGTGATCGCCGAAGGCGAGGTGCTGCAGCTTTCCGTCGCCAAGAACATGGAGACGACGGAGGACGATTATCTCTCCGTCATCCGCGCCAAGACGGCGGCTCTCTTTGCCGCCGCCGCCGAAGTCGGGCCAATCGTCGCCGAGGCCGGCCGGTCCGGCCGCAATGCGCTGAAATCCTACGGCATGAATCTCGGGCTCGCCTTCCAGCTGGTCGACGACGCGCTCGACTATGGCGGCAAGGCGGCCGATCTCGGCAAGAATGTCGGCGACGATTTCCGCGAGGGCAAGATCACCCTGCCGGTCATTCTCGCCTATCGCCGCGGCACCGAGGACGAGCGCGCCTTCTGGCGCGATGCGATCGAAGCCGGCAACAGCACCGACGCAAACCTCGAAAAAGCGCTGGGGCTGATCACCAAATATGGCACGCTGAGCGACACGATCGGCCGCGCGATCCATTACGGCACGATCGCACGGGATGCGCTTGCGCCCCTTCCCGATACGGTCTGGAAATCCGCCCTGATGGAAGTGATCGACTTCTGCATCGAGCGCGTCAATTGATCAAACGTCCTTGATCGCAGGCTGATTTTCTTGCGGCGCCGCTTCAAAAAAGCCATCCTGTTATGAATCAGTGATCGCAACTTGTTTTGCGACCGGCACATTGTCCGGGACGCTGTCGAAGAAAGGTTTCCTAAATGCGGCAGAGACTTGCCATCCGTCTTCTTACGAGCGCAGCGCTTGCCGCTGTCCTTTCGCTCAGCGGTGTCGGCGGCGCGAACGCCGAGGATGCGGCCAAGACAGACGATGCCGGCACGGCCGTTCACTTTGATGCGGACAGCGTCACCACTTTCTCCGGCGCCTTCCTCGCCGCGCGCACGGCCGATGTCGATCATGACTACGAAACCGCGATCGAACTCTACAAGAAGGCGCTGCAGATCGAGCCCGGCAATCCCGAGATTCGCCAGCGGCTGATGATCTCGCTGCTGCTAAATGGCGATATCAAGGACGGCGTCAAATATGCCAACGACCTGAAGGGCGATCCTTCCGTCGAGCGCATCACCACGATCGTGCGCGGCATGGATGCCGTGCGCCGCGACGACTATAAGTCCGCCGAGGCCATCCTGAAATATAAGGGGCCAAACGATCTCGACCGGATGATGAACGACCTGCTGCTCGCCTGGGCCCGCGTCGGCGCCGGCCGCGGTAAGGAAGCGCTCACCATGGTCGAGAAGATGAAGGGCCCGGATTGGTTCCGCATCTTCCAGAATTACAATGCCGGCGCGATCGCCATCGTCACCGGCGACGTGAAATCCGCCCGCCAGCATCTGAACGATGCCGTGCTCGACAAGGAAGGCGGCGCGACGGCGCCCGACACCTTCATGCGCGCCGTGATGGCGCTTGCCCGCCTCGAAGCAACACAAGGCAATAAGCAGAAGGCGCTCGACGCCGTTTCCGTCGGCGACAACCTGCTGCCGAATTATGCGCCGCTGAACGCGCTGCGCGACAGTATCGAGAAGAACGAGAAGCAGGACCAGCAGGTCAAGACGGCCGAAGAGGGTGCTGCCGGCGTGCTCTTTTCGGTCGGCGGCGCGCTGAACCGCGACGGCGCCGAAGACATCGTCTCGCTGTATCTGCAGACGGCCAATGCGCTCGATCCGAACAGCGCCGATACGCTGGTGCTGCTTGGCGGCATTGCCGAGAAGCAGAACCAGATGGACCGCGCCATCGCGCTCTACAAGAAGGTGCCGGAGAATTCGCCGATGCGGCGCATCTCCGAGCTGCAGCTCGGCCTTGCGCTTGCCCAGGGCGGCAAGGTGGATGAGGCGCGCAAGCACCTGCAGGCGCTGATCACCTCCGACCCGAAGGACATCCGCAGTTACCTCGCTTATGGCAGCGTGCTCTCCGACGCCAAGGACTACCAGGCGATGGCCACGAATTACGACAAGGCCGTCGAAACGATCGGCCCCATTCCCGGCCGCGCCAACTGGAGCGTCTTCTTCCAGCGCGGCATCGCCTATGAGCGGCTGAAGAAGTGGGACCAGGCGGAACCGAACTTCCGCAAGGCGCTGGAGCTCAATCCCGACCAGCCGCAGGTGCTGAATTATCTCGGCTATTCCTGGATCGACATGAACCGGAACCTCGATGAAGGTCTCGGCATGATCAAGAAGGCCGTCGACCTTCGCCCTGACGACGGCTACATCATCGATTCGCTCGGCTGGGCCTATTTCCGCCTCAACCGCTTCGACGATGCCGTCGACGAGCTGGAGCGGGCCGCACAGATCAAGGCCGGCGACGCGACGATCAACGACCATCTCGGCGATGCCTATTGGCGCGTCGGGCGCAAGCTCGAGGCCGTCTACCAGTGGAACCGGGCGCTCGCCTCCGAGCCCGAAGCTGCCGAGATCCCGAAGATCAAGGACAAGGTCGCCAACGGCCTGCCTCCCGCCAGTGACGATGCCAAGGCGGCCGACAAGAAGCAGCCGGATCCGGCGCCCGTCACCCCGCCGCCGGTCGACAAGAAATCCTGACGGACCATGCCTGATGAGGGCGTGGCCGGCGTGAGATCAAAGAAATAGAGCATGATGTCGTCCGAAAACCGCTCACACTTTTCGGCATCATGCTCTAGCTTTTCCGAGGAAGCACGCGCGAAAATCAACCTCGCCCTGCATGTGACGGGCCAACGGCCGGATGGCTATCATCTGCTCGATATGCTGGTGACCTTCGCAGATCACGGCGATCGGCTGGACTTCATGCGGTCGCCGACCGACGCATTGACCCTGTCCGGCCGTTTTGGCGAAACGCTTGCCGGCGACGGCGGCACCAACCTGGTGCTGAAGGCCCGCGACCTTCTGCGTGAGGTGGTCGGTCCCCTCGCCTTTCCCGTCCGCATCCATTTGGAAAAGAACCTGCCGATCGCCTCCGGCATCGGCGGCGGCTCGGCCGATGCGGCCGCGACGCTGCGCGGGCTGATGCGGCTCTGGGGCACGACGTTATCTGCGGAGACGCTCGCAGCATTGGCTCTGAAGCTCGGCGCCGACGTGCCGATGTGCCTGGAGAGCCGGCCGCTGATTGCCCGCGGCATCGGCGAAAAGATCGAACCGGTGCCTGATCTGCCGGCCTTTGCCATGGTGCTTGCCAATCCGCTGAAGGGCGTCGCGACACCTGAGGTTTTCCGCCGGCTGGCGACAAAGAACAATCCGGCCCTGAGCCTGGCTTTGAGCGGGTCTCAGGCTGCCGACTGGCTCGCGGCGATTGCTGCTGCCCGCAACGACCTGGAGCCGCCGGCGCGC
The DNA here is from genome assembly GCF_057653695.1 of Rhizobium sp. SRDI943. Classification (NCBI taxonomy): domain Bacteria; kingdom Pseudomonadati; phylum Pseudomonadota; class Alphaproteobacteria; order Hyphomicrobiales; family Rhizobiaceae; genus Rhizobium; species Rhizobium sp. SRDI943. The sequence continues at coordinate 607,025 of NZ_CM172787.1, read as the reverse complement.
GGACTCGTGCCCGAGATTGCGGCGATCTCGGCGATGCTGCAGGCTCGCGGCGCCCTGTTGACCCGCATGTCCGGTTCCGGCGCCACCTGTTTCGGCATCTTTGCGAGCATGACTGCTGCCGAAGGTGCGGCGGCAGCTCTTCACGACAAGCGCCCTGACTGGTATTTCCAGGCGACAGAAACGGTTTCGGGAGGCGCGTGATGGCAGGTCTGGACCAAAAGCGACCCTTCATCGCGGTCGGCATTGCGGTTTTGACGATCTCGGATACCCGCACGCCGGAGACGGACAAATCAGGCGACACGCTGGCGGCGCGGATCAGGGAGGCGGGGCACAGGCTGGTCGACCGGGGCATCGTGCCCGATGATCGCGAAAAGATTGCCGCGCGGGTGAAGGCCTGGACTGAGAACCAAGACATAGACGTCGTCATCACCACAGGCGGCACCGGCTTTACCGGCCGTGACGTGACGCCAGAGGCGCTGGAGCCTTTGTTCGAAAAGCGCATGGACGGCTTTTCCGCCATCTTCCACCGGATCTCCTACGAGAAGATCGGCACGGCGACGATCCAGTCGCGCGCCACGGCAGGTGTTGCCAACGCCACCTTCATCTTCGTGCTGCCGGGTTCGCCCGGCGCCTGCCGGGATGCCTGGGACGGCATTCTGAAAGGACAGCTCGACTATCGCAGCGCGCCGTGCAATTTCGTCGAGATCATGCCGCGGCTGGACGAGCACCTGAAACGCGGCGCGACGAAGTAAGGCATGGTTGCCCCTGGCGCACAGGGGCACTATGTGGCCAGGCCTGGCAGGACGGGCATCGTGTCCCAGCTGTCACCCGACAGCAGAACACAGCTTATGCCGTGAACATCCGTGACGATGAGGGTCCAGGTGCCGCTTTCGGCGGCATAGACCTCAAGAATGGCGTTCTCGTTGATTAGTCCGACTGCCGTGAGCTTTTCGGCGAAGTTCTTGTCCAGGAAATTGACGATTTCGGGTCGGCCTGCGCAACTGCGCATCATCTGCGATGCAGCCGAATGCGGATGCGCGATCACCAATGTCGGCAATATGACGGCTACGAGGCCGTAGATCATACTGCGTACGCCGTAGATCCTACCGCGTGCCATGACGCACCTCCTTTCGCCGGGAACCCGGCAGAAGAGGAGATTTTCGCTGACCTGTTCTGCCGTTCACCGGCATTCCATGGCCATTCCGTTGCGAAGCGAGGCGCTTCGACGGCGCCATGTTTGAATTATAGCGCGAAATCCTATTGGGCGCCATCTTTTGCTCATGGAGAGGGTTGCGGCACCTATCGCGCAGCGCGGGCAACCCAGGACGGAATCAGTTCGCTCGCGAGCTTGCGCGGCTTCTGGCCCTTGACGAATTCAGTCAACCGCATCCCGCTTTTGGCGATGGCGAGCGCCTGCTTCTTCGGCAGGAGAAAGCCGAGTTCCAGCGGCGGCACGGCCCGGCCGACACGCTGGAAGAAAGGGCGCCTATAGGCACGCGATGCGGTGAAGCGCGCCGGCAATTTGTTCAGCGCGACATATTCGGCGATCTCATCGATCCAGCCGGCCTGGGGTCTGGCGCCCGGCTCGACGAAGAGCAGCCATTCGCCGCGCGCCGAGCGGACGATGTCCTTGATATCCCACTGCGAATGGAAGCGGCAGCCGGCGGCGTCGGCCACCCGCGAGGTGCCGTCGCGCGAGCCGTGATCGAGCACGACCACATCGCTCACCAGCCCCTCCACCGCGCCTGCCACCAATACCGATAAAGTCTGTGCCAGCTCAGATTCCTGATCCTGACATTCGAGAACAACCGTCAACATTGACTATTTATAATGCGCCGCACAAATTTTTGCCAGCACCGTTTTCCTCATTTTGTTCTTGCATTGTTCTCGTTTTGCGGATAGGAATTTAATCAGCAAAACGGGCGAAGGCGATGGCTTTTCGCCGCGGGAGAATCCGATGAGAGAGCAGTCCCTGGCAGGGCAGGCCGCATTCGCGCCTGCCAATACGGCAGATATTGCCGATGCGATGATCGTTTCCTCCGGTCTGAGAGTCGAGGTCGATCGGCGGCGTGGACGTGGAGCGGGACTGAACCCGACAGGTCGGTTCGAGGCGCAGCAACGCGAAACCGTCGACGATGGCTGGCAGACGTGGGAAGAGCTGCCGCCATTCAAGACCGAAGTGCAGGTCGAGAAGCCGCGCACGGCCATCACCCGCAACGAATCGCCGGACATTCCCTTCGACCGCTCGATCAATCCCTATCGCGGCTGCGAGCACGGCTGCATCTATTGTTTCGCCCGACCGACACACGCCTATATGGGGCTTTCTGCAGGGCTCGATTTCGAGACGAAGCTGTTTGCCAAGCCCGATGCGGCAAAACTCCTGGAGCGGGAACTCGCCAAGCCCGGCTACAAGGTGCGGGTGATCGCGATCGGCACCAATACCGATCCCTATCAGCCGATCGAGAAGGAATGGCGCATCATGCGTGGCATTCTCGAGGTGTTGAACAAGGCGAACCATCCGGTATCGATCGTCACCAAGTCGGCGATGATCCTGCGTGATCTCGACATTCTGCAGGAGATGGCAGCTAAGAACCTGGTGCGCGTCGGCATCTCGGTGACCACGCTGGATCGCAAGCTTGCCCGGACGATGGAGCCGCGAGCCGCCACGCCGCCGCGGCGGCTGGCGACGATCCACACGCTTGCCGAAGCAAGCATCCAGACGGCTGTGCTGGCCGCCCCGCTCATCCCGGCGTTGAACGACCACGAACTGGAGCGCATCCTCGAATCGGCCAAGGCTGCCGGAGCCGCCGAGGCGAGCTACGTCATCCTCAGGCTACCACTCGAGGTCAGCCCGCTGTTTCGCGACTGGCTGCTGCAGCATTACCCCGATCGTTACCGGCATGTGATGTCGCTGGTGCGCTCGATGCGCGGCGGTAAGGATTACGATGCCGAATTCGGCAAGCGCATGAAGGGCGCCGGCCCCTATGCCTGGCAGATTGCCCGGCGCTTTGAAATGGCCGCCCGACGTTTCGAGCTGACGCGCCGCAGCATGCCGCTGCGCGACGATCTGTTCGTGCCGCCCGATGGCAGCGGCGTGCAGCTGTCGCTTCTTTGATTTTTGAGCTTGCGCATCGGCTCTCGAGAAACCGCCTGTTTTCGAGCCCGAGCGCAATTCCCGCGGATGGCCCTGACCGCCACCATCCGCCGGAGCGTCCCCGGCCGCCGCCCTGATCCGGGGACTTGCGGGCAATCGGGTTGGCGTGCGAGGTTCAGCCGCATGAAACCTCGCACGTCACCCGATTCTCCCCTGCTTTTCGACACGGCTCCGCTCGTGCCGGATTTCCGACTGGAACTCAAAGCCCGCAAGGCTGGCCACTGGCCGGTCGCCGGCGCCGACGAGGCAGGCCGCGGGCCGCTGGCGGGACCCGTCGTGGCGGCCGCCGTTATTCTCGATCCGAGGCGCATCCCTGAGGGTCTGAACGATTCCAAGCAGCTTTCGGCGCAACGGCGCGAGGAACTGTTCGTGCAGATTCTGGCGACTGCGACCGTCTCCATCGCCTCCTCCAGCTCGACGCGCATCGACGAGACGGATATCCGCAAGGCAAGCCTCGACGCCATGCGCCGGGCCATCTGCAGCCTCGCCATTCCGGCAAGTTACGTGCTGACCGACGGGCTCGACGTGCCGCCCGGCCTCGATTGCCCCGGACAGGCGGTGGTCAAGGGCGATGCCCGCTCGGTCTCGATCGCCGCCGCCTCGATCGTCGCCAAGGTGACGCGTGACCGAATGATGGCGCGGGCCCACAGCGTGTTTCCGGATTACGGCTTTGCCGCGCATGTGGGCTACGGCACGGCGCAACACCGCGCCGGCATCGAGAGACACGGCCCCTGCTCGCTGCACCGGATGAGCTTCAGGCCATTGCGTAAGACCGAGGGCGCTCCTGAGACGGACGAGCTGCTTTCCGAGTAGGTTATTCAAAGACCGGGATATGCCCGAGCTTGTCCCAATGCTGTCCGGTTCACGCCGAAGGCTGCCCCTCACCCTAACCCTTTCCCCGTAAACGGGGCGAGGGGACGTGCCCTGCGAGAGATAGGCGGGGGACGGAGAAGGCCGCGGCATATCCCTTCTCCCCGCCTGCGGGGAGAAGGTGGCGGCAGCCGGATGAGAATCTGTGTTGGTTGTCAAGGGGGATTTGGGGTCCAGAGGCGATCCTGAGATAGAAGGCAGTTTGCCAGAACGAGCAATTTACGCATGACGGCGACCAAGATGACCTTCGCTGGTTTTCCTGCGGCTTTGAGTGTGTCTGCGAAACGAGCAAGGGTGGGATTGTAGCGACAGGCAGACAAGGCGGCCATGTAGAGCGCGCGCCGGGGTGCGGGCCTGCCGGCGCGGATGGAACGACGTCCGGTTCGGGCACCGCTGTCGTTAGCGATTGGGGCAAGCCCTGCCAGCATGGCGGCCTGCTTGCCCGAACAACTGCCCAACTCGTCCATGCCGGCCATCAATGCCAGGGCCGTGACGCGGCCGATGCCGGGAATGGAGGTGAGGATCTCGGCCTTGCGGTAGAGCTGCGGATCCTCGCCGACACGTCGCTCGATCTCTTTGTCGAGACGTTCGACATGCTGTTCCAGCCGACGCACGAGGCGGTTGAGTTCGCCGCGCAGAAGGGCGGTGGTGGCAGTCTTGCTGCGGTTCTGCAGGGCGGTGATGTCGCATTTGGCTGCCGATCGTGCATTGACCAGCTCCTGCAAGGCCTCAACGTGAGGACTTGGCGGCGTGTCGGCCGGCGGGCGCAGGCTCTCGGCCAGGAGCGCCAGGAAACGGGCATCGAGACGGTCGGTCTTGGCGAGATAGCCGCAGGCACGGGCAAACATGCGGGCGCGCAGCGGATCGACCACGGCGACGGCAAAGCCATCGAGCCAAAGCGAGCGATGGGCGGGGCGATGGAACTTGCCGGTTGCCTCCATCACGATGCTTTTGGGCCGATGCCTGGCCAGCAGCCGTTTCAGCTGGCGGATGCCGGTCTTGTCATTGCTAAACCGCCGGCTTTCGCCCAGCGGATGCAGATGAATATCGAGCCACTCTTTACTCACGTCCACACCGGCATAAACTACCGGCATCGCGTCTTCTTGGAACGAAACCTTGCCTTGCATGCGGGACTTGCTCCCCATCATCTGTTCAGGACAAACGCGAGGACGGCCGGACCAATCTCATCCCCGGTTCAAGCCAAGGGGCCTGCGGTCCCGGCCGTCCGCACTCCGGCGGATGGCCATCCGCCGGAGTGCGCACCAATCATCCAACAATCAGTGCAAATTGAACATGCAAGGGGCTGGCGCCGGGTGAGAGCAGCGGACCGCAGCGGGTTTGCCAGAACGTCTGCAGTCGGTTTATCTGCGGCAGATACCCGGCACGAGACCGAGTAATCGACAAGAGAAAAGGCCGGGACATGCCCGGCCTCCTCTCAAATCTTTTCAAAACCGCTCAGTTCAGCCGGGTCTTGACCTGGCCGACGGCATTGCCGAAGAGTTCGGACTGGATTTTGGTGTCGGCCCGCTTGGCAAGCACGGTTTCAGCTGCCGCGATTGCGAGATCGACAGCAGCGGAACGCACCGCCTTCATCGCCTCGACCTCGGCCTGCTTGATCTTCTGCTCGGACAGCGCCGTGCGGTTGGCGACGAATTCTTCCGTCTTCTTCTTCGCTTCGGCGGTCAGCATTTCGGCTTCGCGCTCAGCGGCGGCAACGATGTGGGCCGCTTCGGCTTCCGCTTCCTTGCGCTTGCGCTGGTATTCGGCGAGCAGGTGCTGGGCCTCTTCGCGCAGACGCTTGGCTTCGGCCAATTCGTTGCGGATCTGATCGGCGCGGTCATCGAGCGACCGTGCCATCATTCCCGGAACCTTCAGATAAACGACCAGCGCCAGGAAGAGGACGAGGCCGACAAAGGCGAAGAAAGTCGCGTCAAAGGCAAATTCCATCGATCAAGCCTCCTTCTTGGCAGCCGCGACGGCGGCGGCGACATCGGCCTTGGCGACGGTGCCGCCGATCAGCTGATCGACCACGGCAGCCGCCGTTTCCTCGGCAATGGTGCCGACGTCGGCGAAAGCCTTGGCCTTGATCTCGCCGATACGCAGCTCGGCAGCCTTGATCTTTTCCGAAAGGCTCGCCTCGACAGCGCGGCGTTCCTCTTCGGCCTTGGCCTTGGCGGCGTCGCGTGCGGCGGAGCCGATCGCGTTGGATTTAGCGCGGGCAGCGGCCAGTTCACCTTCATAGGTCCGGACGGCGGCGTCGGCTTCGGCCTTCAGGCGGCCTGCTTCTTCCAGATCCTGGGAAATGCGCGTGTGACGCTGATCGAGGATGGTCCCGATGCGCGGCGCGATGACCTTTTGCATGAGCAAATAGAAGACGCCGAACGTGATCACCAGCCAGAGCAGCTGGGACGCGAAGGTCGTCGAATCGAAAGGCGGGAAAGGGCCGCGGGCGTGTTCGCCTTCGGCGACACCAGTCTCGGTATGGACCTCGCCTGCGGCCGGAGCGGCGTGCGCATCCGTACCCGTCGCTGCCGCCGGTGCTTCCTCAGCGTAAGCCGGGGTCACAAAAAACATGCTCACCTCCAGGTGGACTGCAAATGCAAAGGATCACGGCTTGCGGTCGCAGGCCGTGATCCATCTATTCGCCGATATCAGACGGCGAAGAGGAGGAGGAGAGCGACGAGCAGCGAGAAGATGCCCAGAGCTTCCGTAACGGCGAAGCCGAATACCAGACGGCCGAACTGGCTGTCAGCGGCAGACGGATTGCGCAGTGCGCCGGAGAGGTAGCTGCCGAAAATATTGCCGAGGCCGAGAGCCGTACCGGCCATACCAAAGCAAGCCAGGCCTGCACCGATGTACTTTGCTGCTTCCGCTTCCATGTTGAACTCCTTTGAAATGGTTGTTGCGGCGAATGACTGACGCCCTTTGACGTCGATGTCGTTATCCTTAGTGCCCGCCCGGATGGATTGCGTCGTTGAGGTACATGCAAGTCAGCACCGCAAAGACGTAAGCCTGGAGGAAGGCGACGAGGAACTCGAGACCGGTCAGGGCGACGGTCATGATGAGGGGAAGAACGGCGCCACCGATACCGAGAGCACCCATGGTTCCGAGCGAGGCGACGAAACCTGCGAACACTTTGAGCGTGATGTGACCGGCGAGCATGTTGGCGAAAAGACGAACCGAGAGTGAAATCGGACGCGACAGGAAGGAGATGATTTCGATCGTGACGACCAGCGGCAGCAGAAGGCCCGGCACGCCGGAGGGCACGAAGACATTCAGGAAGTGGAAGCCGTGCTTATAGAAACCGTAGACGAGAACCGTACCGATAACCAGAATCGCCAGAGCGAAGGTGACGATGATCTGGCTGGTGACAGTGAAGAAATACGGGAACATGCCGAGCAGGTTCGCCGTCAGGACGAACATGAAGAGCGAGAAGACCAGCGGGAAGAACTTCATTCCCTGCTTGCCCGCGCCTTCCTTCAGCATGTTGGCGATGAATTCATAGGACATTTCCGCAACCGACTGCGAACGGCCCGGCACGATGGCCCGGTTCGAGGTCGCGAAATAGAGGAAGCCTGCGGCAGCGGCAGCCGAAACGGCCATGAAGAGCGATGCATTGGTAAACGAAAAATCAATTCCGCCGATTTCGATCGGCACAATCTTCTGGATCAGGAACTGATGAGTCGGATCGTTAGACACCGCTTGTTCTCTCTCTTTGGCCCGCAGGACGCGGGGTCATTGCACTGGACCGGAACCGGTCCTTATTTCTTGTCGTCCTTGTCGTCCAGGGGATGGGCAACCACCCCCGCAGAACGCAGCACGTTCAGAACGCCGGCACAAAATCCAAGAAGCAGAAGAACAATCAAACCCCAAGGCGCCGTGCCAACAAAACGGTCGAGGAGATAGCCAAGCAGAGCACCGACGACGATTGCGGAAATGAACTCGCTGGAAAGCTTCATCGCCTGGGCATAACCTTTGCGGCTTACCTCGGCGCGGGCTTCCCTAGCCTCGTCTTCTCCCGTCTCGACGCCCTTGGTCGCGAGTTTCGCTCCCAATTGCGCACGGCGCTTTTCTAGACTTTCCTCGCGGTCGTCCGCCATGGATCTCTCCTCGCCTGCCCGTCGCCCGCACTCCCGCTACCCCGGTCATTCGGACCCCGGACGCGAAGGTTGAGACCCTTCCGGCCCGTTCTGAAGTCGCGCGCAACATAGTTTTAGGGATTAGCATAGTCAAGGCGTAGACAGCTTCTGTCCAGCGAGAAAATAATTCCATCAAATCAAAGAGATAAATCGACTCTGGGTCGATCGCGCAAATTCGACGGAAAGAATCCGCTTTTCCGGGCCGAAAATCGGCTTGCCCTGGCGATTTATCTCAGCTCCAGCCGCCACCATAGGTGCGATAGAAGACGTGAAGACCGATGCGGCCGACCTTTTCCATGGTCTTTGCCCATTTCGGTCTGACATAGACGGCATGATAATGCGTCGCCGAACCCACCTGCAGCAGCCAGATCTTGCCTGATGTCACCGCCATCGCCACGTCGCGGGCGACTCGCCAGTGATATTCCGAATTCACCCTGTCCTTGATGCTGTCGCAGGCGAAGGAAAACTGGCAGCGGTTGCGCCAATCCTCGTTCTGGTAGACGACGCCGCAGATGGTCTTCGGATAGGAAGGGTTGCGGACGCGGTTGAGGATGACCTGGGCGACGGCCGCCTGGCCCTTCACCGATTCCCCCCGCGCCTCGAAATAGATACCGGAGGCAAGGCACTGCTGTTCGCGAGCGGAAAAGACGCTGGGCGCCAGCACGCTTGCGGCCCAGGCATGGTCGCGCGGGCCGATCTCCGGAACGAAGCGGCCGCTGTCCGGCTCGGCCAGGATCGAATCGAAGGGCGATTGGCGGGCATAGTCAGGTGCTGCCGGTGCATAGGCGGTGGCCAGCACATCGGCCTTGTTGTTGGTGACGAGGCTTGCAAGCATTGCCGGCACGCCATTATCGGTCACAACGGGCTGCTTCTTATAGAAAGATGTGGCGATCTCGATTTCCTTGCCCTGGATCTTCGGCTTGACGAAGGCCGACCGGTCCTTGAGATCGAAGCTCGGGGTGAAGAGCATCTTGGTGCGCTCGAGGATCGAGCCGGCGGAAAAATCCTTCGGCGGCTGCATCTTCTCGACTGCGACGACGCGGCCCTTCTTGGCGCTGCGATTGACGCGATCCTCGTCCGGGGTGTCCTCATGGCCCCTATCCTTGGCAGTGCCCTTGTCCTTGGCATTGAAGGCGACCTTGCGGCCGTCGGGCAGCACCATGCCGGCATCGGCTGCGATCGAACCCGTCACCATCGGCTCGGCAAAGGCGAGTTCGGCCTGGTGGATGGAGCCGGCCGGAGAATTGGTCAGTACCATACGCCAGTTCCCACCCTCATGATCGAGGCCGGCGAGCATGGCGGCGAGATCGGCATGGGATGCGACGCTCGGGAAAATCAGCCAGCCGGCAAGACCGAAGATTACGGGGGACACCCAATTCTCGGGAAAAAGACGCAGCTTGCTACGGGAAGGGCTCTTTCGACGCAACACGGACTCCGGGCATGGAACGCTGGAACATTCCATTGAAAATCCCGCATTAACCTTGATGTCCGGTTAACAGGCCGTGCCGAAATGTGTCCATGAGAATTTTTGGATGTTCTAATGTGATGGATAGTTCGAGGGATGAGATGTGTCGTAGCCTCGCGAAAGGCCCCTCCCCACAAGCGGGAGGGACTTATTGCGGCACCGCCTCGCTTATCTGAAATGTCGAAAAGTTGGCAGACGGCCCAACAGGTTAAACCCCTCCCCCTTGTGGGGAGGGATTTGGGGCGGGGTCTTTGCCCACCCTCAAATAATAACGTGCGAGCCCAGTTCCACCACCCGGTTCGCCGGCAGGCGGAAGTAGTCCGAAGGGTTGGCGGCGGCGTTGGCGAGCGCGATGTAAAGCCGGTCCTGCCAGTAAGGCATGCCCGACTTGGCGTCCGGCACCAGTTTGCGGCGGCCGAGATAGAAGGAGGTCGACATGATGTCGAACTTCAATCCGGTCTTGCGTAGCGTCGCCAAAGCCTGCGAGACGTTCTGCGATTCCATGAAGCCGAAGAGCAGTTCGACGCGGGAGAAACGCTCGGAAATCTGCTCTATCTTGTAACGGTCTTGGCTCGGTACACGCGGTTTGTTGATCGTGCGGATCGTCAGGATGACGTTGCGGTCGTGAAGCACATGGTTGTGCTTGAGATTATGCAGCAAGGCGGCGGGGGCCGATTCCGGATCGCTGGTCAGGAAGATCGCGGTGCCCGGAACCTGGGCCGGCGAATGTTCGCTCTTGCGCTCGATCGAGCTGACGAAGGAGGCGAGCGGAATATCGGTATGACGGGTCTTCTCCATCAGGATCGCCGTGCCGCGACGCCAAGTCCACATGACGACGGTAAAGGCGGTGGCGATCATGATCGGGATATAGCCGCCGTCGTGGATCTTCAAAAGATTGGCACCGAGGAAGATCATTTCCAGCACCACCAGCGGCGCGAGCGCGATCACCGCGACGGGAAGCGACCAGTTCCAGCGGGCGCGGACGAATTCGAAGGCCATGATCGAAGTGACGACCATGGCGCCGGTGACGGAGATGCCATAGGCGGTCGCCAGCGCATCCGAAGTCTTGAAACTCAAGACCAGGAAGATGACGCCAATGAACAGCACGGCGTTGACCGAAGGCACGAAGATCTGCCCGGTATTGGTTTCCGAGGTGAAGAGGATTTCCATGCGCGGCAGGAAGCCGAGGTTGATGCCCTGGCGCACCATCGAGAAGGCGCCGGTGATGACCGCCTGGCTGGCGATGATCGTCGCGGCGGTCGCCAGGATGACGACCGGCAGCAACGCCCATTTCGGAAACATCAGATAGAAGGGATCGGACATCGTCGCCGGATTGCCGAGAACGAGGGCCCCCTGCCCGAGATAATTCAGCGTCAGCGCCGGGAAAACCAGCATGAACCAGGCCCACTGGATGGGACGACGGCCGAAATGGCCGAGATCGGCATAGAGCGCCTCCGCACCCGTCACCGTCAGGAAGACGGCGCCGAGCACGACGACGCCGTAGAAGCCCTCATGCAGCAGGAAGCTGACGGCATAATAGGGATTGAAGGCGGCCAGAATGCCGTAATCGTCAGAGATATGGGAAATGCCGGCGGCGGCCATGACGAGGAACCAGACAGCGGTGATCGGGCCGAAGAACCTCGCGACGGCGCCAGTGCCGCGCGATTGCACGACGAAGAGCAGCGCCAGGATCACCACCGAGATCGGCACGATATAGTCCGCGAGTCTGGGTGTGACGAGTTTCAGGCCCTCGACGGCCGACAGCACGGACAGAGCCGGGGTGATCATCGCGTCGCCCAAGAAGAGGGCAGCGCCCATCAGGCCAAGCAGCATCAGGATGGCGGTATGGCCGTTGGCGGTCTTCATCAGAAGGGCCAGCAGCGACAGCGTGCCGCCCTCGCCGTCGTTGTCGGCGCGTAGCAGGAAGAGCACATATTTGATGGTGACGATGATCGTCAGCGCCCAGATCATCAGCGAGATCAGGCTGATGACTTCAAAACGGGTAACGCCGTCATGGGCCACCGGCTTCAGCGCTTCGCGAAAGGCATAGAGCGGGCTGGTACCGATATCGCCGTAGACGACACCGACTGAACCCAGCGCGAGATAGAACAGCTTTCGCGGCGTCATATGGCGTTCGTTCGGATGGCTCTCTTCGGACATGAAGTTGCAACAGGCTCCTTAGAGCCAGCCTTTCCAGCGGAAAAAGAAAAAGGGGATGACGGCGGATATCACCATCAAGGCCAGCGAATAGGGATAACCCGCGGCCCAGGTCAGCTCCGGCATGACCTGAAAATTCATACCATAGACGGAGGCGACCAATGTCGGCGGCAAGAACACCACCGAGGCAATCGAGAAAATCTTGATGATCGAGTTCTGCTCGATGTTGATCAGCCCGAGCGAAGCATCGAGCAGGAAGGTGATGTTGGCGGCGACGAAGGAAGCATGCTCCGACAGCGACTGGATATCGCGCGAGACGGTGCGGCAAAGCTCCTTCGCCTCGCGGTCCTGCTGGATCGCCGGAATCGTGTGAAAGAACGTCAGCAGGCGGGCAAGCGAACCGAGACTGTCGCGCACCTTGCTGATCATCCGGTGATGGCCGGCAATATCGCGCAGCTTCTCCTCGAGATAGTTCGAGGGCTTACGCACCTTCCTTGCCCGCTCGCCGAAGACATGCATCGACAGGATGTCGAGGCGCGAGACGGCGATCTCGAGGATCTCGGCGGTGCGGTCGACGATCGTCTCCAAGAGCTTGGCAAGAAGGGCAGCGCCGCTGCGCCAGTTTTCCGGCAGCCGGTGGAGGGCGGCGATGAACAGCGCAAAGGATTTGGGATGGGCGTAGCGAATGGTGACCAGGCGGTTTCCAGCCAGGATGAAGGCAACATCGGTCAGCGTCGGTACGTCGGTGTCAGCCTTCCAGAGCAGCGAGGCGGTCATGAAGACGGCGTCGTTTTCGACATAGAGACGGGCGGAAGGCTCGATATCCTTGAGATCGTCGCGGGTCGGGACCTCGATGCCAAGAACCTTCTCAACATAGAGTTCCTCATCGCGGGTCGGCTCGATCATGTCGATCCAGACGACATCCTCGGGAAAGGACGCAGCATGCGACAGATCGCCGATCTCGACCGACTTGCAATTGGAACAGTAGGCGGTAATCACCGGTCGTCTCTCCGGCTGCATCCAACCTTAAAGGCCGGCATGCGCGTTGTGCTCAACCGCATCGCAGTTCCCAATCCTTCGATCGACAAGACAACTCCGAACTTGCAGGCGGGCCGGCATCTTCGATACGAAGACGACCGTCATTGAGCATCTGCAGCAAAATGCCATCATGGCGCCGCGGCATATGAAGCAAAGCCGTGAAATAATCAAGACATCTTCCGTGAAGCGCGGCTTTTCACCACGTTTCCCCCACAATTTGGGGTATCCGCTGCGGCGATTCGGGCCGCTAAAGCGCCGCGCTTTAGCCGCTGCACACGTCCCGGTGACATGCATTTTGTTTTATGCATGCCGTTATCCCGGAACCGCTGCACTTCCGGGCGACATGCATTTGTTGTGATGCGTGCCTTTATCCCGGAACCGCTGCACACTTCCGGGCGGCATGCATTATTCGAAGACGATCGTCGGTGCCGGACGCTGGGGCTGGCCGGCGACCTGCTCCCAGACCTTGGCGGCGATGCCGCGATAGATGCCGGCGACGACGCCGTTCGGCTCGGAGGCGACAAGCGGCGTGCCGGCGTCGGAGGTTTCGCGGATGTTCATCGTCAGCGGCACTTCGCCGAGGAAGGGCACGCCAATGCGCTCGGCCTCCTTGCGGGCGCCGCCATGGCCGAAGATGTCGTAGCGGGTGCCGGTATCCGGGGCGATGAAATAGCTCATATTCTCGACGATGCCGAGCACCGGCACCTCAACCTTGCGGAACATGTTGAGGCCCTTGCGGGCATCGATCAGCGCGAGATCCTGCGGCGTCGAGACGATGACGGCGCCGGCAAGCGGCACTTGCTGGGCCATGGTCAATTGGACGTCGCCGGTGCCGGGCGGCATGTCGACGACGAGGACATCCAGTTCGCCCCAGGCGACTTCGCGCAGCATCTGCAGCAGCGCCGACTGGACCATCGGCCCGCGCCAGATCATCGCCGTCTCCTCGTCGACAAGGAAACCCATCGACATGACCTTGAGGCCATAATTCTCCATCGGATTGATGATGCGGCCGTCGATCTGCGTCGGGCGGCCGGATATCTTCAGCAGCCGCGGCATTGAGGGACCATAGATATCGGCATCGAGAATGCCGACACGAAGGCCGTTGGCGAGCAGGCCGAGTGCGAGATTGACGGCGGTGGTCGACTTGCCAACCCCACCCTTGCCCGAGGCGACGGCGATGATCGCGCCGATGCCGGGCACACCGATCTTGCCGGCGCGCGGCGGTTGTTGAGGAGCGTGAGCATGGCTCCCATGATCGTGCCCGGCATGACCGTGAGGCGGGTTCGCCGCAGGGCGGGCAGCCGGAGCGGCGGCGGCGGCCTTCTTGTCCGCCGTCAGTGTGACGAGGGCACCCTTGACGCCTGGCATTTCCTTGATGACGCGCTCGGCGGCGAGCCGCATCGGCTCCAGCTCCTTGGCGCGATCGGCCGGGACGGTGATGGAGAAATAAACCTTGCCGTCGGAGATGAAGACGTCGGAAACCATGCCGAGCTCGACGATATCGTGCTCGAGATCCGGTCCACGCACTGTCTTCAGCGTTTCGAGAACTTGTTCCTTGGTGACGTCGGCCATTCCACCCTCACTGCTTCTTGCAGATCACAGATAGTGGAGACGGAAGCCTTCGCCAAACAAAATCATCGGGAGGAAAATCCGGTGCGCCAAAAGAGCGCCGGGGAGAATTGGCAATCCGTTGCGGCCATCAAGTCCGCCGGGCTTTCGCCCTGATGGCCGCAACGGTCTCCCCGAGAACCGGCGCAATCCGGGGCGAACTAGAGCAAGCCGAAGAAAAGACCAGCGAAAAGTGAACGCGGAAGATGAAATCGCCAACAGCCGGGAAAGAAGCGGTGCCAAAACGCAACAACCGCCGCCGACACCGAAGGGCCGGAAGAAAAGCGGCATCGGCGTCGGGCAGCGGTGTGTCGGCCGCGCCATTTCCTGGCGCTGGTCTCAAAGTCCCCTCTGGACCTCTCGCAGAAGAGATGCAGAAAGCGTGCCAGATGGAAAATCAGGAAAAACAGGGCAAAAGCGCTCGGGACTGGCTTCCAACGGGAAGGACTTGCCTATGCGCTGGGCGGCTTCGAAAGCACTCGGTTGTTTTTTGCAACTTATTTGATCAGGCCGATGCGCAACGCCTTGGCGACCGCCTGGGTACGGTTGACCGTGTCGAGCTTCTTGGTGGCACGGTTGAGGTAGTGATTGACCGTGTGCTCGGACAGGGTGAGGATTTCGGCGATTTCAGCACTGGTCTTGCCGGCCGCCGTCCAGTTGAGGCAATCGATCTCGCGGTCGGTCAGCGTATCCGTCATGCGCGTATCGAGGTTGCGGATCTCGGCAAGCCTGTCAAAGATATGGATGGAAATGTAGCAGAGCTCACGCATCTCGGCCGGACTGAAGGGCTCGCGGTCGCCGGCGAAAGAGATGGCGCCGCGCAGGCCGGAGGGCTCATGCGTCGGGAAATAGGCGCAGCGCATCATCTTGAAACGTTCGAACAGGGAGGCGACGAGAATGGACTTGCCGTCGTCCCGCGACAAGTTCTGGCGTGACATGTCGTAGAAGAAGGGTCGCGCCGATGTTCTCAGCCGCCTGAGGACCGGGCTGTTCACCATCAGGCCTTCCTGGTCGTAGAGCGCCAGAAGCTCGGCCGGCCAGCTGGTGATGACGGTGCTGCCCTGAAGATCGAAGGAGGTGATCGGCGGCAGGTTGAGAACCATGAAGGCACGGCTGCGATAGGCTTCCGTCACCCGTTTCATGAAACGGAAAATATCGAACTGGGTCTTCAGGCCCGCTATTTCCTGAACGTAGTCGTCTTCTTCCGTGGATGTTTGCGACAAGGGTGCCATCACATTTCTTCATCTTCGGCACAGCGGCCGGCAGACCATTTGCGAAACCTGCCCGCTATGGGTGTTTCGATTGCATCGGGGAACGAAGATCGCTGGTTGGAATCGGCTTCAGCGTCGAGCGTTCGGCCGGTGAATGGTTGTAGATTTCGCGGACCGTTCTAGTTGTGGTGATTCGCCGGAAAATCTCAATATCGCGCTTATCATAAGCATGCTCTGCGATTACGTCCAGCAGCAGCAGCCGACGGCGATTTTTTCCGTCAGCGGCGCGGACCGAGCCGGACGCGCATGCCTTCCATGATCCTGACAGCCGCCAGTTGAACGGGAACGGTCCATTGATGCAGAAGTTCCATCGACAACCGATAGGCCGGGCCGGTAATCGAAATGCCCCCCATAAAGGTCCGATCCTCCGACCAAACGGGTGCGGCAACGCAGCGGATGCCGGCCTCATGCTCCTCGCGGTCGAAGGCATAACCCTGATCGGCAATCTCGCGGATTTCGGCAAGCAGCGTTTCGGCCGAGAGATGGGTCGAGGCGGTAAAGCTGGTGAAGCTCAGGCCGGCGATGAGATCGACGAGGCTTTCGGCCGGCAGCAGCGACAGGGCGGCCTTGCCGACGCCAGTGCAATAACAGGGCGAGGCATTGCCGATCTGCGAATACATGCGCACTGGCTGACGGCCCTCGACCTTATCGAGATAGATGATCGACTGGCCCCTGAGGACGCCGAGATGGACCGTCTCGCCGGTCGCCTGCTGCAGATCTCTAAGGTGTGGTTCGGCAATCAGACGAAATTCGTTGCGCGCCCAGCTGCGCGCAGCGAAATCGAGCAGGCGCAGGCCGGGCGCATAACGGCCGTCGCCATCGAGCTCGAGCAGCCCCTCCTCCACCAAGTGGCTCAGCTGGCGATGCAGCGTGCCGCGCGGCTGGCCGGCAAGGGCCAGGATATCGGTGAAACGCAGGGGGGCATCGGCATGGGTGACGAGATCGAGCAGAACCATCAGTTTGCCGAGCGTGCCGGTTTCGCGTGCCTGTGCTGCGCCGTCGCCGTTTGAATTCATCGCGTCACTCACCCTTGACAGAAAGGGCACTGTAATTCGATAATTCCATATAGTCAAATTAAGTTCCAAATAATGGAACAATCAAGTCGGGAGGCGACGGTGACCACGATGGCAGCACAATTTCCCGAATTCAAAGACCGAACCGTACTGGTGACCGGCGGCGGATCGGGTATCGGTGCTGCGATTGTCGAAGGTTTCGCGCGCCAAGGCGCCAAGGTTTCGTTCATCGATATCGCCGAGGCCGCCGGCCGCGAGCTCGCCGAAAGGCTGTCGCGGGAGACCACGCATCCGGTCTCCTTTCACCATGCCGACCTGCGCGACATCGCGGCGATCCGGCGCACGGTCGATAGCGTCATTGCCAGCTCAGGGCCGATCCGCGTGCTGGTCAACAATGCCGCCTGGGACGACCGCCATGAATTCGACGCGGTGACCGAGGCCTATTGGGACAACAACCAGGCGGTCAACCTCAAACATGTGTTCTTCACCTCGCAGGCAGTCGTGCCGTCGATGCGAGCGGCCGGCGGCGGGGCGATCATCAATATGTCGTCAATCGCCTTCAAGCTGAACATGGGCGGCTTTCCCGCCTATGCGGCAGCCAAGGCGGCGGTCGTCGGGCTGACGAAGAGCATGGCGGGCAGGCTCGGGCCGGAGAACATCCGGGTCAACTGCATCCTGCCCGGCATGGTCGTCACCGAGCGGCAGATGCAGCACTGGCTCACCGAAGAGAGCATTGCGCGCTCAGTCGAGGACCAGTGCCTGAAAGTCGCGCTCAAACCCGATGCGATCGTCGGTCCCTGCCTGTTTCTTGCATCCGACTGCGCGGCGGCGATGACCGCCCAGTCTCTGATTGTCGATGGAGGTGTTCTGTAATGGCAAATCCCGCTTATGTCGCGGTGGACTGGGGCACCAGCAGCTTTCGGCTCTGGCTGATCAGCAGAGACGGCACCGTCCTTGCCGAACGCCGCAGCGGCGAAGGCATGACGAGCGCGGCAAAGATCGGCTTTTCCGCGGTGCTTGCCGGCCATCTCGCCGCCATCGAGGCACCCGAAAACCTGCCGGTGATCGTCTGTGGCATGGCCGGCGCCAGGCAGGGCTGGGTCGAGGCCGGTTATATCGACGTGCCGGCGCCGCTTGCCTCGATCCTGACCGGAGCGGTCTCCGTGCCCGGCGAAAGCCGCGACATCCGCATTCTGCCGGGCCTTGCCCAGCGGGACATCGCGAGGCCCGACGTCATGCGCGGCGAGGAAACCCAGCTTCTCGGCGCGCTCGGCCGCGCAAGCGCGGGCGCGCAGGCGGTCTGCATGCCCGGCACCCATTCGAAATGGGTGCATGTGACGGATAGCAAGGTGACCGGCTTTTCGACCTTCATGACCGGCGAGCTTTTCGACGTCATCAGCAAACACACGATCCTTTCGCATGCCGTTGCCGGTGCGGCAGAGCAGCCGGCGGATGCGGCGGCCTTCGACGCCGCCGTCTCCGCCGCTTTCGCACGCCCAGCCCTTGCCTCCAATCTGCTCTTTGCCGCCCGCTCCGGCCAGCTCCTGCACGGGATTTCGGCCGCTGCCGCGCAAGCCCGGCTTTCCGGTACGCTGATCGGCCTTGAAATCGCCGGGGCGCTGCAGGATGCGGCAAACGGCACCACCATCACCCTCGTCGCCTCCGGGCGCCTGCAGGCGCTCTACGAACAGGCCTTCAAAACCCTCTCCCTTGCCTTCACCGCCATTGACGCCGACGCCGCCGTGCGCCGCGGGCTTTCGGCTGCTGCCGAAGCCATCTGGCCGAATTGAGAAAGCTGACACGATGAACCGTATCCCCTTCCCCGACATGAAGCGCCCGCTGATCGCCATCCTTCGCGGCATCAGGCCCGACGAGACCGAAAGCGTCGTCGGTGCTCTGATCGACAATGGCCTGACGGCGATCGAGATCCCGCTCAACTCGCCGGAACCGTTCAAATCCATCGAGATCGCCGCGAAGATGGCGCCGGCCGAAGTGCTGATCGGCGCCGGCACGGTGCTGACCGTCGAGGCGGTCGACAGCCTACATGCGGCCGGCGGCAAGCTGCTGGTCACGCCAAATGTCGAGCCCGAGGTGATCATCCGGGCGCGCGACTACGGCATGGTGACGATGCCGGGCGTCTTTACACCGACCGAGGCGTTGGCGGCAGCGCGCGCCGGGGCCACCGGTCTCAAATTCTTTCCGGCCAGCGTGCTCGGCCCTTCCGGCATCACGGCGATCCGGGCGATCCTACCGCCGGAACTGACGATTGCCGCCGTCGGCGGTGTCTCGGACAAGAATTTCGGCGATTATACCAAGGCCGGCATCTTCGCCTTCGGTCTCGGCACCAGCATCTACAAGCCAGGAATGACTGCATCAGAGGTTGCCGAGCGCGCCAAGGCCACCATTTACGCCTATGATGCAGCCATTGGGAGCGTGAACGTATGACCGATATTTATGAGTTCGAGGGCAAAACACTTTGCAATACCAATTCCGTTCTCGGTGAAGGTCCGACCTATGATCCGGACAGCAATACCGTTTGGTGGTTCAACATCCTCGGCAAGGAACTGCACGAGCTCAATCTTTCGACGGCCGCGAAAAAGGTGCATCCGCTGCCTGTGATGGCGAGCGTGCTTGCCCGCATCGATGCCGGGCGGCAGCTGATCGCGACGGAGGAAGGGCTTTTCGTCCGCGATGTGGCAAGCGGCAACCTCACCTTCTACGCCGCCCTCGAAAACGACAGGCCGGAAAACCGTTCGAACGACGGCCGCACCCACCCGTCCGGTGCGCTCTGGATCGGCACGATGAGCAAGCGGGCGGAAAACCAGGCCGGCGCCATCTATCACGTCGCCAGCGGCAAGGTGACGAAGATCTTCAACGGCATCAGCATCCCGAATTCGATCTGCTTCTCGCCTGACGGCACGGTCGGCTATTATACGGATTCCCGCATCAATCGGCTGATGCGCGTCATGGTCGATCCGTTGACCGGCCTGCCCTCGGGCGAGCCGATCGTGCTCGTCGACAGCATGGACGACCCCGGCAGCATCGACGGCTCGGTGGTCGATGCCGACGGCTATCTGTGGAATGCGCGCTGGGGCGCCGGCGTCGTCGACCGCTATAGTCCGGACGGTCTGCGCATCTCGCGCTATATGGTTCCTGCCGTCCAGCCGTCCTGCCCTGCCTTCATCGGCGTCAATGCCGACCGGCTGGCGGTGACGACTGCCTGGGAAGGGCTCGACGAGGATGCGCGGTCGGCGCAGCCCAGTGCCGGCGCGCTGCTGGAGCTGGGCATCGACGTCAAAGGCGTGTTCGATCCCGTCTATGTGATCTGATTTTTGCTTGCCATCGGTGATCAGAAGCGCTCCTGGCCGGGGCGCTTTTTCTCGTTTTGGTTGCCGCTCATCAATAAATGTTCCGTAAGAATCGAGAAATTTTCCGTGTTTTCAACCGGAACCAATCACTCCACCAGCCATTTTCCCTTCGAACTGGCGCGGTAACGAGACCTGAGAAACAGGTGTTGCCCGGGTCAGGGATCACTGTAGAAAAAACGAAGGTAGGTTCGAAATGACACGCAAACTCTTGACGACCGTTGCCGCTGGCGCACTGTTTGCCACGGCTTTCGCACCGGCGGCATTCTCGCAGACGGCAGCGCAGCCTGCGGATCCGGCCGCTCCGACCCAGGCGGCTCCCGCCGATCCGGCAGCACCGAAGCCGATGACGCCCGACGTCACCAAACCCGCAGGCGATGCCGCACAGGCTCCGGCCGCAGCACCGACAGCAGACACGGCGCAGGCCGGCTATCTGACCGAGCAGTCTCCCGACCAGGTCAGCGCCAACACCTATATCGGCCAGTCGGTCTATAACGGCAACAATGAAAGCATCGGCAGCGTCAACGACCTTATCCTGAAGAAGGACGGCGGCTTTGTTGCTGCAATCGTTGGTGTCGGCGGCTTCCTCGGCATCGGCGAAAAGAATGTCGCCGTGCCAATGGAAAAGATTACCGTCGCCCAAAACACCCAGGACGGCAGCGTCAAGCTGACGACCAGTGAAACGGCTGAATCGCTGAAGGCCGCACCTGAGTTCAAGACGCTGGCAATGCAGTCGGCAGAAAAGGCTCCGGCTGCGACCGGTACAGATACCACGGCGACCGGCTCGACCACGCCTAAGTAATCCGTGCGCGGTAGTATAGCGTAGGCGATGGCGCTCCTAGGGGCGCCATCGCTTTATGCTGCGCCATGGCTTTATGCGCTGACACGCTCCACCATGGTCGGATCGTAATAATTCTCGTGCAGGAAGCGCAGCGTGGCGATGCCATCGGCCGGACGGCCGAAGTGATAACCCTGGCCCATGCCGCAGCCGAGCGTGCGCAACTTCACCGCCTCGGCATAATCCTCGATGCCTTCCGCGACGACTTCCAGCTCAAGGCCTTCGCACATGGTGAGGATTGCCTTGATGATATGTTCGGAGGCGCGGTCGGAATTGATGCGCGAGACGAAGGCGCGGTCGATCTTGATCTTGTCGAAGATGAAGTCGCGCAGGCGCCCGAGGCTCGACTGGCCGGTGCCGAAATCGTCGAGCGAGATGCGCACACCGGCGGCACGCAGATCGGCGATGATGCGGTGAGCGGTATCGGCCGAACTCATCACCGCGGTCTCGGTGATTTCCAGCTCCAGGCGATGCGGATCGAAGCCGACGCGGCCGAGGATCGACAGGACGCTGCTGCTCGTACCCGGATCCATCAGCTGGGCCGAGGAGAGATTGAACGACAGGAAGAGTTCGCGCGGCCAGGAAAGTGCGGCTTCGGCGGCTTTGCGCAGCAGCGCCTCCGACAGCGCGTCGATGAAGCCGCGCTCCTCGGCGAGCGGCACGAAGACGCCGGGCGACACGAAGCCGAGATCGGGATCGTTCCAGCGGGCGAGCGCCTCGAAGCCGACGACCTGATTGTTGGACAGCGAGACGATGGGCTGGAAATGCACATCGATAGCATCCGAGATGATGGCGTTTCTGAGCGCCTGCTCCAGCTGCGTGGCGCGCTTCATCTCCTGGGCGATCTCGGGTGAATAGACGGTGATCTGGCCGCGGCCGCGGCGCTTGGAACGGTAGAGCGCGGTTTCGGCGCTCTTCAGCAGTTCCTCGCAATCCTCTCCGGCGAAGGGATAGATGGAAAAGCCGAGGGAGGCGGAGAGACGGACATTGCGGTCCCCGAGGTCATACGGCGCCGACAGCACCTCGCGGATCATCTGGCCGAATTTCTCGGCACTCGCCCGCTCGAAGATCAACGGCAGCACGAAGGCGAATTCGTCGCCATCGTGGCGGGTAACCAGCGCGCCATCCGGAATACAGGCCCTCAGACGATGGGCGACCTGGCAGAGGATTTCATCGCCGGCTGTCGAGCCGAATAGATCGTTGATCGGCTTGAAACTGTCGAGGTTGACGATACCGATGGTGAAGGGGGCCGGATCGCTGGCGCGCTCGGCGGAGATCTGCAAGACCTTGTCCCGCATGCGATTGCGATTGCCCAATCCGGTCAGCGGATCGGTATAGGCCATCGCCTGAAGCTCATTCTGACCGACGGTCAAGAAAGCTATGTCCGCCGATTTCATCATCCAAACCCGAGCTTTCCTCCGGAGCCATGCAGAAGAATGACCGGCAGGTCTTAACAATTCGATAGTAAATCAGCGGCATAGCCGCCTGAACGTCCCCAAAATCTAGGGAGTTGACGGGTATTTTGGCGCCTGCACACTTTTCCGCGACATGCTTCAGTTTCGGGCCCGCATGGCCTCATTCATTAGGTATTTCTGAAATATGGTCTCCAGCATGTCGGGGCTGACGGGTTTCATGATGACGTCGTCCATGCCTGACTTGACGCATTCGGCGCGGTCGCGCTCGAAGGCCTGGGTGAGCACGCCGATGATCGGGGTGCGGATGCCGCCGCCGGTTTCCTCCATCTGCCGGATGAGGCGCGCGGCCTCGAAGCCGTTAAAGCCCGGCAGGGAAATATCCATCAGCACGATCTGCGGCCGGTGCTCGGCCCAGAGGCGCACGGCCTCGTCGCCGGTCGCCGCCAGCATATGGCGATAGCCGAGACCTTCGAGGATCTGCGAAAAGACGATCTGGTTGATATCGTTGTCTTCGGCGACGAGAACTTGCAGGCCAATCGCGTCGTCGGAAGTGCTGATTTCCCAATCCGCATCCGAACCGGCGGCGTTGCGGCTGTTGCGATTGAAATGGCGGGCGATCTGGAAGGTGAGCTCGTTGGCGATCTGGAAACCGTCCATGACGAGCGCCGGAATACCGTATTGTTCGGCAAGTTCGAGGCAACGCATGCCCATCTGGTTGTCGATGATCAGCAGATCGAGCGAAATGCCGGAGGAGGTGGCGATTTCCAGGAACCGCTCCTCTTCGTCCTCGCCTCGGACCGAGCAGGATTCGAAGCCGTATTTCGTCAGCGTCCGCAGCGCGGCGGTCTCGGCGGCGAGGTCGGCAGTGACGACGAGGACCTTGCGGCCGGAGAAATTCTCCGGAACGATCGCTTCCATCGCCGCCGGTTCGCGCCGTTCGAGGCCGCTTGGCACCGGCACATAGGCCCGGCGATAGCTTTGATTGCTGGAGGCGGTGATCGCGGACGCTTGGCCGAACTCATCGAGATCGGCGCCGTCGCGCGGCAGGTCCTGCATGGTCGACACCAGGAAATAGCGGCCGGGCTTGCCGATGCGGTGCTTGCGGCTGACGATATCGCGCTCGATGCCGTCGCGGGAGATCTGCCGCTGGCGGGAGACGGACATCTCGCCGGTCTCCAGGACATGGCGGTCGCTTTCTTCGAAGCGCTTGGCGATTTCTTCTGAAAAAAGATCACCGCTCTTGCGCCCAAGCACCTCGTCGGCGCTCGTCTGATATTTCTCGCAGAAGGCGAGATTCACCGCGACATAGGTGAGGTTGCGATCCTTGACGAACAGCGGGAACGGCAGATTGTCGAGAATGTCCTCGGTGAGCTGCACCCGCTCCAGATCGGAGCGCCATTGCTCTTCGCGCTTCTTGCTCTCGGAAATGTCGGAGATGATGGTGACGCCGTAACCGCCCGGCAGCCTGCGCTTGACGAAGCGGACCCAGCGGTCGGCGCCGTGGCGCTCGACGGCATCGAAGCGCTCGCGCCAATGCGAGGCGATTTTCTGTGACAGCCAGTCTTCGCGGCTCAGCGAGCCGCCCTGCCTGACATCATACTGCTGGCGAATGCCGGTGTCGTACATCGCGCCGAGGAAATCGCGAAGCCGCGTGCCGGGCTTCAGCGTTTCGGACGGCAGCGGAAAGAATTCAAGTATCTGGCGGCTTGCGAAGACCAGATGATCATTCTTGTCGTAGATGATGAAAGCTGCGGAAAGGCTGTCGCACACCACATCGAAAAGCGCCGTCTGCAGATCGGCCTCGGCGGGAGCTCCATCGATTTCTGATGATGTGTCCGCCTTTTCGAAGCCGGCACTCATTCTGTTGCGTCCCACATCTGTTCGATTTCGCAGCTTCCGGAGGTATGTGATTAGAAATGCCATTTTTATGTTAAAACCGGCTTAACATTACCTATTCCCAATTTTGGGGGAGGACCGGATCACGTTTCGGGAAAGCCTGTCGAAACCCCTTCCCTCCGGCCCGCGAATCCCCGAAAATAGCCCATGGCCATCAGACAGCTTTCCGAAACGCTCATCAACCAGATCGCCGCCGGCGAAGTCATCGAACGGCCGGCGAGCGCTGCCAAGGAACTGATCGAAAACGCGCTCGACGCGGGCGCGACGCGCATCGAAATCGCCACGTCAGGCGGCGGCAAGGCGCTGCTGCGCGTCAGCGACAACGGCTCGGGCATGGACGCGGCCGATCTGGAACTGGCGGTCAGGCGCCACTGCACCTCGAAGATCTCGGAGACGCTCGAGGATATCCGCACGCTCGGCTTCCGCGGCGAGGCGTTGCCCTCGATCGGCTCGGTCGCAAGGCTCAGCATTGCAAGCCGCAGGCGCGACAGTGCCGGTGGCCACGAGATTGCCGTTGCCGGCGGCAAGATCGCGCATCTGCGCCCGGCCGCCGCCAATCCCGGGACGATCGTCGAAGTGCGCGACCTGTTCTTCGCCACACCCGCCCGGCTCAAATTCCTGAAGACGGAAAAAGCCGAAGCCGGCGCCATCACCGAAATCGTCAAGCGCATGGCGATTGCCTTTCCCGCCGTGCGCTTCGTGCTGTCGGGCTCGGACCGCACGACACTGGAATTTCCGGCGACCGGCGACGACCATCTGGCGCGCATGGCGCAGGTGCTCGGCAAGGAATTCCGCGACAACGCCATTGCGCTCGACGCCGTGCGCGAAGAGATCGCGCTTACCGGCTTTGCCGGCGTGCCGACCTTCAATCGCGGCAACTCCGCCCATCAATATGCCTTCGTCAACGGCCGGCCGGTGCAGGACAAGCTGATCCTCTCGGCGATCCGCGGCGCCTATGCCGAGACGATCCCTTCCGGCCGTTATCCGGTGGCGGTGCTGGCGATCAGGCTCGATCCCGCTCTCGTCGACGTCAACGTGCATCCGGCAAAATCCGACGTGCGGTTCCGCGACCCTGGTCTGGTGCGCGGCTTGATCGTCGGCGCCATCCGTGAGGCCTTGGCGCGCGACGGCAGCCGGGCGGCGACGACCGGCGCGAGCGACATGCTGCGTTCCTTCCGCGCTGGCTTCCAGCCGAATGGCCAGCGGCCGCAGGCGCAATGGTCGGCCGAAACGTCGCCCTCCCGGCCCTATCAGCCGACAACGGGTTTCGGCGAGCGGCCACAGGCGTCCTTCGACGGACTTTCTATGCCGACGGCGCGGGCCGAGCCGCAGTTTTCGCCGCAGCCGGCAAGCGCCGAACCGACCGCGCGGTATCCGCTCGGCGCGGCGCGGGCGCAGATCCACGCAAACTACATCGTCGCCCAGACCGAGGACGGGCTCGTCATCGTCGATCAGCATGCAGCACATGAGCGGCTGGTCTTCGAGGCGATGCGCAAGGCGCTGCATTCGAAGCGGCTGGCCTCGCAGGTGCTGCTCATCCCCGAGATCGTCGATATACCGGAAGAGGATTGCGACCGACTGATGCAGCATGCGGCCGTGCTTTCCGAACTCGGCCTTGCGATCGAGCGTTTCGGCCCAGGGGCAATCGCCGTGCGCGAGACGCCGGCGATGCTCGGCGAGGTCGATGCGCATGGGCTGATCCGCCAGCTTGCCGACGAGATCGCCGAGTGGGACACGGCGTCGGGCCTATCGGCCAAGCTCGAATATGTAGCGGCAACCATGGCCTGCCACGGATCGGTGCGCTCCGGACGGCGGCTGCGGCCGGAGGAAATGAACGCGCTGCTGAGAGAAATGGAAGTGACGCCCGGCTCCGGCCAGTGCAATCACGGCCGGCCGACCTATATCGAATTGAAGCTCAGCGATATCGAGCGGCTTTTCGGCAGAAGCTAAAAAAGCTGGAAAAGCAAGCCTTTCGGGAGTATGGCAAACAGATGACAGACTGCAGGGAACGGAGCGCATGAATTTGTTCGAAGGGCACGGAAACCGCGAGGCGAAGATCCGGTATCTCGATGGCGATTTCCAGATTCTCTCGCCCGGCTCCTATGTCGTCTGCGCGATGACGGGGAAACAGATCCCGCTCGACGAATTGCGCTACTGGAGCGTCGCCCGGCAGGAGCCCTATGCCGACGTGATCTCGGCCATCGATGCCGACAAACGCGCCGGCGTGCTGCCGAACCAGCGGCGTTAGATGTTGTGATCCGCGTCGGAGGTTCTGGCTGAGATGGTTCTCCGGTCTACAGCCCGGAGCTGCTGCAGGGAGAATATCCGCTCCGGTCGCCCGGCGACTTGAAATATCATAGGCTCATCCGACAACGTCCGTATCGACTGGCCAACGTGGCTCCGGGCCGCAGGACGATATCATTCCCGACAGCGGGGAGGTTTGACTCCCCGCCTACGCGATCGACATAGGGCAACGGTTCACTTGAATTTTGCCATATTCTCAGGCGTCACGAGCGCAGCGCCGGAATCGATCAAAGACTCAACCTTCTCTCCGCGAATCGATTTTACCAGCGCATCCACACCGAGTTCTGCCATCTTGGCGGGGAACTGCGCCACCGACGCATCCTCGACTCCACTCTTCAGCGCTTCCTCTTCGCCGCAGCAGAAGTCGAAACCGACCAGCACAATCTTGTCATTGGCAGTGCCAGCGTTCTTGATTGCGCGCGCCGCGCCAGCAGCGGGCGGGCCGCAAGCGGCATAAATGGCCTTGAGATCCGGGTTCTTCGTGAGCAGATCCTCGGCGACACTGATCCCGAGCTCCTCGGTGCAGTTTGTTGCGCCTTTCCCGACGATCTTGACATCAAGTCCCTTCAGCCCTTCAAGCATTCCCGTCACACGGTCATCAAGCGCTGGCACCCCAGGCACGCCCTCGAGAATCCCGAGCGTATCGCCGGCATGAAGAACAGTTTTGAGATATTCCCCTGCGATTTTGCCCGCGGCGAAGTTATCGGTCGTGGCAAGCGCCGTCCTGCCTTTCCAATCCGGAATATTGTTATCCATCAGCACGACCTTGATACCGGCCGCCACCGCCTTGTCCAGGGCAGTGGACACGGTGGGATCGACGGGCGTGAGGGCAATACCCTGCACGCCTCGTGTCACCATGGACTCGATCTGTGCAATCTGGCCCTCGATGTCGGTTGCCGACGTACCCTGCCCGTAGATGATCTCGACGCCGGGATTTCTCTTTGCATAATCTTTGGCGGCGTTCTCCATTGTTGCGAAGAACGGTACTGGGAATTTGGTTATAAAGCCGAGCTTGACAGGCTCCTGCGCCAAGGACGGGACTACAGCGACGGCCAGGAGCGCAAGAGCTCCCAGCAGGGATTGCAGTTTCATGATACACCTCCCATGTTTCGACCGCCCTCCTCTAGAGCGATCTCTTTGTCCGCTGCCCCAAAGAAGCAGCGATCTCCCTTAAGCCTCGGCGCCGACAATCATCGCGACAAGGTCCTGCTTGTTCGCTTGCGTTGGCTTCAGTTCACCCACCTTGCGCCCCTGCCGCAGCACAACCGCCCGATCGGCGATTTCGACGACATGCTCCATATTGTGCGTGATGATGATCACGGCATTGCCGTCGGCTTTGAGCTGATTGATAAGGTCAAGAACCTGGCGAGACTCGCGAAGACCGAGGGCGGCCGTTGGTTCGTCAAGGACCACCAGCTTGCGCGCAAAAACAATGGCGCGCGCGACCGCGATAGCCTGTCGCTGCCCCCCAGACATCAGCGCGACCGGCGCGTCGAATCTCGGCAGCTTAACCTTCAGGCGATCGATGACACTTGCTGCCTCCCGCTTCATCGCGCCCGTGTTGAGGAAGCGGAGCGGACGCGGCAGCCAGGAGGGGAAAGAGATTTCTCGTCCGCAATAGAAATTCTGTACGGGGGTCAGGTTGTCGAAAAGCGCCAGATCCTGATAGACGGTTTCAATACCGGCGCGGCGGGCAGCCGCCGTTGAATGGAGCGAAACAGGCGCACCATCCACGAGGATCTCTCCTTCGTCGAGACTATGAAGCCCACTGATGCATTTGACGAGCGTCGACTTGCCGGCGCCGTTGTCACCCAGGAGAGCGGTTACCTCACCCGAATACGCATCAAAGCTTACTTTTTTCAGGGCATGGATCGCGCCAAAGCGCTTCTCGGCGTTTCGAACCGAAAGTGCCGGTGTGGTGGATGCCGGGTTCATTGTACGCTCGCCGATTGAAGCACGCGTGCACGCGCCTCGAGATGGTTACGAAGCACGTCGGCCTCTACGGCTATGACGATGACGAGCCCAATCGCGATCATTTGAAAGAACACGTCGACGCCGAGAAGGTTAAGGGCGTTGCGGATGACGCCGATCAGCACGGCGCCGATCAGGGCGTGGCCGAGATGGCCTCGTCCGCCAAGGAAGCTGGCGCCCCCGATAATCACCGCAGCAATCGTGTCGAGTTCCAAAAGATTGCCGTAGATTGGCGAGGCTGCGGCGGTCCGTCCTGCGAGCAGCACCGCGCCGACACCTGCACAAAAGCCGCAAATAATGTAGGTTGCGAGCAGAACGCCCTTTACCGGGATACCCATGCTTCTGGCGGCATTCGGCGCGCCGCCGACCGCATAGATCCATCGGCCAAAGACCATCGACTTCGTCAGGATCAGAAAAAGAAGCCCGAACATCGCAACGGCAAAGAAGGAATTGGGCACACCAAGCGTCGTACCGCCGCCGATCGCGGTCACTGCATCGGGCATGCCGCGCATGGTGGTGTGGCCGGGCGCCAAGGCAAGTGCCAGACCGCGGCAGATACTCAAGGTCGCAAGTGTAATGATAAAGGGGTGTGGCAGCCGGCCATAGACAAAGACCAGGCCGTTGACCGCACCGATAGCAGCGCCGGCAAGCAGCATGGCCATAATGACGACGATCGAGGAATCAACCTGCTGATAGACAAGTCCGCCGATGACTGCTGCCAGCGCAAGATTCGAGCCGACAGACAGGTCGATGCCGCGCGTCAGGATTACGAGTTGCTGCCCCATTGCCACAACAGCAATCACTGCTGTCTGCGCCAGGATGTTCCCCAGGTTAACGGGCTTTAGAAAAGCCGGCGTGATCAAACTGACGACGGCGATGAGCATAATCAGGATCAATAGAGGGCCAAGGCTCAATAGCTTCAGCCCGAATGTGATGCCGGATTGTCTCGGCTGGAAGGTTGCATCTTGCGAACCACCAGGCCGGGACGAGTTCTGAGGCAGAATCCCGGAGTCTTCCAAATTCGCCTAGCCTCCCCCGTTTTTTATACATAAGAAACATATGATACACGTGCGTCAAATTGTTTTTTATGGATACCTAATCATACCGGGAGTTGCGCCATGAGAACGGATACGACTTTCAAGCGGGCATTCAATGATATGATCGATATCATTGAGACGCTCGATCTTGGGGCGGAATTGCCGTCCGAAAATGCACTGCGCACCCAGCTTGGCGTGAGTAGAACAACGGTGCGGAAGGTGCTGGCGGGGATGTCCGCACGTGGGATCATCATATCTGAAGCGCACAAGCGGATCATACGTGAGCAGCCGCGGCAAAAAGAGCGCTATCCGAAGAAAGAGACCTTGGCAATTTCGGAACAGGTCGAGACGAGCTTCATGGAATGGATGCTGCGCGGTGATGCCTGTCCGGGCACAGAAATCAATGAGACGGAATTAGCTCGGAAATTCGGCGTCGCGACAACGATTGTCCGTGAGTTTCTCAATCGATTTCAGAAATATGGGCTGATCGAGAAGCGTCAGAACGCAGGCTGGGTTTTTAAAGGGTTCACAGCCAGTTTCGCACTCGAACTGTTTGAGATCAGAGAGATGTTCGAAATGCGCTCCGCACGGCTTTTCGCTGCCCTGCCCGACGGGTCGCCGGTCTGGAAACAGATCCAAACTATGCGGGCGGCACATTTGGAGCTGCTCGCGGATATCGACGCTCGGTTTCAGGATTTCTCGGAGCTGGACAGCCGTTTCCACCGGCTGATTACCGCAGTCGCGCCAAACCGCTTTATCGAAAGCTTCCAAGACGTGATAACCATGGTCTTCCACTATCACTATCAGTGGAACAAGCGTGATGAACGCGCGCGAAATGAGGTCGCCATCAGGGAACATCTCGCGCTGATCGAAGCCCTCGAAAGCCGCAATATAGCGTTGATCGATCGCGCTTGCCGGTTGCATCTGACTTCCGCCCGCGAAACTTTGCTTCACTCGATCACGTGATCGCATTGCATGTACAGATGTGCGCAGAACGAGGCGTTTTGCAGCAGCCTGTTAGAGCGGTTCAGCCTTTGCTGGAATTGCTTTAACCCCGGCCTTCATCTCCCGCAGGCGCCGCTCGCGGCAGGCGACGATCGCCCGGTCGATGATGAGGCTGGGGGCGAGGTGATCGTCGAAGACCATGTCGACCTCGATCACCCGGCTCTTTTCGACGAGCCGCGCCGCCTTGCCCTGATGGCCGGAGAGGCGGACGAAATCCTTGGAGGTGGTGACGATCAGGAGACCTTGATGCTCGGCGGTCGTCAGGATGTCGTCGATCTCCTCCTCGGTCAGGTGCTCGTGATCGCCGAAGGATTTGGCGACGACGATCTCGGCGCCGCGGGATTCAACGGTGCGGAAGAATTTGGCGGGATCGGCAATTCCGGCAAAGGCGAGCACCTTGGTGCCGGCCAGCGTGTTGTCGCCACGGACTTTCAGCGATGCGGTGAAATAGGGCTTTGCCGCGCGCGCCGCCATGCGGACGATCCTGTCGGCGGCGTTGCCGCCACCGACCTTCAGCAGGGCGGTCGCAGAACGCAGCTGCTGGCGGATCGGCGCGCGGACCGGGCCACCCGGCACGATATGGCCGTTGCCGAGACCGCGTGTCGCGTCGATGACGAGCAGGGCATAGTCGATCGCCAGCCGGGCACTCTGGAAACCGTCATCCATGATGATGAGATCGGCGCCCTCCGCCACCAGCCGCGCAGCCCCTTCGACACGTCGGCGGGAAATCACCGTCAGTGCTTCCTGGGCAAGCAGCAACGGCTCGTCGCCGACGGCTATCGCGCGGTGATGATCAGGGTCGACGACGGTCGTCACATCGAGCGAGCCGCCGTAACCCCTGCTGAGAAAGCCGGGCTTCAGCCCCTTCGCCTTGGCGGCGCGGGCAATCGTCAGCGCCGTCGGCGTCTTGCCGGCGCCGCCGACGGTGAAATTGCCGACGCAGATGACCGGAACCGGAACGGAGGCGCGGCGCGCATGGGCCATGCGGTGGCCGGCGATACGGCCATAGAGAAATGAAAGCGGCAGCAGCAGCCAGGCCCGCCAATCGGCTTTCCTCCACCAGAACGGTGGCGCTTCAGATATCATCTTGCCGTCCCGCTCCCCTGTCCGGCTTGTTCTCACGCAATCCCTTGGGAAAGTCGCTGCGCGCTTTTCCCGGCAAAACCGCTGTGCACTTTTGCTGGAATTGCTTTAGCCACAGCCAGTCCCCTGCTTTTCGACCGGTCGGATTGAGAAGCCAAAACCTGAAAAAATGCAAGCCCTTACCGGTCAGGCCGGCTGCAGGTCGGGCAGCAGCATCTCGATGGCGGTGATATCGTCGAGCACGTGATCGGCCGCGGCGGCAAGCGTCTCCCGCGAACCGGTGCCGGTCAGCACCGCGATCCTCAGACCGGTGCCGGCATTCAGGCCCATGTGCAGATCGTGGTTGTTGTCGCCGACCATGGCGACCTCTTCAGGCAAAAGACCGGTCGCAGCGCAGAAGCCGAGCACCATGCCCGGCTCCGGCTTGACGCCGAAACCGCTGTCGTAGCCGGCGATGTAATCGATATAGCGGGCAAAACCGAAACGTTCCGCCGTCTGGCGGATCGACCGCTCATTGTCGCTGGAGGCGACACCGAGCTTGAAGCCGCGCCGATGCAGCCGCTCGAAGAAGCCGGCGAGGTCGGTCACCGGCACGGAAAATTCGGCGGCACTGGAAAACAGGTCGTCGAGGCGGACCGTCAGTTCGTCGACATCCACCATCGAACCCGCGGCAACAAGGCCTGAGGCGATCTGACGGGTATTGCCGGCGGCAAGCAGGCTGTCGGGAACGATATGGCCGGTCACCGGATCCATGCCGCAGGCCGACAGCAGCCGGTTGGCGAGAAGCTCATCCCCTTTGGCGGCGATGCGGGCAAGCTCGCGGTTGACCGGCAGCCAGCTCTCGTCATAGTCGAGCAGCGTGCCGTCCTTGTCGAAGAGAATGCCTTTGATAGGGGACGCTGCCGACATCTTCGCTCCTCAGACCTGGGCCACGGCCTTGGGCAGCAGCCGCGCCTTCACCGTCAGCGGATTGATATAGGGTTCCAGCCCCTTTACCGTTGCCGTCAGCGCGCCGCGCATCTCGTGCACGGCGGTGATGCCGGCCTCGATCATGTTGCGGCGGGCGTCGTCGTTGATCAGCAGATAATGCACGCCCTTGGCCAGCATTTCAGTATCGCGCACCATGCGGGCGCTGCCGCTGCGGGCAAGCTTCTGATAGGCATCGCGGAAATTCTGCACATGGCCGCCGGAGAGAATGGCGCAGCCGAGCATGGCTGGCTCCAGCGGGTTCTGGCCGCCTTCGGCAAAGAGCGAACGGCCGACGAAGGCGATTTCCGTCAGGCGGAGATAGAGGCCCATTTCGCCGATCGTATCACCGAGGAAGATATCGACATCGGCAGACAAGACATCGTCGCGGGTGCGGCGGGCGACCTTCAGCCCCTGCTTGACCAAGGCTGCCTCGATCTCGTCGCTGCGCTCGGGATGGCGCGGCACGATGATGGTCAATTGATGGTCGCGCTCCCTGAGCGCCCGGTGAACGATGGCGGCGGCATTCTCCTCGCCGTCGAAGGTCGAGATCGCCGCCCAGGTCTTGCGCTCGCCGATCTGCTTCTTGTAGCGAGCGAAGACCGCGCTGTCATACGGCGGCGCGTCGGTATCGACCTTCAGATTGCCCGAGGTGATGACAGGGACGGCGCCCAGATCGCGGAAACGTTCGGCATCGACATCCGACTGGGCGATGACGAGGGCAAGATTCTCGAACAAGGCTTCGGCGATCGCCGGGCGGCGGCGCCAGCGGGCAAAGGAGCGGTCCGACATGCGGGCATTGATCAGGATCTGCGGAATGCGGCGGCGTCCGAGTTCCAGCACCGTTGCCGGCCAGATCTCGGATTCGGCGATGATGGCGCAATCGGGCTGCCAATAATCGAGGAAGCGGCTGACGGAGGGCTTCAGGTCGAGCGGCACATATTGATGGATCGCTTCCTGGCCGAGGCGCTCGGCGGCGAGCTTGGCCGAGGTGATGGTGCCGGTCGTCAGGATGACATGGATGTCGCGGCGGCGGATTTCGCGGATCAGCGGGATGACGGCGTTGGTTTCACCGACGCTTGCGGCGTGAAACCAGATGAGCGGGCCCTGCGGCCGGTTGGCGCTCGGATAGCCGAAGCGCTCCAGGCGGCGGGCCCGGTCTTCCTTGCCCTTGGCCGTGCGGTAGGTGATATAGAGGCCGACGACTGGAGAGGCCACGGTTCCCGCCAGACGGTATGCGTTCAGACCGAACCGCGCCATCCGGGAACTCATCGCGCCAGCCTCCGATCAAAACCGATCGACATCAAACCCATTCCCTAATTATCGTTGCGGCCGCAATGGCCGATTAATTTGTTCAGAATGCGTCAAACAATCCGGATCGACGGGCGCGCCCGATGCACCAAAGGCCCGCTCGAGGAGCGGCCGGCCGGCGGAACTTGCCAAGCTCAGCCCTTGGGCTTTTCCTGCGGATCGAGCAAACGATGCATGTGGACGATGAAGTAGCGCATATGCGCATTGTCGACCGTCTGCTGCGCCTTCGCCTTCCAGGCCGTCAGCGCCGCGGCATAATCCGGGAAAATGCCGACGATATCGAGACCCTGCAGGTCACGGAACTGGACGTCATCGAGGCTTTCCAGTTCGCCGCCAAAAACGAGATGCAGAAGCTGCTTCTTGTCACCGGAGTCAGTCATTTTTTCTTCTCTTTCTGCCTATTCTCCTCCGCCACCCATCTGCGGGATTTTGACGGAAACGTCAACTGTCTCGTCGCCCCGCAAAGGCCGCGAGGAACTCACCGAGGCGGGGCGTTGGGGCCGCGCAGAGGACCTTGTGGGTGACTTCGGCGCGGTTGTAGACAATCGGCCGGCCTTCGATATCGACGAGGCCGCCGCCGGCACAGACAAGGATCAGGTCGGCGGCGGCAAGGTCCCAATCATGTGAATTGCCCTTGACGAAGGTGCCTTCGAGACGCCCGTCCGCCACCATGGCGATGCGATAGGCCAGCGAGGGAATGTATTTCTCGCGCGTCACCCGATCGCGGAATTCCGTCGGAAAGGTCTTCAGCAGGTCTTCGCCGATTGCAAGGCGGCTCATCTCTTCCGGTCCGGCCGCCGAGACAGTGAAGGGGACGCCGTTCTTCAGCGCCACGCCGCCCTCGACCGCCTCATAGAGCTCCTCGAGCGCCGGGGCATAGAGCACGCCAGCGACCGGCCGGCCGCGATGAACCACCGCGACGCTGACGCACCAGACCTTCTGCCCGCCGAGGAAGGCGCGCGTGCCGTCGATCGGATCGATGATGAACAGCGTTTCGCGTGAAAGGCGGTCGGCATCGTCGTCGGTTTCTTCCGACAGCCAGCCATAATCCGGCCGGGCCTTGCGCAGGATGGTCTCGAGCGTCTTGTTGGCGGCGAAATCGGCGGCGCTGACGGGCGAACGGTCCTCGTTCTTCCACCAGACCTCAGGCGACTGGTTGAAGAAGCCGAAAGCGACGGCGCCCGCCTCTTTCGCAGCATCGGCGATCAGCGTGAGATCGCTCTGCCAGCGGGCTTTCTCCATGTCGCTCATCAGATCAATCCATTTCTCAATTCAAATAGTGAGAGCATGATTTCGCCCGAAAACCGCTCACACTTTTCGGCATCATGCTCTAAAGCGCGTCGCGATCTTTCAGATTCGCTTGCCACGCTTTAGGTCTTTGCTTTTCCGCATGTCTTTATCGCAAAACCGCTGCACACGTTTGCGAGACATGCTCTAGCGCCCCGCGAGCGTCATGCCTTCGATGGCAAACGTGGGAGCCGCGACGCCGAATTTGCGATCGATGTCGTTTGCCAGCGTCAGGCGCATGAACATCTCCTTGAGGTTCGA
Organism: Rhizobium sp. SRDI943; assembly: GCF_057653695.1. NCBI lineage: Bacteria > Pseudomonadati > Pseudomonadota > Alphaproteobacteria > Hyphomicrobiales > Rhizobiaceae > Rhizobium > Rhizobium sp. SRDI943. Next base: position 571,571 of record NZ_CM172787.1, on the reverse strand, counting down.
GGCGATCGTCACCTCGGAGACCGGGAAGGTGAGCTCCCCGTTCTCGATCCAGAAGCCGGTGGCGCCGCGGCTGTATTCGCCGGTGATCATGTTGACGCCGTGGCCGATCAATTCGGTCACATAAAAACCGTTGCCAACGCTGCGGATCAGATCCTCCGGCCAGATATCGCCGGGTTCCAGCGCAAGATTGGTGGAAGAAGGCGAGACGGCGGTGCCGCCGCGCACGCCGCGGCCGTTGGTTTCGAGGCCGAGCTCGCGCGCGGTCGAGGTCGAGAGGAACCAGTGCTTCAAAACACCATCCTCGATCATCACCAGCCGCTCGCCGGACACTCCCTCGCCGTCGAAGGGCCGCGAGGAAGGCCCGCGCACGATCAGCGGATCGTCGGTGATCGACAGGCCTGACTTCAGGATCTGCTGACCCATCTTGTCGCGCAGGAAGCTGGACTTGCGGGCGACGGCAGCACCATTGATCGCACCAGCGATATGGCCGACGAAGCCGCGGGCGACACGCGGATCGAAGATGACGGTGATGTCCTTGCCGGTCGGCACCTGGCGCGGATTGATCCGTTTGATCACCCGTTCGCCGGCGCGACGGCCGATTTCAGCGGGATCGTCGAGCTCGGCATAATAGAGACGGCTGTCATAATCATAGTCGCGCTCCATGCCGGTGCCTTCACCTGCGATGACGCTGACGGAATGACCGAAACGCGAGGCCATGTAACTGCCTTCGAAACCGTGCGAGGTGGCAAGAACGAGGCCGCCCATGCCGGCCGACGCGCCGGCGCCGGAGGAATTGGTAACCCCCTTGACCGCAAGGGCTGCTGCTTCAGCGGCAAGACCCGCCTCGCGCAGCATCTCGGAGGAGACCTCGGTGGTATCGAGCAATTGCAGGTCGGGATAGGATCTCGAAAGACTCGCCTCATCCGCCAGGCAGGCGAAGGGGTCTTCCGGAGAAACCTTGGCCATGGCGACGGCGCGTTCGGCCAGCGCCTGAAGATCGAAGCCCGGATTGGCCGAGACGCTGGCGACACGCTTGCCGATGAAGACACGCAGCGAGAAATCGTCGCTTTCGGAGGATTCCGTGCCCTCGACCTTGCCGAGGCGGACGCTCACCGATTGCGAGCGCGACCGGACGACGACGGCGTCGGCGGCATCGGCCCCTGCCTTCCTTGCCAGATCGATCAATTGACTTGCGCGGGAAAGAAGTGTCGAGGAATCAATTTCAGAGGACATGATTTGGCCTTTCCTTCGGCTTCCATTTATTGTGCACTCTCCCAAGCATCAAGGCCGCCGTCACCGATTCTTTATCGGGGCTGCGTGCTTGCTCCCCGCCGTCGAGAGAAATTGCCAGCATGTCAGCGTCCAATGCCTTTTTTTCCGAAACGATCCTGCTGCTTGGCGGGGCGGTGGTCGCCGCGCCGATCTTCAAGAAACTCGGGCTCGGCACGGTGCTCGGCTATCTCGCCGCCGGCATCGTCATCGGCCCGGTCTTCCACGGCATCACCGATGGCGAACAGATCCTCGCCGTCGCCGAACTCGGCGTCGTCTTCCTGCTCTTCATCATCGGACTGGAGCTGAAACCCACCCGCCTCTGGCAGATGCGGCGCGACATCTTCGGCCTCGGCACCGCGCAGGTGGTGCTGACAGGGCTGGCGCTGACCGCGCTTGCCTGGTTTTCTGAGGTTCTCGACTGGCGCGGCAGCATCGTTGCCGGATTTGGCCTGGCGCTGTCGTCGACCGCCTTCGCCATGCAGATCCTCGAGGGCGACGGCGACGTCAATACGCGATACGGGCAGCGCTCCTTTTCGATGCTGCTGTTCCAGGACCTGGCGATCGTGCCGCTGCTGGCGCTGATCACTATCCTCGACGGCGGCGACAAGGGCAGCAGCGCGCCGCTGTTGGATTTTGCCGTTGCCGTCGGCGCGGTTGCGGCGATGATTGTCATGGGGCGCTACCTGCTGACGCCGCTTTTCCAGATCATCGCCCGGACCGGTGCGCGCGAAGCAATGATCGCGGCTGCCCTCTTCGTTGTCATGGGATCGGCGAGCCTGATGCAGCTGGCCGGGCTTTCGATGGCGATGGGCGCCTTCCTGTCCGGCGTGATGCTTGCCGAATCCTCCTACCGGCACGAGCTGGAGGCGGATATCGAGCCGTTCCGCGGCGTGCTGCTCGCTATCTTCTTCATCGCCGTCGGCCTGTCGCTGGAGCTCGACGTTCTCGCCGAAAATGCGCTCTTCGTCATCGTCGCCGTGCCGATCGTCATGGCCGTCAAGGCGATCGTCATCTACGGGATCTGCCGGATCTCCGGCTCTCCGCACAACGATGCGATCCGCATCGCCTTCCTGCTGCCGCAGGGCGGCGAATTCGGCTTCGTGCTGTTCACCACGGCGGGGGCGGCCGGGCTGATGTCGACGAGCACGGCCTCGCTGCTGGTCGCAATCGTCACGCTGTCCATGGCGCTGACGCCGATCGGGTCGGCGCTTTCGAAGCGGCTGCTCAACCGCGACGAGCAGGAGGAGCTGGACGAGGATTTCGAGGGAGCCGGCGCTGACGTGCTGATGGTCGGCTTTTCGCGTTTCGGCCAGATCGCCGCCCAGATCCTGCTTGCCGGCGGGCGCAGCGTCACCGTCATCGATTTTTCCGCCGACCGCATCCGCCAGGCCTCCTCCTTCGGCTTCCGCATCTATTTCGGCGACGGCGCCCGCAAGGATGTGCTGCGCTCGGCCGGCATCGACCGGGCGAAGATCGTGCTGGTCTGCACGCAGAAGAAGGAAATCACCGACAAGGTGGTGGAACTGGTGCAGGCCGACTATCCGCACACCCGCCTCTATGTGCGCTCCTACGACCGCATCCATTCGATCGAACTGCGCAACAAGGGCGTCGACTACGAACTACGCGAAACGCTGGAATCGGGCCTGCTCTTTGGACGGCGAACGCTGGAGGCGCTCGGTGTTTCCGAGGTCAACGCCTACGAAATCGGCGAGGATATCCGCAAGCGCGACGAGGCACGCCTGGTGCTGCAGGTGTCCGAAGGGTTGCAGGCCGGGCGCGACATGCTGTTTTCCCATCCCGTCCGCCCCGAACCGCTGGTCAAGCCGAAGCGCGCCGCCGATCCTTTCGAGGACGATCCGCTGGCCGGAACCGTGGATGCAACGGCGGACGCCTGATCACCCCTGAGCGGCTCGCGAAATTGACGCATTGAATATGAGGGGAGTGGCGTTTATCAAACGTCCGATCGGAGCGATTCAAGAGGGAATCTTGATCAGACGGACGACACAGATCGAACAATGGGCGCTGCGCATCCTGTGCGCGGTCGCACTGGTGTTCGTCGGCTTCGCCCATCAGGTTCCCGTCGCAGCGGCCGGCGAATTTGATCCGGCTGAACTCGCCCAATTTGTGCTTCCGGACGGGACGCTGCCGACGCTTTGCGTCACCACGACGGACACATCCGGTCAGGACCAACACGACAAGGCGCATTCGCACGGTTGCGAAGCCTGCCGGATCAGCGTCTCCATCCTCCTGCCGGCGCCGACGGACATCGCCGGTTCCGCCATACACTTTGCGGCTACGGTTGAACTGCCGATTCGGACCGAGGCCTTCCATCGCCAGCTTTTCCCGCCCAATACCGGTCCTCGGGCTCCGCCTTCCGATCCGATCCCTGCCTGAACTTCGCGTTGCGGCAGGCGCCGTGATGCGCCTTTCAACGCCGGCCGACCTGCATGCGTGCCGTCGGTCATGGATACGGATCCATTCTCATGTCGACCATTACTGCTGCCGAACCGGCGGCGAATGCCGCAAACGGCGTTTCGCTCTACCGTGCCATCTGGCGCTGGCATTTCTTTGCCGGGCTTCTCGTCATACCCTTCCTGCTCAATCTGGCCGTTACCGGATCGCTCTATCTCTTCAAGGACGAGATCAACAGCACCTTCTTCGGCTACCGTTATAGTGTCCGGCCGGCTGGCGAAGCGCTGTCGGCGGAGCGGATCGCAGAGATCGCCGCCTCCGCCGTGCCGGGCTCAACGGCGACATCCTACAAAGACCCGGTCCTGCCCGAGCGATCAGCCATCGTCACCCTCTCCGGCGATGCCGGCTCGATGCTGGTCTTCGTCAACCCCTATGACGGCAAGGTGCTCGATGTGGTCGGGTCGACCGACGAGTTCAATTATGTGGTCAAGCGTATCCACAGCCTCGCCTATTTCGGCACCATAACGAACCGGCTGATCGAAATTGCCGGCGGCTTTGCCATGGTGCTCGTCGTCACCGGCATTTATCTCTGGTGGCCGCGACGCCAGACGGGCGGCGTTGTCAGCGTGCGGGGAACGCCCGGCCGCCGCGTTTTCTGGCGCGACCTGCATGCGGTGACCGGTGCCTTCGCCGGTGTCCTGATCTTCTTCCTTGCGATGTCAGGCATGCCATGGTCGGGTTATTGGGGGGCGAACGCCAATGCCTGGCTGACCGAACATGGCCTCGGCTATCCGGTCCAGCTCTGGGACGACGTGCCGAAGTCGCGAAAAGTCACCGAGGATATCCTTCCGAACAGCGGCTGGATCGTCGAGAAGGCGCCCGTTCCGCTTTCCGATATCGCCGCAGCGCAATCAGCCAGGCCAATCGGCCTCGACAAAGCCGTGGAGACCGCCAAACGGCTGGGCATGGCGCCGGGCTTCGACCTAGCGATCCCCTCCGACGAGACGGGCGTCTATACCGCTTCGCTCTTTCCCGACGATCTTACTGACGAACGCACGCTCCATATTGACCAGTATTCCGGCAAACCGCTGATCGATATCGGCTTCGATCAATATCCGTTCCTCGGCAAAGCAATCGAGTGGGGCATCAATGTCCACCAAGGACAGGAATGGGGGCGTTTCAACCAGTTGCTGATGCTCGCAACATGCCTCGCAATTGTGCTCAGCTGCGTGACCGCCGTCCTCATGTGGTGGAAACGGCGCCCGGCTGGCCGCCTCGGCGTGCCACCCATGCCGCCAAAGCCTTCGATCTATTATGGCCTCTGGGTGATTGTGGGGATCTTCGCAGTCAGCTTCCCGATGAGCGGGCTCGCGATTGTCGCCATGATCGCCTTCGACCAGATCGTCGTGCGGTTCGTACCGTTGCTGAAACGTGTTCTCGCTTGAGGGAGTCATCAGATGAAGAAGATCATCGCTATTGTTGCCAGCGTGCTGCTTGCTTCCATGGCATCTGCGGATGACGATCCGCAACAGGCGATCCCGGCAAGGCTGAAGGTGATGTTCGAACGGCCAGACAAGCCACTCGATATCGCGCCGGTCGTCGTTCAGGCCGATTGGGCGATCGTCGGCTGGCGGCAGGACGGACGCGGCGGACGGGCCCTGATGAAGAAGACGCATCATGGCTGGAGCATCTATCTCTGCAGCGGCGACAGCCTGAAGGATATCGGGACGCTGGAGACGATCGGGCTCTCCGCAGATGACGCCGCCGGGCTGGCTGCGAAACTGAAGGATGCCGAGGCCGGCCTCGATTCTTCCGCGCTTGCGCTGTTCTCAAGCTTCAAGGGCACGGTGATGATGAATGAGACTTCAAACGGCGCCGGTCACGCCGGCCATGAGGCCCATGCCCAATGAAGCGAAGGAACCCTTAGCGCTTCAGCCGAGCCTCGATTTCCCGGTCAAGGGCGAATTTCAGGTCGTCCTTGACGCCGACGGACATGGCGAGGACTTCGCGGGCCTTGAGGAAATCCATGACACCGGTGCGCCCGACCGTCGGGCGCAGGAAGATATGCGGCGGGCGAAGCTTCAGCTTCAAGGAGATCGCCGTCTGCATCATCAACTGGCCGGAACCGAAGATGCTCTCCATGCGGTTCGGAATATGGGTGCCGTCGCCTTCCGGCGCGCCGACGACATCGATGCCGACGACGATGTCGGCAAGATCCATCAGGCATTCATAGGGCACCGGATTGCTGATGCCGCCGTCGATCATCACGCGGTCGTGCAGGCGCACCGGCATGAAGACGGCGGGGATGGCGGAAGAGGCCGCAAGTGCGGGAAACAGCTCGCCCTGTTCGATGATGACTTCGCACTGCCCGTAATAATCCGTGGTGATCACCTTCATCGGGACCAGCAGATCCTCGAAGCGGGCCGGCAGCTCGGAGGGCAGGAAAGCCTTGAGGATCCGCTCCAGATTGAACTGGCCGATGCGGATACCCTTGGCCACCGCATCGCGCACCGTCGCCGGCCTCAGGCCCCAGATGCGGGCGACGACGGCCGTCTTGTTGCCGACGGTCGTCAGCGCATGTTCGCGGATTTCGGCGCCTGACATGCCGGCCGCCATGCCGGCCGCCATGATCGCGCCGATCGACGAGCCTGATACCGCCACCGAGCGGATGCCGAGTTCATCGAGCGTCTCGATGACATGGATATGGGCAAGTCCGCGCGCACCGCCGCCGCCAAAAGCGACGGCGACCGTCGGCACATCGCTGATAGCAGGCAATTTCGGGCTGATGATCTCTGCCTGCTGCACGCCCGCCCCCGCTTATTGCGGCTGATATCGGAAGAAATGCACCCTCGTATCGCCAAAGATGCGGCTTTCGAGGAAGACATAGGAAGGATGGACGGAAACGACAATATCGGCCCGTTCTTCGAGCACCGCGATTGCGCCTGGCCGCAGCCAGCCGCCCTCGGCCGCCGCAGCCATCGCCTTCTCACCGAGACCCTTGCCATAGGGTGGGTCGGCAAAGAGCACGTCGAAGGGGTCGAGATTGCCGACGCTGCCGAGATCGGTCGCATCCCGGCGCAGGATGCGCGTTCGACCATGCAGGCCGAGCGCATCGATATTCTCCCAGAGCAGCGCCCTGCCCTCGACACTGTTTTCGACGAAGAGCGCATGGCGACAGCCGCGTGAGACGGCTTCGAGGCCGACGGCGCCGGTGCCGGCAAAAAGGTCGAGAATCCGGGTGCCATCGACGCATTCCGGATAGGCATGGCTCAATATATTGAACAGGCTCTCGCGCGTCCGGTCGGCGGTCGGCCGGATCTCGTTGGATTTTGGCACGGCGAGAGGCCGTCCGCGAAACTCACCGCCGACGATCCGCACCGCGCGTCATTCCTTTTCCTTTAGCACCACCTCTGGACGGCCCGCCCGCAGGCCTGTCGCCGCCCGGTCTGTCCCCGCCCGGCTTGGTGCCTTTCGGCTTGCCGGAAAAACTCTTGGCCCCACCAGGTTTCGCCCCGCTGGGCTTGGCCGCAAAGCCCTTGCCGCGCGGCCTGTCTCCAGAAGGCCTGTCACCCGAAGGCTTGTCACCGCGCGGACGCTCGGAGCGGCCCTCGCCGGCAAAGCTTCTGGCTGCCCGCGGACGCTCATCACCGTCCTCGCGCGGCCTGCGATCGCCACGCGGCTTATCACCGAAGGGCCGGTCTCCACGTGAAGGACGATCACCGAAGGGGCGGTCGCTGCGCGGACGCTCAGAACGGCCCTCACCGGGGGAGGTTCTGGCGGCGCGAGGACGCTCGTCGCCATCCGCACGCGGCTTGCGATCACCGCGCGGCTTGTCGCCGAAGGGGCGGTCTCCACGCGAAGGACGGTCGCCGAAGGGGCGGTCGCCGCGCGGACGCTCAGAACGGCCCTCACCGGCAGGGCTTCTCGCGGCACGAGGACGCTCGTCGCCATCCGCACGCGGCTTGCGATCGCCGCGCGGCTTGTCGCCGAAGGGCCGATCACCACGCGGGGGACGATCACCGAACGGCCGGTCGCCGCGCGCCGGGCGGTCGCCAGAACCGCGGTCTTCGCGGGCGGGGCGATCACCAAAGCCGCGCTTGCGGCCGAAGCCTTCGCCCTCATCCTTGCCGCGGGGCTGCTCGCTCGAGCGGATCCATTCGCCATCCTCTTCGCGCACGCGGTTCACCTGCGTGCGCGGGCGATCCTCGATGCGATCATTCTTTGCCGGCGCCTGCTCGCCGCGCCGGCGCGCAGTCTGCGCATTCTTGGCGGCTTTCGCCGCTGCCTTTTCGCCGAGCGGCCGGGCGCCCGGCGCCATCCAGACATTGGCGCTGCGGCGCTGGCCGAGCGGCTGGGGACGCTTCGGCTTCTCGTCGTCCCTGCGGCCGCCGTCGCGGCGATCGTCCTCTTTGCGCGCCCCACCGTGGCGGTCGTCGCGCTTCGTATCGAGACGGCTCAGCGCCCGTTCGCGCTTGTCCTCGTCGCGACGCGGACGCTCGCGCTTTTCCGGTGCTGCCGGCTCTGCCTCTTCCTCGGCAGCGACCGCCGTCGTATTGTAGATCGGCGCGTCGAAATTCGCCTTGGCTTCCTCGATGAGGCGCGGGCCGAGCTGGTCGCGCAGTGTGCGGCCGCGCACTTCGACGACATGGCCTTCCGGCAGGTCGCCAAGCTGGAACGGGCCATAGGAAATGCGGATCAGGCGATTGACGTCGAGGCCGAGCGCACCGAGAACGTTCTTGATTTCGCGGTTCTTGCCTTCGCGAAGACCCATGGTGATCCAGACGTTCGAGCCCTGCGTGCGGTCGAGCGTCGCCTCGATCGAGCCGTAGAGCACGCCGTCGACGGCGATGCCGTCCTTCAGCTTGTCGAGCGCGTCCTGATCGATCTCGCCATGGGCGCGGACACGGTAACGCCGCAGCCAGCCGGTCGCCGGCAGCTCGAGCGCGCGGGCGAGACCGCCGTCATTGGTCAAGAGCAGCAGGCCCTCGGTGTTGATATCGAGGCGGCCGATCGACATGACGCGCGGCAATTCTTCCGGCAGGTTGTCGAAGACGGTCGAGCGGCCTTCCGGATCGGCATTGGTGGTCACCAGGCCGGTGGGCTTATGATAGAGCCACAGTCTGGTGCGCTCGATGCCGCGGATCGGCACGCCGTCGACTTCGATGCGATCGGCGAGCGTGACGTTGACGACGGGGGTGTCGAGCACCCTGCCGTTCAGCGTCACACGGCCTTCCATGATCATGCGTTCGATGTCACGGCGGGAGGCGACGCCGGCACGCGCCATCACCTTGGAAATGCGTTCGGCCTTGGCGTCACTATCGGTTTCGGCGGCGATTGCGCGTGCGACCGCAGGCTTTGCCGGCTTGTCGCCGTCCGCCTTCGGGCCGGCTTTCGACCTGATATCCCGTGAAAGGGGCGTTGCGCCCGGGCGTTTTGGCTTGTCTTTGGGTGTCATTTGTTGTTTGCCTGCCTTTTGGGCCTGTCTATCAGGTCACGCATCTGCGGTTAAGTGGAAATTCTTGCGATCGTGAAGACAAATCGTTTCATGGAGATGGCGCTCGAAGAAGCGCGTGCCGCCGGAGAACGCGGAGAGGTGCCGATCGGCGCCGTCGTCGTTATCGACGATATTGCCGTTTCACGCTCTGGAAACCGCACGCGCGAGCTCAAAGACGTCACCGCACACGCCGAAATCGCCGCGATCCGGCTCGCTTGCGAAGCGCTCGGACAGGAACGTCTTGCCGGTGCCGATCTCTACGTGACGCTGGAGCCTTGCACCATGTGCGCGGCAGCCATCTCGTTTGCGCGCATCCGCAGGCTCTACTACGGCGCCGAGGATCCGAAGGGCGGCGGCGTCGACAATGGCGTGCGATTCTATGCGCAGCCGACCTGCCACCACGCCCCGGAGGTCTATTCCGGCTTCAACGAGGTCCAATCGGCCGATCTGCTGCGAAGGTTCTTTTCGCAAAGGAGAGAGGCGCCGTAATCCCAGCGCCTCTGCGCGGCGCCGTCATCCTTGCCGGCGCGCCGAAAAAGCCGCTATTGCAGGAGGTTCCACCACTGCTTGCCGGTGTTGGCGACCGCTGCATCCTTCTTGCGCTTCTTCTGCTTCTTGAGTTCGGGCTCGCCGACATCATCGAGCTTTGCCGGATCGTCGACGGTGCGGTAGCCGGGCGGCGGATCTGATATATAGCGGCGCTGATCGACATAGGAGCCCTTCTGCAGGGCGCGGGCTTCACGGTAGGCCTTGGTCTGAGCTTCCGTCGTGCGCCGGCCGCCTTCGATCGCAGAGCTTGCGAGCGGCGAGCGGTAATTCGGATTGTCCTCGTTCGCGTCGGCTTCCGAAACGAGACGAGCACGCGTCTCCTCCGGCGATTCAAGCCACTGCGGATTGTCCTTGTTGGCGACCGTCTGCTGCGGCGCAACGAGGGTCTCTTTCTGCGCCTGAGCCGGCAGCACCAGCGTTGGACGCGGCGTGTACTTGACGCCTTTGTTCTTCGGGTCTGGACCGGTCAAAGACACCGACTGGCCAAGATCGTCGGTCAGCTGCTCCATGGCGGTCTTGTCGGTGCCGTAGGTCGGGCTGCTGGCGCAACCGGACACCAGGGAGCATCCCGCCACTACAACAGACAGGCAGGCGCCCATACGGAACCAATGCGTTGCTAACATGAAAACCCTTCCAGCCCTGCCGGTGCAATCATCGCCCAACCGGACAACCGTCCCCCTGACGCAAAAATCCGGCCATTTTCAGGCAGCTTTTACCGGATGAACCGCGAAAACGCAATTCATCCGGCAATATTCTTCACGTAAGTGCGGCAAGCTCACGAAGGGCAGCAGCGTCGCGGGCCGAAACATCGGGATATTCGGGATCGGAACCGACATCCCTGGTGATGCGCCAGGAGCGGGCGCATTTCTCACCCTCTGCAAGCTTCGGCACGACGCTGACCTGAGGCACCTCCGCCAGGCGGAAGGCATCCCCTGGTCCTTCGCCGACCTTGATCTCGATTGCCGAGGTGATGCAGACCTCGGTGAAGTCCTGGCCTTCCAACGCCTTCAGCAGTTCCGGATCGGCGATATGAACGACGGGAGCCGCTTCCAGCGAGGAGCCGATGCGCTTGTCCTTGCGCTCGATCTCCAGAGCGCCTGTCACAACCGAGCGGACCGTGCGGATCTTCTTCCACTTCTCGGCCAGGGCATCGTTGCTCCATTCCTTTGCGACCGGGGCAAACTGCTCCAGATGCACCGAAACGGCGGACGGGTTGCGCGACAGCCAGGCCTCCTCGGTGGTGAAGGGCAGCATCGGGGCAAGCCACGTCACCATGCAATCGAAGATCTGGCGGATGACGTGCAGGCTGGCGCGCCGGCGCAGGCTCGACGGCGCGTCGCAATAGAGCGCATCCTTGCGGACATCGAAATAGAAGGCCGAAAGCTCGACATTGGCGAAATCGATCAGCGCGCGGGCGATCTTCTTGAAGTCGAAGGCATCGTAGTTCTCGCGCACCAGCTCGTCGAGCTCGGCCAGCCGGTGCAGCATCAGTTGCTCCAGCTCCGGCAGGTCGGCAAGCGCGATCACCTCGCCCTTGTCGTGGGCGAGCGTGCCGAGCATCCAGCGGATGGTGTTGCGCAGCTTGCGATAGGCATCGACATTGGTCTGGATGATCGTCTTGCCGACGCGCAGGTCGTCGGCATAATCCGAGGTCATCACCCAAAGGCGCAGGATATCGGCACCCGCGTCCTTCATCACTTCCTGAGGTGCTGTGACGTTGCCCTTCGACTTCGACATCTTCTCGCCCTTCTCGTCCATGGTGAAGCCATGGGTGAGGACGGCGTTATAAGGCGCGCGGCCGCGGGTGGCCGCCGATTCCAGCAGCGACGAATGGAACCAGCCGCGATGCTGGTCGGAACCTTCGAGATAAAGGTCGGCCGGCCACTTCAGGTCCGGGCGGTCTTCGAGCGTGAAGGTGTGCGTCGAGCCAGAGTCGAACCAGACGTCGAGGATATCCATGACCTGGGTCCAGCGGGAATGGTCGTGGTCATTGCCGAGGAAGCGCTCCTTGGCGCCTTCGGCAAACCAGGCGTCGGCGCCCTCATGTTCGAAGGCTTCGAGGATGCGGACGTTGACGGCTTCGTCGACCAGGACATCGCCATCATCGTCTGCAAAGACGGCGATCGGCACGCCCCAGGCGCGCTGGCGCGAGAGCACCCAGTCCGGACGGCCTTCGATCATGGCGCGCAGGCGGTTCTGGCCGGCGGCGGGCACGAAGCGCGTATCGTCGATCGCACCCAGCGCGCGCGAACGCAGCGTCGTGCCGTCGGCAAGGGTCTTGTCCATATAGACGAACCATTGCGGCGTGTTGCGGAAGATGACCGGCTTCTTCGAGCGCCAGGAATGCGGATACTGGTGCTTCAGCCGGCCGCGGGCAAAGAGCGCGCCGCGGGCGATCAGTTCCCTGATGACACGGTCGTTGGCATCGCCCTTCTTGCCGTTGTCGTCGATGACGCGGGCGCCCTCGAAGCCGGGGGCGTCTGATGTGTAGAAGCCGCCGTCGTCGACCGGAAACGGGATCTTGGTGTCGATGCCGCGGGCCTCAAGCGCGCGGACAGCCGACATCCAGGCATCGAAGTCTTCGCGACCGTGGCTGGGTGCGGTGTGCACGAAGCCGGTGCCGGCGTCATCGGTGACGTGATCGCCATCGAGCAGCGGCACGCGGAATTCATAGCCACCGCCGAGACCCTTGAAGGGATGGGCACAGGTCATCGCTGCGAAGTCGGCTGCAGAGACATCGCTCAAGCGCTTATACTGCAGCTTGGCCTTGGCGAAGGATTCCTCGGCCAGCTTGTCGGCAAAGATCAGCTTTTCGCCGGGACGCGGACCAAAATCGTTCTCGGCGGCCGTCACTTCATAGAGGCCGTAGGAGATGCGCGGCGAAAAGGAGACCGCGCGGTTGCCGGGGATCGTCCAGGGCGTGGTCGTCCAGATGACCACGAACGCATCCTTGAGCGCGACCGGACCTTCGACGACTGGGAATTTCACCCAGATCGTGTCGCTCTCATAGTCCTGGTATTCGACCTCGGCCTCTGCCAGCGCCGTGCGCTCGACGACCGACCACATGATCGGCTTGGAGCCGCGATAAAGCTGACCGCTTGCGGCGATCTTCAAGAGTTCGCCGGCGATGCGCGATTCCGCGTGAAAATTCATCGTCGTATAGGGATTGTCGAAGTCACCCTCGATGCCGAGGCGCTTGAACTCTTCCGCCTGGACTTTGATCCAGCCGGCGGCGAATTCACGGCATTCCCTGCGGAATTCGTTGACCGGGACCTCGTCCTTGTTCTTGCCCTTTTCGCGGTACTTCTCTTCGATCTTCCATTCGATCGGCAGGCCGTGGCAATCCCAGCCGGGCACGTAATTGGCGTCGTAGCCGCGCATCTGGAACGAACGGTTGATGACGTCCTTGAGGATCTTGTTCAGCGCATGGCCGATATGGATGTTGCCGTTGGCATAGGGAGGGCCATCGTGAAGGACGAATTTCTCGCGGCCGGCGGCGGAAGCGCGCAGTTTCTTGTAGAGACCCATCTCCTGCCAGCGCTTGACGAGTTCCGGTTCCTTCTGCGGCAGGCCGGCGCGCATGGGAAAATCGGTCTCGGGCAAATAGAGGGTCTTCGAATAGTCGATCTTTTCGGCTGTATCGGTCATGTCTGACAATCGTTTTCTGGCGGCCCAGGAAGGGGCGCAACGGGCGTGAAATAGCTGGTGACGGAAGCGCTCTTACCAAGCGCCAAAAACCCGGACCTTCCGGCCGCTTAGCGCGCGCGGAAGGCCGGGCCGATAATTCGCATCATCATTGCCAGCCGATATTTCGTCATCGCGCCGGTTCATAGGCGTTTTTGCCGGGAAAAGGAAGAGAAGAATTCGCGGTTGGCAATCCGCTTCAACCGCTGGAATCGCCGGTGGCCGCAGCGACAGCCGCACTCAAGGCGACCTCAGGAAAAGCACAGTTTCCGATCAAGCGCGCCGAGTGGCTTGACACCCGCAAGCAGCGCCCTCGCCTCTTCCTCATCGCGCTTGATCTGGGCGACGAGCGGATCGAGGCCGTCGAATTTCAGCTCGGGGCGGAGATAACCAAAGAAGGAGACGGAGCAGAGCTGGCCGTAGAGATCGCCGCTGAAATCGAAAAGATAGGTTTCGAGCAGCGGCGCGCCGTTTTCCGTGACCGTCGGGCGGCGGCCATAGCTTGCAACGGCATCGTGGAGCGTGCCGTCCTGGCGGCGGAAGCGGACGGCGTAGATGCCGGCGGCAAGATCGACCTCCGGCGGCAGGCGCATGTTGGCCGTCGGAAAACCGAGTTGGCGGCCGAGCTTTTCGCCATCGATCACCTCAGCTTCCACCGTATAGCGGTAACCGAGCATGCCGGCGACTTCACTGACATTGCCCTCCTTCAGGAGCGCGCGGATATGGCTCGAAGAGACGACATCGGCGTTTTCGTCACGGAAGGCATCGATCAGGGTGACGCCGAAGCCGTAGGTATGGCCGGCATTCATCAGGAAGGCCGGACCGCCCTCGCGGCCACGGCCGAAATGGAAATCGAAGCCGGTGACCACTTCGGAAGCGCCGAGCCAATCCTTCAGGATCGAATGGATGAAATCATCGGCCGAGCGCTGCGAGAATTCGTAGTCGAAGGGATATTCGATGACGGCGCTGAAGCCCAGCGTTTCCAGGATACGGGCTTTCAGCGGCGCCGGCGTCAGGCGGAAGACCGGTGTCTGCGGCCGGAAGACCGTGCGCGGATGCGGCTCGAATGTCAGCACCAAAGCGGGGATACCGCGCGTCTTGGAGATCTCGAGCGCCCGGCTCAGCACCGATTGATGGCCGCGGTGCACGCCATCGAAATTGCCGATGGCAATGACGCCGCCCTTCAGATGGGCGGGTAGGGGTTCCCGGGTTTCATTGCGGTGGAAGACGGTCATCGGCTGGCTTCTCTTCATGCAAGGCGTGTCTTCATGCAAGGCGGGGCATCCACCACTTCGGCGCGGCGTTTTCCCGTTCGAGATAGGCGTTGAGGATCGCCTCGTCGGTCTCGCCGTTGAGAGTATATTCCTTAGCGTGGATACCGCCGCTGATGTAGAGGAGGTCGAGGCCGTAATTCAAGGCGCCGCGCACGTCGGTCGGCATGCCGTCGCCGATCGCCAGCACGCGATCGACCGGGAAATCGCCGCGAAGCTCGCGGGCAGCCGCAAGCGTCGCCTCGTAGATCGGCCGGTGCGGCTTGCCGGCGATGCGGGTTTTGCCGCCCAGCTGCTCGTAATAGGCGGCCATGGCGCCGGCGCAAGGGATGATGCGATGGCCGCGCTCGACGATGAGGTCGGGATTGGCGCAGATCATCGGCACGTCGCGGGCTTTGAAATCGAGAAGCATGTCGGTGTAATCCTCCGGCTTCTCGGTCTCGTCGTCGAAAAAGCCGGTGCAGACCAGCGATTGCGCTTCGCCCGCCGGCCGGCGCTCGACGCCAATGCCTTCGAGCAGCGCCTTGTCGCGCTCGGGGCCGAGCAGAAAGACGGTCTTCGGCCCTTCGGCGATCAGCCCGCGCGTGACGTCGCCAGAGGTGACGATCCTGTCATAGGCACTGTCGGGAACGCCGATCTGGCGCAACTGATCGACCACCTGCCAGGAAAGGCGCGGCGAATTGGTGATGAGGACAACGGCGAGGCCGTTTTCGCGTGCCGCTTCAAGGGCTGCAGCCGCCTTCGGGAACGGATCGACGCCGTTGTGAACGACGCCCCAGACATCGCAGAGCACCACATCATAGCGACCTGATATCTCCGAGAAGTTTTCTATCCGCTTAGCCATTCCGATTTCCCGATTTGCTTCAGTCACCGGTGACATTGCAAAGGCGCAAGACGATGGCAAGGCATTTTCTTCGCCGCCGGGCCAATGCGTAGAGCTCGAACGGCGATCCGGAGGAGCGGAAGGGCAAAGGGTTTTGACGATTATCGCGAAGCGGCAGATCGCCGAGCGCGGACGAGTTCGGCAAAGTTCAGCTGCGCCGAGGTTTTGGCCGCAATCTCCGACTATTCTCCGGCATCTTCACAATTCCGGCACAAAAATTCGTGATTGCTCTCATTGACTCCTCTCGGAGCCATCCCTAAATGCTCGTCGCTAGCACTCACCGCAAGGGAGTGCTAACATCTATCCATGTGGGCCAATCCGGTCCGCGAATGTCATTCGATCGAGGGATTAGACAATGGCAAGCACCAACTTCCGCCCCCTTCACGACCGCGTCGTTGTTCGCCGCGTTGAGTCCGAAGCCAAGACCAAGGGCGGCATCATCATTCCCGATACCGCCAAGGAAAAGCCGCAGGAAGGCGAAATCGTCGCCGTCGGCTCCGGCGCGCGCGATGAGTCCGGCAAGGTCGTCGCACTCGACGTCAAGGCTGGCGACCGCATCCTGTTCGGCAAGTGGTCCGGCACCGAAGTCAAGATCGACGGCGAAGACCTTCTGATCATGAAGGAAGCCGACATTATGGGCATCATCGGCTGATCGGCCGACCTGCTTTCCCGAAATGGCTGACGGGCTCTTTGCCCGAACAACTCGAATTCAGGAGTTAAGAATATGGCATCTAAAGAAATCAAGTTTGGCCGCACCGCGCGCGAAAAGATGCTGCGCGGCGTCGACATTCTCGCCGATGCAGTGAAGGTCACGCTCGGCCCGAAGGGCCGTAACGTCATCATCGACAAGTCCTTCGGCGCGCCGCGCATCACCAAGGACGGCGTTTCCGTCGCCAAGGAAATCGAACTCGAAGACAAGTTCGAAAACATGGGCGCCCAGATGGTCCGCGAAGTTGCTTCGAAGACCAACGACATCGCCGGCGACGGCACCACGACGGCTACCGTTCTTGCCCAGGCGATCGTTCGCGAAGGCAACAAGGCCGTTGCAGCCGGCATGAACCCGATGGACCTGAAGCGCGGCATCGACCTCGCTGTCGCCGACGTCGTGAAGGATCTCCAGGCCAAGGCCAAGAAGATCTCGACTTCGGAAGAAGTTGCACAGGTCGGCACGATTTCGGCCAATGGCGACAAGCAGGTCGGTCTCGACATTGCTGAAGCCATGCAGAAGGTCGGCAACGAAGGCGTCATCACGGTTGAAGAAGCCAAGACCGCCGAAACCGAACTCGAAGTCGTCGAAGGCATGCAGTTCGACCGCGGCTACCTCAGCCCCTACTTCGTGACCAATCCGGAAAAGATGATCGCCGACCTCGAAGACGTCTTCATTCTCCTTCACGAGAAGAAGCTCTCGAACCTGCAGTCGATGCTCCCGGTTCTCGAAGCCGTCGTTCAGACCGGCAAGCCGCTCCTCATCGTCGCTGAAGACGTCGAAGGCGAAGCCCTCGCTACGCTCGTCGTCAACAAGCTGCGCGGCGGCCTGAAGATTGCTGCCGTCAAGGCACCTGGCTTCGGCGATCGCCGCAAGGCCATGCTCGAAGACATCGCCATCCTGACGGGCGGCACTGTCATCTCCGAAGATCTCGGCATCAAGCTCGAATCCGTCACGCTCGACATGCTCGGCCGTGCCAAGAAGGTTTCGATCTCCAAGGAAAACACCACGATCGTCGACGGTTCGGGCGCTAAGACCGACATCGAAGGCCGTGTTGCCCAGATCAAGGCCCAGATCGAAGAAACCACCTCCGACTACGACCGCGAGAAGCTGCAGGAACGTCTTGCCAAGCTCGCTGGCGGCGTTGCCGTCATCCGCGTCGGCGGCTCGACGGAAGTCGAAGTGAAGGAAAAGAAGGACCGCATCGACGACGCGCTCAACGCGACCCGCGCTGCCGTTCAGGAAGGTATCGTCCCCGGCGGCGGTATCGCTCTGCTCCGCTCCTCCACGAAGATCACCGTCAAGGGTGCAAACGACGACCAGGAAGCCGGCATCAACATCGTTCGCCGCGCCCTGCAGTCGCTCGTTCGTCAGATCGCTGAAAACGCAGGCGACGAAGCCTCGATCGTTGTCGGCAAGGTCCTCGACAAGAACGAAGACAACTACGGCTACAACGCCCAGACGTCCGAATATGGCGACATGATCGCCATGGGTATCGTCGACCCGCTCAAGGTCGTTCGCACGGCGCTGCAGAACGCTGCTTCTGTCGCATCGCTGCTGATCACCACCGAAGCCATGATTGCCGAACTGCCGAAGAAAGAATCGGCTGGCGGCGGCATGCCGGGCGGAATGGGCGGAATGGGCGGAATGGACATGATGTGATAGGCGAAAGCCATCACTGACCACCATTCCGGCATCCGGAACAGGAAGGGCGGCCCTCGGGTCGCCCTTTTCTTTTGCCCAAAGCGATTCGACGTGCGGCACAGTGATTTGCATAGCCGACGAACGCCCGCCCGGCTCCCTCTTACAGGCCCCGGGCACGAAGCTTGCGCGAGGCTTGCGCTGCCTGCGTCTTTCTCAGCCCACCGACATGCGAGAGATCATTGAGTTGCGGCACGATTTCCGGCCTGACGCAGAGTGAAAACGTTTGCAACGCTCGCAAAGATGATCTTCCCATGCCAATTCTGGCGAAATAGGCCGAAGATGCGGGCACCCCCAGAATGAAGCCGATCCGAATACCCCTTAAAAAGCCGTTGCCGTTTGTCCAAAAGCCCCTATAAATCCGCGCTGCAATTAAAGTGCGCCCGGCGATAATTTTTCGCCAATAGACGAGGCCGGGGCGCGGAAGGCGATGCATGAACGTTCGGCTTCGAAGGGCTCCGGTTACGGAGGCCAGATGGCCGTGGCAATCATCGCCGGATGAAGCGCGGGCATCATGCCCGCTGCTGCGTGATCCTGTTTCTTTGTGTTTGCCGAGCGTGCGGCGGGAGCCGCATCCGAACGGGGGAACGCCTTGTTTAAGATCGCCAGAGCCAATGCAGCCGTACCTTTGACACCCGGCTCGTTTGATGACGCCAATCAAAATCACGAGATGTTGGCGCAGTTTTCCGTTTCCGAAGCTTGGACTGGAGATTTTTCGAGCGGCATGCTCCGTCTCGGCGAATGGAGCGCGATGCTGCACGGCCTTGCCGCACGGGAATGCGGACTGCTCAGCCTGATCCGCTGCTATGATGCCAAGGACCGCAGCCACATATTGGAGCTGTTCGAGCAGGCGGCGACGCTCTGCTCCTCCTTCTGTTTTTCGACGACGATCATCATGCCGAACGGCTTTCGCCAGCCGCTGTTCTGCATGGGCGAGTCCAACGGTCTCGAGCAGAAATACAGCGGCAGCATGGTCGGCGTCTTCGTCTTTCCGCGCTTCAAGCTGGAAGGCACAAAGCAGATCACAAGCCGGCGATAGGCCGGACATCAAGATAAAAGGCCGCCTCGAGGGCGGCCTTTCTACTTTGCAGCGATCCGTCCGTTACTCCGGCTTGACCGGTATGTTGAGTCCCCTGGCACTTGCCGGGCGGGCGATGCAGCGCTCCAGCCAATCCGAGACGGCGGGGAATTTTGCGTATTCGAGCACCTCGCGGCCGCCATAGAAAATATCGGCGCCGCGA
The DNA here is from genome assembly GCF_057653695.1 of Rhizobium sp. SRDI943. Taxonomy (NCBI): domain Bacteria; kingdom Pseudomonadati; phylum Pseudomonadota; class Alphaproteobacteria; order Hyphomicrobiales; family Rhizobiaceae; genus Rhizobium; species Rhizobium sp. SRDI943. The sequence goes on along the minus strand of NZ_CM172787.1, from coordinate 552,358 downwards.
ACCCAGGTGAAGGTGGTGATGTCGGCGATCGTGTATTGATCGCCCATGATCCATTGACGACCCTTCAGTCGGTCATCGAGCACGCCGAGCAGCCGTTTGGATTCATCGCGATAACGCTCGACCGGATAGGAATTGTTGGCGACCTTGTCGGCGGCGAATTTATGGAAATGCCCGAACTGGCCGAACATCGGGCCGATACCCGCCATCTGGAAAAACACCCACTGGATGGTTTCGTAGCGACCGGCGGCATCAGCAGGGATGAGCTTGCCGGTTTTTTCGGCGAGATAAAGCAGGATCGCGCCGGACTCGAAAAGGCCGATCGGCTTCCCGTCCGGACCGTTCGGATCGATGATCGCCGGAATGCGGCCGTTCGGGTTGAGAGATTCGAATTCCGGCGACTTCTGATCGTTGGCGGCGAAGGAAATATAATGCGGCTCATAGGCGAGGCCGAGCTCTTCGAGGGCGACCGAGACCTTCACCCCATTCGGCGTCTGCAGGGAATAGAGCTGGATGATGTCGGGATTTTTTGCCGGCCAGCGCGTCGTGATCGGAAATGCGGAAAGATCTGCCATCGGAGTCTCCATGTTGGGCGCCGACCATAAGAGACCCGGCTTGGCAAAGGCAAGCGGGGGCAGCTAATGCATGTCGCCCAAAAGTGTGCTGCGGTTTTGGGCCAACGACATGCATGACCACAAAAGATCCAACCGCGTCGCATGAATCCGGTCGAACGCGACGCGCTTTGGAGATCGTTCCATATTAGTGAACGAAGTGTCCCCTTTCGTTTATCTTTCCACAACGCAAGAAAAGAGCGACATAGAGGCATCCGAGGTCGAACCGGTGCTGGGGCACCAAGATCTCCAAAGTCCTTGAAACGGAGACAACGTCCATGTCGAACAACGTCATCATCCTGATTGCCCGTATTCTTCTTTCCTTCATGTTCATCCTTTCCGGCTTCATGAAGCTCACCGATCCTGCCGGTACTGCGGGCATGATCGCCGGTGCCGGCCTGCCGGCAGCAACCCTGCTGGCCTATGTCGCAGGCCTTTTCGAACTGCTGGCCGGCCTTGCGGTTCTCACAGGCTTCCAGGTCCGCATTGCCGGCTGGCTGCTCGCCGCCTTCTGTGTCTTCACGGGCATTGCCTTCCACCTGCCCTACGCGAGTGGCACGGAACTCGTGAACATTCTCAACCAGATCATGGTCATGAAGAATATCACGCTGGCCGGCGCGTACATACTGCTCGCCACCGTCGGTGCCGGCGCCTACTCGCTCGACGCCCGGCGCGGCGCCTACGCAACCGCCTGACACCAGCAGACATCCTCCCGGACATACAAAACCCGCCGTCATCCGACGGCGGGTTTTTCTTTTGCCTTCATGACTGAGATCAGAGGGCGGCACGCACCGCATCGATGATCGCCTGCACAGCGGGTTCGCCGGCGTGGCTTTCCTTGCGGGCGCGCACGAGGCAGGCCTGCGAATGCAGGATGACGCCGTCCTGGAGCACCTTCAGATGGTTGGCGCGCAGCGTCGAGCCGGTGGAGGTGATATCGACGATGATATCGGCCGAGCCGGAGGCGGGAGCGCCCTCGGTGGCGCCCAGGCTTTCGACGATGCGATAAAGCTGGATGCCGTGCTGGCTCGAAAAGAACTGCTGGGTCAGCCGCCAGTATTTGGTGGCGATGGCAAGGCGCCTGGAGTGGCGGGCGCGAAAATCGGCCGCGACGTCGACGAGATCGGCCATGGTGTCGACATCGAGCCAGATCTCCGGCACGGCGACGACGACATCGGCGTGGCCGAAGCCGAGGCGGGCGCAGAATTCGACGCGCTTGTCGACCTCGGCAAAACCTTCCCGCATCAGATCCTCGCCGGTAACGCCGAAATCGACCGTGCCGTTGCCGATTTCGCGGGAGATTTCGGACGCCGAAAGGAAGGCGATTTCCACATCGTCCCAGCCTTCGACGCGGCCGCGATAGGAGCGATCGTTGCCAACAGCCGAGATCGTCATGCCGGCACGTTCGAAGATCGCCGAAGCGTCCTCCTTCATCCGGCCCTTGGAGGGAAGCGCGATGGTGATGGTCATGCGGCTGCCCTTTCGGTTTCGATGCGGTCGAGCCAGAAGGAGAAGCCGACGGCCGGAATACGGTCCGTCGCACCCAGGAAGGTCAGGAGCCGGTCGAAGCGGCCGCCGCCGGCGAGCACCGCGGTCGAGCCTTCCACCGTCACCTCGAAGACGAGGCCGGTGTAATAGTCGAGCGGCCGTCCGAAGGCGGCGCGGTAGTCGAGGCAGGAAAGATCGACGCCGGCATTGGAAAGTGCTGCAACGCGGCCATTGAAGCGGGCGAGCGCGTTGCCGAGTTTCAGGCCGGCAGCATCGGCAAAACCGGAAAGGGCTGCGGAAGCATTGATAAGCGGCACGTCGAGCGACAGGAACTCTTCCAAAACACGGAAGGCCGCATCGTCGAGGCGCGTTTCGGACAGGATGAGCTTTTCCTTGAGCCTTCGGGCGATCTCCAGGGCCGAGCGGCCGGCATTCGTCGAATAGCCGGTCTTCTGCATCTCCCGCTCGAGATAGGCGACCAGCGCCTGCTCGTCGTCTGATGCGACAAGCCTGGCAATATCGTCGTCCAGCCCGGTGACGAATTGCGGGCTGACGAGGCTGGCAAGCAGGGCTTCCAGCTGCGTCATATTGCCGAAGGCGTGGATCAGGCGCTTCTGCCAGCCGAGCGGCAGGCCGAGCGCCTGGACGACAGCCTCGAACACTGCCTGGTCGCCCAATGTCACGGCTAAGCGGCGGCCCGGCAGCAGGCGGGCGAGAATGCCGGTGGCATCGCCGATGGCGCGGGCGTCGGCGTTTGACAGGTCGATATCGCCAAGATCCTCGATGCCGGCCTGATAGAATTCATTGGCGCCGTCGCGGCGCTGGCGGAAAACCTCGCCGAGATAGGCATAACGCTTCGGCGTGCCGGTCGCCGTCTCGATGTGGCGCAGACAGACGGGGATGGTGAATTCGGGACGTAGGCAGAGGCTGGCGCCGGTTTCGCTCTCCGTCATGAAGATGCGGCGGCGCAGATCCTCGCCGGCGATATCAAGGAAAGGTTCGGCCGGCTGGATGACAGGCGTGTCGATGCGCTCGGCGTTGCGCTCGATGAATTCGGCAATGAGGTCGTTGGCGAATTCGGGGAGATTGATCAGGGGCATGCTGCGCTCCGTATAATAGGCGACGGGCGTGCCGGAAATGCCTCAGACATTCGCCGCTCGCTTCCGATCCTCGGCCTGCGCAGCAAGGATCTCCCTGACCTTGGCGATGATTTCGGCTTCCGGGACCGTCTCCTGCGCCACGCGCGCCTCGCGCCAGCTGGCATTGTCTTCAATCTCGCCGGAGAGCCGCTTGCCTTCGATCAAATCCTTGATCTGCACGACGCTTGTCGCGCGCTCGTCGCCGCCCTGGATGATGGCGACTGGGCAGCCGCGGCGATCGGCATATTTCAGCTGATTGCCGAACTTCTTCCAGTTGCCCTGGAACATCTCGGCGCGGATGCCGGCGGCGCGCAGTTCCTGCGTCATCTTCTGATAGCGGCCCATCGCCTCGACATCGCCGTCCATGACGGTCACCAGCACCGGCTCGATGACCTCACTGGCGCCGAGCTTGCCGAGGTTCTTCAGGGCTGTCATCAGCCTGGAGACGCCGATCGAAAAGCCGGTCGCCGGAACCGGCTGGCCCATGAAGCGGGAGACGAGGCCATCATAACGGCCGCCGCCGCCGACCGAACCGAAGACGACTTTTTCGCCCTTTTCATTGGTGACGTCGAAGGTCAGTTCGGCCTCATAGACCGGGCCGGTATAATACTCGAGGCCACGGACAACCGAGGGATCGATCTTGATGCGGTCAGGGCCATAGCCGGCGCTGGTAACCAGCGCACCGATGAAATTCAGCTCCTCGACGCCCTCGCCACCCCTGGCGGTTCCCGCAACCAGCTCGGCGAGGCGGGCAGCGCTTTCGGCATAGTCCGTGATGCCGACGAAGAACAGCACCTTGTCGATCTGCTCCTTGTCGAGACCAGCACCCTTGGTGAAGTCGCCGGATTCATCCTTGCGGCCGGGACCGAGCAGCAGGGCCACGCCCTCCGGGCCGAACTTGTCGAGCTTGTCGATGGCGCGCAGCACGTTGAGCCGCTGGCCGGCCTTGTCGTCGCCGCCGAGACCGATCGCTTCGAGCACGCCATCCAGAACCTTGCGGTTATTGACGCGAATGAGGTAATCGCCGCGCTTGATACCGAGGGCTTCCAGCGTATCGGCCATCATCATGCACATTTCGGCATCGGCCTGAACACCAGGCGCACCGACAGTATCGGCATCGAACTGCATGAACTGGCGGAAGCGGCCCGGGCCCGGCTTCTCGTTGCGGAAGACATAGCCGGCGCGATAGGTGCGATAAGGCAGCTGGATCTCGTTGAAATTCTCGGCGACATGACGGGCGAGCGGCGCCGTCAGGTCGTAGCGCAGCGACATCCACTGCTCGTCATCGTCCTGCAGCGAGAAGACGCCTTCGTTCGGCCGGTCGCTGTCGGGCAGAAACTTGCCGAGCGCATCGGTATATTCGAAAAGCGGCGTTTCGAGCGGATCGAAACCATAATGCTCATAGACTTCCCGGATCTTTGCCGTCATCTCGTTGACGGCGCGGATATCGCCAGCCGTCCGGTCGACGAAGCCGCGCGGCAGGCGGGCCTTGAGCTTTTGTGGTTTCTTCTGCTTGTCGTTCATTTCCGGGGATTCCACTGACTGTGACAGTGGCGGTTTCCTAGCGGATTGGGCGGGGAGCGGCAAGGGCGAAGGGCCTTGATCTCAAGACCGGAATCGATTGAACGAAGAGGCATCCATCAGAAATGCGGATATGTTCATGATCACTGATGCGCTTCTCTATGCCGCAACCTTGCCGCTGACCCGCAAGCCGCATCGAAAGTTCATCCGCTATTCCGTCAATCTCTGGTCGCGGGCCGGGCGCTGCGCGGCGGATTGGGCCGAACATGAGGAGATGAGCCGGAAGGCGATCCTGGCGGCGACGGCCGATCTCAGACAGAAGCGGACCGCCGTCGTCCTCGGCTCCGGCCTGTTGCGCGATGTACCGATCGAAGTGCTGGCGCGAGATTTCGACACCGTCGTCCTGGTCGATCTCGTTCATCTCGCCTCGGTGCGCCTGTGGCTGTCGGCCAAGTTCCATCGCAATGTCCAACTGATCGAGCGCGATCTTTCCGGCTACGACGACCTCGCCGCCGGCCGCGAGCCCGAACCGCTCGGCTTTTTGCGTGCTGTGCCCTATCTCGATTTGGTGGTATCCGCCAACCTGTTGTCGCAGATCGGCCGCGGTGTGAAACGGCGCCATGGGGCCGAGGCGGGGCGAATGCCTGAAGACACGGTGGAAAGGCTGATCGCGGCGCACCTGACCGGGCTTTCGGGGCTTCCCTGCCGCAACTGCCTGGTAACCGACATCGCCTATGCCGTCATCGACCGCAACGGCAAGACGCATGAAGAGGCCGACCTGCTGCATGGCGTTTTGCCGCCGCCGGCAAAAGCCGCCTGGACATGGCCGGTCGCGCCGCTCGGCGAAGAGAGCAAGGATTATAGGATCGAGCACAATGTCATGGCTGCTTGGTGACCAGGATGTGACCGCCGATTGCCTTGGCTTGTATCCAGCATTCGCCTATAAAACAGCATGCGCATGCTCGCCCTCATCACGATGTTTCTCGGCTGGCTGGTCTACAGCGCCATGTCCGCATGGGCCGGCTGCCCGACCTGTGCGTCGATGAATGCGCCGGTCGTCGTCGAAAACGGCATGCACCATCAGATGGCTGGCATGGATAGGCATGAGGCGGCTGATACGGCCGATCCGTTGAAAGACCCTTGCGCCACCGGCAACTCCGCGCATATGCCGCTTTGCGTCGCCTGTCTTTTGCTGCCAGCGACGGTGACGGTCATGGATGGCGGAAAGTCCATTTTCGGCTATCCCGCCCCGGCGCGTGCCCGCGCCCTGGACGACGACAAGCCGACGCCGCAGCCGCCCCCTCCCCGACTGTCCTGACACGACGACTATCCATGCCAATCGGGTGGCCCAGCCGCCCGGCAAACCTATTGTCAGACAGAGGAAGGAACTCTCATGTCTTTGAAAATCATCACCCTCACCGCAATGCTCGCCATCATTGCCGCTCCCGTCCTTGCCAAAGACAAGCCGATGGACATGAGCAAGCCGATGGGCAACCACGATGCGGCGAGCCAAGCCTTCAGCGAGGCGAACGCCAAGATGCACAAGGATATGATGATCGACTATAGCGGCGATGCCGATGCGGATTTCGTCCGCGGCATGATCCCGCATCATCAGGGTGCGATCGATATGGCCAGGATCGAGCTGCAATACGGAAAAGATCCCGATATCCGCAAACTCGCCGAAGCCGTCATCAGGGCGCAGGAAGCCGAAATCGCCGAGATGAACGCCTGGCTTAAGGCCCACGGCAAGTAGTCGATCGTTTAGGAAAAGGGGAACGCCGGATGTCCGGCGTTCCCCAAGACTTATGTTGGCGAGGTCAGTCCTTCGGCTCGAAATCGGCCGGGCGGCGGCCGGCGCCCTGTCGCGCCAGCATCCAGCCCGGATATTCGGGCGCAAGCGCGCTCACCTCGTCGAGCTTCTTGATATCCCCTTCATCGAGCTGCAGCTTGACGGCGGCAAGGTTCTGGTCGAGCTGATCGACACGCTTGGCGCCGATGATGACTGTCGTGACGAAGGGCTTGGCCAGGATATAGGCGAGCGCGACGGTGGCGACGCTGACGCCGTGCTTTTCGGCGACTTCGCGCATGACGGCGACACAGGCCCAGGCCTTGTCCTTGTCGACGGGCGGGAAATCGAAACTGGCGCGGCGGCCTTCACCATTGCCGGGCGCGCCGGGACCGTACTTGCCGGAGAGCAGACCGCCGGCGAGCGGGGACCAGACCATCAGGCCAAGCTTTTCCTCCTGCATCATCGGCACGATGTCGCGTTCGAGATCGCGGCCGGCGATGGAGTAATAGGCCTGCACGGTTTCGAAACGGGCAAAGCCGCGGCGCTCCGACAGGCCGAGTGCCTTGGAAATGCGCCAGGCCTGCCAGTTGGAGACGCCGATGTAGCGCACGAGACCACGGGACACGAGATCGTCGAAAGCGCGTAGCGTCTCCTCGATCGGCGTCACCGTATCGGTCGCATGGATCTGATAGAGATCGATATGATCGGTCTGCAGCCGCTTGAGGCTCGCCTCGACCGAGTCCATGATGTGACCGCGCGAGGCGCCGCGGTCGTTCGGCTTGTCGCCCATGACGCCGTAGACCTTGGTGGCGATGACGACGTCCTTGCGTTGGATGTCGAGGTTCTTCAGCGCCTGGCCGAGCAACCTTTCGGACTCGCCGGTCGAATAGACGTCGGCCGTGTCGATGAAATTGACGCCTGATGCAAGCGAACGCTCGACGATCCGGTCGGCGGCATTCTGGTCGACGTCGGCGATGGCGCCCCAGGCAGTGCCTTGCTTGGCTTCGCCGAAGGTCATCGTGCCCAGGCAGATTTCCGAGACGAAAAGTCCGGTATTTCCGAGTTGATTGTAACGCATGGTCGAAAAATTCCTTGGTGTCTGCCGCAAGAGGGGCTTGCGAACTACTGAACTTCATTTTTTGATTATTGGCCCTGCATATGACAGGCACAGCCGTGGCTGGCTGCAATGTGAGGCGATTTTCATGTAGTGCGGCGTCGGCGCTTTTCAACGCCGTAGCTTGGCTCTGCGGAGGCTATGCCCTTGTCTCGACACAGGCCGCCGATAGATTGCCGGCCATATTTTAAGAGGTGCGCATATGACGACGCGACCACTGACCACGATCGGCTTCGATGCCGACGATACACTCTGGCAGAACGAACAATATTACCGGCTGACGGAAGCCCATTTCACCGGGCTTCTTGCCGATTTCGCCGAAGGACCGAAGATTTCCGAACGGCTGCTGGAGGCCGAAAAACGCAACCTTCGCCATTACGGCTTCGGCATCAAGGGTTTCACGCTGTCGATGATCGAGACGGCGATCGAGATCACCGAGGGCAAGATTCCGGCCGGCGTGATCGCCAAGATCCTCGATACCGGCCGCGAGCTCCTCTCTCATCCTGTCGAGACCATGCCGCATGTGCGCGACACGCTGGAGGCGCTTGCCGGCAAATACCTGCTTGTCATGATCACCAAGGGCGATCTCTTCGATCAGGAGCGCAAGCTCGCCCAATCGGGGCTCGGCGACTTCTTCGATGCCGTCGAGATCGTCTCCGACAAGACGGCGGTCACCTATCGCCGCATCTTCGCCAAGGTCGGCGACGGGCCGGAGCGGGCAATGATGGTCGGCAATTCGCTGAAATCGGACATCGTGCCGGCGATCGCCGCCGGCAGCTACGGCGTCTTCGTGCCACACGAACTGACCTGGGTGCTGGAACATGTGGACGAGCCGAAAGAGGCGCCGCGTTTCCGCAAGATCGACCACCTCGGCGAATTGCGCGACCTGATCGCCCGGCTCGGCTAAGCCGGGCGCCACCTCTGCCTCATTGCGGCTTGGGCGGGGCCTTCGGGAACAGCGAGGGGCGCTCCGGCTCGGCCGGCGGTTTCGGCTGCTGCGGGGCAGCCGCCAACGGCTCGATCAGGATGCTGAAGGGAGCGCCGAGGCCGCGGCGCGGCGAGACCTTGGAATAATAGGGGCGCAGCAGCCAGGTGGCGTTTTCCTTGATCGTCGTCTCGAAGCTCATGCCGTCCTCGTCGGTGCCGAAGAAGGCCTCGTCATCGGGTTTCGACAGGTCGAAAATCGCCAAGAAGGCAAATTTGCTTTTGGTCGAAAAGCTGATCTTCATATGCTGACCGGCGAGCACCGGCAGCGTATAGACATGGCCATTGCCGAACTTCGTCCAGCCCTTCAACTGCATGGTGACGGCCGGGAATTGCAGCTTCTCCAGCTTCTCACCGGGATCGAGCTGCGGCGTCTGCGCCATGGCGGAGACGGTCAGGAGGAAAAGGGCAGCGGCGGCGATCAGTGTTCTCACGGGATGATCTTTCATGGGCGAACCAGAGCAGTGCGCATCGCCTCGACCTCGGGCCGGCAGAAGCAGCCTTCCAGATGATCGTTGACGAGACCCATCGCCTGCATGAAAGCATAAACTGTGGTCGGGCCGACAAAGGTCCAGCCGCGTTTCTTCAAATCCTTCGAAATGACCACCGATGTCGGCGTCGTCGGATTGGCGACGATGTGCTCGCGGTCGACCACCGCCGGCCGCTCGTTATGGCCGGGCTCGTAGCGCCAGAAATAATGGGCGAGCGAGCCGAATTCGCCGCGGAGTTCGATGGCGCGCTTGGCATTGTTGATGGTCGAGACGATCTTGCCGCGATGGCGGATGATGCCGGCATCGCCAAGGCAGCGAGCGACATCCTCTTCGCCGAAAAGGGCGACCTTGTCGAAATCGAAACCTGAAAAGGCGGCGCGGAAATTCTCGCGTTTGCGCAGGATCGTCAGCCAGGAAAGGCCCGACTGGAAGCCTTCGAGGCAGATCTTCTCGAAGAGGCGGATATCATCGGTGACAGGACGGCCCCATTCCTCGTCATGATAGCGGAGATAGTCGGGCAGATTGGCGTGCCAGTGGCAGCGGCTCCTGCCGTCCTCGCCGATGATGATGCCTGTCGCGCTCATGATCCTTCATTCTGCGGGGATCCGCTTCGTTCTCTGCTCATGATTCCGGCTTTACCATTTGCAAACCGTCTTTCCAAACCGAACGGTAACCCTGACGAAAAGTTTATCCGATCGGTCGGCTTTTCGTGAATCGATCTTTACCATTCGCTGGCGGATTGGGTGGCAGCGTCTTTCCCGGGTGGGACATCTCCGCCCGGGCGGACATGTCCCGCCAGCCCATTTTCGGTCATTTGTAGAGAGTTCGTCCGATGATGAAACAGCTTGTTCTTGCCGCAGCCCTTTTCGGCATTTTCTCCACGGCCGCCACTGCAGACGACCGCTACGCCACCCGCCCGCCCGTTGTGCTCAGCCCCGATCTGACCGCACCCTGGATCAACCAACTGGGCGGCGGCAGGGTTCGTCCCGTCGTCTATCAGCGACCGGTCGTCCAGCCGCAGCAGCGCGGCCTTTTCCAGCGCCGGATCATCCGTCGGGCGCCGCAGGTGTCACCGCAGACCGTTTCGGCGATCAATCCCGGCATCCCGTCGATCCGTCGTCCGATCGAACCACAATACCTGCCGCAGATGGTCGATTACGACACCACGGAAAAGCCCGGCACGATCGTCATCGATACCAACAACCGCTTCCTCTATCTGGTGATGCAAGGCGGCAAGGCGCGGCGCTACGGCGTCGGCGTCGGCAAGCCGGGCTTCGAATGGGCCGGCGCCCACAAAATCACCCGCAAGACCGAATGGCCGGATTGGACGCCGCCTTCCGAGATGATCAGCCGCGAAGCCGCCAAGGGCCATTACCTGCCGGCGCGCATGGACGGCGGGGCGGAAAACCCGCTTGGCGCCCGCGCCATGTATCTCGGCTCGACGCTTTACCGCATCCACGGCACCAACGCCCCCTGGTCGATCGGCAGCGCCGTCTCCTCCGGCTGCATCCGCCTGCGCAACGAAGACGTCGTCGACCTCTACGACCGCGTCAATGTCGGAACCCGCGTCATCGTCATGTAAAGGCGGCGCAATACTTACAGCGCCACGCGTCTTTTCGAGAGCCGCAAAGGGCGCTGTAATCCTTTAAATTGCTGCATAATTTTTCCTTAAGTCGAGTCCGATTTGAGGATAAATTATGCAGTGGGAGCCGCAAGAACATCCGGCTCTCCTTCTCCAAAAATGCTTTATCCGGCCACACCGATCTTGAATCAGGCAGAAGTTCATGTAGCTTCGAGCGGATTTGCTTGAGGGGAATCGATCATGATCAAACTAATGCCGGGTCTGGCTGCTGCCGGACTTGTCCTGTCCTTGATGTCTACATCCGCCTTTGCTGCACCTGCGGGCTCCGCGCCCGACAACGCACGGGCACCGGCACAGATCGTGCGCGTGGCGCAGATGCCGAAATACGTGAAGCCGCAGTTCAAGCGCAAGAAAGTGCGCCTGGTAACGACGGAAGCCGCCGGCACCGTCATCATCGATACCAACAACAAATATCTCTACCTCGTCGAAGGCAACAATCGCGCCACACGCTACGGCATTGGCGTCGGCCGCGACGGCTTCGGCTGGTCGGGGGTCGTCAAGATCGGCCGCAAGGCCGAATGGCCGAGCTGGACGCCGCCGGCCGAGATGCGCCGCCGCGAAGCCGCCAAGGGACATATCATTCCTGCTTTCCAGGAAGGCGGAGAGGACAATCCGCTCGGCGCCCGCGCCATGTATCTCTACCAAGGCGGCCGCGACACGATCTTCCGCATCCACGGCACCAATCAGCCCTGGACGATCGGCCTCAACATGTCTTCCGGCTGCATCCGGATGATGAATGAGGATGTGTCGCATCTATACGATCGCGCGCCCGTCGGCACCAAGGTGATCGTCATCGGCCCCGGCAACAGGCAGGGCAAGGTGGCATTCGAGGACAGGGGCATCGACGTGCTGCGTACGATGTTCGGCGGCTGAGCAACACTTAGCAAAAAAACGAAAGGCGCAGTCTGATGCGCCTTTCGTTTTGCTTAGACTTTGCGGCCAAAAGCTGGCACACGTGCCTAAGAGTCGACATATTTATTTCGGGGCTATTCAATGACATCTGCGCTGCGTTCTTCCGCTTCCCTGCTTGCGGGCATCGCGTTTTTGACAATCTGTTCAGCAGTTTCCGCCTCGGCGGAAGACCTGCAATTCTCTATCTACGGCGGCTACCAGACCGCGCCGCACAGCGGCGTCGATCTTTCCGACGGCACGCACTTCACCGCCGGCTGGGAAGGCAAGTCCTTCGGCAGCCCGCCTTATTACGGCGGTCGCGTCACCTGGTGGCTCGAGAACTTCAACAAGCCGAACTGGGGTATTTCGCTCGATTATACCCATGACAAGGTCTACGCCGACGACGATACGCTGGCAAAGGCCGGCTGGTCGCATTTCGAATTCACCGACGGCCTGAACCTCCTCACGGTGAACGGTCTCTACCGTTTCCAGGATCCGACCCGCCGCTGGACCCCCTATCTCGGCGCCGGTATCGGCGTGAACATTCCGCATGTCGAAGTGATTCGTCCCGAGGGCAAGACCTGGGCTTATGAATTCGGCGGCGTGACGCTACAGGCCCAGGCCGGCGTCGACTTCAAGGTGACCGAGCGCTGGTCGACCTTCGTCGAATACAAGGGCACCTATTCGCGCATCGACGTTCCGATCGACAGCGGCGTGGATCTGAAGACCAACATCTTCACGAATGCCGTCAACGTCGGCGTATCGTTCCACTGGTAAATAAATTTCGGCTGCGGTGCTATTTGGTGCCGCAGCTGACCTTGCCCTCGACGGAATAGGGTTTTTCACCGCCTTCGATCGTCAGGGAATAGCTGCCGCTGAAATTTGCCGCCGGCTTGCCGCGTTCGCCAGCGACAACCACCAGATCCAGCGTTGCGCCGTTAGTGTCATCTTCGCCGCCGTCGAAGACTTCCATGAGCAGTTCGCCGTTACGCGACCAATGGTTGGTCAGGTGCTGCGATTCGAAAACGCGCTTTCCGAACACGGCCTCTTGGGCCGGATCCTTGACGATCAGCGCGCCGCGGAAATGGTTGAGCTTGTGGCCGGCAGCGCTTTCGAAACCGCTTTCGAGCGTGAAGCGCGCTTCCTTGTCATCGGCGGAACAGAAATAACGGCTATTTGCATGGGCGGTGCCTGCCGCACCGAGCAGTCCCGCAAATACGATCATTCCACGCCACATCGCCTAACCTCCCGAGACAGCGTGCTTTGCGGCTCTCGAAAAGATGCGCGGCGCTGTCATAGGTCTCAGCCTAACGGCAAACCTGTTAATTTTTCCGGCACAGCGCCGCCATAGGCCCAATCCAGAAGCTCGACCGTATGCAGGATCGGCATGCCGGTGCCGGTGGCAATCTGGGTGATGCAGCCGATATTGCCGGTGGCGATGATATCGGCCTTGGTCGCCTCGAGGTTCTTGACCTTGCGCGCCTTCAGCACGGCCGAGATCTCCGGCTGCATGATGTTGTAGGTGCCGGCGGAGCCGCAGCAAAGATGGCCTTCCGCCGGATCGCGCACAGTAAAGCCCGCCGCTTTCAATAATTGCTTCGGCGCGAGCGTGATTCGCTGGCCGTGCTGCATGGAACAGGCGGAATGATATGCGACGGTGATACCCTTCGGCATGTGTGCCGGCAGGTCGAGGGTTGCGAGATATTCGGTGACGTCCTTGGCCAGCGCCGAGACCCTGGCCGCCTTTGCGGCATAGGCGGGATCGAGGCGCAGCATGTGGCCGTAATCCTTGATCGTCGTGCCGCAGCCCGAAGCGGTGATGATGATCGCATCGAGGCCCTGCCCGTCGATCTCGCGCGTCCAGATATCGACATTGGCGCGGGCGCTTTCGAGCGCCTGTTCGGCGCGGCCCATGTGATGGACCAGCGAGCCGCAGCAGACCTCCCCTTCCGGCAGCACGACCTCGACGCCGAGCCGCGTCAACAGCCGGATCGCCGCCGCGTTGATGCCGGGATCGAGCACCGGCTGGGCGCAGCCGGAAAGGATCGCCACCCGGCCGCGCCGTTCCGTCTCGGGCCGATACGTGCCAGGCTTTGCGAAGTCCGAAGCGGCCGGGATCCGCCGCGGCGCAAGCGCCAGCATGGCGGCGAAGGGTTTCAGCGCGCCACCCCGCATCAGACCGGCGAAGGGCCGGCCGAGACGAGCGAGATTGAGCGCTAGGCGGAAACGGCCGGGATAGGGCAGCACAGCGGCAAGGATGGCGCGCGTCAGCCGGTTCATGAACGGGCGTTTGTAAGTCTTTTCGATATGGGCGCGGGCGTGATCGACCAGATGCATGTAATCGACGCCGGAGGGACAGGTGGTGACGCAGGCAAGGCAGGAGAGACAGCGGTCGATATGGGTCACGACCTCTGCATCGGCGGGCCGGCCGTTTTCCAGCATGTCCTTGATCAGGTAGATGCGGCCGCGCGGGCTGTCGAGCTCGTTGCCGAGCGTCACATAGGTCGGACAGGTGGCGGTGCAGAAGCCGCAGTGAACGCATTTGCGCAGAATCTGCTCGGATTCGGCGACATCAGGGTCGAGGAGCTGGGTCAGGGTGAAATTGGTTTGCATCTAGCGGGACCTCCGCTTTGGGAGAAGCTCGGGCGTATTGTTTGGGATACCCCCCTCTGTCCTGCCGGACATCTCCCCCACCAGGAGGGAGATCGATATGCCGCAACGGCTTCCCATCTCGCAACGCTCAGGTTTACCATCGCGATAAGTCGAAATGAGAGCGTCACGGCTCCTGCGTGATCTCCCCCCTTGTGGGGGAGATGTCCGGCAGGACAGAGGGGGGTAACCCAAGCGCAAACCCATCTTATCCCTCACCCCATCTTCCCCGGATTGAAGATTCCCGCCGGATCGAATTTCTCCTTCACCCGGCGCGACAACATCGCCACCGCCTCGGGCTCCGGCTGGAAGGCAGCTGTAACCGCCCTCGCCTCACCCGATGCACGGATCAGCGTCGCGTGGCCGCCGCCGAGCGCCTTGATGTAGCGACGGACCTGCTCGGCTTCGGGGCCGGCCTCCATGCGCATCCAGACGAGGCCGCCCTGCCAGTCGTAGAAGGCGTCGACGCCGGCCTCGAGGCGGAGGGCGGCGACCAGCCGATGGCCGGTGCCGGGGGCGACCGAGACGCGCCAGACCGGCCGCGCGGTGCCGTCGGCATAGGGCAGCACGTCGCGGATTTCCTGCCAGAGCTTTTGGCTTTCCGGCTGTTCCAGCCGCGTGACCGTGGGGAAGGCCGACATGGCCGCCGCAAGCTTTTCAATGCGTGCGTCGACCGAGCCGGCCAAGCCTTCTATGCGCAGAACGGTCGCCTCGCCCTCCGGCAATTTGCCGGCGAGGAATTTCCACGTCACCGTCAGTGGCAGGTGGGCAGCGCCTGAGACTTCGACCGGCAGGGCCATTGCCGCCGCCATGGCGTTTGTTGCCTCGGCGTCGTTGAGACCTGATAGCACCACCGTCCGCTCCGTCTTCGGGCGCGGCGGCACACGGAAGGTGACTTCGGTGAGGAAGCCCAGCGTGCCATGGGAGCCGGCGACCAGCTTGACGAGATCGAGACCGGTGACATTCTTCATCACCCGGCCGCCGGCCTTGATGATCTCGCCCCTGCCGTTGACGAAGCGCACACCGAGCAGGCTGTCGCGGGCGGCACCCGCGATCAGCCGGCGCGGACCGGAGACATTGGCAGCGAAAACGCCGCCGATGGTCGGCTCGCCCAATGTGCCCATCACCGGGCGATGATCCATCGGCTCGAAGGCGAGCATCTGGCCACTCTCCGAAAGTGCGGCCTCGACCTCGGCAAGCGGCGTGCCGGATCGGACGGTCATGACCATTTCGCCGGGATTATAGGCGACGATGCCGGAAAGGCCGGTCGAGCGCAGCCGGTCTTCGGCGGCAACCGCATTGCCGAAACCCGAGCGGCTATCGCCGCCGCAGATTGCCAGCGGCCGGCCGGCTTCCGCATGGGCGCGGACGATCGCCGACGCCTCTTCCTCGCTCGTCGCCGTCAGGTCGATCATGCGGCGGGGCGCCCTTCGAGCGGGAAGACCTTCGACGGATTGAGGAGCCAGCCGGGATCGAAGGCGGCACGCGCCGCCATCTGCTGGGTGAGATCGACCTCGGAATATTGGTGGCGCATCAGGTCGCGCTTCTCGATGCCGACGCCATGTTCGCCGGTGAGGCAGCCGCCGGCATCGACGCAGAGCCGAAGGATATCGTTGCCGGCGGCCTCGGCACGGGCGGCATCCTCCGGATCGTTGGCATTGAAGAGGATCAGCGGATGCATGTTGCCGTCGCCGGCATGGAAGACGTTGGCGACGCGCAAGCCGTAATGATCGACGATCTCGGCGGTCCTTTTCAACACGTAGGAAAGCTGGCTGAGCGGCACGGTGCCGTCCATGCAGATATAGTCGGCGATGCGGCCGGTGGCGCCGAAGGCGGATTTGCGGCCCTTCCAGATCAGCGCCGCCTCGGTCGCCGACTGGCATTCGCGCACGGTCTTGACAGCGTGCCGGCGGGCGATCTCGACGATGTCCTTCAGCGCGGCGTCCATCTCCGCTTCCGACCCCTCGACCTCGACGATCAATAGCGCGCCGACATCGAGCGGATATCCGGCATGGGCGAAGGCCTCGCAGATCTCGATCGCCGGCCTGTCCATAAATTCGATCGCGACCGGGATAATGCCGGCGGCAATGACATCGGCAACGCAGGCGCCGGCCTCCTCCGATCTCTCGAAGCCAAAGAGCACCGGGCGCGCGCCTTCCGGCTTGGCGATCAGCCGCACCGTTGCCTCGGTGACGATGCCGAGCTGGCCTTCGTGGCCGCAGACGAGGCCGAGCAGGTCGTAGCCTGCCGCATCCAGCGCCTTGCCGCCGAGTTCGATCACGGTGCCGTCGACCAGTACCATCCTGACGCCGAGCAGATTGTTGGTGGTGACGCCATATTTCAGACAGTGGGCGCCGCCGGAATTCATGCCGATATTGCCGCCGATGGTGCAGGCAAGCTGCGAGCTCGGATCGGGCGCGTAGAAAAAGCCGTCCGCGGAGACGGATTCGGAGATATTGAGATTGGTGACACCGGCCTGGACCACGGCGACCCGGTTCGGCAGATCGATTTCGAGGATGCTGTTCATCTTCGACAGGCCAAGTACGACGGCATCCTCCTGCGGAATGGCGCCGCCGGAGAGCGAAGTGCCGGCGCCGCGCGGCACGACGGGAATGCCGTAGCGATTGCAATAACGCATGACGGCCGAAACCTCAGCCGTGGTGCGCGGGAGGGCGACGGCGAGCGGCAGGCGGCGGTAGGACACGAAGGCGTCGGTTTCGAACGGCACCAGCTCGCGCGCCTCATGCACCAGGCATTCCGGCGGCAGAAGATCGGTGAGATCGGCAACGATCTGGGCGCGGCGCGCCAGCACGTCGGCGCGCGGCTCGAGAAACGAAATGGCGTCGGACATGGCGTTCTCCCTGGCCCTGACGACGGGAATGACAGCGGGAAGATGACAGCGGAAACCGGCCGCGAACCTCCCTGCCGCCGATAAACCGGCTTAGCACTTTCCCGAAAGTGGCGCAAATGCTAAGCACTTATGCCAAAAGGGGAAAAAGTCACAAAACCTTATGACCAATCTGGGTGATCTCGAAATCTTTGCCAAGGTCGTTTCGACAGGCAGCATGTCGCTCGCCGGCCGGGCACTCGGCTTTTCTCCGGCCGTCGTCTCCAAACGGATCAAGCGGCTGGAGGACCGGCTCGGCACCCGGCTTCTGCAACGCACGACGCGGCAGATCTCGCTGACGGAGGCCGGACAGGGCTTCTACGACCGGGTTCTCGGTATTCTCGCCGGGCTCGAGGAGGCAGAATTTTATATCTCAGGCCGCTCGGCGCAGATGCACGGCACGCTGAAGATCTCTGCCCCGACCTCCTTCGGGCGCATGCATATCGCGCCGCATCTGAAGGATTTCATGGAGGCGCATCCGGAGCTTGCGATCAACCTGGTGCTGACCGACGAATTCAGCGACATCGTCGGCGGCGGCTTCGATCTGGCGATCCGCATTGCCGAACTCACCGATTCGAGCCTCGTTGCCCGCCGTCTGGCGCCGGTGCGCCGGCTGCTCTGCGCCTCGCCGGACTACCTTGCAGCGCATGGCGAGCCGAAGCATATCGACGAGCTGAAACACCACCGCTGCCTGCCGGCTCACAATAACGACACCTGGCGGCTGAACGGGCCGGACGGGGCGCTGAGTCTCAGGCCGGAAGGCTTGCTGATCACCAATTCCAGCGAGGTGATCCGCGAGGCGGTCATCGCCGGGCTCGGGATCGCGCTCCGCTCCACCTGGGATATCGGCGAAGAGCTCAAGGCCGGCCGGCTGCTGCAGGTGCTGCCGGCCTATGAGGGCTCGCACAATGTCGCGCTGTCGGCCGTCTATCCCAGCCGGCAATTCCTGCCCGCCAAGGTGCGGCTGTTCATCGACTATCTGGCAGAGCTTTATGGCCCCGTCCCTTATTGGGAGCGCTGATGGCAGCGCCGGTTCAGCGCGCTAATCTCTCGATGACGAGATCCAGCAGGGCGCGCAGCCGCGCCAGGCGCTTCATATCGCGGTGATAGCCGACCCAGGTGTCGCGGCCGGGCGGCGGTTCACCGAGATCGACCAGTTCGATGGCCGCAAGAGAATCGCCGAGCGGCCGCGGCAGGACGGCGAGCCCGGCGCCATTGGCGCAGAGCGCCGCCTGCACGTCGCGGCTGTTGCTGCGCGTGACGATGTCGGCCCGCGGCAACAGGCGCCGCAGCCAGCCGACATCGGGCATATCGCCGAAAGCCTCATCCATGGTGACGAGGCGGGTGCCCGCGCCGTCGCCGGCTTCGGGGTGCGGTGCGCCGCGGCTGATGTAAAGGCCGTATTCGATATGGATGAGCTTGCGCGATACGATCTCCGCTTCCGTGAAGGGCTGGATGCGGAAGACGAGGTCGGCTTCGCGTCGCGACAGGCTGAGAAGCCGGCTGTCGGTCAGCAATTCGACCACCACCTTCGGATGGACTTGCGAAAATTCCGCCAGCACCGGCGAAAGCACATGCGCGCCGAACCAGTCGGATGAGGACAGCCTGAGAAAACCATCGAGCTGGCGGCTGCCGCCGGCAAGGCTCCGCTCCATGGCGAACGCCTCCTCCTCGATGCGTTCGGCGCCGGCGAACACGGCTGCGCCTTCGTCGGTCAGGACGAAGCCATCGGTCGTGCGCTGAAAAAGCGTCTGGCCGAGAGAGGTTTCAAGGGCCCGCAGCCGCCTGCCCATCGTCGGCTGTGTCAGCCCGAGGCTGCGGGCTGCTGCCCCCAGCGTGCCGAACCGCGCGATCGCCAGAAACAGCTTGAGGTCACTCCATTCCATCGTTCATATCCGCCAAACAAAAATGCATGGACTTCAGTCGTTATCTTTCATTTTCATTCGAGTTTCAATGAAGCATCTTTCTTCCACGCCAATTGCGGTGTTCCTATAGACGCCGCTCCGCGAACGAAGGAGAGTTCCATGTCTGTACAATCAACGATGAAAGCACTGCTGGCTGAAGCGCCGAATTCACCATTGCGCATCGCCGATATTGCAAAACCGGTGCCCGGCGAAGGCCAGGTCCTGGTGCGCATCAAGGCAAGCGGCGTCAATCCGCTCGACCTCAAAATCCGGGCCGGCAATGCGGCCCATGCCCGCCATCCGCTTCCCGCCATTGTCGGCATTGATATGGCCGGCATCGTCGAAGAGATCGGAACTGGCGTCAGCGGTTTTCGCCGCGGCGACGCGGTCTACGGCATGACCGGCGGGGTCGGCGGCATTCAAGGATCGCTTGCCGGATTTGCAGCTGTTGACGCCGCGCTGCTGGCGCCAAAGCCGCAGAATCTGTCGATGCGCGAGGCAGCCGCCTTGCCGCTGATCTCGATCACCGCCTGGGAGGGGCTGGTCGACCGCGCCGGGGTCAAGGCCGGCCAGAAGGTTCTGGTGATTGGCGGCGGCGGTGTCGGCCATATCGTCGCGCAGATCGCCACGGCTGCCGGAGCCGAGGTCTATGTGGTCGACGGCGCGTCGAAAGCAGACTATCTCGCCGGCCTTGGCGCAACGCCGATCGATCGTGACGCGGAAACGGTGGAAACCTATGTCGCAAGACACACCGGCGGCAAGGGTTTCGAACTGGTCTACGATACCGTCGGCGGCCAGGGGCTCGATACGGCATTCCGAGCCGTCAGCCAGTTCGGCCACGTCGTCAGCTGCCTTGGCTGGGGAAGCCACGCGCTGGCACCGCTCTCCTTCAAGGCCGCCACCTATTCAGGCGTCTTCACGCTGCTGCCGCTGCTGACCGGCGAAGGACGCGCCCATCATGGTGAGATCATGCGAGAGATGACGAAGCTTGCCGAAGCCGGCAAGGTGATGCCGAAGCTCGACCCGCGCCGCTTCCCCCTTGCCGATACAGATGAGGCGCATCGGCTGATCGAAAACCGGCAGGCGGACGGGAAGCTCGTCGTCGAGATCGACTGATCTAATCCGTCCGCGGAATTAACGCGCCAGATCGAGGTAGGCGTTCGCCACCATGGCATCGATATCCGCGGGCACAGGCACGACGCAGGATTGGGGGCCGGCCTCGCCCTTGGCGATGCGTTCCAGGCAGCGGGCCTGAAGGGTGAAGCCGAGATCCATCGACTCGACGGTATTGCCGAGCGGCCGCGGGCCGGCGAGATTGGCCATATGGCCGCCACCGAGCAGATGGAAAGAGCGGCCGTCGCTGAGATGGAAGGTCTCGATATGGTCGGCCTCGTAGCGATCGATGCCAATGACATCGGGGTGGCGACGGAAGGCTTCGACATCGATCTCATACGGGAAATGGCCGCCATTCATCAGGATCGCGCCATCCTTGACGAGCGGCAGGTCGGCCGCCGTCACGATGCCGGCAAAACCCGTGACGGTAACGATGATATCGGCCGAGCGGATCGCCGCGTCGCGCAGCGGTGTGGTGAAACCGTCGAGATGAGCTTCGAGCGTCGTCACCGGATCGATATCGATGACGCTGACGGTGGAAAAGGCATTGCGGAAACAGGCGGCCGTGCCCTTGCCGCAGGCGCCGTAGCCGAACACCGTCACGCGCTTGCCGTTGGTGGAGCGGTTGGTGAAGCGCAGGTAGCTTTCGAACAGGCTCTGACCGACGGCATGCCTGTTTTCGGCGAACTGCTTGATCGGGCTGTCGTTGATGACGAGGATCGGCATGTTCAGGCGCGCGCGCAGCGGCAGCAGGCGGATGCGGCCCGAGGTGGTTTCCTCTGTGCCGCCGCGGAGATTGGCGTAGGGTTTTTCCGACGCGATGGCGAAAAGATCGCCGCCATTGTCGAGCAGCAGATTCGGCTTTTCGGCAATCACCGCTTCGAGGCTCTGATGGTGAGCGGCGGGATCGGTCGTCTGCGTCGCGAAGACCGAGATGCCTTGGGTACGCAAGAACTCGACCGTCGAAGGCTGGGTGCTGTTGAGATTGCCGGTGCAGACAAGACGCGCCCCACCGGCGCGAAGCGTCGTCAGCAGCGCCACCGTCTTCGGCTCCAGATGGATGCCGGTGCCGATCGACAGGCCCTCGAAGGGACGCGTCCGCTCGAATTCGGCCGCCGTCGCCTTGAGCAGCCGGCAGCTGTTGCCGATCCAGTCGATGCGGGTTGCGCTCTTTTCCATCAACTCTTTCCTATTTGCGTGTTGGTGCTGTTTCTAGCGGACCAACAGGGTTGCGAATATGGAAGTAATTCTGGCGAAGGGGCAGAAAATCTGCCCTTTCAGGCTGGTGTCCCGCAACGAAGCAACCAACCGGACAAGGCCGCAAAGGCCGGCCGTTTCATATCCGGCGTGCGGCAGCAGAGGCTGTAGCCCGATGGCCGAGAGATGAAGCCGGAGGGCGCGACCAGATGCCCGCGCTTGAGATCGTCCTCGATCGAGGCACGTGGGGCAAGTGCGATGCCAAGCCCGGAACGGGCGGCACCCAGCGCCAGCAGCAGATCCGCGAATTCCTGGGTGCGGGAAAAGACGACCGGCGGCGTGCCGCTTTCGGCAAACCATTCGTCCCAGAGCCTCGGAACGCTGCGGCTGATAAGCATCGTTAGCGCGCCCATCGCAGCCGGATCGCTCGATAGGGTCGCGGCAAGCGAAGGCGTTGCGACCGGACCAAACTCATCCGCCATGAATCGCAGGGCGGTAATGCCTGCGGCCGGCCGGTATTCGCCGCCAATGATCACGGCGTCCAATTCCGGGTGCATCTGCAGCGGTTCGACCGTGGCCATCGGCACGATGTCGACGGTATCGCCGAGGCTCGCCTGCATGTCTGCTGCGCGCGGCATCAGCCACCAGACCGCGAAGGCGGAGGGTACGCCAAGGCGGATGCGGCGCGGCACGGCGCCTTCGAGTTCCGACGCGGCGCGCTGCAGAATGTCGAAAGCCGCGCTCGCGGCGGCCGCAAAAGCGCTGGCCTGCAAGGTCGGGACCAGCCTGCGGCCGTCGCGCAGGAAGAGCTTGCTACCGAAGTGATTCTCCAGCGTGTCGATCTGCTGGCGCACGGCGCCGCGCACCACATTCAGCTCTTCGGCAGCCTTCAGAATGCTGCCATGACGGCAGACGGCCTCGAAGGCGCGGATGGCATTGAGCGGGGGAAGACGCATGGGGACGACATTCACAAAATCATGGTGGATCACTAGATCTCGCCATTGAACGAAAGGCAAGATCACGCCATATTGTACAGCTGTGCAATGTGACGCATTCGAGACAGGATGCGACGGATTTTCCGAACCGGTCCGGCCTCGATTTCCCTATGAACGGCGATCAAATCGCGTTTCGAAACGTCCTGCGGCCTTTTGGATTGCGTAAGCTTTCCGTGATATACGTATATGAGTGATTCCTAACGACGACTGCGAAGGTGACCCGACCATTGACTCTTTTCGCCCGACTGGCTTCCGATGTGCAACTGATGTTCCGGCGTCCGCCGCGACAGCAATATGGTGCGCTCTGCTATCGGGTAAAGAAGAAGAGCGGTGAGGTCGAGGTGCTGTTGATGACCAGCCGCGATACCGGCCGCTGGGTCATTCCCAAGGGCTGGCCGATGACGCGCAAATGCGCCCATGAAGTCGCGATGCAGGAAGCCTTCGAGGAAGCCGGCGTCCGCGGCGCGGTCGAAACGGAGACGCTCGGCGCCTACACTTATTCGAAGGCGTTGCGCGACGGGGTGCAAGTGATCTGCAAAGTGCAGGTCTATGCGCTCGAGGTCACCGACATGGCGAAGAACTTCAAGGAAAAAGGCGAGCGCCGCATCGAATGGGTCTCGTTCGACGAGGCGGCGGCGCGCGTGCGCGAACCGGAGCTCCGCCACCTTTTCCTCGCCTTCAAGCAAAAGATGACCGACAGGCTTTCGGCCAAGGCGGCCAAGCAAATTCCAGACGTGAAACAAATTCCGGCGGAATGAATCCTGCCATCTTGCACTGCTAGGAAAGCAGCGTAGAAGCAGATTCATCCTCAGGAAAAAGAATGCCGCCACGTCCCGCAGTCCTCACGAAACGCACGCTCGACAAGGACCTCGACAAGATCACCCATGCCGAGGACGTGGCGAAGCATGTTTTGCGGCGGCTGGTGGCGCCTGGTCTCGGGCTGATCTTCGTCGGTCTGGCCATGCTCTTTGCCGGCGTCTATGTATTCGACCGGCCGGGAGCGATGCTCGTCATCGCGGCCGCCGCCCTTGCCGGCTATATGGCGATGAACATCGGCGCCAACGACGTGACCAACAATGTCGGTGCCGCCGTCGGGGCGCGCGCCATGACGATGGGCCAAGCATTGGTCATCGCTGCGATTTTCGAAGTTCTTGGCGCCACGATCGCCGGCGGCGAGGTCGTCAAGACGATTTCCTCAAACATCGTCGACGCCGTCCAGGTACCGCCGGCGCTGCTCGGCTGGATCATGATGGCGGCGCTGATGGCGGCGGCTCTCTGGATCAACCTCGCAACCTGGATGAACGCGCCGGTTTCCACCACCCATGCTATCGTCGGCGCGGTGATCGGCGCCGGCATCTCAGCCGTCGGGCCGGAACCGGTGAACTGGCAGGTAATGCTGGAGATCACCTCGAGCTGGATCACCTCCCCGCTGATCGGCGGGCTGATCGCCGCCGGGCTGCTTTATCTCGTCAAGACCCTGATCATCTACCGCGACGACAAAGTAGCGGCGGCACAGCGCTGGGTGCCGGTGCTGGTCGCGGTGATGGCGGGCGGCTTCATGGCCTATATGGTGCTGCAGCTGTCGCCCCCGGGCAGGTTCCCGCCGCTGACCGTCCTCCTCATCGGAATCGGCATCGGGCTGGTGAGCTGGCTTGCCGCCCGGCCACTCGTTCTCGCCCAAGCGCGGGAGCTCGAAAACCGCAACAGCTCGCTGCGAACGCTGTTCCGGCTGCCGCTGATCGGCTCTGCGGCGCTGCTGTCCTTCGCGCATGGCGCAAACGACGTTTCGAACGCGGTCGGGCCGCTGTCGGCGATCGTCCATTCGGTCGGCATCGGCGGCGGCGGCGGCATCGGGCATCCGCCGCTCTGGGTGATGCTGATCGGCGCCCTAGGCATCTCCGTCGGTCTGCTGCTCTTCGGGCCGCGCCTGATCCGCCTCGTCGGCGAGGAAATTACCAAGCTCAATCCGATGCGGGCCTATTGCGTGGCGCTGTCTACCGCCTTTACCGTCATCGTCGCCTCCTGGCTCGGTCTGCCGGTCAGCACCACACATATCGCCGTCGGCGCCGTCTTCGGCGTCGGATTCTTCCGCGAATGGTATACGCGCCATTCGAAGCGTCGCATCGCCTATATCAGGCGCAAGGCCGAGAGCTTTGATATCGACGAGCCGGAAGAGCCGAATATCCACGAGACGCGGCGGCGCTATCTCGTGCGCCGTTCGCATTTCATGACGATCATCGCCGCCTGGATTGTCACCGTGCCGGTTTCGGCAGCGCTTGCGGCAATGATTTATTGGGTTATGTTCGCGCTCTTCGTCTAAAGCGCGTCGCGATTTGTCCCGGCGCCGTGCTTTAGGTCTTTATTTTCTAGCGTGTCATGATCGCAAAACCGCTGCACAGTTTTACGAGGCATGCTTTGAGACCCCGAGTTTTTTAATGCGCGCCAATTTTCGCATGCAACGGCTTTTCGTCGACGCGCCGCTTACGCGCGGTGCCGGCGTGGAGGCGAATGCCGATCAGTTCAACTATCTCGCCAATGTGCTGAGGATGGAGGACGGTGGGGAGATCCTGCTCTTCAACGGCCGCGACGGCGAGTGGAAGGCAACCCTTACCTTCCCCACGCGCAAACGCATCCTTTTGACGGCAACCGAAGAGACACGGCCGCAGCCGCAGCCTTGCGACCTGCATTATCTCTTTGCGCCGCTCAAGGTCGGCCGGATGGACTACCTCGTGCAGAAGGCGGTCGAAATGGGCGCCGGCCTGCTGCAGCCGGTCATGACCCAGCACGTGCAGGGCAAGATCACCAATCTCGACAAGCTGCGCGGCAATGTCGTCGAAGCGGCGGAGCAATGCGGCATTCTCGGCATTCCCGACGTGGCCGAACCGGTGAGGCTTCTCGACCTGCTCGACCGCTGGCCGAGCGAGCGCCGCATCATCTATTGCGACGAGGGCGATGCCGGGCAGAACCCGCTGCCGGTGCTCTCGGCGATCAGGGAAAGACATCTCGCTCTGCTCGTCGGGCCGGAAGGCGGCTTTTCGGAAGAAGAGCGGGCGCGGCTTCGAAGCCTCGATTTCGTCACGGCCATTCCGCTCGGACCGCGCATCCTGCGGGCCGATACGGCAGCCGTTGCGGCCCTGGCGGTGGTCCAGGCGGCGATCGGCGACTGGAACTAAGGTCGAAAACGGGTTGACATGGAAATCGCTGTTATTTTTTTGATGCGTCGTTGAAAGAATTTCACTTGCAACATGGGTGGCTTGGGTCCTAATCAGCCTTCCAACCGCCCGGCCCCCTGGGCGCCTTTTTGAATACAGGTATCCCGCATGGCCCGCGACACTACCGACCAGACACCGCTCTCTTCGGTCCAGGATCTGACCGATTATATCGCCGCGGGCAACAAGCCGCGGGAGCACTTCCGGATCGGCACCGAACACGAGAAATTCGCCTTCTTCCGCGCCGACAACAGCCCGGTTCCCTATTTCGGCGATGCCAGCATTTCGGCCCTCTTGACCGGCCTGCAGAAGAAAAGCGGCTGGGAGCCGATCACCGACGGCGGCAACATCATCGGCCTTGCCGAGCAGCATGGCATGGGCGCGATCTCGATCGAGCCCGGCGGCCAGTTCGAACTCTCCGGCGCACCGCTGGAGACGATCCACGAGACCTGCAAGGAATCGAACCAGCATCTGGCGACGCTGCGCGAAATCGCCGAGCCGATGGGCATCCGCTTCCTCGGTATCGGCGGCAGTCCGAAATGGACCTACGCGGAAACGCCGCAGATGCCGAAATCACGCTACGAGATCATGACCCGCTATATGCCGAAGGTCGGCACCCAGGGTCTCGACATGATGTACCGCACCTGCACGATCCAGGTGAATCTCGATTTCTCCTCGGAAGCCGACATGCGCAAGAAGATGCGCGTCTCGATGAAGCTGCAATCGCTGGCGACCGCGCTTTTCGCATCCTCGCCCTTCACCGAGGGCAAGCCGAACGGGCTGCTCTCCTGGCGCGGCGATATCTGGCGCGATGTCGACAACCGGCGCGCCGGCCTGCTCGATTTCACCTTCCGCGACGATTTCGGCTTCCGCGACTATGCCGAATGGGCCCTCGACGCGCCAATGTATTTCATCGTCCGCGACGGCCGCTATCACGACTGCACCCATGTCACCTTCCGCCAGTTCATGAACGGCGCATTGAAGGGCGAGGTCGCCGATCCGGCGCCGACGATGGGCGACTGGACGAACCATCTTTCGACACTTTTCCCCGACGTGCGGCTGAAGCGTTTCCTCGAAATGCGCGGCGCCGACGGCGGCCCGTGGCGCCGCATCTGTGCGCTGCCGGCCTTCTGGGTCGGCCTGCTCTACGATGATGCGGCACTCGATGCCGCCGACGAACTGAGCAAGGATTGGACCTTTGCCGAGATCAGTGCGCTGCGCAATGCCGTTCCCGCCGAAGGGTTGAAGGCGCAATTTCGCGGACATCCGCTCTTCCACATGGCGCGCGAGGTGATCGGCATATCAAGGGCCGGCCTGAAGGCGCGGGGCAAGCTCAACCGGGAAGACCAGGACGAGAGCATCTTCCTGGCGCCGCTCGAAGAAGTGCTCGCCAAGAAGGCGACGCTCGCCGAGGATCTGCTGTCGCTCTATCACGGCCGCTGGCGCGGCTCGGTCGAACCGGTGTTCGAGGACTATCAGTACTGAGCCTGAGCCACTGCATAATTCCCTAAATCGGAACCGATTCAAGGAATATGCTGTGGCAAGCCGTGGTCACGGCGCCTTCGCGCGCTTCCTGGCTTCGCGCGATCTTGCCGTGCGGCGGGCGGGCCTTAGTTCCTCGATCGTCGGCAGCCACCACTCGGCCTCCTGAACCGGTGGCATCTTCGCAGGCCAGGTGCGGACGAGTTCTTCCAAAGTGGGGACCCGCCAATATCCCCAGACATGATCCTCGGTCACGCCGGGATAGAAGTCCGTAACGACATCCGGGTCGACCAGTTCGCCGGCGATCTCTGTAAAGACGACGATTCCGTAGGCGGTGACCACAGGACGACCTATCGGCGGCAAGTCGTCGCTCGGAAGCGGGTATCGATGACGCTTCCGTTCCGCCGAGCGGAGCTTGCTGCGCACATCCTGTTCGGTCCCCTTCCGCTCTTCGGCTCGACGTCGTCTTTCTTCCGGTTCGTTTCTGCGCGCCGCCGCCTCGATCTCCGGCCACCGGCGTCTGAGTTCCTCATAGGACCGGAAGGGAACGTGCCATATTTTGAGATCACCGTCCCATCGCGAGAGTGGCACCTCGCGCAGTTCGTCGACGACGGTCTTCGAATAGGGCGTGCGGATTCGAAAGCCGGCCTTGCCAAGTTCAAGGTAAGGACTGTCGATGGGATCGAAGGCGAAGGCGTCGCGGCCCTTCGCATCCGCATGGGCGTCGGCTTCGGCCTCCATCTCGGCAAGCCATTGCCCGATGCGGCGGGACGCCGTCCGCCCGGGAACGAACCAGGCCTTGCGGGCATCGCTCCAGCGGGCACAGGGAAAGCGTCTTCGGAATTGTTCGACGGTCATCCTGTCATAGGGGAAGGAAATGTCGGCGCCCGGCTTCGCACCGTCTTCACTCGGCGGCACCTCGTCGTGACCAGTGGAGGATTTGGTTTCGGCCATGGAAGAAGAACGCCGGCGCGCAGGGATCGGTTTCCGGTAAGGATACCATATAGGCCGACGGAAGTGACGGCCGGCCGTCGCTATGGCCGCTTTCGCCTCATCACGCTAAGTTCTTATGGCAAAAAGCCGTTTGCGCATTACCATTTCCGGTTATAGTGGCGTTACAACGCGTCACGACCGGGGGAAAGGGACTTCCATGCTGCCACTCTTCGACATGATGATGCAGGCGCAGAACGGCGCGGCGATGGAAGCAATCGCCCGGCAGTTCAACCTTGCGCAGGAACAGGCGACAAAGGCGATGGCGGCGCTGATGCCGGCCTTTTCCGCCGGGCTGAAACGCAGCACTAGCAATCCCTATGATTTCGTCGGACTGATGCAGGCGGTCTCCTCCGGCAACTATGCGCGATATTTCGAGGATATGAGCCGGGCCTTCACGCCGGAGGGTATTTCCGACGGCAACAACATCCTTGCCCAGCTCTTCGGCTCGAAGGAGGTTTCGCGCGCGGTCGCCGCCCAGGCGGCACAGATGACCGGGATCGGCCAGGATATCTACAAGCGGATGCTGCCGGTGCTGGCCGATACGCTGATGGGTGGGCTGTTCAAGCAGACGACCGGCCAGATGGCCTCGCCGGTCAACCCCTTCGTCAACACGGCGATGGGCGAGACCATGCAGAAGTGGCTGGAAAGCACCGGCTTTGCGCCGAAGCCGAAGACTGCTCCGGACCCCAGCATCTTCGACAATCCCTTCACCCAGGCAATGCAGCTGATGTTTTCGGTGCCGAGGCCGGAAGCGACATCTCAGCAGAACCCCTTCCTCGACAATCCCTTCGCCAAGGCCTTCCAGGAGATGATGGGCGGGCTCGGCAAGCAGCCGGCGGCCCCAACCAAGACCAAGACGCCGGAGGCGCCGAAGGAAGAGGCGAAGGTCAATGCCGACAGCTATACCGAGATGCTGAACGCCATGTTCGACAGCGGACTTGAAGTGCAGAAGAACTATCAGCGGAACCTGGAAGCGATCTTCGAAACCTATCGGCCGAAGCCCTCCTCGGAAAAAAGCGAATAGCGTACTAAAGCGCGTCGCGATCTTTCAGATTTCGCTTGCCACGCTTTAGGTCCTTGGTTTCGCGCATGTCGTTGCCGCAAAACCGCGACAACACTTTGCGCGACATGCTTTTGCGCATAAAAAAACCCGGAGATGGCTTGGGAAAGCCGATCACCGGGTCAAGCGGCAGGGCTATTGGCTATCACCCTGCGGGGAAACTCGACGCTCCTACTGTTCGTAGGAGCGGAAGAGCGACAGGCGCCAGCGATTGCGCGCCGAGCGCGTCAGATGTTCCGACGGGTCCTCGAAGAAGGTCGACGCCAGGAACGCAGAGGTCAGGTCGGCCCTGCTAAGGCCGATATCCCTCAGCTGGGTGTCGTTCAGATCGTGCAGCGCGTTGATCTCCATGCGATTGCGGAACCCGCGAAAGAGGGAGGTCAACGGTGCGATGCCTGCTACCAGACGCTGGGAAAACGTCGGGGTGAGCTTGCCGCAGTCGAGTTCTATTGTTCTGTCTGTCATCCGCATGGGACTCTCCTTTCTTTCGATTTTCTTTTAGGCACACAGCAACCCATCCCTCCCACGAGGTCGCGCGGGAGGGAGCAAGGCTGAATTGGGCTCGGACAGGCAGGGTGTCTGTCCTTCACTTTGCTTGATTTGCATCCCGAAGATGCCAAAGACCTATTGATCAGTCCAACGAATGTTTCTAATGATTATCATCAGCTATCTTTATGGGTGACAACATGTCCGCGCCTCTTGATCTCGACCAATTGCAGACTTTCATCGCCATCGTCGATTCCGGCAGCTTCACCAAGGCCGCCGACAGGGTCTACAAGACCCAATCGGCTGTCTCCATGCAGATGCGCCGTCTCGAGGAACGCATCGGCAAGCAGCTGTTCATCAAGGACGGCCGCGGCAACCGGCTGACGGTCGAGGGCGAAAAGCTGCTCAACTATGCCCGGCGCATCATCCGCCTCAACAATGAGGCGATCGCGGCCTTTGACGACAACAGGCTGGAGGGGACGCTGCGGATCGGCACGCCGGACGATTATGCCGACCGCTATATGCCCGAAATCATCGGCCGCTTCGCCAAGACGCATCCGAATGTCGAGCTTTATATCGTCTGCGAGCCCTCGGTGGATCTTGCCGAACGCATGCACAAGGGCGAGCTCGACATCGCGCTCGTCACTCACAATCCGCGCGAGCGCATGTCCGATGTGGTGAGAACCGAGCCGCTCTGCTGGGTGGGCTCGGCCAACCATCCGATCCGCGACGACGCGCCGGTGCCGCTTGCCGTCGGCCGGCGCGATTGCCAGTGGCGCCAGCTCGCCTGCTCGGCGCTCGATGCTGTGGGACGCGAGCACCAGATTCTATTCACCAGCTGGTCCTGCACCGTCGTTGCAGCCGCCGTCCTTGCCGGCATGGCGGTTTCGGTGATGCCGGAATCGGCGCTGCGGACGGGCATGAAGGTGCTGAGCCAGGCGGACGGCTTTCCGGCGCTGCCGCCGGTGCAGATTGGCATCATGAAGCGGCCGGGCGTTTCGCTCTCGCTGATGAACGCGATCACGGCGCATATCACCGCCTGCCTCGACAATATCACGCCTACTGTCGTCGACGATAGCCTGGAGGCGGACGTCAAATCCGCCCAGGCGCGCCTTTATCCGCGGTTGAAGGCGGCCAATATGGTGCCAAGCTGGTAAGAGTTCTCAGGCAGCAGCCGGCACGGTCGCGGTGAAAAGAGAGGCGCGGATGACGCGCTTCCACTCCTCGAGCATACGCTGTGCCAAGGCCTCCTCGCTGACGGCGGCAAGTCGGATCACGGCGCCGATCAGGTGGCTGAACAGGTAAGTGCGCGCATACATTTCTTCGTCACAAAGGTCGGGAGCCAGCCGGCGCACGGCGTCATGGAAGATGCCGGCGACGTGAGCGCTATGCTCGATATTCAGCTGCAACAGATCCTGATCGGTCTCCGTTCCCATCCAGACGCCGAGATAAACGGGATCGTTATGGTAGGAATCGTAATACCAGTCGATGGTGGCGCAGACGACGTCGAGCGCCTGGTCGAGTGACCGTACGTCGGCAAACATCGCCGCCATCTTCGTCTGGATCGCCGAGGCATGCTGGTCGAACAGGGCTTTGACGATCGCCGCCTTCTCCGGGAAATACTGGTAGACCGAGCCGATCGGCACCTTGGCGGCGGCGGCGAGCTCCGTCATCCGCATGGCGCTGACGCCCTTTTCGGCGATGATCTTGGCGGCGGCGGCGAGAATGAGGTCCAGCCTCTGGATGCTGCGCTCCTGTTTCGGCTTCCTTCGCAGGCCTATCCGATCCATGCTTTCCGCGCCCATGTCGTTCCCATTCTTATCGTTCGCGGCGGAGCAATCTGCCAACCAGCGCGTCGGGCGGGTATGACATGCAAGCCTTCACCTGCCGTAAATGGAACCGTTCGGATTTTAACGGTCGGCAAAAGCCTGTGAAATCAAGCCCTCACAGCATATCGCGGCGATTGACGGGGCATCGAAAAGACCTCGACAGGTTGTGTCATCCTCCCGCAGAGAAGAGAGACAGTCCTCGCGTTGTCGAGGACATAGAGCACGGAGTCCTGTTGGCTGCGATCGACGCAGGTTCAGCCCATTGCCATCCAAACGGCGAGCCAGATCCACATGGCAGCGAGTCCGACATAGCCTGCCGCAAAAAGCGGGCTGCGATAGCGCAATTCGTTGCTGGTGACGTGGACAGCGGCGTGAGCATAACGCAGGGCAACGAAAATCCAGGCAAGCCCGACGGTGACGATATTGTCGGCGTCCGTGATATAAATAAGAATGCAGCAGACATGGAAGAGCACAGGCAGTTCGAACTGGTTGGCGAGGCAGTTCTTGACGGCAAGGCTTTGGGCCGGCTCGCCGCGGTTTTCGCGATAATCCGATTTCGCGATGCTGCCGGCGCGGACCATTTTTGCGCGCCGAAGCCCAAGAAGCACGTAAAGACCATAGACCAGGGCCACATGGGCAAGCAGTGGCCAGAAGATTTGATAGCCGGTCATATGGCTGTTTCCTTTCCGCTTCGCATTCGTTGCGAGCAGTAGCCGAAAGGAGAAAAGGATACCAGCGTCGGCCGCCCGCCATTAGAATATGGCGGGCCGCCCGGTTTCATCAGACCTGCGCGCTGCCGCCATCGACGAAGAGTTCGGCACCGGTGACGAAGCTGGAATCATCCGAGGCGAGGAAGAGTGCGGCTGCGGCAACTTCCTCGGCGCGGCCGACCCTGCCCATTGGCACCTGGGCCGCAAGATAGTCAAGCAAGCCCTGCTGTTGGGCTGGGTCCTTACCCGCCAATTCGACCAGTCCAGTCGTCTCCGTCGGACCGGGACTGAGCGTGTTGATCCGAATGCCGCGATCCTTCACGTCAAGGATCCAGTTGCGCGCAAAGCTGCGCAAGGCAGCTTTCGATGCGGCATAAACACTGAAGGCAGGCGTGCCGGTCGAGCCTGCTGTCGATCCCGTCAATATGATCGAGGATCCTCGGGCAAGCAGTGGTAGGGCCTTCTGCACCGTAAAGAGAACCCCCTTCACGTTCCGATCGAAAGTATCGTCATACTGCTCTTCGGTAATTTCCCCGAGGGGCAGCATGGAGCCTCCGCCCGCGTTGACGAAGAGCACGTCAATTCGCCCGGCCTCTGCCTTCACCCGCTCATAGAGTTGATCGAGGTCGGCAAGATTGGCCGAATCAGCCTGAATGCCGACAACTCCACCGCCGATCTCAGCGATGGCTGCATCGAGAACATCCAAGCGACGGCCGGTAATGAAAACCCGCGCGCCCTCGGCCACGAATCGCTTCGCTGTTGCAAGACCAATGCCTGAGGTGGCGCCGGTGATGACCGCAATCTTTGCATCCAGTCTTTGTGTCATTGTCGTCTCCTTTGTTCGACTGGAGCTGAGATATGGACGGCGGAACCGTTTCGAAATAGAAAGAATTGAAAGTTATCGTTTCAGGAATGATATGACTAAATTTCCGGATTTCGAAGGCCTGGCGATGTTTGCAAAAGTCGCCGAAGAACGTTCTTTCGCGCGCGCGGCTCAAACGCTTGGGGTGTCCGTGCCGACCGTTTCGCGTGCCGTGAGCCGGCTTGAGCAGAGGCTGGGCGCAAGGCTTTTCAACCGCACTTCGCGGCAGCTCGCGTTGACCGATTTTGGCCTGCGACTGATCGACAGCGCCGCACGGATCTATGCTGAGGCCGAGACGGCAGAAAACACAGCCCGGGAGCTAGCTACCCGGCCGAGGGGCCTCATCAGGCTTGCCGCGCCGATGGACTTCGGCATACGCTGGCTGGCCCCGATCCTGCCCGATTTTTTCGAGCTCTATCCGGACATTTCCATCGACCTGCATATGAGCGATGCCGTCGTCGATATCGTGGGAGACGGCTTTGATGCGGCGCTTCGAATTGCGGTACTGCCGGATTCATCATTGGTCGCGCGCCAGCTCACGCCGGTTGATCGCTTCATTCTCGCTGCATCCGCTTACATCGATCGACATGGCGCGCCGGAACACCCTCGGGAGCTAGCTGCTCACCATTGCCTCGGATACGCCTACAGGCCGCGCCAAGATGTCTGGCGCTTGCGTAACAGTGAAGGCAAAGAGGAGGTCATAGTGCCAAGTGGCGCCCTCAGGGCCACCAATTCGCAAGCCTTGGTGCCGATGGCGCTACGCGGCCTCGGGATCATCGAACTGCCGGAATTTCTCGCGTATGACTATCTGATCGACGGCCGGCTGAAGCCGATCCTTTCCGGCTGGACGCTGCCTACCGGCGCATTGTATTTCGTCACCCCTTCTGCTCGGAGCCGACCTGCGAAGGTCGAGGTCCTTTCCGATTTCATGGTGGCAAGACTTTCAAATCCAGCCTGGCGGTGGAGGGGCTGACCGCCGCTTCAGGGCTCCCGCGAAGAGAGCCAGCGCATGACGGCGAGCCGGGCGGCGACGATGAAGCAGATGGCGAGGCTTGCGAATTTCAGCCGTGTCATCCACGGCAGCAGCTGTGTTGCAAGACTTGCGGACGCACCCTTGCCGAAGGCCATAAGGCTCGAGATGTTCTCGCCGTAATCGGCGATGCCGTAGATGAACGGCAGCAGGTAGATCGCCTTGCCGACGAGTGGATGCGCCGATCGGCCGAACCATGCGCCGTCGGGACCGAGCTTGAGGAAGGCGAGGAACAACAGCGCCGTCAGCAATGCAGGAAAGATCAGCTCCGGCCCGAAATACATGGCGCGCAGCAATCTGGTCGCCGTCTCGTTCTCATCGAGCAGCTTCTGCATGTGGAAGACCGCAGACTCGTCGTAACCGGCGAAATAGGTATCGAGCACCGCCTGGCCGGTCTCGTGCTTGAACGGGACGACGAAGCCGAAGGTCGTCCAGGCGAGCACGGCAAGGCAGAGGGCTGCGAGCAGCGCGACGACCCAGAGAGGAATCCCGCTGCCCGCCTTCATGATCAGAGGCCGGCGCCTGGATAGTTCGGGCTCTCGCGGGTGATCGTCACGTCATGGGCGTGGCTTTCGCGAAGACCGGCACCGGAGATGCGCACGAACGTGGCCCGCTCCTGGAAATCCTTGAGATCCTTGCCGCCGACATAACCCATGGCCGCCTTGAGGCCGCCGGCGAGCTGGTGGATGACGCCCGAGACCGGCCCCTTGTACGGCACCTGACCTTCGATGCCCTCAGGCACGAGCTTCAGCGTGTCGCGCACCTCGGCCTGGAAGTAGCGGTCGGCCGAACCACGGGCCATGGCGCCGACGGAGCCCATGCCGCGATAGGCCTTGAAGGAGCGTCCCTGGTAGAGATAGACCTCGCCCGGGCTTTCATCGGTGCCGGCGAGCAGCGAGCCGATCATGACGGCGGAAGCGCCCGCGGCGATCGCCTTGGCAAGATCGCCGGAGAACTTGATGCCGCCATCGGCGATGACGGGCACGTCCTGATCATTCGCGGCCTGCACCGCCGACATGATGGCGGCGAGCTGGGGCACGCCGACGCCGGCAACGATGCGCGTCGTGCAGATCGAGCCCGGGCCGATACCGACCTTGACGGCATCCGCGCCGGCATCGATCAGCGCCCTGGTGCCGTCATAGGTGGCGACGTTGCCGGCCATGATGCGCACCGAGTTGGAAAGCTTCTTGACGCGGCTGACGGCATCGAGGACGCGCTGCGAGTGGCCATGGGCGGTATCGACGACCAGAAGGTCGACACCGGCCTCGATCAGCCGCTGGGCGCGCTCGAAGCCGTCATCGCCGACGCTGATGGCGGCGGCAGCGCGAAGCCTGCCCTGCGCATCCTTGGAAGCGTTCGGGTTCAGCTGCGACTTCTCGATATCCTTGACGGTGATGAGACCGACGCAGCGGCCTTCGGTGTCCACGACCAAGAGCTTCTCGATGCGATGCGAATGCAGCAGCCGCTTGGCCTCCTGCTGATCGACGCTCTCCTTGACGGTGACCAGGTTGTCCTTGGTCATCAGTTCGTGGATCTTCTGCTCCTGATCGGAAGCGAAGCGGACGTCGCGGTTGGTCAGGATGCCAACGAGGCGGCCGGACT
The DNA here is from genome assembly GCF_057653695.1 of Rhizobium sp. SRDI943. NCBI lineage: Bacteria > Pseudomonadati > Pseudomonadota > Alphaproteobacteria > Hyphomicrobiales > Rhizobiaceae > Rhizobium > Rhizobium sp. SRDI943. The sequence goes on along the minus strand of NZ_CM172787.1, from coordinate 516,683 downwards.
TCTCGACGACAGGGATGCCGGAAATGCTATAGGATTTCATGAGCCCGAGCGCATCGGCAAGCGTCGCATCGGGGCCGATCGTCACCGGATTGACGACCATGCCGCTTTCAAACTTTTTCACTTGCCGGACCTGCTCGGCCTGTTCGATCGGCGTCAGGTTGCGATGAATGACCCCGATGCCGCCGGCCTGGGCCATGGCGATCGCCAGGCGGCTTTCGGTGACGGTATCCATGGCGGATGAAATGATCGGGATGTTGAGTTCGAAATCGCGGGCGATGCGGGTGGAGATATTCGTCTGGCCGGGCATGACCTCGGAATGTCCGGGCTGCAGCAGCACGTCGTCGAAGGTAAGCGCGTCTGCGCCGGTTGCCGTTTCAATGATACGTGCCATGGCCAAATTCCTTCATTTAATAAAAATGCGACCCTGTCCGGAAACGAATCGTCCGCCCCGGCGGTCTGCATGGGTTGCTTGGAAGTTGGCGAGGGCTGGTAACACGTCTATGACAGGAAGGAAATAGCAAAAAGCCCGGCATGTCCGCCAGGCTCGTCATGGGTGCCATGCGCCAGGAGCATTGCGGGAAAAGCGCTCAGCACTTTTCCGTCCGGAATTGCATAAAAACAAGAAGTTAGAGCGGCCCAGCGCTTCCGCGAAAGGCGGAACCGCTCCCGATCAGATGTCGAACTGATAGCTCTTCGGCACGAAGCGATAACCGCCATCCTGCCTTTCGACGAAGCCGACCGCCGGGAAGGGCATGTGGTAGCCAAGGAAGGCGATCTTCTCGCTCGCGATCATCTCGAAGACCTTGCGGCGGGTGGCGGCTGCCTGCGCCTTGTCCATGTCGAAGCGCACCTCCCAATCCGGCCGCAGCAGCGACAGGATATAATGGTTGGCCGTATCGCCGGTGAGCACAAGGCGTTTGCCCTCGGATTCGACGTGGAACACCATATGTCCCGGCGAGTGGCCGGCCGCCAGCACCGCAGTCACACCGGGCGCGACGCTATCACCTTCTTTGATAAAAGTAGTCTTCTCGGCGAGCGGTACGACATTGGCGAGCACCGCCTTGTGGCCGCCCTCGGCAGGCGTGCCCTCACGTGCCTTGTCCGACCAGAAATCATATTCCGCCTGGCCGACGACATAGCAAGCATTCTTGAAGGCAGCCGCGCCGTCTTCCATCAGGCCGCCGATATGATCACCGTGCAGGTGGGTCAGCGCCACCAGCGTGACGTCGTCGGCCGAATATCCCGCAGCCTTCAGGCCTTCGGTCAGTTGGCCGGCGCCACGTGCGCGGCCGGCAGCGCCGAAGCCGGTATCGACGAGGATGACATCCGAACCGGTATCGATGAGAGCCGGCGTATAGCCATTCATGAACTTGTCGGCCGGCAGGAAGTTTGCGGTCAGCAACGCCTTGACCGTTTCGGGGTCCTGATTGGTGCCGAAGGTTTCGTAGGGCTTTTCTGAAATGTTGATACCGTCGCGGACGACGGTAAACTTATAGGAACCGAGCTTGAATTGATCGATTTCGGGCAAAGGCGTTCCATCCATATTTCTGCTTTCTCCAGTCGCAGCCGCTTCGGCCTTATCTCTAAAAATTGCCGGCGCCGCAGCCAAGCCAAGGCCTGCGGCAAAAAGCGTGCGCCGCTTCATTCGCGTCGAAATTGTCATATATCCATTCTCCCATGACATGCGGTGTGCCGCCGCTCGGCCCCGATAACGTTTCCGGCCGGATTTCTTGCCCCGGCCCGGGTAGACATATGTCAATTTTGATAGACGACTTTGGCCGGCAAGCCGTGTCACGCAGACGTGAAGCAAACGTGTCATCGACCCGAATTGGGATTCGGATTGGGGGATTGGCAGAACGGGGAAGTGGGACTAAACAGCACGGGCCTCCCCCGCTCCATTCCGCGCCCATCAAGGCTCCCGCCTATGAATCGCATCGTCCCGCTGATCCTTGCCGTCGCCCTCTTCATGGAACAGATGGACTCGACCGTCATTGCGACGGCGCTGCCGGCGATTGCGGCGGATCTCAATGTCGGGCCGATCACGCTGAAGCTGGCGCTGACCTCCTACATGGTGGCGCTGGCGGTGTTCATCCCGGTCAGCGGCTGGATGGCCGACAGGTTCGGCGCCAAGAAAATCTTCCGCTTTGCCATCTCGGTCTTCGTCATCGGCTCGATTTTCTGTGCCGTCTCGTCCAACCTCGTCGAATTCGTGTTTGCCCGCTTCCTGCAGGGCATGGGCGGCGCGATGATGACGCCGGTCGGCCGCCTCGTGCTGGTGCGCACGACGCAGCGCAGCGATCTGGTCTCGGCCATGGCGCTGCTCACCATTCCGGCCCTTGTCGGCCCGCTCACCGGCCCGCCGCTCGGCGGCTTCATCACCACCTATTTCAGCTGGCACTGGATCTTCCTGATCAACGTGCCGGTCGGCATCATCGGCATCTGGCTTGCGACGATCTTTCTGCCGGAGGTGGAAGCGACGGCGCCGCCGCGGCTCGATTTCACCGGTTTCGTGCTGACCTCGCTTTCGGCTGCGGGCGTCGTCTTCGGCCTGTCGGTGGTCAGTCTGCCGGCCCTGCCCCCGATCATCGGCGTCACCGCCACCTTGATCGGTCTCATCTGCGGCGTCCTCTACGTGCGCCATGCCAAGCGGCACCCGGCGCCGATCCTCAATCTCAACCTGTTCAAGAACCCGACGTTTCGGGCCTCCACCTTGGGCGGCATGCTCTTTCGCATTTGCGTCGGCGCCATGCCCTTCCTGACGCCGCTGATGCTGCAGCTCGGCTTCGGGCTGACGCCGTTCCAATCCGGCCTCATCACCTTTGCAGGCGCCATCGGGGCGATCACCACCAAGTTCATGGCGAAGCGCGTTTTCGCCGCCGCCGGCTTCCGCACGACGCTTCTCGGCGCCGCCATGGTGACGACCCTGGTGACTGCCGTCACCGGCCTGTTCACGCCGTCGACGCCGCATCTCGTCATCATCGGCGTGCTGCTGCTCGGCGGCTTCTCCCGCTCCTTCATGTTCACCGGCGTCAATGCGCTTGCCTTCGCCGATATCGAAGATGCCGAAGCCAGCCAGGCGACATCGATGAGTTCGGTGATGCAGCAGGTTAGCCTGGCGCTCGGTGTTGCGGTCGCCGCCGCGATCCTGGAGAGCTCGATCTATTTCCGCGGCGAAGCGCTGCAGGTGGCCGATTTCCACCTCGCCTTCTACATCATCGCCGGACTGACCGTCATTGCGACCATTCCCTTCATCCGGATGGACCGCAATGCCGGCGCACTCGTTTCCGGCCACCGCTCGAAGGCAATAACGGCAGCAACTGTTGAAGCCGAACAGCATGCGGTGAAATAAAGCATGTCGCGCAAAAGTGTGCAGCGATTTTGCGACAACGACATGCGCGGAAACAACGACCTAAAGCGCGGGGAGCGAATCTGAAAGATCGCGACGCGCTTTAGGCAGCCGTTACTCCGGGTTTTCGCAAACGGCAGAGAGCTTGTTGCCGTCGAGATCGCGCACATAGGCGGCGTAGAAATGGGCATGGTAGGAGCGCAGGCCGGGCTCACCCTCATCCACGGCGCCTGCCGCGATTGCCGCCGCATGGAAGGCATCGACATCCGCCCGCGTTTCGGCCGCAAGCGCCACCATGGCGCCATTGCCCGAGGTCGCCCGGCGGCGATTGAACGGCGTCACCACCCAGAAGCGGCAGCGCGTATCGCCGTCGGCGGCATAGCCGATTTCCTCTTCGGAAGAGCGCTGCCGACGATAACCGAGCACAGGCAGCACGGCATCGTAAAAATGCCCTGCGCGATAAAGGTCGTTGGTTCCGAGCGTGACGTAAAGAAGCATGGGATCAGCGGTTCAAATCCTCGCAGCGCCGCGCCTCCTTTGAGACGCGCAAAGGACGCTGTGGCGCTTTCAATTGCTGCATAATTTATCCCTACATCGATTCCGATTTAAGGAATTAGGCAGTCGATCGTCATCATCGGACAGGACCGGCCCAAAGATCAAGCTTCCTCTGCGTCACCTTCGGCCTTGCGCCCCTTGAACCCCTTGGCCAGCAAGAACATCTCGACCGATTCGGCACGCGACGAGTTCGGCTTGACATGGACGACCTGGCGGAAGTTCTGCTTGAGCATGGCGAGCAGCTCACGCTCGGTGCCGCCCTGAAAGGTCTTGGTGAGGAAGTGTCCACCTTCCCCCAGCACTTCGACGGCGAAATGCGCCGCGACTTCGCACAGATGCATGGTGCGCAGATGGTCGGTGCGGTGGTGGCCGGTGGTGGGCGCTGCCATGTCCGATATGACGAGATCCGGTGTACCGCCGACGGCCTCCAGCAGCTTTTCCGGCGCACTGGGATCGAGGAAATCGAGCTGCAGGATCTTGACCCCCGGCAGTTGGGTCATTTCGAGGAAATCGATCGCAGCCACACGAATATCATCATCTGTCGAGCCGGTGACCTTGGCGGCGATCTGCGACCAGCTGCCGGGGGCAGCGCCGAGATCGATGATGCGCCTGGCGCCGCGCAGGATGTGATGTTTCTCGTCGATCTCCAGCAGCTTGAAGGCGGCACGGGCGCGATAGCCTTCAAGCTGGGCGCGCTGCACATAGGGATCGTTGATGTGGCGCTCCAGCCATTGGCGGGAGGAGGCCTTCATCTTCTTGTTCTTGACGCGCTGGCCGAGCTTGCGGCCGGTGCGGTTTCCCGCGATCGGTGCCTTGGTCATGCCTATTCCTTATCTCGCGATCTCACGCGCTGGCCGCGGCGGTTGCGGTTGCGCCGCCACACGCCGTCATCGGCCATCATGTCGGTGAGCAAGCCTTCCCTCAAGCCGCGATCGGCAACCCGCATGCGCGGGCTCGGCCAGCGGCGGCGGATCGCCTCGAGAATGGCGCAGCCGGCCAACACCAGATCGGCCCGGTCAGGCCCGATGCAGGGATTGGCGGCGCGGCTTGCGAAATCCCAGGAGAGAAGCTTTGCCTGCATGGCGGAGACCTCATCGTCGGACAGCCAGATGCCATCGACCTTGCGCCGGTCATAACGCGGCAGGTCGAGATGCACGCCGGCAAGCGTCGTCACCGTGCCCGATGTGCCGATCAGGTGAAAGTCGCCGGTCTGGGCGACCTCGATCTCCGGGCAATCGAAGCTTCCAAGCATGCCTTCGACTTCACGCACCATGCCTTCGAAGGCCTCCGGCGTGACGTCGTGCCCGCCATGGCGCTCCGACAGCGTCACGACGCCGACCGGAAGCGAGGTCCAGTGGGTGATGTGATTGGCAAGGCGGCTGAAGCGATTGTCGCCGATGCGGATGACGGCGATCTCCGACGAGCCGCCGCCGATATCGAAGAGCACGACGGAGCGCGTCTCACGACCGACCAGCGAGGAGCAGCCGGAGACGGCAAGCCGCGCCTCTGTCTCGCGATCGATGATCTCGAGCGCAAGGCCGGTTTCGGCAACGACCCGGCTGAGGAAGTCCTCGCCATTGACTGCCTGGCGGCAGGCTTCGGTGGCGATCAGCCGCATGCGGCGGATCTCCCGGTTCCTGAGCTTGGAGGCGCAGATCCTCAAGGCCTCGATCGCCCGCTCCATCGCCTCGTCGGACAAACGGCCGCTGGCCGCAAGGCCCTCGCCGAGGCGCACGATGCGGGAAAAAGCATCGACGACACGGAATTGACCCGGACGGGTCGGCTGGGCAATGAGGAGACGGCAATTGTTGGTGCCGAGATCGAGAGCGGCGTAGAGCTCCTCCGGCCACACATGCTCGCCGGCCTGGCGATCACCCTGATGCCCGGAATGGGAATGGCTTTCCTGGCGGCCCCTGCGGTTGGCGCTCGCGCCATTCAGTGCTTCACGCAGGTCGGCCCTGAGCACCGTTTCTTCCGCGCGGCTTTCCTGCTGCGGGGCACCTGCTGGTTTTGCCGATGTCAGCGGCCGGCCCTGTAGACCGCGCTTGCCGCGGTGTTTGCGGCGGCTGCGACGGCTCGGCGCTGAATCGCTATCGGAACGGACAGCATTGCCTGCCGCTGCCGTCTGTTCCATTGCCTGGGGGATAGATGGACCGTCCTGCACGGCACCATGGCCGCCACGACGGCGACGCTTGCGCTTGCGGGCCGGATTCCCGGCTGCATCTTCTATCGGGCGCGCTGGCTGTCCGGCACCGCCGGAAGGCTCATGCGAAGCGGGATGGGCCGCGTTGCGGGATTGCCCGCCACGTTTGCCCTTGCGGCGCCTGGACTTCTTGCCGTCCTTGCGCCCTGCCGCCGGCGCCCCGTCAAATTGCGGCTTTGCGCCGCCTTCGGGGTCTTCCACGTTGTTTTTCCATCGCGCCGCGCAAGTCTTGAGATATGCAGCAGGCGCTCATTCGATTTTTGCGTTGCGGCAAGAATATCAGCGCCCGCCGAAATCGCCAAATTCTTTTTTGGACCAAGGGATTTGCAGCGATTTCACCTTTCCGCGGCAGCACCGATTTTTTTCAAAACAGCTATTTGCAATTCCCCGGCTTTTGGTTATAAGCGCCGCACACCAGCCGACCGCCCGCCGGTTCGCTTATGCTGGGGAATAGTTCAATGGTAGAACGACGGACTCTGACTCCGTTAATCTTGGTTCGAATCCAGGTTCCCCAGCCAATCAATTTCTTCGACAATTTCAGTTAGTTAGTGAGCGATCAGCCCACTCAGTCGAGCCAGTCCCATGTCGCAAGCGTGTTACATCTGCTTGCGTTGATTTCCAAGCGTTTCAATTTGGTAGCGGCGAATCCACGCGACATGGAATGCAACATGCGGCCCTGACACCCCTGAGCCATCATTCCTCTTGCCAACGGACTTCGAGGATGCCCCCGAGCGCCTTGACGGCTTTGCTTATCGCCTTGAAATCTGGATACTTGCGCCTGCTGCCGTTTCTCTGAAAGTAGCGGCCTGTGCCGCTTTCCTCATCCAGGTCCCGCATTATCCACCCCAGATCGTAGCAAAAAGCTCGAACCTGATCATTGGCTGCGATGCCCGTTATGACGTATCGCTTCTTTTTTCGCCGATAACCATAATAGCGAGCAGCGGCTTGGATGTTTTCCCAGGGGATGTCGGGAAACGTGGCGCATATCTCTTCCCGAGAAGCCTCGGGATACAACTTTCGAAGCTTCTGCCGTTCTAATGGGCCCCAGCGGTGATATTTCCGCCCAAATCCAAGCTCGCAGCAGCGCGCTTGAATTGCCCGCGCCGTTCGATGTCTGAGTATTTGGCGCAGCGCGAAGTGGTCAAAATACAGAAGACGACAGAAATCGTCTTCGATCTCCGTCCATACCTTGTGCCCTGCGGGAGTTACGCCGAGGCGAGCCATCCTGGCTCTCACACGCTCAGCGGTCGCCGCATTCTTCGCATAGTATGCCAGCGTCAAAGTCAAATACGTCGGCTGTTGGGATTGCCTACGCCTTCTTCACACGCATCACACGGTAGGAATTGAACGTTCCGGCCTTGTCGGTGAACACGGACTCGACTGCGTTCGGCAGCCCTCCGATTTCACGAAGCTTATAGGCGAGATCGGCAAATTCTAGTTTAAGCCGATCTATCTGGCCTGCCATGACCTCCTGAATTCTGGTTTCAAGTTCCGCCTTTTGCCTCAAGAGATCATCAAGTTCAGACATCATCTTCTCCGGTTACGATGGTGACGCGCATTTTCTATGGCGCGCCTTGGAGACATGTCCAACGGGGATGCCGTTTAGGCTTGAAGAAGTTCTACGGGAAAAGCCGACCGGATCATTTTGGACCAAGCCGCCGCGGTGTGATTGACATGGACGCGAGTGGTGCCACTGTGTGGCGTACCACGAATTGGAGCCTACCATGACCCCTGCTCGTTTCACCGAATGCCTTCTCCACATCCGCTGGACGCCAATAAACCTTGCCAGTGCGCTGCAATGGACCTCTCGTGGGTGGAAGCGCTGGAAGCTGGCAATACTGAAGTGCCGGCGGGGTTAGCAGCATGGCTGGAGACGCTTGCGCGGTGCCATGAGGCTGCAGGAATCCCTACAACCTACCGCGGAAAGGGACACGAGTGATTGATCCGAATAAGAAGGATATGGCGATCGCAAGATAGATCCGAGCGCTCTCGGCTTATGCTCGTGAAAATGCGTGGCTTTATGTTAGGTCAAGCCCCCACCTTTCCACGAAATCTGAGGCTGACGCTCATAAAGCAGCCGTAGAGTCCGTCTGTGACGCCATGGACGCCCTCGCCAACGAAGCCTTGGAGCGCAAAGTGGCATATTCTGAGTTCGATGCTCTGCGGAAACATTTGATCAAACTGAACTCGTTTCCGCCAAATGAGTATTTCGAACCCGTCGCTCGGGCGTTCGCGGAAAGCGGCGCCCTTCAATAGCGCCAGGCTGATGCCATGGGCCGGCCCAACATGAAGCTGATCAAAGTAAGGATTGCAGCTTGGTAAAGGATGACACCGCCACCCTCCTCGAAGACGCCGCCGATCGGATCGCAGCTATCTCGCGAGCGGATCTTCAGATCATGCTTCGTCGCGCCGCTCTACGGCTACGCAATGCCGGCGGCGTCTCGATGGAGGATGATGTCGAAGACGCCTTGCGCGACCTGGCGGGCGAGCTTGGCAAGACGCGCAATGACATGATCAGGTTTATCGTTCGAGAGTGGATGGAGAAGAACACCTATCTGCCAGTGCACGAACTGGACGAAGATGGCGATGTTGATGGGATTGCCTGAGCCGCACCGTACTTGTGGACTCGCGAACACTAAATGGAGCATCAGCATGGCAAGCCTCGAGCAGATGACTGGTTCACTGCATATCCACAATTCTATATCGGGAAGTTGAAAGTTAGGCAGGAGCAGCTTTTCGTGAGCGATCCCGAATTGGCGATGCTTCTCGACAATGTGGCTGCGGTTCTGTCGGAGCACGCTGCGGTGTTGGCTGACGATATCGCTGACATGGAATGCGATGATTGATAGCGCAACAGCTTGAGCTATTCAGCGGAGGATCAATTTTCAATGATCAAGCCTGAACTCGCGTTCGCCATCATACTTACGAGCAACCTCGCAGCTCCGATCTTGGCTTTGGTCGCTGGTCGGAGATGGCCACATTGCCGGAAAACATTGCATTTTTTGGCGGTGATCTGGGTCGTTCTGTCATCATACGTGTGCGACAGAATGACGTTCACGCCAGATATCACCACTGTGGACGACTCTTATGACGATTTAGACCAGTTTATAGCCGTCGTCGCCATCTTGTTGCAGCAGCTAGCCATTCTAATGACCTACGTAGCTTGGTTTGCGTGTAGCGCATTTGTTAAGCGGCAGCGGCATCTCAAAAAGAAGAAGGACGCCACGTGTAATAAACATATGCCATTTCGACATGTGTTGGCTTCGTCATGCTGGCCGATGGTCGCATCGAGATCGGCAAGAACGCCGTCGAGAGTACCATCCGTTAGATAGCGCTAAACCGGAAGAACGCGTCAATGTGCGAGAGAGCGACAGCGCTTACGGATCAGCGGGGGCGCACCCTGATTTGGCCATGCCACTAAGGCAATGTGCTGCCATCTGACCGGCAACTGGTCTTTTTGCAGATGAAATCACATGGCACTGGGCGCAACGATCGGAATTGGAATAGGCGCCGCCTTCGGCCTGATGATTTTTGACGACGCTGTGATTGGCATTACCTTCGGTGCGTCGCTTGGTGCTGCCGTCGGCGCCCTCATTACCAGTAGATGACCATCGGTTTCTCCGGGGATCAAGCCGTCATCCTAGGACCGCGCTGTTCATGGCCGAATTCGTGCCGGAGAAAAACACGACACCACTCTTCTTGACTCTACGCCTTTGTCGCCAAATATTTATGAGGTGCAATTCTCCGAGGCAAAGGACATGAATTACGTTGAAACGAAGCGTTTCCGCTGTTCAAACGCTGAAGGTCGAAATTATACTGTCATTGAACAAATGCGGACTTCTCGGCGGTCCGTAAATACAAGGACCGACTACGTCACCGAAGAAGGGGACGTTGCAGAGCGCCTCGACGATGGCAGTTTTCTGCTCCTTTTATCCAACGAGGTAATTCGCGTTTCCTAGGTGGCGTAAGGATTAAACGGCCAAAGGAGGCGGGCCTTGCGACCCGCCTCGCATCACATCCGCGGCAGAAGTCCGATGTGCTGACCGGCGTAAATTCCGACGATGAACAGCGCCACCAGGAACATTGCGATCATAACCGCCCGCAGGCTGCTGCGCTGATCCATCTCGGCCTCCCACCTTATCTCCACAAAATCGATGTAGCGCGACGCGAGTTTGAGGGAATGGCGGGCGTCGCGACCCCCCGCTGGGCATTTCCACTATCCGATGTACACCCATCCAAGCTTTGGCAATTGCGGAGTTTCAACACTCAGTTGGATGCGGCATGCCACTTCGCCCGCGGAGTGGGCGGCATCCCGCCAATCACACATTTTATCCATAGCCACAAAACGTGTTCGGCTTACGGTCGACGCATCCGCGTCACCTCGGTAGAAGGTGGCTATGAACGATTCGAAAAACCAAAACCGAGACGAAGACGAACGGCCGGCGAAGCCGCCGCTTCCAAAGGGCGAGAAATTTTTCGATCCGTGGGACGCAGAGTTTCGCCGGGCTTACAAGTCGGACACGTTCGAATTCTAGAGCGGCGGGAGCCTACTCTATCTCAGAAACCCCGGCATTATCCTGCTCCTCCCGCAGCCCCTTGTGAGATGCGTGCCGCAGCTTGCCGTCATCGGCCCACCCCCTATACTCGATCTCGGCAATGAGCTTCGGCTTCACGAAAATTGCTCCCTTGCGATCGACGACCGCAGCCGGCGTAGATGTGATAAGGCGGTCTAGCTTCTGACGAAGCTCATAAGCATTCCGCTCATTGAAGCCGGTCCCTACCCCGCCGACGTAAACCAGCTTCATACCCTTGCGCGCGGCGAGCAGAAGCCGACCGATGCCGGCGCGCGCGACTGTGGATCGCTTACAACCGACGATGACAAAGCTGTCGCTCAGGACGCGTTTGATCTTCACCCAGTCGCCGAGACGTCCCGACCGATAGGGCGAGTCCCGGCGCTTGGCGATGATGCCTTCCAACCCATGTTCGCAGGCGCTCGCCAGCAGCTGATCACCGTCGGTCTCGATCTCCTCGGAAAGCCGGATATCCCTTTGGCCGCCTGCCGGCACCAAATCATGGCCGTCGCGCGTCAGGATGCGAATGCCCGTCGGATCGATATGCACCGACAGGCGATAGCCATCCCATTTGATTTCATACACCCAATCGTCGCCCTTCGGCGGTCTGGCTTTGAGCAACGCTAGGCAGGGCTCGATGCGATCAGGCATCGGATCTAAGGGGAGATTGGGCTGGTTAGGATCTCGGCGCCGATGTGGGCGACTGTGTAGCAGCGCGTCGGCGTCACCGAGCAGCGGCTTAGAAGGCTTGCGAGGCGGCTTGGTCATGCTGGCAGTTCATCAACAACGCCTTAAAAAGCAATTCGCCTAGATTGATTATTGACTCGCATCCAGATGAGAACATAATAAGAACATCGGCGAGGCGGCCGCCAATCTGAAAGTCTGTCTCGAAGGAGAAACGACGATGCTAGAGCAATCGGCCGACAGCGAAGCCATGCATGATGAAGATGAGATGGACCTTTCCGGTCTCTATTGGACGCCACCGGGCCAAATGCAGCGGGAGGACGCGCACAAGAACTTGTTGGACGCGATTGCCGGAAGGCGACCGGATCAAGTCAAGCTCTTCAGTGCCAGCGCTTTTGAAATACCTTCGGCCTTCCCGGCTGGCTTCTTTGATGTAGCAATCGACATGGCTACGCTTGAAGCGTGCGGTGTTTACAGAGCTTATCGCGACCACAACGACTATGCGACGAAGCCGGAATGGTTCTCCAGCAAACTGAAGGACACTGACGAAATATTCAGCGAAGTTTACAACCGCTTGATTAAGTCAGGCTTTTTCGACTGGCATTTTCAGGGGAAGCGTCCCGAGGAGCCTGTTGACCAAGGCACGACATCACACGGCCGCTGACATGCCTGAGACCCAAGCAAAACGTGGTGTTGTCCCCATTCGGGATGACGTTGAGACCGAGCGGGAAATTGAAGCAGTTCTTGCTTGGCATGACGACAATGTCCGCGCAGCGATCGGCACGCTACTCGACGATATCCGGCACCTTCGCCGGCAGTTGGCATTGGCAGAAGGTGCCATGAGCCGAGGCATGACCCGCGGATGGCGGCCGGACTATGACCGTCGATGATTGGAATTCGTCCGACGCCGGCACGGGGCTAAAGTCATATGCGGGTAAGCGGGTGGGCGTGATCTGCGAGGAATGCGAGATTTTGAAATTCTTCGACGGGGACGAGCTCATTGCAAAGCATGGCAATGCTTCTATGCCTTCGCTCCTCCCAACGCTCGCAAAGGAAAATCTCGGATGCCAGCGCACCGAAAACAGATACTACCAGCGGTGCAAGCTTACCTATCACCACGGTCCCGAAGAATGGGCACGACGAGATGGCTATGTGAAGCCTGAGGACGCGCAGAAGAGGGATCGTGCCCTCGGCGATCTGGCCGAGTGGGAGGGTCTAGTGGCCTTTTGCAGGAACGTGGACTGCAAACGGAAACGGCCGCTTGATCGATGGGCACTGCAAAAACGGCTCGGCAAGGATACGAAGATTTCGGCAATAGGCCCGCGACTGTAATGCAAATGCGGTCACCGCGGCGCCAGCATCGTCATTGGCTATGTGTCGAGGTGATCTTGGAGCGCAAGAAAAGGAATGAGAATTGATTGCTGGATTGATTACTGCGCATCGTTGACCGTCGTTGACGGCGACACGGTGAAATGCGATGGGCAGAACATGCGGCTGCTGGGCGAAGGTGTTCCGTTCGTCTCGGGCATCGATACGCCGGAGATCGGTTCGCACGCAAAGTGCGTCAAAGAACGGAAGCTGGCGCCGATCGCCAAGGGACGGCTGAAAGAGCTTTTGGCGGAAAAAGGATTGCGTGTCGTGACGAGCGGCGCAGTCGACAAGACGCCGTCGCACCGGCCACTCGTCAACATCTATCGAACGAATGGGGAAGAGATCGGCAAGAAGCTGCTTCGGGAGGGCTTCGCACGGTCGTGGAGCCCGAAACGGAGGAACGACTTGTGCGACTGAACCGGCCATACCGGCGATACGCCACTGAGACGCCGCAACTCCACTAAGCAGCGAATATTTGGCCACTAGAGATCTAATTCAACGATTGGTACGGAACCGTGCAGGAACTTTTCCGCTTATCTATCGTTAGACCAGAAGGATCGCAGAGGTGCCCCTTTATGACGGGGCCGTACGCCAACTCTTCGTTCCTGTGCGATCCGTCTTTCCAAAACTGCCCCGTTCAGCGGGGCTCCTTTTTGATCCTCGGCGAGCGATGACGGGACCTAACCGGTCCCCGTTTTGTTATATCAGCAGGAAAGCACGGGTGTTCCTCCTGTGCGATCCATGAACTTGCCCTGTTTCGGCGGGGCTTTTTTTGGATCGGGCGCCGCGGAAGTAAACGCAATATCAGTCAGTTGATCTTGAGCCAATGCCTCAACGCTGAGACAGCCCCGTCGCTCATGTAAGCGACAACCCCGCCGATGGTGAGGCCGGCGAAGGCGATCAGCCCTGAGATCCCGTAGCCCAGGGTTTTCATTTTTTTCCACTCCGCAAGAGTGGGGGCGACCGCTTCGTGGTTCTTCTCGACGGTTTTCGTCAGGCTCTTGATCTCCTCACGAAGGGTCGCATCAACGCCGCCGCTTATCGCCATTGAAGTGCCCCCCGATTTTGGGCCAGCAGAAGCTGGAATTTTCCGGGGTTATGAAGGCATTGTCCGACGGGTTTGATGCACCAAAACCTTTGCATAACCGCGATCGACATCGCGTCTACCGCAGGTAGAAAACGTGCAGTTCTTACCTGATCATTAAAGTGGATCGATTGTCGCGGATAGAGGTATTCACGTACGCTCTCATTATTTGTATCCATGCGGTTCCCATCGGAAACGGGTTCATCGCAACGTCTCCAGACCCCGCATAATCCGCAGCAGCACGTCCACGTCGACATCCCGACCGACGATCACACGCCGGTCTTTCGCACTCACCACCTCCATGCGACCGTGGTCGCTGACAGGCGGAGGCACAGCGACAGTCGCCGCAGGTGGCGTGTTCGCAACAACCGGCTCGGCAACAACGATCGCTAGAACAAACCCGTTTGTCGAGCGGTGGACAAGCCGTCCTTCCCGGGCGGCCCTGCGCCAGGCATTCAACTGCCAGCGCGTGATCCCATGACGCTGCGCCGTGGCCGTCACCTGCCGCGGGCCGTTATAACTCTCAGCCACAATCGCCAGCTTCGCTTCATCCGTGAAACGCCGGCGACGCCCGCTATCGACAATCTCCATCCGGCTGAAATGCCCGGTGAGATCATTCATCAAGTCCATGTGTGAAGCACCGTCTATATTGCCGTCTATATAGACAGAGCATCCACACTCTCACTCACTCCACAATGCGGCCCAACTCGGATGCGTACTGTGCACTAGCACCAGCCTTCGCTGTCGCGTATGCGTTTCCGGTTGGGAATCCGCGCTATGCAGTACCATTGTTTCCGTTGTACTTTTTCGTTACGTCGATTGGGGCAACTCACGTTATTGCATGGTCGCGACTTTTGAGAGTTCATCAAAAGAGCGGCTCAAATATCTCATCTTAGGTCAGATAGCGCTTTGAATTCCGCGCGCGTCAGCGTTGCGGCCATCATCTGTGTCGAGGCTACCGTGATCACTGAGGCCAAGTGCCAATTCCAGACGGGAAATAGCAAGCTGCCACCACTCAGGAGGTGTGCGTAAGATTCGCGAAAAAACCACCGGTATGATCAGTATGCTCCGATTGATGAAGATTGACTTTTGTGGCGAGAACACCCAATGAGGCGTAACTAATCCTTTCCGCGCGAGTCCGACATGGCAACTGTGCGGTCGTAGATAAAGAAGCCGGGAAGCTTCCGGTCATGCCACGGGTGCGCGAGCAAATATGGGCAGTTTTCCAAAAATATTCGTAGCCGGTCATACTGGTATGGTCGGCTCGGCGATCGTACGGCGCTTGGTCGCCGAAGGGCATCCGCCCGATTCCGTCATCACCGCAAGGCATCAAGACCTTGATTTGATAGAGCAGTTGGACGTTCGTCGGTTTTTCGAAAAGGAGCGACCTGATCAGGTCTACCTTGCAGCGGCGAAGGTGGGCGGCATATACGCAAACAACACCTATCCGGTTGACTTTATCTACGACAACCTGATGATTGAACTGAATGTCATGGAGGCTGCTTTCCGGAACGGCGTTCGGAAGGTTCTTCTGCTCGGATCAAGTTGTATTTACCCGAAGCTTTCCGACCAGCCGATCAAGGAAGATGCGCTTCTTACAGGTCCGCTTGAGCCGACCAATGAACCTTATGCAATTGCCAAGATTGCCGGCATCAAACTTTGCGAGAGCTACAATCGCCAATATGGCAATACTCACCTTGTAGACTACCGTGCTGTGATGCCCAGCAATTTATATGGTGTCGGAGATACATATCATCCCCAGAATTCGCATGTCATTCCGGCGCTCCTGCGGCGCTTTCACGAAGCGAAAACCAGGAGTGCGCCCAGCGTGCTGATCTGGGGCAGTGGGATGCCGCTGCGAGAATTTCTTTATGTTGACGACATGGCCGCCGCCAGCGTGCATATCATGAATTTGCCGGCAGAGCGCTACAACGCCCTGAAGCCAAAAGGCCAGACCCATATCAACGTAGGATCTGGAAGCGACGTGACTATTCGCGAGCTTGCGACGACTATCAGCGACCTTGTTGGCTTCCGAGGGAAGATAGAATTCGATACCTCCAAACCAGACGGAACACCTCGAAAGCTCATGGACAGCGGGGTGGCAAGAGAGCTCGGATGGTCACCGGTAACCGATCTGAAGGAAGGTCTCAAATTTGCTTACGAAGATTTCCTGTCTCGGGAGAACGTCGCATAATGTCTAAAGTCGCTCTCATAACCGGCGTTACCGGTCAGGACGGTTCCTATCTAGCGGAATTTCTTCTCGAAAAGGGATACACCGTTCATGGAATCAAGCGACGCATGAGTTCGTTCAACACGCAACGCGTCGATCATATTTACCAGGATCCACACAGCAAGAATATGTTGTTCAAGCTGCATTACGGGGATCTGACGGATACAAGCAATCTCATCCGCATCATGCAAGAGACGCAGCCGGACGAGGTCTATAATCTCGGCGCCCAGAGCCATGTTGCCGTAAGCTTCGAGAGCCCGGAATATACAGGCGATACCGACGCACTCGGAACACTCCGCCTGCTGGAAGCCATACGCATACTGGGATTTGAAAAGAAAACGCGATTTTATCAGGCGAGTACGAGCGAACTCTACGGACTTGTACAAGAAACCCCTCAGAAGGAAACTACGCCATTCTATCCGCGTAGTCCCTACGCGGTTGCGAAGCTCTATGCTTACTGGATCACCATCAACTATCGCGAATCCTATGGCTTATACGCGTGCAATGGAATCCTATTCAATCATGAGAGCCCTCGTCGTGGCGAAACGTTTGTGACGAGAAAAATCACGCGTGGTCTTTCCAATATCGCGCAAGGTCTTGAAGATTGCCTGTACATGGGCAATCTCGATGCGTTGCGTGATTGGGGTCACGCCAAAGACTACGTTCGCATGCAATGGATGATGCTTCAGCAGGATCAGCCGCGGGATTTCGTAATCGCGAGCGGCAAACAATACAGCGTACGTCAGTTCATCCAATGGGCTGCAGAGGATCTCGGAATTACCCTTCGCTTCGAGGGAGAAGGCTTGAATGAGCGAGGGATCGTTGAGACCGTCACAGGCGACAAGGCCCATGGCGTGAAACCCGGCTCCGTAGTCGTACAGATCGATCCTCGCTATTTTCGTCCGGCCGAAGTCGAAACACTTCTCGGAGATCCTACGAAGGCCCGCGAACTGCTCGGCTGGGTTCCGGAAATTTCTGCGAGAGAAATGTGCCGGGAAATGGTGATGCATGATTTGGGGCATGCACAGAGACATGCCTTGCTTAAGCAGCATGGCTTCGATGTTAACGTAAGTGCCGAGTGATTGCGGGCGGATACGATCGCATGGGGAAAGAACTCTTGATAAAATTCGCTATTGTTGGCTGCGGGCGCATTGCCAAAAGACATTCCGAACTGTTGGGCCTGTCACAGATAAAAGGTGCGACGCTCGCTGCGGTTTGCGATATTGCAGAGGAAAGAGCGAGGGAGTTCGGTGAGCGATTCGGCGTTCCCTACTATCGGTCGATCGATGAGATGCTTCAGAACACTGAGGTGGATGTCGTATCGATATTGACGCCAAGCGGCATGCATGCAGAACACGTCATTACGGCAGCAAAATATAAACGACATATCGTTGTCGAAAAGCCAATGGCTCTGACTCTGGCCGATGCTGAAGCGATGATCAAGGCTTGCGACGAGAATAATATTCGATTGTTCGTCGTCAAACAAAACCGTTTCAATGTCCCGGTCGTGAAGGCGCGCGAAGCTCTTGATGCGGGCCGCTTCGGTAAGCTCGTGCTCGGGACGGTTAGGGTACGATGGTGCCGCGATCAGAGTTACTATGATCAGGATAACTGGCGCGGTACCTGGCAATATGACGGCGGTGTCCTTGCCAATCAGGCAAGTCATCATATCGACATGTTAACTTGGTTCATGGGCGATGTCGAAAGTGTTCACGCGCGGGCGGCGACAGCGTTGGTGGATATCGAGGCGGAAGACACTGCCGTAGCCACACTGAAGTTCCGCAACGGTGCTCTCGGCATTATAGAAGCCACCGCAGCAACGCGACCCAAGGACATTGAAGGATCGATTTCGATACTTGGAGCTGGGGGCTCTGTTGAGATTGCGGGCTTTGCGGTGAACAAGATCCGCACCTGGCAGTTCGGCGACCATGACTTAGGCGATGAGCAAGTTATGGAGAAGTACTCTGTTAATCCTCCAAACGTTTATGGTTTTGGTCATCAGGCTTATTACGAACACGTCGTCGATTGCCTCGTGAATGATACAAAAGCCCTCGTGGATGGTCATGAGGGCCGCCAGAGTCTTGAGCTGATCTCGGCACTTTACGAATCAATCGCTTCCAATCAGGAAGTGAAATTGCCTTTGGAAGTGAAACATTCGAAACTGGGACGATCTTCCCAGTGACCGACGGCTCCCCCATGCTTTGGAAGGTGCAGGTCAGAGACGTCGTTTGCGGCGCTCGCGTAAAAATCGTCGAGCCTGCCAATGTCTACGAATGCGAACTCGCAGATGATTGTTTTGTTGGCCCATTCGTAGAGATCCAGAAGGGCGTGAAGATCGGGCCGCGCACAAAAATACAGTCCCACAGTTTCATATGCGAACTTGTGGAGATTGGGGAGGATTGTTTCATTGGACATGGGGTTGTTTTTGTGAACGACCTTTTTTCGGGAGGTGGGCCTGCGCGGGGAAATCGCGAGCTCTGGAAGGAAACCCGAATCGGCAATCGGGTTTCGATCGGCTCGAACGCTACGGTCCTTCCGGTTCAGATATGCGACGACGTTGTCATCGGCGCAGGCGCCGTTGTAACCCGGGATATCACCATTTCCGGCACCTATGCCGGCAACCCCGCTCGGCCGTTACCTCGCTCGGCTAGCAACGAAACTTAGTTTGTGCGGAAATGTCGTCGTTGGTAGACAACCCGGGACCTTTGGCTTTGTGAGCTTCTCGCCGCAAGGTCGCCCATGGGAGGTCGTTGGCCTCGCCCCTTGGGAAAAAGTTGTTTCAGTGTTGAGCCAATGCATGGCCGAATGTTATTTGACTTGTTGCAGTGGCGGCGCTGCCGCGGAAATCATGAAAATTTACCAAGAGCAGGTTTAATGAAAGTTCCTTTCGCTGATCTTCATCTCCAATATCTCTCGCTAAAGGAGGAGATCGATGCTGCAATTGCTTCAGTCATCCGGTCTTCCTCGTTTATCAGGGGGCCATTCGTTCAGAAGTTCGAGGACGAATTTGCCGCCGCCGTCGGCGCCCCTTATTGCATCTCATGTGCTAATGGAACGGACTCACTCTTCATCGCCATGCGCGCGCTAGGCGTCAGACTTGGGGATGAAGTTATTACGACTGCCCATTCGTGGATTTCAACTACCGAGACCATTTCACAGGCCGGCGGCAATGTTGTCTTCTGCGACACCGACGCTTCGACATACACAATCGATCCTGTTCAAATCGAAGCGAGGATCACGCCTCGAACGGTTGGCATCATCCCGGTTCATCTCTATGGCCAACCGGCCGATATGACTGCTATCATGGCGATCGCCCGGAAGCACGGTCTCTGGGTCATAGAGGATTGTGCTCAATCCCATCTTGCTGAGATTGATGGGCAGGTCGTCGGGAGCTTCGGGGATGTCGCTTCCTATTCTTTCTACCCGGGAAAGAACCTTGGCGCGATGGGCGACGCAGGCGCCATTACCTGCAAGGACAAATCACTTGCCGATCGGATGGCAATGTTTGCGCGGCATGGCGGGCTTTCAAAGGGCGACCACCAGATCGAAGGCATAAATAGCCGCCTCGACGGACTGCAGGCCGCGATTCTGTCGGTGAAGCTGCCGCGTCTGCCTGAATGGACTGCAAAGCGGCAGGAATGGGCGAGGCGATATGCGCGCGCCCTCGAGGATATTGGTCAGCTGGAACTGCCTGAAACGGCAGCCGGACGAAATCACGTCTATCACCTGTTTGTGATCAAGCACGAGCGGCGCGATGCCCTGGCCGCCCACCTCAATCATGCCGGCATCCAAACTGTGGTCAACTATCCAATATCGCTGCCGTTCCTACCGGCTTACGAACGCCTTGGCCATCGGCCGGAAGATTTTCCCAACGCGTTTGGAAATCAATCCAAGATTCTTTCAATTCCGATTTTCCCTGAAATGACAGAAGCTCAACTCCTGTACGTCGTAGATACGATCAGGGGATTCGCCGAGTGAGTGATGAACGCCCGGAGAGCCATGGAAGGCGCAGCAATCTTCTTGGAAACTCAGGCTGGAATTTTGCGGGTTTCCTTTTTACGCTGGTTGCTAACCTTGCCACGGTGCCGTTCGTCGTACGCTGGATTGGACTGCAGGCGCTGGGAAGCGCAGGCATAGTGATCGCTATCGCAGCTCCCGTGACGCTGATCGGCACCGTGCTCGGGCAGGCCGTTGTCAGGGAAATTTCCGCGCGGATTGGACGTGGCGAGGAGCATGCCGCCGCCCGTATTGCTATCGTCGGAATAAAAATCTGCCTGATCGCTTCGGCGGCGGCGTGGCTAGGGATCGTGCTTGCCGGTCCATGGATCATGACCGGCATCGCCGGTGCGTCTCTTCCGTCACAGAATCTCACCGTCTCCTTCCTCATTGTCGCAACCGGCACAATGGCGCAGCAGTTCTCGTTTGTCCTGCAAGGTATTTGCGTGGGAAAGCAAAGTTTTCGATTGGTGGCCCAAGCATCAGCCTGGAGTTCATTCGCAACCATCATCATGACCTTGGGATGCACTTGGTCCTTTCCAGTGCTGAACGGCTATTTGCTCGGATTTTCTGGAAGTCTCGTATTGTCGACTGTAGGATGGATATGGATTACATCCTCGGAATTCCGTGAGAGCGGCAGATTGATCTCATCGTCTCCCGACGACCTGAAATCATTGCTTCATTTTGGAAAATGGCAAAGCCTCTCTCAGCTTGCGGGAATCTTTGGCAACCAGATTGACCGCTACGTTCTGGCTTCGCTCGCGCCATCTGCCGTTGTCGGCCAATATAACGTGTGCAATCGCGTCCAGGAGGCCGCCTACATCGCTGTCATACGTATCTGTGAAGTCCTGTTTCCTCGATTTGGCAACATGTCGAACAGCCGCGAAGAGGAGCGGCATGATTTCTTTATGCTCGCCTCATGGGGCAATTCGGCTTTCGGAGCCATCGTACTCTCGCCAATCGCGGTTCTCTCTAGGCCGCTGTTAACGGTTTGGATCGGCGAAGAAACCGCTGCAGGCGGCACACATCTTCTCCAGATACTCATTCTCGGCGGCATCGTCGGGTGCGGTTCGAATGTATTCCAGTATTACGCCATGGGAATGGGCAGAAACGCACCGGCTGCATATACTTCGCTTGCGTATTCGGTGATGACGGTTGTTTTTTCTTTCGTTTCCATTTGGTGTTTCGGTCCATACGCTGCTGGAGCAGGCTTGCTTGCTGCCAGCCTTGTAAGAGTACCTCTCGCGCTTTTGGTGACTCGCAATTGCTTCTTTCGCACTTTCAGCGCGGAGCAAATGTTTGCCTGTACAGTTGCTCCTATCTTGGTTGGCATCTGCATAGTTGTCGGATCTTTAGGCCTGAATTTCACCTGGATCAATGGCTGGCTGTCCCTCGCTTTCGCGTATGTCTGTTCTGTCTGCGTTGTCTCCGCCGCGATCGCAGCCGTGGCGATGACGACGAAAACCGGGAGCATTATCTTGTCCCGTATCTATGGGTCCGTTAGAACGGCTTTGTCCGCGAGACGCCTGATTGGATGGAATAACCATCTTGTGAAACGCAAGAGAGGGTTTTGAGTGATCACTGTGGTAGACTATGGCGTCGGGAATATCGGCGCAATTACAAATATGGCGGAGTATCTGGGGATCGATGCTCGGCCAAGCGGTGATCCCAAGGAGATCGAAAGTGCCGCGAAGCTCGTTCTTCCAGGGGTCGGTGCGTTTGACAAAGCAATGGCCACGTTGAGAAACAGAAAATTAGTCGATCCACTGAATCACGCGGTGCGCGAACGGAGGGTTCCTGTTCTCGGCATATGTCTCGGTATGCAGCTGTTGGCGCGATCCAGCGAGGAAGGCTCGGAAACTGGACTAGGCTGGATAAATGCGGATGTGAAGCGCATCAGGCTGCCGGCAACATCATCCCTTAAGGTTCCTCATATCGGTTGGCTTGAGATAAAGCCGCGCCGAGAAAGCGCTCTGTTCGACAGGTCCAACCGGCGGGAGCGCTTCTATTTCGACCACAGCTATTTTGTCGATTGCGATGATCCGAATGACGTTACCGCCGTCATCGACTACGGCGAGGAGCTATGTTGCGCAGTGAGTTCGAACAATGTCAGCGGCGTGCAATTTCATCCTGAAAAAAGCCACCGCTTCGGGATGCGGGTTCTTGAAGCATTCGGAAAGCTTTGATGAGAAAAAGGCTTATACCCGTCCTGCTAGTCGATCAGAAGCGTCGGCTGGTGAAAACGATAGAGTTTGGCGAGCGCACCTACGTCGGCGATCCCTTCAATGTTGTTCGCCTGTTCAACGAAAAGGAAGTCGACGAGATCTGCATTCTCGATATCGACGCCACGCGTACGGGGCGAGGTCCTGACCTCGGCTTCGTTCGCGAACTCGCAACCGAATGTTTCATGCCTTTGGCATATGGCGGCGGCATCACCGAGCTTAAGCAGTGCGAGGAACTTAACCGCTCCGGCGTCGAGAAGTTTGTACTCGGTCAAGGCGCGCGCAATTCGCAACTGGTGGGAGCGATCGCTGCCGATATGGGCAGCCAGGCTCTGGTTGCCTGTGTCGACGTAGACGGTCGCGGCGCGGCGGCGAGCTGCTACGCTTCAAGCGGTGCGAGGCAAGAGCCGATAGAATTCTGCCTGAGGTTGCAGGATGCCGGCGTTGGCGAAATAATTCTTCAGTCGAAAACTCTCGACGGCACCCGCAACGGATATGATCTTGAGTTGATCCAGTCGATTACCCGAAAGCTGAGCATTCCGGTCGTTGCCTTGGGTGGCGCCGGAGACGTCGCCCACCTGATGGAAGGCCTTCATGCCGGCGCTTCCGCCGCGGCCTCGGGGAGCGCCTTCACCTTTATCGGTCGGCTAAGGGCAGTTCTTATAAGCTACCCTGCACCAGAAATTTTGGAGGAAGCGGAGCAAGGTGCTCATGGATAACGCGTCGCGAGTTTGCTCATTTTGCGTCATGGACAATTCCAACCCGTCGATCGTGTTTGACGCAAACGGCCAATGTAACTGCTGTCGTGATGCGCTGAATCGCAAGCCGCACGAGTGGTGGACCGGCCCCGAAGGCGACATACGAATGCGGCGATTGATCGCCACATTGAAGGAAGAAGGCGCAGGTAAGCCATACGACGCAATGGTCGGGCTTAGCGGTGGAATTGACAGCGCGTTTCTTGCGCATCTCGCCGCCCGAAAGCATGGTCTTCGTCTTCTGGCGGTCCATGTCGACGGCGGTTGGAATTCCGAGCCCGCCGTCCACAATATTGAAATTCTTGTCCGAAAACTCGATCTCGACCTTCACACGTATGTAATCGAGTGGCAGGAGATGCGCGATCTGCAGATTGCGTTTATGAAGGCTTCTGTCCTCAATCAGGACATCCCGCAAGATCATGCATTCTTTTCCACCCTCTATAGGACAGCAGCTAAATTCGGCATTCGTCACTTCCTCAGCGGCGTAAACTTCGCGTCAGAATCGGTGATACCCCGCGGCTTTGGCTATCCGTCGATTGACGGAACGCATGCGAGCGCGATTCAAAAACGCTTCGGCTCCTTGAAGCTCACGACCTATCCCTTCATGAGCCCTCTTGAGTATATTTGGCTTACCCGCGTCCGCCGGCAACTCACCATTCACCGTCCGCTCAACTACATCGACTACAATAAAGAAGAGGCGCGCACTGAGCTTCAGCGCGAATATGGGTGGCGTGACTACGGTGGCAAACACAGTGAATCCAGATTCACCAAATTCTACCAGGATATCTATCTTCCGAGAAAATTTAACTTTGACAAAAGACGGCTTCATCTTTCAAGTTTGATTGTTGCCGGACAAATGACACGGGAGGAGGCGCTGCGCGAAATTTCAACGCCCATCATCTCCGTTCAGGATGCCCGCAGGGAAACAAAGTTCGTGGCCAAAAAACTGGGATTGAAGCCGGAGGAGCTCCAATGGTATATCGAGGCACCGCCAGTACCGCACAGTAATTTTCCGAACGGCATGTGGCTTCATAAAGCGCTTTTGCGCCTGCGTAAGGTGACTCGAATTTTGCTGCCGTCACGTAGCGCAACCGTAGAGGCAGCTGATGTCGACTAGCCTCGTCTTCGCAATGGCTGTCACACTGTCGGTGGGCTTCTACATTTGGAAGGTGGGTATCAATCTGACGCTTTCGTCAGTATTTTTAGGCCTCATGCTCACGCTTCATGGCCCTATGTATCTATATTACACTCGAGTATGGGGTCCTCAGACCAAGTTCTTCGAGACAATCATGTCTGCTGCCCCCTATAATGATGCCATAGGCGCACTGGATCTCTCACTTGCCATTTCAATTGTCTGCATTACTCTCGGTATAGGGTTGGCAGATTTCGCGTTTGGCATTAGTCATCAGCAGATCCACGCTGCTCTGCATTCCTGGCGTACTCGGCCTGTCCGCATATCTGAAGGCGTCGCTCAACGCGTCGAGCTTATTTCAACAATCGGACTCCTTATCATTTTGGCGGTTGTTGTGTTAGAAAACAACATACCCAAAACTATCGTCTACTTTATTTCAGATGTAAGTGAGGTCGCGAAAATTGCGATGCGACGAGAGTCGGGTGGAAGCCGCTTCTATCTTTTCAATCTCCTGGTCTCCAATGTGCTTCCGTTCTGTGCCTTTTGCTGCTTTATAGCGATAAGACAGCGGTCAATGAAACTGAGAGCGATCGCTTGGGCTTTTATAATCGCCGTTATGTTGGCCAAGGCCTCAACTCTAAGCAAGGCACCACTGGCGATATTTATGCTGCAGTTGCTAGTCGTTGAACATCTTAGAAAATCTTTAGATTTGCCGTTGGGGATGGCGATCAGATTTATTCTTTTTGGCGTACTTCTGTTCGGAGCGATGGTACTTATTGCCATTCGTGAATTACACGGTGTCGGTGACGCACTCGACTTTCTCTTTTACCGGATATTCATGATCCCGAATGAGAGCTTGCTTGAGTATTATACTGCAATTCCAAGTGTTCTCCCCTATGGTTGGGGTAGTAAGTTCAGTTGGCTGGTCGGCTCTCTGACCGGTCAACCCAGCCAACCAACCTATCTACTGGTCGGCGCCGTCCATCGTGGCGTGGAAGGTTCCACCTCGACAGCGATGTTTATCGCCGATGCCTGGGCCGACTTCTCTTGGATGGGTGTCCTTCTATTTTCGCTATTCGCCGGATTTTTTATCCGCTTGCTAGATATCCAGCTGATAGTGAAACGAGGGAAGACCGTCGCAACGATTGCGGGGCTGGCTCTCGGCCACTATGGAATATTCGTCATGCTTTCGACCGCACTTCAAACCGCGATGATGACCGGCGGTTTGGTTTTGGTTGTTCCATTAGTGCTAGCGCTATCCAGCGCCATGAAGTGGGTGCCAGAAAAGAACGACGGTGGACAAGAGCATCTTGTCCACCTCGGATCGGTATAGAACCCAATATGCGCGTTTTTCAAAATTCCGGGGTATATGCTGCTTATATGCGGCGGCTTGATATGCTTGCAGTTGATGCGAGAAGTTTTTCAGACAGATTGGCTCTTTTTCTGGATGATCGCTATGGCGCTTGCCATATACTGCAACCGGTAATGGAGACCTCTCCAGACATCTTCTTTACGAACGGCGATGACGAGATACTTCAACGATACTGGGCGGTAGAAAATGGTTTGCCCGCCACCTCCGACATGGAGCAGATCTTGCTGAGCCAGATCGAACATCACCGCACCGAGATATTTTATAATTCGGATCCGATGCGATACGGGAACGACTTCGTCCGCAAACTTCCTGGCTGCGTTCGGAAGTCAATCATGTGGCGAGCGGCGCCTTCCGGCAATACCGACTTCGGCGCCTACGATTTGATCGTCTGCAACTTTCCTGTCATATTGGATGGTTATCGGAAGCTTGGCTGGCGCGCGGAATATTTTGCACCAGCCCATGATCCGGCAATGGATAGCTATGCCGAAAATCGAGACCGGCCAATCGATGTGCTTTTTGTCGGCGGCTATAGCCGTCACCATCGTCGGCGTGCAGAGATACTGCAAGCCGTTTCGGCTATTCGAAGGGATTTTAAAGTTTACTACCACCTTGATCGATCGCGATTGACTAGGCTTGCTGAGAGCCCGATTGGTTGGCTTCTGCCGCTTGGGAAGCACAGACGTCCGAAGAATATTCGTGCAGTGTCCCGTACCCCACTCTTCGGACGTGAGCTTTATGAAGCGATTTCGCAGGCGAAAATTGTTCTAAATGGCGCCGTGGATATGGCGGGAACGGACAGGGGAAATATGCGATGCTGGGAGGCGCTAGGATGCGGTGCGCTAATGGTCTCGGACTCCGGTGTTTATCCTGAGGGGATGGTCAATAATATCAGCATGGTAACATATGAAGATGCAGAATCCGCGGCGCGGACAATTGTAAATCTGCTTCGGGAACCGGAGCGCCTCCAGGCGTTAGCCAACGAAGGAACCCGTACTGTACGAACCGTGTACAACAAGCGTGCCCAATGGCTTAACTTCCAACGGCTGGCTGCAAGCGCATGAAGCTTAGCCTGACCACGATCGCAAACATGGCGGCGGGATGGTTGGCTCGCAAGCGGAGCAAATTTGTCGTTGGGAGTGGTAGCAATGTCCGTTGGCTGGTATTGCGATCCGTTCGCGGAGGCAATGTGAAGATCGGCGAGAACTGTATCATCAATTGCAATATCAGCTTCGATGATCCCCGCGGCCGCATCAGCATTGGCGATCGCTGCTATATTGGTGCCAGTCACCTGGTATGCCATTCCGGAATTACGATTGGAAACGATGTCATCATCTCATGGGGAGTGACAATCGTGGATCATGATTCTCATTCTCTCGACTGGGAATTGCGCAAGAACGATGTGACCGATTGGGGCTTAGGAAAGAAGGATTGGACCGGGGTTTCCATCAAGCCAGTGTTTATTCAAAACAAGGTGTGGATTGGTTTTGGCGTGAGTATCCTGAAGGGGGTGACAGTCGGCGACGGGGCAGTTATTGGAGCCCATGCTGTTGTCACGCGCGATGTCCCCCCTTACACCGTCGTCGCCGGTAACCCCGCTCGCATAATTCGGAATCTCAAGCCGACGCAAAAAGAGACAGAAGGTCAACCATGACGGCAACAAAATTGGACACGTGGGAAGCAGCCGTCCAGTGGCTTCGGCAACAGCCTGACCTGCAAAAGCTGGTGCTCGATGCCTACTACGACGATCCGATTCTGCAGGCGGCCGAGCGGTATTGGCGGAGCGGCGAGTGGGGTGCCATCCGCGAATTTCTCCCGCAGGCGCCAGGAACTGCGGTCGATATCGGCGCCGGTCGTGGTATTGCCAGCTATGCTCTGGCCAAGGAAGGTTTTGAAGTAACGGCACTGGAGCCCGACGCGAGCGACCTCGTGGGTGCTGGTGCAATTCGTGCCCTCTTCAATGAAGTTCATCTTCCCATTTCGATCGCCGAGGAGTTTTCCGAAAGGCTCCCATTCTCCGACAATGCCTTCGATGTGGTCTTTGCCAGAGCCGTTCTGCATCACACCTCCGATCTGTCGGCCGCGTGTCGTGAATTCTTTCGAGTGCTCAAGCCCGGCGGGCGCTTCATCGCAGTTCGCGAACATGTGATATCGAGCGAACGCGATTTGCCGATCTTTCTGGATCGCCATCCCCTGCACAAACTCTATGGAGGGGAAAACGCCTTTCTTCTGAAGGAGTATCAGAACTCTATAGTTTCGGCCGGTTTCAAGATGGACAAGCTCCTTATGCCGCTGGAGAGCGAGATCAACTTCGCCCCCTACACTCCGGCGGAGTTGAAGGCGCAGATTGCCATGCGATTGCCGCTCTTCGCAAGAGCCGCTCCAGCGCTTTTGAGTTCTCGGTCAGTCTGGACGATCTTCTCGCATATCGCAGCAAAATTCGATCGGCGGCCGGGCCGGCTGTATTCGTTCGTCGCCACGCGGCCCCAATAAAGAAAAAGAATGGCTCGTATATTAATCACAGGCGCTCACGGATTTATCGGAAGATATCTGGCAAAGTCGCTTGCACTTGCCGGGAACTCCGTATTCGGCCTTGGGCACGGTACCTGGTCACCGCTTCATGCCCAACGCTGGGGGCTGGTTTCTTGGCATAACGGTGGGGTCGATATCCCCAATCTTCGGTTGATTCAACAGCAGTTTGGGACGGTGGACATTGTGTACCATCTTGCGGGGGGCTCGTCGGTCGGAGCAGCAATCGCAAATCCTCGCGAAGATTTCCACCGCACGGTCAGCTCGACCATTGAACTGCTTGAATGGCTGAGACTGGAGGCCCCTAAAAGCAGCTTAGTGGCGGTTTCTAGCGCTGCTGTTTACGGGGCAGGCCACATAGGTCAGATAGCTGAGACGGCGAAACCCAACCCCTTCTCTCCATACGGTCATCACAAGCATATAATGGAATCTCTCTGCATCTCCTATTGCGAGAGCTACGAGTTAAAGGTCGTGATCGGTCGTCTGTTTTCAGTTTATGGGGAGGGATTACGCAAGCAATTGCTCTGGGACGTTTGCTCCCAGCTCGAGGTTCATCCTGAGCGACTCCTTCTCGGCGGCAGTGGCAACGAGCTTAGAGACTGGACGGCGGTGACCGACGTCGTGCGCGCGCTGTCGCTTATCCACACCGAGGCGAACCCCTCGCCAAAAGTTATCAATATCGGCACCGGCCGCGGCACCAATGTTCGTGCGATCGTTGAAGGCATTGCCCAAGCATGGGCGGTCGATGCTAATTTGGAAGCCAGGATTGAATTTTCGGGTAAAGCAAGAGCTGGCGACCCTCAAAGCCTGATAGCCCAATCCGAGCAGCTCGCAGCCCTCGGGTTCGAGTGGCAAAAGGATTTGATGGAAGGCCTCTCAGGCTATGTCAGGTGGTTTCGATCGGAATCCGGTGTGAGATCATGACCCGTATTGCCTTTACGATGATCGGCGGAAAAAACTGGACCGGCGGTTATAACTATCTGATAAATCTCGCTAGGCTGCTGTCCGCTGATCAGAGCAGAGCTCTTACGCCCGTTATGTTCTTTGGAACCGACGTCGATGAAGAAGATATAACTCCATTTGCGGCTCTCAATTGCGTTGAGGTGGTCCGTAGCCCGCTCTTTAACAGATCCAGGAGCTTCAGATCTCTGCTCACCGGTCTTGTCACCGGCGCCGACTGGCGTGTGCGTAAGCTGTTTAGAACTCACCGGATAGATGTCGTATTTGAGGTGGCTCAATTTTTTGGTTTCAATCTCGGCATCCCCGCTATTGCCTGGATCCCAGATTTCCAGCACCGCTTCCTCCCCCATCTCTTCAGTAAGCTTGGCTACTGGAAACGCGATATAGGGTTTAGAATTCAGGTCCTGGGAAAACGCGAGATCATGTTGAGCAGTGAAGACTCGCGCGTCTCGTGCGAAGTTTTCTATCCGTCCTCCCGGGGGCGCACACACGTCGTCAGGTTTGCGGTGCCGCCCAAGGGAGTAATTGTTCCTGCGGCTGCTCGTGCTCTTGCCGACAAATATGGACTGCCTGAGCGGTATATCTTCCTTCCCAACCAGTTCTGGCAGCACAAGAACCATCTTCTTGTCGTGGAGGCATTGACGATCCTCCGTCGCCGCGGTCAAGACGTTACTGTCGTAGCATGTGGCAGTCAGTCTGATCCGCGCGACCCCTCTTATTTTCCGCGTGTGAAGGCTGCTATCGACAGTTCCGGTCTCTCCTCGAACTTCATTCTTCTCGGTCTTATCCCATATGGCGATCTTGCTCCACTCGCAACCGCTAGTATGGCCTTGCTGAATCCATCTCTCTTCGAAGGGTGGAGCACGACAGTCGAAGAGGCCCTGTCGTGGGGCGTGCCGTTGATTTTGTCTGATTTGGACGTCAACAGGGAACAAGCGGGCGAAGCCGCCGTATTTTTCGATCGCCATGACGCGCAGGCGCTTGCAGACGCACTTGCTCCGGCAAATCTGTCTTCGCCGGATATTCTGTTCGAACGGGCGGCGAAGGCACAGGCCTTCGCTAATGAACGCGTCAACCGTTTCATCACTGATTTCCATGCGCTTGTTCAACAGGCTGCCGCCAAACGCCGGTAGCAAACCACCGAAGAAGGCCCGGGGACCTCGCCTCTACCCACCAGCTACGAAAGTAAGTGTGAATGCGCGAACCGAAAATTTCAATCATCACCGTTGTCTTCAACAACGAAGCCACGATTGCTGATACGATCGAATCCGTTCGCGCTCAAAACTACCCAAATATGGAGTATATCGTCGTCGACGGACTCTCAAAGGACCGCACGCTTGATCGGATCAACGAACGCCGCGATGTTATTACGCGCCTGGTTTCCGAAGAGGACTTCGGCATCTATGATGCCATGAATAAAGGAATAAGTCTTGCGACCGGCGAAGTTATCGGCTTCATCAATGGGGATGACTTCTACATGCCGGGCGCTCTGGCAAAGGTCGCGGAGGCGTTCCGGGATCCGGCCTTGGAAGCATGTTACGGGGATCTCTGCTATGTTCGGCAAAATGATACCTCAACGATAGTGCGCGACTGGCGCTCTTCGCCTTTTGTACCTAAGGCTTTCGAAGAAGGCTGGTGCCCGCCTCATCCAACCTTCTTTGTTCGGCGCGAGGTCTACGAGCGCCTTGGGTCATTTGACCTTAGTTATAGGATTGCTGCTGACGTAGAATTAATGATGCGCTTTCTAGAACGCCACTGTATCAAGTCGAAATACCTGCCCGGCATAATGGTGAAGATGCGAATGGGCGGCACTACAAATCGCAGCTGGAAGAATATCCTGCGGCAAAACAAGGAAATTCTACGTGCGCTTGAAACTCACGGGTTGAGAGCCAGCCCAATACATTTCTTCTCTAGGAAGCTTATATCGCGGGGCATGCAGGTACTTCGTGCGGCCTTGCTTAAGGTGCGCTAACGCATTAGCCGTTCGACCGGCTACGGCGATTTCGATGCCTGAGGTATGCGCTTTTAAGAAGGTTGACTAGAACGCCGATAACGAACCCGACAAAGAGACCTGCAGTCAGAATAGTTATCTTGGTCGGAGAGGCGGCATTTGATGGAGCGTAAATTGGGGAAAGCAGAGTTGCAGGCTTGCTTAATTCTAGTTTACCCGTCAAGTCGGCAATGTCCTTACGTAATGCGATCGCATCGTCGCGTGTCGCGAGATATATTGCCTGCTGCCATCCGGAATCCTGCGCCTCCTTCAGGAGCTTCGAATTTTCCACGAGTTGATCCTGCAGTGAACTGATTTGAGATTTCAGATGTTCCAAGCTGATGGACGCAACCAACGTCTGCTGTTCTTGAATCCCCCGCACGATCGCGGCGACGCACTGCCGTGCCAATTCAGCGGCTGGGGCGGTAAAGGAAATCTCGATGACGTCACTGGGAACTGATGGTGCCGTCACCCTCACATTTTGCGAAATCTGTTCGGCGGTTACCGGGCCGCCGTCGGAGCACGCGGAGACGGTCTGCTGATCGAAAGCTGATGGAGATCGTAGACGAAAAGTAACATGCTCACGAGGCTCCACAAGAGCGACTGCATCAGGGTCTAGTTGCGTTGGATTGGACGAAGCCGCAAGCACGAGTTGTGCTGAGGCTTGATAAAAGGGTTGGCTACGCCACAGGAAAATGCCTGCTAATATAGCTCCGATGGAACAGCACAAAGCAATGGTGCCGATGCCCCTTCGTAGGAAGGAAACAACAGAAAAGAGATTAATTTCCTCGTCAAATGATCTCTGTTCCATCATCTCAGCTTTCAGAATCCACCGTAGGCTCAAAATTAGCAAAAAATTTCACAACAGCAGGCCTAAATGTCGCTTCAATCTTATTGGCCCTGCAATGTCAATCATGAAAAAATCACATCCAGCGCATATCGCGATGCCATGCTTCCTTAGGCCGTGACGAGGCCTGGAAAAAATACCTGAATCGGTCCTTGAGCTAGCGATTATGCTCGCTCCGCTTCTCGCCGTCAGCAACATCATAGCGGGAGCTTATCATGTTTGATCAAACAGCTCTGGAACCTATCTCCGCCTAACTCGTCGTGCTGATCTTTTACGGCTGCTGCACCCACCGCGCTTTGTCACTCGCAGCAACATTCGTCGACGTGGGCTCGCCGACCTTGGGTGTCTTAAGCCGCGTTGTTGGTTTTAAGGTGCCGGTGAAAGCCAGATCCGAGACCTCGCCGGTTGACGAATAGCCGGAAACAAGCTTCGCTAGTATCGCACGTGCAGCGATCATATCGTTCCGATCCAATACCGCATTGAGCGCGTTGAGCTTTTTCAAAAGCTCCGACCAGAAGAGGAAATCCTCGCGCGCCTTCATAATGCGAGGATGTTCGGTTGTTTCTGGGTTGTCGCCGATCAAAAGTTCTTCGTAGAGCTTCTCGCCGGGCCGAAGACCGGTTACGGACAGCTCGATATCGCCTTCGGGATTGTTCTCGTCGCGGACGGCCAGCCCGGAAAGCTCAACCATCTTACGGGCGAGATCGGCGATGCGAACGGGTTCCCCCATGTCGAGCAAGAAAACGTCGCCGCCGTCGGCCATCGCGCCGGCCTGTATGACGAGCTGCGAGGCTTCCGAAATGGTCATGAAATAGCGGGTTATGTCAGGATGTGTCAGCGTAACAGGGCCGCCTTCCTTGATCTGCTGCCTGAAAAGCGGCACGACGGATCCGGAGGAGCCGAGGACGTTTCCGAAGCGGACCATGCAAAAATTCGTTCGCATTCTGTCAGTCGCCGATTCTGCTGCGAGCGCCTGCAGAACCATCTCTGCCAACCTCTTGCTGGCGCCCATCACATTTGTCGGACGCACGGCCTTGTCTGTACTGATCAGCACGAAATTCGAGACGCCGCATTTATTCGCCGCGCGTGCCGCGACCAGCGTACCCATCACATTGTTCTTGATGCCTTCCACGGCATTATGTTCGACAAGGGGAACATGCTTGTAAGCGGCCGCATGATAGAGCGTCTGAGGTCGCCAGCTCTGCATGACATGTTCCATGCGATCCTGATCGCGGACAGAACAGAGAATCGGGACGATCTGCGTATTTGCGTGTTTGTACAGTTCGGCCAGCTTCTGCAATTCGGCATGAATATTATAAAGCGCAAACTCGTTCTGATCGATGAGGACCAGGCTCGAAGGCTCGTTGCGCAGAATCTGGCGGCATAACTCGCCGCCGATCGAGCCACCAGCACCGGTGACCATAACCACCTTGTTGCGCATCGCCTTGTCGAGCAACTCCTGCCGTGGCGCGACCGCTTCCCTCCCCAGCAGATCTTCGATCTCCAGCTCTCGGATGTCGGAGACGGCGATGCGTCCCTGAGCCAGGGCAGTGAGATCCGGCAACGTGCGAACATTGACCCTGGCTTTACGGATGTGTTCCAGGATTTCGTTGCGACGCTGCCGCGATGCGGAGGGAAGAGCAAGAAGCACGTTGTGCACGCCGAGAGATTCGGCAAGCACCGGAAGATCCGAGGGGTCGTAGATCGGCAAACCACCCATGACGCCGCCCTTGAGACGCGGGTCATCATCCAGATAGCCGACGACATTGAGTTCGGCACTGTTGATCAAGGCGCCGGCCAATTGCCGCCCGGCCGTCCCTGCCCCATAGATCAGCACCTTGGCGAGCATATTCTTGTGAAGGATGCGCTGGTAGGCATCCCCGAGCCAGTAGCGGATACTCAACCTCGACAGCCCGATCGCAATCAACAGCAGGAAGGGCTGGAGGATACCGACGGTTCTGGGAACACCGGGGACGCTGAGGGCTGTAAATATCGTCATAAAGGCGACGCCGTAGATCGCAATCGCCTTCAGAACAGTTATGAAAGCAGCCATATTGGCATAACGGAAGATCGCCCGATACATGCCCATGACGATGAAGATGGGAAGGGCCATGCACAGTGAAACGAAGACCGGCAGCCACTGCACACCGGTCAGCACCGTCCATTCGTTGAGGCGGAAGCAATAGGCGAGCCAGATCGTCAGAACACAAAAGCTGGAATCCAGCAGCAAGGCCAGAGCGCGTTTGGCAACCCGCGGCATCGCCAGCAGAGGGGCGACGAGCGCTTGCATCGGCATCAAGAACCATCCTGAGCGCGGCGTCTCAGTGGGGGTATTTTCGGGCATTGCTTACCAGCGTCTCGCGGATCAATCAGACAACCACCTTCTTGTCATTTTCTGCAACGAGCGCAACTGAAATAATCGGAAATCAAGGTCTTCCCTCGGATCTCGATAGGCGACAGTTCGCAGCCCTTCGAAGGTGCTGACGACGGCGATGCAGGCAGCAGCAATCGCGCTACCCTTCTTGAGGCGGCTTGCCATTGGCGAGGTCTCCAGAGACTTTCTGTTGAACGAAGATGCGGGCGATGATAGCGGCGACGGCCAAGAGGCCGGTGACCGCCGACATCCCAAGTTGGATGTAGATGTTCTTCAAGACCCATGTGGCGGCGAAGAAGGTGTAGATCGGCTCGATGATGATGCAGAGCAGGGCCAGGACCATGAACCTGATTGACCAGGCATGCTTGACCACCGCGCGCCAGTTGCTGACGAGCATGGGAGCTCCAGATTGTGGGATTTCACTTTGTGGTGTATCGATGCCCTCTCACTGCTCCGGAGGACGAGATGAACAGCAGCACCGAAATACTCGAGATGTACGAGGGGTATTACGCAGACGGCTCAGTCTCGGAGAAACGAGCCATAGCTGCGCGGCAGTCTGTCGGGCACATACGCAAAATCACGGAAGGCCAGACGTTCAACTCGGTTGTCGACATCGGCGCCGGCGAAGGTGCGGTTCTTTCCGAGTTGAGCAATTCTGCCTTTGCAAAGCAGTTCGCAGCCGTGGAAATCTCGAAATCAGGGCTGGACGCGATAAGCAACCGGCGCATCAAGAACTTGGCTTCAGTTGATCAGTTCGATGGCTACAAGATCCCCCACCCGGGCAAAGCCTTTGATCTCGCGCTTGCCATCCATGTCCTTGAGCATGTCGAGCATGAGCGTATGTTCCTCTACGAGGCCAGACGGGTGAGCCGGAAGCTCTATATCGAGGTGCCCTTGGAGCTGACGCGGAACCTAGACAAGTCGATCCGCGAATCCGGCCCTTATGGGCATATCAACTTCTACACCCCCGGCTCTTTCGAAAACCTGCTGAAGACATGCGGTTTTAAGGTGGAGCGCCTCATGGTGTTCCCACATGACATTGAATACGAGCAGCACCTTGCCGGTAAGGCAAAGGGGTGGCTGAAGTATCAGATCCGGCAGAATTTCCTGAAATTGGCTCCGAAGACTGCTGCGCGGAACATGGTGTATATGGCCGGGGCTCTCTGCTCCGCCTAGAGGATGTGGATTTCCGATATATAGGCGCACGCATAGTTCAGATGCCCGATCGTGTGCGGGTGGATGCCGTCCTCATCGCAATCCGTCGTGGCGTTGTAGAAGTTGTTCACCGGGACAGAGCGAACCGGGAACCCGGCACTTGCCTATTCGTCCACAACACCGTCGATGATCAGAGCAAGCACGGCGACCCGTGGGGAGCGAGACGCGTGGGCTGAATCAGTTGGTTCCCAATTTGCAGCTTACATCAACGGTCGGATTGAAATTGGAGAGGTGAAAAAAGCTAGCTTGGACCTCAGCATGAAAAAGCGGTTTTATATCACGTGAAAAGTGATCTAAGACGACTTTAACCACAACCGTGACAGGGTCGCTTAATCGAAGGCGATCCAGAAATAAGCAGCGAGCAGTCCAATATGGCGCTGAGTGAGAATTATAAAAGCGCCCCTGTCGCAGGCTCCAGTCACGCGATGACTGGCCTGACGCTAGCAGCAACAATGTTGATCCTCGGCTGGGTGCTCAAATATAGCTCCTACGGGATCGAGTTCACCGATGAAGGCTTTCATCTGGTGTCGATATCTAACCCGTTCATCTATGATTTTTCGATCACGCAGTTCGGATTTGTGTATCATCCTCTGTATGTTTTGCTCGGCGGGGACATTGCGGCATTAAGGCAGGCCAACATACTCGTCACATTCGCTTTGGCTGGGGGGCTGGCACATACACTTCTCGTGGCAGTCGCACCCGAATCAAGAGCGAATGATGTCGTCCTGTGCGCTGCCGCGGCTGGACTGGCAACTAGTGTTTTTGCCCTGTTCGACTCGTGGCTTCTAACGCCCAGCTATTATAGCTTGGCACTTCAGTCTTTGCTGGTGACGAGCATCGGTATGCTCATGTTTGAACCAGCATGGAACTGGCGGAGCGTTGCAGGCTCGATGTTGATCGGCGCAGGTGGCTGGCTGGCCTTCATGGCCAAGCCAAGCACTGCAGGCGCACTGGCTGTGGGCACCCTGGTCTACCTGATCGTTTCCAAAAAGTTCCAGCTGCGTCTGCTCTTACTTGCCATCACCAGTGCGGTCGTCCCACTTCTGCTCAGCGCATTCGTAATCGATGGCTCCCTTCGGAAGTTTGTGGAACGGCTACAGCTAGGACTTGAGTTTGGACAATATCTCGGTGGCGGCCACACATTCACCGAACTTTTGCGCATCGATAGTTTCTGGCTGAACGGCAAAGATAAACTACTTACCCAACTCGTATTCCTAGCAACGTTTATTGCCGTCTGGGGTTTCTTGTCGCGACGATCCGTGAGCGTGATTGTATCCTTGATCGCTGCGGTCAGCCTCTTCCTCGTGACGGCGCTCCTCGTATTTGGCCAGATCCCTAAGGTTGCAGAGCTGGGGCAGTTTCAAGGGTTGTCATTTTTCGGCGTCGTCTATGCTGCAGCGCTCGCAGGCCTAGCCTTTGGCAGGCCGAGACCATTCAAGGGCTTATCGGTGGCGCACTGGAGCATCGCGTGTCTCTTTTTGATAACCCCGCATATGTATGCCTTTGGGACAAACGTTAATTATTGGGAAAGTGGGATACAAGCGGGTTTTTTTTGGCTGCTGGCCGGCATTGTACTACTTAGCCCAATTGCTCGTGAACGATCAAATTGGTCGTTTTTGTTACCCCTCGTCCTTGCCGCCCAAGCGGTGACGGCGACCCTCCTTCAGACCGCACTAGAGCAACCGTTTCGCCAACCTCAATCGCTCAAGCTCAACGATTCCCCCATAAACCTTGGGCCTCATCGATCTGAATTGATACTATCGAAGGCGTATGCTTCCTATATTTCGGATGCGGTTATGGCTGCTAAAAACAGCGGTTTCAAACCAGGCGATCCCGTCATCGATCTATCTGGTCAATCTCCAACGCTCCTGTACGCCATGGGCGCCGAAAGCATCGGAGCCGCTTGGATGATTGGCGGCTACACCGGCAGCCTGAAATATGCGACCGCAGTGATGGGCCGTGTGTCGTGTGAAAAACTCGCCGGAGCTTGGGTTCTGGTGGAGGCAACAGGCCCTCGCAGCATTCCGACAGAACTCATGGCCGACATGGGAGCAATGTTTCCGCAAAACTACAAGCATGCGGGAACGTGGAGCACCGCTGATGGTGCGGGCGGTTACATCGCAAGCCGGGTTCAGGAGCTTTATCGGCCGATAAACCCCGCGGACACTCTGAAAGCGTGCAAGGCACTGCGAGATAAGGATGCGGAATGAAGAAAGTTGCGATAGTCCAGTCAAATTACATCCCTTGGAAGTCGTGCCTTGAGCTTCGCTCGATTCTAAAGTAAGCGTTCGCTTGAATAGAGGTCATGGAAGCAGGAGGCGCTAAGCTCCAGGCCGCTGAACGGTACGCCCCTAATGAGACTTAGCGAAGAAATCGAAGGCGACGGTTGGGCATGGTTGATGCGACGGATATATCAGCGGGCGTGGAGTCCCTTTCAAACGTGCGCCGCAGCAAAGGGATCCTCGTAACCAGCCTGATATTCATCATTGCTCTTTCCCTGGTCGCTCTTACCGGAACTTGGGACTGGTTCGCGAATCGCTTTTTCGGCTTTTTCCCGCTGCTGATCGGTTTGTTCGTACTCGGCATCCACCCCGTAGTTAGAGTGAAGGCCGCAGTCGTCCTCAGTGGTCTTGCGGATTGGCTCGCTAGACGCGGGGCCTTCGTATCAAATCCAGAGGAGGAAGCACCGAAATTCGCGCTGATCCGAATAGTATTTGGGCTCTTCATGATCGAGCGCGCCTTCTGGGTGATCTCCTATCTTGAGCCTTCGGATTGGGGGCAGCCATCGATTTGGTTGACTGCCATGATGGGATTGCTCTGCGGCGTCTTGGTGACAGCGGGTCTGCTGACGCAGTACACTCTCGTGTATCTGATCGTTTTTCAGTGGCAGATGGGAGACATACTACTCCGCACATCCACATTGGGAAACTGGATCGCAGCGATGCTTTCAGTGCTTCTGATTTTCGCAAACGCCGGAGCGAATTTTTCGCTGGACCGGCTGCTTATGAAAAGAGGCACGTTCGCGTGCAAAGTCATCTCAGCGTTCTACTATGACAACGGTTTGCCAAGTGAATCCGGGCTGCAGCTCGCAAAGTTGATGACGCTCGCCTGTTACTGGTGCGTGTGCCTGTACTCGCTTTCGATCCATTTGGCCGAGCCTGCCTGGATGTCAGGTTCGGCTGGCCCACTGCTGCTCACCAATAACTTCATGTCCAGATATTCGAGTGAGTTTAGCTGGCTGCTTTCGCAAGGCCCGATCCCGGTTTTCCTGGCGCGCGTATCACTCTGGGCGATGTTGCCGTGGTATCTTCTGCTGCTTCCGTTTGTGCTTCTCGGCGGAGTGTTTCGCAAATATGTAATCATATGGGGCTTGCTGTTCTTCGGGCTGAGCCTATTCATCCTCCAGCTCGGGTGGCTAGCCCAATTCGAGTTCCTGTTCTTGGCCGCCTTGTTTTGGACCAAGACATTCATCAGTGGCGCAAACAGGCTGCAGGTGGCGTACGATGACCGCTGCAATCTGTGCGATAGAACGGTGACGTTCGTAAAGGCCGTCGATCTCTTCAGGCGAGTCCACCTTAAGCCGTTGTCCAAGAACATTCCTTGGCTTATCGAAGTCGGCATCGATCCAGATGATGCACGAAAGGACCTTTACGCTGTCGACGTCAGCAGCGGGAATGCCGTCAAGGGTTACGAGTTCTATGTGCTTTTATCGAAGCACGTGTTCCTTTTGCTGCCGCTTCATCCGTTGCTCATAGTCGGTCGATATTTGGGCGGACCGGCAGTGTACAGGTTCGTTGCCGAGCGTCGGACGAGGATGTTCGGCGTCTGTCAAATCCCTACGCCAAAGCCAGAGTATACGCTGTTGCCAACGGGCCAGATGGTCCACAAGGACATCGTCCCGGGTGATCCGATCTCCACCGTCTTTTGTCATGTAATGATTTTGCTGGCATGCTTTGCTATCTCGCTTCCTCTGCCGTACCTGGTGAAGAATCCTCCGACGGTCCTGCGGAAAATCCAGAGATCCGTTGCGGCGCCGACGAACGCAGCTGGTATCTACGGGGTCGGTCCAATTGACGTGTTTAATTCTACCGATCTTCGGATGGCTGAGAACTGGTTTACCCTCAGCAAGAAGACCAAGGACGGCTTCGAACAGCTTCTTCCAATATTCTCCGAGGACGGGAAACGTCTAGCTGCTCACAGATCGGACCGGGTCTATTTTGGGAACACTGTGGCGTTCAGGCGCGGCGTAATCGGGAAGGAGGGCTGCCAATTTGAAGCGTTTCGCCAGCAGGTCAGCTACCTTGGCGAAAACGAACATTCAAACGGTGAGACCCTCATTTATCGTCAGTACGTGGAGCCGCTACCCAGCGTGGATTTGCTGCTGCGGGGCCAATATATGGCGAGCGAGAGACGACTGGTTTGCGAAGTGACATTTTAGCGGAACTGTCAACGTTTGAGGGGCGGCTGTCCATATACAATCATCTTTCATCAGGACTGGGGAGGCGAGTTCGCTAATCCTGAACCGTTTTTGCTGCGATGACCAAAAGGACTTTATCTGCTCCGGCTTCTTGTTAAAACCCTCGTGGTCAAGAGGATTATCGTCCTTCGTCGGCGGCTCCTGCGAACCGTCGAGCTGCTGTCCTGTGACGAGACTGGTTCAGTTCAACCCAGAGCTCCTTCGGAGCACGCCGCCGTATCGGCCTCCTATCATCGCGGGGCTCATCAAGACGCGAACCATACCATCTGATTGTTCCGAGACTCTGGTCAGCCCATGGACGATCAGCAGGCGCTGCCAATCTTCTTGAACTTTCACCACATACTATGACCAGACACGGCGAACCCACTGAAAGGCGCTGATGACTTCTTTCAGCCTCTCATTCCAGGATGCCCCGATCCGGCGTGTTGACGATCTCCCAACAAACAATGATGTGCAGCCGCAGGCGCAGGCGGCTATGATGCCAGCCGCACTCAAGAGCTTTACAAACCGACGGCAGCGAGTGAGGCTTTGAACGCCTGCCGAGCCATTCGAGCGAAGGAAATGAAGTGAAGAAGGTGGCTATCGTCCAGTCAAACTATATCCCGTGGAAGGGTTATTTCGATATGATCGCTGCCGTGGATGAGTTTATCCTCTACGACGACATGCAATATACGCGACGTGATTGGCGCAATCGCAATCAGATCAAGACGCCTCAGGGGATTCAATGGCTCACAGTCCCCGTTCAGGTAAAGGGAAAGTACCACCAGAAAATCCGAGAAACTGAGATAGAAGGCACCGAATGGGCGAGCGCCCATTGGAAGAGCCTGATCCAGAACTATCGTCGTGCTGCACACTTTGAGGAAATCGCTGTGTGGCTGGAGCCCCTTTACCTGAATGAACCGCCAAGTCACCTTTCGCCGCTCAATCGCCGATTCATTGCAGCAATCTGCAATTATCTCTCAATCGAAACTGTAATTTCCCATTCATGGGACTACACGTTAGTGGAAGGAAAGACAGAGCGTCTGGCTGCGCTTTGTGCTCAAGCGGGTGGCACAGAGTACGTATCTGGCCCCGCGGCAAAAGACTATGTAGATGAAGAAGTCTTTAAAGAACGAGGAATTAGGCTTACCTGGTT
The DNA here is from genome assembly GCF_057653695.1 of Rhizobium sp. SRDI943. NCBI lineage: Bacteria > Pseudomonadati > Pseudomonadota > Alphaproteobacteria > Hyphomicrobiales > Rhizobiaceae > Rhizobium > Rhizobium sp. SRDI943. The sequence continues at coordinate 475,638 of NZ_CM172787.1, read as the reverse complement.
CGACTATGCCGGCTATCCTAAATACCCCCAGCTCTGGGGTGAATTCGTTCATGGAGTGACGATCCTCGATCTTCTCTTTAATTGTGGTAGGGACTCGCGAAATCACATGAGATACCTGAAATGAAACTTTTACAGCGCCAAATTTCTGGTCCGCTAGTGAATTGCGCTTGTGAGAGTGGCGGAAATGATTGGGCACCGCTGGAGGTGTTTCGGTGTTTCGACACTCTTGCCAACTCCCGGGAACAAGGAACGAAGGGTGGATGATCGGCGCTCTCTCTGAAGCCCGGGGGTTGCAATGTAAATAGCGTGGGGCAGTTTTGATCCTTGGGAGAGGCATCATGAGTTGACTAACACTTGAACCTTTGGCGTGGGTCTCCGGTGCCGCACCACCCTTTGGAGCATTGGTGCGCGTGTGCAGAAAGAAGAAAGCGTACCGGATACTGGCGCCAATTCGCCACATTTTTAAGGCTTGCGCGTGGTAACAAAATTGCGTTATTGCGGTCCGCTAGCAAGCAATGCGGGGGACTTCGCTTGACGGAACATATTTCTACGTGTCCCGCATGTGGATCAGCAGATTGTAGAAATCTACCTATTCCGCATGCAGCCCGCTCGATGGTTAGCGACGGCAAGGTGGTATCGAATCCTCTTAAGCGCTGTTCTTGTAACAACTGCGGCCATGGCTTCCACACCCAGAATTTTTCAGAAGAGCAAATAAAAGAGATTTATAGCGCCGACTACTCGATCGGCCTGCGAGACGCGGTGGCGGAGGCTGCGCGCTCGGCCGAATATAGCCGACAGATAGAAGCTTTCTTGACGCATCATCTGGGGAATGAAGCCAATTTTTCCAAGATCATAGAGTTTGGATGCGGCAGCGGTACGTTGCTCGGTCATCTGACCAATAGGCTTGGCGCTCAAATTTCAACCGGAGTGGAGCCTAGTTCCCGGATAGCCGCGAATGCGCGTTCAAACGTGGGAGGTCGAATTTCCATCCACGAGGGTTTTGCTGAGCAGTTCGAGGCCTCCCGCCCCGGCTACAATCTTTGCCTGTCCGTTAACGTGATCGAGCACACACGTAATCCCCTCGGTTTTCTGCAAGCATGCCGACGCGTCATTGATAAAACAGGGAATATTGTCGTCATTTGTCCGGATGGAGAAATCGTGGGGTCGGAGTTGCTCTTTTACGATCATATATCCAACTTTACGTCCGCATCCTTGGCAATGATTGTAGCGGGTGCAAACCTGCGGATGGTTGCGAACTCCCCCTTAACGGGCAGCCTGCAGGGATTTAGGATTTACCTGTTGCAGTTCGGCGACGCTGACCTCGACAATCAGACCCGCGGCTTCGCCTTTCTTTCTCAGGAGCGCGCAGAGTATGTGAACACCTGGAGCAAGATACGAGACGCGACCAACCGGGTGCTTAAGGGCCGGAAGTATGGCATCTTCGGCACGGGTGAGTATTCGGATCTTCTTCACGCCTATAGCCCGTCCGTGATCGAAAACGCAGAGTTTTTTGTTAGGGATCAACCGGTAGAGGCGGATTTCTATGGTAAACCTGTTGTATCGGTCAAAGACTTCTTGAGCTTTCCAAGAATGCCCCTGATCGCGGCTGTGCATGAGCGAAGCTGGTCGCTTATCCGAGATCGTTTTGGATCGGAGGATGTTCCGATCTTTCATTCTCTTGAAATTGCAAGGCAGGATGCCATCCTATGACGGAAATTTCTCGCTACGGCGTTATTGCGACAACCGAAGCAAACGACATTTACGACATCCTCGCGGAGGAGGTCAGGCTACTGGGATACACTACGCTAGATTCCGGATTGGCCGGGGCTCAGCTCGATGAACTCTCGCAGTTTTTCAATAGAGCGGAGTTAGAATACGATACCGAGGCAACAGACCGAGGTTATGATCTTAGCAAGATTAATGAGCGTGATACGATTCGCCTCCTTCCGATGCTGTGCCCCAATTTCTGGGAGGTCGTTTTCAATGGGCCACTTCATGCGTTATTGTCGCGGCTCCTCGGCGGTTACTTCATCCTGAACCAGGTGAACGGCCTGATAAACCGCGGCCACCAAAGCAAATACCACCAAGCCCAGTATCACAGAGATCTTCCGTATCAGCATTTCACTAGCTCTCGGCCGCTCGCTATCAATGCACTCTTTGCACTAGACGACTTCACTATCGAAAATGGCTCCACGCGCGTGATCCCTGGAACCCATCATCGTGAAGCGTTTCCACCTGACGAAGTTGTTCGGCGTTTGGAGACCCACGTCACCGTCAAACGGGGGACGTTCATTGTCTTGGACTGCATGGTTTACCACGCCGGCGGCACCAATAAGACCGATAAAAATCGTCGCGCCATCAATCACGTCTTCACGATTCCCATGCTGCGTCAGCAGTTCCATATTCCTTCTGTGCTAGGTGAAGCTCCAGATTTTACAGACCAGCAAAAGAAAATACTGGGCTATGGCCTGGAAGAATTTCGTTCAGTTGGCGACTGGTTCAAGTCTCGGTTGCCGAAAGTCAAATGAGTTCCATGACACGCAAGTTATCCATTGTTACAACCCTATACAGGTCAATGGACACAATCGATGAGTTCATCCAACGTGCCTTGGCCGCGGGAGAGGCGGTGTCGGATGATATTGAAATCGTGATTGTCGATGATGGCAGTCCGGACGGTTCGGTGAACATCGTGCGAAATTGGGTTGAGCGCGACGCTCGGATCTCGCTATTATGCTTGAGCAGAAATTTCGGGCATCATAAAGCGATGCTCGCGGGTTTGGAGCATGCTCAAGGCGACCTAATATTCCTGATTGACAGCGATCTCGAGGAGCCTCCCGAGTTGCTTTCGGAAATGGCGCAGGTTTTGCGGGGAAAAGCTGTTGATTGTCTCTACGGGCTGCAGGAACGTCGGAAAGGCGGCCGGATGGAGCGGATATCGGGGCACCTTTTTTATTGGCTTTTCTCCGCGTTAAGCGAGGTACGCATACCCCAGAACGTATCAACGATGCGATTGATGACCCGTCGCTATGTATCCGCTCTACTTAAATTTCGCGACAAAAACCCAGTCTTCGTTCCACTAAGCATTCTTGTTGGCTATCCCCAGGCGTCGTTCCCTTTTGTCAAAGCCAGCTCCTCGGATACGACCTACTCGCTAGGAAGGCGGATTGCTCTGACTGCCCTTGCTATCACGACGTTTTCGGCCAAGCCATTGATATTAATGCTGTGCTTTAGCTTGATGATGGCTTTCTTAGGTATCGTCTACGGCGGGTTTGTTGTGGTGCGCGCGCTGACCGGACCGGTCCAAGACGGATGGGCGTCACTCATGGCCGTCGTGGTCTTTTTCTTCAGCTTGAATGCTGTTTTTACCGGGCTGATGGGCCTTTATGTCAAACAGATCCTGGAGGAGGTGAAGGATAGACCCCGCTCAATCATTCAAGATATCTATTCTAAAAGGAATTCCTCAGAGAGTTAGCCGATCTATTCCGAAAAATACTCACGCGCTTTACAAAAGTTGGAGGGGCCTTTCCAACGTCGTCAGCCGTGCGGTATATGCTGTCGCGGGTGTTGGAGTAGATATTGCTGGAATGGCTACGCCGCTAAAACATCAGCGCCCTTACACGTGGTGGGACATTCATGGTTGAATCGAGTGATGACATCCTGAAGGATGTGGCGAACTATTATTCGGGACGAATCGCTGAACATGGCCAAACTGCAGCAGGTGTTGACTGGAACAGCCAAGCTGGCCAAATCATGCGCTTCAATCAACTTCTCAAGGTGGTTGATTCTTCGCAACCATATTCTATCGCCGATATAGGATGCGGATATGGGGCGTTGCTTGACCACCTCTCGCAGTTGGGACACGCCACTCGGTATATAGGTGTCGACATTGCTCTGCCGATGATTGAAGCCGCCCGTTCGCGTATCGCCGCGTCGCCGGACGTGACTTTTAGGTTGGCTAACTCGCCAGGTGAGATCGTCGATTATTCCGTAGCGTCGGGAATTTTCAATGTGCGGCTTGGTCGGACGGACGAGGAGTGGCTTGCGTATCTGGTGGAAACACTGGACATGATGAACATATCCAGTCGGACAGGTTTTTCTTTCAATTGTCTAACATCCTATTCTGATGCAGACCGGATGCGGGGTGATCTTTTCTACGCCAACCCGCTGGACTTATTCGATCTTTGCAAACGGCGCTATTCACGGCGGGTAGCTTTGTTGCATGACTATGAGCTATACGAGTTTACGATGATCGTGAGGAAGTAGCTATGACGCGGAAGCTCATCATTTTTGGGGCCGGCGATATCGCCCAACTCGCGCATTACTATTTCCAAAATGACAGCGATTATGATGTGGTCGCGTTCACTGTGGACGAAGCCTATTTAACTAATCGAGAGTTTTGTGGCCTGCCGGTCGTTGCCTTCGAAAACGTCGCTGATCTCTATCCACCGGCCGACCATGCCCTTTTCGTCGCACTCAGCTACTCCAAGCTGAACCAAATCCGCAAGGAGAAATTCGAGGCCGGGCTGGCTCTCGGTTACGATCTTGCAAGCTATATCAGTTCTAGCGCAACAGTCCTCAACGGGCATTCCTTCGGGCGTAATTGTTTTATTCTTGAAGACAATACGATCCAACCATTTTCGCATATCGGCGATAATGTCACGTTGTGGAGCGGTAACCACATAGGTCATCATTCGGATATCGGAAGTCACACGTTCATATCCTCCCATGTTGTGGTGTCCGGTGGTGTCAGGATCGGCGAGCAATGTTTCATAGGGGTCAATGCCACGCTTCGTGATCACGTTAGTATCGGGGCAAAGTGCGTTATCGGTGCCGCAGCACTCATACTGTCCGATGCCGAGGCTGATGGAGTTTACGTAGCTAGCGCCTCTGAACGCTCGCGTGTTCCCAGCTCAAAACTGCGCAAGATATGACCGGCACATGGGTTAAAACCGACCTGCTCTTCAAACCGTCCGGTTTGCACCCGAAGCTGAGGAGTCACGCTGCCAACCCGCTCGCACTCCACCTTGAAGGTGACACATACAGGGTGTTTTTTAGCGGGCGCGACAGCGAGAATCGTTCCTCTGTGGGCGCCGTTGATATTAATCTCTTGACGCGAGAAGTCGTTCACGAACACAAGCAGCCCTTTCTGGTACACGGTGCTGGCGGCAGTTTCTTTGAAGCGGGTATCAGCATCGGTAACTGCTATTATGCGGGAGTGCAGCGCTATATGCTATTCATGGGATGGCAGAGGCCTCCGGGAGGGCACTGGCGTGGCGATATAGGCCGTATAAAGGTTCGACCCGATCTGACGCTTGAGCTGGACGCCGACGTAGCGTTCATGGCTTCGGATGAGGAAGATTCAGTCAGTCTTTCCTATCCATGGGTTGAAAAGACGGATAGTGAAACGTTCAGGATGTGGTATGGGTCCACCGTAACCTGGGACGCGGGCAACGGTGAAATGCTCCATGTTATCAAGTCCGCAAGTTCAAGGGATGGCCATATATGGCACAAGGAAGGTGTGGCAATTCCCTATGAAATTGGTAGGGCGCAAGCCTTCTCCAGGCCCACGGTTCTCATTGATGCGGCGTGTGGTTACCGGATGTGGTTTTCTTATCGCAGCGGTCAGGGCGAAGCCTATCGGATCGGGTATTCTGAAAGCCGGGACGGAATCGCGTGGATCTTGAAATTGGACCAGGTGGGTATAGACGTTTCCGAAAACGGCTGGGATAGCGCGATGATCGAGTACCCTTACGTGTTTCGGCACGAGGACAATACCTATATGCTATACAATGGCGATGGCTACGGTAAAACGGGTTTTGGCTTGGCTGTTCTGGACGACAATAAGGTGGAGAGATCTGATTCTGTCTAGAAATAGTATGTTGCAGCTGGCCCGTTTTGGATTTATCGGCTTATTGACCAACGGCTTCGGATATATCCTTTACCTCATTGTCACCTTTTCTGGGGTTCCGCCAAAGTTGGCGATGACTATACTTTATTTGGTCGGAGTTTTGATGAGCTTTGCCGCCAATCGGCGCTGGGTTTTTATTCAGGCTGCGGAGCAGCAGGGGGCCCTAGTCCGATATGGAATCATCTATGGCATTGGTTACGCGCTGAACTACAGCATCCTCTACGTGTTTGTGGATAGGCTCCATTATGCGCACTTCTATGTGCAAGCATTTGGTATAGTTGCTGTGGCCGCATTCGTATATCTGGCGTCCAACATTTATGCCTTCCCGTCCACTAGCAAGAGAAAACAAAACCCGTGAGCTCCCGTTGTTTGGGTTGTGGAACTAAATTCGACAGCGAAGCCGGCAGGCCTCGTTGCCCCGCTTGCCGCTGGGAGCCTGAAGAAATAGGCGGAATAGCAGCTTACGCTCCACAGTTTGCTAACCAAGGAGGTGGATTTGAGGCTTCCTATTTCAAAGTTCTGTCGGAATTAGAGGCCACAAATTTCTGGTTCCGGTCCCGAAACGATCTTATCCTATGGGCTTTACGCAAGTACCATCCCAAATTCCGCTCTTTTCTGGAAATTGGCTGTGGAACGGGTTTTGTTCTTTCCGGCGTCACCGGAAAATATCCTGAAGCTGAGATTTTCGGAAGCGAGATATTTATCGAGGGTCTGCGATTCGCTTCTCAGAGATTGCCTAATGCACGGCTCATGCAAATGGATGCCCGGGCAATTCCATTCGCGGAGGAATTTGAAGCCATCGGCGCATTTGATGTTCTTGAGCACATCGAGGAAGATGAAACCGTCCTGCAGCAAATGCACGCCGCGCTGAAGCCTAAAGGTACGCTGCTGGTGACTGTTCCGCAACATCCATGGCTGTGGAGTCCCCTTGACGATTACGCTCACCATTGCCGTCGGTACACGGCCAACGAATTGAGCAGGAAAGTTACTGCCGCGGGCTTCACCATCCTTCGCAACACCTCCTTCGTCTCGTTCCTGCTGCCGGCGATGCTAGCTTCGCGTTTGCTAAGCCGAAATAAATCGGTTGACGAGATCGACGTTCGAACCGAGATGCAACTTCCAAGCCTGCTCAATAACGCTTTCAGATGGATATTGCGTGCGGAAAGCGCTCTCATCGGAACTGGTTTCGATTTCCCTTTGGGTGGTTCGCGACTGCTCGTCGCCAGAAAGATGTGAGGCTGATGTTGTCCCTTTTCATTTTGTCGAGTGGAAGGGCATTCATCTAACGGACACCGATCGCGGCGACGATATCGTGTGGGGAGACATGAATGAAAGCGATTGTTCTTGCTGGCGGCGCGGGGTCGCGACTGTATCCTCTGACGCAAGTCTCCAGTAAGCAGCTCCAGGCTGTTTTCGACAAACCTATGATCTATTACCCTCTGACCGTTCTGATTGCGTCAGGGGTCAGAGAATTCTGCCTCATTGCGACGCCGCATGACTTGCCTCGGTATCAGAATTTGCTTGGGGATGGCAATCAATGGGGAGTGGCAATCCAGTATCGCGAGCAGCCGAGACCCGAAGGGATTGCACAGGCATTTTTGATTGCGGCGGATTTTGTTGGCTCCGATGACGTGATCCTGATGCTGGGCGACAATATCTTTTCCGGTGGGGACGATTTCCCCCGGGCAGTCTCCAGCTTTACGGGTGGCGCAACAATTTTCGCTTACCATGTCAAGGACCCAGAGCGCTATGGCGTGGTGGAGTTCGACCGGAAAGGAAAGGCAATCTCCATTGAAGAAAAGCCCCAGCACCCCAAAAGCAACTACGCCGTGCCTGGGGTGTATGTCTACGACAACAGCGTGTTGGGCATTGCAAAGGCAGTGAAGCCGTCCATCCGGGGGGAACTGGAAATCACGGACATCAATCTGGAATACCTGAGGCTGGGCAAGCTGCAGGTGCGGCGCTTGAGCCGCGGCTTTGCCTGGCTTGACGCCGGTACCAGTACTGCGCTGCACGAGGCGTCTAGCTATATCGAAGCGATCGAACGAAGACAGGGCGTAAAAATTGGTTGCCCGGAAGAGGCTGCCCTCGTAAGAGGCTTCCTCAGTATTGAGCAATTCGAAGGCCTGATAACTCGCATGCCAAAATGCGAATACAGCGAATACCTGCACAGTGTCTCCGAGGAATGGCACAGACTTCAAGGGGGAAGCAGTGAGCAATAAAATAGAATTCAACCGTCCTTTCATGACAGGGAAGGAACTCTATTACATTGCTGAAGCAAAGTTTGGAAACATGCTTGCCGGAGACGGCCCATTTACCAAAAGATGTCATGAGTGGCTTGAGCAAACAAGCGGCTGCAACAAGTCGCTACTAACTCACTCATGCACTGCGGCGCTCGAAATGGCGGCTCTGCTTCTCGACATTCAGCCGGGTGACGAGATCATAATGCCATCATACACTTTCGTCTCGACTGCAAACGCCTTCGTCCTGCGCGGCGGAGTCCCGGTATTCGTCGACATCCGTGAAGACACTCTGAATCTAGATGAAAGCTTGATTGAAGCGGCGATCACCCCGCGCACTCGCGCTATAGTCCCAGTTCACTACGCGGGCGTTGCATGCGAAATGGACACCATTATGCGCATCGCCAGACAACACGGTCTCAAGGTCGTAGAGGACGCGGCACAGGGCGTGATGGCCGCATATAAGGGGCGCCCGATCGGCAGCATCGGCGATCTCGCGGCATACAGTTTTCACGAGACCAAGAATGTCATTTCTGGCGAAGGCGGAGCGCTATTGGTCAATGATCCTGCGCTGGCTCTGCGGGCCGAAGTCATCCGTGAAAAAGGCACTGATCGCAGTCGTTTCTTCCGGGGTGAAGTTGACAAGTACACTTGGCAGGAAGTGGGCTCGTCCTTCCTGCCGGGGGAGTTGATCGCGGCCTTCTTGTGGGCGCAACTCGAAGAGTCAGAGCGCATTACAAAAGACCGTCTGGCGATCTGGCATTATTATCACGCGATCCTTGAGCCGCTCGAAACGGAGGGGCTGCTCCGTCGCCCTATCGTGCCTGATGATTGCCAGCATAATGCCCACATGTACTATGTACTGCTGCCGGAAGAGAGAGACCGTCAAAAGGTACTAGGTGAGCTGAAAAGCAACGGCATTTCGTCAGTCTTCCATTACGTCCCTCTTCATTCCTCGCCCGCAGGAAGACGATATGCGCGGATGTCAGGCGAGTTGCCGGTAACGACTTCGCAGTCAGAGCGTCTGATACGCTTGCCCTTGTGGGTAGGCCTGACGTTCGAGCAGCAGAACCGCGTTGCGGCAGTTCTGGCTGACGCGCTGGAAGGATGGGCGGCGTAGTTTGTCATCCGCGCCTAACCTCAGCCCAAAATTCCGCGAACGAGCGGCTGTTCCTTATAGAGGCTGGATACGCAAGCTGCCATCCGCTGAATTTCCAAGGTTGTTGTGCCGAGGCTCTAATCGTCGCCGGATGAAAAGTTCAGTGGCAGGTCAGAGGCGATCGAATTCTAGCCATAGCCGAGGAACTTTCAGCTCCCACACTCATTGGTGATTGGATCGGCATGCCCGCCAGCGATGATTATTCTATCGCCCACAACATAAATCGATTGTTCATGTCTTGGTCGCCAGCTGTCAGATAAACGCAATCGCGTCCAATCAATGCCATCGTCCGTGAACCAAATTCCGCCGACGTTAAGGGCTTCTTTACTCCAGCCACCAATCACCCACATGCGATCTCGATATTCTGCGCCCGAGAACCAGATCCGTCCGCTCCACGGTGCGTTGGAAACTTTTTTCTAATTGATACCATCTTCAGAGTTCCAGACGTCGTTCAAGGCAATGTAGTCTGGGTGATATGACCCGCCGCCAAGAACCCATAGTTTTCCGTGATAAGCGACGGCCGTGTGATATGCACGCGGCTGCCATGCCGCGTGTTCTGTCACCTTGGTCCAATTGATGCCATCGCTGGAGCTCCACACGTCGTTCTTAAGTGTCTGCTTGCCATCAACCCACTCAAGCCCCCCGAGAATCCACAGCTTACCATTTAGCATCACAATCGGCGTGGCTGTTCTTGGGCTCCAGGAAGCCGCTACTTGGACCTTGTTCCAGCGAATTCCGTCATCGGAGTTCCACACGGCATTGGTGGCAGGATGCTCCGGGTCCGAAAGTGTGGTCCACCGAGTACCCACATTCGGTCCTTTTGAACACGATCGTCATCGGCAGGTCGGTATAATGGAAAGGTAGCTCCGACTGGACTAGATCCCACTTGATGCCATCCGTCGAGTTCCAGACATTTCCAGCCGCCCAGAAGCCAAAGCTTGTCATGATACACGAATTCTCCAGCCGAATCGCGCGGTTGCCAACCAGCGACGGCTATCAGCTTCAGACTCGGTGCCGGGAACCCCGGTGCCCCGCTATAAATCCACCCGAGAATAAGACAAAGAACGACCAGCGGAAATACGCGGAAAAACAAAAGCCGGTTGACGTTTAAATTCATGATTTCATCCAGAACCACTCGTGGAGAGCAGGCGTTTATGACCGCACAAGTACCTTCATTCGCACAATCGCCGATCGTCACAACTTCAAGGCCGCCAACAACGGGGCGGACCAATGCGACGCTCTTGTGTTAATGGTTGTTTCTGTGGATCAGCCACTTTGAGTTTCATCACCGGCCTAAATCCCCACGGCGACGAAGAGCCGAGCTAAATTCTGATGACCTCAATTGCCGGAAAAAATGGTGTCGTTCAATCCCCTTCCCTCATCTCCTCCACAAATCGCCGTCATCCGCTCCGCCGAAGCATGCTCGATCTCCCCCGCAGGGTTTACCAGGAGGTCCGATTGGGTTCACGCAAAAAAGAAATCCCCCGAGTCTAGGCTCGTCAAGGCTACGTTCCTCAACACTATGGTGTTGTCGATATCGGCTGTAACGACTGTATCGTTGCCATACTGACTGGATGCGGCAAAAAGCGATTCCCAGTCGGCGAAAATGCTGTGGTCGATCCTGATCGTGTCATGTGCGGAGCCGGTTGCCACGAAGTTTGTGATCGTATCGTGGCCCCAGTTCAGCGAATAAATGAAGACGTCGGCTGCCGCTCCACCAGTGAGGGTATCGTTGCCGGCGCCACCCGTCAGCGCATTAAAACCACTGCCGCCGACGATCACGTTGTTAAGCGCATTCCCTTCTCCGGCAAACGGCCCAGTTCCGATATAGGTGAGGTTCTCGACATTGGCGGCAAGCGTATAGCTCGCCAGGTTCGCGCGAACCGTGTCGGTCCCCTCATTCGCAACTTCGGTGACGATGTCGCCGGCATTGTCGACGATATAAGTGTCGTTGCCCGCACCGCCGATCAAGCTATCCGCGCCTGTCCCGCCATTCAGCACATCATTGCCGGCGCCGCCGGTGATCGTGTTGGCGAGCGCATTGCCGGCGCCAGTGAAGCTGGCGGATCCCGTATAGGTCAGGTTCTCGACATTGTTGCCGAGCGTATAGCTGACAAGCGCCGTCCGGACCGTGTCCGTCCCTTCGTTCGCGTTCTCAAACACGATGTCAGTCGCAATATCGACCACATAGATGTCGTCACCCGTCCCACCCAACATCGTGTCGGCACCAGCCCCGCCGATCAAAGTGTCGTTGCCCGCAGCCCCCATGAGCTTGTCGGCAGCAACACCACCTATGATAATGTTGTCGAGCAGATTGCCCGCCCCGGTAAAGGCTGCCGTTCCGATGTAGGTGAGGTTCTCGACATTGGCCGCCAATGTGTGGGCACTCAGGTTCGTCCGAACCGTGTCGATCCCTTCATTGGCGGCCTCAGTGACGACGTCGCCGGCATTGTCGACGATATAGATGTCATTGCCCTCACCGCCGATCAAACGATCGGCCCCTGCCCCGCCATTCAGCGTATCGTTGCCGACACCGCCGGACAGCGTATCGATCGCAGCGCCACCGGTGATCACGTTGTCAAGATCATTGCCTGTTCCGGTAAAGGCTGCCGTGCCGATATTGGTGAGGTTCTCGACATCGCTGCCAAGCGTATAGCTTGCCAATGTCGTGCGAACCGTGTCGGTCCCGGCGTCGGCAGCTTCGGTGACGAGGTCGCCGATATTGTCGACTATATAGGTGTCGTCGCCAGCACCACCGATCAAGGTATCCGCACCGCCCCCGCCATTCAGCGTGTCGTTGCCGATACCGCCGGTGATGATGTTGGCCAGCGCATTGCCCGTGCCGATGAAGCTGGCGGATCCCGTGTAGGTCAGGTTCTCGACATTGATCAGTGCGGCGATCGAGTAGGCTGCGAGCGCCGTGCGGATTTCGTCGGTGCCGGCGCTGACTGCCTCGTTGATTACGTCGGTCGCACTGTCGACCACATAGATGTCGTCGCCCGTCCCGCCCGACATCGTGTCGGAACCGCCCCCGCCGATCAATGTGTCGTTGCCGGCGCCGCCGATCAGCGTGTCATTGCCGGTGCCGCCATCCAGCGTGTCATTGCCGACGCCGCCGGTGATCGTGTTGGCAAGCGCATTGCCGGTGCCGGTGAAGTTGGCCGATCCCGTATAGAGCAGGTTCTCGACATTCGCCCCCAGTGTGTAGGCGGCCAGCGTCGTGCGAACCGTGTCAATACCCACCTCGGCCGCTTCGGTGACGAGGTCGCCGGCATTGTCGACGATATAGGTGTCGTTGCCCGCACCACCGATCAAGCTGTCCGCACCGGCCCCCCCGTCCAGGATATCGGCAACTGCCGCGCCCCTGATCGTGTTGTCGAGGCTATTGCCCGTCCCGGCGAAGGCTGCTGTTCCGATATAGGCGAGGTTCTCGAGATCGCTGCCAAGCGTATAGCTTGCCAATGTCGTGCGAACCGTGTCGGTCCCGGCGTCGGCAGCTTCGGTGACGAGGTCGCCGATATTGTCGACGATATAGGTGTCGTCGCCCTCACCGCCGATCAAGCTATCCGCACCGGCTCCGCCATCCAGCGTGTCATTGCCGGCGCCACCGGAAAGCGCATCGGCGGCAGCGCCACCCGTGATCGTGTTGTCGAGATTGTTACCGGTACCAGCGAAAGTTCCTGTGCCGGCAAAGCTCAGGTTCTCGACATTGGCGGCAAGCGTATAGCTCGCCAGGTTCGCGCGAACCGTGTCGGTCCCCTCATTCGCAACTTCGGTGACGATGTCGCCGGCATTGTCGACGATATAAGTGTCGTTGCCCGCACCGCCGATCAAGCTATCCGCGCCTGTCCCGCCATTCAGCACATCATTGCCGGCGCCGCCGGTGATCGTGTTGGCGAGCGCATTGCCGGCGCCAGTGAAGCTGGCGGATCCCGTATAGGTCAGGTTCTCGACATTGTTGCCGAGCGTATAGCTGACAAGCGCCGTCCGGACCGTGTCCGTCCCTTCGTTCGCGTTCTCAAACACGATGTCAGTCGCAATATCGACCACATAGATGTCGTCACCCGTCCCACCCAACATCGTGTCGGCACCAGCCCCGCCGATCAAAGTGTCGTTGCCCGCAGCCCCCATGAGCTTGTCGGCAGCAACACCACCTATGATAATGTTGTCGAGCAGATTGCCCGCCCCGGTAAAGGCTGCCGTTCCGATGTAGGTGAGGTTCTCGACATTGGCCGCCAATGTGTGGGCACTCAGGTTCGTCCGAACCGTGTCGATCCCTTCATTGGCGGCCTCAGTGACGACGTCGCCGGCATTGTCGACGATATAGATGTCATTGCCCTCACCGCCGATCAAACGATCGGCCCCTGCCCCGCCATTCAGCGTATCGTTGCCGACACCGCCGGACAGCGTATCGATCGCAGCGCCACCGGTGATCACGTTGTCAAGATCATTGCCTGTTCCGGTAAAGGCTGCCGTGCCGATATTGGTGAGGTTCTCGACATCGCTGCCAAGCGTATAGCTTGCCAATGTCGTGCGAACCGTGTCGGTCCCGGCGTCGGCAGCTTCGGTGACGAGGTCGCCGATATTGTCGACTATATAGGTGTCGTCGCCAGCACCACCGATCAAGGTATCCGCACCGCCCCCGCCATTCAGCGTGTCGTTGCCGATACCGCCGGTGATGATGTTGGCCAGCGCATTGCCCGTGCCGATGAAGCTGGCGGATCCCGTGTAGGTCAGGTTCTCGACATTGATCAGTGCGGCGATCGAGTAGGCTGCGAGCGCCGTGCGGATTTCGTCGGTGCCGGCGCTGACTGCCTCGTTGATTACGTCGGTCGCACTGTCGACCACATAGATGTCGTCGCCCGTCCCGCCCGACATCGTGTCGGAACCGCCCCCGCCGATCAATGTGTCGTTGCCGGCGCCGCCGATCAGCGTGTCATTGCCGGTGCCGCCATCCAGCGTGTCATTGCCGACGCCGCCGGTGATCGTGTTGGCAAGCGCATTGCCGGTGCCGGTGAAGTTGGCCGATCCCGTATAGAGCAGGTTCTCGACATTCGCCCCCAGTGTGTAGGCGGCCAGCGTCGTGCGAACCGTGTCAATACCCACCTCGGCCGCTTCGGTGACGAGGTCGCCGGCATTGTCGACGATATAGGTGTCGTTGCCCGCACCACCGATCAAGCTGTCCGCACCGGCCCCCCCGTCCAGGATATCGGCAACTGCCGCGCCCCTGATCGTGTTGTCGAGGCTATTGCCCGTCCCGGCGAAGGCTGCTGTTCCGATATAGGCGAGGTTCTCGAGATCGCTGCCAAGCGTATAGCTTGCCAATGTCGTGCGAACCGTGTCGGTCCCGGCGTCGGCAGCTTCGGTGACGAGGTCGCCGATATTGTCGACGATATAGGTGTCGTCGCCCTCACCGCCGATCAAGCTATCCGCACCGGCTCCGCCATCCAGCGTGTCATTGCCGGCGCCACCAGTGATCGTGTTGGCGAACGCATTGCCGGTGCCGGTGAAGTTGGCGGACCGGGTGTAGGTCAGGTTCTCGACATTGACCAATGCGGCGATCGAGAAGGCTGCAAGCACCGTGCGGATTTCGTCGGTGCCGGCGCTGTCCTTGATCACGTCGCTCGCACTGTCGAGCACATAGATGTCGTTGCCGGCACCGCCGTCAAGCGCGTCATTGCCGGCGCCGCCGTCAAGCGTGTCGTTGCCAGCGCCGCCGTTGATCGTATTCGCGAGACCATTTCCAGTTCCAGCGAAATCGCCGGTGCCGATGAAGGTCAGCTTTTCAACATTATTGGTCAAAGCATAGGAAGAAAGCGTCGTCTTGACCAGATCGGCTCCTTCATTCGGCCTCTCAGTGACGACGTCGGCAAGGTTATCGACAATATAAGTGTCATCGCCCGCTCCGCCGATCAGTATGTCTGCTCCAGCCTTTCCGTCCAGCGTGTCGGCACTTGCCGCACCCCGGATCGTGTTGGCAAGGTCATTGCCTGTCCCGGTAAAGGCAACTGCGCCCATGTAGGTGAGGTTCTCGACATTGCTACCAAGCATATAGCTTGCCAGTGTCGTGCGAACCGTATCGATCCCCTCATTGGCGTTTTCGGTGACGACGTCGGAAGCGTTGTCGACGATGTATGTGTCATTACCCGTCCCGCCGATCAGCCTGTCGGCGCCAGCCCCGCCGTCCAGCGTGTCATCACCGGCACCGCCCGACAAAATATCGATGACCGCGCCACCGGTGATCGTATTGTTGAGGTTGTTGCCAGTGCCGATAAAGGCAATCCGTCCGAAGTTAATGAGGTTCTCGACGTTGGCGCTCAATGTGTAGCTCGCCAGGTACGTCTTCACCGTATCTATGCCCTCGTCGGCGTTTTCAATAACGGTGTCGCCGTCACCGTAAACGACGTAAATATCGTAGCCGCCCCCCCCAGCGAGCGAGTCATCTCCCCAGCCACCACTCAGGGTATCGTTTCCTGCCCCACCAGAGAGAGTATCGTCGCCTGTCCCGCCAGTGATTATATTGTCGAGGCTATTCCCGACACCGGTAGAATTGCCACTACCTGTGAAGTATAGGTCCTCGACATTAGCATTGTCCGCCAGCGAATAAGCCGCAAGATCGGTCCGGATCGTGTCAGCGCCGCTGTCGGCCGCCTCGACCACGACATCGCCGAGATCATCGACAATATAGGTATCGTTGCCCGCACCGCCGATCAGCGTGTCGGCGCCGGCCTTCCCATCAAGCCAATCAATACCTGTCCCGCCAGTGATCACATTGGCCGCCGTATTGCCAGTACCGGAGAACCCAAAGGTGCCAATGTAGACCAGGTTTTCTACGTTGGTGCTGAGTGTATAAGAACCCGTCGTCCGGACCGTGTCCGTCCCCTCATCGACATTCTCAATTACAGCATCGTTGGCATCGTCGACGATGTAGACGTCGTTACCCATCCCGCCCGACATCTTGTCGATTCCGGCACCGCCATCGAGTGTGTCATTGCCGGAATCGCCAGTAAGGGTATCGTTTCCGGCATTGCCCCAGAGCGCATTGTCCGCCTCGTTGCCGACAAGCGTATCGTTGCCGGAGCCGGCCCGAACGTTCTCGATCAACGACGCGACATTGTCATGATAAAGAAGGGCGTTGAAAATGTTACCGCGGGCATAGCCATTATTCGGACCTCCGCCCAGGTCGGCCAACTGGCTCTGGGAAAAGACCGAGTAGCCCCCTGCTCGCAAGTCGATCTTGAGGGCGGTGGTATAAGCGCTCAAATCATAGGTATCGATACCGCCGCCGTCCCAG
The DNA here is from genome assembly GCF_057653695.1 of Rhizobium sp. SRDI943. Classification (NCBI taxonomy): domain Bacteria; kingdom Pseudomonadati; phylum Pseudomonadota; class Alphaproteobacteria; order Hyphomicrobiales; family Rhizobiaceae; genus Rhizobium; species Rhizobium sp. SRDI943. The sequence goes on along the minus strand of NZ_CM172787.1, from coordinate 459,037 downwards.
ATTGTCGCGAAGATGCGGTTGGCAGCGGGCGTGATGGCCGCAACGCCGTTGACATAAGTGATGCCCTGGTTCGGATTCCACTTGTAGACGGTATCGCCGCTGTTCGTCGTGTAGTCCGCACCATACATTTCCTGCAGGGCGGCGATGTCGAGCATCATGAAGGTTTGTGGCGCGCCATCATGCTCATACTTATAGCCATATAAGTTATCTCCGACAAATGTGCGGTAGGTCATGATGGTATATTCGAGCGAGTCGTAGGCACCCGGAACGACTGTCAGATTGAGATTATACCCTTCCTGAGCATGTTTCAGTCCGAGAGCGTGACCCAGCTCATGCGCCAAGGTATGGCTTGCATAGTTGCCGAACCTCGGAAAGCGAAGATCATCTTCGGTGCCAGCATATTCCGTTCCGAACCAGACATCGCCGCCGTGGCCGCCGATAATTGGGGTATAGGCCCATGCCGTCGGAGGTAGGGACGATTGAGCGAACCGCACCGTTGCGGTACCCGCGCTTCCGGCCACAAAGTTGGCGTTCGTGAACCCCTCGACGGAGAAGCCGTCATTTGCCGCATTCCCATAGGACTCCTCCATAAAGAACAAGGCGAGAGACTGCTGCTGCGACGAAATTGAAGAGAAAGCATAGTCTTTCTCGCCGCTATAAGCATAAGATGTCGCGGTGGTGGGAAACGCATAGGTTATCGTTCCGTCCCAGGCAGTGCCGCTGAAGAGCCCGTCAACTTTCTGATCCCCAGTTAAGCTGACGTCCTTCGTCGAAGTAATAAGATTCGTCATAAAATACCCGTTTGCCTATTCCAGTCGGCCGCGCCTAATGCCAGTTTCCCTCTGCCGCAAATCAGGGGAAAATTCAACTAAAAGCTTTATTTCGCTTCAGGAAAGTTTTTTGACCCTAAGTAACTAACGCTCCTGAAGCGCTTTCTCCGCAACCTCTATCGAAGGCCAGAAGACATATTCCAGGATTCTGTGCTCGCCCGTCCGAACCATCGCAATTGCTGCCACGGCGGCACTTAAATTGACGTTACGGTCATCTGCTGAAATTTAATAAGTCTCAGGCTCGATGATATCGGGAAAGCGAGAGATCCGCATTGTTTCGGCGCTGCCGAACGTTGTCTCCGCCTGTTGTGCCGTGGGGTTCGCCCTCACGGCGTGCCGCGTCGGGTTCAAGATCGCACCTGCTGCAATTCGGTGACGTCGGCTGTGATCGTTCCATAGCGAGTGAAGGGAAAGGCTTCGAGCTTGACGACAGCGTCTGTCCGACCGTGATGAAGCCGATGTCCTTGTTCAAAGAATCAATTTGGAGCTCAAACGCGCTCCCAAGAAAAACCGGCGAAGCTGAAGTCCCGCTGAGCTGGTCAGCTTGAAAGCCTGCTCCGGGCGTTCTCCGCCAATTCCTGCACCCGATCTACGGGGATGCGGCCGATCAGCATGAAAGCGTGCGTCGCGTTCGACCAATAGACGACATTCATACCTTTGCGGCTTTCGAGGTCCGGCGCCGTCGACCCCTTGTCAGACTTGACGATGCAAAGCGCCATCGGCCCGGTCTGGGGGTCGAGATAGGCGATCTGGGCGAGCGCCTTACCGTCATATTGCAGCAGCAGCGCGCGTTTGAATTCGATGCCCGGGAGCGACACGGCTTCGGGGGAGAGCGACAGGCCGAGTTTTTCGTCGAGCGGGCCGAGCTGGGCGGCCTGGTCCTCCCTGCCGGGGGCGGGGCCGGCCAGGGTTTCGGCGGTATAGAGCGAAATATAGTCGGCGACCACGGCGCGCCATTCGCTGTTTTCGTCCTTTGCCGAAAAGCGTGCTCCGATGCCGATGACGGCGCGATCGATGGCGATGCCGGCGACCAGCGAGGCGGCGAGCGCGCCGAGGAAGCGGCGGCGGCTGGCGAATGCGGGCGCGAGGCCGGATTTTGCGCTCTGCTGCGCCGGGATGGCGGCGAGCATCGCCTGCAGCTTCTCGCGCGGCGCTTCCGATAGGAGCGGGGCGAAGGCTTGCTTGAAGGGCAGGCTGGCGCGCGCCAGGAATTCCAGCCGCTCGGCGGTGCTCTCGTCTTCGTTCACAATGGCTTCAATGCGCGCAGCCTCTTCAGCCGTCAGCTCGCCGTCGATGAAGGCGGTCAGGTCCTCGTCGGAGGGAATGGTGTGTTTCGTCGTCATGGCCGTCCCCCTTCCGGTCCGGCGTCGGAGAGCTTGGCGCGGGCCGCAGCCAGCCGGCTCATCACAGTTCCGATCGGGATATCCAATATGCCTGCAACCTCGCGATAGGAAAGTCCTTCCACATAGGCGAGGAAAACCACCGTCCTTTGCGCCTCGGGCAGCGCGTTCACCTGTTTCAGCACCTGACCCGCCATCACATGGGTTTCGGTGTCGTGCGCGCCGTCGAAGGTCAGCGTCTCCCCGGCATCGACGAAACCCTGGCCCTGGCGCACCCGGCGCGAGCGGATCTCGTTCAGCCAGATCGAGTGCAGGATCGAAAACAGCCAGCGGTCGAGCCGGGTGCCGGGGATGAACTGATCGGCGCGCTCGAGCGCGCGAAGGCAGGTCGCCTGCACCAGGTCGTCGGCGACATCGCGCTGATGCGAGAGAACGAGACCATAACGCCAGAGCCTTGGCAGATTTTCCGTCAGGCCGCTCCTGATATCCGCTTCGCTCGCGATGGCCGCCTCCGCCAATCCTGCATCCCTCGAAACCGCCGGATGAACCGGCGATTCCATTCTCGCGCGACTATAGGCAGGAAAATGGGTGCGCGCGACCGACATTCTTACATCCCTTTCGTGCTTCCGTTTTCCCGCCCCGTGGCCTGCTGATCAGATCTTCGAGGGATCGAGGATTGCAGCGTTCAGATCCTGATATTCCTCGCAAGCCGTACCGCAGATCGCCTTGATTGACTTCAGCTGGTCCTTGGCGAGATCGAGCTGACCCTTGATGACATAGGCTTCGCCGAGGTATTCGCGGACCTTGGCGTATTGCGGGTCCATTTTCACCGACTGCAGATAATAGGAGATGCCCTCGTCGGTACGGCCGAGCTTGCGGGTGGCATAACCGCGATAATTCAGCACTTCGGCGGTGTTCTGGTCCTTGACCGTGTCGAGCACGGCAAGCGCCTCCTCATAGCGGCCGGCCTTGGCCAGCGAATAGGCATAGTCGGCGCGGTTCTCGTCGGAGACGTTGGCGCTCTGCTGCTTGACGCATTTCTTGGTCTTCTGGTCGTAGATCTCGCCCTTTTTGCAGACCGGTGTCGTGCTGCTATCATCGCCGATCGCAAAAACCGGGCCGGAGACAACAGAAGCGGCAAGGCAGCCGCCGAGAATGATGGAAGCGATGCGGGCTGTCATGATCGTCATGGGGAAACTCCTCGAAAGTGACGTTGCGGGGAGAGAACACCGCTGCATCCAGCTTTATTCGGCTGCTGCTTGCATTTCTTTCTTCACCCTTTCGTGAAGCTTCAAAGCTGAATAATTTGGGCGTCCGCGTGTTTTCCTTCGTTCCGCCGGAGGGACAAGGAGAATTCTGTGACCGATACCGTCAAACTCGTCAGCCTCGCCGTTGCCACGCCCGAACATGTCATTTTCCAAAAGCAGGCGGTCGAAGCCTCGGCCCGGCTATTTGCCGACCGCTTCGAGGATTTCCGCCATCTTGCCCGCGTCTTCGATAGCGCCGGCATCGACAAGCGCCATGCGGCGCGGCCGCTTGCCTGGTTCGACGAGCCGCATGGCTGGCGGGACCGGATGCAGGCCTTTGCAGAGGTGGCAGGCGGGCTTTTCGTCGAGGCTGCCAGCTCGGCCCTTCGCCAGGCAGGGCTTGAGGCCGGCGATGTCGACTGTGTCGTGACGGTCTCCTCCACCGGTTTTACGACACCGAGCCTCGATGCACAGCTTGCCGGCCGGATGGGTTTCAGATCCGATATCGAGCGCGTGCCGGTCTTCGGGCTCGGCTGTGCCGCCGGCGTGTCGGGCTTTGCGATCGCCTCAAGGCTGGCGCGGAGCCGGCCGGGCGCTGTTGTGCTTTTCGTCTCGATCGAGCTTTGCACGCTCGCCTTCCGGCTGGACGAACTGACGCGGCCGAACATCATTGCGACGGCGCTTTTCGGCGACGGCGCGGCCGCCTGCGTGCTGCGATCAGGCGAGAACGGGCTGGCGGAAGTGGAATCGACCGGTGAACATCTTTTTCCCGACACGCTCGATATCATGGGCTGGAAGATCGATGACGGCGGCTTCGGCATCGTGCTGGCGCAATCGCTGCCGCCCTTTGCCGAAAGGGAACTCGGCCCGGCGGTAACGGCCATTCTGGCCCGAAACGGGCTGAGGGTGCAGGATATCGACCGCTTCATCTGCCATCCCGGCGGCATGAAGGTGCTGACCGCGATGGAGAGTGCGCTTTCGATGGCGCCGGGCACGCTGGATCACGAACGCGCCGTGCTTGCCGAATACGGCAACATGTCCTCGCCGACCATCCTGTTCGTGCTGGAGCGGGCGATCCGTGCCGGATTGCCGGCGCGCGCCGCGATGATCGCCATGGGGCCGGGCTTTTCGGCGAGCTGCGTGACGCTCAGGAGGGTCGCGTGATGTGGCCGTCGATCGCGCTCCTTGCCTTCGTGACGCTGCAGCGGCTGGGAGAGCTCGTGCTCGCCCGGCGCAATACGGCAGCACTTCTTGCCAGAGGTGCCAGGGAGGTGGCACCCGAGCATTATCCCGTCATGGTGGCGCTGCATGCGAGCTGGATCATCGGCCTCTGGCTCACTGCACCAGGCAGGCCGGTCGCGCTCTTCTGGTTTCTGGTGTTCATGGGGCTGCAGGCGCTGCGGCTCTGGGTGCTGGTGACGCTGAAAGACCGCTGGACGACGCGCATCATCATCCTGCCCGGTGCGCCGCTCGTCAGATCCGGGCCCTATCGCTTCCTCCGGCATCCGAACTATGCGATCGTCGTCGGCGAGATCGCCGCCCTTCCCCTCGCCTTCGGCCTGCCGCTTTACGCGATCGTCTTTTCCCTTCTCAACGCGCTTATCCTCTATGTCCGCGTAAAGGCTGAAAATGCCGCACTGAAAAGCGCAATGATTTTGAAATGAATGCGATTTTCCGTTTGCGTCGCGGTATCGGCACGGGCATTTTCACGCCGATAAACAAAGCGGAATGCAAGCGGAAATGACGAAGAACGCAATCGTGCTCGGCGCCGGCATCGTCGGGGTTTCCACGGCCATCCATCTTCAGCGGCGCGGCCGGCAGGTGACGCTGATCGACCGCAAGGATCCAGGCAACGAAACCTCGTTCGGCAATGCCGGCCTGATCCAGCGCGAAGGTGTGGCACCCTACGGCTTTCCCCAGCAGCTCGGGCTTTTACTGCGTTATGCTCTGAATAATCGCATCGACGCGCATTATCATCTGCGCACACTGCCGAGCCAGATCGCCTTTCTCGCTCGCTACTGGAGGAATTCCAATGCGCGTCGCCACGCGCTCATCACCCGGGCCTATGCACCGCTGATCGAAAATTCGGTTGTCGAACACAAGGATCTGATCGAGGCGTCGCAGGCCGAAGGGCTGATCCGCAAGGACGGCTGGATAAAAATTTTCCGCACTGAAGCCAAGCGCGACGGGGCTTTTGCGGAGGCAGCACTTTGGCAGAATGAATTCGGCGTGGAGTATGACAGCCTGACTCCGGCCGATATCGCCCGCATGGAACCTCATATGACCGGCGATTTCGCCGGCGGTATCCGCTGGCGCGATCCCTGGTCGGTGCTCGACCCGCATGCGCTGACATCGGCCTATCGCCGCTATTTTGAAAGTATCGGCGGCCGCTTCCTGACGAGTGACGCCGCCTCGCTCGGTCCGTTCGGCTCCGGGTGGAAAATCATGACTGCGGAAGGTCCGCTCGAAGCCGACGATGCTGTAATGGCGCTCGGCCCCTGGGCGGCCGTTGCGACGCGCCGGCTCGGCTACTCCTTCCCGCTCGGCGTCAAGCGCGGCTATCACATGCACTATGCCGCCGAGGGCAGTGCCGTGCTCAACAACTGGACATTGGATGCCGAACGCGGCTATCTCCTTGCGCCGATGCGCCGAGGCATCCGCCTGACGACAGGGGCGGAGTTTGCAACGCTCGACGCGCCGAAGACGCCGGTCCAGCTCGACCGCGCCGAAGCCGTGGCGCGTACCATCTTCCCGCTCGGAGGCAGGCTCGATCCCGAACCCTGGATGGGGGCGCGCCCCTGCACGCCGGATATGATGCCTGTTATCGGCAAGGCGCCGCGCCATCAGGGCCTGTGGTTTGCCTTCGGCCATGCCCATCACGGGCTGACGCTCGGGCCGGTGACCGGCCGCGTGCTTGCCGAACTCATCACCGGCGAGACGCCGTTCATCGATATTGCGGCCTATTCGCCGCAGCGTTTCAACCCGTGATGCCGAGAGAAGCGAGACCTTTGAGAGCAGTCGCCGCGATGCCATCGATCGTATCGTCGATATCGACGGTGACGACGCCCGGCTCGCCTGTGGGTACCTCAAGTGTCGCCAGCTGGCTGTCGAGCAGCGAGGCCGGCATGAAATGTCCCTTGCGCTCGCCCATACGCTTCATCAGCAGCGCCCTGGAACCTTCGAGATAGACGAAGAACAGTTTGCCGCCGGCAGCGGCCCTCAGCCTGTCACGATAGAGGCGCTTCAGCGCCGAGCAGGAAACGATGATGCCCTTGCTCTTCTCCAGCGAGGCCTTGATGTCTTCGCCGATGCGGTCGAGCCAGGGCATCCGGTCCTCATCGGTCAGCGGAATGCCCTTCGACATCTTCTCGACATTGGCGGCCGGATGAAGCGCATCACCTTCGACGAAGGCCAAGTGCAGGGCCTCAGTGAGTTTCTCGCCGACAGAGGATTTGCCGCAGCCGCTGACCCCCATGACAATGATCGCATGAGGTCTGTTCATCTGCTCCGACATGATTTCCTCCTCAAACCTGCGTTCCCGCTCAATCGAGCGGGAAATGACAGGCATATTGATGTGCGCCTTCCCCAGTTAGTTCGGGAGAAACCTGGCGACAATGGTCCTGCGCCTTCCAGCAGCGCGGATTGAAGTGGCAGCCCGACGGCGGCTTCAGCGGCGAAGGCAGTTCGCCCTGCAGGCGGATGCGGGTCTTTTCGCGATCGGGATCGGCGATCGGCGTCGCCGACAGCAAGGCTGCCGTATAGGGGTGGCGCGGCCTGGCGAAGACCTCGGCGGCGGGACCGGTTTCCACGGGACGGCCGAGATACATCACCATCACCTCGTCGGCGATGTGATGGACGACGGACAGGCCGTGCGAGATGAAGAGATAGGCAAGCCCCATCTCCTTCTGCAGGTCCATCAACAGGTTCAGCACCTGCGCCTGGATCGAGAGATCAAGCGCCGAGACCGGTTCGTCGAGCACCAGCACCTTCGGCCGCAGCATCAGGGCGCGGGCAATGGCGATGCGCTGGCGCTGGCCGCCGGAGAACATATGGGGGTAACGGCCATAATGCTCCGGACGCAGGCCGACGCGCGCCATCATCTCCTCCACCTTGCGGCGGCGGGCGGCGGCGTCGAGATTGGTGTTGATCTTCAGCGGCTCTTCGAGGATCGAGCCGACCTTCTGGCGCGGGTTGAGCGAGCCATAAGGGTTCTGGAAGACGATCTGCACCTGGCTGCGCAGGCTGCGATCGCCGACATGGGCGGGCTTGCCGTCGATCAGCAATTGCCCCGATGTCGGGTTCTCGATCATCGTGACCAGGCGGGCGAGCGTCGACTTGCCACAGCCGGATTCGCCGACGACGGCGAGCGTCTTGCCGGAATGCAGGCTGAAGCTGACGCCGTTCAGCGCCTTGACGGTGGCATCGGCTTTGAAGAGCCCGCGATTGACGGTGTAGAAGCGGGCGAGATCCCTGCCCTCCAGAACGGCGCCCGTCATACGAGATCTCCTGCAGTTTCAACGGCCATGATGCCGGGATGTCCGAGCGGCTTGCCGTCCTTCAAAGGATAGTTGCAGAGCGCCAGTCCGAGCTCCGGTCCCTGGCGGACGACACCGCGATCGCATTCGACCGTGGCGAAGCCGCAGCGCGGCGCGAAAAGACAGCCTGTCGGGCGACCATGCTGGCCGGGAACGACACCGGCGATCGAGGGAAGACGCTGGCCGACTTTGGCGCGTTCGGGGAGGGCTGCGAGCAGAGCTGCGGTATAGGGATGATGCGGATCGCGGAACAGTGCCCTCACCGGCTGTTCCTCGACCTTCTGGCCGGCATATTGCACCTGCACGCGTTCAGCGGTTTCGGCGACGACACCCATATCGTGGGTGATCAGCACCAGCGCCATGCCCTGCTCCTTCTGCAAGCGAACGAGCAGATCGAGGATCTGTGCCTGGATCGTCACGTCGAGCGCGGTGGTCGGCTCGTCGGCGATCAGGAGCTTCGGATTGCAGGCGAGCGCCATGGCGATCATGACGCGCTGGCTCATGCCGCCCGACATCTGATGCGGGAAGTTCGACAGCCGCTCTTCCGGCGCCGGAATGCCGACGAGGTTCAAGAGCTCGATCGAGCGTTGGCGGCGCTCCTTGCGGTTGAGACCCATATGGAAGCGCAGGGTCTCGCCGAGCTGGAAGCCGACCGTGAAGCACGGATTGAGGCTCGACATCGGCTCCTGGAAGATCATCGCCATATCCTTGCCGACGATCCTGCGGCGCTGGCGGGCGGAGATGTCGCGAAGGTCCTTACCGTCGAACTGCATCCGGTCGGCGGTGATCTTCGCCGTCCAGGGCAGAAGCCCCATCAGGGCCAGCATGGCAACGGATTTGCCCGAGCCGGATTCGCCGACGACCGACAGGATCTCACCCTTGTCGCAGGCAAGCGACACACCGTCGACGGCGCGGAAGAGACCGGAAGAGGTCTGGAATTCGACCGTCAGATTTTCAATCTCGAGGAGTGGCATCACGACCTCTTCAGTTTGGGATCGAGCGCGTCGCGCAGGCCGTCGCCCATCAGGTTGATGGCGAGAACGGTGATGAGGATGGCAAGACCCGGAAACGTCACCACCCACCAGGCGCGCGAGATGAACTCACGGGATTCGGCCAGCATCGTCCCCCATTCGGGTGTCGGCGGCTGGGCGCCCATGCCGAGAAAGCCGAGGGCGGCGGCATCGAGAATCGCCGCCGAGAAGGCGAGCGTCGCCTGAACGATCAGTGGCCCAAGACAGTTCGGCAGGATCGTCTTGAACATCAACCGGAAGGTGCCGGCACCGGCGACGCGCGAGGCGATGACATATTCCTTCTCGCGCTCTGAAATGACCGAGGCGCGTGTCAGCCGGACGAAATGCGGCTGGTTGACCAGCGAAATCGCGATCATCGCGTTGGTGAGACCGGGTCCCAGCACGGCCACCAGAACGAGAGCGAGCAGCAGCGACGGGAAGGCCAGGATGATATCCATCAGGCGCATGATTGCGGTATCGACCTTGCCGCGGAAAAATCCGGCAACGAGGCCGATCAGGACGCCTGAAATGACCGAAAGCGTGACGACGACGACGCCGATGAACAGCGAGAACCGCGCGCCGTAGATCAGGCGCGAAAGGATATCGCGGCCGACGGCGTCCGTTCCGAGCGGGAAGGAGGCGCTGCCGCCCTCCATCCAGGCCGGCACGGCCAGCAGCACCGCACGGTTCTGCTCGTTCGGCGCATGCGGCGCAAAGAGCGGCGCAAGGACTGCGACGACCAGGATGATGGTGAACACCACGAGGCCGATGACGGCGCCCTTGTTGCGGGAGAAATAATGCCAGAACTCCGCAAGAGCGGATGGCTGGCCGGTTTTGACGGTGACCGTGCTCATGAACCGCTCCTAATGACGAATGCGCGGATTGATGAAGCCGTAGAGAACATCAACAATCAGATTGACCAGCATGATGACGCCGGCGATCAGCAGAAGACCACCCTGGACCACGGCATAATCGCGCTTGAAGACCGAATCGACCATCCATTTGCCGATGCCCGGCCAAGAGAAGATCGTCTCGGTGAGGATGGCGCCGGCAAGAAGAACGCCGATCTGCAGACCGATCGTGGTGATGACAGGAATCATCGCGTTGCGCAGCGCATGCACGCCGACGACGCGTAGCGGCTTCAAGCCTTTCGAGCGCGCGGTGCGGACATAGTCCTCACCCAGAACCTCGAGCATCGCCGAACGCGTCTGGCGCGCGATGACGGCGAGCGGGATGGTCGCCAGCACGATGGTCGGCAGAATGAGGTAGCTGACGGCCGAGGCGAAGGCTCCCTTCTGCCCCGACAGCAGGCTGTCGATCAACATGAAACCGGTAACCGGCTTGAAGAAATACATCAGCGAGATGCGGCCGGAAACCGGCGTCCAGCCGAGATAGCCGGAGAAGAAGATGATGAGCAGCAGACCCCACCAGAAAATCGGCATGGAATAACCGATGAGGGCAACACCCATCACGCTCTGATCGAACCACGTGCCTCGCTTGACGGCCGCAAAGACGCCGGCGGGCACGCCAAGACAGACGGCGATGATGATGGCACAGAGCGAAAGCTCCAGCGTTGCCGGGAACAATGTGAAGAACTCGCCGAGAACGGGCCGCTTGGTGACGATCGAGGTGCCGAGATCGCCTTGCAGCACTTTTCCGAGATAATCGAAATACTGCACATATATGGGCCGGTCGAAGCCGAGATCGTGCATGATCTGGGCGTGGCGTTCCGGCGCCATCACACGTTCACCCGACAAAAGCATCACGGGGTCGCCGGGGATCATGCGGATGAACGAGAAGGCTATCAGCGAAACGCCAAGGAATGTCGGGATCAGCACCGCGAGGCGGCCGATGAAAAAACGCAACATAGCAGGTTTTCCAATAGTTTCCGGCGGTCAGGGGAACCTGACCGCCGGCCGCACCCGGCGTTGACCGGGCAGTTTACAGATTTTTTATTATTCGGAAATGTCCACACCGTCGAAGCGGTGAATTCCGAGCGGGTCCATTAAGAAGCCCGAGACCTTCTTGCTCATCGGAACGAAGACCAATGAGTGGTCGAGCGTATTCCAGGGAGCTTCCTTCTTGAAGATCAGCTGAGCCTGCTCATAGGCCTTCGTGCGCTCGGCGACGTCGGCCGTCAGCTTGGCCTTCGTCATCAGATCGTCGAATTCCTTGTTGCACCACTGAGCGCGGTTGTTGCCGCCGACAGCATCGCAGCCAAGCAGCGTATCCATGAAGTTGTCAGGGTCGCCGTTGTCGCCGGTCCAGCCAAGGATGACGGCACCGTCGCGATTCTTGTCGGACGAGAGCTTCAGATATTCGGCCCATTCATGGGTGACGATTTCTGCATCGACACCGACCTTGGCCAAGTCGGCCTGCATCAACTCTGCGGCGCGGCGCGCGTTCAACATGTACGGACGCGAAACCGGCATCGCCCAGATCTTCATCTTCAGATCCTTGACGCCGGCATCTGCCAGCATCTTCTTCGACGCATCGGGATCGTACTTGTCGTCTACGACGGCATCGTTATAGGACCACATCGTCGGCGGGATCGGGTTCTTGGCAACGGCTGCGGCACCCTGGAAGACGGCGTCGACGATCGCCTGCTTGTTGATCGCCATGTTCAGCGCTTTGCGGACTTCGGCCTTGTCGAAGGGAGCAATCAAGGTGTTGTAGGCGAGATACGAAACGTTCAGGCCGGCCTGCTCGAGCACGGTCAGGTTCTCGTCCTTCTTGAGTTCGGAGACGTCGGCCGCATTCGGATAAGGAATGAGGTGGCATTCGCCGGCCTTCAGCTTCTGCGCGCGGACGGCAGCATCAGAGGTGATCGCGAAAACCAGATCGTCGATCTTTTCCTTGCCCTTGAAATAGGTTTCGTTCGCCTTGTAGCGGATGACGGCATCCGGCTGGTAGGCGACGAAGGTGAACGGGCCGGTGCCGAGCGGCTGCTGGTTGAGCTGCGCCATCTTGCCGTCGGCGGCAAGCTTGTCGGCATATTCCTTGGAGACGATCGAGGCGAAGTCCATGGCGAGATCGGCAAGGAACGGCGCTTCGGGATGATTGAGGACAAACTTGACGGTGAGGTCATCGACCTTCTCGATCGACTTGATCAGCTCGGGAAAGCCCATGCCGGCGGCGTATTCGTAAGAGCCGCCCTCGACATATTTGTTCCACGGATTGTCAGCCTTGAGCTGACGCTCGAACGAGAAGATGACGTCGTCGGCATTGAAGTCACGCGTCGGCGTGAAGAAGTCGGTGGTCTGGTACTTAACGCCAGGATGAAGCTTGAAGGTGTATTCCGTGCCGTCGGCCGAAACGCTCCAGCTGTCGGCCAGGCCCGGCTCGATCTCGGTGCCGCCATGCTTGAATTCGACGAGGCGGCTATAGACCGTGCGCGACGACGCGTCGAAGGTCGTGCCTGCCGTATAGAGGCTGGGGTCGAAGCCTTCCGGCGAGCCCTCGGAGCAATAAACAAGGGTCTTGGACCAGGCCGACGTCGCCATGACGGAAATCAAGGCCGTCGCTGCCAGCAGGACAGAGATCTTTTTCATAATATTGTTTCCCGGTTGTTCTTTTTTGATGTTTGGAGACCGTAGATTGCCATCTCGATCGACGCTCGATGGAACGATATTTATTTACTGAAAGCAACGGGCTACGCAGAAAATTTTTCCAGCTGGACAATTTTAGAAATTTTCCGGCAAAAATCAGCCTCATTCGGAAATATTCGCACAAAAAAGACCGAAATTTTGTCGCATTTGGTATAAAAACGCGCCCATCGCGACACGCAGCCGGCATTTCGCCGTTCCGGAGGCCATGAGAGATGCCCGCAAAAACAAAAACCGCGGTTGCTGGGGGCAACCGCGGTTCAGAAGTTCATCCTGGTCTTTTGATCAGGCGGCGGGGGCAACGATCGCGGGTTTGCGATAGGCGGGCTCGCCGGTGATTCCGAGAAGGAAGTTGATCTGCGGACGCGCCTTGACGAGGTCGTCGATGGAATATTCCGAAAGTACCGCAAAGAAAGCGTTGAGCGCCTTGCGCAGCGCCGAATTCAAACCGCAGCTGTCGACCAGGGGGCATTCGACCTCGCCGTCGTCCTCGAAGCATTCGGCCATGGCGAAACTGTCTTCCGTCACCCGAACGACGTCGAAAAGACTAATATCGGCAGCCGGTTTGCCCAAGCGCACGCCACCGTTGCGACCGCGCACGGTTTCGACCAGACCCGCCTTGTTCAGCGGCTGAAGGATCTTGAAAAGAAAGAGCTCGGAAACGCCATAGGCCCTGGCGATTTCCGGAATCCGGCTCAAGTGCCCGTCGTTGGCAGCACAATACATCAACATGCGAACCGCATAGTTCGTCTGCTTCGTCAACCGCATGCCATTCTCCTGACTCGTCTGTTCAGACCTATATAGGCGGTTTGCTAGTTTTGAACAATTCCAAAATATGAAATTCGCATTCAGCTTATGAGGTCATTTGCCGCGACGTCAATCCCGCTCCAGGATCTCGACGTAATCCAGAATCGCCTGCTTGCGCTCGGGCGTGCCTTGCGCATCAGTTTGATCCTCGGCGCTGGGGAAAATAGGCGATGGCGAGCAGACCGCGCGCTTGTCTCAGGACATCCTCGACGCCGGACCGATAATCGCCGGCAGTCACTATAACGAGGAGAAATTCGGGGGCCGAAAGGCCCCCGAATTGCAGATTGCAGATCGGAATGTCGTGAAGATCACTTCATCGTCGGCATGACGAATTCGGCGCCGCTCTTGATGCCGGAGGGCCAGCGGGCGGTGACGGTTTTGGTCTTCGTCCAGAACTTGATCGAATCCGTGCCGTGCTGGTTGAGGTCGCCGAAGCTCGAGGCCTTCCAGCCGCCGAAGGAGTGGTAGGCGAGCGGAACCGGGATCGGGACGTTGATGCCGATCATGCCGATATTGATGCGTGAGGCAAAATCGCGGGCGGCATCGCCGTCACGCGTGAAGATGGCGACGCCGTTGCCATATTCGTGCTTCATCGGCAGCGACAGCGCCTCCTCGTAGTTCTGGGCACGAACGACGGAGAGGACAGGTCCGAAGATCTCGGTCTTATAGATATCCATGTCAGGCGTGACGTGATCGAACAGGCAACCGCCGACGAAGTAGCCGTCTTCATAGCCCTGGAGTTTGAAATCGCGGCCGTCGACGACGAGCTTGGCGCCTTCCTCGATGCCGCGGTCGATCAACCCGCGAACACGGGTATAGGCTTCCTTGGTAACGAGCGGGCCCATGTCGGCCTTGTCGTCGGTATAAGGGCCGATGCGCAGGGATTCGATCTTCGGCGTCAGCTTCTCGACGAGGCGGTTGGCGGTCTCTTCGCCGACCGGAACGGCAACCGAGATCGCCATGCAGCGCTCGCCAGCCGAACCGTAGCCTGCGCCCATCAACGCGTTGACGGCCTGATCCAGGTCTGCATCCGGCATGATGATCATGTGGTTCTTGGCGCCGCCGAAGCACTGGGCGCGTTTGCCGTTCATCGCCGCCGTGCCATAGACATAGCGGGCGATCGGCGTCGAGCCGACGAAGGAGACGGCGCCGATATCGGGATCGGTGAGGATGGCGTCGACGGCACCCTTGTCGCCATTGACGACGTTGAGGATGCCGGCCGGAAGGCCGGCCTCGATCATCAGTTCGGCGAGACGGATCGGCAGGGAGGGATCGCGCTCGGAGGGCTTCAGGATAAAGGCGTTGCCGCAGGCGATCGCCGGCGCAAACATCCACATCGGGATCATGCCCGGGAAATTGAAGGGCGTAATGCCGGCGCCGATGCCGACCGGCTGGCGGATCGAATACATGTCGATCGCCGGCCCGGCGCCTTCGGTGAACTCGCCCTTGGCGAGATGGGGAATGCCGCAGACGAATTCACAGACTTCGAGGCCACGGATGACGTCGCCCTTGGCATCCTCGATCGTCTTGCCGTGCTCCTTGGAGAGGATTTCGGCAAGCTCATCCATATGCTTGTTCAGGAGTTCGACGAACTTGAAGAAGACGCGGGCGCGGCGCTGTGGATTGGTGGCGGCCCATTTCGGCTGCGCAGCCTTGGCGTTTTCGACGGCGGCGCGCAATTCCTCGACGCTTGCGAGCGCGACCGTCGCCTGGACTGCGCCGGTTGCCGGATTGTAGACGTTGCTTAGGCGGCCGCTGGTGCCGGCAACCTGTTTGCCGCCGATGAAATGACCGATCTCACGCATGGGTGTTCCTCCTGTTTTTGGATGGCCGACAATCGCACTTCAATTTGCACAAATCAATGCGCTGATATAAGCAACCGTTGTGCGCAAATTATAGCTCTATCGTTGCATCAGGCGCTGCCGCTGCTTCCAAACTTGGCACGGCACGCCAACAAGTCAAACGCCGACAAGTCAAACCCTGGGGGAGGTCAAACCGATGAGCCGCAAACCCGTTGTCAGAATGGCGGAGCTGGAGATCGATCCGGACACGCTTGAAACTTATCGCGCATTGCTCACGGAAGAAATCGAAGCATCCCTAGCGCTGGAAGACGGCGTCCTTTCCCTGAGCGCTGTTTCCATCAGGGACAACCCAAACCGGATCCGTATCCTTGAGGTCTACGCCGACCAGGAAGCATACGAGGCCCATCTGCGAACACCGCATTTCCTTAAGTACAAAAACCAGACGGCGCACATGGTCACATCGCTGACGCTTATCGAGGTCGATCCGATCGCAATGCGTGCCAAGCCATGAACTGGGACGATGTCCGTATTTTCCTCGCTGTCGCCCGCACCGGACAAATCCTTGCCGCCTCGAAGCGGCTGGGCCTCAATCACGCCACGCTCTCGCGCCGACTGACTTCGCTCGAAGAGGCGCTGAAGACGCGGCTTTTCATCCGCCGCACGAATGGCTGCGAGCTGACGGCCGAAGGAGAAGTGTTCCTGGCATCCGCAGAGCGGATGGAAACGGAAATGCTCGCAGCACAGGCCAGCCTCGGCCACACAGATACGGCAATTGCCGGGACCGTGCGCGTCGGCGCGCCCGACGGCTTCGGTGTTTCCTTTCTTGCGCCGCGCATGGGCAGGTTGATCGAGCGCCATCCGGAACTGAAGATCCAGCTCGTGCCGGTTCCGCGCTCTTTCTCGCTCTCGCTGCGCGAGGCCGATATCGCCATCACGCTCGAGCGACCGGACCAAGGGCGGCTCGTTTCCTCGAAGCTGACGGATTACACGCTCGGCCTTTATGCCTCGCGAAATTATCTGGCGTCCCAGGGAACACCTGCCGATATCGACGCGCTCAAGGCGCATCGCCGCATCGGCTATGTCGAAGACCTGATCTTCACCGCATCCCTGAATTTTTCCGGCGCAGTGATGCGGAGCTGGGATGCAGGCTTCGAGATTTCGACGGCGATCGGACAGACGGAGGCGGTGCGAACGGGCGCCGGCATCGGCATCCTGCATGATTATATCGCCAGGCAGTATCCGGAACTGCAGCGTATCCTGCCGGAGGTTTCGATCCGGCGCGCCTATTGGACAACCTATCACGAAACGGCGCGCGACCTGCTACGCGTGAGGAGCGTCGCCGATTTCCTCCAGGAACTCGTCAGCGCCGAACGGCATATTTTTCTTTAGGTCTCGAAAGCATGTTTTGCCGGCTCGTCGTTCTCGTCGGGATTGGGAACGGGTGCCTCGTCAGGCAGCCTGTCCGGCTCCGGCTCCTTGATCGGCGGCACCGGCTTCCAGCCAGGCCCGGGCATCGGCGGCTGGTCTGGAATGGGTTCGTTGGGCACGGACATGACCGCCTCCCTTTCATGATCTTGGTTCTGCTTCGTGATCTTGGTTCTCAGCGATATCAGGACAACTTGTCCGGCTTCAGCGATTCGGCAGCGCGCATCGGCATGCTGTCGATGATGGCGAAGAGCTCGCCATCGGTAATCGGCTCGCTAGCCTTGAGCTTGACGGTGCCGTCCTTGCCGAGAAGGAAAGCGGCGAATTCGCCGACCTCCGGCGCGTCGAGATCGCGGCGGATCGCTTCGCCGTCGAGACCGTCGGCCTCACCGAAGAGCGGTCGAACGCCGGCGCCGGAAATCTTCAGCACCACCAGGTCACGATCGTCGAGGGCCGAGCGGTTGGCGAGCAGCTGATTTTCCTGCCGGGCGGCGCGGGAATTATCCCTGTCGGCGAAAACAATGAAGACGCGGTTCCTCCACTGGAACTGGGCGAGGCTTTCGGCCGGCGCATAAGCGCTGTTGGTGTCGTCGATCTTCGTTGCACCGTAGAGAAGGGTTTTCGACATGCATATTCTCCCGTTAACACGGAGAACGGTCCGAGATGGCACGGGTTCCATCGAAACGTTAGGAACCGTATTTCAGCGGCATCCCGCTTCAACCTGAATTAGATGTCTAGTCGCTTGGCATTTTCGCTGGCACGTCCCTTATCGCCTACGCGTCTGGATAATTGCGTTCTGCTCGCCTGAGCTGCGATATCTTCTTTGCCTTCCGTTCGTTTCCCAGCCAGATCAACAGAAATGGCCTCTCTCGTTTGTTTATAGGCCATTCATATCGATGCCGCGCCCACGGCTGACAGCCCGCTGGCGCCGTTCCGAAATGATCTGCTCGCTGCCCTCCTTGCGCACCGCCTGCTGCAGGACCTTCAACCTTTCCTGCATCGCCTCGAAGGCGCGGCGCTGCACCGGTGGGACGCGGTTGATGAGATCCTTCTCCTCTCGGAGGATGGCATTGCGACCAAAGCGCTCGTCGAGCGCCCGGCTGACGGCGTCGAACTCCCGGCGAATATCGGGATCGAGCGAAGTCGGAAGGGCGCTCAGCTTGCGACCGTTGTTCTTCGCCCCGGTGGTCAACCGCATGAGCACATCTTCCGCCGCCTTCGACAGGCCGGGAATGGCGACTGCCATGCGCCGTCGCTCCTCGGCAACAGCCTGGCGTTCGCCATCGAGCACATTGACGTAGGCCGAACCGAGCGCGCGCAAGCGGGCGGCGGCTTCAGGCACGGCCTGCACCGCCTCCTTCCGCTCCCGGCCGGAAGCCAGCATCCTGTCCGCGAGGCGATCGGAGCCGCGTAGCGCACCATAGGCGGCCGGATCATTGGTCACCGCTGCGGCGATGCGCTCAGCGGCAAAACCTTTGGCAAGCAGTTCTTCGATCTTACCGACGGCACCGGCCGGATCTCGCCAGATCGTACTTGCCATGTCGGCCAGCGCAGTTCGCTGCTGGCGATACAGCGGCGTGGCTAGCGCGCGCGATCTCGCCTCCTCACCGATCGCGGTCTTGAATTCGGTGACTGCGGCGAGCATGGGGACATTCTCCTTCTCGGGATCGGCACTTGCGCCGGCAACAATCTTCGAACGATCCCGCCGCTCGGCGAGATGCTGCTCGTCGGCGAAACGCTTCACGGCCTCGAACAGCCGGGTCATCTTCTCGCGTCTGGTGCTCGCGAGGTCTTCCGGCATACGCTCGATCATGTTGCGTTCGGCAACCGCATCGGCCTTCGAGGTAAACGCGCTCCAGCCGAAGCGGGCGCTCAGCGCCTCGCTGACCGCCTTGACCTCCTGGACGAGCGAGCGGTCTTCGGTGGCAAGCGCAAAGGCGGCCTTGTAGGTGTCGTCACCACCCCGCTCTCGCACTGCCTCGATCTCCACGAGACGTGCCATCGCCTTTCTGGAGAGCGCCGGGATTGGCAATGACATACGGGCGCGGCGTTGTTGCTCGCGGCTTTCGAACCGCACGGCGTTTCTTCGGAACTCCGTTGCATGAGCGCGGGCCAACGGCAGCAACTCTTCCAGGGTCACCGTTGCCACGCCGCGTTCGTCGCGTGCCGCACGGCCGTCGACGATCAGATCGGAACCACGCAGGCGGCCGAGCCGCTCCGGTGCAACAGCAAGATCGTCGGCGAGCCTGCGGGGTTCGATCTTCACATCCGATGCCAGGGCGTTCAGGCCGACAATCGCCGCATCCGGGTCACGATAGATCTTCTCCAACAACGGCCGCAGGATGGCTTCCCGCTCCGTCCACGCCGGGGACGAAAGCTGAGCCAGGCGCGCGTCTTCCTCCAAGGTCCTGGTGAAGCCCGTGGTGGATGGGATCAGATACCGCGCACGGCCGGCATCTGCATCCGCGACAGTTTGCGTTTCAATTCGCGCCTCATTGTAGGAAACGCGCCGTTCCCGCTCGATCGCAAATCCGAGCGCAACGCTGGCCCTCTCCCAGAGCTTTGGCACCTGCTCGCGCTTCTCGGCAATCCACGCCCACCGCCGGGAGACACCTTCCTCCATCCCGGCGGCAGCTTGAGAAAGAGTGTCGAGCCCACGACGCCGGGCGAAGTCGTCGGCATGGGCCTGGTAGCCGGCCTCGCTCTCAAAATCGAGCGTCGTCGTCTTGGCGCCGGAGCGCGACAGGCGCAGGGTGAGCTGCTTGAACAGGTCCGGCCGATGGCTTTCCCGCTCGATGCGCTCCAGGCGTTCTGCGACGGTTTCGACCCGACTGGCGGTCCAGACATTGCGGTCGACTTCTCTTTCCTCGAATCGCTTCTGGCCGGTTTGCTCATCGACGATCGGAACCTGAACCTTGACCTTCTCGACACCGTCCTTGCGCAGGGTCACCGTGTCGCCCTGGGAGACACCACCTTCTTCGAGCGCCTTCGGCAAGCTCACACCCCAGAGACGATGGACGGCTCCGTCATCCGTCTTTACGTCGGCATAAGGACTGTCGTCGGCGTCCTCGTCATTCGGCCGGAATTTGGCTTGTCCTGTTTCCACGAGCTCACCGGTCACGCCGGCAGCATGATCGACACGCGGCTTCCTCCCCCATTCCGGCCTCGCCTCAAAATCTTCCTTCGCGGCATAGAGGTCAGCGCGGTCGCGATGTCGGGTCATCGACACATAGGTCAGGTGTTGGTCCATCATGCCGGTGGCAAGCACGAAGGTTCGCTCGACGGTGGCACCTTGAGATTTGTGGATGGTCGCGGCGTAGCCATGATCGACGTTGCGATAGCTGTCCTCACTGATGACGACGTCACGGCCATTGTCGAGACGGACCGAAAGCAGTGTATCACCGCGTTTGTCCCCGGTGGAAACGACCGTACCGAGCATGCCGTTCTTCACATATTGCGGGCCGAGGCGGGGAGCACGGGGCTCGAGGAAACGGGCATTCTCCAGGAAGATGATGCGGTCGCCGGCAGCGAATTCCCGTGCACCACGTGCGGTCTGGAATGAGCGGCCCTCACCCAGCGCGCCCTCTCCCGTCATCACCGATCGCAGCGCTTCGTTCAGACGCTTCACGTCTTGATTGGTGTGGGCGAGCACGAGAAGCTCGTCGCCGCGAGGACGGCCGTCATTGCCCGTCGCAGCAGAGTTCCGGATTGCCTGTCGGAGCGCCTCCGTCCAGTCGCCGACGATCCGCGCGATGACTTCGTCTCGCGTCTCTGCCTCGACAAGGTGGCCCTGCTGCGCATAGGCGTCGAGACCTTTCTCCGTCTCGCCACGCGCAAAAAGCCGCGATGCCTCTCGCGCCCACGGTTCCCGCTGGCGGCGCACACCGGCAAGTTCGGCAAAACCGATCCGCTCAGTGATCGCCCGGAACGCCGCACCCGCCTGGATCGGCTGAAGCTGCATCGCATCGCCGACCAGCACGACTTTCGCCCCTGCTTCTTCAGCAATCTTCAACACGCGGGCCATCTGCTGCGACGACACCATGCCGGCCTCGTCGACAACCACCACATCGCCGCGATGAAGCGTCTCGTGTCCATTGGCCCAGGCCAGTTCCCAGGCGGCGAGTGTTCGCGACCTGATGCCGGAGCTGTCTTCCAGCCCCTCAGCGGCTTTGCCGGCAAGGGCCGCGCCGATCACCCGGCGGCCATCGCTTTCCCAGGCGACGCGTGCGGCGGCAAGCAGTGTCGATTTGCCGGCACCAGCAAGACCGACCACGGCGGCAATGCCATTGTCCCGCGTAACATGACGGACCGCGTCCACCTGTTCCGGATCGAGCTTAAAGTGGTTTTCCGTATCTCGGGCCTCGACGTGTCTGATCGCAGCCGCAACCGCCCGACCGGAAACGGCAAAACCCTCGTGCTCCGCCAACACCTGCGCCGACCGCGCCATGTCATATTCAACGCCCAGTATCTCGCGCGTGGTGAAGACAGCGGGTTCCGCCACCTTCCCCGTTTCGGCATCGACCTGTTGCGGCTTCAGCATGACAAGATCGTCCGACGCCATCAGCCGCGCGGATATTGGCAAAGTCCGCGGGATCGTCGACAGTGCGATGCAGCGCCTTGGCGATATCGCGCTCGTCGAAGGTCGAACGTTCGTTGCCGAGCTGCTTCAGCAGAAGCTCCGGCTCGGAGAGCAACCGGTCGGCCATCTCCTGCCGTCGGGCGAGATCGGCCGGCGCGAAATACATCTCGGCGCCCCGGCGGGAAATGGCTGCCTTTTCCGGCCCGAGATGTCTTTGCGCGATGCCATCGAGCCCCTGCTCGGCATAGGAGCGGCCGTCGAGCCGGATCTCATGGCCGGCAAGCGCCAGGTGCCGGCTGGCCGTCTCCGCCCAGGCGACCTTCCATGCCTGCAAGGTTTCCTTGTCGCCGCCCCAGGACTTATAGACAATCCGACCCGTGAGCCGCCCGGGCGTGACAAAACGCAGTGGCTCGCCATTCTCTCCCAAAACAGGGGCGTTTTTTGGCCCGAAGCCCTCCTCCGTCAGCGGTCTCACGGTCGTCAGTAGATGGATGTGCGGATTGCCGTCCTTGTCGTGGTAGACCCAATCGGCAACCATTCCCTCGGACGTGAAATTATCACCGACGAATTCGCGCACCAGTGCGATGTTCTCGGCCCGCGTCAGCTCTTCCGGCAGCGCGATAATCAGCTCTCTCGCCAGCCGCGCGTTTGCCAGTTTCTCGAAAGCTTCAACAGCGTTCCACAGCGCTTCACTGGCACCAGCGACCGAACGCCCCTCAACCGCCGACCGCAGCCAATCCGGCGCCTGATCCGGCAGGGCCAATTCCTCGTGCATCAGCTCGGAGGCGCCGCGCCGATAGCTGAACGACGTGCCGCCCAGTTCGTCCATCATCCTAGTGCGATGACGATAGGCGGCGGCCGCGACGATGTTGCGTCCCGCTCCCCGGCTGATCACCTGCGCTCTGACGAACATGATCGCCATGATTGTCCTCGCATATTCGGAGCAGTTGCACCAACGAGCGAAATCGCTCTTTCACAATAGTCAGACCGAGCGACTGACGCGCTCCGCGCTTGTCTCCGGTTTTCGCGCGGGTCCATCAACTGCGACAAATAAGCGATTTAACTGTTTTATTCAAGACAGTATAATCTGAACCCTATTTCATGCTTTGTTCGCTCTAGGGCACGGCGTTCCAACTACGCCGAATTCAGACAATCCTCGTCCTTACGCGCTTGAAATTTTTCATAAATCTCTACCGTATGTTGGCAACCTAACGAGACATAAGGGCAAAACTGGAGTTGAGCGATGCTAAAATTGCCAGTAGACCATATTGGATCTTTCACCTATCGATTGCTCATGAAATCGTCGCTCGATCATATGCCCCTTCGCAAGCAGCGAGAACTCGGCCGGGTCCTGGAAATCCTCCACGAGGAATTCGAGGACGCGCTGAAGGAAGGTACGGCCGATTTCAAGAAGCGCGGCAGGATCCTGAAGATCATCCTGTTCGGTTCCTACGCCAAGGGTGGTTGGGTCGATGAACCTTTCACCATGAAGGGATATCGTTCCGATTTCGACCTGCTGATCATCGTCAACAATCGCAAGCTCTGCGAGTTCGCCGAATACTGGCACAAGGCAGCCGACCGGCTGATCCACGAAGCCTCGATCGAAACGCCGGTGAGCTTCATCGTCCACTCCAGGCGGGAGGTGAACACCTACCTCAAGGAGGGGCAATATTTCTTCTCCGACATCCGCAGGGAGGGCATCGTTCTCTATGAGCTGGACGATGAGCCGCTGGCTGAGCCCGAACCACTTTCGATGGATGATCGGCTCCGCGTCGCGAAGGAGCATTTTGAGCAGCGGTTTAGAGCGGCAACTCGTTTCCTGGAAATGGGCAGCCTAGCGATAGATCGTGGATATGCAGAGAATGCCGCTTTCGAACTGCATCAATCCCTCGAACAGGCCTTTTCCTGCGTTCTTCTCACTCTGACCAACTACGGACCGCCATCGCACAACATCAAGTTCCTGCGCTCACTCGCCGAGGAACAGGACCGTCGGTTGGCCGAAGCCTTTCCGCGTGATCAGCACAAGGAACGCGCCTGGTTCAACACGCTGAACGAGGCGTATGTGAAGGCGCGCTATTCGAAACATTACGAGATAAGCGAGGAAGCGCTTGGCTGGCTCGCTGAACAAACTGCGTTACTGCTCGAACTAGTCAAGATGGTTTGCGAAGGGCACCTGGAGACCCTTAGAGGAACAGTTGGCAGCGACATAATCAAGCGAGAGTCGTTTTCATGCGATTGACCAACTGCGCGAACGGAATTCGCCATCTCGGGCACGACCGGCTACAAAATCTTCAATTGCTACAAAGATGACGGCCTGGAAGCCCTGACGGATCTGTCTTGCGCCCGGTGCGTTGCGCCAACCAACTACCTCAGCCGGTCGAGGCGATGATCATCTGGCAAAAGAAGCCGCATTGGGGTGCCAGGAAGCTCGGAGAACTGCTGGTCAAGCGCCTACCCAGCGATGTGCGCGTGCCGTCAAGCAAAGGACTTTGCGATCGATCGACGACCCGTTTCTGCACGAGGTTGCCACCCATGTCTTAGGGACGATCTGTTACCTATGTCTTCGATATGGACAAGTGGGAGATGGTACGGTTGGGGGGTCTCGAACCTCCGACCTCAGGTGCCACAAACCTGCGCTCTAACCAACTGAGCTACAACCGCATATATCGCGCTTGGCGCGACGGGGGTCACATACGAGGACTTGGAGATGAATTCAAGCCCCATTCCTCGTCAATATACAAAAAGGCTGGACGCGAGGTCCAGCCTTTTATCTCCGATCGGTAAAGACCGATCAGGCAACCTTGAAGGAAGCCATGGCCTTTTCGGCTGCGTCCTTCGAAGGCTTTGCGAGCTTCTCGGCCACCTGCTTGGTGGTTTCCTGGATCGACTTCGCCTGCTCGACGGTGAGTTCGGCCTGCTTGCGGATGAACGAGGTCTGCAGCTCGAAGAATTCGGCCGGGGACTTGACGCCGAGCAGCGCTTCGAAGTGCGACAGCGAGTTCTCGGAATTGATGCGCAGGATGTCGATCGCCTTCAGGCCGATCTCGACCGAGCCGGCCTGTGCCGTCTGGACGGTGGCTTCGAGCGTCTTGCCGGCTTCCTCGCCAGCGGTCTTCAGCTTGGCATAGGCATCCTTCGACTGCTGAGCGCCCTTTTCGGCGAATTCACGGAAGGATTCCGTGAACTTGGACGGGTCGAAAGAAGCGATTGAAAAAACGTCGTCGGTCTTTATGGTAGCCATGGGTCGCATCCTTTGGGTTGAGGCAGCCGCTGCCTGCGTTAGTTGGATGATGCTTATATAAGACATTTCATTGTGCATTGCAACAATTATTGTGCAGCGCACAAGACGTTAACCTTTCCGGCCGAAAACCCCCTCCTCTTCTGGACCGGCATGCGCCTCGCAGTTATTAATAAGCCGTTAATTTAAGAAGGCCGACAGCGACAAGGTTCGAACATGCCCGCAGTCCAATATCCGTTCATCGATATCGCCGTGCATGCACGGGTGCGGGAACGCTTTTCACGCGGCGAGGCCATGGTGCTGTTTTCGGCCGATCTTGCGCGCCTGCTCTGGGCGAACGGTGCGGGTGCGGAGCTTTTCGGCCATTCGGCAGTCTATGACCTGCTCGATCAGGGGGTCGAGCGCACCGACATCACCTTCCGCCAGCTGGAAACGGCGGCACGCCAGTTGACCGATATCGGCGACAGCCGCAGCCTGATGATCCGCGTTGCGAAGGGCTTCCAGCGTGCACAGGTGCAGGCGGCAGCCGAACTGATCCGGCTTTCCCAGGGCGAAAAGGCCATCCTGTTTTCGGTGCCGGTCTCGGCAAAGCCGCTCGCGGCCGGCGCATCGGCGGCCCAGATGCTGCAGGGACTTGATGATCCCGACACGCATATGGCGGTGATCGGCGCCAATGGCGAGGTCATCGCGGCTTCGCCGGGCTTTGCCTCGCTCGGGATCTCCGAGCAGACGGCAAAGACCTTGATCAACCTTGCCGGCGCCCATCCCGACCGATTGGTGAAGCGACCTGTCGCCACCGGCAGAGGCAATTTTCCGGCCGCGGTCGGCAAGCTCAGCGACGATCCGGCGCTCAATCTGCTCTTTGCAGTGGAGACCGCGATCGGTCTTCTCGACCCGCTGGACGCGCCCGCGCTCGACCCGGTCGATGCGCCCACGCTCGATCCAGTCGATGCGCCCGCACAGGAAGAAAGCGCGCCGCCGGCCGAAGCGCTTCAGGACGAGCCTCTCGCCACCGCAGGCTTCATCGAGATCATCGACGCGGTCTCGGGGATCGAAGAGGTCGAGGAGACGCTGGAAGAGATCGCCGGCGAAAGCGAACAGCCGGCCGAGACAGCCGCAGCATCCACAGACGAGATGGTTGAAGAGACGCATCCTGCCGCGAATGCGGAGCCGGAGAGCGACGGCGGCATGATCGATCGCCGCGCGGATGAGACCACCGAGCCCACCGCGGTCATCGAGGACGATGTGACCTCCATTGCCGAGACGGTGGAAACGACGACGACGGAAGCGCCTGCCGAAGCCAGCGAAACGCCTATCGAAGACGCGCCGGAAGTGGTCTCCCACGAACCCGCCAGCGAAACGCCTGTAGTCGCCGACGCCACCCCTGCCCTTCAGCTTGAGGCTGAGCCCGGCTTCGTCTTCAGGCCGAACAGCCGCGCCACGCGCTTCGTCTGGAAGATCGACGCCGAAGGCCGGTTCAACGAGGTCAGCCACGAATTTGCCGAGGCCGTCGGTCCGCATGCGTCCGACATCATCGGATCTGCCTTCGGCGATGTCGCTGCCCTCTTCAATCTCGATCCCGACGGCAAACTTTCCGAGGCGCTCGCCCGCCGCGACACATGGTCTGGCAAGACGATCCTCTGGCCGGTCGAAGGCACCAGCCTCGTCGTTCCGGTCGATCTGGCGGCGCTGCCGACCTATACCCGCAACCGCGACTTCGATGGCTTCCGCGGCTTCGGCGTCGTGCGGCTTTCCGATGCGCAGGAAGATCCGCTGGCGCTCGGCCTGACGCTCGGCCCTGATGGTATCGGCCATGATGCAGCGAGCCTCGGCCCACCCGCCGAGGCCAATGCCGAGGTGGCACACGAAGCGGAGACAGTGCTTGAAGAGCCCCTGATCGATCTCGCCCCGACGCAAGAGGTCGAGGATCAGGCGGTTACGGCAAGCGAACCACAGACGGAGCCAGAGCCGGAAGAGATTTCTACCGAGCAGGCGGCCATCGAGACACCTGCCCAGGAAAGTGCTGCAGAAAAAGCGGAAGGCAGCGCCGATGCCGGCGACGTTTCCGCCGCCGAGCCGGTAGCGGAATTTTCGCAAGAGCCGCCGGCGCTTCGGATTTCGGAAACGCCCAATCGCCGGTTCTCCGACAAGATCGTTCAGCTCCACAACAGCGGCGCCGGACTGACGGCTGCCGAACAGGCCAATTTCCGCGAGATCGCCAAGCGGCTCGAAGCCTTCGGCACCCGCAAGGAAGAGCCTGCCGCCCCGGCGCCGATGGAACCCAGCGCCACGGAAACGGCCGGCTTCAACGAGGCCTCCAGCCTCGAAGCGTTCGAGGGCGAAACACCCACCGCCGACGACGCAGACATACCGTCGCTCGAGGAGATCGCGCCGCAGGAAGCGATCTTCGAGAATGCCGTCGAGGCGGAGCGCGAAGACGATGGCGCCGCCGAAGAACCGGCTGTCATCGCCGAGGACGAGGCGACGGAAGGGCTTGAGGAGACGGCCAGCCAGATCGAGGTTCTCACCAGCTTCATCCCGCCGCGCATCAAGATGACGGACGGACTTTCGGTGGGAACGGTCGACCAACTGCCTGTTGCCGTGCTCATCCATATCGGCGATGCGCTGATCCATGCCAATCCGGAATTCATGCGGCTGACGGGCTACGGTTCGCTCGAGGCATTGCGCGAAGTGGGCGGCATCGAGGCCCTGCTGCAGCGCCGCGACCTTGAGGAGAATGCCGCAGGCTCCGGCACCATGATGCTCGTCAAGGCCGACGATACGCTGGCGCCGGTAACCGCGCGGCTGCAGTCGGTGCGCTGGGAAGACGCCAACGCCCTGATGCTGGCGCTGATGCCGGTGGAAGGCAAGGAAGATGGCCGCAGTGACGCAAACCGGACCGATGGCCGGTCCGACGGCCGCTCTGAAGGCCGCCCCGAGCGGATGGTCGAGAAGGTCGCCAAACTCCAGGTCGAAGTGGAAGAATTGCGCTCGATCCTGGAAACGGCGACCGACGGCGTCGTCGTCATCGGCACGGAGGGCGACATCCGCTCGATGAACCGGTCGGCCAGCGCGCTTTTCAATTACGACGAACAGGAGACGCGCGGCAAACCCTTCGTCATGCTGTTTGCCCATGAGAGCCAGAAGGCAGTCATCGACTATCTGAACGGCCTCTCCGACCATGGCGTGGCAAGCGTGTTGAACGACGGGCGCGAAGTGATCGGCCGCGAGGCCGCCGGCGGCTTCGTGCCGCTGTTCATGACGATGGGCCAGCTCACCTCTTCCAACGGCTATTGCGCCGTCATCCGCGATATCACCCAATGGAAGCGCACCGAGGACGAACTGCGCAACGCCAAGGGTGCGGCCGAAACCGCCAACGCCCACAAGACCGATTTCCTCGCCCGCGTCAGTCACGAGATCCGTACGCCGCTCAACGCCATCATCGGCTTTTCCGACATGATGGCCGGTGAGCGCTTCGGGCCGATCGGCCATCCGCGTTATATCGAATATGCCAACGACATCGGCCGCTCCGGCCGGCATGTGCTCGATATCGTCAACGACCTGCTCGACATTTCGAAGATCGAGGCGGGCGAGATGGATCTCGATTTTGCTGCCGTCGGCCTCAACGAGGCGGTCTCCGAGGCCGTGGCTCTGGTGCAACCGCAGGCGAACGGCCAGCGCGTCATCATCCGCACGGCGCTGTCGCATGCCGTGCCCGAGGTCGTGGCGGATCTGCGCTCGATCAAGCAGATCGCGCTCAACATCCTGTCGAACGCCATCCGCTTCACCCCGTCAGGCGGGCAGATCGTCGTTTCCACGTCCTATGAGGCGAATGGCAGCGTTGTCCTCAGGGTCCGCGATACCGGCATCGGCATGACGCGCAGCGAGCTCGACCAAGCGATGAAGCCGTTCCGGCAGGTCTCCTCGACCCAATCGCGTCACCGCGGCGACGGCACCGGGCTCGGCCTGCCGTTGACCAAGGCGATGGTGGATGCCAACCGGGCGACCTTCTCGATCAATTCGGCGCCGAACGAGGGCACGCTCGTCGAGATCACCTTCCCGTCGCAGCGGGTGCTGGCCGGTTGATAAAGAAAAGGCAGCCAAGAGGCCGCCTTTGAATTTGGTGCTGTTCAACAAGAGCTCAGTCGATCAACGTCATGTTTCGGAGGCCGGAAGGCCCCAGGCCGCATCGTTCATGTGCGGCCCCCAAGTTAGCTTCACCTTTGACAAACCTTTCTTAACGAAAGGTTTCCATGACAGGAGATTGATAAAGGGTGAAAGCTTGTAATCTACGATCGCTGTCAATCCTTCAGCTCGCTTAGCCCGGCGAAGAGCCCCAGCGCCTCTGGATTGGCAAGCGCTTCCTGGTTCTTCACCGGCCGGCCGTGAACGACCTCGCGCACCGCAAGCTCGACGATCTTGCCGGACTTGGTGCGGGGAATATCGGCAACCGCGATAATCTTCGCCGGCACGTGCCGAGGCGAGGCGCCGGTGCGGATGCGGGTCTTGATCGCCTTGACGAGATCCTCGGTCAACGTCACATCCGGGGCAAGGCGGACGAAGAGGATGACGCGCACGTCGTCGTCCCAGTCCTGGCCGATGCAGAGCGCCTCGGCCACCTCCTCCATCTGCTCTACCTGATTGTAGATCTCGGCCGTGCCGATGCGAACGCCGCCGGGATTGAGCGTCGCATCCGAACGGCCGTGAATGACAAGACCGCCATGCTCCGTCCATTCGGCGAAATCGCCGTGGCACCAGACATTGTCGAACCGGTCGAAATAGGCGGCGCGATATTTGGCGCCATCGGGGTCGTTCCAGAACATCACCGGCATCGAGGGGAAGGCCTTGGTGCAGACGAGCTCACCCTTCTCCCCACGCACCGACTTGCCGTCATCGTTCCAGACGTCGACGGCAAGGCCGAGGCCGGCCCCCTGGATCTCGCCGCGCCAGACTGGCTGCAGCGGATTGCCGAGCACGAAGCAGGAGACGATATCGGTGCCACCTGAGATCGAGGCGAGCTGTACGTCTTCCTTGATACCCTCGTAGACGAAGGTGAACCCTTCCGGCGACAGCGGCGAACCGGTGGAGGTCATCAGCCGCAGGCTGGAGAGATCGTGGCTGACGCGCGGCGTCAGCCCGCCCTTGCGCACCGCGTCGATATATTTCGCCGAGGTGCCGAAGATGGCGAATTTTTCGGCCTCGGCATAGTCGAACAGCACGTTGCCATCGGGGGCGAAGGGCGAACCGTCGAACAGGCAGAGCGTCGCGCCGCTGGCGAGACCGCTGACCAGCCAGTTCCACATCATCCAGCCGCAGGTGGTGAAATAAAACAGCTTCTCGCCCGCCTGCAGGCCGCAATGCAGCCGCTGCTCCTTGAGGTGCTGCAGCAGCGTACCGCCGGCCGAATGCACGATGCATTTCGGCACGCCTGTCGTGCCTGACGAAAAGAGAATGTAGAGAGGGTGCGAAAAGCCAAGCTGCGTGAACTCGACTTCCTTTGCCTCATAGGGCGCGACGAAGGCTTCAAGCGTCGAAGCCTCCGGCGTTGCCCGCGCCACCGCCTTGGCATCGCCGGCGTAATGGACGATGATCGTGGGAACACCCAGGCTTTTTGCGACTGTGGCGACCTTTGCGCCGACATCCTGCAGCTTGCCGGAATACCAATAGGCATCGCAGGCGATGAAGAGCCTTGGCTCAATCTGGCCGAAGCGGTCGAGCACACCCTGCTCGCCGAAATCAGGAGAACAGGACGACCAGATGGCGCCGATCGAGGCGGCGGCGAGCATGGCGGCGACGGTTTCCGGCATGTTCGGCATCATGGCGGCGATGCGGTCACCCTTGCCGATGCCGCGTGCTGCGAAGGCCTGCTGCAGCTTCGAGACCAGCACACGCAGCCGGTCCCACGACCAGCGGTCCTCGGCCTTGTCCTCGCCGCGGAAGATGATTGCATCACCCTCACCGCGGCCCGACAGCAGGTTTTCGGCGAAGTTCAGCGTCGCATCGGGAAAGAAGCAGGCTTCCAGCATGCGGTCGCCATTGGCTAACACCTCTGCGCCACGCTCTCCCTTGACGCCGCAGAAATCCCAGACGGTCGACCAGAAATTCTCCCGCTCGGCCACCGACCATGCATGCAGATCCTCAAAGCCTGAAAGAGAAAGCCCGAAATCGGCATTGCAGCGCTCCATGAAGGCATGGATCGGGCTTTTTGCAACGGCATCCGCCGAGGGCACCCAAAGTGGTCTGTTATCCTGCATTCAATCCTCCTCCCCAATGCCGTCCTTATATCATGCTGCATTGCATTATAAAGCGTGGAACCGACGCGATCCGACGCCTAGAGTATGATGTCGAAAAGTGTGAGCGATTTTCGGACGACATCATGCTCCAACTATTCAATTGAAAGTGCTACAGCGTCCTTTGCGCGTCTGAAAAGACGTGTGGCGCTGTAGGGATTTGCATATGCCTGATATTTCCTATATCCGGCGAAATCAGCGCATAACGGGATGACCGGCTGAATTTGCCGGCGGAGATCATGAGCACGTCAAGACATCGCAGGTGGCGCAGGAAGATCGGACCCGTTTCGCGCTGGCTTCCGGCCTTTGCCCGCCTGTCGACGGTGTTCCTGCTGATCGCGCTGGCGCTTTTCGTGGCGCTCAGGGTTGCCGCACCCTATCTCATCTCGACCGGTTTCGTGCGCTCCGGCATCGAGGACACGCTGTCCAAATGGACCGGCTACCATGCCGAAATCAAAGGTAGTCCGGTTCTCGAATTCTGGCCGACGCCACGCATCACGCTGAACCAGATCACCATCCGCCAACCGCGCGAAAGCGGCGACAAGCTGCTCGGCAGCATCGAAAGCCTGTCGGCGGATTTCAGCCTCATCGACGCGTTGAGAGGCCGGACGAGCTTCCACGAATTCCACCTGGTGCGCCCCAACCTGGCACTGACGCGCGACGAAAAAGGGCTGATCGACTGGAGTTATGCCGGCCTGCTGGCACGCGCGATCAGCGGCGTACGTTACGAAAACGGAGCCGAGGTGCTCGATCCCGATCTCGATGCCGAGATCGGCGCGGTGACCGTCGAGGACGGCACGCTTGTGGTCACCGACATCAAGTCCGCCACGACCTATCATTTCGACAGCGTCACCGCCGATATCGCCTGGCCGAGACTATCCGGCGCGATCTCGGCGGTGGTCATCGCCCGTATCAACGGCGAGGACCTGAAAGTCGATTTCGCCTCGCGCCAGCCGCTGCTCGCCTTTGCCGGCAGGAATGCCGAGACACGGACGTCGCTCACATCAAACCTTTTGACCGCGCACTTCCAGGGCATCGCCAGTATCGCCAATCTTTCGGCCCTTTCCGGCAATATCACCGCCAGCATTCCCGATGTGCCCGCACTTCTGACATGGTCGGGTAAATCGATCGCCGGCATCGCAACACTGAAGAGCGCCTCGCTGGAATCCGACATCATGTCGTCGGGCAACGGGCTGCGCTTCAACAATCTCAGCCTCTCGCTGAACGAAGCGAGCGCCACCGGGGTGATGGACCTTTTCACCCAACCCGGCAAACGACCGAAAATCGGCGGCACGCTCGCCTTCGACCAGATGAACCTCAAGCCGTTCCTCGACGCCTTCGCGCTCAGGCTCGCCGCCGGCGAGGCGGAGGAAATCTCCGCCGGCATCAGCGGACCGTTGCGGGTGCTCGATGTCGACGTCAGGCTTTCGGCGCGGCGCGCGCAGATGGGTCTCTTCGAGCTTTCCGATGTCGGCGCCAGCATGATCGTTGCCGGCGGCGAGGCGAAATTCGATATTGGCGACAGCCAGTTCGAAGGCGGTGAAATGACCGCGCATCTGGAAGCGACGCAGCGCGACTTCGACGGCGGCGGCAAGCTGCAGCTGTCGATCCGCAATGCCGACTTCGCAGCCCTTGCCGAGCGCCTGCAGCTGAAGGGTCCGCTGCCGCTTGCAACCGGATCGCTCGATCTCGACCTGCAGTCGCCGAAGGCGATCTGGACGACCGGTCTTGCCGACGTCACCGGCAGGCTGCACTTCTGGACGAGGGAAGGCACGATCCCCGGCATCGACGCCGCAGCGCTCCGGACGCAGGCGGCCGAAAAACCGTTCTTTCCGCTGAGCGCGGCGGCAGGCGGTGCCTTCGCCTTCAACCAGCTCAACCTTCAGGCCGATTTCGCCAACGGTTCCGCCGAGATGCACGACGCCCGAATCGCCGGTGCCACACAGACGCTGACGCTTTCCGGCGTCATCACCTATCAGTCGAACGGGCTGGCGCTTTCCGGATCGCTGGCGGCGACCGATCCTGCCAAGGCGGCGGAGCTGCCGCTTCTGCCGTTCTTCATCGGCGGTTCATGGCCGAACCCGGTGATCTCGCCGGTTCCGCTTTTCGGCAATACGCCTCAGGCGCAATAAAGCGCGTTGCACGGCATCAGGCGCCGGCGGCGGCTGCACGCTCGTCCCGCTGGCGCTGGATTTCCTGACGCTTGGTGACGATCGAGGCGCAGATGACACCAACGGCCACGATCGCGATCAGGATCGTGCACACCGCATTGATCTCAGGCGTCACGCCGAGACGCACCTGGCTGTAGATCCTCATCGGCAGCGTAGTGGCGCCCGGCCCCGAGGTGAAACTGGCAATCACCAGATCGTCGAGCGACAGGGTGAAGGCAAGGATCCAGCCGGAGAGCACAGCCGGCGCGATGATCGGCAGGGTGATCTCGAAGAAAGTCCGCACCGGCGGTGCGCCGAGATCCTGCGCCGCTTCCTCGATCGATTGATCGAAGCTCAACAGGCGCGACTGCACGACGACGGCGACGAAGCACATGGTCAGCGTCGTATGCGCGAGCGTGATCGTCCAGAAGCCGCGGTCGAAACCGATCGCGACGAAGAGCAGCAGCAGCGACAGGCCGGTGATGACGTCAGGCATGACGAGCGGCGCGTAGATCATACCCGAAAACAGCATGCGGCCGCGAAAGTGTGTGTAGCGCACCAGCGTCAACGCCGCCATCGTGCCGAGAATGGTTGCGAGCGTTGCCGACAACAGGCCGACACGGATCGTCACCCAGGCGGCGTCGAGCAGGCCCTGGTTCGAGAGCAGCGAGACATACCACTTGGTGGAGAAGCCGCCCCAGACGGTGACGAGCTTCGATTCATTGAAGGAGAAGATCACCAGCAGCACGATCGGCAGGTAGAGAAAGGCAAAGCCGAGCGTGACGGAGATGATGTTGAAACGGGTCCATTTCAGCATGACTTATTTCCCCCGCTCTTCGGCCTTGGCCTGGGCATTCTGGAAGAAGACGATCGGGATCACCAGGATCATCAGCAGGATCGTTGCGACCGCCGAGGAGACCGGCCAATCGCGGTTGGCGTTGAATTCGTTCCAGAGCGTCTTGCCGATCATCAGCGTCTGCGAACCGCCGAGCAGGTCGGGAATGACGAATTCACCGACGGCGGGAATGAAGACCAGCATGCAGCCGGCCACCACGCCAGGGATCGACAGCGGAAAGGTGACCCGCCAGAAGGCCTTGATCGGCGTGCAACCAAGATCCTGCGCCGCCTCGATCAGCGTACCGTCCATCTTTTCCAGAGCCGAATAGAGCGGCAGCACCATGAAGGGCAGATAGGAATAGACGATGCCGATATAGACGGCGGTATTGGTGTTGAGAATGATCAGCGGGCTGTCGATGATGTGCAGCGACAGGAGAAGCTGGTTGAGAAGCCCTTCCGGCTTCAGGATCGCGATCCAGGAATAGACGCGAATCAGAAAGCTCGTCCAGAACGGTAGGATGACCAGCATCACCAGCGTCGGACGGATGCTGCGCGGCGCCTGTGCCATGCCATAGGCAATCGGATAGGCGATCAGCAGCGTGAGAAAAGTGGAGATCCCGGCAATCACCACGCTCGAGACATAGGCATTGAAATAGAGCGCGTCCTCGGTGAGGTAGCTGTAATTGTCGAAGGAGAGCTCTCCGATCTTGCTCCAGAGCCCGGCCCAACCATCAGCAAGCGCGAAGACCGGCTCGTAAGGCGGCATGGCGATCGCCGTCGTCGACAGCGAAATGCGGAAGACGATGAAGAAGGGCGCCAGGAAGAAGAGCAGCAGCCAAGTATAGGGGATGGCGATGACGAGGCGATTGTAGAGGCCGGACGTGAGCTTGCCCATGATGTCAATCCTTCAGCAGAATGCCGGCATTCTCATCGAAGGAGACCCAGACTTCCTGATCGTAGGTGAAGGGGTCGTCGACGGAGCGCTGCGCATTGAGGGACGAGGCCTTGACGATAGTGCCGCTCTGCAATTTTACATGGAAGACGGTCATGTCGCCGAGATAGGCGATGTCCCAGAGTTCGCCCCTGGCGGCGTTGACCGAAGCGTTGGCGGGAGGCGTGCGCCCGACCCGCATCTTTTCCGGCCGGATGGCGAAGCCGACGGCGCTGCCGGCCGAGGGTGTCTCGGCGGCAGCGACACGAACGCTGAAGCCGCTGTCGATTGATATCTCGATGGTACCGTTGCCCGATGAGGCGACCTTGCCGTCGAAGATGTTCACGTCGCCGATGAAATCCGCGACGAAGCGGGAATTCGGCGCCTCGTAGATTTCGGCAGGTGTCGCCACCTGCACGACCTTGCCATGGCTCATGACGGCGATGCGGTCGGCCATGGTCATCGCCTCTTCCTGGTCGTGGGTGACGACGACGAAGGTGAGGCCGAGGTTCTGCTGCAGGTCCATCAGCTCGAACTGGGTTTCCTCGCGCAGCTTCTTGTCGAGCGCGCCGAGCGGTTCGTCGAGCAGCAGCACCTTCGGGCGCTTGGCAAGCGAGCGAGCCAAGGCCACGCGCTGGCGCTGGCCGCCGGAAAGCTGGTTCGGCTTGCGGGAGGCAAACTGCTCAAGCTTGACCAGCTTCAGCATCTGCGAGACGCGGTCAGTCATCTCGTCCTTCGACATGCCGTCCTGCCTCAGGCCGAAGGCGATATTCTTCTCGACCGTCATGTGCGGGAAAAGCGCATAGGACTGGAACATCATGTTGACCGGACGCCTGTAGGGCGGCGTGCCGGCCATATCGGTGCCGTCGAGCACGATTTCGCCCGAGGTCGGCTGCTCGAAACCGGCGAGCATGCGCAGGAGCGTCGACTTGCCGCAACCCGAAGCGCCGAGCAGCGCGAAGAACTCGCGGTGATAGATGTTCAGCGACAGATCGTCGACGGCGGTAAAATCGCCGAAGCGCTTGGTGACATTCTTGAAAGCAATGAAGGGTTTTGCAGACGGATCGGTCCAAGGCGCAAAAGCGCGGCGGATATTGCCGAGAGACTTCATATTATTCCCCGAAATACAAGGTTCTGCCGGCCTCCACCCCGGCCGGTAATTAAAAGGCCCGGACGTTTCCGTCCGGGCCCAAGGCTGAATTACTGGCCGGTGACGACCTTCGTCCAGAGGCGCGTCCCCAGGCGCTGCGTTTTCGGATCCCACGGCTTGACCGTGAAGAGGTTCTTCATCACCTCCTCGGTCGGATAGATCGCCGGGTCTTCCAGAATCTCCTTGCTGACGAACTGCTGCGAAGCCTTGTTGCCGTTGGCATAGAAGGTGTGGTCGCTCGCCTTGGCGATGACCTCAGGCTTCATCAAGTAGTTCAGGAACTCGTGGGCTTCCGCGACATGGGGCGCATCGGCGGGGATCGCCATCATGTCGAACCACATCTGGGCGCCCTGCGAGGGGATCGAATAATTGACTTCGACCCCGTTCTTGGCTTCAGCCGCACGGTCGCGAGCCTGCAGCATGTCGCCGGAATAGCCGAAGGCGATGCAGATGTCGCCGTTGGCAAGCGCATTGATGTATTCGGACGAGTGGAACTTGCGGATATTGGGACGCACAGCCGTCAGCAGCTCTTCGGCCTTCTTGAAATCCTCAGCCTTTGTGGAGTTCGGGTCGAGGCCGAGATAACGGAACGCCGTGGAGATGACGTCCTTCGGTGTGTCGAGAACGTAGATGCCGCAATCCTTGAACTTTTCGGCGACCTTCGGATCGAAGATCACTTCAAGGCCGGGCTTGACATCGGGGCCGAGGATTTCAGCGACCTTCTTGACGTTGTAGCCGATGCCGTCCGTACCCCACATGTAGTCGACCGCGTGTTCGTTACCGGCGTCATATTCGGCGGTGCGCTGCTGGATCACATCCCACATGTTGGAAATGTTCGGCAGTTTCGACTTGTCGAGCTTCTGGAAGACGCCGGCCTGGATCTGGCGCTGCAGGAAGTCGGCAGTGGGAACGACGACGTCATAACCCGTGCCGCCGGCAAGCAGCTTGGTTTCCACGGTCTCGTTGGAATCGAAGGTGTCGTAGACGACCTTGATGCCGGTTTCCTTGGTGAAGTCGGTCAGGATCGAGTCGTCGATATAATCCGACCAGTTGTAAACGTTGACCACGCGCTCCTGCGCAATGGCCGGCGCGGCAGCAAGGAGTGCGGTAACGGCGGCGGCCGTCACGCATAGAATGGTTGACCTCATGACTTCTCCTGTTTTTTCAAAAGTTCCGCACCCCGGGCATCTTTTCCCTCTGGTTTTCGACGCAGACTAAGAAGGAATTTCTAAGCCCACAAGCGCAAAATCCTGCGCGCTCAATGATTTCACAATCACTGGAAGTCGAAGGCGCTGAGGCCTGCTACCATCTCGTCGAGCCCGAGCGGTCTCGTCACCGGCGGCTCGGCGCGGGAAAGGCAGCCGCGCCGCTCGCAAAGGCGACAGGCCGGACCGACCGCGACCGGCTCGAGCGCCGTCGCCTGCCCGTAGACCACACCTTCGCCAAGGGCAGCGTCGCAGCCGATGAGGATCGCGGTCCGCCTGACCCTTTCGCCGAATTCGACGCTCGGTCCCTCCAGGGTGCGGGCGACCGTCAGGAAGGATGCGCCATCCGGCATGACGACCGTTTCGGCGAGGATCTGGCCCGGCTGCAGGAAGGCGGCATGGATATTGAGCTTCGGACAGCCGCCGCCGAAACGCGCTTGCGGAAAGCCCTGGGCGCCGGCCCTGCGCAGCCGGTGGCCGGCGGCATCGATCTCGATCAGGAAGAAAGGAATGGCGGCCGCCCCGGGGCGCTGCAGCATGGCAAGGCGCGCAGCCGCCTGGCCGAAAGAGACGCCGAAACGCGCACGCAGAATATCGATATCGTAGCGCGTCGCCTTCGCTGCCGAGAGAAAGGCCTCGTAGGGCATTGCAAGCGCCAGTGCCGCGATACGGGCAAGCTCGAAGCGGGCGATGCGGCGCGCCTCGGCGGAGGAGAGAGGGAGATCGGCAAGCTCGGCATCTATTGCCGGCAGCAAAGCGAGAGTCGCGGCCTCGATTGATATCTCATGCGCACGGTCGGCCTGCGACAGGCGCTCCGAGATGAAAAGCCGCATCGAGTGGCGATCGAAACGGCGGCGCAGATCCGGCATGACGTGGACCGGCAAGACACGCACCGCGATGCCGCGCTCGGAACGCAACCAGTCCTTCAGCCCGGCAGCAAGATCGAGGCCGCCGGGGAGTGTTGCAGCAAAGGCTTCCGCCGCCGTCTCGATCTGTCCGAAATAGCCGGACCTGCGCTCCAGCGTCTCGCGCACCTCGTCCAGCGGCAAGCGGCCGGCGGCGACCGGCGCATGCCCTTCGGCGGCCATCAGCGCCGTCAGATCGGAGAGCCTTGCCGCCTGCTCGCGATAGGCGCGGTAGAGCTTGATCATGCCGCTTGCGGCATTGGGTGCTGCCTCGGCCACCTCCACCAATTCCTGATCACCCGGCAGTTCGCCCAAAAGCAGCGGATCGGCAAAGATCTCCTTGAGCTGGCCGAGACTGCCGCCGGTCTGTCCCCGCAACTCTTCCAGATCGACCCTGTAAACGCTTGCAAGCTTGAGAAGGAGCTGCACCGTCAACGGCCGCTGGTTGCGCTCGATCAGGTTCAGATAGGACGGCGATATTTCAAGCGCTTCGGCCATGGCGGTCTGCGTCAGCGCCAGCGCATTGCGGATGCGCCTGACTTTCGGGCCTGCAAATATCTTTCGTTCCGCCATGTCACACCCTTTGACAGCAAGGAGCGCTCATATTTACAAAATTTTACAAATTCACAGCGCCACTCTGTCAATCCTCCTCATCTTAACCTCTTTCCGGACAGGAGATCAAAGGTTTTTCTGGTCATAACGGCTCATATTGTCAATCTTGTCATGCGGCACCTTTGTCGGGCTTTTAGTGAGGAGAGCAGCATGACGGATTTTTACAAGCTTGTTCCAAATGCATCAGCCAGCCGCTTCGACGGCATCGAGAGACCGTACTCGGCCGATGACGTGCGGCGGCTCAGGGGCTCGGTGGCGCTCAGCCATACGCTGGCCGAAATGGGGGCGGACCGGTTGTGGCGGCTTCTGCATCAGGAGGATTTCGTCAATGCGCTCGGCGCACTTTCCGGCAACCAGGCCATGCAGATGGTGCGCGCCGGGCTGAAGGCGATCTATCTCTCCGGCTGGCAGGTGGCGGCCGATGCCAATACGGCATCGGCGATGTATCCCGACCAGTCCCTCTATCCGGCCAATGCCGGTCCGGAACTGGCCAAACGCATCAACCGCACGCTGCAGCGCGCCGATCAGATCGAGACTGCGGAAGCCCAGGGGCTTTCCGTCGAATCCTGGTTCGCACCGATCGTTGCCGATGCGGAAGCAGGCTTCGGCGGACCGCTCAACGCCTTCGAAATCATGAAGGCCTATATCGAGGCCGGCGCCGCTGGCGTTCACTTCGAGGACCAGCTCGCCTCGGAGAAGAAATGCGGCCATCTCGGCGGCAAAGTGCTGATCCCAACGGCCGCCCATATCCGCAATCTCGACGCCGCACGGCTTGCCGCCGACGTCATGGGCGTTGCGACGCTGGTCATCGCCCGCACCGATGCGGAAGCGGCAAAGCTCTTGACCTCAGACATCGACGAGCGCGACCAACCCTTCGTCGACTACGATGCCGGCCGCACGGTCGAAGGTTTCTATCAGGTGCGAAACGGCATCGAGCCCTGCATCGCGCGCGCCGTCGCCTATGCGCCGCATTGCGATCTCATCTGGTGCGAGACCTCGAAGCCGGACCTCGATCAGGCGCGACGTTTTGCCGAAGGCGTGCACAAGGTCCATCCCGGCAAGCTGCTCGCCTATAATTGCTCGCCTTCCTTCAACTGGAAGAAGAACCTCGACGAAGCGACGATCGCAAGGTTCCAGCGCGAACTCGGGGCGATGGGCTACAAGTTCCAGTTCATCACGCTCGCCGGCTTCCACCAGCTGAACTACGGCATGTACGAACTGGCGCGCGGCTACCGGCAGCGGCAGATGTCGGCCTATTCCGAGCTGCAGCAGGCGGAATTCGCCGCCGAGGTCAATGGCTATACCGCCACCAAACATCAGCGCGAGGTCGGCACCGGCTATTTCGACGCCGTGTCGCTCGCCATCACCGGCGGTCGGTCGTCGACCACCGCGATGCACGGCTCGACCGAACATGCGCAGTTCAAGCCGGCTGCGGAATAACCCAAAGAAGAGGAGAGAAGATCATGGCATCCATCACACGCGTCAGGGAACGGGCCGAGGAGCAGGCAAGCAGCATGAGCGAGGATCAGCAGACGACGATCCGCATGCTCGCCAACGACCTGCATCGGCTGAACCAATCGGTCATGAAAGCCGTCGAGGCCGGTGTCTCGGTCGAACTGGTGCGCTCGGCCCGTCATCACGGCGGCGACGGCCACTGGGGCGACCTGCTGATCCCCGTCGTCGTCACCAACCGGCATTGACGACCGGCAGCGGGCCGACGGTGGCGGCCCGTTGCTCAATCAGAGCGCCTGCATGTCAACTTGACGTGTGGGCGCTCATCCTTTTTGAAAACTCGTCCCGATTTAGGTTTGCGCGCACCACTGCTCTTTGCAATTTGCCGCAATTGTCACCGCCGCCTAGTCGGTGTTCCGGGAAATGACGGAGCCGATAGGTTGGCGGCCTCGACAGCTGCGCATCGTTCGTATAAAAATATTTTTCAGAGTTGGAATTTTTCTGGCAATTATCACCAAGGCGAACCATGGCGTCACGTATTGCAGTAACACAGGATG
This sequence comes from Rhizobium sp. SRDI943, assembly GCF_057653695.1. NCBI lineage: Bacteria > Pseudomonadati > Pseudomonadota > Alphaproteobacteria > Hyphomicrobiales > Rhizobiaceae > Rhizobium > Rhizobium sp. SRDI943. Next base: position 418,530 of record NZ_CM172787.1, on the reverse strand, counting down.
CGGATTTCATCGTGAAGGCCTATGCAACGTCCTTCGGGTTTACGGTGCAACAGACTGAAGCCTATGTGGGCAAGGTGGGCCTCGAAAATTTCTATATCGCCGACCATGAGGATAGGCCGGCGGCGGTCTTCGCTCTCATCACCACCGGGCACTGGTTCGGTGGCAGAGCCGTGCCAGCATGCAACATTGCACATGTGGCCATTCTACCCGAATACCGCGGCATGGGTCTCGCAGAAATTATCCTGGAGGATGCGGGTGCGATCGCTACCAGCAGAGGTGCATTTCTCACAACCTTATTTGCATCAACCCGCCCCGTCTATCGAAGAGGCGGATATGAATTGGCTGGATCGGAAATCATCTACGAAGCGGAAACGTCAGAGCTTTATAAAATCAAGGAAAAGTACCGTTGCCGCGAGCTGACGCTATCTGCCGCGTTGCCGACCTTGGCCTCTATTCATGAGCGACAATGCGCAGTGGAGGCGGGTAATCTGCGGCGCAGTGCAACACAATGGTCCCTTCTTTTGACGTGGCCCGATCCCGCGACGTCCGTTTACGTCTTCGACAGCGACGATGACGTCGCATATGTGATCATCGATACGAGTAATCCCGAATGTCTGGCCATTCGGGATTGGGCGGCGTTGTCCGGGCGGGCGGCTCGGTGCATATTGCGGTTTTTGGGGACATTCTCGACCGTATACCCGCGGGTGCGGTGGCACGGTTCGGCGCAGGACAAGTTGGTCTTCGCGATGCCGGACAAGGGATGGCGTCTGGTCCACCAGGAGGAGTTTCTAATGCGGGTCCTTTCCGCAAGGGACGCGCTTCTGGCGCGTGGCTACAACTCCGTGACCGAGCAGATCACATTAGAGATAATGACGGGCGATCAGGTCGAGACGCTATCGCTCTCCATCGAAAACGGCACACCGTATTGCCGAACACATGAAGCCGGCTCACCCGTCGTGAAAATCGCAAGTGAACATCTTGCAACACTCTATAGCGGCTTTCGCTCCGCGAGTTTTCTTGCAAGAGCAGGGTGGATAAACGGTGATCGTGATGGCGTAATGGCATGCGACCGCATATTTTCCGGCCCGTCCCCCTGGGTCGGAGAACATTTTTAAGGACATCACGTGAATCCGACACCGCATATGGCTCTCGTCGCGAGTATTCGCTCACGCGCTCCGAACATGACGCGCGCGCTACAGCGTGTCGCAGATTACACGTTGGAAGACCCGCAGGCGGTGCTTTACAAAAGTATCACCGAGCTTGCAGAAGACGCGCAATCCTCGGAAGCCAGCGTGATGCGGTTCTGCCGTGAACTGGGATTCACCGGGTTCCAGAATTTCAAGCTGGCTTTGGCGCAGGAGTTGGCGACACAGAGCCAGACCAGCGTCCCGATATCAACGGGAGATCCGGTTCAGAATCTTGTGGAGACCGCAAGAACGGCCCTCGATGAAACGGAGCGGCTGCTCGACCGTAGCATAATACAAGCCGTAGCCCAGGAATTGCTGCAGGCAAAACACATCGAGATTTTTGGCGTCGCCGCTTCGGCGATCACAGCGCAATATCTGGAATACAAGCTCGCACGCCTGGGTGTGCATTCCCATATCGCCCGTGACGCGCATCTGGCAACTATGGCCGCTGCCACCTCAAATCCCGCTGATGTCTACTTCCTGATTTCAAGTTCGGGCTCGACCCTTGATACGGTCAAGATTGCCGAGCTTGCGCATGCGAGGGGCGCACGCGTGATCGGAATCACCAATCGATCGAAAAGCCCGCTGGCAGCCACGTGCACGCATGTGCTGTTGGCATCCTGGCCGGAGACACCGCTCACCGGGGGCGCCTTTCCCTCGAAGATCAGCCAGTTACTGATTGTCGATGCTCTGGCGTCCTATATGACGATGGCTGAGCCGGACCGTCTGATTACCATTCTCGACACCGCCCAAAGCGTTACCGACCGCAACATTTAAGACCCCTGCGAGCGCCCCTTTTCACCGGGTTGATTTTTGCTCTTACTGTTTGGCGGAAATTTTCATCATAAATAATTTCTTGACGGTTTATTTCACTATGATACCGTGATCTCGAATTTGAGACGAAGGGTATTGGAACTTGAGCATCCTTGAAGCCTTGCGCGGAACACTTGCCGTTTCCTGTCAAGCGGCTGACGGCAGCCCCTTGCAGCCGACAGATCACATTGTCGCACTTGCCAAGGCGGCGGTGTTGGGCGGCGCGAGGGCGGTTCGTATCGAGGGCGTCACAAATGTGTCGGCCGTGCGAAATGCCGTCAGCGTCCCTGTCATCGGCATTACCAAGATCGAGCATCCGGATTCCGAGATTTACATCACGCCGACGCTGGAGGACGTTCGCCAGCTTTGCGAGGCGGGCGCAGACATCGTGGCGTTTGACGCCACTGCTAGACCAAGACCCTGCAGCGTCGCTGCCCTTGTCGAGGCGGTGCATCAAGCGGGCCGGACCGCCATGGCTGATATCAGCACCTTGGACGAAGGGCGGGCAGCGGTTGCCGCAGGTGCCGACTTCGCGGGCACGACCCTGTCTGGATACACGCCCTATTCGCCACAGAGCGAGGCGCCGGATTTTAAGCTGATGCAAGATCTTTTCCGTGCAGGCATCCCGTTCGTGGCCGAGGGCCGGATCTGGGAACCAGCCGATGCACGCAGAGCTATCGAATATGGTGCCGCGTTTGTCGTGGTCGGTTCTGCCATCACCCGTCCGGATGTGATCACACGACGGTTTGCGGACGCTGTGGCCGGTGCACGGCAAACGCCTGAATTCAATGGAGAAAGCAGATGACAAGGAAATTTCGCGTTGCCGTGATCGGAGCCGGCTTCATGGGTTCGATGCACGCTTCGATTTTCGCAAACGAACCCCGCGCTGAACTCGTCGCCGTCGTCGATAGCGACATCGGACGCGCCGCTGCGCTGGCAGGTGAGTTGCGCGGCAACGTCAAAGCCTACAGCTCCCATCAGGAACTGCTGGCTGCCGAAGAGCTTGACCTGGTCAGTATCTGCACCCCGGATCACCTTCATCTCGATCCGGCGCTCGCCATTGCGGCAAAGGGCATAAATCTCTTCGTTGAAAAGCCGATCGCCTCGACCATGGAAGACGCAGCCAAGATCGTCGCGGCGTGCAAGGCGGCGGGCGTCAGGCTTGGGGTCGGCTATCTGCTTCGGTTCGACCCGCGCTACTACAAGGCGCGCGAGCTGATTACGTCGGGCAAGATCGGCACGCCTATTCACATCTATGCCCGCCGCAACAGCGCCCGCACCGAAGGCCCCAAGCGCTATGGCGGCACCTTGCCGCTCGCACTGCATGTCACAGTGCATGATGTCGACATGGTGCTTTGGATGCTCGAGGGCCAGACCCCGGTTTCCGTCTACGCCCAGCAGACTGACATTCTCCTCGGATCGCTCGGCACGCAGGATACGATCGCGGCGGTCGTACGCTTCTCGGGCGGGACCGTCGTGACGTTTGAAAGCGCCTGGTCATTGCCTGCCGGCGCTCGCCACATGATCGACGCACGCCTGGAACTCATCGGCACCGAGGGTTCATTCGAAGTGCAGTGCGGCGATAGCGGCCTTTATTTCGCAGACAACCAGACATCGCGCGAGATCGACACCCAGCATTGGCCGATCGTCGAAAATCGGGTTGGCGGCGACCTCAAGCTCCAGCTTGCCAGCGTTCTCGAATGGCTCGACGGCGGCCCCTCTCAGGTGGCCAGCGGCGAAGAAGCCATTCGCTCGTTGGAATTGACCCGAGCCCTCATCCGCTCGGCCGAAAGCGGCGAGGTGGAGAGACTCTAGCGCATCATCGATCAAGCAATTCGACGCAACGCATGGATAGTTCAAAAAAAGGGGAATGACATGAAACGACGCCAACTACTCGCACTCACGCTTGCACTTGCGACCTCTTCGGCCCTGCCGGCGATCGCACAGAACGCCAACCAGCCATACGCAGGAACGCATATTGCGGTTCTGATGGAAGGTCACCCGACCACCGATGGCATCCAAAAGCTGTTGCCGGAATTCACCAAGGAAACCGGCATCGAAGTGGAACTCGAGGTCATCCCGGAATCCGACATCACCGCCAAGATGCTCCTGGAGTTCTCGTCCGGCTCGGGCCGCTATGATGTCGTCCAGAACAACATCATCTATATTCCGGGCTTCGTTAAGGCCGGATATATCGATCCACTCGACGATCTTGCGAAAAAGCTGCCCAAATATCTCGACCGCGCCGATTTCGTGCCCGGCTACCTCAACACGAATATTGTCGACGGCAACCTCTACGGCCTGCCGGTTTATGGCGAGAGCACGTTCCTGATGTATCGCAAGGATTTGTTCGAGCAATACGGCCTCACCCCGCCGAAGACTTTTGACGAGGTTATCAGCGCGGCCAAGACCATCAAGGAAAAGTCCAACGGCGAAATCGCAGGCATTACCATGCGTGGCGCCCAAGGTATCCAGAACGTCTATGTCTGGGCAGGCTGGCTGTGGGGTTACGGCGGCGAATTCCTCACCAAGGATGGAAAGTCGGCCCTTGGAACGCCAGAAGCCGCCGCCTCGCTCGATGCCTTTGCAAAAATCCTGCGCGACTACGGTCCCGTCGGCGCTGCCAATTTCGGTTGGGAAGAAAACCACGTTCTCTTCCAGCAGGGCAAGGCCGGCATGACAATGGATGCAACGGTCAACGGAGCATTCAACGAGGACCCGGCTGTGTCATCAGTGGTCGACAAGGTTGGCTACGTGCCGGTTCCCAAACAGACCGACGCATTGAAGGGTGGCTCATCGTCCCTCGCTGTGCACAGCCTTTATATCACGTCGGCCTCCGCCCAGAAGGAAGCGGCATGGCTGTTTGCGTCGTGGGCAACGGCAAAGGAGCAGCAAATCAAGTCGTTCAGCATCGCGCCCAACTCTGGTGTGACGTCCGAAGCTGCGTTGAATTCGGATGAATTCAACAAGCGCTACGGAGCCTTCAAGGAAGCGATGTTGGCTTCGATCAACCAGGGCAATCCGCAATATCTGCCGACGGTTACCGCTGCGAACGAAATCATCAACAATGCTGGCATCGCCGTATCCAAGGCGCTCGCCGGCACCGCTTCGGCAAAGGACGCACTGGCGGAAGCCAACGCGGCCAACGACGCAGCACTCGCCCGCTAACAAACGGGCGCCACGTCCGGATTATCCGGACGTGGCTAGACTGCGGGGATTATTATGCTCAACGACGCGACAAAGCTTTTCTATCAGCCGGTGATTGCCTTTTTCGGCGCGGTCTCGGTGGTCATCACGATCTATGTCGTGTGGCTGACATTCCACGATATCAGCCTGATGCGGCCCGGACAGGAACGGTTCATCGGACTGGATAACTACTTGCGGCTTCTGCTCGACCCACGCGGCCTCAATGCTCTCTGGCGCACGGTCCTCTTCACGGTGCTGGCCACGACCATTGAACTGATCATCGGCCTTTTCGTCGCCTTGCTGCTCGACCGGGAATTTCATGGCAAGAGGATTGCGCGGGCTATCATGCTCGTGCCCATCGTCATGACGCCCATCGTCGTCGGGCTGACATGGCGTTTCATGTTCGACCCGTCGAGCGGTATGGCGAACTACCTCCTGTCCCTGCTTCATCTCGGTCCGGTCGATTGGCTTGGCAATCCAAACGTCGCCCTGTTCTCAGTGATGATTGCCGACATCTGGCAATGGACACCCTTTGTCGTGCTCTTGACGATGGCGTCACTGGAAGCGCTGCCGGGCGATCCGCAAAACGCCGCGCGTGTCGACGGCGCTCGGGAGTGGCAGGTTCTCTGGCACATCACCTTGCCAGCGCTTCACCGCGCGCTTCTTGTCGTCGCCCTCATCCGCGCCATCGACAGTGTGAAGACCTTTGACATCTTCTACATCATGACCCGCGGCGGGCCAGCGCTATCGACGGAAACACTCAATCTCTACGGCTATATTTCGGCATTCACCAATTTCGACATTTCCTACGCCCTGACCGTTGCCATGGTGTTGACGATCTTCACCAATGTCGCGCTGCTGTTGCTGTACAACCTGGCCTTCAAGGCTCAAGCGCGGGGAGCCGTATGATGCGCAAAATGGCCTTCTATATCGCCATCCTCGCCCTCATCGTGGTCGTGCTGTTTCCGCTCTACTGGGTGGTCGTCACATCGGTAAAGACGACGAAGGACGCCTTTGCGATCCCGCCGGTCTGGTTCTTCGAACCGACCTGGGAGAACTACCAACGCGTTCTCAACAATGGCGTCTTCATTCGCGCCTTCATGAACAGCGTCCTTATCTCCATTACTGCAAGCGCCATATCGGTGGCGATCGGTGCGCTTGTCGCCTATGGGCTCGTGGCACAGGAAGAACCGGTGCGCCGCAGCAATGAACGGTTCGTGCTGAGCCTCAGGATAGCACCACCCCTGATCTTCATCATTCCCACGTATTTTCTAGCCGCGCAGTTGAAATTGCTCAACAATCACTGGGTGATCATTGCGGTCTACGCCTTCATCAACGTGCCCTTTGCCATATCGCTGCTCATCACCTTCTTCGAGGATATACCGAAGGAGCTGCGTGACGCGGCAAAAGTGGACGGCGCGCGCGAACTGACGATCTTCTGGAACGTGTTCCTGCCGGTTGCCAAGGGCGGCATCGTCGCGACGATGATCCTGTGTGTGCTGTTTACCTGGAATGAGTTCTTCATCGCCCTCGTCCTGACCGGGCGGGACACCCAGACACTGCCCGTCAGTATCACCTCGTTCCTGACTTTTCAGGGGGTGCAGTGGGGACCGCTGACGGCAGCCGCAACACTTGTCATGCTGCCGATGCTCGTTCTCGGCATGTTGGTTCAAGGCCAGGTCGTACGTGGCATGTCACTCGGAAGTATAAAAGGATGACCGGCATGACCCAGGCCAGCAAGCATTCGCTTTCCCTACGGAAAATCACGAAATCCTATGGCCCGATCTCGGTGCTGAAAGGGATTGATGTCGAGGTCGATGAAGGCGAATTCGTCGTCCTTCTCGGCCCCTCCGGCTGCGGAAAATCCACCCTGCTGCATGCGATCGCGGGTCTGCATCCAATCGACGCTGGAGAAATCGTGATCGAGGGTCGACCAGTGACACACATCCCGACACGGGAGCGTGATGTCGCGATGGTGTTCCAATCCTACGCGCTCTACCCGAACATGACGGTTGCGCAGAACATCGGCTTTCCGCTGCGGATGCGCAAACTCTCGCGTGAGACAATTTCGCAAAGGGTGTCGGAGGTCGCGCGCCTCTTGCAAATTGAACCGCTTCTCGAGCGGAAGCCGCGCGAGCTTTCCGGTGGCCAGCGCCAGCGTGTTGCCATCGGACGGGCTCTTGTGCGCGACCCGAAGATTTTCCTCTTTGACGAGCCGCTGTCGAATCTCGATGCGACGTTGCGTGTCGAGACACGCGCCGAGATCAAGAGACTGCACGAGCGCGTCGGCAAGACAATGGTCTATGTGACCCACGACCAGATCGAGGCCATGACGCTAGCGACCAGAATTGTCGTGATGAACAAGGGCGATATTCAGCAGATCGGCTCGCCCTATGAGATCTATCACAAACCCGCCAACACCTTCGTGGCCCGGTTCGTCGGCTCGCCGTCGATGCAGTTTATCAGCGGCCGCCTGGTTATGGATGGGACTACAGTGATCTTCACGGATGGAAAGGATTGGAAACTGCCTCTTCCGCTCCCAGGACTTTCCGAAGGCATTTCGGGAGACGTCATCCTCGGTTTGCGGCCGGAACACATAAAGCTGGCCCGTCACGATGAGGAGGGTCATGACGCCATCGTCGACCTGGTCGAGTCGACAGGCCCTGAGGACAACGTCACTTTATCGATCAACGGACAGACGGCGACAGCCAGGCTGGAAACCGGGAGCACCGCTCCTGGGCAGACGATCAAGGTACAGATAGCGGCCGAGAAAGCGTCCGTTTTCGACGCCGCGACTGGACAACGCCTGAATTGAACGGAAAAACCATGGAAATCATCGTCAAGGATACAGTCGACGAAGCCTCTGCCATCGTCGCGGAAATTCTGATCCGGCAAGTCGAAGAAAAGCCGGACAGCGCGCTCGGCTTGCCGACGGGAGCGACGCCCCTTGGGGTGTACGCTCGTCTGATTGAGGACTTTCGGAACGGCCGTGGTTGCTACAATCGTGCCCACGCCTTCAATCTTGATGAGTATCTTGGGATTTCGGGCTCCGACACTGCATCCTATGCCTTCTACATGCGTGAAAACCTGTTCCGGCACATCGATTTCATGCAGAGAAGTATCCATATTCCGGACGGTTCAGCTGCGGATGCGAGCGCGGAGGCCACGCGCTACGAAACGCAGATTGCAGCGCGTGGTGGCATCGACCTGATGTTTCTCGGCCTTGGCCGCAACGCCCACATTGGCTTTAACGAACCGGGATCTCCGCATGACACCCGCACCCGGCGGGTTGCGCTGTCAGCCTCGACGATGGAAGCCAATGCGCGCTATTTCGAGCCGGGCTCACGCCAACCCACCCATGCCATCACGATGGGAATCGGCACTATTCTAGAATCGCGGAGTATCGTTGTTCTGGCGACCGGCATCGAGAAGGCCAGCGCCGTTGCGGTAAGCCTTGCAGGGCCAATAGCAGATGCCGTTCCCGGCTCCGCGCTCGCACGCCATGCCCGTACGACCATTGTGCTGGACAGGGATGCCGCCCACGAGCTTGATCGCATACTGGCGTTGGAGATTGACGCGTGACGAGGCCGGTGCTTGCCATCGATATCGGTGGAACAAAAACGATGACGGCGCTCGTGTCTGACGCCGAGGTCCTTGAGGAGGTGACCGTTCCAACACAGCGTTCTGACGGACCGGATACCTGGCTCACCAACGCCCGCGCTGCCGCGGAGCGTTGGTATGGTGAATATGATGCAATCGGCCTTGCGGTGACTGGGTTCATCCGCAATGGGCTTTGGTCCGCCATGAACCCAGAGACATTGGGGATACCCGAAAACTACCCGCTGGTCGAAAAGACATCGGCTTTGTTTGGCGTGCGCGCGCTCGCAATGAACGACGCCCAGGCGGCAGCGTGGGGTGAGTATCGCTATGGCGCCGGCTCAGGCGGCGATCTTGTCTTCCTGACGGTATCGACGGGCGTGGGCGGAGGCATCGTGGTCAACGGCCAGCCCCTCGGCGGCCTTGCCGGACATTTTGGCTTGATGCAAAGTTTTGGTGATAGCTCCTCCTATCTGGAGGACCAAGTGTCCGGGCGCTGGATGCAGGCAGAAGCCGCGCGACAGGGATCTGGCGCCATGCCCGCCCCCGACATTTTTAATGCTGCGCGGAACGACGAAACTTGGGCGAAAGCGATCGTTGCACGATCTGCGCGTGGGATCGCCATGCTTTGCCGGGATATTCAACTTATACTCGATCCCGCGGAGATTGTGATTGGAGGTGGTGTCGGCCTCGCCGAAGGCTATCTCGATCTGGTTCGCGATGTCAGCATTCAAGTCCCCTCTGCCATAAGATCGAACATAGTACCCGCTAAACTGGCTGAACGGGCTGGAGTTATCGGAATTGCCGATCTTGCAAGCCGATTACTTCTCTCAAATGGTCACGCGAAGTGACAAATTCGCCCAGCGGTCGGGAGGATGTACGCGGATATGCGCTTAGGCGAGCGCGGTGGGCGCTGGTGCGCTGGCTGATGCCCTAGGACTAATCGACATTCACCGCAGCCAGATCATTGCGGCGAGGAGATAGACGAATCCTTCGAAATGGATTGTTCTGCGGTCGTATCGAGTGGCGAAACGTCGGAAGTGCTTCATACGGTTGAAGCATCGTTCGATGCGGTTACGATCTTTGTAGGCGGCTTCGTCGTGGGGGATGATGATCTTGCGCGAGCGGTTTGACGGGATGACTGCTTCGGCTCCCATGCTGGTGATTGTTTCCCGCAAGGCATTGCTGTCATAAGCTTTATCAGCCAGCACGGCATCGCCGCTCTGTCCCTTCAGAAGAGCCGGCGCTTGCGTGATGTCGCCCACCTGACCGGCGGTTACGATGAAACGCAGCGGTCGGCCAAGGGCATCAACCAGCATATGGATCTTGGTGGTCAGTCCGCCTCGGGAACGCCCCAACGCCTGATCCTTGGCCCCCCTTTTCCGGAGGCGGCTTGCTGATGGGCGCGAACGATCGTGCTGTCGATCATCAGATACTGGTTGTTGCGGTCTGCTGTCAGCGCCTCGAACACCCGCTCCCATACGCCGGCATGGCACCAGCGGCTGAAACGCTTATGCACCGTCTTCCATTTGCCATAGCGCTCCGGCAGGTCGCGCCAATGTGCGCCGGAGCGCAAAACCCACAGGCAACCATTGATGAACAGACGGTTGTCCGAGCCGCTACGCCCCGGGTCGCCAATCTTACCAGGCAATAAGGATGCAATCTTGAGCCACTGAGCGTCGCTCAGTTCATACCGCCTAATCGACATCATCGACCTCCGTGACTAACACGGTGCTCTATGAATCAGCGATCAAGCGATTTGGGAATCCTGAATGTCGATTGGACCTAGGCTCTCTAGCCGCGGCTCGGTCGTTTTCCGGCGAAGAGATCGGCATAACTTTTGATGAGCTTGGTCATGCGGTCGGCGACGGTCCGGATCTCCGGGCGGTGGCGGTCCTCGGCATTCATGACGATCCATTGCCGGTGGCGCAATTCCGGCAACTCGCCGCCCTGCCGCTGCAATTCGGGATGGAGATCGCCGACGAAACAGGGAAGCACGGTCTTGCCGGCGCCGGCGCGCACCAGATCCGGCAGCGAACGCGGCCGATTGACGGTAGCGACGATCCCTGTTGCGGCATGGGCGTGCGGCCAGCGCAGATAGGCCGATATCGCCTCTTCCTCAGCAACGGCAATCCAGCGCTCGTCGGTCTCGGCGGCGTTTCGCCTGATATAGACGGCATAGGCCACCTCTCCGAGCAGCCGTGCGGCAAGATTGGCCTCCTCAGGCTCGAAGGCGCGAATACCGATATCGCTGTCGCGATAGGCAAGGCTTGCCCGCGCCTCGCCAATGGTGAGCGAAATGGCGAAGGCATCGCCCGGCATGCGGATTGCGGCGAAATTCTCGGTCAGCAGCCAGGCGAGCCAGGTGCCGGCGGCGACCCTGACGGTCGTGCCGCCCTCGCCGGATTGCCGCCACGCCGCTACTTTGCGAGCGGCGGCCTGCATTTCCTGCAGGTGATCGAGCAGGGCCTGGCCATCCTGGGTCAGGCGGTATCCGGTCTGGCTGCGCGAAAACAATGCGCGGCCGATATCCTGCTCGAGATCGAGCATGCGCCGGCCGACGGTCGCAGGACTGAGCCCGCTTGCGGTGCTTGCCCCCGTCAGCCCGCCAAGCCGGGCCACCTGCAGAAAAAGCTGATAGGAATCCCAACTCGCGTTTTTCATCAATGAAAAACATAGCGGGATTTTTCCCGTTTATAAAGAGAAATTCGACGCCTAAATCAGGTGATGTCTTATACAGGAAAGGACATCGTCATGATCGACATGCTCACCATCGCGGGCACCATCGGCTATCGGCACTATCCCAAGCGAAGCGGTTGCAAGGCGGAAGAGGACAGGTTCTATGCCGAGTTCGGAAACAATAGCCTCATTGGCTTCGCTGCCTGGCTGACGTCGCTCGACCTCGACCTCAGAAGGCACCGCAAGACCGCGGCGCAATCCCGCAGCGGCTGCGACTGCGCGGTTCAGGCGACTCTTCTTGCTCCGAGATGAGCCGGTGCCGATTCTGCGACGATGCGGAAGCGCTCGATCAGCGCCATCAGCGTATCGGCTTCGCCGGCAAGCAGGCGGCTTGCCTGCGTCGTCTCGGCAACCATCGCCGCGTTCTTCTGGGTCATCTGATCCATGGCGTTGACCGAACCGTTGACTTCCTGCAGCGCGGCCGACTGATCGCGGCTGGCGGTGGCGATGGTCTCGACATGGCCGCTGATCGCGATGATCTCCTGGCTGATCGAGGCAAGGACGCTGCCGGTCTTCTGGACCAGTTCGGAGCCTGCCGTCACTTCGCGGCTCGACGTCTCGATGAGCGACTTGATCTCGCGTGCCGCATCGGCCGAGCGCTGGGCGAGTTCGCGGACTTCCTGGGCGACGACGGCAAAACCCTTGCCCGCCTCGCCGGCGCGCGCCGCCTCGATGCCGGCATTCAGCGCCAGAAGATTGGTCTGGAAGGCGATGTCGTCGATCACCTCGATGATCTGCTCGATACGCTGTGATGCCTGCTCGATGCGATCCATGGCAGCAACGGCATCGCCGACGACGGCGCCGGAACTGTCGGCCGTCTTCTTGGTCGCAGCCACGACATTGTTGGCTTCACGGGCACGCTCGGCGGACGAACGAACGGTCACGGTGATCTCTTCCACCGCGGCCGCAGTCTCCTCGAGGTTCGCCGCCTGCGCCTCGGTGCGTTTCGAAAGCTCGCCGGCAGAGACGGAGACGGCGCCGCTGTTGCGCTGGATCGTCGAAGCGCTGTCACGGATACCGGACAGCGTATCCTGGAGCCGCAAGAGGGAAGCGTTGAAATCGACGCGCAGCTGCTCCAGCCGGCCAACGAAGGGCGTACCGATCGTCTGCGAGACATCGCCCTGCGACAGGCGCCCGAGGCCGGCGGCAAGCTGGTTGACGGCAAAGTCGATCTGGCCGTCGAGCGAGCGCTTGTCGGCATCGTTCCTGGCCCGTTCGGCATCGCTCAATTCGCGCTGTTCGGCAGCCTGGGTTTCCAGGTCGCGCCTTGCGCGGGCACTGTCGCTGAAAAGCGCCAAGGCCCGGCCGATGTCGCCGAACTCGTTCTTCTTTTCGACACAGGGGATCGCCCCTTCGAGATCGCCCGCGGAAATCGAGTGCACGCTCGCTGTCAGCGCCTGCAAGGGCTTCACCGACAGGCGGATCGCATAAAAGGCGAGAACGCCGACGATGAGCATGACGATGGCGCCGACACCGAGAACCAGCATCTGCAGCTCATACATGCGCTGGTAATAGACCTCCATCGGAATGCCGATGAAGAGAATGCCGACATTGGCGTTCGAGGCATTCTTGATGGGGAAATAACCGGTCATGAACTTGCGGCCGAAAAGCTCCGCCGGACCGTAATATGCCTCACCCCTGGCGAGAACCGGCTGGGCCGGGTGCTCGGCTATCAGCTTGGTGCCGACGGCGCGGTCGCCGTTTTCCTTCTTGACGTTGGTGGATATGCGGACGTAGTCGCCGCCCTGCTTTTGGAAGATGGTCGCGACACCAGCGATCGACTGCGCGGTGCGGTCGACCAGCGAATGATCGGCAAGGGCCGGGATGGCGTCTTCGGTGACGGCGAAGAGCTGATTGTCCTTCAGTTCGATCTTTGCAGCCTGATCAGCCGCGCCGTAGAGGACAGCCATCGCACGGGCGGCGTCATTCGCATCGGAGACGGCCCCGTCCATGACCTGATGGCTCAAATTGTAATAGGTCACGCCAACGATGGCGGCCGTGCTGATCGCCAGCAGAAACAGCGTGATCGCAACGATCTGGCGTACGATCGACGTAGAGAATAGGCGCAGCATCGAGACCCCCGGGAGATAGACCGAGGTTAAATTAGATTAAAAGCGTTAAGGAAGATTCTCCGTAAATCAGGGTTGTCGGAGGTATTCATCGGCCTCGTTTTCGGACGGACCGTCTCTGCGTGATGGCCACGCCGCCACTCGCAATCCGACCGGAGCGCGGTTTCTGCGAAATAAAGAAAAACGGCCCCGGAAACTCCGGGGCCGCTCGCACGAAGGGCGGGTCGGTCGATGATCAGGCGGCGCGATAGACCGGCGCACTGGTGGCTTCGCCGTCGATCTTGAACTGCTGAATGAGCCGGCGCAGCGAACCGGCCTCGTCGGCCAGTTCGCGGCTGGCGGCAGTCGTTTCCTCCACCATGGCGGCGTTCTGCTGCGTCATCTGGTCCATCTGGTTGACCGTCGCGTTGACGCTCTGCAGCGCGTTGGACTGGTCGTGGCTGGCGCGAGCGATCATCTCGACATGCTGGCTGATCGTGACGATCTGGGCGCTGATCTTGGCGAGCACCGTGCCGGTCTCCTGCACGAATTGCGAGCCGGAATTGACCTCGTTGGTCGACTTGTTGATCAGCCCCTTGATCTCCTGCGCTGCGGCTGCGGAGCGCTGGGCCAGTTCGCGGACTTCCATCGCGACCACCGCGAAGCCCTTACCGGCTTCACCGGCGCGCGCCGCCTCGATGCCGGCGTTGAGCGCCAGGAGGTTGGTCTGGAAGGCGATCTCGTCAATGACGCCGATAATCTGCTCGATCTGGCGCGAGGCACCTTCGATGCGGCTCATCGCGTCGATCGCATTGCTGACGACGACGGCGGAATCGTCGGCGCTGCGCTTGGCCTGGCGGACGATCTGGTCGGCATCCTTGGCGCGTTCGGCCGACGAGCGGACGGTGACGGTGATCTGATCGACGGCAGCCGCGGTCTCTTCGAGCGAGGCAGCCTGCTGTTCAGTGCGCTTGGAGAGATCCTCGGCCGACTGGGCCATCTGGTTGCCGTTGCCCTGGATCAGTTCGACATTGTCGCGGATCTGGCTCATCGTCGCCTGCAGTCGCATCATCGAACCGTTGAAATCCTGGCGCAGCTGTTCGAGGCGGCCGATGAAAGGCGTTTCGATCGTCGTTGAGATATCGCCCTGCGACATGCGTTCGAGGCCGGCGGCGAGCGCGTTGACCGCGAATTCGATCTGGCGATCCATCTCGCGCTTTTCGGCGTCGTTGCGCAGGCGCTCATGTTCGGCGGCGGCGCGTTCCTCGTCGCTCTGCTCCTCGATGCGGATCTTCGAGATGGCATTTTCCTTGAAGATGCCGAGCGCGCGGGCCATGTCGCCGATTTCGTCGTGGCGCTGCTCGCCGGAGATGCTGGTATCCAGCGCCCCTTCGGCGATGCGGCGCATGGCGGCGGTGATGTGGCTGATCGGGCGCTGCAGCGTCAGCACCAGGGCAATGCCGCCGAGGATCGACAGCAGGATGCCGAGACCGGTGGTCATGACGGAAATGCTGTTTGCCTGAGTGCGCTCGGTGCCGGCCGTCTGCTTCTGCAGCTCGGCGAAATCGGTCAGCTTTTTCCAGATCTGGTCGAGCTCCTGGCGGGCGGCGGCATAGGCCGTGACGCGCTCGCCGATCGTGTCGACGATCTTCGAGCCGCCGCCGGAGATGACGTCGAGCGCCGGCTGGATCGCGCCGGATATGCCTTCGGCAAAGCCCATGCCCTTGGCGCTGGTGACCAGCACCTGCATGTCCTTGCCGAGCGTGCCGGCCTGCTGCTGCAGACGCACGAGATTTTCCTTGCTGGAGTCGGCGAGAAAGTCGGAAAGAACGATCTGCAGCGAATAGACGGAATTTTCGAGGCGCCTCGTATCCTGCAGGACCGAGTTGGCCTGGGCAATCCGGCCGTCGAGCGCCGCGAATTCCTGGGTCGCGTCACGCATCTTCTGCGTTGCGGTGAGCTGCGTATAGGTCGACGTCTGGCGGAAGCGCGAAACGAGGCGGCCGAGTTCGGTGGCCGTCTCGTCGGTCGGATTGGGTGTCTGGATGATCGCCTTGATGCCGTCGATGGTCGCAGCCAGCGCCTCGATGACATTCTTCTGATTGGTCGGAACCGAGATGGCGATCAGACGCTGCGATTTGATGATCTCCGGCATCTGTTCGTTGATGAAGGCGATCTTGTCCTGCGGTGTCTGCGGCTTACTGAAGCCGCTGGCGACGGTGCCGAGGAAATCCCCGCCCTTCAGCAGGCGGTCGGCCGTGCGAAGGGTGCTGGTGGCGGCGCTCTCGTCGCTCTGGACGGTGCTCTGCAACTGCTCGGCCTGGTAGGACACGGTGAAACGGGTGCTGATCACGCTTTTCTGGGCCGCGTCGATCTGCTCATGCAATGCCTGTTCCTGCTCGTGCAGGGCCCAGAGCTTGTCGACGACGCCCGAAATTTCCTTGGTGCGGCGCGATGCCTCCGCAAGGCTGTCGCGGCCAGCGGCTTCGTTACCGACCTGGCTCAGCGTCTGGTCGAGCACGCCTTGCTGGATCTTCAAATCCGCGCTCAGTTTGTCGCGCGCCTCAGGGCTGGTGACGCGCAGGAAATCATCCATCGAACCATAGAGATCCTTGAAGCCGCTGAGCGACTGCAGCACGCTGTTGGATATTTCCATGCGGCCCTGCAGTAGTCCCGAAGCGTAGAGGCCGGTCAGGCCCACCGCCGAAATGGTGACGACGAAAGGCAGAACGAAGATCAGAACCTTCGTCTTGATCCTGAAGCGGGAAAGAATCTTATCAATCAACATGGCGTTCCGGGCCTTTCATACACCACTCCTCCCGCAGGCGGCCACATGGCGCCAGCCGGGTGCACATCGAGCTGTTCTTATTTTACATTGGGGAACCCGGAAGCCAGGCGGCAGTCATTGCCAGTTCATGTCCAAACAACTTGGAGATGCCCAAATATTCGCGGGCAATTGTGTCAGATTAGATATTAATTTTCGGATAAGCAGTGATGGCGGGTTAAGCCAAGGCAGTGAAATAGTTGCAAAATTATGGGCCGCGTCGTCGCGGTGAGGTCATCACCATGCCGGAACGTTTGCTCCAGGCCTGCGGACGGGATCAGATGAAGTGCGAGAGCAGCAGCGCGAGGCTGGCGGCGGTGGCGCCGGCTGAAAGCATCAGATAGCGCAGGGCGACCATTCGAGCGTTCGGCTTTGCCTCGGCAATTGCGATGGCGCGGGCGCGTCGTGCGTTTCTGTTCATGGTCGAAACCTCACTTCTCTCTGACACAACAACAATCCAACAAAACGGCTTGCCGGTAAAGCTTAATTTAGGAACGACCTTACAAACCGCCAATTGAGACAGGATGGCGCACCTCTATTAAAAAGTCTTGAATCGGTATCTCCGGATATTTCCAAGGCATGTCAAAAAAATTGCAGCGGTTTTGGCCCGACGACATGCATCAAAACTAGGAACTTTAGACGCATTCGCCGGCGGCGAAACCGGAAGCCCAGGCCCACTGAAAATTATAACCGCCGAGCCAGCCGGTGACATCGACGCATTCGCCGATGAAATAGAGGCCGGGCACGGCTTTTGCTTCCATGCTGCGGGAATCGAGCGCTGCCGTGTCGATGCCGCCGAGCGTCACTTCGGCGGTGCGGTAGCCTTCCGAGCCGGAGGGTTTGACTGCCCAGTTCTGGACGCCGGCGGCAAGACGCAGCAGCGCCTTGTCGGGCAGGTCGGCCATGTTGCCGGAGATTTTCTCGCGCTCGACGAGAAATTGTGCCAGCCGCTTCGGCAGGATATCGCCGAGTGCCGTCTGCGGCGACTGACGGCCATTAAGCTGCTTTGCCATCTTCAGATGCGCCGCAATGTCGATATCCGGTTCGATCGCGACCACGATCTCGTCGCCCTCGCGCCAATAGGAGGAAATCTGCAGGATGGCCGGGCCGCTCAGCCCGCGATGGGTGAACAGCAGCGCTTCGCGGAAGCCGGTCCTGCCGTGGCGGATTTCGGCCGGGGCGGCAATGCCGGCGAGCGGCGCAATGCTTTCCAGCAGGCCGGGATCGAGCGTCAGCGGCACGAGGCCGGGTCGGGTTTCGAGCACGGCCAAGCTGAACTGCTCGGCGATGCGATAGGCAAAGCCGGTGGCGCCCATCTTCGGGATGGACTTGCCGCCGGTGGCGACGATCAGCGACGATGCTTCATAGTGACCTTCGCTCGTCGATATCAGGAACCCAGCTTCGGTCTTTTCGACGCCTGATATCTCGGTGCCGAGATGCAGCACTGCACCGGCCATGCGCATCTCGGCCAGCAGCATGCGGATGATATCCTTGGCGCTATCGTCGCAGAAAAGCTGGCCGAGCGTCTTTTCGTGCCAGGCAATGCCGTGACTGTCGACCATGGCGATGAAATCGGCGGGCGTGAAACGGGCAAGCGCCGACTTGCAGAAATGCGGGTTGGCGGACAGGAAGTTCTTCGGTCCGGCATGGATATTGGTGAAATTGCAGCGGCCGCCGCCTGATATGCGGATCTTCTCGCCAGGCGCCCTGGCATGGTCGAGGATGACGACCGAGCGGCCGCGTTTTCCGGCGCGGATGGCCGCCATCATGCCCGCCGCTCCGGCGCCGATGACGATAACGTCGCTTTTGCGCTGCAAACCCGTTTCCCCGATCAAACCCGCGTCTTCTTTTTCCATCAAAGGGCGAAAGTCAACGTTTGCCACCCCTCGCCAATTGGCAAAGTCTGGTTATGATGGCGCCACGATCAATACAAACCGGTGTGTCATGTCCCCAAAAAAGACGACGCTGAAGCCTGCCAGAAACGTACCCGCCTCGAAGAAAACTCCCCCGGAACCCGGATCCCTGCGTGGCGTTGCGAACTGGAAGGAAGCAGCGCGGTGGCTGAGGGACAGGGGCATCGAAGACATCGAATGCATCACGCCGGACCTTGCCGGCGTTGCGCGCGGCAAGATGATGCCGAGCTCGAAATTCACCTCCAACACCTCGCTGGCGCTGCCTTCGGCGATCTACCGGCACACGATTTCGGGCGAATATCCCGACGAGACGGAGAGCTTCCGCTATGAGCCGCGCGACAGCGACCTGAAGCTGATGCCCGACCTTTCGACGCTGTCCGTCGTGCCCTGGGAGACCGACCCGACGGCGCAGGTGATCTGCGATATCGTCGATTCGGACGGCGGCGAAGTGCCCTATACGCCGCGCAACGTGCTGAAGCGGATCATGAGCCTCTATCATGAGCGCGGCTGGAAACCGATCGTGGCGCCCGAGATCGAATTCTATCTCGTCGCCAAAAACGACGATCCCGACTATCCGCTCCACCCGCCCAAAGGCCGGTCCGGCCGCTCGATCCTCGGCGGCCAGGGCTATTCGATCGCCGGCATCAACGAGTTCGACGAACTGATCGACGACGTCTATCATTTCTCGGAGAAGCAGGGGCTGGAGATCGATACGCTGATCCATGAAGAGGGACCGGCGCAGATGGAGATCAACCTGCGCCACGGCAATCCGATCGAACTTGCCGACCAGGTATTCCTGTTCAAGCGGACGATCCGCGAGGCGGCGCTGAAACACGACATCTATGCGACCTTCATGGCCAAGCCGATGCAGGGCCAGCCGGGCTCGGCGATGCATATCCACCAGTCGGTGGTCGATATCGAGACCGGCAAGAACATCTTCTCCAATGCCGATGGCTCGGCCTCGAAGGAATTTTTCCATTTCATCGGCGGCATGCAGAAATTCGTGCCGAACGCGATGGCGATGCTGGCGCCCTACGTGAATTCCTACCGGCGCCTGCAGCCCGATATGTCCTGCCCGGTCAACAATGCCTGGGGTTACGACAACCGGACGACCGCCTTCCGTGTCCCGGTCTCCGATCCGCAGGCGCGGCGCGTGGAAAACCGGCTGCCGAGTTCGGACGCCAACCCCTATCTCGCGCTCGCCGCCTCGCTCGCCTCCGGTCTGCTCGGCATCATGAAGCAGATCGAGCCGACGGCGCCGACCGAGGATTCGGCCAATGAGGGATCGATCGACCTGCCGCGCGGCCTGCTGGAAGCCGTGGCGCTGCTCGAGGACGAACCCGCTTTCGAGGAGATGTTCGGCAAGCAGTTCATCGGCCTTTATGCCGGCGTCAAGCGCGGCGAGTTCGAGACCTTCATGCAGGTGATCAGCCCCTGGGAGCGGGAATTCCTTCTGCTCAACGTGTGAGGCAAGCATCAAATGGCATCGCAGGAGACGTGGCAGAGCCCGATCGCGCCCGGGCTGTCCTGGTATCAGGCAACCGTCGGGGAGCGGCCCACCTACCCCGCTCTCGACGGCTCGAGAACATGTGACGTCGCCATAATCGGCGGCGGTTATACCGGCCTGCAGGCCGCCTATAATCTTGCCAAGTCAGGCGTTTCGGTGGTCCTGATCGAGGCCTGCCGCTTCGGCGACGGGGCGTCCGGGCGCAATGGCGGCCAACTCGGCACCGGCCAGCGATGGTGGCCGGAAGAACTCGAGGAGAAGATCGGTTACGAACGCTCGAAGGCGCTGTTCGATCTTGCCGAAGCGGCCAAGCGCCATCTCATCGATTTCGCCCGCGAGCATCAGATCGAGATCGACTATGTGCCCGGCCAGCTCAATGTCGCACATAAGGCGAGCTACAAACGCGACTATTACGAAAATGCCGAAATCGCCGCCTTACGCTACGGCTATCCGCATCTCAGCTTCATGGACGAAGAGGAAACGCAAGAGAGGCTCGGCTCGAAGCGTTTCCATTGCGGCGTGCGCGATGTCGGCACCGGCCACATTCATCCGCTGAAGCTGCTGGTCGGGCTGGCGCGGGTCGCTGCCAATGCCGGTGCTGAAATCTTCGAGATGACCAAGGCAACGGCGATCCACCAAAGCGGCGGCAAGGTGACGATCGAAACCGAAAGGGGAACGATGACCGCCGAGCGCGCGCTGATCGCTTGCAACGGCCATATCGGCGACCTCGAACCGGTGACGGCGAGCCATGTCATGCCGATCCGCTCCTTCATCGGCGCCACCGCGCCGCTCGACGGGCATGCCGGTGTGCTTCCCGGGGGCGAGGCCGTGGCCGATTCGCGCTTCGTCGTGCGCTACTTCCGCAAATTCGGCGATGGCCGCCTGCTGTTCGGCGGGCGCGAGGCCTATACCTCGGACAATCCGCGCGACATTTCAGAGCACATCCGCCGGCAGATCGCCGAGATCTATCCCGAGCTGAAGGACATCGAGATTACCCATGCCTGGGGCGGCAGCGTCGGCATAACCCTGCCGCGCCAGCCGTTCGTGCGCGAGGTCATGCCCGGGGTCATCTCGATCGGCGGTTATTCCGGCCATGGCGTCATGCTGTCAAACTACTGTGGCAAGCTCTATGCGGAAACCGTGCTTGGAAAATCCGGCGATCTCGATCTCTTCACATCGCTCGATATTCCCGCCTTTCCCGGCGGAGCCCGGATGCGCGCACCGTTGCTTTTCCTCGCCTTGTCGTGGTTTGCACTTCGCGACAAGTTTTAGTCCGATTGCGGATTTCCTCTTCCGGAAATTCGCTCTAAAACCAGTTCCTGAGAGATTCATTGCACTGCACACTGGCTTTTTTAAATCGATTAGATTAAAAGGGCCGCCAACCAGCCTGATTGAGAGACAAGCTCATGAGCAGCCAAATCATTCCCGTTGAGCCCTTTGATTATGTCGTCTTCGGCGGCAGCGGCGACCTTGCAGAACGCAAGCTTCTGCCCGCGCTGTATCATCGCCAGATCGAAGGCCAGTTCAGCGAACCGACCCGCGTGATCGGCGCCTCGCGCAGCCCGTTGACGCACGAGGAATACCGCAAATTCGCCAAGGACGCGCTGAACGAGCACCTGAAGAAGGGTGAATATGACGAGGCGGAGGTGGAGAAATTCTGTGCCCGCCTCTACTACGTCTCGGTCGACGCCCGCACGGATGCCGGTTGGGATCAGCTGAAGAAGCTGCTCGACGAAGGCAAGGATCGTGTGCGCGCCTTCTACCTCGCCGTCGCTCCGGGCATCTTCGGCGATATTTCGCAGAAGATCCACGACCACAAGCTGATCACCAAATCGACCCGCATCGTCGTCGAGAAACCGATCGGCCGCGACCTCGCCTCGGCGCTGCAGCTCAACGACACGATCGGCCGTGCCTTCAAGGAAGAGCAGATCTTCCGCATCGACCATTATCTCGGCAAGGAGACGGTGCAGAACCTGATGGCGCTGCGCTTCGCCAACGCGCTCTACGAGCCGCTGTGGAACGCCAACTACATCGACCACGTGCAGATCACCGTGGCTGAATCGGTCGGCCTCGAAGGTCGCGCCGGCTACTACGACACGGCGGGCGCACTGCGCGACATGGTGCAGAACCACATCCTGCAGCTGCTCTGCCTGACGGCGATGGAAGTGCCCTCGTCGATGGATTCGGAAGCCGTGCGCGACGAGAAGCTGAAGGTGCTGCGGGCGCTGAAGCCGCTCAATGCCTCCAACGTCGAGCAGGCGACGGTTCGCGGCCAGTATCGCGCCGGCGCATCGGGCAGCGGACCGGTCAAGGGTTACCTCGAAGAACTCGAAGGCGGCGTCTCGAACACCGAAACCTTCGTCGCCATCAAGGCCGAGATCAACAACTGGCGCTGGGCGGGCGTTCCCTTCTATATAAGAACCGGCAAGCGTCTGACCGGGCGTATGTCCGAGATCGTCATCACCTTCAAGCCGATCCCGCACGCGATCTTCGACCAGGCGGCCGGGCGCATCAACGCCAACCAGCTGATCATCCGCCTGCAACCGGATGAGGGCGTCAAGCAGTCGCTGATGATCAAGGATCCGGGTCCGGGCGGCATGCGCCTGCGCAACGTCTCGCTCGACATGAGCTTCGCCCAGGCCTTCAACGTCCGCAATCCCGACGCCTACGAGCGCCTGCTGATGGACGTGATCCGTTCCAACCAGACATTGTTCATGCGCCGCGACGAAGTCGAAGCCGCGTGGAAATGGGTGGATCCGATCCTCAAGGGTTGGGAAACGACCGGCCAGCAGGTGCAGGGCTATACGGCCGGCACCTGGGGGCCGAGCCAGGCCATCGCGCTGATCGAGCGTGACGGCCGCACCTGGCATGACGAAATCTAGGACGAAATCGATGGCATCGACCCTGCATTCCTTCGCCAGCGCCGCAGACCTCGCCGGCAGTCTCGCCGACAAGGTCGCCGATGCGCTTTCGGCGGCGATTGCCGCCCGCGGAACGGCGTCCATCGCCGTTTCCGGCGGCTCCACGCCGAAGGTCTTCTTCCAGACGCTTTCGACGCGCGACGTCGCCTGGGACAAGGTGACGATCACGCTTGTCGACGAACGTTTCGTGCCGGCCGACAATCCGCGCTCGAACCATCTGCTTGTTGATGCCAATCTGCTGCAGAACAAGGCAAAGGCGGCACGCTTCCTGCCGCTCTATCAGGATGCTGCCTCCGCGGAGGAGGCGGCAAGGCTCGCAACCGAGAAGACCAGGGCGATCAGTTCACCCTTCGACATCGTCATCCTCGGCATGGGTGGCGATGGACACACCGCCTCGTTCTTTCCCGGCGGCAGCAATCTTGCCAAGGCGATCGATGCGTCGACGCCGCGCGGCATCATTACCATGGAAGCGGAAGGAGCCGGCGAGCCGCGCCTGACCTTCACCTTCTCCAGTCTTGAGGATGCCGCACTCCTGGTTCTCCATATTGAGGGCGAAGGCAAAAAAGACGTTCTCGTCAAGGCGGAAGGCAGCGGTGACGAGGCAGAAATGCCGATCCGCGCCGTTCTGCGCCGGGCCACTTCCCCGGTCGAGATCTACTGGGCTCCCTGATCCACCGTCATCCGGATTGAGATTCAGGCCAGAGCCGCCGAAACAGATAAAGACAACGAACAAGGCAGGGATTTTCCATGTCCGCTCACGCACGCATTTCTGCGATCACCGATCGCATCGTCGAACGCTCGAAGCCAAGCCGCGAGCGCTACCTGGAACGCCTGCGCGCCGCCGCTTCCAAGGGTGTCGCGCGCTCGGTGCTTGGCTGCGCCAACCTTGCCCATGGCTTCGCGGTCTGTTCCCCCGCCGACAAGGATGCGCTCGCCGGCGACCGCATCCCCAATCTCGGCATCATCACCGCCTATAACGACATGCTCTCGGCCCACCAGCCATTCGAGACCTATCCGGCGATCATCCGCGAGGCGGCGGCCGAGGCAGGCGGCGTGGCGCAGGTGGCCGGCGGCGTGCCGGCGATGTGCGACGGTGTCACCCAGGGACAGCCGGGCATGGAGCTCTCGCTGTTCTCGCGCGACCTGATCGCCATGTCGGCGGGCGTCGGCCTGTCGCACAACATGTTCGATGCCGCCCTCTTCCTCGGCGTCTGCGACAAGATCGTGCCCGGCCTGGTGATCGCGGCATTGTCCTTCGGACACCTGCCGTCGATCTTCGTTCCGGCCGGTCCGATGACCACAGGCCTGCCGAACGACGAGAAGTCACGCGTGCGCCAGCTCTTCGCCGAAGGCAAGGTCGGACGCGCCGAGCTGCTGGAGGCGGAATCGAAATCCTATCACGGCCCCGGCACCTGCACCTTCTACGGCACCGCCAATTCCAACCAGATGCTGATGGAGATCATGGGCTTCCACATGCCCGGCTCGTCCTTCATCAATCCCGGCACGCCGCTGCGCGAAGCGCTGACGCGCGAAGCCGCCAAGCGGGCGCTGGCGATCACCGCGCTCGGCAACGAATTCACGCCGGCCGGCGAGATGATCGACGAACGCTCGGTCGTCAACGGCGTCGTCGGCTTGCATGCGACCGGCGGCTCGACCAACCATACGCTGCACCTCGTCGCCATGGCGCGGGCGGCCGGCATCCATCTTACCTGGCAGGACATTGCCGAGCTCTCGGAAATCGTCCCACTGCTTGCCCGCGTCTATCCGAACGGGCTCGCCGACGTGAACCATTTCCAGGCGGCCGGTGGCATGGGTTTCCTCATCAAGGAACTCTTGAAGCACGGCCTGGTGCATGACGACGTGCGCACAGTCTTCGGCCAGGGCCTCGCAGCCTATACGGTGGATGCCCGTCTCGGCGAAAACGGCGCCGTCATGCGCGAGCCGTCGCCGGAAAAAAGCGTCGATCCCAAAGTGCTTTCCAGCATCGAGACGCCGTTCCAGGCGAATGGCGGGTTGAAGATGCTGCGCGGCAATCTCGGCAAGGCGGTCATCAAGATATCCGCCGTCAAGCCGGAGCGCCACATCATCGAGGCGCCGGCGATCATCTTCCATAGCCAGCAGGCGCTGCAGGATGCCTTCAAGGATGGCAAGCTCAACCGAGATTTCATCGCCGTCGTGCGCTTCCAGGGCCCGAAGGCGAACGGCATGCCGGAACTGCACAAGCTGACGCCACCGCTCGGCGTGCTGCAGGACCGCGGCTTCCGCGTGGCGCTGCTCACCGACGGGCGCATGTCCGGCGCATCCGGCAAGGTGCCGGCCGCGATTCACGTCACGCCGGAAGCGGTCGACGGCGGTCCGATCGCCCGTATTCGCGAGGGCGACATCATTCGCCTCGACGCGATCAAGGGCACGCTCGAGGTGCTCGTCGATGCGGCCGACATGGCCGAGCGTGAACCTGTCGTCGTCGATCTCTCCGACAATGAATTCGGCATGGGCCGCGAGCTCTTCGCGCCGTTCCGCCGCGCCGTCGGGCCTTCGGACCAGGGTGCGAGCGTGCTCTTCCACCACTGAGCGGGTGGCTTCTGGCAAACAAAAACCCGCGGGAGCCTGAAGCGCCCACGGGTTTTGATTTCAATGCGTCCTGGTGAACGCGCGACTTTAGGCTCGAATATCGAGCACGTAGTCGCGGTGCGCCGGATGGGTGCTGTAGACGAAGATCTTGTTCAGCTCTTTCTGCGTCAGCAGGCGCAAGAAGCGAACTTCCACTGTGTTGTTGGCGTTGACCTTCATCAGCAGGCATCCGACCTTGGTGATGCGGGCATCCGGAATATCCAGATAGAACTGCTTCGGCAGGCTGAACTGGGTCAGGATCGCGAGCGTCGCGCTGCTCATCGAGATCCGGACAATGTCGCAGCGGCGCGAAGCCGCGTGCATGACGCCCTTTTCCGTATATTCGATGCGCGCGGCGTTCATGGTGTCCTCCATCTTGAACCGCGCCTCGCGGTCATACATGAAGGATTCTTCCTTGCTCAGGAAATGAGATTTTGGCTGTGACGGATTGGAAGCGGCCACCTGCTTATCCCCCTCATAAATTGACAGGGAAAAGGTAGCAGCCGATCTTTAACAGAAAGTGAGAATTCGGCCCGTCCCGCACAATTCTTGGGGCCATCACCCCAAAAATGGCCGCCTCACTTTCGGTAGGTATGGCCGGTTGCGTCAAACAGATGCAACTTCTGCCTGTCGGCGGCAAACCGCATCCTCTGGCCCTTCTTCACATCATAGATGCCGGGCAGCTTGACGACGATCGGCTCGCCCGGGACCAGACCCTCGATATAAAGCAGCGTCACTTCGCCGAGCGCTTCGACGATCGACACTTCCCCTTCGAAAAGGTAGTCGGCGCCATCGGCAACCCGGAGATCCTCCGGCCGAACGCCGAAGCTTGCCTGCTTGCCCATTTCCGACGCGTCGGTCGCCACATCCAGCGTCACCGACATGCCGCCGGTCAGCGTCACCGTCGTCTGGCTTCCAGTCCCGGCGACCGTCGCCGGAATGATGTTCATCGCCGGCGAGCCGATGAATTTCGCGACGAAGAGGTTTGCCGGGCGCTCGTAGAGGTCCAGCGGCGCGCCGACCTGCTCGATATTGCCGGCGGAGAGAACGACGATGCGATCAGCCAGCGTCATCGCCTCGACCTGGTCGTGGGTAACGTAGATCATCGTCGTATCGGCCATCTGTTCGTTCAGGCGGGCGATCTCGATGCGGGTCGCGACGCGCAGCGCGGCATCGAGGTTGGACAGCGGCTCGTCGAACAGGAAGACCTTGGGATCGCGGCAGATGGCGCGGCCGATCGCCACGCGCTGGCGCTGGCCGCCGGAAAGCGCCTTCGGCAGGCGACCGAGATATTGGGTCAGCTGCAGGCTCTCGGCCGCCGCTTTGACGCGGCGATCGATTTCCTGCTTGCTTTCGCCGGCGATCTTCATGCCGAAAGCCATGTTGTCGAACACCGTCATATGCGGGTAGAGCGCATAGGATTGGAAGACCATGGCGATGCCGCGCTTGGAGGGCGGCACGTCATTGACGAGATGGCCATCGATATACATCTCACCGCCGGTGATCGCCTCGAGACCGGCGATCATGCGCAGAAGCGTGGACTTGCCACAGCCGGACGGACCGACGAAGACGATGAATTCGCCCTGCTTGATATCGAGGTCGATACCGTGGAGAACGTCCACGGAACCGTAGGATTTGCGGATATCCTTCAGCGTCAGTCCAGTCATTTCTCTCTCCCTGTGTTCCCTGGGCCTGTGTTTCCTTAGGCCTATGTTCCTTAGGCAAGACGGGCGAAATACGCCCCCCAGGCCGGAATATCGATCTTGTCGCCATAGTTGTTGCTGGTAAAGCCGTGGCCCGTCAATGCCTGCCATTCTCCCGCAGGCAGAATGACGGCGGCCTCGGCCGGGCTCATGTTGAAGATGCAAAGCAGCTTCTCGTTGCCGTATTCACGGGTGAAGACCAAGCTATCGCCCTGTTGTTCCTCGAATTCGATCTCGCCCTTGGCAAAAGCCGGATGCAGCTTGCGGAAAGCGATGAAGCGGCGATAGTGCTCCAACACGGAAGCCTCGTCGCCCAGCTGGACGCTGACGGCACGCAGGATATGCTCGACCGGCACCGGCAGCCAGGGCTTGACCGTCGAGAAGCCGCCCTGGGCGACCTGGCTGTCCCAGACCATCGGCGTGCGGCAGCCATCGCGGCCCTTGAATTCCGGCCAGAACTGGATGCCATAGGGGTCCTGCAGATCCTGATAGGCGAGATCGGCCTCGGTCAGCGCCAGCTCCTCGCCCTGATAGAGGCAGACGGAGCCGCGTAGCGTCATCAGCAACGAGGCATAAAGCTTGGCAAAGGCGTCGTGATCGGCGACCAGCCCGCCCCAGCGGCTGACATGGCGCATGACGTCGTGATTGGAAAAAGCCCAGCAGGCCCAGCCATCCGGTGCCGCGGCTTCGAAATCCTGCATCACCTCCTCGACGCGCTCCGGCGTCAGCGGATCGGGCGCCAGGAACTCAAAGGCATAGCACATGTGCATCTTGTCATTGCCGGAGGTGTATTCGCCGACGATTTCAAGGCCGCGCTGGCTGTCGCCGACTTCGCCGACGGCGGCGATTGCCGGGAATTCCTCGAGAACGGCGCGGAAGCGCTTCAGGAAGGCAAGGTTCTCCGGGCGGTTCTTGTCGTAGAGATGCTCCTGAAAATTATAGGGATTGACCGCCGGCGCCGTCGAAGCGTTGCGGCGCTCGGGGGCAAGCGCCGGATTGTCGCGCAGCTGCGTGTCATGGAAATAGAAATTGATGGTGTCGAGGCGGAAGCCGTCGACGCCGCGATTGAGCCAGAAGCGCACGACGTCGAGCAGACGGTCCTGCACCTCAGGATTATGCAGGTTCATGTCCGGCTGCGAGGTCAGGAAATTGTGCAGGTAATATTGCATGCGCGTCGGATCCCACGCCCATGCCGAGCCGCCGAAGATCGACAGCCAGTTGTTCGGCGGCGTACCGTCCGGCTTGGCGTCGGCCCAGACATACCAGTCGGCCTTGGCGTTGGTCTTGCTGGAGCGGCTCTGCGCGAACCAGGGATGCTGATCCGAGCTATGGGAGATGACGAGGTCGATCATCACGCGGATGCCGAGGCGATGAGCCTCGGCGATCATCGTGTCGAAATCCACCAGCGTGCCGAAGATCGAATCGACATTCTCGTAGTCGGAAACGTCATAACCGAAATCACGCATCGGCGAGGTGAAGAAGGGCGAGATCCAGATCGCATCGACGCCAAGGCTTGCCACATGCGGCAGGCGAGCGGTGATGCCCTTCAGGTCGCCGATGCCGTCACCGTTCGAATCCTGGTAGGAGCGCGGGTAGATCTGGTAGATCACCGCGCCGCGCCACCAGTCTTTGTCAGGGGTCGAGATCGATTGGGAAGCCACGTTCATGGAATATCCTGTTTGAAGTCACGTTTGGAATGATCAGCCTCCCTTGACCGAACCCGCCAGCAGACCGCGCACCAGGTAACGCTGAAGCCCGAAGAAGACGAGCAGCGGCACGATGATGGTGACGAAGGCTGACGCCGTCAAAATCTCCCAATTGCCGCCGCGCGAGCCGAGCAGCGCGTTCAGGCTGCCGGTCAGCACGATGTGGTCCTTGTCGGTGCCGAGGAAGACCATGGCGACGAGCAGGTCGTTCCACACCCACAGGAACTGGAAGATGGCGAAGGAGGCGAGTGCCGGGAAGGACAGAGGCAAAACGATGCGGACGAAGATCTCGAAATCGCTCGCGCCGTCGACGCGGGCGGATTCGATGATCTCCTTCGGCAGGCCGGCGATATAGGCCCGCAAGAGATAGATGGCGAGCGGCATGCCGAAAGCGGTATGAGCCAGCCAGATGCCGGGATAGGTCTTCGACGGCTGGCCGAGCAGGTTGCCGATCTCGTTATAGAGGCGCAACAGCGGGATCAGCGACATCTGCAGCGGCACGACGATGAGGCCGACGACGAGCGCAATCATCAGCCCGCGGCCGGGAAACTCCATCCAGCTCAGGGCATAGGCGGCGAAAGCGGCAATCAGGATCGGGATGATCGTCGCCGGGATCGTCACGGTCAGCGAGTTGATGAAGGATTGGCCGATGCCCTCGCCGGTCAGAACCGTGTTGTAGTTCTGCATCGTGAATTCCGGCGGCGCCGAGACGGATGCATAGATGCGCTTCGGGCGTTGGTCGGGCGAAAAGGCGGCGTTCTTCACATAGCGATAGCTGCCGTCGCTGTTGATCTGCAGGGTTTCACCGTCGCCGAGATCGGCGGTCTCACCGGCCTTGAAGGCGGCCGGCTGCTGTATGCGGTTGCCGAAGGCCTTCACCGCGCGGCCGGTCTGGCCTTCCAGCACATTGCCCGAGATGACGTAGCTGGCACCCTCCTGCTTTTGCTGGTCGGGTGTACCAAGGCGGACCGCGGCCGTCTGCGTCGAGCCGACGAAGGCCGTCCACCAGCCGGAGACGACGATCTGGTCCTTGTCGCGCAGCGCGCTGACGAAGATGCCGAGCGTCGGGATCAGCCAGATGATGACGATCAACAGAACGGCTGCGTGAACGAAGAGCCGGGCGGGGCCGATCTTGAAGTAGCTTCCGATAGCGGTCATCTCAGTGCCCCTTCAATTCGCGATTGGCGCGGCGCACGTTCCAGACCATGATCGGCGTGACGGCGAGCATGATGATGATGGCGATGACCGCACTTCGGCCGGAATCGCCGCCGCCGCGGAACATCCAGTCGAACATCAGGTTCGCCAGCACCATCGTCTGCCACTGGCCGTTGGTCATGGTCAGCACAATGTCGAAGACCTTGAGGACGAGGATGGTGATAGTCGTCCAGACGACGGCGATGGAACCCCAGACCTGCGGCACCATGATGCGCCAGAAGATCTGCCAGCCATTGGCGCCGTCGATCACGGCGGCTTCGATCGTCTCCTCGGGGATGCCGCGAAGGGCGGCCGACAGGATGACCATGGCGAAACCGGTCTGGATCCAGATCAGAATGATCATCAAGAAGAAGTTGTTCCAGAAGGGAATGGAGATCCACACCTCCGGCGTGCCACCGAAGGTCTGCACGATAGCGTTCAGCAGGCCGATCTGGACGTCGTTGCCGCCGCGATATTCATAGATGAATTTCCAGATGACCGAGGCGCCGACGAAGGAGATCGCCATCGGCATGAAGACGATGCTCTTGGCGATATTGCCCCACCAGATGCGATCGGTCATCACGGCGATGACGAGGCCGAAGAAGGTGCAGGCGGCCGGCACGACGGCGAGCCAGAGGATGTTGTTGAAGATCGACTGGCGGAATTCGCGGTCGCCGAGCGCCCATTTGTAGTTGGCGAGGCCGACGAACTGCAGGCCGGCACGGTCGTAGAAGGAGAGGATGAAGGTCGCAACGACGGGATAGACGAGATAGACGACGAGCAGGAAGAGCGCCGGGCCGATGAACAACCACGGCCGGACGAGGGCACGCCGGTTGAGATTGCGCGATGCGGCGCGGATGTCACCATCCTTCACCGGCAGAGCGAGATCCAGGATCTTGTTCGAAAAATAGAAATAGGCCGAGCATGCGATAACGGCTCCGACCACGACGCCCAAAGCGGACACTATCTGCGACAGCATTTCGTCCCTCCCCTGCTTCCCCTGATCTTATTCCGACCGGCTTTTATTCTGACGGGTCAACGCCGGTCACCGTCAATCTATTTGTATAGCCCAATCACAATATATCCTGCGATGGCCGGGCTCTTTGCGAGCCCGGCCAGTCATGCAAGCCCATACCGCCGGCAAGCCGGCGGCATAATTTTGAAAGATTACTTGATGCCGTCCCAGGCGCTCTGGATTTCGCCAGCGGCCTCTTCAGCGGACTTGCCGCCGACGAAATCGACCATGCCCGTCCAGAAGGCGCCGGCGCCGATCTTGCCCGGCATCAGGTCGGAACCGTCGAAGCGGAAGGTGGTGGCCGAGGTCAGGATATCGCCTTCCTTCTTCATCTGCGGGTTGGCATAGGCCTCGGTGCTGACGCCCTTATACGGCGTCAGGAAGCTCGACTGCGCCATCCAGACCTCATGGGCGATCGGGGTCTTCAGGAAGTCGATGAAGGCGCGGGCCGTCTTCGAGTCCTTGGCGATCGAGACGAGCGTGCCGGCGCCGAGAACCGGCTTGCCGAGTTCGGGATGCGACGCAAAGGTCGGCATGTAGAAGAAGTCGGCATCCTGACCGAGCTTCGTGCCTTCAGGGAAGAAGGACGGGATGAACGAGGCCTGATGGTGCATGTAGCACTTCGGCGGAACCGCGAAGAGGCCCTTCGGGCTGTCGCGGAAATCGGTCGAGGCCACGGCTGCGACGCCGCCATCGACGTATTTCGCGTTCTTGGCGAACTTGCCAAACTCGTCGATCGCGGCAACGACCGCCGGATCGGTGAACTTCAGCTCGTTGGTCGTCCACTTGTCGTAGGCTTCCGGCGGCTGCATGCGCAGCATGATGTCCTCGACCCAGTCGGTCGCCGGCCAGCCGGTGGCGCCGCCGGAACCGAGTCCGATGCACCAGGGAACGCCGCCGTCCTTGACGATTTGGTCGGTCAGGGCATGCAGTTCTTCCATGGTCGTCGGGATCTTGTAACCGGCTTCCTCGAAATTCTCCGGCACGTACCAGACCAGCGATTTTACGTCGGCCTTATACGGGAAGGCGTAGAAGGCTTCCTTGCCGTCCTTGCCCTTGTAGGTACCGTAACCGACCCAGCTGTCGCCGGCGCCGTAATTGTCCTTGATCCACTTGGAGTTGTCATCGCCGAGCGGCGTCAGGAAGCCCTTGCTGGCGAGATCGGCCAGGAGGCCGGGCTGCGGCAGAACGGCAATGTTCGGCGGCGAGCCCGCCTGCGTGTCGATAACGATCTGCTGTTCGTAGTTTTCGGAAGACGAGTATTTGGCATCGATGCCAGTGGCTTCGGTGAAATAGGCAAGCACGCTCATGAAGAACGCCTCGTCCTCGCCGCGCCACGGCCCGAAGATCGTCAGCGGCTGACCCTTCAGATCGGCATGCGCAGCCTTGAACTCGTCATAGCTCTTCCAGTTGAACTTGGAATCCTGTCCCGGGGCAAATTTCAAATCGGCCGCGGACGCAGCACCGGCAAAAAGCGCTGCCACGGCAACGCCCATCAAAAATGACTTTTTCATGTGATCAACCTCCCATCACAATCCCAACCGCGCCGAATTCCCTCAATAAAGAAATTTCAAAGCGCTTTGACACCCAACTCATTCCACTTTCGGCGGAATGAAGTCAAGTTAATTCGCGAAAACCCGCTGCAAACACGCCAGATATCGGGGCATATCGCGGCGCAACAGCACCTATCGGGAAATATGGAGCGATTTTTCTTGAGTCAAGCGCGCCAGATGATACATAATTGAAAGCGCTTTGGATGCCACTGGGAGGCGGCAGGCCTTTTCAAGACGGCTGACGGGCGGGCCGGGAGGAAGCATAGCAGGTGAATCTCAAACAGCTATCGGAATTGCTGGGGCTGTCTCAGACGACGGTGAGCCGAGCGCTCAACGGCTATCCCGAGGTCAACGAGGCGACCCGGGAGCGCGTGCTTCAGGCTGTCAAGGAAACCGGGTACCGCCCGAACAAGGCGGCGCAACGGCTTGCGACCGGCAAGGCAGGCTCGATCGGCCTCGTCATGCCGACGGCGCCCGGCCACCAGTCCGACGTGCATTTCGGCGAATTCCTGGCAGGGCTGGGCGAAGAGGCCGTGCGCCACGACTTCCACTTCGTGATCATGCCGGCCGACCCGGATGACGAGGTGGCGGCGCTGCGCCGCCTTGCGATCAGCGGCAATGTCGATGCCCTGTTCGTCGCCTATATGCGCGGCCACGATCCACGGCTCGCCATGTTGAAATCGCTCTCGATGCCCTATGTCGTGCACGGCCGGTCCTTCGGTTCGGAGCCGGACTATCCCTATCTCGACATCGACAATGAAGGCGCCTTCTACGACGCGACGCGGCTCTTGCTGCAGCTCGGCCATACGCGCTTTGCGCTGATGAACGGACCGATGCATCTCGATTTCGCCATCCGCAGGAAGAACGGTGTCGTCGCCGCCCTTGCCGAGCGCGGGCTTGCGCTCGAGGAGGGTTGCATGAGCCACGCGCTGATGACGGACGAACAAGGCCTGCTGGCAATGGAACACTTCCTGCAATTGCCGGAGCGACCGACGGCGATCCTCTGCTCCAGCACGGTGCTGGCGCTCGGCGCGATCCGCGCGGTCAACCAGGCCGGATTGCGGCTCGGCGAGGATATCTCGCTGATCGCCCATGACGACGTACTGCCGCTGCTGAAACCGGAAAGCTTTTCCGTGCCGCTGACGACGACGCGCTCTTCACTGCGGGCGGCGGGCGTTCGCATCGCGCAGCGGCTGATCGGCACGGTAAAGCAGGCGGGCCCCTTCCCCGACCAGGAGCTCTGGAAGACCGAGCTGATCGTCAGGGCCTCGACCGGTCCTGTTCCCCAGGCCTAGAACAGGATGTCGTCCGAAAACCGCTCACACTTTTCGGCATCATGCTCTAATCAAAACTGCGGCGGTGTCTGCCCTGCGGTGCGATGGGCGGCAATGACCGTATTGGCCATCAGCATGGCAATGGTCATCGGCCCGACGCCGCCGGGAACCGGGGTTATGGTGCTGGCGACCCCCGAAACCTCCTCGAAGGCGACGTCACCGACGAGCCGGGTCTTGCCCTCGCCTCTTTCGGGGGCTGCCACCCGATTGATGCCGACGTCGATGACCGTCGCACCGGGCTTGACCCAATCGGCCCTGACCATCTCCGGCCGGCCGACGGCGGCCACCAGGATATCGGCGTTGCGGCAGACCTCGGCGAGATTCTTGGTCCTGGAATGAGCGATCGTCACCGTCGCATTGGCGTTGAGCAGCAATTGCGCCATCGGCTTGCCGAACAGGTTGGAGCGACCGATGACGACGGCGTTGAGGCCGGAGAGATCCTCGCCATGGGTGCGACGGACGAAGACCATGGCGCCGGCCGGGGTGCAGGAGACCAGTCCAGTCTTCAGATCGCCGGTGGCGAGCTTGCCGGCATTGACGACACTCAGACCGTCGACATCCTTTTCCGGCAGGATCGACTGGATGATCGCCTCGCTGTCGAGCGGCTTCGGCAGGGGCAGCTGCACCAGAATGCCGTGGATCGACGGATCGGCGTTGAGGCTGGCGACGAGGGCTGCCAGATCCTCCTGCTTCGTCTCGGCCGGCAGCGTGTGCTGAACGGACTTGAAGCCGCACTCCTTGGCCATGCGGCCCTTGGAGCCGACATAGGCGTGGCTTGCCGGATCGTCGCCAACGATGACAACCGCAAGACCGGTGGTGACGCCGCTGCTCTTTTCCAGCGCCGCCGTCGCACTCTTGACCGTCTGAATGACCGATGCAGCTACGTTCTTTCCGTCGATTACTGTCGTCACGCGTCTCTCCGCCCTGTTTCGCGTCAATCTATGGATATTCGGCGAGCGTCAATTGCCCGCTAACGCCCTATCCTGTCCGAAAGCGGCAAGGCAATAGCAAGCTTGCAAGGAAATGTTTTCAGCGCAGCGGCTGCCGCGCTTCGAGCGCATGAACACGAAGCCGGTCGCGCAGGCCGGAGATCTCGGAGCGCAGCAGCTCCATCTCGTCGACCGGTGCGGGGGCCTGCGCGGGCATCGACGGCAGTGCGGCCTGCGGCCGAAGTACTGGCATTTTTTCCCTTGCGGGATCGGCGACGGGCCTCCGCAGCCGGAGCAGGAAAGCCGCGGCAAGGCCTATCGCAAGGCCCGCTGCGGCACCGGCCAGCGAGCGGCCGGTCAGGCCATCGCTTCCCGATACTGCGGTTGCCAATGCTGGCTTCAGGAGAACGATACGACCGTCGGCGGCCGTTTCCACCGCTGTGGACGTCGCCTCTTCGAGGCGCGAGCGGGCGGCATTCGCCTTTTCGCTGAGCTCGGTCAGGCGTGACAAATCGACGCCGGTGTCCTGGCTCTGGGCGATCAGCGTGTTGCGGCGATCGTTCAGGCCCTTGCGCGCATCGACGGCGGCTTTGGCGGCGAGGTTGGCAGTCTGGGCAAGACGGGTCAGCTCCTTGCCCATATTCTCCTTCAGGCCGTCGGTTTCGGCCTGCTGCTGCAAGAGGCGCGGATGGCGCGGGCCGAGCTCGGCCGAAAGCTGCGCAAGCGTCGTTTTGGCGACGGCATATTTGTCACGCCAGTCCTGCAGCGCCGGCGAAAGCATATCGGAGGGGAGCGAACCGTCGAGCACTTCGGCAAGTTTTGCGGCCTTGAGCCGGTCGGTCTGCGCCTTGGCGGCAAGGATGTTCTGGTCGGCCGCTTTTAGATCGGCATCGAGCTGGTCGATCTGGCGGCGAAGATCGAACGCCACCTTGACGTTGCCCTCGCCGCTCTTCGCCGTGAAGG
The DNA here is from genome assembly GCF_057653695.1 of Rhizobium sp. SRDI943. NCBI lineage: Bacteria > Pseudomonadati > Pseudomonadota > Alphaproteobacteria > Hyphomicrobiales > Rhizobiaceae > Rhizobium > Rhizobium sp. SRDI943. Next base: position 382,788 of record NZ_CM172787.1, on the reverse strand, counting down.
CGGCAAGCTCCGCCTTGATCTCGTCATAGGTTTTGCGCAAGGCGGTATCGGTCTCGACGTTGCCGCCGGGTCCGTCTGCTGCGGACACCGCTTCGGCAAGCTTTGCGGCGATGCGCATAGATTTGCCGCTATCACCGGTCGTCACCCTGACGAGGATGGCGCCGGCGGCGGCATCGGGCAGTATCTCGACCGCATGTTTCAGCGTCGCCTCGGCGCGCGAGGCCGGATCGGCAGCAGCGCCGGTCGCCGAGAGGAGATCGAGCGCGACGCCCAGCGCATTGGCACTGGCGCCAGCAAATTCGGGATCATGATCGAGTTTCAGGGCAGCCACCGTCGAAGCAACCATGCGCGCCGACAGCAACCCTTTCGCCGCGGCCTGGGTGAAGGCAGCGCGGCTTGCGGCATCGCTCTTCACCGCAAGCGTCGCTTCGGCGCGGTAGAGGGCCGGCGAAGCCGGCATCAGCGCCGGCAGGCCCGCGCCGACGATCGTCGCAGCCGCGACCATCATCGCAAGACCAATGCCGCCCACGCGGCGGCGCGGTGCGACCGGCCGGGGCTCGGCGGGTTCTTCACGGACCGCGGCCAGCGGTTCGGGTGAGATCATCGGCTCGTCGGCCGGAACGCTCAGCTCTTCGTCGCCCGCCGGCTGCTGAAGAAGCGGATGGCCGACGTCGTTGGCGGCCCGGAGGCGGTTGCCGAGGATGGTTTCGATGCGGTCGACCAGGGGTGCGGTGCGCGCCGCTCTGGCGCGCTGCTCCTCCAGCACCCGGCCGATGGCGCGCAGCAATTCGGCCTCGGGCGGCGCGATATCAGGCTGGCTCGACCGGGGTGCCCCGTAGGAATCGTCATCGTGGCGCGGCCCTGCGGCTACGCGATCCTGGAAGTTGTTTCTGGCCCTGATATCGTACATTTGCGCCACATCTCATGCACATGATGGCCGAGTTCGCTCATCCGCACGGATACAGATGATTAAGCCACTCTAAATATTCATGGCAAAGAAATGGTTAACCGCAGCGGGCAAGAATTGCTAAGCCGCGCGTCTTGTTAGACGCGCGGCGCTATAAGGTCAGCTCGCCTTCTTATGATCCGACCGCGGCTGCAGCGCGCTGCCGTGCTCTTCCGGATGGCTGAGGATCCTTTCGCGCCGGCGGAAGCGGTAGCGCAGGACATGGAAGAGAAACACCGGGATGCCGATGATGTAACGGCGCCAGAGGCGCGTCGGCTCCTGCAGCAGGCGATAGGCCCATTCCAGGCGCATCATCCGCACCGTCCTCGGCGCGCGTGGGACGGCGCCGGAGACAAAGTCGAAGAGAGCGCCCACCGTCAGCACCAGGCGTGCATGATCGGCGCGAATATGATCGTGAACCCATTTTTCCTGCAGCGGCGTCCCCATACCGACGATCAGGATATCGACCTTCTGGCGCTCGAGTTCCTCGATGACATCTGTGGGATCGACCTTGTCGAAGTAACCGTCGGAAACGACGACGAATTCGTGCCAGGGCGTGTGCCTGCGGAAATTTTCCGTCGCTGCCTCGACGACCGAACGCTCACCGCCGATGAGGCCGATGCGGCGCGGGGCCTCCATGAAGGTGAGGAAGGCCGGCACGAAATCGGTGCCGTTCAGATTGGCGGGAAACGGCGAACCATGCGCGATCTGCGATGCGATGTTGAGGCCGATACCATCAGGCAGCACCAGATTGTGCGACATGATCCGGTAATACTCGTCGTCGCGCAGCGCGGTCAGCATGTTGTGGGCGTTGACGAAGCAAACCACGGTCTGGCCGACGGGAATAGAGGCCAGCTCGTTGATGAAAACGAGGGCATCGTCCCAGCCGAGATCGCAGACCGGCAGATCGAAGATCGTCCGCCGCGATGCGAGCACCGCGAAGTTTGCAATCAGATTCATTCCTACCTCCTGCCGAGGGTGCTGCATGCGCCCGACATCCCGGAAAACAAGCCTATATTTCCGCACCGGAGGTCTCGAAAGGACCGGTCGCGTCCCGCCGGGACGGCGTCGCTCCGATCTCGGATAAGCGGCGCATGCCAAGCTGTGACACCTGATATAACAGGACGGTTTCAAACAACCCTTAGGAAAATTCCTTGAATTTCCATGCTCGCATAAGTGGATTATTAACCACGCGCGCCAACGACAAACGGCGCCCTCGGGCGCCGTTTGTCGTCGATGATCAGATGATGTTTAGTGGGCAGCTGGCGCCGGTGCTTCGGCGGCCGGTGCGGTCTCAACGATCTTGACGGGTTTGCCCACCTTCTTCGGCTGACCGGCGGAGCTTTCCTTGACCTCTTCCTTGGAGAGATAATCGAGCTGCTCCAGCATCACGTCGGCGACGTATTCGCCGCCGAGGCGCTCGTTCATGCCCTTCTTGATCTCCTCGCGGAAGGCCTTCGGATCGAAGGATTTGATGTGGGCGATATCGACCATCTTGTTGCCGACGAGCAAACTGAAAAGCTCGTCCGTCGTCATCTCGCTCAGCGGCAACGTTACGCCTTTCAACATGTCCTTGTTCATCATGAACGAAACGCGGCCGAGGAAGTAACCGGTGATCGCACCGTTGCCAATGATCGGCACCGTGATCGTTTCGCCCTTCACCAGTTCAAGAGCGCTCTGCTTGGAATCCGTTGCTGCGGGCGCCGGCGCGGTCGCCAGGTACACCGAGAAATAGACCGATGCCAAGGTGATGGCGCAAACCCAGACACCGGTGAGGACGAGCTTGATCATCAGTTTCCACGCGCGGCGAATTGTTCCTGGGAATAGGTGCCGTCGGCATCGGCGTCCTGAACCGCGTTCTTCAGGAGGTCGGCGACGGCGCGAACCGCTTCGAGATGCGCCTCGACGCGACGGGCATTGAGAACCAGTTTCTTCTTCAAGCCGTGCAACTGATCGAGATGGGCAGCGGCAAGCTCGGCCGGATCGGTGTCGCGGAAAAGCATCGACAGCTCGTAGAGGCAGCGGCTCTTATGCGCATTGGAGACCTTGAGATCGAACTGCGGATCGTTGCCGATCCGGGTGTTCTCATTATCGATGATCATTTCGAGGCGTCCGAGAACGGATTTGATCCTGTATTCGTTCGAAACTATTTCCATTGTACCCTCGGTTATGCGTCGCTTAGAGCATGATGCCGAAAAGTGTGCGCGGTTTTCGGACGGCATCACGCTCTAACTCTTTAATTGAGAACAGGATTCAGATTTCAGGCCAACGGGCCTAAAATCATCCTGTTCTATCGGTCTTGGCTTCGGCCGTCGGCGTGCCAAAGGTCTTACGCTGGAAGTCGTCGATCATGCTGAGCGCGGTGTTGCGGTCATCGTCGTCGGTGGAGGCATTGACGATCTTACCTTCCTGCCGGCGCAGCTGCTCGCTGTACATCTGCTTGGCAATGCCGATGCCGTCTCCCTTGGCCATGACGTTGCCGAGCTGTTCGGCCATCATGCCTTTCCAGATATCGCCGGTCGCACCCTTGCCGTAGACGTCTTCGCTTTCGCTCGGCAGCATGGACTTGACGAAATTCTGCAGGACCATGGCCTCGAACTTCCGGTAGCTTTCCGGAGCTTCCTCGGCCTTGGTGCGGTTCTGAATGTTGTTGAGGCCACTCTTGTGGCCGACTTGATCGAGAACGTCGACCGTATTGGAGAAGCCCTTGCCATTCTCGGCGAGGCTCGTTGCGGCAAAGGCCGCACGATTTGCCTTCAACTTTTCCTGGGCTGCCTGAAGCTCCATGGGGTCGGCAGCTTTGACAACGTCCAGGACCAGATCACTGGGGGGCGAAATAGCCACGTTACAATCCTCTGAATTTAAGATCGTAACGACTATGGTTTTTGAAGCTTGCTGGAGGCTGGCGTTGCGAATTGCTGATCGATGACATCGTAGACGGCGTTGTCATCTGCCTCGCGGCGCTCGGCCTCGAGGGCTTCCTGCATGCCCTCTTCGAGGCGGTCGCCCTTGGCGCGCTCGCGCGTCAGCCGCATCTCGTGGATCTGCTGCATGCCGGTCAGCTGCTGGTCCTTGATGGTGAGCCTGCCGAATCGGTCGGCGTAATTCTGCGAGAAGGCGTGGTGGACGGGGTCCATCGAGCCGAGCGCGAGGATGACGTCGTCCATCGCCACATTGACCTCGACACGCTGGCGGCTGGTTTCGGCCAGGTCGTTCTCGGCCATTCTTTCGATATGCCGCTGCACCGAGAGCAGCCGCTTGAGCTTCTGGGAGCGCTTCTTTTCGATCATATCAGCCTCATCGCCCGATATAGATCGAGCCGAAGGACTGGCCGAACTGGCTGACCATCGCCGCAATCGAGAAATAGATCAGGAAGAGCCCGCCCATCAGCAGATAGGGCGTGGAGATGAAGTAGACCGGGATCTGCGGCGCCAGCTTGTTGATGAAACCGATCGAGACGTTGAAGATCAGGCCGTAGATCAAAAACGGGCTCGACAGCCGCAGCATGATGTAGGTGGTCTGCTCCAGCGTGTCGGTAAAGGAGATCAGCGTCGCGCGCATCTGCATCAAGCCGCCGAAGGGCATGGTCGTGTAGGAATCGATCAGCGCGCGGAAGACGATGTGATGGAAATCCATAATGAAGAGAATCATCATGCCGGCAAAGGTAATGAAGCCGGAAAGGCTGGTCTCCGGCGTGTCTTCGAGGATGTCGGCGGAACCCGGCTGGGTGTAGCCGACCATCATGGCGATGATCGTCGCGGCGAACTGCATGCCGAGCGTGTAGATCCTCGCCAGCATGCCATACATCACGCCGATCAGCGATTCGCTGAAGATCAGGCCGATATAGGTTCCGGCACCGGTGTGAACGGCCGGATAGACGGTATCCCAGAGCAACGGCATGACGGCGATCGACAGCGCCCCGGCAATGAAGACGCGCAGCTGTTCGGGCACGCGCGCCGAGGAAAAACCCGGAAGAGCCAGCACACAGCCACCGATCCGGCAGAAAACCAGAAACAGTGCGAGAACGGTCCCTTGCGGGTCTGTTATCATGAAATAGAGCCCAAAATCTTTATCTCGATGCCCTTGGCCAGTTCGACATGCGACAGGACCGGGAGCGTGGCGAACAGCCTCTCGATGATCATGCGCACATAGGAGCGTGTTTCCGGCGACGTGACAAGTGCGAATGGCAGGCCGCGATCCATGAACTCACGGATAACTTTGGTGGCCTGCTCGCTGAACTCCTCCAGGCTGCGCGGATCGATGTCGAATTCGATCACCTCGCCCTTGGCGTCGCGCTTCAGCGCCTGGTGGAAAGCGAGATCCCATTTGCTGCCCAGCCGCAGCACGCGCAGCACGCCGTTGTCGGCCAAGTCGCCGCAAAGCTGCTGGGCCATGCGGATGCGGACATGCTCGACGATCTGCTCGGTCTTCCTGACATGCGGGGCGAGCTCGGCCACCGCTTCGAGAATGAGATGCAGGTTGCGGATCGAGACACGTTCGGCAAGCAGCAGCTTGAGCACCGCCTGCAGGCCCGAATAGGACATGTGCGACGAGCAGATCTCGTCGGCGAGCTTCTTGTATTCGGGATCGAGCCGATCGATCAGCACCTTGACGTCCTTGTAGGACAGAAGCTGCGGCAGGTTGTTGCGGATGACCTCGCTCATATGGGTCAACACGACGGAGACGTTGTCGATCGGCTGGAAGCCCTCGCGTTTCAGATCGTCGGCGAAGTTTTCGAGGATCGAGACGGCAGGCATGCCGAAAGCGGGTTCGCGGATTTCGTCGCCGGGAATGCTCGGCCGGCGGCCGGCGCCGGTCACGACGAGGACTTCGCCGACGCGCAGTAGGTTGGAGGCGACCGTCGTGCCGTGGATGCGGATCTGGTAGGACTTCTCGGCGATGGCGATATCGTCGGTGACCTTGATCTCGGGCACGACGAAGCCGTATTGCGTGGCGAACTTCTTGCGCATCTTGCCGACGCGGAAGGCCAGTTCCTGGTGGGCGCCGAGCAGGCGCGTCGAGACCATCTTGCCGAGTGCGAGCTCGATTTCGGAGGTGCGCAGCACTGCCTTGACCGAATCCTTTTCCAGTTCCTTGCTCTGGACGACCTTTTTTTCTTCCTGCTCGCGGCGAAGCATGTTCTCTGCCTCGACCTGACGTGGGATGAACCAGGCACCGAAGGCCAGAAGACCGCCGAGGGATACGAAGGGGACGAACGGCAGGCCCGGCATCAGGGCCAGGATGAACATCAGCACCGCCGAGACGGAAAGCGCACGCGGATAACCGCTCAGCTGATTGACGACCGCCTGGTCGGTGGAGCCGGTGGTGCCGCCGCGCGAGACGAGAAGGCCGGCCGCGAGCGAGACGATGAGAGCCGGCATCTGTGCGACGAGGCCGTCGCCGACGGAGAGCTTGACGAAAACGTCGGCCGCTTCGCCGATCGGCATGCCGTGGCGGAAATAGCCGATGATGATGCCGCCGAAGATGTTGATGCAGGTGATGATCAGGCCGGCGACGGCATCGCCGCGCACGAATTTCGACGCACCGTCCATGGCACCGAAGAAGGAGCTTTCCTCTTCGAGCTCCTTGCGCCGGCGCTGGGCTTCCCTCTCGTCGATGATGCCGGCCGAGAGATCGGCGTCGATCGACATTTGCTTGCCGGGGATGGCATCCAGGGTGAAACGCGCGCCGACTTCGGCGATACGCGTGGCGCCCTTGGTGATGACGATGAAGTTGATGGTGATGAGGATCAGGAAGACGATCAGACCGATGACGAAGTCACCGGACATCACCAGGCTTGCGAAACCCGCGATGACACCGCCCGCTGCATCGTGGCCCTCATGACCATGCGAAAGAATGACGCGCGTCGTGGCGATGTTCAACGCCAGTCGCGTCATCGTCGCGATCAGCAGAATGGTCGGAAAAGACGAGAAATCGAGCGGTTTCTGGATCCACAACGCGACCATCAGGATCAGCACCGAGAGGGCGATCGAGAAGGCCAGTCCCATGTCGATCAGGAATGGCGGGATCGGCAGGAAGAGAATGCAGATGATAACGATGATGCCGAGGGCAAAACCGACATCGCGCAGGTTCGGGGCGACTTTCGGAAGGGGGAGTGCGGGTGGTTGCGCCATGACGATTCCGTCTCTTCATGAGAGGAGGCGGACATGCGGTCCGCCCAATTCGGATCGAGAGTTAAATGGCGAAGCTTGCGCGAAGGTGGCTCAGAAACCGGACTGGATGCGCGAGAAGACCAGATTGGTGAAAATCGAGATCTGCGAACCGACGAACGGCGCGGTGACACCGACCGTGATCAGCACCGCGACGATCTTCGGCACGAAGGTCAGTGTCGCTTCCTGCACCTGGGTCAGCGCCTGGATCAAGGCAATGACGAGACCTACCACCATCGCGGCGATGACGGCGGGACCGGCAGCAATCAACACGGTCCAGATCGCCGCCTGGAACAGATCCAATGCATCAGCTTCATTCATCCGAAGGCAACCTCATATCGCCTTGAAGCAGCCCCGCCGTGGCCGGACCGCCATTGATTGGTATCACCCGAGCTATGCGGCGCACCGGCGCCGTGGGTATCAGGTATCGGTCGACGTCGTCGGCGCCTTGTCGGCAACGGTGATTCCCGCCTGCACAAGTATATTACCGCCATCCGTGGTCGTCGCAATGATTCCGTCGGAATAAACCTTGACGGATTCGATGGTGCCTTTGACGGTGCCGTCGGCGCTTTCCATGTATTTGCCGACGTAGCTGCTGGCCTGGGTGAGGCTCGAACTGGCGAGCAGCGTGTCCAGCTTGGTGTTGGTCTGGATCGTCTGCTCGACCTGCGAGAAGCTCGCCAGCTGCGACATCTGTTCGCTGGCGTCGACCGGATCGGTCGGATCCTGGTTCTTCATCTGCGCGATGAGCAGTTGAAGGAAATTGTCGTAGTTCAGCGTCGCCTTCTGCTGGGCCGTGTTCGTCGTACTCGTCGAACTCGTGTTGGCCACGCTTGATGTTGCATCTACCGCCATGGTGCAATCTCCCTGCGAATCTGCTCGACCATCGTCGGCGGCATTTCGTGGTTGTTGAGGATATTGTCTTCGATCGCGTAGAGGCCGCGGATCGCCTTGAGTGCATCGAAGGCGCGACCAGTCGAGACGAGCGCATCGATGCGCTTCAGTTCGGCGAGGATCTCTTCGTTCTTGAAGCAGGTGAGCAGCATGGTGATCGACTTGCGGAACAACGCCGTCGAGTGGTCCTTGCCCTCTGGATTGATGAGGATCATCTGCGCGATGAAATAGAGCTGACGCAGCGGCGTCGTGGCGCCCTCCGGCTGGAGGACGTGGTTTTCGAGAAGGAACGTCACATCATTCAGGAATTCCAGCGCGACCTTGCGGTCGACGCGCAGGACGGCGCCGTTGATGAAGATTCTTTCTCCGGCTTTCAGAGAAATGCGAAGTGTACTTTTCATTTAAGTCCATCCCTGATGATGGTGGTAACGTCGATGATGCCCTGGTAGTTATTAGACTGACGTTTTCTGATCCTGTCGCATTCCTTCAATATCCAGATCGCGATCGAGATGAGGTTGGCCCTGAGCCCGATCTCCAGCTGGTTGTCGGGATGTTTGAGATCCTCGATGAAGCTGATCCAGACCCGGCGTGTATAAAACAGGGCTTCAATGGCTTCCCGGCCGTATTTTTCCTTTTCGCGCGCCGCCGCCAGCAAGTCTATGGACCGGTCAAGAACCTGCCATTCCCGCTCTTTCGCGTCGGCTACCGAGTCCTGCATGACTTCGGCATATGAGAACTGATACATTCATGCATCCTTCTTTATTGCGCGCCTTTGCTCATCAAAGGTAGTTTACAAGACTCAACTGCTGGATCTTCGAGACGATCGTGTAAGCGGTTTCAAGCTGCGTTTCCAAAGTCTTGACGAGGGTCGAGGCTTCATAGGGATCGACGCCCTGGAGGTCGACGAGCTTGTTCTTGATGATGTTGGACTGGGCGTCGAGGGCGTCGTTGGACTTCTTGACGCGCTCCTGGGAAAGGCCGAGCTGGCTTGCCTGGGTCACGAGGCCGCTGGTCGCCTTGGTCGTATAGCTGATCGCCTGTTTGGACACCGTGCTCATCGCATCGCTGCTGAGGCCCTGGCCCAACAGCGCCGAGGTCATCACCGAGGCGAGCGCGAAGTAACGCATTCCCTCGGAATTGGCATTGGTCGAGGATTCGATCACCTCGGAGTTGCTGATGCGGCTCGTCATGTTCTGGCTCGATGCCTGCGACCAGCCGGTCGTCGGGTCGGTCCAGGCGGCCTGGCTGAACATCGGCTCTACCTTCGTGGTGATGAAGGTGCTCATTTCGGCGCCGGTGAGAGCACTGACCGCCTTCGGCGGGACGAGAGCGGCGGCGTAAGTATTCAACTCCGTCACGATGGCGGCACTGGTCGCGGTCGTCTTGTCGGTCAGCGGCTGCACATCGGTGTTGATGCCCGAGAACAGATATTCGCCGTTTACCATGGTATTGGCCGTGTCCATCATTGTGGACAGGGCGCTGGTCGCCGACTGGATGGCGACGGTGATGCTACCGGGATCATGGCTGCCCTGGAGCGCCGTCAGCTTCGAAACGAGGCCGTCGCCGACATCCTTCATCTTGGAAAGGCCGAGCTGCGAGGATTCCATGCGCGCGGTGACAAGCGAATTGCTTGATTTGATCGAGTCTATCCTGTCGACCTCGCGGCTGAAGTCCACGCTCCTGGCGGCGTTGCCGCCGAGCGAGACACCGATATCCGCATAGACTCCGGTCGTCGCTTCCATCGTCGCCTTCGTCATCTGGTTCTGCGCCTGACGGATCGTCAACCGCATCGCATTCTGAATGGCCGAACTTGAAATAAATGAGCTCTTCATGGCTTAACTCGCAATATCCAGCAATGACTTCAACATTTCGTCAACGGCGTTCAAGATCTTGGTCGCCGCCTTGTAGGACTGCTCTATGTCGAGGAGCAGCGTCAGCTCCTCGTCGAGGTTGACGCCCGTCTCGTTGGAATAGGCTTCGTCAGAGCGTGACAGCGCCGCCGAGGTGTTTTCCGCTGCCGTCGTGGCATTGCTACGGTACTGTTCGAGCCAGCCGAGGGAATTTGTGGCGAATTCCATGATGCTGACGTTTGAATCGATGCCTGTCGTGGCGTCGAACCCGACAGGCGTCCCCGCCGCCGGATCGAAATCGATGTCGGAGCCCAATGCGGTATAGAGACGATCGAGTTCCGTCGTATAACCGCTGGCGCCTGACGTGTTCAGGACGAGGCCGGTGGCGTTGACGCCGCCATCGCGCAAGCGCATCGGGTCGCCGCCTTGCGAGGTGATGACGCGGCTGCTGACTGTGATGGTCGCCGCCATGCCGGCAACCGCGGTGGCGCCGGTATCGACCGTGCCGCCGCTCCAGGTGAAGAGGCCGGGCACATAGGCCGGGCCGGCTGCCGTGTTCTGCTCCTTGAAGAGCGAGACCAGGCCGCGGGCGACTTCGTCGAGCTGCTTCTGGAAATTCGGGGCGATCTCGTCGCGGACCTGGAGGAGAGACTGAAGGCTTCCCTGCCCCGTCGTCGTCGATCCGCTGCCGCGTGGAAGTGCCACACCGTCAACATAGACCGAATTGCCGGTGATGGTCGCGGTATAGACATCCTGAGACTTGAACGTCACCTTGCGCGGGATCGTCTCGAAGAGGATCGTCCCGTCAGAGGTGCTCAGCACCATGTCGTTATTGTCGCGCGTCGTCGTGTTGACGCCGACGATCTGCGAAATCTGCTTGAGAGCCTTCTCACGCTCGTCGAGCGCGCCGGATGCATCCGCACCCGAGGCCGTGGCGGTCTTCACCGCGTTGTTGGCCTTCTCGAAGACGTTGAGAAGCGTATTCAGTTTATCGACGTCGGTGGCGATCTGCTTGTCGGCGGTGGCGCGGACGTTCTGAACGGATTGCGAGGCATTGTTCAGCGAGTTGGCGACGTCCTGCGCGGCGGTGATGGCGCCCTGAGCAGCGACGGTGCTGCCCGGCGTCGTGCGGAAGGCCTGAAGCTTCTGCTGGAAAACACCGAGATAGGTGGATGGTGACGTTTCGTAGTCGTTGCCACCCACGATCGACTTGAGGTCCTCGAGACCGCCGAGCAATGCCTGCTGGGCACTGTCCTGAGAGGATGTCTTCAGGTATTGGCGCAGCAGCGCCTCTTCCTGCGCCCGATCGATCTTGACGACCTGTGCGCCATTCAAGGACGTGGTGAGCATCGCCTGCCGGCGCACGTAATCTTTGTTGCCCGCATTCGAGATATTGTTCGATACGACACTGCTCTGAGTACCCGTATTGTTGAATATGTTCTGCGCGGTATTAAGTGCGGATGTGAGCGACATGGCTTACCCGGTACCTTGCTTATCTCTTGAGGTTGACGAGAACGTCCATAATGTCGGATCCCGTCTGGAACACCTTGGAATTGGCGGTATAGCTGCGCTGCGATTCGATCATCTCGGTCAGCTCGCCGGCGAGGTCGACGTTCGAACCTTCGAGAGCGCCTGATTTGATCGTGCCGAGACCGTTGGTCTGCGGGAAGCCGGTGACGGTGACGCCCGACTGGCCGTTGGCGCTGTAGACGTTGCCGCTCATCAGCGTCAGCTTGTCCGGGCTAGCGACATTGGCCAGCGGAATACGATAGAGCGGCTTGGTGCTGCCGTCTTCGTATTTCGCGTAGACGATGCCGTCGCCATCAACCGTGACGTCCTTGACCGGGGTCGCTGCCTGACCGTTCGGCGTGCCGGTGCCGGAGAAGTCGGCACCGAGCTGTGTGAAGGCGGAGAAGTCCATGGCAATCGTCTGACCAGTCACTGGGTCGACGATGTTAACGGCGCCGCCCGCGGTCAACTTGCCGTTGGCGTCGAAGCTGAGCGTTCCGGTGCCGACAGAGGCGGTGCTGTAGGGGAAGGAGGTCGTGCCGCCCACCGCAGCATCGGCGTTGCGGAACATCGACACTTCCCAGGTGGCAGCCGTAGCGGGCGTTGCCGGCGGCGGCGTAACAACTGTTTTTTTCGTGAAGTAGAAGTCGTACATCACCTTGTTGCCGAGACGGTCATAGGCGACCATCGAGACCTTCTTGGTGTCGGTCGTCGTCGTGGCGAGGTTGGCGCTCGGCAGCGTCGCAGGAGCGACCGGAGCGATCTTGGCATTGGAGTCGAGGTTGCCCTTGAAGATACCTGAGGTCGAGGCGATGGCGGTCAACCCATCCTGGTTGACGTTGACGGGAACGAGGCCATCGAAGCCGTTGACGACGACAGCAGGAGAGCCGGAGTCGTAGGAATAACCCATCAGCATGAAGCCGGCGGCGTTGACGAGATTGCCTTCGTCGTCCTTGGTGAAGTCGCCGGCGCGGGTCAGAACCGGGGTGCCGTCAGGACCCTGGACGATGAAGAAGCCGTCGCCTGAGATTGCAAGGTCGGTGCTCGACGTGGTGTAGGAAATATCGCCCTGGTCGGAGACGGCTTGGCGGACGGAGGTCTGAACGCCGCCGGAATTGTAGTTGCCGCCCGAGGAGGGCAGAACCAGCGACGAGAAGCTCGTCGACACGGCCTTGTAACCGGTCGTGTTAACGTTGGCGATGTTGTCGGCGACGGTGCTGAGGCGGTTGGCCTGCGCGTTCATCCCCGATACTGCCGTCTTCATGCTGCCGAAAATGCTCATCTGAAAACCTCGCTTTACCTGTTATGCACGAGAGTATTTGTCGGGCCTTGCGTGAAGCTGTCTGTCATGCGAGCTGCGAGGCCGGATAATGCGGTTCAGCCAGGCGCCGCCCGGCCGAGAAAATCAGGCCCAATCGATGCAGTAACCAAGGAAGCGCTTGGAATCGACCGGATCGACGCCGAGCTTTTTGCGCAGCTTCTTGCGCAGCTTCGAGATGTGGCTTTCGACGACGTTCTCCTCGACCTCTTCATCGAAGATGCCGTAGATGGCGTTGAAGATCTGGGTCTTGGTGACGCGGCGACCGCGATTGGCGATCAAATATTCGAGGATGCGGCGCTCGCGCCGGGGAAGTGCGAAGACTTCGCCGTTGATCTCGGGGTCACGGCCATCCGAGAAGACGCGAATCCCGCCGATCTCGGTATAGTTGGTGATCGCCTTCAGCCGGCGCCGGATCGCAGCCGCCCTTGCGAGGATTTCGCGGGGATGCACCGGTTTGCGCACCACGTCGTCGACGCCGCAATCGAACAGCGCAAGGGTGTTTTCGAGCGAGTGCTGATCGCTGACCGCAATCACCGGCGCCATCGACCGATCCCGGATCGCCCGGGGCAGTTCGAAGTTGCGCTGGCCTTGACCGATCAAGAAGGCCTCGACTGCAGCTATATCGGAATCGGCGGCGGTTTGTACCCACTCGCCGAATTCCGCTGGATCAAAGCCGGTGGAGGGAATGCCCTCACGACCGAACAGAGATGTGTATCCATCTTTCACGAGCTCACGCTCATCAACCACTACGATCATTCGTCCGCCTCCGAATCAGTGTGGCACTTCGATGATCTATGGGTACGAATCGCACGAATCGGCGACAACTCGTTAAAGTTAATGGCAGAAACTAATAATTGATTAAGATCTGGGTAGCGATTTGATCTATATCTAGTGGGTAGCCCTAAATATGCCCACCAAAATTTCGTGGAAAAGTTAACAGTCGGTTAAATATGACTTGCGCGGGGGATTCACGCCGGATTCCTGCCACATTGTGACACAGTTTCGTCACAATACGCCTATTCTATTTTTGGTTGAATCAATTTCGGCAAAAGTTACTCGCATTGAGAGTCCATTTGCCGTAACCCGTGGCGACGAGATTGGAGATGACGCGGCAGACATATTGCTTCTGTGCCGGATTATTGTTCGGTCCGGCATGGTATCTGGCTACCGCCATCGTCCATGTCTCGTGGCGGTCATGCAGATTGCGGAGGAATTTTGCCGCATACTCGACGTTGCGATGCGGGTCGAACATCTCCTCGGCGGACCGGAAATTCTCGCCGTGAAAGTAATGGTTGATCTGCATGCAGCCGATGTCGATGAGCTTGGCGCCGCTGTTGCGGGCGACATCGAACTGTCGCATCGCGTCCTGCTCCGAGGGCGGAAAGATCGCCTTGCCTTCGACATTCATGGCATAGGGATAGAGCGAGCCCTTGCGGCCGGTTTCCGTCAGACCGACCGAATAGAGGATCCCTTCCGGGATGCCGTATTTGGCCGCTGCCGACTGGATCTCGCGTTCGCAGGCGCCGGTGGAGGCGGTCGCCTCAGAGGTAAACGCCGCCAGTACCGCTGCTGCCGCCAGCACGAGCGTCTTCAATACCAGTCTCGCCTGCGCCATTGAAGCCTCCGTCCGTCCGCTGTGCCGTCTGATTGTGGCGCTCGCGCGCCTCGCCGCCCTGCCCCTGCTGGGGAGGCGACTGCTGCTGGGAGGCCTGGCCCTGGTTGCCGGCGTCGGAACGCTCGACCGGCGCCATGCTGATGGTGACGTTTTCGACCGCGTAACCCTGGCTGCGCAGAGCTTCGAGAATCTTGCCGTGATCTTCCTTCATCTGACGATAGGCGGCCCCGGTTTCGACCTTGAGGTCGACGTTCAGGGCGTCGCCGGACAGGCGCATGGTCGCCGTCACCAGACCGAGATCGAGCGGGTTCATCTGGATCTTCAACGTATTGACCACCCTGCCGGTGCTCGTCCATTCCGCCGCGTTGGAGAGCGCCGAGCTCGGCTCCATGGCGCGCGCCCATTCGGAATCGCCGGAGAGAGCGGCGGTAACGGCAGCGGAATTCGAATTCTGCATCAGGCCGATATAGCGGCGCGATTCGAGCACCGAAACGTTTTCGACATCGGCCTTCTTCGAGCCATCTTTCGGACCGACCTGATCGGTGCCGATGTGGACATCCATCGAGACGCCGCGGCCATCGGCGCGGCTGATCCTGAATGTCTTTCCATCGGCGGCTTCGGCAGCCTCCGATCCGGGAACCTTGATATTATCCGCCTTGCCGCTCTCGACGTTGCCGCTGACGGCGGCAAGAGCGTCGGACGCATGGCCGCCCGCCTTGGCTTCGATACCATCGATTTTTTTGTCGGCAGCTCCAGCCTCGTCGACGTTTGCAGAGACGTGATGCGCGGTGGCCGCCGGCAAAGTCACGGTCCCGTCGGCAGGCTCCTGCTTCAGCAGACCCAGAACATCGGAAATGCCGCCGTCATCATCGTCGCTGGCCTTATCCGTATCGGTTTCCAGCGCGTCGGCCTTGGTGTGTTTGCCGCCCTTGGCTGCCGGAGCGACCCCGTTTGCGGAACTGTCCTTCGGATCGAGCTTGCCGAGGCCGAGATCGGTCGGCATTTTGATCTCGGCCTTTACCGGCTTTGCCGCGGCCTTGTCAGCACTGACGATCGTTTCCGGCTGCGCCTCCGCCTGTGCCTTCAGCGCGGCGTCGCTAAGATCGATCAACGGCTTTGCGCCGTTGCGGCCGCGGATCGACTGCGCCGCTTTCTCGGCGCTGCCATCGGCTGCCACGCCCTGATTCGGCTGCGCATCGTCGGCATCGTCATTGGCAGCACTGCCGCTTGCCTTGGCCAGCGCGTCGGAGAAGCCGTTCTTTTGGCCGGCGGCATCGTCTTTTCCGGCCGGTCGCGCAGATTTCGCAGTCGCGGCGGACTCCGCACCGGGGGCTCCGCCCGAGACGCTCATATCCATCATTGTTCGTTGCCTTCCTGCGCCAGAAGACCGTCGATCTCGTCGAGCTTGGATCGATTGGTCGTCACAAATGCGTTGAATGAGGGGTCGGTATCCTGGCTTTGGCCAGTCGATGCCACACCTCCCGGAACAGGCTCGGGAAGCGCGCCTGGCGCTCCCGGTTGCGTGGCTATAGCCGCAGCCTTTTCAGAAGTGATTTCTTGATGGTCAGTGTTAGGATCCGAGGCTTGCGTCAGGCTTGCCGGGTCGGGAGCGCGCAGGATCTGGTCGGCGACGGACCGCGCGGCCTCCTGCAGCGCCTGATCCCGCGGCGAAAGCGCGTTGCCGTCGATGCCGCTGACATTCTTCGCCGCCTGATCGATATCCTCTGTGGGAAGGCCGGCCATGCCGCCATAGAAATCTGCAAGCGAACCGAAGGGATTGTCGGTGCCGGCGCCAAGCGACTGCACGCGACCGACCGCCATGCGCGCCAGCTCCGGCTTGCCTGATATCGCGGCAGCGCGGGCGATGCGCAGATAGACCTCGCGTTGGCGCGGGGCGTCCATGAAGGACAGGATGTCGATGACATCCTGCGGTTTCACGTCGTGATCGTGGCCGACGACGAGCGTGACAAAAAGATCGGCGAACTGGCTGGCATAGGGCGAATGCAGGAAGCGTCTGACATAGCGCTGCGAATAGGCCATTCCCCTGTCGAGCATTCCCTTGTCGACGCAGATGGCGACGGAGCGGCGCAACGCCGCCTCCTCGACGATCGTACCCGGAGCGGCAAGACGCGCCTGGTCGTAGAGATCCAGCGCGTCTGTCGGTTTCGTCGCGATCAATACGTTGCCGCCGATCAGGGCAAGGTAGGGGCCGATCTTCTTGTCGCGATATTCTCTGGCCGTCTCCTCCAGTGTCTTGGCGACGAGCAGCCCCTTGCCGCTTAGATATTTGCGCAGCACATCGGTGACGCGGTTGTCGAAATAGCCGTTGACGTCGTGGGCGATCAGATATTCGAGTGTCTGGGGATTGCCGCCGCTCATCGCGTAGATCAGCGCTGCGTCGACGTTGCGGTCGTCGTCGAATGTCGAAGGATCGACAGTGCGCAGCCGCTCGTCGATCGTGCCCAGCATGAAGCGTTGCATCTCGCCGGCCGAATGATCGCCGCTGACGACGGAATCCTGCACGAATTGCAACGATCGCAGCATCTTGTACGGCGCGAGATCGTCCGGATCCTGCGCGTTGCCTCCGGCCGGCGAAAGCATCGCCAGGCCGAGGGCCACAAATCCGACGTAACGGTGCTGCCGACGCGCCATTCGACTATCCTTGATCCGCCTGCACCAGGATCTCGATCCGGCGATTGGTCGCGTTGAACGGGTCAGACGGCAGCTTCAGCCGACGATCGGCAAAGCCGGAGACCTGGGAGATGCGTTTCTCGTCGAGCCCGCCGCGTACGAGCATGTAGTAGGCGCTTTGGGCGCGATCCATCGAAAGCCGCCAGTTCTCATTCTGCGTGCCCTTATACTGGCGACCATCCGTGTGGCCGCGGACGGCAACCGCACCACCCCTCTCCTTCAGGATCGCGCCGATCTTTTCCATGGCCAGCACCATCTCCTGGCGCGGAACCGCAGAACCGATATTGAACATCGAATCGTCGGTCTGATCGGAGATGCTGACCAGCAAACCGCCTTCGGACGCCGTCACGGTCAGACCTTCAGCGAGCTTGCCGGCAACGCCGCCGATCTGCTGGGCGATCTGCGCCTGCAGCTGCTCTGCTTCCTTCTGCTGTTGCTGTTCGGTTTCGGCCGCGATCTTGTCTGCGTCTTTCTGATGATCGGCTGCCTTCTGAGCTTCGGCCTTCTTGTCCTCGGGCGACTTGCCAGCCGGCGCTTTGCCGTCTTTGGCTTCGACCGCGCCCTTGGTTTCCTTAGTTTCTTTGGTTTCCTTGGCGGCCTTCTGATCGGTGGTCAGCGGTATAGGCTTCATATCCTCGACCTTGGCGATCTGGGTTGTCTCGCTCTCGACCGCCTGCTGGTCGCTTTTGCCGGGCGGCAACGTCTTGCCGGCGGTGGTGACTTCGACCTGCTTCGTCCAGAAATCCGGATCGAAGGGATCACGATAGGCCTCGCCGCCATCGGCGCCGGTGGCCGGGCCGGAATCGGCGGCACCGCCGTCGCCCTTGGCGCTGACATTGGCCTGCTGGCCGACTTCCTGGGCGATCTCGGCCAGAACCGAATAAGGATTTTCGAAGAAATCGGCCTCGGAATAATTGGTTTGGTCGCCTGAGGTCGATGTCTGGTCGTCACCATCCGCCGCGGCCTTGCCGTCGTTCGGATCTTCTTCCTTCTGTTTCGACTTCTCCTGCTTCTCTTCGCCCTCGGCGTTGTCGACGGGCTTCTTCAGGCCCTTCTCGGTCGGCTTTTCGTCGGAGAGTTTGATCGGATTGAAATAGGTCGCGACCGAGGCCTTGGTCTCCTCGTTGGCGGCATTGACCAGCCACATGACCAGGAAGAACGCCATCATCGCCGTCATGAAGTCGGCATAGGCAATTTTCCACGCACCGCCATGGGCGCCATCGTGATCACCGCCGCCATGTCTCTTGACGATGATGATCTCGTTCTTGCCGTGGTGGTGGTTTTCGCCTTCGCTCATTCGAGAACTTTCTTCAAGCTTGCCGCCCAGGCGGACATACGGGTGACGATGACGGCATCACCGATTTCGACGGCAAGATCGATATCGTCGGTCTCAATGTGGCGAACCGCCTCGGCATGTTCGCCGAGCTGGGCCTTCAATATGTCGAAAAGCCGGGTCGGCCCCCTGACGACGACCGCTCCGGCCGCGCCTTCGAGGATCGCGTCACGCAGCAGAGAGGCGAGGCTTTCGGCAGCCTTGGCGGCAAGCGCTTCGGTCATCACAGGCGCGATGGCAACGGCGGCGCCGGCGCTGACCAGTTGAGCGATCTCTTCGGCGATATCGCGGATGCGGGATGCAATGACCGCCGCCGCCTCGACTTCGTAACGCAGCTTCAGCTCTTCGAGTTCACGCGCATGGACCTCCGCCAGCATCCGCACCTCGCGTTCGTATTTCTCAGTCAATTCCACGGTCGCTGCGGCATGACCTTCCGCATAGGCTTCGCGGCGCTCCGCCTCGACGTCGATCGCCGGTTCGCTCGCCATTTCGGGGAAAGCGTCGCTGCCGAAATCGTCCATGTCGAGGATCGGCGCTGACGATTCCGGTTCACCGAAATCCTTCAAATACCGGGAAAGCGCAATGCTCATAAAAAACCATCCAGCATTCGGGAGGCATGCAACATGCCCGCCCCCGCTCAAAGTGACGTTGTGCGTCGGCATCCCCTTCGAAACGGGCAAGAGCCTGACCTTGCGCCGGCACGGATTCGGACGATGCCCTCATGCCGGAAACTAGGCAGTCAAACTTGCGCGAGGATGAATGGCGCCGCCGCCACCCGTGATCGCGCCCGCCCCTATTCCAGCAGGATCAGGATCTTGCTTGCGGCCGTGTTGAGGATCGAGATCGCTTCGACGGCCATCTGCTTCTGGGTTTCGATCGCCTTCTGCCGGATCGAAGCCTCGTCCATGTCGGTATCGACGAGCGCACCGACGCTTTTGTCGATCGAATCGGACAGATTGGCGGTATAGTCGATCTGATCGTCGATGCGCGTCTTCATCACGCCGATGGACGCGGCCGTGGTCGTCAGCGAGGAGAGCAGCGAGTCGGTCACGTCAAGCATGTCGGTGAGTTGTGCATCGGTCGTGTTCTTGCCAATCGCAATTTCCGTACCTGTCGCCGGCGTGGTGGAGTTGGCGTTCAGCAGATAATAGTTCCGCGACGTCGCGCCGCTGTTGTTGATCGCGTTGGCATCGACCGACTTGGTCAGCAGGCCGCCGCTCGCATTGTTCTTGTCGATGAGGATGGTCTGCGAGGATGGGAAATCGATGGTCTGAGCCTGATATTCGCCGGTTGGAGCGCGCACGAAACCAGAGATCACCTGCCATGTCGGCGGCGCGGCGGCATCGCCGTTCAACAGCCAGTTTTCACCCGCAAACGACGTCGATTCGACGACCGTCTGCAACTGCTCCTTGTATTCACTGATCTCGGCGTTGATCTTGTCCTTGTCGGCGCCTGGTTCTCTTGCCGAAACCAGCTTGGCGCGAATCTCACCGATGAGATCGATCGCGGAGTCCATCGCCGTGTAGGTCGCATCCACCTTGGCAGCGCCGAGGCCGAGCGCATCTCCGATCGTTCCGAGATTGGTGCTGTCCGAACGCATGACGGTCGCGACCGACCAGTAGGACGCATCGTCGGCGGCCGTCTCGATACGATATCCCGAGGATACTTGCTGTTGGGTCTGGCTGGCTTCTTTGTTTATGCTGCGCAGCACCGCAAGCGCATTCACCGCGGCCGCGCTGGTAATCTTAACGGTCATCGACAGGTCTCGGAATCGGGGTGAAAGGGCAGGCCGGATTGCCGGCGGCGACTGGGGTGGCGTCATGCCTCCGGCAGAGTTTCCACCGGTGTGTCGCAAAGCAAATCAACTCAAAGCGAAGTTAACTCGATATCAACCGGTTGGGCAAGAGCGCGGCGCCGAGCCCGGCGCGTCGCCAGAAATTTCGATCAAGCCGTTGATATAAAAGGAAGAACCGCGCCGTTTTGGGGCGCGGTCCGGGAGGCTTCTCGTTTGCGGCCAGACGACGGCGCAAGATTCGGTCCAGCTTCAGCGCCTGACTTAGCTACGGAACAGCGTGAGGATGTTCTGAGCGCTGGAGTTGGCGATCGACAGCGACTGGATGGCCAGCTGTTGCTGGGTCTGCAGAGCGCTGAGCTTGGAGGATTCTTCTTCCATATTGGCGTCGACGAGGCGGCCGACACCGGAGTCAATCGAATCGCTGAGCGCGCTGACGAAGCCTTCTTGCAGCTCAATGCGAGTGGAAATAGAGCCGAGCTGCGATGCAGCCTTGGTCATCGCCTCAAGGCCTGCCTCGATTGACGTCAGGGCCATGGAGATCTCAGGCGAATCGAAGTTGGTGATGTCCATCGAGTAGATCGAGCCGATCGTACCGGATGATGTGCCGATAAGGCCGGAGCTGGTCTCGATCGCGCCGGTCGAGTCCATGCCGAAGAGAACGTTGCCCGTGGAGCTCGTGTCCAGAATGTAGTCCGTCGTCTTGACCGAGACATTGCCGTTGCCATCGCGGACGAACGAGGAAACGACGCTCTTGGTGCCGTCAGCGCCCGCGACCCAGTTTTCACCGGAGAAGGAAGCCGATTGCGCGATGCTCAGGAGCTGCTGCTGCAGCTGGCCGATTTCTTCCTGCACTTTAGCCTTGTCGACACCCTTTTCGGTTGCAGCGACGATCTTCGCCTTGATCTCGCTGATGACATCGATGGCACTGTCCATGGCGGAGTAAGCGGTGTCGACCTTGGCGGCGCCGAGGCCGAGAGCGTCGGAGACAGCCGAGAGAGCCTTGTTGTCGGAACGCATGGTCGTTGCGATCGACCAGTAGGCGGCGTTGTCGGCCGCCTTCTCGACGCGGTAACCCGATGATACGCGGTTCTGCGTATCCTCGAGGCTGTCGTTGATTCCGCGAAGTGTTTGAAGAGCGGCCATTGCCGCAACGTTCGTCAAAATGCTGGTCATGAAATGATTGCCCCTTGTTGGCAGATGGAAAAAAGGGACATTCCGGAAAGCTACCGGGAACGGGGACCAGCCTCATGCCTGTTAACCGGTTCTTAAATTTGGTTAACCCACCGTCTCGTTGACCGCAGAAGACAGCATTATGGTTAATCGATCGTTAACGGACATCAAAAAAGCCGCGCTCCATTGAAGCGCGGCTCGATTCCGAGATGCCCGCCGGAGACCGGCGGGCTGATGTTTCGGCGGGTTATTAGCCGCGGAACAGCGTGAGGATGGTCTGCGAAGAGGAGTTCGCGATCGACAGCGACTGGACGGCCAGCTGCTGCTGGGTCTGCAGGGCGCTGAGCTTGGAGGACTCTTCTTCCATGTTGGCGTCGACGAGACGGCCGACACCGGAGTCGATCGAGTCGCTGAGAGCGGACACGAAGTTTTCCTGCAGTTCGATGCGCTTGGAGATCGAGCCGAGCTGAGCGCCGGCGCTGGTCATCGCCTTCAGAGCCGATTCAACGTTAGTCAGAGCCGACTGGATTTCGCCGAGGGTGAAGTTGGTGATATCCATTGCGTAGACAGAACCGGTCGCACCATTCGAAGTACCGAGGATACCCGTGGAGGTTTCGACCGAGCCGACGCTCATGCCAAACAGAACGTTGCCCATGGAGGAGCTGTCGAGAACATAGTCGGTCATCACGACCGAAACGGCGTTGGAGCCGTCACGGACGAAGGAGGCAACGACGTTCTTGGTGCCGTCAGCGCCAGCAACCCAGTTTTCACCGGAGAAGGAAGCCGACTGAGCGACGCTCAGGAGCTGCTGCTGCAGCTGGCTGATTTCTTCCTGGACCTTGGCCTTGTCGACGCCGCTTTCAGTGGCGGCAACCAGCTTGGCCTTGATGTCGCCGACGACGTCGATGGCGCTGTCCATAGCAGAGTAAGCGGTGTCGACCTTTGCAGCGCCGAGGCCGAGAGCGTCGGAGACAGCCGAGAGAGCCTTGTTATCAGAACGCATGGTCGTTGCGATCGACCAGTAAGCAGCGTTGTCCGAAGCCTTGCCGACGCGATAGCCGGACGAAACGTGGGCCTGGGTTTCCTGGAGACCCTGGTTGATGCCACGGAGAGTCTGGAGGGCTGCCATTGCAGCGTTATTGGTGTTGATGCTCGTCATAGTTTGCTTGCCCCTTGTTGGCAGATTTTAAACAGGGACATTCCGGATTTTCGGCCGGCCCACAGCGATCAGCATCATGCCTGTTAACCATTTCTGTTAAGGTTAACTCGCCGTTTCGATGGGCCTAGAAAACACCAAGATGGTTAAGGAAAGCTGAATTCGAATTGGAAATTACTTAAAAATATCTGAGGCTTAGAAGGATTTTCATTAACCTTATATTAAAATATTCCGCGGCCGGGGATGACCCGGCCGCGAAACTTGGAAACCTTGTGCCGACTGGTCTTAGCGGAAGAGCGACAGGATGTTCTGCGAAGAGGAGTTCGCGATCGACAGCGACTGGATCGCCAGCTGCTGCTGGGTCTGCAGGGCGCTGAGCTTGGAGGACTCTTCTTCCATGTTGGCATCGACGAGACGGCCGACACCGGAGTCGATCGAGTCGCTCAGAGCCGAGACGAAGTCGTCCTGGGCGTCGATGCGGCTGGAGAGCGAGCCGAGAGCAGCGCCTGCGCTGGTCATGGACTTCAGAGCTGCTTCAACGTTGGTCAGAGCCGACTGGATCTGGCCGGCGGTGAAGCTGGTGATGTCCATCGCGTAGATCGAACCGGTCGCACCGCTCGAAGTACCGAGGATACCCGTGGAGGTTTCGACCGAGCCGCCGCTCATGCCGAACAGAACGTTGCCTGCAGAGCCGCTGTCGAGAACATAGTCGGTCGTGGTGATCGAAACGGCGTTGGAGCCGTCACGGACGAACGAGGAGACGACGCTCTTGGTGCCGTCAGCGCCGGCAACCCAGTTTTCCCCATTGAAGGAAGCCGACTGAGCGATGCTCAGGAGCTGCTGCTGCAGCTGACCGATTTCTTCCTGGACCTTGGCCTTGTCGACGCCGTTTTCAGTGGCGGCAACGAGCTTCGCCTTGATGTCGCCGACGACGTCGATGGCGCTGTCCATGGCGGTGTAAGCAGTGTCGACCTTGGCGGCGCCTACGCCGAGAGCGTCGGAGACGGCCGAGAGAGCCTTGTTATCAGAACGCATGGTCGTTGCGATCGACCAGTAAGCAGCGTTGTCCGAAGCCTTTTCAACACGGTAACCAGAAGAAACGTGGTTCTGCGTGTTGTTCAGGTTCTGGTTGACGCTGCGCAGCGTCTGGAGAGCGGCCTGTGCGGAAGAATTCGTGTTAATGCTTGTCATAAGTCTGTCCCCTGGAAACTAGATACAAAAAGGAGGACATACCGGACTATAGTACCGGCGATGACGGACCAGCTTCATGCTACTCGGCGCCTGTTTTGTTTGGCCCAAACCCGTCATGTCCAGGGCAATCTCGCAGCCAATGCTTGCCAACTCCTTAAAAATACAGACCCTCGGCCGGCTCCTCGCAGGGCATAGTTAATGCCTTCTCACAAGGCTTAGTTAATGCCTGCTGAAGATAATTTTCGGCATCCGAATTCGAGCGGCAAAAGAAAACTTTACCGGCGGAAGGGGCGTTTTCCTGGGACAGTCGAGGCTTTCCGGACAAAGCAGGCACTCATCGCGCCACCGGTTTCAAGCAAGCTTCGAATGCCAGTATGGCAGATGCCGGGATAGCATCATCGGACTGACCTCGTTTTTGGGAGGACGGTCCATGCGCGCTTCGGCGATCGACAGCCATGCCAGAACATTTCCTTCACGGAGTTGAGTTTTGAACAGCAAAGTTTCGTTCTCTGCGGCATCCAAGGATTACCAGATGGGCCGCTACACACAGTCCTTGGCGACGCTCAACCAGTTGATGGATATCCAGCAGGACGCCAAGACCTATGCGCTGCTGGCCAAGAACCTCGTGCAGCTCGGCTTCAAGGCCGATGCCGCGAAAGCCTATGGCCTGGCCGGGAATTGCGAAGGACCGAATTCCTACGAATACCAGAAACAGGCTGCCAAGCTGCATTACGAGACCGGCAACGAGGACGATGCTCTGCTGATCGCCATGCGAAACCTCACCAAGGCGCAGGAAGACGCGGAACTCGCCTTCATCATCACCGCGATCTATCTGAAGCGCCAGCAGCGGGATATCATCCGCCCGTTCAAGAAGGTGCTGTCGCAGAGTGCCAATCCCGATCATATGCGCCTGGCGGCCCTGCTGCTGAGCGACGATCTGAACGACGCAACCAACCAGAACCTCGCGCGCAACATCTTCAAGCGTTTTCCCGGCAACCTCGCATTTCGCTTCCTTCACCTTGTTTTCGCCCGCGAATTCAATGAGTTCGAAGAGGCGAGCAAGCATCAGGCGGTAATCGACGCGGCCCTTGCAAAGGGCGATATCGAGATCCTGCGCAAGGACAACCCGTTCTATCATCTGCACTGGTGCGGCAACGAAGACTTCAACCGGTATGCGACGATCGGCACCACCCCCCTCAACCAGGAACGGGTGGCCTTCCGCCGCAATCAACCGCACACATGGTCGGACAAGATCCGCATCGGCTACATGTCATCAGACTTCTGGGATCGCCATGCGACGATGAAGCTCTTGCAGCGCATCCTGGAACTGCACGACACGGACCGGTTCGAGGTGACGCTCTTCTGCCATACGGGCCCGGAATACCTCAAGCACAACACGATCGACCGCAGCCGCTGGGGCCGGATCGTCACCGTTCACGGCTTCTCCGATCAAGCGGTGCTGGAAGCGGTGCGCGAGCATAATATCGACATCATGGTCGACCTGAAGGGCCACACTTCGGGCAGTCGCGCGACGGCCTTCAACCTGCCGCTCGCACCGGTGCATGTCGGCTGGCTCGGTTTCCCCGGCAGCACGGTCAATGTCGATCTCGATTACGTCATCGGCGACCATTTCGTCCTGCCCGAGGTGGCCAAGCCCTTCTACCACGAGAAGTTCTGCCGCCTGCCGGAGAGCTACCAGCCGAACGACCCGATGCATCGTCCGAAGCCGCATCCTGTCACCCGCGAGCAACTCGGCCTGCCTGATGACGCCTTCATCTTCGCGTCCTTCAACGGTAACCGCAAGATCACGCCGGAGACGATCGACAGCTGGTGCCGCATTCTCAAGCGCGCACCGAACAGCGTGCTCTGGCTGATGGCGAATACGCCGCGCAACCAGGCAAACCTCCTGAAGCAATTCCAGACGGCGGGCATTTCCGCCAAGCGGATCATCTTCTGCCCCCGCGCGCCCTATGAACAGCACATCGACCGCCAGCAGGCGGCCGATATCGGCATCGATACCTTCCCCGTCAATGGCCACACGACCACCTCGGAGCAGCTCTGGGGCGGCCTGCCGGTCCTGACCGTCAAGGGCACCAACTTCGCCTCACGCGTCAGCGAGAGCCTGCTCAGGGCCATCGACCTGCCTGAGCTCGTCGCGCCCGACCTGCAGGCCTATGAGGATATGGCTGTCGAACTGGCTGAGAATCCCGGACGGATCGCTGAGTACAAGGCGCATCTCAAGGAGAAGCGCTATACCGCGCCGCTCTTCGACGCAGAACGGTTCTGCGACCATCTGGAGCAGGCCTATCAAATCATGGCCGAGCGCGCCAAGCAGGGTCTTGCCCCCGATCACATGGACATTCCGGCGTTGCCGCCGCGCACGGCGCCGTTCGCGGCCGAATGAGGCTTTTCGACCGCTACAGCGCCGCGCGTCTTTCAGACGCGTAACGGACGCTGTAGCTCTTTGAATTGCTGCATAATGAGAAACCCGCCGGAGCGATCCGGCGGGTTTCTCATTGGCGAATATCCAAGCGGCGGCAGCCGGTCAGCTGAACGAGCGCACCAGGCTGCCGACGAGCAGGTTCCAGCCGTCGATCAGCACGAAGAAGAGAATCTTGAAAGGCAGCGAGATCGAGGTCGGCGGCAGCATCATCATGCCCATCGCCATGGTGATGGTCGCGACGATGAGGTCGATGACGAGGAACGGCAGCACGACGAGGAAGCCGATCTCGAAGCCGCGGCGAATTTCGGAAATCATGAAGGCCGGGATCAGCACGCGGTAGTCGATCGGATCGGTCGTCTGGATATTCTGTCCGCGTTCGCGCGCCAGATCGACGAAGAGCGCCAGATCCTTGTCGCGGGTATTGGCCGCCATGAAGGTGCGGAAGGGTTCGGCGATACGCTGGACCGCTTCGGTCTCGTTGATCTGATTGGCAAGCAGCGGCTGCACGCCGTTCTGCCAGGCCTGATCGAAGGTCGGCGACATGACGTAGAAGGTCATGAACAGCGACAGCGACAAGAGGATCATGTTGGAGGGCGTCGAGGAGAGGCCCATCCCCGAGCGCAGGATCGAGAAGGCGATGATGAAGCGCGGAAAGCTCGTCACCATAATCAGGATGCCCGGAGCGACCGAAAGAATGGTCAGCAGGCCGAATGTGCGGATGATCCAGGCGGCGACGGAGCCATCGACCGGCACGTTCAACAAGTCAGTCGGCAGCTGCTGTGCCACCGCCAGTTCCGGTACCGCCATCATGGCGGCAAGGAAAACTATGAGACGAATCATTCGATGACAAATGTCCTGAACATGACCTTCGATACCCGCCCTTGCGAGCGAAGGTCAACACGTTCCTGTATGTCATCCTTGAGATATTGAAAGCCGCGCGGCCCCTCGATCTGCTGGAGGGAAACGGTCCTGATATAGGCGAGGATATCCTGGTGAATATCCTCGGAAACCTTGACATCCGGCGGCCCGTTGAACAGCAGCGCGACTTCGAGTCGCACCCAGTTTTCTGAGGGGTAGGCGAGGTTCGAGGTGATCGGCTCGAGCTGGACGACGTTGTTGGCCTCGGTCGAGATGCGCGCCAGGCCTTCCTCGGCCTTCTTCTTGGCCTCAGCATCCTTGGCCTGCTCGACCTCCTTGGCGCCCTTGATGTTGGGCGCGACGATCGTGCCGACCGCCCAGCCGCCGCCGGCGCCGAGCAGGGTCAGGACGGCGATGCCGATGATCGTCATCAGCGCGCCGGATTTCTTCTGCGATTGACCTGCGCTTGCGTCTGGCTCTGCCATCGTCGTTCAGCCTCAAAGCGGCGAGAAAAGATCGACGGCCTGCTGGCCGCGCGGAGGCTGCTGCACTTCCATCAGACGGCCGCGGCCGCCGTAGGAGATGCGGGCTTCGGCGATCTTGTCGTAGGAGATCTGGTTTTCGGCATTGACGTCCTGCGGACGAACGATACCGGCAACGTTCAGGATGCGCAGTTCCTGGTTCAGGCGGACTTCCTGCGAGCCTGATATGACAAGGTTGCCGTTTTCGAGAATGCCGGTGACGACGGCGGCGACCAGAAGGGTGAGCTTGTCGGTGCGCTCGATCTTGCCCTTGCCGTCGGTGCTGGTGTCGGAACCATAGGTGAGGTCGGTCTTGGACTCGGGCGTCCAGCCGAAGATCTGGGCGTTGACGTCCCAGTTCATGCCGCTCGAATTCTTCCGGCTGCGGTTGGTCTCGTTGTCGAAGGAGCCCTTGTCGTTGATCTGGATGTCGACGGTCAGGATGTCGCCGACGTTCAGCGCGCGCGCATCCTTGAAGAGGGCGGCCTGCGAATCGCTCCACAGCGAATAGCCCTGCGCCACGGCGCGCGGCTGCTTCGGATAAAGCGCCATCTGCGGCGTCTGCCCGTAGGCAAGGCCGCTGCCGATCGGGCTCATGGCAGGCGCACGGCCGATCTCGCTGACCGCCGTCGGAGACTGGCAACCTGCAAGGAGTGCGAGGGCGGCGATCGCGGCCGGGAAACGCATATTCATGAAGGATCCTTCGACGTATTGGGATCGGACGCACTGGCGATGACGCTGGCGATGACCGCGGCCTTCTCAGGGTCCATCTCGTTGAGGATGAGGCTCGACTGACGCGGCCCGAGCCGCATGATCACGGCGGAGGCCACCTCGATCTTCATGTCCTGCAGTTGGAGTGCGGCCGCATCCGGCTTCATCTTCCTGTAGATTTCGGTGAGGCCGGCCTCCGCCTGCTTCAGGAAATCGTCGCGCCGCTTCAGCCAGTCCTGGTACTCGGCCTTGCGCTTGTCCATTTCCGCCATGCGGGCGTCAATGTCGGCGCGAAGCTTTTCCAGTTCCTGCTTCTGCAGGAGGTAACGCTGGTCGCGGGCGGGCTCGGCGATGTTGGTGCAGAACTGCTTGATCTCGTCCTGGGACGTGATGTCGCCGGCCGGCGCATGTTCCTGCGCGAAGGCGCTGGGGATCGACAGAAGGACGAGGCCTGCGGCGGGCAGCGCCAGCCGGCGCAGCAATTGCAAAACCGTCATGTCGGGGTTGATGATATCAATCATTGCAGCACAAGCTCCGCCTGCAGGGCGCCCGCCGACTTGATGCCCTGGAGAATGGCGATGATGCCATCCGGTTTCACGCCGATATTGTTGAGACCGGCGACAAGGGTCCTGAGATCCGGACCATCGATGATGGCGACGCGCCCGCCGGTCTGCTCGGCCGCAATATCGGTCTGCGGCTGGACGGCGGTCCGGCCTTGCGAGAAGGGTTCGGGCTGGATGATCTGCGGCGTCTCGGTGACCTGGACGGTCAAGGTGCCGTAGCTGACGGCGACCGGCGAGACGCGGACGTCGGACCCGATGACGATCGTTCCGGTGCGTTCGTTGATGACCACCTTGGCCGGCGTGTCGGTCTCGACGATGAGATTTTCAATATCGGCCATCAGCCGGGTGAGATCGGCTGTGCGCGGCTTCTGGATCACGACTTCCTGCGAATCCTTGGCTTCGGCGACCGGCCCGCCGAAGCGCGCCGAGGCATAACCGTTGACGATGTCGGCGATGCGGATCGCCGTCGAGAAGTCGGGGTTGCGCAGCTGCAGGACGAGATTGACCGAGTCCTTGAAGCGGGAGGGCAGTTCGCGCTCAATGATCGCACCGCCAGGCACGCGGCCGGCGGTGGTGACACCTTCGGTCACGGTCGCCGCCTGACCCTGCGCCTGAAAACCGGAAACGATGGCGGCACCCTGCGCAACGGCGTAGATCTGGCCGTCGGCGCCGGAAAGCGAGGTCATGACGAGCGTGCCGCCGCGCAGCGACGTCGCATCGCCGAGCGAGCTCACCGTCACGTCGATGCGGCTGCCGGGGCTTGCGAAGGGAGGCAGGTTGGCGGTGACCATCACGGCCGCCGTGTTCTTGGCGTTGGACTGGCCGCCCTGCGTCGAGATGCCGAGATTCTGCAGCATCGCGCGCATCGACTGCTCGGTGAAGGGCGAGGACCGGAAGCCGTCGCCGGTCCCTTGCAGGCCGACGATGAGGCCATAACCGATCAGCTGGTTATCGCGGCCGGCCTGAAGCGAGGCGATGTCCTTGATGCGGGAAGTCAGCGCCCAGGCGGGCGCGACATCAGCCAAACTCATGGCGAGAACCGCGACAAGGGTGACGAAGCGGAAGAACAATTTCATTTTGCCCTCACATGGACCGTGCCGTCCGCAAGCACCGTGCCGCTGACGATGACGCCGGAGTCCATATTGCGCGCGCGGACGACCTGCCCGGTCGTGCCGTCTTCGAGCGGCGTGCCGGCGGCGGAAATCGTCAGCGCGCCGAACGACAGGACCAGGCGGATCGAAGAGCCGCGCGTCACCGTATAGGCCTCGCGCAGGCCCGAAACCGAAATCGTCCGGCCCGGTAACAGCGTGCGCTTGGAGACCATGCCTTCGACCTGGGAAATGGATTTGGCATAATCGCCGGCGAGGTTGGGGTTGGTGACCTCGACCTCCTGAAGCTGGCTGGACGACAATGTGTCGCCGGGGTAGATGATCGTCGTCGGAACGACGGCATAACCCATGCCGGCATCCACGTCCGCGGGCAAGAAAATGCCCGCGACTGCGATCGTGGCTGCCGCCACCCATCCTGAGATGTGTCCTGCCCGGCAAAACATCATGTTTCGGCCCTTCCCCTTACTTCAGGTTCTTGCTGACGATGGAGGCCATTTCGTCAGCGGTGGTGATCACCTTGGAATTCATTTCGTAAGCCCGCTGGGCCGAGATCAGCTCGGTGATTTCCTTCACCGGGTCGACGTTCGAGGACTCCAGGTAACCCTGCTTCATGTAAGCGAAACCTTCCTCGTCGGGATTGCCGACGACGGCTTCGCCGGAGGCCGGCGTTTCCTGGAAGAGATTGTCGCCGAGCGGCTGGAGACCCGCCTCGTTGACGAAGTCGGCAAGGGTCAACTGACCGAGCACGGTCGCATCCGCCGCACCCGGCAGCTTGGCCGAGACCTGGCCGGAGCGGCTGATCGTCAGCTCGGTCGAGCCCGTCGGAATGGTGATCCCGGGAAGGACCTCGTAGCCGTCGATGGTGACGAGCTGGCCCTGGTCGTTCTTGTTGAAGGCGCCGGCGCGGGAATAGAGCGTCGTCCCGTCGGTCGACTGGATCTGGAAGAAGCCCTTGCCGATCAGCGCTACGTCGAGATCGTTGCCAGTCTGGGTCAGTTCGCCCTGGAGATGCAGGTTGCGGACCGCCGAGGTCTGGACGCCGAGGCCGATATTGGCACCTTCCGGAACGACGGCCTGGTTGGCGCGGTTGGCGACACCCTTGGCACGTTCGGTCTGATAGAGAAGATCCGAGAATTCGGCGCGGGCGCGCTTGAAACCGGTCGTATTAATGTTCGCGATGTTGTTCGCGATGACTTCCAGATTGGTCTGCTGGGCATCCATGCCCGTTGCTGCGATGGCGAGCGCTCTCATGTGTTCGTCCTCAAATCAGTTACATCTGCATCTTGGTGACTTCGAGAAAGGCCGAGACGACCTTGTCGCGGATGGCAATCGCGGTCTGCAGCGTCTGCTCGGCCTGGAGCATGGAATCGACGACTTCACGCGTCGTCGCCGTGCCTTTGATACCGGCAAAGGACATGCTTTCCGCACCCTTCAGGCTGCTGACCGCGTCGCTCGCCATGTTACCCATGACGGAGGCGAAGCTCATGCCGTTGGCCGCACCTGCGGCGCCCGGCATGGTGGCGGCAGACGACGAGGTGGAATTTTCGGTGTCGACGGCGCCGAGCGCACGGGTCATCGAAAGGTTGCTGACGTTCTGGACGCTGCTGATCATTATTATTGGCTCTTCAGGAGGTCGATCGTGGAGGAGATGAGATCGCGGGTCTGTTTGATGGTCTGCAGATTGGCGTCATACGAGCGGTTGGCTTCGCGCATGTCGGCCATCTCAACCAGGATATTGACGTTCGGCAGTTTGACGACGCCCTTCGGGTCCGCAGCCGGATTGCTGGGGTCGAACTCAGTGCTGAAGTCGCCTTCGTCGACGCCGACCTTTTTGACGCCGACAGTCTCGACACCGTTGGTGCGATCCATCTGCTGGCCGAAGGTGATCGTCTTGCGGCGATAGGGATCGGCACCGGGCGTGTCACCCGTCGAGCGGGCATTGGCGATGTTTTCCGAGACGATGCGCAGCCGCGTCGACTGCGCCTCGAGCCCGGAACCGGCGATTTTCATTGCTGCTGAAAGCGGATCCATAACTTTACTTCCTGACGGTCATCAACATCATGCGGTTGAAGGAACTGACCAGCGAGGTGTTCAGATCGTACTGACGCTTGATATCGCCCGACTTGGAGAGCTCCTCGGCCAAACCGACCGTATTGCCGGATTCCTGGACACCGATTTCCTGGTCGAGCGCGGCATCCTTGACGTCGATATCGCCGCTGTCGCTGAAATCGTTGCCGCTGAGATGCGCCGGATTGGTGCGCGCCATGTTGATATTGGAATTGTCGAGCACCGCATCAAAGGGCGTAACGTCCTTGGCGTGGAACTTCGGGGTATTGGCATTCGCGATGTTGCCGGCAACAACCTGCTGACGAATCGTCAGCCATTCCGCCTGCCGCGAAGCCAAGTCGAAAAGTTGGATCGGTTGCATGAGAACTCTCCGTTTTTACTGTCCCGAACCTAGTGCGGTAATCTTGCGTGGGACTTACGGGAATTCAGGCTTCGAGGCGGCTTTCGGCGAAGGCCGCCGCTATGACGGCGCCGCGCGTCTTGCCGATGCGCCAGGACGCTGTAACTCTCTGAATTGCTGAGTCATTTCCCCAAATCGGAATCGATTTAAGGAATGACGCAGTAAAAAACAGGGGCTCCGGCCGGTCACGGCGGAGCCCCTGTTGCCTTCCGCGTTTGCGGACAGGTTCAATTGTTCTGGTAGGTCTCGCCCTTGGAGGTGACGATCACCCATTTGCCGTCGCGCTGCTCGAGTGTCGCAAGGCGGCTTTCATCGGGCAGGATCGAGCCGATGCGCACCACATACATGCCGGAGGGATCCTCGATCAGCGCCCGGCCGTTGGAAACATGCAACAGCCGGAAGGACGATTTGCCGGGGAAGGGCTGATCCTCCTGTATAGCGCGGCCATCGCGCTCCTTGCCGAGATCGGAGACCGTCGCCGTCGTCAGCGGATCGATCGGCGGGGCCTTCTTGTCCGCTTCGTTCTTGTTGACCATGGCAAGCGGCGAGACGCTGAAGACGTTGCGGGCCGGCCAGTCCGGCAGTTCGCGCGAATTGCTGCTGCTGGCGACATTGATGCCGAACTTGTCCGCGTTGAAGAAGACGTACCAGGGAAAGAAGGCGGAGGCGCCGGCAAGCGCCAGGCCGGCGAAGGTCAGAAACCGATCCAGGATGGCGGCTTTCCTGCGCTGCTTCAGGGAAGCAATGCGTTCGTCGTCGAAATCAGCCACGTCTAGCCTCTCCTCTGAATAGGGGCGCCCTGATTGCCCATGCCGGCTGCAGCCTTGAGCGCACCGGCGAGATCGGCGAAAGCGTCGAGCGAGTCGCGGTCGCCCGGAGACTGCTTCAGGACGTCGTAAATGATCGGCACCTGCTTGATCGCCATGTCGAGATCGGGATCAGCACCCTGACGGTAACCGCCGATCATGCGCAGATCGCGCGTCTCTTCGAAACGGTGGATCAGCACCTTCAGCCGCGATACCAGCTTTTCCTGATCCGGCGTCCAGGCCTTGCGGGCAAGACGCGAGATCGAGGCGAGCGGATCGATCGGGGGATAACGCCCTTCTTCGGCGAGACTGCGCTGCAGGACGATATGTCCGTCGAGGATGCCGCGGGTCGAATCGGCGATCGGGTCATTGTGATTGTCGCCGTCGACAAGGATCGAGATGATCGCGGTGATGGTGCCGGCGCCCTCGGGACCGGGACCGGCGCGTTCCAGTAGGCGCGGCAGCTCGGTGAAGACGGAGGCGGGATAACCGCGCGCGATCGGCGGCTCGCCGGAGGCGGTCGCCACCTCGCGGATCGCATGGGCGAAACGCGTGACGCTGTCGATGATGAAGAGGACGTTCTCGCCCTTGTCGCGGAAATGCTCGGCGATAGTGACCGCCGTCAGCGGCGCCATCTTGCGCAGCATCGGGCTCTCGTCGCTGGTGGCAACGACGGCGATCGCCTTCTTCATATTGCTGCCGAGCGTATCCTCGATGAATTCGCGCACCTCGCGGCCGCGTTCGCCGACAAGCGCAATGACAACCTTGTCGAAAGCATCGGCGCGGGCGAGCATGGAAAGAAGCGTTGACTTGCCGACGCCGGAGCCGGCGAAGATGCCGAGGCGCTGGCCGAGGCAGAGCGGCGAGAAGATGTCGATCGCGCGTACGCCGGTCTTGAAGCCGGTCTCGACACGCTTGCGGGTCATCGAGGGCGGCGCGGTATTGGAGATCGAGCGGCGATCGAGGCCCTCGGCGATCGGGCCCAGCCCGTCGATCGGCTCGCAGAGCGAGTTGACGGTGCGCCCGCACCAGCTGTCCGTCGGTGCAATGCGGAAGGCGCCCTTGCGGATGACGGTATCGTGGATGCCGATCGGCTCGCCGGGTTCGATCGGGCAGACATAGATCAGTTCCGGCTCGACGCGCACGACTTCGCCGAGATGGATGCCGGTCGCCGATTTATGGGCCACGAACTCGCCGAGACGAACGTGGCGGGAGAGACCGTGAACCGTGTAGTGGCCGGCAGCGATGGTCTGCACGCGACCGCCATGGGCAACCGCAAACTCCGGCGATGCGTATCGGTCGACGAGGCCCGCCAGATGCGCCAGCTTCGGAGAAAGACCGTCCATAGACAGTAGCGTGGTGCTCATGCTTCAAATCCCGCCCTGAAATACGTTGCGTGCAGCTCGCGGCATGCGACGTATTTTGGGTCTTTGTTCTTGTGCATGTCGTTCTCTCAAAACCGCCAAACACTTTTGGACGACATGCATTAGCGGCTGCCGCCAAGCGTCTGGACGGCTTCCTTGAAGGAATCCTCGCTGTCGCGCATCAGCGATGAGACGCTTTCGAAGGCGCGGTTGACTTCGATCAGCTGGGTGATCTCGCGCATGGCGTTGACGTTGGAGTTTTCGAGATAGCCCTGCTCGACACCGACATTGAAGCGGTCGACGACGGCGCGCGGCTGGTCGGTGGTCATGATGCCGCTGTTTTCGTAACGCAGGTAACCCTTGCTGATATCGGCCTCGAACAGGCCGAGCGAAGCAACCTGGCGGTCGGCCTGATAGATGATGCCGTCCGTACCGACGGCCGGCTCGCCACCCTTCGTGTTGAGCTGAATCGGCGCGCCGCCGGCGTCAAGAACCGGATATCCCCTTATCGAGACGAGTTCGCCGGTATCCTTGATCGTGAAGCGGCCGTCCCTCGTCAGAACGCGGCCGGCCGGCGTATCGAGCGCAAACCAGGCATCGCCCTTGATGGCGAAATCGAGCATGTTGCCGGTGTGCTGCAACTCGCCATTTCCCTCGTTCAGGTAGTCGTTGCCCTGGGAAACGAAGGCCACCTTGGTGTTCAGCTTGTTCTTAGTGGCCGCCACCATCTCATCGAACTTCACCTCGGTGGCGCGAAAACCCGTCGTGTTCACGTTCGCCATGTTGTCTGCGATGGTGTTCAGACGCTTTTCGAGAGCCATCTGCGACGACAGAGAAACATAAAGACCGGATTGCATGTCGGTAAGCTCCAAGCATTGGCGATGAACGGAACGAAAAGCCGGGGTCGTCTCATGTGGTTCGGCCGGGATTTCGCTGAGGCGGCATCTCAGAAACGGGCGCGGGCACCCATTCGTCTCCTTTAGACTGACGGCAGATGCTTGCGCGAAGCTGGCACGCGGAAATGCCTTGCGATCTGGCCTTTCATCAGCCTCACGCAAGGCAGAAACCCTATCGGTCTAAAAGAAAAGCAACGTTCAGATTGGGCTGACGATGAACATCATTATCGGATTTATAGTGACTTGCGGCTGTATCGTCGGCAGCTTCATGGCGATGGGCGGCGAAGTGGACGCGCTGTTCCAGCCCTTCGAATTCCTCATCATCGGCGGCGCCGGCCTCGGCAGCTTCATCATGGCGAACCCGATGAAGGTGGTGAAGGACTCAGGCAAAGCGCTCAGCGAAGCCTTCCGGCACGCCGTACCGAAGGAACGCAATTATCTCGATACGCTCGGCGTGCTCTATTCGCTGATGCGCGACCTGCGCACCAAGTCGCGAAACGAAATCGAAGCCCATATCGACAATCCGGCCGAATCGACAATCTTCCAGTCGGCTCCGACGGTTCTGAAGAACAAGGAGCTGACGGCGTTCATCTGCGACTACGTGCGCCTGATCATCATCGGCAACGCCCGCAGCCACGAGATCGAGGCGCTGATGGACGAAGAGCTCAACACAATCATGCACGACAAGATGAAGCCCTACCACTCGATCCAGATCATGAGCGATTCCTTCCCGGCGATCGGCATCGTCGCGGCTGTTCTCGGCGTCATCAAGGCGATGGCCCATATCAACGATTCACCCGAAGTGCTCGGTCATCTGATCGGCTCGGCACTCGTCGGCACCTTCCTCGGCATTCTCTTGTCCTACTGCGTCTGCTCGCCGCTGGTCTCCCAGATCAAGGTCGTGCGCAACAAGCAGCACCGCCTCTACGTCATCGTCAAGCAGACGCTGCTTGCCTATATGAACGGCTCGGTGCCGCAGGTCGCTCTCGAATACGGCCGCAAGACGATCTCGGCTTACGAGCGTCCTTCCATCGACGCGGTCGAGCAGGAAATGATGAACCCTGGTGGCGAAAACAAGGCGGCTTAAATGACTATGAGCAATGCTTCGCACGACAAACCGGCAATGGATCCTGCCCTTCTCGCCAAGCTGACAGGCGGGCTCGGCGACAGAGGCGGAGTTGCCAAGATCTGCAGTTCCTTCGGGGAAATCTACAGCGAATTCTTTCCCGACGTCATCAAAAGCGAGACCGGCCTCGACGTGACGGTCAACTATCTCGGCTGCGAGATCGGCTACAAGAACCACCTGATCGAAGATCTGAGCGCGAACGTCACGCTGGTCGATGCGACGCTGCGCAACTGGTCGCAGAACATCACGCTTGCCTGCGGCAACGGCTTCGTCATCACGCTGATGGAGCACCTGCTGGGCGCCACCGCCGATACGATCGAGGAACCGGCCGACCGGCTGCTTTCGATCATCGAGCTCGATCTGGCGGTCATGGTCTTCGACAAGATCGCCAAAGTGCTGCGCTCGGCCGTCAACGCGCCGGGCGGCTTCGAACCGAGCCTTTCGGCCCCGCACGCCCTTGACGCGCGCGCCCGGCCGCCGGAAGATCGTCCGGACGAATTCGCCGCTGCCATCAACATGTCGATCACGCTTGCCGGCATCGTTTCGGAATTCGCCTTGATCGTTCCGCAGACGGCGCTGCTCAAGACCAAGGTGACGCCGCCGAAGCCGAAACGCCAGGCCACCGGCAAGTCACCGGAATGGACTGAGCAGCTCGGCGACCAGGTCCGCCGCTCGCATGTCACGCTCGAGGCGAAGATCAGGCTGCAGGACCTGACGCTTCGCACGATATCGAAGCTGATGGTCGGCGACGTCATTCCGTTCCGCGACCACGGCGACGTGCGGGTCGAGGTCAGCGCCAACAGCAAGGAATTGTATGTGTGCGAGTTCGGGCGTTCAGGCGAAAATTACATGGTCCGCGTCAAGGATACGGTGAACTCGGATGACGAACTCATCCGTCATTTAATGAATTAATCGGTTCTCTGGCTTTTGGGCTGCAAAGGCAGTTTGAGGCAAGTTTCAACTGGAATAGTGATTTCATGGCTACGAAGAAAACACAGCAGAACAGCGAGCTCTCCCTGGATCTTCCGGGCAGCGAAGCCGATCTCGATCAGGCGATCGACGATCTGCGCGGCGTACTGAAGCAGGATGCCGACGGCGACCTGCCGCAGTTTGGCGACGACCCGCAGAGCGACCCGTTCGCAGCAGGAACGGACCTGGCGGCCTTCGGCGGCGAGGCTTCGGAAAGTCCTTTCGGCGGCGACGATTTCGGCGGCGATTTCGGCGGCAGTGCGAGCTCGGCTGCCGGCATGGATTTCGGCAGCAGCCCCTCCTTCGAGGAGTCACCGGCTCCACTCGGCAGCGCTTTGAATTCGAACTTCGACCTGATCATGGACATCCCGATCGACGTCCAGATCATGCTCGGCACCAGCCGCATGCAGGTCTCCGGCCTGATGAACCTCAATGAAGGGGCGACGATCGCCCTCGACAAGAAAATCGGCGAACCGGTCGAGATTATGGTGAACGGCCGCAGGATTGCACGTGGCGAAATTACGGTGCTTGATAACGACGACACGCGATTCGGTGTGAAGCTGATTGAAGTTTTGAGTACGAAAAAAGCCTGATCCCTGTGTGGGACGGAGAGGTTAGACCATGATGGACTTTGACGATTTCGGCGGCGCATTAGCCGGGAAACCGTTGACCCAGGCTGAAAAGGCGGCGGCTGTTCTTCTCGCTATGGGAAAGGGAGTCGCCGGCCGGCTGTTGAAATATTTCACCCAGGCCGAACTGCAGACCATTATCTCATCCGCCCAGTCGCTGCGCGCCATTCCGCCGGACGAGCTGCTGTTGCTCGTCTCCGAGTTCGAAGACCTCTTCACCGAGGGCGCCGGACTGATGGACAATGCCAAGGCAATCGAAGCCATTCTTGAAGAAGGCCTGACGCCCGACGAGGTCGACAGCCTGCTCGGCCGCCGCACTGCATTCCAGGCCTACGAAACCTCGATCTGGGATCGCCTCAGCGAGGCGGAGCCGACATTCGTCGCGCAGTTCCTGCTGCGCGAGCATCCGCAGACCGTCGCCTATATTCTTTCGATGATGCCCTCCTCCTTCGGCGCCAAGGTGCTGCTGCAGCTTCCCGACAATCGCCGCGCCGACATCATGAACAGAACGGTCAATATGAAGACCGTCAGCCCGAAGGCTGCGCAGATCATCGAGAACCAGGTCATGACGTTGCTTGCCGAAGTCGAGGCAGAGCGCAATGCGGCCGGCTCGACGAAGGTCGCCGATCTCATGAACGAACTCGACAAGCCGCAGGTCGACACGCTGCTGAGCTCGCTCGAATCGATCAGCCGCGAATCGGTCAACAAGGTTCGCCCGAAGATCTTCCTGTTCGAGGACCTCATGTACATGCCGCAGCGCAGCCGCGTCATGCTGCTCAACGACATCTCGACGGATGTGCTCACCGTCGCGCTACGCGGGTCGCCCCCCGAGATCCGCGAATCGGTTCTCTCCGCCATCAGCCCACGCCAGCGCCGCATGATCGAATCGGATCTGCAGAGCGGCATGGGCGGCATCAATCCGCGCGAGATCGCGATTGCCCGCCGCGCCGTGGCGCAGGAAGCGATTCGCCTGGCCAATTCCGGCCAGATCGAGCTCAAGGAAAAGGAAGGCGACGCTTCGGCGGCCGCCTAAAGTGCGCCGCGATCTTTCAGATTCGCTCCTCGCGCTTTAGGTCCTTGTTTTTACGCATGTCGTGGTCGCAAAACCGCTGCACACTTTTGCGCGACATGCTTTGGCGCTTCGAGACTGTTGACAAATCCGGCATATCGAACGGCGGCTGTTGATCGCCGTGCCACGGGCGGCTACCCTTCCAGCAACAGACCGTGCTCTAAAGCGCGTCGCATAGAACTCGGTTCCTGCGACGCGCTTTAGGTCTTTGTTCTGATGCATGTCGTCATCCCAAAAGCGCTGCACGTTTTTGGGCGGCATGCATTAGCTGCGGCCTATTTCTTTGAAGAGGGCCGCGACTTGGCAGACGATGACAAGGACAGCAAAACAGAAGCCCCAACCGCGAAAAAGCAAAGCGATGCCGCGGAAAAGGGCAACGTGCCGTCTTCGCGCGAACT
Organism: Rhizobium sp. SRDI943; assembly: GCF_057653695.1. Lineage (NCBI taxonomy): Bacteria > Pseudomonadati > Pseudomonadota > Alphaproteobacteria > Hyphomicrobiales > Rhizobiaceae > Rhizobium > Rhizobium sp. SRDI943. The sequence goes on along the minus strand of NZ_CM172787.1, from coordinate 343,218 downwards.
TTCGATCTTTGCGACCATCCTCGCGACCTTCATTTACCTCGTATTCTTCCTTCCCGACAGCGTCGGACGCATGAGTGAAACGCTGCGCGACATCTTCGAACAGCCCGACCAATGGAAGATCGAGACGGGGCCGGATGTGCTGGCACTATTCGTGCGGCTCGGCTGGGCAAGTGCGGCGCTGGTGGCGCCCGCCTTCATCCTGTTCATGGTGTTCGGCGTCGCCTCCTCCGTCTTCCAGAATCTGCCGACACTGGTGCTGGAACGCATCCGCCCGCAGGCCTCGCGTATATCGCCGATCAAAGGCTGGTCACGGCTCTTCAGCGTGCCCGGCCTGGTCGAATTCGGAAAGTCGCTGTTCAAGGTGGTCGTCGTCGGGGTGATCCTGTTCTTTGTGCTCAGGAGCGAATATTTCGGTTCGATCGACGCGATGTTCTCCGATCCGCAGACGATTCTGGTGCGACTGATGGCGGCGATGCGCAAGATCATCATCGTCATGCTGATCGCCACCGCGATCGTGGCAATCGCCGATCTTTTCTGGACGCGCCATCACTGGTTCACCGAGCTGAAGATGACGCGGCACGAGGTGAAGGAAGAAAACAAGCAGGCGCAGGGCGACCCCTTCGTCAAGAGCCGGCAGCGCTCGCTGATGCGCGACCGCGCGCGCCGACGCATGATCGCCGACGTCCACCGCGCGACGCTGGTGATCGCTAACCCGACGCACTATGCGGTGGCGCTGCGTTACGCGCGTGAAGAGAACGATGCGCCGGTGGTGCTGGCCAAGGGTCAGGACCTGATTGCGCTCAAAATCAGGGAGATCGCCGAGAAGAACGGCATACCGGTGTTCGAGGATCCGCCCCTTGCGCGCTCCATGTTTGCGCAAGTCTCGATCGATAGTGTCATCCCGTCAGTCTTCTATAAGGCGGTAGCGGAGCTCATCCACCGGGTCTACGCTGCGGACGCCAAGAACAAACGGGTAAGATAAGCCGAATGAAAAAATGCCCTCACTCTACCCAGCGTGAAAAGATCCTCGCAGACGCGATCAGCCCGGTCGCTACTGAACTGCGCCTTCTGGATGCTTCTGACCTTATTTCACTGCTGCGCTTCGAGTATTACGGCAACCTTTCCGATCTCGTCGCTTCGGCGGCGGAGCTTTTCTTTCATCCGGGCACGGTGAATTTCGGCCTGGGCGGCAATTATACTCTGGAATGGGGCGGCAAGCCCGAAGTCGTTCTCGATCTGGAAATCAAGCCACGCGGCGTCACCGTCTACGCACAGCTCACCCTTGCCGAAGACCACGCCGGCATCGAGATCAATCATATCGCCTTCCAGAACCCCTCGGCGGATCCTGACGAGAACACTATATTCCTCAGAAGAAGCCTTCGGGAATCGCGTTACAGCATCAACCAGCCGCCTCAGACGCTGGCCGGCTGACGTCTTTCAAGACAACCGAGCTTTCGCATTCGCCTTGGACAGCAATTCAAAGCGTTACAGCGTCGCTTGCGCGTCTGAAAAAACGCGCGACGCTGAAAACGACCGCGCGGGTTCAGCTGATATAACCGAGCCGGATCGCCTTGGCGATCGCCTGGATGCGATTGACGGAATCGAGCTTGATGGTCGCCGAGCCGAGATAGGCGTTCACGGTGTGCACGGACAGGCCGAGCTTGTCGGCAATCTCTTCGCTGATGCGGCCGTCGCCGGCCAATTGCAGACAGGCGATCTCGCGTTCGCTGAGCGCCTCGGCAGCCGCCGTGCGGCGCTCGTCGAGCGAGAGCAGATCCATCATGATATGGCAGCATCGACCGTGCAGCTCGACGATGGTATCGCTCGAAGGATCGATCTCATCGCCGGTGAAAAGGATGAAACCGTTGCCGACGGCGCCAAGCCGCACCGGAAAGGCAAGTCCGGAGAAAGGCAGAATACCGTCCTGCAGCCGCGTCATGAACGGCGAGAAGTCCGCCGGACCGGGTGCCGCACGGTCGTAACCGCCTGCCCATGAGAGCGGCAGCAGCGACTTGTCGATATGGTCGAGAAGAATATCGCCGTAGGCATCCGTGAAGGCCTTGCCGAAACCGGCATTGGAAGACCCCCAGTTCTCGAGCTCGCAGACAAGCCGCTGCTTTGCCGGAATGCCCGAGCCGCTGACGCGGAAGATCGCGAAGCCTTGCGCATCGGCGAGCTTCTGCATCGCGATCAGCCGCGGAAAAAGATCGGACCGGCTGGAAATCCTGTTCACACGTACCATTCGCAGCTGCTCGGCGCTGCTCATGGTCCTGCCTGATGGATACCCCATATATCCCCCTATACGAGATTATTGCGGACGGCGAAGGCAATGGCCTCGGACCGGGTCTTGGTCGCCGTCTTGCGCATCACGCTGGTGATGTAGTTGTTGATGGTATTGCGGGATATTCCGAGAATCATCGCGATCTCGTCGCTGGTCTTGCCCTCGGCGATCCAGAACAGGCATTCCAGCTCGCGGTCGGTCAATTCGAAATCGCGATCGACCTTCGTACCGCCGCAGCGAAGGAAGCTCGCTACATAACCTGCAAGCAAGCCTACATCGCGCAGGCGCTCCGGCGAAAGGATGAATCCCTCCCCGAACAGGAACATCAAGGCCAGCCGCGACCGGCCGACATTGAAGGTCACCGAACAATATTGGCGGCTGGCGCCATCCGGGACCTCGGCACTGTCAGGCAGAAGAGCAAAATTCGGCTGGAAGACCTGCATGCATTTTTCCAGCTCGGTCGACCGGGCATAGCCGCGGACCAGATCATTGGCGATGTCCCTGACCAGGTCGAAAGGCCAGTCAGACGAAACGATGAAATCGAGGCCACTTTCCTGGAGGAGATCGCAGCGCGCCAGAAGGTAGTACGAAGCACCCACGTAGTCCGTCAGTGCGCGCAGACCAGACTGCAACCTGCCGGTGCTGGCGACGCCGTGGAGGCGCTGGAGCAGCTCATCACGCGGCAACAGATCCGGCACCGCCGCACTCGCGAAATTCGCCATCTGCCTCTCGCCTTTGCTCGCCTGAATTACATTCATATCCACTGGCAATGTCCTGCGGCTGAGAAACGATCGAACTCGGTGCAACAGCAATTTTTCTGTAAGGGATTCAAGTCAACTTCCGCTCGAATCCCATTTCGAATCACCTAAGGGTAAGCCAGTCGATGCAAATCACCATCTCCGACTTCTAGGGATTTACTTTCGCTGTCGCCAATGCACTGATTCGACCACTCGTTCCAGCCTTCAGATAGAGGGAGGCTAAGGTGATTCTGGCGGTATCGCAACTTGCTTCGCGTTTTACGCGAGTCCATCTCATCAAGTCGCGCTACAGCCGCATTTCAGTTGTCGGGTCTAACGTCTTATTCGAATTCCCGACCCTGATGTCATGCCGGGTCTCTTGCATCTCCAGTCACGGCTTTTCAGCAAACAGCGGTTCGGGAATCAAGCTTCGGTACCGACATGAAAAAAGGCCGGTTGCCCGGCCTTTGTTTTACGCTGCTTCGTCGATCGCCCATTTCCTGAGGATTTTCGCGGCGCGTTCCTCGTTGATCTCGACCATACGGGAAAGCTTGCGTTCCGGGCCTTCCTTGACGCGCCGATTGAAGTTTCCATCGTCGTCGCCGAGGCTGAGCAGGTCCTCGGTACTGTCGAAGCCGAAGTCGGACCCGAAGCCGTCCATGAGAGCGCCTCCGGGTGCTCCCGATGCAGGCGCGAAGTCCGGAAGCTCGAGGCCGGCCGCTTCCGGCGTCGCGTCGCCGAAAGCCGCAGAGCTGCCGTTGCCGCTGACGCTGCGCACCAGTGGCCGCAAGCCCATCCAGACCACCAAGAAGGCGACCGCGACAAAGGCGAGCGAGTTGATGATGCCGGCCAGATTGCGGCTCAGCATATCCATGACGCGGACACCACCGGTGGCGTCTTCGAGCAGCTGATTTTCGAGGAAGTCCATCGCCGTGACGGTGACGACGTCGCCGCGCTTGGCGTCGATGCCGGCCGCCGAGGCGACGATCTTCTGCATTTCGGCGAGATAGGCGTCGACCTTTGTCTGGTCGGCGGGCTCACCGACCATCTTGGCGATGCGGCCCTTGTTGACCACCACGGCGATCGAAAGCTTTTCGACCTTATAGCTGCTGCGGGTCGTCGCCGTCGTCTTGCTGTTGATTTCGTAGTTGGTCTGCTCTTCGCGCTTGTCGGACTTGTCTTGCGATTCGGGCCCGGCGGAGCCGCCGGCCTCGGGAGCCGCCTGCGGAATGTTCTGCTCGACCGTCGTCGCGCTATCGGACTGCTTCTGCTGCGACTGCTGGGCTTCCTTGGTCGAGCGGACCGAACGTTCGACCTTGGATTCGGGATCGTAGGTCGTTTCCTGGATCTGCTGGGCGTCGGTGTTGAGATCGGCGGTGACGCTGGAACGGAAGTTGTCCATGCCGAGGAAGGGTGCCAGCGCCTTGTCGATGTTGGATTCGACTTCCTGCTGAACGTTCTGGACGATGTTGAGCGAGCGGTTCAGCGAGCTGTTGCTCGCCTCGTCGCCGGAAGCGAGGAGCTGGCCGGCGGAATCGAGGATGGTGACGTCATCGACGTCAAGCCCCGGCACGGCCGAGGCGACGAGGTGGCGGATCGAGGTCGCCGCGCTGCGCCCGGTGGTAGCGCTTGCGCGAATCATGACGGATGCGGTCGGTTTCTGCTCCGCCTTCCGGAAGTTTCCAACCTCCGGCATGACGATATGGACGCGCGCGGCTGTTATACCCGAGATCGACTGGATGGTGCGGGCGATTTCGCCTTCCAGCGCTCGAACCCGCGTCACCTCCTGCATGAAGGAGGTCAGGCCGAGGGAGCCGACATTGTCAAAGAGTTCGTAACCGGCATTGGCGCTGTTCGGCAGGCCGCGCTCGGCAAGCATCAGGCGGGCCTTGCCCGTCATCCCAGCGGGAACGCTGATGCTGGTGCCGTCGGTGCCGACCTGGAAATTGATGTTGGCTTCGGCAAGCGCCATGCTGATCTGGTTGAGATCGGGCGAATCCAGACCGACATAGAGTGTTTCCTGTGCCGGCTTGTTGACGAAAAGAGCGGCCGCAAGGACGATTGCAATGGAAACGGCACCGACGCCTCCCAGAATCATCAGGCGTGTTCGGCCAAGGGAACCGAAGTTCTTAAAGATCTGAACTAATTGATTTAACAGATTCATTCTGTTCTCGCACGATTCGTCAAAGACAAAGCAGGCTTATTGCCTCATCAGACGAATAGTCGGCGAAACTTGTGCGAGCGTTTCGTGAGAGCGTGCGGGAGCGAAAAGGCCTAAAGTAATTCCAGCAAAAATGCGCAGCGGTTTTGCGTCCGGGATAGCGCAAGAACAAGGAGAGAGCGTTTCCGTCAGTCGGAGAAAAACGGAGCGTTCTAGAAGAAATCGAAGTCGCCGGCTGCCTTGCTCAATGGCTGGGAATGGCCGTGGCGTGTGGCCCCGCCCAATGCCTTCTGCATCTCTGCCAGTTTGACGAGGCTGAGCGCGGTTGCGACGTCGACTGCCCAGCCGTGCGGGATTTCGCCGGTGATGGTGTCGATGAATTCGGCAAGGCCGCGTGATTTCTGCACGGCCAGATCGATGCCCTGCATGACCTTCATGGCATCCGGCGAGTTCAGGATTTCGGCGCTGCCGAGGTCGAGAAGCTGGGGCTCGATGCGTTCGATGAGGTAGGCGACATCGTGCAGTTCGGACACGATGCGCATCAGGATGTCGCTCAGCGCTTCGACAGGCGCGGGCGGCTCCATCATCTGGGTAAATGTCATATGAAAATCCTCGCCATCAAAAAAATTCGATACTGGTTTCGACGGGTTTCTGCGGAACGGCGGGACGCTGCTCGAGAGCGACGGTTCTCTGCGTTTCGGCGCCGGTCAGAGGGTATTGCCGGGCACGACCGGAGACCGGCCAATATTCAAGCTTGCGTCCATGCTCTCCGCCGGTCGAGGAACCGACCACCGGAATGCCTTCATCCCTCAGGAACTGCACGGCGAAGGCCGCGTTCTGCTCACCGACATTGGAGAATGTCGAGATCGTCTTCGCGCCGCCGAAGATTTTTGCTTCCAGCCGGTCGCGCCGGGCGCCCTGCTTCAAGAGACCGTTGATCAGCAGTTCCATCAGATGCACGCCGTAGCGCGTGGCATCGCCGCCTGATGTCGGCGACGTCGCCGAACCGGGCAGCAGAAAGTGGTTCATGCCGCCGACACCGGCGACAGGATCTCTGAGGCACGCAGCCACGCACGAACCGAGAATGGTCGAGAGGACCGCATTCGGATCGTTCAGAACCTTGTACTCGCCCTGAATGATGTGCACGCGGCGGGCTGCCCCCTCAGTGATCATTTCAGGGCTCCAAACACGGCTTCGATGGCCGCTTTCATCTTCTCGATCGTGAACGGCTTGGCGAGCACGTTGTTGGCGCCGAGCTGGGCCGCCTTCTGCACCAGTGCGCGGTCGCCCTGGGCGGTCAGGATGATGAAGGCCGCCTTCTTGGTGTTCGGGTTGGTGCGCACGGCCTGAAGGAAGCCGATGCCATCCATCTTCGGCATGTTGAAGTCCGAGATCACCAGGTGGTGCGGCTGCTCGGCCATGATCTTCATGCCCTGCTCACCGTCACCGGCCGAGGTGATCTGCTTGAAACCGAGCTGGGTCAGCGCGTCGCTGAGCAGCAACCGGCTCGTTACCTGATCGTCGACGATCAGAACTTTGATTTTCTCCGCGATCGACATTTATTCGGTCCCTTCCTTTCGGGCGGCTGTCATTTGCAATATTTCTTCACCAATGGCAGACAGCGGCAGCTGCTGCTCAACGGCGCCAAGTTCGTGGGCAACCCTTGGCATTCCGTAAACGACACAGGTTTTTTCGTTCTGGCCGAGCGTTCTGGCGCCGGCGTGGCGCATTTTCAACAATCCGGCGGCGCCATCGCGGCCCATTCCGGTCAAAATCACGCCGACGGCATTACGGCCCGCCAGTTCAGCGACCGAATCGAATAGCACGTCCACCGAGGGGCGGTGACCGTTGACCGGTGCCCGGTCAATGAGTCGGCAGCATGGTGCCGAGGCGTTGCTGACCTGGAGGTGACGCTCGCCGCCGGGCGCCAGATAGATCTTGCCGATTTCGAGACGGGCACCGTCGGTCGCTTCCTGCACCACCGGCGCACAGAGGCGGTTCAGCCGTTCGGCGAAGCTCTTGGTGAAGGTCGGCGGCATATGCTGGGTGATGACGGTCGGCGGGCAATTCGCCGGAAACTTTTGCAGCACGGCGATCAGCGCCTCGACGCCGCCGGTGGACGAGCCGATCGCGACGATCTTGCGGCCGACGCGGAAGTCGCCAACCGAGGGCGGTGGCGCGACGGCGGCGACGGGCTGGGAATATTGGCGCTGCGTGCGCGCGGCGGCCTTGACCTTCTCGGCGAGGTCGCCAAACGGCCTGAGTTCGCCCGGCGCCGGCTTGCCGACACAGTCGAACGCGCCGATCTCCAGCGCCGCAAGCGTCGCCTCGGCGCCGCGATGGGTCATTGTGGATACCATGATGACAGGCATCGGCCGCAGCGTCATGATCTTTTCGAGGAAATCGAGACCGTTCATGTTCGGCATCTCGATGTCGAGCGTCAGGACGTCGGGGTTCAGCCGCTTGATTGCCTCCCGCGCTTCCAGCGCGTCGCCGGCCTGGCCGATGACGTTGACCTCGGGGTCGGAACTCAAGACGGCGGTGATCAGCCCCCGCATCGTCGGCGAGTCGTCAACAACGAGAACCCTTGCCGGAGCGCTCATGCCTTCCTCCCGAGACCTTTGGCCGTGTAGCGATAGGTCGTGATGCCGATATTGTCGAAGACGTGTTTTGCCTCACCCGAAACACGCTCGGAATGACCGATATAAAGATGACCGCCCTCCGGCAGCAGGCCGGCGAAACGCTGCCAGATCTTCATCTGCGTCGGCTCGTCGAAATAGATGACGACGTTGCGGCAGAAGATGACGTCGAACTTGCCCTTGAACGGCCATTGCGCCATCAGGTTCAGCTCGTTGTAGGTGATCAGCCGCTTGACGCGGTCGTCGACCTGGAACTTCCGGCGGCCCTGTATCTCGACTTCGCTGAACCATTGTTTGCGCATGGCGGGCGATACGGTTTCGAGCGCGCTCTCGTCATAGGCGCCGGCGCGGGCGATCGCGAGGATCTTCGGGTCGATGTCGGTCGCCAGGATCTTGAAGTCGTAATCGGCGACGTTCGGCATCAGCGACAGCACCGTCAGCGCGATCGAATAGGGTTCTTGCCCGTCGGAAGAGGCGGCCGACCAGATGCGCACCCTGCCGCCCGATCTCGCCCGCTGCAGAAGCTCCGGCAGGACATGGTCGCGCAGGTGATCGAAATGATGGTTTTCGCGGAAGAAGCGAGTAAAATTGGTCGTCAGATGCGAAAGCATCTCGCGGCGCGGCGCAGCACCGGCCGGCGAAGCGACGAGGTCGCAATATTCCCGGAAGCCGGACAGGCCGAGATTGCGGATATGCTTCGACAGGCGCGAATAGACGAGCGACGCCTTCGTTTCGTTGAGGAAGATGCCGGCATCCGAATAGATCATTGCGGCGATTTCAGTGAGGTCGCGGCGCGTCAGCGGATATTCTCCGCTCGCCAGGACCTCGTCGGATCCCTGTCTCTGATCTTTTGCGCCCATTACACTCATGCGGCTTCGCTTTCGGTCTCTGGAAAGAGGGATTCGAGTTCGATCAGGCAGATCATGCGCTTCTCGATGGCGAGAATGCCGCGGGCAAATTGACGCTCGAGCTCGGAGGAGATCTCGGGCGTCGGCTGGATGGTTTCGTCGGTCACCGTCAGGATATCGGAAACGGCGTCGACCAGCAGGCCGACGACCTTACGCCGGGCCTGGGCGACGATGATGACATGACGGGCAGTCGGATCGGCCGGCTTCATGCCGAGCCGGGCCGCAAGATCGATGATCGGCAGCACCGCGCCGCGCAGGTTGATGACACCCAGCATATAGCCAGGCGAATGCGGCATCGCGGTCGCCGGGGTCCAGCCGCGGATTTCGCGAACCGACATGATGTTCACGCAAAATTCCTGATCCCCGATGCGGAACGCGATCAGCTCGCGATCCCCCTCGTTCAGATTTTTTACAGTGTACGACATTCCCTTATCCCACCGCTGCTAACGACATTTCCGCTTTGAGCGACTGGCCGCGCGAGGCGCCGACGACTGCGTCGACATCGAGGATGAGAGCGACGCGCCCGTCACCGAGGATGGTGGCGGCGGCAATGCCCGGCACATGGGTGTAGTTCGCTTCCAGGCTCTTGATGACCACCTGGCGCTGACCCTGGATGGCATCGACCATCAGGGCGCGCTGGCCGCCGCCTTCGGATTCCACCAGAAGCGCCACGCCCTCGACCGGATTGGCCTGGGTGGCGCGGAAGTTCAGGATGCGGCCGACATCGACCAGCGGGCAGAAGCTGTTGCGGATCGAGATCAGCCGGTGGTTGGCACCGAAGGAGTGGATCGCGGCCGCTTCCGGCTGCAGGGTTTCGACGATCGCCGTCAGCGGCACGACCAGCGTCTGGCCGGCGACAGTGACTACCATGCCGTCGAGGACGGCGAGCGTCAGCGGCAGGCTCATGGTGAAGACCGAGCCGTGACCCGGCTTCGAGGTGATGTTGATGCGGCCGCCGAGCGCCTGGATCGAACGTTTGACGACGTCCATGCCAACGCCGCGGCCGGAGATGTCGGAGATCTTGTCGGCCGTCGAGAAGCCCGGCAGGAAGATCAGATTGTCGATTTCCTCGTCCGACAGGTTGGAATCGGCCGGGATGAGGTCGTTGTCGATCGCCTTCTGGCGGACCTTCTCGCGGTTGATACCGGCACCGTCGTCGGCAAGCTCGATCAGGATGCGTCCCGAACGATGCTTGGCGGTCAGGCGGACAGTGCCTTCGGTGTTCTTGCCGGCGGCTGCACGCTTTTCGGGCGTTTCGATGCCGTGGTCGACGGCGTTGCGGATCATGTGGGTCAGCGGTTCGGCCAGCTTGTCGATGACCGTCTTGTCGACTTCGGTGTTTTCACCTTCGGTGATCAGGCGGATCGACTTGCCGGTCATGTCGGCGATTTCGCGGACGATACGCGACATGCGCTGGAAGACCGGCTTCACCGGCTGCGCGCGGATCGCCATGACCGAGTCCTGGATCTCGCGGGTGAGCTGCTGCAGCTCCTCGAGGCCCATATTGATCGAGGAGGTGCCGGTCGTGTCGTTCTCGATGACGCTCTGCGACAGCATCGCCTGGTTGATGACCAATTCGCCGACGAGGTTGATGAGGCGGTCGACACGGTCGAGATCGACGCGGATCGTCTGGCCGGCACCGGCGGCATTGTTCTGAGCGGCAGCACTTGCTGCGGCCGCTGCGGCGGCGGCCGATTCCTTCTTCTCGACGCGGGCGGCGACAATCTGCGTGACGTTGGAGGCAGTCTCGGCTGCGGCAACGGCTGCGGCCGCCTCCTCGGCCCGCGCGTCTGAGGCGGAAACCTCTTCGATTGCGCCGGCTTCGTCCAGGATCGACAGGTCGAAAGGAACCGGCACCATCGGCAGTTCGTCGTTGCTGGTCGCCTCGGCCCTTGCTTCTTCGACCGGCTTTACCGTCAGTTCGCAATCCCACTCGGCGAATTCGAAGACGGTGCGGATGGCGTCCTCGCCCTTGTCCGTCTTGATCGTGACATTCCAGAAGAAATAAGCGCCTTCCGGATCGAGCTCCTCGAGGCCCGGAAGGTCATCCGTATTGCAATAGATCGTCATTTCGCCGAGGCGCGAGAGATCGCGCAGCAGCAGGGTGGCGTCATTGCCCTTGGAATAGAGTTCGTAGCGCGGCTTGAAGATGACTTCATAGGCCGGCATGCCGCCGGCATCGCCCTCGCCGCCAAAATCGTCGAAGGAAAAGGGGACCGGCTGGAAGCCGCTGTCGTCCGTCGGCTTGGGGGTCGGCGCCGGAGCGGCCTTTGCGGCTGCCTTCGGCGCAGGCGCCTCGACTGACGCCGAGGGAGACGGCATTTCACCGTTGGCCAGCGCCTCGAGCTCCCTGACGAGGCCGCGGCTGCGGCTTTCATCGACGCTGCCGCCGTCGCGCGCAACGTTCGTCAGGTCAGCGAGCACGTCGGCCGACTTCAGCATCACCTTCAGGACGTCCTGGTTCGGCTCAAGCTTGTTGGATCGAACGCAATCGAGAGTGGTCTCGAAAACATGGGCGAAGGCTACCAGATCGTCAAGGCCGAAGGCGCCGGCGCCGCCCTTGATCGAATGCACGGCACGGAACACCGCATTGACGGTTTCCGGATCGCGATCGCCATCATTCATTTTCAGAAGACCGGATTCCAATTCTGCGAGCTGTTCCTCGCACTCCTGGAAAAAGATCTCTTTGATTTCGTTCATATCCATAGGAGCAAATCCTGGGTTTAAGCGGTTACACGCTCAATGGCATCGATCAGCTTGGCCGGGTCGAAAGGCTTGACTATCCAGCCCGTGGCACCGGCCTGGCGGGCACGGTTCTTCTTTTCCGCGTCGCTTTCCGTGGTCAGGACCAGGATCGGGATCGCCCGATATTTCTCGTTGCGGCGGACACCTTCGATGAAGCCGAAACCGTCGAGGCGCGGCATGTTGATGTCGGTCACGATGACGTCGGGATTGGACTCTTCGAGAACCTCAAGGCCCTCGATGCCGTCTTCCGCCTGGATCGTCTCGAAGCCAGCATTGTTCAGTGTCACGAGAAGCATGTTTCGGATGGTGCGGGAATCATCCACGGTCAGCACTTTTTTCTTCATTGCCGAATCTCCTTGGCAAGCAGGTGGTCAATATTGACGCCAACCAGCTGCATGGTTTTCTGAAATGCGTCGGACACCTTGGAGAAGGTGAACGGCTGCTTGTCCTGCTCCCAGGTCTTCTCGGCGGACATCAGAACCTGGGCGCAAAGCGCACCGATCCGTTCGACGCCGGAAGCGTCTATCGAAAGACCGCTACCCCGGAGGGAGAGGAGTTTATCGCGCAAGGCGGAAGCCTCGTTGAGGTCGAGCACCGCTGTCAAATCCAGCGTTTTGCCACTCTTCTTTGCTGCCATCAGCTTTTCCTTGTCCCCTTGTCCCCGGCCCGAAAAGACGAGCTGCGGCAATCATCCGATAGGTTAGTAAACATTCCGCCCACCTCCGACGCTTGCGAACGCTTGCGGAAGGCCAAAATCGTCATTTTCGTATTCGTCCACGACCGGTGCCGGGCGGGTAGCGCCCTCAAGGGCCCGCGGCGGTGTCACGCGCACCGGCGCAGGGCGCCCGGCAGTGGCGTTTTCCCGGGCGATGCGGAATTCGCGAATCGTCTGGCCGAGCTCGAGAATGACGCTGTGGAGGTGGTCGGCGCCTTCGGCCGAGCGCTCCGCAAGGCCGGCGCTATCGGCCACCTCGCCACCCAGGCCCTTGACGTCTGATGTCACGCTGTCGAGGCTTGCGGCATGTTCGCCGGTTCGGGTGGCGATGCCTGATATGGCGGCGTTGATGTCGGTGACCTGGCGCACGATGCTGCCGATCGAATCCTGTGTGCGGCCGACCATCTGCACGCCAGCGTCGACCTGCGCCTTGGTCGTCGTCACCAGCGTCTTGATCTCGCGGGCGGCTTCGGCCGAACGCTGGGCAAGGGCGCGGACTTCCTGGGCGACGACGGCAAAACCGCGGCCGGAATCGCCGGCGCGCGCGGCTTCGATGCCGGCATTCAGCGCCAGAAGATTGGTCTGGAAGGCGATCTCGTCGATCGCCCCGATGATCTGGCCGATCTTTTCGGCCGACTGCTCGATATCGGCCATGGCGCTGATCGCGCGGCCGACGACTTCACCGCTTTCCTCGGCGGCAGCGCGCGTCGTGGCGGCCGCCTGTTCGGCAGCGCGGCTGTCAGCAGCACCATCGCGCACACTGCCGGCGATGCCGGCAAGGGCAGCGGCGGAAAGCTGCAGCCGATCGGCCTGGCCGGACGCCGTGCCGGCGAACTGCCGCGACAGACCGGCAAGCGAACCTGTCGCCGCTTCGGCCTTGACCGTGCGCTCGGTAATAGCGGTGAATTCGGCCTGGAGGCCGTCCAGCGCGCCATTCAGCGCCGCGGCGATCCCGCCATAGGCGCCGTCGCCGTCGACAGGCGCGCGGCGCGTCAGGTCGCGTGCGGACAGGCCTTCGATGACATCGCCGAAGATCCTGATGATCTCGGCCTCGTTGGCGGCGCGCTGATCGGCGAGCGCGCGCTGCTCCCCGGCGCGCAGCGCATTGAAGCGGAGCGAGACGGCAATTTCCACATCGACCATGACGATGCGGATGATCGCCGTCATCAGGTCGGAGATTTCGCGGGTGCGGCGCTTGGCCGACGGCAGCAGCGGACGGCCGGCAATCTGCTCGGCGAGGCCGGAAACGACATGCTCCAGCATGACGCCATGGCCGGCCACGTGCCAGCGCGGGTCAAGACCCATCTTGCTTTCGGTATCGGAGAGAACCTTGACTCGCTCGGCATAGAGGCTGTCGAACCGCGCATCCGTCAGCACGTCCCAATGCGAGGACTGCAGATCGTGCAGACGCTCGACCTGGCGTTCGCTCTCGAAATTGCGCGAGGCGTCGGGGAATGACTGGAATCGGTGGAAGAGATCCCTGAGGCCCGCCTTCAGATGCGCTTCGAGCGCCGGTCGGTTACGGCGCACCAGCTCGCACTGGTCGGTATCGAGACCGGCAAAGCGCAGGCGGTCGCGCAAGCTGCCTGCCTGCGCTCCACGAGCCTGATCTGATGGCATGTCCTGCCTCAACGCCTGTCCCCAACCACTTCCGGGCGAAGGCCCGGCCAAAAACTTGTGCAGCATCCGATGAACGCGAAGCGTGGAGACGGTCCTCACCACCGGTTACAACCGGCGGATCGAAACCCTCTGATCAGCTATGTTTCGGAGCTGTCTGAAGAGATGGATACCGGATCAACCCGGTACGGCGGGACGGCGTCATGCCTGGTGGGAACGAGTGCATCTTCCCATTCCGACGTGTACATCAATGTTTATGGTTAATTCCTTGCTTGAAGGTTAATAAGCCTTTCGAAGGACAGGCTTTTGAAGCAATTCAAGGGAGTTCGCAGCAAATACTGTTGCGGAGTTGCATGGCTGCTACAAGGCACACGCAAGCTCCGTGTTATATGCCGGTCGATAACCAAGACATGACGTCGACAAGGACAGAGCAATGATTGTTCTCGGATTGGGTGCCTGCTTGATTGCAATGACGCTGCTTGCAGCCGTCGCTCGCCTCGATTCCATCGCCGCAAACCGCGACATCCGCGCCCTTCGGGTGTTCTAAGCGCGTCGCAATCTTTCAGATACCTCCTTGCGCTTTAGCTCTTTGTTTTGCGCATGTCGTTGTCGCAAAACCGCTGCACAGTCTTGCGCGACATGCTTTAGAGCGCCGTGCGTCCTTTCGGACGCACAAAGGACGCTCTAACACTTTGAATCTACGCATCGTGCTTTCCGAAAATCGGAATCGATTTTCGGGCCGATGCGCTAGACCCACCCTTCCCCGTTGGCAGTCCGGCACCTTTGGTGTATCGCACTCGCGCCTTTCATGTCAGCGGAACTATCGGTTCATGTCCCCCAGATCTGGTCTCCTCATCGTTCTTGGCTTCACGCTCTGGCGCGTCGTCATGCTCAATTTCGATACGACGGACCTTTTCGTCGACGAGGCGCAGTACTGGTTCTGGTCGCAAAACCTCGACCTCGGCTATTATTCCAAGCCGCCGATGATTGCGTGGGTGATCCGGGCGATGACCGAGCTTTCCGGCTCCAACGCCATCTATTGGATCAGGCTGCTCGGACCGCTGATCCACATGTCGGCGGCACTGGTGCTGATGAAGACGGCAAAACGTTTCGTCGGGCCGGAGATCCAAGGCTGGACGGGCGCCACCTATATCACCCTCCCGGGCGTCGCGCTGTCTTCGGTGTTCTTCTCGACCGACGTGATCCTGCTGTTCTTCATCGCGATCGCGCTGCTTGCCTATTTCGGCTTGACCCAGCGGCGCTCGGTCGGGCTGGCGCTCGTCATGGGCCTAGGCGTCGGCCTCGCCTTCCTGACGAAATATGCCGTGCTGTTCGTCGTTCCGGGCGGAGCGCTTGCCCTCCTCCTCATTCCGGCGGCGCGCATCGCCATCCGGGATTTCATCATCGCGGTCGCGGTCGCGGCGGTCGTCGCCTTGCCGAACCTCTGGTGGAACCTGCAGCACGACAACACGACGGTGCGGCATACGCAGGATATCGCCCATTGGAGCGAACTCGGCATCAATCTCCGTCGCGGGCTTGAATTCTTCGCCGCCCAGTTCGGCGTGGTCGGGCCGATCATCTTCTTCGCGATGCTCTGGGCGGTCTACCGCATGATCAAGGGCAGGAGTGACGATCGGGAAAAGATGCTGGTCTGGCTGTCGATGCCGGTCGTCGTGCTCATCACGCTGCAGGCGACGGTCGCCAAGGCCTATGCCAACTGGGCGGTGACTGCCTATGTCGCCGGCACCATCCTTGCCGTCTGGCTGCTTTACCTGAAGTGGCCGAAGGGGCTCAGGCTGTCGCTGACCATCAACGGCATCGCCAGCCTGCTCTTTCCGCTGGCGACGATCTTTCCGCATCAGTTGCTGCTGCCGAACGGCGACGCGCTGATGAAGCGCTATCTCGGCCGCGCCGAGGTCAGCCGCGAGACCGCCGCACTCGCAGCTCAGGCCGGCACCGACATCATCGTCACCGACAATCGCGATATGGTCGCCGATCTTTTCTACACGCTGCGCGATGCATCCTACAGGATCTATGCGCGGGCGCCGGCGGGCCTTCCGGAGAGCTATTACGAGCAGGAATTCGCTCTGCCCGCCGACATCACCGGCAAGGTGCTTTTCCTGACGGACGGGGCCTTCACCTGCGCCACCGAGACGCCCGAGGTGCTGAAGAACTGGCAGCCGACGGAGGGCAACTACAAGGGTAAGACACTTTCCATCTACAAGGTCTCTGCCGCCTGCCTGGCACCCTGAGCGTGTTCAGTCTGCCCGATGACAGCACCAAGCCTCTTTTCAGAGGCGCAACGCAGTAACACTTTGAATTGCTGCATCATTTTATGCAGTCGGCAGGTAAACGCCGGTGCCTGCCCCTTGGATCTCCACGAATTTGACGCCGCCTTCCTCGAAGGCGAGGCGCAGTTGCGCTTCCGTCGCGCGGTGGATGTCGTGGTGCCGGCCCTCATAGTCGCGGATGGTGCTGCGCGAGACGGCAGCCCTGTCGGCAAGATCGGTTTGAGTCCAGTCGAGCAGGCCGCGCGCCGCGCGGCAGAGAGCGGGAGTGAGAATTGTTTCTCTTGCGCCTTGACCCATGATTTCGAGTTGCCCATATTGGTCGATATAGACCATATATGTCATATTACAATCGGGATTTCCAGATCGGGAGACAACAATGCCACACGATACGCCCTTGATTTCGACAATCGTCGGCGGCCTCGTGCTGGCTTTCATCTTCGGCGCCTTCGCCCATCGGCTGCGGATGCCGCCGCTCGTCGGTTATCTGATCGCCGGCGTGCTCGTCGGGCCACATACGCCAGGTTATGTGGCAGATCAGAACCTTGCGCCGGAGCTGGCCGAAATCGGCGTCATCCTGCTGATGTTCGGCGTCGGGCTGCATTTTTCCCTGAAAGACCTGCTGTCGGTGCGCGGCATCGCCGTGCCCGGCGCGATCGTGCAGATCGCTTTTGCGACATTGCTCGGCTGGGGGCTCGGCGCCTTCATGGGCTGGCCGACCGGCGGCAGCCTGGTTTTCGGCCTGGCGCTTTCGGTCGCCTCCACCGTCGTGCTCTTGAAGGCGCTGCAGGAGCGGCGCCTGGTCGAGACCGAGCGCGGCAGGATCGCCGTCGGCTGGCTGATCGTCGAGGATCTCGCCATGGTGCTGGCGCTGGTGCTGATCCCGGCCGCAGCCAGCATCGGCGGTGAGGGGCACGCTCCCGTCGAGCCGCTCTCAGCCGCGCTCAGCCGCCTGTTCGGCCTCGATCTCGGCATCGGCGGCATGATCGCCATGACGCTGGTGAAGGTGGCGCTGTTCGTGGCGCTGATGCTGGTCTTCGGCCGCAAGCTCATTCCCTGGACGATGCATCGCATCGCCCATACCGGTTCGCGCGAGCTTTTCCGGCTCGGCGTGCTGGCGATCGCGCTCGGTGTCGCTTTCGGAGCGGCGAAGCTCTTCGGCGTGTCGCTGGCGCTCGGCGCCTTCTTTGCCGGCATGGTGCTTGCCGAAAGCGAGCTCAGCCATCGCGCCGCACAGGAAAGCCTGCCGCTGCGCGACGCCTTCGCCGTGCTGTTCTTCGTCTCGGTCGGCATGCTGTTCGATCCGAACATCCTGATCGACAAGCCGCTGCCGATCCTCGCCACCATCTTCATCATCGTCATCGGCAAGTCCGTCGCCGCGCTCCTGATCGTGCTCGCCTTCAAGAAGCCGCTCAGTACGGCGCTGACGATTTCGGCCAGCCTCGGCCAGATCGGCGAATTCTCCTTCATCCTCGCCGCCCTCGGCGTCGAACTGGGGCTGCTGCCGGAGGAAGGCCGCGATCTGATCCTTGCCGGCGCCATCATCTCGATCATCCTCAATCCGCTACTGTTCTTCCTCTGCGACCGCATGCGGCCGCTGCTGGATGGTGCAAAGCGCGAAGACGTCGCGGCAGACCCTGCTCCCGCTGCAGATGCAATAGCAGCGCCGGAGGAGATACCGCCCGAAGATGACGAGGTGCACCCGACCGCTCTCCGCGGCCACGCCATTCTCGTCGGCTACGGGCGGGTTGGCAGCATCGTCGGACAGAATCTCAAGTCGTCAGCCACACCTTTTCTGGTCATCGAGGACTCTGACAAGCGCATCGGCGAGCTGAAGGCGCAGGGCATCGAAACTCTGGCGGGCAATGCGGTGATGCGGGAAACGCTCGACCTAGCCAATCTTTCCGGCGCCCGCAGCATTGCGATCGCCATCCCCAACGCCTTCGAGGCCTGCCGCATCGCCGAGCAGGCACGCAGCGTCAACCCATCGATCCTCATCGTCGCCCGAGCCCATTCCGACGCCGAAGTCGATGAGCTGAAGCAATATGGCGCCGACACCGTCATCATGGGCGAGCGTGAAATTGCGCTTGGCATGGTTGACCGGCTCGCCCAAGTGCATCATGAGAGTGTGCCCTATGAAGACAGCCATGGGCCTGATACAATTGCCCCGACGGATGACCCTCCGCCGGAAAGAGAATGAGAGATTGGCGCGCTTTTGAGCCGATACGGGAGTGACATCGCCGGGACGGAGAAGATGGAGCTGGAACAGCACCGTCTGACGAGCCGTATCGCCGCTTCCGTCCTCGTCGCCGTCCTTGCCTATCTTGGCCTGCTTTTCGGCGGCAATCTGGTGATCTCGCCGGCGGCGGCCGCCAATACGCTTTCCTCTTCCGGTCGAGATCCTCAGCCGCCGCAGCTGACTGCGCGCGATACCGTGCGTGGGCTGCTTGCCACGGAGCGCAAGCTTGTGCCGAAGCAGACGGCACATGACGGCGGATCGCCTGCCCTTGCCGCCGCTCCGACCCTTAACTTCGCCGGCTGGAATATATCAGCGGCTTTTCCGGCATTTGAAGCTTCGCTTCACGCCGCAGTCTCCAGGACCCATCAGCCGCGCGCACCGCCGGTCGCTGCCTGACGCTCGCGCCGATCGGCGCTTCCGACCATTGACGACATGCCGCCAGCGCCCGAGCGCCGGCCCTCGATATCAAGGAATACAACATGCGTACTTCACGATGGCTGGTGATCACCTATTCGGTGATCATCCTACTCGGCCTATTGATCGCCCTGCCGAACGTCCTGCCGCAATCCGTCCTCCAGCGCGTGCCGGCCTGGCTGCCGCATGAGCAGGTGTCGCTCGGCCTCGACCTTCGCGGCGGTTCGCACCTCGTTCTGGAAGTCGACGAAGCCGACCTGACCAAGGAGCGGCTGCAATCGCTGCTTCAGGACGCGCGCCGTGTGCTGCGCGAAAAGGGCATTCAGCCGAAGGCCGTGGTCCGCAGCCAGAACCAGATCGTCGTGACGCTTGCCGATGCCGCGCAGAGCGATGCTGCCGTCACCGAACTCAAGACGCTTGCCAACCCGATCAGCACCGGCCTCAGCGCCGGCCAGGCCGATCTGGCCGTCACTGCGAACGGCGCCACCATCACCGTCGGCTTCTCGCCGGCCGGCATCTCCGCCAATGTCGACAATGCCGTCCAGCAGAGCCTCGAAGTCATCCGCCAGCGCGTCGACCAGGTCGGCGTCTCCGAGCCGACCATCCAGCGCATCGGCGCCAACCGCGTGCTCGTCCAGCTTCCGGGCGCGCAGGATCCGTCACGCCTGCGCGAACTTCTCGGCTCCACCGCCAAAATGTCGTTCCACATGCTGTCGCCGAACAATGCGCCCGGACCCGGCGTGACCATGCTGAAGGACGACGAAGGCCGGTCCTTTCCGGTCCTCGACCGCGTCGAAATCTCCGGCGACCGCCTTTCGGATGCCCGCGTCAGCTTCGACCCGAACACGCATGAGCCGATCGTCAGCTTCAGATTCGACAGCGCCGGCGCCAGCCGCTTTGCCGAGATCACCCGCCAGAACGTCGGCAATCCCTTCGCCATCGTCCTCGACGACAAGGTGCTGAGCGCGCCTGTTATCCGCGAGCCGATTACCGGCGGTTCCGGTCAAATCTCCGGCAGTTTCTCGGCCGATAGCGCCACGACGCTGGCCGCCATGCTGCGCGCTGGCGCCCTGCCCGCCAAGCTGACGGTCATCGAAGAGCGCACCGTCGGCGCCGACCTCGGAGCCGACGCCATCAAGATGGGCATTTATTCCGGCATCGTCGGCTTTGTGCTCGTCGCCGTCTTCATCTTCGTACTCTATGGCACCTGGGGCTTCCTGGCGAATATCGCGCTGTTGATCCACACGATCCTGACCTTCTCGGCGCTAACGCTGGTTGGTGCGACGCTGACGCTGCCGGGCATTGCCGGTGTCGTTCTCGGCATCGGCCTTGCGGTCGACGCCAACGTTCTCATCAACGAGCGCATCCGCGAAGAAACGCGCAAGGGCAAGAGCGCCTTCGCCGCCATCGATACCGGTTTCCGCCGTGCCTATTCGACCATTATCGACGGCAACATGACGGCCCTGATCGCTGCGGCCATCCTGTTCTTTTTCGGCTCCGGACCGGTTCGCGGCTTTGCCGTGACCATGGCGCTCGGCCTGATCATTTCGATGTTCACATCGGTCGCCTTCGTGCGTGTGGCGATGATCGAGATCACCCGCCGCAGCAAGCTCAAGGTGCTGAACATCCGGCCGCTGATCCCGTTCAGCCCCTATGACAAGCACATCCAGTTCATGAAGGCGCGCTTCTTCGGCATCACCGTTTCAGCGCTGCTTTCGATCGCCTCCATCGTGCTCTTCATTCATCCGGGCCTCAACTACGGCGTCGATTTCCGCGGCGGCATCCAGATGGCCGTCAAGACCACCGGCCCGGCCGACCTCGGGACGTTCCGTGAAGGCCTGAACACGCTTGGTCTCGGCGAAATCTCGCTGCAGTCCTTCGGCGACAAGAACAGCATTCTCGTTCGCGCTCAACGGCAGGAAGGCGGCGAAGAGGCACAGACGGCAGCGGTGACCAAGCTGAAGGCAGAAGTCACCAAGATCGATCCAACCGCCACCATCGAAGGCACCGACGTCATCGGCCCGAAGGTCAGCGGCGAGCTTGCCTGGGCCGGTATCCTGTCGGTGGTGATCGCGAGCTTCGCGATGCTCATCTACATCTGGGTGCGGTTCGAATGGCCGTTTGCCGTCGGCGCCATCGTCACGTTGGTGCTCGACGTCACAAAGGCGATCGGCTTCTTCGCGATCACCGGTCTCGACTTCAATCTGACGGCCATCGCCGCCATTCTGACGCTTGTAGGTTATTCGGTGAACGACAAGGTCGTCGTCTATGACCGCATGCGCGAAAACATGCGGCTCTACAAGTCGATGCCGCTGCGCGAGATTATCGACAAGTCGATCAACGAGACCCTGGCGCGAAGCCTTTACACCAATGCGACGGCCTTCCTCGCGCTGGTGCCGATGGCGATCTGGGGCGGTAGTGCTGTGTCGAGCTTCGCGATCCCGATGGTCTTCGGCATTCTCGTGGCCGGCGCCTCTTCGATCTTCATCGCGGCACCGATCCTGCTCTTCCTTGGCGACTGGCGCCGCCGCCATGCCAAGGCATCGGCAACCGATGCGGCAGTCGAGATCATTCCGCCGGAACAGGGTCGTCCGCGCAAGTCCGCGAGCTAAAATCCCGTTGACGCATCCTTGATAGGGCGCCGGTTGCACAGCCGGCGCCCTCTTTCTATTGTCGGCTACTGCATTATGTGCCAATTCAAGGTGTTACAGCGTCCTTCGTACGTCTGAAAGGACGCGCGCGCTGTAATTGAGATCGGGGAAGCCGCCAGATGTCATCCAACCCGACAAGACCGCCGGAAACCACCGTTGCCGGAGACAGCGAGGAGCGCATCAAGCGTTTTCTCGCGACTGCCTCGCACGACCTGCAATCACCGCTCCGCCATATCGCCATGTATGCCGAGCTGCTGCTCGACGATCTCGAGGAGACGCTCGACGGCGAACAGCTTCAGAGCCTCCGGATGATCATGGAAAAGGCGCAGACGGCGCAGCGCCTCACCAAGGCATTGATGAGCCTTGCCGCTGGCACACCTCAGGTGACGCCTGAAGAGGTCGATCTGCAGGCGCTCGCCGAAAATGTCTGGGGCGAACTGACCGACGAGACGGCGGTCGGCGCAGCGACGCTTGAAAGCGACGGCCTGCCCTCGATCCGTACCGACCCTGCCCTCCTCGGTCTGGTGCTGCGGCACCTTTTGACCAATGCCCTCACCTACCGCGGGGAAGCGCCGCCGCATGTGGCCATTGCCGCGGAGCGCGAGCGGACGGACTGGTTCATCCGGATTTCCGACAATGGGACAGGCATCGATCCGGCTTATCGAGAGCGGATATTCGAGCCGTTCTGGAAATTGCCGAAGGCGGGAGCGGTCCCGGGCGCCGGTCTCGGATTGACCACGGCGCGTGAGTTTCTGGCGGCGCTTGGCGGCGATATCAGCCTCGAACGTTCGGATGAAAGCGGCAGTCGCTTCATCATCCGCCTTCCCATCGCTTGATGGTTAGATACTATAATCGTCCTTCCAGAAATCCGGGACGTCATAGGTCACATATTCGCGGATGATGTGCTGTAGCGTCTGGGCATCGATTTCGTCCTTGCCGATGCGGAAATCGACGCCGTAATCCGGGAATTCCTGGAAATAGCCGCCCGATATATCGGTCGAGACGACGCCGATCGGGCCGGTGTAGCCGATGCCGCGCAGCTCCGGCACCGTCTCGCGGAAATCGGCATTGGGCAGAAGGCGATTGTCGAGCAGGATGAGATCGAAGCGCGCCAAGCGGATCTTTTCCAGCGCGTCACCGATCGATGGCGAATATTCAACCTCGACTGCCGGCTCGGAGAGATCGGCGATCTTCTTCTTGAGCGCGCGGAATTCGATAAATTCGTCGTCGACAAAGAGAACCTTTACGGCGTTCCTCCGGCCCGTTTCGGTGATCATCGTCTCATTTCCCCAATCCCGAAACCAACTTCACGAAACCAAACCATTCCTCAAGGCGATCGCCACCATATGAACGCGGTTGACAGCGTCGAGTTTGCGCGCGGCCGCGGTGATGTGCGAATTGACCGTATGTTCGGAGAGACCGAGAATGATGGCGATTTCCGCCGACGTCTTACCTTCGCTCGTCCATTTGACGATTTCCGATTCGCGCTGCGTCAGCCGTCCGGACATTTCCGGCGTCAGGATTTCCTCGTAGAGCTTGTCGAAAATGCGCATGGCGTCGAGAAGTATGTCGGCGATCTCACTCTGATCCGGCTCCTGACGCTCGCCGCTGAGCACGAGGCAATATCGCCGCCCTTCCGGCGTAAACAGCGGGATGAAGAGAAAGACGCCGCTCAGGAATTCGTTGAAAACCAGATCGGACGGATAAACTTCCGGCTGTGCGCTCCTGCCATGGACCGGCGTTGCCAGGAACTGGGCGGTCTTTGCCCGGACGGTGCCCAGCGCTTCCTTCAACGTCGTGATGAAAAGGCCGACACGCCGCTCGGCGACATTGGTGATGACGACATCACGTTCACCGAAAGGGGCCGAAGCCTCGGAAATGCGGGCCAGCGCAAAATTGTCGAAGTTGTAATGCTGCGCCGCCGATTTCAGCAGACGGAAAAAATCGGTGCGGTTGATCGCCCGGCTCAGCTCCGGTCCGGCATGAAAGGGAATTGCCGGGGCATTGTTCATTCCCACTCTTCCTCTCCTCCCGCCAATGCCTCTAATCCCGAAATCTTGGGATATACGTCTTAAACGCGAAGAGCTACAAAAATTGCGAGACGGTTGATGAGAGATATCGAAAACGGGGACTTTCGATATGTAAGGCGGAAATCATCAATTATCTCAACGACAGGTGATGCACGGGCAGATTTTACTGAGGGGCAGTAGTTCTTACCTGGGTATCGTATTCTTCCTGCATTCAACATCCATGAATGCGAGAAGGCAGTGCCAGACGTAAGCGCGAGAGAGCCGATGACCCATTCAGCTAAGGGGTTGGCTGATGTTCGTGGCGGCGAACGCGGGTTGATCGGTTCTCTCAGCGCTTATTTCGCGTTCCATATTCTTCGCTTCGGTTGCATCTTGTGATGCGTCCTCGACCTTGTCAATTGCGGTTTGTCAGATGGCTTGGACGAATGAGAGGAAACAGGGCTTGCGGCTTTCGACGTTTTCTACATCTCAAGATTGAGAATGATCTTGGCAAGGTCAAGTGGCTTTTCCAGATAGACATCGGCGCCGGCATCGAGTGAGCGGGCGCGGTCCTCGGCAGCATCCGATCCGCTGCAGATAGCAAGTCGCATCGCCTTGAAACGATCATCCAGGCGCAACCGCGTGATCAGGCCAATGCCGCTATCGAGCGGCATGTAGAGATCGGCGACCAGAAGATCGGGCGAGGTCTTGCCTTCTGCCGCGCGCGTCTCCAGCGCCTCAAGCGCGGTCTCGGCTGTGGAGAAGCAGAATAGATCGATGTCTATCTGCTGCTTTCTGCTCATATAGTCGAGATAGAAGAGGTCATCCTTGCTGTCGTCGACATAAAATAGGGTGGTCATCTAGCACCGTAATTTGGATATTGTTCGAATGAACCTCGCTGTCCTTCGACATCACCATATCGCGGTTCCACTAAAATTCGATATACCTCATCGCAAATCATTTCGCAAAAAGCGCGGCACCGCCCTGCCTTGGCTATTGAGTATTCCTCGATTTCGGAAAAGATGGCCGCGCAAACCGAAGGAGGACACAGGGGTGCAGGATCAGGGCAACGTGGACCTGCAGGACCAGCCAAGACAGCACTACCGAGCCTTTGCGATTGCCGTCGGCTGCCTGATGTTGCTTCTCGGCGCGACGGCGCTTACCGGCTGGCTGCTGCAGGCCGAGATTGTCATCTCGCTGGTTCCCGGCTTTCCGTCGATGGCTTTCAACACCGCGCTCTGCTTTGTGCTTTCCGGCGCAGGGCTGGCCGCCTCGACACTGGCCGCCCGCCGTTTTCGAATAATGGCAGCGATCACGATGGGGCTTGCGGCGGCGATCGCCGCGGCCCGCCTCGTCGAAATCGTCACAATCGGGCGGAGTTTTCACAATGTCGACGTGCTGATCTCGCGCTTTCTGGTTTCGCCGGATTTCCTCGCCGAGATCGGCGGCGGCATGGGGCCGAACACGGCATTGGTCTTCCTGATTGCCAATCTTTCGCTGCTGCTCTCGCTCCAGGTGGAGAAGTCGAGAAGCCAGGTGGTGCAGGAATTGACGAGCTATGTCGTTATCACGCTCGGCATGATCGCGCTGGCCAGCTATGTCACCGATGCCGAACAGGGCTACCGCTGGGGCCCCTATGCGGCGATGGCGCTGCACACGGCGGCCGGCATGGTAATCTTCGGCTCGGGGCTTCTCGCCCGCTCCTGGTGGATGCAGCCGGCAAACCGGGCACAGATCCCGCTCTGGATCCCGGCTGCGGTCTGCTTCACCGGTCTTCTCGTCGATCTCTATACGCCGCTGGGTGTCGCCAACGGCATTCTCTACGTACCGCTGGTGCTGACGGCGCTCTGGTTCGGCAACCGGAACGCGCCGCTTTTCTTCGCCTTTGCCTGCACCGTGCTCCTGATGCTCGGCTTCTTCGCCGTCAAGCATAACGAGGCGGCGTTCTGGCAGGAAATCGCCAACCGTGCCATCACGGCTGCCACGCTTTGGCTGATCGCGATCCTCGTCTTCTATTTCATGCGCAACAACTATAACCTCGAAACCGAGCGCGTCCGCTTCGGCGCGCTGGTGCGCGGCACGCCCGATGCCGTCGTCGTCATCGACGAGCGTGGAACGATCAGGAATTTCAATCCGGCGGCTGAAAGCATGTTCGGTTACTCCCCGCAGGAGACGATCGGCAAGAACATCAAGATGCTGATGCCCGAACCCTACCATTCCGAGCATGACGGCTATCTCGCCCACTACCGGCAGACCGGCGACGAGCGCATCATCGGCACGACGCGCATGGTCTCCGGACGACGCAAGAACGGCATCGTCTTTCCGATCGACGTTTCCATCAGCGCCGTCGTCACCGGCCATACGAAGACCTTCGTCGGTATCGTGCGCGACATCAGCGAGCGCGTCCGGCAGGAAGAACGGATGAAAACGACGCTTTCCCAGCTTGAGGCCTATACGGCCGAACTCGAGCGCAGCAACCACGACCTCGATGAATTCGCCTATATCGCCTCGCATGATCTCAAGGAACCGCTGCGCGGCCTGCACAACCACTCCCGCTTCCTGTTGGAAGATTATGAAGACAAGCTCGATGCGGACGGCGTGCGCCGGCTGAACCGGCTCGTGCGTCTCAGCCAGCGCATGGAGAAACTCGTCAACGAGCTTCTTTATTTCTCCCGGCTCGGACGCCAGCAGCTGGCGGTCAAACGCACCGATATCGGCCTGATCGTCAAGGATGTCGTCGCGACGATGGAGTTGCTACTCGAGGAACGACACGCCAAGGTGATCATCGACGGCCGGCTGCCGGAGGTGGTCTGCGACGCGACGCGGCTGACCGAAGTGTTCCGCAATCTCATTACCAACGCGATCAAATACAATGACAAGCCGGCGCCGCTCGTCTCGATCGGCTATCTTGATCGGTTCGTCGGCAAGGACGGCACGGTTGCCCGCAACGTGTTTTTCGTTAAGGATAACGGCAAGGGCATTCCGCGGGAATTCCACGAGGATATTTTCCGCATTTTCAAACGGCTGGAAAAGTCGCAGGATTCCGACGACGGGACCGGAGCAGGCCTCACCTTCGTTCGCAAGATCATCGCCCGGCACAATGGCGATATCTGGCTGGAATCCGAGGTCGGCACCGGCACGACATTCTACTTCACTCTGGGAAAAAAGCGCGAGGGGCAGAATGCAGCAGCGTGATACGCAACCGATCCTGATCGTCGAGGACAGCGAAGACGATTTCGAAGCGACGATGCGCGCCTTCAAACGCACCAATCTGCGCAACTCGATCCGCTGGGCGGCCTCCGGTCAGGAAGCGCTCGACATGCTCGCCGAGATGGTGCCGAAACCGGGGCTGATCCTGCTTGACCTCAACATGCCGGGTCTTGACGGCCGCAAGACGCTGGAGGCGATCAAGTCGAACGCCGGCTGGCGCAAGATCCCGGTGGTCATCCTCACGACCTCCGACGACGAACGCGATATCGAAGGCTGCTACGCGCTCGGCGCCAATACCTATGTGCAGAAGCCGGTGGATCTCGACGGGCTCTTTGCCGCGATCCAGCGGCTGAAGGAATACTGGTTCGAAATCGCGATCCTGCCACTCGAGGACTGACAGATTGGCGGAACACTGCTCTATTCTCATCATCGACGACAACATCGACGATCTCGAGGTCTATCGCCGCATATTGGGCCGCGTTTCCAGCACTGCCTATACCGTCGTGGAGGCGGAGACGGGCGAAGAGGGCCGTGCGCTGAATGGCCGGAAACGGCCGGACTGCATCCTGCTCGACTATTCGCTGCCTGGGCGCGACGGGCTCGGCGTTCTTGCCGATATCCTGGAGGATGATCCCGCCGCCAACGTCATCATGCTGACCGGCCAGGGCAGTGAGACCGTGGCCGTGGAGGTGATGAAGAGCGGGGCACGCGACTATCTGACAAAGGATTCGCTTTCGCCCGAGACGCTGCATCGTTGCATTCAGAACGCCATCATGCACGGCATGCTGGAGGCGAAACTGGAGCAGAAGCGGCAGTCGCTGGAGATTTTCACCCGCGCCATGGCCCATGATCTGAAGGAGCCGCTCCGGACGATCAAATCCTTCACCCGCATCCTGCACGGTTCTGCGGCGCTGCCGGCCGAAGACCGGGAATTGCTCGATTACGTGCTCAGCGCGGCCGACCATATGGAAGACCTGATCGTCAAGGTCTCGGGCTTCACCAAGCTCGAGGCCTCCGGCGGACTGGAGCTCAGGCCGGTCTCGCTCTCTGATGTGCTCGACCAGGTGGAGGACAATCTGCGCCAGCAGACCGAAAGCCGTGGAGCCGTCATCATCCGCGGGGCGCTGCCCGAGGTCATGGGCGATGCGACGCTGCTGACCCAGCTCCTGCAGAACCTGGTGTCGAACGCCATCCGCTATTGCGAGCAGAAGGTTCCGGAGATCAGCATCACAGGCGAAGCGCAGGGCGATACCTGCCGCCTCACGGTGCGTGACAACGGGCCCGGCATCGACCCCGAGCACCGCGAACTGATCTTCCAGCCGTTCAAGCGTCTCGTCGGCCGTGGCATCGAAGGCACCGGGCTCGGCCTTGCCATCTGCCGCCGCATCGCGCAGATGCATGGCGGCTCGATCTGGTGCGAGGCAGAAAATGGGCCGGGCGCCACCTTCATTCTCGAAGTGCCGCTCGCCGAGGCGAGGCCCGTGCCATCAGCCGCATCGGCCGTGCCGCACAGCACAAGGCCGGCGGAGCAGCAAGCCGAAGGTTCGGGCAGGCTTGCCGAAGTGCTGCTGGTGGAAGACAGCCCGGCCGACATTCAACTTCTGAAGATCAAGCTGATGCGGAGGGAGAAGGTGAACTTCAACCTGCATGTCGCCACCAACGGGCGCGAGGCGATGCGGCTGCTCGAAGAACGCGCCGGCATTGCCGATCTGCCGCAGATCGACCTCATGCTGCTCGACATCAACATGCCGATCATGGACGGCTTCGAGGTGCTGCATGCGCTTTCAGCCGACGTGCGCCTCAAGCAAATTCCCGTCTGCATCCTCAGCACATCAAGCGACGAGAGCGACATGCGGCGGGCCAGAAATCTCGGTGCGCGCGCCTATATGGTCAAGCCGCCGACCCTGCAGCAACTAGAAGAGGCACTCGAAGATGTCGAGAATTTGGAGTTGTTGCAGCGCGGCGATTCGCTTGCGCTTTGTGCGGAACAAAACTAAGCGATCGTCATTGGCAACGGTATGACCTTCGCAGCTCTCATACTCGCGCTCCTGACGACGCCGCTTCAATCAGGACTGCTCTCGATGGTATCAGGTATACATCACGTCACGGCCGTCACCCGAAAGGTGCAGGCGAACGTGGACTTTTACGCGGGATTTCTCGGCATGCGGCTCGTCAAGCAGACAGCCGGTTACGAGGACGCGACGCAGCTTCATCTCTTCTATGGCGATGCAGAGGGGACGCCGGGTTCGCTGCTGACCTTCCTCGCCTGGGAAGATGGTGCGCCCGGCCGGGCCGGCTAT
The DNA here is from genome assembly GCF_057653695.1 of Rhizobium sp. SRDI943. Taxonomy (NCBI): domain Bacteria; kingdom Pseudomonadati; phylum Pseudomonadota; class Alphaproteobacteria; order Hyphomicrobiales; family Rhizobiaceae; genus Rhizobium; species Rhizobium sp. SRDI943. Next base: position 314,304 of record NZ_CM172787.1, on the reverse strand, counting down.
GGCCAGATCAGCGAAATATCGCTGTCGATCAACCCCACCAGCATCGGCTACTGGCTGACGCGTGCCATGAGCTTCGGCCTCAGCTCCGAGGGACCGGCCGACGAATTCGGCGAGCCTGTCCTACGGCTGAAGGACCCTGACAACATCATCCTCAAGCTCGCCGGCGCAAAGAGCCTGGTATCGCCGGCCGCCTGGGACGGCGCCTCGATCCCGGTCGAGCATGCCATCCAGCGGGTGCGCGGCGCAACCATGCTGACGGAGAAGCCCACCGAAAGCCGCAGCTTCCTCGAGAGCCATTTCGGTTACCGCTTCCAGGCCAGCCGCGGCACGATCGACAGGCTGGTGTCGCAATCCGGCGACATTATCGACGTGCGCGATGCGCGCGGCTTCTGGTCCGGCGCGCCAGGCACCGGGACGGTCGATCACGTCGCCTTCCGCGCCGCCGACGAGGAGACGCTGCTTGTCGTTCGCAAGGCTCTGGAGGCGACTGACGCATCGCCGACCAACATGCATGACCGTAAATATTTCCGCTCGCTCTATGCCCGCGAGCCCGGCGGTACGCTGGTGGAGCTCGCCACCGACAAGCCCGGCATGACCGTGGACGAAGAGCAGGCCGCCCTCGGGGGGAAGCTGTTCGCACCGCCCGAAGCCATCACCAATCTTCACGACCTGAAGGTGATGCTGCCGCAATTTTCGATGCCCGGCCAGCCGCGTGTCAATTATCGCGAGCTGCCATTCGTCCACCGTTTCTATACGCCCCCCGATCCCGACGGCAGCGTCTTCGTGCTGTTGCACGGCTCCGGCGGCAACGAGACGACGCTGATGCCACTGTTGAACAAAGCGGCGCCGCGGGCGACGCTGCTCGGCGTGCGCGGCCGGGCGACGGAGGAAGGTTTTCCGCGCTGGTACAAGCGCATTACGCCCTTCTCCTTCGACCAGAACGACATCAAGACCGAGGCGGAGGCCTTCGCGGCCTTTATCGAGGGCGCCGTCAAATCCTACGGGCTCGATCCTCAGAAGGTCGTCTATGTCGGTTATTCCAATGGCGCCAACCTTTTAAACTCGCTGCTCTACCTACACCCGCACCTGGTTCACAAGGCCGTGCTGCTGCGTTCCATGCCTGTGCTCAGCGATTATCCGCATGCCGATCTGAAAGGCACGGACCTGCTCGTCATCAGCGGCAAGACGGATGCCTATGGCAAATATGCGAGCGAGTTGGAAGGGAGGCTGAAGAGTTCGGGCGCCACCGTCGATTCCGACGTCATCCCCGGCGGCCACGATCTCGGCGATGCCGACATTCCGATCATCCAGAAATGGCTGCTGCAGGAAAACCGCTGATCTGCCGCGGCTTCACACCTGAACGCGGGATGTCCGGGCAATCATGATGCCGGCCAGCACGACGGCGCCGCCGAGCGCCTGCATCGTTCCGATCGCCTCGTTAAGCAGCGCCCAGGCCAGGATTGCCGCAACGACCGGCTGCAGCAGCAGTGTCAGCGAGGAAAAGGCCGGCGGCAGATAGGCGAGCGCATAGGTGATCGCCACCTGTCCGCCGGCATGGCTGATAAAGGCGAGGCCGAAGACGATCGACCAGCCATAGACGGTCGCGGGCAGCATATGGCCCTCGTAGATCAGGCCGATCGGAAAGATGCAGGCGGCAGCGCAGGTCGTGCTCCACAGCATGATGCGGAGCGTATCGAAGCGGCTGCGCAGCCTGCCGATCGCAAGGATGTAGCAGGCATAGAAGAAGGCGGCGATCATCGCGATGCCGTCGCCGCGAAGGTCGCCATTGCCGATGGCTGCCGGTCCGCCCTTCAGAATGACGACGCCTGAGAGCGCAAGGACAAGCCCGAGCGCGAAGCCGCGGCTGATCCGCGCGCTGAAAAAGACGAAGGCAATCAGCGTGACGAAAACAGGTGCGAGGTTGGCAAGCAGAGTCGCATTGGCGACCGACGTCATGGTGAGCGAAAGATGCCAGGCGGCAAGGTCAAGCGCCAAGATGACGCCTGGGAGAATGAGCATGCCGTAGTCGGAAAGGCTTTGCGGCTTCGGCCCCCTTTCCTTCTTCAGCAGCGAGACGATGACGATCGGGATCAACGCCAGCGCCACACGCCAGAAGGCCGTCGCCATCGGTCCGACTTCGGACAGCCTGACGAAGATCGGCGAGCCGCCGATCGCCGCGCCGCCGAGAAGGAGCGCCGCAAGGGCGAAACGATTGGAAGGCGAGGCTTCGGAAAGGGTGGGGGCGGCCTGCGACATGGTCTCGATATTTCTGGTCGCCCGAATGCCGGGCCGGCGGGATATTACAGCGCCGCGCGTCTTTTCAGACGCGCAAAGGACGCTGTAACACTTTAAATTGCTGCATAATTTTATCCTTAAATCGCCTTCGATTTAAGGAATTATGCAGTGATGGCCGAGGGACTATCAGAAGTCGATCACCGGGGACAGTCGAAGAGCGACATATTGGTGGAAAATCAGGCAGGATGCCTATTCGTCGCGCTGGTCCGCAGCTTTTCGGCAATCTCGCCGGCGACGAAAAAGGCATGCTCGGTCACCTGCGGCAGTCCCATCAGCTCGCCGAATGTACCGCGCGCCAGCGGGCCGGAGATCAGCAGCGAGGGATCTACCTTTCCTGACGGGCCGATCGCCTCCGAGCGCTCGGTGCAGGCAAGGCCGAGGCCGGTCGGGTCGAGCGCCAGGTGACCGTTCGCCGCGAGTGCTGCGAGCCAGGGTTGGGTGTCGAGAATACCGCCATGCGCCGGGCCGGTGGTGACGACGACGGCGTCATAGCGCCGCTCCAACGGCTGGCGCTGATGACGCGGCTGCAGGGAGCAAAGAATGAGCTCGCCCTCGATGCGCGCATCGGCGACCGAGCCGGCCAGGATATCCAGACGGCCCGAGGTAACAGCTGCGTCGAGCACGGCCTCGACCTGCGGGGCGATCCGGAAACGATGCACATCCCAATAGGGACGCAGATGGCGGACGAGACGGCGTCGTTCGGCGACCGGCAGCGCCTGCCAGAGATCGTATCCCTGCGCCCGCACCTGGTCGATCACCCCATGCCAGCTTATGCCCTGCGCCTTCGCCGCACCTATGGCGGTACGGATCCCTCTCAGCAGCGACACGGCGGAATGGGCTGCACTGGAGACGAAATCGCCGAAGAGTTCCTGCGGTACCAGCGGATGGCCGCGAGACCGCAGCCCGCGGCGCGAGATCGCGGTCACCGAACCGTCATGCCCGCGCTGCGCCAGCGAGGCGATGACATCGGCGGCCGTCAGGCCATTGCCAATGACCAGCACCCGGTCATGCGGGCGGATCACGTCGAGCGCGTTCGGCTTGGTGGTATCGGCGACGAAACGGGGATGGGCAGCAAGCCGGCTCCCAAGCCGGCCTGGGGCTGTCGGCGGCGGATGGCTGGTGGCGATCGCGACGATATCGGCCTTCGTCACGCCGCCTCTGTCGTCGCGGATTGACCAGCGGCCGGCACAGCGTTCGACAGCCGTCACTGCAGCGCGGCAATGACGCACGCTACCGTCTTCCAGCAGCGGCTTCAGCAGCGAGGCGACATAATCGCCGAACAGCCGGCGCCGGGGGAAGAGCGAGCCATCGGGCTGCCTGGCCTCAGGGTCGCCGGCGACCGCATCGCGGACTTCGATCCAGGCCAGGAATTCGCCCAGGTCATCTGGCTGCAGGCTCATCTTGGCGGCTGGAACATTGATGCGGTGGGCCGGATCGGCCGTGTCGTAGGCAAGGCCGCGGCCGAGTTCGGCACGCGGCTCGAAAACCACGATGGCAGGGCGCTCGCCGCAGTTGGCTCTCGCGAGATGATAGGCGACGCCGGCGCCGGAGACACCGCCGCCGATGATGGCGACGACGGGCTGTTCAGACGTCGGGAGAGGCTTGGGCTGCATGGTGGCCGGGATCATTGCTTTCGATGCCCGAGCATAGAAGCCGGGCATTGGTCACGCAATCCTCCGCTCTCGATTGTCTATAATTATTATGTAGATTTAGCCTTACCCCAATATCGTCGTCGAGAACTCGGGATTGCCGCGGATGGTGTTGCTCACGGTGCAGATCTCGTCTTCGGCGGCATGGGCAATTTTCTGCCGGGTTTCCTCGTCGATATCGCCCTTGATCGAAAAGGCGATGTTGAACTTGGCGACGCGCGAAAGGCCTTCCGTCGCTTTCTCGCCGGTGACCTCGGCAGTGATCTCGCTGATCTTGTCGAGAATGCCCATCTGGCTGGCGGCGATGCGGGCGCTGAGCACCAGACAGGCCGAGAGCGAGGAATAGAGCAAATCGAGCGGATTGAAACCCGGCTGCGACGGCCCGGTGACGATATCTATTTCGCCCTTGGTGGCGGAGGTGACGTGCGGGAAACCGGTACGGCCGAGAACGGCGGTGGCGCCGGTCGGGCGGGGACGAGCCTTGAGATCGGCCATGTTGAAATCCTCTGGCGAACATGTTGCAGATAGTAATTTCCGCCTGAGGCGGCAATGGCAAGCGGCGGCCCATCGGTTTCGGAACCTTTCGATCCGTCATCAGTTGAATACACCTGAACGAAATCAGTGACAAAGGTGGATTGCGATGCCTGACGTCCGCAGCATGGATAACCAAGGCCGGCGGATGGATGCTCGCGATCGGCTGATCGTTGCGCTCTATGCGCAGCTGAAAGCCGAGCGGGAAACCCGCGAAACGCTGGAATGGGCGATCCGAAATGGCGCCGTCTCACAGGAAGTGCTGGAAGCCATCGCTGCTGATCCGGTTCCCGTCGTCACCAGCGAGGATATCGCCTCGCTGGAGAAGATCATCGCGCTCGATGAACGGCGCAAAGCAAATCGGAACTAGCCGACGACATCATGCACCCTATTTGAGTGAGAAGAGGAGATCCGAAATGGCCGATATCACCTATCAGGTCGTGCCGCATGACAATGGCTGGGCCTACAAGCTCGGCGACACACTTTCGGAAACCTATGCGACAGCGGATGAAGCGATCATCCATGCCAAGGACGCCGCATCGCGCCAGAAGATCGGCGATGGCGATGCGTTGCTCGCCTATCCCGCGCCCGACGGCCGTGGCTGGGCATTTCAGGAACTCGAAACCGACAAGAGCGGCAGCCGGCTCTGATTGCGACGGAGGATGGAATGGCCGCTCGGGCAAGCTGGAAGGGTCATCTGAAGGTGGGCGACCTTGCCTGCGCCGTCGGGCTCTACACCGCCGTTTCCTCCTCCGACCGCGTCTCCTTCAACATCATCAACCGCAGGACCGGCCACCGGGTGGAACGGCAATTCGTCGACAGCGAGACCGGAAAGCCGGTCGAGCGGGGCGACCAGGTCAAGGGCTACCAGATGGAGAATGGCGATTACATCGTCATCGAGGGCGACGAGATCGCCGAAATCATGCCGGAAAGCGACAAGGTCCTCAATATCAAGGCTTTCATCGCCTATGACGATATCGACAAGCTCTATTTCGACCGCCCTTATTATCTCGCGCCCGTCGACGAACATGACGAAGAGGCGCTGTCGCTGATCGCCAGGGGCATGCGTGACGGCAAGGTCGCGGCGCTGGCCGAAGCCGTGCTTTTCCGGCGCAACCGGACACTGCTGATCCGTCCGCATGACGACTACATCGTCGCGACGATGCTGAATTTCGACTACGAGGTGCGCTCGGCCGAGACGGTTTTCGAGGACATTCCCGACATCAAGTTCGACAAGGAAATGATCGCGCTTGCGGGCCATATCATTGGCACCAAACAAGGCAGCTTCGAACCGAGCACATACGAAGATCGCTACGAAGCCGCCCTCGTCGAGTTGGTGAAGGCGAAGATCGAGGGCCGGGCGCCACCGAAGAAGAAACCGGCCCCGGAACGCAAGGTCGTCGACCTGATGGAAGCGCTGCGCCAAAGCGCCAAGATGAGCGGCAACGCTCCAGCAAAGAAGGCCCTGGCGAAGAAGAAGGCACCGGCGCGCAGCGACAGCCGCAGCAAGAAGGCAAGCTGAGATGGCCTCGACCCTGGCGGGCGATGGGCAATCTCAAGCGCACCCGACCTCGCGCGAATGCATCGGTTTGTCGCGCCGGCGAAGCCGCCGGACTCAAGCGCGTCAAAGTGGATTCCCGCGGCGCGCTTTAAATCTTTGATTTATATATGCAGTTTCCCGAAATCTCTGGCCACTTTTTCATTGGCGCGGCTTCTGGCCGCCTTCGGCCGCCAGGCTTTTTTTCAGCGCATCCATGATATTAATGACGTTGCCGGTCGATTTCACCGGTGCAGGTTTTTGCGCAGGCGCCGCCTTCTTCATGCTCTTCTGCTTGCCGCGGATCATCGACTTCAGGCGTTTCTGAATCGGGTCCTGCACCATGGCCGGGCTCCAATTCTTCGTCTCTTCCTTCACCAGTTGCGTCATCAGCGCAAGCAGCTTGCTGTCGATTTCAGTTTTGCTGTCGAGTTCGGCCACGGGGTCCCGCACTTCGTCGCCATAGCGCAGGGTCCAGAGAACGATGCCTTTGCCCAGCGGTTCCAGCAGCACCGCACGCTCGCGGCGATAGAGGACAAGGCGGGCGATGCCGACGACGTCATTCGCCTTCATCGCCTCGCGGATGACGCAGAAGGCTTCCACTCCGACCTTGTCCTCCGGCGCCAGAAAATGCGGTTTGTCGTACCAGATCCAATCGATCGAGCCGCGCGGCACGAAATTGTCGATCTCGATGGTGCGGGTGCTTTCGAGCCCGACTTCCTCGATCTCCTCGTCTTCGAGAAGAACATAGTCATCCTCGCCGCGCGGATAACCCTTCACCTGGTCCCTCTCGGCCACCGGTTTGTGGGTGACGCTGTCGACATAGCGGCTTTCGACGCGGTTCTTCGTCTGGCGATTGAGGACGTGGAAACGAACCTTGTTGCTTTCGGTCGTCGCCGGCGTCAGCGAGACGGCGGCGGTGACGAGCGAAAGCTTGAGATAACCTTTCCAGAATGTCTGACGTGCCATGTCTGTCATGTCTCCCGGACACGGTGGGGCATGGCAATCAACGGCGGGTTCGGTCTTTGGTTCCGGCAATTGACGATTTCGTTGATCGGATGCGGTCGGTGCATGTCCATTTCATGGATCGGCTGCCATGCCCGAGCATTGCGGGCGGAGAGACCAGAACCACTCTTTCCTTGCCACCGCCATTTTCCTCTTCAATAATGAAAGCCCCAAGACGTCAGGATATCGGTCATCTGAATGTTGCGAGTTTTCGCCAACCTCGTCATCGTCCTCGCATTGAATTTCCTTCTCATCGTCGGCAATGCTGGGCCGTCCTTCGCACAGGAATGCCCTGACCCTGCAAAAGCGACGAACGCCTCGGCCCAGCAAAAGCAGGCAAGCAAGCGACTTAATCGCGCTCTTCCCAGCTATCGCGTCAAATCGGCCCGATACAATCTGGCTCTTGTCGGCGATTCGCTCGTCGAACTCTGGCAGCCCTGGATCAAGGACAGCTTTCCCACCCGCCCGGCGATGAACCTCGCGGTCGCCGGCGACACCACGCAAAATGCATTGTACCGCCTCGATGATCTAGACCTTCCGGATTTCCATCCGACGGATGTCGTCGTGCTTATCGGCACGAATAACCTGGGTGCGAAAACGGCGCCATGCGCCGTGGCGGCGGGTGTCGTGGCTGTTGTCAGCAAGGTTCGCGCTCTTTGGCCAGGCGCCCATATTTATGCGTTGTCCATACCGCCTCGGGGCAAGCGCTACGCCTTCTACGAGGATGTCCGAATTCCGGCCAACCAACTTGTCGCATCGTCATTGGCTGAAATGCCTGGTGTCACCTTCGTTCAAATGAACGATGATATGTTGCGGTGCGGCAAACCAAGCGATAAGGATTGTTCCAACTACAAGCCTGACCATCTTCATTTCAATGAAGGGGCATACAAGCTGATCACGAGCTTCCTCGCCGCAGCGGGTCTGCAGCTTTAATTTTTGCCGCTCAGGTGGTTACCAAAACGTAAGGCGGAATGTCATGAGCACCTCATTTGACAGCTACCAACCGATTGGCCTGCAAAGACATAGACCCAGAGCTCGCGCGCAATATCGCATTCGGCGTGAAACCCTCGTTCGGATCCTCCTCTCGGCAATATTTTATATTTCCCTCTGGAGAGCGACTGGCATGTGGTACGGGCTGCCCGCCGACTTCCAGGAGGGTGTCGGCAAAGATCCCATGCCAATGCGACTGTTGCTGATGTCGCTCGTTCCACTCATCGGCCTCTACTGCTTGCTGGAGCCCAGGCGAGTCGTTGAAATGCTCCGCAGCGCCTCGCCGCTGGTCGGCATAATCTGCTTATGCGTCTTTCTGTCGATTGCTTTTTCCGTCAGCGTTACAGCCTCGCTCCGGGCTCTCGTCGCCGTCGCATTGCTGACTGCTGGACCCCTTCTTTACCGAGCCCGTTATGGAGCCGTCGACACATTTGAAAGCTTGGCGAAATTTGCCATTGCCACGGCTTTCATCAATATTCTTTACACGGCAGCCTTTCCCCGGTTTGCGGTGATGAGAGGCAGTTATGCCGGGATGGTGAAAGGGGCGTTCTACCACAAAAATATGCTCGGCCAGTTTTCGGCAACAAACTTCATCCTGCTACTTCCAGCCCTGCCGATGTGGCGCCTGCGCTATTATGATCTCCTGCGATGGGCGGCAATGCTGCTCTACCTCGTGCTCATCGTGCTGGCGAAATCATCGACGGCGATCATCCTGCTTTCGATCGGAATAGCCGTATACTACGGAATGAGCTGGATTCAGCGCTTTCCAGGCCGCATCTTCAGATCCTTCGTCGTTCTTCTTGCATTCGCCCTGCTAGGCTTCGTCGTCTCCGTCGCGTTGATGGGTGTGGCCCAGGCGATTGCCGAGTCATTCGGGAAAGACCTTACGCTCAGCGGACGTACGAATGTCTGGGAACAGTTGCTGCCGCTGATCTACGAGCGGCCGTTTTCAGGCTGGGGATTCGCCTTGTTCCGACAGCCCGATATCATGGAGCAATATGTTCGCCTTACGTGGGATGCTCAATCGACACACAACACCTATATCGAACTTGCGCTGAACATGGGCATACCAGCCACCATCATCTGGACCTCGTTCGTCGTGGTGCGGCTCGTGGGGAAGATGACCTCGTCACCCCTCAATCAAGCGCTCGCCATCACCAAGCGAAAGGAGGTTGTCATTATCCTCCTGATCTTGATCGGCGCGTTCACCGAAGCCGGAATGATGCTGGCCCCCTTCATCTTGTGGCCCCACACCGTGATCGCGCTTACGAGCCTTGGCCCGGAGTTCCTGTCCCGCTTCCGCAAACCGACCCAGGCAGGGGCGCAACATGCATCAGGCTAAAAAGATGACTTCAAATAATCGTAGACTGGTTGGCCTCGATGGGATTCGTGGCTTGGCGGCCATTTGTGTGGCAGTGCATCACACCGAAGGTTTCGTCGGATTTGATGCAGCACCTGCTGCCTATCTCGCCGTCGACCTGTTTTTTTGTCTCAGCGGCTTCGTGATCGGCCACGCCTATGAGAGGAAACTCATTCAAGAGTCTTCACTCTCTGCCAATGATTTTGCCATCAAGCGTCTCATCCGCTTATACCCCCTGTATCTGCTCGGTTTGCTGCTCGGCGTACTCGCATATGCCGGCATGTCGCTCAGCAGAAATCAGCAAATCGATCCGATGCTGTTTGCCACCTCGTTGATTGCCTCGATGTTCTTCCTGCCGGCGATCGGTGGAACATCGCTGAAGGCGCCGAACCTGTTCCCCTTCAACGGTCCGTCATGGTCCCTATTCCTGGAGATCGTGATCAACCTGGCCTACGGCTATGCGGCGAGAATGCTGTCCAGCGGCGTACTCGCACTCATCCTGCTTGCGTCATGGGTTTGGCTGGCGGCGCAAACGCTGGCCCATGGAAGCGCCGACCTGATCCCGCTCGACGGCGCCTTGCTCTCCGGATTTCCCCGCGTTCTCTTTTCTTTCAGCCTCGGCATCTTGATGTACCGCTACCGTCAGCGGCTTTCCCCTTCAGGCATCGGAAAAGCCGCCGCAGTGACAACAATCGTCGTCGCGACCGCTCTTCTCGTCTTCCAGGCGCCGGCCGCCTGGGTTGGCATAAAGGACCTGATTGTCATCACTGTTTTATTTCCTATCGCCGTGCTTGTCCTTTACACAGCCAACTTCGATGGCGTGTTGCGGCAGCCCCTTCTTATTGCGGGAGAGGCGTCTTACGCGCTCTATGCAATTCATGTTCCGCTGCTGGGCTTGCTGTTGGGAGCCTGGAAAGCCGCTGGCTTGGGACAACCGCCAGCCTGGGCGATCTTTGCCATCGTTCTTCCGCTGATCGTCCTATTGGCCATTGTCGTCACCCGCCTCTACGATGAACCGGTTCGCAAAGCGCTCAGCGCAGGAAAGGCCATGAGACTTCGCTGGCGTCGATCCTGATTTTGCGCGATCCGGGCCCCCGTCGCACGGCTTAAATCGAGAGATAGCGCTTCTGCCAAGGCAGCTTGTGTTCCTGCCATGCGCGCGGCGTGAAGTCGTCATAGGCAGTCTCGGCGATCGCCAGCATCCAGTTCTGGTCTTTGCGAGCCAGCAAGACGCATGACAATTCCATGCCAGGCTCCGCGGTGAAGGAGGGCCGATTGGCGCCTGGGATATCGATCCCCTTGTTGCGCCACTGGATGCGGATTTCGTCGGGCTCGGATGTCCATTCCCCGGAGGCAACGGACGCGTTGCCATCGGGCTTGAAGCGAAGCGGCGGCGGGGTGACGTTCAGGAAGCTGCCATCGTTGCGATAGTTGCCATCGATATCACCCGCAGTCGCTTTGCCGTTTCCCTTGAGAACGATGTCCTGTTCGCACCGCAGGAATATGTTGCGCCGAAAGCTGCCGGACCACCGACGGTTGGCGAAGAACGCGATGTCGCATTGGCTAATGACGTTGTCGTGGATATCGATGTCTTTGCGAAATGCCAGCTCCTGATCCGAAAAACCGCTCAGGCTGACGCCACGATTGGTGTTCTCGATCCAGTTGTCATAAACGTGATGGCCGGCGTGGTCGGCCTTGTCGCCAACGCCGTAGCCGAAGGAATAATCATTCATCCTGCCATCGCGCATGATGTTGCTGCGCACCACGGCGTCATCGCCGATCGACGAAAAGGAGAAATTCTTGCCGCCGATGAAATTGTACTCGACCAGGTATTGTCGCGTTTTGTCGCAGACCAGCGCGCCCTTGTTCGATGCGCTCGCCGGCGACTGCAGGAAGAGGTTGCCGCGGATCACGATATCGGAGCTGATATTGTCGTCGCTGTTTTGATAGGCGAATTGGCAGCAGTCTGCTCCCTCGCCCGGGGCCGCGCCGATGCGATTATTCTCCAGCAACACGTGCGTCGTCTTCGTCAGGTAGATGCCGTCGCCGTTCACATTCTCCGTTTCACAGCGCCTGACGGTGAGATTCTTGCCATTGTGAAATTTGAAGCCGCGAGGGGAATTCTTGACGATAACGTCTTCGATCACCGTATCGGAAAACACCTGATAGGCGACGCCGACATCGGGCGCACCGTCGATGACCTGTCCGCGTGTAGACGCGCCGTGAACTTTCTTTCGCAGGATGGCGGTCATTGCATTTCCTTCGATACCGGTGCCGCGGGGAATTAAGCAGAGGGCATGTGGCAGATGTTTGAATATTTGGAAATTCAGCTTGTAAACCGCCCATCTTTCAGAAACGACAGGGCTTGGCTCCACATCGTCTTGTTGACGGGCAAGAAAGTGTGGTTTGCCGGAATGACGATATGGTCCGCCGCGCCGTCAAGGCGCGTGCTCTCCACCGAAACCTTCCCATCATTCGGAACCCTGAGGCCGATGATAAGCGAAGAGACCGGATCAATGGTCCGGTTCCCGGCAATGATGCCAAGTTCGTAATCGACCGTGCCGAACAGCTCGGTCATGGCGGTTTGATCGGTAATCAGCTGCTGTCCTGCCGGTCCATAGACCTTCCTGTATAGTGGCCAGCTCTTGAGGAAATCGGCAATCTGACTGCCGTTGTTCGGCGTTCCGACCATGACCACTCTCCCCAGCTTGGCTGGGCGATAGCGCCTGAGAAAAGCGCGGATGACCAGCCCACCCATCGAATAACCGACGAAATGGACCCGGCCATCGCCTGCTTTCTTCACGGCGTCGTCGATCTCCGGTCGGATGATGTCGATGAGGTCGCTGATCGAAAACTTGGTGGAGGGGTAACCGACATTCACAACCCGATAACCGTGGCCGGACAGGAAGCCGGCGAGCTTCGCCATGCTTTTCTTCGTCCGGGCAATGCCGTGAAAAAGAAGAACTGTGTCGTTCATCATCTGTCCGCTCAACGGGCTGCTATCGATCAGGCCTATTCTGTAGCTCTCAGGGTGAAGCTTGTCGATCAATGCGCCAAATGGCCAGACATTCGAACAGTTTCGTTGTGGCGTATGTGTGCTCGAAGCCGAAGCACGCAAGACGAGAAAGCGGGGGGCGCTTATTCTCACACCCCCGCCACAAGCGCCTTGTTCTTACTTCGAGACGTCTACCGCCGCCTCATCGATAAGAGCCGCAACCTCCAGGGGCTTTGATTGGGGCAAAGCATGGCTTGCCGCCAAGGTCACGACTTTCCGAGCATTGAGACGAGCCGACATTGCCTTTTGATTTTCAGGAGCAATCATTCTGTCTTCACTTGCTATTTGATACCAGGACGGCTTCTTCCTCCAGGCCGGGGCGGTGATGGCATCTCCAAAAGTGCCAGCGAGCGGCGCCTTTTGGGTCGCCGCCAAAACGAAACCGTCTTCGGGGGACATATCCTGGCAGAAGCTTTCGTGAAATTTGTCAGCCTTGAGCCACAGGTAGTTGTCGCTGTCAGGCTCGATATTGACCATTGCTGCAGGAGGATGCCGTTGAGTGATGCTGCCTGGACTTTCGCCTGCGTCGGGAGCGAATGCGGCGATATAGACAAGCCCCGCTACATTCGGTTGATCTCCCGCTTCGGTGATGACCGCGCCGCCGTAGGAATGACCGACGAGCAGGATCGGCCCGTTCTGTTGAGCCACCATCTTTCGTGTCCGTTCAGCGTCCTCGCCTAGCGACGTCAGCGGTAGTTCGACGGCGTGAATGGACTGATAGCCCCTATGCGCCAGTTCGAGTATGACCTTGCCCCAATGCCCGGCCCCACCCCAAAAGCCGTGCACCAGAATGATAGTCGGTTTATTACTCATAGTTTTCTCCTGTTTCCTGCAGCACCGCGTGTCTCTCCAGGCGCGCAAAGACGCTGTAGCACTTGGATGCCAATTGTCATTATGAATGCATACAAATCGCATTAATTGATCGCATTCAACATGGCTAGACTTTTCCGATTGATGCGATAGGCCATCTTGACGCAAGGCGAACGAGCGCATTCACTGACATGCGGCCGAGGCCGGATGTTCGGACATGAGCCTCCGCATCCCGATGCGACCGGTGACGAGGACTCATGCCGGACAAATATTATGTCTCCCTGCTGGTTGACGACCAATTGAATGCATTTGTTTTGAGCTTTCATGCATTCGTTTTTTGCGTTCGATCGCCCAGAAAATTGGCTTTAAAACTTTAACCCTCGAAATTGATAGCATAATTGAATGTATAATTGGTAGATTTGACTGCTATTTATGCATAATCAATCTGGCATGACGCTTGCAATTGGATGGATGCTCCCCGGATGGGGATCGGATTTCAATCAAGGAGCCATCCATGCCCGCAGTGACCAAGCCAGCCAATCAAAAAGGCGACTTTCTTGTCGATTACGAGGACAAGGTTTTCGAGGACGTACAGGCCGGCGAAGGCGAAAAAGCCCTCGTCACCTTCCATACCGTGGCCTTCGAAGGATCGATCGGATTCGTCAACCTGCTGCAGGCGACACGCCTGAAGCGGAAGGGTTTCGAAACCTCGATCCTTCTCTACGGCCCGGGCGTGACGCTCGGCGTCCAGCGTGGTTTTCCGACGCTCGGTGCGGAGGCCTTTCCCGGCCATCTGAATTTCAACAACCAGATCGTCAAGTTCATGGAAGAAGGCGGCAAGGTCTATGCCTGCCGTTTTGCCCTTCAGGCGCTTTACGGCCATGGCGAAGGCGCGCTGATCCCCGGCATCACGCCGATCAGTCCGCTCGACGTTCTCGACCTGATCCTGATCCATCGCCGCGACGGCGCCTTCATCCTTGATACCTGGACGCTCTAAGCACCAGGCGCGCTCCGAAGAATAAGGGGCGGAGCCTTGGCGCTCCGCCTCCTGCCCCGTCAATCGAGGATTTCGTCATGGAGAAAAAACCGAGCGTCCGGGTTGCCGCCGCGCAGATCGCGCCGGATCTGACCTCGCGCGAGAAAACACTGGCCCGCGTGCTGGATGCAATTCGCGAAGCGGCAGCCAAAGGCGCCGAGCTGATCGTCTTTCCCGAAACCTTCGTCCCCTGGTACCCCTATTTTTCTTTCGTGCTGCCGCCTGTTCTCTCCGGCAAGGAGCACGTGCGACTTTACGAGGAAGCCGTCACGGTGCCGAGTGCCCCCACCGATGCCGTCTCGGCGGCCGCCCGCGAGCATGGCATCGTCGTGGCGCTTGGCGTCAACGAGCGTGACCACGGATCGCTCTATAATGCCCAGCTGCTGTTTGATGCCGATGGCACACTCATCCTCAAGCGTCGCAAGATCACTCCGACCTTTCACGAGCGGATGATCTGGGGCCAGGGCGACGCCTCCGGCCTGAAGGTGGTCGACAGCGCCGTCGGACGCCTTGGGGCGCTGGCCTGCTGGGAGCATTACAATCCTCTGGCCCGCTACGCCCTGATGGCGCAGCACGAAGACATCCATATCGCCCAGTTTCCAGGCTCCATGGTCGGGCCGATTTTTGCCGACCAGATGGAAGTCACCATCCGCCACCATGCGCTGGAAAGCGGTTGCTTCGTGGTCAACGCCACAGGCTGGCTGGCCGACGAGCAGATCGCCTCCATCACGTCAGACGCCGGCCTGCAGAAGACCCTGCGCGGCGGCTGCATGACCGCGATCATCTCGCCCGAAGGCAAACATGTCGTGCCGCCGCTGACAGAAGGCGAAGGCATCCTGATCGCCGATCTCGACATGAGCCTGATCGTCAAACGCAAGCGGATGATGGATTCGGTCGGCCATTATGCCCGACCCGAGCTGCTGCATCTTGTCATGGATGGCCGGGCCACGGCGCCGATGGTCACCACCACTCAGCCATCCCTCCCCACAGCCGAAGCAAGGACCTTTTCCGATGGAGAATACGACACATCTGCCGACCGAGATTCTGATCAACGAATTGCAGTCCTACGGAGCCCGGCTCGTTGACCCCAAGGCCGGACATGAAAGCCGACGCGGTGGTGCTGGACCGTCCGACCATAAGGCACTGACCATTGACGGCATGACGGTGATGGTGCCGGTTCACACCGCACCTGCATTCGAGAGCCCCTATCTGGTGGAAAAGCCGGACGATATGGGCCGCAGCCGTATCAGCCGGGATGGCACGGCGCTGGGTGAGGTCTCCTTTCCCCTGCGCCCGCGCTTCTACGAGCGCTCGACCGCCGACGGCATTCCCTATTCGCAGATCGCCGTTCTGCACGGCAAGGACGTGCTTGCCACGACGGTGCTGCAGACCTGCATCCGCTATCAGAGCCGCACCAAGACCTGTCAGTTCTGCGCCATCGGCCAATCGCTGGCAGCCGGCCGCACCATCGCCCACAAGACGCCAGAGCAGCTTGCGGAAGTCGCCAAGGCGGCCGTCGAACTGGACGGCGTCAAGCATATGGTGATGACCACCGGCACGCCGAAGGGCGACGACCGCGGCGCTGCGATCCTCGCCGACAGCGCCCGCGCCATCAAGGCGGCAGTCAACATTCCCATCCAGGCGCAATGTGAGCCGCCGGAAGACGATATATGGTTCACCCGCATGAAGGAGGCCGGCGTCGATGCCCTCGGCATGCATCTGGAGGCCGTGACGCCAGAGGTGCGTGCCCGCATCATGCCGGGCAAGGCGCAGGTCTCGATCGCCAAATACATGGCCTCGTTCGAGGCCGCAGTGGAGGTCTTCGGGCGCGGCCAGGTCTCGACCTATATCCTGGCTGGGCTTGGCGACAGCCGTGAAGCCATTCTGGACATCTGCGAAAAGCTAGTTGCGCTCGGCGTCTATCCCTTCGTCGTGCCCTTCGTGCCGATCTCGGGCACGCCGCTCGAAAGCCACCCGGCGCCGAGGCCCGACTTCATGCACTCGATCCTCGGCCCCTTGTCCAGGATGCTGGTCGCCAGCGGCTTGAAGGCCGTCGACATCAAGGCCGGCTGCGGCAAATGCGGCGCCTGCTCCGCCCTTTCCACCTATGAAAGGATGCTTACCAAATGATGCTCGAAACCTTTGCTCCCTATCGCTCGAGCGAATTCCAGGTGAAATTCGCGACCTCCGCCTGGGAGCGCAGCCAAGCGCATGCGCTGCGCCGTGCCGTCTTCTGCGAGGAACAGCAGATCTTCGAGGGCGATGACCGCGACGCGATCGACGATCAGGCCATCCCGATCGTGGCGCTCTCCATGCTCGGCATTGCCGCCGACCAGCTGGTCGGAACGGTGCGCATCCATCAGGCGGAACCCGGTCTCTGGTGGGGCTCGCGACTGGCGGTCCATCGCGATTACCGCAAGATCGGCGCCCTGGGGGCGACCCTGATCAAACTCGCCGTGTCCTCCGCCAACGCGATCGGATGCCACACGTTCCTCGCCAATGTGCAGGTTCAGAACGGCCTGCTGTTCCGCAGGCTGCACTGGGATGTGATCGAGGAGTTCGAGGTCTATGGCAAGCCGCATCTCAGGATGAAGGCTGACCTTGCCTACTATCCGCCCTGCGCCACACCCGAGGCAGGCTTCACCGCCCTTTCCAGAAAGGCAGCGTGAGGATGGCCGCAATCGACATCAGGGCCCTGGCGGCAAAACTCTCGACCAGCAGCGGCATCGCCGCCAAGCAGGATATCGGCACGATCGCGGCAAGGCTCGGCCTGCAGGGGCAGCAGATTGCCGTCGGCGACGATTGCGCCGCGCTGCCCGACGGCGACGGTTATCTGCTCTTTGCCATCGAAGGCTTCATGAACGAGTTCGTCGCCGCCGACCCGTGGTTCGCCGGCTGGTGCGGCGTCATGGTCAATATCTCTGACGTCGTTGCCATGGGCGGCCGGCCGATCGCCGTGGTCGATGCCGTCTGGGCCAATGGCGAGGCAGGTGCGACACCCGTTCTCGAAGGTATGCGGGCGGCATCCAGCGCCTTTGGTGTGCCGATCGTCGGCGGGCACACCAATATCCGCAGCGAACGCGGCCAATTGTCGGTCGCCATTCTCGGTCGCTCCAAGAAGTTGCTGACGAGCTTCGATGCAAAGCCGGGCGATGTGCTGGTTGCAGCCATCGACCATCGCGGCCGTTACCGCGAACCCTTCAATAACTGGGAAGCCGCCACCGATGCCGCGCCGGCGCGCCTGCGCGGCGACCTCGAATTGCTGCCCGAGATCGCCGAGGCCGGGCTGGCGCTGTCTGCGAAGGATATCAGCCAGGGCGGCATCGTCGGCACGGCCATCATGCTGGCCGAATGTTCGCATGTCGGCATCGACATCGACGTCACCGCCATTCCCCTGCCCGCCGGTGTCAATCTCGATCGCTGGCTCGTTACCTTTCCGAGCTTCGGCTATCTGCTCTCGGTCGCGTTGGAAGATGTGGCCGATGTCGTCACCCGCTTCACCGCGCGCGGCATCAGCGCCGCGGTCATCGGCGCGGTCGTGGCCGGCGCCGAAGTCGTGCTGGTCGATGGCGAGAGCCGTGCAGTGGTGCGCAATCATGCCGAAACACCACTGCTGCAGCTCGGCCGACAGGATGTCGCCGCATGAGCCTCCCGCCGCACCGAACGCTACGCATTGCCATGCTGACCCATTCCACCAATCCGCGTGGCGGCGTGGTTCATGCCATGCAGCTTTCGGAAACGCTGACCGCACTTGGCCATGAAGTGGTCCTGCACGCGCCGGATGCCCAGGGGACGGGCTTCTTTCGTCAACCCTTTTGCGGCGCGGCCTGCATTGCCGTGCCGCCGGCACCCGCGGACATGACGCAAATGGTCGAGCAGCGGATTGCAGACTATGTCGACTATTTCCGGAGAACGGGAACCGATGGCTTCGACCTCTTTCACGCCCAGGACGGCATTTCCGGCAATGCGCTGGCGACGCTCAAACTGGACGGCCTGATCCCGAATTTTGCCCGCACTGTCCACCACATCGACCAGTTTGCCGATCCGCGCCTGATGGCCTTGCAGGACCGCGCGATCGATGCGGCCGATATCTTCTTCGCCGTCAGCCGCCTCTGGCAGGACAGGCTGAGAGACGAGCGCGGCATCGAGGCGACAGTGGTCGGCAATGGCGTCGACACCAACCGCTTCTCGCCTGCCTGGAGCGGGGAGCAGGTCGCTCTGCGCGACAGGCTGCAGCTGGGAAGCGGGCCGATCTTCCTCAGTGTCGGCGGCATCGAGGCGCGAAAGAACACCCTCGGTATTCTCGAAGCCTTTCGTCAGGTCCGCGCCATCCGGCCAGATGCCCAGCTTGTCATTGCCGGCGGCGCCTCTCTCCTGGACCATGGCGACTATCAGGAGGAGTTCCGTTCTTGCCTCGCCTGCCTCGGTCGGGACGCCGCAGCGGTGCATATCACCGGAGCGATCGCGGATGCCGACATGTCGAGCCTCTACCGGTTGGCGGATGCGCTGGTGTTCCCTTCGATCAAGGAAGGCTTCGGCCTCGTCGTTCTGGAAGCCATGGCCAGCGGCATTCCGGTCGTAACATCCTCGATTGCGCCCTTCACCGAATATCTGGGTCCCGGCGATGCGATCTGGTGCGATCCGCATCATCCGGTCTCGATTGCCGAAGGCATGGCGCTGGCGCTGGTCGCACCTATCCGCGAGCAGATCATTCCCCGTGGTCTCGCGGTTGCCGCCCGCCATGGCTGGCAGCAAACCGCAACCGCCCATCTTGCCCGCTATCACACGCTGCTGGAGCCCAACCATGCCTGAAATGCGGTTTGTCATTGCCTGGCCGGATGGCCGCAAGGAGACCTGTTATTCGCCCTCGCTGGTGATCAAGGACTATTTCGCCGAGGGCCAAACCTATCCGCTATCGGACTTTCTTAATCGCAGCCGCACGGCACTGACCATCGCCAGCGACAGGGTCAAGGCGAAATACGGCTATCCCTGCTCGCTGGCGCTCGGCCAACTGTCGCGCATCGAACAGGCCGCCACTCCTTATCTCACCGACGCAGAGGCCGAAGTCCGCTGCGAAAGCTTCATCCTTTGAAATGACCCATCATGCCCACACCATCCCTCAAGAGCCATTACAGTGCGATTGTCATCGGCGGTGGCCAGGCCGGGCTCTCGGCCTCTTACTATCTGAAGAGCCACGGCATCGACCATGTGGTCTTCGAGAAGAAGACCGTTGCGCATAAGTGGAAGAACGAACGCTGGGACGCCTTTTGCCTGGTGACGCCGAACTGGCAGTGCCAGCTCCCCGATCATCCCTATGACGGCACGGATCCGCACGGTTTTATGGTCAAGGACGAGATCCTTGCCTATGTCGATCGCTTCGTGAAGAAGGTCGAGGCGCCGGTCTTCGAGCAAACCAGCGTGACGTCGCTCGAAAAGCATGGCGGCCTCTTCCGGCTCGAGACCTCGGCTGGGGCGGTGACTGCCGATGCCGTGGTGATCGCCACCAGCCTCTATGCAGATCCGGCCATTCCGCGTGCGGCCGAGCGCCTGCCCGAGGACATCATGCAGATCCACACCGCCGCCTATCGCAATGCCGACCAACTGCCGGACGGCGGCGTCATCGTGGTCGGCTCCGGCCAGTCCGGCTGCCAGATTGCGGAGGATCTGCATCTTGCCGGCCGCAAGGTGCATCTCGTCACCGGCAATGCACCGCGTTGCGCCCGGTTCTATCGCGGCCGCGATGTGGTCGATTGGCTTTCCGATATCGGCCAGTACGACATCACCGTCGAACATGATGGCATGACGAAGAAGAAGCACGACACCAACCATTATCTGACAGGACGCGACGGCGGACGCGATATCGATCTGCGCAAGTTCGCGCTGGAGGGCATGGCGCTGTATGGCCGCATGTCCGGCATCGCCGCCGGCCGGATGCTGTTCGAGCCGAACCTGAAGGCCAATCTCGACGGCGCCGACCGGGTCTATAACGGCATCAATGCCCTGATTGACCGGCATATCGCCGAAAAGGGTATCGATGCTCCGGCCGCATCCCCCTATGTCCCTATCTGGGAGCCTGAGGCTGAGATTGCCGAACTCGACCTGAAGGCGGAGGGGATCACCTCGGTCATCTGGGCCACGGGATTCAGCCCGGATTGGTCCTTCGTCGGACTGCCGATCTTCGACGGCAACGCCTATCCCGTTCATCGCCGCGGCGTCACTGCCGTCGATGGCGTCTACGTGCTGGGACTTCCCTGGCTCTGGACCTGGGGCTCGGGCCGGTTCCTCAGCGTCGGCAGGGATGCAGAACATGTGGTCGGGCATCTCGCAGCGCGACGTTCGGCACAGACATCGTCTCTCAAGCAATCGGTCAGTGCCTGATCATGAGCGCGGCCCTTCTCGATTTTCCGCCCGCAGGACCTTCGGCACGCGACTTGATGGAACGTGCCCTTGATCCGCATATACTCCTCGGCATGCCGCATTTGAATGGAAACGGGCTGTCCGAGACATGGCTGATGAAGGAACTCGGCCATCGTCACTGGCTGATGCTCGCCTGTCATCTCGGGCTCGACAATGCGGCTTTCAGAACGGCCGATGGAGAGGAGGCCTATGCCGCGATCTGTGCAACGTCACTGACGGATGCGCGTTTCGACGTCGTGCAGGCGAACAATATTTTGACCATCCATTCGAGACTGTCCGTAGTCTCGCGAACCCGGACTTCGACCCGACATGAATTGTCTGTCCACGGACGAAGCGTCGGCGCGGTCGAACTCATCTCAACCTTCGTTTACAGAACGATCAAAGACAACAATCACTCGATAGCGCGTGTGACGTTGCCTGAGCCGCCGGGAGAGCGGTTCCAGCCCAGCCGCCTGGCTGAGAATGCTGCAGACATCCGGAATGGGCGGTCAGCAACGCATTTCGGGTTTCCGGTCCCCGCCAACAAAGCGCTCAGAACCTTTCGATTTGATCCCAGCGCCTCGCAGGAGTTCAACGGCGCAGGACTATTTTACTTTGCCGAGTATCAGGCATTGGCCGATCGCGCCTTGGAAAGCTGGTTTCCCCTGAAGGGGCCGGTCGTCCGAAAAGACGTTTTCTTCCTCGGAAATATCGAACGAAATGAAAGCGTCTTCTTCGACCTTATTGATTTTTCTGACGAGCAAAAAACTGTCTATGGGCAGCTACGACGCGAAAATGGGAAAGTGATCGCCAAAATATTCGGTCTGTGGAGATGTCTTCGCTGAGGCTACCTGCAGATTCAGCCGCGTCGGTTCGGTTTGCAAGTTGGAACCGGCTGAAAGCCTGCAGCCCAAGCTTGGCCATCACCCTCGAGGATGCGAACCTCAAACTAGACATGATCTCGCCTGTCGTTTGATCCGCCAGCCAAAATGCATGCGGAATAGATTTACCAGCAGGTAAAACCAGCATCGGCAACGACCGTCGTACCGGTCATGAGGCTTGACGCATCCGATGCAAGAAAATGGACGACGGAAGCGATCTCGTCAGGTTTGCCGAGACGGTGCATCGGAGTATCTCGCAGCCAGACATCGATCATTCCCTCATTATCGTGACGATACGTGGTCATCGCAGTCTCGATGTAGGTGGGCGCAACGGCGTTGACCCGGATGCCACGGTCGGCCCATTCGGCCGCAAGCGACGATGTCATCTGGTGCACGGCAGCCTTGGCGGCGTTATAGTAGGTTTGCTTCTGTGGGCGGTTCGATATCAGACCCGACATCGACCCGATGTTGACGATCGAGCCCGAATTGGCATTGAGCATATGCCGGGCGAAGGCACGGTTACACCAAAATACGCCATTGTAGTTGACGTCATTGACGTGGAGCCAATGCTCGTCGGTCACGTCTTCTGCGGCGACGCCGGAACGAGCGATGCCTGCATTCGCAACCAGGATGTTCACCTTGCCATAGGTCGAGACCACCCAGTCGGCCAGCCCATCGACTTCCGCCGATTTCGTAACATCGACCTGGTAGGTGGCGACATCATATCCCTTTGCCTTCATTGCCGCCGCGCCCTCATCGGCGATTGCCTTATCAATATCGGCAATGACAACTTTTGCTCCGTGTTCGGCAAGCGCCTCGACGCAGCTTAGCCCTATGCCGCGTCCGCCACCCGTAACGACGGCGACCTTGCCATCCAGGCGAAACTTTTCTGCGTACATTGCGTCCTCCACATACTCTTCAGAAGATCAATGATCTTCCTAACGAACTTGCTCTGCGAGATTCAAAAACGGATGGCGGCCTGGCTGGTTGAAGTGCTTGCGGCGAACATCGAGCAACCTCTCGATCTGATCTGCGTTGAACTCCTTGGCGCCGCCGTAGGAGGCCGCGAGGTAGACGACCTTGGCGTAGTAATCGAGTGCTTCCATCTTGAAATAGGCGCTGTTCAAATCATGCCCATAAGTCAGGGCGCCGTGGTTTTCGAGTAAAAGCGCATCGTGCCTTTGCAGGTAGGGTATGATGGCGTCCGACAGTTCCGGCGTCGACGGAAGGCCGTACGGTGTCAGCGGGACTTCGCCCAAAAACATTGTCGACTCAGGCATGATCTGTTGGGTCAGCGGCTTGCCACAAATGGCATGCACGGTGGCGTAAAGCGGATGCGCATGCACGACGGAACGCACATCGTCGCGATGATCGTAGACACACAAATGCATGCCAATTTCGCTGGACGGACGATATAGCCCATCACCGATGGGTTTTCCGCTGCGATCGATATGGCAGATCATTTCCGGCTTCATAAAGCCCTTGGAGACACCGGTCGGCGTGCAAAGAAGCGTACCATCATCCAGTAGAACGGAAATATTGCCGTCGTTGGCCGCGCCCATCTCACGCGCGTAGGCGCGTCGGCCCACCTCGCAGATAAATTCACGCAGTTCGAGATTATTTTCCATGATCCTCACCTTCAATTCCGGAGAGGACCATAACCGCGACAGCGACATAGTCAACAAAAACAGAAATTTTAATGTCTGAAAATGTTGTTTTTAGTAGAGAACTGGGATGCTCAGCTTCTGAAAATGTTTGATCCATTCGTCGGAAGGCTGACGATCGGTGATAACAGCGTTGATTTGATCAACAGGGCAGACGCTGGTGAGCGCCGAACCATCAAACTTGTCCCCGTCGACGAGGAGACATACCTTTCGGGCGGCGGCAATGAACGCACGCTTGACCTCAGCATCCGGAAGGCTCGCATCCATAACGCCTCCCGATATCGAGATGGCCTTGCAGCTGATGAGCGCGATATCGGCATTGAATTTGGCGATTGCCTGCGTCGCCAACGTTCCAACGAAGGTCATCGACTGCTTACGCAGCTCGCCGCCGACAGACACGATAGTGTGCTGCGTCGCTCCAGGATTGGCGGTAATGCGTACAGAATTGGTAATCAATGTTAGGTCGTGATGATCTTTAAGCGCGCTGAGCACCTCAAAAGCTGTCGATGAAGAGTCAATCATAACGGCATACGCATCGTGCACCAATGCAGCCGCGAGAGCGGCAATCTTCCGCTTCGCCTCGATATTGGTGACCTGACGCATCCGGTAAGGAACATCTTCCGCTTCGGCTTCCTTTGCTACCGCCCCTCCGTGTGTGCGGCTCAGAAGCCCGCTTCCATCCAAGGTCTGCAGGTCGCGGCGGATCGTCTCTTCGGTGACGCCAAAAGACTTGCTGAGATCAGTGACCTGCACCGTCTTGTGGCGATAGACCAGGTCAAGAATTTTCTGTCTTCGTTCGACTGCAAGCATTTTTTAGGGGAAACCCATTGTTATTTCTGGGGGTAGTAATTCAGGATATCGGCCGACTTTTCAATCACGATGCGAGCCGCTGCAAGGTTTTCGATCAAACCAAGGCCAATCAGCTGCATTGCGATATTTCCCCAAGCGCTTGCTTCGATTGGTCCGACGGTGACAATGCGGCTGGTGCGGTTTGCTATCAGCTGGCACAAAAGAGCGTCCCGGCCCCCGCCACCACAGATCCGAAGGCGGGCCACGGGCTCGTTCGTCTGCCGTTCGAGCGCCAAAAGACTGTCTGCAACGTCTTCAATCAACCCGCGGTAAACGGCAAGTGCGAGAGTGCCGAGGTCGTCATTGGTGCATCCCGCGAGTTCGGGGCAGGCGCGCGTCAAAGCGGCCACAATGTCGGGCGGATCGAAGAAAGCTGGATCCGACGGATTGATCGAGGCTGTCATCCCACGTGCGGAGGCAATCGTCGCAAGGTCTGACATTTGAGCGAAGCTGATCTCCTGCCCTACGCGCCCCGACCAGTGCGCACGAAGCTTTTGCAGCAGATGTAACCCATTCAAACTTCGCAAGAAAAGCTGACGACCTTCAATGCCACCTTCGTTGCCGAAACCGCTTAACCGGGCGTCCTCCGAAGTGATCGCGTGACGCACCTCGCGGCCGATGATTGACCATGAACCACAGATCAGGAACGCTTCCTGCGTACGCAGTGGAAGTCCGCATACTGCGCTTGCAGTGTCGTGGGCCGCGACCGAGATCACGGGAATTCGGTTGTGTAGTTGAAGTTCCAATTGGAGCTCTTCCCGAAGCCGGCCAAGGACTGTGCCCGGCTGCTTTAACGGTGGAAGCAGGCCGAGGGGGATGCCGGCGCTGCGGCAGATGGAACGATCCCATTTTCCGTCCAACGAGAGAAGGCCGGAGGTGCGCGCAAGCGTAAGGTCGCCGCCGACTGCCCCTGTCAGGTAATAATTGACGGCATCGGCGATCATCAGCACGCGCTGGCTGGTGGCGATCACCGATGGATCTTCCTTGCCTGCGCTGAAAAGCTGATAGACCGTGTTGATTGGGAGAACCTGCGAACCGGTCCGTTCGAACATTTCACTGGGTGTCATGGGAAAGGCGTCATAACCTCGTTGGGAACGGGGATGCCGGTAGTGATGAGGCGCAGCTTGCAGCTTTCCATCGGCATCGACGAGAGCATAATCTACCCCCCAACTATCCACGCCGATCGAATCGATCTTCGCGCAACGTTCGAGTGCCAGCTGCAAGCCCTTCCTGATTTCCTCAAGCAAACGATTGAGGTCCCAGTGCGGTCCATCACCGAGGCGCATCTCTATCCCGGAGAACCGGTGGACCTCCGAAAGATCGACCTTTTGTCCGTCGAAACGGCCCAGCATCGCCCGCCCGCTGCCAGCGCCCAAATCGACTACGAGGCAATTGATCATTTTGCTTCTCTCAAAAAATGGCTCGGACGCCCGCCAAGGCGACAGTATCAGACCGTAAACACAAACCAATCTTTATAAATGTGACTTTATGTGATTTTATTTTTGACTTGTATAGCGCGCAACTTTTGCGGTTTCGGAGCGACAGAAAGGTCTTCGAACAGCGGCGCGCTTGATGCGGCGTTCCGCGAGTGATCTAGTGGACTGACAAATGGAAGTGAACGTCAGGATCCCGTCTGATGAATGTTCGACCGCTCCTGTGCTAGCCTCCTATGCGCGTCTGAAAAGACGCGCAGCGCTGTAGAGAAAGAAATGCGAGCACGTGACGACCAGCATCCGACATATCGCTAAACTTGCAGGAACGTCAGTCTCTTCGGTCTCGCGCGTGCTCAACAACAGCGGTTATGCCTCGCCTGAGCTCAGGGAGCGGGTCGAGGCGGCCATCCGAACGCTGAACTACACGCCGAGCAAGGGTGCACGCATGCTGCGCGGTGCACCAAGCCGGATGATCGGACTGATGCTGCCGTCGATCGACGTGCCCTTCTTCGGCATCCTGGCCCATGCGATCGAACAGGAATTGTTCCAGCACGGCTATCAGACGCTGATCTGCAGCACGGCGGAAAATATGGACCATGAGGTGCGCTATATCTCCATGCTGCTCGCTCAGCGCGTCGATGGCGTCATCGTGGCAAGCGCCTTTGGCAGCATCGAGCATTTCGGCGTGCTGCGGGACGCTGGCATTCCGATCATCGCCATTGACCGCGAGCTGAGCGGCATCGCTGACGACGCTGTCATGGCCGATCACGAGGAAGGCGGACGGCTGATGGCGCGCCATCTGATCGACCTCGGCCACCGGGCAATCGCCATTGTCGGCGCGCCGGCCCACAGCCAGCCGATCCAGCTTCGCCTTCAGGGCATCACGGCAGAAATGGCGAAAGATGGCATCGCGCCCGCCATCGTGGCGATGGCGGAAGAGCACAGCTTTGCAGAGACCTACCGGCTGGCGCGGGAATTGCTGGCGTCTCGACCCGAGGTCACCGCGATCATCGGCACGACCGACGTTTCGGCGATTGCCGCAATCCATGCCATCCAGGATCGCGGATTTTCCGTTCCGGGCGACTATTCGGTCGTCGGCTTCGACGATCTGCCGGAGGCCGCTTACGTCTTTCCACGGCTGACAACGGTTGCGCAGCCGATCCGCAATGTCGGACAGCAGGCAGCACGACTGCTGGAAGCGCTGATCGAAGAGCACCAAACAGGAGACGAATCTCGGCAAGGCGCGATCGTAAAAGTGCCGGTCACCCTGATTGAGCGCGATTCCACCGGTCTCGTCCGCAACTGAGGTGGGACCCCGAAGCTAGGGCCGGACGATGACCTTGATCTCGCCCGGCAATGGCGCGTTGGCCACCACGTCGGCGACCTCCTCGAGACTTATGGTTTTGGTGACCAATGCGTCCAGCTCCAACACTCCGCTCGCGACCATTGCCGCAGCCCGCGAATGGGTGAAGGGGTTGAGGTAGGCCGGCCTGATATCGACTTCGTTTACGAGCAGATCGAAAGGCAGAACCGGCACCTCGACCCCCGCCGGTGTGACCCCGAAAAGCACGAAGGTACCACCGCGCCGCGCCATCTTCAGACCGCTTTGCAGCGTGTCGCTGACGCCGGCGCACTCGATGACCACGTCGGCGCCGCCTTTGGTGACCTCTCGAACGGAAGCGATTGTGTCTGAAGCGGCCGGGTCGAAGGCGTGCGTCGCCCCCAGGCGCAGAGCGGTTTGGCGTCTCGATTGCTGCCGCGTAATCAAAATAATCTCGCCTGCCCCAGCCAGGCGGGCCAGTTGCACCATGAGCAGGCCGATCACTCCCCCGCCGAGGATAGCGACGCTGTCGCCCGGACGGATCTTTGCCTTGTCGATGGCGTGGATACAGCAGGCCAGCGGTTCACTGAAGGCGCCGTGAACGGGATCGAGGCCGGCCGGCAGGACGAAGGCCTGGGCCTGCGGCACCGCCACATATTCGGCAAAGCCGCCATCCCGTGTCACGCCGATGGCGGTCAAGCTCTCGCACAAATTCGGCCGCGCCTGCGTGCAAGCCCGACAGGTGCCGCAGGCAATATTCGGGTTGACCGTCACAAGCTCACCACCGGTAAAGCGGGTAACGGTATCGCCGATCGCTTCGACTATGCCGCAGAATTCGTGGCCCAGCGTCACGGGGAAAGCCGTCGGATACTCACCCTTATACATGTGGCGATCGGAACCGCAGATGCCGGCCACGGAAACCCGGACAAGCAGCTCGCCCGGCCCGGCAACCGGCTTCTCGACGCTGCGCATGGTCAAAGACCCGATCGACTCTAAACGTACAGCTCTCATTCCACTCCTCCAGACCACAAGTGATTGTGCTGATCACACGTCCGCCCCGCGGCATCGACCATCCCGGGCACGGCTCAAGCGCTCAGCTCATGACATTGCCGCCATCGACATTGTAGCACTGCGCCACAATATATGCTGCATCAGGTCCGGCCAGGAAGGCGGCCATGGCAGCTTGTTCTTGGGGGGCGCCAAATCGTCCGGCGGGCACGGCGGCGGCCACGCGGCGTTTGACGTCGCCGGGTTTCAAACCTTCCCGGCTGCCGAGTTTTGCATCGACGACGTCCCACATCGGCGTATCGACGACGCCGGGAGCAATGGCGTTGACGTTGATCCCGTAACGGATCAGCTCCAGAGCGCAGCTTTGGGTGATGCTGATGACGGCCGCCTTGGAAGCGCAGTAAGCCACGGCCGGTCCTTCGCCCCGACGCCCAGCCTGGGACGAGAAGTTGATGATGCGGCCACCTTCCCCTCCTTCCACCATGTGCCGGGCAACGGCCTGCGTCATGAAGATCAGGCCTTCGATATTGACCTGAAATACCCTAGCGGTCCGTTCCCGGGATATTTCCAGGATGGACTCGACGTCGTAAATGCCTGCGGCGTTGACCAGGATGTCGATCTGACCGGCGGTTGATATAGTGAAGCGTACAGCTTCTTCGATGCTGTCCTGGCTGGTCACGTCAAGCGCCACACCCCAGACATGCGGGCCGATCGCTTCGGCCACCCGTGCGCATCGTTCACCGTCGAGGTCCGCCACGACAACCCTGGCGCCTTCGGCGGCAAAACGCTCGCAGACCGCCTTGCCGATGCCGCTCGCTCCTCCCGTGACCAATGCCACCTTGCCGGAAAGTCGCGCCGTTTCCGTATGGGTCATTGCACTGCCTCCCCGGTCGCGCCTAAATCGGCAAAGGCGCCGTGCGCGGCTGCCATAATGAATAGCTTCATGGTTGCTCCTCCCCTTTTGACTGAACGATAATCGGAGCCGCCCTCCGGAGGCGGCGCCAATGGGCTAAGCGGATTCCGGGTTCGTCTCCTTCGCCTCGCGAAGAAGGACAGACATGTCGGGGATGCCATCGGTGGCCGTCGCCCCCTTGAGGCAACGCGCAGCTGCCGCATGGGCGACGGCGCAGATATGCTCGACCGGCCAGTTCTCATGCAGGCCGTAGAGCACGGCGGCGCAGAAAGCGTCTCCTGCGCCGACGGTACTGACGATGTCATCGGGATCGACGGGTCGTGAACGCGTCATGATCGGAGAAGCGCCGGGCGAAAACCAGAAGCAGGTTTCCGGCGCATGGATGATCGCGCCCTTGGCGACGCCCGCCGCAAGCAGGCGCTCGCCCGCTTCCAAAAGCCCCGCCTCGGTCAAATCTCCCTCCGCATCGCGAACGATAACGCCGGTTGCCCGCCCCGCCTCCATCTCGTTGATGATCAGATAATCGCAGAAGGGCAGAGCGACGCCGACCTTGGCCGCAAATTCCGGGTCTTCGCTCGATACGAAATCCACGCAGGTCGTCAGGCCGGCGCGCCGCGCCGCTTCCAGCAGGCGCGATGCTCCCGAACGGCCGTCGGGGCCAATGCGGTCGAGACCCGGCAACAGCATGAGATAGCCGAGATAGAACAGCCGATAGCCGGCCTTGGCGAAGGCTGCGGGTGAGACAAGCTCATCCGTGACGGCATCGTTGGCGCCACCATGATAGAAGAAGGTCCGGTTCTGGCCGGGCACATTCATGACATGCGTATGCGCCGTCACCCGGTCGGCAAGCGCGGTGAGCCCCACGACATCGACGCCGGCAACCGCAAGGCGGGCCTTGACGATCTCTCCGTCCTGATCGACGCCGATGCATCCCGCCGCCGCCAGTTTTCCGGGAAATCCAAGCGAAGCCAGATCGGTGACGACATTGGCCGCCCCGCCCCCCACGCCCAGATCCTGGTGCAGGATATGGGCGAGATTGCCCTGTTCGGGCCAATAAGACAGGGTGTGGACGCGATCGACGATGAAGTTTCCGGCGCAAACGATGCCGCCCTGCTTTTGACTGTCGCGATCGTGAACCTCCTCCCCGGCTCGCATCAGCTGACTCCTTCGTTCCACAAGGGTCTCAGCGGCGGCTCGTCTTCCTCGATCGCGGCAAAGCGCGCGATCGGCTCCAGAAAGAAATTGTCGCTGTTGTCGTCGTTGACCTGGCTGACCTCGCCGACAAGGACAGGTCCGCCGCCTTTCCTGCCGTAGAAGCGGTGGTAAAGCCCGGTGCGGATCGTCACGCTCTGGCCGGGCTGGAGAACCAGCGGCTCCCATGCGGCGAGCCGGTGCTGCAGCCCGTCTACCGGCACCGTCACATCCTCCGCCAGCACATTGCCATCGGCATCGGTTGCGGCGAATTCGATGACGAGATCGCCGCCGGCGCGATTGATGATGTCTTCCATCTTCGCCGCATGACGGTGCGTCGGCGTGAGCTGCCCTTCCCCAACGAAGAGCAGCTTTTCGGCGTAGGTCCGTTCACCCCTGATATCGACGATGCCATTGCGCAGGCAAAACAGCACGAGGCCGCATTCGGCGAAGCGGTTCGAGCCGAAATCGGTGACATCCCAACCCAGCTGATGAGCGCGCAAATAGGCCGATGCCTCAGGATGAGCGGCAAAATCCGCTGCCGTCCAGGACCCCCATGCCGGCAGAGACCAGTGCCAGCGCTCGAGGGTCTCGGTTGCCCGCAGCAACGCGGCGTTGATCTCGGAGCGCTTCATCAGTCTGACGCCCCGTCATACTCGACCGGTACCACGACGTCCTCGAGGCCGGATTTGAGGGCTGCCGTCAGGACCGCATGATGCGCCTGCGCCTCGGCGGGCGTCGCGCAGCCGAAACCGTTGGCATTCCCGCCGGCAAGCTCATCGACGAAGGCCGCCCACATCTGCTGTATGGCGTCGGCAAACCCGAATTCGAAGATCTTGCCTGTTATGGCTGGAAACAGCGAGCCATAACCAAGATCCTCGGTGCTCCAAGCCTGGACACCGCCATTATAATCCATCCACTGCCACTGGCGCGGCGACTTCGTGCTGAAGAACGCGCTTTTCTTCATGCCGAGAACGCGGATGTACCAGGTGTTGGATTCGCCGGGTGCGATGCGCCAGGTTTTCAGCACCATCGGGAAATCCTGATCCCCGGTGCGCACGCGGCTGCTGATCGTGGCATTATCCCAGGTGGTGCAGGGCAACATGCCGCCCTTGCCGTCAGGACGTTCGGTAACCTTTTTGACCAATTGCGCATGCAGGGTGGTCGGGCGCCAGCCGAGACGCAGCGGCACGTGCAGCACATGCATGCCGAGATCACCCATGCAGCCATAGTCGCCATTGATATCGGCCATGCGCTTCCAGTTGATCGGCTTCTGCCGGTCGATATCCGAGGAGTGCAGGAAACCCGCCTCGACTTCGATTATATCCCCCATCTCGCCGCCTTTTGCGAGCGCGATGACCTTCTGCGCACCGGGGAAGAAAGGCATTTCCGACGAGCAGCGGACCAGGAGTTCGGGGTGCTCGGCGAGAACCGCCATGATCTCCCGGTTCTGCGCGGCGTCCATGCCGAAGGGCTTTTCGCCGAGAAGATGCTTTCCGGCCTTCAGGACGTCGATGTAGAATTGCTGGTGCAGCACATGCGGGACAGCGCAATAGACCGCATCGACCTCGGGATTGGCCAGAAGCTCCTTATAGTCGGCGGCGAACTGCCGAACGGTCGGCACATGATCCCTGAACCAGTCGAGCAGCGTCGCGTTGGTATCACAAACGGCGACGATTTCCGGTCGCGCCTTCACATCGGCCAGATGCAGCCAGCGCGCCGCGGCACTCGCGAACTCGCGCCCCATCAGACCGCAGCCGATGACGCCGAAGCGGAATATTTTCGTCATGACATGTCCTCCCAGACGCGCGTCAGCCAATATGCAGCGAGGCTTGCTCGACGGAAGCCTTGTCATGGACAATTGCCATCAAGGCCCGCGTCATGCCGGCGGGATTCTGATGCTGGATGACGTTGCGGCCATAGACGATGCCGCGGGCGCCCTGCTCCATCAACTGCTTGGTGCGGATCAGGATTTCCTGATCCGAAACGCGGCCGCCGCCGCGCACCAGCACCGGCAGGCCTTGGGCGATTTCGACCACGCGGTGATATTCCTCGACATTGTCGCAGGGGTCGGCCTTGATGATATCAGCGCCGAGTTCGGCCGCCTGGCGCACGAGCGGCAGGATCTTGTCGATCGCGCCGTCGACCATGTAGGCGCCCTTGGAATTGTCCTGCATGACGAGCGGCTCGACCATCAGCGGCATGCCGTAGATCTCGCATTCGCGTTTCAGGCTGTTCACATTGCGCACGCAGGCGCGGTAGACTTCCGGCTGGTCCGGCAGCATCAAGAGATTGACGACGACACAGGCGGCATCCAACGCAACGCCCTGTTCCACCGCCCTGTCGATCATTTCGGAAAACAGCTGAGACGGCAGGGGATTGCCATAGATGTTGGCGATGTCGGTGCGCAGCACCAGCGCCGGACGCTGCTTGCCGGGGATCGCCTGCAGCATGGGTGCGGTTCCCGGCGGCAGCTGAATTGCATCCGGCGCCGCTTGCGCGATCACCTCGATCGCAGTCTTCATGTTCTCGATGCCGGCGAGGAAAGTCCGTTCATTGAACATGCCGTGATCGATAGCAACGTCAAAACAATTTCCAGACACGCCGAAAAGTCGGTTCAATCGCGCGGATTTCATCAAGCTTCCTCCCGATATGGTAACGTTTCCACATTTGGATAAACGCAGCAGGAATGCGAGTCAAGATAATGTGGTAACGTTTCCATACTGGTTTCCAGGTGTGGACGAGGCGCCGCTCTCACCTCGTCCGGGACCGACTACCAGCAGGTGAACCCTGCATCGACGTTGACGATCGCCCCGGTCATCAGGCTGGCGGCGCCCGACGCGAGGAAGAGGACCGCACTTGCAACCTCCTCCGGCGTTCCCATTCTTCCCATCGGCGTGTCGGCGAGCCAGAGCGGGATACGCTCGCGATTGGCTTCGACGGCGACCACCATCGGTGTCTCGATATAGGTGGGCGCAACGGCATTTACCCTGATACCGTGGTGTGCCCACTCGGCGGCCAACGAGCGCGTGAGGTGATGGACTGCCGCCTTGGAGACGTTATAGGCCGTCTGAGGCTGGGGCCGGTTGCAGATCGTCCCCGACATCGAGCCGAGGTTGACGATGGCGCCGCGTTTCATCGAAATCATCGGACGACCAAAGGCGCGCGAGCACCAGAAGACGCCGTTGAGATTGACGTCCATCATGCGCAGCCAATCGGCGTCGGTGAGATCCTGCGCCGGGATGCCGCTCTGGCCAATTCCGGCATTGTTCACCAGGATGGTCGCCGGCCGCCCGCCGTCGGCGAGTTCAGCCGCGATCGCGTCCATTCGGGCCGCGTCTGTGACGTCGCCGACCCGGACTTCGACGTCGTAGCCTCTGTCGCGCAACGCAAGTGCTTGCACAGCGTCGGCCTCGCTGCGTTCGATGACGACGACGGCGGCGCCCGCCTCCGCCAGCGCCTCGGTGCAGCAGAGACCGATCGCACGCCCTCCGCCTGTGACCACCGCCCGTTCGCCGTCGAGGCGAAATTTCTGCTGGTAGCTCATTTCGCGTCTCCTCAAATGTCAAAGGCGCTTGGAAGCACGACGATATCGCGGATAGTGACGTTGCGCGGACGGGTCAGCATGAAGATGATCGCGTCGGCGACTTCCTTGGGCTCGATCAAGGCTCCGGCCTCCTTGGCCTTGCGAAGGTTTTCCTCCGGCCAGTCAGCAAGCAAAGCGCTGATCACCGGCCCTGGAGAAACCGACCCCACACGAATGCCACTTTTCAGAAGCTGGCGTCGCATCGTCTGGACGAAGCACGTCATCGCCCACTTCGATGACGAATAAACAGGTTCCCATGGAATCGCCGAGTGTCCAGCGACGGAGCTGGTGACGACAATGTCGCCGGTGCCGCGTTCGATCATGTGCGGAATGACGCTTCGAACGTTCTTGATGACGACGTTTACATTGAGATTGAGCATCCGATCGATGGTATCGAGGTCGGTTTCCATCAGGTCGCCGCCGATATAGGTGCCTGCATTGGCATGCAGGATATCGAGCTTGCCGGTCTTCGACAGGATGCCATCGAGCAGTCCCGCACACTCGCCCGGATCCAGCAAGTTGATCTTGAGCGGAATAGCGCGCTCGCCAAGCCGGGCACAAACCGTCTCAAGGGCCTTCTCATCGCGGTCCACCAGCACGACCGTCGCGCCAGCGGCGAGCATTGCCTCCGTCGAAGCGAGTCCAATTCCGGACGCAGCACCCGTGACCGCCGCGATCTTCCCATTCAATTCCGTCATCGATTTTCCTCCTGTCTTGATCCTGATTGTCAATTTTTCCCGACACCGCAGGCGGCGTGATAGTCCGAGAGACTCTTCGTCACCCTCCAGATCAAAACCTGTTCCGGATCGAGCGGCGCATCTGCGAATTCCTGTGCGGCCGGCATATGCTGCCAAAACAAGGGCAGCGGTACAATTTGCCCTCGAAGCGCCTCGCACAGGCGCCCGACGGCCTCTTGGGCTTCAGCCGACGCCCAATAATAGCGAATGCGGTCAGACAGCGAGTAATGCCGCAGCCAGCGCATCTCGGCGTTTGTCCCGTGGTAGTGGCGGCTCCAGTTGCCGGGCTGATCGAGCATCACCGCTTCCATCGCCGCATAGAGCGGACGTTCGCCGTAATCGGGCAAGAGGTGCGACGCGATCGCATCCAACGCATAGAGCGCTTCGCGCAGGACGAAGGTCAGCTCGGGACCGACCTTTAGAAGGGGAAAGCCGTCCTCCACCAGCGCGGTCAAGGGCCGGGTTCCCTGATAATCCGTCGAATGCGCTTCGAAGACGAACTGCGGCTCCTCGGTGAGCACCGATTTCAGCGCGTCTATCTTGCTGCGGTCGTAAAGGATGACATTCTGATTGCCGAACTCGACGCCCGGCTGAACGACCAGCCCGATGGCCCGTTCAAACGCTTGGCCGAGTCCTGCCTCCGCAAAGATCCGGCGGTGGACTTCGATCGTCTTCAGCGCCGCTGCGGCCGCCGTCGGATCGATGGTTGTCAGGGCATGATCGGCCCCGCCTGGCGGTGGCACTTCGGTGCCGATGACATAAACCGGCATTGCGCCGCCGCTCTTCTTCGCCGAGGCCTCGGCGACCGCCGCGAGCCGGGCGGCGCGATGGGCGGTGGTTTCGTCGTCGAGCGCCACTGGCTCGCCCTTGCAGCCCATCGAGGCATCGAGGTGAATCTTGCGAAACCCGGCCTCGACATAGGCGGCAACCATCTTCTCCGCCTCGGCCATGGCCTCTTCGGCCGGGCGATCGCGCCAAGGATTGGGGCCGAGATGGTCACCGCCGAGAACGATCAGATTTTCGGGGCATCCCTCCTCGACTGCTATTTGGCGAACGCGGGACGCGAAGTCGCTTGGCGTCATTCCGGTGTAGCCGCCGAGGTGGTTGACCTGGTTGCAGGTCGCTTCAATGAGGACGGTGCTCTCGTGTTGCCGTCCATGTCGGAGCGCGGCGCGAAGCACGATGGGGTGGGCGGAGCATACGGAGGTCACGCCTCTGGGGTGGCCTTCGATCCTCAGCCTGGCCAGTTCGTTGAGATGCACCTGCATCACGACCGCCTTTCCGTTGAAGCGATGAACGCATCGAGCTCTTGCCGAGTGCCGGCACCTTCCATCGGACCCAAGACCATCACGTTGCGGGCGCCGGCGGCCGAGGCATAGGTCAGAGCTTGCTGCGGAGACATTCCGAGCCGCCGGCAGGTGAGATAGGCGCCACCAAAGCAGTCGCCGGCGCCGGTGGGGTCGACCTCTTGAACGACAAATGCCGATGCGTCGATGCGGTCTCCTTGCCTGCCGAAATAGGTTGCGCCTTCGGCGCCGCGCTTCAGCACGATCTCCTTGACGCCGATCTCGAACAAGCGGCGGATCGCCTCTGCCTCGCCTTCGACGCCGGCGGCACGCTCAAGCTCCTCTCCGGACGGCAGAAGCAGATCGGCGGCAGCGACAAGCTTGGAAAAGCGGCGCTCGGTATCATCATCCAGCTTCAATTCCTTGCGAATGTTCGGATCCACTGAGAGGGTTCCGCCCCGCGCCTTGACGATGTCGACCGCCTTGTCGATCACAGCGCGCGCACTGGGGACCGACAGGGCGGAACCCATCACGTGAAGATGTCCGCTCCGATGGATGAGATCGCCGACCGCTTGAGACCAGCCGAAGCGCGCAGCTGCTGATGTGGCGATGTTATAGACGAAATCCCTGGAGCCATCCTTGCGGTAGCGGACAAAGGCGCTGCCTGTGGGGTAATCCGAATCGATCGAGATCGTCGAAACGTCGACGCCGTCGCGTTTGAGGCGATCGGTATTGACACGACCGAAATCGTCATCGCCGACGGCGCCGACCATTGCGGCCTTGCCGCCCAGGCGCCCGCATTGCGAGATGAAGATCGCCGGCGCTCCGCTCGCGAACGGACCGACGAGCGGCTGGGCTTTGAGAAAACCGTCTCCGACCGTCGTGGCGACGATCTCGACGAGGATCTCCCCTACGCAAACGGTGGGACCAAGCGGGTCCGGAGCCAGTACTGAAGTCATTTGCAATCCTGCTTTCGATCGTTCTTGTCGTCAACTCGTCGCCGACTGGATCGGCGCACCGTCCTCGCCGCCGAACTCCTCGCTCTCCAATGACAGAAAGCGCTGGTGCAACATGCACGCCGCCCCGAAGGCGGAGCCGAACTCCGCATCATCGTCCACGACGATCTCCGGCGTGGGGAAAGGTATACTCTGGCCCTCCGACATGTGGACCGCCACCCGGGCGGCCACCATCGGGTAGAGGGATGCCACAGAGCCACCCAGCACGATCCTGTCGGGGTCGAGCAGCCGACAGGCCTGCAGCAATGCATATGCGAGATGGCGCGACCAGGTTTCGGCGATATTGACCGCGGCCGGGACACGGTCATGAACGTCGCCAAGGAATTCCTGCAGATCGACGTGCTTACGTCCAATAGCCTCGCGATACTGCCTGATCAGCACTTCGCGACCGATCAGTTGCTCAAACTTCTGACCGCCGCTTCCCGGCACCAGGGTGTGACCGATTTCTCCCGCCAGGCCGTGGCCGCCCCGGAACAGCTTGCCATCGATCATGATGCCGCCACCAACGCCGGTTTCCATCAGCAGGAACAGGGTCACGCCTGAGACGCCGTGACGATAGCTGTCGCCGATCGCAAACGCGTTGGCGTCGTTTTCAACTGCGATCGGGACGGCGGCCGGGAAGGCGGCCAGGAAGGCGGATCGGCCAATCTCCTTCAACGACACCTCCCGCCAGCCGATGATGGGTGCGAGGGTGACAATTCCGTCCGGCCGGATGTGGGCCGGCGCCGATATGCCGAGACCCTTGCAGCGTCCGATCATCCCCTTCGCCATCGCGCCGACGATCAGCTCGACACCCCGCGCCACGGCCTCCTCCACGGTCGACGACATGGTGTCGAACGCGATTTTCCGACATGCCCGGACTTCGGCGGAGAGATCGACAACTGCAGCCGATATATGCTCGACGCCAATCTCGATCCCGACGAAGAATGCGGCATCGGGGACCAGTTCGAGCATGATACCAGGACGCCCGGCACGGGAATGCTCCAGGCGCTGCTTGCCGCTCTCGTCCGACTCCTGAACAAACCCGCCTTCCGTCAGCTCGGCGACGATCTCTCCCGAGGACGAGCGATTCATCCCGAGCTTCCGGGCGAGATCCGCCCGGCTGAGGCTTCGGTGGGCATAGATCGTCTGCAAGGCGGCGACGATATTGTTCTGTCGGATCCTGCGCGGCGAACTTCCGATGGAGACGGTGTCGTTCATGTTTCAATTCCCTTCAGTCGGCCCAACCCTTACACGACTGGAACAGGCTGTCAGAGGGATAATCAGGGCCGCGCGTTTGTGGCGCGGCGGCGCTTGGCCTCGTCATATTTCAGCTCGATGTAGCGCTTCGCGTGCGCCGCAAGCGGATCATTATCCTCCCAGGTGTCGCGCCAGATCGCACAGGCGAGCGACAGGCCTTCGTCCACGACCGTCGTCGAGAAGCTTTCGAACACGATGTCGCGCTTGTAGTCGATGTCGAGCAGAGCGTCGAAGATCAGATCGAAGTTGATGACACCGTCACCGAGGTAACCGCGATTGCTCTCGCCGATGTGGAAGTAGCCGATCTTGTCGCCGGCCAAGCGGATCGCCGCGGCCGGATTGGCTTCCTCGATGTTCATATGGAATGTGTCGAGGTGGAGACGGACATGCTCCGATCCCGTCTCGGCGACGAACTTCAGCCCCTGCGCTGCCGTATTCAGCAGGTTGGTCTCGAACCGGTTGACAACCTCCAGGACGAGGTCGACGTTCGCTTGTCTGGCGACTTCGGCGGTTGCGGCGATCGCGGCGACGCTATTGTCCCAGCCCTTCTTCGTCGGTTGGCGATTGTACTTGGTGTGCGCGGAATAGAGAATTCCGCCGAGCTTGTTGCCGCCGATGTCACGGACCGCCCGAACGGCGTCGGCCAGCGTCTGCTTGCCGGCGGACACAGCTGAGGTATCCTCGCTCGATACGTCCCTGTCGAGCGGCAGGCCCATCGTCACGCCAATCTCCACGTCAAGCGACTGCGCAAGCTTTGCCAGTCGATCGAGATTGAATTTCTCGGGGCGCAGATAGGCAAATTCGATGGTGCGATATCCGTGTTCGGCCGTCTTGTTGAGGGCCATCTCCAGCCCTTCCTGCGTTTGGCCGCCTGTCCATACAAATGAATGGATACCCAATCGACGCATAGCCTTTTCCTCCAAAAAATGCCTTTGGCTGCGAACAGTGCTATGCCATTTAGTTTGGCAAGACAACAAATAATTTTGGCTTAAAATCTTTTGCTGCTTTGCAAAAATACCTTGCAATGCAACATTTTAAGCTTGCGCCCATTGCATTCAACCCTCCGTCGGAAATTAGTTTCTGCGAAAATCAATAGGATAGATCCTCTATTTGCATGTTTAGACAACAAATGTTGCGCCGGTGGTTTTTTTGGCCTACACAAAGGACCGGCGAAATGATCTCGCTGCACTTTGGGAGGATTGAAAATGAACTATGCTTTGAAGGCTAGCGCGCTTGCGCTGACGCTCAGCCTCGCCGCCACTGCTTCGCCTGCCTGGGCTGATTTCTGGTCCGACGCCGGCGCCAAATTCAAGGGCGTGACACTGCACGGCGTCACCGAAAGCACCCCGCCATCGAACTACATCAGGAATGTGCTTGCTCCGGAATTCGAAAAGAAGACCGGCATCAAGGTCGACATCGAGACGACGTCCTGGGATCAGATGTACGACAAGGCCATCAAGGACATGGAAGCCAAGACTGGTATCTATGACATGGTCTACATCGAGCAGGACATCATCTACTCCTATCTCGCCAGGAATTTCCTCGTCGACATCACCAAGACGCTTAAAGACCAGCCGGATCTGAAGGCGCCGACCTACGACGATGCGAACTTCACCAGCTTTGCCGACTATTTCAAGGACGCGAGCGGCGATCTCTTCGGCGTTCCGATGGAAGCCTTCCTGAAGGCGTATCTCTATCGTAAGGACCTGTTCGAAGATCCGAAGATCAAGGAAGCTTTCAAGAAGGAAACCGGCAAGGACCTGAAGCCGGCGACCACACACGCGGAATACACCGAGATCGCCGAATTCTTCACGAAGTACGGCAAGGACAACGGTATGGAGCTCTGGGGCACCACCGCTCAGGCACATACCGGCCATCCGGCGTCCTGGTATGAATTCTTCGAGTCCATCGCGCCGACTTTCGGCGTCTACAATTGGGGCATCGACGCCAAGAACAATTATGCGGCGACGGTCGAACATGGCGGCGCAATGAACGGCGACAAGGCCAAGGCCGCGTTGAAGTACTGGCTGCACCTGCGCGACATCGCTCCTCCGGAATCGACGCAGTCAACCTGGACGGAAACCGCAACGACCTTCGCCGCGGGCCGCGTCGCCCAGGGCCTGATCTACGGTGAGAACGCCGCGTGGATCGCAAGCGATCCGGCGCAGTCGAAGGTGGTCGGCCAGGTCGGTTTCGCTCTGCCGCCGCTCGAGCCGGGCGTATTGGACGACGCGAAAGCTGGAAAGGGCTATATCGGCTACTACGATGGCGGCGCCTTCGGCGTTCCGGTCACGTCCAAGAACAAGGAAGCATCACTGCTGTTCCTCGAATTCATCGGCCAGAACGAAGTGCAGCCCGATTGGGCGATCGCCGCACCGCGCATCACCAACAAGGCGACGTTCGACGATCCGAAGGTGAAGGAGATGGACGTCAAGCTCGGCGGCTTCTACACGATGCTGAAGGACGACGGCAAGCTCTTCGCCGGCGCTCCCCCCTATCCCTTCCATGCGCAGGTGCGTGAAGCGACCGCTCCTATCTTCTACGACATCCTGACCGGCAAGATCGGGCCCGATGAAGGCCTCGACCAGATGGCGGCCAAGGCCGAAGAAGAGCTCACCTCGCTCGGCTATCGCAAATAAAACATCCTCCCCAACTTGACGGGTCGTTCCGACGACCCGTCATCTTCCGTTCCCAGATGGAGCGGACGTCCACATAACGTTCAATGGGGGATAGGCGATGCATTCGCAGAAGCTCGGGTGGCTGTTGCTGTCACCGACCATAGTGATCCTCGGACTGTTCGGGATCTTTCCTTTCATCTACGTCCTCTGGGTCTCTTTCCATTCATGGAACCCGTTCGCGGCCAATCCGGGCATGATTTTCAACTGGGCTGAGAACTATCGGCGGCTCGTCTTCGACCCGCAGTTCCTGGCATCACTCGGCATCACCCTGACATTCGTCTTCTTCGCGGTCGTGTCGGAGCTGGTCCTTGGCTACATCCTCGCCCAGGCGCTGCTCAAGGACTTTCCCGGAAAAGCGGTGTTTCGCACGATCCATACGCTGCCGCTGATCATGGCGCCGATCATCGTCGGCTCAGTCTGGAAGCTGATGACCACCCCCTCCATCGGCATCATTCCCTATCTTCTGAGGAGCTGGTTCGGCTACGATCTGAATATCGGCCAGAGCGCCGTCGCGGCCTTCACCGTCACTGTCATCATGGACATCTGGCACTGGACGCCGCTCGTCACCCTGTCGCTGATCGCCGCACTCGTCTCACTTCCTTCAGACCCGTTCGAGCAGGCGCAGATCGACGGCGCGGGCAAAAGCCAGATCTTCTGGCACATCACGCTGCCCCTGATCCGTCCGGCCATGCTCGCCACCGTGTTCATCAGGCTGATGGATGCGCTGCGCACCGTTGACGAAGTCCTGATGCTGACCGGCGGCGGTCCGGGTTCATCGACGCGCTACATCGGCGTCCATATCTTCAAGGAAGTCTTTCCCAAGACGAATTACGGCTACGGTTCGGCGATCTCCGTCATCGTCCTCTATCTCACCATCGTCGTCTGCTGGCTGCTCTACGTCGGTTTGATTGCGCCCCGCGTGAAGAGAGGTTGAAGCGATGAAGAAGACCCGTTTTCCCTGGCTTCCGGTCGTCCTGTGGACCTTGATAAGCCTCGCGACCCTTTTCCCGATCTACTGGCTCTTCGTCATATCGGTGAAACAGCCCTTCGACCTGTTCTCGACGCCCGATGTCATTGTCCGGAGCTTCTTCTGGAAGAACTACCAGGACGTGCTGACCAATCCGACCTTGCGCGGATACATGCTCAACTCGATGATCATTTCGTCAGGCAACGCGCTGCTCGTCACCACGCTCGGCTTCCTTGCCTGCTACGCCCTGACGCGCTTCGACCTCGCCGGCAAGGAAAGCATCTTCTTCTGGACGATCACCAACCGCATGGCGCCGCCGGCGGTCTTCCTGCTGCCGCTTTTCCTGCTACTGACGCAGGTCTACAGGATCGGCGACTTCTCGCTCGCCGATTCCAAGCTGGGCATGATCCTGGTCTATTGCTCCTTCAACCTTCCCTTCGCCATCTGGACGCTGCGTCCGACCGTGGAAGGCATTCCGAAGGAATTGGACGAGGCGGCCTACATGGACGGCGCGAGCCCATGGACCGTCCTCTATGATATCATCTTTCCTTTGGCACGGCCCGGACTTGCGGTGACGCTAATCCTGACCTGGGTGTTTGCGTGGAACGAATACCTGCTGGCAGCGACGCTCACCAATTTCCACGCGCGGACTCTGACCACCGGCTTGTCTGAATATGTGACGACGACGGGAACGGCCTGGGGCATCATGGCCGCGATCTCAATGCTGACATTGGTTCCGGCGCTCATCGTCTTTTCGGTGGTCCAGCGTCACATCGTCGCCGGCCTGACCTTCGGCGCCGTGAAAGGATGAAACTATGACGTCTCAATCAGGAAATAACGAACGCAAGCCGGGATTTCTGCCGATCGAAACGAACTGGTTCGACCGGCTCTTCATCTCGATCGTGATCTGGGTCGCGCTCTCGCTGTTCTGGATGCGGTTCATCGAGCCGTTCGGGCCTTCGGTATGGTTCGCGGCGGCAATCTCGGCGGTCCTTGGCGCCTATGTCGTCTGGAAGGGATGAACCGATGAATTCCGTCAATGACATCAAAACACAAACTGGGCTGCTTTAGGGGGAACGACATTGGCAAACGTACAGGTTAGCGACGTCACCAAGAAGTATGGCTCTCTTCAGGTCATGCATGGCGTGAGCGTCGACATCGAGGACGGGGAATTCGTCGTTCTGGTCGGTCCCTCCGGATGCGGCAAGTCCACCCTGCTCCGGATGATCGCCGGGCTGGAGACGGTCAGCAGCGGAGACATCCGGATCGGCGGCCGTGTCGTCACCGACGCTCCTCCAAAGGAGCGTGACATCGCGATGGTCTTCCAGAGCTACGCGCTCTATCCCCACAAGACGGTCGCCGAGAATATGGGCTTTCCGCTGAAGATGGCCAAACGTCCGAAGGCGGAGATCGACGAGAAGGTCGGCAGGGCGGCCGAGATCCTCGATCTGACGCGTTATCTCGACCGCTATCCGAAGCAACTGTCGGGCGGACAGCGTCAACGCGTGGCGATGGGTCGTGCCATCGTCCGAGACCCGAAGGTCTTCCTATTCGACGAGCCATTGTCGAACCTCGACGCTAAACTCCGCGTCACCATGCGCGTCGAGATCAAGGAGCTTCACCAGCGGCTGAAGACCACCACCGTCTACGTCACGCACGATCAGATCGAGGCGATGACGATGGCCAACAAGATCGTGGTGATGCGTGACGGGAGGGTCGAGCAGATCGGCAAGCCTCTCGATCTCTACGACTTCCCCGTCAACCTCTTCGTCGCCGGCTTCATCGGCAGCCCATCGATGAACTTCCTTGAGGGCCGCATAGCCACCCGCGACGGCAGGAAGATCGTCGTCACCGACCAGGGCATCGCCCTTCCGATGGCGGACACAAATGCGGATGAAGGACGAGCCGTTACCTACGGCATACGACCGGAGCACATCACGATCGGCGAGGAAGGCGTTCCGGTCGAAGTCTCGGTGTTCGAGCCGACGGGTTCCGAGACGTTGATCTTCGGCCGCACGGGAGGCGTGCCGATCGACGCGCTGATCCGTGAGCGTATCGAGGTCGACCCCGGACGGACGATGTACTTCCACATCGATCCCCGACGTGCGCATATCTTCGATCGGGAAACAGGCCAGAGACTTTAGGAGATCGACCCATGGAGTTCAGAGGAAAGACGGTGATCGTGACCGGCGCCGGCAAAGGTATCGGACGCGAAATTGTAAGGATGCTCGTCGAACGGAGTGCGCAGGTCGTCGCGCTGACGCGTAGTGCTGCCGACGTCGAAGCGTTGCGAGGGGAATTCGGCTGCCGGGCAATCCAGGTCGATCTCGCGGACGCCGATGCGACCAGAGAGGCGGCGATCGCTGCCCTTCCCGCAGATTTCCTTATCAACTGCGCCGGCACGACCGAGCTCCAGCCGTTCCTGGAGACGACCGTCGAAGCGTTCGATCGTCTTGTCGCGGTCAATACGCGCGCTCCGATGATCGTCGCCCAGGAATATGCCCGTTCGCTGATCAAGGAGGGCCGCAAG
The DNA here is from genome assembly GCF_057653695.1 of Rhizobium sp. SRDI943. Lineage (NCBI taxonomy): Bacteria > Pseudomonadati > Pseudomonadota > Alphaproteobacteria > Hyphomicrobiales > Rhizobiaceae > Rhizobium > Rhizobium sp. SRDI943. The sequence continues at coordinate 270,341 of NZ_CM172787.1, read as the reverse complement.
GGCGCCATCGTCAATGTCTCGTCGGTCGCCTCCTTCGTCGGCATCCCCGACCACGCGGCCTATTGTGCATCGAAGGGTGGATTGGATGGCTTGACGCGGGTCATGGCCAAGGAACTTGCGCCGCACGGCATCCGCGCCAACGGCGTCCATCCAACGGTGACGTTGACGCCAATGGCGGTGAAGGCATGGAGCGATCCCGAGAAAGCCGCGGGGATGATGAAGCGAATTCCCGTCGGTCGCTTCGCCGAGCCGGCAGATATCGCCGAGGTTGTTCTTTTCCTGCTGTCCGATCAGGCTGCCATGGTGAACGGGATATCGATGCCGGTGGACGGTGGTTATATGATTGCTTGAAGTTCAGGACGAACGCGTCGTACGAGGCTGCGATTGCAATCGGGAAAGCGGCGGCGTTGACCGCCGCACCAATCGGCGCAGCTCATCTTGATCGACAAAATGGTCCGTCACTCCGGCCTCTTTATCCGGATGACTGAAGACAAGACCGTCGGAATCCTCAAGCTTGAGAGCTTGCTCGGTATTCATGATCCCCAGTGCCTGGCGCTCGTACTCGGACTCGAGCGCCGCCTCGACGATGGCTTTTCTCTTGCGCATGTCCATATCCTCCGTTCCTCAAAGGGTAACGGACGGCCGGACTCGCGGTTCCGATCGAGGCATCACGATATGAGACCCGTTGAAACGAACGCCCCGCCGATACTCCCCGGTACTGGCGACGCCGCCTAACTCGGCGAGACGTCAGGCCCACCGGCGGCTCTTTGAATTAAGCGGGCAACCACTTCTGTGCGGTTCTGCGCCTGCAACTTGCGCATTATGTGCTGCAAATGCATCTTCACCGTATGCCCCGACAAATTAAGTTTTCCTGCAATGACCTTATTTGAACAGCCGCATTGCAGCTCTGCGAGGACATCCGCTTCCCGGGGAGTGAAATCAGCGATCGCCAAATACTGCGTCCTCTCATCCAAACTCTTTTCGGCCTCATTTCTGACCGGCGTATGATCGTTTGGGACTGCTGTAACAGCTCCCAATAGCTGCGGGAAAAACGTTCCTCCAGCCAGAACGAGACGAAGACCGGCAAGGGCAATGTCAATGGGAAGTGAAGTCGAGAATAAGCCGCGGAGGCCCATCTTGAGTGCCTGACGGGCTATGATGGCGTCATCCGTACCTGAGAGCAACGTGACAGGAGCCTCAGGAAAACGTGCAGCAATCGCCGCGAGATCGTCACGCAGGCTGGTGCTCTCAACACTTCTGCCAGCCAGACCCAATACAATCAAACGCACCTCAGCTCCGAGAGCACTCTCGAGACTCTCGGTCGAGATCAAATCTATAACGTTCCATCCGGCGAGTTCACGCTCAAGAAGCTTCACCACGGTGGTGCGCGCCAATGTAGAATGCTCGATGATGATCACAGTTGGTGCATTGCGCCCGATACGGCGCCTAGTTCCAGTAATGTCGGACACTTGCGTGCTCCCCAAGAATATTTGCAACGCAACAGCTGTTCATATTATTCCTGTTCTCACTACATGTCATGAGAAAAAGTGAGTGTATTTCTGATATTAATAGTCTTACCTCTCATGATAATTCTTATAGTTTATAAAATATCAATGATAGATAACTGGGATTGCAGAGCACATTGAAGAGATTTTTCATGAATGCCTGCTGGTTCGACTTGTCGCTGCAGACTTTCCAGCCTTCGCCGAATTCACGTACGGCAAGCGGGTCAACAAAGCTTTCAAAGGCACTGAAAAGGCAACTGATCTGCTACCGACCCATTTCGGAAAGCGCCATTGGATATAACGAGTTGCCGATCGGCTCGGCTTTGTTTCCATATCTCAATTCAAAGCAGTCGCAGACCCGACAACAAAATGACAAACGCGAAAAGTAACAAAAGCCTGAGATCGCTGACTACCCCTTATGATTAGTGAAACTGTGCTCTAATGACGCATTAATACCAGTTAGCATTGTTCTCCCGCAAACAGCACTGCGCCGGCACCGACCGATAGCGGCCGGAGGTCACGGCCCCAGTCGGCCGAAATCGGCGACAATGCGGATGAGGTCATTGTGGAATGTTCGGGATCTCACTGAGCCCGCCGTTCAGTGTCATATCGGCCCAAGGAGCCGAATGCCGGGCGGAGGAAACAATTCAACACATGGCTTGAAAGATCGCGCAAAGAACGGTTTCGTGCAGTTGAGCCTCCGCAATGCAAGTGGGGAGGCTATGCGCTAGCGCAATACCAGCAAAAATGCGTAGCGGTTTTGCGTCCGGAATTGCGTGGAAACAAAGAGATAGAGCATTTCCGTGCTTCGAAGAAAAATGGAAAGGCTCTAGCCATGCATGAAGCTCAGAATGTCGTCTACGAGAGCCGAATGGGCGTCTGTGAGGTTACCGTCTCCGCCGTGGCCCGCGATGCCGGCCAACTGGAGCGCATGTTGATCATAGAGAACATGATCGACCTGTTGGGCGTCCGCCGTCCCACCGGCGGGAACGGCAATGTTGATGGGATGGAAATAGCCGAAATTGACATCGACCATGCTGCCGGTTGACGATCCGACTCCGTCACCGCCACCGCCGAGCGCATGGTTGCCGGTGAAAATCGTGTCTGACGACAGGTTGAAGCCACCGCCATTGCCGCCGATGCCTGCGATCTGCACAGCTCCCTGATCGAAAATGACATTGTTTGTCTGATGGGCCTCCGCCGAGCCGCCCGCGGCGCCAATGGCGATATTGATCGGCGAGAAGATGGCGATACTCACGTCGACCATAGTGCCGACGAAATATCCATCGCCGCCATGACCTGCATAAAAGTCGCCGGTCAATGTGAGCGCAGTTCCCGGGCTCATCGACGAGCCGTGGCTCGCGACGTTATGGTCTCCGCCCGAGCCGCCCATGCCGCCGATCTGGGTTGCGCCCTGCAGGAACAGGGCGTTGTTCGATTGCTCGGCGTGAGCCGTCGCGCCGGGGCCTGCAGCCACGGCAGTATTGACGGGGGCAAACAGTGCGACTTCGGTGCTCACGAGTCCGCCGTAGAAAAGCCCATTGCCCCCCGTGCCGGCATGATTGGCGCCATCGCCGCTGCGGATGGCAACATTGCCGCTGCCGCCATTCCCACCTATCCCGGCCATTTCGGTGGGATGCTGATTGATGAGCGCATCATTGCCCTGGAAAGCGTCGGCACCCGAATGAGGTCCCGCAATAGCGGCATTGGACGGCATGAAAACGGCCAACGCGTTGCTGCTGATCACGCCTTCGCTTATCCCGTCACCACCGCTGCCGGCTGAATTAGAGCTTGGACCGGAAGCGACATCCAATGGAAGCCAAGTCGGCACCAGCGCCAGATGTCCCGCGGCCACATTGGAGGCGAGGTGTTGATCGGTGCCCGCCTTGGGCAAGTCTTCCACTAAGGAACGAGTTTCCGCCATTGCCGTCTCCATCCGCGGTCAACCGCACGTCCACCGAGCGTGCGGCGCCATGCAGCCTGAATTGTTCAGGCATTGTGCCTCTGAACGGAAGAAAAGCGGAGCCTGCAATTCGTCTACATCCCGTCGGCTAGGACTGTAGCCATTTGGCTGTCATGACCGCAGCGCCCGTTGTGCGAGTTTGCGAGCACCAATCCGCCCTTGGATCAGAGGTCCTGCATCTTTCTCGCGGCGGAACATAAACGTTTTCAGCCCCGAACAGGATCGTCTTTGCCAAGCGCAAACCTGATGAGAACCCCGGATACAGGCGGTTTTCTTCGGCGGGCGTTGCTTCAAAAAGCGGCGCCGCTTCGACGAGGTCGCAGACATGATCGTGGCCATGCCATCCGACGCCAAAGCACCAAGTACCAATTCAAATAACGCTTCGCCGCCTCGAAGTATACATCCGAATGAATGTCACCGAATATCTAGATGGTTCACAGATTAAATCGCAGGCATTATTTGCCTGCGGTTGTATTGGCTGGCGGTGACATGCTTGATACTCACGCCGTAAAAGCAACACTGATGAAACGAAGTAGAAGGAGTGACATCAATGCCTATTCCACAGATATCCGACACGATTCATCTCAACAACCCGGATGCGGGTGACGCGAATGCCGGCAACGGCGGAGATGGCCACAACGATGGGAACATCAACTACAACCCGGTTGCATATGTAGACCCAGTGCAAACGGTCTACGGGGCCGATACCCATCTGCACAACGGCGATCACGTTTGGCAGAAGGCAGGTTGGGACGCCGGCAGTGGCGGAGACGGTGGCTTTGCTCAGGCCAAGAACGGCTTCCTGGCGGCGGTCACGAACAGCGGCGACGGCGGCGCGGGGGGAGATTCCCACTCCAACGGCAGCCAAGGAAACTCGAGCGGCGGCGACACGGCTACCGTGAATGCGGCGACGACCGCGACCCAATATACGCAGCTTGTGGCCGATCAGCATGCGACCATCCTCGCAGGCGTCGGCGGCAACGGCGGCAACGGAAACAACGCTCTGGGCGGCGATATCTCGTCAGCTCTGGTTCACACGGATCCCGAAACGACGACGGTGAACAATTCTCTCGATCACTTCATAAACGCCTTCGGCCATATCGACGTCGACCATCTCGGCTCCTGAACTCAGACCTCAAGGGCCGCTGGTTTCGGCCGGCGGCCCTCAAGGTAAGCAGCCTCTTCTTGTCAGTATCAAGTGCAGCGAGATCTGATAATGACAACAATTTCCATAAAGCCACCGCGCCCGCCGACACAGCTTGTTGTTGCGCTCCGGGCTTGTGCCGGAGCCTTCGGGCTGGTCTTCCTCTATAGCTGCGGCTACAATCTGTTTCTTCTCGCGCCTTCGATCTATCTCCTGCAGATCTACGACAGGGTCCTGTCGAGCCGAAGCGCTGACACGCTGCTGATGCTGACGATGATCATCGCCATCGGCGTGATGGTCGGGTCCACGCTGGATATCGTGCGCAGAGCAGCTCTTTCGCGCATCGGCAGTTGGCTGGACCACAGGCTGCGGCCCATGGTGCTGACGGCATCGTTCGAATATGCCGCTCGCGCCGATACGGGAGCCGCCACGGAATGCTACAGGGACCTGGCCGCACTACGCCAGTTCCTCGATTCACCGGCTAGCTCGCTCTTTTTTGATGTTCCCTGGGCACCGGTATTCCTGTTCCTGCTCTTTCTTGTTCATCCGCTGCTTGGGACCATCGGTCTTCTGAGCGCGCTTGCACTTCTGCTGTTTGCGTTCCTGACGGAACTGGCGACGAGAGAGCCGCTTGCCTACGCCAATCTTGCCCTTTCGAGGAGCTATATCCGGTTTGCGACCGCCCTCAAAAACATCGAGGTGATCCGGGCAATGGGCATGCAGGATGGCGCAGCGCTGATCGTCTATCGCGATGCGGAAATGGCAAGAAGGGCGCAGGACATCGCGATGCATCGGACGGAGATCATTCTTGGTTTCTCCAAATCGATCCGCACCCTCGCGCAGATCCTGATGATGGGATCCGCCACCTGGCTGGTGCTCGCAAACAATGGCAGTGCCGGGATCATCTTCGTTGCGAGCCTGCTGCTCGGACGCGGGCTTGCACCAATCGAGGGCGCAATAGGTGCATGGCGCTCCTTTACGTTTGCGCGCAAAGCCTTCAATCGCTTGAACAGAATGCTGATATCAGTTGCATCTGAACACGATGCTCGAATGGTGCCGTTACCGGAACCCAATGGCCTCGTTCTCGATAATGTCAGCTATATCAAACCATTCGCCGATCGGCCGATATTGACAGGCATCACCTTGCGCCTCGCGCCCGGCGATTGCATAGCGCTCATCGGTCCGTCGGGATCAGGGAAATCGACACTCGGTCGCGTCATAGCAGGCGTTGTGCAAGCAACGAGCGGATGTGCTCTTCTCGGCGGGGTCGATATCTCCGCTCTGCGCCTTTGCGGGGGGACCCGCCACGTCGGATACCTGCCGCAGGACATCGAACTCTTTGGCGGAGCAATCAAGGATGTGATCGGCCGGCTGGACGGAGGAGATCCCGGTAAAGCGATCGACGCCGCAAAGCTGGTTGGCTTGCACGACGCGATCATGCGGCTGCCCCAGGGCTACGAGACCGATATCGGTGAAGGTGGAAACCTGCTCCTTCGAGCGCAGCGCCAACAGCTGGGCTTGGCACGGGCGGCCTATGGAAATCCGTCCCTGATCGTTCTCGACGATCCGAATTCGAGCCTGGATTATGACGGCGAACGCATGCTGTTCACGGCAATCGAGCGCATGAAATCCAGGGGGATGACCGTCGTTATAATGACTCACCGGATGGGGATCCTGCCGGTCACCAACAAGATTGCCATCATGCGTAACGGGACGGTGGCAGCCTTCGGCGACAGCGAGCGGATTTACGAAACCTATCTTCAACCACCGTCTCGAACAGGAACATAGGGAGAAACACCATGGCCCTTGTTCAACTGGACGCAACGCCGGCGAAATTTTCAAATTCGTCAAGGACGGGTCAGCAGTTGGTTCCACGATCGACAGCGACGGCCAGGCAACAGACGGCCTATTTGCCGGTGATCGAGTCGAAACAGCGCGGACCCGCCCCCCCTTCGCCCATGCCCGGGCTCAGAGGTGTTGTCTGGACGGGGAACCTGTTGATCCTGGTGTTCATCGTCGGATTGGGAATCTGGTCGGTCCTGGCGCCGCTGAAAAGCGCTGCGATCGCATCCGGCGTTGTCGAACCGGAGTCCAGCCGCAAAACCATTCAGCACCTGGAAGGCGGAATTGTCCGACGGATACTCGTTAAAAACGGCGATGCGGTCATGGGCGGGCAAATCGTGATAGAGCTCGACGATACGAAGTCCCGCTCGGAGCGCGACAGCATTCAAGGGCAACTTTGGGACGCCGAAGGAAGCCGCGCCCGCCTGCTTGCGGAGCAGACGGGCGGCGACCATATCGCCTATCCTGAGGATCTCAGGGCAGCAATGGACAAATATCCTTCGGTCAGCACGATTCTGATTGGGCAACAGAAAATCTTCGAAGCCCGTCGCCGGGTCATGCAGGCCGAAATTCAGATCGCCAATGAAAAGATCGCGCAGGTGCGGCAGGAAATCGTCGGACTTGGCGCGCAGAAGGCAGCACTGGCCGACAGAGCGACAATCTCGAGCCAAGAACTGGATCAGGTTACGATCCTCAGCGCCAAAGGTCTGGAAAGAAGAAGCAGACTTCTCAACCTCCAGCGGGAAAAAGCAGACCTTGATGGCCAGCAGGGTCAAGTCGAGGCACAGATCTCTCGCGCCTACCAGGCGATCAGCGGGTCACAGGCCGATCTCGCAAAGCTTGAGAGCGACCGGTTGAGCGAAGTCGCCCAGGGCATGCGCGATACGGAGAGCCGGATCATGCAACTGCGCGAGCGTTTGCGAGCGATCGACGACCAACTCTCAAGGACCGATATCCGTGCTCCCGAAGATGGAACAATCATGAACCTGCGCATCCACACATCAGGTGGGGTGATCGGCGCGGGTGAACCGCTCGTCGATCTTCTGCCGCGCTCCGATCGCCTTGTCGTGTCTGCTCACGTCAGACCGGAAGACATCAATCTCGTCCATGCCGGGCTCGAGGCACAGGTCCACCTCCTTCCATATAATCAGCGGCGCGTTCCACTCCTGAAAGGTCGAGTGGAGTATGTATCAGCGGACCGTCTCACCGATCCGCAGAGCGGCCAGCCCTACTTTGCCGCGACGATCCGTGTAACGGACGAGCGGTTGGCGAAAATGAAAGATGTCGAACTGGTCGCGGGCATGCCCGCGCAGATACTGATCGAAACGGGCAAAAGCAGCGTGGCGCTCTATGCCGTCAGACCACTCCTCGACAGTTTCAACAGAGCATTTCGCGAGGACTGAGGCGGTGATGGGCAAGCGAAAATTCGACGACGACCAGATTACCGGTATTCTGAAGGAGCACCAAGCCGGAGTGACTGTGGCAGATGTTTGCCACAAGCACGGTATCAGCGAGCCGACCTTCTATCGGTGGCAATCCCTGCAGTTCGGGAATGTCGGTCTCCATGCCAAAAGGCTGAGAGCACTGGAGGAAGAGAACCAGAAGCTCAAGAAGCTTTTGGCCGAATCCATGCTCTCGGCGGCAACACTGAGCGAGATGCTGGCGAAAACATTGAAAGGGCGACACTAACCTCTAAACAGAGGGCTTTGTCGGCCGCCTTCTGGCCCCGCATATCAGGAGCCCGGCATCATATTTTTGGACGAGGGAGCCTCCTCAAGTGGGGCAAAGGGATACGGCTCTAAAAGCAGCAAGCTCGATCACAGCATGGCCGCCTTGGGATGCGTATACATCAAGCCACATCGTCAAGGTCGACGTCCAGCGCGCTGGCGATCGACCTGAGTGCGTCCAGGGAGCCCTCCTTCTTTCCGGTCTCGATTTCGGAAAGATAGGGCTGGGAGAGCCCGGACTTTTCAGCCAGTTCCTTGATGCTCATGCCGCGATGCTTACGGAACACCCGGACAGGATCTTCGCCGGCGATCAGCGCCTTGACGACGTCTTCAGGCCAGGTCTCTTCGCCAGCGTCGATACGCGCCTTTGCGGCCCGCGCGTCGCTGACGTCGACAAGGTCCTGATAGTCGTCTTCGGAAAGCAGCACGTACCCCTTGCCGTCGATGGTCAGTTTCTGGATTTCACCCATGGCGGTCCCCTAATCGTTATAGATGTCGCCGCGTGGGCCTGCCTTGATGACGAGAACCTGCATGGTCTGATCGTCGATGATGACGCGGTCCTGCCCGACACGAATTCGAAAAAATTCGCTGCCTTGCAGCGTCTTGAGGTCGACCGGCTGGCCGTTGGCGATGATCGCCGCGGCGCGCTTCGGCTGCATCTTGCGGAGTGCCTTCGTGGCGGCCTTGCTGTAGGTGATCCTTTTCATGAGCAAATATAGCTGATAGCTAACTATTTCGCTACAATAATATTGCCAGTGGCGATACTTGCTAAATTCTGCAGGTTCTTTCAATCGGATGCCCGCGCGCATCGATAATGCGGATAAGAAAATGCAATGAAAACATCGTGGATTGAGTGGTGCCCAGGACCGGAATCGAACCAGTGACACGCGGATTTTCAATCCGCTGCTCTACCAACTGAGCTACCTGGGCTAACCTGCTTCCGATGGTCCCTTTCAGAAAAAGGAACCGCGGGGCCTTGGTTCACCCCGGAAGCGAGCGGGGTTATAGCATCTTGTTCGGCCATGGCAAGCGTCAAATGACTCTTTTTTGACGGTCTTGCCGGCTTTGCGGATTCATGAGGAAAAATAAGAGCTTCGCGGGCGGAAATCTTTAATTTTCTTCATCCGGATAATCGGCCTTCGTCTCGTCGTCGGCAACCGGAATGGCGTAGGCGCCGGTCAGCCAGCGGGAGAGATCGGCCTCCCGGCAGCGGTTGGAGCAGAAGGGGTAATGTTCGCGGTGGGAGGGTTTGCCGCATTCGGGGCAAGGGCGCGTCTTGCGCAGCGGTTCGACCTTGGCGGCCGCTTTCTTGTCTTCAGGCATATCAGTCCGTCCTAAAGCATGTCGCGTAAAAGTGTGCAGCGGTTTTGCGACAACGACATGCGAGAAAATAAAGCCTTAAAGCGCGACGCTCGGATCTGAAAGATCGTGGCGCGCTTTAAGCATCGGCCGTCGGGCTCAGCCCTCGGGCCACCGGCTATGCACATCGAAGCCTTCGCCGGTCAAAAGCAGAATCGTTTCATAAAGCGGCAAGCCGACGACATTGGTGTAGGAGCCCACCATCTTCTGCACGAAGGTGCCGGCGAGGCCCTGGATGCCGTAGGCGCCTGCCTTGCCGCGCCACTGGCCGGAGGCCAGATAGTTCTCGATCTCGAAGCCGGAGAGACGCTTGAAGCGTACCTTGGTCTCGACGATCTTCTGACGGATCTTGCGATCCGGGGTCACCAGGCAAACGCCGGTGTAGACCATATGGTTGCGCCCCGACAGAAGATGCAGCGAGCTCAGCGCCTCGTCGGCGAACTCAGCCTTGCCGAGGATGCGCCGGCCGACAGCGACCACCGTATCGGCGGACAGGATATAGCTGCCCTTCCAGGTGATATCGCCCTTGATGGCGGCAAGAGCCGCTTCCGCCTTCTCAGCCGAAAGCCTGCGGGCCAGCGAACGCGGATGCTCCGACTTCTTCGGCGCCTCGTCGATATCCATCGGCATCAGGCGCGAAGGCTCGATGCCGGCCTGGTTGAGCAGGTCAACGCGACGGGGCGAGCCCGAGGCCAGAATGAGCTTGTATTTCAGCGCCATGGAACCTCGACCATCGTCAGACGGGAGCAAAAACCCTTGCGGGGACCTTCGGGCAAACTTACTTGAAACGGTAGGTGATACGGCCCTTGGTCAGATCGTAGGGCGTCATTTCCACAAGCACCTTGTCGCCGGCGAGAACGCGGATGCGGTTCTTGCGCATGCGGCCCGCGGTGTGGGCGATGATCTCGTGTTCGTTTTCGAGCTTCACGCGGAACGTCGCATTCGGCAGAAGTTCGGTGACGATTCCCGGGAATTCGAGGACTTCTTCTTTAGGCATATAAGTGTTTTCTTCCTGTGGGTTGAATAGGCAGCGCAGCGCGCGCCTTTAAAATTTGGGCGGAAACTACACAATCAACGAAGGTTTGTGAACCTCGTTGATCAGGCTTTCCTTTATTTGTTTTCATGCCGATTGCGCGGCAATGCCATTTCGTTTGAGTAGCCGGCTTTCGATGAGGCCGGCCAGATGATCGCGGACCTCGCGGTAGCTCTCCAGAATCTGCTCGCGTGTTCCGATTGCAACCGTCGGATCCATCGTCGGCCAGTAGACCACATCGACCGCACTCGACCGGGTCAGCTCGAGTGCTGCATGATGGGCCTGCGGTGACAGCGTGATGATCAGATCGAAGTAATCGTCCTCGAGTTCTTCCAGCGTCTGCGGCTGGCGGCGCCCGAGGGAAAGCCCGATTTCATCGAGCACGGCATCCACGAAGGGATCGCGCTCGCCGGCGCGAACGCCAGCAGACCTGATATAGGTATTGGCTGGCAGAATGCTACGGGCGATCGCTTCGGCTATCGGCGAGCGGATGGCATTCATCCCGCACATGAAGAGGATGGCGCCCGGCCGCTTTCCCTCCTCGACATCGGCGGCGCGCTCCATTGCCGTCATCCGCGCCAGTAGAGCACGCAGACCAGCGTGAAAAGGCGCCGGGCGGTATCGAAATCGACCTCTATCTTGCCGGCCAGCCTATCCTTTAGCGTCTGCGAGCCTTCATTGTGGATGCCGCGCCGGCCCATGTCGATCGCCTCGATGCGGCTCGGCGTCGACGAACGGATCGCTTCGTAATAGCTCTCGCAGATCATGAAGTAATCCTTGACGATCCGCCGGAAGGGCGTGAGCGACAGGATATGGGTGGCGACGCCGCCGCCTTCTTCGGTGGTGATGGCGAATACCAGCTTCGAATCGACCAGCGAGATATTCAGCCGGTAGGGCCCGCCGGCATGGCCGAGCGGCTCGAACCTGTTCTCCTCGATCAGATCGAAGATGGCGACGGCGCGCTCATGCTCGACATCGGGCGTCGAACGGCCGATCGTATCGTCAAGGACGACGTCGCAAAGCCGGAATTCGCCCTTCGCCATGCCCTCACCTTTCGAGGTTGAGGCGGATCGCGACCGATCGCGCATGGGCATCGAGGCCTTCGGAAACGGCAAGGGCGATCGCCGCCGGGCCGAGGGTGCGGAGCTGCTGCGGGCCGAGGCGCAGGATCGAGGTGCGCTTGACGAAATCGAGCACCGAAAGGCCGGATGAGAAGCGCGCCGAACGCGCCGTCGGCAGCACATGGTTCGAACCGCCGACATAATCGCCGATCACCTCGGGCGTATGGGCGCCGATGAAGATCGCGCCGGCATTGCGGATGCCGTCGAGCAACCGGTCCGGATCGGCGACGGCGAGCTCCAGATGCTCGGCAGCGATACGGTTTGCCAAGGGAATGGCCTGTTTCAGATCGGCAACCAGGATGACCGCGCCGAAATCGCGCCAGCTTGCCGCCGCCGTCTCGGCCCGGTTCAGCGTCTTCAGCTGGCGTTCGACCGCCTGCTCCACCGCCTTGCCAAATGCGGCATCATCGGTGATCAGGATCGCCTGGGAACTGACATCGTGCTCGGCCTGGGCCAAGAGGTCGGCTGCGATCCAATCCGGATTGTTGTCCTTGTCTGCAATGACAAGCACCTCGGAGGGGCCGGCGATCATATCGATGCCGACGGTGCCGAAGACATGACGCTTGGCGGCGGCGACATAGGCATTGCCGGGGCCGGTGATCTTGGCGACCGGAGCGATCGTCTCGGTGCCATAGGCAAGAGCCGCGATCGCCTGGGCGCCGCCGACACGATAAATCTCCGTGACACCGACAAGCTTGGCGGCGGCAAGCACCGCCGGATTGACGGCGCCGCCTGTGGCAGGAACGGCGATGACAATGCGATCGACGCCGGCGACCTTGGCCGGCACCGCATTCATCAGCACCGAACTCGGATAACTCGCCGTGCCGCCCGGAACATAGAGCCCGACCGCTTCGATCGCCGTCCAGCGCGAGCCGAGACTGACGCCCATGTCGTCCTCGTAGATATCGTCCTTCGGCAGCTGCCGGCGATGGTGGGATTCGATGCGCAGTGCTGCGAGCTTCAGCGCCCCCAGCACTTCCGAAGGCACCCCCTCGACGGCGGCGTCGATCTCTTCAGCTGTGACGCGCATCGGGACGGTGGCGTAATCGATGCCGTCGAATTTCAGCGAATATTCGGCCAGCGCCACATCACCGCGGGCGCGCACGTCATCGATGATGGCGCGAACGACGATGTTCACATCCTCGGAGACTTCACGCTTCGTCGTCAGAAAGGCGGCAAAATGCTGCTCGAAACCTTCCGATGCCTGATCCAGCCAGATTGCCAAGGTCGATATTCCTTCCCAACTCGAAACTGCGATATCTAAACTTCCGGCGTCATGTCAGCGGTGGCGAGGCTTGGAGGAAGCCTCCCAGGCGCCGCCGATATCGGCCAGCTGGGCTTCGATGCATTCGACATCGAGCGCAATCGAGGCCGTGCCGGACAGCGACAGCTCGATCGTGCCCTCCGGCCCCTCGCCCTTTTGCTCGAAGCGCAGCGCCAGCAGCGACAGCACCTCGTCGCGTTTGCCGCGATCGATGCCGAGCGAACGGACGGCAAGCACGCGCTTGAAAACCAGGGCAGCACGGCGGCGCTCGAAACCCTTGCGCTTGCGCTCGGCACCTTCCCAGACGAAACGATTGGCGGCAAGCGCGAACTGCGCGTCGCGCGGCGACCAATCGATGTCGCCGACCTTGAAGACACTGTCCTGCATATGCGCGGACATGATCGCAAGATCCTCGTTATCGAGCGCAACAAGTTTCAGGTCGGTCATTCAGTCTCAATCCCATTACCGGCCTAGGCCGGGCACCGCCGGAATGGCGATGCGTCAGACAAGGGAAATAAGGCGCGGCGACCAATTACGCAACCGGGATGAACGGTGCTTACTCGCTGATGCGCTCGACGATGGCGCCGCAGCGGGTCAGCTTCTCCTCGAGCCGTTCGAAACCGCGGTCGAGGTGATAGACGCGGGAGACCGTGGTTTCGCCCTCGGCGGCAAGGCCGGCGATGACGAGCGAGACGGAGGCGCGCAGATCGGTCGCCATGACGGGCGCGCCGCGCAGGCGTTGGACACCCTCGATCTTCGCCGTCTGGCCGGACAGCGAGATCCTGGCGCCGAGGCGGGCAAGCTCCTGCACATGCATGAAACGGTTTTCGAAGATGGTCTCGGTGACATGCGAGACGCCGGAAGAACGGGTCATCAGCGCCATGAACTGCGCCTGCAGGTCGGTCGGGAAGCCCGGGAAAGGATCGGTGACGATATCGACCGGCCTGATGCCGGCGCCATTGCGCTTGATGCGCATGCCATTGTTGGTCGACGAGATTTCCGCGCCGGCGCGGCGCAGCGTTTCCACCGCGGTTTCGAGCAGCGCCACATCGGTATTTTCGAGCACGACGTCGCCACCGGCCATGGCGACCGCCATGGCGTAGGTGCCGGTCTCGATGCGATCCGGCAGGACGCGATGGCGGGCGCCGGAGAGCGAGGTGACGCCTTCGATGGTGATCGTCGCCGTACCCGCGCCCGATATCTTGGCGCCCATGGCGTTCAGGCAGTTGGCGAGGTCGACGACCTCAGGCTCGCGGGCGGCATTGCCGATGACAGTCGTGCCGCGGGCAAGCGTTGCCGCCATCATCATCACATGGGTGGCGCCGACGGAGACCTTCGGGAAAGTGTAGCGTGCGCCGATCAGGCCGCCGGCAGGCGCCTTGGCATTGATATAACCGGCATCGATCTCCATGGTGGCGCCGAGCGCCGTCAGGCCTTCGATGAAGAGATCGACGGGGCGCGTGCCGATGGCACAGCCGCCCGGCAGCGAAACGCGGCAATGGCCTTCGCGCGCCAGCAACGGGCCGATGACCCAGAAGGAGGCGCGCATCTTCGAGACCAGCTCATAGGATGCCGTGGTATCGACGATCGTGCGGCAGGTGAAATGGATCGTGCGCGAATAGGCGTCTTCCTGGCGCTCGCGGCGGCCGTTGACGGCGACGTCGACGCCGTGATTGCCGAGGATGCGCATCAGCAGCTCGACATCGGCCAAATGCGGCACGTTTTCGAGCGTCAGCGTATCGCTGGTCAGAAGCGAGGCGATCATCAGCGGCAGTGCGGCATTCTTGGCGCCGGAAATCGGAATGATGCCATTCAGCTCATTACCGCCGACGATTCTGATACGATCCATGTGCGCTTACGGGCCGAGCCCGCCTTTCCTGAAAGTTCTGCCTTGGAATAAGGAGTGAGGTGTTTAGGGGATTTCTCGACACGCTTCAATTCGCGTCGGACGGAACATTACGATTCGTCCATTTTTGCGGCGGGCAGCCCATTTGTTTCGTCGGCCTGGCCCGAACGGCGGGCGCGGACCTGCTGTTTGCGTCGCCCCAGATTTTCCCTGAGCTTTTCGGCGGCGCGCTCGCGGCGCAGTTTCGCCTGTGCCTCGATCGCCTGTTTGCGGCTCTGCTGGCCGGTTTCGGTCTTTTCGTTCATGCGACAGGATTAGCCGAATTCGCGCCAATCCAAAAGGCCCTTTGCCTCAATCCATACGAAGTTGGAATTTGCGGCTTGCGCTTGCCGCCAAGCTGTGGCAATAGCCCCCCGTTCTCGCGATTGAGCCACACGGCTCGCACGGGTCCTGGTCCTGCTGCCGTAGCTCAGTGGTAGAGCACACCCTTGGTAAGGGTGAGGTCGGTGGTTCAATCCCACTCGGCAGCACCAGTTTTTTTAAAGACAGTCAATCTCGACTCCCCACCCTTCCCGGCGAAAACACCTCATAAGTTGGCGTTTCTCATCAACTGCCGTCCATAGGCTTTCCTGTCATGGGTCGAGGCGAAACCATTCGTGGCGGCATCAGCGACGATCCGCCCATTGCTGACGGTGAAAATCTCGCTAGAGTATTAACTATCGCAAAGTCTCCCCGGAGGAACTGGGAGATGCTGTCGAAAATCGTGGAGGAGCGTCGATGGCAACTGAAAGATGGAACAGCCCGGTCAAGGTTGGTTTCGAAGGTGCGGATGCGCGAACGGTCAATGGGCCGTTCGATGCGCTGAAGTGCCTGGCGGATCTCTGGCCGAGTATGCGTGGGCTTCGTTATATCAAGGCCCGCAGCGCCTGCCGGGCGGCGCTCGATGGGCGCAAGAGCGTGGAAGAAGCAAGAGCCGAGTTCCTGGCGGCCGCCGAAGAGGCGAAGCTGAAGCTGCATTAGCACTTCGGCAAGGAATTTCAGGCGATTTTCGCCTTCTGGGCGCGCAAGCGTGCCGGAACGGGACAATGCTTTAATTTTGGGCTTTAATTTTGGTTTAACCCTGCAACAAGTGCGTGCCGGGTTTTGGTGCAAAGGGCGTTGCGCCCGATACAGGTGCATCAATAGAAGATGACCAGCCATCATGATGATGGTTAGAGGCTCGTACCCTCTGCGGAAACGCAGGCGAGCCTCGTCCGAGCAGGACCGCCTTTTTTCAGCAATCCGCGCCGCTCTCATTCTCGATCTCGACATAACCGACACCGATGATGGTGCCATCTGCCGCGCGGATGAAGGAGGGGAGATAGTGAGGCTCTACCGGCTGGCAGGCGACGGTCCCGGTATATTCGTTGAGGGCGATCTGGTCCTTCGGCAAAGCGGAATAATTCGTGCCGGTTTCCAGCGAGGCATGGGCGGAGCCGGCAAAGACACCGCAACCCACGATCAAGGTCGTTGCCCAGAGGCGAGGAAGCAACTGCATGAGAGTCTCCAGCGTTTAGGTCCGGCCTTTCAACACGCGAGAGAGCGTTTTGGTTCCCTTCATGCATCGCAAAGAGATGAGCGCGAGCCCGGCGCCGGACTTTTATTTGATGCATGTCGTTGTCCTAAAACCGCTGCACACTTTTAGGCGACATGCATTAGCGTCGCAGCAAGCGAGCACGCACATAGCCCCGGCCGACGACGCCCTCGGCGATCTCGATCGCCCGCTCGACATCGCCCCGCCGGCGCACGAAACCTTCCAGGATGACATAGGAGCCCGATATGCTGACGGTGATTTCGCCGGCTTCGAAATCGGCGGCCGCATGGAGGGCGCTTTCCACCGAGGCACGCGTTGCGGCATCGCTGTGGCCCTGCCGGCCGGGCTCGCCATGCCCCGTGAATGCTGGAAAGCCGAGCACCGTGAACGTTTCCTGATGTTGGTTGATGTCTGTTAACGCCGCTGCGACGCATTTCGTTGCGTCCCCCGGAAAAGAAGAGCCTGTTCGACAGCGATACTTGCGCGGTGGCATGGGCACCCCTTGGCGAAAGGCGCCGCGGCTTCCATATCTGGCTGCAGTCGAAAGGGATGATGACGATGAAAGCGCTTTTGCCTGCCTTGTTTGCCGGGGCAATGCTTGCCGGCTGCTCCTCGGCCGATACGCCGGCGCTGGAACCCATCCCCGGCAGCATTACCTATGGCGGCCAGCCGCGAACGAAGCTCAGCAAGTCGCCGGTCGGCAGCGCCGTCTACAACCAATTCTACAACGGGACGGGCCAGCGTGTGGAGGAAACCTATATCCTTCAGCCGGACCGCAGCCTGAGGCTGGTGCGGCGCGAGATCGGTCCGGATTTCCCCGACTGAGATGTTGCTCGCGCGCCAGATCGCTTGACAGGGACAGCAATCGCGAACATTCAAGGAACATCTAATCTTTCCCCAGTGATTCTGCGGGAGCCCGACCGGACGGCTGGATGTATCTCGAAAAGCTCAATCCGCAGCAGCGCATGGCCGTCGAGCACGGCACGCTCATCGACGGCAGCCATATTGCCGGGCCGCTGCTGGTCATTGCCGGCGCCGGCTCCGGAAAGACGAATACCTTGGCGCATCGGGTCGCCCATCTGATCGTCAAGGGCGCCGATCCCCGCCGCATCCTGCTGATGACCTTCTCGCGCCGGGCAGCCGCC
Source organism: Rhizobium sp. SRDI943 (assembly GCF_057653695.1). NCBI lineage: Bacteria > Pseudomonadati > Pseudomonadota > Alphaproteobacteria > Hyphomicrobiales > Rhizobiaceae > Rhizobium > Rhizobium sp. SRDI943. The sequence continues at coordinate 252,819 of NZ_CM172787.1, read as the reverse complement.
GAGATGGCGCGACGCGTCGAGCGCATCTGCCGCGATGTGCTTGGTGCGAATGCCGGCGTCATGGCGGATGCGCTTTCCTGGTCCGGCACCTTCCACGGCATCGGCGCCCGGCTGCTGCGCGATTATGCGGAGCAGATCGGTCTCGATCCTGGGTTTACCATCCACGACCGCGAAGACAGCGCCGATCTGATGAACCTGATCCGGCACGACCTCGGCTTCTCGAAGACGGAAAGCCGTTTTCCGACCAAGGGCACCTGCCTTGCCATCTATTCCAGGGCGGTGAATTCGGAAACCGCGCTCGACCTCGTGCTGCGCGACGTCTTTCCCTGGTGCGCGACGTGGGAAAAACAGCTGCGCGAACTTTTCGCCTGTTATGTCGAGGCCAAGCAGAGCCAGAACGTGCTCGATTACGACGATCTGCTGCTCTACTGGGCGCAGATGGTCGGCGAAGCGATGATTGCCGAGGATATCGGCAGCCGCTTCGACCATGTGCTGGTCGACGAATATCAGGATACCAACCGGCTACAGGCCACGATCCTGCTTGCGCTGAAACCCCAAGGCCAGGGGCTGACCGTCGTCGGCGACGATGCGCAATCGATCTATTCCTTCCGCGCCGCGACGGTGCGCAATATCCTCGATTTTCCCGCCGCCTTCAGCCCGGCCGCCAATATCGTCACGCTCGACCGCAACTACCGCTCGACGCAGCCGATCCTCGCCGCCGCCAACGCCGTCATCGATCTCGCCTCGGAGCGCTTCACCAAGAACCTCTGGACCGAGCGGCAATCGTCCGAGCGGCCGCGCCTGGTCACGGTGCGCGACGAGGCCGAGCAGGCGCGCTACATCACCGACATGGTGCTCGATAACCGCGAGGAAGGCCTCACGCTCAAGCAGCAAGCCGTGCTCTTCCGCGCCTCGCATCACAGCGGGCCGCTGGAGGTCGAGCTGACCCGGCGCAACATCCCCTTCGTCAAATTCGGCGGGCTGAAGTTTCTCGACAGCGCGCATGTGAAGGACATGCTGGCCGCCCTTCGCTTCGCGCAGAACCCGCGCGACCGGGTGGCGGGCTTCCGGCTGATGCAGATCCTGCCGGGCGTCGGGCCGTCGACGGCGCAGAAGACGCTCGACCTGATGGCCGAGGATGCCAGCCCGATTACTGCTCTTGGCGCCATGCCGGCACCGCCGCGCTCCGGCGAGGACTGGACAATGTTCGTTGCGATGCTGCAGGAGCTGAAGACCGGCAAGGCCGGCTGGCCGGCGGAAATCGGCCTGGCGCGGCAATGGTACGCGCCGCATCTGGAACGGCTGCACGAGGATGCCGCGACGCGGCAGGCCGACCTGCTGCAGCTCGAGCAGATCGCTAGCGGTTATGCCTCGCGCGAGCGCTTTCTCACCGAGCTCACCCTCGATCCGCCGGATGCGACCAGCGACCAGGCGGGCGTGCCGCTTCTCGACGAAGACTATCTCATCCTGTCGACCATCCATTCCGCCAAGGGCCAGGAATGGACGAAGGTATTCATGCTGAACGTCGTCGACGGATGCATACCGAGCGATCTCGCCGTCGGCACCACCGCCGAAATCGAGGAGGAACGCCGGCTGCTCTATGTCGCCATGACGCGCGCCCGGGATGGTCTCGACCTCGTCGTTCCGCAACGCTTCTTCACCTATGGGCAGAACTCGCAGGGCGACCGGCACGTCTATGCCTCACGCAGCCGCTTCATTCCCGCGACCCTGCTGCAGTTCTTCGAGGCCTGCAGCTGGCCGCAGGGGAAATCGGAGGCCGCTCAAGCCCAAGCGCGGCAGGTGCGCATCGATGTCGGCGCCCGCATGCGCGGCATGTGGCGATAACCGGATAGAGTTCAGAGTGAAAGCGGCGGCTCGGCCGGTTTCAGGAAAAATTCGACCCTTGCTGACTCCACGGCATCGACTGACGCCGGCGACCATTTCGGATTGCGGTCCTTGTCGATGACGGCGGCGCGAATACCCTCGAAGAAATCGGGATTATCAAGCATCTGCAGGCAGGCGCCGAGTTCGCGGCCGAGGCATTCGGCAAGCGAGGCGCTGCGACGGCCGGCCCGCAGCAGCCGCAAAGCGAGCTTCAGGCTGGTCGGCGAACGCGTCAGCAGCACCCGGCGCGTCTCGGCGGCGAATTCGCCTTCCTCCTCGGCAAGCGCTGCCAGGATCTCCTCGACGCTGTCGAAACGGAATGCGCGATCAATCATTGCTGCGTTCTGCCTGAGCCGGCTTTCTCCCTGAGGCTCCGAAAGCGCCTGCAGCACGGCATCGACATCGCCGGATGAGCTGGCGCGCGGCAGGGCGGAGAGAGCATCGATCGCTTCGCCGAGCCGCGACGAGGCGATCTGAAGGTCGGCAAGGCGGGCGTGGATCGCATCGGCAGCCCCGATATCAAGCCCTGTCAGGCCGAGCCATGTTCCGGCTTCGCCGGGGCCACGCGGCAGCAGCCAGGTGGCGCCGACATCCGGGACATAGCCGATGCCGGTTTCGGGCATGGCCAGCCGCGTGCGCTCGGTGACGACGCGGTGGCGGCCGTGCGACGACAGGCCGACGCCGCCGCCCATGGTGATGCCGTCCATCAGCGCGACATAGGGTTTGGGATAGGCGGCAATCAGATGGTTGAGGCGGAACTCCTCGCGCCAGAAGGTACCTGCGAGGCCATCGCCGGCACGGGCGCTCTCATGCAGGGCGCGGATATCGCCGCCGGCACAGAAGCCGCGTTCGCCCTCCCCCACCATCACGACGCTTGCCACCTTGGGATCACCGACAAAGTCGTGAAGGGCCGCAGTGATCGCCCGGATCATCGGCAGGGTCAGGCTGTTCAGCGCCCGCGGCCGGTTGAGGCGGATGATAGCAGCAGTCCCCCGCCGCTCAATGATGACTTCGTCTTGCCGTTCGCCGTCCTGCATGGTTCACCTCATCTACTACGACCATGAATAGACGACGATGACGCATCGCTCCAGTCGATTTAAGGTAGCTCAGGCAGACAGCGAATTGCGGGCGGAGGCTGCAGCTTCGCACCGGGCGGCGTAATCGATGGCAAGCTCGAGCGGCAGCGGCCGCGAGAAATGATAGCCCTGCGCCAGACGAACGCCCATCGCCTTCAATCCCTCGGCAATCTCTTCGCTTTCGACGCCTTCGGCGACGGAGGCGATGCCGAGGTTCTGGCAGAGATTGGCGACCGAGCGGGTGATGTTCATGCAGCGGGCGTCTCGATCGAAATTCATCACGAACGACTTGTCGATCTTCAGCTTGTCGAAGCCGAGACGATGAATATGGCTGAGGCTCGAATAGCCGGTGCCGAAATCGTCGAGCGCAATCGAGATGCCGGCAGCGCGCAGCATGGATATCACCTGATCGGCGGTGTCGAAATCGGAGAGCAATGCGGTCTCGGTAATCTCGAATTCGATGCGCTTCGGATCAATGCCGGAACGGGTGATCATGGCGAGCAGCGCCATCGAGGTCTCGTGGTCGCAGATATCGCGCGCCGAGAGATTGAAGGACAGCCTGAGATGCCGTGGAATGATCGCCAGCGCTTCGAGCGCCTTGGCGAAGAGGATGCGGGTTATGCGGCCGATGACCGCCGTGCGCTCGGCAGCGGGAATGAAGGCGTCTGGGCTGATACGGCCGAAGCGGGCGCTGTCCCAGCGGGCGAGCGCCTCGTAGGCGACGACGCGGCCGCTCCTCAATTCGACGATCGGCTGATAGTCGAGTTTCAATTCCTTGGCGAAATCGTTTGCCTGCAGTTCGAGTTCGATCAGGTGGCGCTGCGTCAGGATCTTCTCGTGCTCGGCCGAGAAGAATTCGACGCCGCTGCTGCGCTTGCTCTTGACCTGGTAGAGGGCAAAATCGGCTTTCTCGTAAAGATCCTCGGCGGTGTATGTGCCAATATCGGGATAGACGATGCCGCAAGAGCCGAAAACGCGGACCGAGCCGTCGGGGATTTCGTAGGGATCCCGGACGACAGCACAGAGCGCCTGGCCGAGATCGGCAATCGCCTGGCGTGTCATCGAACAGGGAAAGATGATACCGAACTCATCGCCGCCGAGACGAGAGACGATGCCCTCTTCGCCGACCAGCGCGACAAAGCGGCGGGCTGTCTCCTTCAGCACGAGGTCGCCAGCGGCATGGCCGAAGACGTCATTGACCGGCTTGAAGCCGTCGAGATCGAGAATGCCGAGGACGGGCGGCGTCGACGGATCCTTCTGCAGCCGTTTTTCCAACGAGAGAAAGAAGCTGCGGCGATTGGCAAGGCCGGTCAGCTGGTCATGCAGCGCATTGCGGCTGTTGACGAGGTTCAGCTCCTCGGCTTCCGCCTGCTTCTGCTTCAGCTCTTCGGTCAGTTGCACGAGACCGACGAAATTCTGGAAATAGCTGTTGATCACCCTGAGGAAGGGCAGGATCAGGAAGAGGCCGCTAATGGCTGTCGCGACGAAAACGGGATTGCCCGAGAACAAGAAGGTCGCGACCATGGCCGAGAAGGTGATGACCGTGGTCAGCGCTGCCGCCATCGGCAGGTGCATCAGGCAAAAGATGCAGGATATCCCGGTCACGACGAGGAAATAGGCGATCTGACCCTGCTGGGAAGCATCGCCATATTGGTAGAGCGCGATCGCCCAGCTGCCGAAAGCGACGGCCAGGATGCCGGCCCCTGATATCGTGAGCTTCATCAGCCTGTAGGCCCGCTCGGCGGTGACGTTTTCCTTGCCGCGGATCTCCCACCAGCAGAGACGGAAGACACAGACGACGCTCAAGGCCACGGGAATGTAGAGCGAGAGCCAAAGGGGGGCGGATTTGAGGTGGGTGATCGCCACCGCAAGGGCGTTGATGACCAGAAGGACATAGAGAATGGGAATCTGCGACGACAGGGCCCGGAACTGCGCCAGCAGAAGCGTCGGATTGTCTTTTTGCAGTTGCAATGAGGCCAGAAAGTTCTTCATCTTCTCTTTTCCGTTGGCCCGAGCCAGCCAGAGAAAGCTTGTTTTTCCTTATTCACATGACGGCATGCGGCCCCCGCAGGCGCGGAGGGGTAAACGGGTTCCCCGATCAGAAGGAAGCGGCGGCCAATGCCCGGTGGATGCTGTGCAGGTCGTCGACGTTCTTGTTCGACAGGAACAGTTCCCAATCGAGCGAACTCTGGACGATGGTTTCCAGCGAATCGTATCTGGGTTTCCAGTCGAGCACCTGCCTTGCGAGCGAAGCGTCTGCGACGACGCTTGCCGAATCGCCGGCGCGGCGCGGCGCCATGTGGATCTTGAAGGAATGTCCGTGCAGGCGGGTGACCATGTTCAGCACATCGAGCACGGAATAGCCGCTTCCATACCCGCAATTGGCAACGAGCGAACCCTTGCTTCTGCGCAGGTGCTGCAGCGCCTTCAGATGTGCATCCGTGAGATCGCTGACATGGATGTAGTCGCGCACGCCGGTGCCGTCATGGGTGGGATAGTCGATGCCGTAGACATTGACACTGTCGCGCCTGCCGAGTGCCGCCTCGCAGGCTACCTTGATCAGGTGGGTGGCGCCTGAGGTCGACTGGCCGGCGCGGTGGTGCGGGTCGGCGCCGGCGACGTTGAAGTAACGAAGCGCGACATAGTTGAAATCATAGGCGGCGGCGGCATCGCGCAGCATGAATTCGGTCATCAGCTTCGACTGGCCGTAAGGATTTTCCGGATTGAGAGGGGCCGTCTCCTTCACCGGCAGGTCGGTCTTTTGCTGGCCGTAGACGGCCGCCGTCGAGGAGAAGACGAAGTTGCGGATACCTGCCTTGACCGAAGCGCTCAGCAGCGCCCGGGTCTTGCCGGAATTGTTGTCGTAATAGGAGAGCGGATCGGCGACCGAGACCGGGACGACGGCAGAGCCGGCGAAATGGATGATCGCCTCGATGTCGTTTTCGATGAAGACCTTTTTCAATATGTCGGGATCGGCAACGTCGCCGAGATAGAAACGCGCCGCCGGCGCCACGGCCCAGCGAAAGCCTGTGGAGAGGCGGTCGAGCACGACCACATCCTCGCCCGCATCGAGCAGCGCCCAAACCATGTGACTGCCGATATAACCGGCCCCGCCCGTCACCAAAACCGCCATGTCCCGCATCCCTGCTTTCGTTTTTATAAGCAGGGGCATCAGGCGCCGGTTTTTCTTTCCAATTTTCTTATCGAACGGCCTTTGGAAGGCCTTTGAACCGGTATGTTTGGAGTCGTGGTTAGAGGCCGATTTCGGGCTTTGCTAGAGTTTTATCGATCCGGCGATTCCGGCACAAAATTGACTTGGCCCACGCTTCTCAGAGCTTGAGGATATAGTCGCAGAGGCGCTCGGCGGCGATCGCCACCTGCGTGGGGTCGCGCAGGAAACAGGCGCGCAGGAAGAGTTCGCCGCCCGGTCCGAAAGCGGTGCCGGGAGCAAGGCCGACGCCTGTCTTGTCGACGATGTCGAGCGCTGCCTTGCGGCTGTCGGCGACGCCGTCGATCTTCAGGAAAGCATAGATCGCGCCATCCGGTTTCAGTGTCTCGACGCGGTTGGTGGCGACAAGCGCATCGCAGAGAGTATCGCGGGAGCGGGACGCCTTGGCGATATTGGCAGCGACGAAATCGTCGCCTTGATCAAGGGCTGCGACGGCGCCTTTCTGCATGAACTGCGCCACCCCCGATGTCGAATACTGGATGAGGTTTTCGAGCACCTGGCCCATTTCAGGCGGGGCGACGATCCAGCCGACGCGCCAGCCGGTCATCGACCAGTTCTTCGAGAAGGAATTGACGAAGATGATCTTGTCGCCCTCGTCCATCACATCGAGGAAAGAGGGCGCGCGGCCGCCGGCAAAATAGTAGCGGGCGTAGATTTCATCCGCCAGGATCCAGAGGTCGTGCTTGCGGGCAAGCGCCAGGATATCGCCAAGATCCTGTTTCGTGGCCGTCCAGCCCGTCGGGTTCGACGGCGTGTTGATGAAGATGCCCTTGGTCTTCGGGGTGATCGCGGTTTCGATGCGGTCAAGATCGACCGCCCATTTGCCGCCTTCAAACTGCAGCTCGACACTGAGCGAGCGCGCACCTGCTATCTCGAGAGCGGCGGCAATGTTCGGCCAGGAAGGCGACAAGTAAACCAGTTCGTCGCCCGGCGAGGTCAGCGCCTGCACGGCGATCTGGATCGCCTGCATGCCGGAACCGGTGACGTAGAAATGCTCGACCGGAAGCCGGATTCCGAAATGTCTGTCGTAATAATCCGAAAGCGCCTGGCGAAGCTCCGGAATGCCGCGCTGCCATGTGTAGAAGGTCTCGCCGCTAGCAAGCGCGTCCATCGCCGCCCTGCTGATGAAATCAGGCGTCGGCAAGTCGCCCTCACCCACCCAGAGCGGCAGCAGGCCTTCGCGGCCACGGGCATAGTTGACGAGTTCGACGATCCCGCTTTCGGGCGCCGCCAGTGCGCGCGGGCTGAGGCTGCTAACGATCGACATGCAAATCTCCGGTTTCCGCCTTCATAGCGGATTTGCGCCGGCAAATCCCATGACATCCAGTGATGGCATATCGATTTTGGTGATGAATGAGCCCGACCGAAGCGGACGGGCTCCAGCCCGGATCAAGCCGTCGGGCGCGTGGCGAGAAGATCGCGAATTTCCGTCAGCAGCTGAACGTCTGCCGGCGGCGCTGGCAGCTCTTCCGGTGCCACCTTTTCCTGGCGTTCGACCTGGGCACGCAGGGTGTTCACGCCCTTGACCATCAGAAAGATGATCCAGGCGAGAATGAGGAAGTTGATGAGCACGGTGAGGAAACTGCCATAGGCAAACACCGCTCCCTGCTCGCGGGCGGCGGCGAGCGACTGTGCGTTGACGGCCGACGACAGTGGGAGGAAGTAATTCGAAAAATCGAAACCGCCGAAAATGGCGCCGACGATCGGCATGATAAGGTCATCCACCAAAGATTTGACGATGCCACCGAAGGCGCCGCCGATGATGACGCCGACTGCAAGATCCATGACATTGCCGCGGGCGATAAAGGCCTTGAACTCATTGAGCATCGGATCCGTCTCCCTTTGATCCATTTCAAAGATATGCGATTGTTTTTATTAGCTACATCTTCATTGCAATTAATCAATCGGCAATCGCAATTATTCGGCGATACCTCCCCGCGGTCTTTGACTTAAGGCCTAGACAGCCAGGAATTTTCAAAGCGTCTGAAATGACTTAAGCTGACCCATGTTGCGGGAGGGTCCCGGCGGGTTTTCCGCCGGCGGAGGGTCAATGCTTCCAGGCTGGGTCATATTCGCGTCTGCCTTCGGCTATCTGCTCCTGCTTTTCGCCGTGGCAAGCTATGGCGACCGCAAGAACCGTGGCCAGGGCAACCTCAGCCCGGGAACGCTGGGCGGATGGCCGGTGGTCTATGCGCTGAGCCTTGCGATCTATTGTACCTCCTGGACCTATTTCGGCAGCGTCGGGCTTGCGGCGCAGCGCGGCCTGGAATTTGCCGGCATCTATATCGGCCCTATCCTGGTCTTCACGCTCGGCATGCCGCTGCTTCGCCGCATCATCGAGCTTGCCAAGGCGGAGAAGCTCACCTCGGTTGCCGATTTCGTCGCCGCCCGTTACGGCAAGAACCCGACGGTCGCAACGATCGTCGCCCTGATCTCGCTGATCGGCGCCATTCCCTATATCGCGCTGCAGCTCAAGGCGATCTCGAGCACCGTCAGCGCCATGGTCAATCCATCCGATTACGGCATCGGCAGCGGCAATCTCTATTTTCTCGACCTGCCGCTCGTCGCAACGCTGGTGCTTGCCTGTTTCGCCATCATGTTCGGCACACGGCATACGGATGCGACGGAGCATCAGGATGGCCTCATCCTCGCCGTTTCGATGGAATCCGTCGTCAAGCTCGTCGCCTTCCTGACGGCCGGCGTCTGCGTCATATGGTTTCTGTTCGACGGTCCGACCGATCTCTGGCGCAAGACCGTCGACAATGAGCTGGTCATGTCGGCGCTCAACTACCATACGCCGATCAGCCGCTGGATCACCCTGATCATCTTGTCGGCCTTTGCGATCATCCTGCTGCCGCGGCAATTCCACGTGACGGTTGTCGAAAACCGAACCCCGAAACAGCTGAAACTCGCAGGCATCCTGTTTCCCAGCTATCTCATCGCCATCAATCTCTTCGTGCTGCCGGTGGCGATCGGCGGGCTGCTGACCTTCGGCGGCAGCGGCAATGCCGATTTCTACATGCTGTCGCTGCCGCTTGCCGGCCAGATGCCCGTCATTTCGCTGATCATCTTCATCGGCGGGTTCTCCGCCGCGACGGCGATGGTCATCGTCGATTCCGTCGCACTGTCGATCATGGTGTCAAACGACATCATCATGCCGATCTTCCTCAGGCGCAAACTCGCTGGCCGCGCCAGCCTGCGCGATAATTTCGCCAAGACGTTGCTCAACATCCGCCGCAGCGCCATTTTCGCCGTGCTGCTGTTCGGCTATGCCTATTACCGTTCGACCGACAGCACGGCAGGCCTTGCCTCGATCGGCCTTCTTTCCTTTGCCGCGATCGCGCAAATCGCCCCAGCACTGTTCGGCGGGCTGATCTGGCGGCGGGCGAACGCGCGCGGCGCAATCCTCGGGCTTTCCTCCGGCTTCATCATCTGGATCTACCTGCTGTTCCTGCCGTCGCTCGGCGGCCCCGACTATTCCTATGTGGCGAGCGCCGTGCTCGGCTTCATCTTTCCCGGGACGACGTTGTTCACCGCGCCCGACGCCGATCCGCTGGTCAATGCGACGGCAATGAGCCTGCTCGTCAACACCGCTTTCTTCGTCGTCGGCTCGCTCACCCGCAACGCCAAGCCGCTGGAGCGCATCCAGGCCGGTATCTTTGTCAAACGGCATTCGCGCTCGCAATTTGCCACGCGCGGCTGGAAGACCCGCATTAGCGTCGGCGATCTCAAGGCGGCGATCTCGCGCTATCTCGGCGAAGAGCGCATGCAGCGCTCGTTGACGACCTACGAACAAAGCTCCGGCCGCAAGCTGGAAGACGAGCAGCCGGCCGACATGGCGCTCATCCATTTTAGCGAACAGCTGCTCGGCAGCGCCATCGGCTCGTCCTCGGCCAGGCTGGTGCTGTCATTGATCCTGCAGAAGATCGAGGATGCCTCTTCCGATACCGCCTGGCTGCTCGACCAGGCGAGCGAGGCGCTGCAATATAACCAGGACATGCTGCAGACGGCGCTTTCGCAGATGGACCAGGGCATTGCGGTCTTCGACAGTTCCAATCGGCTGACGATCTGGAACCGGCGTTTCCGGCAATTGCTGGATCTTCCGGAAAGTGCCGGCCAGGTCGGTTTTCCCTTGTCTGATATCGTCACCACGCTTATCCAGCGCGGCGATATCGCGCCCGGCGATCTCAGCCAGACGGTGCGGCATTTCCTGACGCTCGACAAGCCCTTTTCGCTGGTGCTCGGCGGCGGCGAGCGGATCATCGAGGTGCGCTCCAACGCCATGCCCGACAAGGGCATCGTTGCCACCTTCACCGACATCACCCAGCGCGTCAGCGCCGACCAGGCACTGAAACAGGCGAATGAAACGCTGGAGCAGCGCGTCGCCGAACGCACGGCCGAGCTTACCCGGGTCAACCGCGAACTCGGCGAGGCGCGCGCCGCCGCCGATGAGGCGAATATCGGCAAGACACGCTTTTTCGCCGCCGCCGGCCACGATATCCTGCAGCCGCTCAATGCCGCCAGGCTCTATTCCTCGGCATTGGTCGAGCGCATGGCGCAATCCGAGAACAGCCTGATCGTGCGCAACATCGATTCCGCGCTGGAATCGGTCGAGACCATTCTCGGGGCGGTGCTCGATATATCCAGGCTCGATACCGGCGCCATGCGGCCGCGGCTCGCCTCCGTCGCGCTCTCCGACCTGCTGGAGCGTATCCAGACCGATTTCGCGCCGATCGCCCGTGAAAAACAGCTGAAGCTGGTGATCATGCCGACCTCATTGCGGGTCCGCTCCGACCCCAACCTGCTGCGCCGGCTGGTGCAGAACCTTGTCTCCAACGCCATCAAATACACCATCAACGGCAAGGTGCTGGTGGGCGCGCGACGGCGCGGCAACCAGGTGATCATCCAGGTCATCGATTCCGGCATCGGCATTCCGCCGTCGAAATTCCGCACCGTGTTCAAGGAATTCGCGCGGCTGGACGAAGGCGCGAAAACCGCCTCCGGCCTCGGGCTCGGCCTGTCGATCGTTGACCGTATCGCCCGCGTGCTCAACCATCCGGTCGAGCTGCAGTCGACGCATGGCAAGGGCACGGAATTCCGTATCGCCATGCCGCTCGACGTCTCGCGCCCGGCCGCGGCCACGGCGGCAATCACGCCTGCCGACCGTCCCGGCCAGCCGCTGAGCGGGTTGAAGATCCTCTGCATCGACAACGAGCCGAAGATCCTCGAAGGCATGCGGCTGTTGATCAGCGGCTGGGGCTGCGAGGTGGAGGCGCTGGATTGCCTCGCCGACGTCACCGCCCTCGACGGCCAGGAGGGACCACCTGATATCGTCATCGCCGATTATCATCTCGGCGACGGCACCGGCATTGCCGCCATCCTGCATCTGCGCCGGCAGTTCGGCGCCGATATCCCCGCTTTGCTGATCACGGCCGACCGCACGCCGGAGGTGCGCAGCGAGGCCGAGCGAGATGGTATCGCCGTCCAGCACAAGCCGGTGCGGCCGGCGGCGCTGCGCGCCTATATCACCCAGATTTCCGGCCTCAAGCGCGCCGCCGCGGAGTAACAGAAAACTCAGAGCATTTCCGTTTTTCTCCGAATCACGGAGATGCTCTATCTCTTTGTTTTCACGCAATTCCGGACGCAAAACCGCTACACACTTTTGCTGGAATTGCTCTTAGTCCGTCGCGCTCATGACACGCGCAACCAGATCGCGCACACGCGCTGTCGCCGGCACATCGCCGAACAGGATGCTGTACATGATCGGCGCCACGACCTGGTCCATGACGCGGTCGACATCCGGAAAGGCCTCGCCGCGAGCCTTGGCCCTCTCGGCGATGACGTCGACCTGTTGGCGGGTAAATTCAGCGCATTTACAGGCATTCGCGCCCGCCTGCGCCGCCAGCACGTCCCGGATCATTTCGCGACCCGGGCCGGAGGACATTTCCTCGGCATATTGCTCGGCCCAGGTTTCGAGATCGGCCTTGCCGCTGCCGGCATCGATCGGCTGCATATCCGGCCGCAGCCGATCGACGGCGACATCGGCAAGAAGCTCCTGCAGGTCGCCCCAGCGGCGATAGATGGTCGACGGCGTTACCCCCGCCTTGCCGGCAATCAGCGGGATCGTCACCTCGGCGCGGCTCATCTCGGCCATCAGCTCACGGACCGCCTTGTGCACCGATGCCTGAACCCGGGCGCTTCTGCCGCCCGGACGGAGATTCTCTTTCACTGTCATGCGCGCAACCCGACTTTCGCCCTTTGACACCGTTGGTTCAAAATCTTTGATAGACCTATTAACGCAAATAAATTGCTTTTACGAAGTGCCCGCTCTACTTAAGCTAACGCAACAGCTTAGCTTTAAGGGGCTTATATATGTTCGCCGCAGCCAAATCCACCGAGAATTCGCCGCGTCCCTCGATCGGCTTTCATGCGCTGACGCTCGCGACCTTCTTCGCCGCCTCCGCGGCGCCGACGCCGCTCTACCGGATCTATCAGGAAAGTTTTTCCGTCTCGCCGGTGCTGATCACGGTGATCTTCGCGGTCTACGCCTTCGCGCTGCTGGCGGCGCTGCTGATCGCCGGTTCGATCTCGGATCATCTCGGCCGCAAGCCGGTGATCTTTTTCGCCCTCGTGCTCGAAATCGCCGCGATGGGCCTCTTCGTCGTCGCGAGCGGTCCTGCCTGGCTGATCGCGGCGCGGATCGTGCAGGGGCTGGCAACCGGGATCGCCGGCGCCTCGATCGGAGCAGCGCTCGTCGATGTCGACCGGGCAAAGGGACAGATCGTCAATTCGATCGCGCCGCTTTGCGGCATGGCGGTGGGGGCAGTGGGCACCAGCGCCCTGATCCAATACGGCCCCTTCCCGATGCATCTGGTCTATGCGCTGTTGTTTGTCGCCTTCACGCTGCAGGCGGTTGCCATCTGGCTGACAGGCGAGACCGGCGGCACGCGGCCGGGGGCTCTCGGCTCGCTGATACCGCGGGTCACCATTCCCCAGCAGGTGAAGCGGCCGCTGTCGCTGGTGACGCCGATCAACATTGCCAACTGGACGCTTGCCGGCTTCTATCTCTCGCTGGTCCCGTCCTTGGTCGCCAGCACGACCGGCAGCCGGGCGCCGCTGACGGGCGGGGCCGTCGTCACCGCGCTGATGGTGAGCGGAGCAATCGCCGTCTATCTCAGGCGCAGCAAGACGGCATCGGCCAATCTGGTTTTTGGCGTGTCGGCCAAGACGCTCGGCATCCTGACCGTCGTTGCCGGCGTGCATCTTGCCAATGTGCCGCTGCTGCTCGTCGGCACGATTTTTACCGGCGTCGGTTTCGGCACCAATTTCCTCGGTTCGATCGGCACCATCATGCCGCTCGCCAAACCGGATGAGAATCTGTGTTGGTTGTCAAGGGGGATTTGGGGTCCAGAGGCGATCCTGAGATAGAAGGCAGTTTGCCAGAACGAGCAATTTACGCATGACGGCGACCAAGATGACCTTCGCTGGTTTTCCTGCGGCTTTGAGTGTGTCTGCGAAACGAGCAAGGGTGGGATTGTAGCGACAGGCAGACAAGGCGGCCATGTAGAGCGCGCGCCGGGGTGCGGGCCTGCCGGCGCGGATGGAACGACGTCCGGTTCGGGCACCGCTGTCGTTAGCGATTGGGGCAAGCCCTGCCAGCATGGCGGCCTGCTTGCCCGAACAACTGCCCAACTCGTCCATGCCGGCCATCAATGCCAGGGCCGTGACGCGGCCGATGCCGGGAATGGAGGTGAGGATCTCGGCCTTGCGGTAGAGCTGCGGATCCTCGCCGACACGTCGCTCGATCTCTTTGTCGAGACGTTCGACATGCTGTTCCAGCCGACGCACGAGACGGTTGAGTTCGCCGCGCAGAAGGGCGGTGGTGGCAGTCTTGCTGCGGTTCTGCAGGGCGGTGATGTCGCATTTGGCTGCCGATCGTGCATTGACCAGCTCCTGCAAGGCCTCAACGTGAGGACTTGGTGGCGTGTCGGCCGGCGGGCGCAGGCTCTCGGCCAGGAGCGCCAGGAAACGGGCATCGAGACGGTCGGTCTTGGCGAGATAGCCGCAGGCACGGGCAAACATGCGGGCGCGCAGCGGATCGACCACGGCGACGGCAAAGCCATCGAGCCAAAGCGAGCGATGGGCGGGGCGATGGAACTTGCCGGTTGCCTCCATCACGATGCTTTTGGGCCGATGCCTGGCCAGCAGCCGTTTCAGCTGGCGGATGCCGGTCTTGTCATTGCTAAACCGCCGGCTTTCGCCCAGCGGATGCAGATGAATATCGAGCCACTCTTTACTCACGTCCACACCGGCATAAACTACCGGCATCGCGTCTTCTTGGAACGAAACCTTGCCTTGCATGCGGGACTTGCTCCCCATCATCTGTTCAGGACAAACGCGAGGACGGCCGGACCAATCTCATCCCCGGTTCAAGCCAAGGGGCCTGCGGTCCCGGCCGTCCGCACTCCGGCGGATGGCCATCCGCCGGAGTGCGCACCGATCATCCAACAATCAGTGCAAATTGAACATGCAAGCGGGCCGGACTGCTATCGGCCTTCTACGTCCAGAGCTACCTCGCCTTCAGCCTGCCGGCGATCCTTGCAGGGTTCCTGGCGAAATCGGCCGGTTACGCGCTGACGACGGATATCTATGCGACGGCGATCCTGCTTTTGATGGGCGTCGGACTGATGAGCATTCGCGCCGACCGGCGGAAGATCGCGGGGAGTGCCGCCTGACATTCCTTCACGGCTTGAGATCGAGCAGCGCCCGGCCGCTGCCGTCCATGGCGAAGGGCACCGAGGCGTGCTGGTGGGCAACTAGCCAGCGGCCGTCCTGCTTGACGAGACCGAGGGTCTGGCGGAACCAGAGATCGACCGCGGTGCCATCGGTCTTGGTCCCGGTCATGCGCGTGAGGCCGCTCCAGAAAGCGACATCCTCGCCAACGGTCAGTCTGGCATCGCGCACCTCGCCGCCGATCGGGCCTTCCCAAGTATCGAACCAGGCCTGCAGACCCGCTTCGTCCTGGCCGTGGTAGACGAGCGCGGCGCCAGTGAAAATTCGACGGAATCCTCGGCCTCATAGGAAAGCGCGTCGCTGGCGTTCTTCTCACCCAACGCCTTGGCGCGCATCATCAGCATGGCGATGATCGCCTCTTCCTCGATCTTCGCATTCGCTTCGTCTTTCACGGTCGTTCTCCTTCTCCGTTATGGACAGAGGACGAAGGGGAGGACGACGATCCGACATCAGCGATAGAACCACTGCGCACTTTTGGAATTGCGTCAGAGATAACTCGTCACCGCCGGTTCGTTCCACCAGGCATCGTGCCTGCCGTCGGCATAACGGACAGGCAGTGCTGCCAGTTCCTCAGGGGTGATATCGTCAAGGCAGGCGATGTTGATCGAGACATAGGCGCCGCCGATTTGTTCGACATAACCGTCGCCATAGGCCGGCACACCGCAGGTGCGGCAGAAGCGGTGATGACCGCTCATGGTGTTGAACTGATAGTCGGACGTTTCCGCCTGGTCGCACATCAGCCGGAAATCCTCCGGCTTGACGTTGGCGCCCCAATAGCGCCGCTTGGCGCAGATCGAACAATTGCAGCGGCCGGTGCCCTCCTCGAGGTCCATGTCCACCTGGTAGTGCACTTTGCCGCAATGGCAGCTTCCTCTGTAGGTTTTCTTCATGGCGATCTCCTCCTTCGGCGTTGCCTTCAGTCTCCAAATATGACAATATGTTGTCATTATGGATGAGATACAAAATCGACAACATGTTGTCAAACAAAATCGACCGGAGCGAACGATGGAGGGGGATGCCTTTTCCGCTTTCGCAATCACCGCTCTTCGCCTCGCCGGCCATCTGACGGCGGCGGGCGACCAGTTGGCAAAGCCGGCAGGACAGACGAGCGCGCGCTGGCAGGTGCTGGCGGCGGCGCGACGCGGCGGCATGTCGGTGGCGCAGATCGCCCGTGCGCTCGGCGTCGCCCGCCAGGGCGTGCAGCGGCTTGCCGATGTGCTGGAGAATGAAGGGCTGATCGCCTATGCCGACAACCCGCAGCACCAGCGCGCCAAGCTGGTACGATTGACGGAAGAAGGGGCGGCGCGGCTCGGCGTCATCGAGATCGCGCAAGCCGGATGGGCCGACGGGCTGGGCGCTGCTTTCACGTCAGCGGAACTCGATGCGGCACGGGTGGTGATGGCGCGGGTTATGGAGATGCTGGAAGGTGGCGAGGCGTAAGGCGGCTAAGGGACTTACCTGTCTTACGAGGCTTATTGTCGCCGGTTACGCTCTCAGCTTGGCGAAACGAAAGATTCTTTAAGGTCGTGCCGTGGCCGCCCCCCTCTGCCCTGCCGGGCATCTCCCCCACAGGTGGGGAGATCGGCAAGAAGCCATGCCTCGCGCTCAATTTACGATTCATGTGACGGCCAGTTGTTTGGGGAAACCATCGAGCCCATCCAATCTCCCTCCTTGTGGGGGAGATGCCCGGCAGGGCAGAGGGGGGTGTCGCGGACGCAATTCTTGGGAAAGGGCACAACATCAACCGGCCGGAAACGAAAAAAGGCCGGGTGAACCCGACCTTCCCTGCTATCTCAACGAACCGCGCCAGTACATCCGTGGTCACGATCCGGAGATGATATTTAGAGCCTTGAAGGCTCAGGCCGCCTGGAGGCGGTCTGCCGACATCTTGCCGGACTTGTTGTCGCGGACGAGCTCGTAAGACAGCTTCTGGCCATCCTTGAGATCGCGCATGCCAGCGCGTTCAACGGCAGAGATGTGGACGAAAACGTCGGCTGCGCCGTCATCCGGCTGAATGAAGCCGAAGCCCTTGGTTGCGTTGAACCACTTTACGGTACCTGTGCTCATGACGATATCCTTTTCGAATCGTTCATAGAAGAATGCAGCCCGGATAAATGCCGAACGGCGATGAAAACCGATTTTGGAGGAAGTTCGCCAGGAACGACACGAGGCCGTTTCAAAGTTCATCTAGCAAGATCGATGCGCGGATATGTAATCGGAAATTGTGTCCGTGACAAGGCCGCAGCCAGGGAAATCGGTGACGTTTCAGACACCGCGGACAGGTCTTTGCCTGCCGCGCGGCGCGGAAAACCGAGGGCGAGATTTTTTTGCAGAAGCTGAAATACCGCCTATTCGGCCTGCGCCAACCTGGTGATCGCCTTGCCGAGGCGGGCAACCCGGACTTCCGGGGTGGTAGCCTTCAGGAGCGGCAGGACGATTGCATATTGGCCGGTCTTGTCGAGCCGCGCAAAGGCAGCATCGGCGGCAGCGTTCTCAGCGAGCGCCGCCGCCAGATCGTCCGGCAGGCCGGCATCGCGCTGCGGAGCGTAGGCGACAGCCCAGCGTCCGTCGGCTTTGGCGGCAGCGACTTCGGCAAGGCCCGCGGGCCGCATGCGCCCGGTTTCTGCGAGTGCTGCGACCCGATCGACATTGAGCTTCGACCACGAACTTTTGGCGCGCCGGGGCGAATAACGCTGCACGTAGGAATGCGCGTCAAACCCCTTGCGCTGGCTGTCAATCCAGCCGTAACAGAGCGCCACATCCAGCGCCTCGTCGATGGTGATGAGAGTTCGTTTCGGATTTTTCTTACCGATCTTCAGCCAGGCGCCGGTCGATGCCGCGTGATGCAGGCAGAGCCAGGATTCCCACTCCATCGGATCGGCGAAGGCGAGGATGTCGGTTGACGGTTGCATGGGCGGTCCGATCCGGGTGACAGCGAGGCGCGGGTTGCTTACGGTTCAGATTGCCATCGCCACCTGCCCCATTCAACGTTTGAAACCCGACAAGAGCTGCACGACTCAAAGACGGCCTAAGCCGCCTTCCCCACCTTCGCATAGGGGTCGAACCGACCGTAAAACGTCTCGCCCTTGGCGGCCATGTCCTTCAGCAGCGGCGTCGGCTTGAAGTGTTTTCCGTAAGTACCTGCTAACTTTTCCGCCAATTCCACGAAAGCCTTCGCACCCATCCCGTCGATATAGCTCAGCGCCCCGCCGGTATAGGGCGCGAAGCCAAAGCCCAGGATCGAGCCGACATCCGCCTCGCGCGGATCGGTGACGATGCCTTCCTCGACTGTGCGGGCAGCTTCCAGCGCGATGGTGACGAGGAAACGCTGTTTGAGGACGTTGACATCAACCTCATCTGCCTGCTTCTGCGGATAGAAGGACTTGAGGTCGGGCCAGAGGGACTTCTTCGCCGGTTTCGGCGGGTAGTCGTAGAAGCCCTTGGAATTCTTGCGGCCGAAACGACCCTCCTTTTCCACCATACTGGAGATGAGATCCATATGCCTGGGGTCGATGGCTTTTTCGCCGAGATCGGCGACCGTCGCCTTGAGGATCTTCAGCGAGAGGTCGATGGCGACCTCGTCGTTCAGCGCCAAGGGACCGACCGGCATGCCGGCCATCTTGGCGGCGTTCTCGATCATGACAGGCGGCACGCCCTCGATCAGCATATCGTAGCTTTCCGACATGTAACGCAGCACGCAGCGATTGACGAAGAAGCCGCGGGTGTCGTTGACGACGATCGGCGTCTTCCTGATGGCTGCAACATAATCGAGAGCGACGGCCAGCGCTTTGTCGCCGGTGTCGCTTCCGAGGATGACCTCGGTCAGCATCATCTTCTCGACAGGGGAGAAGAAGTGGATGCCGATGAAATCGGCCGGGCGTTTCGAATTCTTGGCGAGACCTGAGATCGGCAGGGTCGAGGTATTGGAGGCGAAGATCGCGCCTTCCGGCAGCACGGCTTCGACCGCCTCGATGACCGCTTTCTTCACCTCGCGATCCTCGAACACCGCCTCGATGACGAGATCGGCATTGGCGAGGTCGGCATAATCTGCCGAGGGGGTGATGCGGGAGAGCAATGCGGCTGCCTCATCTTGCGTAAGACGCCCCTTACCGATAGAATCCTTGACCAGGCCTTCGGAGACGGTCTTGCCCTTGGTCGCCGCTTCGATGTCGCGGTCGATCAACGTCACCGGAATGCCGGCGGCGGCGGTGACATAAGCGATCGAGGCGCCCATGAAGCCGGCGCCGACGACGCCGACATGTTTCAGCTCGGTCTTCGCATGACCCGCCGGGCGGCGGGCGCCTTTTCCGAGCTCCTGCATGGAGATGAACAGCGAACGGATCATCGAGAAGGCTTCGCGGGTCTGCAGCACCTCGGTGAAATAACGCTGCTCGATCTTCAGGCCGGTGTCGAAAGGCACCTGCAGACCTTCATAGACGCATTTCAAAATGGCGAGTGCCGCCGGATAATTGCCCGATGTTTCCCGGCGCAGGATTGCCGGAGCTGCCGGCCAGAGCTGGGCGGAAGCCGGCGTCCAGATGCCGCCGCCGGGCGCCTTGAAGCCCTTCTCGTCCCAGGGGGCGACCGGCTTCAGGCCATCCTTGATCATCTGCTTGGCGGCGGGGATGAGCTGATCCGGCTCGACCACCTGGTGCACGAGGTTCATCGCCTTGGCGCGGGAGCCGGTCAGCGACTGGCCGGTCGTCATCATCTGCAGCGCATCCTGGGCGTTCGCCAGCCGCGGCACACGCTGCGTGCCGCCGGCGCCGGGGAAGATACCGACCTTCACTTCGGGCAGCGCGATCTTGACGCTCTTGGCATTGGAGGCGACGCGGCCGTGGCAGGCGAGCGACAGTTCGAAAGCGCCGCCCATGCAGGTGCCGTTGATGGCGGACACCCAGGGCTTGCCCGATATTTCGAGCTTGCGGAACAGGCCACTCATGCGGCCGACCAGACCGAAGAGGTTCTGCACCGCCGTCTCGGGGCTCTTTGCCTTCTCCTCCTGATAAGAACTGAACATCGACTTGATCATCGACAGATCGGCGCCGCCGGAGAAGGAGGACTTGCCCGAAGTGAAGACGACACCCTTGACGGCGGCATCGGCGGTCGTAGCGTCGATGATGGCGTCGAGTTCGGCCATCACCTCGGCGGTGAAGACGTTCATCGATTTGCCAGGCATGTCCCAGGTGACGAGAGCGATGCCATCGGCGTCGGTTTCGAGCGTGAAATTGGTGTAGGTCATTGGGTTTCCTCCCCGATCAGGCCGGCAAATGGCTGCGCTGCGCGTCTAAGGTCTTCGTCTTTTCGGTGACGACATCGCCGGTGTGCTTGGTCAGCGACGGCTCGAAAAGCACGATCCAGCATTCCTCCTCAGCAACAGGATTATGCTCGACACCCCTTGGCACGACATGAAAATCGCCACTCTTGAGATGCACATGCGGGCGGTCGCGATATTCGATGGTCAGCGCTCCCTTCCAGATGAGGAAAAGCTCGTCTTCGTCGCGGTGGGAATGCCAGGCGAGCTGGCCCCTAACCTTGGCGAGCTTGACGCTCTGGCCGTTGAGATCGGCGATGACGCGGGGCGACCAGTGCTCGCTGACCTCGGCATATTCGGTTTCGATCGTGCCGGTGTTGAAGCCCATCGTCAGACCCTTTCGATAACCGTTGCCGTGCCCATGCCGGCGCCGATGCAGAGCGTCACCAACGCGGTGTTGAGGTCGCGGCGTTCAAGCTCGTCCAGCACCGTGCCGAGGATCATCGCGCCGGTGGCGCCGAGCGGATGGCCCATGGCGATGGCGCCGCCATTGACGTTGATCCTGTCATGGTCGATGTCGAATGCCTGCATGTAGCGCAGCACCACGGCAGCGAAGGCCTCGTTCAGTTCGAAGAGGTCGATGTCGGAAAGGCTCATGCCTGATCGTTTCAACAGCTTCTCTGTGACGTCGACGGGCCCGGTCAGCATCAGGGCCGGATCGGAGCCGATGTTGGCGAAAGCCTTGATGCGGGCGCGCGGCTTCTTGCCCATGCTCTGACCGCCGGCTTTGGAGCCGAGCAGGACGACACTGGCGCCATCGACGATGCCGGAGGAATTGCCGGCATGGTGGACATAGTTGATGCGCTCGATCTCCGGATGGGCCTGGATGCCGACGGCCTCGAAGCCGCCCATCTCGCCGGGCATCTGGAAGGACGGATTGAGGGAGGCGAGCGCCTGCATATCGGTGCCGGGACGCATATGCTCATCCTTTGCCAGGATCGTCAGGCCGTTCTGGTCCTTGACCGGGATGACCGACTTGTCGAACCAGCCCTTTTCCCAGGCATGGGCGGCACGCTTCTGGCTCTCGACCGCATAAGCGTCGACATCGGTTCTGCTGAAGCCGTATTTGGTGGCGATCAGATCGGCCGAGACACCTTGCGGCATGAAATAGGCCGGAAAATTCACAGAAGGGTCCATGAACCAGGCGCCGCCGGACATGCCGAGGCCGACGCGGGACATGCTTTCGACGCCGCCGGCAATGACAATATCGTCGGCGCCTTGGGCGATCTTGCCGGCGCCGAAATTGACGGCATCGAGGCCGGAGGCGCAGAAGCGGGAGATCTGCATGCCGGGTGCCTTGGTGGAGTAACCGGCTTCGAAGGCGGCGGCCTTGGGGATGACGGCGCCGGCATCCATGACCGGATCGACGCAGCCCATGATGATGTCGTCGACCGTGGCCGTGTCGAGCCCGTTGCGGTCGCGGATCGCTTCCAGCGTCTTTGCCGCGAGGCGAACGGAGGGCACCTCATGCAGGGCGCCGTCCTTCTTGCCGCGGCCGCGCGGCGTACGCACGTGGTCGTAAATGAAAACCTCGGTCATTGTCTCATCTCCCTGACGGCGCGGCGGCGCCGGTGAATTTCGTTCTTCCCTCTTCTCCCCAGCGGGCCACCTCTGCCTGGGTCGAGCCACCGGTCTCGACCCGTCCTTCGGACCCCCGCTGGGGAGAAGAGGGACACAATCAAAACGCTTCGGCGGCCAGTTCCATCATCGTGTCGGCGCCGGCTTCGATGCGGGCCTTGCGAAGCGCGGTTTCCGGCATCAGGCGTTCCATGAAGAAGCGGGCGGTGACCAGCTTGTTCTTCAGGTACTCCTCGCGGGCGGCATCGCCGGATGCAAGGCCGTCCTCGGCGGCCTTGGCCATCTTCGCCCACATATAGCCGAGAATGACGAGGCCGAAGAGGTGCATGTAGTCGGTCGAGCCGGCGCCGGCATTGTCGGGTTTGGCCATGGCATTCTGCATGAACCACATGGTCGCGCCCTGGGCATCGTTCAAGCCCTTCTTCAGATGCTTGGTGAAGAAGGAGAGCTTTTCGTTGCCGCGGTTCTCCTCGCAGAAATCGCCGATCTCCTTGAAGAGGGCCATCGCGGCGCGGCCGCCGTTCAGCGCCAGCTTGCGGCCGACAAGATCGAGCGCCTGAATGCCGTTGGCGCCCTCATAGATCATGGCGATGCGGGCATCGCGCACATACTGGCTCATGCCGTGCTCTTCGATATAGCCGTGGCCGCCGAAGACCTGCTGGGCCATGACGGCATGATCGAAGCCCTTGTCGGTCATCACGCCCTTAAGGATCGGGGTGACGAGGCCGAGAATATCGTCGGCCGTCTGGCGCTCCTTCTCGTCGCTGGCGCGGTGAGCGATATCGGACTTCAGCGCGGTCCAGAGCAGGAAGGCGCGGCCGGCCTCGTTGAAGGCGCGGATGGTCATCAGTGTGCGGCGAATGTCCGGATGGACGATGATTGGATCGGCCTTCTTGTCGGGCGCCTTGGGGCCGGACAGCGAGCGGCCCTGGATGCGGTCGCGGGCGTAGCTGGCGGCGTTCTGATAGGCGATCTCGGAAATGGCGATGCCCTGCAGGCCGACCATCAGGCGGGCCTCGTTCATCATCACGAACATGGCGTTGAGGCCGCGGTTTTCGGCGCCGATCAGGAAGCCGGTCGCCTCGTCGTAATTCATCACGCAGGTGGCGTTGGCGTGGATGCCCATCTTGTGCTCGATGGCGCCGCAGGAGACAGCGTTGCGGGCGCCCGGTGCGCCGTCCTTGCCGACGAGAAATTTCGGAACGATGAAGAGCGAAATGCCCTTGGTGCCCTCGGGCGCACCCTCGATGCGGGCCAGCACCAGATGAATGATATTGCCGGTCAGGTCGTGCTCGCCGGCGGAGATGAAGATCTTCTGGCCGGAGATCTTGTAACTGCCGTCAGCCTGCGGCACCGCCTTGGTGCGCAGCATGCCGAGATCGGTGCCGCAATGCGGCTCGGTGAGGTTCATGGTGCCGGACCACGTGCCGTCCACCATCTTCGGCAGATAGGTGGCCTTCTGCTCGTCGGAGCCGTGGACGAGGAGTGCGGCGATCGCGCCCTGTGTCAGGCCTGGATACATCATCAGCGACATGTTGGCGGCGGAGGTATATTCGCCGACGGCGGTATGCAGCGTATAGGGAAGCCCCTGCCCGCCGAATTCCTCCGGCACCGCAAGGCCGATCCAGCCGCCTTCGCGATAGGCTTTATAAGCCTCTTTGAAGCCCTTCGGCGTCGAGACGCTGGCATCGTCGTGGCGCGTGCAGCCTTCCTGATCGCCGGAATAGTTCAACGGAAAGAGAGCTTCCTCGGCAACCCTTCCGGCCTCACCGAGGATTGCTTCGATCATATCGGGGGTCGCATCGGCAAAACCCGGCAGATTGTTGTAGCGTTCGAGACCCAGCACGTCGTTCAAGACGAAGAGCGTATCGTTCACCGGGGCCTTGTAGACTGGCATCTCTCAAATTCCTCCCATTCGACTGACCGGATCGCGCCGGCCTTGGGCACTGTCTTACAAAATATTGACGTTTGCGTAAACGTCAAAGTCCGCACTTGTGCCGTCTTTTCTTGAAAAAATTCGAGAGCATGAATCCGCGGGCCATAAAGCGCCGAAAGGAGCAAACGCCATCTCATCTTGCTTGTCCATCGCAACGGAGTCACCGCCGGGCAGTAGCGCAAGTCGTTCGGACTTCCTAAGTCTTTCGGACGATTCATCGAGGAAGACATCATGACCGACTTTCCCTATGAGAGTGCGCTGATCGTCGGCGCGGGCTCCGGCATCAGCGCATCGCTTGCCCGGCAATTGTCGGCGCAGGGCGTCAAGGTCGGGCTCGCCGCCCGCAATATCGAGAAACTGCAAGGGCTCATCGAAGAGACCGGCGCCAGCGCCTTTACAACAGATGTCTCGCAACCTGCGAGCGTCGCAGCACTCTTCGAAGAGGCTGCCGCCGCAATCGGCGGGCCTGACGTGGTGATCTTCAATGCCAGCGCTCGTCAGCGCGGCCCGCTCGCAGAACTCGATCCCGCCGATGTCGAGAAGGCGATTGCGACCTCCGCTTTCGGCGGTTTCCTGGTGGTGCAGCAGGCAGCGCGGCGGATGATCCCGCGCGGCCGCGGCGCCATTCTGATCACCGGCGCGTCGGCAAGCGTGAAGGGCTTTGCGCAATCAGCCCCCTTCGCGATGGGCAAGTTCGCGTTGCGCGGCCTTGCCCAGAGTGCAGCCCGCGAACTCGGGCCGATGGGCATCCATGTCGCGCATTTCGTCATCGACGGCGCGGTGCGCTCGCAGATCCGGCCGGACCGGGTGGAGAAGCCGGATGGCACGCTGCTGCCGGAGGCCATCGCCCAGACCTATATCGACGTGCTTCGCCAGCACCGCAGCGCATGGTCGCTGGAGGTGGAAGTCCGGCCCTGGACGGAGAGCTTCTGAGCTCTTGCTATAGACGGATACAGCAACTTTCGCGGCGGCTTCAAACAGGCTAGACTTTGCCGTCAATGCTGGCTGGGAGGACACCAATGCCGCGCCTGGACCACGTCACCATCGAAACCCGTGATGCCCCCGTCATGATCGGTTTTCTGGAAACCTTGCTCGGCGTCAGGGAAGGCTATCGGCCACCCTTCGCCTCGCCCGGCCATTGGCTCTATCTCGACGAGTGCCCGGTCATTCATCTCAGCCTGACATCACGCAGCACCGATTTTCCGCCCGGCATCTTCAACCACGTCGCCTTC
Organism: Rhizobium sp. SRDI943; assembly: GCF_057653695.1. Lineage (NCBI taxonomy): Bacteria > Pseudomonadati > Pseudomonadota > Alphaproteobacteria > Hyphomicrobiales > Rhizobiaceae > Rhizobium > Rhizobium sp. SRDI943. Next base: position 227,777 of record NZ_CM172787.1, on the reverse strand, counting down.
AGCCTTTACGAATTCGAGCCGGCGCTGGAACGCATCAAGGCGACCGGCTATCGCTACGAATATTACGATATTCCCGACACCGATCTCGGCCAGGTCTTCGTCTATGGCCCCGAAGGCGTGAAAATCGAGCTGCAATATCCCAGGCCCGCCTGAGCGCAGCGTCGCCATTCGATGTGACGCGTCCGGGGGCAATTGCCGCCAAAAACGGCGTTTTGAACACAAACGTTAAAAAATTCCCATCGACATTAACGGCTTGTTTACCACGTTTCGTGAAAGGTGCGGATTGAGCAGTAGCGATCCGCATTCCTTTTCCCAGTCTCGCGTTCCCTTAGGATGCCGCTACATCGTTCAGCTTGAGGAAAGTCTAATTGACTATCGTCTTATGAATGGTGCGCTCAGGTCCGCGTAAAGCGGGCAGCAGACGAAAAGCCAAAGATCGAGCTCTGACGAGGGGTCGAGCAGTCGAAGCGAGCAAGAAGATGAACGGATCGCGATCAAATCCTTCCCGACAGTCCGACAGGACCTCGCTCGATGCGCTGAACCGCACGATCGAAGGGCTGGAGGCGCGCATCGAAGGGCTGATGGGCAGCGGGCGCGAACAGCGGCCGCGCACGGCAGCGGCCGAGCGCGATCCTTATGCCGCTTCCCATGCTCCCCGGCCCGCAAAGGCCCCGCCCGAGCCGCGGCCGGATCCGCTCGCCGAAATCCGTCAACGCCAGCGCGCGCTTGAAGCTAGCCGCGAGCGGCCTTATGCACGCGAACAGGCCCCGCAGCTTCGTGAACCTGCGCCTCGCGCCGCTGCCCCAGTGCCGGCGCCGGCCTTGCGCGCCGGCAACGACACGATGACGGAGATCGCCCAGGCGCTCGTCAACCTGCGGCAGGACCTGAAGCGCGACATTTCCGAGGGCGTCACCCGCGAGATGAACGCGTTGCGCGCCGAGCTGCGCGAAATCAAAACAAATGCCGGAGACGGCCGTTTCGCCGACGACATGCGCGCCGATATGGGCCGCCTTGCCCAGAGCATCACCCAACTGACCGGCCGCTCCGTCGCACCGGAGGCCACCGGCCTTCGCGAGGATTTCGAAGAGCTGCGCTCGCTGATGGACGGGCTGGCGCGCGAGGATTCGCTGCGCCATATGGAAAACCGCTGGGACGGTTTCGAAAACCGGCTTGCGGCGCTCGATACCGAGGGGCTGCAGGAAGAGCTCGTTTCGCTCGCCTATCGGCTCGACGACATCAAGCGCCATATCGGCGGCATGGGCGAGAGCCCGGCCGTTCGGGCGCTGGAAGACAAGCTGATCTCGATCGCCACGGCGATGGAGCATTTCGGCAATATGATCCAGCCGCACGACCGGGTGATGTCCGAACAGTTCGCCGCCATGGATATGCGGCTCGACGAGATCAGCCGGGCAATCGCTGCAAGCGGGCGCACGGCCACCACGAATGATCCGGGCCTTATGCAGCGGCTGGAAAATCGGCTGGAGGCGCTGGCCGATCAGATCGACCTGATGAGCCATGATGCGGCCAGCCGCGTGAACCCGGCCGACGAGCTGGCGATGCGGCTGGAGGCGCTGACGGGACGCGTCGAGGAGATGACGAAGGCGGAAGCGACGTCGCGGCTGGACGAACGGCTGGAACATCTCTCCTATCTGCTGGAGCGCACGCAGGAGACGGCGCCGCAGGCCGACCTCACCGGCACGCTTTCCGACATTTCCCGCAAGATCGACGCGCTTGAGAACGGCGCCGTCAACGACGTGCTGGCGCAGCGGCTCGACCATCTTGCCCGGCGTATCGACGAGATGGCCCATCAGCAGCAGGCGCCGGCGCCTGCTGCTGTAGCCGACGACAGCGCCTTCCTGCGTCTCGAAGGACGGCTGAGCGACATTGCCGCCCGCCTGGAGGAAAGCACATCGGCAGCGCCGACCGATCCGCGGGCGCTGAAGAACCTCGAAGACCAGATCGCCAATCTGTCGGCGCTGATGAGCGCGCCGCGCGAGAGCGCTGTAATACCCCCCGAATTCGACCAGCGCATGGGCGCGATCGAAGACTATATGGCGACGAGCGACGAATATATCATCGAGGCCGCACGCCAGGCGGCAGAGGCCGTGGTCGAAGCCTATTCGCGTCATGGCGGCCCGCAGGGTGTCATGCCGGCCGCCGACATGTCGGCGCTGACGGCGCTGGCCGAGGATCTGCGCCACCTCGAGGATCTCAGCCGCGACAGCGAGGAACGCACGCACAAGACTTTCCAGGCGCTGCACGAGACGCTGGTGCATATCGCCGATCGGCTCGACGGCATGGAAGATCGCGGCCGGCCGCTCGCCCAGATGCCGGTCGCCGACGTCGATTTCGATGTCGATCCCTATGCCCTGATGGTGGCCGAAGCCGAGCTGAACAGGACGCCGGCCACTGCCCAGACAGCGAAGGCTTCTCCTGTTATTCGCACGGCCGAGGTCGCCGCCGAACCTGCCGCCCCGGCGCAAGCCACCGCCATGAGCGGAACGAGCGCGATCGCCATCGAAGCCGCGACCAGGACGACGGAAGTTGCGACAGCCGCACGGGCACAGGCCCCGGCGAAGGCCAGCCTGCTCGCCAGCCTCGGCAAGCGGCTGCTGCCCGGCAAGAAAGCCGAGAGCAGGGCGACCGAGCGTCCGATGATCGACCCCGCGCCGTCGATCGATCCCACCGACGTGGTGCCGACGGATGCGGCAAACGAACTGCTCGAGCCGGGCTCGGGCGCGCCTGACGTGAAGAAGATCCTTGAACGGGTTCGCGCCAGCCAGAGTGCGGCACGCGGCAAGCCTGCCGGCGAAACCGATCGCGCCGATTACATCGCTGCTGCGCGCCGTGCGGCACAGGCGGCTGCGATGGAGGTGGATGCCAATCCGAAGCAGGCAGCCGTTAAGGCCGAGAAAAAGGGCGCGAACGCCGACAAGGCCGGCAAGACTTCCGACAAGACGGGCAAGACCAGCGCCTTTTCGCGCTACCGGCGGCCGATCCTGCTGGCCGTCGGCGCCGTGCTGCTCGCCATCATGGCCTTTCCGCTCGCCCGAACGCTGACGAGCGGCGAGCGCGCGCCGCAGCCGCCAGCCGAAGTCTCGGCGCTGACGGGTGCTGCGGAAAACCCGGCGCCGCCCTTGCCTGAAGCGACACCTGCCCAGCCGGATGCCGCCGCTCTCGGAACGACCGCTCCGGCAGCGGAAGCTGTACCGCCCGCCGCCGAACAGGCGCAGCCGGAAGCAACCCCACCTGACGCCGGCGAGCATCTGACCGACGTGGCGCCGCTTGACGGCGAAGGGGCTGCGACCCTTGCCCCTCCCGGTCCGTCGGGCGCGGCACAGGAGACATCGGGCTTCGTTCCGAACGCCCCGGCTGCGGCGGCACCCGCACCGGCCATCACCATTCCCGACACCGTCCAGCCGAAATCGCTTGCCGATGCGGCGAGCAGCGGCGATACGCTGGCGCTGTTCGAGATCGGCGCGCGTTATTCGGACGGCCGCAACGGCATGACGGTCGATCAGAAGCAGGCGGCGAGCTGGTACCAGCTTGCGGCGGATAAGGGCTTTGCGCCCGCGCAATACCGGCTCGGCAGCATGTACGAGAAGGGCAACGGCGTCGAACGCGACATCACCAAGGCGAAGGGCTTCTACGAACAGGCGGCCAACCAGGGCAATGCCAGCGCCATGCACAATCTCGCCGTGCTCTACGCCTCCGGCGCGCTTGGCCAGCAGGATTATGCGACGGCCGCCGCGTGGTTCACCAAGGCAGCGAACCTCGGCATCACCGACAGCCAGTTCAACCTGGCCATCCTCTGCGCCCGCGGCAACGGAGTCCCGGCGGATCTCGAAGAGTCCTACAAGTGGTTTGCGATCGCCGCCAAGGGCGGCGACAAGGATGCGGCGCAGAAGCGCGACGAAGTGGCCAAAGCCATGAAACCCGACCAGCTCGAACGGGCGCGCGCCAAGGTCGATCTCTGGAAACCGGAGCCGGTCGACCACCGCACGAACGCCATCGACATTCCCGACGAATGGGCAGGCACCGGCGCGAAGACGGCGAGCGTCGACATGAAGAAGGCGGTCCGCAACATCCAGGCGATCCTCAACAATAACGGCTTCGACGCCGGCGTGCCGGACGGCGAAATGGGCGCGAAGACCGTGACCGCGATCAAGAACTTCCAGAAGTCGGTCGGCCAGGAGCCGGACGGCAAGGTGACCGATGCGACCGTGAAGGCGCTGCTCGAACGCAACAAGCAGGCCGGCAAAGCGATCTGAAGCGCGTCGCATCGACGCGGGATCGTCTCGACCCTTTCTTCCGGGCAATGAAAAACGCCTGGCGGCACTATGCCGCAAGGCTTTTTCCAATTTTGACGTCGCCTGTCACAAAACCTGAAAAAAGCCGGATTATGCCGGACATATCGATCCGCGCATTCGGCGAATCCTCTGCCACCGATCTCTCCGCCAATCTCTATGGCTAATCATGGGGCCGATCGAAAGCCTCTGGCAACGATTTCACAGTATGGTGCGCATTCGAACGGGGACGTGACAAGAAACCGCCCGGCAGGAGCGGTCATCATTCGGGGTCGGCTGTGACAATCTATCTGCCCATCGCAGAATTGTCGGTGAACATTTTCATCATTCTCGGCATGGGGGCGGCCGTCGGATTCCTGTCTGGAATGTTCGGCGTCGGCGGCGGCTTTCTCATCACCCCGCTGTTGATCTTCTACAACATCCCGCCCGTCGTCGCGGTCGCGACCGGCGCCAACCAGGTTGTGGCGTCGTCGATATCGGGCGCGATCACGCATTTCCGGCGCGGCTCGCTCGACGTCAAGCTCGGCACGGTGCTGCTGGTCGGCGGTCTTACCGGTGCGACGGTCGGCATCTGGATCTTCTCGCTGCTGCGCGCCATCGGCCAGCTCGATCTGATCATCTCGCTGATGTATGTCGTCTTCCTCGGCACCGTCGGCGGACTGATGCTGCTCGAAAGCATCAATGCCATGCGGCGGGCAGCGCGCAACGAGCCGCCCGCACCGCGCAAGCCCGGCCACCAGCACTGGGTGCACAAGCTGCCGCTGAAGGTGCGCTTCAAGAAATCGAAGATCTATCTCAGCGTCATTCCGATCGTCGCACTCGGCTTTGCAATCGGCATCCTCACCTCGATCATGGGTGTCGGCGGCGGCTTCATCATGGTGCCGGCGATGATCTACCTGCTGCGTATCCCGACCAACGTCGTCGTCGGCACCTCGCTGTTCCAGATCATTTTCGTGACCGCCTATACGACGATCGTACAGGCAGCGACGAACTTTTCCGTCGACATCGTGCTTGCCTTCATCCTGATGGTGGCGGGTGTCATTGGGGCGCAATACGGCGTGCGGGTCGGCCAGAAGCTGCGCGGCGAGCAGCTGCGCGCCCTGCTCGGCCTGCTGGTGCTTGCCGTCGGCGTGCGTCTTGCGATCGCCCTGGTGGTGACGCCGGCCGACGTCTATTCGGTGGTGATGGGAGCGGGCAATTGATGCGCCTGGCTGCCGCTTTCATCGCGTTGCTTTGCCTGCTGCCGGCCTCTGCCGGAGCGCAGTGGCTGCCGGGGCAGGCAACGGAAGCGGTGCGTGAAGGGCTGGAGATCGGCACGTCGACCAGCGAAATCGCCATCACCTCGGATTTCCACGGCGCGGATCTGACCATCTTCGGAGCGCTCTCGAACACCGACCAACTGCTGCTCGCTGTCGGCCAATATGACGTGGTCGTAGTGCTGGAAGGCCCGCGCGAGGATGCGACGGTGCGCAAGAAGGAACGCGTCTTCGGCATCTGGGTGAACACCCGCTCGATGACCTTCGAAGCGGTGCCGCACTCCTATTCGATGTCGAGTTCGCGCATGATCGACGACATCGTGACGCCGCTTGACCTGACCGATCAGGGGATCGGCATCGACCACATTCCGCTGACGCCGGTCGGCTTCGTCGGCGACGGCAGCAATCTCGGCGAGTTCCGCGAGGCCTTCCGGCGGCTGCAGCAGGGCGGCGGGCTCTATGACCGCAACCCGAGCGGCGTACGGTTCGTTTCCTCCAACCTCTTCAAGGCCAGCCTGCGCCTGCCGGCAAACATTCCGAACGGGGTGCACAGCGTGCGCGCCTATCTGTTCAAGAGCGGCCTTTTCGTGACCGAGAAATCGCTGCCGCTGCGGGTCATCAAGACCGGCATCGAGCAGACGATCACCGATGCGGCGCATGATCAGCCGATCCTCTACGGCTTTGCGGCAGTGCTGCTCGCCGTGATCACCGGCTGGGGTGCCAGCCTGATCTTCCGCAAGGACTGATCCACAGCCAAGGCGCTCAGGATTTCTTCCCGAAACTAGGCTCGGAAAGACGCTGAGCGCGAAGGCCTGCGGCAGCAGCTGCTTGCCCGAATGTTCTGCTTCAAAAAAACCGCTTGCATTCCGCTATCAGTCGACTTAAATTTCAACCAGTTGTTAAACGCAACCAGTTTTAACGGACGGCGATTCAGAAGGAGGATGGAAATGAGAAAGCTTATCGTCTGGAACCTGATGACGCTCGATGGTTATTTCGAAGGCACGAAGCCGTGGGATATCGACTTCCACAATCTCACCTGGGGGCCTGAATTGCAGCGCTATGCCGAACAGTTCGGTAGGGAAAGCGATCTGCTGGTCTTCGGCCGCAAGACCTATGAGGGCATGGCCTCCTACTGGCCGACCGCCGAGGGCGAAGGTGAGATCAAAACCTATATGAACGGCATCGCCAAGATCGCCGTGTCGCGGACGATGAGCGAGCCCGGCTGGAACAATGCCCGCGTCGTCAGCGATCCGATCCCCGAATTGACCAGGCTGAAGCAGGAGGATGGCAAGACGATCTTGATCTTCGGCAGCGCCGAGCTTGCCGATAGCCTGCTGAAAGCGGGGCTTATCGACGAAGTCAGGGTTTGCCTGGTGCCGGTGATCCTCGGCGGCGGCAATCCGCTTTTCAAACAGGCAGAGGGCCAGCTGCCGCTGAAGCTCATCGAATCCTCGACAACGGAGGGCGGCGCGGTGATCCTGCGCTACGAGCCCGTCAAGGCGTAGGGATTTTGATGCGATGCCGGCCCGGTGGTCAGGCCAGGGTATCCATCCCTGGCCACACAAGGAGGCAGCCGCGGAAGTTCGCATTCGACTAAAAACCGGTTTTTAACATTTACGAGTTAGTAATCTCTCGGAAACGAGAGGTTTTGTCATGCGTACTCGTATCGTTCTGACGGCCGTGGGTCTCGCGCTGCTTGCCGGCTGCGCGACGGCGCCGAAGCAGACGAGGAACATCTGTGCCGTCTTCGACGAGCGCGACGGGCTTTTCTCCAGCTGGCAGAGTGCCGCCGAGCGGACGGAGAAGAAATACGGCGTGCCCGTGCCGATCCTGATGGCGACGATGTATACCGAATCCGGCTTCCAGCCCTATGCGCGGCCACCGCGCACCAAGCTGTTCGGCTTCATTCCCTGGACCCGGCCTTCGACCGCCTACGGTTATTCTCAGGCGCTCGACGGGACTTGGGATCACTATCAGTCGCAGACCGGCAACTGGACCGCGCGGCGGGCGAACTTCGCCGACGCGATCGATTTCATTGGCTGGTATCACTATCAGAACAGCGTGGAGACTGGCATTCCGCTGAACGATGCCTATAATCTCTATCTCGCCTATTATTCCGGGCCGACGGGATACAAACGCGGCGACTGGCGCTCGAACGGGCAGTTGCAGCAGACGGCGCAGAAGTTTGCGCGGATGGCAGGGACGTATCAGCGGCAGCTGCAGGAGTGCGATTGAGCTTAGGTGGTGCCGTCCAAATATGGAGGGCACTACCCCCTCAAGTTCCCATATCTGACCGAATAAATCCGATCCCGCCCCAGCAGATGCGCCACCAGCAAAGCCTTGTCGAACAGGCCCTTCATCGCCTGATGGCCGAGATCCAGACCGCCGCTCATGAGGCCGAAGGCCGGCATCAGCAGGCGGGCGCCGTCGGTGGCAAAGCACGGGCGGCGGACGGATTTCTCGCGGCGGCGGACCGTCGCCGACGGGTGCAGGTGGCCGGCGATCTCGCCGCTTTGCAAGCCGTTCTTCGGCTCGTGCCGAAAGGTCAGGCCGGCATAATACATCTCGTCGGCAGATGTGCCCGGCAGGTCGACGATGCCATCCGGATCATGGTTGCCATTGATCCAGATCCATTCGCGGCCGCGCGCCATCTCGACGATCAGAACGCGAAAATTCTCCGGCAGGTGCTTGGAACCGATGCGGTCGTGGAAATTGTCGCCGAGCGAGATGACGAGCTTCGGATCATAACGCGAGATGACGGCGGCAAGGACGGTCAGCGTTGCCAGCGTATCGTAAGGCGGCAGCATCATGCCGCGGCGGGCGAAGGCTGCGCCCTTTTCCAGATGCAGGTCGGAGACGACGAGCAGGCCGGCATCGGGCAGATAGAGGGCGCCGAGCGGATCGCAGACGGCGGCAATGCCATGGACCGATGTCTCGATGCCTGGTATCGCGGCCAGTCCTGAAATGTCGCGCGCGAGCGCCAGGCGGTTCATCACTTCTCTTATTCCCAAATACGTCAGTCAGGCCCAATTCTCGTCAAGCGAGCGCTTCGGCGATCAGATCGTCCGCCGCTTCGGCGAGCAGTGTATCATGGGCCTCGCCCGGCACCGCCTCGCGTCCGATTTCCAGCATCACCGGCACGGCGAGCGGGGAAATATGGTCGAGGGCGCGGTGGGTGATGTGGCCCCTGATTCGTCTCAGCATATCGCCAAGACGGCCAATATCCAAAAGTCCCGTCGCCGCATCCTGCCGCGTCGCCTGCAGGAGGATGTGATCCGGTTCGTGGCTGCGCAACACGTCGTAGATCAGATCGGCCGAGACGGTGATCTGGCGGCCGCTCTTTTCCTTGCCCGGATGGCGGCGCTCGATCAAGCCTGCAATCACGGCGCAATTGCGGAAGGTGCGCTTCAACAGGAAGGATTCGTCCAGCCAGGCTTCGAGATCGTCGCCGAGCATGTCCTCGTCGAAGAGGTCGGAGAGGTTGAGCCGGCCATTGCGGATCATCAGGCCCATATCCTCGAGGCCCCAGACGGCAAGGGAATAATCGGTGGCGACGAAACCGAGGGGCTTGGCGCCTATCCGCTCCAGCCGGCGGGTGAGCAGCATGCCGAGCGTCTGGTGGGCGAGACGGCCTTCGAAGGGATAGGCGACCATATAGCCGCGGCTGCCGCGCGGGAAGGTTTCGATCAGGAACTCGTCGCGCTTCGGCAGCATCGACTTGTCGTTCTGCAGCGACAGCCAGTCGCGCACCTGATCCGGCAGGCGGCGCCAGCGATCGGGATCGGCGATCATCGCCCGCACCTGCTCGGCGAGATAGGTCGACAGCGGAAACTTGCCGCCATTATAGGAGGGGATCTTCGGATCGAGCGAAAAGGCCTGCGACGCCAAGCACTCGTTTTCGCGGATGCCCTCGAAACGCAGCACCTTGCCGGAGAAGACGAAAGTATCGCCCGGCGACAATTGCTCGAGGAAATATTCCTCGACCTTGCCCAAGGTAGCGCCGCCGCGGCCGATCCTGCCGCCCTCGCCGCGCTTGACCATGCGGATATTCAGCATCGGGCTTTCGACGATGGTGCCGAGGTTGAGGCGATATTGCTGGGCGACCGCCGGATTGGAGACGCGCCAGCGGCCCTCCGCAGTCTTGCGGATACGGGCGTAACGCTCATAGGTGCGGAGCGCATAACCGCCGGTCGCGACGAAATCGACGATGCGCTCGAAGGTTTCCCAGCTCAGATCGGCATAGGGCGAGGCGCTGATGATTTCATCGTAGAGTTCCAGCATTTCGAAAGGTTCGGCGCAGGCCATGCCGAGCACATGCTGGGCAAGCACGTCGAGCGCGCCGCGCCCGACCGGCGGGGTGTCCTGTGCGCCGATATAATTGGCGTCGAGGGCTGCCTGACACTCCATGACCTCGAAACGGTTGGCCGGCACGAGGATCGCCTTCGAGGGCTCGTCCATGCGGTGATTGGCGCGGCCGATGCGCTGGGCAAGACGCGAGGCGCCCTTCGGCGCGCCGACATGGATGACGAGATCGACATCGCCCCAGTCGATGCCGAGATCGAGGGTGGAGGTGGCGACGACGGCGCGCAGCCGGTTTTCGGCCATCGCCGCCTCGACCTTGCGGCGCTGGGCGACATCGAGCGAACCGTGATGGAGCGCGATCGGCAGGTTGTCGTCATTGATCGTCCAGAGCGCCTGGAAAAGCATTTCGGCCTGGCTGCGGGTGTTGACGAAAAGCAGCGTCGTGCGATGTTCGACGAGCTTGTTGTAGACATCGGGAATGGCATATCGGGCGGAATGGCCGGCCCAGGGAATGCGTTCTTCGGTCGACAGGATCGAGATATCGGGTTTGGCGCCGCCTTCGACGACAACGAGGCCGGCATGATGTTCGCTCCCCTCTTCCTGGCCGACCAGCCATTTCTGCAGATCCATGGGTTCGGCGACGGTGGCCGACAGGCCGATGGTCTTGAGGCCGGGGGCAAGGCGGCGCAGGCGGGCAAGGCCGAGCGAAAGCATATGGCCGCGCTTGGAGGTGACCAGCGAATGCAGCTCGTCGAGGACGATATATTTCAGGTCCTTGAAGAAGCGCTCGGCCTCCCGGTTTGCCAGAAGCAGGGCGACCTGTTCGGGCGTCGTCAGCAGAATATCCGGCGGGTTGAGCTTCTGGCGCTGGCGCTTGGCGTTCGGCGTGTCGCCGGTGCGGTTTTCGACGGTGACAGGCAGGCCCATCTCCTCGACCGGCTTCATCAGATTGCGCTCGATATCGATGGCAAGCGCCTTTAGCGGCGAGACATAGAGCGTATGGATACCGGTGAAGGCGGAGCCGGGCGGGATCCGGCCGCGGCGGGTGAGATCGGTGAGCGAGGGCAGGAAACCGGCGAGCGTCTTGCCGGCGCCGGTCGGGGCAATCAGCAGCGTGCTTTCGCCGGCCTCGGCGCGGGCGAGCAGTTCCAGCTGATGGGCGCGCGGGCGCCAGCCCTTTTCCGCAAACCAGCGGGTAAAGGCGGCAGGAAGCAGGGTACGGGCTTCGGAATCGATCTGGTCCACGCCCTGAAAGTAGTGAAACGCCGGGGAAAGAGAAGAGCGGCCAAAGCATGTCGCGCAAAAGTGTGCAGCGGTTTTGCGATAACGACATGCGTAAAAATAAAGAGCTAAAGCGCGAGGAGCGAATCTGAAAGATCGCGACGCGCTTTAGCAATTCACATGGCGATATAGCGGTCCTTGCGGTGGTTGATGGCAATCGTCAGGTTGAGAACGATCGCGCCAAGCACCGAGCAGGCGATGATGAAGGGGCTAGCGACGAAGAAGGAGAGCGCCAGGATGATACCGTCGAAGCCGAGCTGGACGAAGCCGGCGCGCCAGCCGAAGCGATCCTGGATATAGAGGGCGAGAATGCCGATGCCGCCGAGGCTGGCGCGGTGGCGGAAGAGCGCCAGCATGCCGGCGCCGATGACGAGGCCGCCGAAGAGCGCGCCGGCGATGGGATCGACATGCGCCATGCTGACAAAGCCCGAGATGAATTCCGACAGGACCGAGGTCAGCGCGATGGCCGCGAAGGTCTTGATGGTGAAGGCGAGGCCCAAGCGGCGGAAGGCGAGATAATAGAAGGGCAAGTTCACGACAAAGAAGCAGAGGCCGAAGCTGAAGCCCGTCGCATAATGGGCGAGGAAGGCAAGGCCCGCCGTGCCGCCGGCAAGCAGCCCGGCGCTGGAGAGAAGCGTTACGCCGAGCACGGCGAGCATGCTGCCGGCAACGATGCCCTGGGCGTCGTCGAAGAGCGAATGACGGTCGGCGCTGGAATTCAGAAGGCCTGCAAAAGCGTTGGATGCCATGGTGTTCCCCTGTCTGCGTTTCCGTCTTCTATCCGCGGTCAGGATAAAGGCAAGTGGCAGCAGAGAGGACACCTCTTGACAGCTGACATAATCATGGATATTTTTTATCCACGAATTGAGGAGGCCATGTGCATGAAGATGGGCGATGGGGTCGAGCAGGCCATTCACAGCGTTGCGATGCTTTCCGGCCTCTCCGAAGGCGGCGTGCTTTCGGCGGCCGCGCTGGCGGAATTCCATGGCGTCTCGACGAGCTATCTGCTGAAGCATCTGCAGGCGCTGTCGAGCGCCGGCATCCTCGATACCGTACCGGGGCCGAAGGGCGGATATCGGCTGGCAAAAGCGCCGAAGGAGATTTCGCTGCTCGACATCGTGCTCGCGGTCGAGGGGTCTGCGCCGGCGTTCCGCTGCGCCGAAATCCGCCAGCGCGGACCGAACCCGGTCTCCGATCGCTTGTTCGCCAATCCCTGCACCATCAACGCGGTGATGCTGAAAGCCGAACGGGTCTATCGCGCCGAACTCGCCAAGACGAGCCTGGCCGATATCGGCATCGAACTTGCCGCCGTCGACGACGGATCGATCGCAGCTAGGGGCTGCGCCTTCCTTGAAATCCATGAACGCAAGACGGCTCGTTGAGCCATAACAAAGGAGAAAGAGCATGCAACCACGTTTCAATTTCGCCAAAGCCGCTCCCGATGCCTACAAGGCAGTCGCCGCGCTCGAGCAATATGTCCAGTCCTCCGGGCTGGAGCGCCGCTTCATCCACCTGATCAAGCTGCGCGCCTCGCAGATCAACTGCTGTGCCTATTGCGTCGACATGCATGTGAAAGAAGCCCGCCATGATGGACTCTCCGAACAATGGATCAACCTGATGTGCGTCTGGCGGGAATCGCCTGTCTATGACGCCCGCGAACGGGCGCTGCTCGGCTGGGTGGATTCAGTGACCAATATCGCCAAAACAGGGGCGCCCGATGCCGACTACGAGACGCTGAAGGCGCATTTCTCCGAAGAAGAAATGATGAAGATCACGGTGGCGATCGGCGCGATCAACATCTGGAACCGGCTTGCCGTCGGCTTCCGCTCGCAGCATCCGATTGATGCAGCAGCGAAGGCCGCCTGAGATATCTGCTGAGAGGAAATCATCCTTGCAACCGACCCGAAAATCTCGGGTCGGTCGAATATCGGGTCACTCGTGATCCCTGGTGGCCCGTACGGCAACGGCGTCAAACCGATTGCCAGAGAGGTCGACGCTATTGAATAGGTCTCGGACGACTTTCGCAATTTCTTCTGCGGAAGCGCCCTTGGCGTATTCTTCCTGCATACGGCGTCTGACAAGTTTTTCCAAATCTGACATAACTCACCTCATCAAATCCCGCGCGAGATGAGTTTCGCGCCAAGACCGATGACAGGCAAGTTACGTTTTATTTAGAATGGCTTACCGATTGGTAATGTTAGAGCATGTCGCGCAAAAGTGTGCGGCGGTTTTGCTACAACGACAGGCGTAAAACTAAAGCGCGATGTAGCGATCAGCGCGGTGATTGATGGCGACGAAGAGGTTGAGGACGACGGCGCCGAGAACCGAATAAAAGACGACAGGCGGCGTGGTGACGAAGAAGGCGGCGGCGAGCACGCACATATCGATGGCGAGCTGGACGAGGCCGGCGCGGATGCCGAACCGCTCCTGCAGGTAGATACCGAGAATGCCGACACCGCCGAGGCTGGCGCGGTGGCGATAGAGCGCCAGCAGGCCGAAGCCGAGCAGCAGGCCGCCGAGAAGGGCCGCCCAGGCTGGATGGATGCTCGAAATGGACAGGAAGCGCGACTGCACGTCGGCAATCACCGAGGTCAGGCCGATGGCGATGAAGGTCTTGATGGTGAAGGCCATGCCGAGGCGCTTCCAGGAGAGATAGAAGAACGGCAGGTTGAGCAGGAAGAAGGCAAGCCCGAAATTGACGCCGAAGGCATAATGCAGGAGGAAAGCGACGCCGGCCGTGCTGCCAGTGAGAAGGCCGGCGCTGGCGAGCACGTAGAGGCCGAGAGCGGCAACGAGGCTGCCGGAGAATATGCCCTGCACGTCTTCGATCGGCGTGTGGCGCGTCGCAGTCGTATTCCAGAAGCCAAGGGCATTGATGAGCTGTGTCATGTCGCCAGTCTCCACGGCAGACGAGTTCAAGAACGCGCTTGGGAAAACCCGGGCGCGACGGAATTTTGGATCATGAAAGGAGCACGAGCGCCTCGGCGTAATATTGCCGGGCTCTCTGCCGATGCGGTGCAGTATCGGGTTTTTCGGTCTTCCGATCAAGCGAGATAGGTAAGCAATGCTGACCTATTAAAAAATCGCAAGAAATGTTCGCTCACGCCGGCTTCTGCGTAAGGAACAGAATGCCGGAAACCGGTTTTCCGCCATCTTTGCGAATGACCGACTTGACGGTCTTGAGGATTTGGAAGCCGTGACGGGCAAGCAACATCCTGACATAGCTTTCCGAATGGGCGTAGCGCAGAGAGGGAGCGAGGTGAAAGCCGTCGCCCTCACCTGCATCCTCGACGGAAAAGGCGATGTCGGCGCCTGATGCGGCGAGTTCTCCGACGATGGCAAAGACGCTCTCGAGATTGCCGAGATACATCAGCACATCGGCTGCCGTCACCAGGTCGGCGCGATGGCGCGCGGCATCGGCAAAGACGACGGAGAGATCGGGCGCGAGCGAGAGATCGGCCTGGGCGAGACTGTCATAGACATGTTTCTCGGCGGCCTTCGCCAGCATGTTCTGCGAGAGATCGAAGCCTTCGAGGCGGTCGACATTGGCCCGGATCTCCGGGCCGAGCAGGCCGGTGCCGCAGCCGAGATCGACGGCCAGTTCGTAGCGCCTGCCGGTGGAGGCGATAAGCGCGGCCAGTTTCTGCGGGACGCTGTAGTCGAGCTTTTCGACAAGTGCTGATTCGAAACGGTCGGCATAATCGTCGAAGAGGCGCTCGACATAGCGGCTCGGCGGCCGGTCAGGCACGGCGCCATCACCGAGAAGGGCGAGCTTGAGGGCGGCGCCGAAAATGTCATCGGGACCGAGAGCAAGCGTCCTGCGATAGGCATCGATCGCGGCTTCACCCCTGCCCGCCTTTTCCAGGTAGGTGGCGAGGCGATACCAGCCGGCGGCCCAGGCAGGCACGAGCTCGAGGGCCTGCTCCATCAGCTCGGCGGCCGCTTCCGGCTCGCCGCCTTCTTCGAGCATCCGGGCATAATCGGCGCGGCGGTCGGCGATGACATCGCCTGAGGAAAGCTGGTGGGGCTGCATCAATGGGCCTGTAGCTCTTTCTTTTATGCATGTCGTTTTCCCGGAACCGCTGCACACTTCCGGGCGACATCCATTGGCCCGCATTTGGCGGCGGCCACAAAAAAACTCAAGTCCTATTTCAGAGGCGAAGCGGCCAATTCCGGAAAGGGCTTGCGGGCGCCGCGCCGCGACCTTATTCCAAGGGCAAACAGGAGATGGCTTATGTCCGATCAGGCGAACAGGTTCCTCGGTGATTCGATCGGCCGCACATTGATAAAGCTTATCGTGGTGTCGCTGATCGTCGGTTTCGTCATGACCGTCTTCGGCCTGACGCCGTGGGGCATCATCTACGGCATACGCGATTTCATCCTGGAGATCTGGTACCGCGGCTTCTCGGCGCTTGGGCGCGTCGGCGACTATCTCCTCCTCGGTGCGACGATCGTCATCCCGCTCTTCATCATCCTTCGTCTTTTCAGCTACCGCCGGTAACATGACATCCATCGATCTTTCCAGGCGCGGCCTGCTGCGCCTTTCCGGACTTGCGCTCGCCGCCGGCATCGCCGGCTGCACCACGACCCCGCGGATGGCCGGCACGCCGTCGGACGGCGAGGACGAGACGGCGAGCGTGCTGCCGCTCGTCAACCAGCTCAGGGCCAAAAACGGCCTGCCGCCACTTACCGTCGATCCGGCGGCGAGTACTGCCGCCTTGTTCCAGGCAAAACGCATGGCGAGTGTGGGCAAAATGGCGCATCTCATGGGTATGACCGACAGTTTCGGCGCGCGCGTCAAGGCGAGCGGCGTGCGGTTGCCGGCGGCCGAAAACATCGCGTCGGGCCAACAGAGCGTCGATGCCGTGGTGACGGCCTGGATCAACTCGCCGCATCACCTGGAAAACATGCTCGGACGTTATGGCGGCCTTGGCGTCGCCGTCGCCCACAATACATCTTCCAGGAACCTGCCCTATTGGGCCATGGTGCTTTCCAGCTGAGGTGATTCCGCCGGCAGCAGTTCAAGTGATGCAGCGTCGGTTGCGCGTCTGAAACGACGCGTCGTGCCGTCGCGACGAGGCCGGCATGGATACACGCAGCAATCGCAACGCGCTCGCATTCGACGTGACGCACCGGATGGTGCTGTCGATCGCCCTTCCGATGACGCTCGGCTTCATGACGACGCCGCTGCTCGGGCTGACGAACACCGCCGTCGTTGGCCGCATGGGCAATGCGGAAGCGCTGGCCGGGCTGGCGATCGGCGCGATGCTCTTCGATCTGATCCTCGGCAGCTTCAACTTCCTGCGCGCCTCGACGACCGGGCTGACGGCGCAGGCCTATGGCCGTCATGACCAGCACGAGCAGCAGGCGGTCTTTTCCCGGGCGATGATTTCGGCGCTCGGCTGCGGACTGGCGCTGCTCTGTCTTTCACCGCTGCTAATCACCGGCGGGCTGAGGCTGATGGGGGCGGAAGGAGCGATCGCCGAGGCAACCAGCACCTACTTTTCGATCCGCATGCTGGCAGCACCCGCGGCACTGGCGAATTATGCCATCCTCGGCTTCGTGCTCGGGCGCGGACAGGGCAAGATCGGGCTGCTGCTGCAGGCGATCATCAACGGCATCAACATCCTGCTTTCCATCTATCTCGGCCTGACGCTCGATTGGGGCGTGGCGGGGGTCGCCTGGGGGACCATGGCCGGCGAAAGCGTCGGCGCGCTCGCCGGGCTTTTCATCGTGCTCAGCGGCTTCGGCAAGGCAGCGCGACCGGCATGGTCCGAGGTCTTTTCCCGCCACCGGCTGGCCGAGCTTTTCGCGCTCAACCGCGACATCCTGATCCGCACTTTCGTGCTGATCGGCGCCTTCACCATCATGACGCGGATCGGCACCAGCTTCGGCGCGGTGACGCTAGCCGCCAATGCCGTGGTGATGAATTTTTTCCTACTATCAGGCTATTACCTCGACGGGCTTGCCAATGCCGCCGAACAGATCATCGGCCGGGCGATCGGCGCGCATTACCGGCTGGCCTTCGACCGGGGGCTGAAGCTCACGACCTTGTGGTCCTTCGGGCTGGCGGCGCTCGGCTCCGCCTTCTTCTTCCTCGCCGGCCCCTGGCTGATCTCGGTGCTGACGACCTCACCCGATGTGCGGCAGGCGGCCGAAACCTATCTGCCCTGGGCGGCGGTCACCGGACTGACCGGCGCGCTCGCCTTCGTGATGGACGGGGTCTTCATCGGCGCCACGTGGTCGGCCGACATGCGCAACCGCATGCTGATCTCTTTTGCCGGTTATCTCTTGATGCTCGCGATCTTTGTGCCGCTCTTCGGCAATCATGGCCTGTGGCTGGCGATGAACGCCTTCCTGCTCTTCCGCGGCTTCTTCCTGGCGATGCTCGTCAAGCGACGGGCCGATCAGACCTTTCGCCCTGCCCAGTAATCGACCCTGCTATCGCGCAGCTCGCGGATCGAGGCGGCCTTTTCGCGGTCCAGGAGTTTCGACAGGCCGCGGACGATATCGCCGGCCAAACCGGGGCCCTCATAGACCATGCAGGAATAGAGCTGGACGAGATCGGCGCCCGCCCTGATCTTTTCCAGCGCGGTCTCGGCCGAGGAGACGCCGCCGACGCCGATGATCGGCAGATCAGGGCCGACGCGCTTGCGCATCCTGGCGAGCACCGCCGTCGACTTTTCGAAAAGCGGCACACCGGAGAGGCCACCCGCCTCCTTCGCCTGGCGCTGATCCCTAAGGCCGTCGCGCGACAGCGTGGTGTTGGAGACGATCAGGCCATCGAGCGCATGCGAAAGCGCCTCGGCGGCGATATCGTCCATGCCTTCCTCGGTCAGATCAGGCGCGATCTTCAGAAAGACCGGGATCTTCCGGCCGGATGTCGCCGCCATCTCGTCACGCGCCGCAAGCACTGATGACAACAGCACCGCAAGGCTTTCGCGCCCCTGCAGGTCGCGCAGGCCAGGCGTGTTCGGGGAGGAGATGTTGGCGGTGAAATAGCGCGCGACGGAATAAAAGCGGCGGATGCCGGCGACATAATCGGCGATGCGATCCTCGCTGTCCTTGTTGGCGCCGATATTGACGCCGATCATGCCCCCGCCCGTTAGCGCGGCGAGGCGCCCGAAAGCAGCATCATGGCCTTCATTGTTGAAGCCGAGGCGGTTGATGACGGCTTCATCCTCGACCAGGCGAAAGATGCGCGGGCGCGGATTGCCGGATTGCGGCTTCGGCGTCACCGTGCCGATCTCGGTAAAGCCGAAACCGAGCTTCAACAGCGCCTCCGGCACCTCGGCATTCTTGTCGTAGCCGGCGGCCATGCCGAGCGGATTTTCGAAGGTAAGGCCGGCAACGGTCTGGCGCAGGCGCGGATCGGGGGTGATCTGGCAGGCGGGCACGAGACCGGATTTCAAGGCGGCGATCGACATGCCGTGCGCCGTTTCCGGATCGAACAGGAAGAGACCCTTGCGGGCGAGACGCTTGAAGGGATCGATCATGGCTGCAGCTCCGGGAAGACATGGGCGCCGGCTTCGTCGAGCGGCAGCGGCGCCTCCCAGAGCACGGCTGCAAGCGGCAGATCGGCGTAGAGATGCGGGAAGAGATCGCCGCCGCGCGAGGGTTCGAAGACCAGCTTGTCACTGAAACGGCTGCCATCGACGGCAATCAGCAGCAGGCCGGACTGGCCGGCAAAATGCAGGGCGGCGGTCTGCTTTACCTGGTCTGCCGTCGAGAAATGGATGAAGCCGTCCTGGAGATCGATGCCGGCGCCATGAAAAGTGCCGGTTTGTCTGGCTTGCTGCCAGAGCGTTTCCGTCACGATCTTGTAAAGGGTCGGTGTCAGGGTCATCATGGCCTCACGATGGGCTGTTCCTTGGTCACCAGGGCTTTGCCGGAAAGAGGCGGCGATGTCCACGCCCCGGCGCCGAAAAACGGGACCGGCAGAACAGGATTCAGATTTTACGCCGACTCGGAGGATAAGACGATGAAGGCATTCGTTATCACGCTTGGCGTTTTTTTCATGCCGTTGGCGGCCGCGGCGGCCGAAGCCGATGCCGGCCGCTTCCAGCTGGAGAAGAGCGGCGATCATTTCATCCGGCTCGACCGGCAGAGCGGGGCAATGTCGATCTGCCAGGACAAGGACGGCGCCCTCGTCTGCCGGATGGCGGCCGACGAGCGGGCGGCCTATGAGGATGAACTCGACCGGCTGGCAAAGCGGGTGACGGCGCTCGAACAGGGCAATGTCGCCCAGCGCGCGCTGCCGAGCGACGCCGAGGTCGACCGTTCGATCAGCATCATGGAGCGGATGATGAAGAGTTTCATGGGGATGGTGAAGGAGTTCCAGGCCGAGGAAAACACCAATCCCCTTCCGCAGAAGACCTGATCTGATATAGTCGATATGAGCAAGCCGGCATGCAACGCGGAGGGATGGCGTCGCATGCAAGGCATGATCGGGCTCTTGGGAGGGAGTTTTCGATGCACGAACAGACCATCATCATTGCGGACGATCATCCGCTTTTCCGTGACGCACTGCGCCAAGCGGTGATCGGCATGGAAGGCCGGCAATCGATCGTCGAGGCCGGCGATTTCGCTGCCGCGCGCCGGGCCGCCGGCGCCCATGCGGATGCCGATCTGATGCTGCTCGATCTCGCCATGCCCGGCGTCAGCGGCTTTTCCGGCCTGATGGCATTGCGCTCCGAATTTGCCAGCCTGCCGATCGTCATCGTCTCGGCAACCGACGACGCGACGACCATCCGCCGGGCGCTGGAGCTCGGCGCTTCAGGCTTCATTTCGAAATCCTCCGGTATCGACGACATTCGCCGCGGCATCCAGACGGTGCTTGCCGGCGACATCGCCACGCCGGAAAGCTATCGCGACGGGCAGGAGCAGGATCCCGATGTCGCCGACCTGATCCACCGCCTGCATACGCTGACGCCGCAGCAGAGCCGGGTGCTGACCATGCTTGGCGAAGGGCTGCTGAACAAGCAGATCGCCTACGAACTCGGCGTCTCCGAAGCGACGATCAAGGCGCATGTCTCGGCGATCCTGTTGAAACTGGACGTCGACAGCCGGACGCAGGCCGTCATCCAGCTCGGCAAGATCAATATGGCGATGGTCGCCTGAACGATACATTTCCCTTTGGAAACAGGATTTTATTCCTCTTTCATCTTTACTCAGACGGCACGGTCGATTAATATTCGACATGGTTGAAGCGCGGCGTTGAATGCCGCGACGGAATCGCGCGCATGCTGTCACACAACCAGATCTGGGAAGCGCTCGACAGGCTTGCCGAACGGCACGAGCTGACGCCATCCGGACTTGCGCGCCGCGCCGGCCTCGACCCGACCTCCTTCAACAAATCGAAACGGCTTTCCGCCGATGGGCGGCTGCGCTGGCCTTCGACGGAATCGATCGCCAAGGTGCTCGACGCCACAGGGGCGAGCATGGAACAGTTTATGGCTTTCATGCGGCCGGACGCCGGTCTTTCCAAGCAGCCGGCCGGGCAGCAGGAAAACGCGTTTCCGCCGCAAGGCGGCTCCATTCCGCTGCTCGGCTTCGCCCAGGCGGGCGCCGGCGGTTTCTTCGACGATGGCGGCTTTCCGGCCGGCCAGGGCTGGGACGTGGTGGAATTTCCGGCCGCCCCGTCGCAAAAGGCCGGCGTCTATGCGCTGGAGGTGCAGGGCGAGAGCATGATGCCGCTTTATCGCGACGGCGACGTGCTGATCGTCGAGCCGGGGGCGCAGGTGCGCCGCAACGACCGCGTCGTCGTGCGCACAAACGAGGGCGAGGTGATGGCCAAGGTGCTGCTGCGCCAGAGCCCGCGGTCGATCGAGCTGCTGTCTCTCAATCCCGAACATCCCAACCGCACCCTCGAGCTTTCCGACGTCGACTGGATCGCCCGCATCATCTGGGCCAGCCAATAGGAAGATATTCCATGCGCCCTGCCGCCTTCATCACAGGTATCACGGGGATGGTCGTGGTGACCGGCCTGCTGCTGGCAGGCGAAGCAAGGCTTGGCGGCGGCACGGCTGGCGAAGAGACGGCGTCCGCGGAGGAGACGGCAACCGCAGCGGTGGATGCTGCCTCCGACGCCGACGAAGGTGCGGCGATCTCGGACGACCGTGCCGAAATGATCGCTCGCTCAACGGAACCGGCGGCTTCGCCCTCTCCGGCGCCAGGCGACGGGGTGACATCCAAACCGGCCGATCTACCGCAACAAGCCGACACGGCGGCCGGGCAAACAGCGAGTCCGAGCGCGAAAAAGGCGGTGGAGCTGGCGCGGCCGATGGTCGACAATGCCGGCATGCTTTCCTTTGGCGAGCGTCGGCTTCAGCTTGCCGGGATCGTGCCGACGCCGGTCGACAGGATATGCGGGCCGGCGGGCCGGCAATGGCCCTGCGGCATGATGGCGAAGACGGCGCTGCGCCTGTTGTTGCGCAACCGCAGCGTCAGCTGCGATCTCGAGACGGTGGAATGGAAGGACACAGTAACGACTGCCTGCCGGCTCGGCACAGAGGATCTCGGCGCATGGCTCGCCGAAAACGGCTGGGCGGAAGCAGCAGTGGGTTCGCCGCTTACGGCGGCCGCCGAAAAGGCCAGGCAAGCAGGAAAAGGCCTTTACGGCGACGACCCGCGCCGCCATTAAACCGGCAGTCATGACAGCGATCGGACAGTCCCGGATCGGGCCGATCCCTTGTAATGGCTGCCGCCAATTCCTAATCTCGGCTGATCGAAAAAGGAATCAGAGATGAACAAGCCGCTTTCCGCCCATGATGCGCTGATCTACGTGATGGTGATGGCATCCGCCGTCGACAGCACGATGAACGACAGGGAAATGGAAAGGATCGGCCAGTTGATCGGATTCCTGCCAGTTTTCCGGGATTTCGATGACGACAAACTGATTGCGGTGGCGCGCGACTGCGCCTCGCTGCTTGCAGGTCCGGAAGGTCTCGACGTCGTTCTCGAAACCGTGCGCGACACCCTCCCCGCAAAGCTCTACGACACGGCCTATGCGCTGGCCGTCGAGGTGGCATCCGCCGATCTCTCGGTCAAGGCGGAGGAGTTGCGGCTGCTCAGCCTGCTGCGGGACCGGCTCGGCCTCGACAAGCTCACCTGTGCGGCGATCGAGCGCAGCGCGATTGCCCGGTTCCGCAAGGGCTAAAAGCTAAAACGCGTCCCGTGCTTTTAGCGGCTTCAATAAAGCCCGTAGGGAAAGTAGCGCAGATAGATTTCCTGGAGGCGGCCGTTGCGCGACAGCGTGGCGAGTGCGTGGTCGATGGCTGACGTCAGCACGCTGTCCTTCTGCCGCAGCATGATCGTCATGCCCTCGCCGAGGAAATGCTCGGAAAGATAGGGGCCGTCGAACAGCGCGCAGCATTTGGCTGACGCCGGCGAAGAAACCCAGAAGGAAAGCTGCAGCGCATCGGCGAAGGCGGCATCGACCTTGCGGTCTCTGAGCGCCGCCAGCAGGGCGTCCTTTGTGTCGAACGGCTCGGCCTTGAGCGTGGGGAAAAAGGCGGCCAGCATCGCCTCGTGCACCGTCCCCCTGACGACACCGACCGGGTGGCTGGAAAGGGCGGAAGCCGTCTTTCCGTCGAGCGGCACGGCGAGATTGCGCACGAAGCGCGCCGGCAGCATCAGATAGGGTCTGGAGAAGACGAATTGCCGGCGGAGTTCCGGCGTCACAGCAAAACCGGCGATGACGGCATCGCCCTGCGAGGCGGCGAGCGCATCCCTGAGGTCGGCGAAGGGGATCGCCTGGATCTGGCACTTGTCCGATATTTCCAGCTCGCTGCAGATTTCGCGGGCGAGATCGACATTGAAACCGGAGAGCTTGCCGTTCTGATCGGTGAAATTGAAGGGCGGAAAATCGACCGACGTCAGGAAGCGCAATCGCACCAGCGAGGAGAGATCGGGCCTGGCAAGACGTTCGCGCGCATCGAAGAGCAACGGCAGCGAGGGGGACACCTGCTGGGCCGATGCGGCCAAACTTGAGAAAAGCACGCCGAAAAACAGGCCGAACGCGAGAAAACCCTTCAGAGTCAGGGATGCCAGCTTGGATTGCATCATCGTGATTGTGATCTCTGGGTTAAGCGCGAAGCATTGTGGCGTTGGCGAGATGTATCAGAGTCATGCTTGGTGGGGAATATGTGTGGGAGTGAGGGGAGCGGATGACGGTCACGAACTCATCGGCCTCGTAACAGCGCGCCACCCTCTGACGTCCCTCATCCTGAGGCGCGGAGGCCAAAGGCCGGAGCCTCGAAGGACACGCCGCAACGCTGCTCCTTGCATTATCCGACGCGGAATGCCCGCCTCGACCTTCGAGGCCCCTGCGGGGCACCTCAGGATGAGGCTCTCTTGAATGCCGGCGCTCCGAGGCTTGATCTCGGTGCCCGTCATACGCGCTAGGTGACTGCAACCTCTCAGCCCCAAAAAATCACAGCCATCCCCCGCCTCGTGTTAGCGCGGAATTAAAGAATATCGCCTCTTATTTGTTGCGACGACATCGGACCCCGCCAGCCGATCGCATGATGCAAGCGTCAGCCCAAACGTAATCCCTAAACGCGATATTGAAGCAGCGTTTTCTGCAACAATTGATTTCAAAAGCACCGGGCGCGACACGCCCCGTCAATCGGGTGACATTTCCATGCTGAAACATCTGAAAATCCGCACAAAAATCATATCGGTCGTGGCGCTCATGGGGCTGATCACGATGGCCGGGCTGATCTATGTCATCTCCGAATTCCGCCGTGCGGATGCGGCCTACAGCGCCTTCATCGATCATGAAGCGCAGGCCTCGATGCTGAGCGCGCGCGCCAGCGCATCGGCGGTGGCCTCGGTGCTGCAGGTCACCCTGATTGCCGACATGAAGCCCGATACGCCGGCATTCCAGACGGCGCTCGCCACACCGAGCAAGCTGCCGCAGGCGCGTGACCGCATGAAGCAGGCGCTGGCGCTGGTGCCCAGCCGCAAGTCGGCGATCGATGAGATTCAGGCCGGCATCGATGAGATCGAAACCCTGGCGAACAAGATCATCGAACAGAGCAAAGCCAAGGACAGCGCCGGCGCGCTTTCGAATGTTGCCCTGATCAATGCCAAGCTCGATGCGCTGACGCCGAAGATGATCGCCAACAATGATGCGATGATGGCGATGCTCAACGATGGCGGCGACGCGCTCTCGGCTTCCGTCAACGGGCGGATCGTCTTCTGTTTCGTGCTGATCGGCATCGCCGTTCTCGCCGCCGTCGGCTTCAGCGTGGTCGTCGCCCAGAAGGGCATCGCCGGCCCGATGACGCAGCTGCGCCTGCGCATGACCCGGCTTGCCGAGGGCGATACGACAAGCGATGTCAGCGGCCTCGACCGCGGCGATGAAGTCGGCCAGATGGCAAAGGCGGTTTCGGTCTTCCGCGACAATGCGATCGAGCGTGCCCGGATCGAGGCGCGCGCCGAAACAGACCGCGACGTCAGCGACAGCGAGCGCCGCGACCGCGAGGCGCAGAAGGCCCGCGAAGCATCGGAACTCGACCGCGCCGTCACCGCACTCGGCGACGGCCTGCGCCGCCTCGCCGCCGGCGATCTCGCCTCGCATATCGCGGAGCCCTTCGTCGCGCATCTCGATGCGCTGCGTGAGGATTTCAACAACTCGGTCGAGAAGCTCAACGAAACCCTGCATACGGTCGGCGCCAATGCCCGGGCGATCGGCGCTGGCGCCAACGAGATTCGTTCCTCCGCGGACCAGCTTTCCCAGCGGACGGAACAGCAGTCAGCCTCCGTCGAAGAAACGGCAGCAGCGCTGGAGGAGATCACCACGACGGTGCGCGACGCCGCCAAGCGGGCCGAGGAAGCAAGCCAACTCGTCGCCCGCACCCGCCTCGGCGCCGAGAAATCCGGCGAGGTCGTCCGCAAGGCCGTCTCCGCCATGCAGCAGATCGAGAAGTCCTCGGGCGAAATCTCCAACATCATCGGCGTCATCGACGACATCGCCTTCCAGACCAACCTTTTGGCTCTGAACGCCGGCGTCGAAGCCGCCCGCGCCGGCGATGCCGGCAAGGGTTTTGCGGTCGTCGCCCAGGAAGTGCGCGAGCTCGCCCAGCGCTCGGCCAAGGCCGCCAAGGAGATCAAGGCGCTGATCAGCACCTCCGGCTCGCATGTGCAGACCGGCGTCTCGCTGGTCGGCGAAACCGGCAAGGCGCTCGATTCGATCGTCCAAGAGGTGCAGGAGATCAACCAGCACGTCCACGCGATCGCCGAAGCCTCCCGCGAACAATCGATCGGGCTGCAAGAGATCAACACCGCCGTCAACACCATGGACCAGGGCACGCAGCAGAATGCGGCGATGGTCGAGGAATCGACAGCCGCCAGCCATAACTTGGCTACGGAAGCGTCAGCGCTCAACAATCTGCTCGGCCAATTCAGGCTGACCGGCACCGGCGGCTTCACCACGAGCGCGCCAATCGCCGCAGCACCTCGCGCTGCCGCCCGCCCGGCAGCCAGGGCAGCCCCGATCCGCGTCGCCCGCGAAGGCACCGCCCGCCCGGCCGCCTCGCCGGCCCGAGCGCTGGGCCAGAAGATCGCCAACGCCTTCGGCGCCGGCAGCAGCACATCGCCGAGCCAGGATCCCGACTGGACGGAATTCTGAGCCGACCTCGGCACGAGGCGCGGCTGTCCGGTTCGCGCCGCGGCTGCCCCTCACCCTAACCCTCATATGCGCTAGGTTAAGCGAGCGTGTAGATCGTCGCATTGTTTTCGGCGTCGTCGCGGCGGCTCACAGAGGTGGCGACGACTTCGCGTGACGAGATTACAGACGGCCTGCCACAGAAGTGGTCCGCGGATGGCGGCGCAAATGGTGGCCAGGGCGATCTTCATGAGACGCCAGCGCGATGGGCTTGCCAATGGGGGGCTAGCCAGTGGGGTTGCCACATCCAGAGGGGGGAGAGTCCGGGACTTGCCCGGCAATCTGTTCGGCGATGATGGCGACGATCAGTCTGGCGTAGAGCCATGCCCGGGCCAGTTCCGGCTTCTTGGCCGGCAAGCTGTCGAGGCCGGCCAGGCTCTTGAACCGTTTGAACGCCAGCTCGATTTGCCAGCGGAAGCGATAGAGGGTGAGGATATCGGCCGGCGGGAAGGTGGTGGCCGGCAGCGAGGTCAGCAGCAGAATGTACTTCGCCGCCTCGAGACTGCGCGGATCGGGTTTTTTGCCGTGCTTGCGGGCGGCTTTGAGCAGACGCTCCTGCTCGGCTTGGGCCTGTTGCGGATCCTTGCGTCGGACAATGAGGCGCAGGGCCAGCGGCGGTGGTGGCGGCGTCCCCGTCATGCCTTCGTGGACACGAACCTGCACCTCGCCTTCCTGCTCTTGCTGAGCGGCGAGTGCGGCAAACAGATCAAAGGGCTCGCCATTCGTCTGCAACAGGCGCAACGAGTTCCAGCCGGTCCGCACGATGAAGTCTGCACTGGCGTCGATCACCGGCCGCAGGTCGCGCGGTCTTGCATAGTAGCGATCGGCCAGCACGATATCGCCGGGTGCGTAGGTAAGGCGCTGAAGGTTCTCGGCACCATGGATGTCGGTCAACTCAAGCTGATCGACCTGAGCCGTTGCCAAGTTGTAGCCGACATGTAACCGCCATGTCGTGCGGTCAGCGCCTGGATGGCAAATCGACGTTCCATCGAGCACACGCAAGCGATATCCCGCAAAGCGCCCCGTCGGCACTTTGGCCTGTTCGGCAATCAGCGCGGCCACGATGTCGCCAAGCCAAGGCGCCGCTTTGCACAGCCGCTCAAGCAGCGATGGGTCTGACAAACGGGCGATCCCGCCCGCTTCGGCCCATGCACAGGTCTCGCGTAGCGACATGCCAAGGCCGCCATAGGCAAGTGCCAGCCGCAACAGCGTCTCGGCATTCTTGATTTCCCGCACCCGCGTAAAAGCACCGCGCAACCGCGCCGTTGCTTCCAAGTCAAAACCCGCCGGAAGCCGCTCGCGCACTTCCGGCCAATGATCCAAAACCTCAGGACGAATCTTCATCCAAAGCTTGAATCACAACCAGATTCCTTATGTCCAGGGCTAAACCTAGCGCATATGACCCTAACCCTCTCCCCGTAAAAACGGGGAGAGGGGACGTGCCATGCAAGAGGCCAATGGGGAACGGAAAGGTCGCGGCATACCCCCCTTCGCCCCGTTTACGGGGAGAAGGTGGCGGCAGCCGGATGAGGGGCGGACGGCGGCGGCCGCCCTTTCCTTTTGGGTATCGTCTAACCCGGCCGCCAGCCGATCTCGACGAGAATGTTTCCGGGAGCCGTGCAATAAAACAGCCAGCCGCCGCGCATGGCGGCCGGCCGACCGGACAGCGCAGCACCGGCAGCAGCAAGCCCGGCATGGACCGCATCGACATCCGCCCTCTCGGGCAGAATGAAGCCGATGTGATAGGTCTGGCGTCCCATCTCCACCTGATCGGCGGTGCCGAATTTTGCGATTGCGTGGCTGAGGACGATTTCGAGGCCGGTATCGTCTTCGAGGATCGCCAGGCCGTTCTGGCCGCGCATATCCTTAAGCCTCAGACCGAAATGGCGGATGAAGAAATCCGCCGTGGCAGCGATATCGGGAACGTGGAAATCGAGATGGTTCAAGCGCATGACAGTCTCCGTTCGAAAAAATCCCGGGACTGCCTATTTGCCCTCTCCGCACGCCGCCGGGATCCCGCATCTTCATGCGGATCACGTCGCGGGTTCTCGTGCCATGGCACGGAGCAGAGCTTCCGTGAGAGCGCGCTTGACGCTCGAACGGAAGGGACCGGGCTTACCTCAACCGATCCTGCCTTTTTCGACGATGCCGATCTAGCAGACGACACCGGTTTCGGCAATGGAGGGGTCATCGCGCCTGGAGGATCGGGATTTTCACCCTAACATCCATAGGTGGATGTCGTCCCGCCGGCGCTCGATCACGGCGTCCCCGGCGACGCTTCCCGAAGGATTGAAGCGCGGCATGAGCATTCGTGTCGTGAGCCCTATCCGACGAGGTGTAGAGTGATATTATTCAACGCATTGGGAGGGATGGACATGAAACCTGCAATCATCGGCCTCGTCGGCACGCTCGTTCTGGCGGGATGCAACACCGTCAGCTACAGCGGACCGGGCCTCGAACCCATCCCCGGCAGCATCACCTATAGTGGCCAGCCGCGCAGCAAGCTCACCAAATCACCCCCCGGCTCCGCCTTCCCGCATGACTTCATCGACCAGTACGGCCGGGAGGTGGAAGAAACCTACATCATCCAGCCCGACCGGAGCCTGATCATCGCGCATCGGCAATACAAGCCGATCCGGTTTTTCGGGGATTAGAGCCTTTCCTGGTCAGAGATGAAAAGGAGCGGAGCAGGCATCATAGACCGCAACAGGCGGTTTAGAGGCCATGGGTCTGGATCAAGTCCGCTGTGTCTTCGGCAAAAGCGTCGACCGCCGCTTAACGGACTTCGAGTCCGGATTTCAGCCCGAGCCGGATCAACCCGTCAGGGCCAGCCAATCACCGATCGTTTTTCCGTAACGCTGCGTGGAGCGGATGGCCGGAGCCGGCCGCTGCTGGGTTGCCACCGTCCTTCGGATTTCACGCGGGCTCAGCCCGAATTCGTGGATGAAGGCGCGCGTAAAATTGGCGGCGACCTCGAAACCGGCGGCTTCTGCGATTTCTGAAATCGGCCTGTGGTCGGCCGAATTGCTGAGATCCGCATAGGCCTGCAGCAATCGCCGCTTGCGAATATAATTGAGCACGCCTCCGCTCGCCTCAAACAGTTGATAAAGCCGCGTACGCGAAATCCCCAACGCGCGGCACATCACGTCCGGTGTCAGGTTTTCCGAATGGAGATTGACGTGAATGTAGCGGTGCGCCCGCTCCATCAGTCCCATGTTGGCCTGGTTTTGACCGGTATCAGTCCTTGTGGACGATGCGGCGCCCGCAACGACCATATCGCCGATGGTTTGGATGATCCGGGGCACTTCCTCTATCGTCAGATTGCCGAGGTTCGTTTCGAGGCCCGTGAGATAGCCCGTGAGCAACTCGGCGTGGCTGCCCGAAAGAACCGTGTTGCCGGCGCTCTGGAGAAGGCTCGCATCGCGAGCCAGCATCTCATACGGCAGGAACACGAGCAAAGCTTCGGTATCGGTCGTCCGTCCGCGATAGGGGCTGCCGAGCGACATGAAAAATATCTCGCCGGCACCGGTCTCGGTGACACGACGGTTGACCTCGGTCCAGGCCTGGCCGCTGCGCTGCAGGCCGACGTTCCAATGGTCGATAGGGCTCGATCGAAGCATGGCCTGATCGCGGACATATCTGTGGGCATGCGCGCGCTGCTGGACGATCAGGATATCGCCGAGATGCCAGCCGATCTGCTCCGCGAGGAACCCGTCTTCCGGTGATTTTCCCTCCGGCAGATGAACATCCACGAGCGGCGCCATATGTGCCCGCCAGGCCTGGAATTGTTCTGCCGGTGGTAGGTCCTGCGTCGAGAATCGCAGCGGCACGAGTGCAGGGGAGGCATGGGGCGGGCGTTCCTTGCGCATGGCCGGTTCA
The DNA here is from genome assembly GCF_057653695.1 of Rhizobium sp. SRDI943. Taxonomy (NCBI): domain Bacteria; kingdom Pseudomonadati; phylum Pseudomonadota; class Alphaproteobacteria; order Hyphomicrobiales; family Rhizobiaceae; genus Rhizobium; species Rhizobium sp. SRDI943. Next base: position 198,081 of record NZ_CM172787.1, on the reverse strand, counting down.
CGCGGCCAGCGCCGCCGCTCCATATGCGCCGGCCGTTCCTGTTTCGCGGCAGGATCATCGTCGGATTCAGACCCTGTAGCCATCCAATGCCTCCAGCGCATAACCCGACCCGAGCCATGGAAATTGAGAAAAGCAATTGTTTTTGCGGCGGAAATCTCCGCAGAACTCCGTTTGGAAAAACGGAAGTGCCCGAAGAGTCTCCTCCATAAGTTGTTTATCATATTCCTTTTCGCTCTGAAATGTACGGAGCGATAATTTCCAGGACGTGAGGATAACGACAATTGCCTTTCTTAGCTGTATCTAAATAAGCATCGGTTCATTCCAAAAGAAAAACCGGACGAATAAAACATTCGCATGATCGAACGACTTGGTTTCGCGATATGTCGAAGTAAATATCGAATATCCCATAGCAACATCTGAAAACACGGGAGGTAGTCGTGAACTATCTTGGTAAGATTCGTGCGCGCTCTGTACAAGTTTCTGCTCGTGATGCAAATTGTCCTTCCGGAATACATCGCGCTCCCAAGAGAGTTCTTGTCACCGGCGGTGCAGGTTTCCTCGGATCGCATCTCTGCGAGACGCTTTTGGCCGCCGGACACCAGGTGATCTGCCTCGACAACTTTTCCACCGGCATGCGGCGCAATATCGTCCATCTGAAGCGAGTCGATCGCTTCAATGTCGTCGCCCACGATATCGTCCACCCGCTCGATCTGGAAGTCGACGAGATCTATAACCTCGCCTGCCCGGCATCGCCCCCGCATTATCAGGCCGATCCGATCCATACGACAAAGACCTGCGTGCTGGGCTCCCTCAACCTTCTGGAGCTGGCCGCGCGCACCGGCGCACGTATCCTTCAGGCATCCACCTCCGAAGTCTACGGCGACCCGAACGTCCACCCGCAGGTCGAAAGCTACTGGGGCAACGTCAATTCGTTCGGGCCGCGCTCCTGCTATGACGAGGGCAAGCGCTGCGCCGAGACGCTGTTCTTCGACTTCCACAACACGCACGGCGTCGAGATCAAGATCATCCGCATCTTCAACACCTACGGCCCGCGGATGCGTCCGGACGACGGCCGCGTCGTCTCGAATTTCATCGTCCAGGCCCTGACGGGGCAAGACATCACGATATATGGCGACGGTTCGCAGACCCGCTCGTTCTGTTTCGTCGATGATCTCATCGGCGGCATGGTCCGCATGATGGCCTCACCGTCGTCGCTGACGGGGCCTGTCAATCTCGGCAATCCGGGCGAATTCACGATCCGGGAACTGGCCGAGCAGGTGATCGGATTGACCGGTTCCCGGTCGCAAATCATCCATCGCGCTCTGCCGGTTGACGATCCCCGTCAGCGTCGCCCCGATATTTCGCTTGCCATGCAGGAACTCGACTGGCGGCCGAAGATCGACTTGTCGAGCGGCCTGCGTCAGACGATCGACTATTTCGATGGCGTTCTCACCCGTCCGGCACGCGAGCTGGAGGCGGTCTGATGGATGCGCCCCGGGTCCTGGTCACGGGCGGTGCCGGCTATATCGGCAGCCACACCGCCAAGCTCCTCCGCTCGGAGGGGATTGAGCCTGTCGTCTACGACAATCTCACGACCGGAAACCGTTCGTCCGTGCGCTGGGGGCCTTTCGTCGAAGGTGACGTCCTCGACACGTCATGCCTGATCGAGGTCATCGAGAAATATGCTCCCGATGCCGTCATCCACTTTGCCGCCTCGGCCTACGTCGGCGAGTCCGTGGAAAACCCGGCGAAATATTACAACAACAATGTCTGCGGTGCATTGTCGCTTATCGATGCCTGCCGGCAGACGGGGCTTCAAAACGTCATCTTCTCATCGAGTTGTGCCGTCTACGGCGTCCCGTCCGTGCTGCCGATCGATGAGACGTTGCCGAAGGCTCCGATCAATCCCTACGGCAAGACCAAGCTGATCTTCGAGCATATGCTCGCCGATTATGCGGCGGCCTACGGCCTGCGGTATGTTGCCCTGCGTTATTTCAATGCCTGTGGAGCCGATCCGGACGGCGAGCTTGGCGAATGGCACGTTCCGGAAACCCATCTCATTCCGCGGGCGCTGCTGGCCGCGGCCGGCCGGATTCCGCACCTGGAGATATTCGGCGATGATTACGATACCCCTGACGGGACCTGCATAAGGGACTATATTCACGTCGCAGATCTCGCGCGCGCCCATGTTCAGGCCTTCACCCATCTCGCCAAAGGCGGAGCAAACCTCGCTGTCAACCTCGGCACCGGGCGGGGTTATTCCATCAGGGAAGTCCTGCGCGTGATCCAGGAAACGACCGGCTGCGAAGTCCCGGTCGTCATCCATCCACGCCGTCCGGGCGATCCGCCCAGCCTCTACGCCGACGCCAGCCTGGCCCGCGAGACGCTCTGCTTCCAGCCTCGATATTCCGACCTCGAAACCATCGTGCGGACGGCGGCTCCGTTCTTCGGACTGGAGGTGCGCGCGTGACCGAACTTGCGATTATCCAAGCGACGCACGCTCCGGAACCCTCCCACGAGCCGCTTCTTGTCCCGGTTCTGACCGGACATCGGCGGACCGAATATCTGTTCTCGGCGGCCGTATGGGCCTGCGCCTTCGCCTATTTCTGGATCTGGTGGCTGGAGCCGCGCCATCACGTCGATGCTTTCGGCACAATTACGGTGAGCCTCGTTCTTGCCTGGGTTACCGCGCTGCCGGCCTATTTCATCGTCGTCTTCTATCGGGCGGCAAGACCGAACGGTCCCTTGCGCCTGCCGGCGGGCAGTCGAGTGGCCATGGTCGTGACCAAGGCGCCGGCCGAACCCTTCTCGGTCGTCAGTGAAACCCTGCTGGCAATGCTTGCCCAGGAGGTGGAACACGACACCTGGCTTGCCGACGAAGACCCTTCCCCCGAGACTCTCGACTGGTGCTCCCGTCACGGGGTCCTCGTCTCGACCCGCAAGGGGCGATCCGATTATCATCGGACGTCGTGGCCCCGACGCACGCGGTGCAAGGAAGGCAACCTCGCCTTCTTCTACGACCACTACGGCTACAGCCGCTACGATTTCGTGGCGCAACTCGATGCGGATCATGTTCCCGCGCCCGACTATCTCTTCCACATGCTGCGTCCGTTCGGCGATCCAAAGGTCGGCTATGTCTCGGCCCCCAGCATTTGCGACAAGAACGCTTCCGAAAGCTGGTCGGCACGTGGAAGGCTCTATGCCGAGGCCAGCATGCATGGTTCGCTCCAAGCCGGTTACAATGGCGGCCTGGCGCCGATGTGCATAGGGTCGCATTACGCGGTACGTACCGTCGCCCTCAAACAGATCGGCGGCCTCGGTCCGGAGTTGGCTGAAGACCATTCGACGACATTGATGATGAATGCCGGCGGCTGGCGAGGTGTGCATGCGCTGGATGCCATCGCCCATGGTGACGGCCCCAGAACCTTCAGCGATCTCGTGACGCAGGAATTCCAGTGGTCGCGCAGCCTGGTCATGGTGCTGTTGCGGTACTCGCCGAGCCTCCTCGGCCGGCTGCCGGCCCGGCTCAAGTTCCAGTTCCTCTTTTCGCAACTCTGGTATCCGCTTTTTGCGTTCTTTATGTTGCTCATGTTTGCTTTGCCGATCATCGCGCTCGTGCGCGGCCAGAATTTCGTGACCGTGACCTATCCCGATTTCCTGGCGCATTTCGCACCGCTTTCTATCGCTCTCGTGGTGATGGCTTATCGCTGGCGCGCCAGCAGCTCGTTCCGCCCCTACGACGCCAAGATCCTGAGCTGGGAATGCATGCTCTTTCTCTTCGCCCGCTGGCCCTGGGCGCTCGCCGGCACGCTGGCTGCGGTGCACGATTTTGTGACAGGCTCCTTCGTCGATTTCCGCGTCACGCCGAAAGGCCGGTCCGAAGTCGATCTGCTGCCGGTGCGTGTCCTGGCGCCCTACGCTGTGCTGGCGCTCATGGCGGTATTGCCTGCCCTGGCAATCGGCGATGCCGGCGCCTCCAAGGGCGGTTACTTCTTTACCATCCTGAACGCCGCAATCTACTGCGCGCTGCTGTTGGTCATCGTCGGGCGTCATTCGAAGGAGAATACTGTTGCGGCGGCCCCGCGTTTGTACCGTCCGGCGATGGCGACCGTGCTTCTGGCGCTCGTCGCGTTGCCGGGGGCTGCAACCATCATGCGCGGAAAGGATGCGACCGAGGCACTCGCCTGGGGCAGCGGCCGCCTTCAGCTGTTCGAAGAGCGCTACGCCGCCTCCGGTGCAGGCCGGGGCGGGACCGCCCTGCGCACGATCTTCTTCAAACCACGATGGATTTCCGATCCGGAGGAAATCCAACTGAGAACGGATGCCGCTCACCCGGATGTGCGGCCGAGCGTGGAGGAAGTACACAATGCATAGCCCATCCAAAATAGCCCTGTTGTCGTTAACCGGCCTGTTGCTGTCGGGAGTCGCGGTCCTGCCGACCGCTCTGGGCAGTTCTGCCGAAGGGCAGCCGCTTGCAATGACGACATCGTCCATTGCGCCGCCGACCAAAATGCCGGTCGTCACGAAGGAGTCGATCACGTTCGGCGCCTATGATCCGTACGGAGATTTAGGCGCCTCGCCCGATTCGAAGATCGAACACCTCTTCCTGCCCTGGGAAGATGTCGATCTGCGCACGCTCGCCCTCGCCGACGATTATGCGCAAGCGCGTGGCCGCACCCTGCTGATCTCGGTCGAGCCCTGGACCTGGTCGACCGGTTCGCGCCAAACCTCGCAGGAACTGCTGCACAGCATCCTCAACGGTTCGCGCGATGCGAACATGGCCGCCGTCTGCTCGACTGCTGCCAAGCTGAAAAGTCCGGTCATCATTCGCTGGGGACAGGAAATGGACGAAACCGACAGCCAGTTCTCCTGGTCGCATTGGCAGGGCGACGATTATGCCAAGGCCTATCGCCGGATGGTGGAGGTCTGCAAGGTCCACCTGAAGACGGCCAAATACATGTGGTCACCGAAGGGCAATGAGGGGCTTCAAGCCTTTTATCCCGGCAACGATGTCGTCGATCTCATCGGGCTCTCGGTCTTTGGCCTGGAGCAATACGACAGGGACAAGACTGGCCGCGACCAGACGTTTGCCGAGCACCTTGCGCCCGGATACGCCCGTGTCGCCGGTTACGGCAAGCCCATCATGGTTGCCGAACTCGGATACGAAGGCGGCGATTCCTTCGTGCGAAACTGGGCTGAGAGCGTAACGAAACGCTATCCCCAGTTCCCGGCGCTGAGCGCCGTTGTCTACTTCAACGACCGTGAAGTCTATCCGTGGCCGGACGGCTATGGCCGCCCCGACTGGCGGATCGTCCGCGAAAGCATCAATTGAACAAGAAGGAACCTGAACATGTCCATGCTTCAAAAAATGTTCCTGGCCGTGGTCCTGACCGGCGGTATCGCCACGGCCGCGTCCGCTGCCGGAACCAATGAGCCTGCGGGGATCGAGACCGCAAAACCGATGAGCAGCGCGGAAATCTATCGGCTCTACAACCAGAATTCCTGGATGTGGAAAGCCGGCGCCGGCTACTTCTCCGCAAAGGCGCGTCGCTTTACCGCCTGGTCGCGGGAAAATGGCTCGCCGTCCTTCGGCACGGGCCGCTGGTTCATCACGGAAACGGGTAAACTCTGCTTCAACGCCGACTGGCACGCCAAGACCGGAACGGCGACGGCAATCACCTGCTTCAGCCACCGCAAGAAGGGCGGCCTGATCTATCAGAAACGCGAACCGGACGGTGAATGGTACGTTTTCAAGAGCGCACCGGCACAAGCCACCGACGAATTCGCAAAGCTTCGCCGCGGCGACTACGTGAGGTCTCAATTGGGGGGAATTGAGATGAGCGTCAGTAAGACCAGATAAAGGCGAAGCTAGGGGTTGCGCGCGGCCGAGGCGCCATCTGTGTCCTTGTAGGAGCCGATGCCTGCGCGCAACCCTTTTCATAAAAGATCACGAAGCGCCTTCAAAAGGCGGCGAACGGCCTGAGGGTGAATGGAGCGGGTGAAGGGAATCGAACCCTCGTATTCAGCTTGGGAAGCTGCTGCTCTACCATTGAGCTACACCCGCGATGAAGCGAGATTTCCAACAGATAGGGGCCGCTGTCAAGTCGCGGCCGCCGGGAAGCCTCAGATGCGGAAGTGCTTCGAGAGCTTCAGGCCCTGGGCCTGGTAATTGGAGCCTAGGCCGGAGCCGTAGAGGCTGGCGGGCTTTTCCTGCATGTGTTCGTAGACGAGGCGGCCGACGATCTGGCCGTCTTCGAGGATGAAGGGCACCTCGTGGCTGCGCACTTCGAGCACCGCGCGGCTGCCGCGCCCGCCGGCAGGCGCATGGCCGAAGCCCGGATCGAAGAAGCCGGCATAATGGACGCGGAATTCGCCGACCAGCGGATCGAAGGGGGTCATTTCGGCTGCGTAATCCGGCGGCACGTGCACCGCCTCGCGCGAGACGAGGATATAGAATTCATCGGGATCGAGGATCAGCTCGTTGCGGCCGCGGCTGTGGAGCGGCTCCCAGAAATCGAAGAGGTCGTGCTCGGCCTTCTTGTCGACGTCGACGACGGCGGTGTGATGTTTGCCGCGATAACCGATCAGGCCGTCCTTGTCTCCGGCGAGGTCGATCGACAGGGCGATGCCGCCGCCGGAAACGTTCGGCAGCTTGCTGGCGACCAGCGTCTCGCTCTCATGCAGCTTCAACAGTTCCGGCTCGCCGAGCAGCGCCTGGCCGACGCGGAACCGGATCTGCGACAGCCGCGAGCCGCGGCGCACAACGATCGGGAAGGTGCGCGGGCTGATTTCGAGATAGAGCGGGCCGGAATAGCCTGATGGGATCTTGTCGAATTCCTGGGCGTAGTCGGTAATGACGCGGGTGAAGATATCGAGGCGCCCGGTCGAGCTCTTCGGATTGGCCGAGGCCGACATCTCGGCCGGCAGCGCCAGGCTCTCCATCAGCGGCACGATATAGACGCAGCCCGTTTCGAGCACCGCGCCTTCGGAGAGGTCGATCACGTGCAGGCTCAGCCGGTCAAGCTTGTCGGACACCAGATGCGAGGGGCCTGGCATGAAGCTGGCACGCACCCGAAAAGCCTTGCCGCCCAAGCGCAGGTCGAGGCTTGCCGGCTGGATCTGGTCGCGGTCCAGCTCCCGCTCGGAGATCAGACGCCCCGTTTCGAACAGCGCGGAGATCGCGCGATCCGCCAGAATTCCCGTTTCGCGAGCCATCATGCCTCATCCATCATTTGCCGCCGACAAAACCAAACTCGGGGAATTGACGCAAGCAGCTAACAGCAGTATTGCAGAATTATCCCGTGGTGATTTGGCCGGTCGGCTTGCAGCCACGTTAAACAAGTGGCTAAAAAGACCGGGTTGAAACCGGTCTGCTTTTGCGACCGGTTTTTTTGTTATGTGAAGGTGATGGCATGAGCAAGACCTGGCGCCCGGCAACCCAACTCGTCCACGGTGGCACGCTGCGTTCGCAATATGGCGAGACGTCCGAGGCAATCTATCTCACCCAAGGCTTCGTCTACGAAACGTCCGAGGCGGCCGAAGCCCGCTTCAAGGGCGAGACGGAGGGCTTCATCTACGCCCGCTACGGCAGCCCCACCAACGACATGTTCGAAAAGCGCATGTGCATGCTCGAAGGCGCCGAAGACGCCCGCGCCACCGCTTCCGGCATGGCCGCCGTCACCGCGGCGATCCTCTGCCAGCTGAAATCAGGCGATCATATCGTCGCCGCGCGCGCCCTGTTCGGTTCCTGCCGCTGGGTCGTCGAGACGCTGGCGCCGAAATACGGCATCGACTGCACGCTGATCGACGGCCGGGATCTGGCGAACTGGGAAAAGGCGATCACGCCGAAGACCAAGGTGTTCTTCCTGGAAAGCCCGACCAACCCGACGCTCGAAGTGATCGATATCGCTGGCGTCGCCAAGCTCGCCAACCAGGTCGGCGCCAAGGTCGTCGTCGACAATGTCTTTGCCACGCCACTTTTCCAGAAGCCCCTGGAGCTCGGCGCCCATATCGTCGTTTATTCCGCCACCAAGCATATTGACGGCCAGGGCCGCTGCCTCGGCGGTGTCGTTCTTTCCGACAAGGAATGGATCGACGAGAACCTGCACGACTACTTCCGCCATACTGGGCCGGCCATGTCGCCGTTCAATGCCTGGACACTGTTGAAAGGCATCGAGACGCTGCCGCTGCGCGTGCGCCAGCAGACCGAGAATGCGGCAAAGATCGCCGATTTCCTGGCCGAGCAGGGCAAGGTCGCCAAGGTGATCTATCCCGGCCGCAAGGACCATCCGCAGGCCGATATCATCGCCAAGCAGATGACCGGCGGCTCGACGCTGGTCGCCTTCGAGCTGAAGGGCGGCAAGGATGCGGCCTTTGCGCTGCAGAACGCGCTCGATATCGTCAAGATCTCCAACAATCTCGGCGACAGCAAGAGCCTGATCACCCATCCGGCGACGACGACGCACAAGAACCTGACGGATGAGGCGCGCGCCGAACTCGGCATTTCCCCGGGCACGGTCCGCCTTTCGGCCGGCATCGAGGATACCGACGACCTGATCGAAGATTTCGCCAAGGCGCTTGACAAGGTCTTGGCCTGATCGACAGCCAGAGCGGCCGGACCCCACCCGGGTTCGGCCGGATCTCACTAAAGCGCGTCGCGATCTTTGCGCGACATGCTCGGGGTTCGGCCGTGCTGGAAGGTGAGGCCGGATCTCACCAAGGTGAGACCGGGGGAACAAGTTTGCCCGCCGCGGCGTTCCGAAACGGAATTAACACTGACAATTAGGCTTAACGATCGAAAACCCTTCGGATCACAGCCATTTCAGCGATGATAATTGTTCCGTTTCTTGACGGACAGGGCCTCTTATAAGATACGGGTAAGATATCTTGACTAAGGTGCAAGGCATGTATCGCGCCCTCACAAGAGACATCGAAGTCGTCGTCGAACCGTTCTATCTGGAGGAGCAATCCGATCCGGACGACGATCGCTATGTCTGGGGTTACCGGATTGTTATCAGCAACAATTCCGGCATAGCCGTTCGACTGGTCAATCGTTACTGGAACATCACCGACCAGAATGGACAGGTGGACGAGGTGACCGGCCCCGGCGTCGTCGGCGAGCAGCCGCGGCTCAGCCCCGGCGACACCTATGAATATTCCTCCGGCTGCCCACTCGACACACCCTCCGGGCTGATGTTCGGCCATTACCAGATGGAAACGGACGACGGCGAGATGTTCGATGTCGACATCCCCGCCTTCTCGCTGGATTCACCTGGGCTGCTGCGCGTGCTTAATTGAGAGCGTAGGTTCGCGGTCGTTTCGTCGGTGCAAGCACGGCGCGTGGATCCGGCCGGCTACAGCCTTCCAGTCAGTACCAGCATGGACGCCGTACCCTCGGTCGTAGATCCTCGGGCTTGCCCAGTCATCAATCTACTAAAGGTCAAAAGGATCCGAGGCCTGGGTGCCTGGCTTTGCTTCGAACGGATCTTTTGATTGTGGCGGCGCCGGATGTTTTGCGACCGCATCGTTTACCGCCTTTTGGCAGGCGAGCAACTCATCCGCTGCACTGGCGGAATCTTTCAAACCGAGAGCCACAATCTGCTTTCCTCCAAAGCTGGCGCGGAAACTCAGTTTACCAGCGAACTCCTCAATCAAGTCGGGATCCTCGAAATCAATCCATAATGATTTGAGGCCATCGAGATCCAGACCTCTCCCATCAGCCGTCCGTTTAGACTGGTCGAACGAGAGTTCGATGGGATAATGCTTACCTTTCTCCAAGGATTTCCAGTTTGGGTTTCCGAGCAGAATGTAAAGAGGGTTGTCCTTTTTGCGGAAATTGAAGCCAAGACGAAAAATGGTGTCGTCATCAAAGGAAGTCAGAACAAAACAGCCATTGTCTAAAGTCGGGTCGACAGCCACGCTCCAGCCCCCGACCTCTTTCCATGGGACTGTCTGGTCATCAGCCAAGCTCACTGGTGGCATCGCAGCTATGAGCGCGAGTACAAAAAACAAAAGTCGCATCAACGCCCCATCCGCTTTCTTAGGCCAGAACCAATGAAACAGAATAGGTGCACAGTGACTACGCGAAGTCGAGTCACCGTGCTGCATCATCGCTAATCTTTTATTGTTCGCTGTGCGTGTCCTTAACCGCGCCTATTCCGCCGGCTGAAGTTCGGCCGGCTCGAAGCGGTAGGTGGTCGAGCAGAATTCGCAGGTGACGGCGATTTCGCCATCTTCCTGGCTGGCCTCGATCTCCTCGGCCGAAAAGCCCTTGAGCACGCCCTTGATCTTGTCGCGCGAGCAGCTGCAGCGGTCGAAGACGGCGCGCGGTTCGTAGACGCGCACGCCGCGCTCGTGGAACAGGCGGAACAGCAGCCGCTCGGTGCCAACAAGCGGATCGGTCAGTTCATCGGCATCAATGGTCTCGACCAGTGAACGGGCTTCGAGCCAGGCGTCGTCCTCGCCATGCGGGCGGCTGCCGGTGTCGCCGTCGCCGCCGTGGAGATCCGGCTGGCGCATGCGCTCTGGCGCTTCCGGCAGGAACTGGGCGACGAGGCCGCCGGCCCGCCAGCGATGGCGTGGCTTGCCCGCATCGTCACGGTCGAAGAGTTCGGCCGCGGCAAGACGGACGCGCGTCGGGATCTGCTCCGACTGGCGGAAATAGACGCCGGCAATGTCTTCCAGCGTGGTGCCGTCGAGCGGAACGATGCCCTGGTAGGGCTGGCTGAACTTGCCCTGGTCGATGGTGAAGGCGAGAATGCCCTTGCCGAGCAATTGCTCCGGCTCGGTTTCGCCTGACTCGATCGCCTTGTTGAGCAGCGCCTGATCAAAACGGGCATAGGCGCGGACATTTTCCGGCGTCGAGAAATCGGCGACGAGAAGATCGACCGGGCCATCACCCTTGGTCTGCACCGTGAACTTGCCGTCGAACTTCAGCGAGGTGCCGAGCAGCACCGTCAGCACGACGACTTCGGCAAGCAGCCGAGCAACGGGTGCGGGATAATGATGACGCTCGAGGATCGCGTCGAGCATCGGGCCGAGCTGGACGGCGCGGCCGCGCACATCCAGCCCTTCCACCTGGAAGGGGACGACATGGTCATCGCCGGCGAAATCAAACTGGCCGAGGGCGGCTGCAGCTTCTGCCATGGCTTTTAACTCCTAGTTTCAGAGCGATGGGCCAGCGTGCCCTTCGCTCACGCGGTCGCGAGTCTGTCTCTCGCGACGTCCGATTATGGTTCAGATCGCGCCCAGGCACCAAGCAAGAATCGACTTCTGCGCATGAAGACGGTTTTCCGCCTCATCGAAGACCACGGATTGCGGACCGTCGATCACTTCGTCCGTCACTTCCTCACCGCGATGAGCGGGCAGGCAATGCATGAACAATGCATCATTGCCGGCTTTCGCCATCAAGGCCGCGTTGACCTGATAAGGCTGGAAGACATTGTGACCCCGGGCCCGATGTTCCTGATTCATGGAGACCCAGGTATCGGTCACCACGCAATCGACGCCGGCGACCGCACGGTCGGCATCATGGCAAAGCATGATTTCGGCGCCCTCATTGCGGGCCCAGTTCAGATAGTGATCCTTGGGCTCCGAGCCAAGGGGCACGGCCATGTTCATGCGGTAGCCGAAGCGAGCGGCACCCTCGACCAGCGAATGCAGCACATTGTTGCCGTCGCCGGTCCAGGCGATGGTCTTGCCCTTGATCGGGCCGCGGTGCTCTTCGAAGGTCATGATATCGGCCATGATCTGGCAGGGATGGGTGTCATCCGTCAGCGCATTGATCACAGGCACGGTCGCATGCTGAGCCAGCTCGACCAGCCGCGAATGCTCGGTGGTGCGGATCATGATCGCATCGACATAACGCGACAGCACCTTGGCGGTGTCGCCGATCGTCTCGGCGCGGCCGAGCTGCATCTCGGTGCCGGAGAGGAACAGCGTTTCGCCGCCGAGCTGGCGCATGCCGACGTCGAAGGAGACGCGGGTGCGGGTCGATGGCTTTTCGAAGATCATCGCCAGCATCTTGCCGGCGAGCGGCTTGTCGCCCTGGCCTGCCTTGAAAGCCTGCTTACGGGAAAGCGCATCGTTCATGATGGTTCTGAGATCGGCTGATGTGACTGCCGAAAGATCGAGGAAATGTTTAGGGCTCATATCGTCTTCTTACCTGTGCTGCGCCCGAAGGCGGCAATCTCTTCAAGCCGTCTTCTTGACCTTGGAGGCGCGAATGCTCTCGGCGGCGCGTTCGACGCGGGCAAGGCCCTCACGGGCTTCCTCGGCGGTGACCACGAGCGGCGGAAGAAGGCGGATGACATTATCGCCGGCAGGCACGCCGAGCAGATGGGCGGCACGGATCGCCTGCAGCAGTTCGGCTGAGGGAACGGCGGCCTTGATGCCGAGCAACAGCCCCTCGCCGCGCACATCTTCGATCACATCGGGATAACGATCCTTCAGCGAGGCGAGGCCCTGGCGGAAGACAAGCGCGACGTCGCGCACCTGCTGGAGGAAGCCATCGGCCAGGATGATGTCGAGCACGGCGCTGCCGACGGCCATGGCAAGCGGATTGCCGCCATAGGTCGAACCATGGGTGCCGGCCTTCATGCCGGAGGCGGCCTCTGATGTGGCAAGGCAGGCGCCGAGCGGGAAACCGCCGCCGATGCCCTTGGCGACCGCCATGATGTCGGGTGTGATGCCCGACCATTCATGGGCGAAGAGCTTGCCGGTGCGGCCGACGCCGGTCTGGACCTCGTCGAGGATCAACAGCAGATCGTTGTCGTCGCAGAGCTGGCGAAGCGCCTTCATGAACTCAGGCGTGGCAGGACGGACGCCGCCCTCGCCCTGCACCGGCTCGATGAGGATGGCGGCCGTCGCCTCGGTGATCGCGGCGCGGACCGCTTCGATATCGCCGAAAGCCACCTGATCGAAACCCGGCGCCTTGGGGCCGAAACCTTCGAGATATTTTTCCTGGCCACCGGCGGCGATCATCGCCAGCGTCCGTCCGTGGAAGGCGCCTTCGAAGGTGATGATATGGAAGCGCTCGGGATGGCCCTTGGAAAACTGATAGCGGCGCGCCGTCTTGATCGCGCATTCAAGCGCCTCGGCACCCGAATTGGTGAAGAACACCTTGTCGGCGAAGGTGGCGTCGGTCAGGCGTTTAGCCAGACGCTCCTGTCCGGGGATCTCGTAGATGTTCGACAGGTGCCAGACCTTGTCGGCCTGCTCCTTCAGCGCGCCGACCACATGCGGATTGCTGTGGCCGACGGAGGTGACGGCGACGCCGGCGCCGAAATCGAGATATCGCTCGCCAGTTTCGGTAATCAGCCATACGCCCTCGCCTCGCTCGAACCGCAGCGGGGCACGAGAATAGGTGTCATAAAGCGGCGCGGCTTCAGCCATGGCGCGATCTCCATCAAAGTTGCCGGGCAATGACTCCGGCTAAGGAAACCAGGCCCGAAAAATCAAAAATGCCGCCTTGCGGCGGCGAGTGGCACTATTTCCCTTTCGCGCTGCAATGTCAACAAAACGGCGCCCTTAGCGTATGCAGCACGGGTGTACAGCGGCATTTTCAGTCTTCAACAGGCATTATTGCAGAAATGCCACGCAGGGACAGCAAGTTGGGGAAAACTACGAATTCGATTCATCCGGATTCATGCGACTCTTGTCACGGAGTCAGGCTCACACTAGGTTAAAGATCAATTACTAGACTGCATGCGGCGGAACTAGTCACCAAAATTGATCAAGCGTTTCTTGTTTCGGAGCTCCCGGGACAACGGTGAGGGATTCTGCCATCACCAACGCAAAAGGTGGAGACAGGGCATGAACTGGACAGACGAGCGGGTCGAGAAACTCAAGAAGCTTTGGGCCGAAGGACTGAGCGCGAGCCAGATCGCGGCACAACTTGGCGGTGTCAGCCGAAACGCGGTCATCGGTAAAGTGCACCGGCTGTGCCTTCCCGGCCGTGCCAAGGCCGGCGGCACCAACACCGCGGCGCGAACGCCGAAGCGCAATACATCGGCGCCGCGCGCGCCGAACTTCGCCTCTCGGATCACCACCCGCACCGTTACCCGCCAGCAGGGCGCGACGATGCTGAAGGAAGAGATCGAGATCGAAACGATCGAGGAAATGGAATACGTGCCGAGAGGCAATGTGGTGGTGCCGATTTCCCGCCGCCTCGGCCTGACGGAACTGACCGAACGCACCTGCAAGTGGCCGGTCGGCGATCCGCTGAAGGACGACTTCCATTTCTGCGGCTGCGAATCCCCCGACAATTCGCCATATTGCAGCTATCACCAGAAGCTCGCCTACCAGCCGGTGAACGAACGCCGCCGGGCAGCGGCGCGGGCCAGCTGAACGGGCTGACCATCGTTAGAATGCAGAAAACGGGCCAAGTGGCCCGTTTTTTTATGCGCGGATGGAAGCGCTCATTGCGGGGATGGCTGCCCCTCACCCTAACCCTCTCCCCGTAAACGGGGCGAGGGGACGTGCCCTGCACGAGGTTGTGGGGAACGGAGAGGTCGCGGCATATCCCCTTCGCCCCGTTTACGGGGAGAAGGTGGCGGCAGCCAGATGAGGGGCAGTCCATCGCCGCGAACCGGACAGCAGCGGGACAAGCCCGAGCATGACGAAAAAGCCCTCAGGCTTCCATCGAATAACCGGCGCCGCGGACGGTGCGGATGACGTCCTGCATGTTGGAGAAATTCAGCGCCTTGCGCAGGCGGCCGACATGGACGTCGACGGTGCGCTCGTCGACATAGATATCGTGGCCCCAGACACCATCCAACAGCTGTGAGCGGGAGAAGACCCGGCCCGGCGACGACATCAGGAATTCCAGCAGGCGGAATTCGGTGGGGCCGAGGCGGACTTCGCGGGTCTTGCGATGGACGCGATGGGTCTCACGGTCAAGTTCGATGTCACCGCATTTCAGCACCGTCGACAGCACCTCGGGACGGGCGCGACGCAGCATCGCCTTGACGCGGGCAACGAGCTCGGGGGTCGAGAAGGGCTTGACGACATAGTCGTCGGCGCCCGTCGACAATCCGCGGACACGCTCGCTCTCTTCGCCGCGCGCCGTCAGCATGATGATCGGCAGACGCTCGGTCTCCGGCCGCATGCGCAGGCGCCGGCAGAGCTCGATGCCGGAGACGCCGGGCAGCATCCAATCAAGGATGAGAAGATCGGGCGTGCGCTCCTGAAGCCGCATTTCGGCTTCGTCGCCACGAAGGATGGTATCGACCTCGAAGCCTTCCGCTTCGAGATTGTAGCGAAGAAGCACGCTGAGGGCTTCTTCGTCTTCAACAACTGCAACTCTCGGGATCATGCGTGTCGGTCTCCTCGCGCATGATCCTTAAACCAGGGTGATTTAAGCAATGCATCCTGCGCAAATTTAAAAATTGGCTGCGACCTCTTTGCGCGCCCGGACGGGCGCGCACGCAAGCGGCGGGGTGTGGGCAGTTATTCGGTGACCGCGCCGACGGTGTTGGCGCTGTCGTCCTTCGGCCGATCGCCTTCCGGCTGCGCGCCTGTCGTCATGTAATAGATCGTCTCGGCGATGTTGGTGGCGTGGTCGCCGATGCGCTCGATGTTCTTGGCGCAGAAGAGAAGATGCGTGCAGCTGGTGATGTTGCGCGGATCTTCCATCATGTAGGTCAGGAGCTCGCGGAACAGCGAGGTGTACATCGCGTCGATCTCGTTGTCGCGTTCGCGGATCGCATTCGCCTTGTCGGCGGAACGATTGGTGTAGACGTCGAGCACTTCCTTGAGCTGGACGAGCGCCAGCTCGGACAGATGCTCGAGGCCGCGGGCGAGCTTGCGGGGAACGCCGGTGCTTTGGACGGCGATGACGCGCTTGGCAGTGTTCTTGCCGAGGTCGCCGACACGTTCGAGATCGGCGGCGATGCGGATCGAACCCATGATTTCGCGCAGGTCCGCGGCCATCGGCTGGCGGCGGGCGATGGTGACGATCGCCTTGTCGCCGATTTCGCGTTCGGCGTGATCGAGGATCACATCGTCGGAGATGACCTTCTGCGCCAGCGCGGTATCGCCGTTGACGAGCGCCCGCACGGCTTCGGCGACCATCTGCTCGGCCAGGCCGCCCATTTCGGAAATCCGCCTGGACAGGAACTTCAGATCATCATCATAGGCAGAATAAATATGTGTCGATGCCATGGGGCTTTATCCTCGAATAACGGAAAGGCTTGGTGACGCCAAAATCAGCCGAAGCGACCCATGATGTAGTCCTGGGTGCGCGGATCGTCGGGATTGGTGAACATCTTGTCGGTGTCGTTCTCCTCGACGAGATTGCCGAGGTGGAACATGGCGGTGCGCTGCGAAACACGCGCGGCCTGCTGCATGGAGTGGGTGACGATGACGATCGTGTAGTTCTCGCGCAGCTCGTGGATCAGCTCCTCGACCTTGGCGGTGGCGATCGGGTCGAGCGCCGAGCAGGGCTCGTCCATCAGGATCACTTCCGGGCTGACGGCGACGGCACGGGCAATGCAGAGGCGCTGCTGCTGACCGCCCGACAGGCCGGTGCCGGACTCGTGCACGCGGTCCTTGACCTCGTTCCAGAGGCCGGCGCGCTGCAGGCTGGTCTCGACGATTTGGTCGAGATCGGCCTTCGACTTGGCGAGGCCATGGATGCGCGGGCCGTAGGAGACGTTTTCATAGATCGTCTTCGGGAACGGGTTCGGCTTCTGGAAGACCATGCCGACGCGGGCGCGAAGTTCGACGACGTCGATATCGGGATCATAGATATCGTCGGTGTCGAGCGTGATCTTGCCGGTGACGCGGCAGCCGTCGATCGTGTCGTTCATGCGGTTGAGGCTGCGCAGGAAGGTCGACTTGCCGCAGCCGGACGGGCCGATCAGGGCGGTTACGGTGTTTTCGCGGATGTTCAGGTTCACATCGAATAGCGCGCGCTTTTCGCCGTAGTAAACCGAGACATCCTTTCCGATCATCTTATACGGGACGTTGCTCATCTTGTGATCCAGCGCCTTTTCAACTGCAGCTTCCGTCAACATGTTCATGATCTTGTAACTCCGTTTACCAGCGGCGCTCGAAGCGACGACGCAAGAGGATGGCGCCCATGTTCATGACGATCAGGAACAGGAGCAGGACGATGATGGCACCCGAAGTACGCTCAACGAAGGCACGTTCGGCCTCGTTGGCCCACATATAGACCTGTACGGGCAGAGCCGTCGAGGGATCGAGCGGTGTCGTCGGCGCGTTGGCGACGAAGGCGACCATGCCGATCAGAAGCAGCGGCGCGGTTTCGCCGAGCGCATGCGCCAGGCCGATGATCGTGCCGGTGAGGATGCCGGGCATGGCGAGCGGCAGCACATGGTGGAACACCATCTGCATCTTCGAAGCGCCGAGGCCGAGGGCTGCGGCACGGATCGACGGCGGCACGGCGCGAAGGGCGGCGCGCGTCGCGATGATGATCGTCGGCAGGGTCATCAGCGTCAGCACCAGGCCACCGACCAGCGAGGCCGAGCGCGGCAGGCCGATGAAGTTGATGAAGACGGACAGACCAAGCAGGCCGTAGACGATCGAAGGGACCGCGGCGAGGTTGTTGATGTTGACCTCGATCAGGTCCGTCAGCTTGTTCTTCGGCGCGAACTCCTCGAGATAGATCGAGGCGGCAACGCCGATCGGCAGAGCGAGCACGAGGACGATCAGCATCAGGTAGAGCGAGCCGATGAGGGCGACGCCGAGGCCTGCGGCCTCCGGACGGCTGGAGTTGCCGTTGACGAAGAGGCCGGTGTTGAACTGCTTGTGGAGAGCGCCGCTCGCCTTCAGCTCGTTCATCCAGCCGACCTGCTTATCGTTGACCTTGCGGTTCTTCTCATCGACCGAGAGATCGATCTGGCCCTTATTGGCGCTGTCGACATTGGCGTCGGCGAGCACCGTGACATTGACCGTCTTGCCGATGATCGACGGATCGGCAACGACCATGTCGCGCAGCTGGACCGGCGCACCCTTGGAGAGCATGGCGGATGCATCGCGCACGTCGGGACGGCTTGCGGCATTGACGTTCAGCTGCTTGACGATCGCGTCGCGCAGCAGAACCGGGTAGTTGGCGGCGATCAGCACCGAAGGGTCGGTCGCACGCTTGTTGTTCGGGTCGATCGTCTTCTCGGAGAATTCGATCGGCAGGGTGATCGCCGTCTGCTGGAAGGCGGTGTAGCCCTTGCCGATCACCGTCCACAGCAGGATGAACAGGAAGACGAGACCGAAGGTGATGGCGGCGATGCCATAGGCCTGGAACCGGCGCTCGGCGGCGTAGCGGCGCTTGATGCCGATATCGCGGCGCACTGGCGCCTTGGAAACGGTGACGCCTGATGTGGGAGAAACAATATCCGTCATTCGTACTGCTCCCGGTATTTGCGCACGATGTAGAGCGCATAGATATTGAGGCAAAGCGTGATGCAGAACAGGGTGATGCCAAGGGCAAAGGCAACCAGCGTCTGCGGCGAGGTGAACTCAAGGTCGCCGGTCAGCTGGTTGACGATCTTGACGGTCACCGTCGTCATCGGCTCGAAGGGGTTGATCTGGATGCGGGCGGCGACACCGGCGGCCAGCACGACGATCATGGTTTCGCCGATGGCGCGCGAGGCCGTCATCAGCAATGCGCCGACAATGCCGGGAAGGGCTGCGGGCAAGACCACTTTCTTGATGGTTTCGGAGCGTGTGGCACCAAGACCGAGCGAACCGTCACGCAAGGTCCGCGGCACGGCGGTGATGATGTCGTCCGACAGCGAAGAGACGTAAGGGATCAGCATGATGCCCATGACGATGCCGGCCGTCAGAACGCTCTGCGCCTGGATGAAGTTGCTGTAGTTGCCGGAGAGCAGGCCGCTGATCTGGGCTGAGAAATCGCGCAGGAACGGGCCGACGGTGACGAGCGCGAAGAAGCCGTAGACGATCGTCGGAATACCGGCGAGCACTTCGAGGAGCGGTTTGGCGACGCCGCGCAGCTTCGGCGAGGCGTATTCGGCCATGTAGATGGCGGCAAAGAGGCCGACCGGCACGGCGACCAGCATGGCGACCAGGCCGATATAGACCGTGCCGAGCAGTAGCGGGATCAAGCCGAACTGGCCGAAGGACGAGCTGCCGGCGCCGGCAAAGCGTGGATCCCAGACGGTGCCGAAGAAGAAGTCCATGGCGGGAACGGCCGCAAAGAAGCGGGCGGCTTCCGACAGCATGGAGAAGACGATGCCGATCGTCGTCAGGATGGCGATCGAGGAGGCAAGCAGCAGGCCCCAGAGCATGACGCGCTCGACCCGGTTGCGGGCGCGGAAGCGCGGAGCGATGGAACGCAACGCATAGAAGGCGCCGGCAACGGCGAGTGCGAAGACAACAGCCGTCATGGCGATGCGGCTGGTCATGCTCATGGCGTTGAGCTTTTTGGCGGCGTCGAGCATGTAAGGCAGCGGCTGGCTGGCAAGCGGCACGCCCTTTTCGAGGAGCTTGGCCTGCAGCGCAGCCGGATCGTTGGCGACTGCGGCAGTTTCATCCGAGGTCAGCATTGTCATACCGCGGGCAACCGTCGCCACCGTCGAATAGCCGAGATCTTGCTCGACTGCGGCTTGCGCCTTGATATCGTCGGGAAACGCGCCGCGAACCGAGGACTGGATGATGCCGGGGCTGATGGAGAGCCAGAGGCAGAGGACGAGCAGGGCGGGAAGAACTGCCCAGATCGCCGCATAGGCACCGTAATAGGCCGGCCGTGAATGCAATGCGGAGGATCGGCCTCCGGCAAGCGCCGTGGCACGGCTGCGCGCGACCAGATAGGCGGCGGCACCGATCACCACAAGGCACAAAAGTATGATGGAAGTGCTCATTCGTTACGTCCCCAGGCCCATAGCCCCCAAAAAGCCCGGCAGCTTCATCAGCCTGCCTTCGGCTTCCAATCATGGAGAAGGAATTCAACCCTGCAGCGGACATGCCGGCGCAGGGACATAAGCAATGCCGGCGCGGGCCAAAAGGCACCGCGCCGGCAAGATCATCATTACATGGACTTGCCTGCTTCGACTTCCTTGCGGATCGCTTCGCGCTCGGCATCCGGAGCGGCAACGAGGCCGTATTCGACGAGCGGGCTGTCGGGGCCGATCATCTGGTCGGATACGAAGAAGTTGACGTATTCCTTCAGGCCCGGAACGGCGCCGAGATGTGCCTTCTTGACGTAGAAGAACAGCGGGCGGGACACCGGGTAGGTGCCGTTAGCGATCGTTTCCGTGGACGGAACGATACCGCTCATGCTCGCAACCTTGAGCTTGTCGGCGTTGTTTTCATAGAAGGAAAGGCCGAATACGCCGACGCCGGTCTTGTTGGCGGCGATGCGTGCGAGGGTTTCCGGATAGTCGCCGTCGATGTCGACAGCAGCGCCGTCCTTGCGGACTGCGACGCAGGCCTTCGCCTGGGCAGCCTTGTCGGCAACTTCCTTGGCGATGACTTCCTGAGCGCCAGCGGCCTTGCAGCCGGCAGCGAGAACGTTCAGTTCGAAGACTTCGCGGGTGCCGTGCTTTTCGCCTGGGATGTAGGCAGCGATATCAACAGCCGGAAGCTTCGGGTTGACTTCCGACCACTTCTTGTAGGGGTTGGCGACGAGCTTGCCGTCGACGACGACCTGGGCTGCGAGGGCCTTGTAGATGTCGGCAGGAACGTAGGCGACGTCAGGGTTGGAAGCGTCGGTTGCGAAGACGATGCCGTCGTAGCCGATCTTGACTTCCTGGATGTCGGTAACGCCGGCAGCCTTGCAGGCTTCGGCTTCGTTCTTGTTGATCGGACGCGAGGCGTTGGCAACGTCGATGGTGTCTTCGCCAACGCCCTTGCAGAATTCCTTCAGACCAGCGCCCGTGCCGCCGGATTCAACGACCGGCGTCTTGAAGTTGGTGAAGGTTTCGCCGAAGGACTCGGCAACGATCTTTGCGTAAGGCAGGACGGTGGACGAACCAGCAACCTGAATCTGGTCGCGGGCGACGGCAGCGCCAGCGAAAGCAGCAGTTGCGGCGAGTGCGGCAACGGTGAGCTTGAAGGTGTTCATGTAAATCTCCCGGCATTTGGGCTTGTGTGAGTGCGGCCTTAGAGAGGCCCTCGCATTGCCTTTTTTCATCGGCGAGACTCTCTTAGCGCTGTAAGCACCGTCCTTTTATGTCAAAGCCGTGAAACATTTGTGACAGTTTAAGTTGTTGATATATAATATTATATTTTAAACAAGCCAATCGATCGTGTCGGGCGACCAGCAAAGTTCGGTGGTCAATCCACCTCGCGTTGTAAGATTGTCTATAGATAAGCGATCGGTTGCGGGCACTTTCCGCTTGCGCCTTCCATCAAAGTCGTTCCGCGTGATTGCCCCTCATCCGGCTACCGCCACCGACCGGGGTCGAGCCATCGGTCTCGACCCGTCCTCCGGACCCCGCTCGCGGGGCGAAGGGGATATGCCGCAACATCTCCGTTCCCATTTCGCTCTCGCGTGGCACATCCCCTCACCCCGTCTTTTACGGGGAGAGGGGGACAGGCTTGTCAGAAACGGACGGTAAAATCGGTGCCCTTGCCGACTTCCGACTCGACGATCAGTCGCGCCCGGTGGCGGGTGAGGATGTGTTTGACGATGGCAAGGCCGAGGCCGGTGCCCTTTTTCGAGCGGCTATCCTCGATGCTGACGCGATAGAAGCGCTCGGTCAGGCGCGGCACGTGCTCGGCCGGTATGCCCGGACCCTTGTCGACGATGCTGACCTCGACCGGCTGGCCGGTGCCGTTCTTCAGCCAGACATCGACGATCTCGCCCTCCTGGCCGTATTTACAGGCATTTTCCATCAGGTTCTCGAAGACCTGGACAAGTTCGTCGCGGTCGCCCAGCACCTCGACCTTGCCTTCCGGCAAATGCAGGTTGATGTCGACGCCGACATCCTTTGCCAGCGGCACCAGTGAATCCCGGACATGGCCGAGCAGCGGCACCAGGTCAATCTTCTCATCAGGCGCGATGTGCGATTTCAATTCCAGGCGGGAGAGCGACAGCAGGTCGTCGACCAGCCTGCTCATGCGCGTCGCCTGATCGAGCATGATATTGAGGAAACGCGTCTGCGCCTTCAGATCGTTCTTCGCCGGCCCCTGGATGGTCTCGATGAAGCCGCGCAGCGAGGCAAGCGGCGTGCGCAGCTCATGGCTGGCATTGGCGACGAAATCCGAGCGCATGCGGTCGATGCGGCGGACCTCCGATATATCGCGGAAGGAGAGGATGAAATAGCGCTCACGTGGACCGTCCTCAGCGGCGAATTCAATGGGGGCGCTGCGCACGATATAAACGCGCTCGGAGGGCAGCCGCTCGGAATGCTCGATCTGGTTCGGCGCGTTGGTGGCGATGGTTTCGCGCACCATGTCGAGCACGCCGGGCGAACGCATACGGGCCGATATATGGGCGCCGAGCGCCACCTCGCCGAAGGCCTTTTCGGCAGCGCGGTTCTGGAAGAGCACCGAGGCGTCTTCCGACAGCAGCATGACGGGGATATCGAGGCCCGAAAGTGTGGCGGAAACTTCCGGCAGGCGGCTTGGCGGCGCCTCCGGCTTGATTTCCACCGGCAGGGCGGGTTCTGCCTCGATGACGGGCGCCTCATTGAACAGCGCGGTGAGGATCATCATAAGCAGCAGGGCGAGCACAACCCACTTGTTCATGCCGGCGGCAAGCGCCGCCAGCGCGCTGAGGATCGCCGCAAGCAGCACCGGCCGTTCGCGCCTTATGCGCGCCAACAGGCTTTTTCTCCATGGAGTTTCGTCTGGCAAGTGCCCTCGCGGCGTCGATTCGTTTTTCGTTATATTGAACTCTGCCTGATAGCGGCAATTCATGACAGAAGTTTTCGGGTTGCCGCGTCCCAAGCGAAAGGCAGCAGCCGAAACCCATGAAAAATGGCCGGCCGGCCGCGAGAGATTTGATTTTCAACGGTAAATATGTTCGCTTGGAGGACGAGAAGCGATCGGGCTGAGGAGGCTGATATGGACGAGGACGTCGAAAACAGGGCCGTGGAGCTGGAGATCCGCGGAAAGAAACGCACCTTCGATGTCGACGACCCCGCCCTGCCGAACTGGGTGGACGAGCACGCGCTGGAATCCGGCGACTTCCCTTACAAGAAGAAGCTCAAGGAAGAGGACTATCTGGAGGAGCTGGAGAAGCTGCAGATCGAACTAGTCAAGGTGCAGTTCTGGCTGCAGGCGACCGGCAAGCGGGTGATGGCGCTGTTCGAGGGCCGCGATGCGGCCGGCAAGGGCGGCGCGATCTCGGCCTCCTCGGCGCATATGAACCCACGCCTTGCGCGCGTCGTGGCGCTGACAAAGCCGACCGAGCGCGAACAGGGGCAATGGTATTTTCAGCGTTATGTGGCGCAGTTTCCGACCGCTGGCGAATTCGTGCTGTTCGATCGCTCCTGGTACAACCGCGCCGGCGTCGAGCCGGTCATGGGTTTCTGCACGCCGCAGCAATATGAGGATTTCCTCAAGCAGACGCCGCAGCTCGAAAAGATCATCGCCCATGAGGGCATCTTCTTCTTCAAATTCTATCTCGATATCGGCCGCGAGATGCAGCTCAAACGTTTCCACGACCGTAGGCACGATCCGCTGAAAGTCTGGAAACTGTCGTCGATGGATATCGCGGCGCTGACCAAATGGGGCGACTACAGCGAAAAGCGCGACCGGATGCTGAAGGAAACCCATACGGATTTCGCGCCCTGGACGGTGATCCGCGCCAATGACAAGCGGCGGGCGCGCCTCGAACTCATCCGCCACATGCTGAACAAGATGGATTATGACGGCAAGGACAAAAAGGCGCTCGGCACGGTCGACGAGGAGATCATCGGCTCAGGGCTAGGCTTCCTGAAATAGGGCTTTCCGAACAGGCTGGCCCGCAATCGTCACCGGCTCCGCCGGGACCGGCCTTACTGCCCCGGCAGGATGCGTATGGCGAAGAGGTTGATGCCCCGCGCCTTGCCGTCGAGATCGCTGTTGATCGTCAGCGTGCCCGGCGAATTCGGCGCCAGCGAGCGGTCGAACTTCACCTGCAGCAGCGCATCCGACTTTTCCCGGGTGACGGTAAAGCGGTGACGGGCGCAATTGCCGAGCGTCTGGAAATTGCATTCGACGGTGATCTGCGTCGGCTCGTCGGTGGTGGACTGCAGCGTCAGCGCGATCGTCGAGGATTTTCCGGCCAGCTGCTGCAGCACCGATGGCGGCACGCTGATCGAGACATTGCCATCGGCCGCACCGCTTTCGGAAATCAGCCGTACGGCAGGACCGTCATTCTCGGCGATTTTTTCGGTGCGCGCCCGCGGGCCGCTCTGGATCTTGTCGGCGTCCTCAGGCTTGAACAGCGGGATCCAATCGGCCGAGAAACTGTTCTGCGGATCGATGGTCACCGGCTCATCGGTGTGAGAAGCGGCATTGCCGGCGCTGTCGTCATTGCCGGTAAAATCCTCCGGTTGCGTGCTTGCCGGCGGATTGGCGACGCTGGTGTCGCGCTCGGCCGCCGTCATCAGCAGGCCTGACGTATGCGCCCACCAGGCGCCGATGCCGATGAAGGCCAGCAGGACGCACCAGACGAGCAGCCTCGAAAAGAATTTGCGCGGCTTGCGGCGGCCCGCCGCCCGCTCCGGGCGGAAATCCATATTGGTGGCGCGCTGACCACGGGCAAGGCGCTCCTCGCCGACGGGGGCGGCAGCCAGATGATCTGTATTGCCGGCATGCACGTCGTCGAGGCTGGACTCGTCGCCGCGGTGCATAACCTCAGGCGCGCGGGTCTCGCCTGACACCATCGGGCCGTCGAATTCATCGGCTTCGGCCTGGTGAACCGGCGGCGCCGGCATTTCCACGACCGGCGGCACGGGCACTTCAGGCGGTCTCTGGCGGGGATGAAGGCGGTCGCGCTCCTCGCCTTCGATGGCGTGGATGGTGCTTTCCAGGCGGTGGCGGTGATGGGCGACGACCTCGGTGTCGGTGATATCCTGCTTGCGCAGCCCGGCTTCCAGCGCCTGGCGGGCCGACTGATAGATCCTCGCTCGAACCTCCGGATTATCGCGATCGGAATTCTCGAGCGCAGTTCTGATGGCCGTTTCTAATCCGCTCACATTCAGTCCTTCACCTTGAATTCGGCATCGGACTGCAATCCCCGCCGTTCTCCATCAAAATTCGGTAGCGTCAAGTGCGGCAAACCGCAAGCCTTGCGAGGGTGGGCCGCCATCGATCGGCAGGGATATCGGCAGGTTTCACCGCTTGCGGGCCTTATTCTATTAGCTTTCTCGGACGTATATATTCGGGCTGAAATCGACGAAGGCATGGCAGCCGCTCTTTTATCGCCTTGTCATCTCTGTTATGAGATTGACGTTTTCGTAAACGTCAATGGAACCGACGAACCATGGCCCTGCCCCGGATCCTCAAGGACAGATTGAGACTGCCGGTCATCGGCTCGCCGCTGTTCATCATCTCGCACCCGGCGCTGACGCTGGCGCAATGCAAGGCAGGCATCGTCGGCGCGTTTCCGGCGCTGAACGCCCGGCCGGAAAGCCAGCTCGACGAGTGGCTGGCGGAGATCACCGAGGAGCTTGCCCGCCACGACGCCGCCCATCCGGAGCGGCCGGCCGCCCCCTTTGCCGTCAACCAGATCGTCCACATGTCGAACAAGCGGCTGGAGCACGACCTTACGCTCTGCGTCAAATACAAGGTGCCGATCGTCATCTCCTCGCTCGGCGCCGTGCCGGAGGTCAATGCCGCCGTGCACTCCTATGGCGGCATCGTGTTGCACGACATTATCAACAACCGCCACGCCCATTCGGCGATCCGCAAGGGTGCGGACGGGCTAATTGCGGTCGCCGCCGGCGCCGGCGGCCATGCCGGCACGCTGTCGCCCTTTGCGCTCGTCCAGGAAATCCGCGAATGGTTCGACGGGCCTCTTCTGCTGGCCGGCGCGATCGCCACCGGCGGCGCCATCCTTGCCGCAGAAGCGATGGGCGCCGACATGGCCTATATCGGCTCGCCCTTCATCGCCACTGAAGAGGCCCGCGCCGCGGACGCCTACAAGCAGGCGATCGTCGCGGGTGCCGCTAGCGACATCGTCTATTCCAATTATTTCACCGGCGTGCACGGCAACTATCTCAAGCCCTCGATCGTGGCTGCCGGCATGGACCCGGACAACCTGCCCCTAGCCGATGTCTCGAAGATGGATTTCGAGCAGGCTGTCGGCGGCGCCAAGGCCTGGAAGGACATATGGGGCAGCGGCCAGGGCATCAGCGCCATGAAGGCCGTCGAGCCGGTGGCCAAACTCGTCGACCGGCTGGAAGCCGAATATAGGGCAGCGCGCGCCAGGCTGGCACTCTGAGGCGCGCCTTCCCGCCCCTCCCCTCTTTTTTGCCAAAGCCATGACAGGGTGCTTGAATTCTTCCAACAATGCCTGTATCAGCGCCATGCAAATCGCAGGCCGCATGCTTCGGCCGCGAGAGGCCGCTTTAGCTCAGGTGGTAGAGCACATCATTCGTAATGATGGGGTCGCAGGTTCGAGTCCTGCAAGCGGCACCATTTCTTCTTCTTTTTCTTGTGATTTTCTTTATGTCAAACTTGAAGGCGTGAGCTGCCAGGGTCGGGTTCCCACCGGTCGCCATACTCTGCAAGTTGGATTCTGGTCCTCGCATTCCCCACCATGATTCTTTTTCGCAGCCTCACGCGAGCGCGACTGTCGGATAAACGCCAAGAGTAATATATCCTAGATAGGGCCTCCGCCCTATCTGGTGTTGATAGGATAAAAAAAGCCTCGAGTTTATGGATGTTTTACGCTAGTAGTCTCGCATGAAATATGCGCCCCCACCAGAAGAGCACCCCCCCTCCGCGTAGCGAGTTTGTTCAGCGGGATTGGGGGGTTCGAAGTAGGCTTACACAGAGCCGGACATCAAACGGTCCTCATGTGCGAGAGCGATCCCTTCGCGCAAGAAGTATTGCGCGATCGGTTCCCCGGTATCGAATTACATCCCGACGTTACTCGCCTAAAGAACCTCCCGGATTGCGATGTCGTCACAGCTGGCTGGCCCTGCCAAGATATAAGCTTGGCGGGATCGACCGAGGGACTTTCAGGCAAACGCTCTTCACTGATCGAGGATGTTTTCAGGCTGCTGGAGTGTACGGCGCGAAAGCCGAAGTTTGTCTTATTAGAAAATGTCGCTTTCGCAGTTGAGCTCAAGAAAGCTGAGGCCGTTAGATACGTCACCATGCGCTTTGAGCAGCTCGGCTACAATTGGGCTTATAGGATTCTGGATACTCGGCTCTTCGGCCTGCCGCAGAGAAGACGACGGCTTTACGTTCTAGCATCGCTAGTCGGCGATCCTTCTGACATTCTCTTTGATGGAGTGTCTGCGCCTAAACTTGAACCAAACTCCGATGCCAAGCAAGTTGGCTTCTATTGGACCGAGGGGAATAGAGGCACTGGATGGTCTCCAGATGCAATCCCCCCCCTCAAGGGCGGCTCGTCCGTGGGTATCCCTTCACCGCCCGCGGTATGGGATCGGGATAACGGAAACTTCTACCAACCCGGCATTGAGGACGCAGAACGCCTTCAAGGATTCATGCCAGGCTGGACGGGGGCGGCAGCCTCGCTACCGAAAGGCGAAAGAAAGCGATGGATGCTGGTCGGGAATGCAGTCAGCGTCCCAGTAGTAGAGTGGATTGGAAAGAAGCTGACTGCCGCCACAGCACAACGGACGGAAGACGGGCATCCTGAGGAAGTCTCGCGTGAGTTCACGAAAGCTGGTAAAAAGATACAGGGTGAACAACGGCAATTCTTCGATCCTACCCGAGAAGGACCTTCCGACTCACTTGTTGTAACGTTGAGTGACTTTGGCTTCAAAGCGTCCAAAGCAGTCTCCCGCAGAGCTCTAGCGGGCTTTACCTCTAGGCTTGAAGTCGCTCCACTTAGGAAGAATCCCGACTTTCTAAGAGACCTGCGGACAGCCCTGCAGGCAGAGGAACCAGGTTAACATATCCTCTTCCGCTCTGATAAGTTTCAAGCGCAGAGATATAAGATGCCATGAATCGGTTGACGCGGTAGAGTGTGTCGAGCAGCTCCTTGGCAGTAACAGAAGCTCCAGCCTCTTCGAAAGTCTCTAGTCCATGCGCTAGGGCGTTCCTTCGCTTACGAATGTTTTCGAGATCGGCCCCGCCTAAAGTACCGGGTGGCGCGCTCCATACGATTCCGAGTACATCCTTGAAACGGAAGACGTGGTCTTGCCCGAAGTTGCCGCTGAATGGTAAGCGTCCGCGCTCAGCCTCTGTCCACTGCAAAGTATCGGATACAACGGGAACAATATTTGTTAAGACAGTTCCATGACTGAAACCGTCTTGCATCTTTCTCAAGAATTTTGATTGCAGAATGTCAAGACGCCAAAACTCCGAAACTGAGTGAGGCTGGAGCTGCTCGGCCTCGATAGCACTCCGCATAGAGTTGAATACTTCCCTCATGGCAGACTCGATAGCATTATACATCATCACATACGCTGAAGCACGCGAGGATGCCACCAGACGGCTCCGCTGCAAATGCGAACGCGGATTTCCCTTTAAACGCTTTTCCATGTCTCTAAGCGTTTCAAGAATTTGTTTAATGTCCGCGAAACGGCGATTGAATTCAGGGAGAGCACTCATATGGCACCTAGCAACTTGTCTCTGACAAATTCCACCCGACTACGGAGACGGGGGCCGCTGTTGCTGGCATCTGTCCTAATCATTTGAAGAAATTCCGGATCATCAAGCCAATCGAATGCCTGAGCTTTCAAATTTGGCCCTAGCCGCAAAGCAAGGCATGTCCCTACAGCAATAGCTTCGAACCGTACTCTTGGCACTTGCTTACTATTACCTGGTCTGAAGAATGCACGTGGTGCCACCGCATGAATGAAATTCATCACGGTATCGAACTCGGAAGACTTGGCAGCTAGCTCCGCATTAGTGAGTTGACTATTAAATTCTCTAAAATGTCGATCGAGAAACTTGCGAACGTCGTGCGAAAAATCGTTGTACCGATCACTGTAAATGAAAAACCGAGTCACAAGCTCTTGGCGTTCACTTTCCGAGTTTTTGTGTAACCGCCCGATTGGCACCGCCTGCCGCCTAGCGCCCTGATGGCCTAAGACACGTGTTTAACGACGTCGTTAGCGACGTGTCTTAGGCGAGGATTGCGATGCGCGTTGAAATTCTTGGGCAGGAACGTCGACGGCGGTGGCGCGAAGACGACAAGCTTGCGATTGTCATGTCGGTTGGGGTTTCTGGAGCCACGATCACAGAGATTGCTCATCGTCATGATGTAACGCGGCAGCAGATATACGCCTGGCGTAGCGAGCTCAAGAAGAAGGGGCTGCTCCCGGTGTCTTCGAATGCATTGTTCATTCCCGTCGATCTGAATGCCGTGCAGAACGATGCCCCTGAATTGAGGGAGAGCTGCTCCGGGATGATTGAGCTACGATTGATCTGCGGCCGCACGCTTCGTTTCGAGAGTTCTATGGCTCCCGATGTCCTGACGCAGATTATCCGGGCAGTGGAAGCAGCATGATTGGGCCTGGGACCGGCGTTCGGGTGTATCTTGCGTGCGGGATCACGGACATGCGCAAGGGAGTAGAAGGCCTTGCCGCGCTTGCGCAGGATGTTTTGCGTCAGAAGCCGACTGGCGGCGCGGTCTTCGCCTTTCGCGGCAAGCGTGGCGATCGTTTGAAGCTGCTGTATTTTGATGGCCAGGGCTTCTGCCTGTATTACAAGATCTTGCAGAAGGGGCGGTTTCCTTGGCCTTCGGCATCCGACGGGACTGCCCGGCTGACGTCGGCCCAACTGGCGATGTTGTGGGAAGGGATCGATTGGCGTCGACCTGATTGGGGTGCGCCACCGGCCCGTGTCGGGTGATTTTATCCCACTGAAACCACTGGTTTTTATGGAAATTTATCCTGGCTCGTGGTAGTCAGGATCATGTCTAGCGCGACGACAAATCTTCCGGACGATCCAGCCTTTCTCAAGGCAATGATTGCCGCTTTGCAGGCGGAAAACGCGAAGATGTCGGCCACATTGCAAGCGCATGATCAGTTAATCCAAACGCTGCGGCTGCGCATTGCCAAGCTGAAGAAACAGGTCTTCGGCAAGTCCTCCGAAAAGATTGAGCGTGAAATCGAGCAGTTGGAACTAGCGCTTGAGGATCTGTTGATCGCCGCCGCTGAAGGCAGTACGGCGCCAATCGATGAACCTGATGAGGCGGCGTCTGTTGTTCCCTTGGCGGATACATCTGAAAAGATCATGCGCCGGCGCCCACGCGTCTCGGACAAGGCGGTTCGCGAGCGCCGAGAGCTCGATCCTGGCTCCTGCTGCCCGGAATGCGGAGGTGAATTGCGTCTTGTCGGTGAGGACGTCAGCGAAATCCTCGACATGATCGCCGCGCAGATGAAAGTCATCGAAGTTTCTCGACTGAAGAAGTCCTGCCGCTGCTGCGAGAAAATGGTGCAGGTGGCAGCACCCAGCCGCCCGATACCGGGCAGCATGGCCGGCGCTGGCCTCTTGGCGTACATTCTGGTCTCGAAGTTCGACGACCATTTGCCACTGTACCGTCTGAACGAGATCTTCGCCCGCATGGGCGCCGACATTCCCGACAGCACGATGGTTGATTGGTGTGGTCGCGCCATGCAGGTGCTTCAGCCTCTCATCGAGCGGATCGAAACGGCGATTATGGCAAGTGACCTCCTTCATGCCGACGACACCCCGATCCGAGTGCTGGATCGCTCGCTGCGAGACAAGGGGTTGGGCAAGGGTGTGAAGAAGGGCAGGATCTGGACGTATGTCCGCGATCAGCGTCCATGGGTGGGGACTTCCCCGCCCGGTGCAGTCTACTATTTTGCTCCTGACTGGAAAGAAGAGCACGTCCACCGCCACCTCAAGCAATCAAGCGGCATCCTTCAGGCTGACGGCTACAAAGGATATGGCAAGCTATACTCGCCTGGAGAGAATGGAACATCTCGCTTCAAGGAAGCCGCCTGCTGGGCTCATTGGCGACGAGACTTCCACGATATCTGGACATCAAACAAGTCCGAGATCGCGCGAGAGGCTCTCGATCGCATCGGAGCGCTTTACGACATCGAGCGTGGCATCAATGGGCAGCCTCCTGAGATCCGGCTTGCCGCGCGTCAGACCCAGAGCAAGCCTAAGGTCGATGCATTCCGCCACTGGGCTGAAGCTCAACTCACGCGCATTCCGGGCAAAAGCGATCTGGCGACAGCTTTCCGCTACGGATTGAGCCGATGGTCTTCGCTCTGTCTGTTCCTCGAAGACGGTCGCGTTGCGATCGACAACAATGCCGCCGAGCGGGCACTGCGGCCGATAGGCGTGGGAAGACGGAACTGGCTCTTCGCGGGAGCCGATACGGGAGCGGAGACCTTGGCACGCGCCATGACGATCATCGAGACGGCAAAGATGAATGGTCTTGACCCGCAAGCCTATCTGACTGACGTGCTCGATCGCATCCACGATCACAAGATCAATCGACTCGACGAACTCCTTCCGTGGAACTGGTCGACGATCACCGCAATCGACGCAAAGGCAGCCTGATGGCGACAGTCACCTACGTCCGTACGATCAAATTTGTTGCCGAAATTCTCGAAGAGGACCCGGAACTTCTTCAGGCAATCGTCTCCAACGATGATAATCTGAGCTACGGCAGCATCATCTCCGTGTACACCGGAGACGACGAATCCGTGACCGCACTGACGGACGACGGCATGGACGAATTGGAGCAGATGCTCAAAGACGCCCGCCGCTCACCCCAAGAATGGAACGACTTCCTCGACAGCTTTGTTGACGACGAGCTGCTCGTCGCTCGCATCAAAGCAAAATCGCCGCGGTAGCAATCGGGCGGTTACGTTTTTGTTGCCTCTTGAACCTGTCCCAGGAGACAACTCTTTAAATATTGGTCGATTGGCGCAGTCGAGCACAAGAGATAAAAATGGACCTTGGTAAGCCCCTTTTCTGATCTCGGCTTCACTCAACTGTTTTGAGGAAGTGTTCACCCGCCGAAATAGCTCAATCCGCGCGCTCTCGTCAGTCCCCTCTTCCAGAACAAACGAACGAATTGGACTATTCAAAAAGCGCTTTCTTATAACTCCCGGAATATCACTAAAGCGTAAGCCATTAAGTGCATCGAGTTTTTCAAGTCCTGTTAACTTAAACTCGTCTTTTGTGAAGCCAACCAATGTACGAATGCGCTGAGAACCGTCCACCAACTCCAAGCTTCCGTTGACTTCATAGAAAAAGACAGGAGGCACTGGGATGCGCAGCATCAAGCTTTCGATAAAATACGATTTTTGTTCATCATCCCATTGAAGCGATCGTTGATATTCGGGAATGTAGATTTCCCCCTCAGACGCGCTCGTCTCGGTATAGCGCCTGATGAGCGTCTCGACCGGGTGTCCGTTACCAGATAACGGATTTCGCTGCGGGCATCTTCGACGCTACGCTGTATTTCTGCATCTGTGATTTTCAGGTTGTTGCTCAATTTACGTCCTCAAGTAATTCGCTTTGAATGCTATCAATCAAGAGTTGACTATGAGTTTACAATGAGCAGCGGCTTGTATGTTGGAACCCATTTAGTTCAACTTAGGTGGCTATCGCTGAGTCAACCAGCTTGTGACGCCTTACATCCCTTGGTCCGCACGAGTTTTCGCACGATTTGCGAGAGTGTGTCCCAGATCACGTTTCAACGGGATTCCCTCTCGTCGATCCACTAGTTTTCGGCAGCGAGTTCGTAACTTCAACGGAGTGAAACTTGGTTGATCGCCTAACCTCAGAGCGTCGATCTTGGCTTATGTCGCGCGTAAAAGGGAAGAATACGAGCCCCGAACTGAAGGTAAGACGCACGTTGCACGCATTGGGCTTTCGTTTTAGGCTTCATCGCAAAGACCTGCCCGGCAATCCGGATATCGTGCTACCCAAGTTGATGAGGGCGGTCTTTGTCCATGGCTGCTTTTGGCATCGACATCCAGGATGCAAGAAAGCGTCGGTGCCTAAGACGCGTCCAGAGTTCTGGCACCAGAAATTTGCAAATAATGTTGAGCGCGACACTAGGACAACGGTGGCACTGGGAGCCATCGGGTGGACTGTCGTCGTCATTTGGGAGTGCGAAACTAAAGATCCGGACGAACTCAGGCGGCGGCTAGTTGAGCTAGTTGGAGTTACGAAGGAAGCCGCTCAGTGACGCTGGTCGACTTGTTTTCACGTCAATGCAGGATTCTCCCACGACCTTGCCCCGATTGAATCCTGGACATGGAGGTTGCTCCCTCTGATCTGCGGAAGGATCGGCCCATCAAACGACCGTGAAAACCGCAACCCCGACAGGAACAATGCCCCCGCCAAGCCGGTTTTCTCCCTGAGACAACAAGCATGGAGAAAATCATGTCCTGCAAGTTCATCGCGATATCGCTGCTTTCGATCGGTCTGGCCGGTTCGGCGCTGGCGCAGACGGCCGGGGGTGCGGATGCCAATGGGCGGCTTTCGGTGGCGCCTGTTATCGCCGGATCGGGGAGTTCGGGCGCTGGTTCCGGCGGGGCCGGGTCGGCTGGCACTGGGTCCGTCGGCGGCGGTGCAACGGGCACCGGGTCGGTGGGGACTGGGTCTGTCGGAACCGATTCCGGCACCACCGGCAGCACGACCGGCAATGGCGGCGTCAATCTCAACAGCGGTCGCAGCACGATCAATCCCGGCGGGGTCAATCCCAACCTGCAGCAGACGCCGGGTTGCACCAGTGGAAGCGCGAACACCGGCTCGCTCGGAGAGGCATGCCCGCAATGAGGATGAGGCGATTGTTCGCCTTTCCTTCTGACAAAACGGAGGCCCGGAGGGGAATGGCGCCGGGCCTTTGCTTTCGGCCGCCGCTTCCCTGACATCACGCGAAAACAACCGGTGCTGTCAGAAACCGGTCGCGGCCTGCTTTACCGGCCGGGCTTGAGGTCGTAAAAGGACGGCATCACTCCGCAAGTGGCGCATCGCCCCACATCTCGCCAGCCTGCCGATATTTCCGGCATCTGCGGAGCACCCGAAGAGGATCGTCATGTCGAATGCAGCGCAACGCTCGAACCGCGTGCTTATCGTCGCCACCATCATGCTCGCGACCTTCATGGTGGCGATCGAGGCGACGATCGTGGCGACCGCGATGCCGCGCATCGTCGGGGAGCTCGGCGGCTTTTCCTATTACAGCTGGGTGTTTTCGGCCTTCCTGCTGGCGCAGTCGACGACGACGGTTATCTACGGCAAGCTTTCCGACATCTTTGGGCGCAAGCCGGTGCTGATCGGCGGCATCCTGATCTTCCTGGTCGGCTCTTTGCTCTGCGGGCTTGCCTGGTCGATGATGTCGCTGGTGCTGTTCCGGTTGGTACAGGGGCTCGGCGCGGGCGCCATCCAGCCGGTGACGACGACGATCATCGGCGATCTCTTCAAGCTCGAGGAGCGCGGCCGCGTGCAGGGCTTCATGGCGACCGTCTGGGCGACGTCGGCTGTCGTCGGGCCGCTGGCCGGCGGCATCATCGTCGACAACATCTCCTGGGCCTGGATCTTCTGGATCAACCTGCCGATCGGCGTCATCTCGATCATCGCCTTCATGATCTTCCTCAAGGAGGACGTGGCGCACAAGCAGGCAAAGATCGATTACCTCGGCTCGGTGCTGTTTTCGATTTCGATCGTCGCACTGCTCGTCATGCTGACGGAAACCGACGCCAGCGCCTGGATCCTTATTTCGCTTTTCGCCGTCTTCGTGATCGCGGGCATCCTCTTTCTCGCCCAGGAGAAGCGGGCACCGGAGCCGATCATCTCGATCCCGCTCTGGAGCCGCAGGCTGATCGCGACCAGCAATGCGGCGACGCTGCTGGCCGGCATGGCGCTGATCGGGCTTTCGACGATCCTGCCGCTCTATGTGCAGGGCGTACTTGGCCGCTCGCCTCTTGTCGCGGGGTTCACGCTCACCATGCTCGTTGTCGGCTGGCCCTTGGCGGTGATGCTCTCCGGCCGTTTCTACAGGGCCTTCGGCATCCAGCGTACCTTGCGCGTCGGCAGCCTGATGTTTCCCTTCGGCGCCTGTTTCCTGTTGTTCCTGACACAGGAAAGCTCGCCGATCGTTGCCGGCGCCGGCTCCTTCTTCATGGGCTTCGGCATGGGTCTCATCAGCCTCACCAGCATCGTGCTGGTGCAGGACAGCGTCGAATGGTCGATGCGCGGCAGCGCCACGGCCTCGATCATCTTTTCCCGCAGCCTCGGCAATACGCTCGGCGCCACCGTGCTCGGCGCCATCCTCAATGCCGGCATCAACCATTATGCGAGCGGCGAGGCGGCGGCCGGCCTGCACGAGGCGCTGAACCAGCCGACCGGGCTCTCGGCCCTCGCCGCCGATCCGGCGATCCGCTCGATCTTCAATGCGGCGCTGCACTGGAGCTTCTGGGGCGTGGTCGTCGTCGCGGTGCTGACCTTCTTCACCACCTGGCTGATCCCGGTCGGGCCGAGCCAGAAACGCGAGGGGACGGCTGTCGCCAGCGAGGCGGCATCGCATTAAGCGGTTCAGCTCGTGGAAGCGCAGAAATGCTGTGTTTTCACACCAGCAGATTGTGTTGGGAGAGTAGTCGAACGATGAGTGTTTTCGTGTTGCTCTTGGGGTTCCCGGGCGTCGGGAAGCTGACAATCGCTAGAGAACTCGGCTCGCTGATATCAGCAAAGATCGTTGATAATCACTGGTTCAACAACCCGATCTTGCATCTCCTCGACGAGGAGGGGACCGCTCCGCTGCCGAAGGGCATATGGGAGTACACTGGCAGGGTCCGGCAGGCCGTCCTGGATGCGATCACCGCCTATAGCGGCCCGTCGGCGAATTTCATCTTCACCCATGCCGGTGTCGAAGGCGATGAGCGGAGCGCGCGGACGTACCAACAGTTCGTTGACGCCGCCGGACAGCGCGCCGCGGTCTTCGTTCCGGTGAGATTGCTGTGTGCCGAAGAAGAATTGGCGCGGCGCGTTTCCTCCCCCGCTCGACGCGACCACTTGAAGACGACGGACGTCGAGACGTCGAGGAGCCGAAGCCAACAGGCCGTGGTTCTCAATATCCCGCACCAACACGCGCTGACGTTGGATGTGACGCTCACGTCGCCTTTGGAAAGTGCTGCGGCAATACGGGATCATGTTGTGACATGCCTGCCGAACGGGCGCTGATTGTGTAATTGCATGCAACGAAAGAGGATATTCCGAAGTGTGGTGTCGTCATCGACGCCACTCTCCCGCTCACGGTCGTCGTCGATGAGATTCTCTTGAAATGCGGAGAGGTGGACCAAGGGGCAAATTAGGCTCGGCGTCGCGCGACAAATCGCTACGATTCCGATTCAAGGAATTCTGCAGTTGGCTATCGCGTGCCCGTGATCACAGTTGCCGTTGAGCGAAGGCGAACCTTGCCATCGGTGACGGATTGTAGCGCCAGTTCCAGGACCTCGCCGCGGATTTTCTCCCGTGTTGCCGCATCTGCCCTGGATAGTCCAGCGACGACAGGCGCGGCGACCTCAGTCATGAAGTCCCAGTAGCGCGCCGGGGTATCGTGTACCATCATCGCCGACACCTCCTCCTCGGCGACATCGAGAAGGCCCGCCTCTTTGAAGGTCTCGACCATCATGCCTTCCCCGGCACAGCGGAACAGGCCCGGAGAGCCGGGTGGTGGCGCTGATATGTCCACGTGGCGGGCGATCGTGCCCATGATCGTGGTCGCCCATGGATTTTTGGCAGGCGCGCTCCAGACGGCTGCGCTGACACGCGCACCGGGTTTTGCCACGCGTGCCATCTCCCTGACGGCGGCAGCGATATCCGGGAAGAACATAAACCCAAACCGGCACAGAACGGCGTCGAAACTGGCATCGGCAAAAGGCAACGTCCCCGCATCGCATAGGCGAGTTTCGAAGTTTTTGAGGCCACGTCTGGCCGCATTTTCGGCGGCAGCAGTCAGCATATTTTCCGAGAGATCGGTGACGACAACCTGACCGTCGGGGATTGCCGCCGCCGCCGTCAGGCCGGGTTCGCCAGTGCCGGCGGCTATGTCGAGCACGCTAAAGCCGTTGGAGAGATTTGCGCGCCGGAGCATGGCGTCACCAAACGGCGCCAGCCAGCTGAGAACCAAGCTGTCCCATTTCTTCCAGCCGGCGGAAAACTTGTCCCAGGTCTCACGTTGCTGGTTACGGATATCGTCGAGATTTGCTGACATGCACTGGCTCCCCCCTACGTTCAACCGGCAAAGCCGGGAACGTCGGTACTATGCGCCGCTGATGTCGGGATTCAATGGAAATAGCGCAATCGGGCCAATCGCCAGGCATGACCAAACCTGTTGGGACGGAGTGATTGAATTGACCAGGACTATTGGAGCTTTTATACAATAGCTTTTGCGAAACTCCGGATTGGCCAAAATTAATCCTTTTAAATCAATAGGCTTCTCCTGGATGGTGCAAATCAAGAATGCGGAACCAGCGGATTGCTGAAGCGATGCAGTCCAGCTGTATGCATCAGCCATGGAGAAAGAAAATTATAAAGATCATGGTCTTGCTGCACAGCGCCGATGGCATGGCTTGGCAGTCTCCCCCCAAAGGCACCAGCCTGAAGACACTGAGCGAAGCCGAGGAGCAAGGCTTCATCTTGATCCGCGGGGAATTTCAGAAACGCCAATTCCGTCTGACAGAGCTGGGCTCCAACTATGTCGAGCGCGACAAGCGGCGTCTGGAAGCGCGCAGGCTCTGAACCGATAGCGCCGGCTAAGCGCGAATTGAACGCATAAGCCAGGCTTCCGACGGCCGAAAGGCCAGTCTGACAATCGCGCTTCGCAACAGGAGCGGTCATCCCCGCATGGGAAGTACCAGCTTACAGAGCATGCTGGGCTTACAGCGCATCCCGGATATCGAAGCGAACAATTTTATCGCCCTGCATGCGGAAGATGTGCGTCACGGTCTTGTCCTTCAGGCCATGAGCCCGCCCTTCCAGCGGCCGGCCATCGAGGTCGAAGACCGACTGGATCACCTCGACAGCGATAGCGCCGTCTGGCGTTTCCTCAAAGGCCACCGGCTCGACGTGTGGACTGATGACGGCCCATTGGCGTGTCCAATAATCGCGTACAGCCTCACGACCATGAACATGGCCACCATCCATGCCGTTGGCCCAGGCGACATCATCGGAAAGCACGGCAAGCACAGCGTCGATGTCTCTGGCGTTGAAGCTGGCATAGATGCGCTTGATCATTTCGACGTCATTTTGAGACATATCGTTTCCTCAGTGGAGATTGAAACATTCGCTGTGCGGCATCGAAACGCCATTGCCTCGTGCCGCGCATCAAGTTACATACGTACATATATATCTTACGGTCAAGCGCAGGCAAGGGGTAAGCCGAATGGACGACGACGTGCTTTCAACGCCGGGGCATCTCATCAGTCTTGCGGCGCGGGGCTTTGCCCGTCTCAGCGAGTCACGCCTTAAACCGCTCGGCTTCGGTGTCGGCCAGTTGCCTGTCCTGGTCGCGCTGCAGAACGGCAAGGCCAGCACGCAGCGCGACCTCGCCCGCTTCGCCAGGGTGGAGCAACCGCCGATGGCGCAGATGCTCGCACGCATGGAGAGGGATGGCTTGATTGAGCGGACACGCGACCCGGCTGACGGTCGCAGCAGCCGTATCGTGCTGACGAAAACCGCACAGGAATGCATGCCGAAGGCAATTGCGGCCCTATTCCAAGGGAATAAGGAGGCGCTGGCCGGGTTCACGGATGCGGAAGCGGGACAACTTGCAGATCTGCTGACGCGGCTGATCGACAATCTGGATCAAATTGCGAGCGAAGAGCCTTCGTCAGGTGATTAATGATTTTGTGGCCAAACGGACAGTGTCTATTCGGGGACGGTGCCGCCTTCATTCGAGGTCGTACTGCCTTTCGGCGGGGAGCGGCGCTTCTCCAAAACGCGTGACAGCAAGTTCCGTTTTCTCTTGCGCTTGATCAGATCGATATCGCTGACAAGCTTCGCGCCGCCCTCGCGCCGCTCGAGCGTGATCTTGCGGCTATGGAAGACTTCCAGCTCAGCGCGATGCGCGACGCTTAGGATGGTGACTTCAGGCAATTCATCGATCACCATCTGCATCATCTTATCCTGGCTCTTCTCATCGAGTGCTGCCGTTGCTTCATCCAGCACGATGATATCGGGTTGGTGCAGCAGCAGACGCGCAAAGGCGAGCCGCTGCTTTTCGCCACCCGACAAGGTCTGGTCCCATGGCGCATCTTCCTCGATCTTGTCGTTCAGATAATCCAGTCCCACCTTGTCGAGGGCCGCCTTGATCTCGTCCAGCGGCCAGCTATCGGCGGCGCCCGGATAGGCGACCGCACGGCGAAGCGTGCCCGAAGGGATATAGGGCCGTTGCGGCAACATGAACAATCGCCGGTCGGCATGGAAATTGACGCTGCCGCCGCCCCACGGCCAAAGACCCGCGATGGCCCGCACCAGCGTGCTCT
Organism: Rhizobium sp. SRDI943; assembly: GCF_057653695.1. Lineage (NCBI taxonomy): Bacteria > Pseudomonadati > Pseudomonadota > Alphaproteobacteria > Hyphomicrobiales > Rhizobiaceae > Rhizobium > Rhizobium sp. SRDI943. The sequence goes on along the minus strand of NZ_CM172787.1, from coordinate 158,551 downwards.
TGCCCGACCCGGATTCACCGGACACAAGCACCCGCTCGCCGGGCTCGATTTCGACCCGGGTTTCCGTCACCACGGCGGTGCCATCGTCAAGCGACACGGAGAGATCGTTGAGGCTGAGCATCGCCTCGCCTTCGGTTTCACCATGCTTGATGCGCCCGAGCGAGTCGCTCTGTTCGGCGCGCTCCAGCCCGTCGAGCGACATCATCAGCGAGGCGATGCGCCGTGCACAGGCATTCCAATCGGCAAGACGGGGATAGTTGTCGACCAGCCAGCCGAACGCGCCCTGAACGATGGCAAAAGCAGAGGCGGCCTGCATGACCTGTCCGAGGCTCATGCTGCCTTCGAGAAATTTTGGTGCGCAAAGCAGGACCGGGACGACTGGCGCAATCAGCATCGACCCATGCGACACAAGCGTTGTGCGCATGTGCTGGCGGGCAAGCAGCGCCCATTGCCTGAGCACATTGGCGAAGGTCTTATCGAGGTCGTTACGCTCCTCCTCTTCGCCGCCGAGAAGCGCGATGCTCTCGCCGTTTTCCCTGACATGCGTCAGCGTGTAGCGAAACTCGGCTTCTGCCTGATTTTTGGCCTCGGAGACGTGGACGAAATAGCGGCCGATGACCGCCATCGAAGTGGAGGTGATCGCGGCGTAGAGGACCGCAGTGACGACGAGAAAGCCGGGAATGGTAACGGGGAAACCTGCGATCGGCAGAGTGAGAGCCCCGCCGATCGTCCAGAGCACCACGATGAAGGTCGAGGCCGCCAGAAATGCGGAAATGACACCGGCGATGAAATCGACGGGTGCTTCGGTGGCAATCCGCAAATCCTCGGAAATGCGCGCTTCCGGGTTCTTGTGGTCGCCGCCGATGAGATTCAACTGATAGTAACGGCCGTTTGCAAGCCAGCGCGCGATGACTGATGTTGTCAGCCAGGAACGCCAGCGACGTTGGATCATCATGCGAACGGCGACCTGTATCGTGACAATGGCGACGGTTCCGAGCACAAGCGGCACGAATACGGCGCTCAGGAAATAGACGGTGCCGGCATCGTGTCGCTCTATGGCGTCGAAGATCCCGCGGTTCCACAGATTGATACCGTACTGGAAGCCGACATTCATGCCGATCAGGGCCAATAGCCCGATCGAGAAGGGCCAAGCGAACTTGTCGCCACCGCGACCCCAGTAACGGCGCGCGCTGATCCAGAAACGTTTGAGCAGATACCGCTTGCGCGCCTGCTCGGCCTCTTCAGGTGTCAACTCCGGATCGGGCTCGATGGCATCTGGTGGCGGCATGACCTCGACAGTCGATGCCGTCTCCTGGGGCGAGTTCCCGGCACCGTGCGGTTCGGTGCCGTCGACCGATTTCGGTTTAAGTTTAGCGTCGGCCATAAGCGCGATAACGGCTTACACATCGAAATGTTTCATGATGGCTGCCATCCGCCGTATCGAAAACATCTGCCCCTCACCCTAACCCTCTCCCCGTTCTGACGGGGAGAGGGGACGTGCCATACGAGACGCGATAGAGGGACGGAGAGGTCGCGGCATATCCCCTTCGCCCCGCAAACGGGGGTCCGAAGGACGGGTCGAGACCCGTGGCTCGACCCCGGTTGGTGCCGGCAGGCGGATGAGGGGGCTGGCATCGGCGATCTCTGGGCCGAGATGTCCCCCGCTCAGGCGTTCTCTGTGGCGACTTGCGGCAGGGATTGCAGCAAGGTCTGGCGGGCGGAGTGCAGATGGGCGCGGCAGGCGGTTTCGATTGCCGCCTGGTCGCCGGATTCCAGCGCTGCGATATAATCCAGATGTTCGTGGATGGCGCGCTCGTTGCGCTGGCGGGCGGCGGTCTTGTTCCACTGGTAGTGATAGTGAAAGACGATGGCGATCGCGTCGTAGAAATCGGCGATGAAGCGGTTCTTCGAGGCGCGGTGGATCAGCAAGTGGAAGCGTTCGTCGAGGACGGAGAAATCCTTGAAGCGCTGGTTGATGTCGGCAAGCATGGCGTGATGTTCGTCGCGCATAGCGGCAAGATCGGCCCAGCTTTGATTATCCCTGGGAAGCCGGCCGAATTCGGCGGCGGAATGCAGCTCGAACATTTCGCGCACATCGGCAAGTTCGAGGGCGAATTCGCGGGTGAACCCTTTGAGCGTCCAGTGGCTGTTCGGGCGTTTCTCGATGAGGCCGAAGCGGGAGAAGCGGATCAGGAACTCGCGCACGCTGGTGGTGCCGGTGCCGATCTCGCGGGCAAGCTCCAACTCGTTGATCTGCATGCCGGGTGCTGCATCATCGGCAAGGATGCGCTGCATGAAGCTGCGCTCGATGATATCATGCAGGGAGTCGGTTTCTTCGGAGGGAAAGAGATCATGGTCAGTCGGCTGGCGCAGCACGATCTTCTGGCGTTTGTTCCAGCGGATGATGCCTTCTTCGCTGAGCCGTGTCAGGATGGCGCGCGCCGTCGAGCGGCTGACGCCGAGTTGGGCGGCGATCTCCGGTTCCGACGGCAGCGCCGTATCCGTGCGCAGGGCTACGGCATACCTGTTGTAGGCTTCCTTGAAGACCGTATTCTGCCTTGCCACCAGACCCCGCTTTCCGCCCTCGTATCCACCGCCCGCTCTCCAGCAGGGCAGAAAAATCGGGGCTTGTTCAAACGACCTTTAGCTTGATTCCGGTCGCCTGCGGCTCATTGCCTCCCTCGTCCACAGGATCAATATTCCCGTTGACTTGAAAATGTTTATTGTAGATAAAAAACAAAATCAATGCGCTTTCGCCGATGCAGCGAGCCTTTCCCAGGGAGAATAAATTGGACAAACTGCCTTGGATCATCCTTTCGGCCGGCGACAATGTCGCGGTCGCAACGGCGGCAATCGCGCCGGGTTCGACGGTTGCCGGCATTCAGACCCGTGAGAAGATCGACCCCGGCCACAAGGTGGCGATAGCGGATATTCCGCTCGGGTCACCCGTGGTCAAATACGGACAGGCAATCGGCCGCACGACGGCCGAGGTCAAGGCCGGCGACCATGTGCACAGCCATAACCTGCATTTCGAAAACGACCGGCTGGCGGCGACCGCCAATTCGGCGCCGGAAGCGGCCACGGTCGACGACGTCGGGCGCACCTTCATGGGCTATCGCCGCGCCGACGGGCGGGCGGCAACGCGCAACTATATCGGCATCATCGCCAGCGTGAACTGTTCCACCACGGTCTGCCGGGCAATCGCCGACGAGGCGAACCGGACGATCCTGCCGCATTATGAAGGCATCGACGGTTTTGTGCCGATCGTGCACGACCAGGGCTGCGGCATGAGCTCGACCGGCGACGGCATGAACGTGCTGCACCGGACGCTGGCCGGCTATACAAGGCACGTGAATTTCGGCGGCGTGCTGATGATCGGCCTCGGCTGTGAGGTCAACCAGCTGACGCTCTACGGCCAGAGTGGTGCCGGCGCTTCGAAGCGGCATTTCAACATTCAGGACGCCGGCGGGTCGCGCCGTGCTGTCGAGCGCGCCATGGGCATGCTGCGCGAAATCGCCGCCGATGTCGGCAAGGAAAAGCGCGTGCCGATGTCGATCGGGGAGATCATCATCGGCCTGCAATGCGGCGGCTCCGACGGCTTTTCCGGCATCACCGCCAATCCGGCGCTGGGTGTTGCGGCCGACCTGCTGGCGGCGGCCGGCGGCACGGCGATCCTGTCGGAAACCTCGGAAATCTATGGTGCGGAACATCTGTTGCGCAGCCGCGCCGTCAGCGATGAGGTGGCAAGGAAGCTCGACGACAAGATCGCCTGGTGGGAAGATTACGTTGCCCTGCACGGCGCCTCGCTCGACAACAACCCCTCGCCCGGCAACAAGCGCGGTGGCCTCACAACCATCCTCGAAAAGTCGCTCGGCGCGGTTGCCAAAGGCGGGCGTTCGCCGCTGACGGCGGTCTATGGTTATGCCGAGCGGGTCACGGCCCCCGGCCTCGTCTTCATGGACACGCCCGGCTACGACCCGGTCTCGGCGACCGGCCAGGTGGCCGGCGGGGCGAACATGATCGCCTTTACCACTGGCCGCGGGAGCTGCTTCGGTTGCCGGCCGGCGCCGTCGCTGAAGCTTTCCAGCAATTCGGCGCTCTATGCCTCGATGGAAGAGGATATGGACATCGATTGCGGCACGATCGCCACGGGTGACGCGACGATCAGCGGCAAGGGCCGCGAGATCTTCGACCTCATCGTCGATACGGCATCAGGCAAGAAGACCAAGAGCGAGCTCTTCGGCTACGGCGACAATGAATTCGTGCCGTGGCATCTGGGTGCGACGCTGTAATCTTTGTTTTTACGCAATCCCGGGCGGAAAACCGCTTCACACTTTTCCTGGGATTGATTTGAAGTACGCAATCCCGGACGGAAAACCGCTTCATACTTTTCCTGGGATTGCTCCAGATAGTTCAGCTTCTTCGTGAGGAGGAATGATGAAGACGAGAAAGATCGGCAAGACCAAGCTGGAGGTGACCGAAATCAGCTTCGGTGCGGCCGCTCTCGGCGGTCTCTACCGCGCATGCCCGCGCGAGGTGGCGATGGACACGCTGCAGGCGGCCTGGGATAGCGGCATCCGCTATTTCGATGTGGCGCCCTGGTATGGGCTCGGCCTTGCCGAACGGCGGGTCGGCGATTTCCTGCGCGACCAGCCGGATGGCAGTTACGTGCTTTCTACCAAGGTCGGCCGGCTGCTTCGGCCGGTGCCGACCGGCACCGTGCCTGATTACAGCTATGTCGATCCGCTCTCCTTCGATGCCGATTACGACTATTCCTATGACGGCATCATGCGCTCGGTCGAATTCAGCTATGCGCGCCTCGGACTCAACCGCATCGATATTCTCTATGTGCACGATCTCGGCGTCTACACGCATGGCGCGGCGAAGAATGCGGTCCACCAGAAGCAGTTTCTCGATTCCGGCGTGAAGGCGCTGGAGGAACTCAAGTCGTCTGGCGCGATCTCCGCCTTCGGCCTCGGCGTCAACGAAGTGCCGGTCTGCCTCGACGTTATGCGCCATTCCGATCTCGACTGCATCCTGATGGCTGGCCGCTACACGCTGCTCGACCGCTCGGCCGTCGCCGAACTGCTGCCGCTTTGCCGGCAGAAGGGCACGTCGCTCGTCGTCGGCGGCGTCTTCAACTCCGGCATCCTCGCCACCGGTCCGGTACCGGGTTCGCATTTCGACTATATGCCGGCTGATGACGATGTGCTTGCCAAAGTCGGCGCGATGGAGGCGATCGCCAAACGCCACGGCGTGCCGCTGGCAGCGCCCGCCCTGCAGTTTCCGCTGCGCGAGCCGATCGTCGCCTCGGTGCTGATCGGCACGGCGAGGCCGTCGAGCCTGACGCGCAATATGGAGATCGTCGAGCCGCGGCTTGCCGACGCGATCTATGCCGAATTCGAACCCTATACGCTGGTCGCGCCGCCGCTCGGCGCCGAAGCCGTCCGAGTCTGAGGAGAGATTATGCTCAAGGGTATTCATCCGCTGCTTGGCCCCGACCTGCTCCATGCATTGAAGACCATGGGACATGGCGACGATATCGTCATATCGGACGCCAATTTTCCCTCGGGCTCGATGGGCCCGCCGGTCATTCGCGCCGACGGCGTCAGCGCCACCGACATGGCCGCGGCCATCCTGACCCATATGCCGCTCGACACTTTCGTGCCGGAAGCGGCGTGGCGGATGGAGGTGGTCGGCGATCCCGATGCGATGCCGGAGGTCTGCACCGAATTCCAGAAGATCGTTTCCAAGCACGCCGGCGATTTCCGCATCGTGCCGGTGGAGCGTTTTGCGTTTTACGCGATGGCCCGCAAGGCGACCTACATCGTCGCGACGACGGAATTTCGGCTGTACGGCAACCTGATTTTGAAAAAGGGCGTCGTCCATCCGCACGAGGTCGATCAAGCCTGATCCCTATTTTAGGGTATCGTTGTATTGGAATAAAATCAGTTGCTTGGCGGGAGTTTACCGAAGAAAAAAAGCCTGTTTGGCGCTCTTGCAATTTGATTGCGCCTCGGCTAGCTTCACCTGGCAAATGTTTTTTATCGATAAAAATCGTCCGCCTGCGTTCAGCGGTCGATTTATTCGGAGGAGAACGCACCCTGAGAGGAGAACCCTTATGAGTTTCGTGAAATCCCTTCTGTCCCGCCGCGCCTTTACCGCGCTTGCGGGCGCCGCAGTTATCGCCTCGGCGATGCCGGCACCGTCGTTTGCAGCCGACGTGACGATCCCGATCATCGTCAAGGACACGACGTCCTTCTACTGGCAGATCGTTCTCGCCGGCGCCCGCAAGGCCGGCAAGGATCTCGGCGTCAACGTGCCGGAACTCGGCGCACAGGCCGAATCCGACGTCAACGGCCAGATCAGCATTCTGGAGAACGCCGTTGCCGGCAAGCCGGCCGCTGTCGTCATTTCGCCGACCGAATTCAAGGCGCTCGGCAAGCCGATCGATGAAGCGGCCAAGTCGGTTCCGATCATCGGCATCGACTCAGGCGCCGACTCCAAGGCGTTCAAGTCGTTCCTGACGACCGACAACGTTCAGGGCGGCCGCATCGCCGCTGACGGTCTGGCTGCCGCTATCAAGGGCGCCACCGGCAAGGAAGAGGGCGAAGTCGTCATCCTCACCAACCTTCCGGGCGTCGGCTCGCTGGAACAGCGTCGCGAAGGCTTCCTGGATCAGGTGAAGACCAAGTATCCGGGCCTGAAGGTCATTGCCGACAAGTACGGCGACGGCCAGGCAACGACCGGCCTCAACATGATGACCGACCTGATCACGGCAAACCCGAACCTCGTCGGCATCTTCGCCTCGAACCTGATCATGGCGCAGGGCGTTGGCCAGGCGATTGCCGAAAACAAGCTCGGCGAGAAGATCAAGGTCATCGGCTTCGACAGCGACGACAAGACGGTCGGCTTCCTCAAGGATGGTGCGATTGCCGGCCTCGTCGTTCAGGACCCCTACCGCATGGGTTATGACGGCGTGAAGACCGCGCTTGCCGTCTCCAAGGGCGAGAAGGTCGAAGAGAATGTCGACACCGGTGCAAACCTCGTCACCAAGGCTAATATGGCCGACCCGAAGATCGACGCGCTGCTGAACCCGAAGATCAAGTAATAACGACAGACAAGCCGCGCCGGCTTCAAAAACCGGCGCGGCTTTTTCCATCCGTGCTATGTTTTGCGGGGGATGGAGAGCAGACGCGACACAAGGAGGAGAGGTCCCATGATCGGACTGGAAGAGGTCAGTCATCGCCATGATGACAGTGCGACGCTGAAAGAAGCCAATCGAATTCCCGCCGGATCGCCTATCCTCGAACTCAAGGGCCTGCAGAAGAATTACGGTCATGTGCAGGCGCTGAAGCCAGCGACGCTGACCTTTCTCGCCGGCGAAATTCACGCCATCGTCGGTGAAAACGGCGCCGGCAAATCCACCCTCATCAAATTGCTGACCGGCGTCATCACCCGCACCGCCGGCGAAGTGCTGTGGTGCGGCCAGCCGGTGGGGCTGGCGACGCCGAACGAGGCGATCGCCCGCGGCATCAACGCCGTGCACCAGGAAGTCGTGCTCTGCCGGCACCTGACGGTCGCCGCCAATCTCTTCCTCGGCGACGAAGTCAACCGCTTCGGCCTGATGCGCAAGAAGCAGATGGAGAAGATGGCGCAGGCCGTGCTCGACGATCTCGGCTTCGGCCTGCCGGCCGGTGCGCTGTTGAGCTCGCTGACCATCGGCCAACAGCAGCTGGTGGCCACGGCACGCGCAGCGATGCGCGGCACGCAATTCCTGATCTTCGACGAACCGACTGCCTATCTCACCCGCCAGGAATCGGCGCAGCTCTTCAAGCTGATCCGCCGGCTGCAGGGCGAAGGCGTCACCATCGTCTATATCAGCCACCGCATGGAGGAAGTCTTCGAGCTTGCCGACCGTGTCTCGGTGCTGCGCGACGGCACGCATGTCGGCACGCGCCTGATCGGCGAGACCAACGATGCCGAACTGATCTCGCTGATGATCAACCGCTCGATCGAACAGATCTACCACAAGGAAAAGATTGCGATCGGCGAGACGATCCTCACGGTCAACGGCCTCTCCGGCCCGGGCTTCGAAGATGTGTCGCTCAGCGTAAAGGCGGGACAGATCGTCGGCCTCTACGGCCTGATCGGCGCCGGGCGCAGCGAATTCGCACTCGGGCTCTACGGCCGCCAGCCGACGACAGCAGGCGATGTCGAATGGATGGGCAAGCCTGTCAACATCCGCAACGAACGCACGGCGATGGAGCTCGGCATTGCGCTGGCGCCGGAAAGCCGGCGCGACCAAGGGCTTTGCCTCAACCTGCCGATCGGCCTCAACATCAACCTGCCGGTGTTCGGGCGGCTGAGCCACGGGCCGGTGATCAATCACACGCGCGAATCGGCCAATGCCGACCAGCAGATCCGCAATCTCAGCATCAAGACGCCGAGCCGGCGCGTTCCGGCCTCCAGCATGTCGGGCGGCAACCAGCAGAAGATCGTCATCGGCAAGTGGCTGAGCCATGGCGCCCGGCTTTTCATCTTCGACGAGCCGACAGTCGGCGTCGACGTCGGCACCAAGGCGGAAATCTACCGGCTGTTCGCCAAGCTTCTGAAGGACGGCGCCGGCATCATCCTGATCTCCTCCTATCTGCCCGAGGTCTACGAACTGGCCGACCGGCTGCACGTCTTCCGCGCCGGCAAAATCGTCGCGAGCCATGATTATCACGCGGCGACGCATGAAGAAGTGCTCAGCGAAGCGATCGGCGTCTGAGCCAAAAGAATAAGAGGGAGAAAATTCATGACTGCCACCCCCACCGAAATCGTCGCGCCGCCGCCGCGCCGGAAAATGAACATCCTGTTCGGCCTGACGCTGATCGGCCTGCTGATCTTCCTCTGGATCGTGCTCGGCGTCGTCACCCCGAGCTTCTGGACGCCGCTCAATATCTCGAACCTGCTGCGTCAGGGTGCGATGACGGCGATCCTGGCGCTCGGCCAGACCTTCGTCATCATCACCGCCGGCATCGACCTTTCGGTCGGCGCCATCGTCGGCTTCTGCACCGTGATCATCGCCTGGCTGCTGCAGGCGGGCGTGCCGGTCTGGGGGGCGATCGCGCTGACGCTGCTCATGGGTGTGGCGATCGGCGCCTTCCATGGCTTCGGCATCGTGCATATGGGCCTGCCGCCCTTTATCATCACGCTGGCAACCCTGACATCGCTGCGCGGCATTGGCCTCTTGATCACCAACGGTTCGACGATCAACATCACCAATGAGGGCTTCAGCAATTTCGCCCGCGCCGATCTGCTCAGTATTCCGAGCCTGTTCTGGATGGTCATCCTGGTGGCGGTCCCATCCTTCATCTTCCTGCATCTGAGCCGCTGGGGCCGCTATCTCTTCGCGGTCGGTTCGAATGCCGAGGCGGCGCGCCTTTCCGGCGTCAACGTCAAGGGCATGATCTACCTTGCCTATATCCTCTCGGCCTCCTTCGCCGCCTTCGTCGGCGTGCTGCTCGCCTCGCGCATCGCGATCGGCAATGCGACGCAGGCCGACGGCTGGGAACTACAGGCGATCGCCTCCTCCGTCATCGGCGGCACCAGCCTGTTTGGCGCGGTCGGATCGGTGCATGGCCCGCTGATCGGCGCCTTCATTCTCGCCACCATCAACAACGGCGCGAACCTTCTGAACGTCAACTCCTTCTGGCAGCGCATCATCACCGGTCTGCTGATCATCGTGATCGTGTTCTTCGACCAGCTGCGCCGCCGCCGGAGCAATTGAGCGACAAGAGACAGCCGGCCTGAACAAGCCGGCTTCTTCCATTCCAGGAATGCGAGACCCGTCATGAAAGCAGTTCTTTGCCGGGAGCCCGGCGTGCTCGATATCGTCGAGCGCCCTTCGCCAGCGGCTCCCGCCGCCGGCTGGGTGCGGCTTGCCGTCAGCCATGTCGGCATCTGCGGCACCGACTACCACATCTTCGAGGGCAAACATCCCTTCCTCGAATATCCCCGGGTGATGGGGCACGAGATCTCCGCGACGGTGCTGGAAGCCGGCGATGGTGTGACTATCGCGGTCGGCACGCCTGTCATCGTCAATCCCTATCTCTCCTGCGGGCAATGTATCGCCTGCCGGCAGGGCAAGCCGAATTGCTGCACCAATATCAAGGTGCTCGGCGTCCATACCGACGGCGCCTTCTGCGAGGAGATTTCAGTCCCGGCCGAGAACCTCTACGCCGCCAAGGGTGTAAGCCTCGAAGCGGCGGCGACGACCGAGTTCCTGGCGATCGGCGCTCATGCGGTGCGCCGTTCGATGACCGGTGCCGGAGCCCGGGCGCTCGTCATCGGCGCCGGGCCGATCGGCCTCGGGGCGGCGATCTTCTCGCGCATCGCAGGCCATGAGGTGACGCTGCTCGATACCAGCACCGAGCGGCTGCAGATGGCGTCGGAGCGTTTCGGCTTCACCTCCGGCATCGTTGCCAACGAGGCGACAGCGGAGGCCGTACAGGAAAAGACCAATGGCGACGGTTTCGACGTGGTCTTCGATGCGACGGGTTACGGCCCTTCGATGGAAAAGGCCTTCTCCTTCGTCGCCCATGGAGGCGCGCTGGTGCTGGTCAGCGTCGTCAAGGACGATATCCGCTTCTCCGATCCCGAATTCCACAAGCGCGAGATGATGGTGATCGGCAGCCGCAACGCCACCCGCGTCGATTTCGAGCATGTCGCGGATTCGATCGCCAAAGGGCTGGTGCCGGTGGACAAACTGATCACCCACCGCACGACGCTTGCCGATGCGCCGCGCGATCTCGCGCGCTGGGCGCATGAGAAGAATGGGCTGATCAAGGCTGTGATCAGTATTGGTGGTTAGGGCGTTTCCAGCGAACGCGTGACGTGGTTTCCGTCCGCTTCGCGCCGGCGGCTGCCCCTCACCCTAACCTTGCCGGGGTCGAGCCACTGGTCTCGACCCGTCCTGCGGACCCCCGTAAAACGGGGCGAGGGGACGTGCCCTGCGAGAGCTGGGCGGGGGACGGAGAGGTCGCGGCATATCCCCTTCGCCCCGCAAGCGGGGAGAAGGTGGCGGCAGCCGGATGAGGGCAAGCCGCGGTCGCTAAACTCCCGCCTCGATCGCCCTGCGCATCTGCCTGACGACGGCGACATCCGTCTTGTTTGTGCTTCTCGCCTCGAAACCAAAAGCGACCGCGCGCGGATCGGCGCTTTCGACCGGTGAACTGCAGGAGCCGTGGACCTCGCGGGCGCCGGTCGCCTTCAATATCTCGCCGACATTGGTGGGGCGGATGCCGCTGCCGGGCATGATGGCGATGCGGCCGGCGGCCTTTGCCGAAATGCGCTTCAGCGTGTCGAGGCCGTCTACCGCCTTCAGCGCGCAGCCTGATGTCAGGATGCGTTCGCAGCCGAGCTCGACCGCCTGCTCCAGCGCCTGGTCGGCATCCGGCACCAGATCAAAAGCGCGATGCAGCGTCGAGCCGAGTCCCGCCGCATGCGCCTTCAAACGGTGGACCAGCGGCATGTCGAGCGTACCATCCGGCCGGTTGGCGCCGATGACGACGCCGGCAAGGCCGGCGGCGCGCACGGCGTCGATATCGATCATCATCGCCTCCTCGTCTGCCCCGTCGAAGATGAAGGGGCCGGCGTGAGGGCGGATCATCGCATAGACCGGAATGGGTGCCCGGGCGGCGATCCGCATCAGGCTCGGCAACGGCGTCAGGCCGCCGAGTTCCAACGCCGAGCAGAGCTCGATGCGCCCGGCGCCACCCTCGATCGCGGCGGCAAGGCCTTCGGCGCTGTCCACGCACACCTCAAGCAAGATCGTCATGTTGCGGTCTCCCTAGCTCCGCCGAGGCTTAAGCCACGGCTGCGGTTCGCACGACCGCTTCAGAGGTAATTCTCGCTGCCGCCTCGATGATCATTGTGCAGGCATCGGCGGCGGCTTTTCGATGGTTGAAGGCGACGTGATAGGACATCGGCAGGTGCTCGTCGAGATCGACGATGCGCACCTTGTCGGCAATCGGCATGGCGCTGACCCGACCGAGGAAGGAGACGTAGCCGTGATTGGCGACGAGGTCGACGATGACAGGCAGCGAATCCGCCGCGGTGATATCTTGGCCGCGCCGGCGCCGGTTGGGCGCGCGCTCGTAGCTGAAGGCCATGGCCGCATGGCCGAGGCCGGTGCGCGGGCTCGGCATGCAGATCGGGTGGCCGGCGACGAGATCAGCAACGCTGGTCTCGGTACTATCCGGCGGCGCGATCACCACCATATCGGTCTGCAGCAGTTCGCGATGCCGAAAGCTTTGGAGGCCGAAGACCGAATCCAGGATTGCGACATCGATGCGGCCGTTCTTCAACGCCTCGCGCAGATCGTCGGCGGTCATCGACACCAGCGAGATCGCATTGTTGTTGCGGCGCGCATTCCATTCGGAGACCAGCGATCCCAGGCAGCGCGCCACCCAGCTTTCCGATCCGGTCGGGATGATCGAACCGATGCGCAGCGACCGGGCAGTGCGCCGATAACGCTCGTCGGCCGACGATTTCAGATCGTTCCACGCCTGGCTGATCGCCATGAATACCTGGTAGGCGCGCCTGCCCTCCTCCGTCAGCACCGAGCCCTGCGCCTGGCGCTCGAACAGGCGATGGGTCAGAAATTTCTCAAGATTGGCAAGCTGAAGTGAAAGCTGCGGCTGACCGAGGCGAAGGCGGCGCGCTGCCCGGTTGATGCTCCCCTGGTCGGCAACTTCGAGAAACCGCTCCATCGTGACGATCTTGACGGGAATGCGCGATGCCCAGACCTCGTCGATCTCAGCCCCGTCGCCGTCGTGACCGGCCCATTGGCCGAGCTCACCGATCGCAGCCATGATCGGCTTCAGGCCTTCCAGCACCCTGCCGCTCGCAATTAGCATCGCCAGCTCGCCGGAGGCGCGTTCGGTCAGCGTCATCGCCAGTTCGGTCTCGAGATTATGGATTGCCGTCGAGACGGTGGAGGGCGACAGCTGGAAGCGCCGCGCGGTCTCGCGGACCGAACCGGAGGTCAGGACATGGCTGGCGATGAACAGGGCACCAAGATGCAAACGGCCACCTCCGGAAAGTGCTGGAAAAACCGGACGATATGATGTGTTCAGGAAAAAAGATATCCCTGCCTCCGGAGAGCCGGGCTATCGTTCGATCATAGAAAAATCCGGGCGGCGGGAATCCGCAACAGAGCCTGGGAATATCGTGGAAACACGCAAGGGGACAAAAACAAATCGCGCCGGCCTTGGAAAAGGGAATGCGTTTCCGCGCGCGGAGGTGCATTCGCCGCCATAATCGTGCCGCGGCTGCAAATACTGGAGGGGGCTTGCATCGATTTTTCGGGCATGAACGCTATTTCCATGACGCACGCAATTCCGGCATGATGGCGACTTGGTCGCCCTCGCCGGCGGATTTTTCTGCGCGCAAGCCTCCCGCCAAGGGCTTGAGCCTCATTCAACGGTGTTTAACAAGGGGATATTCCATGCTGAAGAAACTCGCACTTGCCGTTTCGCTCTCCGCCTTCGCAGCGGGTGCGGCCCATGCCGCCGACGTCGTCGTCTCGTCGAAGATCGACACGGAAGGCACGCTGCTCGGCAACGTCATCGCGCTCGCTCTCGAAGCGAACGGCATCAAGACGCAGGACCGCATCGCGCTTGGCGCGACACCGGTCGTGCGCAAGGCGATTACCGCAGGCGAAATCGACATCTATCCCGAATATACCGGCAATGCCGGCTTCTTCTTCAACAAGGCCGATGACGCCGCCTGGAAGAACATCGACCAGGGCTATGAGCTGGCGAAGAAGCTCGATTACGACGCCAACAAGATCGTCTGGCTGACGCCGTCGCCTGCCAACAACACCTGGGCGCTCGCCGTGCGCAGCGATGTTGCCGGCCCGAACAAGCTGAAGAGCCTCACGGACTTCGGCAAATGGGTTGCCGGCGGCGGTGCCGCCAAGCTTGCCGCCTCCGCCGAATTCGTCAATTCGGCCGGCGCGCTTCCGGCCTTCCAGACGACCTACGGTTTCCAGCTGAAGCCCGACCAGATGGTCGTTCTTTCCGGCGGCGACACGGCGGCAACGATCAAGGCGGCCGCCGACCAGACGAACGGCGTCAACACCGCCATGGTCTACGGCACCGACGGCGCCATCGAAGCGGCTGAACTCACCGTTCTCGAAGACGACAAGAACGTGCAGCAGGTCTATGCCCCGACGCCGATCATCCGCGAAGAGGTGTTGAAGGCCAATCCGAAGATCGAGGAAGTGCTCTCGCCGATCTTCAAGAGCCTGACCGCCGACGAATTGCGCAAGCTCAACGCCAAGATCCAGGTCGACGGCGAGCCGGCAAAGTCCGTCGCCGAAGCCTATCTCAAGGAAAAAGGCTTCCTGAAGTAGTCATTGCCCGCTCCGCCCGATTAAGGGCGGAGCTTTCTTTCCTGACAGGATTGGCTTTCCTGACAGGGTTGGCCAGACAGGATTGGGATTCATGGCAGAAACCTTAGCGGTCCGCAGGCTGGACCGGCTCGGCGTGGTTCTGGTGGCCGGCGGCATCGCGGCGACGGCACTGATGCCCTTCATCTACGTGAAGGCAAACCGCATCGCCGCCGGCAAGCCGATGCTGCTGATGCAGCTTCTTCCCCAGCCTTCCGTCGTCATCCTGACCGTGCTCCTCCTTCTCACCGCCATTGCCACGCTGTTCCTACGCAATGCGATCGCGCGACTTGCCATCGCCACACTCTGCCTTGCGGCGTTGATCGTTGCGATCGGCCTCGTCTCGACGGCGGCAACGCCCCCCGGCAGCACGGTGGCGCGGATGACGCCCGGCGGCGGCTTCTGGGTGCTGTTTGCGGTGATCGGCCTCGTCATATCCGATGCGCTGGTGAAGATCCGCCTGGCGCCCTGGATGCGGATCGCAGCCCTGGCCGCCTATACGGCGCTGCTCTTCATCTCGCTCTCATCCGGCCTGCTCGACAGCCTTTCGATCATGAAGGAATTTTCGACACGGGCACCGCAGTTCGAAACCGAAGCGATCTCGCATCTGCTCTTGGCGTTCGGCTCGCTTGCCATCGCCATTGTTCTCGGCCTGCCGCTCGGCATCCTCTGCTTCTGGGTGCCGAAGCTGCGGGCCATCGTGCTGCAGGGGCTGAGCCTTATCCAGACGATCCCGAGCCTGGCGCTCTTCGGCCTGTTGATGCTGCCGCTCGGCTATCTCGCCACCCATGTGCCGCTCGCCGCCGCGATCGGCATTCGCGGCATCGGCACGGCGCCTGCCTTGATTGCGCTGGTGCTCTACTCGCTGCTGCCGATCGTCGCCAACACCGTTGTCGGCCTGCAGGGCGTCGACCCCTCGGTGCGCGATGCTGCGGCCGGCATGGGGCTGACGCGGTGGCAGATCCTTGTTGGAATCGACATGCCGCTTGCCTTTCCCGTGATCCTCACCGGCATCCGCATCGTGCTGGTGCAGGCGATCGGCATGGTGACGATTGCCGCACTGATCGGCGGCGGCGGCTTCGGCATCTTCATCTTCCAGGGGCTCGGCCAGACGGCCATGGACCTCGTCCTGCTCGGCGCCGTGCCGACCGTCTTCTTCGCCTTCTCATCGGCCGTCATCCTCGATGCGGTCATCGAAAGCATCCGGGGATCTGCCGCATGACCATGATCGAGATCAGGAACGTCACCAAGCGCTACGGCGCCGCCACCGTCGTCGACGACGTCTCGATGAGTGTCGAGAAGGGCGAGATTACCGTCATCGTCGGCACGTCTGGCTCCGGCAAATCGACGCTGATGCGGATGATCAACCGACTGGTGCCGATCACCGAAGGCGAGATTTTCGTCGGCGGGCAGAATGTGATGGACGTTCCGGTGACCGAGCTTCGCCGCAAGATCGGCTATGCCATCCAGGGACACGGCCTCTTTCCGCACCGGACCGTGGCGCAGAATATCGCCACCGTGCCGCAGCTTCTCGATTGGGATTCCGCCCGCATCGCCAAGCGAGTCGAGGAACTGCTCGGGCTTTTCAACCTCGATCCGGCAACCTTTGCCGACAAATATCCGCATCAGCTCTCCGGCGGCCAGCAGCAGCGCGTCGGTGTGGCCCGGGCGCTGGCGGCCGAGCCGGAACTGCTGTTGATGGACGAACCCTTCGGCGCGCTCGATCCCGTCATCCGCGGCAAGGCGCAGGACGATCTCTTGGCGATCCAGAAACAGTTCGGCACGACGGTTATTCTCGTCACCCACGACATGGACGAGGCCTTCCATCTCGGCAATCAGATCGCGGTGATGAGCGAGGGCAGATTGCTGCAATGCTCGACGCCGGAAAAGATCCTCACCGAACCCGCCGATCCCTTCGTGCAGCAATTGACCGGCACCTCCGACCGGGCGCTGAAGCTGATGTCGCTGCTGCCGCTGAAGGAAAGCATGGAGCCGGCCAAGAAAGGTCTCGCCTATGCCCTGCCGCAATCGCTCAGCCTGCGTGACGCATTGGCCGAAATGATCTGGCAGGGGGTCGACGAGGCGGCGGTTCAGGATGCGCAAAAGGCGCCGGTGGGATCGATCTCGATGACGCGGCTGCTCGAACTGGGCCGCAAGGCATGAAGCTCGTCGTCGCCAATCTCTTCCGCCTGGCGGCGCTGGCTTTGCTGCTCATCCTGCTGTTCAGGACGGAGTGGCTTTCCTTCATGCTGGTGCCGCTGACCAGCAACAATGCGCCCGCCGTCTATACGCAAAACAGCCTTGCTTCACTGGCCGCCGGCCATCTGCAGCTGGTGATCGGCTCGATCGTCTGCAGCGCCGTGCTCGCCGTTATCGGCGGCATCTTCGTGACGCGGGAAAGCGGGGCTGACTTCCTGCCGCTGTCGCGCGCCATCGCCAATGCGGGGCAGACCTTTCCACCCGTCGCGGTGCTGGCGCTCGCCGTTCCCGCCACCGGCTTCGGCGCCATGCCGACACTGATCGCGCTCTTTCTCTACGGCCTGCTGCCGATCTTCGAAAACACCGTCGCCGGGCTGAAGCAGGTTTCGCCACAAGTGCTCGATGCCGCCGACGGCATGGGTATGAACGGCACGCAGCGGCTGTTTCGCGTCGAGCTGCCGCTAGCCCTGCCGCTGATCCTCGAAGGGCTGAAGGTGGCGACCGTGATCAATATCGGCACGGCGACGATCGGCTCGACGGTTGCGGCCAAGGGCCTCGGCGAGGTCATCATTGCCGGGCTGATTTCCGACAACACCGCCTTCATCCTGCAGGGCGGCCTCATCGTCGGCCTGATGGCGGTGCTGATCTATGATGCCATGGGCTTGGTCGAAGGCGCGATTACGCGAAGAATCGGCTTGCGCCCGGCGTAAGAGGACGGGTACCAAGATCGCAGTGATCGGCACATTGGGAGGCAGAATTGGCGAAGATGATCCACTCCATGATCCGCGTTCTCGATGAGGCGCGCTCCGTCGAATTCTACGAGAGGGCCTTCGGCCTTTCGGTCGCCGACCGCGTCGATTTCGAAACCTTCACGCTGATCTATATGAGCAATGCCGAGACCGGCTTCGAGCTGGAATTGACCGTCAACAAGGGCCGGACCGCGCCCTATGACCTCGGCAATGCCTACGGCCATCTCGCCGTCTCCGTCGAAGAGGTGGCGGTCGAGCGCGAGCGGCTGTCGAAGCTTGGGCTCAAGCCCGGTGAACTGGTGGAGCTCAACCGCGACGGCAAGCTCTTCGGCCTGTTCTTCTTCATCAGTGATCCCGATGGATACAAGATCGAGGTGCTGCAGCGCCACGGCCGGTTTCTCTGAGGCATCTGACGCCGAACCACCGATACGTTCCACACCACAGATAATCCCACAGCTTCAAGCGGCATGCATCAGGAGCCCGCCATGATCGAAAAGACTGCGCTCAATTCCGGCTGGACGCTCTCCTGCAACGATACAGCCAGGCCCGGTCTGCCGGCTGCAATCCCCGCGACGGTCCCGGGCTGCGTGCATCTCGACCTTCTCGCCAACCGGCTGATCCCCGATCCCTATATCGACGTCAACGAAATCACCAATGACTGGATCGGCAAGACCGACTGGACCTATCGCTGCAGCTTCGAGGCGATGCCAGAAGATGGCAGGGTGCATGAACTCGTCTTCGACGGGCTCGATACGATCGCGGTTATCTCACTCAACGGCGAAGAGATCGGCCGCACCTTCAACATGCACCGCGGCTATCGTTTCGATGTTTCGGCACTGCTGAAGGCCGGCGCCAACGACCTTTCTGTCACCTTTCGCTCCGCCTACGTCTATGGCGCGGAGATGGAAAAGCATTACGGCTACCGTCCCAACAACTATCCGGGACCGGGCAATCTGATGCGCAAGATGGCCTGCAATTTCGGCTGGGACTGGGGGCCGACGCTGGTGACAGCAGGCCTCTGGAAGCCGGTCCGGCTGGAAAGCTGGGACCGGGCGCGGCTTGCCGAAACCAGGGTGTCGGCAATACTTGCCGGCGGCGACGGCCTAGTGAAGGTCCATGCCCGGCTGGCGCGGCATGGAGATAAGACGCCGTTGAGGCTCGTTGCCGAAATCGGCGGCGTGAGCAAGACGGTGGCGATTGCGCCTGACGAAGACGCAGTTTCCTTCGAGCTTGCCCTCCCCTCGCCGCAGCTCTGGTGGCCGCACCATCTCGGCGCGCAGCCGCTCTATCCGATGACGCTGAGTCTGGTCGACGAGGCCAGCGACGATCTGCTCGACAGCTATCAGCGCGAACTCGGTTTCCGCTCGCTGCGGCTCGATACTTCGGCCGACGAACACGGCTCGGCCTTCACCTTCGTCATCAACGACGTGCCGCTCCTCATCTGCGGGGCGAACTGGATTCCGGACGATTGTTTTCCCCCGCGGGTGACCGCTGAGCGTTATGCCGCGCGGATCGAGGAAGCAAAAGCCGCCAATATTCATATGCTGCGCGTCTGGGGCGGCGGCATCTTCGAGGCCGACGAGTTCTATGAGGCCTGCGACCGCAAGGGCATGCTGGTCTGGCAGGATTTCCTCTTTGCCTGCGCCGCCTATCCGGAGGAAGAGCCGCTCAGAAGCGAGGTCGAGGCGGAGGTGCGCGACAATGTCGTGCGGCTGATGCCGCATGCCTCGCTCGTCCTCTGGAACGGCAATAACGAGAACATCTGGGGCTTCGACGAATGGGGCTGGCGGCCGATCATCAAGGCGGGCGAAAGCTGGGGGCTCGGCTACTATCTCGACCTGCTGCCGAAACTCTGCGCCGAACTCGATCCGGACCGGCCCTATTATCCCGGCAGCCCCTATTCCGGCTCGATTGAGATCGAACCCAATGCCGACGGTCATGGCTGCAAACATATCTGGGACGTGTGGAACGATGTCGGCTACGAGGTCTACCGCAATTATATCCCGCGCTTCTGCTCCGAATTCGGCTGGCAGGCACCGGCGGCCTGGGCGACGATCGAAGAAAGCCTGCATGATGCGCCGCTGACGCCGCAATCGAACGGCGTCTTCCACCATCAGAAGGCGACTGAGGGCAATGACAAGCTGATCCGCGGCCTGTCCGGCCATCTGCCGGAGCCCCGGACGATGGACGACTGGCACTTCGCCACCCAGCTCAACCAGGCGCGCGCCATCCGTTTCGGCGTCGAGCACATGCGCTCGCATCGGGATATCTGCAAGGGTGCGGTGGTTTGGCAGTTCAACGATTGCTGGCCGGTGACCTCCTGGGCCGCCCTCGATTCCGCCGGACGCCGCAAGCCGCTCTGGTACGCGCTGAAGGCAGCCTATGATCCGCGCCTGCTGACGATCCAGCCGCGTGGCGGCGGGCTTGCGGCGGTGGCCGTCAATGAACGGACGCTGTTCTGGCGGGCGAAGATCAGCGGCAAACGCCTGAAGCTCGACGGCACCGTCCTTGCCGAATTCGAATTCTGGCGGCTGCTCTGCGACCGTTTCGAAGCAAAGGAATTTCCGCTGCCCGAGGAGATCGTCACCCCCGACTTACCGAAGAACGAGCTCATCGTCGTGCAGATGCTCGACAGGCGGGCCTTCCACTATTTCGTCGAGGATATCGAGCTTGCCCTGCCGGCGCCGCGGCTGACGGTCGATGTCGTCGGGATCGACGGCGGGTATGCGGTCAAGGTGACGGCGCAAAACTTCCTCAAGGATCTCTGCCTGATGGCCGACCGGCTGGATCCGCATGCCGTCGTCGACACGATGCTGGTGACGCTGCTGCCGGGCGAGAGCCACGTGTTTGTGGTCAAGACGACAAAGGCGATCGGGGCAGACGACATTGTCTTCGGCACCGTTCTGCGGTCGGCCAACGATCTTGTTGTCGGTTCGCGCTAGTGGCTGCCCCTCACCCTAACCCTCTCCCGTAAAAACGGGGAGAGGGGACGTGCCCTGCGAGAGGCTGAGGGAACGGAGAGGCCGCGGCTTACCCCCTTCGCCCCGCGAGCGGGGAGAAGGTGGCGGCAGCCGGATGAGGAGCAACCATTGGCGCGAACTACAATAGGCAGCCATCGACACGAACCTAACACCAAAAAGGCCCCGCATCCGCGGGGCCCTTCCAGCTCGGCTATCGGACGACGTTACATCCAGTAGGGCGGCACGCCGTAGTAATCATAGACCCGGCGGCCATTGTCGTTGTACCAGGTGTCGTCATCGTCCGAATAGCTCGGGGCGCCTTCGATCTGCTCCTTGGTCAGGTCGATGCGATAGCCATCCAGCTGGGTGTCGTAGTTCAGCTTTTCCCAGGGAAGCGGATAGTGATCATGACCGATGCCCAGGAAGCCGCCGAAGCTCAGCACGGCATAGGCAACACGGCCGTCGAGCTTTCCGATGATCAGGCGTTCGATCGAGCCGATATGCTTGCCATCGGCCCCATAGACACGGGTGCCCTCGACGCGGTCGCTGGCGATCAGCGAGTGGGTGCTCTTGACATTCGGGTCACGGCGGGTGGCGTCAGTATCCTGGTTCAGCATTGTGCATCTCCTTTTGGTGTTTCCTCATGGTGAGTATGCAAGATCAACGTCATGGCAGACTCAAAGTTCCCCATCTTTCCATGATTGTGCCCTGGCCTTTCCATGATCGTGTGCTGGCAGAATGTTGACGTTTACGTCAAGGTTAGTATAGCTTCATTCGGCTTGAACCATTCAGGCAATGGCATAAGCTGCCGGACTGGAAGATGGAGGATCTTTCTGGTTATCTGCCGAATGATGTCGGCGCGGCGGCCGCAGGGGAGAGAGACAGATGAACAGCATTTCCGTCCATCCGAACGGCGCCAGGCCGGACAAGCCCTGGCTTGCCGCCTACCCCGATATCGTTCCGGCAGAGATTCCGCCGCTGGAATATGCCTCGCTTGCCGAACTGCTGGAAAAATCCTGCGCCCGTTATGCCGACCGGACCGCCTTTTCCAGCATGGGCAAGGGGATGCGCTACCGCGAACTGGAGAGCCAGACGCGCAAACTCGCCACCTGGCTGCAGAGCACCGGCCTTCAGAAGGGCGACCGCGTCGCTGTGATGATGCCGAACGTGCTGCAGAACCCGATTGCCACCTATGCCATCCTGCGCGCCGGCCTCGTGGTGGTGAACGTCAACCCGCTCTATACGCCGCGCGAACTCGAACACCAGTTGAAGGATTCCGGCGCCAAGGCGATCTTCGTGCTGGAGAATTTCGCACGCACGGTCGAGCAGGTCCTCAACAAGACGGATCTCCGCCATGTCGTCGTCACCTCGCTCGGGGAAATGCTGGGGCCGAAGGGGCTGATCGTCAATTTCGTCGTGCGCAAGGTGCAGAAGCTCGTTCCCTCCTGGTCGATCCCTCAGCACAAGAGCTTCGGCCAGGTGCTCCGTGAAGGTGCGGGAAAAAAGCTCCAGCCGGTCACGCTGACGGGCAGCGATATCGCTTTCCTGCAATATACCGGCGGCACGACGGGCGTTGCCAAGGGCGCGGTGCTGACGCATCAGAACCTGCTTGCCAACAAGGCGCAGCTGTCGCTCTGGCTTCGATCGGCCTTCGAGCGCAAGAAAGAGCCGGAGGTGCTGAATTTCCTCTGCGCCCTGCCGCTCTACCACATCTTTGCGCTGACGGTGAATTCGCTGATGGGCATGTCGCTCGGCGCCCACAATATCCTGATCGCCAATCCACGCGACATTCCCGGTCTCGTCAAGGAATTCGAAAAGTCGAAGGTGCATATCTTCCCCGGCCTCAACACGCTGTTCAATGCGCTGATGAACAATGCCGATTTCGCCAAGCTCGACTTCTCCTCGCTGATCATGTCGCTCGGCGGCGGCATGGCTGTGCAGCGCCCGGTCGCCGACCGCTGGCTGAAGATGACAGGCACGGCAGTGACAGAGGGGTACGGCCTTTCCGAGACATCGCCCGTTGCCACCGCCAACCGCTTCGATTCGCCCGAGTTCACCGGCACGATCGGGCTGCCGCTTCCCTCCACCGAACTCGACATCCGCGACGAAGCTGGCAATTCGCTACCGCTCGGCGACGTCGGCGAGATCTGCATCCGCGGGCCGCAGGTGATGGCCGGCTACTGGCAGAAGCCGGAGGAGACGGCGCGGGTGATGACCGATGACGGCTATTTCCGCTCGGGCGACATGGGCTTCATGGACGACCGCGGCTATACCAAGATCGTCGACCGCAAGAAGGACATGATCCTCGTCTCCGGCTTCAACGTCTATCCGAACGAGATCGAGGAAGTCGCCGCCATGCATGCCGGCATCCTCGAGGCCGCAGCCATCGGCGTGCCGGACGGACATTCCGGCGAGGCGGTCAAACTCTTCGTCGTCAGGAAGGATCCGAACCTGACGGAAGCCGAGGTGAAAGCCCATTGCATCGCCAACCTCACCAACTACAAGCGGCCGCGCTTCATCGAGTTCCGCACCGAGTTGCCGAAGTCGCCTGTTGGTAAGATCCTGCGCAAGGACCTGCGCGGCTGAATTCGACGATTTGATGAATTAGAGGCTTTCCTGAAGGGGCCATCCGCTTGCCGCGGGTGGCTTTTTTCCATTTCGACAGGTGGCTGAACTTGATTTGCGGGTGAGAAAGCGAATAGTTTCCGCAACCTTTCCGCCTCCAAAGGAGCCTCCCATGAACGCCATCGTCGAACAGCTGAAAAGCACCGCTGATGCCACCAAGGCAACCGATATCCGTGCCGCCTTCGCCACCGATTCGCAGCGCTTTTCGCGCTTTTCCGTCGCGCTTGACGACCTGCTGATGGATTTTTCCAAGACGGCGGTGAATGACGACATCCTCAAGCTCTTGGTGAAGCTCGCCGAAGACGGCGGCGTCGAGACGAAGCGCGAGGAAATGTTCTCCGGCAAGGCGATCAATTTCACCGAGGATCGCGCCGTTCTGCACACCGCGCTACGCAACCGCTCCAACACGCCGGTTCTAGTCGACGGCAAGGATGTCATGCCCGACGTCAATGCGGTGCTTGCCGCCATGGGCAAGTTTGCCGACGACGTCCGCTCCGGCACGCTGAAGGGTGCGACCGGCAAGGCGATCACCGATGTCGTCAATATCGGCATCGGCGGCTCGGATCTCGGCCCTGTGATGGCGACGCTGGCGCTTGCCCCCTTCCATGACGGTCCGCGCGCGCATTTCGTCTCCAATATCGACGGCGCCCATATCGCCGATATCCTGAAGCTGGTGCAGCCGGAAACGACGCTGTTCATCGTCGCCTCGAAGACCTTCACCACCGTCGAGACGATGACCAATGCGCAGACGGCGCGCAATTTCATCGCCAAGGCGCTCGGCGAAGCGGCCGTGCAGCACCACTTCGCCGCCGTCTCGACGGCGCTCGACAAGGTCGCCGCCTTCGGCATCGACAGCGCCCGCGTCTTCGGCTTCTGGGACTGGGTCGGCGGCCGTTACTCGATCTGGTCGGCGATCGGCCTGCCGCTGATGATCGCAGTCGGCCCTGAGAATTTCGGCAAGTTCCTCGACGGAGCCCACGCCGTCGACAATCATTTCCGTAAGGCGCCGATTACCGAAAACCTGCCTGTGCTGCTCGGCCTGATCGGCTTCTACCATCGCAATGTGCTGGGCTACCCCACCCGCGCCATCCTGCCCTACGACCAGCGCCTGTCGCGTTTCCCGGCCTATCTGCAGCAGCTCGACATGGAATCGAACGGCAAGGGCGTCACCATCGACGGCACGCCGGTCGAAGGCAATTCCGGCCCCGTCGTCTGGGGCGAGCCCGGCACCAACGGCCAGCACGCCTTCTACCAGCTCATCCATCAGGGCACGAGCATCATCCCCGCGGAGTTCATGATCGCTGCCAACGCCTTCGAGCCGGAGCTGCGCCACCAGCACCAGCTCTTGATCTCCAACGTTCTCGCCCAGTCGGAAGCGCTGATGAAAGGGCGCACCTTCGCAGAGGCCAAAAAGCAGCTGACCGACAAGGGCATGGACGACAAAAAGGCCGATTTCATCGCGCCGCACCGCGTCTTTAACGGCAACCGGCCGTCGATCACCTTCGTCTACGACAAGCTGACCCCTTATGCGCTCGGCCGGCTGATCGCGCTTTACGAACACCGCGTCTTCGTCGAAGGCGTGCTCTTCCGCATCAACTCCTTCGACCAGTGGGGCGTCGAGCTCGGCAAGGAACTGGCAACGGGTCTGCTGCCTGTCGTCGAAGGCAAGGAAAGTGCGGCCGCGCATGACTCTTCGACGCAGGGCCTGGTTGCGGCACTGGCGAAGCTGGCGAAGTAAGCGATCGAGATTGCCCCTCACCCTAACCTTGCCGGGGTCAAGCCACTCGTCTCGACCCGTCCTCCGGACCCCCGTTCTGACGGGGAGAGGTGACATGCCCTGCGAAAGGCGAGTGAGGAACGGAGAGGTCACGGCAAATTTCCTTCTCCCCGTCAGAACGGGGAGAAGGTGCCTGCAGGCGCGCTGACGCTGGCTCCAACCTTACAAATCAATCTCACGCGCCGGGGCGGATTGGCGCCAACATCGACATTGCCGCCGCAATGGCGAACTGATGGCGGTCGGCCTGGCACATCCCTTTTGATGGGGCCCACGGTGCGAAACCGGATGAACGTTCTCCTAATCAAAAAATTATAGAATGAATTCTTTCAATCCGTTGGAATCGCCCTAGATTCAAGCAAAATCTGTGCGGAAAATGCGCCGTTCGTTGTTCTTGTTGGCATCTGCACCCGGCGCTCGCGTCCGGGTCGGCTCTGTCGATGTCGGCGCCTTCACTGCATGGGGTCCCTGCCCAAGTTCGGGAGATGCCTCAAGACGCTCGTCACCCAGCGTTTTCATGGCCTATCTTCACCAAAGGAAGCTCATGAGCCGTCTTGTCGTCGTTTCCAATCGTGTTCCCATGCCGGCCAAAGATGGGAGCGCCGCTGCCGGCGGCCTGGCCGTCGCGCTGCAGGCAGCCCTGCAGGAGCGGGGCGGCATCTGGATGGGATGGTCGGGAGAATCGAGCGGGGACAGGGAACCTGGCCCGCTGTCACAGCTGCAGAAGGGCAACATCACCTATGCGCTGACCGATCTCACCGACACCGACGTCGAGGAATATTATCGCGGCTTCGCAAACCGGGTTCTCTGGCCCATCTGCCATTACCGCCTGGACCTCGCCGAATATGGCCGGAAGGAAATGGCCGGCTATTTCCGCGTCAACCGCTTCTTCGCCCACAGGTTGGCGCCGATGATCGAGCCGGACGACATCATCTGGGTTCATGATTACCACCTCATTCCGCTGGCGGCCGAACTGCGCCAAATGGGGCTGAAAAACCGGATCGGCTTCTTCCTGCACATTCCCTGGCCGCCGGCCGACATTCTCGTCACGATGCCCGTCCATGAGGAAATCATGCGCGGGCTCTCGCATTACGATCTCGTCGGCTTCCAGACCGACTACGACCTCCAGAACTTTGCCGGGTATCTCAGAAGGGAGGGAATTGGCGACGACCTCGGAAATGGATTGTTCGATTCCCATGGGCGGATATTCAAGGCCGGCGCCTATCCGATCGGGATCGAAACTGCTGCCTTCGCCGAATTCGCCGAGAGAGCCGCAAACAATATCATGGTACAGAAGACCCGGCGCAGCGTTGAAGGCCGGGACATGATCATCGGGGTCGACCGCCTCGATTATTCGAAGGGCATCATTCAGCGGCTGGAAGCGTTCGAAACCTTCCTCACCAGCAATCCTGCCTACCAGAACAAGGTCACCTATCTGCAGGTCACACCGAAATCGCGATCGGAAGTTCCCGAATACGAGCATATGCAGGGGATGGTCGCCGAACAGGCCGGCCGTGTCAACGGCGCCATCGGAACGGTCGACTGGGTGCCGATCCGCTATGTCAACCGATCGATCAGCCGCAACGTGCTTGCCGGCCTCTACCGGCTGGCGACGATCGGGCTGGTCACGCCGTTGCGCGACGGCATGAACCTCGTCGCCAAGGAATATGTCGCCGCCCAGGACCCGGATCGCCCGGGCGTATTGGTGCTATCGCGCTTCGCCGGTGCGGCTCGCGAGTTGAAGGGCGCACTGCTGGTCAATCCTTACGATGTCGAAGGCACTGCCAATGCCATCGCCAAGGGGCTTGCCATGTCGCTGGAGGAGCGCCGTGACCGCTGGAGCATGATGATGGAACATCTGCTAACCCACGACGTCTCACTTTGGTGCGAAAACTTCTTGGGGGATCTGGTGCTTGCTCCCGAGCTTCGACCGGAGCGTGACTCCCGGATAGGCTCCTGATCGATCGGTGCCGACCGGTCCGCGCATCCGACCCTTCGGGCCGACCCGTCCTTCGGATCCCGCTGGGGGAGAAGAGGGAATCGAGACGTTGCCGCGTATCTCTTCTCCCCTCGGGGAGAAGGTGCCGGAGGCGGATGAGGGGGCCGCACAGCACAACCCCTCATCACCGAACCCAGCAGGAGCGTTGGAAAGACCGGCTTCGCCGGCCCCCTCATCCGCCCTACGGGCACCTTTGCCAGGGTTGAGCCACCGGTCTCAACCCGTCCTTCGGACCCCCGCTGGGGAGAAGAGGGAATCGAGAGGTTCCGGCCTAAGCCTTAAAGCCCAATCTCACGAGCCCAGGGTGGATTGGCGCCGGCGCGGGAGACGGTGACGGCGGCGGCTTTGGCGCCGAGGGTCAGGGCGTTGCGCAGCGCCTTTTCGTCGAGCGAAGCGACCTGCGCCTTGGTCAGCAGATTATCCATCTTCAGCGACGCCAGGATGCCGGCATCGAAGGTATCGCCGGCGCCGACCGTGTCGACCACGGTGACGCGTTCGCTCGGCACCGTCACCTTGCGCTCCTTGGTATAACCGGAAGCGCCTTCCGCGCCCTTGGTGATGACGACGAGCTTGGCGCCGTGGTTCAGCCAATGGGCGGCGAGCGCATCATGGTCGCCCTGCAGGCCGAACCATTCGAGATCCTCATCGGAGAATTTGACGATGTCGGCTTTGCCGGCCATGCGCTTGATGCGGGCCATATGCGACGGCTTGTCCTTGATGAAACCGGGACGGATATTCGGATCGAGCGAGATGACGCGGCTTGCGGCTTCGCGGTCGAGCAAGGCTTCGTAGGTTTCGCCGCAGGGGCTCGGAATCAGGCTGATTGCGCCGAAATGCAGCGCCTCGCAATCATCGCCGAGATCGGGCAGGTCGGCCGTGGTGATCATCCGGCCGGCCGTGCCCTCGTCGTAGAAGGCATAGGTCGCCTGGCCGTTGACCAGCTTGACGAAGGCGATCGTCGAGGGACGCGACGTGATGGCGCATGGGCTGTAATCGACATTGCTCGCCTTCAGCGTCTCAAGCAGGATTTCGCCCATCATGTCATCGGCGATGCCGGTGAAGAAGGCGGTCGGGATACCGAGGCGGCCGAGCGCGATTGCGGTGTTGAAGATTGCGCCGCCGGCATAGGGCGCAAAGCCCTTTTCGCCCAGCGTCGTGTCCCTCGGCAGCATGTCGATCAAGGCTTCGCCGCAGCACAAAATCATCGTATTCCTCCAACAGCACTTATGTGTTCATCAACCGATTAAGCGAGCTTTTGTCAACTAGCTAGAGCGAAAGCTCACTCACCCCGCCATTCCTTCCCGACCAGGCGAGCGGCGCATCGAGGAAGGCCTCGACTTCCGAGAGCGTCTTGTCGTCGAAGAGCTTCTGCTCCTTGGCAACGGCCAGAACATTACGCCAGGTGGCGATGTGATGCAGCCTGACCTTGCCGTCGGCAAAGCGCTGTTCGCCGAATATGCCGTAGAAGAACAGCGCGATGCCGTGATCGACGATGCCGCCAGCGGCACGGACGGCATCGATGAACTTGAACATGCTGCCGCCTGCTGTCGTCAGGTCTTCGATGACGAGCACGCGCGACCCTTCCGGCATATTGCCTTCGATCTGGGCATTGCGGCCATGGCCCTTCGGCTGCTTGCGGACATAGATCATCGGCAGGCCGAGACGATCGGCAAGCAGGGCGGCGAAGGGAATGCCGGCGGTCTCGCCGCCGGCGATGCAATCGAACTGCTCGAAGCCGGCATCGCGCAACAGGATGCTGGCGGCGAAATCCATCACCGTCGAGCGGATGCGCGGGAAGGAGAGCAGCTTGCGGCAATCGATATAGACCGGGCTCGCCATGCCGGAGGAGAGTTTATAGGGCTGGGCGGCATTGAAATGCACCGCCTTGATTTCCCAGAGCATCTTGGCCAGCAATTCAGCCATCACGGCGCGGTCGGGAAATGTGGTCTGGATCATGCGGCTCTCCTTCGGCTTGGATCCTTGCGGGAATAGCAGCAAGAGCCCGACGTTTCCAGACGAAAGGCGGGGCTATTGCAGCAGACTGCCGATATCAACGATCTGCATCTTCTTGAACAGGGCGATCGCCTGGGCGCCCTCCTCCGCATCCAGCGAAACGGCATAACGCACGGCGGCGGCAAGCAACTGCATCGTCAGCCGGGCGATCACGAGCAACTCCCTGCGGTCGCGATCCGGCCATAGACGGATAAGCACGGCGAGAAATGCCTGGGCATGAAATTCCATGTCCACGGCATCGACCTGTTGCAGCAGCTTGTCGGTATGGGTCGCATGCCAGATGTCGCGCATGACAGGCTCGCGGCGGAAGAAGGCGTAATATTCGTCGACGATATTAGCGAGCGCGCCCTGCAGGGCCGCAGCGTCGGTCACCTTCGCCAGCTCCTCTTCGACACACCGCCTGCCCTCTTCGTTGAAGCGCTCGGCCAATGTGCGGATGATCGAGGTCTTGTCGGGGAAATATTGGTAGAGGGCGCCGAAGGAAAGGCCGGCCTTTTCGACGATCTCGCTCATCTTCAGGCCGTCGCTGCCATGGCTTTCGATCAGCTCGGCGGCCACGGTGAGGATCTTTTCGAAGCGCTCGCGGCCACGCTGCTGGCTGGGGATGCGGCGCAGCTGGCCGGTAGACTCCTGCTGGCGCCTGCGCGTTGCGACCGGCTGTTCCGACATGCTCTTTCCTTTTTCCACGTTGACAAACAAAATAAGAGAGATTATCTCATTTTGCAAATGAGAGAGTTTCTCTTGTTTGAAAGTTTGGGAGGAGTTTTGACATGCAGACTTCCGAAATCGTCCTCGTTGGTGGATCGGGAAAGACCGGCAGCCGCATCATCAAGCGTCTGGAAGCGCGCGGCCTCACCGTTCGTGCGGCATCACGCTCCAGCGCACGGCCCTTCGACTGGGAGGACAGGTCGACCTGGCGCGGCGCGCTTGAGGGCGCATCGAGCGCCTATGTCGCCTTCCAGCCGGACCTTTCCGTCGCCTGGGCGGCGGAAGCGATCGAAGCGCTCGCCAGGGTCGCTGTGGAATGCGGCCTTGAGCATATCGTGCTGCTTTCCGGCCGCGGCGAAGAGGGCGCGCAGCGAAGCGAAGCGGCGCTGAAAGCTTCCGGCATAAACACCACCATCCTGCGCGCCTCCTGGTTCTGCCAGAACTTCAGCGAGGGCGCCTTTGTCGAGCAGATCATTGGCGGCCGGCTGCAATTGCCGGCAGGCGAGATCAGCGAACCTTTCATCGATGCCGACGCCATCGCCGATGCCGCCGTCGCCGCCTTGACCGATCCCGGCCATCGCAACAAGACTTACGAACTGACCGGCCCGCGGGCGCTGACATTCCGTCAGGCGGTCGCCGAGATCGCCCAGGCCGCCGGGCGGCCGATCGAATATGAGCAGGTGTCGATGGCGGATTTCACCGGCGGGCTTGCGGATGCCGGCCTGCCGCAGGGCCTGATCGATCTTCTGGAGGAGCTTTTCAGCCAGGTGCTCGATGGGCGCAATTCCGGCACCATGGGCGGTGTCGCCGAAATTCTCGGCCGTCCCGCCACCGATTTCAGCGAATGTGCCCGCCGGACCGCGGCAACCGGACTATGGAGCGCCTGACCATGCAGATCTTTCTCACCCTTTTCCTCGTGGCCGCGGCGATCGGCAGCGGCCTCGTCGCCGGCATCTTCTTTGCCTTCTCGACCTTCATCATGACCGCCTTCTCGCGGATCCCGGCGGAGCAAGGCATTGCGGCGATGAACTCGATCAACGTGACGATCGTCCGCTCGCCCTTCATGGGCCTCTTCGTGCCGACGGCGATCCTCTGCCTCGTCATCGCCGTGCTCGCCCTGATCGACTGGCGCGGCGGGGCATCCTTTCTGATGCTGGCGGGTGCAGCTCTCTACATCTTCGCCTCTTTCCTCTCGACCATCATCTTCAACGTGCCGATGAACGATGCGCTGGCAAAGGTCGGCGGCAATGGGCCGGAAGCGGTTCAGCTCTGGGCCACCTATGTCAGGGACTGGACGCGGTGGAACCATGTGCGGACCATCGCCTCGCTACTCGCCTCGGTCGCCTTCGTGCGGGCGTTGATGATCGTCTGAATGGTTGCTTCCCGGCGATCCAACGCGCCTTTCAGGAATCGGGTGGTTGGCCCCGGGCGGGCATGCGATGTTGGGCAATCGCCGCGAAAGGACCGTCATGTTTACGCTTCACGATTATCTGCCGTCGCAAAATGGCTGGAAGGTCCGGGTTTTGCTCGGCCTGCTCGACATGCCCTACCGCAGTCGCATGGTATCGATCTTCGAGGGCGAGAACCGCACCGAGACGTTCCTGGAACTCAATCCGGTGGGCGCCATCCCGGTTCTCGAACTCGACGATGGTCGTGCGATCGCCGAATCCAATGCGATCCTCACTTTTCTTGCCGAGGGCACGCGCTTCCTGCCGTCAGATCACTATCTGCGCGCCAAGGTCATGCAATGGCTGTTCTTCGAACAGTATCATGTCGAGCCGGTCATCGGCTCGCTGCGCTTCTGGACGTTGACGGGACGGCTGGAGCGTAACCAGAGCATGGTCGCGGGCAAGCGCGAAGCCGCAGCCCGCGCGCTTGCCGCCATCGATCGCAGCCTCAGCGACAGCCTGTTTCTTGTCGGCCAGCAGCTGACGATCGCGGATATCGCGGTTTACGCCTATAGCCACCGGGCCGAGGATTGCGGCTTTTCTCTCGCAGCCTATTCCGCCTTCGCCGCCTGGTCCGGTCGCGTTCGGGATGCCATCGGCGCCGATCATCCGGTCTATCCCTATAGTATGGACCCACATTCGGCCGGCTAAGACAAAGTCCTACTCGTTCCGGCTATTTGCCAGCATCCCGGGTGCGGAACGCGCGCCAGGCTGAGATCACAGCGAGCAACAAGAACAGCCCTGCCAAACCAGCCCACAGAGAGCCGCCTTGCGTTAGATTGTCACCGTCGGGAGTGAGGCAACTGGATAGGGCTTGCGATATGCAACCTCGGAACTTCCAGTACCTTTCATAGAATAACCATCCGAAAAAAATCGACAGAAACGTTAGGACGAAGACTGGAAGGTATTTCATTTTGCTCCTCTCGGCAGGCATGCCCGCGACCCACGGCGCCGTCCCGCGCCAGCGCCCCGGAGCGCCGGCATTCAAGAGAGCCTCATCCTGAGGTGCCCCGCAAGGGGCCTCGAAGGACGAGGCGGGCGTTCCGGCGTCGGATCTATGCAGGAAGCAGTGTTGCCGCATATCCTTCGAGGCTTCGCCCTGCGGGCTGCGCACCTCAGGATGAGGTACGTTGGAGGGTGCCGCGGCTCCCTCTTCTCCCCGCTGGGGAGAAGAGACATGTGGCAGCGCCTTGCGTCTCTCCTTAGCCGGAGCGTGACTAAAGACGAGTTGGCCGGCTACTTCTGCTCGCAAAAGGCGATGCGGTTGCTGAAGGGGTCGGTGACGGTCATCTCCAGTCCCCACGGCGCTTGCTCGACGCCGGGCTTCATGTAGCGGTAGTCCTTGCCTGAGAGCTCGGCGTGATAGGCCCGCACATTGGCGACGCGGACGAAGGCCTTGGCGCCGGGGCTGGCGTCGCCGGAATGTTCGCTGAGGTGCAGCGCCATGCCGTCGCGCGAGACCTGGCAATAGAGTGGGAAGTTTTCGCCGAAACGGTGCTCCCAATCGAGATGGAAGCCGAGAAAGCCGCAATAGAACTCCATGGCCTTTTCGACAGAGAAGATGCGGAAGATCGGCATCGGCGGCTCGATGCCGATGGCAGAGGGGTTAGCCCCCGCCGCATCGATCTTTGCCGAGAGGATATTCCACTGATCGAGCCCGAACTGCCGGGCGACGATTTCGAGCGTCTCGCTGTGGGTGAGCGAAATGTCGCGGTCGGCAAGGGCCTGCCGCAATGTCTTTGCCATGAGCTTGGCATCGCGAAAATCGCGCATGATGTCATCCTTCCGTTGGCGGCAAACAGGAAGATCAGTGCCCGCGTCTGCTGACCCGTTCGCCATCGATCGCCAAACGGCAAGGGATGTGAAGGATGTTGTCTGGATGCATTCACCTTAACGCAGAAGCGTCGCGGGGCGGCTGGCCGCATCCGGCCGAGGGCGATAATATGAGAGGGTCGGTCAGGAATCAAGACGCGGTGCGTGTTGCCTCGACGGGAACCGCCTTGAGGTAGCTGGCAAGCTCGACCCGGTTGCGGCCGGCGCGCTTGGCGACATAGAGCGCCTTGTCGGCGGCACTCAGCATGGTGTCGAAATCCAAGCTCTTCGAACGGCCGGGGGCGACGCCGACGCTGACCGTGCATGTCAGCACCTCGTCGTCGATATGGATCTCGCGCGCCTCGAACGCCCGGCGGATGCGCTCGGCCGTCAGTTCCGCCCGGCCGGGCATGATCTCCTTCAGCACCAGCACGAATTCCTCGCCTCCGAGCCGGGCAGCGGTGTCGCCGGTGCGGCAATGCGCCGAAAGTTCGCCGGAAAAGACATTGAGCACGCGGTCGCCGGCGGCATGGCCGAAGCGATCGTTGACGGATTTGAAATGGTCGATATCGAAGACGATGACGGCCGTCGTCGTTCCCATCGGGCGCGTGCCGTATTGGTCGAAGAGGGCCCGGCGGTTGAGCAGGCCGGTCAGCGGATCGGTGATCGCATCGAGGCGATGGCGGGCAGCGAGCCGCCATTGATGCAGCGCCAGCGACAGCGCGCCGATCCCGGTCATGCCGGCGATGCAGACGGCAAGGCTCAGGTCTTCGGCCCAGTTGCTGGGGGCTTTGCCGAGCACCAGCTTGCCGTCTGAAATCAGCACCGCGGCGCAGAGAACGAAGGAGATCGCCGTCAACGTATAGAGCACTGTGATGCCGAGGAGCGGCGCCGGTGCTTCGGCACGGGCGAGCCAGTATTGCCGGGCGGTGGCAAAGAGCAAAAGGGCGATGGCGAGATTGTCGGCGATGAAGGCCATGCCGTCATAGCCTGACAGCATCGGCACGACGGAGAAGACCATCGCCGCAAGCGCGCGGATCGCGATGGCGGGGAGAGACACCCGGCCGGTGAGGAATTGTTTGCCGGCGCCCCAGATGGTGGCAAAACCGGCATGAAACAGCACGAAATTGGCGACGCCGAGCCATGTCTCCGGCGTATCGACATAGGCGCTATAGACAAAAATGCCGCTGACGACGAGGACAAGGCCGACGGTGGCGGTGAGCAACACGGTTTCCGAGCGACGGACAAGCCAGCTGCCCATCAGCGTCACCGCAAGGCAGGCCGCGGAGACGCCGAGCGCCAACAGGAGGGAGTTATAGTCAAGCATCATGCTTTTCAGTCTCCGCAGCTATTGTCGCTTCGAATGGCAGCTTATGGGTCCGCGAGGAGGAATGTCTTATGCATCCGTTAACAAATGATGCACCGCACAATACAAATGTTACGCGTTTAACGTCGCGCCGAAGTTTAAGATGAATATTCTATTTAAAATTGAAATCCGAAAGCTTACGCCTGCTGTACCACCTGCCAATGCAGGGGAAACATCGGATCGAACACCGTCACGGGACCGGCGCCGGTTTCAATCCTCGCGGGAAAGACGACCGGGTCGGCCTGTCTCGCCAGGGTGATGCGCTCCTCGTTCGGCTGAAGCCCGTACCAGGCCGGCCCGTTCAGCGACACGAAGGCTTCGAGCCGCTCCAGAGCGCCCTCCTGCTCGAAGACATGGGCGAGGCAGCTCATCGTATTGACCGAGGTATAGATGCCGGCGCAGCCGCAGGCGCATTCCTTCAGCGGATCGACATGCGGGGCGGAATCCGTGCCGAGGAAGAAGCGGGCATCACCGCTGACGGCCGCCGCACGCAAGGCCAGCCGGTGGTTTTCGCGCTTGGCGACGGGCAGGCAGTAATAGTGCGGGCGGATGCCGCCGACGAGGATGGCGTTGCGGTTGATGATCAGATGGTGGGTGGTGATCGAACCGGCGAGATTGCCCTTGGCCGTCTTGATGTAATCGACGCCATCGGATGTCGTCACATGCTCCATCGTCACCTTCAGCTCCGGCAGGCGCTGGCGCAGCGGATCGAGCACGGTTTCGATGAAGACGGCCTCGCGATCGAAGATATCGACCTCCGGCGTCGTCACCTCGCCATGGACGCAGAGCGGCAGGCCGATCTTTGCCATGCGCTCCAACACCGGCATCGCCTTTTCCATATCGCGGACGCCGCCATGCGAATTGGTCGTGGCGCCGGCGGGATAAAGCTTGACGGCGGTGATGAGGCCGCTGTTCTTCCCCTCCTCGACGTCATCGGGGCTGGTATGTTCGGTCAGATAAAGCGTCATCAGCGGCTGGAAGCGATGGCCATCAGGCAAGGCCTTGAGGATACGTTCGCGATAGGCCTTGGCGTCAGCTGACGTGACGACCGGCGGCACGAGATTGGGCATGATGATGGCGCGGGCGAAGGTGCGGCTCGTATCGGCGATCACGCCCTCCAGCATGGCGCCGTCGCGCAGATGCAGGTGCCAGTCATCAGGACGGCGGATGGTGATCGATTGCATGGCAGGCCTCCGAAGCGATGCGTCTGCCGTCTCGATAACACTAAAGCGCGCCGCATTGAAATTGAATCATGCGACGCGCTTTAGCTCTTTTTTCCTGCGTGTCGCGCGGTATTACGCCAGCGCGATCTCCAGCGTCACATCGGCCGGGCGGCGGTTTTCGAGGATCAGCCGGCCGTTCGGCAGGTCGTTGCCGTAGACCTTGGCGTTGGCGGCCTCCTCGGTCAGGTTGTAACCGCGCCAGCGGGCCCAGAGTCGCTCTTCGAGCACCTCGATCGGCGGCGCCAGCATGATCGAAAAATCGAAGACGCCTTCGAGTTCGGCCCATTTGCCCAGCGAAAACAGCAAATAATTGCCCTCGACGATGATGAAGCGATGATCGGGGGAAACGGGGCGGGCCGAGGCGATGGCGAGTTCGCGGGAACGGTCGAAGACCGGCACCAGAACCTCCTGATCGGCCAGCCTGACGGCGCGGATGATATCGAGGAAACCGCGGACATCGAAGGTCTCGGGGATCCCCTTGCGCGCCAGCAGGCCGCGTTCGATCAGGATGGCGTTGTCCATGTGGAAGCCATCCATCGGCAGGACTTCGGCACTTTCGCCCTTGGCCTTCAGCGCTTCCGCCAGATTGTCGGCCATGGTCGATTTGCCGGCACCCGGCGGTCCGGCGATGGCGACCAGGAAACGCTTGGAATGGCCGGCGCGGTCAAGCACCTCGCCGGCGATTTCATCGATGCGTGCATTCATGCGGCGACGGGCTCCGTCGGCACCGCCTTGGCGCCGGTCATGAAGGCGACGGCGTCGGACATGGTGTATTCCTTCGGATCGATCACCGTCAGCCGCCGGCCGAGACGGTGGATATGGATCCGGTCGGCCACCTCGAAGACATGCGGCATGTTGTGGGAGATCAGCACGATCGGCAGGCCGCGGGCGCGCACGTCGAGGATCAGTTCCAGCACGCGGCGGCTTTCCTTGACGCCAAGCGCGGCCGTCGGTTCGTCCATGATGATGACCTTCGAACCGAAGGCGGCGGCGCGAGCGACCGCGACACCCTGGCGCTGACCGCCGGAGAGCGTTTCCACCGCCTGATTGATGTTCTGGATGGTCATCAGGCCGAGTTCGGACAGCTTGTTGCGCGCCAGCTTTTCCATGGCCGGCCGGTCGAGCATGCGGAACATCGAGCCGAGCACGCCCGGTTTGCGGATCTCGCGGCCGAGGAACATGTTGTCGGCGATCGACAGCGCCGGCGACAAAGCAAGATTCTGATAGACGGTCTCGATGCCGGCGTCGC
Organism: Rhizobium sp. SRDI943; assembly: GCF_057653695.1. Classification (NCBI taxonomy): domain Bacteria; kingdom Pseudomonadati; phylum Pseudomonadota; class Alphaproteobacteria; order Hyphomicrobiales; family Rhizobiaceae; genus Rhizobium; species Rhizobium sp. SRDI943. The sequence continues at coordinate 121,986 of NZ_CM172787.1, read as the reverse complement.
GCGCCTCCATCGGCGAGCGGAACTGCACCTGCCGGCCTTCGAGGGTAATCACCCCCTCGTCCGGGGTAACCGCGCCCGATATTGCCTTGATGAGCGAGGATTTGCCGGCGCCGTTATCGCCGATGACGGCGAGGATTTCACCCGGATAGAGGTCGAAATCGGCATTGTCGAGCGCGGTCACGCGTCCATAACGCTTGACGAGACCGCGGGCGGTGAGAAGGGGTTCGCGAGCCATGATTACACCGAAACCTTTCTGATCCACTGATCGATGGCGACGGCGGCGATGATCAGCACGCCTGTCAAAAGGACTTTCCATTGCGGGTCGGCGCCGAGCATGTTGAGACCCATCGAGACGACGCCGACGATCATCGCACCGAAGAGCGTGCCGAGAATGGAGCCGCGGCCGCCGAACAGCGAGATGCCGCCGATCACAGTCGCGGTGATTGCCTGGAGGTTAAAATCGGTGACGGCCGAGGACGGCGAGATCGAGCCGTTGCGGCCGATCGAGACCCAGGCGGCCAAGCCGGCAATGACGCCTGATATGGCGTAAACGGTCAGCAGCACCTTTTTGGTCTGAATGCCGGAGAGCTTGGCCGCCTCCGGATCGTCGCCGACGGCATAGACATGCCGGCCCCAGGCGGTGTGATTGAGGACATACCAGAGCACCACGACGAGCAGCACCATGGCGATGACGCCAAGGGTCAGCACGGCGCTGCCGAGCTTGAAGCTCACGGCGAAAAGATGAAGCAGCGGCGCCTTTTCGTCGACGTCGGTGTCGCGGATCGTCTCATTGGCGGAATAGATGAAATTCGTCGCCATGACGATGTTCCAGGTGCCGAGCGTGACGATGAAGGGCGGCAGCTTCATGTAGGCGACGAGGAAGCCGTTCAGCAATCCGCAAAGGCCGCCGACAAGCATGCCGGCTGCGACCGCGATCGGCGTCGGTATGCCGTAGGTGATGGCGACATTGCCCATGATGACCGCCGAGATCACCATGATGACGCCGATCGAAAGATCGATGCCGGCGGTCAGGATGACCAGCGTCTGGGCGGCGCCGAGAATACCGACGATGGCGATCTGCTGCAGGATGAGCGTCAGCGTATAGGACGAGAAGAACCGTCCGCCGATGGTGATCCCGAAGATGACGATCGCCAGCACCAGCACGATCAGCGGCACGGCGGCCGGCGTCGAGTGCAGAAAATGCTGCGCGCGCTTGATCAGCGAGACTTTCTCGTGCTCGAAGGAGGCAACGCTCTTGTCGCTGCCGTCGAGGACACGTTCGAATTCCTGTGTTCCGGTCATGGTTCCTCCTCCGCATCCGCGCGCCGAACTCGCGCGGGGGCCGTCACCGATATCCATCCGGTCTTTGATTAGCCGGTTCGTGAGGCGACGGCACATCGTCCGTCGAAAACGGCCGGGGATCAAGCCCCGGCCGGTCTGCTTTCAACAATCAGGGCTCAGCCCCAGCACTTGTCCGTGCCTTCCTTGGTGTCGATCGACTTGACGCCGGAAACCGGCTTGTCGGTGACGAGCGAGACGCCGGTGTCGTAGAAGGACTTGCCTTCGGTCGGCTTCGGCTTTTCACCGCTGTCGGCGAACTTCTTGATCGCTTCGACGCCAAGGGCTGCCATCATCAGCGGATACTGCTGCGAGGTAGCGCCGATGACGCCTTCCTTGACCGACTTCACGCCCGGGCAACCGCCGTCGACCGAGACGATCAGCACGTTCTTTTCCATGCCGACGGCCTTCAGCGCCTGATAGGCGCCGACAGCGGCCGGCTCGTTGATCGTGTGGATGACGTTGATGCTCGGATCCTTCTGCAGAAGGTTTTCCATGGCCTTGCGGCCGCCTTCTTCATTGCCGTTGGTCACGTCATGACCGACGATACGAGCATCGTCCTCGTCGCCGATCTTGTTCGGGTCCTTCGGATCGATGCCGAAGCCCATCATGAAGCCCTGGTCGCGCAGAACGTCGACCGTCGGCTGCGACGGGGTCAGGTCGAGGAAGCCGACCTTGGCATCCTTGGCCTTGTCGCCCATCGTTTCCTTGGCCCACTGGCCGATCAGCTTGCCGGCGAGCAGGTTGTCGGTGGCGAAGGTGGCGTCGGCGGCATCGGCCGGCTCGAGCGGCGTGTCGAGCGCGATGACCAGCAGGCCGGCATCACGGGCCTTCTTGACCGAAGACACGATGCCCTTGGTGTCGGAAGCAGCAATCAGGATGCCCTTTGCGCCGTCGGCAATGCAGCTTTCGATCGCGGCCACCTGGCTTTCGCTGTCACCGTCGACCTTGCCGGCATAGGACTTCAGCGAGACGCCGAGTTCCTTGGCCTTGGCGGTCGCACCTTCCTTCATCTTGACGAAGAAGGGGTTGGTGTCGGTCTTGGTGATGAGGCAGGCAGCAACGTCAGCCGCCATAACAGGAGCGGAAAAGGTGACACCAAGCGCGAGCGCGCCGAAAGCGAGAACAGATTTCTTCATGGAACTCCTCCCAGAGTTTGCCGGCGCCGCCCCTGCGGGGCCGGAAGCTTAAGATATGACACTTCGCCGTGGATCGCTAATGCCTCCCAGCGGTCCCGTGCCCTTGACGACGGCAATTAAGAGCGAAAAGAAATCGGCTTGTCAATAAATAAATCCAATTGAATTATTAATTCGATGTGGCATGCTCCATCGAATTCGGGCATAGGCCAACGATCGGGAGGAGCGGCCATGTCGACCTTGGATGGACCGGAACACACGCCGGTCCCGCCACCAATTCTGAATCCGGCCGGAGGTGCGAACCAGGTCAGGGTGCGAGCCTATAACGAACGGCTCGTGCTGTCGCTGGTGCGTCTCTACGGCACGCTGTCGAAGGCCGATATCGCGCGTCGCAGCGGACTGTCGGCGCAGACCGTCTCCGTCATCATGCGGGTGCTGGAAAAGGAAGGGCTGCTGTCGCGCGGGGAACCGGTGCGCGGCCGTGTCGGCCAGCCGTCGATCCCGATGCATATCAATCCCGATGCCGTCTATTCCTTCGGCCTGAAGATGGGCCGGCGCAGCGCCGATCTGGTGCTGATGGATTTCGTCGGCCGCATCCGCATGCAGTTGCACCGGACCTATGCCTATCCGCTGCCGGATGAAATCCTCGCCTTCGTCACCTCGGGCATCCGGGAGCTGGAAGACCGGCTCGACGACAAGCAACGTAGCCGCATCGCCGGCCTCGGCATCGCCGCCCCTTTCGAGCTCTGGAACTGGGCCGAAGAGGTGGGTGCGCCGCCAGGCGCCATGGAGGTCTGGCGCGACGTCGACCTGCAGGCCGACATCGCCGCCCGCGTCTCCCATCCGGTCTTCATGCAGAACGATGCGACCAGCGCCTGCGGCGCCGAACTGGTCTTCGGCGTCGGACCGTCCTACCCGGATTTCGTCTATTTCTTCATCGGCTCCTTCATCGGCGGTGGAATCGTCTTGAATTCGGCGATCTTTTCCGGCCGCACCGGCACGGCGGGCGCGATCGGGCCGCTGCCGGTGCGCGGCAAGAACGGCGAGACGATGCAGCTGCTCGAAATCGCCTCGATCTTCGTGCTCGAAAACATGCTGCGCGAGCGCGGCATCGATCCCGAGCCGCTCTGGTATTCGGCCGACGGCTGGGTGGATTTCGGCGAGCCGATGGAAGCCTGGATCCAGGACAGCGCCAAGGCGCTGGCGCAGGCGATCGTTGCCGCCGCCTCGATCGTCGATTTCAGCGCGGCTGTGATCGACGGCGGCTTTCCCGATTGGGTGCGCAGCCGGGTGGTGCAGGCCACGATCGACGAAGCCGCCAAGCTCGACCTGCAGGGCGTCGTCATGCCCGAAATCATCGAGGGCGCGGTCGGCGCGCAGGCGCGCGCCATCGGCGGCGCCAGCCTGCCGATCTTTGCGCGTTACCTCACCGACCAGAACGTACTCTTCAAGGAGGTAGACCATGCTGAAAGGACTTGACCCGCTGCTGAGCCCGGAGCTGCTTTTGACGCTTCGCGCCATGGGTCACGGCGACGAGATCGCCATCGTCGACGGCAATTATCCGGGCGTCGAACATGCCCGCCGGCTGATCCGGCTCGACGGCCACCACCTCATCCCGGTCCTCAATGCCGTGCTCAGCGTGCTGCCGATCGACGACTTCGTGGCGGAAGCGATCTTCCGCTCGACCGTCAAGGCCGAGCGCGACAAGCTCGACCCCGTGCATGAGGAGATGATCGACTGCTGCGCCCGCCACGAGCCGCACCGGCAGGTGGTGCCGCTGATCGGCCAGGATTTCTACGGAAGGGTGAAGACCGCCCATGCGTTGATCCAGACTGGCGAGCCCAGGCTCTATGCGAACATCATCCTGCGCAAGGGCGTGATCTATCCGAAAGAGCCGGGCACCCATGCCGCGGCCGGAGTCGATCCGTTCGTCTATTAGAATAATTCCGGCAAAAGTGCACAGCGGTTTGGTCGTCGGTAAGCATTGGCTTTCGGTCCTGCTGAAGGTCAGTCTTTCGCCATTCGTTCGATGGATGTTATGGTGCGGCGGTTGCGTTGGTCCGCCGCGCCGGCAAACCGCTCGGCAAGCCAAATGCTGCGAACGGCGCCTCACCACCAGGAGCGGACGTCGCGCGGCTCTATGGACACGTGCGGGATCAGGCCGGTGAAGCGATGAGGAGACGGGTCTCACATGGCACCAGACATGAGCACGGTCCCTCGTCGCAGCACCACTGGTCTGCGCAAGTTTCTGGATCCTGAGCAGCAGCGCGATTGGATAGAAGGCGAGGCGGATTTGATCGACGCCGAAGAGCGCTCGGAGTCCCTGGAACAGCGGTTCAAATACGTCGCCCGGTACGAGAAGCTGCTTCGTCGCCCGCAGGCGCAAGACGTTCTGGAAATTCTCAGGGTATATGGGCAAACCTGCATCCCCATCCCTCGCAAGACCGAGCGTCACTACTGGTCGGTTTCTTGTCTGCCCTCGACCTCAGACAAGCCGCTCATCCGCGTCAATGCGAGCTGGATGGAGCTTTTCACGCTCTATGCCGACGGCGAGGGCCTGCGTGCACGATTCCTGGTGCATCTTTCGCATTTCACTACGGACCATTCACCCGCGCAGGGCGATGTCGACGAGCCTTTTCTCGAGCACTGCGTCACGACGCCCGAAGACGTCGGTTATTTTTTTCCGCGCGGCGAGGACATTTTCGGCATCACTGTGCGGGGCTCGGCCTCGATCCGCAAATTCCTCGCGGAGCGCCGCATCTTGCGCGCCATTCGGACTTTCAATGTGACGCACATGAACCGAGGTCGGAACGCCTATCAGGCGAGCCACTGCTACAGCCTGGCGGATACCATGCTGGCAGATTGATCTCTCCGGGATGCGCCCGGCACCCATCCGGGGTCTGACAGCGGTCGGTTCGATGCCGATCCTCCGGCGGATTCTTCAGCCGATCGAAAGAATGGCTGTGTGCGGCGACCGATGGACCGGAACCGAATCCTCATCCAATTTGCGGCAAAGATATCCATTGTGCGCAGCGAAACTCCCGTGCCTTCGCAAAGGCAATCCACCATTAACCTACCAGGCGCATAGACGATCTTTGGGATTTGTCGGTGCTGCGCGGCTTCATCAGCCACTGCGATACCGGCCCTCTTAATTCCGCCCGAATGAATTGAGGCGGTCTTCGATCACGGCGTAGGACCGCCGATGCCGTGAAGTTGCGCCATCCGTCATCGGCATTCGGTGATACGAGCGTACCAAACTGGCCATGACGGCTCTTCACACAACAGGAGCCTGTTCATATGCCTCGCAGCCAACCAACCAGACCGCAGATCGAGATCGTTGCCTGGCTCGCGATCTTCCTGCTTCTCTTCTGCCTATCTTGGCTCTTCCAATGGCATGAAGGGCTGGATGAGTTTATCGAGAAGCATCATGACTATCCGCTGGACCACGCGCTCCTCGCCCTGAATATCTCCGGGTTTCTCGGGCTCATCTATTCCGCGCTGAGGATCCGGGATCTTTCGAGGGAGGTTCATCGCAGGCTGCAGGCCGAAAAGAACGTAGACTGGATTGCCTGTCACGACACGCTGACCGAACTGCCTAACCGCAGATTTCTGGATTCCATATGCGCGCAGGCGATGAGCGATCAGAGGGCACAAGAGACCTATGCCGTGTTCAGCATCGATCTCGACGGCTTCAAGAAGGTCAATGATCTCCTGGGGCATGATCACGGTGATGCGGTGCTGAAGACTGTTGCTCAGCGGCTCTCTTCCCTCTTTCCCCGTGAGCGCGTTTTCCGCCTTGGAGGAGACGAGTTCGTTGTTCTGGCGCGGCGCACTGGAAATCCCGATCTTGTTGCGTTGGGGAACCGCATCGTGACCGTGATCGGCAAGCCGTTCACATTCAATGGTGTCGCCGTCGACCTCGGCGCCAGTGTCGGCTTCGCGCTTTTTCCGGAGAACGGCGATGACCTCGGTCAGGTCATTCGACATTCCGACTGTGCGATGTATGTCGCCAAAAAGCAGGGGCGCAATCTGGTGAAGCCCTTCGTGCCTTCGATGCAGGACGAGTTGGCGAAGCGGGTCCGGCTGGAAGCTGATCTGAGAGCAGCCATCAAGAAGGCAGAGATCGTTCCCTACTATCAGCCGCTCGTGGACCTGAAAACGAATAGGATTATCGGCTTCGAGGCCTTGGCACGCTGGAAGACGGCCTCCGGCGAATTCATCCCACCGAACGAATTCATTCCGGTGGCAGAGGAAGCCGGTCTGATCGTCGAATTGACAGACCAGCTGCTTCGCCACGCCTGCGCCGATGCGCTTTCCTGGCCAAATGAGCTCGTCCTGTCATTCAACCTTTCTCCGATCCAACTGAGCGACCGACTGCTGGGGCTTAGAATTCTCAAGATATTGGGCGATGTCGGTCTGCCGGCGCACAGGGTCGAGCTTGAGGTGACGGAGAGCGCCATCATCCAAGACGCCGTCACTGCGCGAATCGTCCTCGACGATCTGGTGAACGCCGGCGTCAGGATTGCTCTCGACGACTTTGGAACAGGTTATTCCAGCCTCTCACAACTATCCAACTACCGGTTCGATAAGATCAAGATCGACAGGAGTTTCGTCTCTTCATTCGAAACCAATGATAAGCAGGACAAGGTGATCAAGGCCATCATCGCTCTCGGTGCGGGACTTGGCGTGACGATAACCGCCGAGGGTATCGAAGAAGAGAGCCAGCTTCAGCGGCTTCAGGATCTGGGTTGCGACATCGGCCAAGGATATCTGCTTGGTAGGCCAGCCCCGGCCGCGGAGCTTGCCACAGATCACGTCAGCACTAGAATTTTGCAACGCGGTTGATGGGCCGCGGCGTGTCGGATTCAGCCGCGAGATGCTCGAGGCTGTCGTCGAACAAGCGCTGTCCACCTGGCCGACCGGCCGTCCATGCTCTCCGAAACATCATCTTAAAGCTTAAGAGAGAAGCACGCCGGCCGTCGTCGCCTCCGTGACATCCTCGGGTCAAGCGGCGCATCCAACGAAGCATCGTGCGGACGCTGACACCTCGCCAGCGCCCGGAGCGGCGGCGTTTAAGAGAGCCTCATCCTGAGGTGCCCCGCAGGGGCCTCGAAGGACGAGGCGGGTATTCCGGCGCCGGATCATGCAAGGAGCGGCGTTGCGGCGTGTCCTTCGAGGCGATCCTGCGGATCGCACCTCAGGATGAGGTATATTGGAGGGTGCCGCGGCTTAGCTCTCTCTTCTCCTCAACGGGGTCCGGGTTGGAGTGAGGGGGTCATCGGGACGAAAAGAGGGACCAACATCTGTCGACCCCCCGTTTTTGCCGACGCAGGCAACAGATCCCGATTCAGGTGTTCAAGCCGCCATCCACTGTGAGGATGGTGCCGGTGATGTGCCTTGCAGCAGGGCTTGCGAGGAAAGCCACAGCAGCCGCCACATCTTCCGGCTCGCCATAACGGCCAAGTGGGATCAGGGCACGCTGGAAATCGGCGAAGTCGCCATCGGCGGGATTCATATCGGTGTCGGTCGAACCCGGCTGAACGAGGTTTACGGTGATATCGCGAGATCCGAGTTCCCGCGCGAGGCCGCGGGTAAACGAGTGGAGCGCGGATTTTGTCATGTAATAGACCGTGCCGGTGTCGCCGACGATGCGTTCGGCGCCGACCGAGCCGATGGTGATGACGCGGCCTCCCGCCTGCAGATAGGGAATGGCGGCCTGCGAAGCGAGCAGAGGCGACCGCACATTGACATCCAGCAGCGCATCGATCTGCTCGACGCTGACGTCGGCGATCGCACCGTAAAGCGCGATTGCGGCATTGTTGACGAGAATGTCGAGACCGCCAAGTGCCTGGGCGGCCTCGTCGACCGAGCGCTTCACGGCCGCCGGATCGGCGCTGTCGGCCTGGATGGCAAGCGCTTTGCGGCCCTTGCCCTCGATCGCCCGGACGACTTCGGCGGCGCGATCGGCCGAACGCTCATAGGTTATGGCGACATCCGCGCCTTTGTCGGCAAGCGCCAATGCGATGGCGGCACCGATGCCACGCGAGCCACCTGTGACCAGGGCACGCTTTCCAGCCAGTTCTGTCATGATCTTCTCTTTCTGTAGTGATCGACACATAAATAGCTAGGCACGTTGCGATGGGGTGTCAATGGGTTTATATAATGATCGATGCAGAAATCGGATGAGATGTCGAACGTCGATGAAAGCCCGACCCGCGGGCGCGGACGGCCGCGGGCGTTCGATCGGGAAGCAGCCTTGGCGCAGGCCACCCGCCTGTTCTGGATCAAGGGCTTCGAGGCGACCTCGATCGCCGACCTCACCGAGGCGATGGGGATCGGATCGCCGAGCCTTTACGCGGCCTTCGGTTCGAAGGAGGCGCTCTATGCCGAGGCGCTGCGCCACTATCGCGACAACAACGAGGCGCTCGTCTGGGGAGGCTTCTTTTCCGCGGGCACGGCCCGTGAGGCGGTGAGGTCGTTTCTGATGGATTCGGCCGCTGCCCTGACCGGCTGTGTCGTGGATATTCCCCGCGGCTGCATGGTGGCGCTCTCTTCGGTCGGCAGCGAGGGCCATGTGGAACTCGGCGAACTCGTGCGAGCCGCCCGCGCCGTCACGCTCGACCGGCTGAAGCTGCGCCTGAATAAGGCGATATCAGCAGGCGAAATTCCGGCCTCGACCGACGTCCACGCACTCTCCCGTTTCGTCCAGACAATTCAGAACGGCATGTCGATCCTGGCCCGCGACGGAGCGACCCGCAGCGAACTGGAGGCAGTGGCCGAGCTGGCCATGCTGGGTTGGGACACTCGAACCGGGGCTGCTGAGCGCAGGCAAGGCTGATCGCGTTTCGAATATCGTTACGCGAACGCTCATGTGCTTTGGTCAGTCGGTCGCGGAAGTTTGGTAGGATCGCCGGCGCGTGCCGCTGCCCCTCATCCGGCTGCCGCCACCTTCTCCCCGCGCGCGGGGAGAAGGGCATATGCCGCGACCTCTCCGTTCCCCACCAACCTCTCGCAGGGCACGTCCCCTCGTCCCGTTTTTACGGGGAGAGGGTTAGGGTGAGGGGCAGCCATTCGCGCGAACCGTCCCATCAGGACGACGCCGGCGGGAAGCGGTTACGGGAAGGTCTTCGTGACCTCAATGGTTCCGACGATCGCCGCGTTGAACTGATCCATCTCCTCGGCAGGTATCCAATATTCGAGATGCGCCCGGCCGCCCGCTTCCTGAACCGCATGGCCGTCGAGGTAATCCTTTCTTACGTCAAACTTCGTGACGAAGCCCGACCCGCTCCTCAGCACATTCCAGTCGCGCGCGATCTTGACGGCATAATCTTCCGACAGCACGGGATAGAAGATCGGTTGATCGGGCAAGCGCGGCGGAAATCCGCGCATGTCGAGATCGCGAATAAGCGCCAGTTCCTCAGGCCCGACCGGACGCCACAGGGTAATAGTTTCGATATCTTCGCTCATCTTCGTCTCTCTGCGGTAATCCGACAGTCTCGCGGCGAGCCTATCTTCGGGCGTCATTCAAAACCGGCGATCTTCAGAGACAGGCAAACCAATGCCGTGCTCCGGCGCGTGCTGCGCCCCTCATCCGGCTGCCGCCACCTTCTCCCCGTAAACGGGGCGAAGGGGATATGCCGCGCCCTCTCCGTTCCTCGCCAGCCTCTCGCGGGACACGTCCCCTCGCCCCGTTTACGGGAAGAGGGTTAGGGGGAGGGGCAGCCATTCGCGCCAACCGTCCGGAAACCGCTTCACACTTCCGGCATCATGTCCTGAACGGTCAAATCTCCCCAGCCGACGGCCCCCAGACGTCCGTCAGCGCAAAACCGTTCGGATGCGGATCGAACGGGTCGAGCGCTACCTGGGTCAGGCCGAAGGTGAAGCCGCGGCCGGTGATGGTGGGGATGACGGCGGGGCGGCCGGCCACCTCCGTCACTGCCTGCAGCCCGACTTCGAATTCGGAGCCGATGATCGACTTCGAGGTGAAGGTGTCGCCGACCTTGGCCTTGCCGCGGGCATAAAGCGTGGCGAGATTGGCGGAGTTGCCGGTGCCGCAGGGCGAGCGGTCGGCCCGGCCCGGCCACATGGTGGTGCAGGTGCGCACCGTGCCATCGACTTCGGTATCGCGGAACATGACATAGGCGACGCCCGAGATCGCCGGGATCTCGGGATGGACGACCTTGATGTCGCGGTTGATCAGCTCCTTGAGGATCATGCCGGCCTGGACGAGGCCGGCGGCATTGGCCTTCTCGATCGTCAGACCGATCTGGCTGACATCAACAAGCGCATAGAAGATGCCGCCATAGCAGATATCCGCCTTGATCCTTCCCCAATGCGGCGTGTCGATTGCGACATCGAGCTCATGCACGAAGGAGGGCACCATGGTGAGCCTGACCTTTTCGCAGCGCCCGTCGCGGCAGGTCGCCGTCGCCTTGACGAGACCGGCGGCGGTTTCGAGTGTGACTGTTGTCTCCGGCTCCTTCATTTCGACGATGCCGGATTCCAGCAAGGCCGTGGTGACGCAAATCGAGTTCGAGCCGGAGCTCGCATGCGCCTGGTCGGGCTGCAGGATGATGAAGGCGGCGTCGGCCTCCGGGTGCCGTGCCGGCAGCAGCAGGTTGACCGAGCCGATCGGCGCGCCGCGCGGCTCCAGGCAAAGGAAGCGGCGCAGTTCGTCGCCCTTCGGATCGGTGTTCAGCCAATGCAGCTGGGCGGCGATGGTCTCGCCGGGGATCTTCGGCACGCCGCCGATCGCGACGCGGCCGATCTCACCTTCGGCGTGGACATCCAGCAGCTGGATCGTGCGCTTCCATCTCATATCGAAAACTCCAGATCAGACGTGACGGGTGACGCCGCCATCGACGCGGATATTCTGGCCGGTGATATAACCCGCGCCGTCGGAGAGCAGGAAGGCCGCGGTCTTGGCGATCTCCTCCACATGGCCGATGCGCTTCATCGGCACCTTCTCGGCGGTCTCGGGCTTGTGGTTGAGACTATCGATATAACCCGGCAGGATGCAGTTCATGCGGATATTGTCGGCCGCATAACGATCGGAATAAAGCTTGGTGAAGGCGCCTGCAGCGGCGCGATAGGTGCAGGAAACCGGGAAGACCAGCGACGGCTCATAGGCCGCAAAAGTGGTGATGTTGACGAAGGCGCCCTTGCCCTGTTTCAGCATGACCGGCGTCACCAGGCGGGCCATGCGCACCAGCGACAGGATCATCATGTCGGAACCGAGCGTCCAGTTCTCGTCTGAAATATCGAGCAGGTCGCCCTTCGGCGGATGGCCGCTCAGGTTGACGACGGCATCGATGCGGCCATAGGTCTTCATCGTCAGGTCGAAGATCGCCTTGAGATCCTCGGCCTTTTCGGCCACGCCGCGCGAAGCGACGCCGCCAAGTTCAGCCGCCAGCTTCTCGCAGCTTTCCGAAGGCGACATCAGCGCCAGCCGATAGCCCTGGGCGGAGAGCTCGCGGGCGATCGCCTCGCCCATGCCGCGGCCGCCGCCGGTGATCAGCGCTACGGGTTTGGTGGTATCGGACATCGGGGCCTCCTAATAACGGTCTATGCGGAACGGGGTCATATCGAGGGATGGTTTGAGCCCGGTCACCATATCGGCGATCACCAGCGCTGTCGTTGCCGAAAAGGTCAGGCCGAGATGGCCGTGGCCGGTCGCATAAAAAACGCCGGGCAGTTTCGACGACGGCGAAATGATCGGGATCGTATCGGGCAGCGCCGGACGGTGCCCCATCCATTCCGTCGTCTCCTCGACCTTCAGGCCGGGCAGCGCGCGCTGGGCATGGCGCACCAGCACCCGCGGACGGCGGAAATCGGGCGCGGCATCGAGGCCGGCGAGCTCGACATTGCCGCCAACCCGGATGCCGCCCGCCGTCGGCGTCACCATGAAGGCGCGATGCGGCCAGATCACCGAATAACGCATCGCGATGCCGGGCTTCATGATCTGCGTGTGATAGCCGCGCTCAGTTTCGAGCGGGATCGGCTCGCCGAGCTTTTCGGCGAGGAAACGGGTGTGGACGCCGGCGGCAAGCACGACCGAACCGGCCTCGATCCGCCTGCCATCCTCGAGGAGAACGACGGCCGTGCCATCGCCCCTGCGCTCGATATTCCTGACAGTGCCGGAGACGAAGGTCGTGCCCGCAGCCTTTGCGGCATCGGCGAGTTTGACCACCAGCTTGTAGGGGTCGCGGATCGACTTGTTGTCGGGGAGCAGTACGGCTTTGGCGATCGCCGGTGACAAAGTGGGTTCGTAATGTTGGATGGCGCCGTTGCTCAAAACCTCGAATTCGAGGCCGTAGCGCTGCATCATGGCGAGATGGCCACGGTCGGCGGCAAATTCCGCCTCGGTCTCGTAGATCGCGAGACAACCCTCCTCGGTCATCAACTCGGGTGCGCCAATCGCCTGGAGCATATGCCTGAAATCGCCGAGCGCCCGGTTCGACAGGCGCATGCCGGCATCCTCGATCTCTCGGAGCCGCGAGGGCCGGCCGGCAGCGAGGAAGCGCAGGAACCAGGGCAGCATCCTGGCGGCATAGGAGGGCCGCAGCCAGACGGGACCTTCCGGATCGAGCAGCCAGCCGGGGATCTTCTTCCAGGTCGAAGGGCCGGAACCGGCGGCAAAATCGAGCGCGATGCTCGCCATATTGCCGAAAGAGGTGCCGCGACCCGGCTCGCCCTTGTCGATCAGCGTCACATCAAACCCGCGCCGCTGCAGCTCGAAAGCGATCGAGGCGCCGATCACGCCTGCGCCGACGACCGCTACCGTCTTCTTCGTCTCATCCGCCATGCCATCAACCCATCGCACGGCAGACAAAATTGCCGTCGTGAATCTGATATATCACATCAAGATGTGATGCCTAGAGAATTTCCGTTTTTTCCGAATCACGGAAATTCTCTATTTCTTTGTTTTTTTCGCAATTCCGAAACGCAAAACCGCTGTGCACTTTTGCTGGAATTGCTCTGTGGAATTTTTACTGGCTTGCCGGCAGGCCGGCGCCGACGCTGTCGCCGACCGAACCGACGGTATTGTTCATCGACTGGCCGAGACGTTTCAGCTGGGCATCGTAGTTGCGCCGGGTGCGCGGATCGAAGATCGCAATCGGCGTGCTGACGGCGACGCTGACGGCACTTCCGGCGGTCTGGGCAGCCCCCATCGCCACGGCGCCGACGGCCTCGCCGAGGCCGACATTGGAATCGGTGATCGTCTGGCCGGCAATCAGCCGGTCGCCGATCAGCTTCACCACTTCGGGGCTTTCGGCGAACTTGCCGTGGTTCAGCCGGTCGCCGCCCTTGAGCTTGGTGAGGTCGAGCACGGTGATGCCGGCCGCTTCGAGCTTGCTGCGATAGGGTTCGACGGAAGGATCGATCTGGCCGAGCCGGTCGACATTGCCGGAGATGCGCCGCGACAGCGCCAAAGCGCGATCGTCCTGCGAGACGAAGATGGTGAAGTGCGGCCTTTCCTTGCCGAGGCTGGCGAACTGGCGGCCGAAAACGTCGACATCGAGATCCGGCGAAGCGAGGATGACATTGTTGATCTTCGAGGCGACATGACCGTTGCGGATCGCCATCTGCCGCAGCGCTTCGACGGTGAGCCAGGTGCCCATCGAATGGGCCATGATGGTGACGTCGCTAACGGCGGGATTTGCGGCGGTGCGGGTCAACAATTCCTCCAGCGCGTCGCGGGAATAGTTGGTGCTTTCCTTGTCGTAATTATAATCGAAGATGCTGCCGCGCGAAGGCCAGGTGAAGACGACGGGCGCAACGTCGGCATGCGAATCGTGGACGATCTGCGCGAAGCGGTAGACGGCATCCTCATAACGATTGTTGAAGCCGTGGACGAAGACCAGTACGCGGCGGCTCTTCGGCATATGGGACTTCAGCCACGTCTCGCCGGCCCGCTCGCCTTCCAGCGGATCGACAGAAACGGTGACGAAATCGCGCAGCGGATCGGCCGGCAGGCGGCTTGGCCATTGCACCTGGCCGACCTTGCGATTGGCTTCCGGCGGAATGGAGACGTCGACGGCATTGACGGCAAGCCCGGTGCCGCGTTCGCCGGAGAAAAGCACGGCGGGATTGTCGTCGGCAGCGCGCGTCGTCGCGACGAGCAGGTCGACCTTGGAGGTGCCGGGGGCCGCGGTGCCGGCCGCCTGCATGACACCGACCGGCCTGCCGCCGCAGCCGGCGAGCGCCATCGTTGCAATCAGAAGACCTGTCAGAGCCGCGGGCAAGCCGCCTCTTTTGCCGATCATGACCAAACTCCAATCGGTTCACGCACCGGACAGGCGGCGCCCGTTCAAATAGTCCGACGAGGCTTGCCGAGTCAAACCGCGGGCGGTGGAAGCCTTTGTTTTGCGCAATCCCTCGCGAAAACGCAGGACTGGCGTTGCGCGGATCGGCAACCGATCGATTTCGATTTAGGGCGGAAGATTTGGGGAGAAAAGAAAAAAGCCCGACGCGGGAGGAGGTGCGCCGGGCTCTTGATCCTGACTGACAACTGGGAGGAGGAGTGTTGTCAGTCCGATGTAAGAGCGCTGGGAGGAGGAGTGCGCTGCTTACGAAGATAGTAATAGCCAATTCTTTTGATTCGGAATAGCGAAAATACCGCAATGCAGCAATGCGCTAGATGCAAGGCTTGCCCTCAAAATAACAGGTATCCGCCTCATTTTGCAGCATGTTTGACCAGATGGTCAAAATTATGCCGAAAATTGTGGCCCTCTCGGATCGCCGATAGACTCGCCCCTCATCCGCCTGCCGGCACCTTCTCCCCGCTCGCGGGGCGAAGGGGATATGCCGCACCCTCTCCGTTCCCCACCACCCATCGCACCATCGCAGGGCACGTCCCCTCGCCCCGTTTTTACGGGGAGAGGGTGAGGGTGAGGGGCTGCCATCGGCACAGACATCTTTCGCCGGTTTGCCCGTCAAGCAGCCTTGAAGACTTTGCTGCCCTCGGCGTCGAGGGCGGAGAATTCCTCGTCTGACAGCGCGATATCAACCGCCGCCACGTTTTCCTCAAGATGCTTGACCTTGGAGGTGCCGGGGATCGGCAGCATGACCGGGCTGCGCTTCAGCACCCAGGCGAGCGCGATCTGGCTGGGTGCGGCATTGTGCTTTTTGGCGATCGTATCGAGCAGCGAGCCGGGCTTGGCGAGATCGCCGGCGGCGAGCGGGTACCAGGGGATGAAGCCGATATTGTGCTTGGTGCAATAATCGAGCACGTCCTCGCTGGTGCGATCGACGAGATTGTAGCGGTTCTGGACGGTCGCGACCTTGAAGTGCTTCGAGGCGGCCTCGATGTCGGCAACGGACACTTCGCTGAGACCCGCATGGCGGATGAGGCCGGTATCGAGCAGCGATTTGATCGCATCGAACTGTTCCTTGGCCGGCACCTTCTGATCGATCCTGTGCAGCTGCCAGAGATCGATCTGCTCGACGCCGAGATTGCGCAGGCTCTTATGCGCCTGCTGGATCAGGTATTCCGGACGTCCCACAGGCAGCCAGATATCGGGTCCGTGGCGGGTCAGGCCGCCCTTGGTGGCGATGACCGACTTGCCGCCATAGGGATGCAGCGCTTCCTTGATCAGCCATTCGGAGACATCGGGGCCGTAGGAATCGGCCGTATCGATAAAGTTCACGCCGAGTTCCGGCAGGCGCTTCAGCGTACGGATGGATTCGGCATGATCGGAAGGCTCGCCCCAGATGCCCTTGCCGGTGACGCGCATGGCGCCGAAACCGAGACGATTGATCTCGATATTGCCGCCGATCTTGAAGGTGCCTGACTTTGCTGCGTTGTAATTGGACATGGTCTTTCCTCTCTTATCAATCAATCATTGAAATTCGGTGGAACGGTCGGAGGCGGTTAAACAGCGGCGGCACGAATGCCGAGGCTTTCGGAGATGCCTTCGAGCGCGAATGTCTGCCCTGATCGAAAGCGATGCCCGGCATGGTGATGATCCGCCTATCGCGGGATCAGCAGAATGTGGCCGCTACGACGCTTGCAGATATAGGACGGCCCAGTCCCGATAACAGGGCCCGATGACAGGGATGAGTGGAAACATCGACATCGAACCGACGCATCGGGCGAGCGCAGTGATCCTCAGGCGGGCTGGGTCAAAGCCTGGTCTTCGCCTCGTCGCCGAATTCCGCCAGCATCTTCCAGAGGTCGGCGAAGATCTCCCGGGCGAAATCCTCAAGCGAGGCGCCCGGCGGGCGCTGCTGCCAGAGTTCCGCCCCGACGCGCAGCGCACCGATGACGACGGCCGCAAGGACGCGCATGCGGGGCCGCTCAAGCGGATCACCTCCCTTGCGCAGCAGCAGCGCCTCGGCGAGCTTCTGTTCGAGCCTGGCGTATTTCAGCTGGTCGCGGGCCTTCAGCGCCGGCGTGCGATGGATGAGTTCGCCAAGCGCCAGGCCAGGCTCGTCGACGGCAGCGATGACGGTTGCCGTGATCGCCGCCTCGACGGCGGCGACCGAGGATTCTGCCGCCGGCCTTGCGGCGACCGCCGCCATCAAGCGATCGGCGAAGGCATCCTGCCAGGCGAAAACCACCTCTTCCTTGGAGGGGAAATAATCGAAGAAACTGCGCTTGGATACATCGGCCGCCTCGGTGATGTCCTCGATCGTCGTGCCCTCAAAGCCGCGCTGCAGAAAGAGGGACATCGCCGCATGCTCAATGCGCTCGCGCGTCTGCCGCCGCTTGCGTTCCCGCCTGCCTTCGGTTGTCTCCGTCCGCTTGTTCTCAGCCATTCCGGCCCGGCATCATCGTTCAGCCGCCGGTTTCGTTGGAAAAGGCGGCGACGTCGTCGATTTCAGTCTCGCTCTGGCGATAGCTGATGCGCTCGCGCGACAGTTCCAGCGGCTTGCGGCGTGAAATCCTGTAGACGGAGGCCGGCGGCAGGTTGCGCACCGTGCCGCCGATGCGCACCGCCTTCAGGCCGAGACGATCGAGGATCGGCCGCGGCACCGGGCAGCGCGGACCATAGGTAAACTGATAAATGGCCCCGCCCGGGCGCATATAGGCGAAGGCGCCGGCCATGATCGAGGCGATCTTGCGGGGCGACATGGAGAGCAGAGGCAGGCCGCTGACGACTGCGCCGACCGGTTCGCCCTCGAAAATATCGGCATGGGCGAGATGGGCGGCATCCATCTGCAACACGCGCGCCGTCGGGAACCGTGCCTGCAGCGAGGTGATGAACTCCGGGCCGTACTCGATCAGGGTCAGATCCGCTTCGCTGACGCCGCGCGCCAGCAGCGCCCGGGTGAAGACGCCGGTTCCCGGGCCGAGTTCGATGATCGGACCGTCGAGTGCGGCAATTTCACTGGTCATGATCCTGGCAAGCGAATCCCCCGACGGCGCGATGGCCGCGACCCGAAGCGGGTTGCTGATCCAGGAGCGGAAAAAATGCAGGAAATCGGAGCATGCGGCCTTTGCAGTCATGACTATCCCACCTGTCTGAAATTCGATTGATTATAAAATGCGACCATCGCGGCGAGCATGGCAATTCCAAGGCAGACGCGTCAATCGCTCTTGGCTGCGGCTTTTCGCAACACCCACTGTCACCAGTTTGCATGATTCTGTACTTATTGCATTTTTGCATTCGATGCAACATTTTCCAAACGGGCGACAATGGACCCAGCGCAACCAGTCACCCCGCATGCGAAAGGGCGACCCTGAGGCCGCCCCTTCAGCCCATTGCGGGCCGCTCACGATCGCGAAAACGCCGAAGCGCCTTGTCAGTAGTTGCAGCTAGAGCTGCTCGTCGGGTTGAAGCCGAGCTTGCAATCCTGGTTGAGCGGCTTCTTCGGGTTCATCATATAATGTGTCGAGCCCGTGGTTTCCGAGGCGCGCTCGCCGATCGAACCGGTGGTGCGCCTGTTGTGCTCAACCTTGGTTTCCTGTTGGGCAACCGGACGCGTCGTCGCACCCTGCTCCGTCGCGCTCGACTGAAGGGGAGCTGCCGTTGCCGAGAAGGCCGAGAGGCCGAGAATTGTGCCGAAGGCAGCGGCCATCAGGCCGTTCTTGAAAGTCGTGGTCATCATCGTCTCCTTGGGAGGATTCGGGGAATTTACGCCCCGGAGTTAGGAAGGCGATCTGTCACATACTACGGTGCGAAAGCAGAGGTCACGGACATGTGAGCGGCGGCCCGATCGAGAAAAAGGCGGCTCATCGCCGCCTTTTTCATTTGCCGGCTCAATAGCCGTTATCGCAAGGCATGCTACCGGGACCGATCGATCCAGAAAACGTAGGGTTGCACATTTCCGGAGCTGCCGGCCTGTTCACCGGCGGGCGGACGATGGAGCCTGTGGTGCCGGCCTCGACGCCGAAAGCAGCAAGCGGATACCAGTAGCCATCGGAATGGCGGCGGGTGCCGGGGCGCTCGGTGCGGAAACCTTGATAGCCATGCCAGGACCCGGGATGTGGTTTATATTGCACCATTTTCACGCCCGAGACAGCAGGCGGCCGAACCGCCTGGGCGGGCGCCGCCTGCGCGGGGATGATCGATGTGAGGGCGAGAAGGGCGCTAAGCGCGACGGTGGAAGGGGCAAGTCTGAGCATTTTCATGATAAACCCTCCTTACTGGATTTATCTCGAGAGAATGCCTTTCCCGCGTGCGGAGTTCCGCCGTTGCCTGCAGCTTCCAAAACTCGTGATTGCAGGCGATCCGGCGTGACTAAATCGCCGAAAAACGTGAAAAGTCGCGATCAGGAAGAGGGCTCAAACGGCGCTGGTGAGGAAAGCTGAATTCTCTGTTCTCAATTCGCGTATAATGTCCGGTAGCCCTGGCCGGAGAGGCAGGCGACATATTGGCGATGGGCGGCGGCGCGCGCTATCGTTTCGGCCTCCAGCTCATCGGCCCCGGCATATCCGGTCAGTTGGGCGCGCAGCTGATACTGCTTCCTTGCCTCGTCATACATGGCGTTGCCGTCGGTCATGCAAATGCCGTGCGCAACAACAGGCGGATTGACCGGCACGCCGACCGCCAGGAGTACGGGATCATTGGCATGGTCGATGCAGCCGCCAAGGGCCGTCATCATCGCCAGGGCAGCCAGAGCCCGAAAAATTCCCACCGTCATGCATTCCTCCGGCTGAAGCGCCTCAAAGATCATCAAACCTGCGGATACATCAGGAAGGTTGCGCGAAACTAGGCTGACGGCTTGCCTCAATTCCGGCCGGACGGCGCCGCCCGTCCCAGAGATGTTTAAAATATTTCTAAAATAGTATATTAATGCTTACTTATAGTCGTAGACGTTAATCTTTCAGGAGGGAAGGATTATGGCTTCGCCGTGGGTAAACGACGCGCTGTCGCACGCACAATCTGCGTTTTCCGGCAACAGCAACACAGATATCCTTGAGGTTGGAGGCGGCTCCCGCACGCATATCCCCTTGAAAGGTGCGAGATATACCGTCGTTGATATCTCCAAGGAGCAGCTGGAGAAGAACAGGGACGCGGCCGAGCGGATCCTCGGCGATGCTCAAACCATCGACTATGGAGATCGTCACTTCGACGCCTGCGTCTTCTGGGACGTTCTCGAGCATTTGGAAAGCCCGCGCTCTGCCTTGTTGAGAGCCCATGACACCCTGTCTCCCGGTGGTCTGGTGTTCGTCAAGGGTCCGATCCTGAACTCAGCCAAGGGGATCTTCACCGATCTGACGCCCTGGTGGACCCACGTCTTGTTTTATCGCTACGTTCTCAGGCAGAAAAACGCCGGAAAGCCGGGCTACGCCCCATTCCGCGTCGAGCACGCCGCAGAGGCATCCCATTCGGAGATTGCCGGGACATTGAAGGACCTCGGCATGGATGTCGTCTTCGTCGGCGAATATGTGTCGACACAGGTGCACGCGCTCAAGGACCGAATTCCCCCACTTTATTGGCTCTATGAAGCTTTCGGCCTTCTGCTTCGCACGACTTCGGCTGGGAAGATCGGGGGGCGGGAGACGGAGTTCCTGATCGTGGCAAAGTGCCTTCGTTAGGGACAGCCCCACCAAGATCTATATAGCACTTCGGAATCCCGAAATTGGTTGCGGCATTGAAATCATTGCCTGTTTCTTCACCTGCGCAGCTCACGAAGCGCGGCGAATTTCGGAATCCCGAAGCGGGGGGATTTCGGGATTCCGAAGTGGGGTTTTTTTCTTCCTGCCGACGCGTCCGCGTTTGTCGGCGGCAATCTTGCGGTCGGTCTCGGACCATTTCCGGCACCTTTCCGCCGTGCATCGCTTCCACTCGTCGGTGGGCGGCGCACCTTCATGGTCACCGACAAAAGTCAGCGTGAACCGGTTGGGATGCGCGACACCGCTGCCCGCCCGGCCGCGGCGAACTTTTATCAGCCCCTTATATTCGAGCTCATCGATCGCATCGGCCACATATTCGCCGGTCACGCCGTAAGACACGAACTGAGGATGGGTCACGACAAGCTTGCCGTTTTCCAAGGCGGCGTGCGACGTGTGCTCGATGACGATGCGGAAGAAGGCGCGGCAGGCATTCGCACTCAATGTCGTGAAGGCCGCAGATTCCAGCAACTGAATGGTGAACCATTGCCAGCGAAGACTGCCGTCATCCATGCCGCTCGGCGGAGCGGTATGCCTGCGCACCATCGCCCGCGTCTTTCCTTGACTGGTTCGGCTTTTGTCGCGAGGGTTGAATTCCGCCATCAGCCCCTCGCCCGTGTTGTCGATCGGTATCCGCCCGCCCTCCGGAGCCTGTTGCGGGAACTCCGTTCATGCCGCGCGTGACGGCCAAAGCTCGTCCACACCATCACCTGACCTCGGAGAAAAAATTTGCTCAACATCTAACAGTCCGTGGTTGCAATTGCGGCAAACCTAGCGCAAGAACGATCCGTGAACTAGGAAAATATTCTTAGTTATGATCTTCTATTATCCAGTCCCTTCTGATAGGATCCCTGCAATGAATCTCGGGGGTAGAAGCGCGATGCGAATAAGCTGTATGGGGGAGAAGAGCGTGGCCGTTTGCGTCCGGCGATTGTTGGCATTGATTTCGATCGTGCTGGGAAGCGCCGTCCAGGCTTTTTCCTGCGATCAGCCGATTGTCATATCCAATTGGTCGTTCTGTGCGCTCGCCAACGTGAGCGAAGAGGGCGGCGACGCTGATTGGAAAGTCGTTCCTGCCTGGACTCGCGAGAAAGCCATAAGCGCGTATTTCGGAAACGATCCGCGGCTCCTAGCAAACCACGGACTTTGCAACGCCAAATTCCATCACGTCGTACTCTGCCAGCCGGGATGGCAAACGGGCAACCCGGATGAGTGCTCATATCTGGTTTGCAGCGGCTATTACTCATCTTTGGTCGGGAAGGAAGAAAGGGAAGACTATTTGAGAGACCACCCGACCGCTCAATAGTTTTTCCCTTCGCTGCCTTGGTGAGACTGGAGCGGCCGACGAGAAGTGCTTATCGTTGATCTCCCGATCTCCATCTTGAAAACCTGAAGCAGTTTCGCGCAAAACGATTATCACAGTGTCGGTACTACCCATCCTCTTCGTCAGCCAATCAGCTCGCGGCCGGCAGCCGGAAGGCGCCGCTGGCGGAACAGTTGAGAGTTCCCGGGGCGAAGATTCTCGTCCGGTTACGCCCATGAGGGCGCCAGCTGTGTAAAGGCGGGCTTCAATCTTTCACTTCAGAAATCAGACGTATCAGAGTTCCATCATTCGCCGCAGCGCTAATTGCCGTTGCGATCTGCCGGAGCGGTCCACGCGCGACGAGCATCTCTGGCGGAGGAGGTTTTCCGGGACCCGGATCGATAAAGGCCGAACACAGGTGATCCGAGTCGCGCATCGCCATGAATGATGTGGCGACAATCGCTTCGCCGCAGGCGGCGCATCGGAGAATGTAGGAACCGCGGTGGACGATCGATTCTGTTTTGTCCAATCCGCAGGACGGGCAGGCCAACATATCGGTCATTGCTTCACCCCAGCCTGAGCACGCAGCTTATGAGGCAGCCGCCAGAACCACTGCGATCGCGAGCAGCAAGGGACCCATCCACTTGAAATGGCGAATCAACGGTGGCCGGCTGGCCGGCTTGCCTGGATATGGCAGATAACCAAAGCCGACTGATGTCATCCACAGGCCGGCGCAAAACATGATGATTTCATCAATATAGGCTGCGATCATGACTTTCCTGCCTTCGGAAGGGCTCGACGATATCTCCGTCTCCGCGCCCGATGCCACTCATCCTACCCATCAGCACGGCCAGACGGAAGAGAAGAGTGGAGCTGAGAGATTAAACTTGGGGTAGCATAATTACTTCGAATCCCCTAGGCATTCGAAACTCGCAACGCGCCAATCCGCGACAGCCACTCTCTCGGGAAAATATTCCGTGCACAACGCCAAATTCATTCGCCACGCTGCCGTCTCCGCATGCGTCGCTTTTGCGGCATTTCAGGCCGGGCAGGTTCTGGCCGATTCGGCCAATGACAAATTCTTTGACGCAGCCCTTTGCAAACCACCCTATACGATGACATCGGCAATGAAGGTCTATGATGTCGTGGAAGCTTTGGCCAAGCCGGACACGTCATCCTTGGGCGCGGCGATCTACAAACTCCCGAACCAGATAGGCCGCGACGGCTTTAAATCGACCGAGGTTTTCTTTGCAAGCAACGCGGTCGGAATTTTGGTCGAGGGCGAACGCGCCGACGATCTGGCCGCAAAATACGGTTTGAAGCCGGAGACCTCGGATCTACTGGGCACATCCACCAAGGGCTATTCGCGCGAGCTGCCGGCAGATCTGCAGCCGGAACCAGGAATGGCCGGGCCTGGAAAGGTCTCCATCGTTGCCCGCCAAGGCAACGCCTTGCCAGGAAAGACATTGCTGGCGTGTGAATTCGTTCAGGAGTTCTAGGCGTCGCATGCAAATGCGCGGTTATATTCGACTGCGGGTTTCATTGCTTCGAGGGCTCACACAGAGACTGTCGTGGGGGCGGCCATGAGTTTCCGGGCAAGACATGGGTCCTATAAGGCGGGCGACGATGTCCTCGCTGCTGGAGAAACTATCTCGTTCACCCGCTCACCTCGCCACGCTGGATGAACCGCGCTATGTGAGCAGCCTATAGAGAGCACGCAGCGGAGGTGCTGAGATCATGCAAACCATTTGGAAGAAGCCGGTGACGCTTGCCCTTGAAGGGCCGGATCAGTGGGTGGTGATCCAGACGACCCAGGCCGCGACATGGGCGCTGGTCGAAGACTGGCCGACCGAAGAGGGTCCTGCCTTGGATAGAGCCTGTGCGGTTTGCGCCGATGTGATGTCGGGCAAACGAAACCGGGAAGAGGCGCGGCAGGCGTTCATCGACGCTGCGATCGAAGCCGGAATCCCGATTAAGGAATGAGGCCACGACCCGTGCGGCGCCTATCTGGCGCTGGAAGGCGAGCGATCATCTCGGCCCGCCATCCAGCGTGATGATGCAGAGATTATGCGCGATCAGCCATCATAATGGCCCGACAATGCCGCGTCCGCAGACTTGACCACCACGGCCAGATTGACGCCCTTTGTCACGATTGCCCCGGTTGCTCGAAGGTCGGTTACCGCTTTCAGCCCGCCCGACTTGGGAGACGGAAGAGGCACCACCGTGCCGGCGTCCAGATCAGCGACCCAGAGATCATCGTCGCCTTCAACACTAATAACAACAACTCTAGCCATGCTTTTTCCCTCTTCTAATGATTGGTGTTTAAAATCCAGCTTTCTTCAGGCCTTCTCGGTAAAGATCCTTATGCCATTGCTCCTTACTCGGAACCGCAGACAGCCATTTGTCCACGTCGAAGTCCGGATTGACTTCGCGAAACCTCCTGACGAAGATCCGCGCCTTGTCCTGATGGCCCAACATGGCCCAGCTTGCGGCCGCTAGCCTGTCGGCCAAACTGGCATCGGCCATCTGCCCAATGTAATCCAGCGAAGCTTCGAATTCGCCAAGGGCATAATTTGCGCCGGCAGCGGTCCAGAAATAGGTGTCGGGGCTGAGCGGGTTCAGCTCGATTGCCCGCTCGATCTTTCGCAAGGCGATGGCAGGGAGCGAACAATGAACCAAAGTGTCGGCGTAGTCGGCAATAACATCCGCATAGTGCGGGGCGAGGCTCTCCGCCACTTCCATTGCCTCGGCGCTTTCGTCAAATGCACCCTGCAACAATTTCGCCACGCCGAACTCGCGATATCCATCGGCAAAATCCGGACGCGTTTCGGTGGCCTGCTTTGCCAAGGTCTCCGCCGTTTTCAACAGATCGATATCACCCCGCGCGGTCAACAGCCATTCCTTGGAGTAAGTCCGCGCCATTGAACTCAGCGCCGGTGCGAAATCGGGGCTGAGGCTGAGCGCGGCTTTCATCTCCTTGCGCGCACGCCGTAGATTCGGAAGCGTCAGCCGCGCCAGATGCCGCCTGCCAACGAGATATCGATGGTAAGCCGCCGGGTTCAAATCCTCGCGCAACGCCTCATGGCGCTCGATTTCGCTGGATATGGAAAGAGCAATCCGTCGAGAGACAGTCCTCCTGTCTTTGACAAGATCCCGATGATCAAGGCTGAACCTCTCTGCCCAGACAATTTGATTCTGGTCAAAAAAGATCAGTTGGGCGAACAGGGTGACGTCATCGCCCGCATTGCTGATCCGAGTGTCGAGAATGTAATTGACGTGATGTCGTTCAAAGAAGGCCTTCTGGGTCTCCATGTGGTGGCCAATTTGCACCGCCGAATATGGGGCTATGACCTGCAGGCTGTTGAAGGCGCAAAATCCAATCGTGATATCCTCCACCAAAGACGCAGCTAAAAAACCGGCTTGGGGATGAATGGATTGATTTCTGGGTGGAAGCAGCACCAGGCGAGGAATTGCAATGCTGACGTCCTCGGGCTCAAGGGAAGCAGCGGTTACGTGTTTTTCCCTTGACGGCACTAACGCCGGGCGAACGGGTTTTGTGTCAGCACCGTCGGATGCGCCGCGTACCGCGATCCCTCGCGAAATCGAATTGCGCCGCTGTTCGAAATAGGTCCGAAGCGATTCAACCTCTTCCTCCGCCTTGAATATCTCTATCAGCAACTGCAGCGTATCCGGATCCTTCGGTTCCGTCCGAAACAGGATAATGGCGGCCTTTCGCAGGAGTTCTGATTCCGCTCTCGACTGCGCTCGTCGCGATACCGTTTTCAATGTATTTGCGAGAAGGTCGATATGGCATTTTTCGCGCTCGGCAAGCCACTGTTGAAACTCGCGGCTGTGGCAGTGAACCGGCCCCAGAAAGGGTTGGTTCAGCAGCTTCACAAGATGTTTAAGCAGAGAGAACGACGCGACCGCTTCGTCGGTCTCGGATAGCAGGAGGTCGGAAGACAAGGACTTTCGGTCGAGAGAGACCATGTTGCCCTGGGATGAGAGAATGTTTATTCCGAGTTCGGCTTGACGGGCCTTCACTCTCGAAATCAGCTTACGCAACGTCGAAAGCGCAACGTCCCTATCGGCATCGCCCCACAGAAAACGCGCCAAGGTCGTTCGATCCGCCGAACTTTCACCGGTCGTCAACAAATAGACGAGAAGCAGCAAACCTTTCTCGGGAAAGGCGACGAGGCTCCCCTCCCCGTCAACGAGCTGCAACCTACCAAAGGTGTTTAGAACAAAAGCCATTTTGCCTTTACGTCACCACGTACCCGGGTATTCACATGAAAAGTGAAATGCACGCACTGCAATAATAAAGTCGCGAATTCGTTATGCGGCGGGCACCTTGTCCCAATGTCCTACGAAATTCAATATGCGCGAGAGACGCAAAGGTTGCGTTATGCTTGAGATCCTCGCCATTGCGAATAGATTTTTCGCAAACCAGCTTATTGCCGGTTAGCTTTAGAATAATTCTATATGTAATATCGTTTTCCGAAACACCTGCGATAGCGGTGTTTAGGCATTTTCCGCGGGGTTGAAGATATCCTTAGGCAAATTACTGCAAAGCCAAAAACCCAAATCAATCAATCGAGCAGCGCTGCTCGCTCTGTTGCTAATGAAACTTCCACCTGATCGCCCGAACGAAGGATAGCGTCGGCAAAGCACCTGGAACGGCAAATTTCTTCCCGCGGTTCAACAGGTCGTGGCAGACTTTCGATGAAAAGAGAAATGGCGCACCCGAAGAGATTCGAACTCCTGACCCCCAGATTCGTAGTCTGGTGCTCTATCCAGCTGAGCTACGGGTGCGTGCAAAATGCGGCGGAGCCGCTTGCGTGGCGATCCTCTAAAACGTCCTTCGGGACAATGCAAGAGCATTTCTGAAAAAATCGCGTCTTTGTCTGCCAGCAGCCGCACCTTGCGAAACCCCGTCACTTTTCAATGTGCGCCCGGCTGCGGTAATCCTCCAGCGAAACCGGGCGATCGGGGATCTCGATGCGGAACTGCGTGCCGACCGTCGGTTTTTCCACCAGCGCGATCGTGCCGCCATGGGCGAGCACCAGCTCGCGGGCGATGGTGAGGCCGAGGCCGGTGCCGCCGGAGCGGGCCGAGCCGCGGAAGGCGGCAAAGAGGTTCTGGCGCGCCTTCAGCGGCATGCCGGGACCGGTATCATCCACGGTGATGCTGACGACGCTGCCGACGCGCTGGGCGGAGACGGTGATGCGCCTGACGGAGCCCGGGCCGCCCTCGCCCGGCGAGGTCAGCGCCTGCAGCGCGTTGCGGCAGAGATTGTGGATGACGCGGAAAAGCTGTTCGCCATCGGCATCAACCTCAAGCTCGGCGCCGATCTGCTCTGCGAATTCGATGCCGCTTTGCGGATCGATCGCCAGCATGTCCTTGACGTCCTGGGTCAGTTCCAACAGGCGGATATGGCGGCGGCGCGGTGCGGATTCGCTCGCCTTGCCGTAGGACAGCACCTCGGTGGTGTAGCCGACGGCGCGGTCGATGGTGCGCAGCAGCTTCGGGGCGAAGCTTTTCACCATCGGATCATCGACATCGACCAGCCGATCGGACATCAACTGCGCAGACGCCAGGATATTGCGCATGTCGTGATTGATCTTGGAAACGGCGAGGCCGAGCGCTGCCAGGTTCTTCTGCTGCTTCAGCGTCTTCTGCAGCTCCATCTGCATCGAGGTGAGGTTGCGGCCGGCGACCGCCAGTTCGTCGCGGCCGCCGTCGCCGATATAGATATGGGCCGGGTTGTCAGGATCGGAGGAGAATTGCTGCATGCTGCCGGTCAGCCGGCGGATCGGGCCGATGAGGATGCGGTTAATCGCAAAGAAGATCAGCGTCGCCGTGAACAACGAGATCAGCACCGACAGCAACAGGACATTGCGGGAATAGACGAACATCGCCCTACGCAGCGGCCTGTCCTTCATCACCACCTCGACGCCGGTATTGGTGTCGCCGACGGGACCATAGACGCGGATCATCCTGCCGCCGCCGAAAACCAGCGTGTCGAGCGCATCGCGGATTGCCGTTACCGGCGGCACATCGTGAGATCGTAGGCCTCATCGACGGAGGTCGGCATATCGGTCGTCGCCAGCAGCCGCGAGGTGCCGTCCTTGCGCAGTACGATCGCCTTGGTGCCGGTCGCCTCCAGCGTCTCTTTCTGCAGCGCGCGCGGCAGCTCGACCGGCTGCAGGCCATCGATGACGATGGCGGCGGCAGCGGCCGTATTCAGCCTGTCCTGCAGCCAGCGCACGCGCATGCTGGCGACCGAGGGAAAGAAGATCAGGATTTCGGCGAGCATGATGAAGAAGACGGTGAGCCAGAGCAGCTTGCCGGAAAGGCCGCCGAACAGGCCGGCAGACGGGCAC
The DNA here is from genome assembly GCF_057653695.1 of Rhizobium sp. SRDI943. Classification (NCBI taxonomy): domain Bacteria; kingdom Pseudomonadati; phylum Pseudomonadota; class Alphaproteobacteria; order Hyphomicrobiales; family Rhizobiaceae; genus Rhizobium; species Rhizobium sp. SRDI943. Next base: position 93,765 of record NZ_CM172787.1, on the reverse strand, counting down.
GGCGCCCTTGCAGCCTCGCCGGCCGCCGGGCTTTCCGCCGAAGGATTATCGCCCTGATCTTGAATCGGCATTCTGGTCTCGCCCGATCGGCAGCACCCAGGCCGCCCTTACCGTTGAGCTCTATATTAGACCAAGATGCTCCGCTTTCAAATCTTTGCGAGCAGCGTCATGTCGCCACAAGAAAACGCCGCCCGGAGGCGGCGTTTGAAGGCACGTGATCAGGAAAGATCAGAACTCTTCCCAGCTCTGTTCGGCTGCGGCGGCATTGCCGCCGAAGGCGCGTGCGACCTTGGCGATTGCGCGGCGGGCGGGCGAGGCGACCGGCCGATGCGGCTCGTTGCGGACGAGCGCCGCGGGTGCCGGCGCATCATCCGACAGTTTGAAGCGGGCAATGAGGCGCACCAGGCCACCGGCTTCGGCCGAAAGCCTGTGCGTGGCGGCGGAGGTCTCTTCCACCATCGCAGCGTTCTGCTGTGTCACCTGGTCCATCTGGTTGACGGCGGTATTGACTTCCTTGAGGCCGGTCGACTGTTCGGTCGCAGCCGTCGCGATCGAATGGATATGGTCGTTGATGGCGATGACGCGGGTGCCGATTTCAGCCAGCGCCTCGCCAGTCGCCTGGACCAGCTTGACGCCGACCTGCACCTCGTTGCCCGATTTGGTGATCAGCGCCTTGATGTCCTTGGCAGCCGTTGCCGAACGCTGGGCGAGTTCGCGCACTTCCTGCGCCACCACCGCAAAACCCTTTCCGGCATCGCCGGCGCGTGCCGCCTCGACACCGGCATTCAGCGCCAGCAAGTTGGTCTGGAAGGCGATCTCATCGATGACGTTGATGATCTGGCTGATTTCGCGCGAGGCCTGCTCGATCCGGCCCATGGCCTCGACGGCATTGCGCACGACGACGCCGGAGCGGCCGGCATTCTCCTTGGCTTCGGACACCATGATGGTGGCTTCATGCGCCCGCTCGGTGGAATTCTGGACGACGGCGGTGATCTCGTCGAGGGCCGCCGAGGTCTCCTCGAGGGCGGCTGCCTGCTGCTCGGTGCGCTTCGACAGGTCATCGCTGGCATTGCGCAGCTCGGCGGTGTTGCCGTTCATCGCTTCCGTCGTCTCGCGCACTTCGCGCATCGTCGCCTGCAGGGTAACGAAGGTATTGTTGACGTTCTGCTGCAGCTCGGCGAAGGCGCCCTGGAAGTTGCCGCTCATCGTCTGGGTGAGGTCGCCTTCGGCAAGGCTTGCGATGACGCGGCGGGTCTCACCGATGCCGGCATCGACGCTCGACAGCAGCATGTTGATGTTGCCGGCGAACTGATTGAGGTTATCGTCCTCGTAATCCTTGCTGATGCGGTGGCCGAAATCGCCGGCTGCTGCCGCTGCCACGACGACAGACATGCTCGACTGCAGGTCGTCGCTCTTGGCGCGCATCGCCGCCTCCTGGGCGTTCAGGCGCTTGATGGCCAGGCCGTTCGCCTTGAAGACCGCAACCGCTGCGGCCATCTCGCCGATTTCATCCGGACGGCCGGCAAAGGGGACCTCGGCGTCGAAATTGCCGTCGGCAACTTCCTTGATCGCATGGGTGACGCGCTTGATCGGGCGGCTGAGATGGCTGGTGCCGATATAGAAGCCCATGCCGACGCCGACCGCGATGCCGATGCCGGTGATGCTGAGTACAAGCATCAGCACCCAGGAGCGGAAGCTCTCGATCTCGGCGTTGACGGTCTCCAGCGCTGCCTTGTCGGTGGCGACGACCGCATCGATTTCCGCCTGGAACGCCTTGCGGTTGGCGCGGTTGGCGTCATTGTTGCCCTGTTGGCCAGCGGCTTCGGGGCCGACTTCCGTGCCGAGACGGACCGTTTCCGTGCGGAAGGTGCGGAATTCCGCGGCGCGGGCGACGAGCTTGGCAAAGTCGGCCTTCTGGCTCTCGGGAACGAGCGGCGCCCAGCCCGAGATGACCTTGTCGATCTCGTCGAGATCGGCCATCAGGCCCTTGGCGAAGTTCGGCGTATCCTTGATCGTTTTGGCGGCATAGATGCCGCGCGCTTCCATGACCACCGCCGTGACGAAACGGTTGAGGCGTTCGCCTGCATAGGCACGGGCTGCGGCATGCTCGTAAGCCGTCAGGTTGCGACTGTATTCGTGCATGGCGGACAACGCCGTTGCGCCGATCAAAAGCGCCACCGCGCCCATCACGCAAACCAGCAGATTAATTTTGCCCCGGATCTTCAATGCAATGCCTCCTAGCTACGCTACTGCCTGGAAAGCAAATTCCCAGTCGATGCGTTGAATATCGGCGAAATTTATTAAAGTTCGATTTCTAATATTTACGATTGTGGCTTCGGAAATGATACATGCCGAATACGGTTGTCCGACCTAAGCGCCTGAAAACAGGGGCAATCGATCTGCCACGACGAAAACTACAACCACTCGGGGCATGCCTCATTTCTTAACACCAGAGTGCGAAATTACTTTAGGGGCCGGCAGCGCAGAGCGAAATTATCCGGCATAATTGACTTTTACAGGCTTCATCCTTATAAGCCCGCGCACGTTCGGTCACTTAAGCCTTTCATGGCCCGCCCGTTCGAAAAACAACGCTCCTTGCACTATGCAAATTCAAGAAGGGCCGCACTCCGCGGTGTTTAAAATAAATGAAGCGTACCTACCAACCATCCAAGCTTGTTCGCAAGCGTCGCCACGGTTTCCGTGCGCGCATGTCCACGAAGGGTGGCCGCAAGGTCATCGCAGCCCGCCGCGCGCAGGGCCGCAATCGTCTGTCGGCGTAAGCCGGGCTGCCCGGTAAGAGATGGCGGGCGAATTGACGATCAGTGAGAAAAAACACACTGTCGGGCGGCTGAAGAGCCGCCCGCAGTTTCTTGCCGCGCGCGAGGGCGAAAAACGCCGGGGCGGCCTCTTCCTTCTCGAAGTCCTCGACCGGAAGGAACCCGACAGCCAGGCACGCGTCGGTTTTACAGTCACCAAAAAACATGGCAACGCGGTCGAACGGAACCGCATGCGCCGCCGCCTGAAAGAGGCGGTGCGGCTTCATGCGGGGTTTGCAATGCAGCCCGGACACGACTATGTGGTTGTCGCGCGCAGGGACGTGCTTGACGCGTCCTTCCAGGAATTGGCCGCGGAACTGAAATCCCGCGTGGAAACCAGGCCGAAACATCGGCGCTCCGGAGACGGACGCCCCAGGAACGTATGATGGAAAACAACCGCAATTACTTCATTGCGATCGCTCTCTCGGTGCTGATCGTCCTCGGCTGGCAATTTCTCTATATGAATCCACGCATCGAGGCCCAGCGCAAGGTGCAGGAAGCCCAGAAGGCGCAGCAGCAGACCGAGCAGGTGCAGCAGCCGGCAGCAGGCGGTCAGACGCCGGCCCAGCCGAGCGGTGCGGCACCTACCAGCCAGGCGGCCGCAACGGCGACGCTCGAGCAGGCGCTGGCAAAGAGCCCGCGCGTCGTCATCGACACTGCTGCCCTCTCCGGCTCGATCAATCTTGCCGGCGCCCGCCTCGACGACCTGAAGCTCAAGGGCTACCACGAGACCGTCGACGACTCGAGCCCGATCATCACGCTGTTCAGCCCGGCCGAAACCAAGGACGGTTACTTCACCGAGCTCGGCTATATCGGTAGTGACGCGACAGGCAGCGTTCCCGGTCCCTCGACGCTCTGGACGGCTCCGGAGGGCGCCAAGCTCACCGAAAAGACGCCGGTGACGCTTTCCTACACCAATGACAAGGGTCTGACCTTCACCCGCACCATCTCCGTCGACGAACGCTACATGTTCACCGTCGCCGACAAGATCGAGAATGCCGGCCAGGCTCCCGCCTCGCTCAATTCTTACGGCCGTGTCACGCGTTACAACAAGCCGACGACGCCCTCGGTCTACGTGCTGCATGAAGGCTTCATCGGCGTCATCGGCGACGACGGCCTCGTCGAAACCAAATATACCGCCGCCGAAAAGGAAGCCGTCAAGCCGGCCAAATCCACCGGTGGCTGGCTCGGCATCACCGACAAATACTGGGCCGCGACGATCGTTCCACCGCAGAGCGCTCCCTATGAGGCAAGCTTCTCGCATTTTGCCGACGGTCAGCCGCGCTATCAGGCCGACTACAAGGAAGATGCCTTCACCGTTGCGCCTGGCCAATCGATCGAGCTGAAGAACCTCGTCTTCGCCGGCGCCAAGGAAGTGCCCGTCATCGACGGTTATGAGGCCAGCTACTCGATCCCGAAGTTCGACCGGCTGATCGACTGGGGCTGGTTTTATTTCATCACCAAGCCGATGTTCAAGCTGATGGACTTCTTCTTCCGCTACTTCGGCAATTTCGGCGTGGCGATCCTGTGCACCACCATCGTCGTCAAGCTCCTGTTCTTCCCGCTCGCCAGCAAGCAGTACGCTTCGATGGCGAACATGAAGCGCATGCAGCCGAAGATGGAGGAACTGAAGGCGAAATTCGCAGACGACCGCATGGGGCTGCAGCAAGCGACGATGCAACTCTACAAGGAAGAGAAGATCAATCCGATCGCCGGCTGCTGGCCGGTGGCGCTGCAGATCCCGATCTTCTTCTCGCTCTATAAGGTGATCTACATCACCATCGAGATGCGGCATGCGCCGTTCTTCGGCTGGATCAAGGACCTTTCGGCGCCCGATCCGACGACGATCGTCAATCTGTTCGGCCTGCTGCCCTTCGAGGCGCCGACCATTCTGCATCTCGGCGTCTGGCCGCTGATCATGGGCGTCACGATGTTCCTGCAGATGCGCATGAACCCGACGCCGCCCGATCCGACGCAGGCGATGATCTTCACTTGGATGCCGCTGGTGTTCATGTTCATGCTGGCAAGCTTCCCGGCCGGCCTGGTCATCTACTGGGCCTGGAACAACACGCTCTCGGTGGCGCAGCAGTCGGTGATCATGAAGCGCCACGGCGTCAAGGTCGAACTCTTCGACAATCTGAAGGGTCTGTTCCGACGAAAAACGGCACCGTCGAAATGATGCCTGCCAAGCCCCGCTCCGGCGGGGCTTTTCTTTTGCGGCAGCGGAAGAAGGAGGCAAAGCCATAGCCTGCAAACGGCCTCGAAGCTTGACATCCGCCTGCAAAACCACGAAGCCCGGTAAAAGACCCAACCCAGAGATTGCAGAGCCCGCATGCCCGAAACCGAAAAGCCGCTCTTCGGCCACCCGTGGATCTTCATCCGCGGCGTACCGTCCCTGAACTTCCTGCCGCCGGAAGGGCCGTTGGAAGTGGCCTTTGCCGGTCGCTCGAATGTCGGCAAATCCTCGCTGATCAATGCGCTGGTCGGTCAGAAGGGCCTGGCGCGCACCTCGAACACGCCGGGACGCACGCAGGAACTGAACTATTTCGTTCCGGACGGTTATTCCGGCGAAGGCCAAGACCTGCCGCCGACGGCGATCGTCGACATGCCGGGCTATGGTTATGCGCAGGCGCCGAAAGAGCAGGTCGACAAATGGACCAAGCTCGTCTTCGATTACCTGCGCGGCCGCGCGACGCTGAAGCGCGTCTATGTGCTGATCGACAGCCGCCACGGCATCAAGAAGAACGACGACGACGTGCTCGATCTGCTCGACAAGGCCGCCGTCTCCTACCAGATCGTGCTGACCAAGACCGACAAGATCAAGGCGGCTGGCGTGCCGAAGCTGCTTGCCGAAACGGCAGAAAAGATCCGCAAGCGCCCGGCCGCCTATCCCGGCGTGCTGTCCACCTCCTCGGAAAAGGGCGATGGACTGGACGAACTGCGCCAGGCGATCGCCGAAACCGTCGGTATCGCCCGCTGGAAGTAGAGGGCGTACGCGCGCCAGACGCGGCGACTTGTCTGGTGTAAAGGCCTCAGCGACATCCAACAGTTGAATCTGCTTACAGTTGAAAACTAAAGGTTGACGAAGCAGCTTTGATGAGCTAGATAGCGAGCATCGAATTTTGCTTGCTGGCTTGGTTATCGCGCGATTGGCACCGCGCTCTGAACGAACTTCCTTTCAAAAATCGCTATCACCATCCGCATCGCCTTGGCGTTGCGGTTCTTCAATATTGCTATGAAAGGGTTCATCATCATGGCCACTGGCACAGTTAAATGGTTCAATTCCACCAAAGGCTTCGGCTTCATTCAGCCTGATAATGGCGGCGACGACGCCTTCGTTCACATCTCCGCCGTCGAGCGCGCCGGAATGCGCGAACTCGTCGAAGGCCAGAAGATCGGCTTCGACCTCGAGCGCGACAACAAGTCGGGCAAGATGTCCGCTTGCAATCTCCAGAACGCTTAAATCGGTATCTGCTTCCCTTTGACCACGGATGTACTGGCACTGCCGGAAGCACGTTATCAATCCAAGGCCAGGCGATTTGCCTGGCCTTTTTTGTTTTCGCTCGCGCGTCGAGCCCACCCGTATCGGAGCCAACATGACAGAGACATACAGCAAATCTCGACAGCGGGCGGAGATTGCCTTCGGCAACGTCCAGACCCAGTTCTTCGCGAAGAACCAGGCGGCCGAAGAGCTCGAATCCGACGCCCAGTCGCAACAGGCAAAGACGTTGCGGCTTCGGGAGGCCCGGCTTGCCAGGGAACAGAGTGACCGGGTGTCGGCAACCTCTGCCCTCATTGCAAAACGCGCCAGGGCCCGCTGAGATCACAACCCGATCGCCAAGGCTCGAGACTTAAAACGCGTCTGAAATGACGGGCTTACAGATCGCGCGCTGCACACGACCCAAAGCGTGCTGATATTCACTCGCATCAAGGAAGCATCAATGGCAGAGACTCCGCAGGAACTTCAGTCGATCAATACGGCCTGGCAGATCGCCATTCAGGAAATTCTGCGCATGGTGATCAGAGACATGTATCACGGCGGCGGCGAGGCTTCGTTCAAGACGCATATCAAGCGTATCGAAGAAGCGGCCGTCGACAGTATTTACACGGATTTGCGGCTGCGCGGGACTGATGAATGGACGGAAGTGCTGGTCAAGGAAAGGGCGAGCAATTTCGTCACGACCCTGCTGACGTCATTTACCTATGACCGGGCTTAAATCACCCTGTGGCCGGAAATCGATGGACGTGCCGCCGATCAACGCTTGCGTCCCAGCAGTTTTTAAAGCAACCCTAGTTCTCCTGCTGTGCGGGAAAAGCCGCGTCCAAGAGTAATATTTGATGACCGATAGCAAAGACCAGCCGATTTCGCCCGAAGGCGTCGGCAACTTGCCCCATCTTGCCGAAGCCCTTGACGATGACCGGTTTCGACACTTTCTCGATCATGTGCCATTCGCGGTGGCTGTCTCCGAACTCGGTGGGAACGAGCCGCTGATTTACGTCAACCTCGAATTCGAACGGCTGACGGCGCTTGGGGCAACCGAGGTCCAGGGGAAACCCTGGCCGGACATTGAATTGAATTCCACCGCCGTCTCCGGAGAGGTGCCGCTCACGGCAGCTGTGACCTCTGCTGAGGAATATATTGGTGCCTTCTCGCTCGCCGCCGAACCCGAGAGCACCGTCATTATCGATGTCTGGTCGAATACGATCGTCGACGATGATGACACGCCGCTTTTCCGATTGGTGGCCTTTGCTGCCCGCAGTGAGGCGACAGCCGCCGAGAGCTTCAGCGAACTGCTGACGGAGAAAGATGTCCTTCTGCGGGAACTACAGCATCGCGTGAAGAACAATCTCCAGATGATCACGGCGCTCATCCGAATGGAGGCGCGCAATGCTCAACAGAATGAGGAAAGCGAAAGATTTGCACGGCTTGCCGGGCGGATTGAAGCCTTGGCCCTGCTCTATCGCTCGCTGTCAGACGAAGAGAAAGGCGCCACTGTCGATCTTGGCACCTATGTCAGCCAGATTGCCGCCTCGGTGATGGCGGCCCATGCCGTGGAAGGGATCCGGCTGGACATGAAGGTCGATACCTGGCCGGTTTCGGTCGATGTCGCCATGCCGGCCGGCCTCGTCATCAACGAACTCCTCACCAATACGCTGAAGCATGCCTTCGTGGGGCGTGATGGCGGCGAAATCACACTCCGCTGTGTCGTCAGCGAAACCGGCTGCAGGATCACCGTTGCTGATAACGGGGTCGGTCTTCCCCAGGATGTGACCTGGCCGCAGCCGGGAAAGCTGAGCGCGATGATCGTACAGTCACTGAAACAGAATGCCCGCGCCGAGGTTGAAGTCAGCTCATCCCCTGACACCGGCATGAGTGTCTCCCTCGTCTTCCCGAGAGCTGAAGCGGCCCAATAGAGCGCCGCGCGCCTTTTCAGACGCACTAGGGACGCTCTATCATTTTGAATCTGCGCGTAATCCTTTCCGAAAATCGATTCCGATTTTCGGGGTTATGCGATAGCCACCTCATCAATTTGTGTTTGGGGCGCCCTTAGAGCGTTCAGCTTTTTATGGAAGCGCAGAACCGCTCTAACCTTTTGTTTTTGCGCAATTCCGGACGGAAACCCGCTCTGCACTTTTCCTGGAATTGCTCTAGGAGCGCCCCAATGCGTCTGGCGATACGAGCGGGCTTACATCTTCGGCAGCAGCACCTTGTCGACGACATGGATGACGCCGTTCGACTGTTTGACGTCGGCGATCGTCACATGGGAGACACCGCCGTTTTCATCGGTCAGGGTGATCTTGCCCATGTTTTCCTTGGCTTTCAGCACGCAGCCGCCGACGGTCTTGATGTCGTGCTCGCCGCCGTCATCCTTGATCATCTTGGCAACGGTCTTGGCCATCGCATCGGCGGCAACGACGTGGCAGGTCAGAACCTTGGTCAGCGTCGCCTTGTTTTCCGGCTTCAGAAGCGTATCGACGGTGCCCTTCGGCAGCGCGGCAAAAGCTTCGTTGGTCGGCGCAAAGACGGTGAAGGGGCCCTTGCCTTCGAGCGTGCCGACCAGGCCTGCCGCCTTGACGGCTGCGACCAGCGTCGTGTGATCTTTGGAATTCACGGCGTTCTCGATGATGTTCTTGCTATCGAACATCGCAGCGCCGCCGACCACTGGATTCTTGGCGGCGGCAAAGGCGACGGCGGACATGGCTGTGGCGAGCGCGACGCCGCGCAATACGGACTTGATCATGATTTTCTCCTCACCGGATACAGTCCGCCGGCTTTATGCCTGAGCGTCGTCCGGACATTTCGAACTACGGAGGGCCGCGCCGAAGAGTTTCAGACAGGAGAAATTTGATCGACGGCCAGCACGATCATGGCCGGCGATCATGGCCGGTGCAGGGGGCCGCTTGCGATCACCGGGCCGGTTGCCTGGCCGGTCGGCGAGCCGCCGAAGGGTTCGAGGCTGACGGCAAGCGTTGCGCCATCGGCGACCTGGCTACGCAGATCGGCGGGAATGACAAGTTCACCGCTTTCGCCCGGCTTGAAGACGCCGAGCGATCTCGTCATGCCGCTGCCCGGTACCAGCCAGAGTTCCAGCGACTTCTCCTCCGGCTTGCCGGCGGCGACCGGCACGATCTTCAGCCGGCCGCTCTGCAGCTCATAGGAGGCGAGAAGATTGATGGTGCTGTTCTGGCCCGAAAGCGAGGCTACCAGTGGTGCCGGCCCCTGCGGCTCCGGCACCACGCCGGAGGCGAAGATGACAGCGCTGACGGCGACGACGATGCAGGCGAAGCTCAGCGAGCGCCAGAAAACGGCGGAATTCCAGAGCCCCTGCGAAAAGGATGGGGGCTTTTGGCCATCGCCGAACAGCCGTGCCTCGATCTGCTTGAAGGTTTCCCGGTTCGGAGCAACGCCTTCATACTCGTCGTTGAAGGCGGAGAGGTTGGTTTCCCAGCGGCTGACGATCGCAGCGAAGGGCCGGTCGTGGCGCATGCGCTCTTCCACCACCCGGCGATCCTGCAACGACAGGACGCCAAGCACATATTCGCCGGCGAGAACCTCGTCGCGGGAGCGGTCTCCCTTGCTTTTATCGGGCGATGTCATCGTTCCATGCACTCTCTCAGTTTCAAGAGGCTGCGCCTGAGCCAGGTCCGCATCGTGTTCAGCGGAATACCAAACTGATCGGCCAGTTCCTGATAGCTCAGCCCTTCGACATAAGCCCGTTTCACCGCGACCGCACGATCAGCTTCCAACTCTTCCATGCAGGTGTCAATCCGCCTTCCTTCATCCTTGGTCACCGTCTGCATTTCCGGGTCGGCTCCGGCATCGGCCAGATCATAGACCGTGTCCAATTCGTCGGCGACGGGCTTGCGCGCCCTCAACGCATCGATCGACCGGTTGCGGGCAATTGCCGCCAGCCATGCCGAGGACGAACCCGAGGCGACGGAGAAGCTGCGAGCGCGTTGCCAGATGCTGATATAGGCTTCCTGCAGGGCCTCTTCGGCTTCCGTGCGATCCTTCAAGATACGCAGGCAGATCGAGAAAAGTTTCGGTCCGGTCTGATTGTAGAGGGCCACGAAAGCCCTGCGGTCGCCGAGTGCGACGCGGCCGATCAGGTCTGCGATGTCATCGCCTTGCATGCCGTTCCTCATCTCAAGCTTGCGTGCGCCAGACCGTAACGGCGTCCGGCTACGCGCCAGATACGAAAAACTATTGCCCTCTGGATTATTCCCTCGGTCAGAAACTTGCGATAAAAGGCCGCGAACAATTCTGCGGGGTTCCCATGAACGAAACCGAAAGCGAAATGCAGGCACGGCTTCTGGCCAAAGCTCTGCCCTTCATGCAGCGTTACGAGAACAAAACGATTGTCGTGAAATATGGCGGTCACGCCATGGGCAATGCCGAGCTCGGCAAGGCCTTTGCCAGCGACATCGCGCTGTTGAAGCAATCGGGCGTCAACCCGATCGTCGTTCACGGCGGCGGCCCGCAGATCGGCGCCATGCTGAGCAAGATGGGCATCGAATCGAAATTCGAGGGCGGCCTTCGCGTCACCGACCAGAAAACGGTCGAGATCGTCGAAATGGTGCTCGCCGGCTCGATCAACAAGGAAATCGTCGCGCTCATCAATCAGACCGGCGAATGGGCGATCGGCCTTTGCGGCAAGGACGGCAACATGGTCTTCGCCGAAAAGGCGCGCAAGACCATCAAAGATCCGGATTCGAACATCGAGCGCGTGCTCGATCTCGGTTTCGTCGGCGAAGTGGTCGAGGTCGACCGGACGCTGCTCGATCTGCTTGCCCGCTCCGAGATGATCCCGGTCATCGCCCCCGTGGCGCCTGGCCGCGACGGCGCCACCTACAATATCAATGCAGATACCTTCGCCGGCGCCATTGCCGGTGCGCTGAACGCCACCCGGCTGCTGTTCCTGACCGATGTGCCGGGCGTGCTCGACAAGAACGGCCAGCTCATCAAGGAGCTTTCTGTCGCCGAAGCACATGCGCTGATCGCCGATGGCACGATTTCGGGCGGCATGATCCCCAAGGTCGAGACCTGCATCGATGCGATCAAGGCCGGCGTGCAGGGCGTCGTCATCCTGAACGGCAAGACCGCCCATTCCGTGCTGCTCGAGATCTTCACCGAGCACGGCGTCGGAACGCTGATCGTTCCCTGAACCAGGCTGCGCCCTTCACTTGCGAAGGGCGGATCTTCCTGACGCGGAAACAGGGTATCGAGGAAACAAATGCGCCTGACAGACTGCTATAATTTTCACGATTTCCGGCGCATGGCCAAACGGCGTCTTCCCGGACCGATATTCGACTATATTGACGGCGGTGCCGACGACGAGGTGACGTACCGGCGCAATACCGCGGCCTTCGAGGCCTGCGATCTGGTGCCCGACGTTTTGCGCGGTGTGGCCGATGTCGACATGTCGGTAACTGTCATGGGCCAGAAGCTCGCAATGCCGGTCTATTGCTCGCCGACGGCGTTGCAGCGGCTTTTTCACCACCAGGGGGAGCGGGCGGTCGCGGCGGCGGCGGCAAAACATGGCACGATGTTCGGCGTCTCCTCGCTCGGCACGATCAGCCTGGAGGAAGCCAGACAGATCAGCAACGGGCCGCAGGTCTATCAGTTCTATTTCCACAAGGACCGTGGCCTCAACCGCGAGATGATGGCGCGAGCGAAAAATGCCGGCGTGCAGGCGATGATGCTGACGGTCGACAGCATCACCGGCGGCAACCGCGAGCGCGACAAGCGCACGGGCTTTGCCATTCCCTTCAAGCTCAATCTTGCCGGCATGACCCAGTTCGCGATCAAGCCTTCCTGGGCGATCGACTGGCTGACGCATGAGCGCTTCCGGCTGCCGCAGCTCGAAAACCACGTCAAGATGGATGGCGGCGCGCTGTCGATCAGCCGATACTTCACCGAGATGCTGGACCCCTCGATGTCGTGGGACGACGTGGCGGAGATGGTGCGCGAATGGGGCGGGCCATTCTGCCTGAAGGGCATCATGTCGGTCGAAGACGCCAAGCGCGCGGCCGAGATCGGCTGCAGCGGCATCGTGCTTTCCAATCATGGCGGGCGCCAGCTCGACGGCTCGCGCAGCGCTTTCGACCAGTTGGCCGAGATCGTCGACGCCGTGGGCGACCGGGTCGACGTGATGATGGATGGCGGCGTGCAGCGGGGAACGCATGTTCTTAAAGCGCTGTCGCTGGGGGCGAAGGCCGTCGGGCTCGGGCGCTACTATCTCTTCCCGCTTGCCGCGGCCGGACAGCCCGGTGTCGAACGGGCGCTGGAGACGATGCGCACCGAGATCGAGCGCGGCATGAAGCTGATGGGCTGCACCTCGGTCAGCCAGCTCAGCCGGCGGAATCTGCGCTTCCGTTCCTGAGCGGAACGGGATTTCATTGCGGGCCGCAGCCTTTCGTACTAAAGTGCGTCGCGATCTTTCGGATTCGCTCGTCGCGCTTTAGCTTTTTGTTTTTACGCATGCCGTTGTCGCAAAACCGCTGCACACTTTTGCGCGACATGCTTTAGATCTGCGGCCCTCGGGCATTCGACGTCAGAGCAGGCTATAAATCGCCGCCGCCTCCTCTTTCAACTTTTCCATCATCGATCGGTAAGGCCCCGGACCATAACTGATGCGGCCGACGCCGAGCTTGGCGAGCGTCTTCACGTCAGGGGCGCCTGTCCGCATCATGATGTTGACCGGCAGCGGCGATGCGGCGCAGATCTTCTCGATCAAGGCGGGATCGATCAAGCCAGGAACGAAGAAGCCGCTGCCGCCGGCGGCCGCATAGGCCTTGCCCCGCTCGATCGCCTCTTCCACCAGACCGGCATGTTTGGAAAGATCGCTCTCCGCCAGGAAGAGATCGGTGCGAGCGTTGATGAAGAAGGGAATGCCCTTGCCTTGCGCCATGGCGCGAATGGCGCGGATGCGGGCCGCCTGCCTCTCGGCCGGATAAAGCCCGCCACCGCCGACCACCTGATCCTCGAAATTGATGCCGATAGCGCCGACCTCCACCAGCTTGGCGACGTTGGCGGCGGCACCCTCAGGCTCAGCCGAATAAGCGCCTTCGAAATCGACCGAAAGCGGCAGATCGACGACAGCGGTGATGGATTTTGCCGTCTCGACCAGCACCGACATCGGCAGCTTCTCACCGTCGGCATAACCATGGGCAGCGGCGACCGACCAGCTTCCTGTTGCAAGCGCCTTGGCGCCGGCATCGGTCACCGCCTTGGCCGTGCCGGCATCCCAGATATTGTAAAGAACAACCGGGTCGCCCTTGCGGTGCAATGCTCCGAATGCCTTGGCCTTTTCACTCTGGTTCATGCCGTCTCCTCCACGTTAGGTGCTTGTGCTCTGATCTTCTCTTCATGCCGCAACAGCCATTGCTTGCGCCAGAGCCCGCCGCCATAGCCGGTCAGCGAACCATCCGCGCCGAGGATGCGATGGCAGGGCACGATGATGGCAAGCTGGTTGGCGCCATTGGCGCGGCCGACGGCACGCACGACCTCCGGCCTTTCCATCTCCCTTGCAAGATCCCCATAGGCGCGCGTCTGGCCGGCAGGGATGTCCATGAGCTTTGCCCAGACATGTTTTTCGAAGGGCGTGCCGCCAAGCGCCAATGGCGTCTTGAAGACGGTGAGCCGCCCTTCGAAATAATCCCGGATTTCTGCCTCGATCTGGTCGATCGCCGGCGTGCGGCCGATTGCGACCGAAGAGCGGACACGCTTCTGCAGTGCCTCGAGTTCGGTGGGCAGCGCTTTGCGGTCGTGGAATTCGAGAAGGTGCAGATGCGTCCGGTCGGCAACGGCCACCATCGGTCCGAGCGGCGTCTCGAACCAGTCGGCAAACAGAAGTTCACGGTTTTGCGACAGCGCCGGCGCCTTGCCGACGAGCCGCTGAAAAGCCGTCCGGAAACCACTTGGGGAGTCATATCCGGCCTCAAGCTGAGCATCGATAACGCGCGCGCCATCGGCCAGTTGCCGGGCCGCCTCGCCCAGTCGGCGATAGCGGACGATATCGTGGAAGGTCATGCCGAGCCCGCGTTTGAAGGCGCGGCGCACGGTCGAGGGATCGTGGCCCCGGCGCACAAGCTCATCCTCGCTCCAGCGCAACTGCGGCTCGCGGTCGAGCGCGGCAAGCAGCTCGTCGACGATCGGCTCCCTGCCCGGCTGCTCCAGCGGCCTGCAGCGCTGGCACGGGCGGAAGCCGGAATGCATGCAGGCGGCGATCGTATCGAAAAAGAGCGTGTTTTCCCGCTTCGGCTTGCGCGCCGGGCAGGTCAGGCGGCAGAAGATGCCTGTCGTCTTGACGCAGACATAGGCCTGGCCCTCATAATCGGCGCTGCGCGCGATCAGGGCATCATAGAGCGTATCGTCATTGGGGCGTTCGAAAAGCATGAGCGCTTTCTAGCATTCCGTGCCTGCGCCGTCCGCCGAAAATCGGGCGTCTATTCTTTCTTGCCGATTTCCTTGGCGGATAAGCCGTGCCATAAGACCGCCATGACCAAGATCGACCGCACGCCTGATAAAGCCGATTTCGAGCACGTTACAGATTGGGTCTTCGACCTCGACAACACGCTCTATCCGCATCATGTCAATCTCTTCGCGCAGATCGACAAGAACATGACTGCCTATGTCGCGGCACTCTTGCAGATGGAGCGGGAAGAGGCGCGCAAGCTGCAGAAGCAATATTATCTCGAGCATGGCACGACATTGCAGGGCCTGATGATCCATCACGGCATCGACCCGAACGACTTTCTCGAAAAGGCGCATGCGATCGACTACACGGCGCTGACGCCGCAGCCGGAACTCGGCGAGGCGATCAAGGCGCTGCCGGGGCGCAAGTTCATCTTCACCAATGGCAGCGTCAAACATGCAGAGATGACGGCGGAGGCGCTCGGCATTCTCGAGCATTTCGACGACATTTTCGATATCGTCGCCGCCGACTACGTGCCGAAGCCGGCGCAGGCGACCTACGACAAGTTCATGGCGCTGAAGCGGGTCGAAACCACCAAGGCCGCCATGTTCGAAGATCTACCGCGCAACCTGACGGTGCCGAAGGCGCTCGGCATGCAGACTGTGCTGCTGGTGCCGCGCAATCTGGAAGAGACGGTCGTCGAATGGTGGGAAAAGACCAGCGGCGATGAGGATCACATCGATTTTGTCACCGACGACCTTGCCGCTTTTCTCGGCAAGATTACCGGCTAAAGCATTACCAAGTTTTCACTTAGCTTACCGATGTTTAACTGGGTCTTGCGGGCCTGCTGCCATAGCTTCTTTCGTGAGGGGACACCTTACGAAAGGCAAACACGATGTACCGCAACAAGCTGATACTGGCAGCGCTTTCCTCCACCCTCATCTTCGGCGCAGCCGCCGGAGCCGGCTATGCAGCGCCCGGTGACGGGCCGCGTCAGCACCCCGGCAGGCACGGTCCCATGCACGGTCCGGGGCCTGCCGCCTTCCGCGAAATCACCTATGTCCGCATGCTCAAGCAGTTCGACACCAACAAGGACGGACAGATCTCCAAGGACGAGGCGACCGCCGGCATCGACAAGATCTTCGCTGCGATCGACACCAACAAGGACGGCTCGCTGACCCCAGGCGAAATCGGCGCATACCAGAAAGCGCAGATGCAGGCGATGAGAGATCAGCGCAAGCAGGATGCCAGCAATAACAAGGATGCGAAGACCGCAGACGCGACGCCTGATAATAACGACCAGGGCCGGCCGCCTCAGGGTGGTCACGAGGGTCGTGACGGACATCGCTGGATGCGCCATGGCGGCAACATCATGCGTGCCTCGATCGTGATGCACCGGGTCGACACCGACCAGAACGGCCAGATTTCCAAACAGGAAGCTGAAGCCGGCATGGACAAGCTGTTCACTCGGATGGACCGCAACAAGGACGGCGTCATCTCGATCGACGACATGCCGGACCGGCCACTTCTGTAAGGCCGAACGAGCCGATGTATCTCCACTCTTTCCCTGCTCCAGCGGGGAAAGAGTGGGAGATTCGTCGAAACGCCGCGTTCTGGCCCCTATTCGCGGTGTTCGTAGAAATCCTGGACGATCTTCCAAGCGGCTTCTGCCGTATCGACGAAGCTGATCAGCTTGACGTCGTCGGGCGCGATCGTGCCGAATTCGGCCAATGCCTCGAAATTGATAATGCTCCTCCAGAAGGTCTCGCCGAAAAGGATCAGCGGCAGGCGCTCCATGCGGCCGGTCTGGATCAGCGTCAGGCATTCGAAGAATTCGTCGAGCGTGCCGAAGCCGCCGGGAAAGACCGCGATCGCCTTGGCGCGCACCATGAAATGCATCTTGCGGATGGCGAAATAGTGGAAGTTGAAGCTGAGCTCCGGCGTCACATAGGCGTTCGGCGCCTGCTCGTGGGGCAGCACGATGTTGAGGCCGATCGAAGGGGCGCCCTCGTCGGCCGCGCCGCGATTGCCGGCCTCCATCACGCCGGGGCCGCCGCCGGTGACGATGACATATTCGTGGAAATTGAAGGTGGCCGAATATTTCGAGCAGAGCCGGGCGAATTTGCGCGCCTCGTCATAATAGACCGAGGCCGCCTCCAGGTTGACGCGCTGGATGTCGTTGCGGGCTGCCCAGGCGCTCTGGCCGGGGGCGGGAATGCGGGCGCCGCCGAACATGACGACGGTCGACTTGATGCCGCGTTCGGTCAGCATCATTTCCGTCTTCAACAGCTCCAGCTGCAGACGGATCGGCCGCAACTCCTCGCGGCAGAGGAAATCCTGGTCGACATAGGCCAGGCGGTAGGCAGGCGACATCGTCTGCGGCGTCTTCGGCACGGCTTCGGCGCGCTGCTTGTCGGTCGAGCTGCTCTTCAGCGGGTCCCATACGCCATCCTTGCGCCTCGAACCGCCGTTTCGTCCCTTCGCCATGTCGAAATGCCTTTCGGTATTGCCGGCTACGAAGCCGGATATGTCGCTATAACGCCTTGAATCCAGGTATGATCTTGTCGGAAAAATCATTCCGTTCTACGGCTTCATGCTGTAGAGCAGGGTAAACCCCGCCAACCGCAATTCCGGAGACACCCCGTCTCCACGATAAAGATCGAAGTTTAAGGAATTCTCATGAGCGCCACCGACCTCGCGTCCCTCGAAAAGATCATCGAATCCGCCTTCGACAATCGCGACTATGTGAACACGTCGACGAAGGGCGAGGTTCGCGATGCGGTCGAAGCAGCGCTCGATCTGCTCGATGCCGGCAAGGCCCGTGTCGCCGAACGCTCCGCCGACGGCGCCTGGACGGTCAATCAGTGGCTGAAGAAGGCCGTGCTCTTGTCCTTCCGCCTCAACGACATGGACGTGGTGGAGGGCGGCTCGGGCAACTCGACCTGGTGGGACAAGGTTCCCTCGAAGTTCGAAAACTGGGGCGAGAACCATTTCCGCGCCGCCGGCTTCCGCGCCGTGCCGAACTGCGTCGTGCGCCGCTCGGCCTATATCGCCCCGAACGCCATCCTGATGCCCTCCTTCGTCAATCTCGGCGCCTATGTCGGCGAAGGCACGATGGTCGATACCTGGGCGACGGTCGGCTCCTGTGCGCAGATCGGCAAACATGTGCATCTCTCCGGCGGTGTCGGCATCGGCGGCGTGTTGGAACCGATGCAGGCGGGCCCGACGATCATCGAGGACAATTGCTTCATCGGCGCCCGTTCCGAGGTGGTCGAAGGCTGCATCATCCGCGAAGGCTCGGTGCTCGGCATGGGCGTCTTTATCGGCAAGTCGACCAAGATCGTCGACCGCGCCACCGGCGAGGTGAGCTACGGCGAAGTGCCGCCCTATTCCGTCGTCGTCGCCGGCTCAATGCCGTCGGGTAATGCGACGATGGGCAACGGCCAGCCGGCGCCGCATCTCTACTGCGCCGTCATCGTCAAGCGCGTCGATGAAAAGACCCGCTCGAAGACCGGCATCAACGAGCTGCTCAGAGATTGATGACACCGGGACATTGATCCGGTAAACAGACGGCGTCTTTTTACGCGAGGCGGCCCCGCCTTGCCATGTCTTTGCCATTCCCGCCGGATAGTTCGACCGCCATGACCGCTACCGACCCCGTCGCCAATCTCCAGACGCTGATTCGCTGCCCGTCCGTGACGCCCGCCGAAGGCGGCGCGCTCACGGCGCTGGAGGCGATGCTTGCGCCGCTCGGCTTTGCGGTCGACAGGGTGAAGGCGAGCGAAGAGGGAACACCCGAGATCGAAAACCTCTATGCCCGCCTCGGCAAGGACGGCCCGCATCTGATGTTTGCCGGCCATACCGATGTCGTGCCGGTCGGCGACGAAGCCGCCTGGACGCATCCACCGTTTGAGGCCCAGATTTCGAAGGGCGAGCTTTTCGGCCGCGGCGCCGTCGACATGAAGGGCGGCATCGCCTGTTTCGTCGCCGCCGTCGCCCGGCATATCGAGAAAAACGGGCCGCCCAACGGCTCGATTTCCTTTTTGATCACCGGCGACGAAGAGGGCCCGGCGATCAACGGCACGATCAAGCTGCTGCAATGGGCGGCCGAGCGCGGCGAGCGCTGGGATGCCTGCCTTGTCGGCGAGCCGACCAATCCGGACAGGCTCGGCGACATGATCAAGATCGGCCGGCGCGGCTCGCTGTCGGGTAAAATCACCGTGCACGGCGTGCAGGGCCATGCCGCCTATCCGCATCTTGCCGACAATCCGGTGCGCGGCATGCTGCAGCTGACGCAGGCGCTGATGGACCCGCCGTTTGACGCCGGCACCGGCGATTTCCAGCCTTCGAACCTCGAAGTGACCACGGTCGACGTCGGCAACCCGGCGACCAACGTCATTCCGGCCAAGGCATCGGCAAGCTTCAACATCCGCTTCAACGATAGCTGGACCGTCGAAACGCTGCGGGCCGAAATCCTGCGCCGTCTGGAAGCCGCCGCCGGCAACGGCGCATTGCGGCCGGGCCGCGATCCGGTGGCCTATGATATCGTCTGGGCCGACCGGCCGAGCCATGTCTTCCTGACGCGCAACAATGCGCTGATCGCCTCACTGTCTTCAGCCGTCGAAAGTGTTGCCGGCCAGTCGCCGCGGCTTTCGACCACCGGCGGCACATCGGATGCGCGCTTCATCAAGGATTATTGCCCGGTCGTCGAGTTCGGCCTCGTTGGCCAGACCATGCACATGGTCGACGAGCGCGTCGCTGTCGCTGATCTGGAGACGCTGACGGCAATCTACGAAACTTTCATCGCCCGCTGGTTCGCCAATGCCGGGCTTTAGGGAGGTTCAATATTACCTGGCCGGCCTCTGGCTGCTGATCCGGCTGGATCCGCGCGGCTTCCGCTACCTCGATATGTCCGAGCGCGGCGTCAATCGCTCGTTCTGGGCGATGCTCTGGTGCCTGCCGCCGATGGGTATTTCCTGGCTCTGGTGGCGGCAGGCCTTCCTGCGGTCGATGCCGCCGGAAGCCGATGTCGATTTTCCCTTCTATATCAGGCTCGGCCTCGTCGAGGTCGCCAACTGGTTCGTGCCGCTGGTCTTTGCAGGGGTTCTGCTGCTTGCCTTCCGGATGGGCGAGCGTTTCGCGCCCGTCGTCGTCAGCGTCAACTGGCTCGGCGTGCCGCTCTCCTATATCAACGGGCTGCTGCTGGCGCTGGTGTTCTTCCTGCCTGGATCCATCGGCCTCGTCTCGCTGCTGCTGCTCGCCTTCATGCTGGCGCAGGTCTTCGTGCTGGCCCGCATTATCCGGATGATCTGCCACGGTCACGCGCTGATGACCGGGGCGCTGACACTGGTGCTGCTCGTGCCATCGATGATCCTTTCGGAATATCTGCAGCACTTCCTCGGCATCTATCCCGTCTGACCAAGTTTACGAGGGATCGTCAGCATCCCCGTCATTGGCATCGGTATCGGTGACCGGCCTTCGGCGATCGGGGATCACGTCGGGATAATCCACCTGCATGAAATAGAGCCCGTCCGGCGGCGCCACTGGGCCGCAGGCCTTGCGGTCGCGCGCTTCAAGCGCCGCCTCGACATCATCAGGCGTCCATTTGCCTTCGCCGGCGAGCTTCAGCGTGCCGGCGAAGGAGCGGATCTGGTTGTGAAGAAAACTCTGCGCCGTGGCGCGGATCTCGATCAGTTCGCCGTTGCGCGTCACATCCAGCCGGTCGAGGGTGCGCACCGGGCTGTTTGCCTGGCAATGGGCGGCGCGGAAGGTGGAGAAATCGTGCTTGCCGACCAGCCTCTGGGCGGCGGCATGCATGACCTCGTGGTCGAGCACCTTCGGCACCCACCAGGCCTTGCCGGCTTCGAGCGCCAGCGGCGCCCGGCGGCTGACGATGCGATAGAGGTAATGGCGCCGCAGCGCCGAAAAACGGGCATCGAAGAACTCGGGAGCCGCCTCGACCTCGAGAATGGAGACCCGCTCGCCGGCGAGCCTCAGATGCGCGTTCAAGGCATTCTGCAACTGGTAGGGCGACCACTCCTTCGAAAGATCGGCATGGATCACCTGCCCCATGGCGTGGACGCCGGAATCGGTACGGCCCGCGCCGCGCACCAAGACCGTCTCACCGGTCAGCGACAGCACCGCCGCCTCGATCGCGCCCTGCACCGAGTGGCCGTTTTCCTGCCGCTGCCAGCCGACATAGGGGCCGCCGTCATATTCGACGGTCATGCGGAAACGCGGCATCAGGTGAGCCTCGTGCCCGCCGCAAGCGGCGTGCCCCTGAGGAAATCGGCCGCCGCCAGCGGCTTGCCGCCGGCCTTCTGCAGCCTGGTCAGCCGCAGCGCGCCCGAGCCGCAGGCGATCACGAGATCGTCCGTCAGCAATAGCCCGGCAGCACCCTGCCCTTCAGCCAGCTCGGACGCCAGCACCTTGACCCGCTCCGGCTTGCCGCCGATTTCGAGCTCGAACCAGGCACCCGGAAACGGCGCCAGGCCGCGAATGTGATTGTGCACGTCGCCGGCGTTCCTGGAAAAATCGATGCGCGTCTCGGCCTTGTCGATCTTGGCCGCATAGAGCACGCCGTCTTCCGGCTGCGGCGTCAGCGGCAGGTCGTTCATTTCGAGTTTCACCATGGCTTCCGCCATCGCCTTGGCGCCCACGAGCATCAGCCGGTCGTGCAACTCGCCAGCCGTCATGTTCGGGCCGATCTCGACCTCGCGGGTGAGTGCCACGGCGCCGGTATCCAGACCCTTGTCCATCTTCATCACCATCATGCCGGTCTTTGCGTCGCCGGCCATGATCGCCCGCTGGATGGGTGCCGCACCGCGCCAGCGCGGTAGCAGCGAGGCATGACCGTTGTAGCAGCCATCGCGGGTGCCGTTCAAAATCGCCTCCGGCAGCAGCAACCCGTAGGCAACGACGACGCCGACATCGGCATTCAAGCCACGAAACCTCTCGCGCTCCTCGGGGTCCTTAAAATTGACCGGGGTGAAGACCGGCAGGCCGAGCAGTTCGGCGGCCTGATGCACCGGCGATTTCTGCAGATCGAGGCCGCGCCGCCCGCCCGGCCGCGGCGGCTGCGTATAGACCGCAACGATCCTGTGGCCGGCATCGACGAGCAGGCGCAGGGTCGGAACCGAGAACTCCGGCGTTCCCATGAAGATGATGCGAAGAGACATTTTATCTCGCCAATTGAGGATCAACCGTCTTCAAACGGGTTTACGAGCTTGAGATCAAGCCCTTCGAAATCTCTGGTGTTGCGGGTCGCAAGCGTCGCGCCGTTTGCAAGGCAGATGGCGGCAATCATGGCATCCTTGGTTTCCATCGGTCGTCCCGCCTTTCTACGCTCGGCCGCCAGCAGGCCGTAGCGATGCGCTGCACTGAGGGCAAAACCGAGTATGCGGCCGGCAAATTCAGACTCGATCCGGTTGAAGTCGGACACCAGTGCTGTCTTTCGCCTGCCATCATCAAGGAGTTCAAGACCGTAACGCATTTCCGCGACGGCAATCGTCGTCAGGAAAAGCGTCTCGACGTCATAGGCGTCCAGCCAGTTCAATATCCGATCGCTGTGGATCCTCCCCTGCATTTCTGAAATCACATTCGTATCGAGAACGATCATGTGTCGAAACGCGGCGGTTCACGGTCCCGTTCATGGCGGGATGCGGCAATGGCCTCCACCTCATCTTCGCTCAATCTTTCCTCACTCATCAGGGAACGCAGGCGCTGCCCGGCGGAATCCCTCGAGCGCTCCACCGCAATCTGTCGGCGCATGATTTCAATCGCCTCTTCCGAAAGGCTGCGGCCGTTGCGTTGTGCGCTTTCCTGAAGCTGCCGCTTCATCGCATCCGGAACGTCTCGAATAAGCAAGTCGCCCATTTCGGCACCTCCATCATGATATCAGTGATATCATAGTGCGTCGCCGCTGGATTTTCAACGCAGCGTCAGAGCGCCTTCGACTTCGCCGCCTTGGTGAATTTCTTGATCACCATCTCCCGCTTCAGCCGCGAGATGTAATCGATGAACAGCACGCCGTTCAGGTGGTCGATCTCGTGCTGCAGGCAGGTGGCGAGCAGGCCGTCGGCTTCCACGGTCTGTTCCTTGCCGTTCCGGTCGAGATACTTGACCGAGACGACAGCCGGGCGCTCCACCTCGGCATAATAATCCGGAATCGAAAGACAGCCTTCCTCATAGACGGAGCGCTCGTCGGAGGCTTTGACGATCTCCGGGTTGATGAAGACCTGCGGCTGCTTTTCCTCGCCCTCGCGGGCGATGTCGATGACGAGCATACGGCGCGGCACGCCGATCTGGATGGCAGCGAGGCCGATGCCCGGCGCGTCATACATGGTTTCCAGCATATCGTCGGCAAGACGCTGCAGGTCGGAATCCACCCGCTCGATCGGCTTGGACAGCTGGCGGAGAACGGGATCGGGAAGAATGATGAGTGGCTTGATGGTCATGGCGTTCCCATAACCCATCTTTTCCGACTATGGAATTATCCGGCAGGCGGGGAATACGCTTTTTTGCATCCTCGCCTGGAATTTCGCCATATTCGCCTCAGGCCGCCCGGCGGGCAGCACCCGCGGAACGGCCCTCCGGCCGGGCGCGGAAGCGCCGCAGCAGCTCGATCAGGGTCTCCACCTCGTCCTTCAGGCGGCGGGTTTCCGCCGAAGAGTGCTCGACCATGTCCGAATTCTGCTGGGTGATCGCACCCATGTTGCGGACGGCGAGGCTGACCTCGTTGACGCCGGTCGCCTGATCACGGGCGGCGGCGGCGATATCGGCGACGAAACGGTTGATGATGTCGATGCGGCTGATCATGTCGTTCAGCGCCTCGCCGGTGCTGGAAACGATGCCGACACCCTGATTGACCTGGGTCGAGCTCTGCGAGATCAGGTTCTTGATCTCCTTGGCTGCTTCCACGGTACGCTGGGCGAGCTGGCGAACTTCCTGGGCGACGACGGCAAAACCCTTGCCGGCATCGCCGGCACGGGCCGCCTCGACACCGGCGTTTAGCGCCAGCAGATTGGTCTGGAAGGCGATCTCATCGATGACGCCGATGATCTTGGAGATCCCGGTCGAGGATTTCTCGATGCCGGCCATCGCCGAGACGGCGCTGGTGACGAGTTCGCCGGAGTTCTTCGCCTTCTGCTGTGTCTCGCGCACGGCATCCGACGCCTTCTCGGCATTGGCGGCCGTCTGGCCGACGCTGACGGACAGCTGCTGCAGCGCAGCCGAGCTCTCCTCGACGCCTGCCGCCTGCTGGGCGGTGCGCAGCGCCAGATCGTTGGTCGCGTTGGAGATGACGTCGGCGCCGGTCTTGATATGGCCGGAGGTCTCGCGCACGGAGGCGAAGGATTGGCGAAGGGCGCTGACGGCGCGATTATAGTCCTCGGCCATCTGCCGGAAATTGCCCGGCAGATCGGACGGTAAAGTGGCTTCGAGATCGCCGTTCGACAGCGCTTCTAGACCGCGGCGCAGCTGCTCCAGCGCGATCGCCTGGTCGGATTGGGCCTCAGCGCGCTGCTCTTCCAAGGCGCGGCGCTTGGCTTCCAGCGTCTCGAGATAGACCGAGATGGAATAATCCATGTCGAGCATGCCCGATTTGACGACCGCCGATAGCTTCTCGGCCAACAGCTTGCCTTGCTGGCGCGCGAAGATCGAAGGCCACTGCTTTTCCATGATGCCCTTGACGAGTTCGGACATGACGATGGCGTAACCGCCGATAGACCAGCGCGGTTCCAGCCCCATGCGCTCATGCATGCGGCCGACGGCGGTCACGCCGTCGACATAGCTCTCGTCGAACGTGCCGCCAGTAAGATTGACCCAATGATCCTGCTGACGCTTCCTGGCATGGCCCAGTTGGGACTTGTCGGCGACAGCGGGGGTCTTGGCGATCTTGGCGTAGAATTTATCGAGGGCGCCGCCGATCAGCTCTGATATGACAGGGCGCAGATCCCGCATCGACTTGCGCGCCGCTTCATCCAGTTCGATGAAATCGAGGCGCTGCCTGAGGGCATTGTCGGTCTGCTGGGCGGTCATGGGGATCTCTGTACTTGGCGCGACGCGCGCGGGAGGGGATTTCAGCGCCGCAGGTTTTGGCCAATATGGTTGAGCAATCGTTAAGCCGCGGCGACATTTCTTTTCGGTGGACGCGGAAGAGCAACGGCTTGCGAAGATATTGAGGATCGTCCGCTCTGTTCACGTTTTGATCTATAAATCGCCGCTTCTTCTGTTATGCTTGCGGCATGACCGTCCATTCCGAATCGCTCGCCCTTTCCCTTGCCTCGATCAGCCCGGCCATGCTGGCGCTTGTCGGCGGGGGTCTCGCCGTCCTCGTCCTGCTGGTGATCGTGCTTCTGCTGCGCGGCGCCGGCCTTCGCCGCGAGCAGGCGGAGGAAGCGAACTTTCGCGCTGAGGAAAACGAAGCGCGCATGGGCGAGCTTTTGAAGATTCAGGCAGAGATGCAGGGCCGCATCGCGGCGATGACCGAGGTCTTCGGCGCGCGGCAGAGCGAACTCAACCATACGATCAGCCAACGCCTCGACGGCATGTCGCAGCGAGTCAGCTCGACGATCACCGAGCAGACCAAATCGACGCATGAGAACCTGCAGCGGCTGCAGGAGCGGCTGGCGGTCATCGATGCCGCGCAGAACAATATCCAGACGCTCGCCAAGGATGTCGTCGGGCTGCAGGCCATTCTGTCCAACAAGCAGACGCGCGGCGCCTTCGGCCAGTCGAGAATGGAAACGATCGTCGCCGACGGTCTGCCGATGGGCGCCTACGCCTTCCAGCAGACGCTGTCCAACGGTTCGCGGCCGGACTGCACGATCCGCATGCCGAACGGCGCGCCGCCGCTGGTGATCGACGCAAAATTTCCGCTCGAAGCCTGGAACGCAATCCGAGACGCCGGCAGCCCCGAGGCCGGCAAGATCGCCGGCCAGCAATTCCGCCGCGACATGGAGGTCCATATAAGGGATATTTCCGAGAAATATCTGATCCAGGGGGAAACCCAGGATACGGCCTTTCTCTTCGTGCCGTCCGAATCGATCTTCGCCGAGATCCATGAGCACTTCGAGCCGGTGGTGCAGAAGGCGCACCGTGCGCGCATCGTCATCGTCTCACCGTCGCTGCTGATGCTGTCGATCCAGGTCATCCAGGCCGTGCTCAAGGATCAGCGCATGCGGGCGCAGGCGCATCTGATCCAGGGCGAAGTGGCGATCCTGATGGACGATCTCAGCCGCCTCGACGAGCGGGTGCGCAAGCTGCAGGGCCATTTCGCCATGGCGCAGAAGGATATCGACATGGTGGTCACATCAGCCGACAAGCTCACCAGGCGCGGCGCCAGGATCGAAGCGCTGGAATTCGAGGCCGGCGGCGATGCCAAGCCTGCCCGCGACAGCGAAGCCGCAGCCAAATCGGTGGAGAGCCGCACTGGTCTTCTGAAGCTGCGGGTGGTTGACGAGGAGTGACCGCTTCGGGCAGTGTCGCGCCCGCATGAAACAGTAGGAGCATGATGTCGTCAGCATGCTCCAGAAGACGGGACACATTCATGATCACAGTTTTCGGGTCCATCAACATGGATCTCATCGCCACGACCGAGCGCCTGCCGAAGCCCGGCGAGACGGTGGCCGGCAACGGCTTTGCCACGGCCGCCGGCGGCAAGGGCGCCAACCAGGCGCTGGCAGCGCGCCGCGCCGGCCGGTACGTGCATATGGCCGGCGCCGTCGGCAAGGATGCTTTTGCTGCGGAAGCGCTGGCCCTGCTCGATGATGCAGGCACCGACCTTTCTCTGATCAAACATGTCGACGGTCCAACAGGCACGGCGCTGATCCTCGTCGGCGGCGACGGAGAAAACATGATCGCCGTCGTTCCCGGCGCCAATGGCCAGGTCACGCCTGCCGATGCCGAGACCGCGATCGGCCGCATGGACGAAGGCGATGTCCTGATGCTGCAGCTCGAAGTGCCGGCTGCTGCCGTCGAAGGCGCGCTGTCGGCCGCCCGCGCCAAGGGCGTCACCAGCATCCTCAACCTTGCGCCGCTGATCCCCGATGCCCCGCGTCTCGGCCGGCTCGCCGATATCGTCATTGCCAACGAGACCGAGTTCGAGCGGCTCGCCGGACAAGAGGGCATGGACGCCCAAGCGCGGGAGGCAGCCCTTGTGCGTCTGCATGCGGAGACGGGGCAGACGCTGATCGTGACGCTCGGCGCCGACGGTGTCATCGCCATTCGCGACGGGTCGATTTCGAGGGCGCAGGGTCTCAAAATCCAACCTGTCGATACGGTCGGTGCGGGAGACACTTTCTGCGGCTATTTCGCCGCCAGCCTCGACGACGGCCTCGATTTTGTCTCGGCGTTGCGCCGTGCGGCAGTCGCCGGTTCGCTCGCCTGCCTCAAGGCCGGAGCGCAACCGTCGATCCCCTTGAGCGAGGAAGTCGCAGACAGGATATAAATCTTGAAGGATAGACGGCGGCAGCCCCCTCATACGCCTGCCGGCACCGTCTTCTCGAGGGGAGAAGAGATTTGCGGCAACGTCTCGATTCCCCCTTCTCCCCAGCGGGGAGACGGTGGCCCGAAGGGTCGATGAGTGGACTTCCAGCACCGAGTTTGCTCAACAAGTTCCGCTCAGGCTCTTCATCGTCGTTGGCTTGAAGAAAATCAACCAGGCCATGATGCAGATGGGCCAGGGGGCACAGCAGAATGCGGCGATGGTGGAGGAAGCGACCGCTGCGAGCGTCGCACTCAACGACGAGGCACAAACGCTGAAGGCGCTGGCCACGCGTTTCAGCGTCTCGGGTTCGGGCAACGCCGTAGTCCTCGCCTCTGTCGCCCGAAAGATGCGGGCACCGGCGACTTCAGCCCCTTCGCCTCGATCTTTCCGCCCCTCATAATGCAGAAGGCGCCTGGGAGATCAGGCGCCTTTTTGCATTTCGGGAAGGAATTAATGCCGCTCAGGCAGCGTTCGACGTCTGCTCTTCGTTGAGGAAGGCGTAGATCGCCGAGGCGGAATCGGTGGCGCGCAGCTTGGCGACCAGATCGTGATCGCGTAGCACGCGGGCGATACGCGACAGAGCCTTGAGATGATCGGCGCCCGCGCCCTCCGGCGCAAGCAGCAGGAACACGAGATCAACAGGCTGGTCGTCCAGCGCCTCGAAATCGACCGGCTGCTCCAGCCGGGCGAAGATGCCGACGATCGAATGGATGTTTCCCAGCTTGCCGTGGGGAATGGCTATGCCGTTGCCGACTCCGGTCGAGCCCAGGCGTTCGCGCTGCAGGATGACGTCGAAAATCTCCCGTTCGGAAAGCCCGGTGATCCTGGAGGCTCTTGCAGCCAATTCCTGAAGCAACTGTTTCTTGGAATTTACTCTGAGGGCGGGAATGATCGCATCCTGATGGAGCAAATCTGCCAATGCCATTTCTTTTTCCTTCTGTCGCCGGGATCAAATGCAAGGAGCGGCGGCAATACCGCCGCTCACCACCCTGATCTCAGCCTTTGATACTGGCTGAATCGATCCAGCCAATATTTCCGTCGTGCCGACGGTAAACGATGTTCAGATGTTCCTTGCCGGGGCTGCGGAACAGGAGAAGCGGCTCGTCGGTCATGTCGAGCGCCATCACTGCGGTGGCGACCGACATGGTCTTCAGCTGCTTCGTGCTTTCAGCGACGATCGCCGGAGCGAAATCGTCAGCGATTTCATCATCGTGATCAGGAACGGAATCCATAACCGTGTAGGAGACCTCTGCAAAACCATTCAGATGGTTTCCGGCGTGATGGTCCTTCAGCTTGCGCTTGTAACGCCGCAGCCGTTTTTCGATCCGCTGGGAGGCGGCGTCGAAAGCCAATTGCGGGTCGGTCGCCTCGCCGGCCGCATGCAGCACCACCCCGCTGTCGAGATGAAGCTTGCAATCCGCCGAGTAACGAGAACTCGCCTTTTCCACGGTCACCTGGCCGGAATATCCCCCGTCGAAGTATTTCGTGATGGCCATACCAATTTGGTCCTCGATCCTTTGACGGAAAGATTCACCAATTTCCATATGTTTCCCGGATACACGCACACTCATGGAGTTTCCCTTCTTATGGTCGTTTGCGGGTATCAGTTTACGCCAAGCCTCAGGTTCATCCAAGCACTTCGCACAATCTCAAGCAAGATCGGCTTAGGCCTGCGGGTCCTTAGTGCCCTTCTGATGCTGGGGATAACTCCAGACGCCGTTCACGGCATCGATTGCGGCGGGCTTCTAGCCAGAGTGTACCGAAAAGTCAATAGGGCGCCGAATCACCCTCGGCGGCACGCGCTCAACGTGTGGCGGATATCCAGTCGGGCAAGGCATGCCGCCGGTCGCCACCCCATACAGTTTAGGCGTTTCGTGCCTGCGTTGTGCCCCTCCTTGCAGGGATCGTCATGGCGGCGACACCTGCTATGACGCAGACGAGCCCGATCCAGGCCGTCGGGCTCAGCCTTTCGCCGAGGAAGACGATGCCGATCGCCACACCGATCGGCACTCTGAGATAGGCTTGCGCGGTGGTTCCGACCGAACCCAGCGTCTGGACGAGGCGGAAATAGATCACAAAGGCAAGCGCCGTCGAAAAGGCGGAGAGGGCCAGCAGCGCCAGCATCGATGCCGCCGAAGGATCGAGTTCCCACGGCCGATCGACGACGAGGCTCATCGGCAAGAGAGCAACCGCGCCTGAGATCAACGAGCCGGCCGCCGGCACCGCGGGGTCGAGCCCCTTGAAGTTCTTGCTGAAAATCGCGGCACCTGCATAGCAGATGGTCGCCAGGATGATGGCAAGCTGCGCCATCAGGCTTTCGCCGAGACCGCCGAGCGCTTCGACGCCGATGACGAGGCAGATGCCGGCAAGCCCGGCCATGACGCCAAAAAGCCTTCGCAACGTCACCTGCTCATGGCGGGTGATCAGCACGGTCAGCAGGAAGGTGAAGATCGGCGTTGCCGAATTCAGGATCACCGCCAGTCCGGCATCGACGGACTGTTCCGCCCAGGCGATCAGAGTGAAGGGGACGACGCTGTTCAGACAGGCCTGAACGAAAAACCGCCGCCAGGTGGCGAGATCGCGCGGCAGGTGGACACGCCGGTGGCGCAGGACGGCCAGCAGAATGCCGCCGGCAATCAGCGTGCGAGCGGCGATCAACGTTATCGGCGGGATCGTCTCGACGCCGATCTTGATGAAGCTATAGGAGGAACCCCAAAGGGTCGCCAGCACCAGCAGCAGGAAAAGCTCCCTGGCAAGGTTGGAATTTTGCGGCATCATGGTCGGCATTTCGATATTCGTTGAAGACAATGGGTTTCGGCGCCGTTTGCATGTCTAAGACGCAGGGCGCTGGAGAGGAATAACGGGATTTGCGGGCCGGATGCTTCGATCGAGGCCGAAGCGTTGCCGCGTTAGAAACCGGCGACCTTGGCGAGCGCCCGCTTCTCGCGGCGGCGCTGGACCGAAGAGGCAATGTTCATCGCCTCCCTGTATTTCGCAACCGTGCGGCGGGCGAGATCGACCCCGCCCTTCTTCAGCATGTCGACGATATCGTCGTCGGAAAGCACCGCCTCCGGGCTCTCCTGCAGGATCAGCGCGCGGATCTTGTGACGCACGGCTTCGGCCGAATGGCTGTCGCCGCCTGCGACGGCGCTGATCGAGACGGTGAAGAAATATTTGAGTTCGAAGAGGCCGCGCGGCGTCAGCATATATTTGTTCGACGTGACGCGGCTGACGGTAGATTCATGCATCTTGATCGCTTCGGCGACCGTCTTCAGGTTCAGCGGGCGCAGATAGTCGACGCCGTGCAGCAGGAAGGCGTCCTGCTGGCGGACGATTTCGCTTGCCACCTTCATGATGGTTTTAGCCCGCTGATCGAGGCTGCGCGTCAGCCAGTTGGCGGTCTGCAGGCAATCGGAGAGGAAGGCGTGATCCTCGCCGTTCTTTGTCACCCGGGAAAAATAAGACTGGTTGACCAGCACTCGCGGCAGCGTATCCGGATTGAGCTCGACCAGCCAGCCGCCATCCGAGGAGGCTCTGACGACCACATCGGGCATGATCGCTTCGGAAATACCCGCCTCGAAACCGCTGCCGGGCTTCGGATTGAGCTGGCGGATCTCGCCGAGCATGTCGAGAAGATCTTCCTCGTCGACGCCGCAAAGCCGCTTCAGCGTGGCAAAATCGCGCCGGGCAAGCAGTTCGAGATTTTCGACCAGAGCCTGCATGGCCGGGTCATATCGGTCCTTCTGCTTCAGCTGGATCGCCAGGCATTCGGCGAGGCTGCGGGCGAAAACACCCGGCGGATCGAGGCTCTGGAGGGTGGCGAGCACGCGCTCTGCCTGTGCGAGGCTCGTGCCCAGCCTCTCGCCCGCCTCGACGATATCGGCCTGCAGATAACCGCAGTCGTCGAGCTGGTCGATGAAATTCTGCGCGATCAGCCGGTCGGCCATGTCAGGCAGGACGAAGGGGATCTGCTGGGCGAGATGATCGCGCAACGACACCTGGCCGGCGACGAAATCGTCGAGATCGTAGTCGGCGCCCTCGCCGCTGCCCGGCATCGACTTCCACTGGCTGACGAGCTCCGGCGCATCGAGGCGCTGCGGGGCACCGTCGTCAGGAAAGACATTGGTGTAATTGGCGTCGAGCTCGTCGTTCAGCCGGCTGGTGCTGGCGCTGCCGCCATTGTCATACCAGTCGCTGGAGAGCGCCTCGGTGCGGTTATCGTAACCGTCGTCCGACCCGGCATCCTCCGGCTGATGAGCATACTCTCCATCTTCGGCTTCGCCGCGTTCGCCGCCCGCCTCGCCGTCATTCGACGGAAATTCGAGCAGCGGGTTCTTCTCCACTTCCAGGGCGATGAACTGGTTGAGTTCGAAATGCGTCATCTGCAGCAACTGGATGGATTGCATCAGTTGCGGCG
Source organism: Rhizobium sp. SRDI943 (assembly GCF_057653695.1). Taxonomy (NCBI): domain Bacteria; kingdom Pseudomonadati; phylum Pseudomonadota; class Alphaproteobacteria; order Hyphomicrobiales; family Rhizobiaceae; genus Rhizobium; species Rhizobium sp. SRDI943. Next base: position 62,127 of record NZ_CM172787.1, on the reverse strand, counting down.
TCATCACCAAAGACTGAGTCTGGCGCAGGAAAAGATTGGCGGACAGTGCCATGACGGACGCAAAACTCCCCTCGATTCCTCCGGGAAACCGCGTCCGATCAAGGCTTCAGGCCACGGAAATCCAAGTTGGCCCAAAAATTGCTTTTTTATTGTATTTGGTCAAGCGGAACTATGCCGGCATAGTGAATTTCTGCCGATCCGGCCTAAAATCATCCGGATCTGACGTCAGAGGCTGAAATTGTCGCCGAGGTAGAGCCGGCGCACTTCCGGATTGTTGACGATGTCGTTCGCCCGGCCATGGGTCAGTACCTCACCGGCATGGATGATGTAGGCGCGGTCGATGAGACCCAGCGTCTCGCGGACATTGTGGTCGGTGATGAGAACGCCGATGCCGCGTGCCGTCAGGTGGTGAACGAGATTCTGGATGTCGGCGACCGAGATCGGGTCGACGCCGGCGAAGGGTTCGTCGAGCAGCATGAAGGTCGGGTCGGTCGCAAGCGCACGGGCGATTTCGAGGCGGCGGCGCTCACCGCCGGAAAGGGCGACGGCGGCACTCTTGCGCAGCTTCTGGATATGGAATTCCTCCAGCAGCTCGTTCAGCTTCTGCTCGCGCTCGGCCTTGTCCTTGACATGCACTTCGAGGACGGCGCGGATATTCTCTTCCACCGTCAACCCTCGGAAGATCGAGGCTTCCTGCGGCAGGTAACCGACGCCGAGGCGCGATCGGCGGTACATCGGCATGGTCGTGACGTCGTTGCCGTCGATCTCGATCGTGCCTTCATCGACCGGCACCAGGCCGGTGATCATGTAAAAACAGGTGGTCTTGCCGGCGCCGTTCGGGCCGAGCAGGCCGACGGCCTCGCCGCGGCGCACCACCAGCGAGACGCCGTTGACGACGCGCCGCGTCGCATAGGTCTTCGTCAGACCGCGTGCGATCAGCGTTCCCTGATAGCGGCTCTTGTCGGCGGCGCCCGCAGCTTGTGGCCCGGGCTTGCCGAACATGGTGGATAGCGATGTTAATTTCACGTGGGAGGCCGGCTTCTCAGTTCTGCTTCTGCTGCGGTGTATTCGGCTTCGACTTCGGATCGAGCTGAATCTGGACACGCCCGCCGCAGCTTTCAAGCTCCGCCTGGCCGGTCTGCATGTGAACCGTCAGCTTGCAGCCGGTAAAAACATTCGGCCCGTCCGACAGAATAACTTTTTTTCCCTCATCCGCGGTGAGGATGAATGTCTGCGAGGCCATGTCGAAATTGCCGTCATCGGCGGTCGCCGTCTGCGTGCCCGAGGTCAAAAAGACCTTGTCCGTCACCAGGATCTTGTCGATATCGGCACTCCCCGATGCAAGCGAGGCAGACTGCTGCGGCTGCGCTGCGGGTTGGGCCGCCGGTTGCGTCCCGTCAGCGGCCGGCTTTGCCGCCTTGTCCTTGTAATAGACGGTCATCTTGCCGGACTGCATCGTCGTCGCCCCTTGGACGACCTTGACGTTGCCGGTAAAGAGAGCGGTGTGTTCCTGGTCGTGGATCTCCAGCTTGTCGCTTTCGATCTGGATCGGCTGGTCGTTGGACAGCTTCATGCCCGGCATCGTGGCCGTCGCCTGCTGCGCGCCCGCGCCCGAGGCCGTCAGAATAAGGGCAAATGCGCCGGCAATGAATGCCATGCCTGTCTTGCAAGTGGAAAAGCGACAATCTTTTGTCATGGATGACCCGGCTGGTTAAGTGCCCTGTTTATGGATGGTGGATGGATCGACATTCATGCGAACATTCCCCTCGAATGTGATCACCCGCCCCTTATCGGTTATCTGAAGCGTCTTCGCAACAATGGAGGCATTGTCCTTGGTGATGGTGACGGGGTCGTCGCTCCGCATGTTTCCGCCCTTGATGTCGAGCTGTGCCGACTGGAAATTCGCATTGAGGCCGCTGCTCAGCACCAGGGTGAAGGGGGCCGTCATATGCAGATTGTCGGTGGCACGATTGTAATCGGCGGTCGAGGCGACGACACGGGCGATCAAGCCGTCATTCATCGGCACGGCGGCCTTGATGGTCTCGAGCGTGATGAGATCGGGATTGCGGATATCCTGCAGCGCCCTTTCGGCCAGCATCGAATAATTGATGCCGTCGGAATTGCGACCTGATATCGCCGGCTTTTCCATCACGACCTTGCCGTTCTCGATCTTGGCGCCTTCCATCTTGATGTTTTCGGGCAGATAGATGCTGACTAACGCCACCGCGGTGAGGCTCGCCGCGACGATGAGGGCCGCCACCGGCAGCAATATCTTCAGCCGCCGCACGCGGGCGGAATGGAACAACGCATCGCCATAGGCATTCTTGCCGGACCCTGAATAGGCGGCATGTCCGTTGTTCTTCAGGGTATCGAGCATAGGCCTCGTCCATGTGCGGTGATCGCCGCGCCTTCATAACAAAGCCGGCCGCCAATCACAGTTCGTTTCGCATTATTACATTGGCTTGCCAATATGGAATTTTTTCTGCAACAAGCAACAAAACGGAAAAACATTCAAAAGTGGCATTCGTACGGGCCGCTGCCACCCTATTTCACCGGATCGATCGGCGGCATGCCGAAGCTGGTGCCAGCGCTGGAGGTTTCTATGGACAGTTCGATCATCGCCGATCGCCGGCGGCTGCGTCGTAAGCTCGGCTTCTGGCGCGTCATCGCGGTGGCCCTCATCGTGGCACTTGGTTTCGCCTTCTACCGCTTTGCCCTCGGCGATGCCGGGACGGAGCGCCCGCACATCGCCCATGTGACGATATCCGGGCTGATCGTCGATGACGACGAGCTTCTGGAGCGGCTGAAGAAGGTCGAGATCAGCGATCAGGTGAAGGCAGTGGTGATTTCGATCTCCTCGCCCGGCGGCACGACCTATGGCGGCGAAAAAATCTTCAAGGCGATCCGTGCAATCTCTGCCAAGAAGCCTGTCGTCTCCGACGTGCGCACGCTTGCCGCCTCCGCCGGCTACATGATCGCCACCGCCGGCGATACGATCATTGCCGGCGACAGCTCGATCACCGGCTCGATCGGCGTCATCTTCCAGTATCCGCAGATCCAGCCGCTGCTCGACAAGATCGGCGTCTCGCTGCAGGAAATCAAGTCCTCGCCGCTGAAGGCCGAGCCCTCGCCCTTCCACGAGGCAAGCGAGGAAGCCAAGGCGATGATCCGCAACATGGTGGTCGACAGCTATAACTGGTTCGTCGACCTGGTCGCCGACCGGCGCAAGCTGCCGCGCGACGAGGTGCTGAAACTGGCCGACGGCACGATCTATACCGGCCGCCAGGCGCTGAAGGTGAAACTTGTCGATGCAATCGGCGGCGAGGCTGAGATCCGCGCCTATCTGACGTCACGCGGCGTCGACAGTGATCTGCCCATGGTGGACTGGGACAAGAAGAGCAATACGCCCTTTCTGCTCGCTGGGGCTGTTTCTCGGTTGATTACGATCTTCGGTTATGATGATCTCATGAAAACCCAGGATATCAATGGAATCCTGCCCCCAAAGTTGCTTCTTGACGGGCTGCTTTCAGTTTGGCAGGTTGGCCACGATTGATAAGAAATCAATAATTTAAGGGGGCGAAAGTGATCAAGTCTGAATTGGTGCAGATTGTTGCGGCACGCAACCCGCATCTCTATCATCGCGACGTCGAGAATATCGTCAACGCGGTTCTCGACGAGATCACGGATGCACTGGCTGCGGGTAACCGAGTCGAATTGCGCGGGTTTGGCGCCTTTTCGGTCAAGAACCGCCCGTCGCGCTCCGGCCGCAACCCGCGGACCGGCGATACCGTCTTCGTCGAGGAGAAGTGGGTTCCCTTCTTCAAGACCGGCAAGGAGCTGCGCGAGCGGCTCAATCCCGGCCAGGCCGACGAAGAGGATTGAACCGTCGCTGCCTGCGGCGAAACCGCACTTGAACTCGAGGGCCGTTTTCCTATTCTGGTAACGCATCGTGCTTTGCGTGTCCTATCAAGGACACATAGCGCTGCAAGCATGAAACGCGCCCCTCAAAAAGACCGGCGCAATCTGCCGCGTGGAGACCTCAAATGGCCAAGAAGATCGTCAACCTGTTGATTCTGCTGCCGCTCGGCGTCATCCTCATCGTCTTCTGCGTCGCCAACCGGCAGAGCGTCACGCTCGCCTTCAATCCGTTCCGGCCTGATGATCAGGTGCTGGCGGTTTCTGCGCCCTTCTTCGTCTTCCTGGTCGTCGTGCTGATCGCCGGCATGCTGATCGGGGCGGCCGCGACCTGGTTCAGCCAGGGCAAACACCGCAGGCGCGCCCGCACCGAGGCCAAGGAAGCCATCCGCTGGCAAAGCGAGGCCGACCGCCACAAGAACCGCGCCGAGGAAATCGCCGGGCAGCTGCCGGCGCGGTAAAACCGGTCAATATTCGATTGGCTCGGATTCGGCGGCCGGCTTTCGGCGGCTGTCAAGCCGGAAAAAAGCTCAGTTCCTCGTAGTCGCCCTCCGGCGAGGTGCCGTTGCCGGTCACGTGGAAACCGTGGGAAAGGTAGAACGCCTTTGCCCGCCGGTTCTTCACCAGGCATTTCAGTCGGTACCGGTGTTGCGGCCATTCCGGCAGCGCCTGCAGCAGCGCCTTACCGGCACCCTGGCCCTGAAATTCAGGGCTGATATAGAGCATGTGGATGAAATCATCGGCTGGCCAGAGCGACAGGAAGCCGGCAACGCGGCCGTTTTCATGCGCGCAGACGAAGACCGTCTCGCCATTGGTATGGGCAGCGAAATCCTCGCGATGGAATTTGCCGGGATCGACCCAGACGAATGTTTCGCGGCGTACGGAAAGATAAATCTCCGCGAGTATTTCCTGGTCTTCCGCCCGCGGCGGCCTGATGGTCCACGTCATCATGCCGATTTAAACAAACCCTGCGCCCGCGCCAAGCCTAACCCGCTGCCATCTTCGCGACGACCGCGGCATTGAAATCCGAAAAGAACCCTTCGGCGAGCTTTTGCGAGGTCGAATCGAGCAGGCGGGCACCGAGCTGGGCGAGCCTGCCGCCGAGTTCGGCCTTCGACCGGTAGTGCAGGATGGTCTCGGCACCCCTTTCCTCAAGCACGATATCGGCGCTGCCCCTGGCGAAGCCGGCAAGGCCGCCCTTGCCTTCGGCCGACAGCGTATAGCTCTTCGGCGCATCGACGTTGGAAAGCGTCAGCAGCCCGTGGAAGGTGGCGGACAACAGGCTGAACTTGACCTTGATCGTCGCCTCGAAGACATCAGGCGACAGCCGCTCGATGCTCTGGCAACCCGGAATGCAGCCGCGCATGATCTCGGGATCGTTGAGTGCTGCCCAGACGATGTCCCGCGGCGCGGCGATGCGTTCTTCGCCGGTGAAATCCATTCGATGGCCCCATCTTCGATTCGCTCATCTTATCCCAGCGCGAAAGCGCTTTGCCAAGGCAGGACGGAATGTTATCTGCCGGGTTCCGATCTGACACACATCTGACACACAAGGGATGGGCCGATGAACGACGAACTGAAGCCCTGGAGCGTGACGGCAAGCCGGATCACCTATGAGGATCGCTGGATCCGGGTCCGGAGCGACGATTGCGTCACCGCCGATGGAACCGTCGTCGCGCCATTCCATGTGCTCGATTATCCAGACTGGATCAACGTCATCCCTGTGATGCCTGACGGGCGCGTGCTGTTGACGCGGGAATACCGGCACGGCCGCGGCGAGATCGTGCTCGGTCTGGTCGCCGGCAGCCTCGAACCCGGCGACAGCGAGACCGGCGATGCGGCGATGGCGGCGGCCCGGCGCGAGCTCCGGGAGGAGACCGGCTATGAAGCTTCGACCTTCGTCAAGCTGCTCACCTCCTATCCAAATGCCGCCAGCCACAGCAACGTGGTGACGAGCTGGCTGGCGCTGGGTCTCAGCCGGGCTGGCGAACCATCTTTCGACCCCGGAGAGAAGGTCGAGCTGCTGTTTACGGATCTAGCTGCCATCCTTGGCGACCTGCAGTCCGGCGCCGTCATCATGCAGTCGATGCATGTCGCGGCCCTCTATGCGGCGGAAAGCTGGCTTCGCACACAGGCCTCCGAAGGCGTAAAATAGGCGCCGTGCCGGGAGAACCCTCTCCGCTTGCCCGGGCTTGGCCGGCAGCGCAGTTGATCCGCCCCGCTTTTCTGGGCTACTGCATATTCAAAGTGCCGCAATGTGCTTTGCGCGTTTCAAAAGACGCGCGGCGCTGCAGCGGACAAAGCCGATACCACACCCCGACAGAGACGCGGAAGAGCACGTTGAAACAGAGAGAAGGCCGGCCGGGCCAGAAGAAAACATCAGGTCCTTCCGGTGAAAATCGCAGGGACGATCGGGCAGGCCGGCCGCCGAAGCCGGTCGCGCAGCCCGCGGCAACCCGCGAGGCGGTGCGTGAGGCTGCTGTGCCTGCCGCCGTCGTGCGTCCTCTGATGACACGCAGCGGCGAGCGGCCGACTGAGCGTGTGCCCGTCATTCTCGAATCGCTCGGGGCCGGCGACTTCCACCTGATCGACAGCGGCAACGGCGAAAAGCTCGAGCAATACGGCCCCTATCGGATCATCCGTCCGGAAGCCCAGGCGCTGTGGCGGCCTTCGCTGGCGCCCCAAGTCTGGGAAAAGGTCGATGCCGCCTTCACCGGCGATACCGACGAGGAAGGTGCCGGCCGCTGGCGCTTTCCGAAGGAGGCGCTTGGCGAGACCTGGCCGCTCAATCTGCTCGGTGTCGATTTTCTCGGTCGCTTTACCTCCTTCCGTCATGTCGGCGTCTTCCCGGAGCAGATCGTCCACTGGAGCTGGATGAAAGAGCAGGTCGAAAAGGCCGGCCGGCCGCTGAAGGTGCTGAACCTCTTCGGTTATACCGGTGTCGCCTCGCTGGTTGCCGCCGCTGCCGGCGCCGAGGTCACCCATGTCGACGCCTCGAAGAAGGCGATCGGCTGGGCGCGGGAAAACCAGGCGCTCGGGCGCATGGAGAAGTTGCCGATCCGCTGGATCTGCGAGGATGCGATGAAATTCATCCTGCGCGAGGAACGCCGCGGCAGCCAATACGACATCATCCTCACCGATCCGCCGAAATTCGGCCGTGGCCCCAATGGCGAAGTCTGGCATCTCTTCGAGCATCTGCCCCTGATGCTCGACGTCTGCCGCGAGATCCTGTCGCCAAAGGCCGTGGGCCTGGTGCTGACGGCCTATTCGATCCGCGCCAGCTTCTATTCGATCCATGAGCTGATGCGCGAGACGATGCGTGGCGCCGGCGGCGTGGTCGAATCCGGCGAGTTGGTGATCCGCGAGGCCGGCACCGACGGCAAGACGCAGGGCCGCGCGCTCTCCACCTCCCTCTTTTCCCGCTGGGTGCCGAAATGAGCAAGGACTTCCACGATCAGGGACCGCGCAGGGTCGGGCAGGTGAAGGAAGTCACTTCGCTCGCCAATCCGATCATCAAGGACATCAAGGCGCTGACGAACAAGAAGTCGCGCGAGGAAAGCGGTACTTTCCTGGCCGAAGGACTGAAACTCATCATCGATGCGATCGAACTCGGCTGGGCGATCCGCACGCTGGTTTATGCCAAGGCCGCCAAGGGTAAGCCGCTGGTCGAGCAGATGGCGGCAAAGACCGTCGCGTCGGGCGGGCTGGTGCTTGAGGTCAGCGAAAAGGTGATCGCCTCGATCACCCGCCGCGACAACCCGCAGATGGTCGTCGGCATCTTCGAGCAGCGCTGGACGCCACTCAAAGGTATCCGACTGAGCGACGGCGAGACATGGGTGGCGCTCGACCGGGTGCGCGACCCCGGCAATCTCGGCACCATCATCCGCACGGCCGATGCGGCGGGGGCTTCCGGCATCATACTTCTCGGAGAAACGACTGATCCCTTCTCGCTCGAAACCGTGCGGGCCACCATGGGCTCGGTCTTTGCCGTTCCGGTCGCGCGGGCGACGCCCGAGGAATTCATCGCCTGGCGGAAATCGGCCGGCGTTTCCGTCGTCGCGACGCATCTTGCCGGTGCGGTCGATTACCGGACGATCGACTACCGGAAAAAGCCCGTCGTGCTCCTGATGGGCAACGAACAATCCGGCCTGCCGGAGCAGCTGGCCAGGGAGGCCGACGCGCTTGCCCGCATTCCGCAGCAGGGCCGCGCCGATTCGCTGAACCTCGCCGTCGCCACCGCCGTCATGCTTTTCGAGGCACGCCGCCATCTCCTCTCACTTGCCGAGGGCAAATGACCGAACAGACGCATGCACGCCCGGCGCTGTTTTCGCGCCCGGCGCCGATCCTCTTCTTCATCGTCGTCGCCGTTCTCATCGACCAGGCCGTCAAGATCGCCGTTGATCATTACCTGCCGCTACAGGAGGCCGTACCCGTCGTTCCGATGCTGGCGCTCTACCGCACCTACAATCTCGGCGTCGCCTTTTCGATGCTGTCGGGCATGGACGGCTGGTTCATCGTCGGCATGCGGCTCATCATCGTCGCCTTCGTCATCTGGCTGTGGTACCGCACGGCGAAGGATCGCTGGATCGCCCATCTCGGTTATGCGCTGATCATCGCCGGCGCGATCGGCAATCTCGTCGACCGCTTCGCTTATGGGCATGTGATCGATTACATTCTTTTCTACACCGAGAGTTGGTCCTTCGCGGTCTTCAATCTCGCCGACAGTTTCATCACCATCGGGGCCGGCTGCGTCATTCTCGACGAGCTGCTGCTGCCGAAAAAGGCCAGCCGCTAAAATCTTATCGAAATCCTGAAGGCATTCGGAACGGGCCTCATGTTATCCAGATAGCATGCAGAACCTGGGACAGTTGCAGGAAAGATTGTCCGCCGCCTTCGGTGGACCCGCCGCCAAGCCGCATGAGAAGCGGATGGAGGCGGTCTTCGCACGACCGAACGCACCGGCACCCCGGGGCGCCGATGACCGCCAGGACGGACCTGCACCGACACGGCGCCTGCTGTTCTACTGGCTCGGCGGCGCCGGCCTTCTTGCCGCAACGATCCTGATGCTGCTTGCCCATGCCGGCGATCCGCTGCTGCTTTCGGGCGGTCTCGTCGTCCTTGGCCTGGCCGTCATCGCCAGTTATGCCCTGCTGATGGTTCGCTCGCGCAAGGCCGGGCAGCGCCCCGGTCAATCCATGCCGGATGAGAATGGCGGCGCAAAGCTGTTTGCCGACGTGCACGACGTGCTCGGCGACATCACGGTCAGCCGCACCATGGACCGGCGCATCATCTCCGCCAATGACACGTTTCGCCGCCTGACCGGGCGGCTGCGTCCGGAAGGAAAAACCTGCGAGGAGATCGGCCTTGCCTTCCGCCCCGGTCCGATACCGCATTGCTACGATGTCGAGATCTCGACGCCGGAAGGCCAGCGCATCTTCCTCTGGCGTGACGTCGTTACCCGCGACCCGGCGAACGGCCGCCTGCTGCTGCAAAGCGTTGCCCGCGACGTGACCGACGAGCGGCTGATCGCGCAGGGCCGCGAGGAAGCCCGCCAGAAGGCCGAATATAACAGCGCCGCCAAATCGAGGCTGCTTGCCACCGTCAGCCACGAGGTGCGCACGCCGCTTTCAGGCATCCTCGGCATGACGCATCTGATCGCGGAGACGCGGTTGACGCAGGAGCAGCAGAACTATCTCGCGAACATCCGCCAGTCCGGCCATGCATTGACGCAGCTCGTCGAGGATCTGCTCGATTTCTCCACCATCGAAGTCGGCCGCTTCGCGCTGCACCCGCGCTCGGAATCGCTGCGCAAGCTTCTGGAAAGCGTCGTCGAGATGCTCGCCCACCGGGCGCATGAAAAGGGTATCGAGATCGGCGCCACCGTGTCCTCCGACGTGCCCGAAAATATGAGCTTCGACCCGGCGCGGCTGCGCCAGGTTCTGTTCAACGTCATCGGCAATGCCGTGAAGTTCACCCAGGTTGGCGGCGTCTTCATCCGCGTGTCGCTCGACGACGACGACCTCTCGATCACCGTGACCGATAGCGGTCCCGGCATGACGACGGAGGAGCAGGCGCGCGTCTTCGGCGAGTTCGAGCAGGGCGGGAGCGTTGTCGACAAGAGCAGCGGGACCGGCCTCGGCCTTGCCATCTCCGCCCGCATCATGCGCGAATTCAACGGCGCGCTGACGGTTGCCAGCGAAAAGGGCCGAGGCAGCGAATTCACCATCCGCTTCCCTGTCGATATCGACAGCGAGCGCCCCGACCGGCGAAACACGCTGCTTTCAGGCAACAGCGTCGTGCTGCTGGCGCCGGCAGGTGCGGCGCGCACCGCCATCGCCGAAACGATCACCACGCTCGGCGGCCTCTGCCATCTTGTCGGCGACGGCGAGACGGCGCGGGCAACGCTGCTCGAGCTGGCAAAGAGCGGGCGGAGGCCGACCGATATCATCATCGACCATCGCATGTCGGCGGAATTTTCCGCCCATCTTGCCGATCGCGCCGAAATCGCCGCCCTTGGCCTGCGCAAGGTCCTGCTCGTCAATCCGGAAGAGCGCAGCGCCCATCCGCTCGACCTCTTCGATGCCTGGCTAATCCGGCCGCTGCGCGAACAGTCGCTGATCGACGTGCTGCGCGGGCGCATGCGCGGCATGGAGAAGCGCGACGCGCTGAACGACAACCAGCCGGGCTTCGGCCTTTCGGTGGCGGAGACGCTGGTTGCCGCCAGCGGGCTCAGCATCCTGCTCGGCGAGGACGATCCGATCAATGCCATGCTGGTGCGCGTCGTCCTGGAAAAGGGCGGGCATAAGGTGCGCCATGTCGAGGATTTCGAGACCCTGCTCGACTACGCGCTCTGCGAGGCCAATGCCCGGCCCGATATCATCATCAGCGACCTCTCGATGCCTGGCGGCAACGGCATCGACATGCTCGGACGCCTGCGCGGCCACGAGCGGCGGCTCGATCTCGCCTCGGTGCCGGTGATCGTGCTGACGGCCGACAAGAGCGACGAATCGCGCCGCCAGGTCTTGCTCAACGGCGCCAACCGCGTCATGGTAAAGCCGGTCGATCCGGTGCGGCTGCTGACCGAAGTTCAGGCGGTTGCCGCCCTTTCCGCCCGCCGGGCAGAGGCGCGGTGAGCGCCTCGGGAACCGGCATGTTTCTTGCGCCTGGAAATTCAAAATGTCACTTTCCTGTCGTAGAGAAGTGTTTTATGGCGTCGATAAGCCGGCAACGGGAGAATCGTCATGTCCGCCATCGACATCCTGAATCGTGACACCACCGCGGAGGCTGCACCGCCCTCGACGGCTGTGCAGAAGGACGGCGATATCCTCGGCCGCATCGGCAATCTGGAGACCCGCCTTGCCCGCACGGCACGCGAGATCGATGCCGCCCAGGCCGTGCGCTACCGCGTCTTCGTCGACGAAATGAAGGCGCAGCTGCCGCTGGATGCGATGCGCCGACAGCGCGACGTCGACGCCTATGACGCTGTCTGCGACCATCTTCTGGTTCTCGACCGCTCGATCGAGGGCGACCCGGAAGACCAGATCGTCGGCACCTACAGGCTGTTGCGTCAAGATGTCGCCATCGCCAATGGCGGTTTTTACTCGGCTTCCGAATTCGAAATCGAGGGCCTCATCGCCAAACACCCGGACAAGCGCTTCATGGAACTCGGCCGCTCCTGCGTGCTGCCGGAATACCGCACCAAGCGCACCGTCGAGCTCCTGTGGCAGGGCAACTGGGCCTATGCGCTGAAACACGGCGTCAGCGCCATGTTCGGCTGCGCCTCGTTCCCCGGCGTCTATCTCGAAAGCCACGCGCTGGCACTGTCCTTCCTCTACCACAATGTGCTGGCGAAGAACGAATGGGCCATCGGGGCGCTGCCGCATCTGGCCCGCAACATGGACCTGATGCCGGTCGAAGCCATCAACCCGAAGCGGGCGCTGATGGCTCTGCCGCCGCTGATCAAGGGCTATCTCCGCCTCGGCGCGATGGTCGGCTCCAGCGCGGTCATCGATCATGCCTTCAACACGACCGACGTGCTGATCGTGCTGCCGATCTCCAGCATCTCGGACCGTTACCTGAATTATTACGGCGCCGATGCCGGCCGCTTCGCGAGCTAATTTAATTTGCGCAGACGATCATCTGCCTGTGAAAAGCCAATTCCAGCCTCTCCGATGGCGTGCCCTCTGATCCTGGCGGAAAGATGCCCGGCCCTTCGGGTTGGCTGAAACGGGCCGGCTGATCGACCGGCCGGCTTGGCCGTAGAGCTGGGCTACGACGCGCGCCGGCCGGTCGACCATCCGACTCCGTTTGAGCCAACAGAATGCTTCAATCTAACCCGGAAAGGCTCTAGTGATCGGATCGCCTTCTGGTGTCCGACGGGTTCTCTCCATACGCCGCCCGATAGGTTGCCGCAAAGCGGCCAAAGTGAAAGAATCCCCACTTCAAGCAGATGTCCCGCAACGGCTGCCGGTTTGAAGGATCGCGCAGATCCTCCCGTACCGCTTGCAAGCGGATCGTCCTGAGGTAGGCAGCCGGTGTGGTTCCCTTGAAGGCACGAAAACCGCTTTCAAGAGCGCGAATGGAAATGCCTGCCGCCTCCGCGACACTCTGCATCGTCAACGGCTGTGCGATGTTTGCATGCATGAATTCAATTGCCCGACGGACATGCCGGGGTGCGATCAGATGGATTTTCCTGTCGAGAAGATGCGAGAGCCGATGAGGAACCGAGCGCACCAGCAGATCGGCAAACGCCTGGGTCAGGTTCAACATGGCGATTGGCGAGGCAAGGAGCGGCCCGTTGTTGCGCATGCCGATGATGATCGTTTGGGCGAGACTGCCGATCAACCGGCCCGCCGCCGTGGAAAGATCAATGACCGGTGCCAAGTCCATTGCCCCGATCAGGGGGGTCTCCAATACGGAGGCAACGGTCTGAGCGATGATTGTCCAGCTCAGACTCAGTGTGTCTGACCGGTGCGGCGCTGCTCGCACGGAAATCCGTTCCGGCTCAAGATTGTTCGCCAACAGCAGCCGCCCAGGTGTCCCTTCGATCACAGACCGACCAAGCGTTACATCGAGAGCACCAGTGCGTGGAACGATGATTGCCAGAGTTTCCGGCGTTCCATGGGCCGTTCTTGCACCCCAGCCGCCGGAATCCTGGTTGCTGACCAGCGACAAGCTTTCATCACCCCAAAACCCGACCTTCCAGTCGAGCGGTTTGTCTCGACCATCGCGCCATGCGTCGAACGAACCAAACCCCTTGGTCAGAGCCCCGACCATATCGTCGAAAGTTGCCCCCTGAAATCGGGGGGTGAAATTGGCGGATGCATTTTCTGGCATGGGGAACCAACCGGCTGATATTAAACAACTGAGCTGCGAAACCGCATCGATTGCCCGCAGTTTTTTCAATGTCCCTGCGGGCAAATTTATGCCGCCCTATAGGCCTATTGTATCAAAAGTATGACTTATCGGAAGAGCAGCCTTCATCGCGACGGCGCACGAAAACTTATGCCCGGCCGACGGGCAGTCGGCCGGGCACGGAATGCCGTCTCATAATGTGGGCCGGAGGAGTTTACGAACCCGCCCCGTAGGCGGCGATCGCCGCCATGTTGACGATGTCGCTGTCCTTGGCGCCCATCGAGGTGATTTGCACCGGCTTGTCGAGGCCGACGAGGATCGGGCCGATCACCGTGGAGCCGCCGAGCTCCTGCAGCATCTTGGTCGAGATCGAGGCCGAGTGGAAGGCCGGCATGACGAGGACGTTGGCCGGGCCGGAGAGGCGGCAAAAGGGATATTGCTCCATCACCTTGCGGTTCAGGGCGACATCGGCCGCCATCTCGCCGTCATATTCGAAATCGACGCGGCGCTTGTCGAGGATCTTCACCGCCTCGCGCACCCGCTCGGAGCGTTCGCCCGAGGGATGGCCGAAGGTGGAATAAGCCAGCAAGGCGACACGCGGCGGATAACCCATGCGCCGCGCGAGACCCGCGGCCTCTTCGGCGATATCGGCAAGCTCTTCGGCCGTCGGCATGTCGTGCACCGCCGTATCGGCAACGAAGACCGTGCGGCCGCGGCAGAGCGCCAGCGACACGCCGATGACGCGGTGGCCCGGCTTCTCGTCGATGCAGCGGCGCACATCTTCGAGCGCCGTCGAATAGTTTCGGGTAATGCCCGTCACCATGCCGTCGGCATCGCCGAGCGCCACCATGGTGGCGGCGAAGTGGTTGCGGTCGTTATGGATCAGCCGCTGGGCGTCGCGGTGGAGATAACCGTGCCGCTGCAGCCGGGCATAGAGATAGTCGATATAGGCCTCGACCCGGGTCGAAAGCCGGGCATTGACGATTTCGAGGCCCGGCCGGTTGAGATCGATGCCGGCGCGTTCGGCCGTCGCCCGGATCAGGTCCTCGCGGCCGAGCAGGATGGCGGTGCCGAGCTGCTGGTTGGCGTAGGACATCGCCGCACGCAGGACCTGTTCTTCCTCGGCCTCGGCAAAGACGATGCGCTTCGGACGGCGGCGGACGCGCTCATAGAGGCTGGCAAGCGTCGAGGCGATCGGATCGCGGCGCGCCGAAAGCTCGCGGGCATAACCGGCCATGTCGGTGATGACCTTGCGGGCGACGCCGCTTTCGATCGCGGCTTGCGCGACCGCGACCGGGATCGCCGAGATCAGCCTGGGATCGAAGGGAACGGGGATGATGTATTGCGAGCCGAAACGCGGCCGGTTGCCCTGATAGGCGGCGACCACGTCATCCGGAACGTCCTCGCGGGCAAGGTTTGCCAGCGCATTGACGGCGGCGATCTTCATCGCATCGTTGATGGTCGAGGCTCTGACATCGAGAGCGCCGCGGAAGATATAGGGAAAGCCGAGGACGTTGTTGACCTGGTTCGGATAGTCCGAACGGCCCGTCGCCATGATGGCGTCGTCGCGGATGCGGGCCACCTCTTCCGGGGTGATCTCGGGATCGGGATTGGCCATAGCGAAGATGATAGGCCGCTCCGCCATCGAGCGGATCATCTTGGCCGAAAACGCGCCCTGCTGCGACAAGCCGAAAACGACGTCCGCGCCTTTCATCGCCTCTTCCAGCGTGCGCGTGTCGGTCTTTGCCGCATGCGCCGATTTCCATTGGTTCATGCCCTCGGTGCGGCCCTGGTAGATGACACCCTTGGTATCGCAGAGGATGACGTTCTCGGGCGCAAAACCCATCGCCTTGATGAGTTCGACGCAGGCGATCGCCGCAGCACCCGCGCCGTTGCAGACGAGCTTCGTCGTCTTCAGGTCGCGGCCGGTCAGCTCCAGCGCGTTAATCAGGCCGGCGGCGGCGATGATCGCCGTTCCATGCTGGTCGTCATGGAACACCGGAATGTCCATCAACTCGCGCAGCCGGCTTTCGATGACGAAACAATCCGGCGCCTTGATATCCTCAAGGTTGATGCCGCCGAAGGAAGGACCGAGGAAGCGCACGCAGTTGATGAACTCGTCGACATTTTCCGTATCGATTTCGAGGTCGATGGAATCGACGTCGGCGAAGCGCTTGAACAGCACCGCCTTGCCCTCCATGACGGGCTTGGACGCCAGCGCGCCGAGATTGCCAAGGCCGAGGATCGCCGTGCCGTTGGAAATGACGGCAACCATATTGCCGCGCGCCGTATAATCATAGGCGGTCTGTGGATCGGCGGCGATTGCCTTCACAGGCACGGCAACACCCGGCGAATAGGCAAGCGAGAGGTCACGCTGCGTCGCCATCGGCTTGGTCGGGTTGATCTCCAGCTTGCCGGGCCGGCCCATTGCGTGAAAATCGAGCGCCTCCTGGTCGGTAACCGAGGTCACCGGCCGGTCCTTCTTATCGATATCGGGCATAAATCCTCCAACGTCCTGTGGGCGACGCTTTGCTCTTCCTCAAATGCTGTTGTCATCTATAGCGGCGCGCGGATAGGGTTGGCACCTGTTTTTTTGGGAAAAACTCCACCTCCGTGAACGCACGAATAGACACAGGGAATGAAGCCTTTTCGGCTGCCGAGCTCGCCACGGCGGAAAGCCGTGCCTCGGCGACGCCGATGATGGAGCAATTTATCGAGATCAAGGCGAACAATCCGGGTTCGCTGCTGTTCTATCGCATGGGCGATTTCTACGAGCTGTTCTTCGAGGATGCGCTGGAAGCCTCACGCGCGCTCGGTATCACGCTGACGAAGCGCGGCCAGCACATGGGCCAGGATATCCCGATGTGCGGGGTTCCGGTGCATGCGGCCGACGATTATCTGCAGAAGCTGATTTCGCTCGGCTTCCGCGTCGCCGTCTGCGAGCAGATCGAAGATCCGGCCGAAGCAAAAAAACGCGGCGCGAAATCCGTCGTCAAGCGTGACGTCGTCCGCCTCGTCACTCCAGGCACGATCACCGAGGAAAAGCTGCTTTCGCCCTCGGAATCCAACTATTTGATGGCGCTGACCCGCATTCGCGCCAGCGGCGAGGCTTTGCTGGCGCTTGCCTGGATCGATATTTCCACCGGCGTCTTCCGGCTTGCCGAGACCGAAGCCTCGCGCCTGCTTGCCGATATCCTGCGCATCGATCCGCGTGAGCTCATCCTTCCCGACACGATCTTCCACGATCCCGAACTCAAACCGGTCTTCGACGTGCTCGGCCGGACAGCCGTGCCGCAGCCTTCCGTGCTCTTCGACAGCGCCAGCGCCGAAGGCCGGATCGCGCGGTATTTCGGCGTCGCGACGCTGGACGGCTTCGGCACCTTCTCACGCGCCGAGCTGGCAGCGGCCGCGGCCGCCGTCGCCTATGTCGAGAAGACGCAGATTGCCGAGCGGCCGCCGCTTGGAAAACCGGAACGGGAAAGTGCAGCCTCGACGCTGTTCATCGATCCCGCCACCCGCGCCAATCTGGAGCTTGCCCGCACGCTTTCCGGCGATCGCAACGGTTCGCTGTTGAAGGCAATCGACCGCACCGTCACCGGCGGCGGCGCAAGGCTTCTTGCCGAACGGCTGATGTCGCCGCTGACCGACCCGGCCCGCATCAATGCGCGGCTCGATTCGATCGGTTTCCTGATCGACGAACCCCTGCTTTGCGGCAATCTGCGCGACACGCTGAAACATGTGCCCGACATGCCGCGCGCCCTCTCGCGCCTGGCGCTCGACCGCGGCGGCCCGCGCGATCTCTGGGCGATCCGCCAGGGCCTCGAAGCGGCGGGCGGACTTGCGGCGATGCTCGGCAAGGCGATGCTGCCCGAAGAACTCGGCCAGGCGCTATCCGGGCTGCAGGCCCTTCCCGCGGCAGTGGAAAAGCTGCTTGCCGAAACGCTCGCCGAGGAATTGCCGCTGTTGAAACGCGACGGCGGTTTTCTCCGCGACGGCGCCAGCGCCGAGCTCGACGAGGTCCGGGCACTGCGCGACCAGTCGCGCCGCGTCATCGCCGGCCTGCAATTGCAATATGCCGAGGAGACCGGCATCCGGTCGCTGAAGATCAAGCACAACAACGTCCTCGGCTATTTCATCGAAGTGACCGCCGGCAATGCCTCGCCAATGACGGAGACGGCGGAGGCGAAGGCCCGCTTCATCCACCGCCAGACGATGGCGAACGCCATGCGCTTCACCACGACCGAACTTGCCGACCTCGAAAGCCGCATCGCCAATGCCGCCGACCAGGCGCTGACGATCGAACTCGAAGCCTTCGACAGGATGACGGCGGCCGTCGTTGCGGAAGCCGAGGCGATCAAGTCGGGCGCCCGGGCGCTTGCCGTCATCGACGTCGCCGCAGGCCTGGCGCTTCTCGCCGAGGAGCAGGCCTATTGCCGCCCGCAGGTCGACGGCTCGAAGATGTTTGCCATCGAGGGCGGGCGCCATCCTGTGGTCGAGCAGGCGCTGCGGCGGCAGGCGGGCGGCCCCTTCGTCGCCAATCATTGCGATCTGTCGCCGAGGACCGGCGACCGCGACGGGGCAATCTGGCTGCTGACCGGCCCGAACATGGGCGGCAAGTCGACCTTCCTGCGCCAGAACGCGCTGATATCAATCCTGGCGCAGATGGGCTCCTTCGTGCCGGCGGCATCGGCCCATATCGGCATCGTCGACCGGCTTTTCTCGCGCGTCGGCGCCTCCGACGATCTGGCGCGCGGCCGCTCCACCTTCATGGTCGAGATGGTGGAGACGGCGGCGATCCTCAACCAGGCGAGCGACCGTTCCCTCGTCATCCTCGACGAGATCGGCCGCGGCACCGCGACGTTCGACGGCCTGTCGATCGCCTGGGCCGCCGTCGAGCACCTGCATGAGGCCAATCGCTGCCGCGGCCTCTTCGCCACGCATTTCCACGAATTGACCGTGCTTTCGGAAAAGCTTGGCCGGCTATCGAACGCGACGATGCGCGTCAAGGAATGGGACGGCGACGTCATTTTCCTGCACGAGGTCGGTCCGGGTGCGGCAGACCGCTCCTACGGCATCCAGGTCGCGCGCCTTGCCGGACTTCCAGCCTCGGTCGTGGCACGCGCCCGCGACGTGCTTACCCGCCTGGAAGATGCCGACCGCAAGAACCCGGCGAGCCAGCTGATTGACGACCTGCCGCTCTTCCAGGTGGCGGTGCGCCGCGAGGAAACGGCCCGCGGGACCTCCAAGGTCGAGGAGGCACTGAAGGCGATGAGCCTTGACGACATGACACCGCGCGAGGCAATGGATGCGCTTTACGACCTCAAGAAGAAGTTGAAATAGGAGTAGCGCGCCATGTTCATGGAAAAACTGGTTCGCGAAACCGAGCGCCTCTCGCTCATCTGCTCCATGCTCGATACGATGCGGCGCGCCGATAAGGACCGCAACGCGCGCGGCTGGACGTCGCCGATCGGCATGCTGAAAATCACCCGCTGCTGCGCTGTGATCTCGGAGCTCGGCACCTCGATTGCCAAGGCCGGCTATCGCGAATGCGACAGGCAGGCGCTCGAGGAGATCATGCGCGAGACACGGCAGGTGCTGCATTTGCTGAATGCGCGGGCCGCCGGCTGACGATTCCGGGAAAGCCTGAGGATTCCGGGAAAGCCCGCGCCCTTGCGTCAAAGCGCCGTCGCCTCTTGCGGCGAACCAACACCATTTCGCCAAATTTAAACGTTCTTGCAGTATGAAGGCCCGTGTCAATCGCCGGGCAAAGGGGCTATAGCGCATGCAGACGAAACAAGCGGCAGGCCGTGAACCGGCAGTCCGGCATGAACAGGAAACCGCCCCGGCGATAGCGATGCGCGACCTCGATTTCTCCAATATCCTCGACGTCGAGCTCTTGCAGAAGCAGTGTGACGCCGTTGCCGAGGCCAACCGCAACCGGCCCGACGTCCTGCGCGCCGATCTTCTGGCGGTGCTGAAGAAGGCGAGCACCGAAGGCCGGCAGAAGGCGCGCGAGGCACTGATGGCCGACGGCGGCGGGCTCAATTGCGCCTACCGGATTTCCTGGCTGCAGGATCAGATCACCACCGTCCTCTACAATTTCGCCACCGCCCATATCTTTCCGCAGCAGAAGGACAAGTTCGCGGTCACCGCCGTCGGCGGCTACGGCCGCGACACGCTGGCGCCGGGCTCCGATATCGACCTGCTGTTTCTCTTTCTGCCGAGGCCGGCGGAAGAGACGCACAAAGCGGTCGAATTCATGCTCTACGTGCTCTGGGACATGGGCTTCAAGGTCGGTCACGCCACCCGCACGGTGGAGGAATGCATTGCGCTTTCCAAGTCCGACATGACGATCCGCACCGCCATCCTGGAGATGCGCTACATCTGCGGCCTGCAGCGGCTGGAAACCGAGCTCGAGTCCCGCTTCGACAAGGAGATCGTCACCGGCACCGGGCCGGAATTCATCGCCGCCAAGCTTGCCGAGCGCGACGAGCGCCACCGCAAGGCGGGCGACACGCGTTATCTCGTCGAGCCGAACGTCAAGGAAGGCAAAGGCGGGCTCCGCGACCTGCACACGCTGTTCTGGATCTCGAAATATTATTATCACGTGCGCGACCAGGCGGAACTGATCAAGCTCGGCGTGCTGTCCAAGCACGAGTACCGCCTGCTTGAGAAAGCCGACGACTTTCTCTGGGCGGTGCGCTGCCATATGCATTTCCTGACCGGCAAGGCCGAGGAACGTCTGTCGTTCGATATCCAACGCGAGATCGCCGAAGCCTTCGGCTATCACACCCGCCCGGGCCTTTCGGCCGTCGAGCGCTTCATGAAACACTATTTCCTCGTCGCCAAGGATGTCGGCGATCTCACGCGCATCCTTTGCGCCGCGCTTGAAGACCAGCAGGCGAAGTCGATCCCGGGCCTCACCGGCGTCATCAGCCGCTTCACCCATCGCAACCGCAAGATCGCCGGCAGCGTCGAATTCGTCGAAGACCGCGGCCGCATTGCGCTCGCCGACCCCGAGGTCTTCAAGCGCGATCCGGTCAACATCATCCGGCTCTTCCACGTCGCCGACATCAATGGGCTGGAATTCCATCCGGACGCGCTGAAACGCGTTACCCGCTCACTCGCCCTGATCGACACCAGCCTGCGGGAAAACGACGAGGCCAACCGGCTGTTCATGTCGATCCTGACGTCGAAGCGTGATCCGGCGCTCATCCTGCGCCGGATGAACGAGGCCGGCGTGCTCGGCCGCTTCATCCCCGAATTCGGCAAGATCGTCGCGATGATGCAGTTCAACATGTATCATCACTATACGGTCGACGAACATCTGATCCGCACCGTCGACATTCTCTCCGAGATCGACAAGGGGCGCGCCGAGGATCTGCATCCGCTCGCCAACAAGCTGATGCCCGGCATCGAGGACCGCGAGGGGCTCTATGTCGCCGTTCTCCTCCACGACATCGCCAAGGGCCGCCAGGAGGATCATTCGATTGCCGGCGCCCGCGTCGCCCGCAAGCTCTGCGCCCGCTTCGGCCTGTCGCAGAAGCAGACGGAAATCGTCGTCTGGCTGATCGAAGAACATCTGACCATGTCGATGGTGGCGCAGACCCGCGACCTCACCGACCGCAAGACCATCACCGATTTCGCCGACCGCGTGCAGTCGCTCGACCGGCTGAAGATGCTGTTGATCCTGACGATCTGCGATATCCGCGCCGTCGGTCCCGGTGTGTGGAACGGCTGGAAAGGCCAGCTTCTGCGCACGCTCTATTATGAAACCGAGCTGCTGCTCGCCGGCGGCTTTTCGGAGGTCTCCCGCAAGGAACGCGCCAATGCTGCTGCCGAGGCGCTGCATTCGGCACTCGCCGACTGGAGCCAGAAGGATCGCAATACCTATACCAAGCTGCACTACCAGCCCTATTTGCTCTCCGTGCCGCTGGAAGACCAGATCCGTCACGCCCATTTCATCCGCCAGTCTGATAAAGCGGGTCAGGCGCTCGCCACCACGGTGCGCACCGACAGTTTCCACGCGATCACCGAGATCACCGTACTGTCGCCCGACCATCCGCGACTGCTCGCCGTCATTGCCGGCGCTTGTGCTGCGGCCGGGGCCAACATCGTCGATGCGCAGATCTTCACGACATCGGACGGGCGGGCGCTCGACACGATCCATGTCAGCCGCGAATTTACCGACGATGCCGACGAACTGCGCCGGGCCGCGACGATCGGCCGGATGATCGAAGACGTGCTGTCCGGGCGCAAGCGGCTGCCGGAGGTCATCGCCACACGCGCGCGCAATCGCAAGAAGAGCAAGGCTTTCGTCATCCCGCCGTCGGTCAACATCACCAACAGCCTGTCGAACAAGTTCACGGTCATCGAGGTCGAATGCCTCGACCGGCCGGGACTGCTGTCGGAGATCACCGCCGTGCTGTCCGACCTGTCGCTCGACATCCAGTCGGCCCGCATCACCACCTTCGGCGAGAAAGTGATCGACACCTTCTACGTCACCGATCTGGTCGGCCAGAAAATATCCGGCGACAGCAAGCGCGCCAACATCACCGCCCGGATGAAGGCCGTCATGGCCGAGGAAGAAGACGAGCTGCGCGAGCGCATGCCCTCCGGCATCATCGCACCCGCCGCCACCGCCCGGACCCCGCCCGCCAGCGAAAAGAAGGCCGGTTCCCCCATATGAGCCTGAACGCATGAGCCCCCACGCATGAGCCTCGTCAAGAAATTCGCGACCGTCGGCGGCGCCACCCTCGGCAGCCGCATTTTCGGCTTCGCCCGTGAAACGTTGATGGCTGCGGCCCTCGGCACCGGACCGATGGCCGACGTCTTCTACGCCGCCTTCCGCTTTCCGAATCTCTTCCGCCGGCTGTTTGCCGAGGGCGCCTTCAACGCCGCCTTCGTGCCGCTCTTTGCCAAGGAGATCGAGGCGAACGGCACGGATGGCGCCAAGCGCTTTTCGGAAGAGGTCTTCGGCGTGCTGTTTTCGGTGCTGCTCCTCATCACCATCGTGATGGAGCTTGCCATGCCGCTCTTGGTGCGCTTCGTCATCGCGCCGGGCTTTGCCGACGATCCCGAAAAATTCTCGATCACGATCCGCATGGCGGCGGTGATGTTTCCCTATCTGATGTGCATGTCGCTAACGGCAATGATGAGCGGCATGCTGAATTCGCTGCATCATTTCTTCGCCGCCGCCATCGCGCCCGTCTTCCTCAACGTGGTGATGATCGGGGCGCTGTTTTATGCGCTCTATACCGGCGCCGATCCGCTGGCGACCGCCTGGTATCTCTCCTGGGGCGTTCTTGCCGCCGGCGTGCTGCAGCTTGCCGTCGTCTATGTCGGCGTACTTGCGGCCGGTATGAGCATCGGCTTCCGCTTCCCGAAGATGACGCCCAATGTCAAGCGGCTGCTGATCCTGGCGGTGCCGGCTGCGGTGACCGGCGGCATCACCCAGATCAATCAGCTGATCGGCCAGGCGATTGCGTCGTCCCGCGACGGCGCGATCGCAGCACTGCAATATGCCGACCGTATCTATCAGCTGCCGCTCGGGGTCGTCGGCGTCGCCGTCGGCGTGGTGCTTCTGCCGGAACTGGCCCGGGCGCTGAAGGGCGGCAACCTGCGCGAGGCCGGGAACCTGCAGAACCGCTCGATCGAATTCGTGCTGTTCCTGACGATCCCTGCCGCCTTCGCGCTCTGGATCCTCTCCGACGAGATCATCCGCGTGCTCTACGAGCGCGGCGCCTTCCATCAGGAAAACACCGCGGTCGTCGGCTCGATCCTGGCGATTTACGGCATCGGCCTGCCGGCCTTCGTGCTGATCAAGGCGCTGCAGCCCGGTTTCTATGCCCGCGAGGACACCAAGACGCCGATGCGTTTTTCGGCCATCGCGGTTGCGACCAACTGCGCCACGGCGCTCACCCTCTTTCCCTATATGGGCGCGCCCGGCATCGCGGTTGCCGAAGCCACCGCCGGCTGGATCAGCACCGTGCTGCTGTTCGCCACACTTTTGCGCCGCGGCCACCTGACATGGGAATGGGCACTGGCAAAGCGCACGGCCCTGCTGATCGTCGCCGCGGCCGTGATGGGCGCGGCCATCGTCTTCCTCAAGCAATATTGGGCGCCATCGCTTGCTTCCGGCGCGCCGCTTCTCACCAAGATCGGCACCCTTGGGCTGCTGATTGCGATCGCCATGCTGATCTATTTCGCCGCCGCCTTCCTGGTTGGCGGGGCAAATCTCGGCATGATCCGACGTAATCTGAACCGCAAGCCGGCGCCGGCAAAGGACGGTTGAGGCCAGTCGTAACTACCGTGACTCTGGCTAGTTGATGGCTGTGGCTTGGGACCAGACCACCATCCATCGTCCGTCATGCCGCTCATAAGTGTCAGTGTGCCAGTAGTCGTTGAGGGCGACTTTGTGGCCGCCGAAAACAACCTCCAGCTGAGCACGATACCGAAGAACGGCGACACCGTCATAAAGCCGCACGGCAATGTCAGCGGGCCGCCAGGTCAGGTATTTGATCTGCCCGGAGGCGATCGCACCTAGATATTCTTCCTTTGAAAGCGTGGCACCGATTGGCGTTATCAGCTGGAAGTCTGGAGCGTGAAGCTGTTGTGCCCGAACAATATCGGCGTTGATCAGGGCACGCAGCCTCGCGTGCTCCGTCTCGCGAAGAAGGTTGGCCTCATTGGCCGGCGAGAATGCGTCGACGGTCGGGATTGTCATGTCCGTTCTCCAATTGAAAGCAAAAGCTATTTGAATCTACGCATCGTGCTAGGCCGGCACCAATCCCAAGTCGATGAGGCTTTGGGCGCTGGCGCGGATGCATTGCTCTTCTGGACGTGAGCGCCACCCGAGGACGCGGTGGGCTTTTGCCGCACTGACACTGAGGTCGCGATTGAGCTCATGAACAATGGTTCGTGCATCGGGGTCGGATTGCGCCATGACCCTGACGATCTCGTCAGAGACTTCGCCGGACGGCAGGCGGGAGGCATGGTCGGGAAAGGAATGGGCAAGAATGGCCACAAGGTCCTTGAGCCAGAAAAACCGTCCACCGATGATGAACCGTTGGCCGCCGGCAGCAGGATCGGTCATCGCTCGAATGTGGGCATCGGCGGTATCACGCACATCCACGACGGAGAAGCCAAAGCGCGGGATACCGTTGAATCGTCCCGTCATCAAATGGTGGATCAATCCAACAGACGTCCCGAAATTCGGCCCGAGCAACGGCCCGAGGATGACGCTTGGATTGATCACGGCCAGATCGAGCGTCTTAGATTTGTAATAGGGCGTCGCCCGCGGGCTTTCCGGGTCGGTCCAATTCTCTTCGGTAAAGGGCGCCCGCCCGTCGCCATGGTTGGTGGCAGCTATGGAGGATGTCAGAACAACACGTTTGACCCGTGCCCGATGCGCCTCGCGAAGCACGCGCAACGCACCATCGCGGGCTGTCTGGATCAATGCATTCTCATTTTCGGAATATCCCGGCGGGAAAGGTGATGCGGTGTGAATGACATAGTCGCATCCTTCGACGGCCGCAGCCCAACCGCCATCGCTGTCAAGATCGGCCTGCACCAAACTGAGGTTTTCCAGTTGCCCGTCGGTGTGCGCTCCAAGACGACCGACTATCGCAGCGCTTGTACCGATGCTGCGTAGGCTTCCTCTGACCCGATACCCCTGCTTGAGCAACTGCAGGGCAATGTGGCCTGCGAGAAATCCGCCAATGCCGGTCACCAGTACGGTGGCATCATTAGAATTATCTGACGTGATACTCACGGGTATCTCCTGACTGCGCACCGATGCGCCTTCATCGACTTAGACAGATATACATTATTTGTCTACTCGTCGTTTGACAGAATGGTCACAAAATGCCAGTCTGTCCAAATGATGCAGAATGATCGGAAAATCGCCCAAATTCTGGATGCTGCCCTGCCGGTGTTCGTGCGTTTCGGCTTTCGAAAGACTTCGATGGCCGACATTGCGCGCGCCGCAGGAATTTCGCGAGCATCGCTCTATCTGAGCTTCAACAGTAAGGAAGAGCTTTTCCGAGCCGGTTCCAGGCGAGCGCATACTCGCGCACTGGATGAGGTGGGAGCGGCTCTGGCAGGACAGGGAAACGCGTTTGACCGAATGGAAATGGCCATAGCAGTGTTTCAGCGAGAGTTAATCGCCCCTTTTGGCGGCAGCCCCGATGCAGAAGAGCTGTTTGCCGCCAATATGGCCTTGGCTGCGGATATCACGCTCGACGCGCGGACACGGCTATTGACTATGCTGACACAGACGCTGGATGCTGCTGCGGAAGCTAAGGAAATCGATCTCGAACCACTGCAGGCCTCGCCTATCCAACTGGCCAATATCATGATGGCTGCAATGGATGGGATCAAACACGCGCAATGGAACGGTTCCAGCCTCGATGACGATACAAAACTATTCATGCGCCTCTTGCGGGTGGCGGTGACGTCGCGGAGCGGCCAATAGAGTTGGTCGCGGCAGGTCTCTTCGCCGCCACCGAATCGGCGATCCTTAAATTAGAATGGGAAAAGGCGGACCCGGTGATTCCTCAGCAATCCACCCATCGTCGCTGCGGTCCGACGTCGACATGGATGATGCCGTTGCAATAGCTGCCGATGCCGCCGATGCCCGGCGCGCTTCTTGCGGCAGCTATGATCGTGCGCTCCGACAGGCCGGGCATCCTGATATCGGCCGCCAGACATTTTCCATGTAGGGACCCATGGCGGCGGGGATGCGGCCTGTGGCCCGAGGTGATCACAGGGCGTCGGCCGGTCGTCGCAGCAATATGCGACAGGACCGCTCGCAGGCGCCCTGGAAAGCAGCCGGCACGAACGCTGACGGTCTGGACCGTGTAGGCGAGACGTGCCTGATGTTTTGCAAGATGAACGGCATGCCTTTTCATATCTTGACCGACGGCACCCGTTGCTGATTGAAAGGCGAAAAGGCCTGCTATGGCGAGCAAAATTGCGTTCTGCATGGTCTCTCCGATCGGCGACCGCGGCAGCCCCATCGGCGCCGGCACCAGGCGCAGGATTTTCGGTTCAAAAAAAGCTTTTTTGTGAAATTTTATACTCAATTATGAGTAAGGCAGTTGATCAATTCGGCTTAAAATCCGGGGAATTGCCGCTCACAACTGGAATAAACATCTCAAACGCGAGGCAACCCATGACGATCCAGTCTCTTTTCCTCGTCACTCTCGTGGTCGACGATTACGACCGCGCCAAGGCTTTTTATTGCGATGGCCTCGGTTTCGATTGCCTTCAGGACGAGCTGCAGCCGAAGGGCAAGCGCTGGGTGGTGGTGAAGCCGAGGGGTGGGGATGGAGCCGCCTTTCTGTTGGCGCAGGCGGCAGACGAGACGCAGCGCGCGGCCATCGGCAATCAGACCGGCGGACGTGTCGGCTTCTTTCTGAAGACCGACGATTTCGCCCGCGACCATGCCGCGATGCGGGCAGTCGGCGTTCGCTTTCTGGAAGAGCCGCGTCACGAGGTTTACGGCACGGTGGCGGTTTTTGCGGATCCCTACGGCAACACTTTCGATTTGATCCAGCACACGGCTGCCTGAACCCCTTGATTGCGACCGGTTGCCCGTGCATAAGCCGCGGCGTTAGCAACATGGGCGCAAAGCCCTGCTGCATTCTGCAGCAATTTAAACTGTGACAGCGTGGGCCCTCCACCAGCCTATTGAGGACGACATGAGCGAATTCAAGAAACTCGTATTCTCCGGCGTGCAGCCGACCGGCAATCTGCATCTCGGCAATTATCTCGGCGCGATCCGCCGGTTCGTGGCGCTGCAGGAAGGCAATGACTGCATCTACTGCGTCGTCGACATGCATGCGCTCACCGCCCAGCTCGTGCACGAGGACATGCCGAGCCAGACGCGCTCGATCGCCGCCGCCTTCATCGCTGCCGGCATCGATCCGGAAAAGCATATCGTCTTCAATCAGTCGGCCGTGCCGCAGCATGCCGAACTCGCCTGGATCTTCAACTGCGTCGCCCGCATCGGCTGGATGAACCGGATGACGCAGTTCAAGGACAAGGCCGGCAAGGACCGCGAGCAGGCCTCGCTCGGGCTCTACGCCTATCCGAGCCTGATGGCCGCCGACATTCTCGTCTATCGCGCCACCCATGTGCCTGTTGGTGAGGACCAGAAGCAGCATCTGGAGCTTGCCCGCGACATCGCGATGAAGTTCAACCTCGACTATGCCGAGCATATCAGCAGGACCGGTTACGGCGTCGACATCACCGTCGGCAACGAGCCGGTGCATGCCTATTTCCCGATGGTCGAGCCGTTGATCGGCGGGCCGGCGCCGCGCGTCATGTCGCTGCGCGACGGCACCAAGAAAATGTCGAAGTCGGACCCTTCCGATCTCTCGCGCATCAACCTGATGGACGACGAGGACGCGATCTCGAAGAAGATCCGCAAGGCCAAGACCGATCCTGACGGCTTGCCGAGCGAGATCGACGGGCTGCAGGGCCGTCCGGAAGCCGACAATCTGGTGGCGATCTATGCCGCACTCGCCGACAAGTCGAAGGCGGACGTGCTTGCCGAATTCGGCGGCCAGCAATTCTCCGTCTTCAAGCCGGCGCTGGTCGACCTGGCGATCAACGTGCTCGCACCGATCACCGGCGAAATGCGCCGGCTGATGGATGATACCAGCCATATCGACGCGATCCTGCGCAAGGGCGGCGAACGCGCAAGGGCCCGCGCCGAGGTGACGATGCAACAGGTGCGCGACGTCATCGGCTTCCTGTATTGAGATAAATCTCCTCTTCTCTCCACCGTGGGAGAAGGGGACCTTCCCCTGGGGAGAAGGGGGCCTTCCCCCGGGGAGAAGGGGATTTCTTCTCGGGCACCAGGGCAAAAACTGGACTTGCAAATTTTCCCCTTCAGGTGTCAGAGTCCGCGCCATGGTATCGAAGCGACTCTCACGGCTCGAAGGTCACCGCCGCAAATTCATGGCAGTGATCGACGGCACACCCGAATGCCAACGCGCCGTTCATTATGCCGGCCGGCGCGCGAAGAATTCCAATGGCGGGCTAGTGCTGCTCTACGTGATCCCCGATGGGGATTTCCAGCAATGGCTCGGCGTCGAAGAGATCATGCGGGCCGAAGCGCGCGAGGAAGCCGAGGCGGTGGTTGCCAAGATCGCCCAAATCGTGCGCGAGACAATCGGCATCGAGCCTGAGGTCGTGATCCGCGAGGGCGGTGCTGCCGAACAGATCAATGCCGTGATCGAGGAAGACCGCGATGTAGCGATCCTGGTTCTGGCCGCCGGTTCGGCGAAGGAAGGTCCAGGGCCGCTGGTCTCCTCGGTCGCCGGCCGCGCGGCGGCGTTTCCGATCCCGGTCACCGTGCTGCCGGATACGCTGACCAACGAGGAAATCGACGCCCTCTGTTAGCGAAACATGCGAGCGGTTTTCGGATGAGATCACGCTCTAACTATTTAGATTAGAACAGGATTCTGATTTTAGTCCGACCGGGCCTAAAAATCATCCTGTTCCAGCATTTCTTGAGTACAAGTCTCTTGATTAGAGCCGTCAATCGGCTTATCTTCTTTTGAAGAATTCTAAAGACGGCCGAGACCATGGGCCGGCCGCATGGAGAATCAGATGTTCATTCAGACCGAAGCCACGCCGAATCCCGCCACGCAGAAGTTCCTGCCGGGCAAGGTGGTGATGGAAAACGGCACGGCCGAGTTCCGCAGCACTGAGGAGGCTCAAGCCTCGCCGCTCGCTGCCCGCCTGTTCGAAATATCAGGCGTCACCGGCGTCTATTTCGGCTATGATTTCATTTCCGTCTCCAAGGATAATGCCGACTGGCAACATCTTAAGCCGGCTATATTAGGCTCGATCATGGAGCACTTCATGTCCGGCAAGCCGGTCATGGGCGATGCCTCCATCCTTTCCGAAGACGCCGATGCCGGCGACGAATTCTTTGACGAAGGCGATGAATCGATCGTGCTGACCATCAAGGAGCTTCTGGAAACCCGCGTGCGCCCAGCCGTTGCCCAGGACGGCGGCGACATCACCTTCCGCGGCTTCAAGGACGGCAAGGTCTATCTGAACATGAAGGGTTCCTGCGCCGGCTGCCCGTCTTCGACGGCAACGCTGAAGCACGGCGTGCAGAACCTGCTGCGGCATTTCGTTCCGGAAGTGCAGGAAGTGATTGCCGCTTAAAAATCCTAAATTCGTCCGGCCGTTCATCTCGGGTTCGGCCGAACGGATTTATCGATAGGCGACACTGGTTTATTCGGAAATTGATGGCATGATCATTCTGGCGCTCGACACGGCGGGTGTGGACTGCGCTGCCGCCGTCTTTGACAGCGGCAGGAATACGGTGCTGGGGGAGGCATCGGACATGATCGGCAAGGGGCATGCTGAACATCTGATTGGTATCGTCGATCGCGCACTCGATCAGGCGGGACTGGCCCTTTCGGATGTCGACCGCCTTGCCGTCACCATCGGTCCCGGCTCCTTTACCGGGATCCGTGTCGGCGTTGCCGCAGCCCGCGGTTTTGCGCTCTCCCTGAATGTGCCGGCCGTTGGCATCACCACGCTTGAAGTCATGGCATCAGCCCAGCGCGACAAGACGCCTCATCGCGCCGTGCTGGCGGCGATGGATGCCAAGCGGGACGAAATCTACCTCCAGTCCTTCGCAGCCGACGGTTCGCCCCTCGACGCGCCACGGGCAGTCAGCGTTGCGCAAGCGCAGGCATATGCTGCCGGCTTCGACGGCGAGATTACCGGTTCGGCGACGCCCCTCCTCAAGGCCGACGCCGGCGGCGATCATACCAACAGATTCCCGATCTCCATCGTGGCGCGCCTGGGCGCTGCCGCCTCCCCCGATTCCGGAAAGCCGAAGCCCCTTTATCTGCGCGGACCCGATGCCAAGCCGCAGGCCGGGTACGCAATTGCGCGACGAGTATGACGATGCTGGAAGCCTATCTGACGCTGAAACCGGAATTCGAGATCATCGCCATGGAGCGCGAGGATTGCCGCGATGTTGCCATCCTGCACGGCGAGCGCTTCGCCCGCCCCTGGGGCGACGGTGAATTTCACGGCCTGCTGATGCAGGATACCGTCTTCGGCTTCGTCGCGCGCCAGACCAATGCCATCCTGAAAAAGCCGCTTCCGGGGTTCATCCTTGCCCGCCATGTCGCCGGCGAAGCGGAGATCCTGACGATTGCCGTGCAGGCGAAGGTCGCCCGTGCCGGGCTTGGCTGGCGGCTGATGCAGGCGGCGATGCGGGAAGCGCGGTCGCGCGGCGGCGAGAGCATGTTTCTCGAGGTCGATAACGGCAATACGGCAGCGCTTGGCCTCTACCGCAAGCTCGGCTTCGAAAAGGTCGGCGAACGTCAGGGTTATTACAAACAAGAAAACGGCGCCCTCTCCACGGCGCTTGTCATGAAGCGCGTTCTTCGGTAGTTCCCTGGCAGCGAGATAACATGCGGGCTGGCGCAAATGCCGTGCGGCGTTGTCGAAACACGAATATCTCTATAGGCCGGCGATGACTGATGTAGCCAAGACCCTTGAGGAGCTTTGCACCGAACGCGGCATGCGCATGACCGAGCAGCGCCGCGTGATCGCGCGCATCCTGGAAGACTCGGAAGACCATCCCGACGTCGAAGAACTCTACCGCCGCTCGGTGAAGGTCGATGCGAAGATCTCGATCTCGACCGTCTATCGCACCGTGAAACTGTTCGAGGATGCCGGCATCATCGCCCGCCACGACTTCCGCGACGGACGCTCGCGCTATGAAACGGTGCCGGAAGAACATCACGACCATCTTATCGACCTGAAGACCGGCACGGTCATCGAATTCCGCTCGCCGGAGATCGAAGCGCTGCAGGAGCGCATCGCCCGCGAGCACGGCTTCCGGCTGGTCGACCACCGCCTCGAGCTCTACGGCGTTCCGCTGAAGAAAGAAGATCTCTGAAGCAATGGCAGCCCGGGAGACCAGCATTTGATCGCCTGGCTGCGAATCGCCTTCGCCGCGGTCGTTATCCTCGCCGTCAGCATCGTGCTCATGCCGCTGCAGGTACTGGCGCTGCGGTTCGACTGGCGGCTGCGGCGCAGGCTTCCCGGCACCTGGCACCGGATCGTCTGCTATTGCCTCGGCATCCGCGTCCGCGTCACGGGCAAGCTGGAAGATCGCCGGCCGCTGATGCTCTGCTCCAACCATTCCTCCTGGCTGGATATCATGGTGATGTCGGCCGTTGCCGACGTCGTCTTCATCGCCAAGATCGAGGTGCGTGACTGGCCGATCTTCGGCACGCTCGCCAAGCTGCAGAAGAGCGTCTTTGTCGTGCGCGAGGAGCGGCGCAAGACTGGTCATCAGGCAAACGAGATCGCCGGGCGCATGGCCGACGGTGAGATCGTCGTGCTCTTTCCCGAGGGCACGACCTCGGACGGCAACCGGCTGCTGGAGGTCAAGTCCTCGCTGTTTGGCGCCGCCGCGATGGCGGTGCCCACGTCACCGACGGGAACGGTCGTGGTGCAGCCGGTGGCGGTTGCCTATACCAGGGTGCATGGCATCGCCATGGGGCGTTATCACCGGCGGCTCGCCGCCTGGCCGGGGGATCTCGACCTCTTGCCGCATCTCATCGACATCGTACGCTGCGGCGCCATCGACGCCGAAGTTTCCTTCGGCGAGGCGGTGGACTACCGCGCCGAGACCAGCCGCAAGGAGGTGAGCGCGACGATCGCCTTGCGCATCCGCAACCTCCTGAACAGCCGCCTGCGCGGGCGGGAAATCTCTTAGAGCCTTTCCTGGTCAGATTGCAGCATTCTGCCGGAGCAGGTTTTCGTCAGGGCAGAGGCGATTGGCGAAGGGCATACCTCTTGGTACGACCAAGCCGATCGCCTCTGATCCTGGCGGAAAGATGCCCGGCCCTTCGGGTTGGCTGAAACGGGCCGCCTGCTCGATCGGCCGGCTTGGCCGTAGAGCTTGGCTACGACGCGCGCCGGCCGGTCGAGCATTCGACTCCGTTTCAGCCAACAGAATGCTGCAATCTGACCAGGAAAGGCTCTAGAAGAAGATTTCGATTTTCTCTGGCGGCAAAAACCACTAAATAGCGCGCCATGACACAGGATAGCGCCCTTCTCCAGGCCCCCGAGGCAATTCCCAGCGACAGCCTCCACGACGGCAGCAACAGCCGCAAGGTCTTCATCAAGACCTATGGCTGTCAGATGAACGTCTACGATTCCATGCGCATGAGCGATGCGCTCGCCCGCGACGGCTACGAGCCGACTGAAGATATGGAAGAGGCGGACCTCGTTCTGCTCAACACCTGCCATATCCGCGAGAAGGCGGCCGAGAAGGTCTATTCGGCGCTCGGACGGCTGCGCGATATGAAAAAGAAGAAGGCGGCGGACGGACGGGAGATGATGATCGGCGTTGCCGGCTGCGTCGCCCAGGCCGAAGGCGAGGAGATCCTGCGCCGCGCACCCGCCGTCGACGTCGTCATCGGCCCGCAGACCTACCACCGCCTGCCGGAAGCGCTACGCCTGGCCAAACAAGGCCAGCGCGTCGTCGATACCGAATATGCGATCGAGGACAAGTTCGAGCATCTGCCGATCGCCGAGAGCCGAAGGATCCGCGCCCGCGGCGTCACCGCCTTCCTGACGGTGCAGGAGGGCTGCGACAAATTCTGCACCTTCTGTGTCGTGCCCTATACACGCGGCTCGGAAGTGTCGCGGCCGGTTTCGCAGATCGTCGAGGAGGCCGAAAAGCTCGCCGACAGCGGGGTGCGCGAGATCACCCTGCTCGGGCAGAACGTCAACGCCTGGCACGGCGCCGGGCCGCAAGGTGAGGCATGGAGCCTCGGCGACCTGCTCTACCGGCTGGCCGAGATCCCCGGCCTTGCGCGGCTGCGTTATACCACAAGCCATCCGCGCGACATGGACGACCGGCTGATCAATGCCCATCGCGACCTGAGCGCACTGATGCCCTATCTGCACCTGCCGGTGCAATCGGGCTCGGACCGCATCCTGAAAGCGATGAACCGGCGCCATACGGCCGCCGAATATCTCACGCTGATCGAGCGCATCCGCACGGTGCGGCCCGACATCGCGCTGTCGGGCGATTTCATCACCGGCTTTCCGGGGGAGACAGATGAGGATTTTAAGGATACATTGAGACTTGTGGAGGAGGTCCGTTATGCACAGGCCTTCTCGTTCAAATACTCGACGCGGCCGGGCACGCCCGGCGCGGAGCTGAAGGACCAGGTGCCGGAAGAGATCAAGGCAGAACGGCTGGAACGCCTGCAAATGCTTCTCCTGAAGCAGCAGCAGGAATTTGCCGAATCCTGCATCGGCAAAGAGATCGACCTGTTGCTCGAAAAGCCCGGTCGCATGCCGGAACAACTAATCGGACGTTCTCCCTGGCTTCAATCCGTGAATGTTGATGCAAAAGCATCGCAAATCGGTGACATTATCAAAGTGCGAATCACAGGAACCGGAACAAACAGCCTGTTTGCGGAACGCGCAGAGGCTGCGGTTTAACCCAAGGAGCCCGACCGCTTGAACGGACAAGAATTGGTTTCTTCTTCACCGCGCCACCCCCGCACGCCGAGCGATACCAATCACTTCGTCCTGACGTTCGAGAACAACCGCTTCGCCAGCGAGCTCTTCGGTCAATTCGACCAGAACCTCAAGCTGCTCGAACAACGGCTGAACATCGATGCGCGGGCACGCGGCAATTCGGTCGTCATCACAGGCGATGTTGTGACCACCAACCAGGCGCGGCGCACGCTCGACTATCTCTATGAAAAACTTCAGAAAGGCGGCAGCGTGGAACAATCCGACGTCGAGGGCGCAATCCGCATGGCGGTCGCCGCCGACGATCAGCTCAGCCTGCCGACCATGGAGCGCAAAGCCAAGTTGACGATGGCCCAGGTTTCCACGCGCAAGAAGACGATCATCGCCCGCACGCCGACGCAGGACGCCTATATCAGGGCGCTGGAACGCGCCGAGCTCGTTTTCGGCGTCGGCCCGGCCGGCACCGGCAAGACCTATCTCGCCGTCGCCCATGCCGCTCAGCTCCTGGAGCGCGGCGCTGTCGAAAAGATCATCCTGTCGCGCCCGGCTGTCGAGGCCGGCGAGCGCCTCGGCTTCCTGCCCGGGGACATGAAGGAAAAGGTCGATCCCTATCTTCGCCCGCTCTATGACGC
The DNA here is from genome assembly GCF_057653695.1 of Rhizobium sp. SRDI943. Lineage (NCBI taxonomy): Bacteria > Pseudomonadati > Pseudomonadota > Alphaproteobacteria > Hyphomicrobiales > Rhizobiaceae > Rhizobium > Rhizobium sp. SRDI943. Next base: position 27,676 of record NZ_CM172787.1, on the reverse strand, counting down.
ACTCTACGATATGATCCCGGCCGACAAGGTCGATCGGGCGATCACTGCCGGCGTCATCGAAATCGCGCCGCTGGCCTTCATGCGCGGCCGCACGCTCGCCAACGCCGCCATCATCCTCGACGAAGCGCAGAACACGACGTCGATGCAGATGAAGATGTTCCTGACGCGTCTCGGCGAGAATGCGCGCATGATCGTCACCGGCGACCCGAGCCAGATCGACCTGCCGCGCGGCGTCAAATCCGGCCTCGTCGAGGCCTTGCAGCTTCTGAACGGCGTCGAGGGCATCTCGATCGTGCGCTTCACGGATACCGACGTCGTCCGCCACCCGCTGGTCGGGCGCATCGTCAGGGCCTATGATTCCACGTATGCCGTCGCCGAAGACGTCAGCCGGCAGGGCTAATGGCCGAACTCGACATCCAGATCAGCGTCGAGGACATCGGCTGGCCCGGCGAGGAGACGCTGCTGTCGTTTTGCGAACGCGTGCTCGGCGCAGCAGTGGTCTATCTCAGCGACAGCGAGAAGCAGCCCTTCCCGACGTTGCCGCCCGAGGTTTCGCTTGTTTTCACCGACGATGCCTCGATCCAGGACATCAATGCGGAATGGCGCGGCAAGGACAAGGCGACCAACGTGCTCTCCTTTCCGGCCTTTCCGGTTCAGCCCGGCAAGATGCCCGGCCCGATGCTCGGCGACATCATCATCGCCCGGGAGACGCTGGAGCGGGAAGCGGCCGAGCTCGAAAAGAGTTTCGACGACCACCTGACCCATCTTCTGGTGCACGGTTTCTTGCATCTTCTCGGCTACGACCATATGAATAGTGCCGAAGCCGAAATTATGGAGGGGCTGGAGACTCGCATTTTGGCCCAGCTCGGCCTATCTGATCCCTACGAGGGTCAAGACCTTAAAATGGAACCATGAGCGACTTTACGACGAAGCCGGCGGCAGACGCCAAGGACTCCGAGCCATCCTCCTCTTCCGACGAGGCGGGCAGTAGTAGTCGGCCATCCGGCCGATCGCAATCCTTCTGGTCGCGCGCCGCGCGCATCCTTCGCCCGCAGCAGGGCTCGCGACTGCGTGAGGATCTCGCCGACGCGCTGATGACCGATGCGGCCGGCGACGACGCCTTTTCGCCCGACGAACGGGCGATGCTCAACAACATTCTGCGCTTTCGCGAGGTCCGCGTCGCCGACGTGATGGTGCCGCGCGCCGATATCGAAGCGGTCGACCAGAACATCACCATCGGCGAGTTGATGATCCTCTTCGAGGAATCCGGCCGCTCGCGCATGCCTGTCTATGCCGATACGCTCGACGATCCGCGCGGCATGGTGCACATTCGCGACCTGCTCTCCTATGTCGCCAAGCAGGCGCGCAACAAGCGCCGCGGCCCGGCGAAGCCGACCGCTGCCGTGCCGGCGATCGAGGTCGCGCCCGAAAACATCCAGAAGACCACGCGTTCGACCAAGCCGAATTTCGATCTCGCCCGTGTCGACCTGCAAAAGACGCTGGCCGAGGCCGGCATCGTCCGCAAGATCCTGTTCGTGCCGCCGTCGATGCTGGCGTCCGACCTGTTGCGCCGCATGCAGGTGAACCGCACGCAGATGGCGCTCGTCATCGACGAATATGGCGGCACCGACGGGCTGGCCTCACATGAAGATATCGTCGAAATGGTGGTCGGCGACATCGATGACGAACATGACGACGAAGAGGTGATGTTCAAGCGCGTCGCCGAGGACATGTTCATCGCCGACGCCCGCGTCGAGCTCGAAGAGATCGCCCAAGCGATCGGGCCGGATTTCGACATCAGCGAGCAGGTCGACGAGGTCGATACGCTGGGCGGCCTGATCTTCTCAGCACTTGGCCGCATCCCGGTGCGCGGCGAGGTCGTCCAGGCGCTGCCGGGCTTCGAATTCCACATCCTCGACGCCGATCCCCGCCGCATCAAGCGGCTGCGCATCACCCGCAAGCGCCACGCGATCCGCCGTCGCGCCAAGGCGGATGGTGACGCAGCTCCCGGCGACGACCGGCCGGCGGAATCGACCGCCAACTGACAGAAGGGCGCGATCCCGGATATCGGAAAAGCGCTGGGCCTGCCCGAGGACCTGATCAAGGCTTGTCCTCTGGTCTCTGGGCGTGGTTAGAATCCGGCGGCGAGAAGCCGGTCGAGAAATTGCACGCGGCCGCTTCAGGTCTGGCTTACGGTGAGCCTCAAGCGAAAAGCCCGACTAATTATCGAATATCGAAACCCGTCGGCATCACCGAGATCATCTTGGGGGAGCATTAGGAACGGCCTTGCGATCAGCCACAGACAATGCCGTGGATTTCCCGATATTGTTCCAACTGTTCTTTCGGACCGCCGAACGAGACCTTCTAAGAGCGCTGCGTCGCGATCACCTTGCCGCGGCTGCCCGATGGTGTCGGATCACTTCGTTGATCGTGAAGGTCAGAAATTTCTCGGCAAAGTCAGGGTCTAAACCCGATGTCGACGCGAGTGAGCGCAGTCTTTGGATCTGTGATTGTTCGCGCTCGGGATCAGAGGCGGGGAGTCCTTGCCTAGCCTTGAGCGCCCCAATCGCCTTTGTGCAACGGAAACGTTCTGCCAGCATATGCATCAACGCGGCGTCAATGTTGTCTATCGAGGCACGCAAGGCGAGGAGCTCGTGCGGAAAAGTCGATGTCATCGTGGGTACCCTTTAGTTGTGGTCACGTCTGTTTGTCGCGACACTGTCGCGCAAAATCCAAGACACATTTGGCCAATGGATGCGTTGGCAAAATCTGAACAACCGGCGAGGCTGCTTCAAGCTTTTCCAGAGAGCGTTGAGCGGAACGCCATCCCGATTCGATTCAGAGCGTTCATCAGGGCAATCGCATATGTCAGGTCCGCTAGTTCCTTGTTGTTGAATTCGACAGCAGCAGCCTCATAATCGCTATCAGGAACGCCGGTTTCGGCGACACGTGTTACGGTTTCCGCCCACGCCAGCGCGCTTCGTTCGCGGGCGTTGAATAGGTGACCAGCGTTTCGCCATATGGGCACTTGCCCGAGCTTCTCAACGGTCAGGCCTAACTCCAGGAGACTGCGGGAATGTACGTCGACGTAAAGCGCACTGCGATTCATTTGCGAAACTCGTAGATAAACCAGATCGAACAGTTGCTTGGGAAGGTCGCTCTTCTCAACAGCGGCGCGAACGCCCGCGAAGGCGTTGAAACCGTCAGGGGAAGCACTGGCACAATCAATGCGATCCGCCATGAAGAAATCCATGTTGCGACTGTAGGACGGATCATGTCCAATCTCGCACCAGTCGAGAAGGGCCATGAAGCAACTTGCGCACTGGGCCATGCAATCCTTGATGGACACTACCGGCAAAAGGCGATCGTTTCTTTTTGAAGGAGCTGCCCTTGGAACTGCCGCTGACGGCAAGATTGCGCCCTGCCGCACAAGTTCTGAAAATTCACTATTCACATGAGTTGCAATATCCGCTTTGCGAGGTGCTCCGCCACGCTTTGGCTGCCAATGTTCGTGAAGTTGACGAGCAGGGCCGCCGGCGCTTCCGAAAGCATCGTCCAATCGGCCAAGGCCTCCGCGTAAAGTCCGCTTTCCCGCATACGCGCTGAAAGCAAGCGGTCTGAGTGCTGGTTTTTCAGCTGGAGAATCAAGTGCATCCCACCCGGTTGGGAGGCAATGCTCATGTGCTTTCCAAGGACCGTCTCGAGGCCTATCGCCGTTGCTTTCCTGCGCTGAGCATAAAGTTTTCGCATCCGTTGGATATGACGCGCGAAGTGCCCCTCCTTGATGAACGCGGTGACGATGGCTTGTGTAAGCTCAGGACTCCCTCCCGCTAAAGTTTGGCTGATATGCTCAAACCGCTCGACCAGGTCTTCCGGGACGACAAGATAAGCTAGTCGAAGACCCGGAAAGAGAACCTTGCTGAAGGTGCCGGAATAGAGGACACGCCCATTGCGATCCAAGCTCTTTAGCGCGGGCAGCGGACGACTAACGTAGCGGTACTCGCCGTCATAGTCGTCCTCGATAATCCAAGACTTACTTTTCGCGGCCCAGTCCAGGAGCGCTAATCGCCGCGGCAAAATCAAAGACATGCCCAGTGGACTTTGGTGTGCGGGCGTCACAACGGCTGCAACAGCGCCATGGGCCGCCTTCAAGCCATCGGATATCACCATCCCGTCTTGATCCACTCGCACTGGGACGGTCGTGATTTGCATGTGTCTGAATATCTCTCGCGTTGGCGGATACCCCGGATCCTCAAGCCAGACGTGGTCTCCTGCCTTCAACAAAGTGTCGGCGATCAGTTCTATGGTGTGGCGATAACCTGATGTTATGAACACCTGAGAAGGCGAGCAGCCAATTCCTCGCGAAACCTGCAGGTAAGTTGCGATCTCCGTTCGCAGTGCGGGTAGGCCGTATATTGGAGGATGGACCATATCAGACGGCTGCATAGCGCGGACGCATCCCGCGCCCAGCCGCGCCCAGATCTTCCGAGGAAATGCATCGAGGGCTGGCAAGCCCATCTGAAACGGCAAAATGGAATCCGGACGAAAGCTAACCTCCGCTGCATTGCTTATTTGCTGCAGGGCTGGGACAGGCACAGGCGTGAGCGTACTGAGGCCCGGTGTTACAACGGTACCTGCTTGACCGTGTGATTCGACGTATCCCTCGGCTGCGAGCAAAGAATATGCCGATTCGATCGTACCTCTTGCCAAACCGAGTTCTTTTGTCAGCGCCCGCGCCGAGGGTATCCGGTCCCCGGGCTTCAAAAGGCCCGAGGCAATGGCGGCGCGGAACCGATCGTAGATTTGCCGATAGAAAGGCACGCCTGCGTTCGGATCTAGTGGCGGGAAGTCGTTGCTCTTCGCGACGGTCATGGGCCAGTCGTCATTTCAGCTTCGCTGCAAAGATCTGTACCATATCGTCCAGTGAACCGACAGCACGAAGGTCACCGATCTTGTGACGTGAGTGTCGTAAGCGCCGGTACCGGAAATCGCATTGATGGTCCAGATTCGTTTACCGTTCTTGGACCTTGGGTCTGCTTTGACCGGCCTGTACGCTCATTGATGCGGCCGGTGCTGCGCAAGATCAGGAGTGAATCCAATGAGAGTGCTTCATGTCAGCTGCAGTCCTCGCGGGGAAGCATCCGAGAGCTATCGACTCTCGCAACAGATCATCAGCCAGTTGCGGCAGAGCGATCCCGACACAACGGTAATCGACCGTGTGATTGGCCAAGGCGTCATCCCGCCGATCGACGAGGATTACGCGGTTTCCCAAGGCTCCTCCAAAGACGTGTCTCAACTCGGATCCATGGCCAAGTCTGAGGAGTTGATACTGGAGCTGGAAACTGCGGACGTCGTGGTCATTTCTACGCCAATGCATAATTTGACGCTCCCCGCGACCTTGAAGTTGTGGATCGATCATATCGTTCGAACGCGGAGGACCTTCAATATCAGCAAGTTTGGAAAGGTCGGGACGCTACAGGATCGCCCCGTCTTCGTCGCCATCTCCTCGGGCGGTCGATTCTCCGGTGAGCACCCGCAGCAACCCGACTTTCTCACGCCATACCTGACAGCAATCCTAGGCATGATCGGCCTACATAACGTAGCGATATTCTCGGTCCAAGGAACAGGCTCGCACGTCAATGAGCTTGCTTCGATAAGACGCAACACGGATCAATTGGTCCGAGAACACTTTGCCTCTTTCCATCCCGATCTGATCGCGGTGCCAACTTACTGATCGAGAATGGTGGGTAGGCTTAAAGTCGCAGGGTCAACTTTCAGTGCTGTCGGCTTCGATCGTTATCGCGCCAAGCTTGCTAAATCTGACAACAACGCGTTCGTCAGCGACCTTCAGCAATCTACTTATTTTCAAGGTTGCGGCAGATTGCACTGCTCGGCAACCTGCGCAAAATGCGAACGTCCGTTTGCATGATCCCGATAAGATGTTCTTTGCCGATCCGGCCGGAGGCCAACGCCCAACTTGAACCGCAGCGGTGGCGGCCCATGAGAGGCAATGTCTTCATTTAGAACGACTATCTGAGCCTTCCGCAGCCAGCAGGTGGGTTACGGGACATGCCCTAGCCTGCCGAGGCTGCGTGCGAAAGAGTGCGTGATGGCCCTAGTGTGACGCAACGCACTCATGGACTAATAATGAAGTCTAATCATGGTCCTTCTATCGACATCTCGATTTCAATAAAACAGAAGCAGATCGTCGCTGCATATGCGGCACGCTCTTTTCGCCAATATGTCAAAGCATCGACGAACCTATCGCGAAATAGACCTCGAATTCGCGGGGATATATTTTTGCGTGTTGCGTTCCTCGTCTCCAAAATGGAAGGAAATTGCCATGAACAGCCGTATCGACTATCGAAAGACTTCAGCTGCGGTTTCCAGAAATTTCAACGGGTTTCAGGAGCCCTTGCAAAAGATCAGCAAGTGGGCTGCGGTTCCTCGCATCCCAGCACACTGCGTAAGGTCAAAATTTGCATGTGCTGCACCTGCAGTTGCGATGTTCCTTGTTGGAAGCGGTGCCTTCGCCGATACCAGTGACGTCAAGGGGCCAAGGCCAGTGATCGTCGCGAAGTCGGGCGAACATTGCAAGGATGATCCAAACTGCTTTAACCGAGTTCACTATGCGGTTAAGCCAGTTGCGCGTGTGAAGCCTGGCCAGAAATTCATTCTCGAGACCCGTGATGGGCTGGATTCCGACCTTGATTTTTCGTCGACCGCGGAGGACGTCGCGGCCGTCGACCTGAACCGCTGCCACCCCCTGACGGGCCCCGTCTATATTGAAGGGGCCAAGAAGGGCGATTCTATTGCCGTGACAGTGGTGGACATCGAGCCTGACGAATTCGGGACGACCACGGTCGTTCCGGGATTCGGTTTCCTGAGAGATCTGTTCACCGATCCATACATTGTTCACTGGGATCTGAACCGCCTGGAAGCACGCTCCAAAGACATGCCCGGCATCTCGGTGCCAAACAACTCCTTCATGGGTACCATTGGTGTGCTTCCAGACAAGGAAGAACTTCAAAAATGGCTTAAGCGCGAGCAGGAGCTTGCCGATGCAGGCGGTGCAGTGCTGACGCCGCAGCCAGTTGAAGCGCTACCAGCAGATCTCTGTGGCGTCGATGGCACAGCAAAGTCCGAATGCCTACGCACCGTTCCGCCGCGTGAGAACGGAGGGAACGTTGACGCCAGGGAAACAATTGTCGGTACGACGATATTGTTGCCATGCTTCATCGACGGTTGTGGTCTGTTTGCCGGTGACGTCCACTTTGCCATGGGCGGCGGCGAGGTGGCCGGAACCGCCATCGAGACGGGTGGTAGGGTGACACTCGAGGCCCAGGTCAGACCTGGTGGTGCCAAGCTTCAGACTACAATGCATTTCGAAGGCGGTTCACAGCTCAAGCAGCTTGCGCCATCGAGTTTCTACGCGATCTCAGGTCTCCCGGTTAAGAGTGAAGGCGAACTGCCTGTTTTTGAGACCTACCTTGGTGGTGAGAAGATTGCTCCGCTCGCAAACCTCTCGGAGGATCTCACGCTAGCAGCGCGAAACGCCACGCTCAACATGATCGATTTTCTGGTCAAGACCAAGGGACTCACCCGCGAGCAGGCTTACGTTCTGACCAGTGTCGCTGTCGACCTCAACATAGCGCAGGTCGTCGACTACCCCAATGTGGGGGTTACGGCGATCTTGAATCGCGACGTGTTCAAGGAGCAATGATCATGCAACGCCGCACCCTATTGACCTTAGGCACAGGCTTAGCCGTTTCAGTGCTTACGGGGTTCCGCCCGGCGGCTACGACCACCGAGACACACCACAGGCCCGCCGGACTTTGGTTCGCCGATATGGAACCCGACGGCTTGACGCGGACCTACCGCCGGTACCGCCTTCTGCTCGTCGGTCAGAGAGACGATGCAGTCGCGAGTGACCTGTCGGAATCGGCAGTAGAGGTGCTGGAACGTTTTCTGCCTGCTTCGCGCGCAAGACTGATCCGCGCCGCTGACACACGGCGCGTCGGGGTCCTCATCGGCACACGCCAGCAGGATATCGCCATCATGACGAGGGAGAGCGCCGAGGCGCTCTTCGCCGCCGGACCGCCCTTCGCCGATATTCGCAATCTGCCATTAAGGCTCATCGTGTCGTTCGACAGCCACGTGCTGGTGAGCCGAACGGATTTTCCGGACAGTCATGCCTATGCCGTCGCGCAAACACTGACCGAGCACAAAAACCTACTGCCGAGACCTGCCGTCGCACCCGATGGGCTGATCCCCGTGCACCGAGGAGCTCACGCTTATTTTACGGGCGAAACCATCTGACAATCGTGACGACGTGAGCATCACACCTCGTGTGACCAGCAATCAGAATTGAGGTTGACAATGACAATCGTAAAGGCCGCCGCGGTCCAGATCAGTCCCTCGCTTTACAGCCGTGAAGAAACGGTCGACAAAGTCGTCACCAAGATCGCCGACCTTGGTGACAAGGGGGTCCAGTTCGCGACCTTTCCCGAAACGGTCGTCCCATATTACCCGTATTTCTCCTTCGTCCAGTCCGCCTATGACTTGCGGACAGGAAAAGAGCATCTGCGATTGCTGGATCAATCGGTCACCATCCCATCTGACACCACACGCACCATCGCTGAAGCCTGTAAGCGAGCGAGGGTGGTCGTTTCCATAGGGGTCAATGAACGCGACGGGGGCACGATCTACAATACCCAGTTGCTGTTTGATGCCGATGGTACTTTGTTGCAGCGACGCCGCAAGATTTCACCGACCTTCCATGAAAGGATGATCTGGGGATATGGAGACGGGTCTGGCCTTCGGGCTGTCGACAGCGCGGTGGGACGTATCGGCCAACTCGCATGCTGGGAGCATTACAATCCGCTTGCGCGCTTCGCGCTCATGGCTGATGGCGAGCAAATTCACTCGGCAATGTATCCCGGCTCGTTTGGGGGGGATCTGTTTTCCGAACAGATGGCTGTCAACATCCGGCAGCACGCGCTGGAATCCGGTTGTTTCGTGGTCAATGCAACAGCCTGGCTCGACCCGCAGCAACAGGCCCAGGTCATGGAAGACACCGGCTGTAGTATCGGTCCGATTTCCAGCGGCTGCTTTACCGCGATTGTCGCACCGGACGGCAGCTTGATCGAGGAACCATTGCGCTCAGGCGAAGGCGTCGTGATTGCTGATCTCGACTTCACCCTGATCGACAAACGCAAACAGCTGATGGATTCACGCGGACACTATAGCCGGCCCGAACTGCTCAGTCTGTTGATCGATCGTACGCCGACAATTCACGTGCATGAGCGCATCACGCCGTCCGTGCCGACGAATACTGCCGAGGTCACTGAAGGAGGTCCTGCGTTGGTCTGATTACCGCATCAGCTTCGCCCTCCGGAACTTGATCGTTGAACTCTCACCGTCGGCTTTTGAAAGGATACAACGATGACCGACAGCAACGGAATAAGCGTGGTTCGCACCCCGGTCTGGATCGAGCATATTCGCATCGTATCCAAAAGATCATTCGACCAGGTCAAGACGAAGATCGAAAAGCTGCCTCACTTTGACAATGGGATCCGGAAAATACTTCGGGATGGGGACTTCGTCAGGGTCAAGAAGGAGTTGGAAAGATTACAGGGCAGCGCCGGGCTGATCATATTTTCCGTGGCAACGCACGGGGACTGGCTGGCGATTCGTGGCGGAAGCCGCCACGCGCTTCAATACGTTATCGGCAATGTGCTGATTTCTAGCGAAATGACGAAGCACCAGCTGCCAGCAGGATTGTACGCGCCATTGAGGATCATGCTCTATGAAAATGAAGAAGGGACTGCGACCTTGGAATACGATCGACCGTCGGATCTATTTGGGCAGTTCAACGATGATAGAGTGACAAGCGTCGCGGAGCATCTCGATCAACAAATCTATGATTGCCTGGTTGCGGCAGCGGCCTGATATCCTCGAGCAATTCCCGGGAGGCAGACAAGCGATCTTACATCCGCTGCCTTTAGGTGAAGTGCGAACCTAGCAGGCAGTCATGCATGCCCTGGAGCTGGGCGATAATGGCGGTCATTGCGCCGATACGAGTTTGAGACCAATCACTCCCGATAAGATCGCCATGATGCAAACGAACCTCATGGGTGTTGGCGGGTCACCAAGAAACATCATCCCGAAAATGGCCGTTCCCGCCGCGCCGATGCCCGTCCAGACGGCGTATCCGGTTCCGACTGGGAGTGTGCGCAGGGAAAGTGAAAGGAGAAATACGCTCGATAATCCAGCCGCGATTGTAATCAGCGTCGGTATTAGCCGCGTGAAACCTTCGGACATCTTCATGCACAAGGCAAATGCGATTTCGAGGATGCCGGCAATACTCAATAATGCCCATGCCATCGGTTAATCCATTCTTTGTTTGCCGGGCTTACCGCCCGCCATGGTGGTCGGTGCCTGTTTTACGAGTTAGGAATTCCTCTTGTGTCTGGGAGCGATGGTTGCGGAGAAAGCACCTTGTTCAGAGGCACATCGGCATTCCAATACGGTGGACGACGATCCGGCTGGGCTGGTTGAAAAGTGACCCTCGGGTCGACGTTCCGAAGTGGCTTCGAATGGGTCACGCCCAATCCCCACATCGCAAGGATTGGAACATGCCTATGCCGTTTAAGAGCAAGCTTGTTTGGATATGCTTCCGGAATGAGGCACGTCGATCGTCAGCTTGCGATCCAACTCTGGGCCTTGAAAGAGCTCAACGGGTCTTTCGAAACCCTTCAATTGGCGATGCCCGATGGGAAGGCGCTCACAACCAATGTGTGCTTCCACAAATGAACGCGACATCAGCAGTTGGCGACTTTCCTCGCTGCAAACATGTTGTATCCGGTTCACCAGATTGACGTCTGGTCCGATCAACGTGAAATCAAGACGGCCGCCGGAGCCGATGTTTCCATAGTTGACGATGCCATAGTGCAGCGCGATGCCAACATCCATCTTGATACCGGTGGCTTCTGCCGTTCGGGTCGAGATTTCTATCGCGGCGTTATAAGCGGAGGCTGCCGCCCATTCGGCACTATACGCCGGGAAGAAAGCCAAAACGGCATCTCCCATGAACTTGGCGACTTCACCACCGTTGCCTGTAATCGAAGGTACGACCTTATCGTAGTAACAATTGACGAATTGCATGACCTCCTGGGGTGGCAGGCGGTTGGAAAGTTTGGTGAAACCCCGCAGGTCGCAAAGCAGCAACGCCGCGTCGATGGACTCAACCTCGCCTTGCCGTATGTGGCCAGCCCGAACACGTTGCGCCGTGTAGGGGCCGATGTACGTATCAAGCATGGTGTTCCCCACTTTTCGAAGCGTCAGTAGTTCACAGACGTTACGAAGCGCGGGCGAAACGCGCTGAATGATTTGGCGCTCAATGTCGGTAAAGCCGGTCGGTTTTCGCGTCGCAAAAGAGGCGGTGCTAACCGGGCCGTCAGAATTGCAGAGAGGTGAGACGATCAATTGCTCGAGGTTGCGATCCGCGAAGGTCCTCAGACACTGCCAGCTTGCTCCGACGCCGCTACGGCCAACCACGACTGTTCTTCTCGTCCGCATTGCGTGAGATATTGCGCTATCCATGAACGCCAGGCTAATGGTCCCGTGTTGGCGGTCCTCGATATCGACGGGTTCTTCCTCCGTCCAGGCAATGCTCCTACCGAAATATTCTGGATGCAGCGTTATAAGGTAGAGTGCCAATCGATCGACTGGTACTCCAATTGCTCGAAGTCGGCGGCCCAGTCCTGAAATGACCCCTGCCTCATCCAGTGCATGGCATTCGTCTCCGGCCAGCCAATCGATAATCGGCGAAGCCGAGGCGACCTCGGCGCCATGCACCAGTTTGTCCGTGCCCCGAGCAGCAACGGTATTATTCTCCACGGGTAGAAGCATGTTACGGTCCTTGTTGTGAAACTGACAGCCTACCGTGCTGCAACTGGCCACAAGCAGAAAGAGCCAAGAACCTTGTCTTCGGTTAGGGCATAAAGGGGCTCTTGCCGGGACTCTCGCCGACGATGCCTCGGCAACGCCTTGGCTCTGGCTCGACAGGTCGGTACCTGAGGAAGAAATCCTGCGGCCCCTCCCGCGGGACGGGCGGCAGAGCGCTCCCTTGCAGCCAATGCTTCTAAAGCGCTTGCGCCAAACGCTTTCGCCAACAGCCTGCGCTCATGCGCGCAATGGCGACCCAACTGACGGGACAAAGAGCCGCTTTTTTGAAAGACTGCGGATGGGTTGATTCGCGGTTTGATGGGAGTGCGCATGGAGCGGCTTGCGGACAGGGTTATCCTCGTCTGGGGTTTCAAACGGTCGCTGCTGGCCATCGCCGCCGGGGCCTTCGCGGTGCTGGCGCTGCCGCCCATCGGCTTTTTCGCGGCGATGTTCGTTTCCTTCACGCTGCTCGTCTGGCTGATCGACGGGGCGGCGGCTTCGCCTGAAAGCGGCCTGATCGGCAGGCTGTGGCCGGCGTTTGCCACCGGCTGGCTGTTCGGTTTCGGCTATTTCGTCGCCGGCCTCTGGTGGGTTGGCCATGCGCTGCTGGTCGATCAGGAAGAATTCGCCTGGGCGCTGCCGCTGGCAATCCTCGGGCTGCCGGCCTGTCTTGCGATCTTCTACGGGCTGGCGGCCGCCCTTGCCCGCATCTTCTGGTCTGATGGCATGGGGCGGATCGCCGCGCTTGCGGCAGGCTTCGGGCTGATGGAATGGCTTCGAAGCGTGATCCTCACCGGCTTTCCCTGGAACGCCATCGGCTACGGCATGATGCCGGTTCCGCTGATGATGCAGTCGGCGCATCTGATCGGGGCGATGGGCGTGACGGCCCTTGCCGTCTTCGTCTTTTCCGCGCCTGCCCTTGCCGGGACGCGGCAAGGGGCGCGGCCGGGCATCGCGCTCGCCGTCCTGCTCTTTGCCGCCCATCTGGGTTATGGCGCTTACGCTCTCCATCTCGCGCCGCGGCCGGACATATTGCCTGAGGACAAGCGGCCGGTGGTGCGGCTGGTGCAGCCGGCGATCGACCAGACAGAGAAAATGGATAACGACGTCGACCGCGCCACGATCTTCGAGACGCATCTGAAGCTCTCGGCCGAAGCGCCGAAGAATGGCGGGCGCAAACCCGACATCATCGTCTGGCCGGAAACCTCGATCCCCTTCATCCTGACCGACAACCAGGATGCGCTGACGCGGATTGCCGATACGCTCGACGACAATCAGATCCTGATTGCCGGCGCCGTACGCGCCGAGGAGATGGGACCGGGTACGCCGCCGCGCTACTATAATTCCATCTACGTGATCGACGGCCGCGGACAGATCATCGCCGCCTCCGACAAGGTGCATCTGGTGCCCTTCGGCGAGTATCTGCCCTTCGAGGACGTGCTCACCGAATTCGGCATCCAGAACGTCGTCGAGGTTCCGGGCGGCTTTTCGGCCGCGGCAAGCCGGCACCTGCTGGCGCTGCCCGGCGGGCTCAATCTCTATCCGCTGATCTGCTACGAGATCATTTTTCCCGGCGAAATGACCGGTGACATTAAAGACGCCAACGCAATCCTCAATATCACCAATGATGCCTGGTTCGGCTTGACGCCCGGCCCCTACCAGCATTTCCAGCAGGCGCGCGTGCGGGCTGTCGAAACCGGCCTGCCGTTGATTCGCGACGCCAATAACGGCATTTCAGCGCTGGTGAATGCCCATGGGGAAATTATTGCGGGCCTCGATCTTGGAGAAACCGGCTTCGTCGATGCAACGCTCGATAGCATCGGTGCGGGACTTGGAACGACAATCCCCCGGCAAACATACTTCTGGTTGACCGAGGCACTGCTGATTTTGATTGCGCTAATTTCTCGCAGAGGTTTTATTTCCGGGTTGAATTGACCAAAAACCCCTAAAATTGCATAGTGATGACAATCGGCGTTCTTAACGTATGTTCGAAGGTGGGTTCCCCACCGCTTGCAACGTGGCGTTTTGGGATGGATCAGGGGCATGCCGGTTAGAAACAGTTGAAATTCTTAGCTAGGGCACGACCATGATTGAAAACAAGAAGAAGCCGAATCCGATCGACATCCATGTTGGCAGCCGTATTCGTCTCCGCCGTACGATGCTGGGCATGAGCCAGGAAAAGCTTGGCGAAAGCCTTGGCATCACCTTCCAGCAGATCCAGAAATACGAAAAGGGCACCAACCGCGTCGGCGCAAGCCGTCTGCAGAACATCTCGAACATCCTCAATGTTCCGGTGTCGTTTTTCTTCGAGGACGCGCCCGGCGAACATTCCAATGCCGGCGGCGGCATGGAAACCTCCAGCTCGAACTACGTCGTCGATTTCCTGTCTTCCTCGGAGGGCCTGCAGCTCAACCGCGCCTTCGTCAAGATTTCCGATCCCAAGGTTCGCCGCAAGGTCGTGGAGCTGGTGAAAGCCTTGGCCGCTGAAGCCGACGCCGACTGAACCAAGACCGGCGCAGAATTCGAAAGGCGGTCGAAAGGCCGCCTTTTTTGCGTTTTTGGGGCAAAATTTGTCACTTTGCCGCAGATATAAAGATATATTTATGTCCTTCTGCGCTTGTCATCAGGCCTCGAACTGAGTACCTACTAGCTGGCTTTTGTTCTTTGAGGGGAATCCCGAAATGCGCGCGAATTATCTCTTTACCAGCGAATCTGTTGCCGAAGGTCATCCGGACAAGGTCTGTGACCGTATCTCCGACGAGATCGTCGATCTGGTCTACCGCGAAGCGGCCAAGACCGGCGTCAACCCATGGGGCGTGCGCATTGCCTGCGAGACGCTGGCGACGACCAACCGCGTCGTCATCGCCGGTGAGGTCCGCCTGCCGCCGAGCCTGATGAAGAAGGACAAGGATGGCAAGGACGTCATCAATCCTTCGAAGTTCAAGGCCGCCGCCCGCCGCGCCATCAAGGATATCGGCTACGAGCAGGACGGCTTCCACTGGAAGAAGGCGAAGATCGACGTGCTCCTGCACTCGCAGTCGGCCGACATCGCGCAGGGCGTCGATAGCGCCGCCGACCAGCAGGGCGACGAGGGCGCCGGCGACCAGGGCATCATGTTCGGTTACGCCTGCCGCGAAACGCCGGACCTGATGCCAGCCCCGATCTATTATTCCCACAAGATCCTGCAGCTGCTCGCAGTTGCCCGCAAGAAGGGCGACGGCGAAGTCGCCAAGCTCGGCCCCGACGCCAAGAGCCAGGTGACCGTGCGTTACGTCGACGGCAAGCCGTCGGAAGCAACCTCGATCGTGCTTTCGACCCAGCATCTCGACGAGAGCTGGGATTCGAAGAAGGTTCGCGCCGTTGTTGAGCCCTATATCCGCGAAGCGCTCGGCGGACTGAAGATCGCCGACGATTGCAAGTGGTATATCAACCCGACCGGCAAGTTCGTCATCGGCGGACCGGACGGCGATGCGGGCCTCACCGGCCGCAAGATCATCGTCGACACCTACGGCGGTGCCGCTCCGCATGGCGGCGGCGCATTCTCCGGCAAGGACACGACGAAGGTCGACCGTTCGGCCGCCTATGCCGCCCGCTACCTTGCCAAGAACGTCGTCGCCGCCGGCCTTGCCGACCGTTGCACGATCCAGATCTCCTACGCGATCGGCGTTGCTCAGCCGCTATCGATCTATGTCGACCTGCACGGCACCGGCAAGGTCACCGAGGATCAGATCGAAGCGGCTATCCGCAAGAACATGGACCTTTCGCCGACCGGTATCCGCCGCCATCTCGACCTCAACAAGCCGATCTATGCCAAGACCTCCGCCTATGGCCATTTCGGCCGCAAGGCCGGCCGCGACGGCTCGTTCTCCTGGGAGCGCACCGACCTCGTGAAGGCGCTCAAGGAAAGCGTGAAGGCCTGAGATAAAGCATGACGGATATGGAACGCCGCGGCCGGGCGACCGAAGCCTTCTTCGGTCGTCGCAAGGGCAAGGCCCTGCGCGAACAGCAGGCCGAGACGCTGAACAGTCTCCTGCCGGCATTCCTGATCGATCTCTCGGCGGCTCCCCCGGAGCCGCTGACTTCCCTTTTCCCGGCCCTCTTCCCGGTCTCGGTCGAAAGATTGCGGCTGGAAATCGGTTTCGGCGGCGGCGAGCACCTGATCCACCGCGCGCTGAACACGCCTTCGACCGGCTTCATCGGTGTCGAACCCTTCGTCAATTCCATGCAGAAGCTGCTGTCGCGCATCGGCGAGACCGGTGCCTCCAATATCCGCGTTTATAATGACGACGCGACGCAGCTGCTCGATTGGCTGCCGGACGGCTCACTCGATCAGGTCGATCTGCTCTATCCTGATCCCTGGCCGAAGCGGAAGCACTGGAAGCGACGTTTCGTCTCGAAAACCAATCTCGACCGCTTTCATCGCGTGCTGAAGCCCGGCGGCCTGTTCTGCTTCGCCTCCGACATCGATACCTATGTGAACTGGACGCTAATCAAATGCCGCGACCATGGCGGTTTCGACTGGATGGCCGACAATGCAGCCGATTGGCTGACCCCTTATGAGGGCTGGCCGAGCACACGTTACGAGGCCAAGGCGCGGCGCGAGGGGCGGTCCTCGGCCTATCTGACCTTCAGGAAGATCTGAGGCAGCCGGCAAGTCGGCGAACGCGCCATGATGTTCCTCGGCGCGCGGGACGCTGCCTGACGGATTTCCGTGCCGAAGGATGGGCCAAATCGCGTCGCGATCCTTCAGATTCGCTTGCCACGCTTTAGCTCCTTGGTTTCTCGCATGTCCGTTGCCGCAAAACCGCTGCACACTTTTGCGCGACATGCTCTACCCAATTTTAGCGGTGGTTAGCGCCGATGGGACTACGGTCAGATAGCTGGTTGGAACGCGATCGCTGGCCACCCCTGGGCCTTCCATCTCTGCTGGGTCATAGAACAGACCGTTTTCCGCGTCGTAAAGCATGAAGTGATCCCGCTGAACGTGGACGATGGCGACCCCCTGGATATCGCTCCATCGACTGGTTTTGATCGGGGCTTCGATAGGCACTCCGATCTCCGCCAACACGCCGCAAAGATCGTTCCAGGTTGTATAATGCGCCGATTTATCGCCCCAATCGATCATGGCTGCCACCTCGTCGTAGCTCATGCCGGTGAGCATCTGCAGGACTAACACCCCGCATCCATCGTCTCTCGGGCGCTGTGTATGAAATAGAAATCGGTGCGATTGGTTCAATGCAAGCTCCTTTCGTCGCCGACCATGAACAAGCCAACGCGGAATACAGGCACTCGTCTGTAGCATGAAAAGGCACCAGTTTCGAACAGATGGCCGCTAGTGGCGGCGTAAACGAGCCATCACCCCACGGGCAGCTTCTGATGAAGAGGCGCATTCAGATTTCTGGTCGATTCGATCCGAAGTGATCCGGCTTTAAAGCCGACGACGACAACAAACCGAACTGAAGGCGCTGTCCTACCTTGCGGCGCATAGAGTTCCGCCGTTGGACCGGTTGCCATTAACGCTCACGCGACTATTTTCTGTGCTGGCCACCCTCCTCTCAATGGAAGAGACAATGACCGGGAGCAAGTCATGTGCCGAAATATAAAACCCCTGTTCAATTTCGATCCGCCCGCGACGGATGAGGAGATCCACGATGCCGCGCTGCAGTTCGTGCGCAAAGTGAGCGGAGCGACCAAACCGTCGAAGCGCAATGAGCTCGCATTCGAGCACGCGGTCAGTTCGATCGCAGCATGCGCCCGCGAGCTGCTCGATTCGCTGGAAACGTCTCAACCTCCTCGTGATCGTGAGGAGGTAGCGGCAAAGGCGCGCGCGAGAACGGCGGTCCGCTTCGCGTAAGAGATCCTGTCACGCACAGGAGATCTCAATCAAGCGTCAACTGGCCTATCTGAAAGAAGGCGACGCGCACATGTCGCGACATCCGTCCCGACCGCAGCGAAATTCGAATAGAACGACCGCGCACCGCAAGCAGTGAAACGCGACAGACGGTCTTTGACGGTCAGTGCAGGCTGACCGTCTTCAATTCGTCCTCGGCAGCCTTGAAGAAGGTGCTCGAACGGTTGTCCGTCAAAAGGATCGGCGTACCGTCGGCGCCGAAGAGTGCCCAGAGATCGACGGTCGGATCGATATCCGGCGCCTCGGGAAAGCACTTGGCGACCTCATCGGTGCGCATTTTTCTGATATAGGCGACCTCGCCGTTGCCGATGTGGGCAAGCTCGGATTTGGTCAAGTGAGACGTGGCTTCTTTCATCAACATTCCTGTTCCTCCGGGAGAAGGGACCAACGGTTCGACAAACCGTTGTGCTACTGTGAGACCGAAATGTTAATTTTCTTGACCATGCGCGCGGGTTCCGGACGAATTAGATCGACGGAGAGCAGACCGTTCTTCAGGGCCGCACCCAGCACCTGCATGCCGTCGGCAAGAACGAAAGTACGCTGGAACTGACGGGCGGCGATACCGCGATAAAGATAATCCCGCTCGCCCTGTTCGACCTGGCGGCCGCGGATCAGAAGCTGGTTCTCCTCAATGGAGACATCGAGCTCCTCCTCGCTGAAACCGGCCACGGCAAGGGTGATGCGCAGGCGTTCCGGCGCGCCGCTGTCGGCGCCGATGCGTTCGATATTATAAGGCGGATATCCGTCGCTCGCCTTGGAAATGCGCTCCAGCGTCTTTTCCATGGCATCGAAGCCCAGAAGGAGCGGGCTGGCGAAAGGGGTAATGCGGCTCATCTCTTTTCAAGTCCTTGGCGCAAGCGACCATCCCGGACCTTAAGTGCAGCATCCGGATGCTGCTAATATGGGGAGAGGAGCCCGGCGCTGCAAGGCATGGGGCGCGACGTGTCGGCGCCACCTTCTCAATTTTAAGCTGACGTCAGGCTCTTTCCTTGACAAAGCGCCTGCTGCCTCGCATCAAAACATGCCCGCGCGGATTGTGCTGATTTGTGACGGGACGTGAAGAAATCGGTGCATGCCCGATATCACGCAGTGCGAGGATGGAACGATCGGAATGGCAAGCGCAAGAAAGATCATCATCGACACGGATCCCGGCCAGGACGACGCGGCCGCCATCATGCTGGCCTTCGGCAGTCCCGATGAGCTGGAGGTGCTGGGGATCACGACGGTCGCCGGCAACGTGCCGCTTTCGCTCACCAGCCGCAATGCGCGCATCGTCTGCGAGCTCTGCCGACGGACGGAGACGAAGGTTTTCGCCGGCGCCGACGCACCGATCGCCCGCAAGCTGGTGACGGCCGAACATGTGCACGGCAAGACCGGCCTCGACGGTCCGGAGCTGAACGAGCCGACGATGGCGCTGCAGCCTGGCCATGCCGTCGACTTCATCATCGATACGTTGCGCCATGAGCCTGAAGGCACGGTGACGCTGTGCACGCTCGGGCCGCTCACCAATATCGGCATGGCCTTCCAGAAGGCGCCCGACATCGTCCCCCGCATCCGCGAACTGGTGATGATGGGCGGCGGCTTCTTCGAGGGCGGCAACATCACGCCGGCGGCCGAATTCAACATCTATGTCGACCCCGAAGCCGCCGATATCGTCTTCCGCTCAGGCGTTCCGATCGTGATGATGCCGCTTGATGTGACGCATCAATTGCTGACCCGCAAGGACCGGGTGAAACGCATGGTCGAGATCGGCACGGCGCCGGCAAAGGCCATGGTCGAGATGCTGGAATTCTTCGAACGCTTCGACATCGAGAAATACGGTTCCGACGGCGGGCCGCTGCACGACCCGACCGTCGTCGCCTACCTGCTTAAGCCGGAGCTTTTTAAGGGCCGGGACTGCAATGTCGAGATCGAGGTCCAGTCCGAACTCACCGTCGGCATGACGGTCGTCGACTGGTGGCATGTGACCGAGCGCAAGCGCAACGCCAAGGTTATGCGCCATGTCGATGCGGATGGCTTTTTCGATCTGCTGATCGAACGCTTCGCCCGCATCTGACTCTTTCGTTCCCCTTCTCCGCCAGAGCGCCGCGCGTCCCATGGGACGCGCTAGGGAAGTGTTCTCAGGCGTCTTTCTCGTCGAAGACGGAGTTGGTTTCGGCTTCCGCCGGCTTCGGGCCGCCCTTGGCGACACCGACCATGGCCGGGCGCAGCACGCGCTCGCCGATGGAGAAGCCTGCCTGCACGACCTGGACGACCGTGTTGTTCGGCACGTCCGGGTTCGGCACCTCGAACATCGCCTGATGGAAATTCGGATCGAACTTCTGGCCAACCGGCTCCAGCTTGCGAACGCCGTGGCGCTCGAGAGCCGACAGCATGGCGCGCTCGGTCATCTCGACACCCTCGATCAGCGTGCTCAGGCCGGCATCGGCCGCAGCCCTGGTCTCCGGAGGGATGGCATCGAGCGCGCGGCGCAGATTGTCCGAGACGGCGAGCATGTCGCGTGCAAAGCCCGCGACGGAATAGGACTTGGCATCCTTCACCTCGCGCTCGGTGCGCCGGCGCAGATTGTCCATCTCGGCAGCAAGGCGCAGATAGCGGTCGCGCAGTTCGCCGTTTTCGGCTTTCAGAAGCTCAAGCGCGTCCGGCTGGGCGGCCTCTTCCTGCGCAGTTTCGTTCTCGACGTAGGCGGTAGCGTCGGCTGCGGCATCCGCCGCAGTTGCGTCAGGTCCGTTTTTCGTCGTGTCATCGGTCATGACGGTCTCCGGTTGGTGTCTTCAGATGCGCCCGATATCGAGGTTTGACCGAAAAAAATCAAGTCTGCGTGACAAAGAAGCGAAAATTCCGCGTGCTTGGCAGTTGCGGCGTCAAAGCTGGTTGCGCGAAAGGCGGGAGACGAGCTGGGCTGTATAGTCCACCATCGGTACGATGCGGGAATAATTGAGCCGCGTCGGGCCGATGACGCCGACAGCGCCGACGATGCGATCGTCATCGTCACGATAGGGCGCGACGATGAGCGACGAGCCGGACAGCGAGAAGAGCTTGTTTTCCGATCCGATGAAGATGCGGACGCCCGAACCGCTTTCGGCGAGATTGAGGATCTCGATCAGGCTGTCCTTCTTCTCGAGATCGTCGAACAGCAGGCGCAGCCGGTCGAGGTCCTCGGCGCCGGCGAGGCCTTCGAGCAGGTTGGCGCGGCCGCGGATGATCAGCTGCGTCGGTTTTCCCTCGTCCGGGCTGCCGGCCCAGACGGCAATGCCGCGCTCGACCAGATCGCGCGACAGGGCATCGAGCTCGTGACGGACGTCGTCCTTCAGCCGGCTTAATTGTTTGCGAAGCTCCGGCAGGGTCTGGCCGGACATATGGGCATTGAGGAAATTCGCCGCCTCGGTCAGCTGTGAGGAGGTGACGCCCGCCGGCAGCTCGATGATGCGGTTTTCCACCTGATCGTGATCGCCGACGAGCACGGCCAGCGCCTTTGTCGGTTCGAGCCGGATGAACTCGACATGTTTCAGCACCGGATCGCTTTTCGAGGTGATGACCAGGCCGGCGCCGCGCGAAATGCCCGACAACATGCGGCTTGCCTCGTTCATCATCGATTCGACGGGATTGCCGCCGCTTTCGGCCCGCACCTGGCGGTCGATGCTGGCGCGTTCCTCGGCCGAGAGGTCGCCGACCTGCATGAAGGCGTCGACGAAGAAGCGCAGGCCGATCTGGGTCGGCAACCGGCCGGCGCTGACATGCGGCGAATAGATCAGGCCGAGTTCTTCGAGATCGCTCATGACATTGCGCACCGAGGCCGGCGACAGCGACATCGGCAGGATACGGGACAGGTTGCGCGAACCGAGCGGCTCGCCGCTTTCCAGATAACCTTCGACGATGCGACGAAAAATTTCCCTGGAGCGCTCGTCCAGCGCAGCTACGGCATCCGAAACCGACGTCGACCTGATGCCCATGAAGCTTTCGAACCCGTGCTGATGATACTTCCCGAAAAGTAAGTCAAACTAAGACCCGTGGCAAAAGGGAATTTGCAAATGAGCGCCGCCAATCGTAGAAGCGGTCAAATAAACCCCAGGAGATAAGAATGCGGCCTTCAGGCAGAAAAATCGACCAGATGCGCAAGGTCTCGTTCGAGCGCAATTTTTCCAAGCATGCGGAAGGCTCCTGCCTGGTGAAGTTCGGCGATACGCATGTGCTCTGCACGGCGAGCCTTGAAGAAAAGACGCCGCCATGGCTGCGCAATACCGGCAAGGGCTGGGTCACGGCCGAATACGGCATGCTGCCGCGGGCGACCGGCGAACGCATGAAGCGTGAGGCTGCCGCCGGCAAGCAGGGCGGCCGCACCCAGGAAATCCAGCGGCTGATCGGCCGGTCGCTGCGCGCCGTCGTCGACCTGCAGGCACTCGGCGAACGGCAGATCACGCTCGATTGCGACGTCATCCAGGCCGATGGCGGCACGCGCACAGCCTCGATCACCGGCGGCTGGATCGCGCTTTACGACTGCCTGAAATGGATGGAAAGCCGCAACATGATCAAGGTCGAACGGGTCCTGAAGGATCATGTCGCCGCCATCTCCTGCGGCATCTTCGCCAGCCAGCCGGTGATCGATCTCGATTACATCGAAGACTCCTCGGCCGAGACCGATGCGAACTTCGTCATGACGGGCACCGGCGGGATCGTCGAGATCCAGGGCACGGCCGAAGGCACGCCGTTCAGCGAGGGCGAATTCACCTCGCTGATGCAGCTTGCCAGAAACGGCATCGGCGAACTCGTGGCACTGCAGAAGCAAGCCGTCGAAGGATGAACCCCATGCTGGAAGGCATGTTGGAAACGGCGCTCTATGCGCGGGATCTCGACCAGGCCGAGACGTTCTACGAAGACGTTCTCGGACTTGAAAAGATCGCTCGCGCCGCCAACCGGCATGTCTTCTTCCGCTGTGGGCCTGGCGTTCTCCTGATCTTCAATCCCGAGGAAACGGTAAAACCGCCAGCGCCTGAAGCACTGCAGGTACCGCCGCACGGCACGACCGGCCAGGGCCACGCCTGTTTCCGGGTGTCCGGCCGCAATATCGATGCCATGGCCGAGCGGCTGACGGCGGCGGGTGTGGCGATCGAATCCGAAGTGCGCTGGCCGAAGGGCGGCCGCTCGATCTATTTCCGCGATCCGGCCGGTAACAGTCTGGAATGCGCGGAGGCTAAAATCTGGGGCATCGAACAGGACATCTGAATGCGCAAGCTTGAAACGAAGACCATCGTCGTTGCCAGCCACAATGCCGGCAAGATCCGCGAGATCCAGGAATTGATCGGGCCGCTCGGCTTCACCGCCAAATCGGCCGCCGAGCTGAATTTCGTCGAGCCGGATGAGACCGGCACGAGCTTCGAGGAGAATGCGACGATCAAGGCAATCGCCTCGGCCAATGCCTCAGGCATGCCGGCGCTGTCGGACGATTCCGGGCTGGTGGTCGATGCACTCGGCGGCGATCCCGGTGTCTACACCGCCAATTGGGCGGAGAAGGCCGACGGCACGCGCGATTTCGACATGGCGATGGCCAAGGTGGAAAAGGCGCTGCAGGATGCGGGCGCGACAAAGCCGGAACAGCGCACGGCGCGTTTCATCAGCGTGCTCTGCCTTGCCTGGCCGGACGGGCATACAGAGCTGTTTCGCGGCGAGGTGGAAGGCAGTGTCGTCTGGCCGCCGCGCGGCACCCAGGGCTTCGGTTACGATCCGGTCTTCCAGCCCGAGGGCTACGACATCACCTTCGGCGAAATGAGCGGCGAGGAAAAACACGGCTGGAACGTCGGCAAGCCGCAAGCGCTGTCGCACCGTGCCCGCGCCTTCAAACTCTTTGTTGAAACCTGCCTGGAGGCATAAGGTCTGTTCGTGGACAATTTCGACACGCCAAGCACCTCGCGCGACGCGGCTCTGCTGCCCGATACCGGCGAGCCGGGCTTCGGCGTCTATGTGCACTGGCCCTTCTGCGCGGCGAAGTGTCCCTATTGCGACTTCAACAGCCATGTGCGCCACCAGCCGGTGGATCAGGAGCGCTTTACATCAGCCTTCCTGACGGAGATGGCGGCGGTCCGGGCGATGAGTGGGCCGAAGACGGTGACGAGCATCTTCCTCGGCGGCGGCACGCCCTCGCTGATGAAGCCGGAAGCGGTTTCCGCCATTCTCGACGGCATTGCGCGGCACTGGCATGTGCCAGATGGCATCGAGATCACCATGGAGGCCAATCCTTCGAGCGTCGAGGCCGAACGCTTCCGCGGCTACCGGGCAGCCGGCGTCAATCGCGTCTCGCTCGGCGTGCAGGCGCTGAACGACCGGGATCTGAAATTCCTCGGCCGGCTGCATGATGTCGCCGACGCGCTGAAGGCGATAAGGCTGGCGCGCGATATCTTTCCGCGCATGTCCTTCGACCTGATCTATGCCCGGCCCGACCAGACCGTCGAGGAATGGGAAAAGGAATTGAAGGAGGCGATCTCCTATGCGGTCGACCATCTTTCGCTTTATCAGCTGACCATCGAGGAAGGCACGCCCTTCTACGGCCTGCACAAGGCCGGCAAGCTGATCGTGCCGGATGGCGAGCAATCGGCAGTGCTCTACGAGGCGACGCAAGAGATCACCGCGCGCGAGGGCATGCCGGCCTATGAGGTTTCCAATCATGCCCGGCCGGGGGCTGAAAGCCGGCATAACCTGACCTACTGGCGTTATGGTGATTATGCCGGCATCGGCCCGGGCGCCCATGGCCGGCTGACGCGTGGCCCCGAGAAGCTCGCGACGGCGACCGAGCGCAAGCCGGAAACCTGGCTCGACATGGTCGAGCGTGACGGCCACGGCATTCTCGACGAGGAGCGGCTCGGCTTCGAGGAACAGTCCGACGAGCTGCTGCTGATGGGGCTGCGGCTCAGGGAAGGCGTCGATCTTGCCCGCTGGCAGCAACTTTCGGGCCGCGATCTCGACCCGAAACGCGAGGAATTCCTGCTCGAACACAAATTCATCGAGCGGATCGGCAATTCACGGCTGCGCTGCACGCCATCCGGCATGCTGATCCTCGATTCCGTCGTCGCCGATCTCGCTTGCTGACACCCATACGACGGATTGGTTTTCGGTGCGGCGGCATTGATATTGCCGCCGCACCGAAGGCTGTTTCTTAGCCGTGGCTGGTCGCACCCGCCTTGAAGAGGCTGCCGGTCGGCGTCTTCAAAAACATCTCCAGCGGAATATGCTCCTGGTGCAGGAAGCCGGTCGTCGGCAGCAGGCCGTCGCGGACCATCTCGATGACGGCGACGACGGAGGCTGACGTCGTCCAGGCGATCGCCGTGCGGCGCGCGCCGGCAATCTCGATCGGGTAATAGGCGCGCACGAATTCCTTGCGGCGCAGGCTGCCATTCTCGGTGCCTTCGGCGGCGACATGGACATAGACAACATCGTCTTCAACCGGCGGCTTGGCATTGGTCAGGATCTCGCCGGCGAGCTTGCGCTTGTCGCGCATCAACAGCTCGTGGAAGAAGAAATTCATCAGCTCCATATGGCCGGGATAACGCATGGTCTTGTAATCGAGATTGTCGATCTTGCCGAGCATGGTGTCACACATGGTGCCAAGGCCGCCGGACGTCGTGAAGGCTTCGAGCTTGACGCCGCCGACATAGACGGTCTCGTGCCATTCCATCGGCGAGACAAGCTTGCGCACACCGCCCTCGATGACCTCGCAGTCGTTCAGATATTCGTTGACGACGCCCTCGGGCGACCAGTTGAAGGCGTAGCCGAGCAGTCCGGTCGGATGCTGTGGCAGGGCGCCGACGCGCATGCGGATCGACCGGCAGCGATCGAAGCCGTCGGCCAGGCTTGCACCGACGATGCCGACGAAACCCGGCGCCAGGCCGCATTGCGGCGCCATCAGGCCGCGGGCTGTCTTCGACAGCTCGATGATGAAATTGGTGGTCGGAACGTCTTCGGTCAGATCGAAATAATGAATGCCGGCAAGATGGGCGGCGCGCGCCAGCTCGATATTCAAATGATAGGGCAGGCAGGACAGCACCGCCTCGACATTCGAGAGCAGTTCGCCGATCACTTGAGGATCGGAGATATCGCCGATGCGGCACTTGAAGGGGACGTCGCTCAGCGGCAATTGC
Source organism: Rhizobium sp. SRDI943 (assembly GCF_057653695.1). Taxonomy (NCBI): domain Bacteria; kingdom Pseudomonadati; phylum Pseudomonadota; class Alphaproteobacteria; order Hyphomicrobiales; family Rhizobiaceae; genus Rhizobium; species Rhizobium sp. SRDI943. The sequence continues at coordinate 1,687 of NZ_CM172787.1, read as the reverse complement.
GCATCGACGCCGATGACCTCGAAGCCGCCTTCATGCAACAGCGTCGCCGCCAGCCGTCCGACCTTGCCCAGGCCGAGAACGGCGATCTTTTCGAAACTCATTCATTCCTCCCACGCGCCGTTTTGGCGCTTCAGTCTTTGACATGCACGTAATGCGCGGGAGGTATAGAATAAAAAACTTATAAAGGAAAACGGCCGGAATCGCTTCCGGCCGTGGATTTTTCGGAAAAACCTATCGACTATTCGTTGATCAGGCGCTTCAGAAGCTCGACTTCGTGCGAAAGCTTGGTGTCTCCCGAAATTAGTTCCTCGATCTTGCGCACGGCGTGCAGCACGGTCGTGTGATCACGCCCGCCGAAACGGCGGCCGATCTCCGGGAAGGAGCGTGGCGTCAGCGTCTTCGACAGATACATGGCGATCTGGCGCGGCTTGACGATGACGCGGGTGCGGCGGTTCGACACCAGTTCCTGGCGCGAGACATTGTAGTGTCTTGCAACGATGCGCTGGATATCCTCGATGCGCACACGGCGGGGTTCGCCGGAGCCGACCAGATGGGCGAGCAGTTCGTCGACGCGTTCGATCGAAAGGTTCGGCTCGAAGGAGCGACGGAAGACCAGCTGGTTGAAGGCGCCTTCAAGTTCGCGACCGCTGGCCGTGACGTTGCGCGCGACATGCTGGAGCAACTCGGCCGGAATTTCGAGCGACGGATCTTCGAGCCGGGCGACAGCAAGGCGACGCTTGAGGATTTCGAGACGCATCTCGTAATCCGGCGCGTCGAATTCGATCGCGACGCCGCCCTGCAGGCGCGAGCGAACGCGGGGGTCGAGCGACTCCAGCTCCCAGGGCGCACGGTCGGCGGCAACAACGACCTGCTTGGCGCTGTCGAGAAGCATGTTGAGGAGATGGCAGAATTCATGCTGGATCATCTTGCCCTGCAGGAACTGCATGTCGTCGATGATCAAGAGATCGATGTTGCGCAGCGAATCCTTCAGCGTCAGCGCATCATTGTCGCGGATCGCGGTGGCGAAACGCCACATGAAATATTCGGCCGTCAGATAGACGACGCGCAGAGCCCTGGGGTTCTGCACTGCCGCATTGGCGACAGCCTGCAGCAGGTGGGTCTTGCCGAGGCCGACGGTCGAATGGATGAAGAGCGGGTTGAAGCGCACGGCGCCCTGACCAGCTTCTGCGATGGTTTTCGCAGCCGCAAGTGCTACCCGATTCGAGCTGCCTTCGACGAAGGTGCCGAAGGTAAAGCGGCTGTCGAGCGGCGAACCGAAGAGCGGCGAGCCGAAGCTTGCGGGCCTTGCGGCGGCAACGGCCGAAACCGCCTGCTGGACGGCCTGACCGGCCGGCTGAGCGCTTGCCGGGCGGCGCATCTGCGTAGGGGCGGCTGGTTCCGGCGCGACCGCCTCATCGAGCGCCTTCGTGCCGTGGCGCGTCGCCGTACGCACCAGGACTTCGATTTTCAGAATTTCCGGATCTTCGGCCTGGAACAGACCGGTGATGAGATCGAGATAACGATTGTTGATCCACGACTTCAGGAAGGTCGTGGGGACCGAAAGGCGAACGACGCTCTTCGATACCGAATGCAGCTTCAGCCGGGCGAACCAGCTGGCGTAGACATCCTGACCGACCTGAGCCTTCAAGCGCGCGGTGACGCGCTCAAACAATACGTTCTGCTTCAT